>OY762975.1:0-3351544 GCA_963667085.2 Acidimicrobiales bacterium
CTTCGGTGCGGTGCCGATGGACGTACCAGTCCACCGAGAGCCCGTGGCGCTCCATGGCCTGGGTCCAGCAGTCGAAGTCGAAGTGCTCGGACCACTCCTGGAAAGTGCCGCCCTGCCGCCACACGTCTTCGATGACCCGTCCGATGCGGCGGTCGCCCCGGCTGGCGATTCCCTCCACCAGGCTGGCCTTGGGGTCGTGCCACTTCATCTGCACGCCCCGGTTCCGCTTGATGTCGTCGCGCAGCAAGAAAATCTTGCGCTGAAGCTCGGACGCCGTGTTCTGGCCAAACCACTGGAAGGGGGTGAACGGCTTGGGCACGAAGCCGCCCAGCGACACCGTCACCGAGGGGTTCTTGGTGTGGGCCCGGCCCAGTTCCACGCAGTTGCGGGCCAGCTCCCCGATGGCCAGGGTGTCCACATCGGTCTCGGTGGGCAGACCGGTGAGGAAGTAGAGCTTCATGCGCCGCCACCCCTGGGAGAAGGCCGACTCCACCGCCCCATAGAGATCGCGCTCGTCGATCAACTTGTTGATCACCTGACGCATCCGCCACGACCCGGCTTCGGGGGCGAAGGTCAGGCCAGTGCGCCGGGCCCGCTGGATCTGGGCCGCCAGCCCCACGGTGAAGGCGTCCACCCGCAGGCTGGGCAGCGACACCGACACCTCGCCGGCACCGCAGTCCATGGTGGCGGCCACCACCTCCTCGATCCCGCTGAAATCGGCGGTGGACAGCGAGGTAAGGGCCACCTCGTCATAGCCGGAGCGGGCCAAGCCGTCGGCCACCATGGTGCGAACCTGATCGGCGGGCCGCTCCCGTACCGGGCGGGTAATCATCCCCGCCTGGCAGAACCGGCATCCCCGGGTGCAGCCCCGAAACACCTCCACGTTGAGCCGATCATGCACCACCTCGGTGAGCGGCACCAGTTGTTGCTTGGGATAGGGCCAAGCAGCCAGATCGGCCACGGTGCGCTTCTCCACCACCGCGGGCACGTCGTCAAACCGGGGCGTGATCGAGACCAGCGCCGGGCCGTCATAGACCACGTCGTACAGCGACGGCACGTACACGCCCTCAACGGCGGCCAAACCCCGCAGCACCGACTGGCGCGACCGCTTGCCGGCCCGCTTCCAGTCCCGGACCACCGCGTTGATCTCCGACACCACCTCCTCGCCGTCGCCCAGCACGAAGAAGTCCACGAAATCGGCCAGCGGCTCGGGGTTGTAGGTGCAGTGGCCGCCCGCGCCGACCAACAGGTCGTCATCGGCCCGGTGCTCAACCCGCACCGGCGCGCCAGCAAGGTCGATGCAGTTGAGCACATTGGTGTAGACCAGTTCAGCTGACAAGTTGAACGCCAGCACGTCGAAGTCACCCGCCCGACGATGCGTATCCACCGAGAACAGCGGCAGGCCCGCGGCCCGCATCTCGGTCTCCATGTCCACCCAGGGGGCGTAGGCCCGCTCGGCCACTGCGTCGTCGCGCTCGTTGAGTATCTCGTAGAGGATCTGAAGGCCCTGGTTGGGCAGGCCGATCTCGTAGGTGTCGGGATAGGCCAGAAGCCAAGCGGCCTTCGACGGGTGGTGCTCCGGCGCCACCATCCCGCCCTCGCCGCCGATGTAGCGCGCCGGCTTCGACACCTCGGGCAGCACCAACTCCAATTCCGGCCAAAGCGACATTGCCACCAATCTACCGCCAGCAGACGGAATGGCAGAACCGGTTCAGACCACCCGGAGGGGGCAGACCCCCGCGCTCGGGTCTTCTCCGTTCAGACGAACCGCCGCATTCGCACGTTCAAGACCAGCCCGAGGCCGATGAGGGTGGCGATGGCCGAAGAGCCGCCGTAGGACACCAGGGGCAGCGGAATTCCGGTGATGGGGGTGATGCCCAGGGTCATGCCCACCGCCTCGAACATCTGGAACAAGATCATGGCGAAGACCCCCGAGCAGATGAGCGCGCCAAACCGGTCTTTGGCCAAGCGCGCCGCCTGGAGAATCCGCAAAAGCAACAGGGCGTAAAGCCCCAGGGTGGTGGCGGAGCCGACGAAGCCGAACTCCTCGCCGATGACGGTGAAGATGAAGTCGGTGTGCTGCTGGGGCACCAGGCCGCTCAGCGTCTGGGAACCCTCGCCATAGCCCTTGCCGCTCAACCCGCCGTTGCCGATGGCAATCTGAGCTTGGCGCTGCTGGAAGCCGGCATCAGTGACGCCGGTGGTGGGATCGACGAAGGTTCGCAGCCGGTTGGTCTGGTAGTCCTCCAGCATGTTGGAGTTGATCATCAGCGTGACCACGGTGACCACGATCAGGGCGATGCCGATGATCTGCCGGAAGCGGATGCCGCCGATGAGCAGCAGGACAAACCCGATGAACACGTAGATCAGCGCGGTGCCCACATCAGGCTGGAGCAGGACCAACAGACCGGGCCACGCCACAATGCCCACCGCGAAGAACACTCGGGGCACGGTCAAATGCTCTTCGTAGCGGGCCAGAAAGGCCGCCACCGCAACGATCACCGCGAGCTTCTGGAACTCAGACGGCTGGAGCTGGAAGTCGCCGAACCGGAACCAGGATCGGGCCCCGTTGACCTCCTCGCCCAAGGGGCCCAGCACCACAATCAGCGCCAGAAGACCGACGCCGTAGATGGCCACCGCGAACTTGGCCAGCTCCTGATACGGGAACCAGGCCGCGAACACCATCAACAGCGCGCCAGCCACGGCGAACAGCGACTGCCGGTCCATGAAGAAGGCATCGAAGTTCTCCGGATCGCGGCCCCGGGTGGTGCTGTAGATGGCGGCGAGCCCGATGGCGGCCAGACCGGCCGCGGCCAGCACCAAGAGCAGATCGATGTGCATCCACGGCGCATACGGACTGCTCCGGGGATTCAGCTCCCGCTCCTTGAGGCGGCGCTCCTCCAAGGAGATGACTGCCATCAGGCCGCGCTCCCCGTATCGGCGTCTTCGGAGACCTCGTCATCTTCGATCGGCCCGCTCAACTCGGCGAGATCGTCAATGGTGCGCACCGCCGGCACCGAGTTCGTGGCAATGGGCTCCAGCACCCGGCGCACCGCGGGAGCGGCCACCGACGCCCCGAAGCCCGACTCCTCCATGATCGCCACCACCACATACTCGGGATTGGGGTTGGGGCCGAAAGCGGCGAACAGCGAGTTGTCGGCCTGGCCCACCACCTCGGCCGTGCCGGTCTTTCCCGCCACCGGCCACTCCTCCAGGGGGAAGCCGAAGAAGGCGGAGTGGGCGGTGCCCTCCAGCTCCGCGGTGACTCCGAGGAGCCCTTCGAGGATCGGCGTCCTGATGGAGGGGGGCAGGTAGACCTGGTTGAGCACCCGGTCCCCGAACGTCTGCACCGCCTCGCCGGTAACCGGGTTCACCACTTGTTCCACCATCTTGGGGGAGTACAGCGTGCCCCCGTTGGCGAACGCGGCGTAGCCATTGGCCAGCTGCAACGGGGTGGACCCCAGCAGGCCCTGGCCGATGGCCAACACGATCGAGTCGCCGGTTCGCCATGGCTCGCCCGCGGCCTCGGCTGCCGACGGTGACGGCACCCGGCCCGCCCCCTCGCCGGGCAAGGCGATACCCGACGGTGCGCCGAATCCGTACAGCCGCGCCGAACGCTGGATGCCCTCCCGGTCGAAGCGATCAGCCCGGTCCATGGTGTCGCCCAAGTAATAGAAGTAGACGTCGGACGACACGGTGATAGCCCGGTGCAGGTCCACCGGCCCATAGATGGCCTCCTCGGCGTTCTTGAAGGTACACGAGGCGACTAGCTCTTCTTCGCAGGACGGCACGACGTAGGAGCCGGTGTCGTCATAGAGGGTGCGCACATCCAGCACGCCTCGCGGGCCGATCACGCCGCTGTTCAGCGCGGCATAGGCGGTGAACAGCTTGAATGTGGACCCCGGCGGATAGATGCCGGCCAAGGCCCGGTTGTGCAGGGGTTGGTGGTTGTTGGGGTCTTGAAGCTCTGCCCACCGGTCTGCGGAGAAGCCGCTCACGAACTCGCTGGGCGAATACGTGGGGAACGAGGCCATGGCCAAGACCTCTGAGCCGTTGGGGTCCAGCACCACCAGGGCGCCGCCGGGGGCCTTGAACGGCGGTTGGTTCGGATCGTCGGTCTCCTGCTGGCGAGCCTCGGCCAAGCCGGCCAAGAGCTCCTTCTCGGCCAGCGCCTGGAGGTCGATGTTCAAGGTGAGGTGGACGTCGGCGCCGGCAATCGGGTCCACCTGGTCCAGCACCGCCACCGGATCGCCCACGTTGTCCACCTCCAGCCGGGTGTAGCCGGGCGTGCCCCTCAACACCGATTCGAAGGAGGCCTCAATCCCGGTCTGGCCGATCTCGTCGTTGCGGCGGTAGGTCTTGGGGTCATCAGCCACCAACTCGTACTGCTCCTCGCTGAGCAGGGAGACATAGCCCAGAATGTGGGCGGCCAGATCACCGTAGGGGTAGGTGCGGACGCTGCGGACGACAGTGCCCACGCCGGGGAACTCGTCGGCCCGCTCGGCCAGGAGGATCTCGAAGTTCTCGGTGACGTCGTCGGCTACCGGCACCGCATCGAGGGGGCCGTAGCGGGGATCACCAAGCGCGTCAGCGATCTCGAAAACCTTGGTGAGCCGCCCGGCTCGGCTGATCTCGGTGGCCAGCCTGAGCACCAGCTCTTCCTGTTCGCCCTCGTCGAACTCGGTGTCGAAGGTGAACCGGTCCACGGTTACCACGAGGGACTCCCGGTTGTCCACCAGCACGTTGCCGCTGCGGTCGAAGATGCGACCTCGGGGGGCGGACTCGTAGATCACCCGGACGGTGTTCGATTGGGCCTGGGCCTCGAACTCCTCAGAGCTCAACACTTGGAGGAACCACAGTCGGGCCACCAGCGCGGCGAAGGCCAGAAGGGCCAGAAGGGCCAAGAAGCTGAGCCGCAGGCGGAGCGACTCCGGGCTCAATGCTCTTCTCCCAGATGTCTCGGCCACGACCAGCGCCACAGGGCCAGCAAGGGCAGGCTCAACACCAGGTTGTAGGCCGCAGCCACGCCCATGACCTCGTAGAGGCGGTCGGTGTAGAGGTTGGCCTGGCCCAGCAGCTCGCCGAGCACCGCGTACACCAGCAGCCCTCCGGCGGTGGCTGCGGCGGTGATCAAGACGTTGATCCACCAAGCGCTGCGGAAGATTCGCTGCTCCAGCAGGCCCACCGAGTAGCCCCAGACGGTGTAGATGAGGGCGGAGAGGCCGAACAGCGTAGGCAGATACAGGTCGATGCCCAACCCGATGGCGAATCCGGCGACCGCTCCCCGCTCCGGCCCGCCGACCAGCCCCGCGGTGACCGCGATGGCCAGAGGCACTTCGGGGGCAACCCCCAGAACCCGCAGGTCGGAGAACAGCGCCATGTGGAGGATCAGCGCGGTAAGGAGGAAGAGCGCGCTGCGGAGATAGGCATTTGCCCTGGTCATGATTCTCCGGCCAAGGGGTCGTAGAGCAGAACCGTCACGAAGCTCAGGTTGTTGGTGTTGGCCGAGGGCGCCACCGTGAGCAGCTGCAACAAGCGAGCCTCGTCGAAGTCGATGTCAGTGACGACGCCGATGGGAATGCCGGGGGGATAACGGCTGCGGTCCACACCGCTGGTGACCACCTCATGCCCGACGGCCACCTCGGTATCGATCTCCAGCCCCTTGGTGACCGTCAGCGGCTCATCGTGACCGCTTCCCGAGGCCAAGGCCACATCATCGGTGCCCACTACCAGCACGCCGACTTCGAAGTTGGGGTCGGTCAGCAGTGCAACCTGGGAGTATCCCCGGCCGGGATCGCCGTCGATCCGCCCGATCAGCCCCCCTCGAGTCACCACGGGCATCCCCCTGCGGATCCCGTCTTCCGATCCGCGGTTGATCTGGACCGAATACCGGTCGAAATTCCCGATGTTGGCGGTCACCACCTCGGCCACAACGTTGGGGATGTCTTGCACATAGGGAAGGCCCAACTCGTCAAGCAGCAATTCGAGGCGTATCGCGGCATCGGAGTCGAGAATCTGCTGGCCCTCGAGCTTTTGCAGCTCTTCTCGCAACAGCTGGTTCTCGGCTTCCAGCTCGTCATAGCCGGTGATGCCGGTCCAGGCGTCGCCGACCGGCTCGAACAGCCGATCAGCCCCGGACCGCAGCGGTGAGACCAAATCAGTAAGGGTTTCCTCTGTCCGCTGAAGGGGCTCAAAATCGCGGGCATCCAGGGTGAGCAGGGTCGCGGAGCTGAGCAGGAGGAAGATGAGCGTGAACCGCGACCGTGCTGTGCGGGAACCCGTGGCCACGGGGCCGAACCGAGCGATCAGTCGTACGACGACGAGAAGAGGAGCCCCTCAAGGGCGTCGAACTCCTCCAGCGACTGGCCCGAGCCGATGGCCACCGCGTGGAGGGGATTGGACGCCAACCGGACTGGCATTCCCGTCTCTTCCTCGATCCGAGGGGGCAGGCCGTTCAGCAGGGCCCCGCCACCGGCCAGGACAATGCCCGCCTCCATGATGTCGGCGGCCAGTTCCGGAGGAGTCTCGTCCAACGTCACCTTCACCGCATCGACAATCGAACGCACCACCTCAGAGATTGCCTCGCTGATCTCGACGGTGGAGGTGACCACCGTCTTAGGCAGGCCGGAAACCATGTCCTGACCCCGAACCTCGGCAAATTGGTTCTCGCTGCCGCCCCAAGCTGATCCCAATACCATCTTGACCTCTTCGGCAGTGCGGTTTCCGATGGTGAGGCTGTGCTCTTTCTTGAGATAGGCGATGATGTCCTCGTCCATCCTGTCGCCCCCCATTCGGATGGACTGGCCGGTGACCACCCCGCCCAGAGAGATCATGGCCACCTCGGTGGTACCGCCGCCGATGTCCACGATCATGCTTCCTGAAGCCTCCTGCACCGGCAGGCCGGCGCCGATGGCTGCGGCCATGGGCTCTTCGATGATGTAGACCGGCTTCTTCGCTCCCGCCGAGACAGCGGCTTCCTGGACGGCCCGCTGCTCCACCGGTGTGATGCCGGAGGGAACGCAGATCACCATGCGGGGCCGGATGAACCGGCCGGGAGATACCCGCTGGATGAAGTACCTAAGCATCTTCTCGCAGATGTCGAAATTGGCGATGACTCCGTCTTTAAGGGGGCGGATGGCCTGGATGTGGGCGGGGGTGCGCCCCAGCATCCGCTTTGCCTCCGAGCCCACCGCCAAGGGCACGCCCTCGCCGGTAACCGCCACCACCGAGGGCTCGTTGATCAAGATGCCCTCGCCGCGGACATACACCAGCGTGTTGGCGGTGCCCAGGTCGATGGCGACATCGCGGCCGACGAGGCCGCTACTGGAAGAGAACCGCCGCTTCACCATGGCGCAAGGTTAGAGCAGCCGATCCCAAATCGCACACCGGCAACAATGGCCCCGCGAATCACAGCTCGGGAAAGAAGATGGCGATCTCCCGCTCGGCGGAGGCATTGCTGTCGGAACCGTGGACCAGGTTCTCAGTAACCTCCAGCCCGTAGTCGCCCCGGATGGTGCCGGGGGGAGATTCCAGGGGGTTGGTGGCGCCCATCATGGAGCGGACGACGGCGTAGACATCTTCGGGCCCCTCAATCACCAGGGCCACCGACGGTGAGCGGCCGATGAACGCCACCAGGTCGGGATAAAACGAGCGGTCCACATGCTCGGCATAGTGGCGGGCAGCCAGGTCGGCATCGATGGTGAGCAGGCGCAGCGCCGCGATCCGCAAGCCCCGGGCCTCGAAACGCGACAAGATGGCGCCCACCAGACCGCGCTCCACCGCGTCGGGCTTGCACAGCACCAGTGTCCGATTCACCGGTGGAGCCCTTTCGAATGCGTCGCGACGTTCATCACCGGCTGCACCCTACCGATCCCGTGAGGCCATGTGAAGGCGGGACGCACCGGCGGTGTACAGAGA
Organism: Acidimicrobiales bacterium; assembly: GCA_963667085.2. Lineage (GTDB taxonomy): Bacteria > Actinomycetota > Acidimicrobiia > Acidimicrobiales > Bin134 > Poriferisocius. Next base: position 7,918 of record OY762975.1, read on the forward strand.
TCCGGTGATGACCACTGCGTCCTCGTCGGCCGACAGCGCCAGGGCTCGTTCGACGGCCTCGGCCACATCGTCGACCACCTCGGCGTCGATCCCCTGCTCCCGGGCTGCCGCGGCCAACTCGGCGCCCGGCAGGGCCCGGGGCCAGTCGGGAGCGCAGCACACCACCAGGCCGCAGCGAGCCTCGGACGCGGCAATGGCGCCCAGCATGGCGTCGGGGTCTTTGTCGCGCATCATGCCGACCACCCAGGTGACCGTGCCCAGCACGCTGAACTCCTCGGCCAGGGTGGCCCCCGCGGCCGCAAGGCCTTCGGGGTTGTGGGCGCCGTCGATCACCACGAGGGGCTGGCGGGACACCACCTCGAATCGGGCCGGAACCTCGACATCGCCCAACGCGCCCAAGACCGCTTCGTCCAGTTCCTGTTCTACCAGCGACTCGAAGGCAGCGATGGCCGACGCGGCGTTCTGTCCCTGATGGGTGCCGAAGAGGCTGACGTAGACGCCCTCGTAGCGGGCCCGGGGGGTGCGCACCGTGACCAGCCGGCCGCCCACCGCCGGGTAGTTTTCTTCCAGCTCGAACTGCCGGCCGGCCACCAAGAGCTCTGCGGGCGACTCTACGGCGGCGATGGCCACCAGATCGGACGCCATCGGCCCCAGCACGGCGGTGGCACCGGGGTGGAGGATGCCGGCCTTCTCCCCCATCACCTCCTGCTCCCAACCGGGGCGGCCGTCGGTGTGGTCGCGGCCGATGTTGGTGATCACCGCCACCTCGCTGTTCACCACGTTGGTGGCGTCGTAGCGGCCCAGCTTGCCCACCTCAACCACCGCCAGGTCCACGGCCGCGTCGGCAAACCAGCGCAGGGCAGCCGCGGTGACCAACTCGAACCAAGAGGGCCGGGCCGCGCCGCTGGCCATCAGATGGTCTTCCAGCAAACGCAGATGGCCCAAGGTCTCGACCAGTTCGGCGTCGCTGATGGGGTCGCCCCCCACGGTCATGCGCTCGTTGATGCGCTCCACGTGGGGGCTGGTATAGACCCCGACGCTCATCCCCCACGCGCCGGCCAGCGCGGCCACCAGCGCGGCCACCGAGCCCTTGCCGTTGGTGCCGGTGATGTGGACCGCCGGATAGTCGCCCTGGGGATCGCCCAGCGCGCCCAGCAGCTCGCGCATCGGAGCAAGCGTCAACCCGTCGGTGTCGCCAGCCGTCGCCTCCAGGTTGACGTGGCTGTCGAGCCATGCCCGGGCCTCGGCCAAAAGCGCCCGGGCCTCCGCCTCGCTCACATCGTCGGCGATCGACGGGAAGTCAGCTGGCCTGGCGACGGGACCGGTCGCTGGAACGGGCCTTGGCCGCATTGAGCAGCTGCGGGGTCTCCTCGTCGCGGACGGTTTCGGCGTTGACCAGGCATTGGACCACGTCATCGCGGCTGGGCAGCTCGTACATCACGTCGAGCAAGACCTCTTCCAGAATGGCTCGCAGCCCCCGGGCCCCGGTGTTGCGGCTGAGGGCCAGCTCGGCCACCTCGGCCAGAGCTTCATCGCTGATCACCAGCTCTACGTTCTCGAACTCGAAGAACTTGCAGTACTGCTTGACCAGGGCGTTCTTGGGCTCCACCAGGATCCGAACCAGCATGTCGCGCTCGAGGTGGGAGACCACCCCGACCACCGGCAGGCGCCCGATGAACTCGGGGATGAGGCCGAACTTGATCAAGTCCTCGGGCTGGACTTGGTTGAAGAGCTCGCCGTGGTCCCGCTCGGCGTCGGTGCGGATATCTGCGCCGAAACCGACCCCGACGTTGCCCACCCGGTTCTCGATGATCTGCTCCAAGCCGGCGAAGGCCCCGCCCACGATGAACAACACGTTGGTGGTGTCGATCTGGATGAACTCCTGATGGGGGTGCTTGCGCCCGCCCTGGGGGGGCACCGACGCGGTGGTGCCCTCCAGAATCTTCAGTAGAGCCTGCTGCACACCCTCACCGGACACGTCCCGGGTGATCGACGGATTCTCGCTCTTGCGGGAGATCTTGTCGATCTCGTCGATGTAGATGATGCCGGTCTCTGCCTTCTTGACGTCGTAGTCGGCGGCCTGGATGAGCTTGAGCAGGATGTTCTCCACGTCCTCGCCCACGTAGCCGGCCTCGGTCAGCGCGGTGGCGTCGGCGATGGCGAAGGGCACGTTGAGCATCCGGGCCAGAGTCTGGGCCATCAGCGTCTTGCCGCACCCAGTGGGACCGAGCAGCAGGATGTTCGACTTGGACAGCTCCACCTCGGCGTCGGTCGAGCCCATCTGGACCCGCTTGTAGTGGTTGTAGACGGCCACCGACAAGATGCGCTTGGCCCGCTCCTGGCCGATGATGTAGTCGTTCAAAAAGGAGTAGATCTCCTGGGGCTTGGGCAGCTCCTTGAACCCGACGTCGGTCCCCTCGGCCAGCTCCTCCTCGATGATCTCGTTGCAGAGATCGATGCACTCGTCGCAGATGTAGACGCCGGGACCGGCGATCATCTTCTTGACCTGCTTCTGGGTCTTGCCGCAGAAGCTGCACTTCAGCAGCTCGCCGCCCTCTCCGAACTTTGCCACGGTCTCTGATCCCCCTTACCGGATGGCCGTGATCGGGCCAACAGCTTCGACGGCGTCACGCGACGAGATGACCTCGTCGATGAGCCCGTACTCCTTGGCGTCCTCGGCAGTCATCACATAATCGCGATCGGTGTCCTGCTTGATCTTGTCGAGGTCTTGGCCGGTGTGGCGGGCCAGAAGCTCTTCGAGCTGGTCCTTGAGCCGCTGGATCTCCCGCGAGGCGATCTCGATGTCGGATACCTGGCCGGATGCTCCGGCGTAGGGCTGATGAATCAGCATGCGGGAGTGGGGCAGCGCCAAGCGCTTGCCGGCAGCGCCCGCGGCCAGCAGCACGGCCGCGGCCGAAGCCGCCTGGCCGAAGCAGATGGTGGTGATGTCGGGCTTCAGGTACTGCATGGTGTCGTAGATGGCGAACATGGCGTTGATGTCGCCGCCTGGGCTGTTGATGTAGAGGTTGATGTCCTTGTCGGGGTTCTCCGACTCCAGGTGCAGCAGCTGGGCGCAGATGAGGTTGGCCACCGTGTCGTCGATGGGGGTGCCCAAGAAGATGATGTTCTCCTTGAGCAGTCGGGAGTAGAGGTCGAACGAGCGCTCGCCCCGGTTGGTCTGCTCGACCACGACAGGCACCATGTAGTTCTGAGGGTTCATGTGGTTTGGCTCTCGATGGTGTTGGTGTTGGGGGGAAGTTCAGACTGGTCGTCCGGGTTCAGGCTAGAGCGTTCGATGGGGTTTCCGTCGGAATCCGTTATCTCAACTCGATCTAGAACCCAGTCCCGGGTCTTGCGCATCTGTGCGTCCAATCGTACCCCCTTGAGGCGGCTTTCATCGTCAGCGAACAATGCAGCCTTGACCTCGTCCACGGTCTGGCCCACCTGGGCGGCCAGCATGGTCAGCTCCAGATCCACGTCCTCGTCGGTGGCCTCGATGGACTCCGCCGCGGCCACCGCCCGCAGGGCCAGGTCGGTTTTCGCCTCCTGGAGGGCCGGTTCCCGCAGGGCTTGGGCCAGCTCATCGGGGGTCTGGCCGATGGCCTCCAGATAGGCGTCGATCTCGATGCCCTGGCTGCCCAGGCGCATCTGAAGGGTCCGAAGACGGTGCTGCACTTCGGCGTCCACCAATGCCTCGGGGATGTCGTCGGCCACCAATTCGGCAAGCTGTTCTCCCACCTGGGTGGACAGGGAGGCCAAGGCGTTGGCCCGCTTGGCCCGGGCGATGTTCTCGGAGACGTCGGCTCGCAACTCCTCAGCGGTGTCGAACTCGGAGGCCTCTTGGGCGAACTCGTCGTCGAAGTCGGGCAGAACCGTCTCCTGCACCTCTTTGACCAGGATGCGGAACCGCAGCAACCCGTCCTCATCGGGATCGGGATGCTCGGCGTTGAACTCCAAGATGTCGCCGGTTTTCGACCCCCGGAGCTGCTCGTCGATCTCGGGCACCACGGCGCCCTGGCCCACTTCGTAGGCATAGTCGTCAACAGTGAGGCCCTCGACTTCTTCGCCGTTGTACGACCCGTAGATGTCCATGGTGACGTGATCGCCGTCGATGGCCGGCCGGGTGACGGGGGCCAGCTCGCCGAACTGCTTGCGGAGCTGGTCCACCTGCTGGCTGATCTCCTCGTCGGTGGGCACGGGGCTGGGCACTTCGGCCTTGATCTGGTCGTAGTCGGTGATGGTGATCGAGGGGCGGATCTCCACCACTGCGTCGAAGCTCACCGGGCCTTCCTCGGCCCCGCTGGTTATGTCGATCTCCGGTGGCGCGATCACGTCCACCTCATGGTCGTTCACGGCCTGGGCGTAGTACTCGGGCACCGCATCGCTGAGGGCCTCACCCCGAGCGGCCTGGGGACCGAGCCGGGCCTCCAGCACTCGGCGAGGGGCCTTGCCGGGGCGGAAACCGGGAAGGCGCACTTGGCGGGCCAGCTTGCGGAAGGCCTCGTCGAGCTTCTCTTCGAATTCCTCGGCCTCGATGTCCACCGACAGCTTCACCCGGTTGTCCTCTAGGACTTCGACCGTGCTCCTCACAGGCTGAGAAGTTTACCGGCGGTCCCCTAAATCCTCGTGTCGTAGCCGGTTGCCGCCGGGGGCAGATATCATTCACCGCCAGCCCCGCGGGTGTAGTTCAGTGGTAGAACCCCAGCCTTCCAAGCTGATGACGCGAGTTCGATTCTCGTCACCCGCTCTCCTCAATAAAGCGCCCCCGGCAGGATTCGTATTCTCTGCAATGCCCCTAATAGAGATGCTGTAGAGACGCGAGAAGTTCTGGGTTCTGGCCTAGGAGCCGACCTGCGGGGTTTCGGGCTCGCTGGGACTCGGGTCGTCACTGCTGCACGCGACGACGGCGAACAGCATCGCCACCGCCAGTAGTCCGGCGACGAGTCGCCTCCTCAGAACGGACATCGGTTCAATCTATTTTCGCGGCCTAGCTCGCGCAAGTGCCATCAAACGGGCGACGCTCCCTAGCGAGGATCGCTTGCGAACCACCGTGCGCTCGCGTTGTAAACCATTTCGTGGCCAGACTGGAAGTAGACGAGCAAGGCTCGACCCGACTGTCGGGCGAATACGGGGGCAGGATCTCTGTCTCTGAAGTATGTCTCAGTCGTGATCGACAGATGGTCGGGAACCCTTCCCTGGCCGAGAAGGTGCACCTCCTCGGCACTGAGGCGGTCGTCGGGGTCGGCCAGCTGATTGAACACCTCGGCGGCCACACTCCGGGGCACGAACTGATCGCGGATGCCCTGAGCGATGAAGATCGAGACCCCCTGGTCGCGGGCCGACTCCAGGTACGTCTCCGGACTACGGGTGAGGCACTCCTCCTGCGCCGGGCCGGCGCTCCTCGGGTCACCTCCGCAGGCCCGACTGATGTCGCCGGCATAGCGCATTCCCGCCCTCCTGGCGTGCTCGTAAAAGTCCACGAGGTCATGCGGAGGCCCCCAGACCGAGACTGCGGTGACCTTGTCAGGGTGTCGGCCAGCAAGGAGGAGCCCCATCATCCCGCCGCCGGAGTAGCCGACGACGTACACCCGATTGGCATCCACCCCGGCCTGGGCAACGGCGTAGTCGATCGCATCCACCGCGTCCTGGACCGCCAAGTCGGACCCGACCGCGTCGGCGTCGTCGTTTATGCCTCGGAACTCGGGGGCGATCACTGCCCAACCGTTTTCCTGGGCCCACATCGCAAAGGGAATCCCGGCGTGCTGGGTGTACGAGGCGCTCCAGGAGTGCAATATCACCAACACGGGCTGATCGCGGTCGCCACTCGGAGCCAGCCAGAGCACAGGTTGTTCGGCACCATCCGCGGTCGAGGCAATCCGAAGCTGTTCGACTCCTGGGACCGACCGCTCCCACTGGGATCGGCCGTAGGACATGTAATTGCTGAAGTCGCGGATCGTGTTGATCTGGTCAAGCGATTCGAACGTCGGAGGATCGAGTGGCGGCAGAGTCGGTGTCGCTGTTGGGGTGGGCGGGGAGGGGGCGGCCTCCGCCGTAGGAGGAACCGACGCCGTGGGGGCAACCGTCGCCACAGGAGGAACCGACGCCGTGGGGGCAACCGTCGCCACAGGAGGAACCGACGCCGTGGGGGCAACTGTCGCCGTGGGGGGAACGGTCGCGATCCGAGGGGTCGCGGTGGTCTCTACAACTTGCCCCGCAAATCCGGCGGGAGTCGCGTGCTCGACGGCATCACAGCCGCTAGCGGACAGCATGATCAGCAGCAGGAAAGCCGCAAGCACGGCTCCTCTGCGTTGGGTTGTTTTCATGCTGTCGGATGTCGGAGGTATCTCCTCCCGTCCCTTCTGCGCTCTGGCGGGCGATGCGTTATCGTGCCCTGATCCGCGCGGCAAGGTAGCACTAGGAGGTGCGATGCGACGGATCCCCGCGCTCGATGGATTGCGCGCCGTAGCAATTGCAATGGTGGTCGGCTACCACATTGACAGTGCCGTCGTGCCTGCGGGCCACTACGGCGTCACCCTGTTTTTCGTCTTGTCGGGCTACGTGGTCACCGGTTCGCTGTGTGCCGAGATGGACCGGACCGGTCGGGTCGATCTTGGCTCGTTCTATCGAAAGCGAGCGCTCCGGCTGCTTCCTGCCCTTCTGGCCGTCTATCTCGCAATGGTCGCAGTGGGGACCGACTGGTCCCGCTTGATTGCGGTGCTCGGCTTCTACGCCAACTATGCCCGAATCGAAGGTCTCGAACTGGAGCGGCTCACGCACATCTGGTTCATCGCGGTGATCGCCCACTTCTATGTGCTGTGGCCGCTCGTCCTCGCTGCACTACCGGCCAGGCATCGGACCCTCATCATCGGAGGCCTGGCGCTGGCTGCCATCGCTTGGAGGGCAACTGCAATCGAAGTCATGTCGCCGGGCTGGGTGTACAACGCGACCGACACCAACGCCGCGGCACTTCTGGTGGGTTGTTGTCTGGCCGTCGCTCGGCCAACCTCGTGGCGGTTCGCGAGGTGGTCGGTTCTGGCGCTGCTGGCGCTGGTGCTGGTGCCCGCATTCGGCGACACGGGCACGACCATTCTCTGGGGCGGTTTCGCGGCCTTGGCGCTGAGTGCGCTTACGGTCCAGTACGCGCTGACTGACCCCGCATGGTTGGCGAACCGGGTACTGTTGCGGGTCGCCGAATTGTCCTTCGGGCTCTACCTCTGGCACTACGTGTTCATCCGCTCTGACATCGCCCTCTGGCTGGCCCTCCTCCTCACCGCCACGGCGACCGCCGCCTCGTGGTATCTCCTCGAACAGCCGGTCCTGCGCTGGGCGGCAAGGCGGAATGGTCAAGCTCGGACACTTTCAGCGCTATCGGCGTAACGGCCAGCGACATGAGAAAACCCTCCGTCACCCGTCAATGGCTCGCCTTGGCCGGTGCTGCGTTGTTCTTCGCGGGCGGCGTCCTTCTGTTCTACGAAAGGGTGATCACGGCAGACGATGATGCTCCCGCCATTCCCGTCGCCGACGACGCGGCGGTCGACGTGCCGGAGGCGACCGCCGTGCCGACACCGATCGAGACAGACAGCGCAGACCTCGGCCCTGACGCCGAATTCGCTGAAGGCGATGATCCTTTCGCCGAAGGGGTCACAGCGACGGCCGAACCGGTAGAGGACGTGTCCGCGGCGCCAGTGGCACCTCCGCCATTCCCGGACCAGTTCGAGCCTTTGCCCAATGAGGTCCAGGCCGACGCCAAGCGGCTCGGTGCCGAGGTGGCCTACCAGATCACGAACTACGGCCCGGACTCTTCGTTGGCTGAATTGGCGGCGGGCGTGACAGCCGATCCTGCTCGCGCCGACGCACTCGCGAGGGAGGCGGCGACCGTGCATCACCCCGGGATGTGGTCACGCGGCACGATCGAGTACCCCCAACTCGGCGGTCACAATGACGACCGGATCTCGATAATGGTCGTGGTCCGCCAGGAACTGGGGGGGGAGGGCTCAGCAGATGCCGAGCGAGCCGAGACCCGGACGATGGACGTGCGCCTTGTGCGGGGCGCTTCGGGTGCGTGGGAGTTCGAGGCGCTCGCTTCGGTTGGAGGCCGGCCGGTTGCTCGGCCTGCCGATCTCTCGCCCCTCGCCGCCTCGGTGGTCGACGATCCCCGAATCGACCTCCCCGATTCGGCGATCTGGGATATCTACTCCGGGCACACCGATGATGCGCTGCACGAGGTGATGCTCGACATCGCCGAGCGAACCCCCTACTCCGCTATCGTGCTGAAAACAGGACACCCGCACAACGTGTTCGGAACGGACAGGGTGAGCAATCACACGGTGGGCCGGGCGGTCGACATCCACGAAGTGGGCTCGGAGCTGGTGATTGACTCGCACGACCCGACGTCATCGATCTATGCGCTATCGGAGTGGCTGGTATCGCGGCTCGACATCAGGGAGTTCGGAAGTCCGTGGCGGTTCGACGACGCGGTTGCCCACAACTTCACGGACGAGGTTCACCACGATCACATCCACGTGGGCGTCTTCCCAGAGGGTCACGCCACGGGGTGAGTCCCGACGACGCTCGGGCTCGGGGCATGAAGCTCTAGAAAGCGCCCCCGGCAGGATTCGAACCTGCGGCCTGATGATTAGAAGTCACCTGCTCTGTCCGGACTGAGCTACAGGGGCGGGCTGGCAGGCTCGCCAGTGGTCTTGAGTGTATTGCCCACCTGGGTTCGGGCCGCGGCGAGTTTGGGAAGCCGAGCGTCTGCAACGGCGGCTGGACGAGCCGAGGCGGTAGCGTCGGGGAATGGCTGACGCTGAAGTGCTGACCACATCAAGCGGGGTGGCCTTTGTGCGCACCCCTGAGGAGCGATTCGCCGGGATCGACGACTATCCGCACGAGCCGCGCTATGTCGATATCGACGGGCTGCGGGTGGCCTATGTGACGGCGGCGCCTGACGATGCGGGCGACGGCACAGCCACGGTCTTGCTGCTGCACGGCGAGCCCACCTGGGGGTATCTGTACCGCAAGATGATCTCGCCGCTGGCGGCGGCCGGTTACCGGGCGGTGGTGCCCGACCTGATCGGCTTCGGGCGCTCGGACAAGCCGGTGGAGCGGTCGGCCTACACCTACGAGGGCCATGTGGCGTGGATGCGGGAGTTCTTGGCTGTCACCGCTGCCGAGCGGGGCCACGGGCCGCTGCACTTGTTCGGCCAGGACTGGGGCGGGCTCATCGGGCTGCGGCTGGCCGCCGAGAACCCCGACCTGTTCGATCGGCTGGTGTTGGCCAACACCGGGCTGCCCGAAGGCCAGTCGCCCGGAGCGGGCTTCGAGTTCTGGCTCCAGTTCAGCCAGGAAGTGGAGTACCTCGACTGTGGCCGGCTGGTGGACAATGCCACGGCAAACGAGTTGAGCGAAGCGGCCCAAGAGGCCTACCGGGCGCCGTTTCCCGATGAGCTCTCCATGGCCGGGGCCCGCCACTTCCCCATGCTGGTGCCGATCTCGCCCGACGATCCCGCCGTTCCCGCCAACCGGGCGGCGTGGCAGGTGTTGGAGCAGTGGACCAAGCCGGTGCTTACCCTGTGGGCCCCCGACGATCCCGTGCTGGGCGGAGGACAGGCGGCCATCAGCGAGCGCATCCCCGGCGCGGCGGGCCAGCCCCACGACCAGTTCCGACCCGCCAGCCATTTCATTCAAGAAGACCAGGGCCCGGCGTTGGCCGAGGCCATGGTCGCTTGGCTCAGCTGAGCGCGCCGCCGATATGAGGGAGCAAACGGTTTCCCCGGCGCCCGCCTTCGGCCCTAGACTGACCGGGCTTGCGGGCCGTAGCTCAGTCAGGTTAGAGCGCCGGGTTGTGGTCCCGGAGGTCGGGGGTTCAAATCCCCTCGGTCCGCCCAACAAGCCCCTCTAGCTCAATTGGCAGAGCAACGGACTCTTAATCCGCAGGTTCTGGGTTCAAGTCCCAGGGGGGGTACACAGCAGGCAATCGGCTTTCCTTCGTGCTACAGTGACGCTGTTCCGCATTGCGGTACTGGTCCACAGTATGGAACCCGCCCTGGGGTCCAGCACCACAGAAGGAGTGTGTCGAATGACTGACACGCCCGAGATCGACGAAATCGATCTGTCGAGTCTGAACGACGAAGACCTGTGCGCGCAGATGCACGACGATCTCTACGACGGCTTGGCCGAGGAGATCGACGAGGGCACCAGAATCCTCTTGGACCGGGGCTGGCCCGCCGACAAGGTGCTGGACGAGGCCCTGGTGGAGGGTATGCGCATCGTGGGCATCGATTTCCGCGACGGCATCTTGTTCGTGCCCGAGGTGCTGCTAGCCGCCAACGCCATGAAGGCGGGCATGGCCATCTTGCGCCCGCTGCTAGCCGAGACCGGGGCCGAGCCCATTGGCAGCGTGGTAATCGGCACGGTCAAGGGCGACATCCACGACATCGGCAAGAACCTGGTGGCCATGATGCTGGAGGGCGCCGGTTTCGAGGTGACCGATCTGGGCATCAACACCGATGTGGAGGAGTTCATCGCCGCCCTCGACGAGCACCAGCCCGACATCCTGGGCATGTCGGCGCTGCTCACCACCACCATGCCCTACATGAAGGTGGTCATCGACACCCTGGTGGAGAAGAGCCTGCGCCAGGACTACATCGTGCTGGTGGGCGGCGCGCCCCTCAACGAGGAGTTCGGCGAGGCCATCGGCGCCGACGCCTACTGCCGAGATGCAGCGGTAGCCGCCGAGACCGCCAAGCATCTGGTGGCGGCCCGGCGAGCCGCGGTTTGATCATGTCTCGTTCTGACCGGATGCTGGTGGTGGCCTGCGGCGCGTTGGCCAAGGAGCTGCGCCATCTGATCACGGCCCTTGCCGCCGACGGCGGCAGCCCCGGCATCGATCTGGAGTGCCTGCCGGCCAAGCTGCACAACCGCCCCGAGCTGATCCCCGAGGCGGTGCGGGAGCGGGTGCGGGCCGCCCGAGACCGCTACCGCTCCATCATGGTGGGCTACGCCGACTGCGGCACCGGGGGCCTGCTCGACAAGGTCTGCGAAGAGGAAGGCGTGGAGCGCCTCCCCGGCCCTCACTGCTATGAGCTCTATGCCGGGGCCGAGGCCTTCGCCCAGATGCAAGACCAGGAGCTGGGCACGCTGTATTTGACCGATTATCTGGTGCGCCACTTCGAGCGCCTGATTCTGAAGGGGCTGGGCATCGTGGACCACCCCGAACTGCAAGACGTCTATTTCAACAACTACACCCGGCTGGTGTACCTGTCCCAGGAGCACAACCCCGAACTGGATCGGTTGGCCCAAAAAGCGGCCCTCCGCCTGGGGCTGCGCTTCGAGAAGGTGGCCGCCGGGTACGGAGGTTTGGTCGATGCGCTGGTAGCGATCCGGGAGCGAGCCGCGTGAGTCGGCGGCGGGGGAGTAACGGCAACCTGGTGGTGATCTGTTGGCGGGACATCCCCGCTCAGGTTAACGCAGGCTCGGGATCTTCAAAGATCCAGCGCATCCTCCCCCGCCGCTTCCAACGGGCTATCGACCGGGCTGCCATGGTGGCCGGCAAGACCCAGGCATCACAATACGTCGGCGAATGGCAGCGCAGGGTGATTCCCGGCGATCCCGACGACCCCGAGGGCGCCGCCCTGCGGGCCGCCGAAGAGCTCGAGGCCGCCTTTCCGCTGAAGCGGCTCGACGAGTTCGTGGCCGCCGGCGGCTGGGACCCCGAAAACGCAATGGAACATCCCCAGGAGGCGGCAACGTGACCGACACCGTGATCAGCTCGGCCACCAAAGAAGTGGTGATCGGATTCGACCGGCCATTCGTGATGATCGGCGAGCGGATCAACCCCACCGGGCGCAAGCTGCTGACCGAGGAGATGAAGGCCGGCGACTTCAGCCGGGTGGAGGCCGACGCTCTGGCCCAGGTGGCCGCCGGCGCCCACATGCTCGACGTGAACGCCGGCATCCCGCTGGCCGACGAGCCCGCGCTGTTGGCCCGGGCGGTCAAGCTGGTGCAGTCGGTGACCGACGTGCCCCTGTCCATCGACTCGTCGATCATCGAGGCCTTGGAGGCGGGCATCGCGGCCTACGACGGCAAGCCGCTGATCAACTCGGTCACCGGCGAGGACGAGGTGCTGGAGCGGGTGCTGCCACTGGTGGCCCGCCATGGCGCCGCAGTGGTGGCCATCTCCAACGATGAGACCGGCATCAGCGAGGATCCCGACGTCCGCTTCGAGGTGGCCCGCAAGATCGTGGAACGAGCCGCCGACCACGGCATCCCCGCCGCCGACGTGGTGGTCGATCCGCTGGTCATGCCCATCGGGGCCATGGGCACCGCCGGCCAGCAGGTGTTCCGCCTGGTTCGGCGCATCCGCGACGAGCTCGGGGTGAACACCACCTGCGGGGCCAGCAACGTGAGCTTCGGCCTGCCCAACCGCCACGCCATAACCGGCACCTTTTTGGCCATGGCCATCGGCGCGGGGATGACCTCGGCCATCATGAACCCGCTGCACGCCGAGGTGAAGCAGGCGGTGATGGCCGCCGACGTGCTGGCCGGCCACGACCGCGACTGCATGGCGTGGATTGCCGAGAACCGGGACCCGACCGCCGCTGGGGAGGGAGCTGCCCGCCGTCGAGGGGGTCGTCGCCGGGCTGCTGTATGAGCCCCGAGCACCGGAGCGTTCGTCGGCACCGAGGCCCAGAATGGTTGACATGACCGTCGAACACCGCGTGGTATTCACGCCCAGCGGCATCGAGACTGCCGCACCGGAGGGATCGACGGTGCTGGACGCAGCCCGAGCCGCCGGGGTGGACATCGACTCGGTGTGCGGGGGCCGGGGACTGTGCGGACGCTGCCAGGTGGCCCCCAGCAACGGCCAATTCGCCAAGTGGGGACTGACCAGCTCCGGCGACGCCCTGTCGGCTCCCGGCCCCGCCGAGCTCGACTACCGGGGCCGCCGCCCGCTGAAGCCGGACCATCGCCTGAGCTGTCAAGTCGCCGTGCTGGGCGACGCGGTGATCGACGTGCCCGCCCAAAGCCAGGTCCACAGCCCGGTGGTGCGAAAGGCCATCGACCTGGGCGAGATCACCATCGACCCGGTGGTGACCCTCCACTATCTGGAACTGAACACCGCCGAGTTGGGCGATGAGATCTCCGATGCTGAGCGGGTAGTCGAGGCCTTGGCCGACGACTGGGAACTGCCCAACGTGGCCGTTGCCGCCCGGGCCCTGCCCGCACTGTCAGCAGCCATCGCCGAGGGGAAAGGCGCGGTCACCGCCGTGGTCCACACCCGGCGACGGGGCTTCGAGGCCGACCCTGCGGTTGTTGACCGGCAGGTGCTTACCGTTCGGCCGGGCTATTCCGATGAGGCCTATGGCGTGGCGGTGGACGTGGGCTCCACCACCGTGGCCGGCTACTTGCTGGACCTGGCCACCGGCGAGGTGGCCGCCACCGCGGGGCGCATGAATCCGCAGATCCGCTTCGGCGAGGACCTGATGAGCCGGGTGTCCTACGCCATGCTCAACCCCGGCGGCACCGCCGAGCTGATCAGGGCGGTGCGGGAGGCCATCGATGGTCTGGTGGGCGAGCTGTGCCAAACCGCTGGCGTCGAGCGGACCAGCGTCTGCGATCTAGTGGTGGTGGGCAACCCGATCATGCACCACCTGGTGCTGGGCATCGACCCGACCCCGCTGGGCGCCGCCCCGTTCACCTTGGCGGTACGCGACGGGGTGTGGGCCATGGCCGCCGACATCGGTGTGGACCTGCCCGACGCGGCCCTCTACGTCGGCCCGTGCATCGCCGGACACGTGGGGGCCGACGCAGTGGCCGCCATGATGTCTGAGGGGCCGCATCGGTCGTCCAGTCCCCAGCTTCTGGTGGATGTGGGCACCAACGCCGAGATCGTGTTGGGCGACGGTCGCCAGGTGTGGGCGGCGTCGAGCCCCACGGGGCCGGCGTTCGAGGGGGCCCAGATCAGTTGCGGGCAGCGAGCCACCGCTGGGGCAATCGAAAGGGTGCAGATCGACCCCGCCACGCTGGAGCCCCGTTTCAAGGTGATCGGCAGCGACTTGTGGTCGGACGACCCCGGCTTTGACGACGCGCTGGGCTCGCTGGAGGTGTCCGGGCTGTGCGGTTCGGGAATCATCGAGGTGATCGCTGAGATGTTCCTGGTCGGGATCATCGACCACCGGGGCGTCATCGGCGGCGAGTTGGCCGAGCGCAGCCCCCGGATCATCGCCGACGGGCGGACGTTCTGCTATGTGCTCCAAACCCAGCCGGTACCGCTGTTGGTGACCCAAAACGACGTGCGGGCGGTGCAGCTGGCCAAGGCCGCGCTGCGAGCCGGCATCGACTTGCTCACCGAGCACGCCGGGATCGCAGAGGTCGCCGACGTGCGGCTGGCCGGCGCGTTCGGCGCCCACATCAGCCCGGTCCACGCCATGGTGCTGGGCCTCGTGCCCGACGGGCCGGTGGACGGGGTCAAGGGGGTGGGCAACGCCTCGGGGGCGGGAGCGGCTCGGATGCTGGTGTCGGCCGCCCAGCGAGCCGAAGCCGAGCAGGCCGCCCGGGCGGTGGTCAAGATCGAGACCGCCACCGAGACCCGGTTTCAGGAGCTGTTCGTGGCCGCCATGTCGCTGCCCCATGAGACTGCCCCCAGCCCCCATTTGGAGCAGGCGGTGGATTTGCCCCCGCGAATCTCGCCCGCCGACGACGCCAGGGCCACGCGGCGGCGCGCCGGCCGAGGACGACGAGAACTGCAGGAGCAACGATGAGCGAACGACAGGGAAGGCGAGGCGGCGGACGGGCCGGCCGACAGGCGGCGCGGGCGGCCAGCCAGGTGCTGGCCGCTCCGGTGCTGGAGCGACGGCTGCCGCCGGTGGAGATCATCGACGAGGCCGGGCTGGCCCAGATCGAGGAGAACGCCGAGACCATCCTGGCCGAGGTGGGCATCGCCTTCCAGGAGTTCCCCGAAGCCCTCGACCTGTGGCGGGACGCCGGCGCCGACATCGACGGCGAGCTGGTGCGGTTCCCCCGTGGCATGTGCCGCCAGATCGTCACCGACAATGCCCCTGCCACTTACATTCAACACGCCCGCAACCCCGAGCGCAGCGTGAGCATCGGCGGCAACACCACGGTGTTCGTCCCCAACTACGGCTCGCCGTTCGTCACCGACTTGGACCAGGGCCGGCGCTACGCCACCCTGGCCGACTTCGAGAACGTGGTGAAGCTCGTCTACCGCCTCCCCCACCTGCACCTCAGCGGGGGCACGGTGTGCGAGCCGGTGGACGTGCCGGTGGAGGTGCGCCACCTCGACATGGTGTACGCCCACCTGCGCCACAGCGACAAGCCCTTCATGGGCTCGGTAACCAGCGCGGAGCGGGCGGCCGACTCGGTGGAGCTGGCCCGCATCGCCTTCGGCGGCGACCTTGCAGACCGCACGGTGATGACATCGCTGATCAACGTCTCCTCCCCCATGCGATGGGACGCCACCATGCTGGGGGCGGCCACGGAGTACGCCCGGGCCAACCAGGCCAGCATCATCAGCCCGTTCATCCTGGCCGGGGCCATGTCGCCGGTGACGGTGGCCGGCCTGGCCGCGCAAGCCCTGGCCGAGGCCCTGTCGGGCATGGCCTACCTGCAACTGGTGCGGCCCGGATCGCCCGTTGTCTTCGGAACGTTCGCCTCGTCGATGTCGATGGCCACCGGGGCCCCCACCTTCGGCACCCCCGAAGCGGCTCAGGCCATCTTCGTGATGGCAGCGCTGGCCCGCCGCACCGGGGTGCCGTTCCGCTCCGGCGGCCAGCTCACCGCCTCCAAGACCCCCGACGCCCAGGCGGCCTACGAGTCGGCCCACACCCTGTTGCCCACCGTGCAGGCCGGGGTCAACTTCGTGCTCCACGCCGCGGGATGGCTGGAGGGGGGCCTGACCCTGGGCTACGAGAAGCTCATCATGGACGCCGACCAGCTCGGCGCCATGGAGGTCCACGCCCGAGGGGTGGACCTAAGCGACAACGGGCAAGCCATGGAGGCGTTCCGCACCAACACCCACGGCGACCATTTCCTAGGCAACGCCCACACCCTGGCCAACTTCGAGACCGCCTTCTGGCGCTCCGAGGTGGCCGACAACAACAGCTTCGAGCAGTGGTCCGAAGAAGGCTCATTGACCGCCGCCCAGCGGGCCAACACCCGCTGGAAAGAACTCCTCGCCGAATACCAACCACCCCCCCTCGACGACGCCATCGAGTCCGAACTCCAAGACTTCATCACCCGCCGCAAAACCGAGCTCACCAGCGAAGAGGCCTGACCTGAACAAGGGAGCAGACCATGACCGAGTCGTTGAGCGGGCGTTGTATGTGCGGGGGTGTGCGGTATGTGATTGAGGGGCCGGCTCGGGGGGTTTGGAATTGCCATTGTGACCGGTGTCGGCGGTGGACGGGGCACTTCACCGCGGCCACAGGTTGCCGCCGCGATGACCTTCGCTTGGTCGCCGACGAGACGCTGGCCTGGTACCACCCCGAGGAGTGCCCCGACGTGGCCTATGGCTTCTGCCAGCGGTGTGGGAGCTCGTTGTTCTGGCAGGTGGAGGCCGTGCCGCCGGGCGACCCAGAGGAAAAGTTGAGCGCCATTTCAATTTGGGCGGGCACCCTTGATCCTCCGACTGGGCTACGCACCGAGTTGGCGATCTACGCCCAAGATGCCTCCGACTACCACACGCTTGACCCCGAAATCGAGACACTGGCCCGCGACTAGCCCGAATCTGTGTTCCGTATCGTGGAACAGTCTCGGGCGGGGGGTAGGATGCGGGGATGGCGGTGCAGTCGGTTGAGCGGGCGTTTCTGCTGCTGCGAACGCTGGCTCAGGGACCGCTGGGGGTGACCGATCTGGCCGAGCGGGTGGACTTGCCCAAGAGCACGGTTGCCCGGCTGCTGGCCGCGCTGGAGGCCGAGAAGGCCGTCGAGCAAGTGGAGATCGGCGGCGCCTACCGGGTGGGTGCCGGGTTGATCGACATTGCCGGCGCTGTCCCCGCGGGCCGCAGCCTCGTTGTGGCCGCCCGACCCCACCTGCTGGAGTTGGCCGACGCGCTGGAAGAGGTGGCCGGGTTGTCGATCCTCGACGGCGACCATGTGTACTACCTCGACCACACCGAGTCGTCGTCGGATGTGCAGCTGCGGGACTGGACCGGCGAGCACGCCCCGCTCCACGCAGTGCCCTCGGGAATGGCCATGCTCGCCCACCTCTCCCCAGCCCAGCAGGAGGAGTACCTGGGCCAACCACTGGAGCAAAGCACCCCCTGGACCACACTTGATCCCGAGGTGCTGCGAGCCCGTCTCCCCCAGATTCGCAGCCTGGGCTACGCCTGGGGCTATGAGGAGTTCTCCGAGGGCATCAACTCGGTAGCCGCACCCGTGTTGGACGAAGACGGCCAGCCGCTCGCCGCCCTCCACGTCCACGGCCCCGCCTACCGCTTCCCCGACCCCGACTTGGCCCACGACCTCGGCCTCGCCGTCGTCGCCGCCGCCCACCGCCTCGCCGCCCAACTCACCGCCTGAACCCTAGCCGGCCCCCGGCCCGGTCGTCGCCCACCGCCTCAACGGCCCGATGCGGGTCCACCTTGCCACACCGAGACCGGTTATTCGCTGGGATATCGGGCAGGCGTGCAAGAGAATAGCGCGATGAGCAGGCAGGTGCCGGTGACGGTGGAAGCAGGTGGAGGACGATCGGTGGTGAACTGGGCGTTCGACGCGGAGGCGGAGACGCTGGTGCAGGCCCAGCGCACGGCCCGCAGCCCGGCGGTGTCGGGACCGGTGGCGCTCATGGCCGATGCCCATGTGGGCATGGGGGCCACCATCGGGTCGGTGATTCCCACTGAGGCGGCCATTATTCCCGCCGCGGTCGGAGTGGATCTGGGGTGTGGGATGACTGCGGTCCGCACTGCCCATACCGCATCGCAGTTGCCCGGCAACCTCAACGGCGCGCTGGACGCTGTCGCCGCCGCGGTGCCGTCGGGGTTCAATGCCCACTCGGAGGCCACTATGGCGGCCCGCGACTGGCTTCGAGAGCACCGGCTTCCCAACAAGGCGGCCGTCCACAACAAGGTCAAGGCCAAGATGGGCACCCAGCTCGGCACTTTGGGGGGCGGCAACCACTTCATCGAGATGAGCCTGGACGCCGACGACGGCGTGTGGGTGGTGCTGCACTCCGGCTCGCGGGGTGTGGGCAACAACCTGGCCACTATGCACATCAAGGCCGCGCAGAAGATCTGCCAAAAGGCGGGACGGGAACTAGAAGACCGAGACTTGGCCTATCTGGTTGAGGGCGACGACGGATTCGACGCCTACGTGGCCGACATGCTGTGGGCTCAGGACTACGCCCGGGCCAACCGAAAGCTGATGACCGAAGCCGTGCTGGGCGCGCTGCGATCGGCCACTGGCTTGGACTTTACGCCGGTGGACACCGTGGACTGCCACCACAACTACGCCGAGCGCGAGACCCACGGCGGGACGGTGGTGTGGGTGACCCGCAAGGGGGCTATCCGGGCCCGTGAGGGAGATCGCGGCGTCATCCCCGGCAGCATGGGCGACGACACCTACATCGTGTCGGGGCGGGGCTGTGCCGAGTCGTATTGCTCAGCGTCGCACGGCGCGGGCCGTCTGATGAGCCGCACCCGGGCCAAGCGGGAGATCACCCCCGAGCAGCTCACCGAGCTGATGGCCGGTCGCACCTGGCAGGCCGACCAGGCCGACAAGCTCACCGACGAGGCCCCCGGCGCCTACCGCTCCATCGCCGCGGTGATGGAGGCCCAGCAAGACCTCGTAGACATCGACCACCGCCTCACCGCCAT
The DNA here is from genome assembly GCA_963667085.2 of Acidimicrobiales bacterium. Lineage (GTDB taxonomy): Bacteria > Actinomycetota > Acidimicrobiia > Acidimicrobiales > Bin134 > Poriferisocius. Next base: position 26,750 of record OY762975.1, read on the forward strand.
CTTGAACTACAAGGGCTGCTGAGGAACGTCACCGCAAGCCGAAGCCAAACCTCCTAACGCGTTCCTCACACACTCATCACCAGCCGAACAAGTGGACAGACTTAGGTGTACGTCCATGAACAATTGGTCTGGATTGAAACGCGCCCCATCGGTTGCAGCCGCCATGCTTGCTATCGGCGCTCTGGTAGCAGCATCGTGCGGCGGGAACGGCGGCGATAGTGCCAATGGCGGGTTGGCCACCTTGGAGGGTGCCGACCCGGTGCCTATCGCCTTGACGGCCACAGTGACCGAGACCCCCACTCAAGGCGAAGCCGAGTCTGCTGCCACGCCATCAGCCGAGGAGGACACTCCGGAGCCTGACATCGAAGAAGAGGTCAGCGACGAGCAGGCGCTGTTGCATCTTGCGGAGTGCATACGCGACAACGGCCTGCCGGAGTTCCCCGACCCCATGGTTGACTCCGACGGCCGAATCGATTTGCGCGGGTCATTCGCAGATGCCGGCATACAACCCAACTCCGACGAGTTCCGCCAGGCCATGGACTCTTGTAACCACCACTTGGAGGGGGTCGCCCTTGGACCCGGCGGCGGGGAGTTGGATCTGGTGGAACGTCAAGACACCCTCTTGGAGTTCGCCCAATGCTTGCGCGACGAGGGCATCGAAGTTGACGACCCCGACCTCTCCAACTTCACACCCGGACGCGGTGGCGGCCAGGGCGGTGGCGCCGGACTGTTCGGCGATGCATTCAATCCCCAAGATGCCGACGTGCAGGCAGCCGAAGCAGTGTGCCGTGAGGCCACCGGCGGATTCGGTGCCTTTGGCCAAGGGGCGGGCGGCCGTCCCGAAGTAGGCGGCGGCAACCAGGGGGGGAACTAGTCGTGGCAGCATCACGCAAGCGCTTCTGGATCGCCACAACCGCAGTCCTTCTGGTGGCGGCACTGGTTGTCGTCATCGTCGTCTGGATGGCAGCCGAGGACGACAGCGATGGCGGCAGCAGCTCGGAGACAGCGTTGAACAGCACCACCATTCGCCTGTCTGACCTCTCTGAGACCACCACCATGACCGGCACCTTGGCCTACGACGACCCCCTGTCGGTTTCGGCGCCGATCAGCGGCGTGGTGACTCAGATTCCCAACGAGGGCGACGTGATGGAGCGAGGCGCAACGCTGTATTCCATCGACCCGATGGCAACCGACGCCCAAATCCGAGATGCCGAACAGCGAGTGGTTTCCGCACGTTCGTCGCTCATCGGGGCGGAGCTAGCGCTCTCTCGATTGAAGGAGGAGGTGGACACCTCCAGCCTCGCCTCGGCACAAGCGTCGGTAGCACAAGCGCAGATCACCCTGAACAAACTGCTCACCCCGCCCACCCAAGCAGAACTCAACGCCGCCCAAGCAACCGTCACCCGCGCCCAAGAAACCTACGACGACCTGCTCACCCCGCCCACCCAAGCGGAACTCAACGCCGCCCAAGCAACCGTCACCCGCGCCCAAGAAACCTACGACGACCTGCTCACCCCGCCCACCCAAGCGGAACTCAACGCCGCCCAAGCAACCGTCACCCGCGCCGAGCACCAGGTGCTCTCGGCGCGCACCTCTCGGGACTTCTCGCTGGCCGAGTTGCAAGACGACTGGGAGGACTACTGCCGCGCCACGTGGGACGTGAAAGTCGAGAAGGTGTGCGATGAGGTGCCGCTGAGTGACGCAACGATGGACCTCCTGACCAACACCATCGCGGATGCCCGAGCAGACTCCCGCATCGGTCTCATCTGGGTGGAAGAGGCAGACGGCCTGCTCAACGACAACTTGCAGTACCTGTCAGACGAGTCCGGCTACCAGTCGGCATTGGTCGAGGCGGAGAGCGCCCGAACCGCCCTCGACGACTTGGAGGAAGGCCCGAGCCAAGCAATCATCGACAACGCCCTCGCCGACCTCCAAACCGCCCAAGAACAACTCCAAGACCTCCAACAAGGCCCGAGCCAAGCAATCATCGACAACGCCCTCGCCGACCTCCAAACCGCCCAAGAACAACTCCAAGACCTCCAACAAGGCGTCGACCCCTTGGAGTTGGAGCAGGCTCGGGCGAACCTCGTCTCATCCGAGGCCCGCCTGGACGATCTTCTAGCCGACCCGGACAACCAGGAAATCGCCCAGGCCGTCTTGAACCTGGAGTCGGCGAAGCTCAACCTGGACTCGGCACAAGCCAACCTGGCCGACTTGAAGTCGGGCGCCAGCAGCTCCTACCTCATGTACGGCGACGAGACGCTCTGGCGGGACATGTCTTTGGACTCTGGCCCCGGTCTCGACATCTTGTGGCTGGAAGCCAACCTGGCCGCCCTCGGCTACGACCCAGGCGAGATCGACGAGGTGTTCGATGCCGAGACTGCCCAAGCCGTGGCTGCCTGGCAGAGCGACAATGGCGAAGAGGCCGCCGGCGAGGTGCTGCTGGGCCAAGTGGTGTTCGCCCCTGGACCTTCGCAGGTGAGCGAGCAGGGGGTGTCTCTAGGCGCCTCGGTTGGCATAGGCGTCAACCTCTATGAGCTAACCCCAGTTGCCCTAGTGACCAGCGCGGTTGGGTCCGACGGCGTGATCTTCGAGCAAACCACCGCCCAGCGGATCACTGCCCAGCTCGACCTGGTGGACCAGGAGCTGCTCGACATCGGCACAGAGGTGGTGATCGAGCTTCCCGACGACACCGAGGTGGCAGGAGTGGTGTCGGAGTTTGGCGCCGTGCCCGTGATCGTGGCCGCTACAAACCAGTCGCAGGAGACCTCTTACCTAGACGTGGTGATCTCCCCCAACGAGGCGATCGATTCCGACTGGACGGGCACCACCGTGGAAATCCACGTGACCACCGAGTTCGCTCAAGGAGCCCTAGTTGCGCCGGTGAGCGCCCTGCTGGCCCTGCAAGAAGGCGGTTATGCCATCGAGGTAGTCTTGGCCGACGGAACCACACAACTGGTGGGCATCGGCACGGGCATCTTCGCCGACGGCTACGTGGAGGTCTCAGCAGAGGGGCTTCAGCCCGGCATCCAGATCGTGGTGCCGTGACCGTGGTCGGCACCCCCCCTGGGAGCCATCCGAGCAAGCCCCCCGCGCTGGAGCTGCGCTCGGTGTCCAAGGTGTACCCCGGCATCCCCCCGGTGACCGCGCTCGACAGCGTTGACCTCACGGTGGCACCCGGCGAGATCGTGGCTGTGGTGGGGCCGTCGGGGTGCGGCAAGTCGACCATGCTGCACATGATGGGCACCCTCGACCGGGCCAGCAGCGGCACCATCCTGGTAGACGGGCTAGACACCTCCAACCTCTCCGAGAAGCGGCTAGCGGCCATCCGGGGGCGCAAGATCGGTTTCGTTTTCCAGCGCTTCTTCCTGCTCTCCGGCACCACCGCTCTAGACAACGTGGCCGGCGGGCTGCTCTATCAGGGCGTGACCCTCTCTGAGCGCCGCGAGCGGGCATCGGTGGCGCTCGACAGAGTTGGCCTGGGCCACCGCAAGCGCCACGTCCCCTCAAAGATGTCGGGCGGCGAGCGCCAGCGGGTGGCCATCGCCCGGGCCCTCGTTCATGAGCCCAGCTTGATCCTGGCTGACGAGCCCACCGGAAACCTGGACTCCAAGTCGAGCGCGGCCATCGTGGAGCTGCTCAGGAGGCTCCACGACGAGGGCAGTACCATCATCGTGGTCACCCACAACGACGAGATGGCCGACGGCCTCCAGAGGAAGGTGCGGCTGCTCGACGGACAGGTTCAGTCGGACGAGAGGCGGGTCGCGTGAGCGCTATGGTGCCGCCGAGCCGACTGCGCACCCTCGACATATTCCGGGTCGGGGCCTCGGGGCTATTGACCCGCAAGCTTCGGGCCTCGCTGTCGGCGCTAGGCATCGCCATCGGCATTGCCTCCCTGGTCGGAGTGCTAGGCCTGTCGGAATCCTCCAAATCCGACCTTTTGGACCAGATCAGCGACTTGGGCACCAACCTGCTCCAAGTGACACCGGGCGGAGGCTTCGGCGCGGGCGATGCTGCACTGCCCGAGGAGTCCATTGGGAGGATGAGTCGTGTGGGAACGGTGGGCGAGATCTCGTTCGTGAGCAACGTGGACGCCAACGTGTACCGCAACGACTACATCCCTTCGGGCCAAACGGGCGGCATCGCCGTCTTCGGCAGCGACGAGCAGTTGCTTGACACCCTCAACGGCGAGATCGCGCACGGGAAGTTTCTCTCCGACGCAGCCTTGGAGTATCCGGCGGCGGTGCTGGGCTCGGTGACCGCCGAACGCCTGGGCATCCGAGACCTCACCGGCAACCCTCGAGTGCTGATCAACGACACCTGGGTGGAGGTGATCGGCATTTTGGAGCCGTTCGCCTTGGCCCCCGACCTAGATCGCGCAGCCATAATCGGCCATCAGGCGGCCATCGACTATTTCGACGCCGAGGGCAACCCCGCCACTGTGTACCTGAGGGTGGATGAAGAATGGATCGACGAGACCCGCAACATTCTCCCGGCTACCGCCGACCCCGAGACGCCCGAAGAGGTGGAGGTGACCCGTCCGTCCGACTTGTTGGAGGCGCAGTCGGCGGCTCGCAGCCAGTTCGCCAACCTGTTCCTGGGCCTCGGTGCCGTGGCGCTTTTGGTAGGAGGCATCGGCATTGCCAACGTGATGGTCATCGGCGTGCTGGAGCGGCGCGGCGAAATCGGCCTGCGTCGCTCAATCGGTGCCACCCGGAGCCACATCATCACCCAGTTCCTAACCGAGGCGCTGGTGCTGTCTGTGGCCGGCGGCGTGGCTGGGGTTCTGATCGGTGTGGGCGTGACCGCCGGCTACTCGGCCACCCAGGGTTGGCGGGTGATCATCCCCGACTTGGCCTTGTGGGGAGGGCTGGGCGCCGCGATCGCCATCGGTGCTCTGGCGGGCATTTATCCGGCTTTGCGAGCTGCCCGCCTGTCGCCCACTGAGGCGCTGCGCTATGAGTAGGCAGCAGGCACCGCACCGCTAACTGCGCCGAGAACGCACTTCTGCGGCAATTGCGGGGATCACCTCGTGGAGGTCGCCGATCACCGCCCAGTTGGCCTTTGTGACCATGTTGGCCTCGGGATCGATGTTGATGGCCAGGATGTGTTTGCTGGCCTTGGCCCCCACCCAGTGCTGGATGGCGCCGGAGATGCCCGAGGCGATGTATATCTCAGGGGTGATGCGGGTGCCGGTTTGGCCCACCTGATCGGAGTGGGGTCGCCAGCCGTTGTTGGTAACCGCTCGGCTGCATCCCACCCGACCGCCCAGCATGGCGGCCAACTCCTCGAGGGGGGCGAACGCCTCGGCCGATCCCACACCCCGGCCGCCGCCGATCACCACTGGGGCGGTCGACAGGGTGACCCCGGCTTCGAGCACAACTCGGTCTTTGACCATGGTGCGAGCCAGCGAGGGGTCCAGGTCGATCTCCACCGCCTGAACCGAAGGCGAAGCGGCAGCCTCGGCCCGTTCGGCGGCCAACGCATGCAAGCCGGTGGTCAACAGCGGCCGCTCCGATGTCAACCGGGCGTCTTCTAGCAGCGAGCCGCCCCACTGCTGGCGGGTCATCGTCCACTCCCCCGCTCCGCTGTCGGCCTGGACGTCGATGCAGTTGGCCACCATCGGCAGGTCAAGGCGGGCGGCCACCTGGGCCATGATCTCGTTGCCCCGCTCGCTGCCCCCGGCCAGCACCGCGCCCGGTTCTAGGCGTCGAATCAACTCGGCCGCTGCCTCCCCCCATGCTTCGGGACCGAAGTCGGCCAGCACATCGCTGACCACGGTGTAGACCGCCTCGGCCCCGAAGGCCCCGGCTTCAGCCACCAGATCGATGTCGTCGGCGCCGATCAGCGCAGCGTGCAGCGGCGCTCCCATTTGACCGGTCAGGTTCCGCCCGAAGGTCAGCGCCTCTCGGGCCGCCTCGTCCATTGCCCCCCGGTCATGCTCCAACACCACCAGCAGCATCACAGCACCCCCAGCTCTTCCAGCACGTCCACCACAGCGGGGGCGGCCTCAGGGCTATTGCCCAGGATCACCGTCTCGGTGACCGTTTCCCGGGGCCGGTGCAGCCGCACCAGCGACTGCCCGCCGGGCCCCGCATCCGAGGACAGCTCGGCGACTTCCAGCTTCTTGGACGCCAGCCGACCCCGCATCGTCGGATACCTCGGCAGGTTGATGCCCTCCTTGACCCCCACGGCGGCCGGCATGGGCAGCTCGTACACCTCGAATCCGCCGTCGATCTCCCGGCGGGCGGTGACCGTGCCCGCAGCCTCGTCAACCTCGATGCCCTTGATGCCGTTGACGATGGGTCGGCCCAGGGCGTAGGCCACCCGAACGCCCACCTGGAAGCCCCCCGAATCGGCCGACTCGTTGCCGAACACCAGCAGGTCGAACGGACCAGCCTCGGCCTCCAAGCCCCGAATGGCCTCGGTGAGCGCCACCGCGGTGCGCTGGGGGTCCCAGGCCGAGCCGTCGGTGGCCACCAGCACGCCGTGGTGGGCCCCCACTGAGGCGGCATAGCGCAGTTGGTCGGCGGCTTCGGGCGGTCCCAGCGTGAGCACCGTCACCTCGCCGCCGTGGCGCTCGACAAGCTGCACGGCCTCCTCCACCCCGCATTCCTCGTGGGGGCTGGTGGCGAAACCCAGGTGGGTGGCGTCCACCGCCAGGCCGTCTTCGGTCACGTTGATCTTGGCCCCCGGGGCAGCCACCCGCTTCACACAGCAAAGGATCCGCATGGCGAGTCCCCTAGCCCCGCAACCGGGTGTCGTCGGGGTCGAACACCGCGCCGGTGCTGGCCACCCTCACCGGGAACAGCTCGTTCATGTACATCACCTGGAGGTCGGTGCCCGGCTGGGCCAACTCCGCCGGCAGATAGGCCATCAGCAGGTGCTTGCCCACCGACGGCCCCGGCCCCGCCGTGGTCACCCGCGACACCCGCCCGTGGGAGTCGGTGATCCGCTGGCCGTCCTGGGTCAGGATGGGCTCGTTGCCCCCCTGCATGTAGCGCTTGCGGCCCTGGCTATCGGTCAGGTCCTCCACGGTGAGCACGCACATCGACACCTCGGGGTCGCCCGCTTCCCGGGCGGCCAGGTAGGGCTCCTTGCCGATGAACGGCGCCGCCTTCACCTTGGGCCGGGCCAGTCCGGCCTCCAGCGGGTTGTACTCGCTCTCCAGTTCGGCCCCCATGAGCCGGTAGCCCTTCTCCAAGCGGCCCGACGTGCCGTACACCCCGCCGCCGGTGGGCCGCAGTCCGTAGTCGGCCCCCACCGACCGGAGCGCGTCCCACAGCACCGGGCCGTCGTCCCAGGCGGCGTAGATCTCCCAACCGGTGTCGCCCACATAAGAGATGCGGAACAGCGCAGCCTCGATGGTGCGCCCGCCGCAGTCCAGCTCCACGTCCACCAGCGAACCGTAGGGCGAGCCGTCCTGGCTGAGGTCTTGGCTGGTCAGCGCGCCGATCACATGGGGGGCGTTGGGCCCCCACACCCCGAGGGTGGTGATCTGGTCGGTAACATTGGTGAAGCTCACCGAGCCGTCGGTGGGCATGTGGCGGCGAGCCCAAAACTCGTCTCGGCCGCCGTCGAACACGCCGGTGACGATGCGCACCCGCTCCTCAGCCATCCGCATCATGGTGAGGTCGGAGTGGAACCCGCCGTCGGGGGTCAGCCACGGGGTGTAGATGGAGCGGCCCACCGGCACGTCCACCTTGTTGACCGCCAAGTAGTCGGCGTAGGCCACCGCGCCCGGCCCGGTGAGCTCGAAGATCTGGAAGGCGCTCAGATCGACCATCCCGCAGTTCTCCCGAAGGTTGAGGTGCTCGGCCACGGTGATGGGGCTCCACCACCGGGCGTCCCACTCCACCTCCCGGCCCTCCACCTCGTAGCGGTCCACCAGATCGGCGTTGGACTCGAACCACTGGGGCCGCTCCCAGGTGCGGGCCTGGAAGAACTCGGCGCCCAGGTCCTGCTGGCGGGAGAAATAGGGGCTGACCCGGAGATTGCGGCGGCCCTCCCACTGCTCCTGGGGGTGGACGATGCCGTAGGTCTTGTTGAAGTGCTCGGCCGACCGGTCCCAAATGTGATCGTCGCCCCGCTCCTCGGGGTAGAAGCGGGAGACGTCGGCGCCGTGGACGTCGATCACACGGGGATAGCCGAAGGTCATCCACTCGGCCACCACCTGGGCCATGCCCGGCCCCTCCTTGACCCAGATGGCCGCCGCCGACCACAGGTTGCGAACCTCGGGCAGCTCACCCAGGCACGGCATGGCGTCGGGGGTGAGCGACAACAGCCCGTTGATGGCGTACTTGATCTCGGCGTCGCCCAGCATGTCCATCAGGTCGATGGCCTGCTCCATCTGGAGGTCGAAGTCGTCGGGGGTGAACGGCATCTCGGTGGGCGACAGGGCGGCCTCCTCGTTGGAGGGAATCTCGTCGGGGTGGTGGAAGATGGGCCGGTGGCCGTACGACCCCACCTCCATCGACCCCGCCGACTGGCGCTCGTAGCAGAAGGTGTCCATGTCCCGCACGATGGGGTAGCCGATCTCGTTGTTGGTCTCGGCCAGGATGTCGAGGGGGCCGACATCGGCCATCTGATGCACGGCGGGCACCAGCGGGATGTAGGCGTCGGCCATGTTGGCCACCCGGTTCGACCACACGCCGCAGGCGATCACCACGTACTCGGTCTCGATGGTGCCCTTGTCGGTGACCACGGCCTTCACGGTGCGGTCGCCGGGGTTGGGGCCGTCGGTGGTGATGATGTCGAGCACTTCGGTGTTGGCCGCCACATGGCAGCCCCCGTTCACCGCCACATTGCGCATCTGGGTGCCGGTCTCAAGCGAGTCCACCACCGAGACAGTGGGACAGTAGAAGCCCCCCAGGATGATGTCGGCGTTGATGAACGGCACCAGCTCCTTCACCTCGTCGGGAGTGAGCAGGTGGGCCTCGACGCCCCACGCGGCGGCCGAGGTCATACGCCGCTGGAGCTCGTCCATGCGCTCTTGGGTGCGGGCCACCTCGACGCCGCCGGAGTCCACCGAGAGCCCCAGGTCGCGGTACTGGTTGGCGCTTTGCTCCCCCAGCAGGCACATCTCCTTGTTGTGGTCAACCGGGAAGATGAAGTTGGAGGCGTGGCCGGTGGAGCCGCCGGGGTTGGGCAGCGGCCCCTTGTCCAACAGCACCAGGTCGGTCCAGCCCAGCTTGGCCAGGTGTCCGACCAGGCAGTTGCCCACGATTCCCGCGCCGATGACCACGCATTTGGCCTTTCCAGGGACCTCAGCCATGTCCTGCCTCCATCGTCATGTTCAGCCCGCTCCCAAAAGGGTAGTGCTGCTTTCCCACAAGTATTGCACGAAAGCATTGCACCTGTGGTCCGTATTATGGTACAGTTCCATAATGCGGAACGACTTGGCCAGTCTATCGCACTGGGAAGACCCACAGCCGACCGGACCGAACCCTGATGTTCAGAGGCTCCTCGGCAATGCGGTCTTTGAGATCATCCCGCTGAACAGCGTCGCCGAGGCGATCGATGCATTGCCGCCCCAGTCGAGGGTTTCGGTCACCGCATCAGCTACGAAAGGGCAGGACGCCACGCTGGCGGTGGCCGAGCAGTTGATCGAGCGGGGACACCAGGTGACCCCCCACTTCTCAGCCCGCTTGATCAGAGACCGCGGCCGCGTCAAGGATCTCGCCGACTGGACCAAGGGCAACGGAGTGACCACTGCCTTCGTCATCGGCGGGGACGCCACCGACCCGGGCGCCTACCACGACGCCCACAGCTTCATGCAAGACCTCTTCGAGCACGACCACGGCCTCGACACGGTGGGCGTGGCGGCCTATCCCGACGGCCACCCCCTCATCGGCGAGGACGTGCGCCGCCACGCCCTGTTCGCCAAACAGGAACTGTTGGCCGAGGCCGGTCTGCGGGGCTATTGCAGCACCCAGATGTGCTTCGACCCCGCCAAGATCATCGCCTGGCTCAAGGCCGAGCGCCGCGACGGGCTGGAGCTGCCGGTGCATCTGGGCATCCCCGGCGCAGTGGAGCGCACCAAGCTGCTCACCATCGGCACCCGCCTCGGCGTCGGCCAGTCACTCCGCTATCTCCGCAAGAACCGCCGCTCCATGGCCAAGCTGCTCGGCTCATCCACCCACGACCCCTCCGACCTCCTCGACGCCCTCAGCAGCCATCTGGTGCCAATGGGCATCAACGGCCTCCACATCTTCACCTTCAACCAAGTAGAACCCACCGCCACCTGGCGCCAAGCCCTCCTCCACAGCTAACCCCTGAACCGGGGTCTAGGCCGCGCCGCCTTCGGACATTAGGGCGGCGAGGCTGCGGCGCCATTCTACGGAGGGGCGGTCGGATTGGACGCTGACGGTGGCGGTCAGGTCCATGGGGAGCACGCCTTCGAGTTTTTCGAGCATGGCTTTGTCTTCGGCGCCGATGGCGAGGTCGAACTGCATGATCTCGTCGGCGGGCACGGAGAAGTCGTCGTTGCGCCATACCACGAAGTTGAACAGCGAGTTCACGTCGTCCATGGGCGTGGTCAGTAGCAGCAGGATGTGCTCGAGGCCGGACTCGTAGGCGATGGTGCTGCGCACCGAGAATGGCAGCACGTAACCCGTCGTCATCCGGCGGTGCAGCACATCGTCGTCCTGGCCGGTGACGGTCTGGCCCGCGTCGGTGGTGTTGTTGGCGTTCACCTCGTAGACGAAACCCCGATAGCCGTCGGGCAGGTCGCCCATCTCCAGTGGCGGGATCACCGTCTCCTGGGCCAGGCCGAACGTGGCGGTATGCACGAAGGGGAAGTGGGAGAAGTCCATGAAGTTGTCGGTGATCCGGGTGGACGAAACCGCCCACTGCTGGAACGGGGTATTGAGCCGGCGGAACTCGGGGTTGTCCTCTTGGGGGATTTCGGGGATCCGGCCCAGCGGCTTGCCAGGACACAGCCACACCAGCCCATAGCGCTCCTCAAGGTTGACGGTTTCGAGGTGGGCCTTGGGAGGCACCGGCGTGCCGGGCGGCGACGACGGAACCAAGTCGCACCGGCCCCCGGCACCGAAGCGCCAACCGTGATAGGGGCACTCCAAGCAGCCGTCCACCATGCGCCCCTCCGAGAGTGGGGCTTGCCGGTGAGGACAGCGGTCGGGGGCGGCGGTGAGCGATCCGTCGTCCGAGCGCCACAGGGCGTAGCGACGGCCCAGCACCTGGACCCCGTGCGGACCCGGCGCGATGTCTTCGCTGAGGGCGATGGGGTACCACTGGTGGTCTAGTGCGGGCTGCCCGACAAGTGTGTTGGAAGCGCCATTTCCGCTCATGGGCCGATGATACTCCCTCCCCCATTTCCTGTTTCCCGGACACTGCGCCGGTAACGTCAATTGACGTGTCAGCGGCCGACTGGGTGATCACCGGCGACATCGTGACCATGGACGCCGAGCGCACCATCGTCTCGGGGGGCGCAATAGCGGTGGCGGGCGACCAGATCGCCGCAGTGGGCAAGGCCGACGACATCAGAGCTCAGTATCCCGGCACGCCCGAACGGGGCTCGGCTCAGTCGCTGGTGGTTCCCGGATTCGTCAATGCCCATCAGCACCTCACCGCCGACCGGCTGGTGGCCTCGGCCATCCCCGACGACCTGCCCCCGGGCGCGGCCATATTCGAGTGGATTGTGCCCGTCCACGAACACGTCACCGGCGACGACGACGAGCTGGCCGCCACCCTAGGGCTGATGGAGGCGGCGACCAACGGCATCACCACCACCATCGACGCGGGCACGGTGGCCCATCCCGAGCGGGTGGCCCAGGCCATGGCCAAGGTGGGCGTGCGGGGCGCCATCGGGCGCTGGGGGTCCGATGCCGACGGGTTGCCCCAATCCGCTCCGGCCCCCCAGGTGGTAGATGCCCAGCGGGATCTCATCGAGCGGTATCCGCCCGGCGGGCTGGTGGAGGCATCGGTCACCCTGGTGGGCCACGACCTGATGTCCGACGATCTGGTGATGGCGGCTGCCGACCTGGCCCGCTCCACCGGGCGACGGCTGAGCTTCCACCTCTCCCCCACCCCCGATGACGCCGCCCGCTACCTTGAGCGCACCGGGCATCGTCCGCTGGTGCATCTGGATCGCCTAGGCGTGCTCGGACCCAACGTGCTGGTGGGCCACGCCGTTCACATCGACGGCGGCGAGCTGGAAGCCCTGGTGAGCACCGGCACCGCGGTGGCCTCATGTCCGTGGGCCTATCTACGGCTGGGCCAGGGCATGACCGAGCGCTTCGCCCACTTGGAATTGTGGAGGCGGGGCGGCCGGCTGGCGCTCGGTTGCGACACCGAGAACGCCAGTGACGCCATCGACGGCCTACGGGCCGCTGCCCTGTTCGCCGGGCTGGCCAAGGACACCGCCGCCGATCCCACCGAGTTCGGCGCCCACCATGCCTTCGAGCTGCTGACCATCGCCGGCGCCGAGGCCGTGGGCATGGCCGACCGGATCGGCTCGCTGGAAGCGGGCAAGGCCGCCGACATCGTGGTGATCGACCGCTCCGGCATCCAGTGGCAGCCACCCAGCCCCGATCCGATCCTGCAACTGGTGTGGGCCGGTAGTGGTCGATCAGTGACCGACGTGCTGGTAGACGGCCGCCTTGTGATTGCCAACGGCCAGTGCACCACTGTGAACGCTGATTCGCTGCGCGTCGAGGCCCGCCAGGCCGCTCAACAGCTGATTGACCGATCAGGCATCCAGCCCCGTTCCCGCTGGCCGATGCGATAGCCAACACCATCAACTAGAAATAGGGGCGATGACCTACCCCAACACTCTCATCTTCGTTGACTTCCCCTCTGACGACCCCGAGGCTTCGGCGGTCTTCTACCACGAGGTGTTCGGCTGGGAGGTGGAGCCCCGCCCCGCCGGCGTGTTCCACCGCATCGTCCCCGGCCAGAACTTCCAGCTGGACGACGGCTCGCAGAGCGAGATCGGCAACCTGCACATGGGGATCCACAATGCGGCCAACGCCCGCCCCCACCCCGACCCCGACGGCGTCGAACCCCGCGGCTTGTCCCAAGACGGGCGCACCGTGCGGATCTGGATCCTGGTGAGCGACGACGACTCCTCCGACGCCATCATGGACCGGGCCTTGGCCCGCGGCGCCACTGAGCTGTGGCGCGACCACTACTGGGCCGAGTTCAACGGGTTCAACGCCGCCTTCAAAGACCCGTGGGGCAACACGCTGATCCTGTGGACTAAGGGCGGCGACGACCCCCAGATCCCCGACGGCTGGACCGACGAGTAAGCCTGCCGTGGCCGATACCACCCCCGTCTACGACGTCCATCCCCCCGCCCCCCGCTGGACCCACATCGCCCTGCGGGTGGCCGATATGGACGCCACCATCGACTGGTACACCACCTACACCCCGATGCAACTGCTGGATCGACGGGAGGACGACATGGGCCACGGTGCCTGGCTGGGCCATGGCGACTCCCCCGACTCCCCGTTCATCTTGGTGCTGGCCCAGTTCTTCCCCGAGACCGACCCGTTCAAGGACTCTCCCATGGCCAAGCTGGCCCCCTTCGCCCACCTGGGGATCGAGCTGACCAGCAGAGAGGAAGTGGAGGAAACCGCGACCAAGGCCAAAGCCGGCGGCTGTTTGGCCATGCCCCCCACCGACATGCCGCCCCCCATCGGCTACATCTGCATGCTGGCCGACCCCGACGGCAACATGGTGGAGTTCTCCCACGACCAAGGCGTCTACACCCTGGCCCGCCAACTCGCCCAGCAGCAGGGCTGACGCGCTTATCTTCCTACCGAGTACCCGATTGAGATGAGCGGCCCAATCAGCTTGACCATCATCTTTCGGGGCAAGCGCCGCACGATGGACTACGTCGAGGGCGATACCGTGCTCGAATCGGCCCGGCGGGCCGGCCTCAACCCGCCGTTCTCCTGCGAGGCGGGCAATTGCGCCACCTGCATGGCCTTTCTCCAAGAGGGCAGCGTCACCATGCGGGCCAACGAGGCCCTGGAGCCCGACGAAGTGGAAGAGGGATTCGTCCTCACCTGCCAGTCGGTCCCCGACTGCGACGCCGTCGTGGACTACGACAGCCTGTAGTCGAAGCTGAGATGGATCCTGAGACCTTCCGCCGCGACTTGGGAGTGTGGCTCGACGCCAACGCCGATGACCTGACCCCGCCCTATGAGGACACCGGCTCGATGGAGGAGTCGATGGAGCACTACGCCCGGGTCAAGCGTGCGCTCTACGACGCTGGATTCGGCCGGTACGGGTGGCCGGAGTCGGTGGGCGGGTTGGGGGGCTCGCCGCTGCTGCGGGCCATCGTCGGTGAGGAGATCAATTTCCGCGATCTCGCCGACCCCAACGCTTGGACGATGATCGAGGTGCTGGCCCCAACGGTCATCGAATTCGCCCCGCCCGAACTCGCCGCCCGCCTGGTACCGCCGTTCATTCGGGGTGACGAGATGTGGTGCCAGGGATTCTCCGAGCCTGATGCCGGCAGCGATCTGGCCTCTCTCTCGTGCCGAGCCACAAAGACCGACGGCGGCTGGCTGGTCAGCGGCCAGAAGATCTGGACCAGCTTTATCGAGTACTCCCAGCGCTGCGTGCTCTTGACCCGCACCGGTGAGCCCGACAGCGCCCATCGGGGGATCACCGCCCTGTTGGTGGACGTCGATTCTCCGGGCATCACCTATAGCCCCATCGAGACCATGCACGGCCGTACCGACTTCGCCGAGGTGCATTTCGACGACGTGTTCGTACCCGCCGACCGCCTTCTCGGCCAGGAGAACGGGGGCTGGCAGGTGGCAATGGACATCCTCCCCTACGAGCGGTCCACCACGTTTTGGCATCGGGGTGCCCTCTTGCACCGGCGCTTGTCCGATCTGGTTGCCCAGGTAGCGGCTTCGGGCGACCACAGCGACATCGCGGCCAAAGCCCTCGGCCAAGCGTTCCAGTCGATTGTCGCCTTCCGCAGCCGATCTCGCGACACCCAGCGCCAGCTTGCCAGCGGCCAACCGCTCGGCGTGGAGACCTCCATCGACAAGATCCTCATCACCACCGCCGAACAGCAGCTGTTCGAAACGGCCCGCGACCTGCTGCCGGGCGTGATCGAGTTCGACGACGGCCTCATCGCGGCTCAGTGGCGCACCGACTACCTCTACTCCAAGGCGGCCTCCATCTATGGGGGCACCGCCGAGGTCCAGCGCAACATCGTTGCCCGCCGCTTGCTTGATCTGGGGCCAGAGTCGTGAGCGAGCCCATCAACGCTGACGAGCTGGCACTGCTTGCCGCCAGTTTCGAGGCCATCATGGCCGAATCGCCCGGTCCGGGCGAGGCCGACCAGGCACTCATTGACTTGGGCTGGGCCGATCTTCTTGATGCCTCCCCCCGACAGGCCGCGGCGATGGCGTTCAGCGCCCTCGGTGCCACCGGATCGGCAGCCAGCCTGCTCGACGACGTTGTTGTCAGCGCCTTGGGCGTCAACGTCTCCCCCCAGACCTGTGTCGTCTTCCCCGCCCCCCATCGAGCAGAGGCCCCCGCCCGCTTCGGAGATGAACTGGTTGTAGATGGGCTCGTGTCGGCCCGAGTGGAGAGTGCGACGACGGCGGTGGTGGCCTTCGACGGCGAGGACGGTCGCGGCATTGCCGGGATCGACGCCTCGCTTCTGCGAGAACGGGCGGCTGGCGGCGTCGATCCTGGGAACGCCTATCGCCGGGTGTCGTTGGAAGTCGCAGCCGCCGCCATTGAGCCCGTTGCTGCTGGGGGGAGTTGGGAGTCGGCCGCTGCCGCAGCCCGGGTCGCGCTGGCCCATCAGCTTCTCGGCGGGGCCCGGTGGATGCTGGCCGAGGCCCGCCAGCACGCCATCGACAGGGTGCAGTTCGGCCGTCCGGTGGCGTCGTTCCAGGCAGTCCGCCACAAGCTGGCCGAGTCGCTGGTGCAGATCGAGGGGGCGACCTCGGTGTCTCAACGATGCCTAGGTGATCTCAACCCACTGTTGGCTGCGTTGGCCAAGTCGCTCGCTGGCCAGGCCGCCCGTACTACCGCTGCCCACGCGCAACAGGTACTGGCCGGCATTGGCTTCACCGCCGAGCATCGTTTCCACTACTGGCTCAAGCGAATGCTGGTAATCGATACCCTGTTCGGCTCGGCCGGCTCTCTCCCGGAGGAGATCGGTCATCACCTGCTGTCTCAAGGGACCGCACCCCGCCTCATCCAACTCTGAGCACTAGGAGGAATCATGGGACGCGACGACTACGCCAGCTATGCCAAGAGCTGGTCGGCGCCTGAATACACCGTGGACGACAACGGTAAGGTGGTAGGCGGCTACGTGCCCGAGGGGCCCAACAATTGGGGGCGCTGGGGCGATGACGACCAGCGCGGCACCCAGAACCTCATTGGCCCCGACCAGCGGGTTCGGGCCGCCTCGCTGGTGCAGTCGGGCAAGGTGTTCTCGTTGGCTTTGCCCATCGACGCCAACGGCCCCCGGTTCCACACTCGGCCCGCCCCGCTCCACTGGTTCATGATGGCCGGCTCCGACCAGGTGGTGGGTTCCCCCTACTCCGCCGCCGATCCCGACTTCCAGTGGAACGACGACATGTTCCAGATGCCCCTCCAGGGCTCCACCCAGTGGGACGGCCTCTCCCACGTTGTCTATCGGGACACGATGTACAACGGCTACTGGGCCGGCAACGTCACCGCATTTGGGGGCGCATCGGTACTGGGCATCGAGAGCCACCGGGAGAGCTTCGTGGGCCGAGCGGTGCTGTTGGACCTGCCCCGCTTGCTGGGCACCGACCCGCTGGCGCCGGCCACCGTGATCGACTCGGCCATGCTGGACCGCTGCGTCGAGCACCAGGGAAGCTCGGTTGAGGCGGGCGATATCGCCCTGATCCGCACCGGCTATCTCGCTTTGTGGGATCCGAACTTCACCCCCAGGGATCAAGGGAGATACTTCGACGGCTCGCCGGGTTTGGGAGTGGACGCCCTCAACTGGTGCGACCGCAACAAAATCTCCGCGGTGGCCGCCGACACCATCGGCGTTGAGGTGCTGGTGCCCGAGGACCCCGAGGCCCGCCGACATCCCGTCCACTGCGGGGCGCTGGTGGACCGGGGGCTGCCCCTGGGCGAGTTCTGGGTGCTCGACGAACTGGCCGCCGACTGCGCCGACGACGGCCGTTACGAGCTCATGCTGGTGGCCCCGCCGCTCAACATCCCCGGCGCGGTGGGGTCACCGCTCAACCCCATCGCCATCAAATAGGTGCCAACCGAACACTGAAGCCGCTCACTCCCCCGGGAAGCGCAGGCCGATTTGCTCGCGGATCTGATCGAGCGTGCCCATGATCGACAGGGTCTCGGCGTGGGAGATCACCGGGCTCTCCAGCTCTCCGGCGGCCAGGCAGCGGTGGAACTCCTCCACTTGGAACCGGAGTCCGTCGCCCTCCCAGGAGCCGTCGATCTCCTCCCGGTCGAACCCGCGCACCACCGTGAGCGACGCCGGGCAGTGCATGAACGCCGGGATCTCAATCGATCCCTCGGTGCCGGCGATGCGGGCAGTGCAGCTCAGGTTGGTGGCGATGGCCGCCTTCACCACCGCCAATTCGCCGCCAGGGTGGCCAAGGACGGCGGCCACCTGCTCATCCACTCCGGTCTCGCCGATCCGACCCAGAGCCGCGACGCTGGTCGGGGTGCCCAACACCAGCGAGGCGAACTGCACGGGGTAGACGCCCAAGTCGAGGATGCCCCCGCCGCCCCGCTCGGCGTCATACAGCCGGTGGTCGGGGTCGAACGGCTGGTGGAATCCGAAGTCGGCCTCCACCAACTGGGGCTGGCCGATGGCCTGCTCACCCAGAAGATCGGCCAGCACCCGATAGGCGGGGAGGAAGCGGCTCCACATGGCCTCCATCAGCAGCAGCCCCCGCGCCCGGGCCGCGTCGATCATGCGCAGGCTCTGGGCCTGGTTGAGCGCAAAGGGCTTCTCGCACAGCACGGGCTTGCCCGCCTCCAAGAACAACAGCGTGTCCTGCTCGTGGCGGGACTGGGGCGTGGCCACATACACCGCGTCCACCGACGGGTCCGCGGCCAGATCCTCGTAGCTGCCGTAGGCCGCGGACGCCCCATACTGGGCGGCGAAATCCCTGGCCCGGTCAGCCGAGCGCGACCCAATGGCGTATATCTCAGCGTCGTCCAGCAAATGGAGTCCGTTGGCAAACCCAACGGCGATGCCTCCCGGCCCGGCGATTCCCCATCGAACGGTCATGGGCGGACGCTACCGCAGCCGCCAGCCAGTCTTGCCTTCGATGGGCAGTTTCGGGTCAGACTGAGTGAGGAGTCCCAATGGAGAGAACTTGATGGACCAAGAGACGCTGCGCTGGCTGACCGATCCCGACTCGGGGTGCTGGGAAGAGTTGGGCTACCAGCGATTCCCGTTGGGCGAACCGGACTTGGTCGACACCGTGCCGCCGGTGATCGAGTGGGACGAGGTTCGAGGCCACTACGACGCCGTCGTCGTCGGCAGCGGGGCGGGCGGTGGCGTGGCCGCCCACGTACTGGCTGCGGCGGGGTGCTCGGTGCTGGTGGTGGAGCGGGGCCGGGCGCTCAAGTCCACAGAAATCGGCTGGGACCCGGTGCGCAACCACCGCACGGCCGTCTTCGGGTTCGGCGAGGGCGTCACCCCGGCCGGAAATCCCCGGGCTGTCAAAGACAGGGACGGTGAGCAGGCCGTCGAGCCCCACGATTTCCGCTATCACAACAACGCCGTGGTGCTGGGGGGCGGCCCTCGGCTGTACGGTTGCCAAGGGTGGCGGTTCGCGCCAGAGACATTCCGCATGGCCAGCGAGTACGGCGTCCCCGAGGGCTCGGCCTTGGCCGACTGGCCCATCGCCTACGACGATCTGGAGCCCTACTACGACCTGGTGGAGTGGGAGGTGGGAGTGGCCGGTGCTCCGGGCCACACCGGCGACGGCCCCCGATCCCGGGGCTACCCGCTTCCCCCGTTCCCGCCCGACCGAGGCGGAGAGATGCTGGCCGAGGCCGCGGCCCGCCTGGGGTGGGCCACCGCACCCGTTCCCCTGCTGATCAACTCCCGGACCTACGGCGGGAGGCCCGCATGTGCGAACTGCTCCCAGTGCGTAGGCCACCCCTGCCCAGTCGATGCCAAGAACGGCGTCCACAACACCCTGCTCCCCCGAGCGACCACCGCCGGGGCCCACATCCTGTGCGACACCCTGGCGGCCCGGGTCGACGATGGCCGGGGCGAGGTTGAGCTGCGCTCCGAGCAAGGCCAGCGGACGGTGCGGGCCGACCGGATTGTGCTGGCCGCCGGAGCGGTAGAGACCGCCCGGCTGCTGTTGTTGAGCGGGCTGGGCAACGACTGGGTGGGCCGATGCCTCCAGGGCCACACCTACGTGTTGGCCCACGGTCACATCGACACCGACAAACCGCTCAGCGACGGCATCGGCCCCGGCCTGGCCGTCGCCACCCGGGAGCACTGCCACCACAACGACGGGATCGTCGGCGGCGGCATGATCGCCGACGAGTATGCGGTGTCGCCGGTGCAGCACTGGGTGATGGGGTCATGGTTCCGGCCCGAGCACCAAGAGGCAGCGCAAGCTGCCGGCGAGGTCGACGAGTACGGTCGCCCTAAAGGCGCGTCAGCCCGTCAAGCCCTGCGGGACACCTATCGGCGGACGATCATGATTATGGGCCCGATCCAGGAGATCCCCACCCGCTCGGCCGGGCTCGACCTATCGGCCGAAGTGCGGGATCGCTGGGACCTGCCGGTGGCCCGATTCTTCGGCGTGCAGCACGAGGAAGACCTCCGCACCGCGGCATTCCTCGGCGACCGGGCCAAAGAATGGATCGCCGCCACTGGGGCCACCGACGTGACCGGAGGCTCAATGGGATTCCAGATCCTGTCCGGCGGCCAGCACCAGGCCGGAACGGCCCGCATGGCCGAAACTCCGGCGGGCGGTGCCGTCGATCCCCAAGGAAAGGTGTGGGGCTGCGAACGCACCTACGTGGCCGACTCTTCGCTGCACGTAACCAACGGCGGCGTCAACCCCGTGCTGTCCATCATGGCCAACTCCTGGCGAGTCGCCGACCTGCTCTCTCGCTGAGACCACCCGGGCCGACCAGTCTCAGGCGTTCAGCAGCTCCTCTTCGATGCGCTCGGCCATCACTTGGGTGGCCCACTCGATTTTGGCGGGGAGGTGCTCGGAGGGGAACAGGCCCTCGGAGGGGCGGTAGTCCTTGAGCACCTGCTTGGCGATGGTGTCCTTGTGGACCTCGGTGGGGCCATCGGCCACCCCGAAGGTGGGGGCCATCATCCACATGTTGGCCAGCGGGGTCTCGTTGGACATACCCAGCGAGCCGTGGATCTGCATTGAGCGAAACACCACGTCCATCAGCACCCGGGGGGTGGCCACCTTCACCCCGGCGATGTAGAGCCGGGCCTTGGAGGTGTCCGACTGGTCGATCTGCCAGGCGGCGTGCAGCACTTGGAGACGGAACTGCTCGATCTGGATCCAGGAGTCGGCGATCATGTGCTGCACCGCCTGTTTCTCGGCCAACAGCGACCCCTTGGTCTCTCGGCTGAGGGCCCGCTCGCACATCATGTCGAACGCCTTCTTGGCCGTGCCCACCGACCGCATGGCGTGGTGGACCCGGCCTCCGCCCAAACGGGTCTGGGCGATCTTGAACCCGGCCCCCTCCTCGCCCATGAGGTTCTCGATCGGAACCCGGCACTCGTTGAACCGCAGATAGCTGTGGCCACCGTGGCCCCGGCGCTCGCCGCCCACCCCCACGTTGCGCACCAGTTCCAAGCCGGGGGCGTCGTGGGGCACCAGCATCATGGACGACCCCCGGTACACCGACACGTCCGGGTTGGTGATGAGCATGACGATGAGGAACTCGGCCCTGGGGTAGTTGGAGGCGAACCACTTCTCCCCGTTGATCACCCACTCGTCGCCGTCGCGGTGGGCCGTGCAGGTGAAGTGGTTGGGGTCGGAACCGCCCTGGGGCTCGGTCATGGAGTAGCAGGTGGAGATCTCCCCGGCCAGCAGAGGCTTGAGGTACTTCTCCTTCTGCTCGTCGTTGCCGTAGTGGGCCAGAATCTCGGCGTTGCCCGAATCGGGCGCCTGGCTGCCGAACGCGGAGGGGCCGAATGTGGACCGGCCCAGAATCTCGTTCATCAGCGCCAACTGCACCTGGCCGAACCCCATGCCGCCCATCTCCGGCTTCAGGTGGCAGGCCCATAACCCACGGTCTTTCACCTTCTCCTGGATGCGGCGCAGATGCGACTGCACCTCCTCGTCAGACTTGTCAAACGGCGACCGCCCCCGAAAATAGTGATCCAACGGCTCGATCTCATTGTGCATGAGCTCCGTCAGCCAGTCGAGGTGGTCTTGAAACTCCGGATCAGTAGAAAAATCCCAGGCCATCCCCCGACCCTACTGGCCCGGCATCACTTCCCAAACAGTTCAGGGACCGAGCACCGCGACGGGAACAAGGGTGGCGTCTAAAACTGACGGAGGTTGTTGACAGTCGGGGTCTTTCGTGAGAGGAAGACCCGATGGACGAGAGAGACCAGCAGCGCAAGATCCGGCACCGGTTGGCGGTGCTTCGCCACG
This sequence comes from Acidimicrobiales bacterium, assembly GCA_963667085.2. Taxonomy (GTDB): domain Bacteria; phylum Actinomycetota; class Acidimicrobiia; order Acidimicrobiales; family Bin134; genus Poriferisocius. The sequence goes on from OY762975.1 coordinate 48,361, forward strand.
CGGAGGAGGTGACGGGAAGCGTGGCGGCGACGTGCCGCTACTACGGCATCAGCCGCCCGACGTTCTACAAGTGGCGCAACCGCTACGAGGAGCTGGGCGACGAAGGGCTCAGGGACCGGTCGTCCAAGCCGCACCACAGCCCCAGGGCCACCCGTTCTGAGGTTGTGGCCAAGATCGTGTATTTGCGCCAGCACTACCACTTCGGCCCGCTGAAGATCGCGATGTACCTCAAGCGCTACCACGACATCGAGATGTCCAAATCGGGCGTGTGGCGGGTGCTCGACCGCCTGGGCATGGGCCGGCTGCCGGCCAACCAGCGCTACAAGCGGCACACCCAGCGGTGGAAGCGCTACGAGAAGGCCCAGCCCGGCCACCAGGTGCAGATCGACGTCAAGTTCATCGCCCCGATCCCAGGTGTCGCCGCCAAGAAGCACTACCAGTTCACCGCCATCGACGACTGCACCCGGATCCGGGTGCTGCGCGTCTACCCGAAGAACAACCAGAAGACCGCCATCCAGTTCTTGGACTACGTGCTGGAGCGGCTCCCGTTCCGGGTCGACTCGATCCAGACCGACAACGGCGCCGAGTTCCAGACAGGCTTCCACTGGCACGTCCTGGACCGGGGCATACGCCACACCTACATCAAGCCCGCCACCCCGAGGCTGAACGGCAAGGTCGAGAGGTCGCACCGCATCGACCAAGAGGAGTTCTACCGCATGCTCGACGGGGTCGTCATCGACGACACCGACCTGTTCAACGACAAGCTCCAACAATGGGAGGACTACTACAACTTCGACCGACCCCACGGCAGCCTCGGCGGCCAGACCCCCTATGAAAGACTGAAACAGAAAACCAACCGACCCTGATGTCAGCCGCCTACGTCAGTCGCACACCTAGGCTCCGAAATACGTTACCATTTGAATCTAATGACCAACCGCGCGAAGCTCGCGACCCGATGCTGGAAGCACTCGCCATAAGCGCCCCAATCGCTGCTGCCATCCTCGGCTGGATGGTCCGCTCCCGCCTAGAACGATCCAGACGTGAAGCCGAGGCGTTACGCAGCCAGCGCATAGAAATCTATTTGAAACTGCTCAAGCCCTACATCACAATCTTCGAATCCATAAAATTAAATGAGAAAGCAAGGAACAAGGCATTGAAGGATGCCCTTGGCCGAGAATGGCGGGAGGCACTATTCCATGTCAACATCGCTGGCTCTGACGAAGTAGTTAAGGCATTAAATCGGATGATGCAAAAGCTCTACAATGAGAACCCCGGTATCGACACCATGAAAGACCTCGGCCTCCTATTGATAGCCATCCGCAAAGACCTCGGCAACAGACGAACTCAGCTAGAGCCCATTGACATGCTTGCATCCCAAATTACCGATGTCAGCGCGCTGCTAGGAGAGAATTAGAAGGGTATTGAAGCTTGGTCTTTAGAAATGAAGGCAACTTTCTACAGCATAGAAATCATCACCCAGTCAATGACCCATGTAAGGAACCGATACAATGACCTTGAAGCGAATTTGCGAAGAAGCTACGGATCGTTCAAATGGTGGAAGTTTCAGTTTACCTAAAACCGTGTCCTCTGTAATGCAAGCCCCGGAGATGCAGCAAGTCAAGACTGGCATCGCTGATCTAGAGGCAAGTCTGAACAAGCCGCTCGCTCATCATGTGCTCAAAGGATTGATCCGTCAAGCATTTTTTCTGGAACTCGTCAATGATGAAGTGACGACCACTCACTACACCGTACGTTGGGATGACCGCTTACAAGAAGATACGCGATACGCAGACGACAGGAATTGCCTAGATGTGATCACCCATACCACCGATTTACTTCTGACTCATGCCAAACACAACGACAGCAAGAGACTCTTAAATGATTTCAAGAGTCATCCGATGGTACCCCACGAACTGCCACTTGACTATATTGATACAAATATTAAACCCATTCATCAACCCAAAAACATCTACGTATTGCCGATTGAGCTTGCCGCGCCTACCACTATTTCAAGAAGGACTTTGCTGGCTAGAGAGAACCCGCATAAAACAGTATTTGACCAACTCTACAAGAAGATAAAAGTGAAGAGTTATTTGACCGACAGAGCATTGACTGGCACCGACCAGACAAATAGGGAAAAGCGTTGGGAAACACATCCGGATAACATACAGTTTGCAACAAGATCCAATTGTATGACTGTGGAGTTGGAACTCATAAAACAACTTATCCACTTCAAGAATTTTCCCGATGAACTCAAGAATCAATTGATCAAGGAAGGAGTCGTCGATTCACAAGAGCGCTATACCACCTGCCCAATAACTCTTGACTCTCTAGACTTCAATGCAATTGTGCGAGAAACTAACGACCCCACGCATGGTAAGTCCGAATATCAAGTTGGCCATCTCAATCCGCTCAAGATATCATCCAAAGACGTGCAATTCTTGGGTCACATTGGAGAAAACGTTAGCTGGATATCTCAAGATGGTAACCGTATTCAAGGTCACCTCAGCCTGGAAGAAACACAGATATTGCTGCGTAGAATTAGCAAAAACTATGCTGACGAAGGTCTAATCGGGTGACACAACTTCCACACAGGCCAATCGCGCGAGTTCTCTAGCTTCTATACGTTCGTCTATTGCCCTACGAACCATTTCGGTAACTCGCACTCGCTGCTCTGAATCCTTCGGTAGAGGTAAAATCACTTCCCTGAGTCGATCTCCAAGAGAGTCTATGATGTCCTGAGTAAACCGTTTGGCTTGTATTTGGCGCCGTACTGGCTCGGAGGAAAGAGTAGCTAGCAGTAGATAAGGAGATATCGCCGAAGGTTCCTTTACCCTGATCTTCAAGATATGACTCTGAAACAGGATTTTGGCATCATATTTTGTTACTATTGCACACGTCCCAATCAAATAAGTGCCGTCCCGCACCATCAGAATGTCATCGGGCCTAACATCCTGTTTGATTGCATATTTGGCATAGTAGCTTTCCGCTACACAATGCTTGGGATCTAGCTTGATTTCCCAGTTCGAAATATCAGAAGTTCTAACAAAGGGAATGTCGCCAGTACCATATGCCGACTTTCCGACTTCATTTCCTGTTGATATTGCTAATACGCCTTGATCGACCAGATCTCCAACATTTATGAGTTCATGGGAATGGGAGAGAGAATTGAGACTCTCAGTGACTTCTGGATCATAGTATCGAGGGGACAAAATATTGCCGACAATCTTGTCGGTCTCCAACCAATAGCCAAGATGGTCATTGCTGTGCTCTTGTGATGATCTCGTTGATATATCAGGCAGATCATCATGATAGACTCCTTTGCGGCCCCTACTATCATTGCCGCAACGTCGAGCTTCTGCCATAAACACAGACTTCGACATCTTGACAAGTGGACCGTGCTTTTGAGCGACCAACAGACAAGTCTTGGTGTGGGTGCCTCCCGAACCAGAAGTCTTGAACAGGTCTTCAGGCATTCCCACTACAGCCCTAATCTCTGCATATTTACGCAGAAATGAAACTACATAAGAGTGACTCTTTGAAGTAATTAGGCTCTCGGGTACGACGATCCCCAAGAGTCCTCCAGGTTTGATGAGAGACAGGCACCTTTCTACAAATAAAACTTGCGGGGCAACTCGCGTTTGCAGTTCTGCAGTTCTCTTGTACTGGTCACTATCTTTTTGTAACTTCCAACGCCAACCCAATTGAAATTTCTGCTGCACATCCTTCGTTGCAGCCACGATCTTTGCTCCGAAAGGCGGATTCGTGAGCACAACATCTACTTGGAGTTCAGAAAGGGGTGGTAAGCCATCAGATGATTCGGTCCAAGCAAGTGAGTCACCGTGGTGAATTCTTGGTTGCATTCCAGTTAGCAAGGCAAGTCTTGTCTTCGCAAGACTGACAAGGTACTTGTCTTTTTCAATGCCGATTACTTTGTCCCCCGCTTCGCAGGGATTTAGGCCTTTTGCAATTGCAAGGCCCGCGGCAGTACCAAGAAAGCTACCGCTTCCACAGGCGGGATCAGCTATGACCCATTCTGGATCTAAATCAACCAAATCGACCAGTAAACGCACAGCGTTTTGGGGTGTAAAAAACTGGCCATTTTGTCCTCGAGCAACGTTTCCCATGAAGACTTCGTACAGGTCACCAAAGTAATCCGAATCAAGTGAGTTTAGATCTAGCGGGGAAGTTAGCTGGTCCAGCAAGATAATGTCGTCGTGACTGAGATCCAGATGCTCCTCAGGATCAAACAAGTCTGGAAATTGCGTCGCGATTCTAGGCCAGGTGTTCAAATAGTCGTGAAGTGAATTATCACCAGGAATTTCCCTGTCCAGTACTGCTTTTGTCATTAGAAATTGAACGGCGACGTGTAGCAGTGCATCATCTCTGGTTGCACCCTTGTGTTGCCCAGCCAGATAGTTTCGTACGTGGCGAAACGTACTCCGGGAGTCACTCCCCAGGTCATTGTCAGTTTCAAATAGCCGCATGGAAATGTGCTGGTCTTGCTCCATGGGGCGAGATGCTGGACGGCTCATGGTGCGACACTACCTGAGTCGTGTGACATATTGGCGTAACCCGATGGTGGATCCGCTGCAGATGCAGGATTTCGACGCTCTATTGACCACTTTCCCAGATTCGACAGCAGCACTGTTCTGTGTGTCTTGGATACGTCGGTCAGTGGATGGGGGGGAGGTGGATGGGGAAGGTGGCGCGAATTTGGGCGTCGGCTTGGGGGGTGAGGTGGTCGGGGTTGGGGCGGTTGAGCACTTCGGTGACGTAGTCGTGGGCTACGTCGTCCATAAGGCGGGCGCCGGCGTCGGTCCAGTCGTCGGGGCTGAGGCGGTCGCCGATCAGGGGGTACTCGTACTCGCTCTCCATCAGCGAGAGGGTTTGGGGATGGCCCAAGAAATGGCCCTCCCCTCGCACCACATCGGCGATCACCTGGGCCGACAGCGTGTCGGTGGTGATCTCGATGCCCCGCACCGTGCGGTTGATGGAACCCAGCATGTCGTTGTCGATCACCAGCGCCTCCAGCGAGCAGCCGATGAGGCTGGCCAGCATCCCGGCCGACTCGTTGATCATGTTGGCTCCGGCGTTGGCGGCCAGGGTGACGGCGTTGGCCTTCTCATGGCCGGCCTGGTTGTCGGGCAGCTTGGAGTCGGCCATGCCCGCGGCCACCCCTGACGGCAGACCCAGATAGTTCACCACCTGGGCAGCAGCGGCGTTGATGATCGCCTCTTCGCCGCTGCCCCCGCTCATCGCCCCGGTGCGCAGGTCGGACACGAACGGCCACATGCCCATAACGCAGGGATGGCCGGGCAAGATCAAGTTCACCGCGGCCAGCCCGGCCAGGCATTCGGCTAGGGCTTGGACCAGCGATCCGGCCAGCGCAGCCGGCGAGGTGGCCCCAGCCTGCCCGGCCGACAAGAGGTTGATGGGCATGCCCCGGCGGGCCTGCTCCATGAGGCACAAGGCCGACTCTTCGGCGAAGCGCAGCGGAGGCACCACGAAGGTGTTGTTGGCGATACAGAAGGGTCGGCGGGCGAACTCCCCCTCGGTACCCAGCGCCATGTCGAACAGGTCCACGCACTCGTGTACATGGTCGGGGTGGAACATGGATGTGCCCAGTGGCTTGGTGGTGCCGGCCGTGATGGCGTAGGCGGTGTTGATGTCCAGCTCTCGGGCGGTCTCCATGTCTCGGGCCACCAGCGTCCGCACGAACACGTGGATGTTGTCCAGGGTGTCGACAATCCGGGCTACGTCATAGAGGTCGGCCAGGGTGGTGGGGCGGAAGCGCTTGGTCTCGTGGTCGAGCATCATCACCGCGGCCCCGCTGGTGCAGAAATGCACTCGGTTGCCGCCGATCTCCACCCCCCGGTCGGGATCGAACCCGTACAGGGTGAACTCCTTGCAGGCGCCATCCACCACCCGGCGGACGAGATCGGGCGGGAACCGCAGGCGGTCGTGCTCGTCCATCCAGCCCCCGTGGGCGGTGACCGCCTCAATGATCTCCGGAGTGGCCTGACCCATGCCCAGATCGGCCAGCAGCCCCAGGGCCGACTCGAATACATCGTCGCACTGCCCGTCGTACAGCGGCTTGTAAGCCCCGCCGGTCATACCCGGCCACACCGCCCGAGCCTCGGCCGCGGGCGGGGCCTCCCGCATGGCCACCCGAGCCGCTCGGCCTCCCGCCCGCCGTGCCATGTCAGGCCCTCGGTTTCTCGTTGTCGGGGTCGTAGGCCGGGCCGTGCAACACCGTTGCCGGTCGGCGGTCGCTCATCAGCTGCACCTCGAAGCGGGTGCCCGGCGCCTTGTACTGCGGCTTCACGTAGGCGAAGGCCAGGCCGCGCCCCACGGTGTGGCCCCAAGTGCCCGAGGTGGTCAACCCGATGAGCTCGTCGGCGTCGTACACCGGCTCGTTGCCCCGGCAGTCGCTGTCGGTGGTGTCCACCTCGCAGTACACGAGGATCATCTCGATGTCGTCGCCCATGGCCCGCCGTTCTTCGGCGGCCTGCTTGCCCTGGAACTCGCCCGACCAGTCCACGAACCGGCCCAGGTCGGCCTCCACCGGGGTGATCTCGGTGGTGAGCTCGAAGCCCATCGCCTTGTAGGCCTTCTCGATGCGCATGGTGTTCATGGCATAGGCGCCGTAGTGGACCATCCCCATCGGCTCCCCCGACTCCACCAGCGCGTCGTAAAGCGCGGCGGTGTGCTCCAAGGAGTGGTGCAGCTCCCAGCCCAACTCGCCCACATACGACACCCGCAGGGCCAGACACGGCACCCCCGCCACCTCGATCTCTTGACCGGTGAGCCAGCGAAATCCGGGCGCCTCCAGATCGGCGTCGGTGAGGGGCGACAGAATTTGGCGGGACAGGGGACCGGAAACGGCCAGGATGCCCATGTCGTCAGTCCTATCAGTGACAGTCACGTCCTCGCCGTTGGCCACATGGTGGGCCAGCCAGTCCCGGTCGTGGAACTGCCCGACGATGGCGGAGTTCAGGTAGAACCGGTCGGGGGCCAGGCGGGTGATGGTCATCTCGGTCTCAATGCCGCCGAGCGTGGTCAAGAAGTGGGTGAGCCGCATCCCGCCGTCTTTGGCCGGCATGCGGTTGGCGGTGAGGCGGTCGAGCAGCGCCCCGGCATCGGCACCGGTCACCTCGAACTTGGAAAAGGCGGTGAGATCGGCAATGCCGGCCCGCTCTCGGGTGGCCCGGCACTCGGCGCCCACGATGTCGAAGGCGTTTGAATGCCGGAAGGTGTGGGCCTCGGGCTCGCCGAAATACTGCGGGCGCTCCCAGCCGAAGATCTCCATCCACTGGGCACTGCGGGCGTCGAGCCGGTCGTAGATGGGATCGGTCTTCTGAGGCCGACCGGCGAACCGCTGTTCACCGGGCAAACGAGTGGCGTACATCTCGTGGAACTCGTCGATGGCCTTGTCGATGGCGTACCGGCCGGTCGGCCCGCAGTGGTCGCCGAACCGGCGGGGGTCCATCTCGGCCACGTTGATCTCGGTCTGGCCATGAACCATCCACTGGGCCAGATACTTGCCCGCCCCTGGACCCTGGGTGATGCCGATGGACGCCCCCGCGCACAGCCAGTAGTTGTGCAGGCCGGGGGCCGGACCCATGAGGTAGCCGGAGTCGGGGGTGTGGGTGATCGGCCCGCTGACCACCGTTTTGATCCCGGTGTCGGCGAAGGCCGGGATCCGCTTGCCCGCCTCGATCAGCCAGGGCATGAGCTGGTCGAGGTCGGGCGGGGTCAGATAGAAGTGCTTGTCCCAGTCGATCCCCTCCAACCCATAGGTCTGGGCATTTTCCCGCTCGTAGGGGCCGACCAACAGCGAGTCGATCTCCCGCCGGAAGTAGGACGACGCCCGGGGGTCGCGGATCACCGGCGGGTCGAAGTCGCCCAGCTCCTCCATCTCGGCCATGGGCTCGGTGATGAGGTACTGGTGGATCACCGACACGATGGGCACCTCCAGGCCCACCATGGCCCCAAGCTGGGGGGCGTAGCACCCAGCCGCATTCACCACGTGCTCGGCCACGATGCGGTGGGTCTCGCCGCCGGCCTCGCAGACCACCTCCCAGCGGTGGTCGGGGAGCTGGCGCATGTCGGCGACCAGCGTGTTCCGGTAGACCTCCCCGCCCAACTGCCGAGCGCCCTTGACCATGGCCTGGGTGACGCTGGACGGGTCGGTCCAGCCGTCGTTAGGAGTCCAGCACCCCATCAGCACGTCGGACACGTCCATGAACGGCCAGTGATCGAGAATCTCCTTGGGCTCGATGAGGTGGTTCTCGATCCCGACCAAGTCGAGCATCCCGCTCACGTAGCGGAACCAGTCCACCTGGTGGCGGTCCAGGGCCAAGCGGATGGCGCCGGTGCCGTGCCAGCCGCTGGCCAGCCCGGTCTCGGCCTCGATGCGGGCGTAGAGCTCAGGGGCCACCGCGTGGCACTTGGCCATGTTCAGGCTGCCGATGAAGTGGGGAATGAGCCCTGCCGCATGCCAGGTGGAGCCTGAGCACAGCTCGCCCTTCTCCACCAGCACGGTGTCGGTCCACCCCTCGTGGGCCAAGTGGTAGAACAAGCCCGCGCCCATGGCCCCGCCGCCGATGATCACAACCTGGGCTTCGTCGCGCACCGCTGGCCGCTCCCTTGTTTCCTAGAGCCGGACCCGCTCTTTGCGGGGATCGTAGAACGAGCGAAGCGACGGGGTGGCGGCAGTTCGCCGTCCAGCCACCTCGATCTCGAATCGGCCTGACTCCAGCCAATCCTTGTTTACCCCGTCGGGGCAGTTCACATAGCCCATGGCCAGCGCCCGGCCCTCGGTGTAGCTCCACATGCCGCCGCTGGTGCGGCCCACCATCTCGCCGTCTCGGTAGATCGGCTCGTCGTGGTACAGCAGCCACTCGGGATCCTCCAACCGGAACTTGATGAGCCGCTTGGTGCGGGGCGACTCCCGCTGGGCGACCAGCGCGTCGCGGCCCCGGAACCCACCCTCTTTGTCCCACGCCACCGCGAACCCCAGCCCGGCCTCCAGCGGGGTGTCCTCGTCGGTGATGTCGTGGCCCCAATGGCAATAGCCCGCCTCCATGCGTAGCGAGTTCATGGCGTGGTAGCCGGCGGGGCGCAAACCCAGCGGCGCCCCGGCGTCCACCAGAGCGTCGTACAAAGCGACGGCCTGGTCGCGGGGCACATACAGCTCCCACCCCAGTTCGCCCACGTAGGTCATGCGCAGCGCCAGCACCTCGGCACCGGCCACGCACAGGTCCTGGGCGGTGCCGAACGGGAAGCCGTCGTTGCTCATATCGGCGTCACACAGCCCGCTGAGCACGTCCCGCGCGTTCGGTCCCATGAGCCCGAGCACGGCGTACTGGTCGGTCACATCGCAGAGGGTGACATCTCGACCCCGGGCGGCCCGTCGGAGCCAAGCCCAGTCGCGGGTGGCGGTTCCCGCCGAGGTGACCACCCAATAGGCATTCTCGCCCCGACGGGTCATGGTGAGATCGGCCTCGATGCCGCCTTGGTCGTTGAGCCACTGGGAGTAGACCGACCGGCCCACGGGCACGTCCACCTCGTTGCCGCTCACCCAGTTGAGCAGGGCCATGGCGTCGGGACCTTCCACGGTGAACTTGGCGAACGAAGTCTGGTCGAACAGGCCTACCGCGTTGCGGACCGCCTCGCACTCGACCCCGCTGGCCTTGAACCAATTCTGCGGACCCCAGCTGTAGCGATACTCCCGCTCTTGGCCGGGCTCGGCGAACCAGTTGGGACGCTCCCACCCCCCGACCTCGCCGAACACCGCGCCAGCGGCGTCGATGCGGTCGTGCAGCGGCGACAGCCGGATGCCCCGGGCCGTCTCGTACTGGCGGAACGGCCAGTGCATGGCATACAGCAGCCCCAGGCTCTCGGGGATGCGGGCATCGAGATAGGCAGGCTCGCATTGGAACCCGAAGGAGCGGCGGATGTCCACCACCGAGAGGTCCATGGGCGGGTGGTTGTCCACGATCCAGTCGGCCAACACCCAGCCCACCCCACCGGCCGACTGGATGCCCACTGAATTGAACCCGGCGGCCACGAAACAGCGGTCCACCTCGGGCGACTCGCCCAGGTAGTACACCCCGTCGGGGGTGAACGCCTCGGGCCCGTTGAAGAACAACTGCAAACCCGCCTCCCCCAGCACCGGCATGCGGTGGATGGCCCGCTCGAAGATCGGCCCGACATGGTCCCAGTCTTCCGGCAGGGTCTTGAACTGGAGGTCTCGGGGGATGCCGTCGAGGTTCCAGACCTTGCCCCGGGGCTCGAAGAAGCCGGCCATCACCTTGCCGGTCTCCTCTTTGAAATAGGTGTAGTTGGACGGGTCGCGCACCGTGGGCATATTGGGGTACGCACCCTCGATGGGCTCGGTGACGATGTAGAAGTGCTCGCAGGCCTGCACCGGCACGCTCACACCGGCGGCGGCGGCCAGCTGGCGGGTCCAGATACCGGCGGCCAGCACCACGGTCTCGGCCTCCACCCGGCCCCCCTCGGTGTCCACCCCCACCGCCCGGCCGTCTTCCACCACCACCCCGGTCACCGCCGTGCCCTGGACGATGCGAGCACCCCGGGCCCGGGCCCCCTTGGCCAGGGACATGGTGGTGTCCACCGGGGAGGTCACGCCGTCGTGGGGGATGAACAGCGCGCCCACCAAGTCGTCGATGTTGAGCAGCGGGCAGAGCTCGAGGGCCTCGTCGAGGTCGATCTCGTGGATATCCACCCCCACGGTGCGGGCCATCGACATGCCCCGCAGCAGCTCCTCCCACCGCTCCTCATCAGCGGCTACCGAGATGGACCCCGGCGCCCGGTAGCCGGTGGCCTGCCCGGTCTCAGCCTCAAGCTCTTCGAAGAGCCGGGCCGAATAGGCAGCCAGACGGGTGAGGCTGTGGTTCGACTTGAGCTGGCTGACCAGTCCGGCAGCGTGCCAGGTGGTGCCGCTGGTGAGCTGGCCCTGCTCGATGAGAAGCACGTCGCTGACCCCACGGCGAGTGAGGTGGTACGCGATAGAACAGCCGACGATCCCACCACCGACGATCACCACCTGGGCCCGGTCGGGCAGGTCAGCCATCACACCCCATAAGGCCGCTCCAGAGCTACGTTTTTCCTGCGGATTTACTGAAGCCCTGGCCTCGCAGTGGGTGGTGATTTCGGTCTCGCGCTACAAAATTGCCAGGGGATTCACCGGCGAACCGGTGCCGTAGCGTAACACCAGCGGAGCGCATACGTATTGAAATTCCCAGCGGCCCAGTTCGGCACAACGGGCAGCCGCGGCCTCGAAATCAGCGTTGTCGATGATGGGCATTCCCATGTAGGGCAGCAGGATGTGGTGGACGTGCAAGGCGATGCGGATGGGCATCGGGTTGGGGATGCCCTGATCGTCTTGCGGGGCATCCTGGAAATCCCAGGTCAAGCAGGACGCGTCAGTCTCATAGAGGAACTCGATAGCCGAGGCGTGGACCCCGGCGTTCGACCCCATCCCTTGCGACGTACCGGTCTTCTCGAAGTACACGTCCATGCCGCTGCGAATGCACACCGCGTCGCCTGGTTTGGGCTCAATCCCCTGGGCCGCGGCCACATCGGCCAGCTCCCAGCCGTGGACCGGCTCGCCGGGAGCTACGTAGTCGGTGCCCCTGAACCGGGGGACGTCGTAGAGCACTCCCCGGGTCACGATCCCGTCACGCCAGTAGTCGATGGTGCCGGAGTGCTCGGCCGGCATGGGGGGCTTGGCGAACTCCTTGCCGTTCCAGAACTTCCCCCCGCCGTCCACCGGCAGATGGCACAGGGCGTCGATGTGGGTCTGTACGAAACCGTGGATGAACATGCCGAAGTAGTCAGCCATGGCCCCCGAGTCGCCCGCCCCCACGAAGTGGTGGGCCGGATAGGGGTTGGCCGGCCCGGCATGGGTGTCGATGGGACGGCTCATCGACACCGCCTCCCCGGTCTGCACCAAAGCAGCGGCGGCCCGGCGAGCTTCGGGGGTGATGTGGTTGAGGGTGCCCAACTCGTCGTCGTCCCCCCACCGGCCCCAGTTGCAGAACCGCTCCCGATAGGCGGCGTACTCTTCCGCGGTAGGCGGCGTGCGATCACTCAGTCCCATAAGGCAGTCTCTATCACAATGAACGACTACGACCCGTTCTCCATGGAGGTGGCCACTGACCCGCTGCCCATCTACCGGGAGCTGCGGGCCGCGGGCGGGGTACATCGGCTGGAGCAGTACCACGGGTGGGCGCTGCCCCGGTTCGCCGAAGTGTGGGAGGTGAGCTGCGATCGGGACTCCTTCTCCATCGCCGAGGGGCCAGTGTTCATGAAGGATCAGGTGCGCCAGCCCGCCCCCGCGGCGTTGGGGCCACTGCCCGAGGGGGGATTCCTCACCTTCGCCCAGATGGACCCGCCCGCCCACACGCAGATCCGCAAGATCCTCTACCCGCCGCTTCGCCAGCGGCCAGTGTCGGAGTTGGAGGCCGAGTTGCGCCGGGTGGCGACCAGCTGCGTGAACGCGGGGTTGGAACGGGGGCGGTTGGACATCGTCACCGAGCTGGCTTCGCCGGTGTCGGTAGCCGGAACCTCGCTGGTGCTGGGCTTTCCTCCTGCTGACGGCGAGGTGTTGGTGGAGTACGCCAACCAGACCATGCGCTACGACGACCGCGCTCCCGCGGCCCGGGCCAAGATCCACGAATATCTGTGCGGCTTCGTGGCCGAGCAGCGGGCCGGGGACTGTCCCGAGTACATCGAAGCCCTGCTGGGGGTGGACTTGGCCGACCGGCCGTTCGACGACCAGGACATCGCCTTCCAGCTCTCCACCTTGTTCACCGGCGGGGTGGAGACCACCCCCAAGGTGATGGGCGGCGGCTTTATCCACTTGGCCGCTCACGATGACCAGCGGGCTACGTTGGTCCAAGACCCGTCGCTCAGCGGGGGTGCTTTCGAGGAGATGCTGCGTCTGGAAGTCCCTATCCAGCACTTGGGCCGCACCGTGAGCAGACCCACCGTAATCGGCGGCCAGGAGATGGCGCCCGGCGACCGGGTGTTCTTGTTGTACCAGTCGGCCAACCGGGACGAGCGGGAGTTCGGCGCCGACTCCGAGTCCTTCGACCTCCACCGCCGCCCGACCCGCCAGCTCGGCTTCGGCCACGGCCTGCACTACTGCATCGGTGCCCATCTGGCCCGCTTAGAGGGCCGGGTGATCATTGAGGAGGCCTTGGCCCGCATCCCCGAATTCGACGTGCCCGCCGACGAGGTGGTCCGCCTGCCGGGCTCGTTCCAGCAGGGCTACGCCTCGGTGCCGATCGTCTTCTAGCTGAGGGCCACCGGGAGGCGGCTCAGACCTCTCAAGGTGATTCTTGGCTTCCAGGGAGGGTCAGCTTCGGTCGGGGTCCAGGTTTCGAAGCGGTTGAGCAAGCCAGCGAGCACCACTTGGCCTTCGAGGCGGGCTAGCGAGGCCCCCAGGCAATAGTGGATGCCCGAGCCGAACGAAAGCAACGGGGTCTCCCGGCGGCCGATGTCGAACCGGTCGGGATCGTCGATCACGTCGGGATCGCGGTTGGCCGCCCCCAAGAGCATGAGCACCATGCTTCCCTTGGCGATGGAGTGCCCGCCGATCTCCACGTCTTCGAAGGTGTAGCGGGCGTCCACCTGCACGGGAGGCTGATAGCGCAGCACCTCGTCCACCGCACCGGGCACCAGCGAGCGGTCAGCCCGCAGCCGGGCCAGCTCATCGGCGTGCCGGATGAGCGTGTGAACCATGTTGCCGATCAGGTTGGTGGTGGTCTCGAAACCCGCGGCATAGATCAGCGACAGCGTGAGCCCGATCTCCCGCTGGGTGAGCCGGTCTTCGCCGTCGCTGGCCGCGATCAGCGCCGAGAGCAGGTCGTCGCTCGGCTCAGCTCGCCGCTGGTCGATCAGTTGGTCGAAGTACGCTTCCACCTTGACCCCTGAGGCCTCGGCTCGCTCCTGTTCCTCCGGGCTTTGGTTCGGCTCAAGGTTGCCGGCCAAGTCCGACACCAGCGGCCGCAACCAATCACGGTCAGCCCGGGGAACCCCCACCAACTCGCTGATGACATTGGCCGGCAGGGGAAAGGCCAGCTGATCAATCAGGTCTCCTCCGCCGCAGGCGGCCAGCGAATCCAGCAGCTCGTCGGTCATTTCCTCCACCGCGGCCCGCAGACCTTCGACTCGTCGGGGAGTGAAGGCCCGACTCACCAGCGACCGCAGCCGGGTGTGGTCGGGCGGGTTCAAGAACAAGAAAGTCCGCTCTTCGCTGGGTGTTCGCACTCTCTCGGCGGTGAACGTCGGAACCTCGTCGCCGGGCTCGGCGTTGCCCATCCGAGGATCCCGCAGCGCCGTCCGGCAATCCTCGTAGCGGGTGAGCACCCAGTAGTCGGCGAAGCTCAGCTTGTGAACCGGCGTCGTCTCCCGAAGTTCCCGCAGCAGCGGGTAGGGATCGGCGTACACCTCAGGATCGGTGATGATCCTCAGGAGTAGCTCGTCGCTCACGGGCGGGGGCTGTGGACCCGGCCGAAGGTGTAGCCGTCGGGCCAGCCCCGCCGGGCGAGGTTGGCCTCTTGGCGGGCGATGACCGCAGGGATGTCCGGGGGCTGCCAGCCCTCCACCAGCGACACGCCCATGAGGTCGCGCACTGGCCGGTTGAGCTCCACCAAGAGCTGGAGGCTGAAGGCGATACGCCCGGTAAGCACATCAGGGTCGCCGGTGAGCAGCGCCACGGCGGCTTCGGCCATGGTCTCCAGGGGCTCGAACATCTCCTCGTCGATCCAGCCTCCCTCCACCAGTGCCGGGGTGGCGATGGCCGCCTGGGGGGTGAGGGCGTTGACGGAGATCCCCTGGCCCTCGCACTCGCTGGCCGCCGACACGGTCAGCTTGTTCAAGGCCGCCTTGGGCGCCCCGTACACGAAGCCCGCCTTGGAGGGCTTGCTGGTGGGGAACGGGGGGCCGGGCGGCAACTCGGCGGAGAACGTGGTGAGGTTCAAGATTGAGCCGTTCCCCCGCTCCCGCATACTGCCAATCACGGCCTTCATCAGCTCCCACGGCGCCCACAGGTTCACCTGGAGGCTGAGCTCGAGCTGCCGGGGGCTGACCTCATCGAACGGCCGGTAGCCATTCATGGCCGCGTTGTTCACGAGCAAGTCAATGGGGCCGAACGCCTCCACCGTCTTGGGCACCAACTCGGTGCGAGGCCCCTCAGGGTCGCTGAGGTCGGACGGAAGCACCAGGCATTCCCCGCCGAACGACTCGATGCGCTCCTTGGTCACCGCCAAGCCCTGCTCATCACGGGCGGTGATCGCCACCCTGGCCCCCTCGGCAGCCAGCCGCAGCGCGATCCCCGTGCCCGTGCCCCCCTTGCTGGCGCCAGTGACCAGCGCAACCTTGCCTTCACAGGCCCGTTCTGCCATAGCCTTTCCTTCCTGAGCGAAACTAGGTTTGAGCCTACGTCAACCCACAGAACTGGGGGCTTGGTGGCCGAAAATCACAACAACCCGCGCCGAGCCCTCTCGCTGCTGCACACATCCGACTGCCATCTGGGAACGTCGCCGGCCAAACGGCAGGAAAGGGCGTTCGCCGCCGCCATTGACTTGGCCATCAACGAGGAAGTGGACGCGGTCATCATCGCCGGCGATCTGTTCGACCACAACCGAGTGGGCGAAGAGACGCTGTGCTGGGCCGCCGAACAACTCGCCCGGCTGTCGTGCCCGGTGGTGATGATCGCCGGCAACCACGACGCCCACCCCGAGTCGTCGGTCCTCCACCGGTTTGGCCCCCACATCCAGGACCTCCCGGTCACCGTCCTCGACTCCCTCGAAGGAACCACCACTCACCTCCAAGAGCTGGATCTCACCGTGTGGGGCAAGTCGATGGACGACCACCACCCCGGCTTCCACCCCCTCGAAGGGCTGCCTCCCCGCCCAGACAACGGCTGGTGCATCGCCATGGGCCACGGCTTGATCATGCCCGACGAAACGCCGTCGTACCGCTCATCCCCCATCTACCCCAGCCATCTCGACGCCCTCGACTGGGACTACGTCGCCCTCGGCCACATCCACCGCCACATGGTGATCCGCGAGTCCCCCTCCGTGGTCGCCTACTCCGGCGCCACCGCCGAATCCAAAGAAGGCCACCCCGCCGCAATACTCGTCACCCTCCACCCCGACTCCGGCGTCTCCCTCACCCTCAAGGAACTCGAAAGGCATCAAGACGAGAGCGTCGTGATGTGAAGTCTGGTATCTGATCGGATACCATTATTTCCATGAATGCGGCCGAGGTGATCCGTACCGCCCGTTTGCATGCCGATCTCACGCTGCGGGCGCTGGCTGCCCGGGCTGGCACCTCCCACTCGGCGATTGCCGCCTACGAGTCGGGGGCCAAGATGCCGTCGGCCGCCACCGTTGATCGCATCATCCACGCCGCCGGGTTCGCCCTAGATCGAGAACTCTGCCCCCGGGTACGGGGTGACGACCGGCTCGACAGAGGCACCGAGTTGGCCGTCGTTCTTGAATTGGCCGCCGAGTTTCCCGCCCACCGCTCCCCCACGCTCGAGTTCCCCGTGTTCGGACGATGAAGCTGGTCGAGCAGGTGGTCGGGCTTCATCGGGCGTTGCACGACGCCGAGATCCCCCACGCCTTCGGTGGCGCGCTGGCCCTGGCCTGGTGTACCCAGCAGGCCAGGGGCACCATCGACATCGACGTGAACCTCTTCGTCAGCACCGATGAGATCGACCGGGCGTTGGCCGCCCTCCCCGAAGGGATATCGATCACTGAAGCCAACCGGCGTGAACTGGAAGCCGACGGTCAGAGCCGGCTGTGGTGGGATGCCACCCCAGTGGACATCTTCTTGAACACCACCCCATTCCACGAGGCCGCCGCCAGCCGAGCCCGATTCGAGCAATTCGGCGGTGCCGCAGTTCCCTTTCTCGCCTGCCGCGACCTCGCTGTGTTCAAGGCCTTCTTCGACCGAACGAGAGACTGGGCCGACCTTGAGGACATGAACGCGGCCGGCACGCTCGACCACGAGGCCGTGCTCGGCGTGCTTGTCCGCTACCTCGGTGGAGAAGACCACCGAGTTGCCCGCCTCCGAGCCCTCGCCGAATAGTGGTCGAGTTGGTTCAGGGTTTGCCGACGCCGGGGACTTCTGCTTCGGTGGCGTAGATGGTGCCGGTTTTGGCGGCGGTGACCACTTCGCGTTTCCAGTCGTCGGCGGCGCAGATGAGGAGGGTGCGGCGGTCTTCGCCGCCGAGGACGCAGGCCACGGGGACTTGGGGGGCCATGTCGTAGGAGTCGGTGACCTCGCCGCCGAGGAGCACCCGGAACACCCGCAGGCCCAGCGGATCGGCCACCCACACGGCGCCCTCGGCGTCAAGGCAGATGCCGTCGGGCGGGGCCACCGGCAGCTTGTCGGACTCGGGCACCAACTCGGCATAGACCCGTCGGTTGGACAGGGTGCCGTCGGCGGCCACATCGAATGCGGTGAGGCGGGAGGCTGCGCTTTCGGCCACGATCAGCGTCTCCTCGTCAGGGGTCAGGATGTGGCCGTTGGGGGCCTCCATCTCCGGGGCGCCCACGCTCACCGCACCGTCGGGCGTCACCCGGAAGGTCTGGCCGGTGAACCGCTCGCCCCCCTCGTGAATCCTCTGACCCATGTCGCCGATGTAGGCGGTGCCGTCGGAGCGCACGATCATGTCGTTGATGTCGCCGATGGCCAGCGGCGACAAGTCGGCGTGCTCTGCCATCGACCCGTCGGGCTCCTGGCGAAGCAGCTTCTGAGTGGTCATGGCCACCACCAGCAGCCGGCCGTCGGGCAGCCAGCCCAGCCCCGAGGGGTCGTCCCAGTCCACCACCGCCACCGTCTCGGCGTTGCCATTCAGGTCGGTGCGGACCACCCGGTGGGCGTGCATGTCGGAGAACCACAGCGCGCCGTCGCGCCACCGGGGCCCTTCGGAGAAGTTGAGCCCGTCCAAGATCGTGCGCATCAGGGGCCTCCTCATCGGCTTGCGGTCTGACGAGATGGCAGAATAGCCCCATGACGATGACCCTCACCCCCGGCATCGACGCGGAGGAGTCCTACGAGACCATCCAGGTGTCCCGCATCGGCGGCTCGCTGGGGGCGGTGGTCTCGGGGGTGGACCCCCGTGACGACCTCACCGACCAGCAGTTTGCCGAGATCCACCAAGCGCTGCTTCGCCACGAGGTGATCTTCTTCCGCAACGTGCCGATGAGCGCCGAGGCCCAACTGGAGTTGGCCACCCGTTGGGGCCAACCCAGCATCTACCCATTGCAGGCCCTTATGGGCGGCACAGAGCCGAACACCTCGATCATCCGCGACGACGCCGACAGCCTGCCGACCACCGACAACTGGCACACCGACGTGACCTGGATCGACGTGCCCCCCAAAGTGGCCCTGCTCCAATCGCTGGTGTCGCCCCCCTACGGCGGCGACACCATGTGGTGCAGCATCACCTCGGCCTACGACGCCCTGTCGGAACCGATGCGGGCCATGGTCGACGGGCTGGAGGTCCACCACTCCAACTACCCCCAGTACTGCACCAACATGGCCGAGAAGTCGGGCAGCTGGGATTTGGTGCCCTTGCTGCGGGAGGCCTACCCCGGCGTGAACCACCCGCTCGTTCGCACCCACCCCGAAACCGGACGGCGGGCGCTGTATTTGGCCACCAACTTCATGCAGTACGTGGTGGGGCTGTGCGAGGCCGAGAGCACCGCCCTGCTCGACTTCCTCACTCGCCACATCGACCAGCCCCGCTTCCACTGCCGGTGGTCGTGGACCGAGGGCGACCTGGCCATCTGGGACGAGCGGTCAACCAACCACCGGGGCGTGTCCGACCACTATCCCGAGGTCCGAGAGGTGCGCCGCTGCACCGTGGACGGCGACCGCCCCTACTTCGACCCCTCGGTGCCCTACCGGCCCAAGGCCGCCTACCAGCCCCAGTAGTCGCCGCCGAAGCGCTCATCACGCTCGGCCAGCGCCCCCTTCATGCCCTTCTCCCGCGATGTCTCGTGGAAGTCGAACTCGTCGGGGCTGCGGCGGGTGCCCATCACGAACAGCGGGTGGACGCCGTAGTGGGGGGTGAATGACTGGCCGATGCCCAACATGTCGTAGGCCAGGTGGGCCACCGTGCGACCGGTGGCGATGCCGTCGCGGGGCAGGCTGGCCAGCGCCCCGGTGAGCTCAGCCAGCGCCTTGTCGAGCTCGTCTCGGGGCACCACCCGGTTGACCAGGCCCAGCCGCTCGGCCTCGGCGGCGTCGAACTTGCGCCCCGTAACCACCAGCTCGTTGGCCCGCTTCAACCCGATCTGGGAGGCCAGCATGGGATACAGCCACGAGGTGCCCGCTGAGCCGAACCGCTCCTCGGGCAAACCGAACACCGCGTCGTCGGACACCACCGCGAAGTCGCACACCAGCACCAGATACAGCCCGGCGCCGATGCACGGGCCGTGGACTCGGGCCACAATGGGCTTGGCCGAGTACAGCAGGTCGCGCATCACCCACGCCCGCCGCCGCAACCCGGCGACGGCGAACCGCCCGCCCTTGGTTTCGGCCCCGCCGTAGAAGTCGTCGGGGCTCGACAGGTCGAAACCGGCGGTGAACCCCCGCCCCGCCCCGGCCAACACGATGCACTTCACGTCGTCGTCGGCCTCGGCCTGGCGCACGAAGGCCACGATCTCATCGAACATCTCATCGGTCAGCGCGTTGAACACGTCGGGCCGGTTGAGGGTGACCTCCGCCACCGCGCCGTCAGTCCTGTAGGTCACTTGTTCTTCAGCCATGCCCCCATCCTGCCCGACCGCCGATGATCTCGCCGCACGGTGAGCCAAGCCTTGTGGTCCCGGAACTAGAGCAACCTCTCAGGCACCGCCTCGCAGGTGGGCCGCGATCTGGTCCTCGAAGGTGAAGTCCAAGTCGAGGCTCTGGTCGAGACCCTCGGCCACCATCCAGCGATGTACGTGATCAACCATGCCGGCCAAGGTGTACTCGGGCTCCCAGCCGATGTCGGATCGCAGGCGGTCGACGGAGAACACGACACTGCGGTTCCAGCGGTGGAGGTTGGGGGCGAGTCGCTGCACGAGTTGGGCCAGCTTGAACCGCCGGCGCATGTTGTCGGCATCGGCCCGGGCGGTGTCGGAGCTGCGGATGTCGATGTTCACCGGGGAGGCCCGCCCCTCCTCGAACACCAGCGCGCCGTCCCACAGGTCGTCCATGACCGGAGCGGGGATGAACACCTTGTCGGCATCGGTCCCCAGCACATCGGCAAAGGTGTCCACATAGCCCACGTCGGACTGGTAGGTCCCGCCGGTGAGGTTGTAGCGCTTCCCGAAGGTCTGGGGCTGGAGCATCATCATCCGCAGCGCTCGGGCCTGGTCGTCCACGTGGCCCACCTGGCCTACGGTGGTGCCGTCGCCGGGGACCAGCACCGGGCGGCCCCGCAGCAGCCGCAGGATCATCCGCTGCTCCCGGTCGGCCAGGATGTTGCGGGGGCCGAACACCATCGAGAACGGCACGATGGTGGCCGGGAACCCCCTGGTGCGCCAAGCGTCGATCAGGATGTCCTCGCACACCAGCTTGTGCAGCCCATACTCGTTCTGGTTCGGGCCTCGGTCGACGGGGTGGTCCTCGGTAATGGGCAGGATGTCGGTGGGGGCGTAGATCACCGTGGACGAGGCGAACACGTAGTGGCCGATGTGCCCCTCGAACACCTCGATCATCAGCTCCACGTCGGCCGGGTGGTAGCCGCTCATGTCCTGGACAACGTCAAAACTCTCCCCGCCGAGCACCGCCCGCACCTGATCGTGATCAGTCCGGTCGGCCACCAGCCGCCTCACCGACCGGGGAAAGTCCACCGCCGTGCGCCCCCGGTTCAGCACCGTTACCTCATGGCCGCACTTCACCAACTCATTCACCAAGGCGAAGCCATTGAACTGGCTTCCCCCCATCACCAAAACCCTCATAACTGCTCCTTTGCCTGACAGACTGACTTCAGCGGCAGATGCCGGCTTCGGTCAGGGCTTCTACTTCGTCGGGGGGGATGCCCAGTACTTCTCCCAGGACTTCGGTGGTGTCGGCGCCGAGCAGTGGCGACGGGCCGGCGGTGCGTTTGGTGAGGCGGCTGAAGTGGATGGGGTTGGCGACGTGGGTTTCCTTGCCCACAACGGGGTGCTCCAACACATCGAGGGCGCCTCGGGTGGCCAGATGCTCGTCGCCAAGGTGGTCGTAGGGGCCCATCACGGGCATGGCCGAAACGCCGGCGGCTTGCAGGCGCTCGGCTCGTTCGGCGGCGGGGCCTTGGGCCATCCAATTGGCGACGGCGGCATCTACCGCCTCCACGTCGGCCAAGCGGTCGGCGTTGGCGGGCCAGCGGTTTTCCATGCCGATCACCTCACAGCAACGCTGCCACGACTCGTCGTCGTGGCAGGCCAGCGCTACCCATTCGTCTTCGCCAGCCGCCGGGTACACGTCGTGGGGGGCGACGGTGTCGGAACGGTTGCCGTTGGGCTCGGGATCGGCACCAGCGGCCGCGGCGCCCATGTACACCTCGCCAATCAAATAGGCGGCGGCCTCGGTCTGGGCCATGTCGATGAGCTGGCCCTGGCCGGTGCGCTGCTTGTGGTCGAGGGCGGCCAGCACGGCCACGGCCAACAGCTTGCCCGCGATGTGGTCGGGGTGGTTCAGCGTGGTTCCGCATGGGAACGGCACATCGGCGTGGTTCCACAGCCAATGGGCTCCGGCGAAGCTGGCGTTGAGCGGGCCGTAGGCGGGCATCTTGCCCATCGGCCCGCCCCGGCCGTAGCCCTGCGAGCACACGTACACCAGGTCGGGCCGCTTGGCCGACATGTCGTCCCACCCCAGCCCGAGCTTGTCCAGCGACCCGCCCCGCAGGTTCTCGGCCACCACGTCGGCGGCCATGAACAGCTCCAGAGCCAGTTCTCGGCCCCGCTCGGTGGTCAGGTCGAGGGCCACCGACCGCCGCCCCCGGCTCTCGGCGTTGAACGGGAACGCCTTGTTGAGATCGCCCCGACCGGCGAAGCGCAGCGAGTCGGGATGGGCCACCGATTCGATCTTGATGACATCGGCCCCCAACTCCGACAGCATCCACGTGGCCTCGGGCACCACCGCGGCCATGCCGAACTCCACCACTCGCACCCCGGCCAGCAGCAGGCCGCCATCGCCTGAGCCATTGGTGCTTCGGTCGCCCAGCAGTTGGCCGTTGTCACCTGAGCCGCGGGTCGAACCCGACCAAGGGTTGTCAGCGGGACGGGCGCTGAACGAGGCCTTCTCATCTGAGGCCGAGGGGGCTCGCCTACGCACCCCGGCCGGGGTGCCCGACAGCTTCCAGGGGGCATCGGGCATCGGCAAGCTTTCGGCGCCCTCCACGTCGTAGCGGAAGAATCCTCGTCCCACCACTTGGGGGTGGGCGGCGAACTCGCGGGGCGACTGGATCACGCCGATAGTGGTGCCCGCGGCCAGACCGTGCTCGAACAGATCGGTTCGATCCCGCTGCGAGGTGATCTCGTCGGCAACCAGGTGGATCACATCCCGGTTCCTGCCCCGGAACACTCCATCGGCCCACTCCGGGCCAACCAAGGCGTCGGGGTTGCCCAGCACCTCCACGAAGCCGGTCCACTGGTAGGGCGTGCCGATCACGGTGCGCACCCAGCCGTCGCGAGCCGGGAAGATCCAGTAGTTCCCGTCGGCATTGCGACGGCCTTCATGGGGCAGTTCGGGAAAGTGCCGCACATAGTCGGGGATGAGCACCGACCAGGGGTTGAGCCCGGACAGGGCGGCCTCCTGCACGCTGATCTCCACCACTTGGCCGTGGCCGTGGCGACGGCGGTCCATTACCGCGGCCAGACCGCCGACGGCACCGAACACCGAGGCGCAGTCGTGGGCCAGATAGCCGGGATGCCAACACGGCGACTTCTCGCGGAATCCCGACAGGAAGTGCCCACCCGACGAGGCGAACGCGGGCAGTGGTTCCAGCTTCCAGTTCGAACGGGGGCCGGAGAGGCCCATATCGGTCAGAGCCACCACCACGAGAGCAGGATGGCGCTCGATCAGCTTGTCGAGGTCCACCTCGGTGTTGTCGATGAGCAAGTCGGCGACAGCCATCAGCGCTTCCAGCTCAGCGGGGTCGCCCGGCACTTTGTTGGCGTTGCGATGGACGTGGGCCAAGTCGTCGGGATCGGGCACCGGAGGCACCCGGATCACCTCGGCCCCCAGGTCGCCCAGCACCCGAGCGCACAGCGCGCCGCGCATATCGGTGTGGTCCACCACCCGCAGTCCGGCGAGCGCGCCAGAACCCGTTGGCGCTGTCATCGGATGCGGGGCCTTCCCACCCGAGCCGCCACCCTCATCGGATGCGGGGCCTTCCCACCCGAGCCGCCACCCTCATCGGATGCGGGGCTCGATGCGGGTTTGCTCTTTGATGCCCCGGGCCTTCTCGGTGATCTCCTCCTCCGCCCCGGCCAGGCTCAAGTAGGCCACCCCGCTGTTCATGGCGTTGGCCAGCGTGGTGTACTGGGCGGTCCACAGCCCCTTCATGGTGGCCTCGACGGCCAGCCGCTCCGGAGCCGACGCAATGGCCTCGGCGCACCAGCGGGCCGTGTCCATCAGATCTTCCAGCGGCACCACCTCCTGCACCAGCCCGATCTGAAAGGCCCGCTGCGCCGACATGCGCTCGTGGCGGCCCAGCAGCGACATCCGCATAACCTCGCCCAGCGGCATCCGCTGGAGCATGAACATGGGCTCGTTCACCGCGGGCATGCCGTGGCTCACATGGGGGTCGAAGAAGGTGGCGTTCTCCGAGGCGATGATGAACTCCACCTCGCCCAGCAGATAGAAGGCGCCACCGGCGGCCATGCCGTTCACCGCGGCGATCACCGGGCGCCAGTAGTCGTTGGACTTGGGGCCGACGGTGGAGATCGGATCGTCCACCATGAACGGCGACGCCGGCTGGCGCCACGAGCCGGTGATGTCCACCCCGGTGCTGAACGCCCGCTCCCCCGCCGCGGCGAGGATCACACACCGCACGTCGTCGTTGTAGCGGAGGTGGGCCCACAACGCCCGAAGCTCCTCACAGGAGGTGTTGTCCATGGCGTTGAGCCGCTCGGGCCGGTTCAGCGTGACCACCGCCACCCCGTCGGCTTCCTCATACAACAAGTTCTCATAGCTGGGCACGGCCCGAAGCGTAGCCCCGACGATGCGACCTGATTCCAAGGCAGCGTTACCATCCCGCAAGACACTTACGACATGCTCATGGAAGCGGAGTTCACAATGGACATCGGAAGAATCGGATTGTGGCAGGGCGTTCTCGACCAGCGGCCCTCGGGCGAAGTGCGGGAGGTGGTCGCCGAGCTGGAGGAGTTGGGCTGGCCCACGCTGTGGATCCCCGAGGCGGTGGGCCGCGACCCGTTCGTGTCGGCATCGGTCATGCTGGGCGCTACCACCACGCTGAAGGTGGCCACCGGGATCGTGCAGATCCACGCCCGCCACCCCATGACCACAGCGTCGGCCCAGAAGACGGTGGCCGAGGCGTTCGACAACCGCTTCCTGCTGGGCATCGGTGTGAGCCACGGCCCATTCATCGAGGGCATCCGCAACCTCGACTACTCCAAGCCCTACTCCTACATGGTGGAGTACCTCGATGCCATGGAAGGCGCCATGTTCATGGCCGCCGGCCCCGAGGAAGACCCGCCGGTGGTTCTGGCCGCCCTCGGCCCCAAGATGCTGGCTTTGGCCGCCGAGCGCACCGCTGGCGCCCACCCCTACTTCGTTCCTCCCGAGCACACCGCCACCGCCCGCGAGATCATGGGGCCAGACGCCCTGCTGGCCCCCGAGCAGAAGGTGTGCCTGGAGACCGACGCGGAGGCCGCCCGAGCGCTGGCCCGGGAGAACATGGCCCTGTATCTGGGACTCCCCAACTACGTGAACAACCTCTACCGGCTGGGCTTCACCGAGGAGGATGTGACCGAGCAGTCCGACCGGCTGGTGGATGCCATCGTGGCCTGGGGCGATGTGGACACCATCGCCGCCCGCATCCAGGCCCACCACGACGCCGGCGCCGACCACGTGGCCGTGCAGGTGCTCACCCCTCGAGGGGAGCTGCCCCTGGCCCAATGGCGAACCCTGGCCGACGCCCTTCTATAGTTCGTCGGCGAAGCTCTTTCGAATGGACGAGGAGCTCAACAGCACGAGGGGTTCGACACCATGAGCAGGCTTTGTGAAGGACGGGTCGCGGTCATCACCGGCGCCGGACGGGGCATCGGACGGGAATACGCCCTGATGCTGGCCCAGCACGGCGCCAAGGTGGTGGTAAACGACCTGGGTGCCGACCCCGACGGCCGGGGCGGCGATGCCGGGCCCGCCGGTGAAGTGGTCGAAGAGATCCGGGCCATGGGCGGCGAGGCAGTGGTGAACGGCGCCGACGTGAGCGACTTCGACGCGGCCCGGGACATGATCCACCAAGCCATCGACACGTTCGGCACCCTCGACATCCTCATCAACAACGCCGGCATCCTGCGCGACCGCATGGTGTTCTCCATGAGCGAGTCCGACTGGGATGCGGTGGTGCAGGTGCATCTCAAGGGCACCTTCGCCCCGGTCCACCACGCCGCGGCCTGGTGGCGGGAGCAGACCAAGGCCGGGCGCAGCTTTCAAGCCCGGATCATCAACACCGCGTCGCCGTCGGGCATCTTCGGCAACATAGGCCAGACCAACTACGGCGCGGCCAAGGCGGGCATCGCCGCCTTCACGGTGATCTCCGCCATGGAGTTGGTTCGCTACGGGATCACGGTGAACTGCATCGCCCCCAGCGCCCTCACCAGGCTCACCGCTCCGCTGATGGGCGGCGGCGATATTTCCGAAGAACTTCAAGAGACGATGTCGCCC
The DNA here is from genome assembly GCA_963667085.2 of Acidimicrobiales bacterium. GTDB lineage: Bacteria > Actinomycetota > Acidimicrobiia > Acidimicrobiales > Bin134 > Poriferisocius. The sequence goes on from OY762975.1 coordinate 74,299, forward strand.
ACCTGGATCGCCCCCATCGTCACCTGGCTGTGCAGCCCTGAGGCGGCCAACGTGACCGGTCGGGTCTGGGTAGTGGGCAACGGCCGGCTGGGCATCGCCGAGGGCTGGGCTCTCGGCCCCAACGTCCCCCTGGAGTCCCAAGACCCCACCACCTTGCAGCCCGTGGTGGCCGAGCTCATGGGCAAGGCCCAGCTCAACGCCGACATGAGCGGCAACCCCGCCGAAGGACCAGGCCGGCCCAGCCAAGAAATCTGAGCCAGAGGCGCTGACAGGGCCCCGGCCCGGTTACGCGCTCACAACCTGCCCGCGGATCTCAGGTTCCACAACCGGCCCCGCTCCTCAGCGCCGCGCATCCCCACAGATATCCCAGGGGCATACCAAGGGTCCGCGCATAATCACCCGCGCCGTTTCGTAAACATGAGCCACATACAAGTAGTGTGTGACGTATCTATGAATCTCCGTGCTGCGGCGCTGCTCGCCCTTGTCCTCACCATAATCGGCACTACAACTAGCCTGTCTGCTGCTTCTGCTCAGACGGCAACCGCCCAAGACGGCCTCACCGCGGCCTTCTGCACCAACTTGAGCCTGGGCGGGCCGCGGACCTACCCCTTCGACAGCAACGGCGACGGCAGAGCCGACGTGTGCTCGCTGCCCTACACCCGCCGAGAAGCCATCGCCCGCCAAAACGCGCTAGAACGCCTCGCCCGCCAGTACCGGTCCACATTCCTCACCCTCGTCAAACAACAATGCCGCCTGCTGGGCTCGCAAGACTTCGGCGACAGCGCCGCAGACTTGGCCAAAGACGGGTGCGCCACCGGCACCCTCACACCGTCGCCCACAGTCGGGAACCAGCCGCCGCTGTTCTACTCCGGGGTGGTGTCCGGCCCGAGCTTCTGCGCCAATCTGAGCCTGGGTGGGCCGCGGACCTACCCGTTCGACAGCAACGGCGACGGCATTGCCGACGTGTGCTCGCTGCCCTACACCCGCCGAGAGGCCATCGCCCGCCAAAACGCGCTGCTCAAACTCGCCGCGCAGTTCCAAGGAGACTTCAACAGCGCCCTCACCGCAGCCTGCGCCGCCCTCAACACTCAAAACGCCGACTTCGGCGACAGCGCCGCCGACCTGGCCAAAGACATCTGCCAGCCGTCAACACGACCCGGCAGCGGAGGCGGCCCCGGCGGAGGCGCACCAGGCGGAGGCGCACCAGGCGGAGGCGGCCCCGGCGCGCGGCAACCGACCGCGCCCGGCACGCCCACCAGCCTCCGTCTTATCGCTGCCGAAGCAAAAATAACTGCCAGGTGGGCCGCGCCCGCCAACGGCGGATCTCCCATCACCGACTACGACGTGCAGTACCGGGCCTGCACCGCCACCGACTCCGACGCCACGGTCTTGACCTGCGCCACCTCCCCCACCTGGGGTTCGTGGACTCCCCACACCCACACCGGCACTGCCACGAGCACCACAATCGCCGGTTTGACCAACGGCACCGCCTACCAAGTACGAGTCCGAGCCCAAAACTCCGTCGGCGAAGGCGTGTGGTCCACATCAAGCTCGCCATCAGGCAAGGCCACGCCAGGCGCCACGCCGGGACAGCCCGACGCACCCACCCTCACCGTCATGAACGCCAGCCTCGGGGTGTCGTGGACCGCGCCCGCCAACGGCGGATCGCCCATCACCGGGTACAAAGTGGGACGCTGTTCTGCAAACTGCGGAACCGACGCCAACTGGACCGTCACCACCCTCAATACCATCGACACCGCCACAACCCTCGACGGGCTCGCCAACGGCACCGCCTACCAAGTACGGGTAGCAGCCACCAACTCCATCGGCGACAGCGACTGGTCGGACTCGGCCACCGCCACACCCGTCGCCACGCCGGGAAAGCCCGACGCACCCGGCCTCACCGTCAAGGACGCCAGCCTCGACGTCTCCTGGTCAGCGCCCGCCGACAACGGATCGGCCATCACCGACTACGACGTGCAGTACCGGGCCTGCACCGCCACCCCGCGCACCTGCGCCACCTCCCCCACATGGGGTCCGTGGACCGAGTGGAATGCCTCCAATACCAGCACCGCCACAACAGCCACCATCACCGGGCTCGCCAACGGCACCGCCTACCAAGTGCAAGTCCGAGCCCAAAACTCCATCGGCGACAGCGCCTGGTCGGACTCGGCCACCGCCACACCCGCCACAAAACCCGGTGCCCCAGCCGCGCCGACGCTCAGGCCCCACCACCAGAGCCTCACCGTGGAATGGTCAGCGCCCGCCGACAACGGATCGGCCATCACCGACTACGACGTGCAACACCGGGCCTGCACCGCCACCCCGCGCACCTGCGCCACCTCCCCCACCTGGGGTCCGTGGACCGAGTGGAATGCCTCCAATACCAGCACCGCCACAACAGCCACCATCACCGGGCTCGCCAACGGCACCGCCTACCAAGTGCAAGTCCGAGCCCAAAACTCGCAAGACGAAGGCGAGTGGTCCGCATCAGGCGAGGAAACACCCGTCGCCACGCCGGGAAAGCCCGCCGCACCCGGCCTCACCGTCAAGGACGCCAGCCTCGACGTCTCCTGGTCAGCGCCCGCCGACAACGGATCGGCCATCACCGACTACGACGTGCAGTACCGGGCCTGCACCCTTTCGACCGATCTGACCTGCTCGAACTCATCGACAGCGACGTGGGAGTCGTCGTGGACGGCGCTGGACGACACCGGCAACAACGCCACCGACACAGCCACAACAGCCACCATCGACGGGCTCACCAACGGCACCGCCTACCAAGTGCAAGTCCGAGCCCAAAACTCCATCGGCGACAGCGCCTGGTCGGACTCGGCCACCGCCACACCCGCCACGAAACCCGGTGCCCCAGCCGCGCCGACGCTCAGGCCCCACCACCAGAGCCTCACCGTGGAATGGTCAGCGCCCGACGACAACGGGGGATCGGCCATCACCGACTACGACGTGCAGTACCGGGCCTGCACCGCCACCCCGCGCACCTGCGCCACCTCCCCCACATGGGGTCCGTGGACCGAGTGGAATGCCTCCAATACCAGCACCGCCACCACCGCCACCATCACCGGGCTCGCCAACGGCACCGCCTACCAAGTGCAAGTCCGAGCCCAAAACTCCATCGGCGACAGCGCCTGGTCGGACTCGGCCACCGCCACACCCGTCGCCACGCCGGGAAAGCCCGCCGCACCCGGCCTCACCGTCCAGGACGCCAGCCTCGACGTCTCCTGGTCAGCGCCCGCCGACAACGGGGGCTCGGCCATCATCGACTACGACGTGCGGTACTCCGACGACAGCGGATCGACGTGGACAGAGTTCAACTCGACGAACACCAGCACCGCCACAACAGCCACCATCGACGGGCTCACCAACGGCACCGCCTACCAAGTGCAAGTCCGAGCCCAAAACTCCATCGGCGACAGCGCCTGGTCGGACTCGGCCACCGCCACACCCGCCACAAAACCCGATGCCCCAACCGCGCCGACGTTCACGTACAACGAGCCGCCGATCACGCGCAACGGCGAGCGCATCCAGAACCTCGGCGTCTCCTGGTCAGCTCCGGACGACAACGGATCGGCCATCACCGACTACGACGTGCAGTACCGGGTCTGCACCGCCACCGACTCCGACACCACGGTCTTGACCTGCGCCACCTCCCCCACCTGGGGTTCGTGGACTCCCCACACCCACACCGGCACCGCCACGAGCACCACAATCAACCGTTTGGCCGAAGACCCCTCCCGCCGCGAGTCCCACAGCATCGCCTACCAAGTGCAAGTCCGAGCCCACAACTCGCAAGGCGGAGGCGAGTGGTCCACATCAGGCACCGCGGCCACGGTTCCATCAGCGCCGAGTGGGCTGTCGCTCACTGTCGAGAACGCCAGCCTCAAAGTCACCTGGTCGGCCCCGTCAGGCAAAGACACCGGCGGCGCGGCCATCACTGGCTACCGAGTGCGCCACTGCACAGACAACGACGACGGTTGCAGCAAAGGCAAATGGCGGCCCACCGACATCTCCGCCGCGAGCACGTCCACCACGCTCACCGGCCTCACCAACGGCAACACCTATCAGGTGCAGGTACGGGCCAAGAACACACTCGGCAACAGTAAGTTCTCGTCTTCGAAAACCGCGACGCCTGCGACGCTTCCATCAGCACCGAGTGGGCTGTCGCTCACTGTCAAGAACGCCAGCCTCGAAGTCACCTGGTCAGCGCCGGACGACAACGGATCGGCCATCACCGACTACGACGTGCAACACCGGGCCTGCACCTTGGCCACCGACCTCACCTGCGCCAACAGCGCCACCGCCACCTGGGGAACCTGGACCGATCGCACCGGCGAGACCACCACCGACACCGCCACAACAGCCACCATCACCGGGCTCACCAACGGCACCGCCTACCAAGTGCAAGTCCGAGCCCAAAACTCGCAAGGCGAAGGCGAGTGGTCCACATCAGGCAAGGCCACGCCAGACACCACGCCGGGACAGCCTGCCGCGCCCACCCTCACCGTCATGAACGCCAGCCTGAAAGTCGTCTGGGATCCGCCGCCCAACCAGGGAACGGCCATCTCCGACTACGACGTGCAGTACCGCGCCTGCACCAAGAGCGCCGACCTCACCTGCGCCGATAGCGCCACCGCCACCTGGGGAAGCTGGACCGATCGCACCGGCGAGACCACCACCGACACCGCCACCTCGATAACCATCACCGGGCTCACCAACGGCACCGCCTACCAAGTACAAGTCCGAGCCCAAAACTCCGTCGGAGAAGGCGAGTGGTCCACATCAGGCCAGGCCACACCGAACGTCACACCTTCCCAGCCGTTTAGGCCCAACGTAGAACCCAGCGAAACCGGTGGCGTAGCTTCCCTTACGGTGACTTGGACCGCGCCGAACGACAACGGGGCGGTCATCACCGATTACGACGTGCAGCGCGCGACGCGCACTAGCGGCACCTGGGGTTCGTGGACTCCCCACACCCACACCGGCACCGCCACGAGCACCACGATCGAAGGGTTGACGCAGGGAACCGTTTACCGAGTGCGAGTTCGAGCTTCCAATGGCGAGGGCGACGGCAACTGGTCGATCCCTAGCATCCCCCGGGCCGCCGGCAAGCCGAACGCGCCCACGGTCACAGTGACGGTGGCCCACACGGCCCTCGTGGTGTCGTGGACCACGCAGAACAGCACCGAGTCTGTGATCACCGGCTACGACGTGCAGTACCGCCAAGGCACCAGCGGCACCTGGACCTCCCACACCCACACAGGCACCGCCACTACAGCCACGATCAGCGGGCTCACCAACGGCACCGCCTACCAAGTACAAGTTCGAGCCTCCAACAACGCCGGCGACGGCACCTGGTCCACAGCCGTGAGCGGCACACCCAACATCTCCGCCCCGGTCGCGCCGGCCGCGCCCACGGTGAAGACCGATTACCAGGCCCTCGTCGTGTCGTGGACTGCGCCCACCAACACCGGCGGCTCAGCCATCACCGATTACGACGTTCAGCACCGGTTCTGTTCCGCCTTCGATAAGACCTGCGTCATAAACCCCAGCTGGAATGGTCAGTGGTGGAATTGGTCAGCCGACACCGCCACCACCGTCCGCATCACCTCGTTGACCAACGGCACCGCCTATCAGGTGCGGGTACGGGCCGCCAACAGCCAGGGCGAAAGCAGTTGGTCATTGGCGTCGAAGGGCATCCCCAACTTTGCACCCCCCGGCCCGCCGACCGGCGTGACCCTGAGCCCCGGCAACAGCGCGCTGACGGTGCAATGGAAAAAACCGCTCCTCATCGGCGCACCGTCAACCAACTACGAGCTGCGCTACCGGAAATGCCAGCATTCGGGCGATCGAGATTGTACCTACGCGGGCAATTTGACGAATTGGGAGACCACCTGGACAGAAGCGAGCAACACCTCCTCCACCACCACCGCGACCCTCACCGGGTTGACCAACGGCTACGCCTACCAAGTGCAGGTGCGGGCCAACAACTCCAACCACACCGGTGACTGGTCGACAACGTCGGCCCCCCTGATCCCCGGCACGCCAAGCAAACCGGCCGAGCCGAGGCTGGTAGTAGGCAGCGGACAGATAACGGTGACTTGGGTCGAACCAGCTACCAACGGATCAAACATCGTTAACTACTTGGTGTATTTCCGCACCGGAACCGCCAACTTTGGAGCGCCCACTGAGGGCACTTGCACAGTGCAGAACACCCGCTTAAACCGGGGTTGCACGATTACCGGCTTGACCAACGGCACTAAATACGACGTACAAATCGCAGCGATCAACAGCGTCGGTAGCAGCAAATGGTCTGACGCCTCCTCCGCAACACCAGGTTAGAACTCAACCCCCGTCGACTCGACCGAACCTGTAGCCCTGCCAGCCAGGCTACAGGGCACTAAGCGAGCAGCGGACCTCGGGCTCATGGTCTGCGCCCACCCAGCGGAGGGCCAAGCCGCCCCTGGCGTGACCGGCGGTGTCGAGCCAGTTGGGGTGGCCGGGGTCGCGGCGGGCCACCACCACCCGCACGGTGCCGTCGTCCTCGACGGCGGCGGTGTGGTGGTTGAGGCTGGTGCGGTAGTACACGAAGTCGAGTGATTCCAACCAGTGGTTGCCGAGCTGGATGTTCCAGTACTCGCACTCAGGGGGCTCGAACTCGATGATCCAGGCCTCGTCGGGGCCCAAGTCGAAGTAGCCGTAGTTGTACGAGGTGTCGGGGTCGCCCTGGGCGAAGGCCAAGAGCTGAGGGTCGATGGGGCGTACTTCGTGGGGGTGGGAGGCGAAGCTGGCCGTCCAGCCGAGGAATTGGCCCACCACCGCGGCCACGGTAAAGCCAGCTCGGCCCAGCGCCCCGGCGAGCCGCTCGGGGTCCACCGGCTCGGGGGGGCTGCCCGCGTCGGTGCGCTCCAGGGTCAATTCGGCGGGGGTCTGGTTGGGCCGGTCGAGCAGGGTCTGGCGGATGGTCAGCGAGTTGGTACCTTCCTTCATGGCCAGCCACGGGCCGGGCTGGGGCTCGGTGCTGATGGCCACCTCGAAGCGGCCGTCGGCATCCAACGCAAGGTCCTCGGTGACCAGGTAGCTATCGCGGATCAGCCCTTCGGGTGTTCCCAAGCCGCCGCTGAACGCCCCCATGCGGATGGAGTGGGCATCGTTCAGACAGCCCTTCAGCCGGTAGTCGAAGAGAGGCGACAACCGGGCGGCGCCGTAGGCGTAGTCCGGGTTGTCGAGGCCGATCTTCACGCCCGACTGGTTGAGGATGGCCCGGGCCGGGTCGGCCTCCTCCAGATTGGCCCGCACGAAGTTGGCGGACAGCCGGGTCACGTAGCGCAACCCCTCGGCCCGGTCGAAGTCGTCGTCGGGGGCGGCGTCCAGTACTTGGCGGCCCGCATCCCGCAGCATGTCGCAGAACTCATCCCAGCTCTGGGCCAGATCGACCTCGCTCATGGCGTCTCCTCCCCAGGGCTGCTCGACGGCCCGCTCATTCCACCGCCTCTTCGCTGCTGACCCCGCCGCTCATTCCACCGCCACCCCGCAAGCCTCGATGTAGTCGGCGTAGCGCTCGTGGATGGCCTCGGCCCGCAGGCCGTACTGCTCGGGGCTGTAGTCGTGGACGCCGTGCTCGCCCTTGGGGTGGTCGGCGGCCCACTGGGCCACGGCCTGCTCGGCGGCGGCGTCGAGCTGGTAGCCGAATCGGTCGCAGATGGCGGCCACACAACCCAGCGGGTCGCGCTGGAAGTCGGCGAATTGGAGGTCGTAGAACCGGTTCTCCCGATCGGCTCGGGCGGCCAGCAGCCGTTCGATGCCCCGAGCCCACAGCTCGGTCTGCTCGGCACCGTGGGCGATGTTGTCGGGATGCTCCTCGAACCCTTGGCGGCTCACCGCGGTGAGGCTACACACCGAGGCCACCGCCTTCAGCGGGTCGCGGTGGGTCATCACCACGTTGGCGTCGGGATAGGTGGCAAACAGCGCCTCGGGGGCGAACAGGTGGCTGGGGTCTTTCAGCAGCCAGCAGGTGTCGGGCTCGTCCACGCCGATCAGCCCGATGCTGCGGCGGTGCTGGGCATAGGCCGGTCCCATGTCGCAGCTCGCCCACCAGGCGGAGTAGGTGGGTATGCGGAACAGGCACTCAAAGGTGACGCTGGCAAACGAGTGGCGGAACAGGTTCCAGCACTCGTCCACGAACTCGGCCGATTGGAAGTGGATGGCGGACTGATCCGGGTTCATCTCGGCCATGGCATCCATCTTGGTCTTGCAGCTCACGTAGTCGTCGATCTGCTCCCATTGGGCGCGGGGCGGGCGGGGCTGGGGCATCTCGGCCAGCCACAGCTCCAATCCCTGGAAGTGGGGGCTGGCCGCCATCAGCTGGTGCAAGGCGGTGGTGCCAGTGCGGGGCAGGCCGATGATCACCAGGGGCCGCTCCACGTTGACGTCGGCGGCCTCGGGCCGGGCCTTGAGTCCGGCTTCGGCTTTGAGGCGTCCCATCAGTGCCCCGATGGCGATCTCGCCGATGGCGAAGCGGCCGATGTCGGTCATTTCCGCCTCGGCCTCCAGCGACTCCTCCAGCACGGTGAGACCCTCGAGGTAGTCGTCGCCTCCGAAGTCGTCGAGCCCAGTCCGCTCGACGGCGGCGGCGTGCCATTGTTCGATGTTGCTCACGGAGCCTCCCTTGGCTGTGTCTCGACGCGGTTCACTGGGCGGCGGCCTGAAGCTGCGCCCCGAACGCGGCCATCGTCTCCGCCGTGTCGGCGAAGAACAAGAACGACGGGACGATCAGGCGGTGGCCCCCCAACTCGGCCACCTCCTGCACCAGCCCTGCGGGGTCGTCCATCGGGGTGTTGGGCAGGCCCACGGTGACCTCAATGGCCTCGGGATCGCGGCCCGCGGCCGCGGCGGTCTGGCGCATCTCGTCGATGAGCTCGGCCAGCGACACCCCCTCCCGGGGGCCGGGCCAGAAGCCGTCGCCCAGTCGCCCGGCCCGGCGGGCCGCGGCCCGCGAGTGGCCGCCGATCACGATGGGCACCCGGCCATTGGCCGGCTTGGGGTTCACACTCACCCCGGAGAACGAGGCGTGATCGCTGTCAAACGAGGTGCTGTTGGCATCCCAGAGCGCCCGCATGGCCCCGATGTAGTCGTCGGTGCGCTGGCCCCGACGCTCCCAGGGGATGCCCAGCGCCTCGAACTCCTCCTTCAGCCAGCCCACGCCCACCCCGAGTGTGACCCGGCCCCCCGACATGGAGTCGAGCGTGCCCAGCGCCTTTGCCAGTACCACCGGGTTGCGCTGGGGCAGGATCAAGATGCCGGTGCCCAGCCGCAGCGTGGTGGTGGCCGTGCCCACCCACGCCAGCCAGATGAGCGGATCAGGCAGCGGCGCTTCGGGGGTCATCGCCATCTTCCCCGACGGGTCGTAGGGATACTCCGAGGCGTACTCGTCGGGGTACACCACGTGCTCCACCGTCCAAACCGAGTCGAACCCCGCAGCCTCCGCCGCCTGCCCGAACTCCACCGCCCCCTCTCCCGAGGTCCAGTGGAGAATGTTTGCGAAACCGATGCCGAACTTCATGGCCCGAAGCGTAGGGGAAGCGTTGGCCGACTGACTCCATCGCCGGCCAGACGCCGGCGGGAATCAGCTTGCCGATTGAATGGCGGTCCAGACCTTTTGGGGGGAGGCGGGCATGTCGAGGTGGCGGATGCCGAGGTGGGACAGGGCGTCCACCACGGCGTTCTGCACCGCGGGGGTTGAGCCGACGGTGCCCGACTCGCCGATGCCCTTGGCCCCCAATGGATTGAGCGGCGTGGGGGTGACCGACTCGTGGACCTCGAAGCTGGGCAGCTCGGTGGTGGAGATCACGCCGTAGTCGGCGAAGTTGGAGGTGAGCAGGTTGCCGTCGGGGTCGTAGTGGACCTCTTCGATGAGGGCCTGGGCCGCGCCGGCGGCCAGCCCGCCGTGGATCTGGCCGTGGGCCAGCAGCGGGTTCAAGAGGGTGCCGGCGTCGTCCACGGCCACCAGGCGCTCCAGCGTCACCTGGCCGGTGGGGCTGTCCACCTCCACCACGGCCACGTGGGTGCCGAAGGGGAAAGTGGGGCCGTGTTGTTCGAAGTCGTTCTCTACAAACAGCGCCTCTGAGGCTGCCGCGGCGGCCACGTCGGCCCAGCTGGCCGTCCGGGCCGGAGTGCCGACCACATGGAACTGTCCGGCCTCGGCGTCGAGCACCACGTCGGCGGTCGCGGCTTCCAGCAGGTCGGCGGCCAGGGGGCGGGCCGCTTCGATGAGCTTCTCTGAGGCGTTGAACAGGGCTGAACCGGCGATCTGGGCGGTGCGAGAGCCTCCGGTGATGTCGCTGGAGGGGATCTCATCGGTGTCGCCGTGGATCATCTCGATGTTGTCCATGTCGATGCCCAGGGTGTCGGCCACCACCATCGACAGAGTGGTCACATGGCCCTGGCCGAAGGGGGTGGCCCCCGTGCGTACTAGCACGGTGCCGTCGGGCCGCAGTTCCAGGCTTCCCGTCTCGGTGCAAACGGGGCCCATCGGCGAGGTGACCTCCACATAGGTGGACAGCCCGATGCCCAGCAGCCGGTGGTCGCCCCGCTCCCTGCGGGCGGCCTGCTCGGCCCGCAGCCCGTGGTAGTCGGCCGCTTGCAGCGCAGCCTCCAGCGAGGCTCGGTAGTTCCCGGAGTCGTAGGCCGCGCCGGTGGGGGTGGTGAGGGGGAAGGCGTCGGGAGCGAGATAGTTGCGGCGGCGCACCTCGGCCGGGTCCATGCCGACCTCGGCAGCGAACAGGTCCACCGCCCGCTCGATGGCCGCAGTGGCCTCCGGTCGGCCGGCCCCTCGGAACGCCTGCACCGGGGCGGTGTTGGTCACCACGGCGGTGGCCGACCAGGCGACGTTGGCGATGTCGTAGTTGCCGCAGGCCATGAGCCCGGTGAAGGTGGGCAGCAAAGCCCCCACACCGGGATAGGCCCCGGCGTCGGCCAGCATGTCCAGCCGGAAGTGGGTGATGCGGCCCGCCGTGGTGCCCCCCAGGGTGACGGTCTGGAACTGCGCCCGGCTGTGGCCCAGCGACTGGAGGCTCTCGGTGCGGGTCTCAGCCCAGCGCGCAGGACGGGCCACCCGGCGGGCCAGCCACCCCAGCAGGCATTCCTCGGGGCCTGGGCTGGCCTTGGTGCCGAAGCCGCCGCCCACGTCGGGGATGATCACCCGCACCTGCGACGGGTCCAAGCCCAATGTTCCGGCGATGGCGCCCTGCGCGGTGTGGGGCCCCTGGGTGCTCGACCAGCAGGTGAGCCGCCCGTCCTCACCCCACGCCGCCGCGGCCACCCGACCCTCGATGGGGCTGGCGTAGATCTTGGAGTTGACGATGCGGTGGGTCACCACCACCTCGCACTGGCCGAAGTCCACCTCGGCGGTGGGGGGCAGGGCGATGGCCACGTTGGACTCGGCATCGTCGAACAGCTTGGGGCCCTCGGCGGCGTTCTCCGCATCGACCACCGCGGGCAGCGGGTCGTAGTCGGCCCACACCGCTTCGGCGGCATCGACGGCCTGCTCCACGGTCTCCGCCACCACAGCGGCAATGGGCTCGCCCACAAACCGCACCTTGCTGACAGCCAGCAGGGGGCGGGACATGGCCGCGTCGCCCATCATCGGCGGCTGGGCGGCCAAATCCAGATCGTTGCCCGTAACCACGTCGAGCACGCCGGGCATGGCTCGGGCCTCGCTGGCGTCCACCGTCAGCAGTCGGGCGTGGGCGACGGGTGAGCGAACGAACACCACATGGGCTGCCCCCTCCACCGGGATGTCGGCCACATACGTGCCCCCGTCGGTCAGCATCCGGGGGTCTTCCACCCGCCTCACCTCGTTGCCCAAAATGCTCATAACCGCAGCGTAGGCCAGAAACCGAATGGGCTCTTATTGAAGGGATTGACGCCACTCCTGGGCGTCTTGGCCCATTGGCGTGGACGGGGCCCGATCGGTGAACGGCCACAACTCTTCCGCGATACTCCGCCAGTTGGCGGTGGCGCCGAGTTGGGCGAACAGCGAGATGAGGCCGAGGTTGATCCGCTGGAGGATTACGAGCGCCGGGGGCACGTTCAGCGCCTTCTTCAAGTTGCCGTGCTCCCCGGAGGCCTCGAAGATGGCCTTCACCCCGGCGACCGCATACTCCGGCGTGAATGTCCGGGGCTCGTCGGCCAGCACGAACTCGTAGAAGTGAGTGAAGTAAGCCTCCACCGCCTCATCGCTGAACAGGGCGTCGGCCGGCAGCAGCCCGGCGGCCACCAGTTCGGCTCGGAACCGGGGGATGTCCCGGTCGATCACCATGGCGGTGAGCATCCGCTCGAACTGGGCGGTCTCGTCGGGGGTGAACCGCTTGACCAGGCCGAAGTCCAAGAACACAACCGAGCCGTCAGGACCGAAGAGGTAGTTGCCGGGATGGGGGTCGCCGTTGAACGCCCACAAGCGGTAGATCGACCCGAACGAGAACCGGTAGATGGTCTCAGCCACCCGGTTGCGCTCTTCCTGGGGCCAGCCCAGCACCTCCTCAAAGGTCGCCCCCACTGCCAACTCCGTGGTCAGCACCCGGGCCGAGCTCAGGTCGTCGTACACCTCGGGAACGGAGATGTAGGGGTGGCCCCGGTAGTGGTTGGCAAACAGGCGTTGGTTGGCCGCCTCGTGCTCGTAGTCGAGCTCCTCGGTGAGCCGCTGGCGCAACTCCTCCACGATGGGGGCGGGGTCGAGGCCGGGGAACAGCACGGACAGCGCCCGGAACACCATCTTGGCCGACCCCAAGTCGGCGGCAATGGCCTCGGCCACGCCGGGGTACTGCACCTTGACCGCACAGGCCCGGCCGTCGGGGGTAATCGCCCGGTGGACCTGTCCGATGGACGCCGCGGCAATGGGCACCGGATCCCACTCCTCGAACAGCACCCCGGGCGGTGCCCCCAGCTCTTCGGCGACCACCGACGCAGCCAGGTCCGGACTCATGGGCGGGGCGTTGGTCTGGAGCTGGGCCAGCGACGCCCGGGTGGACTCGGGCAGGCCCACGTCCAGATAGCTGGCCATCTGGCCGATCTTCATCAGCGCGCCCTTCATGTTCCCCAGCACGTCCACCACATCGGCCGCGGTCCGCAGCTCCCGCTCGGCGTCCAGGGCCTCGGCCCGCTCGGCATCGGCAAACACCCGCCGAGCCCTAACCATCGCCCACCGCCCCCCGCTGCGGGCCCCCAACCCCGCCATCTTCGCCGTGCGCCCCCACCGCCCCCGCCGCGGCACCGCTCCCCGACTTCCCCCGTCTCCCACCCCGTCGAAATTACCGGCCCGGCAGAAGCGCGGAAAAGGCAGTAACCTTAATGGAACGGTTCCGCTATGCGGTACAGGACTGGTGTCGGATCGACGGCATCGACATCGCCCGCAGATCAACCACGGAGACCCCGTCATGCGAATTCTCTTTGCTGACAGCCTGGCTGAGAGCGCTGTTGAGCGGCTGCGTGCCGGGGGCGACGTTTGCGTGGTCGACCCCTCGCTCACCGCCGAGAGCCTCCCGGAGCACATTTGCGGATTCGACGTGCTGGTGGTGCGCAGCACCAAGGTCACTGCGGCAACCTTGGAAGCCGCCGACCAGCTCGGCCTGGTGCTGCGGGCCGGGGCGGGAACCAACACCATCGACGCCGACCGGGCCGCCGAGCTGGGCATATTCGTGTGCAACGTGCCCGGCCGCAACGCCATCGCCGTGGCCGAGTTGGCCATCGGGCTGATGTTCGCCATTGACCGCCACATCGCCCCCGCCACCGCCGACCTCCGGGCCGGCGATTGGAACAAGCAGACCTACAGCCAGGCCCGAGGCCTGTACGGGTCCACACTGGGAATCATCGGCATGGGCGCCATCGGCATCGAAGTTGCCCGGCGGGCCAGCGCATGCGGCCTGCGTGTCATCGTCGAGGCCCGGACCGACCGCACTCGGGACACACGCCGCCGCATGGCCGAAATCGGGGTGGTGGAAGTGCCCGATCAGGCTGTGCTGCTGGCCGCCAGCGACATCGTGTCCCTCCACGTCCCCGGTGGCGACGACACCGTTGGCATGGTGGATGCCGAGTTCTTGGCGGCCATGAAGCCCGACGCCGTGCTCATCAACACCAGTCGGGGCGAGGTGGTGGACGAGGCCGCGCTGTTGGCCGCGCTCAACACCACCGACCTACGCGCCGGCCTTGACGTGTTCGCCGACGAGCCGTCCGCCGGAGTCGGCCAGATCAGCTCCGAGTTGGCCCGCCATCCGAAGGTGACGGCCACCCATCACATCGGCGCCTCCACCGAGCAGGCCCAAATGGCGGTGGCAGAGGGCACCGCTGAGGTGATCGAGGCCTACCGCCAAGGCGTTGTGCTCGACTGCGTCAACCTGGAGCGGGTGCCCAACCGCACCGCCGCCCTCAGCATCCGCCACCACGACCGGGTCGGTGTGCTGGCCTGCGTGTTGCAAGAGCTGAGCCGCCGGCATCTGAATGTGGCCAACATGCAGAATCGGATTTTCTCCGGCTCGGAAGCTGCCGTGGCCATCATCGAAATCGCCGGCGCCATCGACGACAAGCTGCTTGACGCTCTCGGAACCATCGAGCATGTGATCTGCGCCTCGCTGCTGGACGCTGACCCGACTGCGACGCCATGACCGCTGCGGCCTCCGCCAATGACAACCGCTCGCAGAGCGAGCCGCTGGTTGCCCCCTTCGCTGGCTGGATGGTGCGCTCTGACTGGTCAGAGCGGGTCATCAGCCGGGCCTACGACAATCTGTCGCCCGACCAGCGCCGAAGCCTGGTCGCGGCCAATCCGTACAGCTACATGAACGTCACCCGGAGCCGGGACGATCTATCCGGCAACGCCGACCTCTCCCATGGAGACCTCGTGGCTGAAGGGGCCGCCGCCCTCAGCCGCCTGTTCGACGCGGGAGCGTTCACCGCCACCGGGCGACCGGCCCTCTACCTGTACCGCCTGTCGCATAAGCAGGGCGTTCAGACGGGAGTGGTGGGCACTGTGCCGGTGCGAGGATTCGCCGATGGCCGCATCCGCATCCACGAGAACGTTCACGACGAGCGTACCGATCTGCTCACCGCCCATCTCCAAGGCGTGGGGGCCACCTCCAGCCCGGTGGCCATGGCCGTGCGGTCTTCGCACGATCTGGCGGCCGTCCTGCACGAGATCACCTCGACAGTGCCCGCCGACTTGGAGTTCGGATCCACCGCTGTGCGCCACCAAGTGTGGACCGTGCCCGAAGACTTCACCCCTTCGCTGACCGCTGCTTTCGACCACAAGGTGCTTTACGTCACCGACGGCCACCACCGCTCGGCCGCCGCGGTGCGGGCTCTGGCCGCCGAGCCCGACAACCCGGTGTTGGCCCGGACCCTGGCGGTGGTCTTCCCCGACGAGCAGCTCTATGTGCAGGCCTTTCACCGGATGGCTGCCGATCAGCTCTCCCGCAAACCCGAGGACTGCCTGGCCGCTCTGGTCGAGGCGGCCGAAGTAACACCGGCGTCAAGCTCGTTTGCCGCCCGCCCCCGGAACAAGGGGATGGCGGGCCTGTATCTGGGGGGCTCGTGGCACCAACTGGAGCTGCCGTCGGCGGTCGGCAAGGGCGCGGTAGACAGCCTGGATGTGGAGCGGCTGCGCCGATCCATCCTCGATCCCGTACTGGGGGCCGACGAACTCGGCCAGCCGGGGGCGGTGGCCTACCTCCCCGCCTCCCTGGGCCTCGAGGAGCTGGCCCGCCGCTGCGACCAGGAGAACCGGGTGGGGTTTGCGCTGCACCCCATGACGGTGCGCGAGCTGATGGCGGTGGCCGACGAGAACGGGCTCATGCCGCCCAAGTCGAGCTTCTTCGCCCCCAAGCCCCGCTCCGGCGTGTTCCTGCGGGTGCTGGGCCGGGGAGCCACCGCCCATCTTCCCCCCTCCTGAGGCAATCGAAACTTTCGAGCCAGTACTGTTGCCGACGTGCTGATCTCAGCGGACTCCCACGTTGTCGAGCCGGGTGACCTGTGGCTGGAGCGACTGCCTCAGCGGCTGCGGGATCGGGCCCCCCGAGCGGTGCAGGACCCCGGCAACCACTATTGGTACTTCGAGGCCCCGGAGATGGGCCGGGGGGTGAACCTCACTTTGTCGCGCAACGCGGGGATGACGCAGGGCAAGGTGGACGCACTGCTGGCCCAAGATCCCGATGCCTGGGTGGGGGCCACCGGCGGGCACGATCCGGCGACTCGACTGGCCGACTTGTGGGCCGACGGCACGGTGGCCGATGTGGTCTACCCCACCGCCGGCCTGTCGCTCCTGCAATATGACGACATCGAACTCCAGTTGGCCTGCATCCAGGTGTACAACGACTGGCTGGCCGAGTTCTGCGCCGTCGATCCCGACCGGGTCATCGGTATCGCAATGATTCCCACTTGGGACATAGAGGTTGCCGTTGCCGAGCTCAATCGCTGCGGCGACTTGGGGCTGCGGGGGGCCATCATCTGGAGTTCCCCGCCCGCCGCCCGGGAATACAGCTTCTTCTCCAACCGCTACGAGCCGCTGTGGGCTGTGGCCGCCGAGCGGTCGATGCCGGTCTCCATCCACATCTTTGGCGGCCACGAAACCAAGGCCATAAACCAATACGGGGTGACCGTGGAGGGCACCTACTACTTCGGGATCACGGCCCGCGACGAGCTGGCCCACACCGCAGCCGAATTGATCGCCGCCGGGGTGTTCGAGCGCCATCCCAACCTGCGGATCGTGGCCGCCGAGGGGGGCATCGACTACGCCGCCCGCCTCGAGCAGCGGCTCGACGTGACCTACAGCGGGGCGTGGCACCGGATCGACGACCGGCTGACCATGAAGCCGTCGGAGTACTTCCGCCGCAACGTGTACCTCACCTACATCGAAGACCCGATCGGGCTGAACAACCTGCGGTTCACGGGCAGCGACCACTTCATGTGGTCCAGCGACTATCCCCACGGGGCGGCCACCTGGCCCCGGTCCCAGGAGTTCACCGCAGCGGAGTTCGACGATGCCGGAGTGAGCGAGGCCGACCGCCGCAAGCTGACCCTCACCAACGTGGCCGAGCTCTACAGCATCGACTTGGAGACCGTGAGCCAACCATCGCCGGTCATCGCCGACCAGGTGGCGGCGGCTTCGACCGCTAGTTGAGCGGCACTCGCCGAGAATCAGACGGCGGCTCGGGCGGCTGCTTGTTGATGAGGTGGGTGGCAGCCGACTCGAAATAGTCCACCATGGCAGTGTGGATGTCATCGCTCAGCCCGGCCGCATCCAGTGCGGCCCGCATATGGCCCATCCAGGCGTCCCGCTCAGCACCCCCGATTTCGAACGGGGCGTGGCGCATCCGCAACCGGGGATGGCCACGCTCCGCGCTGTACTGCGGCGGCCCACCCCAGTACTGGGCCAAGAACCCGGCCAGTCGGGCCCGAGCCGGCCCCAAGTCCTCTGGATACAAGGGCCGAAGCACCGGGTCGTCGGCCACCCCGTCGTAGAAGCGGTCCACCAAGCGGTCGAAGAACGCCTGCCCACCCACCGCCTCATACACCGACTGCTCCACCGCCCTAGCGTATTGCGATGTGTCGGTAGTCATCTTCCTGAGACACGCAAAATCCGACTGGTACACAGGAGCTTCCAACGACCTCGAGCGGCCGCTGAACAAGCGGGGGCGATCAGCCGCGGCCGCTGTCGGCACCTTCCTGGCCGCGGCCGGCCATGTGCCCGACCTGGTGCTGTGCTCCCCCGCCACCCGAACCCGCCAAACCCTCGAGTTCGCCAAGGAAGCGGGAGGCTGGAATTGCCCGAGCGAAACTGCCAACGAACTCTATTACGGAACGGTCCACGACATGATCACCCTGGCCTGCCAACGACGGGCGCCTGTTGTGATGCTGGTCGGCCATGAGCCCACCACCTCCGAAGCCCTGAAACGACTCACCGGCGCCAACCTGCGCATGCCCACCGCCACGCTCGCCCGGGTCATCCTCAACCCCGACAACTCCGGCCAACTCCAATGGCTCATCCCCCCACGCCTACTGACTGACCCCTAGTCGTCTTCAGACTCGGACAATTCCAGCACAACCTCCGCCTCTACCAACTCAGCCTTAGTCACACTTTTTGGCACCAATTCGACCGGGGACACTTCTCCAACTTTCTTGCCGGTGCTGGCCGGACCCAGCTCTTCGAATTTGCGAGCTTTGGAAAGGACGTTTCGCTCCAATGAGCCAATGCTGTCGTTGTAGGCGTCCACCGCTCCCTTCAGCCCCTTACCCACCTTGCTGACATGACCGGCATAAACCCGCAGGCTGTCGTATAGGGCGGTCGCGCCAGCAGCAATCTCCTGGGCATTTTTCTGGAGATCTTGCTGCTGCCAAGCCAGAGCTACCGTACGCAAGAACGCCAGCAGCAAGCCGGGGGTGGCGATGAGCACCCGATGCTTCTTCCATGCCTCATCCCACAAGGTGGGCTGCACGTCGACCGCGGCATCCAAAATGGGGTCGGCCGGCACGAACATAACTGTGAAATCAGGCGAACCGTCGACCGCGGCGGCGTAGTCCTTGCCACCCAGCACCCTCGCGTGACCTAGCAGGGATCGAGCGTGGCTCTGAAGCAATTCCCCCTGCCGCTGCTCATCTCTCTCGCTGTGGGCCTCCAGGTAGGAGTCCAACGGGGTTTTGGCGTCTATTACCACCTGCACACCGCCAGGCACACGCACAACGGCATCGGGCCGCAACGTCCTCTCCTCAGCGGCAACGCTCTGCTGTTCGAAGTAGTCGATGTGCTCCTGCATTCCGGAAACTTCGAGAATGTTCCGGAGGGTCTGCTCGCCCCATAGACCCCTCACCTGTGGCGAACGCAGTGCCTCGCGCAAGCCGCCAGTCGCCTCTCGAAGCTGGCCGATCTGAGTGGTCAACCCCTCGTAAGCCCCCTCCCTCTTCTCCTCAATTTCATTCACTCGCTTCTCGAACTTGGCCAAGTTCTCCTTCACTGGCTTCACCAGGTCATCGATGGCCTGCTGGCGCTGCTTGAGGTCGGCCTCGCTCAGCTCCTTCTGATTCTCGAATTGCTCCTTGGCCTGCTTGAGAAATGCCTCGCTGTTGGCCCTGGTCACGTCAGCAGCGATGCCCTTGAACTGGGTCTCGATCTGTTTGCGAGTCTCGGCTAGCTCCTCGGTTCGACCCTCATGCCTCCCCTTCATCTCAGAAAGCTCTTGACGGGCCAAGTTCCGTTCGTCACGGACCTCATCCAGCTCGGCCCGAACTTGGTCGAGTTGGGTATCTCGATCCTCGAGTTGAGTCCGTAACTCGACGTTCTCGACCACAAGTCGATCCTGAGACTCAGCCCCCGCCACGCCGCCCCCTTGGCGTCCCCGCACCACCACAACGACCAGGGCAGCCACCAGGGCCACAACCACAATCACAAAAGCAATCTCCATAGGCCCGCCATCCTAGAAACCCCCGATGACAGTTTCCGGCAGCGGCTGCAACCAGCGGTTTGGCCTAACCTCCAACCTGCCCACCCAACACCAAGGAGGCACGCTGGTGACACAGATGAATGAGCTTGGCTTCTATACGTTGGCGGGGGCACCGGAGTCGCCTCGGGAGTTGATCGATGAGGTGCGCCAGGCCGAGGAGCTGGGCATCGGCAACGTGCTTATCAGCGAGCGGTTCAACATCAAGGAAGCGGCCACACTGTCGGGAGCGGTGGGCGTGGCCGCCCAATCCATGGGCATCGCCACCGCGGCCACCAACCACCACACCCGCCACCCGGTGGTGACCGCGGCCTACGCCATGACCATGCACAAGCTCACCGGCGGCCGCTTCTGCCTGGGCATCGGCCGGGGGGTTGACCGCTTGTCTCAGGCGTTCGGCCTGAGCGCCATCACCACCGCTCAGATGGAGGACTTCGTGGGCGTCATGCGCCGGCTCTGGCAGGGCGAGGCCATCTTCAACCACGACGGACCAGCCGGCAGCTACCCGGTGCTGACCCTCATGGGGGCCAGCAGCGAGCACATCCCCATGGCCCTCACCGCCTTCGGTCCCAACTCCCTGGCCCTCGGCGGGCGCTGTTTCGACGCGGTGGTGCTGCACACGTTCTTCACCGACGAGACCACCGCCCGGGTGGTGGGCGACGTCAAGCGGGCTGCCGAGGAG
Source organism: Acidimicrobiales bacterium (assembly GCA_963667085.2). Classification (GTDB taxonomy): domain Bacteria; phylum Actinomycetota; class Acidimicrobiia; order Acidimicrobiales; family Bin134; genus Poriferisocius. Next base: position 94,474 of record OY762975.1, read on the forward strand.
GCCGGACGAGACCCGGCGTCGGTGAAAGTGTGGTCGTGCTTCGCCACCATCGGCGACCACCTCCCCGAAGATGTCCGACTCAAAAAGACAGTCGGGCGGATGGCCACCTACCTCCAGGGCTACCCCGAGCTGATGGCCCGCACCAACAACTGGGATCAGGCCGCTCTGGAGCGGTTCCTGGCCGACCCGCTCGTGGCCAACTTCCAAGGCGCCATCGACCAGATGGCCACCACCGAGCAGCTCGAGCACATCGCCGAGCTGATCCCCGAAGAATGGCTCGCCCCCGCCGCCACCGGCACCCCCGCCCAATGCGTCGAGAAGATCCGGGGCCAGTTCGACCTCGGCTGCGACGGCGTCATCCTCCACGGCGCCAGCCCCACCCAACTCCACCCCATCGTCACCGAATACGCCCGCACCCGCCCCACCGGAACCTTCGACCACCTCCCCCCCAACCCCGGCGGCTGAGGGCGCGCTCGTTGCCAGACCTACGGGTGGGTGATGGGGTTTATCCAATCCAGTTCGGGGAAGCGGGCGAAATCAGAGTCGGCGGAGACGATCGACAGGCCGTGTTCGAGGCAAAGGGCAGCAAGTACTGCATCGGGAATGAGGTTGGCGCTGAGATGCAGGTCGCGTACCAGCCGACCCAGGATTTCACGGTGCCCGTGGCCGGGCTGGGGCACCCAGGAGTTTCTGGCATCCAGCCACGATTCGACGACAGACCACGCGTCGCTAGGCCGAAGGGGATTGGCCATGGCCCGAGGGTTGGTAACGATTCGCAGAAAGCCGGTCAGCGACGGCCAAGGCAGCGCCACTCGTCTCGGCCCGTTCAACGCTCCCTCCAACCACTCCTTCGATGCCTGGTGGAACGGGCCGTCTTCGTCAACTGCGTATAGCAAGATGTTGGCGTCAACGAGCACTTGGGCTCACCGTGCCTCGGGACCTTCCAGAAGGTCAATGGCTTCAGCCACATTGCTTACATCAATTCGCAGCCCCAGCGAGTGGGTCTGCTGCACAAACGGCGCTGGCTCCACCTCGACCAGCAGCCCACGGCGAACCAAATGGTTGACCGCCTCCGAAACCCCCATGCCAGTCTCCCGACGCACTTGCGCCACGGCCTTGGCAGTATCTTCCTCAAACTCCACCGTGGTCCTCATGCACCAAATCTAGCACTTGCGTGCGTCATCATTTGCATACACATGCGTCTCCACGACTCCGGGGCTAACGATCGGCGGGTGAAATGTAATGATATGAAATTAGCCTATATTCATGGAACGCCGGTCGTCAACAGATTTCCTCGCGAGGTTAGCGAGTAATGGTTGAGCCAGTGGGCGGTATAGCGTTTTGGCGATGCGGAGTGTGACGACGACGGTGGCAGGGCTGGGGATGCGGGAATTCACCGGGGGGTCGGGCGATCCGCTGGTGATGTTGCACCACTCGTTTGGCAATCCGGGGTGGATGCCGGTTCATGAGGCCCTGGCCGATCACTACACCGTTCATGCGCTCGACTTGCCGGGATATGGCGGGCCGGAGGGGTCGGAGCGGCCCGACTGGGCCCGCCATCCGCGGGACTTGGCCCTGCTGGTGGGCCAGTGGCTGCGGGCCAAAGACCTCGGCCCGGTAGAGCTGGTGGGCTGCGGCTTCGGGGGATGGGTGGCGGCCGAGCTGGCCACCATGGCCCCAGAGCTGCTCAAGCGACTCACCCTGGTGGGCGCAGCCGGGCTGCTGCCCGAGAAGGGCCGCATCTACGACCAGTTCTTGGTGTCGCACTCCAACTATGTGGAGGCCGCCTTCTCCCGCCCCAAAGCCTACGAGGCCATCTTCGCCAACAACGGCGCCGATCCCGAAGCTCCTCCGATCAGCGACGACACCCTGGTGGTGTGGGATATGAACCGGGAGATGACCACCCGGGTGGCGTGGAAGCCCTACATGTACAACCGCCGCCTGCGGCCCCTGCTCGCCGGGGTCGCCGTCCCCGCCCTGGTGGTGTGGGGGGACAACGATGCCGTCGTCCCCATCGAGTGCGCCCACGCCTACGCGGAGGCCCTGCCCGACGCCCGCCTGGAGATCGTCACCGACTGCGGCCACGCCGTCGACCTCGAAGCCCCCGAATCCCTCGCCGCCATCATCACCGCCCAACCCGAAGGAGCCGACTGATGTTCCTGTCGTATTTCACCGAGCAGCCCATGAGCGCCTACCCGGCCGAGGAGGGCCTCAAAGAGGGCTTCACCTCGGTGATGTTCTCCAACAAGTACTACGACCCCGTGGAGGGCAGCCGCCTGTTCAACGAGCGCATCGAGGAGTACAAGCTGGCCGAGCAGGTGGGCTTCGACGGCATCATGGTGAACGAGCACCACAACGCCCCGTTCTGCATGCAGGCCCGCATCACCGTGATGTCGAGCATCCTGGCCGCCATCACCGAGCGGGCCAAGATCGTGCAGCTCGGCAACCCGCTGCCCACCTACGACAGCCCCCTGATGTTCGCCGAGGAGATCGCCATGATCGACATGATCTCCAAGGGCCGGCTCATCTCGGGCATTGTGCGGGGTGCCGGCCAGGAGTCGGTGTGCCTCAACGCCAACCCCGCCTACAACCGGGAGCGGTTCAACGAGGCCCACGACCTGCTGGTGAAGACCATGACCGACGACGGCCCGTTCTCATGGGAGGGCGAGCACTTCCAATACCGGGTGGTCAACCCCTGGGCCCGGGTGCTCCAGAAGCCCCACCCCCGCATCTGGGTGCCCGGAGTGTTCAGCGCCGAGACCATCCGCTGGGCGGCCGAGCACCGCTACCCCTACATCTCGCTCAACACCCCGCTGCACCTCACCGGCGAGCTGTGGCAGATCTACGACCAGGCTGCTCGCGCGGTGGGCTACGAGCCGGGGCCGGAGAACCGGGGCTACCTCCTGCGGGTCCATGTACAGGCCGACGGCGACAAGGCCCGGGACAACGCCCGGGAGTTCATGTGGATGCAGGGCGAGTTCACCGGCATCGGCCACCCCTACTGGGTGAGCCCCTCGGGTTACGGGTCGTCGGCCCGGCGGCTGGACTACGCCAAGATGGCCAACGCCGAGGTCCGGGGCTCCCGGGCCGCCTCGTTCGAGAAGCAACTGGCCGCCCGGGAGATCGTGGCCGGCACCCCCGACGAGGTGATCGCGGAGCTGCGGGTGGTGCTGGAAAGGTGCCGCCCGTCAATCCTCATGCTGTGGGGCAACGACGGCGGCGTCAACCACGACGACTCCCTGCGCTGCATCGAGCTGATGGGCACCGAGGTGCTGCCCGCCCTGCGCGACATGGGCGACGAACTGGGCCTTCACGACCCCTTCGAGCTGGACTCGCCGGTGAGCCTGGCCCTCACTCCCCCCGACGAGCTGAACCCGATTGACGACGACGCCGACGCCCGCCCGGAGGACGCCTCCGACAGCAAGGCGCTGACGATGTTCCGCTGACCCAGCGGCCAGCCAGCCCGAGACCCCCCAAGGAACCCCCCGATGACCGAGCCCCAACCCCAGGTGTCCTACATCCACGCCGAGGACATGGACTTCGCCGAGGTCAAGTGCCAACAGCACGCCGACGGCCGCCGGGTGTCGGTGTGGCTGCGGATGCTGGAGCTCACCCAGGAGCGGGCCGTGTACCACACCCGCTACGACCCCGGCCTGGTGCTCGAGCGCCACGGCCACAACAGCGACCACTTCATCTTCGTCATCGACGGCGAGGTCACCTTCGACCAAGAAGTGTGCCGGCCCGGATCCCTCATCAAGCTTCCCCACCGGGCCACCTTCGGCCCCATCAAGGTGGGCGACGAAGGCGCCGAGATCCTGGAGATCTACTTCGGCGACTCCCGCCCCGCCCCCGCCGACAAAGCCGAATATGCCGCCCTCCTCGCCGAGCGCAACATCACCGAACTCCCCCACCCCCCCATCGACCTCCCCGACTGGTTCGGCCCCCGCACCGATTAGACTTGGGGGCAGAAGCAAGGGGGTTCCTGGATGGGAAGGGCAGTGGGCATCGACCTGGGGACCACCAACAGCGTGGTCGCCGTGTTGGAGGGGACCAGCCCTGCTGTCGTGATCAACGCCGAGGGGTCTCGCACCACGCCCTCGGTGGTCGCTTTCACCGATGACGGCGAGGTACTGGTGGGCAGACTGGCCAAGAACCAGGCGGTTACCAACCCCGACAACACCATCCGCTCGGCAAAGCGCCACATCGGCACCGACTGGAGCACCGCCATCTACGGCAAGCATTACAACAGCCAGGAGATCTCGGCCCGGATATTGCAGAAGCTCAAGCGCGACGCCGAGACCTACCTGGGCGAAGAAGTCACCGACGCCGTCATCACCGTGCCGGCCTACTTCAATGACAGCCAGCGGATCGCCACCAAGGAGGCGGGCGCCATCGCCGGGCTCAATGTGCTCCGCATCATCAATGAGCCCACCGCTGCTGCGCTGGCCTACGGGCTCAAAGACGGTGCCGACGGGCAGACGGTGCTGGTGTTCGACTTGGGCGGCGGCACGTTCGACGTGTCCATCCTCGACATCGGCGATGGCATGTTCGACGTGCGCTCCACCAGCGGCGACACCCAACTCGGCGGCGACGACTGGGACGACAAGATCATCGACATCGACAGCGATGGCATCATCCTTGTCACAGCCAGGGAACAGGGCAGCGATCAAGAGCTCAACGTAACCGTCGAGGGGCACAGCGCGCTGGATTCCGACAGCCTCGACTCCATGATGGCCAGCGCCCAATCCGACCTTGTGAGGCTAAAGTAGGGCGCACATGTCCAGCAAAAGCGTCAACCGAAATGAGTGGCGAACGGTTGACTACTACGACGTACTGGGCGTGTCTCCAACGGCCACTCAGGCAGAGATAAAGAAGGCCTACGCCTATTGGGTGAAGACGCTGCACCCCGACAAACACACGCAGGGGCGACTCTTCAAGAAAAAAGCCGAGGAGGAAACCAAGCAGCTCAACGCGGCCTACAACGTGTTGAAGGACAAAAGGCTTCGCCAAGAATACGACAACGTCAGGGGCACGGGGCAACGGCCCCCCAACCAGCAGAATCAGGACTGGAAGCCACCACCACGCCCTCCAAAGCCACCGCCGCAAGGACCACCGAAGCCGCCTCCCCGGAGGCCCCCCAATCAGCCTCCGCCGAATATTCCCGACGATCAACGATGCACCGTCAGCAAAGGGTTCGGGGAAAGATGCCAAGAGTACGGGCTTGAGCAATACGAAGGCAGATGCCAGTATCACCCCAACAGCGACAGTAAATCGCTCCAGTTGAGCCGCAGTGTGCTCGCTTTCTTCATTGCCTTTCTGTTTATGGCATTAATCGCGTTACCCGAAATACTGTGACCACTGAACAGCCTTCCAAGTCCTCGAAAATTGCCGATTTCATCAAGACGGCATTTCAAGTAGTCATCGCTACACCCTTTCACTGGCTTGTTGCCACGGCGAAGAAAACCAGAGTGTGGCTGTCGTACATGTACGCCCACTGGCATCCACCACGCTTGAAGGCCTGGCAAAAGACCGGCGTTGTATTCATGCTGGAGATCGTCTATTGGGCAGTCGTCATGGCAATAATCCTGGGGGCCATCTCGCTGCTCACTTTCAACCCGATGGGAGCATTCAGCGCCCTGGCCGCCCTCATTCTCGTGGTCATCGTCCTCATAGCCGTCGCCGTTGTCGTCGGCGTCTACAGCACCTACGGTGCCATCGGCGGCACCATCGCCCTCGTCGTCCTCATCATCGTCCTCGCCATCATCGGCGCCATGCTCAGCTAACTGGGAACCGGTATCCCGAAGAGGCGAGCGGGATTGTCGGTGAGGATTTTGCGCTTGTGCTCGTCGCTGAGGTCGTCGCGCTCTACGAGGAGCTTCACAGAGTGGGGAAAGTCGCAGTCCCAGTGGCAGTAGTCCGAGGAGTAGCACAGGATGTCGTCGCCCACCTGGTCGATCACATAGGGCAGGGCCGACTCGGTGGACTCCACCCCCACGAAGCACCGCCCCGACAAGAAGTACTCCGAGGGCTTGCGATCGAGGATGGGGGCCTGATCGGGCATCAGCTCGTACTCCTCGTCGAGGCGCTCCAGCCAGAACGGCAGCCAGCCGCAGCCCGCCTCCATGATGCCCACTCGCATGTTGGGGAACCGGTGCAGGATCCCGCCCACGGTGAAGTTCATCGTGGCCAGCATGGCCCCGAACGGGTGGGTCACGGCGTGCTTTTCCAGCCGGGTGTCGTAGCGGTCCAACACGATGGGCACCTGGTCGGGCGCCTGTCCCCCGCCGTGTACGCACACTGCTGCCCCATGGCTGTCGGCCACCTCCCACACCGCGTCGAGGGCCGGGTGATCCAGGTTGCGGTCCAAGACGTGCTGGGCGGTCACCATGCCCACGAACAGGTCCGGATACTGGGTGAAACACCGGTCCAGCTCGGCCGCGGCCCGCTCCGGGTCGATCAGGGGCAGCTTGGCCACCAGCTTGAGGCGGGTGGGGTCGTAGGCGGCGTAGGTGGCCCGGGCATCGTTCAGCAGCCGGCACAGCTCGGCGGCAAAGCCCGGATCGCCCAGCGCCCACTCCTCGCCTGATCCCGGCGGGAACATGATGGTCACGTCGATGCCCTCGAGGTCCATGTCGGTCATCCGAGGACCGGGCACGGCCATGCCCTCCCGCTGAAGCGGCGTCTCGAAGTCCAGTTCCCCGGGGGCATACTCCCCGTAGTTCTGCTCATCCTCGGTGTGGATCGGCGACCCCGCCCCCGGCAGATCGCCGTAGATCGCCTTCATCTTGGCCACGTACTCCACCATCTGCGGTCGCCACCCCGCGCTGATGCCGTGGCGCCACTGCGGCGGCTCACCCCCGTGCCCATCGGCGTCGATCACGTAATACCCGTACTTCCCCATCCCACCATCGTGACACTTGGGGGGTGTAGGTGCTAGAAGTCTGGCTGTGAGGTTCGAGCAGTGAAGGCAGTGGTGATCTTTGAGAGTCGCACGGGGAACACCCAGCGAGCGGCGGAGATGATCGGCGGGGAGCTTCGGGGGGCGGGCTATGAGGTGTCGGTTCGGCCAGTACACGGGATCAAGCTCACCGAAATCGCCGAAGCCGACCTGCTGGCGGTGGGCACCTGGGTGGACGGGCTGGTGCTGTTCGGGCATCGGCCCGGCGGCACGGCCAAACTGATGACGCTGCCGTCTCTGCACCACAAGCCGGTGGCCGCCTTCGCCACTTACAAGTGGTATCCCGGCAACTGCATCGACCAGATCGCCGATCTTTTGGCCTACAAGGGCGCTGATGTGATCCACCGACGGGCGTTCAACAAGGCGCACCTCGACGTGTTGGTGCCGGAGTTCGTCGACCAGGTGCTGGCTGCGGTTGGGGCTGCGGAGCCAGCGGGAGCGACCACATGACCATGACCGCCGAGTCGCCCGCTGAATCCTCGGCTGGCACCGAGATGCCCCGCATCATCAGCGTGGACGACCATGTGGTGGAGCCCCCTGAGCTGTGGTCGAGCCGGCTGCCGGCCAAGTACCGCGACGTCGGCCCCCGCATCGAGTACCTGCCCCAGGGCGAGGTGGTGCTCGATGGCGGCACCTACCGGGAGCGCCCCGGCACCGAGGGCCGCAAGGTGGCCTGGTGGCTGTACGAAGACCACACCTACTCCATCAAGCGGCTCATCGCCGCGGCCGGCTATCCCTACGACGAGGTGTCCACCGACGGCATCACCTACGACGAGATGCGCCCCGGCTGCTGGCAGCCCAAGGCCCGGGTGGCCGACATGGAGATGAACCACACCGACGCCTCCCTGTGCTTCCCCAACTACCCCCGGTTCTGCGGGCAGCTGTTCAACGAGCGCCAGGACAAGGAGCTGTCGCTGTTGTGCGTGCAGGCCTACAACGACTGGATGGTCGAGGAGTGGTGCGGCGACTCGGGAGGACGGCTGATCCCGCTGTGCCTGGTGCCGCTGTGGGACGCCGATCTGGCCGCCGCGGAGATCTACCGCAACGCCGAGCGCGGCGTGCGGGCGGTGGCGTTCAGCGAGCTTCCCACCTGGCTGGGCCTGCCCAGCATCCACTCGGGCTATTGGGACCCGTTCTTCGCCGCCTGTGCCGAGACCGCCACCGTGGTGTGCATGCACATCGGGTCGGGCACCCGCACCGTTTCGACCGCCGATGACGCCCCCGACGCGGTGACCGCCTCGCTGATCTTCTGCAACAGCGCGGCCTCACTGGTCGACTTCCTCTACTCAGGGGTGCTGCACCGCTACCCCGACCTCAAGCTCATGTACGCCGAGGCCCAGATCGGGTGGATCCCCTACGCCCTGGAGCGGGCCGACGACGTATGGGTGACCCACGCCGGGTGGAGCGGGGCCAAGAACAACATCCCCGAGCCGCCGTCGTTCTACTACCACCGCCAGGTCTACGGCTGCTTCTTCAAAGACAGCGTGGGCATGGATCTGCTGAGCCGGGTGGGCATCGACAACATCACCTTCGAAACCGACTACCCCCACACCGACGGCACCTGGCCCAACACCAAAGAGGTGGCCACCCGCCTCTTCGGCCACCTCGACCCCGAGTCCGCCTACAAGATCGCCCGCGGCAACGCCATCAAGCTGCTGGGCCTGGACTTCGACTGATCCCGGCCTGACGCCGGCGGGCGGGCGGCTCGTTGGCGGCTAGGCCGAGGCCAGGGCTTGCCAGATGCGCTCGGGGGTGGTGGGCATGTCGATGTGGGCCACGCCGAGGTGGGCCACGGCGTCGACCACAGCGTTGTGGATGGCGGGGGTGGAGCCGATGGTGCCGGACTCGCCGATGCCCTTGGCCCCCAGCGGGTTGAGCGGGCTGGCCGTCTCGGTGTTGCTCACCTCGAATGAGGGCAGCTCGGCGGCGGAGGGCATGAGGTAGTCGGTGAGGTTGGCGGTGCGGGGGTTGGCGTCCTCGTCGTACTGCACCCACTCGAACAGCGCCTGGGCCGCACCCTGGGCCACCCCGCCGTGCTGCTGGCCGGCCACCAGCAGCGGGTTCAAGATTGTGCCGCAGTCGTCCACCGCCACATGGCGCAGCAGCTCCACGCCGCCGGTCTCGGTGTCCACCTCCACAACAGCCACGTGGGCCCCGAACGGGAAGCTGGCCCCGCCCTGGTCGAAGTCGAGCTCGTGGGTGATCACCCCGCCCTCGGCCGCGGAGGCCAGATCGGCCCACGACGCGGCCTGGGCCGGCACGCCGGCCACATGCAGGCCACCCTCGCCCACCACGATGTCATCGGCGCTGGCCTCGAGCTGCTGGGCGGCCAGCTCCTTGGCCTGGGCCAGCACCTCCTCGCTGGCCTTGTACACCGCGCTGCCCGCAGTCTGAAGCGACCGGGAGCCCAGGGTGCCGGTGCCCCGGGGAATCTCATCGGTGTCAGATTGGATGAACTTGATGCTCTCCATGGGCACACCCAACAGATCGCTGACGATCATCGAGAAGGCCGTCTCGTGGCCCTGTCCGTGGGAGCTGGTGCCCACCCGCACCTCGGCGGTGCCGTCGCTCAGCACGTCCACCCTGCCGTACTCGGTGTGCAGGCCGAGGGGGGCGGTGATCTCCACGTAGGCGGACACGCCGACGCCCAGCAGCTTGGCGTCGCCCGACTCCCGGCGGGCGGCCTGATCGGCCCGCAGGTCGGCGTAGCCGGAGGCCTCGAGGGCGGCGTCCAGCGCCTTCTCGTACTCGCCGGAGTCGTAGTTGGCGCCGGTGATGGTGGCGTAGGGGAACTGGTCGGCGCCGATGAAGTTGCGCCGCCTGATCTCGGCGGGGTCGATGCCGAGGTCGTCGGCGCCCACATCGAGCACCCGCTCCAGAATCTGGGTGGCCTCGGGACGGCCCGCTCCCCGGTAGGCGGCGATCTGCGTGGTGTTGGTCACCACTGCGTCGCCGACGAACCTGACCTTGGGTATCTGGTACACGCCCTGGGCCATGGTTTGGGTGAGGATGGGCAAGAAGCTGCCGATGGCCGGATAGGCCCCCGAGTCGGCCAGGCAGTGCAGGTTCAGCCCGGTGATGCGGCCGTCTGAGTCGAACCCCATCTTGGCGGTGAGGATGTGGCCCCGGCCCTGCACCAGCGACACCATGTCTTCGGAGCGCGACTCGGTCCACTTCACCGGGCGGCCCAACTCCAGGGCAGCCTTGGCCGCCACCAGGTATTCCGGATACAGGCCGGTCTTGGCCCCGAAGCCCCCGCCCACCGCCGGGGCGATCAGGCGCACATTGTCGCCGTCGAGACCGAACAGACCGGCGAACCCGTCCTTGAGGCCGATGGGGGCCTGGCTGGGGAAGGTCACGGTCATGCCGCCCTCGGGGGTGCCGGGCTCCACCAGAATCCCGTTGGGCTCCATGGGCACTGCGGCCAGCCGTTGGCTCTCCATCTTCACCTCGGCCACATGAGCCGCCTCGGCCAACCCGTCGTCCTCGCCCAGTTCGGTGTGGAAGGCCAGATTGCCGCTCTCGTTCTCAGGCCACAGCACCTCGGCACCCTCGTCCATAGCCTTCTCGGGGTCGGCGTTGGCCGGCAGCGGGTTGTAGTCCACGAACACCAGTTCGGCGGCGTCGGTGCCCTGCTCGCGGGTCTCCGTAACCACGGCGGCCACGATGTCGCCCACGAACAGCACCCGGTCGGCCACGATCTGCGGGCGCTCGAATTGCGGCAACATGGGGAACCCGGCAACCGCCGGCAGGCCGATGTTCTCGCCGGTGTACACCGCCAGCACGCCGTCGGAGGCCTCGGCCTCGCTGGTGTCCACCGACTCGATGGCGGCGTGGGCCATCGGCGAGCGCACGAACGTGACGTAGGCGGTGCCCTCGGGGGTGAAGTCGTCGTAATAGCGCTCCGCGCCGGTGAGCAGCCCCGGGTCCTCGCGGCGGACGACGGCATTTCCCAGAATCGAACCAGAACTCGACACGGCTTTCCCCTTTTTTCTGTACTCGGGAGTCAGGTGGATGTTAGAACCACATTATGGATTTGAGCCAGCTTTACGACCCGGCTTTGGATGAGCACGCTGCCGAGGCGTTGGATTTTCTGTCGAAGTTCTCCTTCGATTCGATGGTGAGCGACCTGTCGACCCCCGAGGGGCTGGCCCAGGCCCGTGATCTCGACTCGCTGGCGGGCGGCATCCTTGCCGCTTCGTTCCTTGATGACGTGGACACCCGCACCTACACCGGCGCGGGGGGCGACGAGTTGGAGCTGCGGGTGTTCGCCCCCGACGGTCCGGCCCGGGCGATCTATCTCGACATCCACGGCGGCGGGTTCTTCATGGGCCATCCCAAGATGGGCGATCGGAGCAACCGGGCGATGGCCGATACCCACCAGATTGCGGTGGTCAGCGCCCAGTACCGGCTGGCCCCCGAGCACCCCTGGCCCGCCGGCCCCGACGACTGCGAAGCCGCCGCGCTGTGGGTGCTGGGGCCGGGGCGAGACGAGTTCGGCTCGGTGCCGCTTTTGATCGGCGGGGGCTCGGCGGGGGCCAACCTGGCCGCCACCACGCTGGTGCGGCTGCGCGACCGCCACGACGCCGCCGGGGAGTTCATCGGGGCCAACCTGGTGTTCGGGGTGTTCGACCTGAGCGGCACCCCGTCGCAGATCAAACTGGGCACTCTTGGTTTCCGTACAATGTATGTGGGCGACCGGGACGGCGAAAGCCTCCAGAACCCCGAGATATCCCCGCTGTATGCCGACCTCAGCGACTTGTGCCCCGCCCTGTTCACTGTGGGCACCCTCGACTACCTCTACGACGACTCCCTGTTCATGGCTGCCCGCTGGCGAGCCGACGGCAACCCCGCCGAGCTGGCCATCTACCCCGCCTCCCCCCACGGTTTCACCGCCTTCCCCACCAAGCTGACCCAAGCCGCCAACCACCGCACCGACGCATGGTTGGCCCAGGTGATTCAAAATAGCTGAAAGATACTTATAGTTGTTGATTCGGGGTTGGCGGAGGGTGTACCCTGCGCTTATGACCGCAACCCTGACTGCGCCGACGGTGGTCGCGCCGACAATGGCCGATGCGGAGCGGGCCGCGGCGGCGGTCTTGGGGGGCGGGGCGGCGTGCGTGATGCTATTCGGGTCGGTGGCCCGCGAACAGCAGACCGAGCAGAGTGACATCGACTTGGTGGCCGTGTTCGACGACCTGGGCGACTACGAGGAGCGCTGGTCCATCAAGGGCCAACTCCAGGGGGAGGCCCAGGAGGCGACAGGCCACCGGGTGGACGTGCATGTCACCGACTGGCCCGAGTGGGAGCACCGCTCGACCCGAATGAAGACCACCTTCGAAAGCGGCGTGAGATCCGACGCCCTCCTATTAGCCGGCACCCAAACACCCGGCCCCAACATCAACTGGGACAAGGAGATCGGATTGCCCCGCACGAACTGGGAAGAAGCAGTTCACAGCCTCCTCCACACGGACCAAGCGCTGACTCTTCTCATAACCATCTACCGCTCCGAGCCGAGCGACGAACCACCCACTCCCTCGCCGGAGATCAATCCGCAGGACCCAGCCCGAAAGCGCTATGTCGGCATCTGTTCCCAGGCCCACGCGGTTGTGGAGAGTGCGCTGACCGGGCTCATCCACTGCCAAGGCCGCAAGCACCCTCAGCGCACTCATCAACTCCACCAGCTGCTCGCCCTCGTCGAAGAACCCGCCCGCTCTCAGATTGAGGACGTCCTCGACCCCATCTTGGACATCGAAGGCAGCAAGCGCCCGGAGGAGCCCTACATCAACTGGCGGATTCACGGCACCTACGTGACCTACCGGACCATCCCCGTGAACGCGCCGATCACCGACTCCCATGTACTCGCCGCCCTCGAAACAGCCCGCATAGTCTTCGACGAGGTCACACGCGCCACCGACGACCAGCGCCTCACCCCGATGCTGGCCACCCTCGACCAGGCCTGGGCCACCTACCACGCCATCAACATCGCCACTGGCAAGCCCTATCCAACGTCGCGGTGAGGCTCAGCCGGCGGAGTCCAAGTGGCGGAGGCGGCGGCGGGTGAGCTGGCTCGTCAGATAGGCGGCCACTGCGAAGGCGGTGATGGCGAGGACCCAGCGGATGCCGATGGCGCTGGCTATGGCTCCTTGCACCAGGATGCTGAGCGGCGCAGCCAGGCCGAACAGCATCATCCACAGGCTCATGACCCGGCCTCGGTAGGCATCGTCGCACAGGGTTTGCAAGGCACTGGTGAGGGTGGGCATGGTCACCATGAAGGCCAAGCCCACCGCGCCCATGGCCACCACCCCCAGGGCGAAGGTGGGCACCACCGCGAGCACCAGAGTGAACACTGCCACCGCGCCAATGCCGATGGTGGTGAGGCGGCTGTAGGGGGTTCCCCGGTCGAACTGGAGCAGCAGCACCGCGCCGATCAGCGACCCCACCCCGAACGCGCCCAACAGCACGCCGAAGCCGGCGGCGTCCACGCCGAAGGCGTCGTCGGCGATCACCGGGGCCAGCCACTGGGTGGGGGAAATCGCCGCAGCCAACATGAAGCTGGCCAGCATGACCACCCGGATGCCCTCGATGTTGCGGGCGTAATGGAATCCCGACAAGAAGTCGGCCAGAAAGCCCTGGCCCGACGATGCCGCGGGCGGTGGCCGAGGCGGCAGCAGGCTCAGACCGACCACGAGCACGGTGAAGCTGGCCGCGTTGAACCAGAAGGCCGAGGCCGGTCCCCAGAACTGGATGAGCCACCCGCCCAGCATGGGGCCTACGGCCCGGGAGATGTTCCACTGGGTGGAGTTCAAGAAGACGGCGTTGCGCATAGCCCCGCTGGGCACGAGTTCCACCACGATGGCCTGCTGTACCGGTGCTCCCACCGACGCGGCGGCACCCCCGCCAAAGGAGAAGGCCACCAGCACCCAAAACGTCTCGGCGTCGATCTGGACCACCCAGGCCAGGGCCACGGCCACCACCATCTGACCGACCACCGTGGCCAAGAACAGGCGAGTGCGGCTGTAGCGGTCGGCCAGCGATCCCCCGAACGGGCTCATCAACAGCAAGGGCACGAGTCCGACAGTGGCCGCCACCGTCACTTTCCAGGGGTCGTCGGTGATGTCCTCCACCAGCCAGCCGATGGCGGCCAGGTACATCATCGACCCGATGTTGGACACCACGCTGGTGGTCCAGTACAGCCGATAGTCCCGATAGCCCAGTGCGTGCACCGAGCGCGGCACCCGCCGATCAGGACCTTCGATCACCCGCTCTTTCTACTCCCCGACCCCCACCCTGCCGATATCAGCCGATCAGGGACCGGCGGCGGTCACCGTGTCGGTGTCGCGGGCGGAGCGGATGACTTGGCCGGGGCGGGCTTCGGTGAGGACTCCGGCCCGCTGGGTTTCGACGCCGTTGACTAGGACGTGCTCGATGCCTTCGGCGCCGCCGGTGAGGCGCCACCCTCCGCCGGGCATGTCCCAGGCGGTGGTGACGGGAGCCTTGGTGAGGCGGGCGGGGTCGAACACCACGATGTCGGCGCACCAGCCTTCGGTGAGGCGGCCCCGACCCCGCAGGCCGTAGTGGCGGGCGGGGCGGTCGGTCACCAGGTTCACCGCCTGCTCCAGGCTGAGCAGGCCCCGGTCGCGCACCGCGTCGCCCACCAGGGTGGACGTGCAGCCCCAGGTCATCACCATGTCGAGGTGGGCTCCGGCGTCGGAGCCTCCGGCCAGCACCCGGGGGTCGCACAGCAGCTCGGCCCGGCGTTTCCACGACTCGTCGTCGTCGCCCACCACCGGCGGGCCGAACCCGGTGAGCAGGTCGTCTTCCAAGGCGATATCGCACATCACATCGAAGGGCTCTTGGCCCCGCTCGGCGGCCAGTTCGCCGATGTTGCGGCCCACCAGCGGCTGCAACGAGGGCGACGACACGTCTACCACTGTGGTCTCGGCCCACCATCCCCAACTGCGGTGGGGGGCTTGGGCCGCGCCGTCCACCAGCCGCTTGCGCACCTCGGGACGGGCCAGGGCTTCGGCTTTGGCGGCGGGGTCCAGGTGCATGATCTCGGCCCAGTCGGGCAGGGTGTCGAACAGCACGCCGGTGGCGAAGTTGAGCCGCATCCGCATCACATCGGGCAGCATCAGACCAACCACGGTGGCCCCCCGCTGGCGGGCGTGGTCGGCGGAACCCAGGCGGTTCTCCAAGTAAGCGTCCTCGCCGGGGCGCACGTTGAACAGGTTCCAGTTGAGGGGACGGTCGGCGGCCAGCACCATGGCCGTCATGAGCTCGTAGATCTCCGGGGCCCAGATCGGGTCGATGCTAGGAATGAGCTCGAGCGTGGTGCCGGGGTGGTCGCGGCAGACCCCGGCCAGGGCCACGAGCTCGCCATCGGTGGCGGCCCGAGACGGCACCGGATCGCCATGATGGTCGTTGTGGGCGGTGGCCTTGGTGGAGGAGAAGCCGAGGCCGCCCTCGGCCAGGCTCTGGCCCAGCAGGGCTTTCATGGCCTCGACCTGCTCGTCGGTGGCGGCTTCGCTCACTGCGGCCTCTCCCATGACCAAACGGCGGACGGTGCTGTGGCCCACCAAGAACCCGGCGTTGACGCCCAGGCCGTTGCCCTCCAGGCGATCCAGCCACGATCCGAACGACGACCACCCGAAGTCCAGCCCGGCCTCCAGCGCCTCGGTGGGCATGCCCTCCACCCGGGCCAACATCCGCAGGATGTAATCGGCCTCGTCGGGCACCATCGGGGCGATGGTGAACCCGCAGTTTCCGCCGATGGCGGTGGTGATGCCGTGCAGCGACGACGGGGTGAGGTGGGGATCCCACAGCACCTGGGCGTCGTAGTGGGTGTGGACGTCGATGAACCCCGGAGCCACGGCCAGCCCGTCGGCGTCGATCTCCTGGCGGGCCAGATCGTCGCAGCGCCCGATCGACACGACGCGCCCGTCTCGCACCCCCACGTCGGCCACCCGACCCGGCGTACCGGTGCCGTCCACCACCAACCCGCCCCGAATCAAGCAGTCCAACATGTCACACCCCTGCGCTATCGTCGATTCCCGGCCCTTTCGGGCCAACCCCTCTACCGTACCCGAGCCGCTCGACTGGAGTTCCCAATGCCGACACGCCCCCGGAGGCTCCCATGAAGAGGCGGCGGATTGCCGTTGTGGGGGCAGGTTGGACGGGGGCGGTGACCGGGCGGCTGCTCACCGAGGCGGGTTTCGCGGTGGAGGTCTTCGAGAAAGCCGGGGTGGTGGGCGGGCATTCCCGTACCGAGACCATGAACGGGGTGGTGTACGAGCCCAATGGGGCCCACATCTTCCACACCTCCAATGAGGCGGTGAACCGGTTCGTGAACGACCACGGGCTCACCCGGCCCTATGACCACAAGGTGCTCACCGAGGTGTTCCTGTCGCCCGACGATGACGACGATGAGGGCCGCCTGCTGTCGTGGCCGCCCCAGGTGGACGAGTTGAAGGAGCTTCCGGTGTGGGGCGCGGTGGAGCGGGAACTGGCCGCGTTGCCGCCCGAGCCGGTGGGTGACAACTTTGAGGACTACGTGGTTTCGATGATGGGGCGCACCCTGTACGACCTGTTCATCCGGGACTACACGGCCAAGCAGTGGGGCCGCCCGGCCAGCGAGCTCTCGGCCCGGTTCGCCCCCAAGCGGGTGGAACTGCGCCGCGACGGGCACCGGGGACTGTTCCGGGATCGGTGGCAGTACTTCCCGCCCAACGGTATCAACGAGGTGATCGAGTCGGTGGTGTCTGGGGTGGCGGTCACGCTGGACTCCGAAATCACGGTGGACGATGCCGACGACCTGGGCCGGGCCCACGACGCGGTGATCGTCACCGCCGCGCTGGACGACTTCGCCCGCCGCCCCGGCGAACTGGAGTGGCGGGGCATCGAGATGGTGTCGCGCTACTCCCCGACCGACGAACCCGGCGGGGTGGTGACCCCGGCCTATGTGGTCAACCGCCCGTCGGCCAGGGTGGCCCACACCCGCACGGTGGAGACCAAGCACGCCACCGGCCAGCAGATCGGGGGCACGGTGGTGAGCGAGGAGATGCCCGGCGTACCCCGTCGCCACTACCCGGTGCTGACCGCCGACGGGGCCAACGAGCGGCGCAACGCCGAGCTGGCTGACAAGATCTCCGCTCGCTTCTCCATCCCGGTGTACTTCGCTGGGCGGCTGGCCACCTACCGCTACATCAACCAGGACGAGGCCATCGCCGATGCCATGGCGGTGGCCGCCCGGGTGGCCGGGGACCTGTCGTGACGTCGCCAGGCTGGTGCTTTTGGATCGACCGGGGCGGCACGTTCACCGACGTGGTGGCCCGTGGGCCCAACGGCCAGATCACTACCGCCAAACTGCTGTCAGAGAGCCCCCGGTACCCCGACGCCGCGGTGGAGGCCATCCGAAGATTGTTGGGGCTGGCCCCCGGCGAGCCGATCCCCTCGGCAGAGGTGACCGAGGTGAAGATGGGCACCACGGTGGCCACCAACGCCCTGCTGGAGCGCCAGGGCGAGCCCACCGTGCTGGTCACCACCAAGGGCTTCGCCGACGCCCTGCGCATCGGCTATCAGGCCCGCCCCGATCTGTTCGCCCTCGACATCGTGCTGCCCGACATGGTGTATCGCCGGGCAATCGAGGTAGACGAGCGGGTTCGGGCCGATGGCACCGTGGAGCGCCCCCTCGACGAGGACGACGCCCTCCGGCAATTGGCCGCCGCCCACCGGGATGGACTGCGCTCGGCAGCCATCGTGTTGATGCACGGCTACCGCTACCCCGACCAC
The DNA here is from genome assembly GCA_963667085.2 of Acidimicrobiales bacterium. Classification (GTDB taxonomy): domain Bacteria; phylum Actinomycetota; class Acidimicrobiia; order Acidimicrobiales; family Bin134; genus Poriferisocius. Next base: position 112,223 of record OY762975.1, read on the forward strand.
GAGGCCCGACTGGCTGAGATCGCCGCCGAGGTGGGCTTCGAGCACGTCTCGACCAGCCACCAGGTGAACCCATTGATCCGCCTCGTGCCCCGGGGCGACACCACCGTGGCCGACGCCTACCTGACGCCGGTGCTGCACCGACACATCCAAACCGTGCGAGAGCAGGTGAACGCGTCGCTCTACTTCATGCAGTCCAACGGCGGCCTGGCCCAGCCCAACCGCTTCCGGGGCAAAGACGCGCTGCTGTCCGGCCCCGCGGGCGGTGTGGTGGGCATGGCCCGCACCGGCGAGGCCGCTGGCCACCGCCACCTGATCGGCTTCGACATGGGCGGCACCTCCACCGACGTGTGCCACTACGACGGCCGCTTCGAGCGCACCTCCGACGCGGTGCTGGCCGGGGTGAGGGTGAGAGCGCCGATGATTCTGATCCACACCGTGGCCGCCGGCGGCGGCTCCGTGCTGTCGTTTGACGGCAGCCGGTTCCGGGTGGGCCCCGACTCGGCCGGTGCCGAGCCCGGACCGGCCTGCTACGGCAACGGCGGCCCCCTCACGGTGACCGACGCCAACGTGGTGCTGGGGCGACTGCACCCCGACCACTTCCCGGCGGTGTTCGGCCCCGACGGCGACCAACCCCTCAACGCCGACGCAGCTCGGGCCGGCTTCGACGACATGACGGCGGCGATAACCGAAGCCACCGGCCAGGCGTGGACCGTGGAGCGGGCCGCCGAGGGGTTCTTGGCCGTGGCGGTGCAGAACATGGCCAACGCCATCAAGACCATCTCGGTGCAGCGGGGCCACGACGTGAGCGCCTACACCCTGGCCTGTTTCGGCGGCGCGGGCGGCCAGCACGCCTGCCGGGTGGCCGACGAGCTGGGCATGTCCTCGGTGCTGATCCACCCCCACGCCGGGGTGCTGTCGGCTTTGGGCATCGGACTGGCCGACGTGCGCTCGGTAACCGAGCTGGCCGTGGGCGAACCGCTCACCGAGGCGCTGTTGGCCGACATCGCCCCTGACTTCGCGGCGCTGGCCGCTGCGGCCTACACCGAGGTGGCCGCCGACTCGGTCCTTTCCAACATCCATATCGAGGCCAGCCTGTTCCTGCGCTATGAGGGCTCTGACACCGCGCTCGAAGTCACCGCCGACGACTACCGGCCAGTGGTTGCCGCCTTCGAGGACCTCCATCGAACCCGGTTCGGGTTTGCCTCCCCCGAGACGCCAGTGGTGCTGGAGTCAGTCCAGGTGGAGGCTATCGGCCGCAGTGCGCTCGCTGAAACGGTGGCCGCCCGTCCTGCCAGCGGCCCGTCGGCCGATCCCTGCCCTCTGGCCCGCCACCCGGCCAGCTTCGGCGGCCAGCGCATCGACACCCCCTTCTACGACCGGGCCCATCTGAGCACCGGCGCGGCCCTCAACGGACCGGCGGTGATCGTGGACCCCAATTCCACCACGGTGGTGGAACAGGGCTGGGCCGCAACGGTGGCCCCGGCCGGGGAGTTGGTGCTGCACCGGGTGGTCCCCCGCCCCGACGCAGCCGTCGGCATCGAGGCCGACCCGGTGATGCTGGAGATCTTCAACAACCTGTTCATGAACGTGGCCGAGCAGATGGGGGTGGCGCTGGAGAACACCGCCGCCTCGGTGAACATCAAGGAGCGCCTCGACTTCTCCTGTGCGGTGTTCGACCCCGACGGCGAGTTGGTGGCCAACGCCCCGCACATGCCGGTGCATCTTGGCTCAATGGACATGGCCGTCAAGGCCGTCATCGCCCGCCACTCCGACATGGCCCCCGGCGACGCCTTCGTCACCAACGCCCCCTACAACGGCGGCACCCACCTGCCCGACGTGACCGTGGTGATGCCGATCTTCGGTGCCGACGGCGACGAGGTGCTGTTCTTCACCGCGGCCCGGGGCCACCACGCCGACATCGGGGGCACCACCCCCGGCTCGGCCCCGGCCGACTCGTCCGACATCGCCGAGGAGGGGGTGCTGCTCAACGCCGAGGTGCTGGCCCGGGCCGGGCGGTTCCGGGAGGCTGAACTGCTGCACCTGCTCACCGGCGCCGAGTGGCCGGCCCGCAACCCTGAGGTGAACATCGCCGACCTCAAGGCGCAGTTGGCCGCCTGCCAGAAGGGGGCCGTGTCGCTGGGCGAGGTCATCGACCGCTTTAGCCTGGCCACCGTCCACGCCTACATGGCCCACGTGCGGGCCAACGCCGCGGAGTCGGTCCGCCGACTTATCGACCGCCTCGACAACGCCTCCTTTGTGGCCGACGCCGACGACGGCTCGCAGGTGGCGGTGGCCTTGCGGGTGGACCGCAGCCGCCGGGCGCTCACCATCGACTTCACCGGCACCAGCGGGCAGCACCCCGGCAACTTCAACGCCCCCCAGCCGGTGTGCCGCGCCGCGGTGCTGTTCGTGCTGCGCTGCCTGGTGGACGACGCCATCCCGCTCAACAGCGGGTGCCTGGAGCCGGTGGACCTGGTGATGCCGTCGCCCAGCCTCATCAACCCGGTCGAGCCCGCCGCGGTGTTCGCCGGCAACGTGGAGACATCCCAGCTCATCGTGGACGCCCTGTTCGGCGCGGTGGGCACGGTGGCCGCCTCCCAGGGGACGATGAACAACGTGGTTTGGGGCAACCAGCGCCACCAGTACTACGAGACCGTCTGCGGCGGGGCGGGGGCCACCGCCAACCGCCACGGCTGCGACGCCGTCCACACCGGCATGACCAACTCCCGGCTCACCGACCCCGAAGTACTGGAGCAGCGCTTCCCGGTGGTGCTGGAAGACTTCTCCATCCGCCGGGGCAGCGGCGGCGGCGGGCAGCACCGGGGGGGCGACGGGGTGATCCGCCGCACCCGCTTCGACGAGCCCATGAGCCTCAACGTGCTGTCCAGCCGCCGGTCGGTCGCCCCCTACGGCATCGAGGGCGGCACCCCCGGCACCGTCGGCGTCAACCGCATCATCCGGGCCGACGGCACCGTCGAGGAATACCCCGGCGTCTTCCGCACCGAAGTCAACCCCGGGGACCGCTTTGAGATCGCCACCCCCGGCGCCGGCGGCTACGGCCCGCCCGAGGAACGCTGAGCGGCAAGGCGGACGCCTTCGACGATGCTGGTGTAGCCGGTGCAGCGGCACAGCGTCCCGGCTAGAAACTCTCGGATTTCCCTCTCGGTGGGCTCGGCGGCGGCGGGGCGGTCGGCCAGCCAGGCCACAGTGGACATGATGATGCCCGGCGTGCAGAAGCCGCACTGGAAGCTCATGGCGTCGGCGAACGCCTGCTGGATCGGCCCCAGCACCGGGTTGCCCGGATCTGACCGGTCCACCAGGCCCTCGATGGTGGTGACCTCGCAGCCATCGGCCTGCACCGCCAGCATGAGGCACGACCGAACTGCGGCACCGTCCACCAGCAAGGTGCAGGTGCCGCACACGCCGTGCTCGCAGCCGAGATGGGTGCCGGTGAGCCCGCACTGGCGGCGCAGGAAATCGGCCAGGGTGGTACGGGGCTCCGTCTCAGCGGTGTGGTCCACCCCGTTGGCCCGCAGGTGGACGGTGCGCGTCGGGCTCATCAGGAGCTGCTACCAGCCGATGCTCTGGCCGGCGTTGGCCCGCAGGATTTGGCCGGTCACATAGCGGGAGGCTTCGGAGGCCAAGAACCAGATGAGGTTGGCCTGGTCAGATGCCTCGCACACCTCGCCCAGCGGGGAGCGGTCCCGCATCAGCTTGAGATAGCTGTCCATCTCAGCGGGGTCCGCCTGGCCCTCGGCATCCCGCAGATGCCCGCCCACGAAGTTGGTGAGGGTGAAGCCGGGGGCGATGGTGTTCACCCGCACGCCGTGCGGCCCAGCCTCCACCGCCAGCGACTGGGTGAGCATGGCCACCGCCGCCTTGGTGGCCGAATACACCGATAGGCCACTCACCGGGGTGTTGATGGCGGTGGCCGATACGTTGATGATCGAGCCCGACCCTTGGGGCCCCATCACCCGCATGGCCGCCTGGCAGCCGAAGAACACTCCCTTGAAGTTGATGGCCAGCACCCGGTCTAGCTCGGCCTCGGTCACGCCCAGCACATCGCCGTAGCTGCCCACCCCGGCCACGTTGGCCATCACGTCGAGGCGACCGAACTCCTCCACCGCGGCGGCCACCAGTGCGCCCACCTGATCGGCCTGCGTCGTGTCCGTCAACAGGGCCACCGCCCGACCTCCATCCCCCGCGATGCGGTCCCGGGTGCGGGCCGCCCCGTCGCCGTCAATGTCGCCTAACGCCACCGCAGCCCCCGCCGCAGCCAGCGTCTCCGCCGCGGCCTCGCCGATCCCGCTGGCCGCCCCGGTGATGCACGCCACCTTCCCGCTGAGGTCGAACACTCCGAGCCCCTCCATCGATCCAGTCTGGCTTATCGGTATCTGGTTTGCCCCAACCCAAGGCAAGTGTGAGTCTTGGGCCATGGCGGTGGAACTGGAATGGCTGGTGGACCAACCCTCCCAATCCAACCCGGTGATGGTGGTGGCCTTAGAAGGCCTGTTCGACGCGGCCGACGCGGCCACCACCGCGGTGCGGCTCATGAAGGAGAACGCCAACAGCGTGGAGCCACTGGCTCGCATCGACCCTGAGGGGTTCTTCAACTTCCAGGATCGCCGCCCCGAGGTCCACCTGGACGACAGCGGCAAGCGAGTAATCACCTGGCCCATCACCGAGGTTGACGGGGTGGAGCGCTACGGGGCCAAGCACTCCCTGGTGGTGGTGGACGGGGTGGAGCCCCATCTGCGGTGGCGGACCTACGCCGACTATCTGGTGGAGGTGGCCACCGAGTGCCAAGCCGGGCTGGTGGTCACCCTGGGGGCCATGGTGGGCCTCGCCCCCCACACCCGCCCGCTGGGGGTGGTGGGCAGCTCCACCAGCGCCGAGCTGGCCCGCATGTTCGGCCTGGGCCGCCCCACCTATGAGGGTCCGACCGGTTTGGTGGGCGCACTCCACGAGGCTCTGGACCAGGCCCGCATCCCGGTGATCTCGCTGCGGGTATCGGTGCCCCACTACGTGCCCGGACCGCCCAACCCCGAGGCCACTCGGTCGCTGCTCAAGCGGTTCGAGCTCATCACCGGCATCATCACCGACCACGACGAGCTGGATGAGGCCGCGGCTGCCTGGCGAGAACGAGTCGACACCGCGGTGGCCGATGACGACGATCTCAGCAACTACGTCGCCCAACTCGAACGCCAGATCGACGAGGCCGACGACCTCCTCCCCACCGGCGACGACCTCGCCACCCAATTCGAAGCCTTCCTCCGCGACCCCTGGAAGTAGGGGTCTTCAGTATATTTCAGTGCTTTAAAAGTAGAACAGCGTCGAATCATATGACTCGACGCTGTTCCATGAGATCTGTACGATCCCACTTTGGTGGGGCTGGCATGGTGCACGGACCGCCTGCAAAGTGGACTCCGTGGGGGTTCGAGTCCCCCCAGCTCCACCGTCCACTATAGCGGGGTGGGCGAAACGGCGGTCAACCGGCTTACGGCTTCCTCGATGATGGTGGTGGCGAGTTTTTGGAGGGACTCGTCGTCGAGGGTGGAGACGGGGTGGGGGACGGTGACGGCGGGGTAGGTGGCCATGCCGACGGTGGGGGCGAAAGACTCGACCACGGGCTGGAAGGGCTCGGTGATCAACAGCATTGAGGGGATGCCTCGGGACTCCATGTGAACGGCGTCGTGCAGACTGCACGCCGTGCAGGCCCCTCAATCTCCCAGGCCGGAGATGATGAGATGGGAGCGGGCGGCCAGGGTCTCGGCGTCGTCAGCGTCGATGGGCTTCCCTGCGGCCGACTTGGAGTGGACCACGATGTCGGCCACCGGGAGGCGGTCGCGCAACCCTTCGGCCAGGTAGGTGAGCAACTCCTTGGCGTTGTTCTTAGCGTTGTCGATCACCCCGATCACGACAGGCTGGTCGGGAGTGAATCGGGGTGCCATAGGCACCTCGTCGACCCGGGCTTCCTCGTACACCGGCGACAGAACGGTTACTGACGACACAACGCTTCCTCCCAGTGTTGCTAGGACAAGGGTAGTCCATCGCCGGGAGCGGCCACCTTGCGGGTGACGGCCTCAGAATGAACCACTGGCGCCCAGTTAGGAATGTAGGCCGACCACCCGGCCCCCGCGCTGCCCGCGGTGACCAGGAAGATGTCGTCCGGCCCCCGCACGGTGTTGAGCTTGCCGTCGGCGTCGGGGGTCATGTCGTTTTGGGCGGTGAACTCCAGCAATACCCCGCCGGCGGCCAGGTGCTCGGGGGTCACCCTGGAGTGCTCGGCCAAGAACTCCCGCACCATCGGTTTGGTCCAGCCCGCCTCGGCCAGAATTTGGCGGTGCTCGGGACCGATCACCAGCAGCACCTGGTGTTTCTTGGCCACCGCGTAGGTGGCCGGGCCGGTCATGGCGGCGGCGAACGTCAACAGGACCCCTTCGGGGTCGCCGTTGAGGTGGTTGGCCACCTGGTGCAGGCTCTCGGAGGGGAACATGGTCACCGTGGTGTCGTCCTCGCCGTAGCCCAGCTCCACCCGCAGCGGCGGCCAGCCCTCCGGCGGGGACTCCTCGGCCACCAGCATGGTGTACTTGCCGGGGTGGCCCAGCGACGACCCATCGAGGGTGTCCGACCGGGCTCCCAGTACGTTCATGGCCACCAGCCGCAAGGCCCGGCCCACGGTGGCGTTGGCCCGATAGCCCGGCCCGAGAGCATTGCGAGTTGAGTTGAACCCCAATTCAGCTACCAGCGGGCCGCTCACCACCGCACACAGTGCGGCTCCGCCGGTGCTGGTCACCACGGTGTGGCAACCGAACCGGGGGTCGAACATGGCCGACAAGCCAGCCAGCACCACCGGAAAATACTCGGGACGGCATCCGGCCATCACCGCGTTGACCGCTGCCTTCTCCGCGGTCACCGCCCTCGACCGCTCGGGCACGTTGCCCACGACGTCGCCTGCCCCCACTCCTGCGTAGTCGAGCATGGCCTGCACCCGCTCCTGCGTCGGCGGCACCACCGGCAGTCCATCGGTCCAGCCCCGCTCGAAGAACTCTTCCTGGACATCCCCCGCGTCGAGCACCAACTCCTGAGCCATGGGCCGAAACTAGTAGGGTTCGCCGCCGTGACCGGAAGACTGGCAGGCAAGAGGACCATCGTGACGGGCGCGGGCTCGGGCATCGGCAAGGCCGCGGCCCAGCTGTTCGCCGCGGAGGGCGCCCTGGTGATGTGCGCCGACATCAACGGCGACGCCGCCGCGGCCACCGCGGCCGAAATCGGAGACTCGGCCATCGGCATGGGAGTGGACGTGACCAAGCCCGACGACTGCCAAGCCATGACCGAGCAGGCTGCATCCGCTTTCGGCGGCATCGACGCGGTTTACTCGAACGCCGGGGTGGACGGACCCGGCCGAGCCGGCGACCTCAGCCTCGAGGAATGGAACCGAGTGATCGGGGTGAACCTCACCGGCAAATGGCTGGCGGTCAAGTTCGCCATACCCCACCTCGTCGAAGCCGATGGAGGCTCTCTGGTGCTCCAGGCCAGCGTCGGCGGGGTGATCGGCGTACCGGGCATCGCCGCCTACGCCGCGGCCAAAGCAGGGGTGATCGGCCTCACCCGGCAGATGGCGGTGGACTACGGCCCCGACAACATCCGGGTCAACGCCATCTGCCCCGGGACAGTGCCCACTCCCCTAGTTCGGGCCACCTACGAGAAGCGGGGCGGATTCTCCGCTACCGCCAATGCGCCCGAAGACGCCACCGTCGACGAGATGATCGAAGCCGCCGTGATTCGCCATCCCATCGGCCGCTTGGGCACCACCGAAGACATCGCGCAACTGGCCCTGCACCTGGCCTCCGACGAGTCGTCGTGGACCACTGGCGCCGCCATCGTCATCGACGGCGGCATGTCAGTGGCCTAGCGGACCACTAGCCGACCTCGGCGAAGAACTTCTTCCAAGTGTCCAGGCTCTCGGGTAGCTCGGCGGGGCTGATTTGGCCGAAGTAGCGCTTGCGATCAGCCTCGGAAAGGCCGCCGTCCACCAACTCGGCCATGTCCATGTAATACACCATGGCGATGCTGCGCTCGGCAAAGCGCCACTGCCCGCCGTCATGGCGGTACTTGTCGAAGTAGCGCAGGCCGGTCAAGAAGGTCCTTCCCTCTATGCCCAATTCGGCGTGGGCGTTGACGATGCCGGAGGCGTGGCCGGCGCGGTTGGCGTCGAGCTCCACCAGATGGCTGTTGGGATAGTGGTATGTGGCGCCGAACGAAGACAGCCGGTCGGTATAGAAGTCCACGATGGCCAACCGTCCCTCATTCACCACCGCGCCGTCGCCGTGGCGGAAGACGGCGTCTTCGGTGAACATGGCGGCTACCGCGTCCATGTCCCGATCGTCCACCGCCATGCCGTAGCGAACCACCAGATCTCGGATCTCCTCCCGAGCCTCTAGTCGGGCGATTCGCTCAGACAGGCCATCAGTTGCATCAGACATGCCATTTGCCTCTCAGCTCTTGACCCCCTGATGCCCCACGCCAGGCACCTTGGGGATTTGTCGGTTTCAGCTAGCGAAAACTACCGTCGCTGCCCGTTGGCCGCAATGCCCGGTCGATCCGAAGGGGGGCCATGCTTCTAGCTTTCGGCAACTTCACCGCCGACCCAAGCGTCAATTTGCAGTTGTTGATCGGCGGGTTGGCCCTCGGGGCCATCTACGCCGTGGTGGCCCTCGGCTTCGTGCTGGTCTACAAGAGCACCGACGTTTTGAATCTGGCCCACGGCGAGTTCTTGATGCTCGGAGCGTATTTCGCGCTGACGTTTTTGATATCGGAAAACCTCAACTTCTTCTTGGGCGTTTTCGTGCTGTTGCTGGTGATGCTGGTGTTCGGCCTGTTGGTCCACTACGGGATCATGCGAAGAATGGTGGGGCAGGGCTTCTTTGCCATTGTGCTGATCACCCTGGGCATTGCCACGATCATCCGCGCCCTCTTGCTGATCTTCTACGGCCCCACCGAGCGGGCCCGCCTCGATTTGCTGCCCCAGGGCAGCTTCGAGATCGGCGGCGCCACGGTGAGGCATGTCGACATCATCATCTTCGCGGTGGTGGCGGCATGTGTGCTGCTGTTCTTCCTCTTCTTCAAGTACACCCGGCTGGGTCTGCACATGCGGGCAGTGGCCGACGACATCGAGGCCGCCGCGGCCATGGGCATCGACCCCGACAAGGTGTACGCCATGACTTGGGCCGCGGCCATGGTCATGGCCGGAGTGGGAGGGCTGCTGTTCGGTCACGTCACCGGGGCCATCGACCGCAGCATCGAGGCCATCGGGCTGCGGGCCTTCCCCGCGGCGGTGGTCGGTGGGCTTACCTCGCTGGGCGGCTCCATTGTGGGCGGCTTGGTGGTGGGGGTCATCGAGCAGTTCGCCAATGGCCACCTGGGAACCAAGTGGCGGGAGCCGGTGGCCTTCTCGGTGATGTTCGTGGTGCTGCTAGTGCGCCCGACCGGCCTGTGGGGTCGCAAGGACCTGGAGCGGGTATGACGGCGGTCGAGAACCCTACGCCCCAGCAAGAGTCGAACACCTATCGCCCGTCGCCGGCTCAGCGGTTCGCCCCCTTTGTGACCGCCGCGGTCGTCCCGTTCATCCTGGGGGCGACCACCGGAGACATGAACTTCTGGTGGAAGGCGCTGATCACCGTGGTCGTCTTGGCGGTGGTGGCCCGGCTGGCCTGGAAGTGGACGCCGCGAGGCGAGCTCACCCACCGCGAGGACATGCGGTTGTGGCGCACCCCCAGCGACCGGTCGTGGGCCGCGGCAACCACCTTCGGACTGCTGGTGCTGCCCTTCATCCTGGCCTCCGATTTCACCCCGCCCATGGACTTCCCGTGGGCCACCTGGTTCGCGGTGGTCAACCTGGTGCTCATCTTCGCCATGGGCGCCGCGGCCTTCAACCTGCTGGTGGGCTACTCCGGCCAGATCAGTTTGGCCCACGTGGCGTTTCTGGCCCTGGGCAGCATCGTGGGCGGCATCGTCGGAGTGCAGTGGAGCGGCGGAAACATGTGGTTGGCCCTGCCGGCCGCGGCCGTGGCCGGGGCCGTGGTGGGCGCGATCTCCGGGCTGCCCGCGCTAAGGCTCAAGCACCTCTACCTGCTGCTGGCCACCTTCGGCTTCCACTTCGTGATGATGCTGGTGTGGCGGGAGTACCTTCAGGAGTACTTCGGCTTCGTCGGCATCCGATTCAAAGGCGAGAACTCCCCCCGGATTGCCTCGTGGCTGCACTGGCTGCCCGGCATCGATCCCGACCAAAACGGCGAGTTCGTCATCACCGGCCAGTTCCGGTGGTACTGGGTGCTCATGCCCATCACGGTGCTGTCGATCCTGTTCATGGTGAACGTGGTTCGCACCCGGGAGGGGCGGGCCTTCGCCGCGGTGCGAGACCGAGACGTCTCCGCATCGCTATTGGGCATCAACGTGGCCCGGTCCAAGCTCTTTGCCTTCGCTTTGTCTTCTGCGATTGTGTCGATGTCGGGCGTGCTGGCCTCGTTCTACATCGGCTCTCGGGGCGAGGACAGCTTCAACGTCCAGACCGTGTTGAACTACGCCATCATCATCGTGGTCGGCGGCTTCTCCAGCATCCAGGGGGCCATCTTCGGCTCGGCGTTCTTCTGGTTCCTTCCCGAGTGGTTCAAGTGGGCCCGCGAAGAACTCTGGTTCGTGCGAGACATCGACTTCCTCAGCGACTATCCCAGTGAGATCGACTTGGCCATCAAAGGCTTCTTGGTGGTGATCATCTTGATGTTCAAGCCCGATGGCCTGGCCGGCCTGTGGAGGGATTTCAAGAACTGGCTGGGACGGTCACTCGCGAGGAACAAGCCATGAACTCTGGCGGGCTCGACCTGAGGATTGAGGACCTGACCGTGGTCTACGGGGGTGTCACCGCCCTTGATTCCGTGAACATCACCGTGCCCTCGGGCGGGTTCGTCACGGTCTTGGGGGCCAACGGGGCCGGCAAGACCACCTTGGTCCGGTCGATCACCAGCTTGCTCTACCTCCACAAGGGCCGTGTGCGCCGGGGCAGCATCGAGCTGGGCGGGAAGTCGATCCTGGGCAGAAAGAGCCCCCAGATCGTTGAAGACGGCGTGGCCCAGGTGCCCGAGGGGCGCAAGCTCTTCCCCAACCTCACCGTCAAAGAGAACCTGCTGTGCGGGGCGGCCAGCCGCAAAGACATCAGCGGGATCGACGAGTCGCTGGAGCAGAACCTGGAGCTGTTCCCCCAGCTTCGCCCGCTGCTCAATCAGACCGCGGGCCTGTTGTCGGGCGGCGAGCAGCAGATGGTGGCGGTGGGCCGAGCGCTGATGTCGCAGCCGGCCCTGCTGATCTGCGACGAGCTGTCGCTGGGCCTGGCGCCCAAGATCGTCCACCGACTGTTCGAGCTGCTCACCGAGATCAACGAGACCCGGGGGACGTCGATTCTGGTGATCGAGCAGAATGCCAGCCTGGCGTTGCAGCACGCTGCCGACGCTTATGTTCTGGAGCTGGGCAAGGTGCTGATCGAGGGCACCGCCGACGATCTCCGAGGCAATCCCATGGTGCAGGAGCTGTATCTGGGCGGAGGCGGCGAGGCCCATACCTCCTACGCTGCCATCGAGCGGCCCGGCAGCCGGCCAGACGCCCACGGACAGAAACCACCGGTATCCGAGTCATGAGCGACGAGATCCTGAGCTTCGAGAACCTGACGGTGCAGTTCGGCGGCGTCCGGGCCTGCGACTCCATTGACGGCCATGTGAAGCGGGGCGCCCTGTTCGCGCTCATCGGCCCCAACGGCGCAGGCAAGACCACGCTGGTCAACGCCATCTCCGGCGTCTATAAGCCCCTGCCCGGGGCTCAGGTGCAATTCCATCCCGCCGGCAAGCCCACCGAGGATCTGCTGGCCTACCGCCCCTTCCAGATCGCCCGCTTGGGGGTGGCGCGAACATTCCAGAACCTGGGGCTGTTCATGGGCGAGAACGTGCTCACCAACCTGCTGCTGGGCCGATACATCCACGAGCACACCAGGCTCATCGAGGGCGGCTTGTTCACCCGGAGGGCGGTCAAGCGGGAATTGGCTGCCCGCCAGGCCATCGAACAGGTAGTCGAATTGCTGGATTTGGGCGCGTTCCGCCGGGACTCGGTGGGCGACTTGCCCTACGGCGTGCAGAAGCGGGTGGAGTTCGGCCGGGTGCTGGCCATGGAGCCCGAGCTGTTGATGCTCGATGAGCCCATGGCCGGCATGAGCGTGGACGAGAAGCAGGACATGATCCGCTACATCTACGCCGCCCAAGACGAGCTCGACATGACGGTGTTCCTCATCGAGCACGACATGAGCGTGGTCATGTCGATCGCCGATCACGTGATGGTGCTCGACTTCGGCCAGAAGATCGCCGAGGGCACACCGGGGGAGATGCAGCAGGACGAGCGCGTCATCGCCGCCTATCTCGGCACCGAAGTCGAGAACTGATTGCCTCAGACTTCGTGTCCGCCGCCCAATCTGAATTAGGGTCATTTGCTGCAATGCCGACTATTGGATTTTCGATAGTCGGACTGCCAAATAGAGCCACCGAGCGGTGGCAACACAGACAAGAGGGGAAATACCTATGACTCGACGCTGGCTGAAGATTCTCGCCGCCCTGTTCGCGTTCGCTCTGATCGCGGCAGCCTGCGGCAACGACGACGACGACGACGCAGCGCTGGACAATCCCGACCACGGGGTCACCTCCGATTCCATCAAGGTGGGCTGGATGGGCGACCTGACTGGGCCGACGGCCTCGTCGCAGCAGTTCAACAGCCACGGCAGCGAGGCCTACTTCGAGTGCGCCAACCGCGATGGCGGCGCGCTGGGCCGCATGTTCGAGTACCTGCCTGAGGACGACCAGTTCAACGCCGACAACGCGGCCATCAACTTCACCAAGCTCAGCGAGGACGACAAGGTTCTCGCTTTGGTCGGCTTGGGCGGGTCTCATATCAGCACCCAGCTCCAGCCCGACATCGAGACCCTCAATCTGCCGGTGATCGGCCCGCCCCAGACCATCGACATCCAGCTCGAGGGCGATCAGTACTTCAACAACCTGGCCCACTACGGCGACCAGGCGGACCTGGCCGCCGGCCACATCGCCGCCACCGTCGGCGGCATCGAGAACGCCGTGGTCATGGGCATCAGCCTCGAGGTGCCCTCCGGCACCGAGTTCGCCGCTTATGTGGAGCAGTCGGTTGAGAAGGGCGGCGGCACCTACGTCAACACCCTGTATGTTGCGCCGGGCGCCACCGAGGTCACCGCTCAGATGGTGGAACTGCAAGAAGGCATCGACGAGCAGGGCGTGAACTACGTGACCCTCCACGGGTCGCCGGGCGCCGGCCTGGTGGTCATGCAGGGCATGGCCGACGTGGGCATCACCGACGTCCCCATCATCGGCATCCACGGCATCGCCGCCAACTCGATCTGGACCGAGGGCCCAGAGTCGGTCAGCGATGAGACCTTCGGCATCCACTCGTTCCTCACGGCCAACAACAACATCGAGGCCTCGGACATGATGGAAGAGTGCGCCACGCTGGCCGGCTACGACGGCGAGCACCTCAACCTGAACTTCGCCCACGGCTTCCTCAACGGCTATGTGTTCCACCAGGCCGTGGAGCGGGCCGCCGAGACCGGCGAACTCAGCCGCGAGAGCCTCACCGAGGCGCTCAAGGGCAGCTTCGACACCATGGGCATCACCTGCCCGATCGACTGGACGGCCCATCCGCACCACAGCCAGTGCGGGGCGGCGTTCTCGCTCGACACCGCTTCCGGCGGCATGGTGCCGGCCAATCCGTTCTCCTTCTACGCCGACAACTTCGACGGCGAGTACGGGATCGAAATCGGCTAACTGAACGAGGGGCGGCCCCACGTTGTCGGACACCAGCATGATCGCCGAGGATTTCGCCGATTATCTGGCCGACAACGTGGGGGCCGACCCCTACCCCACTTTCCGCCGGATGCGGGAGGAGGCCCCGGTACTGTGGAGCGAGCCGCTCCAGGCCTGGGTGCTGTCCCGGTGGGACGACATCACCGCCATGCTGGAGGACGGCGACAGCTTCGGCCCGCTGATGAACCGGCCGGGCACCTCCAGCATCTTCGGCCGGGCCATCTTGCAGATGTCGGGCGACGAGCACCGCCGCAAAGACGCCATTTTGGCCAAGCGGCTGCGCAGCCCCCGACATCTCGGCTCCACCATCGAAGAGATCGTCTCCGGGCTGGTGACCGAGTACGGCGACGAGCTCCCGGTTGCCCCAGAGGTGGCCGACTTGCGGACCGGACTCACCGAGCCGGTGCCACTGGGGGCCATCGCCGAACTGATGGACATGGGCGAGGCCAGCAACTTCCGCAACTGGTACAACGACATCGTTGCGGCGGGGACCTCGAACATCTCCCAAGACCCGGTGGTCCACGCCCGAGGCGAGGCGGCCCGAGACGAGCTCTACGACTTCGTGACCCCGAGCATCGAGGAGCGGCGCAGTTGTCCGGGCGACGAGCTGCTGTCGGACTTGTGCTCCATGGAGTACGAGGGCGAGCGGCTGTCCGACGATGAGGTCCGCAGCTTCACTGCCTTCTTGCTGTCAGCGGGGATCGAGACCACCGACCGGGCCCTGGCCAATTTGGTGAAACACCTGATCTTGCAGCCCGAGCAGTGGCAGGCGCTCAAGGACGACCCCTCGCTGGCCAGCTCGGCGGCCACCGAGATCCTCCGCTTCCGCCCTCCGGTGCAGGCCATCGTGCGCATGGCCAAACAGGACATGGAGGTGAGCGGTACCGTGATCCCGGCGGAGAGCAAGCTCATGGGCTGGGTGGCCAGCGCCAACCACGACCCGGAGCGGTTCGACAACCCCGAGGTGTTCGACGTGGGCCGCTTCGAGGGCGCCGAACGCCCCAACTACACCCCCATCGGCCCCATCCGGGCCTTCGGCGCCGGTCCCCACACCTGCACCGGCTCACTCTTGGCGAAGCTGGAGATGGAGCGCACCCTGGAATACCTGGTGGACCGGTTCGACCACCTCGAATTCGCCGGCGACGTGCCCCCGGATACCGGCATCGTGCTGCGCTCCCCCGTCACCCTCGACGTGGTTCTCCACCCCGCGGCCTAGTTCATCTGGCCGGGGCTGGCTAAGCGACAAACGCCGCGGGGTCGGCCTCAAAGCGCTGTTGACAGCCGGGGGCGCAGAAGTAGTAGTCGGTGCCGCTGTGCACGGTGTGGTGGCGGGCGTTGGCTACCAGCACGGTCATGCCGCAGATGGGGTCGGTGGCCTCGGCGGGGCGGGTCTCTGATGAGACGGTGGTGTCGGCGGCGAGCTGCCCTTGGGCCCGGCGGGCCACCAAGTCAGCCATGATTGCCGTGGCGATCTCCCGGTTGGGGATGCGGCCGAGGTCCATGCCCGCCGGAGCGTGGACGCGGGCCAGGTCGTCGTCGGCGAAACCCTGGGTGCGGAGATAGTCCCGCATGGCCTCGGCCCGCTTGGCTGATGCCACCAAGCCGATGTAGCCCGCGTCGGTGCCCAGGGCAGCCGACAGGGCGGCATCGTCGTAATGCCCTTGGGTGGCCACCACCACCGCGGTGGCCTGGTCAACGGTGAGATCGCTCAAGTCCAAGCTGGTGCGGACCAACTCGGGCCGCTCATGGTCGTCGGGCTGGCCCCCGTCGTCGACGATCACCGCGTCCCAGCCGATAGCGGTAGCCACCGCAGCGATGGCGTCCACCGACGGGGTTCGGCCGATCACCACCACCTGAGGCGCAGGCAAGCTTGGCTCCAAGTAGATCTCCATCGCTCCCTCCGATTCACAAGCCATCGCAATCGACCGCAGCCCGTCGCTACCGTCATCGGCCTGACCAGCGACAGGACTGCGATTGCGGTTCCGCCCGTCAGATGGCCCCAAACAAAGCAGACGCGGCTCCCCATGTTCCAGGCATGCCAGCGCCTCGACGATCACCGTCGGCTCCGCACACGCCCCACCCAGCCAACCCCGCACCGCGCCGTCGGGCAGGATCACCGCCTGCGACCCCTGCTGCCCCGAAGAAGGCCCCCGCCTCCAAATCACCGAAGCCAAAACAAACGCCCGCCGCCGCTCCCTCAACTCCACGGCCTGAGCCAGAACGTCGACGTTCACGAGATTGGACACCCCCCAGGGCGGTGGGTGGCGTCGGTGGCGGACCTGGCCGCACCGACGGCCAGGCCGCTTCCGGCGACAGGCCCCGCCGCCCGGACAAGCGCCAAGGCCATATCCAAAAGATCAACCAGACGAGTCAATAGCCGCCCACACCCGGTCGGGCAACACCGGCATGTCGATGTTGCGGACCCCGAGATGCGCCACCGCGTCGATCACCGCGTTCACGAACGCCGCCGGCGACCCGACGGTGGCCGACTCGCCCACGCCCTTGGCTCCGATGGGATGGTGGGGCGAGGGCACTTCGGTGGCCAGCAGCTCGAACTTCGGCGTCTCCCAGGCGGTGGGCACCAGGTAGTCCATGAAGTTGGCCCCGATGCAGTTGCCGTCGTCGTCGAAGGTGATCCACTGCATGGCGGACATGGCGAACCCCTCAGTGAGGCCGCCGCAGATCTGCCCTTCCACGATCATCGGGTTGATCCGCACCCCGCAGTCGTCCAGTGCCACCATCCGCTGCACCTGCCACACCCCAGTGTCGGCGTCCACCTCGACAACCACGATGTAGCTGCCGTAGGGGTAGGTGAGGTTGGGCGGGTCGTAGTAGGTCACGTCCTCGAGGCCGTACTCCATGCCCTCGGGGAGGTTGGTGTAGGCGGCCAGGGCCACGTCTTGGATGGTGACCGACCGGTCGGGGCTGCCCGCCACCGAGAACACGCCCGAGGCCAGCTCGATGTCCTCGTCGGCGGCTTCCAACAGGTGGGCGGCGATCTTCTTGGCCTTGTCGGCCAGCTTCCGGGCCACCACCGCGGTGGCCGCCCCGCCCACCGGGGTGGAGCGCGACGCATAGGTGCCCAGCCCGTAGGGGGTGTGGTCGGTGTCGCCGTGCTCCACCTTGATGTCGGTGGCCGGGATGCCGAGTACCTCGGCCACGATCTGGGCGAAGGTGGTCTCGTGGCCCTGGCCCTGGGTCTTCACCCCCAGTTTCAAGATGGCCTTGCCGGTGGGGTGGACCCGCAGCTCGGCGGAGTCGATCATCTTCAACCCGGCGATGTCGTAGGTGCGCGACGGCCCCGCCCCCACCGCCTCGGTGAAGTGGGCGATGCCGATGCCGATGAGCCGGCCCTCGGCCCGGGCCTCGGCCTGCTCCCGGCGCAGATCGTCGTAGCCCACCTCGTCCATGGCGGTCCGCAGGGCGGTGGGATAGTCGCCAGAGTCGTATACGAAGCCGGTGGCCGTCTCGTAGGGGAACTGCTCGGGCTGGATGAAGTTGCGCAGCCGCATCTCAGCCGGGTCGATGCCCACCTCGTAGGCCGCGGTCTGCACCAGCCGCTCGATGAGGTAGGAGGCCTCGGTGATGCGGAATGAGCACCGGTAGGCCACCCCGCCGGGGGCCTTGTTGGTGAACGCGCCCTTGCAGTTGATGTGGGCGGCACCGAAGTCGTAGCTGCCCGTGACCACGTGGAACAGCCCGGCCCGGAACTGGGTGGGCTGGGCGTCGGAGTAGAACGCCCCCTGGTCCGACAGCATGTTCACCCGCAAACCGAGGATGCGGCCCTCATCGGTGACGGCCAGCTCGCCCTTCATGTAGTAGTCGCGGGCGAAGCCGGTGGAGATGAGGTTCTCGGTGCGGCTCTCCACCCACTTCACCGGCTGGCCGATGAGCAGCGAGGCCGCGGTGGCCACCACGTAGCCGGGGTAGATAGGCACCTTGTTGCCGAAACCGCCGCCGATGTCGGGGCTGATGATGCGGATGTTCTGCTCGGGCAGCCCGGCCACCATGGCGAACAGCGTCCGGTGGGCGTGGGGGGCCTGCGAGGTCATGTAGATGGTGGCCTGGCCGGTCACCGAGTTCACGTCGGCCACGATGCCGCACGTCTCCAGCGGGGCGGGGTGCGAGCGGGGATAGTGGGTCTCCAGGGTGACCACCCGGTCGGCCTGGGCGAAGGCCGCCTCGGTGGCATCCTTGTCGCCGGTCTCCCAGGTGTAGGCCAGGTTGTCGGTCTGGCCCTCCTTCTCGTCGCGGATCAACGCCGCCCCGTCTTCCAAGGCCTGCTGGGGGGTGGTGATAGGGGGCAGTTCCTCGTAGTCCACCTCGATGAGCTCAAGGGCGTCGGTGGCGATGTAGGGGTCGGTGGCGATCACCGCGGCCACCTCCTGGCCCTGGTAGCGCACCTTGTCGGTGGGCAGCACCGCCTGGGTGTCGCCCGACAGGGTGGGCATCCAGGCCAGCCCGTGCTGGTCCATGAGGTCGCCAGTGACCACGGCCAGCACGCCGTCGAGGGCGGTGGCCGCCGAGGAGTCGATGCCGTTGATGCGGGCGTGGGCCAGCGGCGAGCGCAGGATGGCCATGTGCAGCGTGTTGGGCAGGTCGATGTCGTCGAGGAAGTTGCCCTGGCCCTCGATGAGCCGGGCGTCCTCCTTGCGCTGGACGCTGTGGCCGATGCCGCCGATCTCAGCGGGCGTGGTTGGTGCAGCCATGTTCGCTCCTCAGCTTCCGTTGGACTCGTTGGCCGCAGCGGCGGTTCGGGCTGCGGCGGTTTGGATGGCCTTGACGATGTTCATGTAGCCGGTGCAGCGGCACAGGTTCCCCGAGATGGCCCAGCGGACCTCGTCGTCGGACGGATCGGGATTGTCGGCGATGAGCGACGCACCCACCAGCATCATGCCGGGCGTGCAGAACCCGCACTGGAGGCCGTGGTCGTCGGTGAAGGCCGACTGGATGGGGTGCAGGCCATCGGCGGTCTTGAGGCCCTCCACGGTGGTGACCTCGGTGCCGTCGGCCTGCGCGGCCAGCACGGTGCAAGCCTTGACCGGCTGGCCGTCCATCAGCACGGTGCAGGCCCCGCAACTCGTGGTGTCGCAGCCCACATGGGTGCCGGTGAGCCCGACCATGCGCCGGATGTGGTCCACCAGCAGGGTGCGGGGCTCCACATCGGCGGCGTGGTCGGCGCCGTTGATGGTGATGTTGACTTCCATGGCTCCTCCTCAGCTCCCTTCGGCCTGTTGGGCGGCGGCAGCCAGCCCCCGCTTGGTGTAGGTCCGGACCACCTGGCGCTTCCAGGCGGCGGTGCCCCGCACATCGTCACGGGGCTCGGCGGCGGCTGCGGCCAACTCAGCCGCTTCGGCGAACAGCTCTTCAGAGGGCTGCTGCCCCACCAGAAGCGCCTCGGCGTCGGACACTTTGGTGTTGATCGGGTTCACCGAGGTGAGGGCCAGCCCGGCAGCGGCGATGGCCCCGGCCTCGTCCAGCTCCAGATGGGAAGCCACCGCAACAGTGGCGTAGTCGCCGATCTTGCGCTCCAGCTTGAGGTAGGCCCCGCCCGAGCGCCCCGACGGAACGGGGATGCGGAGCCCGACAACCAACTCGTCTTCGCCCAACGTGGACGTAAACGCCCCGTCGACAAAATCAGTAATGGGGATCGACCGCTCCCCGTTGGGCCCCTGGGCCACCACGTCGGCCCCGGTGGCCAAGAGCACCGAGTTCCAGTCGCCCTCCGGGTCACAGTGGGCTACCGAGCCGCACATGGTCCCCCGATTGCGGACTAGGGGATCGGCCACCCACGGAGCAGCAGAAGCAACAGCCCCAAAGGTGGCATCCGAGGCCACCACATCAGCGTGGCGCACCAGCGCCCCCACCTGAAGATGCCCGTTGACCCGCTCGATGGCGTCCAGCCCGGCAATCCGGTTGATATCGATCAACGTCTCCGGAAACGCCACCCGCATCTTCATCATCGGGATCAGGCTTTGGCCCCCCGCGAGAAACCGACCCCCCTCCCCCGCAGCAACCTTGGCCTCCACCGCCTCACCAACAGTCTGGGCCACCACCAATTCAAATCGTGACGGAAACACCAGCCCTCCTCCCCAGGACTCCTCTTACCTTGCCCCCGCCACCCTACCCCCCAACCCAAACCCCCCGCTGAGGAAGTGAGAGTGTCCATGCCCAATTCACCCCGGGCCCCGCTCCAGCCGATCCCGAAACGCCCGAGCGGTGGCACCGCGGCGGAGGAGCAGGTTGTGGTGGGGCGGGATTAGGCGATTTGAGGGCCGAGGACTTTGAGGCCGTGGTTTGCTGATTGGGTGCCCAGGCGTTCGTCGAATGTGGCTATGGCTCTTGCCCGGTGGTGGAGTGCGGTGTCGAGAACGATGGCATCGGGCAGCCGGAGTCCGGTCTCCGCCCGCAGCAAGGCCCAACGGATCGGCGCGTCGGAGTCCACAGCTATCACCTCGAATGCGGCGTGAAGTCCCGAAACTGCCTCGTCAAGCACGCCGAGCTTGGCCGGCGCCACCAAGCATTCAGCCAATGTGACCGGGTGGAGGAGCGCCACCTCTCCAGCGATCTCACCGTTGACGGCAACTGCCTCGCGGTGGTGGTCATCGTCGGGATCACGCAGGGCAACGATCCAGCTGGCGTCAGCCACGATCATGTGGGCCAATCCTCGTCACGGTCATAGAGGTCGGAAGAAGCGGGCAAAGAGCCAGCGAGTTGTTTGCGAGCACGAGCACGCGCCGACGGTGATCGTCCCCCTTGCGCCCAGTCCATCATGACCAGGCGAATGAGCTTGGACCGGGGAACGTCAGTCCACCTTCGTGATGCTTCATCGAGGATCTCAGCTATCTCATCGGTTTCCGTCACCGGATGGCGAGGACGGGTAGTCGGCATGAGCAAGAGTGTAACACCAAGTGTGACACTTTGACCAGGCGATATATAAATATATTTCAATATTTTTTAGTTTACTTGATATTGTTCGAATCGTGCTTTCCGAATGGGAATGGGACGAGCGGAACCTTGCTCACCTGGCACGCCACGGGCTCGCGCCCAGCGTGGTGGAGCAAGTCGCTGAGAACGACCCCAAGCTGCGCCGCAACAGACGAAATCGCGCAGCAACCTTGCAGATGGTCGGACGAGACGACGGAGGGAAGTGGTGGACAGTGTGTATCGTTGAGATTGGCGGTGGACGATGGAGGGCAGTGACGGGATGGCCTTCTTCGCCCGCAGAGATCGTATGGCACAGCAAGACAGGAGGGAGTTTCGGGTGACAGACGAAGAGATCGCAGAACTCCAAAAACACCGTGACGACCCCGACGAGTGGGAAGATGAGCCAATTGAGATGGTGGTGAACAAGCCAGTCGGAAACCTGGTCTCGTTCAACTTGCCCAGCAGCGAGCTTGACCGGGCTATCGCCGCAGCCGATGAGCTGGGAATATCCCTCTCTGAGTTCATCCGCGGTGCGTTGGCACAGCGACTAGACAAGTCCACAGCGATGACCACGGTCTAGTCGGAGGCAAACTGGAGACTCACGACCACCCTCCACTTCAGTACTCACTCACTGCATCCCAGTTGAACCATCGTCTGCTTCCCGCTGAAACAGCAGCGCCAAGACCACCCATGGCTCCTAATCTGGCTGCTGCTCGCGGAGGCGGTGAACGGTACCCGGGGTGGCAGAGCATAGGCTCCCGGGCGCCTCTGCCTACGTGTAGTACCTGCTAATGACTACCGGCACCAGGCCTTGCGCTGGAAGACTGAAGCGATGCCAACTCAGACAAATGATCCCGGCAATGAATTTCTGAAGGCGTTCTGCTTCAGAGCCGAATGGTGCATCACCCAAGCTCTTGCGGAGATCGGACTTTCCATCGAGCCTCAAGTCCTCTTGGTGTGTACCGCACCCGGTGATGGATTGAATAGCAGACTCTCGGGTTTCACCAAGGACGGGCAGGTGCCCAAAGACCAAATGCAACAGATCGCTGAAATAGCCGCTGAGATTGTCAACGGGGATGACGAGCGGACGATCACCCACAGCGATCCTCAGCTGAATAGCACACGAACCAAGCTGGAGTTCCAATTGGTCCGAGCTGGCGCTATCGCCCGGGGGATTGAGGAGTCGCAACTACAGAAGGGGGTTTCTTTCTTTGCTAGCGCCAGAGCCCCTGCCCACGGGCACGATGTCCATACCTGCGTTGGTGTCAAGACCGCCGCCCTAGACTTGTTCCCAGCCCTCGAAGGCCCAGTCATCGATCGTCTCTACGTGGGGCGTTCGCTTCAGCACGAGGTCATCGACGAGTGCCTCCGCCGCGCCGACCGCTCATTCCTCTTCTGGGATCCAAACTCTGGTGACAATCCCCTAGGACCAGCTGAGAGTGTCGTCAGAAGCGCGGCAAGTCAGCTGGCAGATGGCTTCACTCGCCGGGTTGCGGGACAAGCCTCCGACTTGTTCCCCAAAATGGAGGCGATCACTTCCCGCACTTACGAGCGCTCCGGAGCGACGGGGCGCCTCGCTATTTCCAACTCTGACCGCTCAACCAGCACGCGCGAGGTCCGCTTCCGACATCCGGTGCCAATCGAGGAAGATCGAACCATTCGGAAGCTCTTGGAACTCACCGACGGCGAAACTGCGGTGCTCACCAGCCAGCTGGACGATGCAAGCTGGGGGCTGCACGCATATGGCATCGGAAGTTGCGATCCAGCCCAAGAAGTAATCGATATCACGGTGCGAGGCCACGCCGACTGGGAGCTGGCCATCGATGAGACGGCTTTCATGCGAGTGACTCATGGACATGCCAAGCTGCCGACGCTGGCTACCGCCCCCGGCCAATTCGCCGACACTGCAACGCAGACATTCGATTGCGCGGATAGCAGCCGGCTTTGGAGCATTGTTGACACTGCCGTCGCAAGCAGACATGGAATGACAATCGTGGTCACAGATCAGCCCGAAGCCGAAGCTGAGCGCCTCAGCGGGCAGGCCATCGTGATCGAGCCACAACTCATGCCACCGGCAGAGATCGTCAGACTAGGCCGTGTCGACGGTGCCGTACTGCTGGGGCCAGACGGGAAATGCCACGCTTTCGGCATCATCCTGGACGGCATGGCAACTGATAACTCCCGAAGCGACGAACAGAGGTCGCGAGGCTCTCGGTACAACTCTGCCGTGCGCTACCAAACCACGACAACGCACAATTCTCTTCTGGTTGTGATCTCAGACGACGGGATGGTCAACCTGATCGCCGAACCCAACATCGGCAAGGAATAGGACAAGTTGCTATCAATGGTGCCCTGAGCGTGTCCTGATGATTGAAAAAGACTTGTGCAGGTCGCCAGACAACCCGACAGACCCGTCCCGCGTCAAGGCCTACAACCTGTGGAACCACTGCCTCGACCGTCCTTAGAGGCCGCGCGGATAGGCGCTGACCTGCGAAAACGCTTGAACCGCTAGCTGCGGCTTCGGCATCTTGACCTGCGGCTTTGCTGGCGCCGATCACGGTCAGAACAAAATCTGCCGAGACCCGCGTCGCCTATCCGCGCAGCCCCTTAGTTGTTCCCGCGCCACCCGACATCTCCGCCCAAACCCCGCTGAGAAAGTCGGGGCCTACCCCAAGCGCCGGTCCAGTCGGTCGTGGAACGCCTGGCAAGCTTAACAAAATGCCTACCGATTGGACCCTTGCCCTGGCTATCCTTAGCGTCGGTTTCCCTCCACCCGCATCCGAGCGAGAACGACAACATGGCAGCTCACCAGCCAAGAATCGGCGACTGGTTCATGGTGCCAGACAGGGTTAGCGGCATCCCTACTTACGGGAATCCTGACAAAGCTCGACCCTACCTAGTCACTAGATCTTTGCCAGGATTGCGCACATCCATCCTTCCAAGGACAACATCAGCAGGTGCGGAAGGTCAGATGCATCCCGCACATGACGGAACCTGTGGATCGCATTCCTGTCGATTGGACCAGGATGCCATCATCCGTACCGACCTCCGTTCAGTAGACGGCTCTCGGCTGACCGACTATTCCTGCCATGAGCCAGACGACGACTTCCTCGATTGGGCTTATTCGATGAGCAGAGAGGTGCCCCGTCGCCAGACACGTAGGAGAGGGCGGCAATGAGCGACCAAGAACTCGACCTCCTTGTCGCTGAAGCCGCGAGTCAGAGAATCGGTGTCCTATGGCTGGATGAATTGCGGACTGCTTGCATCGAGGTCACTCGTCGATTCGATCCTGCTGTCTACGCCGTTGCCGAGCGGGTTTGGAGCGTCGGGGAAATAGATGAACTGATGCAGGACGTCACCGTTGAGCAGCTCCTTGACCAAGGACAACTCGACTACATCCTGGATGTCTCCCGATCCATCGACGACGTGAGACGTCTGCTGCGGTTCCGAGTCCGTCGGGAATTGGCCAGACGCCGACGACGCACGGTGGTGGACCGCTTGCTCGCCCGATTGACTGACGTGTTGGGTGGAGACCCCTATGAACAGGTCCCCGAGTCAGCGCCGGCGAGGTATCGGCCTGTTGGTACGGAAGTAGGCATCGATTCTCCCGCTGAGGAGGGCCTTCGCCGAGCAGCCGCTGCTGTTCGTCTTCTTCCCACTTCGCAAGCCAGCGGCGAGCGAGCTTCCCCGGTGTTCCAATCAGATGTCCTGGCTCAGGTTGCTGCACAATGCTTTCGAGCTACGAATAGCAGCCTATCCATCGACGATTTTGGACGAATTCTTCGCGAAGCGTTGACATCATGGCTTCCTGAGTTTCTTGAACTTGATGAAGGACGGGACTGGCCCGCTGAGCAAGCTGGCACAGATATCGAATTGGAGGACATTGTGAGCAGCCTCATGGCTCAGGTCTCCGAAGAGGATCAGATCGTTCTGCTCGCCAAGTTGTCGGGAGTTTCCGACACAGAGCTTGCCTCAGAGCTCGACGTGAGCAGGCCCACCGCCGCCAAGCGAAAGATTGAAGCCTTCGACAAGTTGCGCGAACTAATGGCATCGGAGGCAGGCGACATTGAATTCTCCCAGACTTCTCAGATCGCCCAGCTGCTCTACCTTCGCCTTAGCCAGGCAGTCGACAAATGAGCAGCCCTTCTAAGGCCCCCGATTGGCTGCAAAGCACTCTTCGCAAACCGACGCTCGCAAGCGACGAGTTCCGCGAGCTGGAGCCCACCGACCATATGCCCGGCGACATCGTCGTCGTCGTTCCCATTGGCGGTGCCAACGCCTGTGGTCGCCTCCTCGTGGTTGTCAATGTTGACAACGACCATTTCCATGGCATGTTGGTTATCGCAGAGGCCGAGTTGGCTACTTCGGCAGACGCTGTCCTCGTTCCCGAGTCAACTGGTCTCGGATATGAGATCGCCGTCCTAACCCACTATCACGGACCACTATGGACCGTCCAAGTCCAGCATCGTGTAGGAGCGATCGAGAAATCAGCTTTGGAACAGCTTGAGCGACTCATGTGGAATGACGAACCAGATGGCCTTTCGCTGCGTAGGGGACAACCTCTACAACCTGAAGGAATTGACCCGAGATATCCGACGCTTCGATCGCTATCCTTGGAATTCGATCAACTGACTGATCATTACCGCCGCCGCTGCCACGACCTTGAACTCCCTACGTTGGATGCGAATTTAGGGAAGATCGATGTTCTAGAGGATTTGATCTCTAGGCGTGGATGGGAACGACGAATAACATTGGTATCAATGACCACCGAGTTTCGTGACCGATTCTTAGACTCGCTCCCACAACTATCTCCCGATCAGCAGCGTGCTGCTCAATTGATCGGAGAACAAATGCACAACTTGCATCCCCCAACAACATTTACAGAAGTTGAGCCCGAAGAAGATCTTGTCAACTTTGATCTAATGGTGGATTCATTCCTGCAAGAGGTAGGATAATGTCTAGATCTCGTTACGATTTCAGAACTCCAAGATCTACTAGTCTGACTGGCTTAGAATTACGAAACTTCAAATCCATCAGATCTGCTCGAATTCCCATTAGGCCGCTTACAATCATCTCAGGTTCGAATTCAACCGGCAAGAGCACCCTGCTGCAAGCCATTCTTGCCCTTACTCAAGTCTCAAGGCGTCGAATAGAGGGCGGTCGATTTCCCCTTAACGGCGATCTTGTGCAGCTAGGGACTATCTCGTCTCTCAAGAACCAACATTCAGAACCAGATGACAATATTCTTGTCTCTTACGAATTTTCATCAAGTATTAGAGACATGAGAAGAACTGGAGGTCGTCAAATCGGCTTTGAGGAGAAGCGTTTTCGGAGAGATTTTGATGTCCCTGACTATGAAGATATTGACTCTGCGTATGTAAAGTGGTCAATTGAACTGGATAGACAGTTCAATGATCAAATTGGATCTGCCCGTATCGTCTCTATAACGATTGATGTGGAAGGTGTCCTCAACCAAGTACAAGCAGAAATCACGCGTAATGACATGCTTTCTGATATTGACTTCGATAGCCCCGAAGAACAGATCGATGAAGATCTCATCGTGCATGATGGGTGGATGCACTTCACTACAGGCTATGGAACCGAGAATGAACCAGAGTACGGTGAGAGAGGTTCGATTGATATTTCTGACACGACAATTGAAAGTGGACAGATTACGTCACTTCGTGTTCGGCCATCAGAAACATCTCAGCAAGGCGAAGAGTGGTCTGAATCTGAAATGGAGAACGGGAGAGCACACCTGATAGGAGCGCAGCGAGTCTGTGCTCGGCATTTGGCAAGCCAAGTCCACTATGTCGGGCCTCTGCGTCACGCTCCTCATTTGCCTTTCGGAAGTGCGCCTGATCCAGACACTGGATCCGTAGGCATCGCAGGCGAACACATGGCTGCCGTCCTCCAAACCAAACGTGCTGCTACTCGAAGATTCCCACTTCCGAGCGATTCGGACAAACACGATGGGCAGTTGACCCTTGAAGAGGCCGTCAACCAGTGGCTGCGCCATCTTGAGATGGCTGAATCGCTGACAGTCCGGGAGAGCGCACCACTAACCTACAGCGTTGACCTTGTGCCCCCTGGCCTCGAAAAGGCGGTGCCCTTGCGCGCAGTTGGTGTCGGAGTCAGTCAGGTACTGCCCGTCATCGTGCAGTGCCTTGTGGCTGGTCCGGGAGCTCTAGTCATACTGGAGCAACCAGAGTTGCACCTTCACCCAGCAGCACAGCAACGGCTCGCCGACTTCTTGATTGCTTGCACCAATTGGGGACAACGCATCCTCGTCGAGACTCACAGCGAATACTTGGTTCTTCGACTACGTCGTCGAATTGCCATGGATGACTCGGATGAGCTCAGACAACAGGTTGCCATCCTGTTCGCTGAGCGCGACGAGCAAGGGGACACGACCTATCGAGAGGTTGCGATGAACGAGGTCGGCGGTGTGATCGACTGGCCTGACGGCTTCTTCGACCAAGGTCAAAACGAAGCCCACGAACTCTTGATTGCGGCAGCCCAGCGCCAGCGACGAACTGAAGAAGCTGCCAAGCAGTAACACACTGCTTGGACCGTCTAGAGAACCGGATGGAACTGCTCGCAAGGTGGGTCTTCGCTGTGAAGCTGGGATCTGGATGATGCTGAGTTTGTAAGTCACGCGAACGCACTCCACCCCTGTGCCTGGAGCAAAATCATACCGACAAGAGGAAGTTATCTATGAGCACATATGCAAAAGTAGTAACCGGCATAGTATGTCTTAGCCTCTTCATCGCTTTCATGGTGCATATGCACCAGAATCTCAGAGACTCCAGGGAGCGACGTGAGTGGAATGCCTGCCGCGATGCTCTTGACGGGTGGGAGAAGACCACCAGGGGAACGGAGACAGCAGGTCTTCTGCCCGGTGACTATACTTCCGATTGGCTGTCAGCACATCGACTCACAAGATTGCGCCTTGAGAATGACTGGGCCAAGAGCCACCGCTTTGTCGATGACAGCATCGTGAAGGTGTCCCGTGCAGGAGCATACTCTCGCCTCATCTACGACGACTGCGCTGAGAAGTACCAACAAAGAGCCCGCTTAAAATTAGGAATACCCAAGAGAGTGCCGTCCGATGCCGCTTACACCTGCTACAGCCTTATGGATTTCTGGGACAAGGACCTGAACATTTTGTTGGACGGTTACCGGACCCAGTTCGTCGGCGAGTTTGCCAGGGGGATAGGCAACAATATATTCGACAAATCAAGATTCCCTGCTATGGAAGAGATATTCGATGAGACGAAATTCATCGACACCAGTGCGCTATTCGCTCATTGCCTTCCAGTAATCGAAGATTCGCCAATCATGAAGGAGAAATATGACTAGGTTCGAAGACGGGCCTTGCAAGAACATGCTCCAATCTATCGTGGTTCTTCAGCTGCAATCACCGGTGGTGTCGATGCCTGCTTTATGGCGTGTTCTTCCAAGCCTATTCTATTGCAGGGTCGGCTAGGACACTTGCCAAAGCAATGGCATCGATAGCGGCAACCGCGTAGGAATCTGCGGCTGCGATTGCGTAAGCTACGGCGACTTGATAGGAGTGTCCAACCAAGTCGACCAGCGAACTATGGATGGTTTCGGCATCAACGGGAGTCTTGATTGCCCCGGCCAGCATTCGGGCAGTTTCAGCTAGCCGGGCGGCGGCAGCGGTAGGATGTAGCGGGGCCCAATACGTGTCGGAATCTCCAATGTCTCTGGTGAGCCGATTGATCGTGTCGTCGAGACCAGCGGCAGCAACGGCAATCTGAGCCAGTTCCCAGCGCTCGGAAGCGAGCCGAGCAATGCTCTCAGTGAAAATGGCGACTTCGGCAACCGCAGCCGACATTTCGTTGGCGTCCTCTACTGCGGCCTGATGAGCGGCGCACTCAGGATCCACCTGCAAGTGGACGAGCGCTTGGGCCGGATCGGATTCCAGCACAGACAGGGCGGCCGATGCTGCCCGAACGGCTGATCGGGCCGAGGAGACCTGAGCTGAAGCAGCATCGAGGACGGTGTCGAGGGATTCGAGGGCACCAGTGGGCCACTGCTTTCCCGCCATTTGCCCACCCTAGGGCAGCAATCCTGTGAGTCTCCAGTCTCATCTTCTATCCCAGGCGTCGGTCTAGGCGGTCGCGGAAGGCTCGGGCGCCGACCACCATGGCGCCGTGGCGGCGTACTTGGCGGGCAAGCTCACGGTCGGAGGTGACCACCGTTGCAGTCGACGGGTCGTCCATAGCCGCTACTTCGTCGGCAATGCGCTCATCGGCCGCATTCGGACCGCGACGGGAGGCATAGGCCAGCTCAACGGGGCCATGACTGCCCGCAGGCAGGCTGGGAACCGGTCGGCCGTCGGCCACAACTAGCGCGGAAACCCCGGCATCGCCCAGATCTTCGACCAAACGGACCAGCGCGCCGTCCCGATCAGCCCACCACCCGTCAGGCCGACACCCAATCACGTTCATAGCATCAACCACCAACACCGCTCTTCACCCCCAAGCAGTATGGCCCCAACAACGGTAGGCGGGGCGGTGGGTGGCGTCGGTGGCGGACCTGGCCGCACCGACGGCCAGGCCGTTTCCGGCGACAGGACCCGCCGCCTCGCCGGTTGAAGGTAGGACCCGCCGGCCCGGATGGAAACTTGACTAAGCCAGGCTTGAGTCCAAGCACTCCACGGAAGGAGCGAAGTAGTAGCTGCCCGAGGCTGGGTTCGAGAAGTCGGTGAGCATGTCGCGCACCTGGCCGTTGCGGCCGTACATCGCATCCATGCGCTCCCGGAACGGGGCCTGGGTCTTGCAGAAGGCCATGAAGTACAGGCCCACGGTGCCATCGTGGAAGGCATACGGGGTGGACCGGCGGGCGATCTCGTCCCGCTTGGGCTTGGAGGCGTCGGCGGTCTCGCCGTCGCGCAGCTCCACATGGGAAAGATGCGAGTGCGGGGCCTGCTCGTCCAGGCGGGTGGAGTCGGCTTTGGTCCGGCCGAAGTTCACCTCTTGGGTGGGCACATCAAGTTGCTCCCAGGCCACCAGGTCGTGGACCCAGCGCTGGGCGATGATGAAGCTGCCGCCTGCACCGGCCTCGCCGTCGGGGATTATGGCCACTGCGGGCTGATCCTCGTCTTCGGGGTTGCCGGTGCCGTCGATGAAACCGGTCATGTCCAGGCTCTCGCCGTAGATGAACGTGGGGGTCTCCCGGGCCACGCTCATGCCCGAGGCGATCAGGGCCATGCGGGCATCCCACTGGGCCTTCCACACCAAGTCCTTCTCGTCGTGGGTCATCCACAGGAGCAGTTCCTCCTGGGTGCCCTTGGCCTCACGGCCGCTGCCGTCGATGGACTCCACCGTGTGATACGGCTGGAAGTCGCCGGGCACGTCGTCGGTCAGGTCGGCCAACAGCGTGGGGCCGAGCCCGATCACCAGGTTGATCCCCAGGGCGTCGCAGTTGCTGCGGCAGTCGGAGACCGCCGACTTGATGCCCTCCAAGTCAGCCCCGTCGCCGCGGCTGAGGTGGACGTACCACTGGTACTTGCCCATGTCGTTGAAAATTGCCGGCTGACAGGTCGCCATTGCGCATCTCCTCCTAGAAAACGTCGGCTTCTCGCGAAGTCTGGCACTATTGCCGGGCCGATGCATCTTGGAGCGGAAAAATCCACAACCCTTTCTGACAATCGCTGGAGAAGCTGATGAACCCTGACGACTATGGCGCTCTCGAGGTATCCACGGTGGACCGCATCACCACGGTGGTTCTGAACCGGCCCGAGGCCCGCAACGCCATCAACGCCGTGCTGCACGACGACCTGACCCGAGTGTTCGCCGACCTGGATCGAGACCCCGACACCGACGTGGCCATCCTCACCGGGGCGGGTGGGTCATTCTGCGCCGGCGGTGATATCCCCTGGCTGCGGCAGCTGGCCGGGAACGTGGCCGAGGTGGAGCGGGTGATCCGGGCCGACCGGCGCATCACCGAGACGGCGCTCACCCTGGAGAAGCCCATCTTGGCCAAGGTGGACGGCCCGGCGGTGGGGCTGGGCTGCTCGCTGGCCCTCTACTGCGACTTCGTGTATGCCTCGGAGCGCTCCGTGTTCGGCGATCCCCATGTGTCGGTGGGACTGGTGGCCGGCGACGGGGGCGCGCTGCTGTGGCCGCAGCTCGTGGGCTACGCCCGGGCCCGGCGCTATCTGCTCACCGGCGACCTCATCAAGGCACCCGAGGCCGCCGATATCGGTCTCATTACCGAGTGCGTTCCCGGCGACGAGTTGAACGACACCGTGCAGGCCATGGCCGAGCGGATGCGCGACGGCGCCCGCATCGCCATCAAGTACACCAAGGCATCGATCAACGCCGGGCTGCGCCAGGTGGCCAACGCGGTGGTGGACCGGGCCGCGTCCACCGAGGGGATCACCATGATGACCGAGGACTTCAAGATCGCCCTCGACGCCTTCCTGGCCAAAGAGCCCCCCAAGTTCATCGGCCGCTAGGCGAGACCGTGGACTACCCCACCGAAGCCGAGCACCACGGACTGTTGCGGGAGACCGTCCGGCGCTTCGTCGAAGCCGAGATGCCCCGGGAGCTTGTCCGGCGGTGGGATCGGGAAAACGAGTTCGACCGGGGCGTGCTGTACAAGCTGGCCGACCTCGGCCTGTTCGGCATCACCATTCCCGAGCGCTACGGCGGCTCGGGCCGGGACATCACTGCCACCATGATCGTGATCGAGGAGCTGTGCCGCCGCAGCACCGCCGTGGGCAGCGGCTATATCTACGGGGCCTGCTACGCCGGGATGAACCTGGTGGAGACGGCCAGCGAGGCCCAGCGCCAAGAGTGGCTGCCCCAAGTGGCCCGGGGCGAGATGCTGTTTTCCTACGGGCTGACCGAGCCCGATGTGGGCTCCGATCTGGCCAGCGTCGCTACCACCGCGGTGCGCGACGGCGACACCGTGCGGATCAATGGAGCCAAGCGGTTCTGCTCGGGCACCACCTACACCGACTTCATCTACGCCCTGGTCAACAGCAATCCTGAAGGCGAGCGCTATCACAACCTGTCGTTCGTGCTGATCCCGCCCCGGTGGCCGGGGGTCACCATCGAACCCCAGCACGCCATGGGCCTCAAGGGATCGATGACCACCGATGTCACCTTCAGCGATGTGGAAGTGCCCGTCGACAACATCGTGGGCGGTGACGAGGGCTGGAACCAGGGATGGGCCAAACTGGCCGGCCCCGGCCTGGACGTGGAGAAGATCGAGGTGGCCGCCATGGCCCTGGGCATCGCCACCGGTGCGGTCGAAGACGCCTGGGGCTATGCCCAAGAGCGGGTGCAGTTCGGCAAGCCGATCAGCAGCCACCAGTCGATCCGCCACATGCTCTCCGAGGGCCGCACCCGGCTGCTGGCCTCCCGCCTGATGACCTACCATGCCGCCCGCCTGCTGGACGAGGAGAAACCGGCGTCGGTGGAGACCTCGATGGCCAAGCTGTTCGTGTGCGACACCGCCAAGGACATTGTGCTGTCGATGCAGCAGGTGATGGGCGCCTACGGCTATGTAGAAGACTTCGATATGGAGCGCTACGTGCGCGACGTGCTGGTCATGCCCATCATCGGCGGCTCCTCCGCCATCCAGCGCAACAACATCTCCAACCGCCTCAAACTCGCCAAGGAGTAGCCGCCCTCCTGCGAGTTTGTCGATTAGCAGGCTGCGGATTTGTCAATTAGCAAGCTGCGAATTTGTCAATACGCAAGAATCCTGACAGATCCCCCGGCGATGTACATCTCGCCTCGCTCGACGAACCACGATCGCTGCTATCAAACCATTGCAAAATGCCATGTTTTGATATCCTGGATCCTGTGAATGCCGAACCCGTCAGCCCAAGCCATCTGGGCAATTGGCTGTTGAGCCGCGGGTGCCACTTCGTAACGACTGCCGAGGTGGCGGAGCTCGTCGGTGTATCACAGAGATCGGTGCCGATTAGCCTGCAACGCGCCCGCGACGCCCGCACGATCGTTTCGGTGACAAAGGGCGGCTGGGTTCCGGTCCCTCCTGAGTACCAGCTGGCTGGCGCGCCACCGCCTCTCCACTTCATCGACCCGATGATGAGGCACCTCGGGCACCCCTACTACGTGGGGTTCTTGTCATCGGCGCGAATCCACGGCGCTTCCCACCAGGTGCCGATGGTTCTTCAGGTCGTGACCCCGGCGCTGCTGCGCGGGCGACGCATAGGGGACAGCCGCATCCAGTTCATCCGACGGGCTGCGTCGGCAACTCGCGCTGTCCAGCAACACAATGTCGAGACGGGCCGCGTCACTGTCGCGACCCCGACGACAACGATCCTCGACGTTGTCGAGGCACCTGATTTCGCCGCCGGACTCGGCAATGTGGGAAATGTGGTCGGTGAACTGTCTATCGAGGGATTGGTGGACGGCGATCAGCTTGCGGCCGCTGCCGCGGGCTATCCCGCAACAGTGGCCCAGCGCGCGGGCTGGATCATCGAGCACATGGCGCGTGAAGTGGATGCTCAGGTGGAGCTTGACGCTTTGGCCGAGTTCGTAGCCGCGCACGATTACACCGTGCTCGATCCCCGATCAGCCGCGGAGGGTGAACGCGATCCGCGCTGGCGCATCGTGGTCAACGCCGAAGTGGAGCATGACCTGTGATAACCCAAGCCGACGTACAGCACTGGCGCACCAAAGTCCCTTGGGTAGCCGCTGACAACGTAGAGCAGGACCTTGTCCTGTCGCGCCTCATCGTCGAGATCGCCAACCATTCGCTTCTCGGCGAAGAGCTCGTGTTCCGCGGCGGAACGTGCTTCCACAAGATCTGGCTCGACCGGCCCTGGCGATACAGCGAGGACCTTGACTATGTCAGGCGGACAGCGGGCGGCGTCGGCGAGGTTCTCGACGCGCTGAGAGACGTGGCTGACCGCGTGGGTTTTGAGCGTGTCCGAACCGATGTGCGGCAGCATCCGAAGGTCCGCCTCCAATCCACGTTCGTGACCGGCATGCCGATGAGGGTCAAAATCGAGATGAACACGTTCGAGCGCTCCCCTGCTCGTCCCATAGTCAGCAAGCCATACGCGGTCGACAGCCCGTGGTTCACTGGAAGCGCTGATGTCGCCACCTTTGTGATTGAAGAACTTGTGGCCACCAAGATAAGGGCTCTGTATCAACGCAGGAAGGGCCGAGACCTCTTCGATCTTTGGCTGGCAATAGCCCAGGCGGGTGTCCAGCCACGCGACATTGCCGACTGCTTCGGGCCTTACCGTCCCGAGAGCTGGACCCCAGAGCTGGCGCTCCAAAATCTTGCCGCGAAGCTCGACGATCCACGCTTCACCGAAGACCTCAACGCCCTTATTCCGCAGTGGCCGGAGAAGTACGACAACGAGGCCGCGGCTGAGTCGGCGAGAAGCGTCATCGCCCACATTTCAAATTGAATGGCCCAGATCAGGCAGTCATTAAGCCGAACCCCACGTCCAACTGCTCAGAACCTCTATGGTTTTGTCTTCTAGCGACCGCTGTTCGCTCGCGACACCACCAGGGATCACGAAACCATGACCGTTACCAAAGACCCCATCGACGCTGAAGCGGCCACCGAGAAGGTGGTGGCTTGGCTGGAATCCAACCTCGGGGGCACGGTCACCGACATCGACCGACAGGCCCGCTGGCGGCCGGTGTGGTTCGCCGATGTGGAGCGCAACGGTGAGCGGTTGGAGCTGTGCGTGCGGGGCGACCGCACCGACATGCCCTTGGTGTTCCCGCTCGACCACGAGATGCGGCTGCAAAAGGCGCTCGGCGATCACGGCATCCCGGTGGCCCAGGTGTACGGCTGGATCGACGACCCCGCGGCTTACGTCATGGACCGGGTGCCGGGCGAGAACCACTTCGAGAACTGCACCGACGCCGAGCGCGACGCGGTGGTGGACGACTATCTGCACATCCTGGCCCGGATGCACGCCCTGGATATCGGGCCGTTCGTCGACGCCGGCATCATGCGAGCAGAGCGTCCCGAGGAGTCGGGCTTGCTGGGGCTACGGCGGTACGAGCAGCTGTACCGCAGCGTGAAGACGCTCCCCGACCCGTTCCTGGAGTTCAGCTTGGGCTGGTTGCACCGCAATCCCCCGTTCTCCCGGGGCCGGGAGTCGGTAATCGTGTGGGACACCGGGCAGTTCCACCACCAAGACGGACGAGTGCTGGCCGTGCTCGACGTGGAGATCGGCCACATCGGCGACCCGATGATGGACTTGGCCGCGTGGCGGCAACGGGACACGGTGCTCGGCTTCGGAAACTTCGCCAAGCTGTACGACCGCTACGGCGAGCTCGCCGGCGAGCCGGTGGACCTGGATGCCATCCAGCGCCATCACTTCATGTTCACCCTCTCCAACCAGCTCCCGTTCAGCGCCGCGCTGCGCCAGCCCGCTCCCGACTCCGACCTGATGACCAACCTCCAGTGGTGCTACGAGACCAACCTGTTCGCCACCGAGGCCCTGGCCGAGATCCTCGGTGTGGAACTGCCTGAGGTGGAGATGCCCGAGCCCCGGGAGTCCCGAGCCGAGGTGGTGCTCAACCACCTAGTGCGAAATCTGCGGACCGTGCAGATCGACGACGAGTACCTGCGCTACAAGCTCCGCACTATGTTCCGCATGGCCCGCCACGCCGCCCGCATCGACGAGATCGGCGACGCCGTCTCCGAGGCCGACCTGGACGACCTCCACGAGCTGCTGGGCCACCGCCCGGCGTCTTGGCTGGCGGGCGAAGCCGAGCTCGAGCAGTTCGTGCTGGCCAATGCCGACACCTCTCGCTACGACGAAGCCCTGGTCACTCTGTTCCACAAGCGCAACCTGCGGGCTCAGATGCTCCTCGGCCCCGCCGGCTCCGCCATGGCCCGCCACCTCCGCATCCAGACCTTCAGCGACTGACGGTTAGCTCAGATCATGTCCTCTGGAAGGTGGGAGAATGGGTTCACCACCGTCACACTGTCGATTCGCAAGCCGTCTTGGAGGTCTTCGGTGAGAAGATGACGGCAGCTTTCTGCCTGGGCGGCCGCAGCGATAAGCGAATCCCAATACGACAGACCGTATCGATCCTCAATCGCCCATGCCTGACGCAGCAAGGTATCGGTGAGAACAGCTGGGTTCCACTCCCCAAGATCCAAGACATCGGCCCGCGCCTCAGCGACGGGCATGGCCGGGCTCAGCTTGCGGGTGACCGTCACATAGAACTCGTTGAGAACCTGCACACTCGTGCGACCAGTCCTTGACTCCCAGAGCGCGGCCATCCATGCCTGGGCCCTCTCCTGCTTGTCCGGCTCGGAGGCGTCACGGGTATAGACCAGCACGTTGGTGTCGACGAAAATCGCCATCAGGGCACCATCACCTCTGATGCACCTCATCACGGGTGGGATACCGCTGGCCAGGAGCCCTCAAGGTCACGGGACCCCTGCTCAGATATGACTGCTGGGCTCGCTCGTAAGCCTCAGGCTCGGTCATCTGCCCGCGCAAGAGGTCGCTCACGAACCGCGACAGGCTTGTGTCCCGTCTTGCTGCTTCGATGCGGGCCCACCGGGCGGTCTCATCATCAAGACTGATCGTCACGTTTCTCACGAATTCACGATATCACGGATTTCGTGAACTAGCTGGTGGATATTTCGACGCGGCTTCAGCCCAATGACCGAGCAGCCACCGCGGCGGCGCCGATGAGGCCGCCGTCGGGGCCGAGGGGGCTGGGGATTATGCGGGCACCCTGGGAGTGGACCAAGCGGCAGGTGCGGTCGATCTCGGCTTGGGCGGCATCGAAGAAATCTTCGCCGTAGCCCAGCGCTACCGATCCACCGGCCACGGCCAAGCGCAAGTCCAAGAGGTTGGCCACCGAGCCCACTCCCCGACCCACCAGGGTTCCCACCCGACGGCGCATCTCCAAAGGCGCATCAGCGGGGGCGATCCCGTCCAGCAGATCGGCGATGGCGGTGCCCGACGCCTGGCCCTCCAGCAATCCCACCGCACCGGCGGCATCGGCCCGACCGCCCTCGGCCACGAAGATGTGGCCGATATGCCCGGCGTTGCCGTCGGCACCGTCAAGCAGCCGCCCGTTCAGCACGATGCCGCCCCCGATCCCGGTTGACACCACCATGGCTAGGTAGTTGTCTTCTCCGACGGCCCCGCCCAACCATCCTTCGGCCAAGGCCAGGGCCTTGGCGTCGTTGTCCACTGCCACGGGCATCCCGAGGGACTCAGACAGCCGATCTCGAAGGGGAAAATCTCGCCACACGGCGATGTTGAGGGGAGAGAGCAGTCGGTGGTTGTCTCGGGATGGTCCTCCGCTGCCCACCCCGCAGACGTTCACCGGCTGTCCGTGCTCGTCCAGCGCCGCCCGGGCCAACTCCACCACCAGGGTGAACAGCGCTTCCGCGTCCACAGCCTGAGACGGCCCTCGCCGCTGGCAGAGCACCTGCCCATCGGGAGCAACCACGCCGACGGCCACCTTGGTGCCGCCGATGTCCACGGCCAGCACCGGGCCGTCAAGCACTATCTCCACGGGGAGAAAACTAATACGCTCGGCGACCATGCGGTTCACCGGCGCCAGTGTCCCCCGGCGGGAGGACCCTCGCCTGCTGGCTGGCGCAGGGCGCTTTGTGGACGACATCGACCACCCCGACCTGCTGGAAGCCGCCTTCGTGCGGAGCCCGGTGGCCCATGGACGGCTGCTTTCGGTCAATACCGACGACGCTGCGGCGGTCGACGGTGTGGTGGCCGTGTTGACGGTGGACAACCTGGCCCAGACTTGCGCCCCCATGGCGTCGGCCACGGCCGGACCACTGATCGTGCCCGCCCATCTCCCCCTGGCCCTCGACCGGGTTCGATTTACCGGCGACCCCGTCGCCTTGGTCATCGCCACCAGTCGGGCCGCCGCCGAAGACGGCGCGGACGCGGTGCTGGTCGACATCGAGCCGCTGCCAGCGGCAATCAGCACAACAGCGGCGGCGAGCGACGACGCGCCCGCGGTGTGGGATGAGGCCCCCGATAACGTGCTCTGGTCCGGCGAAGAAGTGTGGGGCGAACCCGACGACGCGTTCGCCGCCGCGGCCCATGTCATCTCCGAGACGCTCACCCAGCACCGCCACACCTGCGTCCCTCTGGAAACCCGGGGAGGGGTGGCCGAATACGACCCGTCCACCGGCAACCTCCACTACGAGGTGTCTCACCAGAACCCCCACGCGTTACGGGTGCATCTGGCCGCCGTGCTGGGGCTACCCGCGGCACAGGTGCGGGTGACCTGCGACAGCATCGGGGGGTCGTTCGGGCTGAAGTCCAACCCCACCCGGGAGGACGTTGCGGTGTGCGCCGCGGCCCGTCTGCTGGGCCAGCCAGTGCGCTGGGTGGAGGACCGGGCCGAGAACTTGGTGGCGGGGGGCCACGCCCGCGAGGAGCAGGTAAGCATGGAGGCCGCGCTCGATGAGCACGGAGTGGTGATCGGCCTGCGAGCCGATCTGGTGATGGACCACGGGGCCTACCCGTTCCTCAACCTCCCGCTGTCGCTGTTCGCCAACATCATCAAGGTGCTGCTGCCCGGAACCTTGCGGGTGCGCCACTACCAGTTCCGCGGGTGGGTGGTGGCCACCAACAAGGCGTCTTTCGTGGCCTACCGGGGACCGTGGGAGATCGAGTGCTGGGTGCGGGAGCGGCTCATGGACCTCATCGCCCGCCGCCTCGACCTCGACCCGTTGGAAGTACGACGCCGCAACTACATGGGCGACGACCAGTTCCCCGGCGCCATGCTCACCGGCCCCACCCTCGACTTCATGACCATCAACCAAACCCTGGACCGGGCGGTGGAACTGGCCGACTATCAGGGCTTTCGAGCCGCCCAGGCCGAGGCCCGAGCCGAGGGGCGCCATTTGGGCATCGGCCTGTGTACCTACCTGGAGCCCGGCCCCGGCCCCACCGACTACGGCCAGGCCCTGGGTTTCACCTATGAGCAGCGTTCGATGCAGCGGGCTCGGGTGAAGCTGGAACCCGACGGCTCGGCGACGCTGTTTACCAGCCAACAGCCCCACGGCCAGAGCCACGAGACCACCTTGTCGCAGGTGGTGGCCGACGAGCTGGGGGTGGGCATCGAGGACGTGCGGGTGGTGTGCGGAGACACCGATCGGGTGCCGTTCAACATGGTGGGCACCGGCGGGAGCCGGGCCGCCACGCTGGGGGCGGGAGCGGCCCAGGGCGCGGCCCGCATCGTGCGCCACAAGCTGCTGGCTGTGGTGGCCGCCCTGCTGGAGGCCAATCCCGACGACCTGGAGATCGTCGACGGCGTGGTGGCCGTGCGGGGCTCGCCCGACCGCTCCAAGACAGTGGCCGAGGTGGCCCGACTGTCCTATATGGCCCCGTTCACCCTGGACGAGGCCTTGGGCGACGGGTTCGACGCATCCTTCGACTTCGAGACCCCCGCCGGCGGATGGACCCAGTCGACCCACGTCTGTTGGGTGGAACTCGACCCCGGAACCGGCGTGGTTACCGTGCCCCGCTACCTGGTGGTGGAGGACTGCGGGCAGATGATCAACCCCGCAGTGGTGGAGGGCCAGATCCGAGGCGGGGTGGCCCAAGGCATCGGCAGCGTGCTGCTGGAGAAGATCGTCTATGACGGCAGCGGGCAATGCACGACCTCCACATTCATGGACTACCTGCTGCCCACCGCAGCCGAGATACCCCGCATCGACATCGAGCACCTCGAAGGTCCGTCCCAGGGCGATGTGCCCTGGCGGGGCGTGGGCGAGGGCGGGGCCATCGGCTCTCCCGCCGCGGTGTGCAACGCCATCGAAGACGCCCTGGCCCCCTGGGGGGTCGAGATCACCGAGCAATATCTGCCCCCCAGCCGCATCCTCCAGTACATCAACTCCGCTTCCGAACCCCCAATGGGCGACAACTAACGTGGGAGTTGTGAGCGACAACCCCATCGGCGAGCGGCGGCCGATCCGCATCGCCGATGTCGAATGGGAGGATTTCGCCGACCCCGACGAGCCTGATCGGGCACCCGGCCCGTTCGTGCGCTGGCTGGTCGATCCGGCATCCGGTAACCGGGTCATGCACGTGAAGTCGTGGGCCGGGCGCAATGCCGCGGCCCACTGGCACTTGTCCGACACCGTGTATCTGGTGACCAAGGGCGAGTTCATCGTTGAAGGCGAGGAGCCCTACCAGGAGGGCGATCTGCGCTGGGTGCGGGGTGGATTCGCCTACGGCCCGGAGCGGTCGGGTCCCGACGGTTGCGAATACCTGTTTTTCAGCCTCGGCCCCTACGACAAGCTCGACCCCGATAAGCACCCGCCCCCGCTGGGCCGCTGGGACGACCCCTCCACCTGGGTGGAGGGCTACCCTCAAGTGGAGCGGGCCAAGCTGGTGGACAGTCCCCGATGAGCCTCAAGATCACCCCGTTGGACGCACCCTTGGGCGCGGAGATTGCCGGATACGACTTCGCCGCTCCCCCCGATGCTGAGACGGCCGACGAGCTGCTGGCCGCCGTGGACGAGCACCTGCTGCTGCTGTTCCGCAACTCTGAGCCTCCCACCCCCGCTCAGGTAACCGATTTCTGCGAGTCGTTCGGCCCCCTGCGGCCCACGCTGGCCGACAAGTCCCGCCTGCCCGGCTTCCCCGGCATCAACCGGGTGTCCAATGTGGACATCGATGGGGTGGTCGGCACCGGCGGCACCGACGTGGTGACCTACCACTCCGACCTCAGCTTCACCCCGCCGCTCATCGAGTTCCTCTACCTGGACGCAGTGATGCTTCCGTCAGAGGGTGGAACCACCAAATGGTTGAATCTGGTAGCCGCCTACCAAGACCTCGCCAACGACATCAAAGCCCGCATCGACGGCATCGGCGTGGTGTACCGCCTGCGCGACGGCCTGGATTTCGGCAGCTACTTCAAAGCCACCGACGGCGAGGCGCTGCTCGCCGACCGCACCTGCATCTCACTCGTGCAGACCAACCCCCGCAACGGCCGCCGCAGTGTATGGCCCAACACCGGCCCCGACTTCGCCGCCGACGTGGAGGGCCTCACCCCCGACGAGGGCACCGCCCTGCTGGCCGATCTGTTCGCCCACTGCACCCAAGACCGCTACATCTACGAGCACCACTGGACCGTCGGCGAGTCCGTCTTCTGGCTCAACACCCAAACCATGCACCAGCGCGAGGCCTTCCCCCCCGACCAAGTGCGCGAGCTCCGCCACGTCAACATCCTCGGCCACCCCGACCCCCGCCAACTCCCCACAATTTCGGAAGGCTAAGTCGAAAACCTTCTGAAACTAGCCCCATTTCGGAAGGCTAGCATGATAACCTTCCGAAATGATCGTAGATCCGGAAGTCAATTCGGGATTTTCGGTCGAAACCGACTGGAATGGCCGACCGGTCCAGGCATGGATTCCAGCCCCTCTTCGACAGCGTCCGTTGGATCTGTCGGTCGCTGTCGCGCAAGCCAGCGGACGGGCCTGTGCTGCCCTACGGCTCGCCGATGCCCGACTGCCCGATCACTGGGAACCCTTGGCCCGGCTCCTTCTGCGAAATGAAGGGGTTGCCTCATCCGGGATCGAAGGCCTACGCGAGCCCATCGAGTCGGTGCTGATTGCCGGGCGAACAAGCATGGGCGGCACTGCGGGCTGGGTGGCCGACAACCTGGTGGTCATTCAGTGGGCACTGGACACCACCCACGAGCCGCTGACCGTCGGCACCCTGCATCGCTGGCACCGACAGCTCATGCAGTACGGAATGCTGCCCCCTGATCTGGTCGGAACTTTCCGCCCGACACTGGGCTGGGTCGGAGGCAATTCTCCCTTGGACGCGGCCTATGTTCCTCCGCCTCCGTCGGAGGTTCCAGAATTAATGGACGATTTAGTCGCCTTCGCCAACGACACCCCCGAAGAACTCGACCCGGTATCCCATGCCGCAATAATCCACGCCCAATTCGAAGCCATCCATCCCTACGGAGATGGCAACGGTCGCCTTGGCCGGGTGCTGGTCAATCGAACGCTGCGGCGGCGGGGGACGACCAATCGATCGACAGCTCCCATCAGCATGGCCATCGCCCACGACCCCGGCGGCTACCTCTCCGGCCTCCGCCTCTTCGAACTCGGGAAGCTCGACCCGTGGGTCAAGTGGTTCGCTGAGGTCGCCGAGAGGGCTGCATCCACCACCACCCAGATCATCGATCAAACCAGCGCTCTACTGGCCCGTTGGGAAGAGGCAACCACCGACCTGCGGAGCGACCACTCCGCACACACCCTGCTCCCCCACCTCCCCGCCCACCCACTGCTGAGCGCGGGGGATGTCGCCCAACTGCTCGGTACTAGTGAGCGCAGCGCCCGCACCGCCCTATCAGCGCTCGCCTCCCGCGGCATCCTGTCCCCCATCGATGTCCCGTCCTCCACCCCCGGTCGCACCCGCCACTGGTACACCGCCCCCGACCTGCTCTACCTCTGGGGTGTCTAGTTGCGGCGGCGGGACAAACTAGCCTGCTGTTGGGGGGAAGTCGGGTCGAGTCGACCAGTGGGTTCGATTCAAGAGGGTTGAGATCATGTTCAGAAATCGATGGTGGCATAGCGCGGGTGTGTTGGCGACGGTGATGGTGGTGGTCTTTGGTGCGGTGGGTGCTACGGCGGGAGGGCAGACGGCCGGCGACGATCGTGATTCGGTGATCGCGCGGCAAGCGGCGCTGATCGCCGAGCAGCAGGAACTGATTGACGCGCAAGAGGCGCTGCTGAACGAGTATCGGTGTCTGTTCGGCATCGACACCCACATTGTGCCCGGCGGATGCCCGAAGCCGACCCTGCCGACTCCCTCCCCAACCCCGACCGCGTCCCCAACCCCGTCGGCCACGCCGACTCCGACGGAGGATCCGACTTCCGTCCCGGCGGTCCCCTCGGGCACCACTGAGGAGCAGTGGGAAAAACTCCGCCAGTGCGTGTCCAATGGCGACTATCAGCACGTCAACCCCAACGGCATCAACTTAGGGGCCTATGAGTTCAGACAACCCACCTGGGACAACCTCGCTCGCCGTCACTACCCCCGCCTGGTGGGCGTGAAACCCAGCGATGCCGCGCCCAACGACCAAGACCGCATGGCCTATCGCCTCTACGAGGAGCGGGGATGGGCGCCCTGGCCGTCCTGCGGCGCGTCGCTCCGGCCAGGAGGCTCCATTCCCACCGACCCCACCGTGTTGCCTCCTGTCCCCGCCGGCACCACCAAGGCCCAGTGGGACCAGCTCATCCAGTGCGAATCGGGTGGCGACTACCGGGCGTACAACCCCGCCGGGCCGTACCTGGGCGCATTCCAGTTCAATCAGGGAACTTGGGACGGGGTGGCCGGCCGCCACTATCCCAACCTCGTCGGAGTGGACCCCCGCGACGCCTCTCCCGCCGACCAGCACCGCATGGCCTACCGTCTGTATGAGGAACGGGGATGGCAGCCGTGGCCCACCTGCGGCAGGCCGTTCCACCAGGGATAAAGGAGACGGGCGATGCAGGGCATGAGAATCGGGGCGATGGCCGCGGAGGGCACGGGCGATCCGCCGGTGCCGGGGATGGGCGGGCCGCCCGGCCTTGACGAGATCGTTGAGAACATCCAGCGGTTCGAGGCGCTGGGCTTAGACACGGCCTGGATCGCCAACATTGAGATCGACGCGGTCACCGCCTCCGCGGTCGCAGGCACCGCCACCAGCCGCATTGAGATCGCCACCGGGGTCACCCCCACCCCCATGCGCCACCCCTTTGCCCTGGCCCAGCAGGCCGCCACCGCCCAAGCCGCCTGCGACGGGCGCTTCACCTTGGGCATCGGGCTGTGCCACAAGGGCATGGTGGAGGGCCTGATGGGGCTGTCCTATGCCCGCCCGGCCCGCCAGATGCAGGAATACCTGGAGATCGCCGGTCCCATGCTGCAAGGCCAAGGCATGAACTATCAGGGCGACATCTACACCACCCGGTGGCGGGGCCTGTCCCACGCGCCTCCCACCGAGGTCATCGTGGCCGCCATGGGGCCGATCATGCTGGGCCACGCCGGTCGCCTGGCCTCGGGCACCTTCGTGTGGGCCACCGGCCCCAACACGCTGGCCGACTACGTGGTGCCCACCATCGGGGCGGCGGCCGAGGACGCCGGTCGTCCCCAACCCAGAGTGGCCGCCGGGTTCCCGATCTCAGTATCCGACGACGCCGAGGCCGGCTATCAGGCCGCGGCCCGCACCTTCGCCCACTACAAGGACATTCCGTCGTACCGGGGCATGCTCGACCGGGAGGGCAAACCCGGCGTGGAGGATCTGGCCATCACCGGCGACGAGGCCGCGGTCACCGCCCAACTGGAGCGCATCCGAGACACCGGCGTCACCGACCTGGTGGCCTTCATCTACGACACCGACGACCAGTCTCGCTCCCGCACCGAGGCCATCCTGGGCGAACTGTCCGGCCGAGACAAATGAGCATCGGTTTTTCTACATATATTGAGCCTCTTATGTTATTTTTCCCATCGTGCAGCAGTGTCGCGTATTTCGAGGTTTGGCTCTGGGTCTCGTCGTCCTCTTGGCGATAGGCGGGGCACCGGCAGCCAGTCCTGTCCACGCGCAGGCGGGAATTGGCGTACCAAAGGGACCGGCACAGGCACAAGTCCCCCCCCCACCTAGGGTGTCCAGCGTCGAGCTGACCCGCGGCGACGGCACCGTCACCGCCACCTGGGACTCGGTGCCCGGCGCCACCA
This sequence comes from Acidimicrobiales bacterium, assembly GCA_963667085.2. Lineage (GTDB taxonomy): Bacteria > Actinomycetota > Acidimicrobiia > Acidimicrobiales > Bin134 > Poriferisocius. The sequence goes on from OY762975.1 coordinate 156,788, forward strand.
CCTACCACGTCACCTACAGCACCGATTTCCGAAAGAGCTGGAGCCTCGCCGCCCTCAACCACCCCAACACCGAAAGCACCACCACCATCACCATCCAAGGCGCCGACAACAACGCCACCTACATCGTCGGCGTCAGAGCCCGCAACACCGCCGGCAACAGCAGCTGGCGCAACTCACCCCCCGCCAGCCCCTACACCCCACCCCAAAACCCGCCAGAATCCGTGCAGCCACCTCCTCCCCCTCCCCCCGCCAGAGTGTCCAGCGTCGAGCTGACCCGCGGCGACGGCACCGTCACCGCCACCTGGGACTCGGTGCCCGGCGCCACCACCTACCACGTCACCTACAGCACCGATTTCCGAAAGAGCTGGAGCCTCGCCGCCCTCAACCACCCCAACACCGAAAGCACCACCACCATCACCATCCAAGGCGCCGACAACAACGCCACCTACATCGTCGGCGTCAGAGCCCGCAACACCGCCGGCAACAGCAGCTGGCGCAACTCACCCCCCGCCAGCCCCTACACCCCACCCCAAAACCCGCCAGAATCCGTGCAGCCACCTCCTCCCCCTCCCCCCGCCAGGGTGTCCAGCGTCGAGCTGACCCGCGGCGACGGCACCGTCACCGCCACCTGGGACTCGGTGCCCGGCGCCACCACCTACCACGTCACCTACAGCACCGATTTCCGAAAGAGCTGGAGCCTCGCCGCCCTCAACCACCCCAACACCGAAAGCACCACCACCATCACCATCCAAGGCGCCGACAACAACGCCACCTACATCGTCGGCGTCAGAGCCCGCAACACCGCCGGCAACAGCAGCTGGCGCAACTCACCCCCCGCCAGCCCCTACACCCCACCCCAAAACCCGACGCTTGAGGCCAGCGACCCGACCGCCACCGCAGCCACGCTCACCATCAGCCACTGGAGCGGCCCCTGGTGGTATCAGCACAACGGGCTGGGGGCTACCTGCAACGGCGCCAACACGCAATCTGTGCAAGTCACCGGCCTGCAACCGGGAACCACTTACACCATCACGGCATTCGGAACCGCCAATTGCCACAACGCCGGCGCCGGCGCCAGTGCCAGCATCAGCTCCGGCACCAACGTCAATCCCCTGTCCTCCGACACTTTCACCACCCTCTCCACCCCCGACCCGACGCTGAGGGTGACCTTCGTTACCGATGTCGACGCCATGCTCACCATTGGCGAGTGGACGGCTGCGTGGTCCTATTTCGACGCGCTCGACACAAACAGCGCATGCCGGACAGCGCCAGCGGGCACAACGGTGGTGTACCTGCCTCAATTCAGTTGGGGGCAGATCTCTCAATACAAGGCCAGCAGGTCCACAGGATCAGACTGCAAAGCTCAGGCGAACGTCCTGGCGACGATCGACATCACCGCGCCCACCCTCACCGCGATCGCCACCTCCACATCGGCCACGCTCACCTTCAACAACTGGCCCACCCAGTGGTGGCACAAGGAGCGGCACGGCTCGTGCCAAGGCCCCTTCACAGGGACGGCCACCATCAACGGCCTGCGTTGGGGAACCACGTATGACTACTTCGTCTACAGCGCCAGCGGCTGCCACTACTCCAAGTCGGTCTCAGGCGTAAGGATCACCACAAGCACCCCCAGCCTGTCGATCGCCCCCCACAATCCCGATAACCACAACGGGTGGAATCGCATCAGCATCGGCAACTGGGACGCGGCCTGGTGGATCAAGGAAACCCATACCAACGCGCTCGGCTGCCAGAGAATCAATCCCGATGGCCACAAGGATGTCTACGAAAGCCCCTCTCGCGCCGTCTACCGAATGTACCGGGCATACAGCGCCGACGGTTGCAGCCCGTCCAACCAGATGGCCACGGTCGAATTGAGGCAAATTCTCAGACCCACGCTTACTGCCGGCAACATCACCACCACCGGGGCCACGCTCTCGATGGCTCACTACATCCATCACTATGGCTGGTGGTTCGTGCGACAGGTCGGCCCCACCACTGGTTCGTGCTCTTCGCCCATCGCAGTCGGCAGCCAGCACAATCTCAGCAACCTCTCACCAGGCACGGTGTACACCTACAAGGCATACAAGTACTCCATCTGTTACGAAGAACTCGACAGCGTCAGATTCAGCACCAAAACCAGCCTGACCGCCAGCAACATCACGGGAACCTCGGCAACGCTGACCATCGGTGAGCGCAGCGGCAATTGGTGGCTCAAGCGCACCAGTCCTGCGGACGGCGACTGCGTGGCCAAATCTGCTTCGACGTCCACGGTGAACCTCGCCAGCCTCACGCCCGGCCAGCAGTACACCTACAAGGCCTACAACAACGCCGCCTGCACATTGGAGATGGCCTCGGCCAGCTTCACCACGCCGGGGCTGTCGGCCAATCCCTTGGCCTGGAAGACGGCGACGCTGACGCTCTCCGGCTACTCCGGCAACTGGTGGCTCAAACGCACCACACCCGCCGACACCACCTGCATCTCCAAAGGCACGAACGACACCCACAGCCTGAGCAGCCTCACGCCCGGCCAGTCGTACACCTACACGGCCTACAACGACTCAAGCTGCACCGGTGTGATCGCCGCCAGTTCGTTCACCACCCCAGCATCTGCACCGGCGCTCAGCACGGGCAACCTCACCGGAAGCTCCGCGATGCTCACGCTGAGCAACTACTCCGGCAACTGGTGGCTCAAACGCACCACACCCTCCGACACCACCTGCAAGGCCAAGACCAGCCCGACCGAGGATCTCACCAACCTCACGCCCGGCCAGTCGTACGCCTATGGGGCCTACAGCGACTCAAGCTGCACCGCCGAGTTGGACTCCGAAGTCTTCACCACGGTCGCGCTGAGCACGAGCACCGTCGCTTGGAAATCGGCGACCCTGACCCTCACCAGCCACACCGGTAACTGGTGGCTCAAGCGCACCGCGCCCACACCAGGTACCTGCACTTCCGTGGGCAGCACCGATACCGAGGAGCTGGCCAGCCTCACGCCCGACCAGTCCTACACCTACGCCGCTTTCTCCGACAGCGGCTGCACCACACAACTCGACACCGCCACATTCACCACAACGGGGTCCGCACCATCGCTCACCGCCGGCACCATCACCTATAACTCCGCAACGCTCACGCTCGCCAACGTCACCGGCAACTGGTGGCTCAAACGCACCACACCAGCCGACACCAACTGCAAGGCCAAGACCACCTCCACCGAAGATCTCGCCAGCCTCAACGCCAGCACCGACTACACCTACGCCGCCTACTCCGACAGCAGCTGCACCACACAAATCGATGATGTCTCGTTCTCCACCACTGCCCAGCCTTCGCTGTCGGTCTGGGACGACAACAGCAACATCATCTACGCCAGTCTCAGCAACTGGAACCAGACCTGGTGGGTACGGGTTCGGGAACCCCTCGGCAATAGTTGGTCACAGTGCGCGTCGGCAAGCGCGAATAGCACCTACAGCCTCACATACAGCGGCGGATTGCTCAGACCTGCTACCTACACTGTCCGCGCCTACTCCGACAGCAGCTGCAATACCCTGATCGCCGAGAAGAGCCACGTCGCCTGACTCCCGCTGAGCCTCACAATGCGGGGGACAGTTTCGACCACCCGTCGCTCAGGCTGAGCTGAGCAGAGCGATATAGGGGTCGGGGTTGCCGATCCAGCGCAGGGACCGCAGTTCTTCGGCGCTGCGCAGACCGGAGAGCGCGGCAATGAGCTCGTCGAGGGGCGCCTCGAGGGTGGCGGCGGGGGGCATTCGGTCGGCCACGCCGACGATGTGGGTGTTGTCGCCGTGGCGCAGCACGAGGCCCCGCAGACCGGCGGCGATGATGCGCTGGCCCAGTTCGTTGGCCAATCGCTCGAACTCCGGGCTGGGCGGAGCGTTCAATTCTACTGGCCTGCCCGCAACTCGGCGGCGGTGGGCAGGTCGAGGCCCAGCATCCGGATGGCGTTGTCGCGGCAGATGGCGTCCACCTCGGGCTGGGTCAGATGGGCCATTTGCGCGCCCAGCAGCTCTTTGGAGTGCGGCCAGGTGGAGTCGGAGTGGGGGTAGTCGGTCTCGGTGGTGATGGTCTCCAGACCGATGGCGTCGATGTTGGCCAGCCCCACCTTGTCGTCGAAGAAGCACACGAACACGTGATCCCGGAAGTAGGTGGACGGCGGCTCGGGCACCTTGTCGGCCACCCCGCCCCAAGCGGCGTTCTCCTTCCACACCACGTCCACCCGGTCCAAGATGTAGGGCAGCCAGCCCATCTGGCCCTCCGAATAGGCCACCTTGAGGCCGGGGAACCTCACGAACACGCCCGACATCAGAAAGTCCACCAGCGAGTAGGTGGCGTTGGAGTGGACCAGTGCCGAGCCCACCGCGCCGGGGGCGTCGGGCGAGGTGGACACCATCTTCGAGGACGAACCGATGTGCATGCACACCACCGTGGCCGTCTCCTCGCAGGCGGCGAAGAACGGATCCCAGTACCCGGAGTGGATCGACGGCAGGCCCAGGTTGGGCGGGATCTCCGAGAAGCACACCGCCCGCACCCCCCGCTCGGCGTTGCGCCGCACCTCGGAGGCGGCCAGCTCCACATCCCACAGCGGGATGAGGCACAGCGGGATCAGCCGCCCGCCGCTGGTGCCGCACCACTCCTCCACCATCCAGTCGTTGTAGGCCTGCACGCATAAGAGGGCCAGGTCCATGTCGGATGCCTCGGCGAAGGCCTGGCCGCAGAACCGGGGGAACGACGGGAAGCACAGCGAGGCGTCCACATGGCCGATGTCCATGTCACCCAGCCGGGGGGCCACCTGCCAGGCGCCGGGCTGCATCTCCTCGAAGGTGATGCCCACCATCTGGAGCTGATCGCGGGGGAAGGCCACCGCCGAGTGGGTGCGGACCATCGGATAGTGGAGATCCTCGTAATACCAATACGCGGTGGGCCGGCCGGTGCCCTCGGTCCACGAGAACGCGCCCCCCACATAGGAGATCTCACACGGGGCGGTCACGACTCGGGGGCCGATGTCGGCGTAGCGGGAGGGCAGCCGAGACTGCCATACATGGGGCGGCTCGATGACGTGATCGTCCACCGAGATGATGGGCGGAATCTCAATGGCCGACTCGGCCGCCGCCGCGCCCACTACTGCACCGCGATGGGGAACATGCCCAGCGAGCCGTCGCCCTCGGGCTCGCTGCGGTCGAATTCCGCGTTCAGACCGATCAGCCCTCGGGTGAACGCGCCGGCGCGGTACTGGGGCTCATAGAAGGGCTCCAGCCTCATGTCGGGCAATCGCCGGGTCAGCTCTTCGAACATCACCTTGAGCTGCAACCGGGCCATCGACGCCCCCAAGCAGAAGTGGGTGCCGAAGCCGAAGGAGAGATGATGACGGGCGTCGCGGCGCACGTCCAGCTCGTCGGGGTTCTCGAACACATCAGGGTCGCGGTTGGCCGAGGCATACATCAACAGCACTTGATCGCCCTCGTTGAGGGTCTTGCCGTGCAGCTCATGGGCAGTGGTCACCGTGCGGCGCATGTTCAAGATGGGCGACACGTAGCGGATGAACTCCTCCACCGCGGTCTCGCCGATCACCTCGGGCTCGTCGATGAGGATCTGGCGCTGGTCGGGATTCTCCATCAGGGCCAGGCAGGTGGTGCCGATGACAGTGCGGGTGGTCTCGGCGCCGCCGTCCAGCACGAGGAGCACCTCGTGCATAATGTCCTCGTCGCTGAGCGGCTGGCCGTCGAGCTCTTTGTGGCACCACATGGAGATGAGGTCGTCTTGGGGGTCGGCCTTGCGCTTCTGGACCAGCTCGTAGGTGACGCCCATCCAGTCTTCGATGGCCCGGTCGCCCTGCACAGTATGGAAGGCGGGACCGCCGCCACCCTGCATGGTGGCCTCCGACCAATGCATGACCCGAGACCACATTTCAGGGGGATAGCCCAGCCGCTCACCGATCATGTAGGCCGGCAGCGGCGCGGCCAAGTCGTACACCACATCGCACCACCCCCGGGGCGCCACCCGGTCGATCAGCTCGGTGACCACCGCTTTGATCTTGTCCTCCTGCTTGCGAACGGCCCGGGGGGTGAACTCCCGGGCCACCAGCATGCGCTGGCGCTGGTGGTCGGGGTCGTCCATGTTGATCATGGAGTCCGACATCTCGATCTTGGGGCGGCTGCCCGAGGCCGAGCTGTAGAGATCGGTGTTCTTCTCCACGGCCAGAACATCAGCGTGGCGGGACACCCCCCAGATCTCGTTCTTCGCGTCCCAGTACACCGGGTCGTTCTCCCGCAGCCAGGCATACACCGGATACGGGTCGTGGGCGTACATGTAGCCGTCCAGCAGATCGACGGGCTGGGTCACCTCGGTAGTCGCCATAAGCGGCGATGGTAGTGGGCGCGCTCCGGTCAGACGGCAGCGAGGTTCTCGGTGGCGAACTCCCAGTTGACCAAGTGGTCCAAGAACGCCTCCACGTAGGCGGCGCGGGCGTTCTGGTAGTCGAGGTAGTAGGCGTGCTCCCACACGTCCACCACCAGCAGCGCCCGGCGGCCGTGCAGCAAGGGCAGGTCGGCGTTGGCCGTCTGCATGATGCCGAGTCCGCTGTCGTCGGCCACCAGCCAGGTCCAGCCCGAGCCGAACAGCCCGATGGCCGCGTCGGCGAACCGGCGGCGGAACTCATCGGTCGATCCGAATGCCTCTTCGATGGCTGCCCGCACGGGGCCGGAGGGGGCGCCGCCGCCGTCGGGGCTCATCGACTGCCAGTAGAAGGTGTGGTTCCAAATCTGGGCGGCGTTGTTGAAGATCGGGCCCTCAGCGCCCAAGACCACCTTGTCCAGTTCGGCGCCCTCCCACTGGGTGCCGGAGGTCAGACGGTTCAGGTTGGTCACGTACCCGGCGTGGTGGCGCCCGTAGTGGTAGCTGATCGTCTGGGCGCTCACATACGGTTCAAGCGCGCTCTGGCCGTAGGGAAGGGGAGGAAGGTCAAACGCCATAACCGGCTAACACGGTACCGGCAAAGAAATCGGGATTGATAGCCGTATACATCCGAAACGGGTTCTCAAACACAAACGCCCGGAAATCAGCGTCGGTGATGAGCCCCTCCTCCACCAGGCTGTGAGCCTCGTCCACAATCGAACCGATTTCGGTCACGTCCCAATGGCCGATATCAGAGGAGAACACCGCATTGAGCTGCACCCCGCAGGGGTTCGCCGGACCGAAGGCCACATGCACGCCCCGGTCGTCAGCCTCGCATCCGAAGTAGAGCGACGACGCGAACGACTCGGCAATCTCCTCGTCTGAGCCCACCCCGAGTTGGGTCCACTCATCGGGCTCCTCGGGCGTGCCCCCGTGGATGGGCATGCCGTGGGCATAAGAGGCCAGGTCGTCGCCGAGAGTGGCCCGGAAGTCCCCGCCGTAGCGCTCGAAGTAGTGACCCAGCTCGTCGAGGTCGAGCAGGGAGGGGTCGAAGTTGCGCTGGATGGCGTCCCAGCTGCGCTTCTCCCGGTGCTCGATGATGTCGCACAGCAGCTGGGTGCCCCACGACACGCCGCATTCCAAGAACACGAAGGGCAGTTCGGGGATGCGCCGGGTGACCCCGCCCAAGAACAGCGTCTTGCACAGCTCGTACATCAGGGCTTGGAACTGGCCGATGTGGTTGGCGGTGTAGCTGGACACGAAGGTGTGGATGCCGGGGCGGAAGGCCAGACCGCCGTGGAAGGTGGCGGCGAAGCCGAGCTCCACGCAGCGGCGCCACACCGGTTCGTAGTCGTAGGCCGAGTCGAGGCCGTAGCAGTCGAACCAGTGGTGCTGGCCGGGCCACAGCCATCCCGAGCGGGTCTGGTGGTCGGGCTGGGCGATCGGCCGCATCACGCCCTCGGCGAACACCACCACCTTGAGGCCCAGCGCGGCGCAATGCTCCAACTCCGCGATGGCCTCATCGGGGGTGTGGGCGGGGATGATCCCGGCCATGGCCATGCGGTCGGCGTAGGGGTTGTAGACATCGGCGGAGAACTCATTGAAGGCCCGGCACAGGGCGGTGCGGTAGTCGGCGTCTTCCACCGCGCAGGTCGTAAGGGTGTTGGTGGGGTACAGCACCGTGTAGTCGATGCCGACCTCCGGCAATCGCTCATAGAGCAGGGCGGGCAGCATGGCGGTGGCCCGGTCGAGCACGTTGGCGGTGTGGGTGCCCCACCAGGCCCCCTGCGGGGAGCGGGTGCGGCGGCGCTCGTCGAGGCTGCGGGCCATCTGCGCGTTGCGCATCGGCAGCCCCTCCGACTGGTACCTCTGGTACAGGTCGGGGCCCAACACCCGCTCCAGGTGGGGTTGTTGGGCCGCGGTGATCTCCAGCACATGGCCGTCGGCGTCGATCACCGGGTGGCCGAACCGGCTCACGGATTGCTCCGCGTCACATCACGCAATGTGCGACCCGAGACGGTGCTACGGCAGACAGACGTCGGGCAGCGGGTGGCGGAACAAGCGAGCCGCATTCTCATGGGTGAGCTTGCGGATCACGTCGTCGCTCAGGTGCCCCAGCTTCGACTCCAGGGTGTCCTGGCAATGGGGCCAGGTGGAGTCGGCGTGGGGGTAGTCGGTCTCCACCATCGTGTGATCGAGGTTCATCGCGATCACCGCGTCGATGGACGACGGGTCGTTGATAGTGCAGTAGTAGAAGTTGCGCATCAGCACCTCGTGGGGGCCGATGTCAGTGCCACCGGGCCAAACCCCCCGGCCATGGCCGGAGATCTCGATCTGGTGCTTGAGCCGGTCGTACATGATGGGCACCCAGCCGCAGCCTCCCTCCGACATGGCGATCTTGATGCCGGGATAGCGCACCGGAATGCCCGACCACACCCAGTCGGCCGCGGCGGCGTAGGCATGCATTTGGAACATGGTGGCCCCAACCCCAATGGGCGGCCCACCGGGATCGGTGGGCATGACGTGGCCCGACGACGCAACGTGCAGGCAGATCACGGTGTCGGTCTCCTCGCACGCCTGCCATATCGGATCCCACCACTCGCTGTGGATGGACGGCAGGCCGATGTTGTGGGGAATCTCCGGCAGCGTGACCGCCACAAAGCCCCGCTCGGCGTTGCGGCGAATCTCGGCTGCGCCCAATTCGGCGTCCTTGAGCCAGGTGATGCCCATGGGGATGATGCGCTCGGGGTAGGAGCCCCACCACTCCTCGTAGATCCAGTCGTTGAACGCCCGGGTCACCGCCAGGCCCAGTTCGGGGTCGGAGCAGTCGGAATACACCCGGCCGCAGAACCCGGTGATCTGGCTGGGGAAGCAGATCGACGCCCAGATGCCGCCCAGGTCCATGTCATGGATGCGGGCCTTGATGTCCCAAGAGCCCCGGCGCATATCCGAGAAGCGGGCCGGTTCCACCGTGAAGTCGTTGCGGTCGGCCCGGCCCACCAGGGCGTTCAGGCCGAGTTGGGCATAGATCTGCCCGTCGAACTCCCAGTGCTGGCCCCCGTCCTCGCCTTCCACCACTTTCGGCGCCCGATCGGCGAAGCGGGCCGGCACCCGGCCCTCGAACAGCCAAGGAGGCTCGACGAGGTGGTCGTCAACCGAGACGAGCGTGTAGCGGATGCGCTGGGGGTCGGGGTCGGGAAGCAGCAGATCGCTGGGCTTCTCGTGGACATCGACGATGGTCATGGCCGAAGCCTAGCGGGATGGATCAGTCCAATCCCGCGGCCCGGAATGCCCGACTGAGCAATGGGGGGACCTCACCGCCCGCGGCCTCTTCCAAGTCTTCCTCAACCGCCTCCTCCACGGCGGGAAGCCTGAGGGCCACCGGTGGATCCGATGCAGCGTTGTCCACCAGCACCAGCTCGGGCTCGAAATCGGACTCCTCAACGGGGGGACGCATATCGGCCAGGGTCCACCCCAGCGGGACCACGACCCCATCAGCATGAGCACGGCACAGCGGCACGCCGACAATGCCGGTGTCCTCTCGGATGTCGATGATCTGCACCGACAGCTCCCGGGCATTGATCAACAGGACTGCCGTCGCCCGAGCGCTACATGTCGCACGCGCGCAGAATTTTCCCGACATACTCAAAAAATACTCCCGCCGGAAGCGGAATTAACGGATACCCCCGGTTGCACTACCTCGCCAGGCGGCGGTAGATAGGTACGGAGATGAGCACAGAAGCAGTTGACCGTCGAGCCGTTGATGTCCTGGTCCGCCAGCTGGAGCTGTGCCGGGTGGCGCCGGGCCGCCCGGCAACGGTGTTGGCCGACGATGGCACCCACCCTGCCCTGCTGGACTCTGCTGTCCAGGCGCTTGCCCAAATCGGGGCTCAACCCACCACGGTCTTGGTCCACGACCAGCCGCTTGGAGAGCCGCTGGGCGACCCGACGGCTTCTGGTCCTCCCGACATCGTGGTCAGCCTCCTCGACGGTGATGCGGATGCCGATGCGGTGGAGGCCTTCGTCCCTGCGAATGCCCGGGTGTTGTCGGTGGTCGTCCCCAGCACTGGCGAACTGCGCGGCGTCGTCCCCCACACCGGATTGAGCCGCCGGGTGAGGCGGGGCTTGGACCTGTTGGACACCGGACAGGAACTGCATGTGGGCGACGACAAGGGCACCAACTTGCGGATCGGCTTGCAGGGCGCCCGCCGGTGGATGCACGACGGCTTGGCGACGGTTCCCGGCAAGGTTGCCGAGTGGCCGCGGGGGATGATCGGGACGGCGCCAGCCCTGGGAACGGCCAAGGGCACGGTGGTGATGTCGCCCGGCGATATCTGGCTGCCGATGGGCTGGTACGCCCGCTCGTCGGTGGTGTTGACCTTTGAGGGCGGGCGGATGGTGGGCATCGAAGGCCCGCAGAGCGAGACCGATGCCATCCGGGCCCATTTGGCCTCGGTCGGCACTTCCTCGGCCTACCGCCTCAATGCGGTGGAGATCGGCCTGCTGTGGATCGACAGGGCTCGGCGTCCAGCGCTGTTCGAACCGGGCTTTGCCGAGTCCTTCGGGGTTGCCGACCGCTACGGCCACGTGGTGATCGCGACCGGCGACTACCCCGTGGTCGGCATCGCCTGCTGTCTGCGGAATGCCACGGTGGCCGTCGACGAGGTGGCTGCCGTGCGTTCGGGGCAGCCCCAGGGAGACCTCGCTCCCGATGTCTACGAACAGGCCGCCCACCGCTTCCCCTTGTAGTGTGCCAGCGCATGGAGATGCGCAGCATTGGAAGCTTGTCTGCTTCGGTGATCGGGCTGGGGTGCAACAACTTCGGCATGACCATCGACGCCGATGCCACTCAGACGGTGGTGGACGCCGCGATGGACGCCGGGATCAACTACTTCGACACCGCCGACTTGTACGGCCGGGGCAAATCTGAGGAGTTCCTCGGCGCCGCGCTGGGTCGGCGGCGTGATCAGGTGATTGTGGCCACCAAGTTCGGCCATCCCGGCGCGCTGCCCGAGGGGCAGCGGGGTGGCGACCCGGCCTGGATTCGCCAAGCCGTCGAAGCCAGCCTCACCCGGCTGAACACCGACCGCATCGACCACTACCAGCTCCACATGCCCGACACCGACACTCCCCAGGCCGAGACGCTGGGGGCCTTGCAGGAGTTGGTGGACGAGGGGAAGGTGCTGGAGATCGGCTGTTCCAACTTCAGCGCCGAGCAGATCGACGAGGCGGCCCGGGCCGCTGCGGAGGCCGACGCGGGCAACTACGCCAGCGTGCAGAACCACTACTCCGTGTTGACTCGTGCCGTGGAGGATGACGGGGTAGCGGATGCCTGCGAGCGCACCGGGATGACGGTGGTGCCCTACTTCCCCTTGGAGTCCGGGCTGCTCACCGGCAAGTACTCGGGGATGACGCCCCCTGAGGGGTCGCGGCTCTCCCTTTGGAAGGGGGAGATGCGGGACATGTTCCTCAGCGAGGACAACCTGGCCGCGGTGGATCGGCTCACCGACTATGCCGCCGACTCGGGGCACAGCATCTTGGAGCTGGCTATCGGGTGGCTGGTGTCCAACCCGGCGGTGGCCACTGTGATCTGTGGGGCCACCAAGCCGTCGCAGGTGGCTTCGAACGTGGCGGCGGCTTCTTGGGCTATGTCTGCTAATGAGCGGGCTGAGGTCGCGGCGCTCGCTTCTTAGGGCACGATCAACTCTCGGACCGCCTCGTCTAATGCCTGGAGGGGGTCGGGGTAGTTGATGCCGCCGATTACCTCGATGTAGGCCTTGATAAGGGGTTCGGTGCCGCTGGGGCGGAGGGAGACGCGGTTGCCGTCGGCGAGGTCGAAGCGGAGTACGTCGGCGGGGTGGAGGCCGTTGATGCCGTCTTGGTAGTCGGTAATCTGGGCCACCTCGACTTCACCGAAGTGTTTTGGCAGGGTGGTTCGGATGGCCTCCATGAATTCGGAGGCGGATTGGCCGCTTAGTTGAATGCTGATTTGGTCGGTGCGGTGGAGGCCGAACTCATCCATGAGCTCGGCTAGGCGCTCGATGGGGGTGCGTCCGTGCTCGTAGGCCAGCCACCGGCACATCATGGTGAAATGGACCGCGGCGCTGATGCCGTCTTTGTCCCTCACCCTGTTGTTGCAGGCGAAGCCCAGTGCCTCCTCGTAGCCGAACACGAACCTCCAGGGCAGTTGACCGGGCCGGGGCTGGAGGCCGTCGGCGGCCCGGGCGATCCATTTGAAGCCGGTCAGGGTCTCCACATGAGTGGCACCCCGAGCCTCGGCGATGCGGCCGACCAGTCGGCCTGAGACGATGCTGCTGGCCACCACCCGCTCGTCGCCGCCTGACTCGACCCTCAGTCCCAGAATCCAATCGCACAGCAGCGCTCCGATCTCGTCACCGGTCAACACGCGCCACTCGTTCTCATAGGCCCACACCGCGGCGGCCATCCGGTCGGCGTCGGGGTCGTTGGCTATGGCCAGGGGGGTGTCGATCTGCTCGGCTCGACGGATGACCTTGGCCAGGGTGTCGTGGTTCTCGGGGTTGGGCGAGACCACGTTGCGGAAGAGGGGGTCGGGCTCGGCCTCGTCTTTCACGACGAAAGGCTTGCCATTGTCCAACTCGGTCAGCGCGAAGTCCACGTAGTGCAGCCCCACGCCTTGAAGAGGGGTATACGCCAGCGGGTGGAAGGAGTAGAGCGATGGCACATTGGCCAAGATGGCCGCCATGTATTCCACTTCAACGGTGACCTCTTGGGGCCACTCCGGGTCGGGGCCTCGATCGGGCAGCTCTCGGGGTGGCGGCGGCTGGGCGGCCATGGCCGCTTCGATGGCCTGGTCGTGGGGCGGGATGACCTGGGCGCCGTCAGCCAGGTACAGCTTGAGACCGTTGTCGCCCACTGGGTTGTGGCTGGCAGTGACCATGACACCTGCCGCGCAGGTGAGCTGGGTGACGGCGAAGGCCAGGACGGGCGTCGGCGTGTTGGGCGGCAAGGCCACCGGCCAGCAGCCGGCTCCGGCCAGCACTTCGGCGATTTCGGCGGCAAAGATGCCAGAGTTCTGGCGGGCGTCGTGGGCGATCACCACCCCGCCGCGGTGATTGAGCCACTCGGCAAGCGCGGCCGCGAACTGGCGAACCACCACCCGGTTCATCCGGTTGGGGCCGGCACCCATCGGCCCCCTGATTCCCGCGGTGCCGAACCGCAGCCGATCACCGAAACGGTCGTTGATCCCCGCTTGATCACCCGCCTCGATAAGCGCTTCCAACTCGGCCCGGGTGACCGGATCGGGATCGGCGGCCAGCCACTCCTCAGGAGTGGGGGCCCGGTTGCTCATATCGCCTCGATCACGGCGCTCAACACGTCGGTGACGCGGCTCTGAGCAGCTTGACCCGCATCGAGGACCTCTTGGTGGTCGAGCGCGCCGCCCATGCCCGCGGCGGCGTTGGTGACCAGCGACACGCCGGCCACCTCGGCCCCGAGATGGCGCACGGCAATGGCCTCAAGCACCGTGGACATGCCCACCAGATCGGCCCCCATGCCGGCCAGCATGGTGATCTCCGCCGGGGTCTCGAAATGCGGCCCCACCAGTCCGGCGTACACTCCTTCGGCCAACGACGGGTCAGCCCGACGCACCGCCTCTCGAATGCGGGCCGAGTACAGGTCGGTCAGGTCGGTGAATCGGATGGCGTAGCCCTCGGGCGGAGCGGGGCCGAACAGCGGCGACTGCCCGGTGAGGTTGATGTGGTCGCTGATCAGCACCGGCTGGCCCACCCCGAAGCCGGGATTGATCCCACCCGCCGCGTTGGTGAGCACCACTGTGCCGCACCCCGCGGCCACAGCCGCCCGCACTCCGTGGACCACATCGGCCGGCGGATGGCCTTCATACAGATGGACCCGCCCGGCCAACACCAGCACGCGGCTGTCGCCCGCGCTCACCGCCCGAAGCGTGCCCCCGTGTCCCAGCACCGACGGCGCGTGAAACCCGGTGATGGTCTCCGCGGCCACCTCAGCATCAACCGCACCCAGCCCGGTGGCCACCTCGGCCCAACCCGACCCCAGCACCACCGCCGCGTCAAACCGCCCGCCCAACCGTTCCACCAGTTCCGCCCCGGCCCGCTCAGCCCGCTCAAATGGATTCATGCCCCGATGCTACGAGCCACCAACGACACTTCCTCCACAGCTACTTCAACAGTTGGGACAGCGGCCCGGAGGGGCGGGCGCCGAATTGGGTGATGGTGGCGGTGGCGGCGGCTGAGGCCAGGTGGCCGCACTGGGCGAGGTCCATGCCCTGGGTCCAGCCGTAGAGGAAGCCGGAGGCGTAGAGGTCGCCGGCGCCGGTGGTGTCCACTACCGTTTCGGGCCGCGCGGCCGGGATCTCGATCACCTCGTCAGGAGTGACCAGCACCGACCCGGCCTCCCCCCGGGTCAGGGCGGCCACCTGGCACCGGCCCTGCACGGCGGCTACCGCGGCCTCGAAGTCGTCGCCGGTCTCGTAGAGAGTGCAGATCTCGTGCTCGTTGCCGAACAGCAGGTCGATAGGGCCGTCCACCAGGTCGAGCCACTCCTGGTGGTGCCGCTCCACGCAGAAGCTGTCCGACAAGGTGAACGAGATGGTGCCCCCGGCAGCCGAGCAGATCGAGATGGCCTTGCGGATGGCCTCTTTGGTGATGTCCACGTCCCAGATGTAGCCCTCGCAGTACAGCACGTGGGCCGCGCCCACCAGGTTGGGATCGATGTCGTCGGGGTGCAGTTCGGTGCTGGCCCCCAGATAGGTGTTCATGGTGCGGGCCGCATCGGGGGTCACGATGATGAGACACCGGGCGGTGGGCGGCCCGGCGGCGGCTGGGGCCACCTCGAAGCGGACTCCCAAGGCCCGGATGTCGTGGGCGAACACCTCGCCGAGCTGGTCGTCGCGCACCCTGCCGATGTAGCCCACCTGTCCGCCGAACGAGGCCACCCCAGCCACGGTGTTGGCCGCCGAGCCTCCCGAGGTCTCGATGGCCGGGGCCATGGCGGCGTACAGCTCGGTGGCCCGGTCGGCGTCGATCAGCGTCATCGCCCCCTTGACCAGGCCGTTGGCCTCGATGAAGGCGTGTTCCTCGGTGCTGATCACATCGACAATGGCGTTGCCGATGCCCACCACGGCCAACTCGCTCACTCAGCCTCCTCAGTTCTGGCGACGGACCATTAGCCGGAATAGATGTATTCGAGGTCGGCGTCGGCCAGCTCCGTGCCCTCCGCGGCAATGTTCTCCTCCACTTCGCCAGCGGTGGCGTTGGCCACGATCACCAGCGGGTTGAAGTCGGCGTGCAGGGCCCAGGCCAGCGCCACCTGGCTGAGGCTCAGGCCGAGTCGGCGGCCAACCTCGGCGGCCCGCTCCCGCCGAGCCCAGTTTTCGTCGTTGAAGTAGCAGCGGGCGGTGTCGGCGGTGAATCCCTCGGCGGCTTCCAGCTCGGCTCGGCTGATCCGCTCGCTCAGGAATCCACCGGCCAGCGACGACCAGGCCACAACCGCCACGTCTCTCTGGCGATGCCACTCCCGGTCGGCTTCCCGATCCGCCCCGGTGAGGGTGACCACGTCGGGCCAAGGATCATCGAGCTGGTCGGCGAGGCTCCAGTGGGCGCTGTTGGCCACCGGCCCCCTCATGTCGTGGGCGTCGGCGTAGTCCAACGCCGCCTCAATGCGAGCCGTGGCCCAATTCGACACCCCCCACGCCCCGATATGGCCCCGATCGATGGCCGAGTTGACCGCCTCAACCAGAATGCCGATCTCGACAGCCGGATCGTCGCGGTGGAACATCCAGAGGTCGAGTCGATCGATGCCGATCTGTTGGCGCGACTTGTCGATGTCCTCGACGATGGCGTCGGGATTCACCCGGGACCCCCAATCGGAAACATCCGGATGGCATCCCTTGGCGATGATCACGATGTCTTCGTGACCACCCCGGTGGCTGATCCACCGGCCGAGCATGGCGTCCACACTCATGTCGCCGAAGGCGTAGTTCACCGCGGTGTCGAATGCCGTGATCCCCCCTTCGGCCGCGGCATCGAGCATCTCAAGGCGGGACTCCTCGTCGAGGGCGAACAGGCTGATCGCCCCTTGCACCACTCGGCTGACGGGAGCATCCACTCCGGGGAATTGGATGTACTGCATCAGGCACCGCCTTCTTCAAAGGGGTAGACAACCCCGAGCTTGCCCCGGATCTCATCGCACAATCCGGCCATCTCCAGCGTCAACGACAGCGGCATGCGCTCGCTCTCGCTGCGCCCGCCCCGCACGCAGTCGACCACCTCTTGGATTTCGTATTCAAACCCGTTGGCCCGATGGGGCACTGCTTCGGTCTCCTCTTCTCCCCCGGCCCGCAGGATGGCCCGGTCGGCGGCAAAGTAGACCGGGATCTCTATCGACCCGGCGGTGCCGTAGATCATGGCGCTGTAGTCGAGGTTGGCCACAATGGCGCTGCTGAGCTGGGCCAGCCCGCCGCCGGGGTACGAGGCGGTAATGGAGACGATCTCATCCACGCCGGTCTCGCCCACCCGGCCGACCACTCCATACTCCGAAGGATGGGAACCGTAGAGCCAATGGGCAATGGTCAACGGGTACACCCCCACATCGAGCAGGCTCCCTCCCGCCAGATTCGGGTCGAACAGCCGATGCTCGGGCATCACCGGAGCGGCGAAGCCGAACGCGGCCCTCACGAGTTGCACGTCGCCGATGCGCCCGTCGTCCACCCAGCGCCTCACCACCTCATAGATGGGCAGGAACCGGGTCCACATGGCCTCCATGGCGAACACTCCTGCGGCCCGGGCTGCGGCCACGATGCGGGTTGCCCCGTCCAAGTCGGGGGCCATGGGCTTTTCCACCAGCACCGCCACCCCCGCATCAACGCAGGCCAGGGCCGCCTCGACGTGAGACGGATGGGGCGTGCAGATATACACCGCGTCGAGCTGTTCGGCGTGGAGCATCTCCCCCACCGATCCGTAACCCGCGGCGATGCCCTGTTCTTGGGCGAACGCACTGGCCCGACCGCTGTCTCTTCCGGCCACCGCTGCAACATGGGCACCATCCACAACCTCTATAGCGGCCAAAAACTGCCCGGAGATGTGGCCATGCCCCACCATGCCGAATCGAAAGTCGTCTGCCTTGCTCAATCTTGCCTCCCGCGATCAGGCGCGGCCCGAGGCTACCGGCCTCCCCCGAGACAGGGCCAAGACTGCTCCATAAGGCTGGCTAGAGACCGGAGACTTGCAGCAACAATGCGGCCAGCTCCTCGGGGCGCGAGGCGAAGGCACTGTGGCCGGCGTCGAGGGTGACGATCTCGTCGACTTGGGCGGTGCGGGCCTGCTCCCGCTGGAAGGCAGGCGGAAGAGCCTCGTCTTTCTCGAACAAGATGTAGGTGGAGGCGACATCGGGAGGTCCGGCAGCCACGGCGACCTTCTCGGCCATCGGACCGGGAGGCTCAGGGCCGAGCCGGGAGAGGAGCCAGGTCGAGGTCTCCTCGTCGAGGTCGTTGCAGAACATGGTCTCGAAGTCCACTCCCCGCGAGAGCGGCGACAACGGGTCGTTCATCCGATCCTCCACCGACTGGCCCACCGCAGGATTCGTCGTCGACAGATACACCAGCCGCCGCAGGCGGCTCCCCAGCCAGTGGGCAGCCGGAGTGATCGTGATGCCAGCCAAGGAGTGGCCCACCAACACCACATCGTGGAGATCGCGCCCCTCGACCTCGCCCACCACGTTGTCGACGTAGTCGTCAATGCTGATGTCTTCGAGCGGCTTCTCCCCCAGCCGCGCCCCGTGGCCTACCAGATCAACAGCAACCACCGCCTCCACCCCTGGGCTCGCCTCAAGAACCGGAATCACCCGCTCCCAACACCACGCCCCATGCACCGCCCCATGCACCAGCACAAAGTTCGCCATACTTGGCTTTCTACCAAATCAGCGGAATACCTCATCTAATCTCGGGCGATGGTCGAGGACTCGTTGAACCCGTATCGGCTGCCGCGGGGGGTGGTGCCGCTGCGGTATGAGCTGCGACTCGAGCCGGATTTGGAGGGGTTTGCGTTTGCGGGGACGGTGGGGATTGACGTTGAGGTGTTGAGGGCGACTGATGAGATCGTGCTGAATGCGGCGGAGTTGGAGATCGCGGGGGGCGACCTCGACGGGGTGGCGTTAGCGGGGGTGGAGTATGACGGCGAGCATGAGCGGGCGGTGCTGGGGCTGGGCGAGACGGCTCGGCCGGGGACGAGCCGGCTGAACCTCAGCTTTACCGGGACGCTGAACGATCAGCTTCGGGGGTTCTACCGCTCCACGTTCACCGACGACGATGGCGATGAACGGGTGATCGCCACCACGCAGTTCGAGTCGACCAACGCCCGGCGGGCGTTCCCGTGCTGGGACGAGCCCGACCTGAAAGCGGTGTTCGAGGTGACCTTGGTGGTGCCGGATGACCTGATGGCGGTGTCGTCGGGGGCAGAGGTCAGCTCCCAAGCCATGGGCGACGGGCGGCGGGCGGTGAGGTTCGCCCCCACCATGGAGATGTCCACCTACCTGTTGGCCTTCGTGGTTGGGCCGCTGGAGGCCACCGACCCGGTGGACGTGAACGGCACTCCGCTTCGAGTCGTCCACCCCGTGGGCAAGGGGCACCTCACCGAGTTTGCCCTCGACGCCGGGGCGTTTTGCCTCAGCTTCTTCGAGGACTACTTCGCCATCGACTACCCCGGCGACAAGCTCGATCTGGTAGCCATCCCCGACTTCGCCTTCGGGGCCATGGAGAACATGGGCTGCGTCACCTTCCGGGAGATCCTGCTGCTGCTCGACCCCGACTCCTCCACCCAGCAAGAGCGCCAGACCGCGGTGGACGTGATCGCCCACGAACTGGCCCACATGTGGTTCGGCAACCTGGTGACCATGAAGTGGTGGAACGGCATCTGGCTGAAGGAGGCCTTCGCCACCTTCTGCGAGATGCTCGCCGTGGACGCCTACCGCCCCGACTGGAAGCGGTGGCTGGCCTTCGGACTAAGCCGGGCCGCGGCCTTCGACGTGGACGCCCTGGCCGCGACCCGGGCCATCGAGTACCCGGTGGTCTCCCCTGCCGACGCCGAGGGCATGTACGACCTGCTCACCTACGAGAAGGGCGCGGCGGCGGTGCGGATGCTGGAGCAGTACCTGGGTGCCGACGAGTTCCGCGACGGGGTCCGCCACTACCTCCAGCGCCACTCCTACGCCAACACCGAGACCCACGACCTCTGGGACGCCCTCGCCGAGTCCACCGGCGAGCCCGCCCGCGACGTGATGGACTCCTGGATCTTCCAAGGCGGCCACCCCGTAGTGACTGCCGCGGCCCGCGACGACGGAACGGTGATCCTCAGCCAAAGCCGGTTCCGCTACGACGGGCACCCCGACGACGCCCGCTGGCAGGTTCCGGTGGTGGCCGCGGTAGGCACCGACGCAGGGGAGCGCACCGAGCGGCTGGTTTTGGAAGACCCGGTCGACCTCGATGCCGACAGCCCCGCCTGGGTCATGGTCAACCCCACCGCCGACGGCTTCTACCGGGTGGCTTACCGGGGCGACCTGCTAGCCCGGCTCTTGGACGACGGCCCCGACCTGGACCCGCTCCAGCGGTACGTGCTGGCAGACGACCAGTGGGCCCTGACGGTGGCCGACCGGCTGAGCGTGACCGACTACTTGGCCTTCGCCGAGCGCATGGCGGCCACCGAGGACGATCTGGCCGTGTGGCGCCGACTGGCCAGCACCCTGGGCACCCTCGACCATCTGGTCCCCGACGAAGGGCGGGCCGGCCTCCAAGCCCGGGTGCGGCATATGGTCGGCCCAGCCTGGAACCGGGTGGGCTGGGAGCCAGCCCCCGGTGAGGACGATCGCACCGGTGAGCTGCGCGGCGTGCTCGCCCGCACCCTGGCCGTGGGTGGCAACGACGCCGAGACCATCGCCCGGAGCCGGGAGCTGATGGCCGCCGAAGACGTCGACCCCGCCCTGGCCGCCGCCGCCATCGCAGTGGTGGCCGCCACCGGCGACGACGCCGACTACCAGGAGATCCGCCAGCGCTACGAGAACGCCCCCACCCCACAGCTCGAACTGCGCTATCTGATGGCTCTCACCACCTTCGACGACGACGCTCTGATGGACCGCACCCTGGCCGCCACCCTCGACGGCACCGTGCGCAGCCAAGACGCCGGTTTCGTTCTCCGCGGCTGCCTAGAAAACCGCAACCACGGTCCCCAAGCCTGGACCTACATCACCGAGCACTGGGACAGCATCAACCAACGCCTCCCCTCCCAAGCCATCCCCCGAATGCTCAGCGGCATCACCGCCCTATCCACACCCCAACTTGCCCGAGACGTCGAAGCCTTCTTGGGAGCCCACCCCGTCCCCCAAGGCCCCCTCACCGTCGCCCAACACCTCGAACGCCAAAAGATCAACTCCGAGCTGCGAAGACGAGTCCAAGAGGAATTGCGCTAACCAGTCCCCACCGCGGCCCGGATCGACTCTTTCAGCGACTTCATCGTCGCGAACACCGCGGTGGGCTCGTAACCGCAGTGGGCCATGCAGTTCTCACAGCGGGGGTCCTTCCCTCGGCCGTAGCTGTCCCAGTCGGTGGTGTCGATCAGCTCCCGATACGTCTCGGTGTAGCCGTCCGACATCAGGTAGCAGGGCCGCTGCCAGCCGAACACCGAATAGCTGGGAATGCCCCACGCGGTGCATTCGTACTCCACCTTCCCCTCCAAGAAGTCCAAGAACAGCGGCGTGTGGTTCAGCCGCCACTTCTTGCGCTTGCCCTCGGAGAAGGCGTCCCGGAACAGGCTCTTGGTCTGCTCCACCGGCAGGAAGTGCTCCTGGTCGGGGGCCTTCTCGTAGGCGTACCCCGGCGAGATCATCATGGAGTCGACTTCCAGGTCGTCGTTCAAGAAGTCGAGCACGCTGCGCACGTCGTCGGGGCTGTCGGTGCTGAAGAACGTGCTGTTGGTGGTGACCCGGAAGCCCTTCTCCTTGGCTTCTCCCACGGCCTCCACCACCTCGTCGAACACTCCCTCGCGGGCCACGGCCAGGTCGTGGCGCTCCTGGAGCCCGTCCACGTGGACCACGAACGAGAAGTAGGGCGACGGCTTGAACTTGTCGATCTTGCGCCGCAGCAGCACCGCATTGGTACACAGGTACACGAACTTCTTGCGCTTGATCAGCTCATCCACCATTTCGCTGATCTGGGGGTGCAGCAGCGGCTCGCCCCCGGCGATGGACACCATCGGGGCACCGCACTCCTCCATGGCGGCCACGGCCTCGTCCACGCTCACCCGCTTGCGCAGCACCTCAGTGGGGTACTGGATCTTGCCGCAGCCGGGACACTCCAGGTTGCAGGCGAACAGCGGCTCCAACTCCACGATCAGCGGGAACTTGTCCCGTCGGCGCAGCTTGTTCTTGAACACGTAAGTGCCAACCTTGGCCGCTTGGCGCAATGGAATAGGCATGTCAGCAAACCTCCTTGGACAGCACCGGCGTCAACCGGCGAATGGTCCGCAATGCTCGGAAAACTCTCACGGGGGCGACCAGAGACCGCAGCTCCCTGCTGGGCGAGTCGGTCACCACCCGCACCACCGCGGCCGGACCGCGATGGTGCTCCAACAACCAGGCCGACTCCATGTCGACCGCCACCGCCCCCTGATCGGCCAGCTCCTGTCGACGCACGCCGACGGCCAGCTCGGAAACGCTGGCCACCGGACCGGTATGCACGGTGAACCCGGCAGCTCCCAGGCTCTTGGCAACCTTTTCGGCGCCGGGCAGGCCTATCGGCGCCACATCGTGAGCCAACACCCCGGTGGCCACCACCACGTCGCCTGGCTCGATGCCATCGACCACAGCCCCGCCCATGCCCACCACGGCCACCGGCCCAGGCCGCGGCTCGACCCGGCGGCTGCGATCCGGACCCATGCCGGTACACCGCACCGTGGCTCCGCCGCCAGCACGGCGGATTCCCCGTCGGGCGGCTCGGGCCTCCATAGCCAGCGGGCAGAACACCACCAAGGTCACCCTTCTTCCCCGGTCGCCTGCACCCAGCGGCCCAAGGCCATCACGGGGAACACCAGGCGGTACAGGTGATACCGGATGTAAAAGTCCCCGGAGAAGCCGGTGCCGGTATACCAGGGCTCGTCCCAGTCGCCGTCTCGGCGCTGGTTGTCCACCAACCAGGCCACGCCCCGACGGGCTGCCTCCCCGCTGGCCCGGCCTGCGGCGATCAGCGCCAGCAGCGCCCACGCGGTTTGCGACGGGGTGGACTCGCCCCGGCCCCGCCACTCCCGGTCGACATACGACCGCATGTCCTCGCCCCAGCCGCCGTCTTGGTTCTGCACCGACTCCAGCCACTCACAGGCCCGCACCACCCGCTCGTCGTCAACAGGCACCCCGGCGCTGACCAGCGCAGGCACCGCCGCGCCGGTGCCGTAGATGTAGTTGGCTCCCCAGCGCCCGTACCACGACCCATCGGATTCCTGCTCAGCGCTCAGCCACTGCACTCCCCGGTCCACCGCCCGACGATCAACCGGCAAGCCCAGCCCATCGGCGTCCAACTCGCACAGCATCTCCACCACATGGGCGGTGACGTCGGCCGACGGCGGGTCGATGACCTCGCCGAAGTCGCAGAACGGCAGCTCGGCCACCAGCGGGGAGCAGTTGTCGGCGTCGAACGCGGCCCAGCCGCCGTCGGAGCACTGCATCCCCTGGGTCCACACCACCGCTCGGTCCAAGGCCTTTTGCACCTGCTTGGCGTCGGGGTGGCGGATGCGGCGCAGGGCCAGAGCCACCTCGGCGGTGTCATCCAGATCGGGGTAGTAGTTGTTCTCGAACTCGAACGCCCACCCTCCCGGCGCCAGGTGGGGTCGCTGCTCGGCCCAGTCGCCCACTACCTGGACCTCCTGTTCCAGCAGCCAGCGGGCCCCGGCCTCCATCTGCGGGTCGGCCGGACCCACCCCGGCGTCGGCCAGCGCGATCAGCGCCAGGCAGGTGTCCCACACCGGCGACTGGCAGCACTCCAGCCGGCGCATGTCGTCTTCCACGATGGTCCAGGCGTCGAACCCGGCCAACCCCTGGGCCATGATCGGATGGTGCAGGGAATAGCCCCGCACATACAGGGCCAACAGCGAATACACCCACGGGGGCTGGATGCCCCCCCAGCAGCCATCGGACTCCTGGCGGGCGATGATCCACTGCTCGGCCCGGCTCAGCGCCCACTGCCGCAGCCGTCGGGGCGGGCGGTTCTCGTAATGGTGCAGCACCTGATCGAGGCGCTGGAACCGCCGGGCCGGCGTGCCGGGCGGGGCGAGCTCCTTCTCGGGGGGCGTGGCGCCCGTGCGGATCTCGTCCAGGCTCACGCTCATGGAGCGCACCGGGCGGTGGGCGCCCACCACGGTCAGCGCTACCACGGTCTGGCGGGCCCAGCAGGCGAAGTCGTAGATGTTGAGCGGCACCTGCTTGGGCAAAAGGACCACCTCGGGGGGCAGCGCGGGCAGGTCCTCCCAGCGCCAGAGGCCGAACAGCGCCATCCAGATGCGGGTGAACACCCGGCTGCGCTCCAATCCCCCCTCGCTGCGGATGTAGGCGGCTGCTTTGGTCATGTGGTCGGCGTCGACGGGGTCGCCCGCGTAGCGCAGCGCCCAGTACGCCTCCACGGTGACCGACAGATCGGCCGGCCCCTGGTGATAGGTAGACCAGGTGCCGTCGGCCCGCTGGCTGTGGCGGATCCAGTTGGCGGTCTGTCGGGTGATCTCTTGGTCGGCGATGCCCAAGAACTCCCGGAGGAACAAGTCCTCGGCCTCGATGGACACGTTGGTCTCGAGCTCGTCCTTCCACCACCCCTCGATGTCTTGGAGGTTCAAGAGCCGATCTCGGGCCCGGGCCAGGCTCTGCTCGACACCCATCAGAAGTCCCTCCCCACGATGAACTCGGCCAGCGAACGCATTTCCTCCACCGCTTCGGCGGCGACATCTTCGCGCGTGGCCACAGAATCCAGTGCTTTCACGGCCAAGTCGTAGTGAGTCCGGGCCAGTGCCTGGGTCTCGTCTCGACCGCCCCCCGCCTCCACCAGCGCCGTGGCCGCCGACACATCGGCGGCATCCAATTCGGCGCGGGCATAGAGCTCGGCCAGCTCGTCGGCGGCCGACGTGCCGCTGTTGAGGGCGATCACCACCGGCACCGACTTCTTGCGCTCCCGCAGATCGGCCCCGGCCGGCTTCCCGGTGCGCTCGGGGTCGCCCCAGATGCCCAGCAGATCGTCCACCGCCTGAAACGCCACGCCCAAGTGAGCGCCGTATTCGGCCAGCCCATCGACCACGGCGTCGTCGGCCCCGGCCAGGATCGCCCCCACCGACGAGGCATAGGTCAACAGGGCCCCGGTTTTGCCCCGCTCCATGGCCAGGCACTCCTCCAGGGTGACGGAGGACTTCTCCTCGAAGGCCATGTCCATGCTCTGGCCGGCGTTCATGGCAGAAACCGCCTCGGCCAAGTTCTTGGCGGCCCGGACTCGGGGCGGGCTGGGGTCCGACAGCAGCACCTCGAAGGCCAGGGTGAGGAGGGCATCGCCGGTCACGATGCCGACGCCGGTGCCGAATTTGGCCCAGACCGTAGCGCGGTGCCGACGCTCGGCGTCGTTGTCGATGATGTCGTCGTGGATGAGCGAGAAGTCGTGGATCAGCTCGATGGCCACCGCACCGGGCACCCCTGTTGCCGCGGGAGCACCGGCGGCCTCGGCCGACAAGATGGCCAACGCGGGGCGGGTGCCCTTTCCCTTTCCCTGGAAGTGGTATTCGGCGGGCACCCTCAGCTCTTCGCACAGCCCGCTGAGAGCGGCAGCGATGGCCGGATCAACCAGCTCCCTGGCCCGCTCCAGAATGTGTGGCGCCCCGCTCATGCGCTCAACCTTTCCTGCTGAGCCACCGTGCGGCAGTGGTCCAGGGCGAGGCTGGCTGCCAGATTGCCGGAGCGGACTGCGCCCTCCATGGTGGCGGGCCAGCCGGTATCGGTCCACGCCCCAGCCAAGAACAGCCCGTTGATGGCGGTGGTCGGACCAGGACGAAGCCGACGGGTGCCGGGACGGCCGGCGAAGGTGGCCCGGTGCTCTCGGGTCACCACCGCGTCAACCACCTGGGCCTCAGCCGCGGCCGGGAACAGGTCCGCAAGCGCCGACCGATAGCGCTCGATCAACTCGGGCGGCCGGTGGCCAATCTCGTCGAAGGCCGCCGACTGCGACACGGCCACCACCTGCTCGCCACCGCCGCTCTCTTCCGACGCTGCGCCGGTCCCGTTGGCGGCCTCGGTGCGGTCGAACACGAACTGCACTGGGGAGTCCAGCGCTGCGGTGAAGGGCACGTCCATGATCTGGCGGTCGAACACGAGATGCACGTTGACGATGGGCGATATGCCCAGGTCGGCCAACTCGGACTGCCCCGCCACGGTGCCGTCGGGCACCAGGCCGTCCACGGCATCGTGGGGCACGGCCAGGATCACCGCGTCGGCTTCCACCCGATTCCCGTCGATCACCACCGACGGGCCGTCGCCCACCGCTTCCACATGGGCTTGCATCTGGACGTCCCCGCCCTGGGCGACGATGGCTCGGGCCGCGGCATCGCCATGCAGGGCGCCCAACGGCACCCGGGTCCAGCCCAGGTCACCGGCGTCGGCGCGGTCCAAGAGCCCGGTGCGGAACACCTTGACGGCCAGGCTGAGCGAGGCGTCGTCGGCCCGGAGGTTCACGGTGGGCAGGCAGATCAAGTCCCACATCCCGGCGATGGCCCGATCAGACTCACCCCGCAATCGGAGCCACCCTCCGAAGCTCGTCTCATCGGTGGCGGGGTCGTCGGGGTCGAGGCGGCGCAGGGCCAAGGCGGTGCGAACGGCCCGCAGCCGATCAACGACAGACAGCGGGCTGTAGGCCAGCAGCGACCGGGCCAAATGCAGGGGGGCGGGCGCAGCGGTGCGGAAGATGCGGGCCGGACGACGGCCGGGGCGCATGACCGGAACCGACATACGGCGCTGTTCGGTCACCTGGTCGGCCACGTCCAGGCGATCCAGAAAGGCCCGGTATTCGGTGCAGCAGCGCATGAACACGTGCTGTCCGTTGTCGAACCAGCGGCCATTGCGCTGGAACGACCAGGTGGCCCCGCCCAGCCGGGGGCCCCGCTCATACAGCGTCACCTGGGCCCCGCCGTCGGCCGCGGCCACCGCCGCGGCGAGGCCGGCGAGGCCGCCTCCGACCACCGTGACCCGCGGCTTGGTGCCCGGCCTTAGGGAAGCAGGCGAGCTCATGTGGTGACTCCCGCGAGGCTGCGGACGGCCACCCACGCCTTCTCCCTGGTGGGCAGCGACATCCGCCCTTCCATCACCGCGGTAGGCGAGGCGGCAATGCGGCCCAGCAGCCGGTGGTAGATGCCGGCCATCGCCCCGGTGCAGGCCCGACTGCGGTGGTCCAGTATGTCGAGCAGCTTCAGGCCCTCGGCGAAATGCCCCTCAGCTCGCTCTGCTTCGAACGCCACCAGCTTGCCCACGGCCTCGGGCGGTCCGGTGAGGTCGAGGGCGCAGCCGAATCGCTCGATGTCGGCGGTGGGCAGGTAGACCCGGCCCATCCCCCGGTCTTCCACGATGTCGCGCAGGATATTGGTGAGCTGAAGGGCGATGCCCAGCACGTCGGCCAGTTTGGCGGCATGGTCGGGGTCACCGCTGGTGCCGAACACCCCAAGCGACAGGCGGCCCACCGATCCCGCTACCAGTCGGCAATACTCCTCGGTCTCGTCGATGGTGGCGTATTCCTTCCCAACGGCGTCCTGCTCACACCCGGCGACGATCTCGTTCAGCGCCGCAGTGGGGATGGGGAAGCGGTCGATGGCGTGGCGCAGTCCCACCAGCACCGGGTCGTCGGGATTGGAGGCCTCGCCGTCGGCCAGGGCGTCGATGTCGGCCCGCAGATCGGCCAGCCGGGCGAGCTTCTCGTCTTGGGGCAGCGGGCCGTCGCCCACATCGTCGATTCGCCGGGCCATGGCGTACAGCGCCGACATGGCCTGGCGCTTCGGCTTGGGCAACAGGCGGATCCCGTAGGAGAAGTTGCGGGCCTCGGCCCGGGTGATCTCCTCGCACCGCTGGTAGGCGTCGGCGGCCTTCACCCTCGCCTCCAGCGTGCGGCGGCGTCTCGCACGGTGCGAACCGCCTTGGCCTCCTTCACTTGGCGGGGGGCGACGAGGCGGGCCACATGCGCCAGAGTGCGGGCCTTGGACGGGGTCCGCAGCTTGGCCAACACGTCGTAGTCGGCCCCGGCGATGGCATCCAGCGCGGCCAGACCGCCCGCCGCGTAGCCGGCCACCGTCACCTTGGCCCAACCGCTGAGCGAGATCACGAGCGGCTCGCCCCGACCCAGCAGCCCCCGGGCGGTGTGGCACTGGTGGGCCACCAAACGCCGGAGGGGGGCCGACGCCCGGGCCGCGCCGAGATCGTCTTCGTCCACGCCGAAGCGGGCCATCTCGTCGGCCGGGAAATAGATGCGGCCCTTCTCGGTGTAGTCCTCGCCGATGTCTTGGAGGTGCTCCACCAGTTGCAGGCCGGTACACACCGCATCGCTGAGGGCGATGCGCTCGGGGGTGGCCGCGCCGAACACCGCCAGCACCAGCCGCCCCACGGGGTTGGCCGAAAGCGAGCAATACTCGGCCAACTCGGCCTGGGTCTGGTAGCGGTGTTTGCGCTGGTCGACCCGATTGGCCTCGATGAGGGCCAGAAACGGCTCGTCGCCGACATCGACGTCGGCAAACAGGGGCGTGAGCTGGACCATCACCGGGTGAGTGGCCTCGCCGGTGCGGGCCCGTGCGAGCTCCGCCTCGATCCAGTCGAGGGCGGCCAGGCGGTCGCCGTCGTATTCGTCGCCGATGTCGTCCACCAGTCGGGCGAATCCGTAAACGGCCAGCAAATGGGCGCGGGGGCGCGCCGGAACCGCCCTCAGCGCGACCGGGAAGTTCTCGCTTACCTTCTGATCCATTATCGAGTTCAAGTCGAACCCGACTTCAGTCTGCACAACGCCCCCTGTTGCGGTTCGGCTGTCGGGTCAACCCGCTGGTCACGGGCCGATCCGAGCACCACGAACAATAGTCTGACCGTTAGGTCACATTATTGTTCGCGCTCTGTGCGGGGCTGTCAAGGCAATGCCGCCGTTGGGACGTCGAATCTGGGACGGTCGGCGAAACGGCCCATGAGTCCCTCGGCGAAAATGTGGGCGATGGCGTCCATGATGAGTGCCCCGGCCAGCCGATGGCCCCGGGGATCGTCCGACAAAGCCTCCCCGAGCCGCTCGGCCAGCCGCCAGAACACCCGCTGGGCGGCGGCGGCGTGCTCCACCTGGCCCTGCACCGACCGCTTCGCCACCTCCAGCATGATGGGCAGACCGGGGAGCAGGGTCTCGGCCAGGTGGCTGGTGAGCTCCTCCCGGCTCAGCCCCACCTGACCGGCCACTGCGGCGGCGAAGTTCTCAGCTGTGCTGTCCACCACGGCCTCCACCGCTTGAAAAAAGAGGTCCTGCTTGGAGCGGTAGTAGCGGTAGAAGGTGCCCTTGGCCACCCCGGTCTGGGTGCAGATGTCGGCCACGCTCACCTCGGTGTAGCCCCGCAAGGCGAACTCCTGGATGGCCACGTTCCGCAGCTTCTCCCCGCTGTCGGGCAGGCTGGCCACGTCGGCGCCTTCGGGGTGCTCGGCGGCCATGATCTGGGCGATGTGACGCAACGGCAGGCGGTGGCGCTCTCGCAGGTCCCTGATTCGGGTCACTGCATCGGCGTGGCGCTGGCTGTAGAGGAAGCGGTTGGCGGCGGCCCGGCGGGGCGCGGGGAGAAGCCCCAGCCGCCGATAGTGGTGGATGGAGGCAGCCGGAACCCCGGTGCGGGCTACCAGCTCGCTGATGGGGAACTCGCCGGGAGTGCCCATGCCTCCACTCTTATTCGCTTTGCGCTGCTATCGCCAGTGCGTCCTCGAAGCTGGTGCCCTGCTCGATGAGATTGCGGTACTTCATCACATGGCGGGGCCGGTTGAACCCAAGAACACCCACCAGGCGGCCGGCCCGGCCATAGAGGGCGGCAAACCGTCGCTCCTCGGTCGATCCAGTGATGATGCGAACCTCGTCGTCGGGTCGGGCCCGACCGGCCAATTGGATCTTGCGGTCGTACTGGTCGCTCCAGAACCACGGAACCGGCGCATAGGGCTGGGCCTCGTCGTCGGAGGCCAGCAGACGGAGCGCGGCGTGCTGGCCCTGGGCGATGGCGTTGTCCCAGTGCTCCACCCGCATGGTCTCGCCGAACAGGCGGTTGGGCCAGCGGGCCACGTCACCCGCGGCGGCGATACCGGGCGCGGCCAGACAGGTCTCGTCGCACACCACCCCGTTGTCCAACTCCAGGCCCGAGCCCTCCAGCCAATCGGTGTTGGGAATCACGCCGATGCCCACCACCACTACGTCGGCGTCAACCGCAGTGCCGTCGCTCAGATTCAACCGCTCCACCCGGCCGTGGCCGTCGAAGCCCTCGACGCCCACGCCGAGTCGCAGGTCCACCCCGTGGTCGCGGTGGACCTCGGCGCACACTGTGCCAACCTCGGTACCCAGGACGCGGCCCAGTGGCACCGGCAGAGCCTCGATCACGGTGACCTCCAGGCCCCGCTCCCGGGCAGTGGCCGCCACCTCGGCCCCGATGAACCCCGCGCCCACCACCGCCACCCGCTGAGGAGACGCCTCCAGCTCGGCCCGAATGGCCAGGGAGTCGTCCAGATCCCGAAGGGTGTAGATGCCGTCGAGGCCGTTGGTGGGCAGCTCCCGACACCGGGCCCCGGTGGCGATGAGAATGCCGTCGGCGGTAACCGCCGAGCCGTCGTCGAGCGCAACGGTACGGCTGGCTACGTCGAGGCCCACCGCCCGGCGGCCGAGCCGCCAGTCGGCCTCTAGGTCGCTCAGCGAATCATCGTCAGAAAGCGCGATGCGGTCTTGTCCCCACTCCCCGGCGAGGAGCTGTTTGGACAGGGGTGGCCGGTCGTAAGGCTGGTGGGGCTCATCGCCGATAATGGCGATGGCCCCGTCGAATCCGTCTCGCCGCATCGCCTCCGCGGCCCGCAGCCCGGCCAGCGACGCTCCGACAATGGCTAGTGAGCGCAGCGGGCGGCTACTCCTCAGCCACGGAGATGGCCTGCTTGGGGCAGCGCTGCACCGACTCGTTCACCCGCTCACGGGCCTCGTCCCCCGGTGTCTCGTTCAGCAAGTACAGAAAGTCGTCGTCGCGCACCTCGAAAACGTCAGGAGCGACCTGCATGCAAATGGCGTTGCTCTCGCACAGGTCGTAGTCCACGACCACCCGGTATCCCATCGGTTCCTCCCATTCCAATGATCCGCTCCCCCCGACCCTACCCAACCAACCCCCACCCCGTCACCATCGAGCCGCTGAACAAGGCAGGAACACTCAGGAGAGGATGTCGTGACCGCAGATCAGCGGCCTGACAAGGTGCTTGAGTCGCAGGGCCGGAGCATTCACTAGACCACAGAGCGTTGGACTACAGTTGCCAGCCCCAGAAACTGAATTGGCTACACCCAGAGTCAGACGGAGAGAGACGAGAAGCCATGTCGACGGTCGACATTCGAGACGAGGATGCCTTCAACGGGGCGTCATCCACGCCCGCGAACTCGAATCCAGCCCAGGCAGACGATGGTCAGATCCTTTCGGGGCCTTCCCGTTCTGAACTTCGAAGCCGCGCCCTTGAGTCACGGAACAGCTACGACCTCGGCGAGTTGCCAGGCGAAGAGGAGGGCACCGAGATCGACGACGCCCTCCGCCGAGAGGCCAAAAACGAGTCCTCCCTCGGTGATGCCTTTCGATTTCTCGTGCTGGACGACATCCCCGATGACAAACGGATCAGCGCTCTCCAAGAACACCTTGGCCATACCGGCCCCGGGTACGCCAACGGCCTGCGACAACATCTGGATGCACTGCGGTTTGGCATTTTCCCGCAAGGCACGTCAATGGCAAGGAACATCGCTGGTCGAATGAAGTCGACAATGGGCAGGCACGATTTCTCAGAAGGCACTCGTGCGGTGCTCGAGCGAAACATTGCCGAACTTGAGAAGATCGCAGCCGATACCGACGCGTTCGAGGCTGAGCAGCAGAAGGCGGAAGTCGCGGAGCAGAATGTGGAGGAGAGCCTGAAGGACCGCGCTGGGGTGTACGTCTTCACCTACCCCCACTACTTGCGCCATCCAACCCACCAGTCGGCTGAATCCGAGAAGATGCCGGACCGCACGCTCCTGAAGGTTGGATTCAGCGACATCGGCATCCTGAAGCGAGTGAACCAAGAGACCCAAGGTGCGGGAGTGCCGGAGCACCGCCGTGTCCTACGGGCGTACCTGACTGCCGGAGCAGAGATTCCATCCAACAAGGTGATCGAGCGGCAATTCCACGACCTGCTGGACTCGGCGGGGCATGCGGGACCGAAACGGGGTTCAACTGAACATCAGCGCGGTGGGAACGAGTGGTTCTACACCAGCGTCGAATTCTTGGATGCGATCGCTGGAGCCTTGGGCCTCGAGATTGTTGAGATCGACGCGCCTGAACTCTGACGGAGGCGCGCAACCGCATTTGGGAGGTCACTGCCCGTTCCCCCACGACGAGAAATAATCGCCATGACCACGCCACGCACTTATCAGACCCGAACCGGAAAAGTTCTCACCGACAGCGACATTGCCCGTATCGCCGCCGAGGTGGAAACCACCGAGTACGACATCGAGGAACTTAAGACCCGACGGCGGGGCTATTTTTTCCAGCCATGGATGCCTGGGCAATGACAAGACCGCACCGAGCCGCTGAAGGCGCCCCGTCCTTTGTCGAGTAGGAGTCAGTCCGCGAACATCTCGCGGGCGACTGCAAGCACCTGGGCCGTTGAAGACGGCGAGAGCTTGCCAAGCCTCCGAACCAGACGGGCCGAGTCCACTGCCCTGATCTGATCCACCACAACGTGGCCGCTGGTGTTGCGGAACTTGCAGGCAACCCGAAACGGGTACGGATGTCCGCCAGTTGTCATTGGAGCAATCAAACATGTGCTCCAATGCTCATTCAGTTCGTCGGGCGACACCACCAGCGCAGGCCGAGTCTTGCGGATCTCAGAACCGACCGCGGGGTCCAGTTCGCAGAGGTAGACATCGCCGCGTTTCGGAAAGGTCAAGAGTTGTCCTCGGCAGATTCCCACTCCCATTCGACCGAATCGAAACGGGTCGGCCCCCAAGCCTCATCAAGCGCACCTTCCCCTCGTTCTCGGCCTACCCGGGCCGCTTCTGCCCAACCCAGCCTCGGCTCGGTTCGGGGCTCTATCAACAAGCCCTCTTCCACAACCCGCAGCGACACCTGCTCCCCCAACCCGGCCTCCTCGATCAAGGGCTTGGGTATGCGGACGCCTCGAGAGTTGCCAACCTTCACGATCATCGCATCCATGCCTGCCTCCTGCTCCGCGATGCCCACGATCTCCGTAATCACATTGTAACCACACATGTTGAGCAGCCCGTCAAGGAAGAGCAAAGTCAGCTCAGGGGGGGCCGACTCGCCCATGACGTGACCCCCAAAGCTACAAGCAGTGGTGTTGGGTGTAGGTGCGGATTTGTTGGCGGGCTTGGGCGACGGTTTCTTCGAGGTCGAAGGCCCGCTCGAATAGCTCTTGGAGATCTTCGATCTCGTCAATCTCCCGTGAGGCGTTGGCCACGGTGGTGACCGCCTCGCGGATGTCGGGCGGCGCAGCGTCTTCCAAGGCATCCAGTTGGGTCAGGTCGACTTCCCCCTCAGCCGGGCGCATCCCGACCCCGTCTTCGGCCAACTCACAAAACGCCACAATGTCGCCCTTGTCGTCGCTGCCGCACGCTGCCAACAAGGCGACCACCACCAAGATCGACAGGATCCGCCGCCCGGACGCGCGCCCAGCCATCGTCAGGAGGTGGGCTTGTCGGCGCCGACGATCCACATGGCGTAGTACTGGGCACCGCCGCCGTAGGCGTGACCGAAGGCCTTGCGGGCACCGTCTACCTGGTGGTCGCCGGCCATGCCCCGAACTTGGAGGGCGGCCTCGGCGAAGCGGATCATGCCCGAGGCCCCGATGGGGTTGGACGACAGCACCCCGCCCGAGCAGTTCACCGGTAGATCGCCGCCGTCGAGATGGGTGGCACCTTCCTCCACCAGCTTCCAGCCGTCGCCGATCTCGCAGAATCCCAGGCTCTCTAGCCACATCGGCTCGTACCACGAGAACGGCACGTAGATCTCCACCTCGTCGATCTCGGCCCGGCGGTCGGTGATGCCCGCCTGGGCGAACACGTCGTCGGCACAGTCTCGGCTGGCCTGAGGATTCACCTCGTCGCGTCCGGGGAAGTTGTTGGCCTCGCTCCGCAACGCCGCACCGTGGAGCCAGGCCACAGGCTTGGGCGAGGCGTCCCCGGCGGCCTCGTCGCCCAGCACCAGCGCACAGGCCCCGTCCGACGACGGGCAGGTCTCCGAGAACCGGATCGGCTCCCACAGCATGGGCGACTCGACCACCTGGTCGAAGGTGAGCTCTTTCTGTTGCAGGTGGGCATACGGATTGAGCAGCGCGTGCTGGCGGTCTTTGAACGCCACCATGCAGCCGATCAGCTCGGGGGCGTTGGTGCGGGCCATGTACTGGCGGATGATGGGCGAGAAGTAGCCGCCGGCCCCGGCGTTGATCGACACCGAGAACGGCTGGGGCAAAGACAGCGCCCATGTGGCGTTGGACTCCGACTGCTTCTCGAATCCCAGGGTGAGTACCCGGCGGTGGATGCCAGCTTGCACCAGCGAGGCGGCCACCACTGCGGTAGACCCGCCCACCGATCCTGCGGTGTGGACCCGCAGCAGCGGCTTGCCCACCGCCCCCAGAGCCTCGGCCAAGAACAGCTCGGGCTGCATGACACCCTCGAAAAAGTCGGGGGCCTTGCCCACCACCACGGCATCGATATCGTCCCAACCCACCTCGGCGTCCTCCAGCGCCCGGTAGGCGGCCTCCCGCACCAGGCCGGGCAGCGACACGTCGCCCCGGGTGGTCTGGTACTTGGTCTGGCCGACCCCCAACACCGCGGTGCGCTCGGCCATCACTCCCCCTCCATCACGCACACCAGGTTCTGCTGGAGGAACAGCCCCGACGCGGCATGGCCCAGTACCCGGTCGGCCCGACCGTCGTGAATCTGGCGGGCGGCGTCGGCGATGCGCATGAGGCCAGCGGCCATCATGGTGTGGCCGGCCAATGCCCCGCCGCTGGCGTTGACGACGGTGTCGGATCCCAGCCCGAGTTCGGCCTCCAAGATGTGCTCTTGGGTGGTGAAGGGTGCGGCCAGCTCGGCGGCGTCCAGGCGGTCGTTGCCCGCCCCAGCCTCCACGGCCGCCTTGTGGGCGCTGGGGGCCCGGGTCAGGTCGCGCACGCCCGGCTGGTGGGGGTCGATGCGGTGGTCGATGCCTCTGATCCACGCCGGGCGTTCGCACAACTCTCGAGCCCGGTCGCCCGCGGCCAGCACCACGGCGACACCCCCGTCGGCGGAGGCGGCGCAGTCGCTGGGCCGCAGGGGGTCGGCGATGGGTGCCTCGGCCAGCACCGAGTCGATGGTGGCGTCGGGGGAAGACCGCACTGACAGCGGATTGTCAACCGCGCCGTTGAGGCTGCGGACCGCGATCTCAGCCAAGCGCTGCTCGCTGACCGCGCCCGACTCCAGCATGATCCGAGCCTGGAGGGCGGCCATGGCGAAGGCGTCGGGCCACAGCGGCCCCAGGTAGTAGGGGTCGAGCTGGGTGGAGAGCACGTCGCGCAGCGATCCGGGCGACGACTTGCCGTAGCTGTACACCAGCGCGGTGTCGATCCCGCCGATCTGAAGCTTGACCCACGACTCGTACAGCGCCCAGGCCCCGTCCATCTCCACGTGGCTCTCGCTGATGGGCGGCACCGCGCCCACCGCGTCCAGGGTGTGGACGAACGAGAACGCCTGCCCGGCCAGAAAGTCGCTGCTCCCCGAGCAGGTGAAGCCGATGTCGTCTTGGGTCAGGCCCACCGCGCCCCGGGCCTCGTTGATGATCGGCACCATCAGCTCCACCTCGGTGGTGTGGGTGAGCGCCTTCTGCTGGTGCTGGGCCACCGACACCACGGCGATGTCGCGCATCAGCCCTGGTCTCCTGACTCAACAGCCTGCTTTGCGTGCCAGGCGTTGGTGCCCGCGGCGGTTACCGGGATGTCGGGCTCACCGGTGGGCGCCCAATACAGGATGTTCTCCGCCGTGCGGCCCAGTTGGTCGTCGGGCTTCCACACCGCTTGCACCCGCATCCCCATGCGCACCTCGGAAGTGTCGATCCCCGCCACCAGGCCCAAGAAGCCGATGTCGGCGCCGTCGAGGTGGATCCAGGCGCTCACGTAGGGCAGCTCCAGATCGTCCCGGCCGGGGATGGGCAGGTTGGTCACACAGAAGCCCCCCACATGGCCGGTGTCGGGCAGCTCCACATAGTCGGGAGTGGCCGCGCCGTGGCGGGGGTCCACCCCCCGAGGCGGCACGAACACCGCCCCGTCCACCGGCGAGCGCTGGCCGAGGATCTTGCGGTCGGCGAAGGCATTCAGATACCCCGATGAGGCCGCGCCGGGAATGAAGTCGTACTCCAGGCGGATGGGGGTGCGCACCGACCGCACCGGCTCCACGTCGGCCAGCTTCTCGGGTAGGCACACCTCGCCCGACAGGGCCGCGGGGGGCACGCTCGGATCGGCGCTCATTGGCTCGCTCCCTCAGGCACAAACCCTTCCAAGTCGGCGATGTGGCCCTCGCGCTCGGACCGCCATCGGGCAGTCACCCGCATTCCGACCGAGAGCTCGTTGGCGCTGTCCACCAGCAGCCCATGGACCATGGGGGTGTCGGCCCCGTCCAGGCGGATCATGCCCAGGCCGTGGGGCTGGTCCCAGGGGGACTGGGATCGGGGCGGGTCCACCCAGGTCCAGCTCACCAGCTCACCGCCCGGCCCCACCTCCACCAGCTCGGTCAGCGGTGCCGAGGTCTCCGGGTCGTACTCGGTGGGCGGGCACAGCACCGTCCCGTCGGGGCGGCGGATGCCCAGGATGATCCCCTCTCGCAGGCCGGTCAGAAAAGCCCCGATCACCGGCCCGGTGGTCCGGGTGAACGGATACTCCAAAACCAGATCGGCCCGCAACCGCTCGGCCATCGGCCTACATCGCTCCGTGGAGAGAAATGGTTCCCGCGTCGGTGTCAACAACCACCAAGGCACCGTCGGCCGGCTCGTCGCCGTCGAACTCCACCCCCATCAAACAGGGGATCTGGAAGTCCCGGCTGATGATGGCCAGATGGCTCTCGATGTCGCCCGACCGGCATAGAATCCCGGCCAGGTCGGCCTCTATGGGGGCCAAGAACGTGGCCCCGGCGTCTTTCACCAACGCCACCGTCTCAGAGGCGACGTCATCGCCGGCGTCGAGAACGGCGATCACATCATCGGGCGTGTCGAAGCGCATCAGCCGACCGTGACCGGAGATGCCCGAGAACACCGGGCTGCCCCGGCCAACAACGCCGCCCATCAGCGGTCGCCCTCCAAACCCACAAACACCGTCACGCTCAGAACTCGATGACCTGGCGCACAACCTCGCCGTTTCGCACTGCTTCCAGCGCGGGGTTGATCTCGTCGATGGTGATGCGCCGGGAGATCATGCGCTCCAAGTCGAGCTTGCCGTGCTTCCACAGCCGCAGCAGGCGGTGGAAGTCGGTGCGCGCATCGGTGCCGCCGTAGTAGGAGCCCACCAGGGTCTTCTCGTTGTAGAACAGCTCGAAGGCGCTGAACGACACCATCTCCTCCATGCGGCCCACGCCCACGATGCAGCAGGTTCCGCCCCGTCGGGTCATGTCATAGGCGGAACGCATCAAAGCGGGAATGCCGACGCACTCCAGGGCGTAGTCGAACCCCTCACCGCCGGTCACCTCGTTCTTGGCCCCCTCCAAGTCGTCGGGCAGCACCGCGTGGGTGGCCCCGAAGGCGATGGCCTCATCCAGCTTGGCGGGGTTCTTGTCCACGGCCACGATCTCGGCGGCCCCGGCGATGCGGGCCCCCTGGATGGCGGCCACGCCCACGCCACCGGCGCCGAACACCACCACCGACGAGCCGGGGCTCACCTTGGCGGTGTTGAGCGACGCCCCGGCCCCGGTCATCACCCCGCAGCCGATGAGGGAGGCCACGTCCAACGGGATGTCGGGGTCGATCTTCACCACACCCTGGCGAGGCATGATCAGCTTCTCGGCGAAGGTGCCCGCCCCGGCCATCCCGAACAGCTCGGTGCCTGCCTGGCGAAACTTGATTCGGGCCATCGAAGCGAGAGCGATGTTGGGGCACAGATTCGGCTGGTGGCGACCGGTGCAGTAGACGCAGTTCCCGCATGAGGGCGACCACACCACGATCACGTGGTCGCCGGGGGCCAGGTCGTCCACATTCGACCCCACCTCCTCGATGACGCCTGCCCCTTCGTGGCCGAGCACAGCCGGTGGGGGCTGGGGAATGGTCCCGTTCATGGCCGACACGTCGGAGTGGCACACCCCGGTGTGGGTGATCTTGATGGCCACATCGTCGGGGCCCATCTCCACCAACTCAACGTCGTCGCACACCTCAAGGTTGACATCGCCGACTTCTCGCATAATCGCCGCAAGCATCCAAGAATGGTAGGCCGAGTGCGGCACCTCCGACACTCTTGGCCGCGAAACCGACCGCTAGCCTCGTCAGCCATGCCCCAGACCATGCCGCTCGACCTCGATGAGCTGAACCGACTGGTGGAGTTTTGGGACATCCTGGTGTGGGAGAACTCCAAGAAGCGCACCGGCCTCACCTCGGGGCTGATCCCGGTGCGGGAGTACACCGGCTATTCGGGCATGGAGGCCTGGCTGCGGTGGCCCGACATCCTGGCCCGCTGCGACGAGGTGCTGGACGCGTCCGAACTGGGCGCCAAGATGCGGGGACCGGGCACCCAGACCACCAACGCCCACCCCTTTGCGATTGTCTGCATTCCGTTCGGCGGCTGGCGGGCACTGGAAGAGCTGTCGGCCATGGGCCTCACCACCCAGGTGGACGACGTGGAAGACCGGGTGCGATTCCTCATGGACTACTGGATCCGCTGGGTGGAGCCGTGGCGGGGCGACGGGTTCCGCTCCTGCTGGGATGCCGCCGACACGCTGCGGACCTGCGACCCCGAGATCATCGACACCCTGTATGAGGCCGCCTGGCCGATCGAGGGCGACGGCGACAACCGGACGGCCCGCCGGTTTGTGGCCGGACTCCAGCAATATCTGTTCTTGCTGTACTTGGACACCCGCCTGGGAACGGGCGACACCGGCCCCTACCCGCTGCCCAACGGCCGCCACATGATCGTGCGGGAGTTCTCCTCGCTGGCCCAAAGCTGGATCCCGTGGAGCCACGTGGCCGCCGATGTGCCCTACCAGAACCTGGTGGTGGGCCTGGTGTTCCGGCCCGGCGTCCACAACCGGGTCAACGATCTGTCCACCACCTTCTCGGTGCCGGCCGACAACCTGGCCTGGCTGGAGGCCATGTCGGTGTTCGAGCCCCGGCCCGGCGGAGAGCTGGTGGCGGTGGACCGGGAGGAGCTGCCCGACATCCTGGCCGCGGTCAAGAAGGCCCAGGCCGACGCCTACCGGCTGATGAACACCTGGAGCTTCGAGGAGAAAGTCCGCAACGGCACCCATGTCTACTTCCGGGGCCTGATGTGGCCGTTCACCACCATGTGCGGCATCGACGACGAGTTCGACTGGTCTCTCCCCCATCCCCACACCGCCGAGACGGTGTGGCCCGTCTTCGCCGGCGGCCTGCCCGAACAAGATGATGCCGAAGAGGTCGCCTTCCCAATGTTCCCCCGACTGAAAGGTTCCTGACTGTGAAGTTCGACATGCCGCTGTCCGCCGATCTGGCCGGGGTCCGGGACCAAGCCCAGGCCTACGAGGCCATGGGGGTCGACGGGGTGTTCACCTTCGAGGGCCAGCGCGACGTGTTCTTCCCGCTGCTGAGTGCGGCCG
The DNA here is from genome assembly GCA_963667085.2 of Acidimicrobiales bacterium. GTDB lineage: Bacteria > Actinomycetota > Acidimicrobiia > Acidimicrobiales > Bin134 > Poriferisocius. Next base: position 196,284 of record OY762975.1, read on the forward strand.
AGAACACCGGCCTCGATCTCTACACCAACGTGGCCATCGCCCTGCCCCGCAGCCCGATGCACCTGGCCTACCAGTCGTTCGACCTGCACCGCCTGTCGGACGGGAAGTTCGCCCTGGGCCTGGGATCGCAGATCAAGCCCCATGTCACCAAGCGCTACAGCGCGGTGTGGGACCGCCCGGTGGCCCAGATGCGGGAACTCATGGCCGCCACCAAGGCCATCTTCGCCCGGTGGCAAGATGGCGACCCCCTCGACTTCCGGGGCGACTACTACACCTTCACGCTCTCCACCCCGATATTCGAACCCGAGCCGCTGGAGTGGGGGACGCCGCCCATCTGGGCCGGGGCGCTCGGGCCGAAGATGACCAAGATGGTGGCCGAGACCGCCGACGGCATCTTGATCCACCCGTTCTGCTCCGAGCACTTCCTGCGCACCAAGACGCTGCCCGCAGTGAACGCCGGCTTGGCCGCGGCTGGGCGCAGCCGGGACGACTTCCTATTCGGCGTGGGGGTGATCGTCGGGTTGTACGGCGATGACGCCGACGAGTCAGAGGCCTGGCAGGTGGAGCAGCTCTGCCGCTCGAACCTGGGGTTCTACGGTTCCACCCCGGCCTACCGGGTGGTGCTCGACGCCCACGGCTGGGGAGAACTCCAAGACGAGCTCAACCGACTCACCAAACAGGGCCGCTGGGGCGACATCGGCGACGTGTGGGACGACGAGATGGTCCACACCCTCAGCATCCAGGGCACCCCCGCCGAGGCCGCCGCGGAGATCCACAACCGCTTCGGCGGCCTAGCCGACCGCGTCCACCTCTCCCTCCACGGCGCCCCCCAACCCCTCGTCGCCGAACTCTTCGCCAACCTTAAAGGCTGAACGTCAATCGCCAAGCGACTCCAGTACGAAGTCGTAGCTGCACTGGCCGTCGCTCATGTCCACCACCAGCGAGTCGCGAACACCGAACACGGCGTCAGTGTCGAGGTAATCGCTGTCCTTGTCGAACAGGTGGGTGATGACCGGCTTGTAGCCCGGAGCCGAAACCACGAAATGGACATGGGCCGGTCGCCAGTTGTGGCGGCCGTTGGCGAAAAGCAACTCCCCTGCCGGTCCATCGCCGGGGATGGAATACGCCACGGGGCGGGTCGTCACCACTTCGTAGGCGCCGTCAGGACCGGTGGTGAATACCCCCCGCATGTTCATCGGCGTCTGCTGAGGGTCTTGCACGTCGTAGAGGCCGTTGGAGGCGGTCTGCCACACGTCGAGCTCCGCGCCGACAACTGGATTGCCCGCCAGATCGCGCACGAACCCTCGCATCGCGAGCGGCTTGTCGCCGGGCATCTGGTCGATCACGATGCTCTCCCCCATCTCCTTGCGCGGGGCACCCTCCACGTGGAACGGGCCGAACACGGTGGGCTCGGTGCTCCCGTCGGCGGCAACGTGGTTGATCATCTCCACCAGCATCGACACCCCCAACGTGTCGGACATCAAGATGAACTCTTGGCGCTGCTCGTCGCACATCTTTCCTGTGGCGGTGAGAGCCTCGATACCGGCGAACCACTCCTGGCGGGTCAAGCCCACTTCCTCCACAAAGGCCAGTAGGTGGCGAATGGCCGCGGTGGTGATTTCGGCTAGCCGGGGGTTGGGCGAATCCTCATATCGAGACAGCACATCGGCGAGATGCTCGGCAGGGGTGATGTTGGCCATGGTTTCTCCTGGTTCTTTGGGTTTGATTGGCTTGTCAGGTTGACCACTAGGTGGACTCCAACACCACGGCGATGCCCTGGCCGACGCCGATGCACAGGGCGGCAACGCCCCAGCCACTGACTCGCTTGAGCTGGTGGACCAGCGTGACCGCGATCCGGGCCCCGGATGCGCCCACGGGATGGCCGATGGCGATAGCTCCGCCGTTGGGGTTGACGATGCCCTGGTCCAATTCGGGCCACTCCTTGAGGCAGGCCAAGGTCTGGGCGGCGAATGCCTCGTTCAACTCCATAACCGACAAGTCCGACCAGTCGATGCCCGCCCGCTTGAGAGCAGTGCGAACCGCTTCCACCGGGCCGATCCCGTACCGATGGGGGTCCACCCCGGCCACGGCCCGGCTGGCTACCCGGGCCAGCGGAGGCCGCCCGATCAACTCCAAACCGGCCTCGGAGGCCAACAAGAGGGCGGCGGCGCCGTCGTTCATGGGCGAGGAGTTGCCCGCGGTAACCGATCCCTCGGCGCGAAATACGGGCCGCAGCCGGGCCAGCGCGTCGGCGGTGGTGTCGGGGCGAATGCACTCGTCAGTGGCCAGCTCCGCTCCCCACGGGGGTACCACCTCATCATCGAACCGGCCTGCTCGCCATGCGGCGGCGGCCTTCTGGTGGCTTCGCAAGGCGTAGGCGTCTTGCACCGGTCGGGAGATCGCATGGGCGTCGGCCAAGATCTCGGCCCCCTCCCCTAACGCCACCGTCCACTGGTCGGGATGGCGAGGGTTGACCAGCCGCCACCCCAGCGTGGTGGAGTGCATCTGCTGATGGCCCCGCTCGTAGGGCCGCTCGGGCTTGGCCACCACCCACGGGGCCCGGCTCATCGACTCCACCCCACCGGCGATCACCACATCGGCGTCGCCCACCGCCACCTCCCGGCTGGCCCCGATCACGGCCTCCAAGCCCGAGCCGCACAGCCGATTCTGGGTGACGCCGGGCACCGAAGTGGGCAGCCCGGCCAAGAGCCCAGCCATCCGGGCCACGTTGCGGTTCTCCTCCCCGGCCCCGTTGCTGTTGCCGAAGTACACGTCTTCGATCCGGGCCGGGTCCAGATGAGGACAACGCTCCACCAGCGAGGCAATCACCCCCGAGGCCAAATCGTCCGGTCGCACCCCGGCTAGCCCGCCGCCGATCCGCCCCACCGGGGTCCGCACCGCGTCCACCACGTACACGGGCCCGGTCATCGGCTGTCCTCCTCAACGGACTCTGGTTCCGCAACCGGCGGCGCACCGGTACCCGGTCCCCCGGCCAGGCGTCGCCGCACCGGGAAAAACTGCAACGGCCGCCACTGCTGGAGCAGCCCGTAGACGCCCTTGGGGGCCACCGTGGCCATCACCGCGGCGATGCCTCCCAGGATGATGAACCGCCAGGCGTCGGCGTCGCCCAACTGCTCGTCGATGATCCAGTACACCAGCACGCCGATGATCGGCCCGGTGGTGGACCCCACCCCGCCGATCACCACCATGAAGATCACCAGCGCGGTCCACCGGGTCACGCTGAAGGCGGAGCCTGCGGTGGTGGAAGTGGTGTTGAGCAGGATGACCGCTCCGGTGCAACCGGTCCAGAACGCCACCACCACCCAGGTGATGAGCTGGGCCCGTCCGATGCTCACTCCCAGGCTCCGGGCCCCGCCCGCGTTGTCCCGGGAGGCCCGCAGCGCCAACCCCAGCCGGCTGCGCAGCACCAGCACCACGATGGCGGTTCCCCCCACCGCCAGGGCCAGGGCCAGCCAGTACACCGCATTGGTCCGGGTCTCCAGCGAGTAGCCGCCCAACGACTCCCGGGTGAGCGCCCGCACATCGCCACCCCGCAGGTCGTTGCTCTCGGTGGTCAGCAGCCGCATCACCTCGGCCACCACCCAGGTGCCGATGGCGAAGTACCCGCCCCGCAGCCGGAAGGCGAACGCCGCCACCGGGATCGACAGCCCCGCGGCCAGCAGCCCGGCCAGGGGAATGGCCAAATAGGGGTCCACCCCGCCCACTTCGGCCATCTGGAGCAAGCCGTACACGCCGATGCCCACAAACATCTGCTGGCCGATGGAGATCAGCCCAGCGAACCCGGCCAGCAGGTTCCACATCTGCGCCAGGGCCAGGTAGTACAAGATGACCACTAGCGGGGTTTGGAGGCTGCCGTCGGAGTCCCACCACGGCAGCGTGGCCAGCACCACCACCAGCGCGCCGAAACCGATGAGGCCCACCGTGGACTCCGGGGTGCGCCGGGAGATGCGGTAGCCGCTCACTGATCCCGCCTCCCCAACAGCCCCGAAGGCCGCACCGCCAGCACGGCCAAGAAGATGAGGTGCCCGAACAGCGGCCCGGACAGCACGTTGTACTCCACGTCCACCTGGTTGCCCACCGTTTGGGCCACGCCCAGGATGATGCCGCCCAACAGCGTGCCCCAAAGGGAGCCCAGGCCGCCGATAACCACCGCCTCGAAGGCGAAGATGAGCTGGGCCGGCCCGTCGGTGGGGCCGAACGTCTGGCGGATGCCCAAGAACAGCCCGGCCACGGCCACGGTGGCGAACGCAATGGCCATCACCACCGCATAGATGTTGCGGTCGTTGATGCCCATGAGCCGGGCGGTGGAGGGGTTGTCGGCGGTGGCCCGGAACGCCCGGCCCATGCGGGTGTACGACAAGAAGAGTTGGAGCCCCACCAGCACCACCACCGCCACCCCGAGGATCAGCACTGGGAACCAACCCACGGCGATGTCATCGGTGAACTCAATGCTGCGGGTCTCGAAGACGCCGACGTCGAGACCCTGGGAATCGGCCGAATACCGCTCGAGCAGGGCGTTCTGGATCACCACCCCCAACCCGAACGTCACCAGGATGGACGGCAGCGGGTCGGCCCCGATCGACCAGTTGAATCCGAACCGCTGGAGCACATAGCCGCCCGCCGCCATGATCGGCACCACCAAAGCCATGGTCATAAATGGATTGACGTCGAGGGTGGCGGCGAACGACACCGCCAAGAACGCGGCCAGGATGGCCAGGTCGCCGTGGGCCAGGTTGACGAAGCGCATCACCCCGAAGGCCAGCGACAGCCCCGTCGCAAAGAGCGCGAACAGCCCACCCAGCAGGATGCCCTGAACGATGGCGTTGACCCACTCCATCAGCCTTCGCCCCCCACCGAGTCGGGGCTGGTGCCGCGGTCCATCCCGAAATAAGCGGCGGTGATGTCGGCCCGGTCGAGCCCGGCCGACGGACCCTCCAGCGACACCCGCCCCTCCAGCAGGCACACCACCCGGTCGGCCACCGCCATGGCCTGACCGATGTCCTGCTCCACCACCAGGGCGGTCGTGCCCTGCGAGGTCACGTCGGGCAGTGCGGCGTAGAGCTGGCGCACCACCACCGGGGCAAGGCCGAGCGATACCTCGTCGAGCAAGATCAGCCGGGGATTCGCCATGAGCGCCCGTCCGATGGCTACCGCCTGCTGCTCACCGCCCGACAGCACCGCCGATTGGCGGCCCAGCAGCGGGGCGAGCAGAGGGAACACATCCACCACCCGGTCCACCGTCCACGGGCCGGGCCGTCGCCCGTGGCCGCCCACCAGCAGGTTCTCCCGAACGTTCAAGCTGGGAAACAGCAGTCGGCCCTCGGGCACCATGCTGATCCCCTGGGCCACCCGCCGGTGGGCGGGCACCGACATCAGGTCCTGCCCGCCGAAGCGGATCGTTCCCGACCAGGTGGGAACCAGCCCGGTGACCGCCCGCAACAGCGTGGTCTTGCCCGCGCCGTTGGCCCCGATCACCGCCAGGGTCTCGCCCTCGTTTACCGTGATCGAGAGTTCGTACAGAGCTTGGAAGTCGCCGTACCCCGACGACAGCTCCGACACCTCCAACAGCGGGCTCATTCCGGCGCCACTCCCAGGTACACCTCTTGCACCTCGGGGCTGGCCATGACCGTCTCGGGGTCGCCTTCGGCGATCTTCACCCCGAAGCTCATGGCCATGATCCGGTCCACCACCCGCAGCAAAGCGTGGACAATGTGCTCGATCCACACGATGGTGACTCCCTCAGCGTGGATGGTGCCGATGGTGCCCACCAGCTCGTCCACCTCGCCTTCGGTGAGCCCTCCCGCGATCTCGTCGAGCAGCAGGATGGTCGGCTCGGTGGAAAGGGCCCGGGCCAACTCCAGCCGTTTGCGTCCCAAGAGCGGCAGCGACCCGGCGGTGCGGTTGGCGTCGGCCAGCATCCCCGCCCGCTCCAGCGACGACACCACGGTGTCAACCGCGTCGGCCTCCCGACGGGGAACACCGGCGCCGAAAACCGCCCCCACCAGGACGTTCTCGAACACGGTCATCCCCTCGAAGGGCCGGGGGATCTGCGAGGTCCGAGCGATACCCGCCCGACATCGGGCCTCAGCAGAGATTCCCGTGATGTCCTCGCCCTGGAAGAACACTCGCCCTTCGTCGGGCGACAAGTCGCCGGCCAACAGGTTCAACATGGTGGTCTTGCCCGCGCCGTTGGGGCCCACGACACCGAGCGCGTCACCGGTGTCCACCGACAGCGACAGGTCGTCGATCACCTTCACCCCGAAGGACTTCACCAGCCCTTCGACGGCCAACAGCGCTGACACCTCAGCTCACCCCCTACCGAGCGCAGGCCGACTGTTGGGACAGTCCGTCTGCGACCGCTTCGATCAGCCTATGGGAACGATGTCGGCGTCCTTGGCCACACTGGGAAGGTGGGAGTTCACGTTGATGGCCAACTCCAGCGGGTACCGGGTTCCGGCCACCCACTGACCCGACACCAGCGGCGTCTTGGCGAAGTTGGGAATCGGGAAGGCGCTGAAGTTGATGTTGCCCACCACGGTGTCCAGATTCGTGGCACCGATGGCGGCGACGAGCGCCTGCTTGTCGGCGGAGCCAGCCCGCTTGGCGGCGTCCACGGCCACCTCGAACAGGGCGTGGGCGAAGCCCAGCGGCTGGGTCCACTGGGCGCCGGTGGCCGACTCGAAGGCCGCGGCCAACTCAGATGCGCTCTGGCCGGTGATGCTGGACGAGAACGGGTGGCGGTTGGTCCACCAGACCTCTGAGCTGAGGCCCTCTCCTTGGGGGTAGGTCTCCACCGCGGAGGGGAACAGCAGCGCCTTGGCCATCGTCATCACCGGAGGGTTGAAACCCTGCTGCAAGGCCTGAGCCTGGAAGGTGGCGAACACCGGTGGCGGCACCACGCCCGACACGATCTCCACGCCGGCGTCCTTGAACTGGTTGATGATGGCGCTGTAGTCCTGGGTGGCCAGGTCGAAGCGACCCACGTCCACCACCGTGAACCCGGCGGCCTCCAGCGCGGGCGGGAAGCCCACCACTGGATCGCTCCAGGCATTGCCGTCGGGGTCGTTGGGCCACATGCCGCCCACCACCTTGGCCACGCCGGCTTGGTTCCACAGCTCGATGAAGTTGTCGATGATGTCCTCGAGGCCCCAGAAGAAGTGGTAGTTCCACTCCGACGCTACCGGGGGCTCCGGGAAGTCGGGGCCGAGGCCGCCGCCGGTGCCCAGGTAGTGGGCCTGCCACGGGGCCACGCTGGTGAGGCACGGCACCTCGCCCAGATCGCAGGCCGCGGCCACCGGCACCGAGATGTCGGGCGTGCCCGCGGCGAGCACGATGTCGGCGCCTTCGCTGATGAGGGCTTGGGCCACCTCGCCGGCCTTGGCCGGGTCGGACTCGGCGTCTTTGTCGGCGATCTCTACGTTGCCGCCCAATGCCGCGGCCATCGCGCCGAGCACGAAGGTGTCCGCCTCGCCAAACGGGGCCAGCGGGCCGGTGCGGGGGGTGACGTAGCCGATCTTGATCGGTGGGATTTCCGGCGCAGCAGCCGTCGGTGCCGCAGTCGCCGTGGGTGCCGCGGTAGCCGGTGCTGCGGTGGCCGCAGGCGCCGGGGCATCATCGTCGTTGCCGCAGGCCGCGGCCACCAGCCCACCGCCGATGGCCACCACCGCGGCATTGCGGATGAACTCCCGCCGGGACGTGCCCGGTTGCTGTTGTTCTGTCATGTCAGGTCTCCCCTCTCAGGTGGCGGATCGCCCGGTCTCCGTCCGAAAAAGGCGTCGTCCAGCATCTGCCGGATGCCTTGTTCTTCGGGAGGCCGCACGTTGGCCGCCGCTTCGGTTACGACCCGTCGGGCCGCTTCATCGAGACCGTCGGCGGGCATGCCGATGGACTCGAGACTGGTTGGCGCGCCGATGGCGGCGGCCAGGTCGAACATTGCGCCGGGAACGTCGGGGGCTTCGACCCCCACGGCTCCGGCGATCCGGTCCATGGGTTCGGGGATGGCCGGGGCGTTGTAGGCCAGGGCGTGGCCCAGCACCACCGAGTTCATGTCGCCGTGGTTCAGGTTGAACATCCCACCCAGCACATGACAGGTCTTGTGATGTAGGGCGGTGCCGCTGCCGGCCAAGGCCACCGCGGCCAGATAGGCGCCGTAGAGCACATGGGAGCGCCCGTCGAGGTTCTCAGGCTCAGCCACCACCACGGGCAGCCCGGTGTGGAGGGCGGCAATGGCCTCGGTGGCCATGGCCGACACCACCGGGTTGGCCCCCGGCCCGTACAGGGCCTCTACCGCGTGGGCCATGGCGTTCATCCCCGACGGCCCGGCAATGAAGGCGGGCAGCGTGAGAGTCAACTCAGGGTCGTACACCACCACGTTGGGCTTGACTCGGGGATCTTTGCCGGTCTGCTTGTGATCGCCCTCGGTGAGCCCCCAGATGTCGGTCATCTCCGACCCGGCGTAGGTGGTGGGCACGGCGATCAGCTGAACATCGAGGGTCCGGGCGATGATCTTGCCGAACCCGGTGGCCGATCCACCGCCAATCGTCACCACCGTGTCGGCCTCAACGTCACGAGCTGTGGCAACAGCCGCCTCGGCCTGGGCGATGGGCACGTGCTGGGCCACGTCGTCGAATCGCCCCACCGCCAAATTGCCCAAGATGGCGGTGATCTCAGCGGCCGGCTCATCTTCCTCCCGGCTGGCCACCACCAGCACCCGGCGGCTGCCCAGTGCGACAGACTCGTCGGCCAGCTTGTGGCGCGAGCCGCTGCCGAACACCACCCGACCGGCCAACACGTCGTAGGTGAAGTTCATGATGCGGCCTTCAAATTCCGCAGCACGGTGAGCTCATCAGAAGTCGGCGCCGGTGTGACCTCGACCTCTTCGGCCACCTGAAGATTCCAGCCGGTCGCATCCCTCACGTCGTCTGTCGACACGCCGGGATGGACGCTGGTGAGCGTCAGCTCCTTGGTGTCGGGGTCGGGTCGAAGCACGCCCAAGTCGCTGATCACCGCCGATGGCCCCTGGCCCCGCAAACCCAGCTGCTCCCGGCAGCCGCTCCCAGTGCCGTGGCCCAGCGAGGTGACAAAGTCAAGTTCCTCTACGAATGCCCGACGGCTGTGGCGCAGGGTGATGATGACCTCGCCGCAGTTGGCCGCGATCTCCGGAGCCCCGCCAGCGCCGGGCAGCCGTACCGACGGTTTGTCGTAGGGACCGATGGCGGTGGTGTTGATGTTGGCGAACCGGTCGATCTGGGCGGCCCCCAAGAACCCCACGTCGATGCGCCCGGCCTGGAGCCAGTAGCTGAAGATCTCAACCACTCCCACGTTGGCCACCGCGCTCTCCGACAGCACGCCGTCGCCGATGGAGGCGGGCAGGCGGTCGGGTCGAGACCCGATGCACCCGGACTCGTAGATGAGCACCGCGTTGGGGGCATGCATCCGCCGGGCCACGTTGGCCGCGGTGGAGGGCAACCCGATGCCCACGAAGCACACCACGCCGTCGCCTAGCTCTCGGGCCGCGGCCACCGCCATCATCTCATCCGACGTCCACTGGCTGGCCCCGCTCACGCCGCGTCCTCCATGACCCCGGCCAGCCATTCGGCGAAGGCGTCCCGGCTCCGGCCGATGGGATCCCACGCGGCGTAGAACTCGTTGTCCCGGTTGCTGTAGTCGTGGGCATACGACGGATGAGCGCCGCCGGGGGCTACCACCACTGCGTCGATGGCCCACGCTGGCAGCACCACCCCGCCGGTGCGGACCGCGAGCTCGTCCACCACCTCTTCCACCGTGACGATGCTGCGCTGGCTGGCCAGCACGCATTCCTTCTGCACGCCGGTGATGCCCCAGTACATGACGTTGCCGTCGGGGTCCGCCTGCTGAGCGTGGATGATTCCCACGTCGGGGTTGATGGCCGGCACCGCGGTGAGCTCCTCCCCGGTGAACGGGCACGAGACCGACGAGATGGTCTTGGTGTGGTCGGCCAGGCTGGTTCCCACATACCCCCGCAGCACGCCGAAGGGCAGTCCCGCCGCCCCGGCCCGCCACCGCTCGGCCAGCCCGGCGTGGGAGTGCTCCTCCAACTCGATGGGCCGTGGGTAGTGGTTCTCCACCGCGTCGCGCATCCGGTGCAGCGATCCGACTCCGGGGTTGCCTCCCCACCCGAAGATCAGCTTGCGGGCGCAGCCGGCCCCGATGAGCTGGTCGTACACCAGATCGGGGGTCATGCGCACCACGGTCAGGTCACGCCTCCCTTGGCGGATGATCTCATGGCCGGCGGCGAACGGGATCAGATGAGTGAAGCCCTCCAAGGCGATGGTCTGGCCATCCTCCACATACCGGCCCACCGCCTCTCGAAGTGACAGGAACTCGCCCATCGCCGCCCGCTGCTCTCGGAGTCGCCTGAGATCGGCCCTAGAACGCCACCGGATGCACCGGCGCCTCGCCGTTGGCGATCATCTCAGGAATGCGGGGAGAGCCGTTCTCCCACACCAGCAACATCGAGCGCTTGGGGGCATAGCCCTGGTGGCGGATGTCGGCAGGCATGGCGGCCACGTCGCCTGCCTTCATGACCACCCGGGCCCGCTTGGCCCCGGTGTCGCGGTCTTCCACGTCCCACTGAATCTCGTCGCTGAGCTGCACGAACCACTCCACCCGGTCGTTGCCGTGGATCACCGGCAAGATGAACTCCTCGGTGGTGGGGCAATACAGACTCTCCTTGCAGGCCGACACCACCGAAGGGTTCCAAGTGACATCAGAGCGGGACAGATAGGCGAACAGGTTGAACGAGCACACCTGGTCTTCATAGCCGGGCTCGGCGGAGACCACCGGCTCGTCCTGAGGGACGTCGGCGAAGCCCCGGTTGATGGGAAACCCGGACTCATCCGAGCGAATGGGCTCGTCACCGGGCACGCTCACCATGCGCTCGGCCACCACCCGCTTGCGGGTCACCGCCGGGTCGTTGTCGCCCCGACTCGGCCCATAGGCGCTGCCCGTCTCCATGGGCGCGGCGAACGGGTCGTAGCCCTCGTTGGTCCAGTCCGAAAGCATGGAGGTGAAGCACCCCATGAGCTCGTCGTGGTCGAAGTTCTCGTTGTAGTCCACCTCGGCCCGGCGATAGGCCTCGTTGAACCGCCCGGCGAACATATCCACATTGCCGTAGTGGTTCATAGTGCCGATCACCTCGTCGAAGTTGACGATGCCGTAGAAGAAGCCCCAGGCCACGTCCCGCTGCACGCAGCGGAGCCACTGGCCGATGTCCATTTGGTGGCTGCCGGTGGGCCAGGTGATGGTGACGAAGTACTCGTCGCGGCTGAAGGTGAAGCCCCCCACCGAGAAATCCTGGTAGCCGCTGGCGTTGGGAGTCGTTTCGGTCATGGTCATTGCCGGTCTCCTCTCAAACGGTCTGGCAGATATCGGCCCAGCGGTACACCGTGTCAGGGCCCTCGATGGTTTGCAGCAGGACGACGGCCACACCGTCGCTGTGGAATCGGTACGCCTTGCCGGCGGGCAGCAGCGTCATGTGGCCGTGCCCGGCTTGGACGCGGCCCATGGGGTTGCCTGCGGGAGCACTGTCGAGCCCGATGGAGCCCGAAGCGTCGGCGTCCACCAGCGGTTCGGCGGGATCGAGCAGCTCGATCTCCAGCGAGCCGTCCATGACCAGGGCGAACTCGTCGTGGGGGGTAGCCCGCCATTCGCTGGTGCCCTCGGCCCGGATCACCTCCAGCACGTACTCCAGGTTCTTGGCCACCGCCACCTTCTCGTAGGGCTTGGCCGACGATGCCACCTCGAACATGTTGGAAAAGGCGTAGTGCTTGGGATTGTCGCTGATGACCTCGACCCCGCCCTTGTCGTACTGGTCGAGCGAGCCGAACACCGTGGTGTACTGCGTCGCCCCTGCTGCCATGTGGTCTGGCATCTGCGTCCCCCTTGTGGTCGCATCTATTGACGGACAACCGTGTCGCCGATAGTGTTCGCTATCCGAACATTTGTACGCATTAAGAACGATATGGCAATCACCCACCGAGGTCAAGCGAAACCATGAGCGATTTTGTGCAGTCCCTGGCCCGAGGCATCTCCGTCGTCCGGTCGTTCTCCGCCGATGCCCCCCGCCAGACCCTCTCCGACGTGGCCCGAAGCACCGGGCTGACCCGAGCCACGGCCCGGCGGCTCCTGCTCACGCTGGAGGAACTGGGCTATGTCCGCAACGACGGCCGTTATTTCGAGCTCACCGCCCGGATTCTCGACATCGGCTATTCCTATGTGGCGTCGCTCAACCTCAACGACATCGCGCAGCCCTTCTTGGAGTCGTTCAGCGAGGTGGTTCAGGAGTCGTCGTCGGTCTCGGTGCTCGACGACACCGACATCGTGTACATCGCCCGGGTGCCCACCAAGCGGATCATGACGGTGGCCATCGGCCTGGGGTCGCGCTTTCCGGCCTACCAGACCTCCATGGGACGGGTGCTGCTGGCCGAACAAGACGACGGCGAGGCGGTCGAGCGCTTCAACCGCAGCGACCGCTCTCAGACAACCGACTACACGGTGACCACCCACCAGGCCCTGCTCGAGAAATTGCACGCGGTGCGCCAGCAAGGCTGGGCACTGGTGGATCAGGAGTTGGAGGTGGGCGTGCGCTCGCTGGCTGCTCCCCTGCGCGATGCCACCGGCAACGCCATCGCCGCCATGAACGTGTCCACCCATGTGGGGCGCACCAGTCTGGAGGAACTCACCGCGGAGTTCTTGCCCCGGCTCCTGGAGACCGCATCCAGCATCAGCCGGGCGATGGCCATGCGATGATCTTCCCATCGCCAACCTCGAGCCAGAGGCCACAACAGGATCGTCGATGGCATCTGAGGCCCTGAGCGGCGACGCGGTGGCCGAGCGGGTCATCCGCTTGGGCCGGTCATTACAGGCCGGGGGTGTGTCGGTGGCCGTGGTGGAGATCATCGACGCGGTGCAAGCAGCATCGGCCATCGATCTAGGGCAGCGGTCGGAGTTGCGGGTGGCCCTGCGAGCCACGATGGTCAAGCACCCCCATCACCACGATTTGTTCGACGCTGCCTTCGATCGCCACTTCCCCGCCCACCCGGCCGAGTTCCGGCCGTCGGGTGTTCCCCTTGGGTCGACCGATGCCGCCGGCCTAACCACGGCGGGCGGCGATCTGCGGGCGCTTGCTGTCAACCTGGTGGAAGCCCATGCCGGGTTGGAGGGCGACCGGCGCACGGAAGGACATCACTTGCAACGGGCCTACCGAGGCGCCGACTTGGCCCGCATGATGAGCGACGCCCGCCGGGCCGACCCCTCTCTGTCGCCCGCTGAGCTGCGAGCTCGGATCGACCAGCTCAAGCGCCTCATGGCCGCCGAAGTTCGGGCTCGACTGGGCCCTCCTGCCGATCAGGTGTTCGCCGGACCCACCGAGGACATCGACTTCCTCAATGCGTCGCGAGCCGAGCTGGAACGGGTCCGCGAGGCAGTCCGTCCGCTGGCCCGGATCATGGCCGCTCGACTCACCCGCAAGCGGCGTTCGCACTACCGAGGCCGGGTCAACCTGCGCCGCACCGCCCGACAATCCCTGGGCACCGGCGGCGTGCCCTTTGACGTGGCATTCCGCCGACCCCGCCCCCGCTGCCCCGAACTCCTGGTGCTGTGCGACATCAGCGGCTCGGTGGCCGAGTTCTCCCTGTTCACCCTCACGCTCATGTCGGCGCTGTCGGCCGAGGTGGCCCGAACCCGCTCGTTCGTCTTCGTCGACCGGATGGACGAGATCACCGACCTGCTGGCCCGCACCGACCACGCCATCGAACCGTGGCAGATCATGCGCAACACCAACGTGATCGCCGACGACGGCCACTCCGACTACGGCGCCGTGCTCCGCCAATTCCGCGACGAGGTAACCGCTCCGAACCACGGCCCCGCCCCCACCCTGCTCATCACCGGCGACGCCCGCACCAACTACCGCGACGCCTGCCCCGAGGCCCTCGAAGCCATCGCCCGCCGCTGCCGCCGCATCTACTGGCTCAACCCCGAACCCCGCTCCGAATGGGACACCGAAGATTCCGAAATGTCCACCTACACCCCCCACTGCCACGGAGTATTCGAAGTCCGCAACCTCCGCCAGCTCATCACCTGCGTGGAGGAATTGCTCTAAGAGGCTGTTAGGGTGCGCGGCCATGGCCGTCGTTCGCCGCGAAGTGAACCAGCAGCGCTTCAATCCTCACGCAGTCCTGCCCTATGAGCTTCGCCTCGGCGATTTCGCGTCAACGATGCAAGATGTGTACGACTTCTTCTACGACGTGAACACCCAGCTTGTCAAGAAGGGACTAGGACGGCTGGACGACACACTGCGGAAGGCCAATTTGTCCGGCACGCTCTCAGACATGATTACCGCAAGTATGGCAAATCATTCTCGAGTATTGACCCAGAACCGTTACCACAACGGGCATCCAGACTTGATCGTTGCGGGACGATTCGCCGAAGACTCAATAAAGTCAGGCGACGAAGGCGTCGAGATAAAGTCAACCTTGAAGAAAGGGGGTGCAGTTGATACTCACGGCGCACGGGAACAATGGCTTTGCGTGTTTGTCTACCAGGTCGACAATATCACCGAACCAGCCATAAATCGTTTGCCCTTGAAGTTTACTGAGGTGTACTTGTCACACGTAGAAGTTGGAGATTTCAGAAAGAATGAGCGGGGCGAACTGGGAACTCGAACTGCTACACTTCACAAAGACGGCATTCAGAAGCTACGAGACAGCTGGATCTATCTCGACACTGGGTCAGAAGAAAGCTCGTAATCTCGAAGCTGCGGGATCGCTGCCTGGGCCAACTCCAGGTAATGAGGGTCCGACTCCACCCCAATGCTCTCATAGCCGACTTGTTCGGCAGCCGCAATCGTCGAGCCTGAGCCGGCAAACGGGTCTAGCACAGTGCCTTCTCCCAACGGCAAGACGGCTCGGACCACTTGGCGCAAGAAAGCTTGTGGTTTGAGGCTCGGATGGGGGGCGAGTCGCCGCTCATCCGCACGGGTCGGCGAGGACGCGATCACGTCGGCAAACGGACGCTCTGGTGAAATGCGTCTCAATCCACCGGTTCCCCACTTGCGGAGATTGTCTTGTACACGACCTTCCAGTGGTTTGCGGAACAAGAGCCACGGCTCCCATTTGGACCGCGGCATCACCGTGACCTCGGAGAACTCCTCATGAGCGTTCTTGGGCCGGTCACCGCCCCGCATCGTCATCACCAGCCGGACTACCTCCCCCCGCCGCTCGAACCCGGCGCGGCAGACTGACTGGGCAACACGGTGAGAAAGCAGCGGATTGGAAGCGACCAGTACATGAGCTCCGGGCACAAGGACGGGGATCAGTGCATGTGCCCAAGCAGCGAAGAAGCTGTCAAGGGAGTCGAGGTCGGCAGCGGTCAGCGTGGTGAACCTCGGCACAGGTGACCGCTGATGTCCGTCGAAAGCCGGCGGCAGGCGCCACACACCCCCCCGGCCCTTGCGAAGTTTGCGCTGCTGCTCTGGCTGATACTCGACAAGCCCATAAGGGGGGTCGGTGACAACACCATGAATCGAATTGGGTGACTGGTCGGCAAGCCAGTCGAGGCAGTCCCCATGGAACAGCGAGGACCGACCAATCACAAAGGCTGGGTGCCAGTCCCGCTGACACAAGATTTCAGCTGAATTGATGGATGCCACTTTGAACCTTCCTGAGGGAAGCAGCGGCCTAAACGCCACCGTAGACCCTTCGATGTCTCAAGTGGTGGACCGCCGACTACCAACACCAGCCTATTGATGGCAGTGACAATTGATGAGAAAGCGGGGAGGAGGCGTCGCTCTAGTCCGGCGGCTGGATGTGGGCTTCTACTCGGTTGGTGGGCTCGTCGATCCAGCCTTTGGTGGCGGCGTAGGCGAGCATGGCTTCAAATTGGGACTGCCAGTCGGGGGTGGCGGCGTCGCCGGCCAGGTCTTGCACGAAGGCGATGTCGATCCAGAGGTGGTTGTCTCGCTCCGAGGGGGCGGCTCGGCCGGCGAAGGCGGCCACGGCGGCGGGCACGTCGCCGTCGATGGCCACGTGGAACTCGCGGAAGTTGTGGGCGTCTTCGAGGGTGATGGAGTCGGCGATGGCAAGGAACATGGCCTCAGCTTTGCCTTCCATGGGGGCGGGTGTCGATGCGGGCGCTGAACGGAAGCGACACCAGCGCGGTGATCACCACCATTCCCATGAGCAGGTCGATGGCCTCGGAGGCCGAAGCCGCGGAGGTGGCGAACGTGAGCCCGAGGGCTACCCCGATGGTGGTGGCCACCCGCTGGGAGGTGAAGTTGATGCCGGTGGCCAGAGAGTGCTGGTCGGGAGGCACATCGCTCACCGCGGCGGCCATCAGCGACGGGAAGATCATGCCGGTGGCCACCCCGATCAGCGTCATGCCCACCACGAACACCCCGGCATTGGGCTCATCGCCCAACACCACCCACAACACGATCGTGGTTCCGACGTAGAGCGCAGTGCCGGGGAGGATGAACAGGCGATGGCCGGTGCGATGGGCGATCCGGCCGATGAGCACGCCAACCACCCCGGCGAACAGGGCCAACGGTGCCACCGCGAACCCGCCCTCGATGGGAGTCCACCCCCAGGAGCGGATGACAATCACGGTGAAGCCGAAGAACATTCCGAACCACGACGACGCGAAGATCAGCATGGCCAGGTTGCTCCGGCGAACGTTGGGGAAGCGGAACAACCGCAACTCCACCAGGGGGTTGGGGTGGTGCAAAGACCGCAGCACGAACAGCCCGAACACCGCCAGACCGCCGACGATGCTCCCCACCACCTTCCAGTCGCCCCAACCCCACGGATCGCTCTGCACTATGCCCAGGGTGACCAGTGCGGTGGCCGCCGCCACCATCACCCCACCCAAGGGATCGGGCAGCGCCCGAACGTCGCCGCTGCGGGACTCTCGATACACCAGCGGCACCACCACCAGCACAATCAGGCAGAACGGGACATTCACCCAGAACATCCACTCCCATCCCTGCCACTCGATCATCAGGCCGCCCACCGGGGGGCCGATGGCCGAGGACGTCCCGCCCGCTACCGCCCAGATGCCGATGGCCAGCGGCAGCCGGTTGGCCGGCATGGTGGCCAACAGCAATGCCACTGCGGCGGTGTTTATCACCGATGAGGCCACGGCCAGCACCGCCCGGGCCCCGATCAGCAACCCCACCGAGGGGGACAACCCGCCCACTACCGAGCCGGCCAAGAACAGCAGCGTGCCAATCAGCAGCATCCGCCGTCGGCCCACCCGATCGGCCAGCGCACCGGCGGGTACCAGAGTGGCTGCTCCAACGATGGTGAAGATGTTGGTGACCCACGACAAGGTGGGGTCGGAAGTGCCGGGGAACGCGTCGCCGAGGGCCGGATAGCCCACCGTCATGATCGACAGGCCAATGCCGGTGAGCGAAGCGGCCATGACAAGGGCGGTAAGCCCGATGGCCGGGTGGTGGGTGACTGGTTGGGGCACGGCCGCTGCGGTCATTTAGCTTTGGGGTGGGCCGTGTTCCATGACACGATCGGCCACGCTAGACGAGGTAGGCGCCATGAGTAGCGAGAGCACAGACGGAACTGTCACCGAGGTCCTCGGCGGCGACATCCTGGTGGCCCGAGACGACGGGGTGCTCACCCTCACTCTGAACCGGCCCGACGCCCACAACGCCGTCACCCCCGACCAGCGGAACTTCTTGGCCGACGAGTTCGCCCGAGCCAGCGAAGACCTCTCGGTACGGGCGGTGATCTTCACCGCGGTGGGCAAGGGCTTTTGCACCGGGGCCGACTTGCGGGTGGCCCGACCCGAACGGGTGCAACCGCCCGGCGCCCCGGAGCGGGCCATCATGGAGGTGGCCCGGGGCATCAAGGGCGGGGCCCAGAAGCTGATATCGGCCATCTTGGACTGCGAGAAGCCGGTGATCGCCGCGGTCAACGGCACCGCGGCGGGCATGGGCGTCCACATGGCGGTGGCCTGCGATTTAGTGGTCGCCGCTGAGGGGGTTCGCTTCATCGAGGTGTTCGTGCGTCGGGGCCTGGTGCCCGATGCCGGCGGCGTGTACCTGCTGCCCCGCCTGATCGGCCCGCAGAAGGCCAAGGAGCTGATGTTCTTCGGCGACGATGTGAGCGCGGCCGATGCTGCCGATATGGGCCTGATCAATCGGGTGGTCCCCCCCGACGAGCTCATGCCCACGGCCAGGGCCTGGGCCGAGCGGCTGGCCGCCCAGCCCACCAAGAGCCTGACCATGAGCAAGCTGCTGGTGAACCGCAGCTTCGAGACCAGCCGCCAGACCATGTTCGAGATGGAGTCTTGGGCCCAGGAGATCCTGATGGCTGGCGAGGACGCCGACGAGGGGGTCAACGCCTTCAAGGAGCGGCGCGACCCCGATTGGAAGGGCTGGTAGCTAACCGGCGGCGGCCAGACCCCGTCCGATGGCAGCTAGTTGGCGGCTGCCCCCGCCAAAGGTGTTCTCCAGCTGCTTGACCCACAGGAAGTAGCGGTGGACGGGGTAGTCGACGTCGGCCCCCATGCCCCCGTGCAGGTGCTGGGTGGCGTGGACCACCCGCTGACCGGCATCGGCCGACCACCACTTGGCCACCGCAGCGGCATCGGCGATCTCGGCCGCGGGTCGGCCCTCGTCGATGAGCCAGGCGGCTTGGAGGAGGGTGACCCGCATGCAATCGGTGTCGATGTAGCAGTCGGCGGCTCGCATGGTCACGCCCTGGTTGGTGGACAGGGGGCGGCCGAACTGCTCCCGCTGCGACGTGTAGGCCGCGGCCATAGCGGTGGCCTCCTCGCAGCACCCCAGCACCACCGCGGCCACCGCCACTTGGGCCCGGGCCAGGGTCCACTCCACAATGTGCCGCCCGTCGAAGGGGCCGTCGGGTCCGACACCGCCCAGCACTGCCCCGTCGGCCACGGCAACGTCGCGCAGGGTGAGGGTGCCGTGGACTTCCCGGTTGGTGGTCTCGCTCAGCTCCACCTCCACCCCGTCGGCGTCGAGTTCCACCACGAACACCGCGAGGTCGCCGCGGTCTCCCCCGTCGCTCACAACCTGAGCGGGCACCAGAACCGCGTCGGCCACCCCAGCGGCAGGAACTGCGGGCTTTGTGCCCTTCAACTCCCAACTCCCGTCAGGCTGACGGGCCGCGCTCACCGACGAGGACAGCGCGTCGTCGGCCCCCCACTCCGAAAACGCCCCCGTGAGCACCGCTTGGCCGCCAGCGACCGACCCCAGCCAGCGATCCCGCAGCGCCGGGGGACCGAACTCGGCGATCGGCATGGCCCCCAGCACCAGCGTGGGCCACAGCGGCACCGGGGCCACCCTCCGGCCCTGCTCGCGCAGCACCAGCGCGGTCTCCACCATGCCCAAGCCGAGTCCGCCGTGCTCCTCGGCAATGGCCACCCCCAGCAAGCCCGTAGCGGCCAACTCGGCCCACAGCTCCCGGTCGAACCGCTCGGCGGTGCGCTCAACCTCGGCCACCCGGTCGGCCTCCGCCGAGCCGGAGAACACCTGCTCGGCCAGCCCGGCCACCGCCTCCTGCGCCTCGCTGAAGTCGAAGTTCACCGGGAACCGCCCCCTCGCCGCCCGCGCCAAGCAACGCTCATCGCCGCCCGCCCCTGGTCATGCCCAGCCCGGTCCAGGCCACGATCTCCCGCTGCACCTCGTTCACCCCTCCGCCGAACGTGTTGATCTGGGCGGTGCGGGCCGCGGCCTCCACCCGGCCAGCCAGCAGCGCGCCCGGGCTGCCCTCCCGCAAGTGAGCGCCCGCGCCCATCACGCCGAGCAGCAGGTGGTAGATGTCGCTCACCGCCTCGGTGCCGTACACCTTCACCGCCGACGCCGGAGCCGGAGCCAGCGAGTCTGCGGCCACCGCCGCGGCCATCTGCCAGTTCAGCAGCTTCATAGCCTCCAGCTTGGCGTGGCACCGGGCCAGGTCCATCTGCACCCAACCCAGGTCGAGCACGGTCTGGCCGTCGCCCCCCGCGGCAGCCGGCGTCGCCGCAGCCCAAGCCACCACCTCGTCATAAAGCTGGAACGACAGCGCCCCCACCGCGGCCAGGCCCACCCGCTCGTGGTTGAGCTGGCTGGTGATGAGCTTCCAACCCTCGTTCTCGGCACCCACCAGGTTGGCGGCCGGCACCCGCACGTCGTCGTAGTAGGTGGCGGTGGTGGTGGACTGGCCGACGGTCACGATGGGCGTGAAGGAGAAGCCGGGGCTGTCGGTGGGCACGATGATGATGGAGATGCCCTTGTGCTTGGGGGCGTCGGGGTTGGTGCGACAGGCCAGCCAGATGAAGTCGGCCTCGTTGGCGCCGGAGGTGAATATCTTCTGGCCGTTGATCACCCACTCGTCGCCGTCTCGCACCGCCCGAGTGGTGAGCGACGCCAAGTCGGTGCCCGCGCTGGGCTCGCTGTAGCCGATGGCGAACAGGGTGTCGCCGGTGAGAATGCCGGGCAGGTAGGCCGCCTTGTGCTCCTCGGAGCCGTGGGCCATGAGCGTGGGCCCCACGGTGTTAAGGGTGACGAACGGCATCGGGCAGCCCGACCGCTGGGCCTCGTCGAAGAAGATGAACTGGTCGATGGCCGACCGCCCCTGGCCTCCGTAGGCCACCGGCCAGCCGAGGCCCAGCATCCCGTCGCGCCCGAGTTGGCGGAAGACCTCCCGACGGACCGGGCTGGTCTCATGGGCGCCTCGGAGTGCCTCGCGGACCTCGTCGGTCATCAGCCCGGCGAAGTACGCCCTCAGCTCATCGCTGAGCGCGCGCTGCTCATCTGTGTAGTCGAGGTACACCGAGCCGCGACGCTAGCAACGTCGGCGGTGCTGTACCGCTCTGCGGGGCGCCTGGTTTGACTTGAAATTAAAGAGCGTCGGAACCCTGCTCGCCGGTGCGGATGCGGGTGAGGCCCTCCACCGAGGAAGTCCAGATCTTGCCGTCGCCGATCTTGCCGGTGCGGGCCGCGCCAGCAATGGCCTCGGTGGCCGCGACCAGCGACGAGTCGTCCACCACCACCTCGATGCGGGACTTCGGGGTGAACGACACCTTGTACTCGGTGCCCCGGTAGGTCTCGGTGTGGCCGCCCTGGCGACCGAAGCCCTGGGCCTCGCTCACCGTCATGCCCTGGACGCCGACCTCGGCCAGCGCCTCTTTGATGTCTTCGACCTGGTGCGGCTTGACCACCGCGGTGATGAGCTTCATTGACCCGTCCTTTCTGGTCGCCGATGCGGACGCTATCAGGTCAATACAAAGCAGGCAACAATCGAAAAGATTGGATGATTTCGCCCGATTTTGTACTTGTTGCATCAATACATTAGTACAATCTTGTTGTGCGCATCTGGATCGACGAAGCAGCCAGAATCCCGCCTTATGAGCAGCTGCGGGCCCAGCTCCGGCTGATGGTGTCTTCGGGCCGGCTCAAGCCCCACGAGCGGCTGCCGCCCATCCGATCGCTGGCCACAGAGTTGGGCCTGGCTCCGGGCACGGTGGCCCGGGCCTACCGGGAGTTGGAATGGGAGGGAATCCTGGAGGGCCGAGGCCGGGCGGGCACGTTCGTGGTGGACGAGCCCCCGGTGGCGTTCTCGGTGGTGGAGCGCCAGTTGGCCGACGCCGCCGACGCCTTCGCCGCCGAAGCCGACCGGCTGGGGGTGGGCCAGCAAGCCGCCCTGTCAGCCTTGGAGACTGCCTTCGCCGCCCGCTCGGCGGCCACGAACCACCCCACGGCACCGCGTCGTAGGTGACCCCCGGATAGCGGTCGAGCACCAACGCCATGAGCCGATGATACCGAGTGAGGCGGTTTCCATCCCGAAGACCCACTAGAACAGGGGCATGGCCCATCTGAACTTGAGCGCTGATGAGGTGCTCACCACTACCCGAGCGGTGCGACGGCGGCTGGACACGTCCCGGCCGGTGGCGCCGGAGCTGATCACTGAGTGCTTGGAGATCGCCGTGCAGGCCCCCACCGGGTCGAACCGGCAGAACTGGCGGTTCATGGTGGTCACCGAGCCCGACCTGATCGCTGGGCTGGCCGACCTGTACCGCCGGGCCGGCGAGGTGGCCGCCGATTACCTGGGCGTGCTCCCCCGCCTCGACGTTGCCGACCCCGAGCGGCTGGAGGCGGCCAACGAGAAGATGTACGCCTCCGCCGGCCATCTGTCCGAGCACCTCCACGAGGTGCCGGGCATGCTGATCCCCTGTCTGGCCGGGCGGGCGTGGGACCAGCCGCCGGTGACGGTGGCCTCCCATGTGGGGTCGGTGATCCAGGCGGCGTGGTCGTTCATGCTGGCCGCCCGGGAGCGGGGCATCGGCACGGTGTGGACCACCATCCACCTGTGCTATGAGCAGGAGGCGGCCGAGCTGCTGGGCATCCCCTACGACGAGGTGATGCAGCTCGCCCTCATCCCCTTCGCCCACACCATCGGCACCGACTTCCGCCCCGCCCGCCGCGAGCCCTTGGAGCTGGTCACCCGCTGGAACCACTGGTAGACGGTCGAACATGACCTCGAAAGCCTCGCTTTCGATGCCAACCTCTCTGGGCGACCGCAACACCACGCTCGACGCGGTGCGGGGGGTGGCGGTGCTGGGGATCCTGACCATGAACGCGGTGTCCTACGGGCTCGACATGGTGCCCTACTTCAACCTCGACGCCGGCGGCTCTCGCACCTGGCTCGACTGGGCCATCGGCGGCATGGGCGAAATCCTCTTCGACCAGAAGTTCATGGGGCTGTTCTCGATGCTGTTCGGCGCCGGGATCGTGATGTTCGCCGACCGGGCCGCGGCCAAGCAGCGGCGGCCGGTGTGGTTCAGCCTGTGGCGCAACACGCTGCTGCTGGGGATCGGCATTGCCCACATGGCGCTGTGGGAGGGCGACGTGCTGGTGCTGTACGCCGTGTGCTCGCCGCTGCTTTTGGCCATGCGACGGCTGCGACCGGCCACGCTGGTGGCCATCGGCTCGATGCTCGTGCTCTCGGTGGCCGCGGGCTCGGTGGCGATGCAGACCACCATCGACGACCCGGCCACCCAGCTCGGGGACTTCTGGGTCGAGGGCGAGATGTCCGACGGGGTCGGGCTGTGGCTGCTGTGGGACTTCGGGGCCCGGGCGCTGGGCATGATGCTGATCGGCGTCGCCCTGTACCGCTCCGGCGTCATTACCGGCGAGTACCCCCGTCGGTTCTACGTGCGGACCGCCCGCTGGGGCCTGGCCGTCGGGCTCCCCCTGTCGGCGGCCGGTCTGGCCATCGTGGCCGCCAGCGGGTTCTCCGCCGACTGGGCTCTGGCCGGGACCGCCCCCAACACGCTGGCCACCATCCCCCTCAGCCTCGCCTACCTCAGCCTCATCGCCCTGTGGAACAGCCGGGCCGAGTCCAAGCTGTGGGATCGGGTGCGAGCCGCCGGCCGCATGGCCCTCACCAACTACCTCACCCAGACCGTGCTGGGCATCATCGCCCTGCGGGTGGTGTTCGACGACATCGACTTCAGCCGCAGCCAGATCGCCCTGTTCATCCTCGGGGTGTGGGCCGTGCAGCTCTGGTGGTCGCAAGCCTGGCTCGCCCGCTGCCGATTCGGCCCCGCCGAATGGCTCTGGCGCTGCGCCACCTACCGCCGCTGGCAACCCCTCCGAATCTAGGAGAGGTTCTTGCCGCCGAAGATTTCGGAGACGGAGGTGTCTTCGAAGACAGCGTCGATGGCGTCGGCGATGATGGCGGCTACGGAGAGCACCTCGAACTTGTCGATTTGTTTTTCGGGGGACAGGGGGAGGGTGTTGGTGAGCACCACTTTGGAGATCACGGAGTTCTTGAGGCGGTCGATGGCGGGGCCGGAGAACACGCCGTGGGTGGTGGCGGCGTAGATAGTGGCGGCGCCCCGGGCGGCCAAGGCGTCGGCGGCGGCCACGATGGTGCCACCGGTGTCGATCATGTCGTCGATGAGCACGCAGGTGCGGCCCTCCACGTCGCCCACCACCTCCATGACCTCTACGGCGTGCTTGACGTCCTTGGACCGGCGCTTGTGGACGATGGCCAGATCAGCCCCCAGCTCGTTGGTGTAGCGCTCGGCCACCTTCACCCGGCCGGCGTCGGGCGACACGATCACCAAATCGCCGTCGATGTCCTTCAGATAGTCAACCAGCACCGGCATGGCGGTGAGGTGGTCCCAGGGGCCGTCGAAGAAGCCCTGGATCTGCCCGGAGTGGAGATCGACGCTCAGCATCCGGTTGGCCCCCGCGGCCCGAAAGGCGTTGGCCATCAGCTTGGCGGTGATGGGCTCGCGGCCCGCGGCCTTGCGGTCTTGGCGGGCGTAGCCGAAGAAGGGGCACACCGCGGTGATGCGCTTGGCCGAGGCCCGGCGAGCGGCGTCCACCATGACGAGGTGCTCCATCACGGAGTCATTGATGGTGAAGTCGCCGTGGGCGGTGTGGCTCTGGACGATGAACACGTCGGTGCCCCGCACCGACTCCCCGAACCGGCAGTGGATCTCCCCGTTGGCGAAATCGGCGATGTTGGGCTCCACCAGCTGCTCGTCGAGGGCCTCGGCGATCTCGGCGGCCAAGTCGTGATTAGCCCGACCCGAGAGGATGACCAGCTTCTTTTTGGTGACTAGCTCCATGGTTCAGTTTCCTTGCGTCGAAGCGGGTGGGATATGGGCGCCGGGCTCCAAGGTGATGTAGGCCCCGACATGAGCATCGGCGCCGATCTCGGCGTCGGTGGCCGACACCGCCTCCAGCACCGCCCGGGGACCGACCACACAGTCCACCAGATGGGTGTGGGGGCCGATGACGGCACCCTCGCCGATCACCGTCTGGCCTCCGAGCACGACACCGGGGTGGATGACCACATCGGGGGCCAGCTTCACGCTCACGTCGATGTAGGCGCTGTGGGGGGCCATGATGCGAACCCCGGCGACCATCCAGTTGCGGTTGATGCGCTGGCGCATCTCCGCCTCGGCGAAGGCCAACTGCTCCCGGTCGTCCACCCCCTGCGCCTCGGCCTCTTCGATGGCGAACGAGCTGGCGTCGTGGCCAGCGGCAGTGAGCACGGCTACTGCGTCGGCCAGGCTGTGCTCGTGGCCCGAGTCGCTGGCGGCCAGCCGGCGCAGGGCCGGCGACAGCAGGCTGCGGCGGAAGCAGGCGATCTCGGTGTTCTCCTCAGCGGCGGTGGCCACGGTGGCCGCCGACCCGGTGAGCCGGTGCTGGGCGGTCATGCCCCGCAGCGTCTGGCCCTGGATGAGCGGCATGTCGGCCGACACCACCAGCACGTCCTCGTCGTCCACATCGCTGTCCAGCGCCGACAGGCCCAAGGCGGCGGCATCGGCGGTGCCCCGCTGCACGGGCTGCTCCACGAAGTCGATCCGCAGGTCGAATGCCTCCTCGGTGACGTGCTTGGCCACCTCCTCGGCCCCATAGCCCACCACCACGGTGATCTGGCGGGGGTTGGCCGCCGCCAGGGCGTCGATGACGTGCAGCAGCATGGCCCGGCCGCACAGGTCGTGGAGGGGCTTGGGCCGCCCCGAGCGCATGCGAACACCCCGGCCCGCAGCCAAGACCACCGCAGACAGGGGCAGGAAATCAGCGGTCATGGGTTCAGCGGACCAGCCCGCTCTTCACCTTCACGTCTGTATTTCTAGCGCGATTGCTGGCGCGGCTGGCGAGGCAGGACTCGAACCTGCAACCTCCTGGTCCAAAGCCAGGCGTTCTGCCACTTGAACTACTCGCCAAAGAGCCCTTTGCTTTGCAGTCATCAGGCACCATTTGCAGGCTACTCCATGACTGCCGGGTGAGCTCTCGGGTTATTGATGAGGGCGCTGACCGGGCTAGCGTGGTCGCACCATGGGATCGTTGATCAAAAAGCGCCGCAAGCGGATGCGCAAGAAGAAGCACAAGAAGATGCTGAAGCGCACCCGCTTCCAACGGCGGGCCCGCGGCAAGTAGCTTTCGCCCACCCGCAACGGCGGGCCCGCGGCAAGCAGTTTCCCCGCTCCTCGTCATGCCCGCAAGGGCTCAGCCGCCACGGTGCGAGCCACGATTCGGCCTTCGCCGGGGTAGGCGCCCTCTACAAACCAGGTGGAACCGCTGCCAGCCAGCCGCGCCGTCTGGCCGGTGGCCTGCTCCAGCGCTCGGCGGTACTGGTCCAACCGGGGCTCTACGGCCAGAGCGGCGGGCGCCAGGTCGTTGCCGTTCGACCCCTTGGGGCCTCCCATCTCGTCCCAGCGGCGGTACACCTCAGGCGTGGAGCAGCCGAACGGGGGAATGAGCAGGGTGAGCGTCCGGGGAATGTGCTCCAACGGCTCCACGAGCTCGCCGATGCCCCGCACCCGAGCCCGCCCGCCGACCAGGCAGAACGGCACGTCGGCACCCAGTTGGGCTGCCCCCTGAACATCGGTGTAGCCGGCCCAGCGGAGGATGGCGGCGGCGTCAGCCGACCCTCCCCCCAGCCCGGCCCCGGCCGGAATCTGCTTGTGTACGGTGACCCGGGCGGTGCGGCCCACCAGGGCCAGCGCCCGGGTGATGAGGTTGTCGTCGGGGTCGATGTCGCCCCCGCCCTCGAGCACCACCCCGTGGCCCGCCTCGACCGACAGCGTGTCGACCAGATCGAGGGTGACCATCTCCGCGTCGATCAAGTGGTACCCGTCGTCTCGCACCCCGGTGATGCGCAGCGACAGCGTGAGCTTGGCCCGCGCGGTCAGAACAACCATCAGGGCGAGGATACGTCGGCCAAGCGGGCCCAGTCGGTGAGGGTGAGCTGTTCGGGGCGGGCGGTGGGGTCGATGGCGGCTTGGGCGAAGTGGTCGGGGGTTAGATGGGCAGCCAGGGACCGACGCAGCATCTTGCGGCGCTGGCCGAAAGCGGTGCGGATGAGGGCGAACAGACGGTCAGGATCGCCATCGACGGCAGGGGCCGGAAGGCGCACGAGGCGGACCACGGCGGACGACACCCTTGGTCGGGGGTAGAACACCGTGGGAGGGACGGAGCGCACGATGCGGGCCTGGCACCTGTAGGCCACCTTGAGGGTTGGGACCCCGTAGGCCTTGGTGCCCACCGGGGCCACCAGCCGCTCAGCCACCTCCCGCTGCACCATGAAGGTATAAGTCTCGATTCGGGGCTCGTTGTCGAGCAGGTCCAACAGCAACGGGACGGCGATGTTGTAGGGCAGGTTTGCCACCAGCGCCCACCGCTGGCTGGGGGCGCCGAGCTTGGTGTGCCATTCTGAGCTGGTGGCGTCGGCGTGGATGATCTCCACGTTGGGGGCGTCGACCACCTCAGCTAGCGGGGCCAGCAGGTGGCGGTCGGCCTCGACGGCCAGCACATGGTCCACCTCGGCGGCCAGCGCCCGAGTGAGCGATCCCAGTCCAGGGCCGATCTCTACCACTGAGTCTTCGGGGGCCAACTCCGCGGCCCGGACCATGGCCGCGATGGTGTTGGGATCAACCACGAAGTTCTGGCCCATGGCCCGGCTCGGGGCCAGCCCGTGGCGGTCGAGCAGATCGCGAACCTGGTTGCGGGTGAGGGTCACGCCGGGAGCCGGTAGACGGCGGCGGCGTTGTCCCAGGTGTGCTCGGCCACTGCCCCAAGTGCCACACCGCAGGCTTGGGCCAGCGCCTCCCCCACCAAGGGCAGGTTGGCCGGGGTGTTGGGTTTGCCTCGAAGCGGCACCGGGGCCAGATAGGGGGAATCGGTCTCCACCAGCAGTCGGTTGAGCGGGCAAAGCCCGGCTGCGGCCTGCACATCAGTGGCCGAGGGAAAACTCACGATGCCGCTGAACGACAGGCACGCCCCCCGGTCAAGCGCGGCCCGCGCCTCATCAGGCCCCCCGGTGAAACAGTGGAACACCGTAGACTCGGGCACGCCGCCCTCGTCGAGGATCGCGAAGGTATCGTCCCACGCCTCCCGGGTGTGGATCACCAGGGGCATCCGGTGACGGTGGGCCATCTCGATCTGGGCTGCGAACACCGCCTGCTGGTCGGCGGGCAGCGAGTGGTTGTAGTGGTAGTCGAGCCCGCACTCCCCCACCGCCACCACCCGGTCGGACCCCAGCAACTCCTCGACGCCGCTGATGCCGTGGCGAGCCTCATGGGGGTGAACCCCCACCGTGGCCCACACCCGCTCGCTGGCTGCCGCCTTGGCCACCGCGGCGACTGAGGTTGCCGCATCGGTACCGATGTCGATCATCCGCTCCACCCCCGCGGCCGAAGCCTGAGCGACCACCTCGTCGAGCGCATCCGACTCCAAATGGCAGTGGTTGTCGATCCAGCGCACCGTCAGCCGCCCCGACAGCCGGTCAGGGCAGCGAAACCCGACTCGGTCATCCCGTCAGTCCTTGAGGCGGGGGAACAGCGGATCGCCCTCGGCCACCGGCAGGTCGCCGGGATACTGCCCCCAAACCGCGGCCGCGGGCAGCCGCTGATCGAGGGGGGAGCCGTCAAGGCCCAGGCGAGTCCACGCCGCCTCACACGAAGAGGGAATGGCAGGGCTGGCCAGCACGCACACGATCCGCAGGGCCTCCAGGGCGTTACCCAGCACCGTGTTCACCAGCGGGCCGGGATCCATCTTCCACGGCTCGGTGGCCTGGAGGTATTCGTTGGTGTCGCGGATGAGCCGCCAGGTGGCCTCCAGCGCCACCGACGGCTGGAACCGGTCCCAGGCCGCCGCGGCGTCGGCGTACACCCCGGCGGCCACGTCGGCCAGCGGATGATCGGGGTCGGGCGCAGGACCGATCCCGCCGCACTTTCGGTGGACCAGCGTGGATGACCGCTGCAACAGGTTGCCGAAGTTGTTGGCCAGATCGGTGTTGTAGCGGTGCTGGAGGGCCTCGTGGCTGACCTCGCTGTCGGGACCGAACGGCGTGTCCCGGAGCAGCGAGTAGCGGAAGCCGTCCACGCCGAAGTCGCCAATGAGATCGGAGGGGGAAATCTGGTTGAACGCCGACTTCGACATCTTCTCGCCGCCCACCAGCAGCCAGCCGTGGACGTGGTAGTGGGGCAAGTCCTCAACACCAGCGGCCAGCAGCATGGCGGGCCAATACACGCAGTGGAAGCGGATGATGTCTTTGCCGAGCAGGTGACGCACCGACGGCCACCAGGCGGCGAACCGCTCATCGTCGTTCCCGTAGCCCGCCGCAGTGGCGTAGTTGGTAAGCGCGTCGTACCACACATAGAACACATGGCCCTCGGCCCAGGGCACGGGAATGCCCCAATCGATCGAAGTACGAGTGATGGAGATATCCCGCAGGCCGCCCCGGATGATGCCCAGAGCCTCGTTGCGGTAGCCCTCGGGGGTGATGTTCTCCGGGGTGGACTCGAACCACCTCAACAGCGGCTCCTCGAACTCGGAGAGCTTGAAGAAGTAGTTCTCTTCGGTCATCCGCTCCACCCGGCCCGATTCGATGTCCTCGGGGGTCACGTCGTCTTCGGACACGTAGGCCTCGTCGGACACCGAGTACCAGCCGTCGTAGACCGCCGAGTAGATGTAGCCGTTGTCGTAGGCCCGCTGCATGAGCGTTTGCACGGCTCGGTGGTGGCGGGGCTCGGTGGTGCGGATGAACTCGTCGTTGGCCACCCCGAGTTCGGCCCACGCTTCCCGGAAGCGCTGGCTGGTGCTATCGGCCTGCTCCAGGGGGGAAAGGCCGTTGGCCTCGGCTGCCCGCTGCACTTTGAGGCCGTGCTCGTCGGTGCCGGTCAGGTAGAAGACATCGTCGCCCAAGAGCCGATGCCAGCGAGTGACGGCGTCACCGTTGAGCACGGTGTAGGCGTGGCCGATGTGGGGCGCGTCGTTGACGTAGAAGATCGGGGTCGTCAAGAAGTAGCGCGACACCGTTTCACCCTACTGCCCAAGGGCTCTCCAGCCCGACCGGGAAAGTCCAGAAGGGCGGGGGGCTGCTAGCCGAATGTGGGACGGGATCAGTCTGCCAGACTCATCTGATACACGGCTCGTCGGGAGACCCCGAGGTCGTCGGCCACCGCAGCGGCGGCATCCCGGCGGGACAGGCCGTCGGCCAGCCGCTCATCAAGGGCTGCTCTGATCTGGGACTCAGAGGGCGGCGCAGCGTCGGGGCAACCGGCCACCACCAGCACGTATTCGCCTCGGGGCTCTGACTCACCAACCCTGGTGACCGCATCGGCCAAGGTGCCCCGCCAAATCTCCTCGTGCAGCTTGGTCTGCTCGCGCACGATGGCGATGGCCCGATCCCCGCCCAGCGCCGCGGCCAGGTCGCCCAGGGTGCGGGCCAGCCGGTGCGGGGCTTCGAACAGCACCATGGTGCGGGGCTCCACCGACAGGGCGTGGAGGCGATCGGCGCGGTGGCGGCCCTTCTTGGGCAGAAACCCCTCAAAGCAGAATCGCCCGGTGGGCAGGCCGCTCACCACCAGGGCGGCCAGCGCGGCCGACGGGCCGGGCACGGCCTCCACCTCGCCCCCGGCCTTGAGCACCGCCTCAACCACCTTGGCCCCCGGGTCGGAGACCGCCGGAGTGCCGGCATCGGTGACCAGGGCCACCATGTTCCCGGCCACGATCAGGTCGGCGATCTCGGCGGCACCGGCTTTCTCGGTGTGCTCGTTCACCACCAGCAAGCGGGGGGCCGTCACCCCGGCATGGGCCAAGAGCCGCCCGGTGCGGCGGGTGTCCTCGCAGGCCACCGCGTCGGCCTTGGCCAACACCTCCACGGCCCGCGGGGACAAGTCGCCCAAGTTGCCGATCGGAGTGGCAACCAGTACCAATCTGCCAACCATGCTTCCTCCCCGGATGCAGGAGTACGACTAGCCCCTCTCGCTAGCAGTCTGCCTCACTTCGAGGCGGTCGCCGGGCTTTAGGCCCCAGCGGGCGAACGAACCGGCCTCGGCCTCGAGCACCGCCCGGGCCCGCCACACTGGCAGGCCGACCCGGAAGCGGGCCATGGTGGCGGTTTTCAGCACAACCAGATCACGGTCCAGGTGAGCCACGTCGATGGGAAAGCGCATGCCGAGGGTGTGGACTGATAATGCCGGTCGGAGCAGCAGGGCGTTGTCGAACTCGTCGCGGCCCAAGAGCCCCAGAGCTCGCTCTCGCCAGCCGGTGGCGAACTCCACGGTGGCCAGCACCCGGTCGTCGCAGACAAGCCACGCCATCACTTGATTTTCCAACTCCTGCGCCGTTGGTTCAAGAGGAAGTTTCAACAATCGCTAAACGTTGAAGCGGATCTCCATCACGTCGCCGTCGGCCACCCGGTAGTCACGGCCCTCGGTGCGCATCACGCCCCGTTCCTTGGCCTTGGTCCAGCCGCCCGCTTCCAGCAGTTCCTGCCAGCCGATCACGTCGGCTCGGATGAAGCCCCGCTGGAAGTCGGTGTGGATGCGCCCGGCGGCCTCGGGGGCGGTGGCCCCCATGCGGAAGGTCCACGCCCGGGTCTCCTTGTCGCCGGTGGTGAAGAAGGTCCGCAGGCCCAGGAGGTCGTAGGCGGCGTGGGTGAACCGGCCCAATGCCCCCTCGCCCAAGCCCAGACCATCGAGCATCTCGGCCCGCTCCTCAGCGGGGAGCTGGGCGGCCTCGGCCTCAAGCTGCACGCACACCGCCATGACCCCGGCCCGGCCATGAAGCTCAGCGGCCACTGGCTCGATCACCGCGTCGGCGTCGTCCAGCTGGTCTTCGCCGATGTTCACCACCGCCAGCACCGGGCGGGTGGTGAGCAGGAAGCTCTCCCGCAGGTCGGCCCGCTGCTCAGACCCCAAGTCGCTGCGGTACAGCGGGATGCCCTCGTCCAATACCTCGGCGGCGGCTTCCAGCGCAGCCACCTCGCCGGCCAGCGACCGGTCTTGCACGGCGGACTTGCGCCGCTTGACCAGCCGGTTCTCCACCGACTCCAAGTCGGCCAGTGTCAGCTCGATCTCCAACACCCGCAGGTGCTCCAGCGGGTCGGTGGGGCCGGGCACGTCGGGATCGACGAAGGCCCGGAGCACGAACACCACCGCGTCCACCTCCCGGATGCCGGCCAGAAAGCGGTTGCCGAGCCCCTCGCCCCGACTGGCCCCCTCCACCAGGCCCCCGATGTCGGTAAACTGCACGCTGGCCGGGGTCACCGTGCGGGAGCCGCCGAGTTGAGCGATGGCGTCGAGGCGGGGGTCCACCACCTTGGCCACACCGACGTTTGAGCTGGTGGTGGCGAAGGCATAGGGGGCGGCCAGCACGTCCGACCCGATCAAGGCGTTATAGAGAGAGGACTTGCCGGAGTTGGGCAGTCCGACGAATCCGAAGCGCTCCACGGGTCGTTCAGGCTAGCGGCAGCCGGTAGTCTTGATGGAGACGCGGAGGTTCGAATGTCGAAGCGCACCCAGAAACGCAAGGCCCGAGCGCGGCGTAAGAAGGCCAACCACGGGCGCAAGCCCAATGCCGGACGCAACAGCTGAGGCGAGCGAACCATCGCCGCCGGACGCAACAGCTGAGGCTGCCCGAACCCAATCTCTGCCAGTCCCCGCGGGAATGCTGGTCTACGACGGCGACTGCGGGTTCTGCACCACCACAGCCCGCTGGGCAAAGCGACGGCTGAGCGACGACTACCAGGTGGTCCCCTCCCAGCAGGCCGACCTCGCCGCCCTCGGTCTCACCAACTACGACGTGGCCCGCTCAGCATGGTGGATCGACGCCGACGGCACCCGCTCCGACGAACACCGCAGCATCTCCGGCGCGCTGGGCGCCATGAGCGGTGTGTGGCCTGCGGTGGGCCGGTTCCTGACGCTGGGCCCGATCAGCCCCCTGGCCGGCTGGGTCTATCGGCGAGTGGCCGCCAACCGCCACCGCATCCGGGGGCCCGGCACCGCCGCAAGCTGCAACCGCTGAACCGCCCAGCGGCAAGCCTCAAGCCGCGGCGGTCGCGTCGATCTGGAAGTCGTCGTACTCTTCGCCGGTGTCCACCCAGTCTTCGAACTCGATGACGTGGATTTCCTCGAACCGGCGCCGAAGCCAGCCATCGCCCGCGTCCAAGAGGCCGAGCTTCTTGCAGTTGGGAACGATCTTGGAGAACAGGATGTTCTGGAACGGCTTCTGGTCGGCGGGCAGCGCCAAGAAGTTCTCCACCATGGGCCGAACCGGCACGCCCATGCGCTCCCACACTTCTTGAGACAAGAAGCGGTCGCGCATCCGCACCGCAGCTTCGAAGGCGAACTCCTGGCGCTCACGCAGTTCGGCAGTGGTCAGCTCGCTGTAGAACTCTTGGAGGCTGAGCACCCCGAAGGCCACATGGCGGGCCTCGTCGGCCATCACGTAGCGCAGGAGCTGCTTGAGCAGCGGCTCGGGGGTGAGCTGGTGCATGAAGCCGAAGGCGGCCAGGGCCAGGCCCTCCACCATGATCTGCATGCCCAGATACGTCATGTCCCAGCGGCTGTCGTTGATGATGTCGTCGAGCAGCAGCTTGAGGTGGATGTTGATGGGATAGGTGTCGCCCAGCTTGGTGTCGATGTACTTGGCGAACACCTCCACATGACGGGCCTCGTCCACCACCTGGGTGGCGGCGTAGTACTTGGCGTCGATCCAGGGGACGGTCTCGACGATCTTGGCCGTACACAGCAAAGCGCCCTGCTCGCCGTGCAGGAACTGGCTCATCCGCCATTTGAAGGTTTCCAGGGAGAACTCCCGCCACTCCTTCTCTCCCCAGCTGTAGGTGGGCAGGTGGGGCTTGGGCTCGAACTCCTCGCGGGCCCCGTTCTCGGTGAAGATGGAGAACGCCTCGTAGGGGTCGACCTCGATCGACCAGTCCAGGTCGGTCTGGGCGTTCCACTGCGATGTCTTGGCCTTCTCGTAGAGGCGCTCCAGCTGGGGTCGGGCGCCTTTGGCATAGTCCCAGGTGAACAGGGCGTCGCTGTTGTCTTGAACGGCGTGGATCACCGAGGTGACGTCGCTGTTGGTCCGGGAGATGTCGATGATGGTGTCGATGTCGTTGACATCGGAGCGGCCGATGATTTCCTCGTCGGTACGAACTGGCGGCGACATTGATTCCTCCTCAGCAGCCGTCGGCAATGGCGACTGCCTCCATGATACTCCCGGTGAATCGGAATGGGACTTCGGTCACTCCAGGGAGTTGATGCCCTCGATGAACACTCCGGCGGAAGCACCCCCGTCCACCGGCAAGTCGGCCCCGGTGATGTGGGACGACTCGTCGGAGGCCAGGAACACCGCGGCAGCGGCGATGCATTCCAGGGGAACCTCGCCGGGGATACCCCGATTGGCCGAGTAGGCCGCGGTCTGATCCATGAACGACATCATCTGGTCGAACCACTGGGCGTACATGGCCGGGTTGCCGCCCGCGGGGCACACGTTGTTCACCCGGATGCCGCTGCGGCCCAGTTCCAAAGCCGCACAGCGCATCAGCCCTCCGAGCCCGTACTTGCTGGCCCCGTAGGCGGTAATGCCGTTCATCCCGATGAGGCCGTCGATGGAGCTGATGTTGACGATCGACCCGCCCCCGGAAGCCCGCATCGGCCCGACCACCGCCCGCAGGCCCAAGAACGGGCCAACCAAGTTCACGTCCAACACCTGGCGATAGGTCTCGGCCGGGGTGCGCTCGATGGGGCCCAGGTGCAAGATGGCGGCGTTGTTCACCAGCACGTCTACCCGCTCCATGCCGCTCACCACTTCGTCCCAGTGGGCCTCGTTGGTCACATCGAGCTTGACGATGCCATCCCCCTCGGCAATGTCGGTGGCCACCACCACTGCTCCCTCATCTCGAAACATCTGGGCGATCACCGACCCGGTGCCCCGGGCCGCGCCGGTGACGATGGCTGTCTTTCCCGCAAGTCTTGACATGGCCCCACCTTAGACACTGCCAAGCCCCTTCAACTCGCCGGTCCAATACAGCGGATGTCACCGCGTTGGGATAGCCTTGGCAGCCTTAGCGACCGACGTCTGACAGAGGGGTTCTGATGCGCAAGAAATTCTTACTGCTGCTCGCAGCATTGCTGACTTTGGTACTCGTTGCCGCAGCCTGCGGCAACGACGATGACGACGCGGCGCCGGCACCCACCGAGGCACCGGCCCCCGCGCCCACGGAAGCACCCACCGAGGCACCGGCCCCTGAGCCCACCGAGGCACCGGCGCCGACGGAGGCACCGGCGCCCGAGGCGCCTTCTGGCGCGCTCATCACACTCGACGAGGAATGCGCGGCTTGGGGTGGCCTCCAAGCCCCCGACGGCTTCCGGGTGAACATGGTCACCGACATCGGCAAGGTGGACGACGGCACCTTCAACCAGTTCGCCTACGAGGGCATGGTCGGCGCGGCTGAGTGCTTCGGCATCGAAGACACCAGCGTCATCGAGACCGCCTCAGAGGCCGACTACGACGCCAACTTGAGCACTTCGGCCAGCGAGAGCCCCGACGTGTTGATCACCGTGGGCTTCCTGCTCGGCACCGACACCATGGCCGCCGCCGAGGAGAACCCCGGCATCAACTACATCGGCATCGACCAGTGGCAGCCGGCGTATCCCGACAACTACGTGGGAGTGCTGTTCAACGAGCACGAGGGCGGCTTCATCGCCGGTGCCCTGGCCGCCTCGCTCAGCGAGTCGGGCGTGGTCGGCGTGGTCGGCGGGCGCGAGGACGTGCCCCCGGTGGTGAAGTTCGTCAACGGCTATGAGGCCGGCGCCAAGTACATCAACCCCGATGTGCAGGTGCTTTCGGTGTACAACGAGAGCTTCACCGATCCGGCCAAGGGCGCTTCCGACGCCCAGCAGTTCATCGGCGACGGCGCCGACGTGATCTTCGGCGCCGGCGGTCCCACCGGCTCAGGCGGGGTGAAAGCCGCTGCTGAGGCTGGCGCTTGGGGCATCGGCGTGGACCAGGACGAGTACTACACCACCTTCAACAGCGGTGCGGCCCCTGGCTCGGAGTACTTGGCCAGCTCGGCCATCAAGCGGGTGGACCTCTCAGTGTTCCGCAACGTTGCGGCTGCCATCGAAGGCACCTTCGCCGGCGGCGTGTTCGTGCTGACCGCCGAGAACCTGGGCATCACCTACGCGCCATTCCACGACGCAGCGGTGAGCGCCGAGGCAGCCGCCAACGTGGAGATGGTGCGGGCCGGCCTGGCCGACGGCAGCATCACCACCGGCGTGTGCGGCATCGACGGCCTGTTCTTGGGCGAAGGCTCGGCCTGCGACTGACCCATCCGGTAATCAACAACTGAAAGGCGGCGGCTGAGCAAGACTCAGCCGCCGCCTTTCGCGTTCTGCACCCTCGTCTATGGCGTAGCCTGGGCAGCGCATGGCTCAGGCAGGCAACAGCGCCGGGACACCGGTGCTGGAAGTAGAGGGCATCACCAAGTCCTTCCCGGGGGTGGTTGCCAACGACGACGTGAGCCTCACGCTGAACCAAGGCGAAATCCACTGCCTGCTGGGCGAGAACGGCGCGGGCAAGAGCACCCTGATGAACATGGTGTTCGGGCTCTACCGGCCCGACAGCGGCACCATCCGGGTGCGGGGCGAACCGGTGCGCTTCCAAGACTCCGGTGACGCCATCGCCCGGGGCATCGGGATGGTCCACCAGCACTTCCAGCTCATCCCGGTGTTCACCGTGGCCGAGAACATCATCTTGGGCAACGAGATCACCAAGGGGGCGTTCCTCGACTTGGACACCGCCCGCCGCCAGATCGACTCCTTGGCCGAGCGCTACGGGTTGGCGGTGGACCCCGACGCCACCGTGGGCGACCTGTCGGTGGGCGAACAGCAGAGGGTAGAGCTGGTTAAGGCCCTGTTCCGCGACGCCGACATCTTGATCTTGGATGAGCCCACCGCGGTGCTCACCCCCGGCGAGGTGGACGACTTCTTCGAAGTGGTGGAGAGCCTCACCGGCCAGGGCAAGTCGATCATCTTCATCACCCACAAGCTGCGCGAGGTGCTGGCCGTGGCCAACCGCATCACCGTGCTGCGGGGCGGCCGGGTGGTGGGAACCACCACGGCCGAGGGCGCCACTCAGCAGTCGTTGGCCAACCTGATGGTGGGCCGCGATGTGGTGTTCCGGGTGGAGAAGGCCGAACCCGACCCCGGGCCGTCGGTGCTTCGCACCCAAGAACTGCGGGTCACCGACGACCGGGGGGTGGAAACGGTCAGCGGCTTTGACGTGGAAGTGAGAGCCGGCGAGATCTTCGGGATTGCCGGGGTGGAGGGCAACGGCCAGCGGGAGCTGGTGGAGGCCATCTGCGGCATGCGTCCGGCCTCCGGGGGGCGAGTGGAGATGCTGGGCCAGGACACTTCCGGTTGGAGCCCCCGAAAGATCAACGAACTGGGTGTGGCCCACGTGCCGGAGAACCGCAACAAGCACGGCGTGGTGGCCCAGTACTCCATCGCCGACAACTTGGTGCTCAACCGCTATCACCACAGCAGGTTCTCCAATCTCGGCGTGCGCAATACCGCGGCCATCAACGCCGAAGCCGAAGAGCTGGTCGAGCAGTTCGACGTCCGCACGCCGGGGGTGGAGGCCGCCATCGACACCCTGTCGGGCGGCAACCAGCAGAAGGTAATTGTGGCCCGAGAACTCACCGGCGATCTCAAGGCTTTGGTCGTGGCCCAGCCCACCCGAGGCCTCGACGTGGGTTCCATCGAGTTCATCCACCGCAAGATCATCGAGCTGCGCGACCAAGGGGTGGCGGTGCTTTTGGTGTCGGCCGAGTTGGACGAGATCTTGTCGCTCTCCGACCGCATCGGTGTGCTCTACCGGGGCAGGCTGGTCGGGACGGTGGACGCGGCCGAGGCCACCCGAGAAGAGCTCGGCCTGCTCATGGCCACCGGCGCGGCAGAAGGCCAGTCATGAGCGGCGTGGGCAACGCCAACGCCGGCATCGGTCGGGCCGCCAGCGGGGTCCACCGCTTCCTCACCGAGGCGTGGCGGCTCCAGCCTCTGTATGTGTCGCTCTACGCCATATTGCTGTCGTTCGTGGTCGGCGGGGTGCTGATCTCCATCATCGGGGTCAATCCCTTCACCGCCTATTGGGCGCTGCTGCGGGGCATGGTGGGCGGGGGCGATGCCCTCGCGGGGTCGATGGCCCGATCGGTGCCGTTCATCGGGTCGGCCCTGGCCTTGGCCTTTGCCTTCCGGGCCGGGCTGTTCAACATCGGCGCTGAGGGACAGCTACTGGCCGGGGGCGTCACCGCGGCCTACGTCGGAGCACTGTCGTGGATGTCCGATCTGCCCGGCATCGTGGCCATTCCGCTGATCCTCATTGCCGGCACGATGGGCGGTGCTATCTGGGGTGGGATTCCCGGGGTGCTGCGGGCCAAGACCGGGGCCCACGAGGTGATCAGCACCATCATGTTGAACTCCCTGGTGCTGTTCGGGGTTCGCTGGATGGTGAACTCCCGTGATCCGGTGGTGCTGCGGGACACCGAAAGCACCGTCCCCCGCACCGACACCATCTCCGACACCGCGGTGTTGCCCGAGCTGGTGGACAGCCAGCCCGTTCTCCACGTCGGGCTCTTCGCTCTGGTCGGGATCTGCTTTGTGGTGGCGTTCGTGCTGAACCGGACCACCTTCGGATTCGAGGTGGGCACCGTGGGGCTGAACCCCCACGCCTCCCACTACGCGGGAATCAACGTGAACCGGGTGATCGTGGCTGCAATGGCGGTGTCGGGGGCGTTCGCTGGCTTGGCGGCGGCCTCGGAAATCTCGGGCACCAACGGCTTCTTCCAGCCCGGCACGTTCTTCCTGATGGGCTTTGACGGCATCGCCATCGCCTTGTTGGCCCGCACCAACCCGGTGGCCATCATCGCGGCGGCCCTGCTGTGGGGTTCGATGCTGTCGGGGGCACCGCTGATGCAGCAGGAAGCCGACGTGTCCATCGACGTGGTGAGGATCATCCAAGCCATGGTGCTGCTATTCGTGGCCGCCGATGCCATCGTGCGCTACCTGTTCCGGGTGCGAGCACTCGACGACAGCCCGTTCAAGGCAACCTCCGTTGAGGGGGCGGTGTGACCACCGTGGAGCACGCCGCGGGCGCGACCGGAGTCTCGGAGCGGGTTGGTCTGGATCGCCAGTCGGTGACCGGACTGGTGTTCGGCGCGTTGGGTGTGGTCCTCATCGCCGGGGTCGCCCCGGCCATCGACAGCACCAGTCGGCGGTTCAATTTCGAGCCTCCGCCCGATCCGGCGGGCATCGGCTTCCATCCCCCTACGTGGGTCATCGCCATCGGCGTGCTGTTCCTGGTCGCCGCCGTGCTGGGGTTCGCCCCGCCCGAGGCCCGGCGGTGGGCCAGCCCCGCCCGGCTCTTGAGCGCAGTGGCGCTCATCCCGCTGGTGCTGGTGCTCAGCCTGGCGCTTTCCGACAACCCCAGCACCAACATCGTCAACCTGTTCAACGAGTCGCTGGTGCTGGCCACGCCGCTGGCGCTGGGGTCGATGACCGGACTGTGGTGCGAGCGCTCGGGCATCATCAACATCGGCATCGAGGGAACCATGCTGGCCGGCGCCGGTGTCGGCTATATGACCTACGCCACCGTCGGCGACGCCCAGTCCACCGGGTGGCTGTGGTTCTCCATCCTCATCTCGGTGCTGGCCGGTGGGCTGGTGGCGGCCCTGCTCGCCGTGCTGTCCATCCGCTTCGGGGTGAACCAGATCGTGGGCGGCGTGGTGATCAACCTGTTCGCCCTGGGGCTCACCGGCTTCTTGCGCTCGGAGGTGATCGTCAAGAGCGGCATCACCACCGGGGTGGGAACCGCCGAGTTCGGCCTACCGCTGCTGTCGAAGATCCCGGTGGTAGGCGACCAGATCTTCCGGGGCCAACCCATCTATTGGCTGATGTATGTGGTGGTGATCGGCACCTGGGTGGTTATGTATCGCACCCCGTGGGGGCTGCGGGTGCGCTCGTGCGGAGAGAATCCCCACGCGGCGGAGACGCTCGGGGTGAACGTGGTGCGGATTCGCTATCAGTCGGTGATCCTGGGCGGGCTGATCGCCGGGCTGGCCGGGGCCTGGTTCTCCATGGAGTCACAGGCCCGGTTCGAGGACAACATGACCAACGCCGCGGGCTTCATCGCCCTGGCCGCGCTCATCTTCGGGAAGTGGACCCCGTGGGGAGCGTTTGGCGGAGCGCTGCTGTTCGGCTTCTCTCGGGCGCTGGGCACGCGCCTCCAGTTCCTGGGGGTGGAGATCAGCGGGTTCGAGATTCCCAGCGAGTTCCTCCAGTCGCTTCCGTTCGTGGTCACGCTGGTGGTGGTGGCCGGCGCAGTGGGCCGGTCGATCCCGCCAGCAGCGGCGGGCCAGCCCTTCCACCGGAGCAGGTAGCCGGGAATCAGAAATGAGTCCACATGGGCATAGGTAGTCGGAACGAGACCAGATGAACGCTGGGCAGGAAGTCCCGTGGAGTGAGTTGTGGGCTGCGGCCCGGGAGGCCTCTGCGGGGGCGTATGCCCCGTATTCGAAGCTGTCGGTGGGGGCAGCCGGGCTGACCAACGACGGCCGGGTGGTGTCGGGGTGCAACGTGGAGAACGCCTCCTATGGGCTCACGCTGTGCGCCGAGTGCGGCTTGGTGGGCGACCTGCACCGCACCGGGGGCGGACGGCTGGTGGCGGTGGCGGTGACCGACGGCGACGGCAACCCGCTCACTCCGTGCGGACGCTGTCGTCAACTGCTGTATGAGGCGGGAGGCGCGGGCTGCGTGGTGAACGAGGCCCACACCGTGGGCGAGCTGCTACCCGGCGCCTTCGGTCCGGACGACCTGCCGTGAACTGCGGCTACCAGTTCCCCGCCCCGGCACTTTGGTCGGAGGGGCGAGCATGAACGCGGTGGATGTCATCGTCGCCAAGCGGGATGGCGGGGAGCTGAGCGACGAGCAGATCGACTGGTTCATAAGCGGGGTCACCTCTGGTTCCATCCCCGCGGAGCAGGCCGCCGCGCTGCTCATGGCCATCGTGTGGCGGGGCATGACGGCCCGGGAGCTGGCCACCTGGACCGCGGCCATGATCAACAGCGGCCAGCGGCTGGACTTGTCGAGCTTGGCGCGGCCAACGGTCGACAAGCACTCCACCGGCGGGGTGGGCGACAAGGTGTCGCTGGTGCTGTGCCCGCTGGTGGCGGCTTGCGGCGCGGCCGTGCCCCAGCTCTCGGGCCGGGGCTTGGGCCACACCGGGGGCACGCTCGACAAGATGGAGGCCATCAGCGGCTGGCGGGCCGCCCTCAGCCACGATCAGTTCCTGGGTCAGCTCCAAGACGTGGGGGCGGTGATCGCGGCGGCCACCGCCGATCTGGCCCCGGCCGACCGGGTGCTGTACGCCCTGCGGGACGTGACCGGCACGGTGGCGTCGATCCCGCTGATCGCCAGCTCGATCATGTCGAAGAAGATCGCCGAGGGCACCGCCGGGCTGGTGCTCGACGTGAAGTTCGGCTCGGGGGCGTTTCTGCCCGATCCGGCGATGGGCGAGGAGTTGGCCCGCACCATGGTCGGGCTGGGCCACGACCACGGGGTGGACACCGTGGCCCTGCTCACCGACATGGATCAGCCGTTGGGATTGGCCGCAGGCAACGCCCTCGAGGTGGCCGAGTCGGTGGAGACGCTGGCCGGGGGCGGCCCTGCCGATCTGGTGGAGGTGACCCTGGCTCTGGCCCAGGAAATGGTCGTGCTGGCCAGCCTGGACGCCGACCCCGGCGAGGTGCTGGCCTCCGGGCGAGCCATGGATGTGTGGCGGGAAATGGTGGCGGCCCAAGGCGGCGATCCCCACGCCCCCCTGCCCACCGCCAAGGTGGTGGACCACTGGACCGCACCGACCAGCGGGGTGATCGGGCGCATCGACGCCCTGGCCGTCGGCGTGGCCGCCTGGCGGCTGGGCGCGGGCCGGGCCCGCAAGGAGGACGACGTGTCGGCTTCGGCCGGAGTGCTCCTTCGCCGTGTGCAAGGCGACCGGGTGGCGGCGGGCGAGGCGATCGCCGAACTCCACGCCGACGATCCTTTGCTCTTGCCACTGGCCCATGAGGCCTTGAGCTCGGCGCTGACCATTACCGACACCACTCCAGAGCCCCGCCGCCTGATTGCCTCTCGAGTTCCGTAGGCTTGAGCCAGTGATACATCCCACAATCGAAGAAGTACGGGCCGCTCCCAAGGTGCTCTTGCACGACCACCTGGATGGCGGCCTGCGCCCGCAGACTGTGGTCGAGTTGGCAGCGGAGACTGGCTACCACAACCTGCCCACCACCGACGCCGATGATCTGGCCCGCTGGATGGTCCGTGGCGCCAGCCGTCTCGACCTCACCTTGTACTTGGAGACGTTCGCCCACACCGTCGGGGTCATGCAGACCCGCGACGCCCTAGAGCGGGTGGCGGCCGAGTGCGCCGAAGACCTCGACGACGACGGCGTGGTATACGCCGAAGTCCGGTTCGCCCCCGAGCTGCACACCGAGGCCGGGCTCAGCCTCGACGAGGTGGTGGAGGCAGTGGTCGCCGGCTTCGAAGCGGGCAGCGCCAACCGCAACATCCGAATCGGCACGCTGCTCACCGCCATGCGCACCGCGGCCCGCTCGCTGGAGATCGCGCAACTCGCCATTCGCCACCGCGACCGGGGCGTGGTGGGCTTCGACATCGCCGGCGCCGAGGCCGGCAACCCGCCCACCCGCCACCTCGACGCCTTCCACCTCATCCAGCGGGAGAACTTCCACTTCACCATCCACGCCGGCGAGGCCTACGGCCCGCCCTCCATCTGGGAGGCGGTGCAGTATTGCGGCACCGAGCGGCTGGGCCACGGCGTGCGCATCGTGGACGACATCCGCTTCGACCCCGACGGCACCCCCAAGCTGGGCCGCCTGGCGGCCTATGTGCGGGACCGGCGCATCCCCCTCGAGCTGTGCCCCACGTCCAACGTCCACACCGGGGCGGCGCCGTCCATCGCCGAGCACCCCATCAAGCTGCTGAGCGACTTGCGGTTCCGGGTCACGGTCAACACCGACAACCGTTTGATGAGCGCCACCTCCATGACCCAAGAGGTGATGCAGTTGGTGGACGAGTTCGGCTTCAACTGGGCCGACATCCAGTGGCTCACCATCAACGCCATGAAGAGCGCATTCATCCCCTTCGACGAGCGGCTGGAGATCACCAACAAGATCATCAAGCCCGCTTACGGCCCCCTCGCGCTGTGAGCCCATTAGTCGAGACAGCCCCGTGATCGACACCGTCGGGCTCGACGCCGACGACACCCTGTGGCACAACGAGTCGATCTTCGCCGACTACGAGGAGCGCATGGCCAACCTCGTAGCCCGCTATCTCCCTGATGTGGACTTCCACGAACGGCTCATCGAGTTGGAGCGCCACAACGTGGCCATCTTCGGCTACGGCATCAAGGGCTTCGTTTTGTCGATGATCGAGACCGCCATCGAGGCCACCGAGGGGCAGATCACCGCCCAAGAGATCCACACCATCGTGGGCTGGGCCAAGGAGATGCACGCCCACCCGGTGGAGCTGCTCGACGGGGTGGCCGAAACCATCGCCGAGCTAGAGCACCGCTACCGCCTCGTGCTCATCACCAAGGGCGACCTGTGGAACCAGGAGACCAAGATCGCCGCCTCCGGGCTGGCCGACCACTTCGACGCCGTGGAGATCGTGGCCGAGAAAGACGAAGCCACCTACGCCCGCCTGTTCGACCGCCACAGCATCGCCGCCGACCGCTTCGTCATGGTCGGCAACTCCATCCGCTCCGACATCCAACCCGTCGTCGCCCTCGGCGCCCGCGGCGTCCACATCCCCTACCACCTCACCTGGGACCTCGAACACGCCACCATCACCCCCCACGCAAACTGGGTAGAACTCTCCGACATCCGCCAACTCCCCCCCTGGCTCGCCACCCAGTAGATTTCGTGCCGCACATCCCGAGGGTCGCTGTGACCGTATGTGGACCCTTCAGGGTTGACTCTTGCTTCGGCGTTGATATGATGGAAAAACATTGAAATATAGCGAATGAGCCAAACTGTCTTGGGTACCGAAAAGGTAGGCAGGCTCAGGGCGCAGGGAAGCCCCCAACCCAAGGAGAACCACCCCAATGGACAGCCAGAACACGCCAATCCAACAGCAACCTGCCGACGCCACCCAGTTTGCGGAGGATAGGGCAGAAGCTCGCTCCTACCTCGGTGATAGGCTCTCGGCGTGAGCGATCCGAACCCCGTCAAGGTTGCCGCTGACACCCGGGCCAACACACCTGACAGCGGCGACTCGAGGCTGGGCTCCGAGGATCGAGCGTCCATCTTGGCATTCGTCGAGGGCGACGATTTCCTCGATCTGCTGGACGCGACCGGCGACACCATTCACGGCACCGACCCCGCCCCGTAGAAAGAGACGGGCGCTGGAGGCCATTCTCAACCCTGAGCCACACATCTACCGCGTCGTGACCAAGGCTGAACTCGCACCCAGCCTCACCGCGACGTCTGGGCCATGGCCGAAACCATAAAGGCGTAACCCCGGCCGTTTGCCTAGGCATTGACGGTTCCGGGGCTTTCGAGACCAAATATACACCCGCCGTGAGACAGATTTCAACCATCAATCACCAAGCGATAGCCAACCGCCTCACGCGACACCGGCTCAGCTCGTATCTGCAAGCGACCGGAGGGAGCGAGGCGGCCGCCATCGACCTGTACGATTGGAACACCCTGGCAAGTGCCGCTCTCCACGAGGATCTCGGCCGTCTCGAGGTTCTTATCCGCAACGCTATGGATGAGACGCTCGTCAGACTCGGGTCGGCCAAAAGGTGGCAGGATCCCTGGTATCGCCAAGGGCACCTCTTTCAGGGTCGACATTCCTC
Organism: Acidimicrobiales bacterium; assembly: GCA_963667085.2. Classification (GTDB taxonomy): domain Bacteria; phylum Actinomycetota; class Acidimicrobiia; order Acidimicrobiales; family Bin134; genus Poriferisocius. The sequence goes on from OY762975.1 coordinate 241,045, forward strand.
CCAGACCAAGACAGCAATATCTGATGCCCGCCGACGCGCGACCGTGCGAGGACAGTCTGAGGAGCACGGCAAAGTAATCGCCGCACTGGGATTCGGATTCTGGAGATACCTGTGCAGACCCCAGTACTTGACTTCGCTATGGGTACCGGCCCTTGCCTCCGCCTTTGCCCGACACCCTTCCCCGAACGATCCGCACCAGACCCGAGCCGACGTAGACGATCGAATCCAACGTCTTCACTTCCTCCGCAACCGGATCGCGCACCACGAGCCGATCCACCAGCGCAACCTGGCCCGCGACCACGACCAGCTGTTGGAAGTTGTCGGATGGATTTGCTCCGACAGCCGTGCCTGGGTCGCCGCTCGAAGCCGAACGCTGGGCATCCTCGACGCTCGGCCTTGAGCGGCAAGGGCCTTCACCGGGCCGCTGGGTGGGGGCCAGGGGCGGGCTGGCGGGGTCGGAGGCTGGAGGCAGGAGCGGGGGTTAGTTGGGGACGTAGGTCAGTCTGAACTTGCCGATGTTGGGGCTGTTATTGGAGTTGGGGGTGTTGGCCCAGTTGCCGGTTCCGGTCTTGGTCTTGGGCGTATCGCGGATGTCGAAACCGAAGCCGGCGGGGGTTGTCGGGCCCGAGGTTTCCGTTGAACTCGTGGTTTTCCAGTTGTAACTGTTCCCGTTGGAGGCGCCGGGGGCCGACAGCACGACGAAGTAAGTGCTGCTGAACACGAGACCGCAGCCGGAGGAGCAGGTGTAGGTGTAGTTGCCAGCGGTGTCGGGGGTGGAGTCACCGCTGAGCGTGTACAGGGCCGAAAAGTCCGGGGAGTAATTGGAGTGGGGGTAGATGGCCACGACGATGTCGCCAGGCGACCCTGTGCCGGTCTTGTTGTCGAACTCGACGGTCACGCTCTGGAGCGTGTATCCGGCCGGATGGTTCCCCGTCCTGAATGAATTGGCCTGCGCCATCAGACTGCCCCCGGAGCGGCCCACCGCCACTGTCGCGTTGTCTGCCCCGTCCAAGTTGTGGGAAGCGTATGACGTGGTGAACGACGCCTGGGCGACGGCTGTCGAGCAGGCGGAGTCGGAGTACGCCTCGTAGGTGTAGTTCGTGCCCGCCGTGAGGCTGCTGAGACTCTCCGTGAACGTCGTCTTCGCCTTGCAGTTCGTGTCCGCCGGGCTGGTGCGCTTCAGCCACCAGTCGCCCGGGCCCGGGTAGTTGGCCAAAGTGAGGGTGGCGCTGGTCCTGGTGATGCCACTAGCACTGAGGGAGAGCGGTGAGGTCTTCTGCACGAAATCGAGCCTCATGAGTTGCCCGTCCCCCCAGCTACGCCAGATTGAGCCGCCGTCGTTGGTCCAATGGTCCACCAAAATGGTCCAGCTGTTGTCGAGTGGATGCCTGATATCCGGGTAACCGTCATAGTCCCAGTCGTATCGACCGGTATTGCTGGAGGGCACAATCTTCACGAAGTAGGTCGAGTCCGGCGACAAATTGCAACCGATGTCGCCGGCTGGACAGGTAAAGGCGACATCGGTCCATGACGAGCTGGTCGGGGCCGTTCCCGACAGCGTGGCGAGCACCGTCCCCGGCACGCTCACCTGTTTGCCGAGTTCGTCGACGCCGAGTCCGCGTTCGTGCAGTGTCGCCGTCAGGCCCCCGCCTGCCGTATGCAACTTCAACACGGCCGTGACGGTCTTGAGGGTGTAACCGTTCGAGTTCGACCCCGTCCTGAACGAGGCCGCCACCTGTTGATCAGTGCCGGGGCCGATATACGAACCGCTCGTATGTGCGGACTGCGTGGAATAGTTCTTGACGTATTGCCCCAGCGCGGGCACGTCTACCTCGGTGTAGGCGCTGCTGCCCCCGAGGCTGTTCTCGACGCGGACTCGGACCTGATAGGCGGCGTTGTTGATGCCTTGGGTGAGTGCCACGGCTGAGCCGGAGGTGTAGCTGGCGAGGGTCTTGACGGGCACCCATGTGCTGCCGCCGTCGTTGCTCAACTCCAGATGGTAGGAGACGGAGTAACCGCCGCTGCACGACCACTGGTTCACATCGCACTGGGTCCAGCTGACGCTCAGCGCGTTGTCGGTGCGGGTGACTTGGACGTTCCGCGGCGCGACAGGTTGGGGAGCGGTGTGGTAGTAGGCGTAGAGCTTGCCGTCGACGTCGGGGTTGACACTGCCTTCGTCCGCGACCCACATGGTGGTGCCGTCGGACCAGATGTCTGAGGGGACAGTGTTGCCGGCGGCATCCAGAGTGTCGAAGTCCTTCGACGGGTCCCTCGACTTGTCCCACACTTTGTAGGCGAAGATCTTGTCCTCTCCGTTGTCGGCGACCCACATGGTGGCACCGTCAGACCAGATGCCGACGGGATTAAAGTTGGCCGAATCCAGGGTGAAGTCCTTCGACGTATCCCCGGATTTGTCCGACATCTTGTAGGCGAAGAGCTTTTTGTAGGCGACGTCGGCGACCCACATGGTGGCGCCGTCAGACCAGATGCCGGTGGCAACATTGTTGGCTGAGACCAAGGTGAAGTCCTTGGAGGAGTCCCTGGACTTATCCGACATCTTGTACGCGTAGATCTTGTCGTCTCCGTTGTCAGCGACCCACATGGTGGCGCCATCAGACCAGATGCCGGCGGGAACATCGTTGGCCGAGACCAAGGTGAAGTCCTTGGAGGAGTCCCTCGCCCCCCTGCTCTGGCCCGACATGTTGTACGCGTAGATCTTGTCGTCTTCGTTGTCGGCGACCCACATGGTGGCGCCATCAGACCAGATGCCGGTGGGCCAGGGGATGTCCGTGGAGACTTCTACGTACAGGTTGTTGAACTCTTCGGCGGGCTTGCGGCTGCCGGGGGGTGGGGGCGCGTGGGTCCATTCGCCCTCGACGCCGTGGTACTCGGGGCGGACGGAGAAGATGTAGGTCTTGGAGCGATCAGCGCCGGTCCATTCGTAGGTGATGTCGTTGGTTTGGCCGGTGTTGTTGGAGGCGCTCTGGATGCCGGCGTCTTCGTCGCCGGTGATGTTGGAGGCGATATCTGTCCAGGTCGCTCCGCCGTCGGCGCTATAGGCCAGGTCGTAGCTGGTGCTGCGCTTGCCGGGCGTCCAGCTGACCTCGATGCCGCCCGTGATCCAGCGGGCCTGCACGTTGGTGGGCGGGCATGGCGGCGGCTTCTCGGACAGCGAGTTGGTCCAGCTGCTGTTGCCATGCGCGTTCTTGGCCCGGACTGCGAACGTCCACGTCTTGTCCCTGTTGAAGTAGTCCATCCACCACCACTTGCTGTGCGGCGTGTTCCTCAGCAGGGTGCCCCATCTCTCCAGGTTGGGCCAGCTGCTGAAGTTGACGTCGTAGACGGTGGCGCCTTCGATGAGCTCCCAGCCGACGACCATGGCATCGCACCACCGGTAGTTGTACACCTCTTGCGGCGCGGGCGGGGCCGAACCCGATTGGGCCTGCGCGCCCGACTGGGCTTGGGCCTGCCCGTTCGAGGGCGGCGCGGTGGTGGTTCCCGTTGCCTGCGCTCCGACCGGGATCAGGCACTGGGCGTCGCGGTAGGCGGTGAAGGTGTAGGTGGTGCTGGCGCTCAAGCTGTGGGTGTAGATGTACTCCAGCGGCACCTTGTCGCTGCACGCGCTGGCCGCGCTACCCGAGGCGCTGCCGCCGCCGTTGGCCTGGTAGGTGTAGTACCAGGGGGCGGCGTAGTTCGTGAGCGTCAGCGTCATCGTGGTGGAGCTCGCATCGCTGGCTGCGAGCTGAGGCTGAACCTGCACCACGGGCGCGACCGGCACAGCGGAGACGAACCAAGGGGCGGCATCAGGCGCTCCTGTGCCGGCGCCTACATCGTTCACCGCCCGCACGTGGTAGCGGTACTCGCTGCCGTTGACCAGCCCGCTGATCGTGAACGACGTGGTGCCAGCGCCACTGCCCGGCACCGCCGTCCACGCGCTCCACCCGCTCAAGTTGCCGGTGGACGTGGCGTTGTGATTCACGTTGTACTCGTAGCCGGTAATGCTCGGATCCGACGGGTTGTCCCAGATGAGCGTCACGCTGGCGTCGCCGGCGATCGCAACCAGGCCAGAGGGCGCGTCCGGCGCAACAGGGGGCACGAACGGGTCGGCTGTCGGTGAGTTGCGCCAGCCGCCCCAGCCGACATCGTTGCCGGCCCGCACGCCCACCACATAGGACTTGGCATTGTCGGCGCTGAACGTCAGCGAATTGGTCGGAACGTTCGTATGGTCGTCCACCGGGGCATGCCAGCTCTTCCCGCCATCGGTGCTGTAGGTGACGTGATACTTCGTCGCCCCCGAAACCGCCGGCCAATCAGCGGTGACCTCCCCGTCGGCCCGGCTCAAAGACACCGACGAAACCCGCTCAGGCGGCAACTGCTGCACAGGGGGCACGAATGGGTCGGCTGCGGGGGAGTTGCGCCAGCCGCCCCAGCCGACCTCGTTGCCGGCCCGCACGCCCACCACATAGGACTTGGCATTGTCGGCGCTGAACGTCAGCGAATTGGTCGGAACGTTCGTATGGTCGTCCACCGGGGCATGCCAGCTCTTCCCGCCGTCGGTGCTGTAGGTGACGTGATACTTCGTCGCCCCCGAAACCGCCGGCCAATCAGCGGTGACCTCCCCGTCGGCCCGGCTCAAAGACACCGACGAAACCCGCTCAGGCGGCAACTGCTGCGCCCCCGCCCCAGAACCCCCGGCCACAACCACACTCGCCGCCAAGACAAACACCACGCACAGGGCCAAAACTCGGGGTCTGCTCAAGACCCCCCCCCCCCCGTCACAACCGCCATCAGGCACCTCCCGCTCATCCCGCAAACACGGCGCACGAACTTTCTCATGACATCTTTACACCCCAGCCCGACCTTCACTAAAGCCACATATCAGGGTGAGACATCCAGGTTTTGGACACTCTGTCTAGTTGATAGAGTTGGGTTGTGCGGATCACGCTGGAACTGGACGAGGCAGAACTGGCCCACACGCTGGAGGCGCTTGGCGGTGTGGCCGAGATTCTCGAGCGTCGCAGTGACCAGCTGGTGGCCGCAGTACTCATACGAGAAGTCATTGCCAAAATACGCCGAGCGATCAGGGAGGCAGAATGAGCAAGACCATTTCGCACTGGGAACTTGACGAGATCGAGGTCTCCAGCAGTGCTCAAGGAGCGGCACTACGGGTTGTGGAGCGCGTCACCCAAGAAAGGAAGGATGTCAGCGAACAGTGGGAGACGGCGGTGCGCCTGGCTCATGCCAACGGCGCCTCACTTCGGGAAATCGCAGAAGTGGCAGGAGTCTCGCCGCAGACAATCTCAAATCTCTGCAAGTCGTAGCCCATCACACAACACGGTCGTCGAGGCGGTCGGTGCTGGGGTCGAAGGTGGGGAGTTGGTGTTGGACGGTGCCTTGGTGGGTGGCGAGGTGCTCGTAGATGAGGGATTCTGCTTCTTCCCAGGTGGTGGCTCGGGGTGGGGGGAGATGGCGGTTGTAGGGCTGGTCGAAGGCGATGACGGTGCGGCCTTCGGCCCGCAGGGCCTCGACGTTGTGGGGGGCGTCTTCGATGTAGACGTGGGCGTCTACTGCGGTCTTGCCTCCCACGAAGCACAGGTCGCGGTAGGGGATTTTGGCCTTGTCGAGCCACTCTGCCGTGTCGCCGGCGGCGATGGCGTGGTCCCAGTTGGTGTAGAGGCGGTGGGTGATGATGCGGATCCAGACCCCGGCCTCGGACAGCCGCCACAGCGCTCGTGATGCGCCGGGCATGGCTGGCATGTTGGCCAGCATTCGGTGTTCCACCACGGCCCGACGGTGGTACTGCTCAAAATCCCCGTCTTCGAATCCCCACTCCTCGAATCCCCAGCTGCACTCCAGGGTGAGCGAATCCTCGGGCACGTTCCTTTCTTGGGCCACGATCTTGCGGAAAGCCAGGGTGTGCTGGGCACACACGCCGTCGAGGTCTACGCCGAGCACGAACGGGCCAGGGCTCATCTCAGGTCTGGGCGGAGACGTAACGGCGGAAAGCTCATCGGCCCTTGGGGTGCCAGACGGTTTTGGTCTCGCAGAAGGCGTCGATGAGGTAGGGGCTCTGGGCGGCCTCATCGGCCCACTGACGCTCGGCGGCGGGCGCGCTGACCACCCGGGTGATGGTGGCTGCGGCTTGGCGGGCGGCATCTGCGGCCAAGTCTTCGTCGCACCCGGTGACGTCCAGCGCGTCTACTGCGATGTGACCGGCCAGGGGAGGAACCAGCTCGGCGCGTCGGCCGGTGATGATGTTCACCACCCCGGCGGGAACGTCGCTCAACGCAAGAGTCTCGGCCAGGGTGACGGCGGCCAGCGGGCCGTGCTCGGAGGCCAGCACCACCGCGGTGTTGCCCGACACGATCACCGGGGCCAGCCGGGACACCAGCGGGAGGAGGGGCGGTTCGTCGGGGGCCACGATCCCCACCACGCCGGTGGGCTCGGGCACGCTGAGGTTGAAGTAGGGGCCGGCCACTGGGTTGGCACCGCCCAGCACGGTGGCGAACTTGTCGGCCCAGCCCGCGTACCACACCCAGCGGTCGATGGCGGCGGCAACCTCGCCGACCGCGGCCTCCTCGGAGCATCCGTCGGCGGCCCGGAGCACCTCGGCGCAGAACTCGTCTCGGCGGGACTCCATCACCTCGGCCACCCGGTACAGGATCTGGCCCCGGTTGTAGGCGGTGCGGCTGGCCCAACCTCCTTGGGCCGAGCGGGCGGCGGCCACCGCGTCGCGCACGTCCTTCCGTGATCCCAGCACCGCGTGGGCCAAGAGCTGCCCCCCAGCCCCGACCACTGGGTACGACCGGCCCGACTCGGAGCGCTCGAAGGCGCCGCCGATGAACTGCTTGTAGGTCTTGTTGACCGCGAGCCGGCTGCTCATGCCACCAACTCCACGTAGGGCAAGAGCCCGGCCCGGCCACCCTCGCGGCCGTAGCCGCTCTCCCGGTAGCCGCCGAACGGGCTGGCCGGGTCGAATCGGTTGAAGGTGTTGGCCCACACCACGCCGGCCTGCATCCGGTCGGCCATCCACAAGATGCGCGACCCCTTCTCGGTCCAGATGCCGGCCGATAATCCATACGGCGTGTTGTTGGCCTTGGCCACCGCCTCTTCAGCAGTGCGGAAGGTGAGCACCGACAGCACCGGGCCGAAGATCTCCTCCTGGGCGATGCGGTGGGCGGTGGACACGTTGGTGAACAGCGCGGGCGGGTGGAAGAAGCCCCGCTCGGGCAGCACGCACGCTGGCGTGTACAGCTCGGCCCCCTCGGCCACCCCGGCGGCCACCAGCTCTTGGATGCGGTCGAGCTGGGCCTGGGAGTTGATGGCCCCGATGTCGGTGTTCTTGTCCAGCGGATCGCCCACCCGCAGGGTGTCCATGCGGCGCTGGAGCTTGCCCACCACGGTGTCAGCCACCGACTCCTGCACCAATAGGCGTGAACCGGCGCAGCACACCTGGCCGCCGTTGAAGTAGATGCCGTTGACGATGCCCTCGGTCACCTGATCCAGGGCGGCGTCTTCGAACACGATGTTGGCCGCCTTGCCGCCCAACTCCAGGGTGAGGCGCTTGCCGGTGCCAGCCACGCCCGCGGCGATGGCCCGACCCACCTCCGTGGAGCCGGTGAACGCCACCTTGTCCACGCCGGGGTGGGCCACCAGCGCGGCCCCGGCCGCATCATCGCCGGTGACGATGTTCACCACGCCGGGGGGAAGCTCGGCGTCGCGCAGCACCTCGGCCAGCAACAGCGCGGTCAGCGGGGTGGTGGGCGCCGGCTTGAGCACTACGGTGTTGCCGCAGGCAAGCGCAGGGGCAAGCTTCCAGGCCGCCATGAGCAAGGGGAAGTTCCAAGGGATGACCTGGGCGGCAACTCCGAGCGGCGCGGCCCGGCGGCCGCTGAAGGCGTAGTCGAGCTTGTCGGCCCAACCGGCGTAGTGGAAGAAGTGGGCCGCGGCCAGCGGGATGTCGAGGTCGCGGGACTCCCGGATGGGCTTGCCCCCGTCCATCGACTCCAACACCGCGAACTCCCGGGCCCGCTCCTGGAGCAGCCGGGCTACCCGGTACAGGTACTTGGCCCGCTCGGCACCGGGCAGGTCGCGCCAGCCTCCCTCCCATGCGGCGCGGGCTGCGGCCACCGCCCGGTCCACATCGGCGGAGTCGGCCACACTGACCTCGGCCAGCACCTCCCCGGTGGCCGGGTTGATGGTGGGGGCCAGCCGCCCGGCCGCGGGCTCCACCATCTCGCCCCCCATGAACAGGCCGTATTGCGAGGCCAGTCGCACCGGGGCGGTGGATTCGGGGGCCGGCGCGTACTCCAGGTTGAAGTCGCCCACCGGCGCCACCTCATGGCCGGGAGTCGATTGGCTAGTCAACGCTGAAATCCTCCCGTCGCTGGTAGCGGCCGTCGCGGAGCTTGGCCCGCTGCATCAGCACGTCGTTGAGCAGGCTGGACGCCCCCAGTCGGAACCGCTCCGGGGTGAGCCACGCCGAACCCAGCGTCTCGCCCACGATCACCAGGTAGTGCCACGCCTGCTTGGCGGTGCGGATGCCGCCGGCCAGCTTGAGGCCCACGGCCCGCCCGGTTTGCTCGGCCATATCTCGAATGGCCTCGGCCATGCACAGGGCGGTGGCGGGGGTGGCCGAGGTGCCGATTTTGCCGGTGGAGGTCTTGATGAAGTCGGCCCCGGCCACCATGGCCAGCATGGACGCCCGCCTGATCTGGTCGTAGGCGCCCAGTTCGCCGGTCTCCAAGATCACCTTGAGATGGGCCGACCCGCAGGCCTGTTTGGCGGCGGCGATCTCGTCGTAGGCCTGCTGGTAGCGCCCGGACAGAAACGCCGAGCGGTTCAGCACGATGTCCACCTCGTGCGCCCCAGCGGCCACCGCCCAGGCGATCTCGGCCAGCCGGGCCTCCAGGGGCGCCAGCCCAGCGGGGAAGCCGCCGGCCACACTGGCCACCGCCACCGCGCTGTCGGCCAGTGCTTCCACAGCCACCGGCACCAACTCGGGGTACACACACACCGCGGCCACCGAGGGCACCGACCAGTCGGCGGCGTCGGGACGGCGCGCCCGGGTACACAGGGCTTGGACCCGCTCGGGGGTGTCGGCTCCCTCCAGGGTGGTGAGGTCCATCATCCGAATGGCCAGATCCAGGGCCGCCGCTTTGGAGGAGGTCTTGATCGAACGGGTACACAGGGCCGCGGCCCGCTGCTCCAGCCCCACCGCGTCCACCGGAGTGATGCGCACCCCAGCCACGGCGTCGGCGGCCCCCGCCGAGGGCTCGACAGCCAACAGATCGGTCACCCGCCCAAGGATAGGGCGGCAGTTGGACAATAGAACACCCGCCCACGATGCCTAAGGTAAGGCCATGGAGGTTTCGGTGGTCGATCATCCCCTGGTCCAGGCCCGCCTGACCACGCTGCGCCGAGCCGACACCCCTTCGCCGGAGTTCCGCCAAGCCCTGGATGAACTGAGCGGACTTCTGGTCTATGAAGCCTTGCGAGACCTTCCCGCCACAACGGTCAGCGTCGAAACGCCGCTGGCCCCGGCCCCAGGAGTGTGCATCGACAATCCCCCGCTGCTGGTGCCGGTGCTGCGGGCCGGACTGGGAATGCTCGGTGCGGCCCGCAAGCTGTTGCCGGAGGCCGCGGTGGGCTTTCTGGGCGTGCGCCGCAACGAGGAGACGTTTCAGCCCGAGCCCTACCTCAACACCGTGCCTGATGATCTCGACGGCCAGGCCGTGCTGGTGTTGGAGCCGATGCTGGCCACCGGGGGGTCGCTGGCCTACGTGTGCGGGCGGATGGCCGCCGCCGGGGCCGGACAGATCACCGCCGTGTGCGTGCTCGCCGCCCCCGAAGGAGTGGCGGCCCTCGAAGCCGCCGCCCCCGGCGTGCGCCTGTTCACCGCCGCCATCGACGAGGGCCTCAACGACCGGGCCTACATCGTGCCCGGCTTGGGCGACGCGGGCGACCGCCAGTTCGGAGAGCTCTGAGCCGTCCCAGCGGCGGAAGAGTCAGCCGGGACCTCCGAGGTCGGTGTCGTAGGCGCTGTACACCACATCGACGGCGTGGTGGTTGAGCTGGTCCACCCGGTGGACGATGTCGGCCATCGACCGTTCCAGGCTGGAGTCGGGCTCCTGGTTGTGCAGCCGATGGATCTGCTGTTGCACCGAGGCCTGGAGCTGAACCTGCTCGTTGCGGATCTTGTTCACTTGGGGCACCAGCCGGGGAGCCAGCTCGATGCAGTCGTCGTACAGCCCGCCGTCGCAATCCGAGCAGAATCCGGTGAGCGCCCGGCTCACGGCGCCGAGCTGGTTTTCAAGGCGATGCAGCCACTCGTCGAGATTGTCGGCGGGCATTCCCTCAGACAAGAGCTCGTGCAGGCCAGCTCCTGCTCTATTCAGCTCAATGCGCCAGTCTTTGTTTTCCCCCATGGCGATCTCCTCGTCATCATGTGGGAACGACCACGCTGTCGCTCGTGCCTGGGTCTGAGCTTAGGCCCGCTCCTCGACCCGCGCCAGAGAACTTTGGCGAATTCTTCGTGAACGGCTCGCTCCGCCCTACCGAGCTGAGGGGCGCTTGGAAGACGGTGGATGGCCACTGGTCCTGCGGATGCTGGCAACATGGAGAGGTGTCCACGGTCGGCATCTTGGTGAACCCGCGTTCGGGCAGCGACGTGCGGCGGGTGCTCACCAGTGCGGGATCGTCCACCGTGGAGGACAAGGTCAGCATTCTGCGCCGCATCATCCACGGAGCGGCCGAGGCGGGGGCCGAGCAGGTGGTGTCGACCCGCGACCCGTTCTCCATCACCCGCCGCGCCACCGACAACCTTCAGCTGCGGTTGAAGGTGGACTTTCTCGACCTGCCCCTGCACCACAACGAGCAGGACTCGACAGATGCCGCTCGGGCCATGCAGGAGGCAGGATGCGACTCGGTGGTCAGCCTGGGGGGAGACGGCACCAATCGGGCGCTGGCATTGGGATGGCCCGACGTCCCGCTGATCCCGCTCTCCACGGGCACCAACAACGCCTTTCCAGCCCACGTTGAGCCCACCGTGGCGGGAGTGGCCGCCGGGTTGGTCGCTACCGGTGCGGTAGACCTGGAGGCCCATTCGGTCCGGGCCAAGGTGGTGGCGGTAGAGGTACACAGGGCCGACTCGGGGCAGTCCAGCCACGAGACCGACGGAGACACCGATATGGCTCTGATCGACGCCGTGGCGGTTGACGATCCCTACGTGGGCTCGCTGGAGCTGTTCGACCCCGAGACAATCAAGCTCGGGGTGCTCACCCAGGCCGATCCGGCCGCCATCGGCTTCAGCGGCCTGGCCGGAACGGTGCTGCCTTGTTCTTCTGGTGAGGAGCGCGGGGTGGTGCTGGAGTTTGCCCCGCCGAGTCGAAACCCGGCTCGCTTGGTGCGGGCCGCACTGGCCCCGGGGTGGTTCGCCACGGTTGGCTTGACCCGAAGCGAGTATCTGGATCTGGATGCAGCAGTCGAGGTGGCCGGACCGTGCCTGTTGGCCTTCGACGGTGAGCGCAGTCGCCGCCTGCATCCGGGCCAGACCGCGTCGTTGCGGGTGGTGCGACACGGTCCCCGAGTGATCGACGTGGGCGCCGTGGTGCATTCTGCGGCTGCGACAGGCGCGTTCGAGCTTCGCGTGGGAGACTCTGAGCCATGAGTGCAGACATCGTCATCCGCGGGGGAATTGTGGTGGACGGCTCGGGAGAGCCAGGACGGGAGGCCGATGTCGCCATCACCGGGGATCGCATCAGCGAGATCGGCTCGGGCCTGTCGGGCAAGGTCGAATTGGACGCCGGCGGGCAGGTGGTTGCCCCCGGTTTCATCGACATCCACACCCACTACGACGCCCAGGTGTTCTGGGATCCGGCGCTCACCCCCTCGTGCTACCACGGGGTGACCTCGGTGATCGCCGGCAACTGCGGCTTCTCGATCGCGCCCACCCGGCCCCGCCACCAAGACCTCATCGCCCGCACGCTGGAGAACGTCGAGGACATGAACGTGGACAGCCTGGCCGAGGGCATCCCCTGGGACTTCGAGACGTTCCCCGAGTATCTCGACTCCATTTCCAACCGGGGCATCGCCCTCAACTTCGGGGCCTACATCGGCCACACCGCCCTGCGGCTGTTCGTGGTGGGCGACGAGGCCTACGAGCGGGCGTCCACCGACGAGGAGGTGGCCCGCATGGTGGAGGTGGTGGCCGAGGCCATCGACGCCGGGGCGGCCGGGTTGGCCACCAGCTTTGCCATGACCCACCGGGGCGCCGACGGCTTGCCCATCCCCAGCCGGTTCGCCACCCGGGATGAGTTCGAAGCCCTCATCGGCGTTTTGGGCCAGAAGCGCCGGGGCGTGGTGTCGATCGCCCCCGGCGAGCAGATTGGCATCGACGACATGTACGCGTTGCAGCCCCAGGTGGGCGTGCCGTTCACCTACGGGGCCTTGTTGACCTTCCCCAATGGGAACCATGAGAAGAGCGCGGCCAAGAACCGGGAGGCGTGGGAGAAGGGAATCCAGGTGTGGCCCCAGGTCACTCCTCGCCCGCTCACCTTCCAGATGGTGATGACCGACCCGTTCACCCTCAACGTGAACCCCGAGTTCGCCGCCCTCATGAGCGAGGACCACGACGCCCGGCTCAAGGCCTATGACGATGAGGATTGGCGCAACCGGACCGACGAGGCGTTCAAGCACCAAAAGGCCATGCGCCCCCGGTGGGAGACGTTCCAGATCGCCGAGACGTCCTCCCGGCCCGAGCTTGTCGGACGGCGGCTCACCGAGGTGGCCGAGGAGCTGGGGGTGCGGCCCCTTGATGTGCTGCTCGACACCGCGGTGGCCGACGACCTGACCACTCGGATCAGCTGCATCATCGCCAACGACGACCCCGACGGGGTGGCCATGCTGTTGCAACAAGACGGCTGCACCCTGGGCCTGTCCGACGCCGGCGCCCACGTGGGCCAGCTTTGCGACGCCCCCCAGGCCACCGATTTCTTGGGCAACTGGGTGCGCGACCGCGAGCTCATGTCGATGGAGAAGGCGGTGCGGAAGCTCTCGGGGGTGCAGGCCGACCTGTTCAACCTGGTGGACCGGGGCTACCTGCGAGAAGGGGCCTATGGCGACGTCGTCGTGTTCGACCCCGACACCGTGGCCCCTGGGCCGCTGCGCCGGGTTCGAGACTTCCCCGCCAACGCCGAGCGGCTCACCGCCGATGCCTCGGTGGGAATCACCCATGTGCTGGTGAACGGCACCCCCATCCGCCGCGACGGCGAAATGGATCAAAGCGGCGTAGACGCCCATCCCGGCGACATCTTGCGCCCCTCAGCTCGGTAGCTGCGGCTGGCCTTTGCGGGCTACCAGATGGTCACGGGGTGGGTGTGGCGGGGCCTGCGCATTCGGCCGACGTTGGTGACTAGACGCCAGCCCGACACGCCTATCAGAGGCGGCCTTCGATGGTGGTCAGGCGCTGGCCGTGGCCTTCCGTTATCTCGACCAGCTTCAACAGCGCCTCCTGCGAGCCCTTCGATATCTCCACCAGCCCTGCGATCTGCTTGTCCTGGTCGGACAGGTGCTGCTTCACGTCATCGAAGTTGGAGACTACGAGGCTCTCCAGAGAACTCTGGTCCGCCTTCAGTGCGGCTATCTGCTCTCCCAGCGCCAGGACGCCTCTCTGGACCTCTAGCATGAACTCCGGTATCTGGAATTGCTCGTCGGACATGTCCTATTCCTCCATAAATTCTAGCGGACTGCTTCGGGTGCCTTCGGCTTCGCCTTGTTCACGGTTACAGCTTATCGACGGCAGTGTCAGTTGATCCTCCATATATTTCATTTTATTCTGTATGCCCGCAAAATCCACTCTGCCGGTGCTTCCGGCTGCTCGTGTTTCCAGCTTTTTCGGATTGTGGGGTGTGTTGCGTATAGTTGGGGGGCACGGGTTGTAGAGGAGGTGCCGCCATGCGCCGGGCAAAGGTGTTGTTGATGGTTCTGCTGTTGGCCATGTCGGTGGCGGCCTGTGGCGGTGGAGGGGGAACGACCTCAGAAGATCGCCCCATGGGCGTGGACTCCGATGGAGCGGCAACGGCGACCGTGGAAATACCCGTGTTCACACCGCTCCCGACCCCAACGCCCACTTCCACGCCGGAAGCCTTCATTTATGTCGTAAGGGAAGGCGACACGCTGGGATCGATCGCTTCGGAATTCGGCATTACCTGGCAGGAGATCGACGCGGTAAACGAGTTGGAGAATCCCAACGTTTTGAACATCGGCCAGCAGATCGAGATTCCCCAGGACGCGCCGGTGGTGCTCAACAGCGACGGCACTGTCCGCCCGGGGGAGCGAGTCCACACCGTGGTGGAGGGCGACACCCTTTTGGGGATCGCCCTGCAATACGGCAAGGCCCTCGACGAAATCCTCGACGCCAACGGCATAACCGCGGCCAACCTGATCCAGGTGGGCCAACAACTCGTCATCCCCCCCGACCAAGAAGCGCCCGCACCCTAGCCGATTTGCCTGCCCGCAACGCCCCCTGGTGGCGCTGGCTCTGCTGCGCCGAAATCCACTTCCCGCAGCGGCAGCGCCTCTAGTGTGGGCCTTATGGCCGTTCCGGCTCGCACATGGCTCTTCGCGCCGAAGGCAAGGCGCAAGGCCACCATGTGGTGCCCTCGATGCGATGTCACCTGGTGGGGTACGGCGCGCGACACCTGCTGGTCGTGCCGTCAGCACACCGCCACCACTCCGGCCCCGACCGCCATCGTTCGTGTGCTAGCCGCCAGCACGGTCGGCGAGTCGTGAACGTTGGCATTCTCATTCCCGCGATCATCATCCTGGGTTGCACCCTGCTGGCGGGCATCGTGGCACTGATAACCCGCAAGAAGAGAGCGCTGTGGGACATCTTCCCAGCTCCGGTGCCCGACCCCAATCCTGAAGCCGTCCCAAACGCTCCTGAGCTCCATATTGTGAGGACCGAAGACTCCCCGCCGAACGACGGCTTGGAACCCCAAATGTTGCGGCAATGGCATCGGCGCCACGAGCAAACCGTGTCGGCCTGGATCGAGAACCATCAGAAGGTGTTGGGCCAAATCAACGCCTCGGGGCTCCAAGTGAACATGGGTGAGCGCGACCAGCTTTTGGCCGGCCACGAAGAACTGGCGCCAAAAATGCGGGAGGCCATCGCCAGCCATCCCTCACCGGTGATGCGGGCCGAATTGAGCGCCATGCACGTGGCCGGCGAGGCGACCGTGTTCGCAGTGATCAAGAGCGACTACGAAACCGCTCGCCGCCAACACCTCATCTATGTGCAGTATCGGGATGAATGGATCGAGCGGCTCCACCAATTCTCCCAGGGCCCGATGGCCAAGCTTCGGTCGGTGATGGACACCGACGAGTTCGAGTTGGAGGAGATCCGCTCCGCACTGGAAACGGCCTTGAACGAAACGGACGATCCCGAAGAGGCAGAGCCCGACTTCGAGGCGCCGATCATGGTCAGAGAAGAGCCGGCCCTGAACCAATCCAGTGCAGCTTTGGAAGCCGCCGTGGGCCAGCCCTCCGACACCACCGACGACCTTGAAGGAGGCCGTTTCCGCCGCCTCCTTCGCCGCCTCAGCCCCCCCAATTCCCCTCAGGACTAACCTCTTAACGGCCTTCGGGCCGGGCGGATGATGGGGCATCCGGCCGGCCCGAAGGTTGTTGGTTTTGGAACCCCACCGCTCTAGGAGCGGTGGGGTTCTTGTTCAGTTTGCTTAGCCGTCGTCGTCGCAGCCGCCAGGTACCAGCTCGGTATCCCGGTTGAGCATGCAGCGGTACTGATTGAGCAACGCTTCCTGACTGGCAACCAACTCGTCGCGCAGATCGAGGTCATCCTGCGTCGGCGCTTCAGGCGCCGGGCCGGGCTCGATCTGCTCGGCGGGATCGGTGCCGTCGCATCCGCCAACCACTGCGTCAACGTCTATGCCAGCCAGGCAGCGGTAGGCGTTCAGCAGGTTCTCCTGGTCGGCAATCAGGTTGTCGCGCAGCTCAACATCAGCCTGCGTGATGTCCGGCTCCGGCGTCGGGGTTGGCGTCGGGGTTGGCGTTGGTGTCGGCGTCGGGGTGGTGCCGCCACCGCCGCCTCCGCCGCCGCCACCGCCGCCTCCGGCAGGTGGCGGCGCCGAATACGGGTTCCTAAAGTTGATCTTCAGACCGCTCTCGGTGGAACCCCCCACATCGTCCGCATCCGTTGTCGCGGTGAACGCACCATCGGCGAAGGCGATGGTGAGGTTGTTCACGTTGTTGCTGCTCCTGTGGGATGTGGCTCTCCCGGTGAGCGTCATCGTGATCACCGTGTCGCTGGTGCGTTCAAACGCCGCGGTCAGCTCAGCCGGCACATTGGAGGCGGTGACGCCTTGGACGTTGCCATTCGCATCCACGGCGGCGAACGTGTCGCCTGAGAGCGTGGCGGTCACCTGGCCGGTCACCTGGCCGTTATTGGCGGCTATCTCAGAGAAGCTACCCGCATAGGCGATATTCGGATTGAAGTCAATCGCCAGATCGCTCTTGGTGGAGTCCGCCACTTTGGCCGCTGCAAAGGTGGTGAACGCAGCGTCGGTGAATGTGATGGTCAGATCACTCACGTCGACGTAGTGGTCTGTCGCACCCGTGCCGTCCACATCGGGGTCATCGTCGAGCGTGATCGTGACCTGCGTGTCGCTGTCCCGGACAAATGCCGCGGTCAGCCCAGCCGGCACATTGGAAGCGGTGACGTGTCCAGCCGATACCACATCAGCGGTGAACGTGTCGCCCGCGAGCACGGCGGTCACCGCACCGGTCACCGAGCCGTCATTGGCAGCCGCCTCAGAGAGGCTGTTCGCATAGTAGATACTCGGATCCCAATAATAGATCGCCAGATCGCTCTTGGTGGAACCCCCCACATTGGCCGCAGCCGTGTTGGTGAACGCAGCGTCGGCGAATGTGATGGTCAGATCAAGCACGTCGTCGCCGGGCTCGTGGGCGGTGGCATTCCCGGTGAGCGTGATCGAGATCACCTTGTCGCCGGTTCGGACAAACGCCGCGGTCAGCCCATCCGGCACATTGGAAGCGGTGACGTGTGACGCAGCATCATCGGTGAACGTGTCACCGGAGAGCGTCGCGGTCACCCCATCGTTAAGGACCGCCCGCAAGCTGTTGTTGTCGTCTATGTCAAGGGCGACCACCGCGCCGTGATTTGGCGGCGGCGGCCACTCGACGAAATTACCCACATAGGCAATATTCGGATTGAAGTCAATCGCCAGATCGCTCTTGGTGGAGTTCGTCACACTGGCCGCTGCCAAGGCGGTGAACGCAGCGTCGGTGAATGTGATGGTCAGATCACTCACGTCGTCGTAGTGGTCTGTCGCACCCGTGCCGTCCACATCGGGGTCATCGCCGAGCGTCATCGTGACCTGCGTGTCGCTGTCCCGGACAAATGCCGCGGTCAGCCCAGGCGGCACACCGGAAGCGGTGACGTGTCCAGCCGATACCACATCAGCGGTGAACGTGTCGCCGCCCGCGAGCGTGGCGGTCACCGCACCGGTCACCGAGCCGTCATTGGCATCCGCCTCAGAGAGGCTGTTCGCATAGACAATGGCACTCCCCATAAAGATGGTGAGGTTGTCTTTGTAGGTGATTGTCCGGTCGGCCGTTTTCCTGTTGGCCTCACCCACGGTCGTGCCAGCCGTGCTGTCGTATTGTGTGAGCGCTGTTTCCGCGAACGTGAAGGTCACGTTGCTCACCTTGTTTGCTGCGGCGTGGGCGGTGGCATTGCCGCTGAGCTTGAACGTGACGACCGTGTCGCTGGTCCGTTCGGCCGTCGCGACCAGGCCGCCCGGCACGTTACCGGCGGAGATGTAGACGTTGCTTGGGGTTTGGAGGTCGTGGGACACGACGTTGGCGATGAACTTGTCGCCTTTCACCGTGGCGGTCACCGTGCCGCTCACCGAGCCGTCATTGGCATCCTTTTCGGTGAAGCTGCCCGCGAACTCGATGTTGGGGCGGAAGTCGATTTTCAGCTTCTCTGTCGACCGTTGGCTGGCTGCCGGGGTATTCAAACCCTCGCTGTCGAACGAGTCGGCACCGAAAGTGATGACCAGGTCACTCCGGTCGACGAAGTGCTCTTCGGCCGCACCGCCGAGCCTTATTTTGGCTACTTGTAAGTCGTCGCCTTCCAGCATGACATCCAAGGTCAGACCCTTCGGCAAACCGGTGGCGGTAACGCCCGACAGAGACTGGGGAAACACAGGACTGCCATTTTCATCAAATTTTGTTGCTTTGAACTTCCCGGCCGCGGTCAGATTCGCGGTCAACAGGTCTGTCGAGTCCACCGTGCCCATATTGTCGTGGGTAGCGTCATTGTCAACCTGCCGCTCGGTGAAGGCACTATCAGATCCAAGAGTAGGCGTAATGGTGAGGCTGGGCCTGAAGTCGATACCAAGATCCGAGCCTATCATAGCCGCAGCGCCCAGGGCAGTCGCGTCATCCGTGGAGAACGCGCTTGCGGCGAAAGTGATGGACAGATTATCCACGTCGGCGCCATCGTGAACAGAGGCCGCGGCTGTCCCGGAGACCGTGAACGTGACCTCCGTTTTGTCGGCGGACAGGCTGGGAACCAAGGCCAGTGGACTCGGCAAATTCGATTTGTCGATCCTTGAGTTGTTGTCGATGGTGTTGTCATCGACCTCATCAACGAACACAGCGCCGGTCAAAGTCGCGGTCACCGTGCCGTCCACCTTACCGGGAGTGGTAGAGCTCTCCTTAAGAGTCGAGACAAAGGTGAGGTTCGGGATGAAATCGACCCCAATTGAACCGATCGTCTTTTCGGCAGTCGACGAGGGGACAGGCCCCGTGCTGGCGAACGCTCCGTCACCGAACGTCACACTCATACCAGCGTCCGAGGTCGCAGCCCGGTCGTTGGTGTTCGCATGGGATTTCGCGCCCGTGCCGTCCACAGCGGTATCATCGACGAGCGTCATCGTGAGCGTCTTGCCGTCAGCACTCCGGACAAACTTCGGGGTCAGCCCCTCCGGCACCCGGGCCACAGTGACAACACCAGTCTTCGTCCAATTCCGTACAGAACCCGACACAGTGCCAGCCGTGGCCCCTTCAAACTCGCTTGCGGCAGCAAACTCCCCCGCATCCAACGTCGCAACCACCGAACCCGACACCAAACCATCATTCTTAGGCTCCGTGAAAGCCTCCTTCACAACAATGGTGAGGTTGTCTTTGTAGGTGATTGTCCGGTCGGCCGTTTTCCTGTTGGCCTCACCCACGGTCGTGCCAGCCGTGCTGTCGTATTGTGTGAGCGCTGTTTCCGCGAACGTGAAGGTCACGTCGCTCACCTTGTTTGCTGCGGCGTGGGCGGTGGCATTGCCGCTGAGCTTGAACGTGACGACCGTGTCGCTGGTCCGTTCGGCCGTCGCGACCAGGCCGCCCGGCACGTTACCGGCGGAGATGTAGACGTTGCTTGGGGTTTGGAGGTCGTGGGACACGACGTTGGCGATGAACTTGTCGCCTTTCACCGTGGCGGTCACCGTGCCGCTCACCGAGCCGTCATTGGCATCCTTTTCGGTGAAGCTGCCCGCGAACTCGATGTTGGGGCGGAAGTCGATTTTCAGCTTCTCTGTCGACCGTTGGCTGGCTGCCGGGGTATTCAAACCCTCGCTGTCGAACGAGTCGGCACCGAAAGTGATGACCAGGTCACTCCGGTCGACGAAGTGCTCTTCGGCCGCACCGCCGAGCCTTATTTTGGCTACTTGTAAGTCGTCGCCTTCCAGCATGACATCCAAGGTCAGACCCTTCGGCAAACCGGTGGCGGTAACGCCCGACAGAGACTGGGGAAACACAGGACTGCCATTTTCATCAAATTTTGTTGCTTTGAACTTCCCGGCCGCGGTCAGATTCGCGGTCAACAGGTCTGTCGAGTCCACCGTGCCCATATTGTCGTGGGTAGCGTCATTGTCAACCTGCCGCTCGGTGAAGGCACTATCAGATCCAAGAGTAGGCGTAATGGTGAGGCTGGGCCTGAAGTCGATACCAAGATCCGAGCCTATCATAGCCGCAGCGCCCAGGGCAGTCGCGTCATCCGTGGAGAACGCGCTTGCGGCGAAAGTGATGGACAGATTATCCACGTCGGCGCCATCGTGAACAGAGGCCGCGGCTGTCCCGGAGACCGTGAACGTGACCTCCGTTTTGTCGGCGGACAGGCTGGGAACCAAGGCCAGTGGACTCGGCAAATTCGATTTGTCGATCCTTGAGTTGTTGTCGATGGTGTTGTCATCGACCTCATCAACGAACACAGCGCCGGTCAAAGTCGCGGTCACCGTGCCGTCCACCTTACCGGGAGTGGTAGAGCTCTCCTTAAGAGTCGAGACAAAGGTGAGGTTCGGGATGAAATCGACCCCAATTGAACCGATCGTCTTTTCGGCAGTCGACGAGGGGACAGGCCCCGTGCTGGCGAACGCTCCGTCACCGAACGTCACACTCATACCAGCGTCCGAGGTCGCAGCCCGGTCGTTGGTGTTCGCATGGGCATCGGCATTCCCATCGAGGGTCATCGTGAGCGTCTTGCCGTCAGCACTCCGGACAAACTTCGGGGTCAGCCCCTCCGGCACCCGGGCCACAGTGACAACACCAGTCTTCGTCCAATTCCGTACAGAACCCGACACAGTGCCAGCCGTGGCCCCTTCAAACTCGCTTGCGGCAGCAAACTCCCCCACATCCAACGTCGCAACCACCGCACCAACCACCGAACCATCATCAGCAGCCGACTCCATGAAGCCCCCCGACATGGTCATGCCCGTTTGTGCGGAGGCAACGCTTAGCGGGGCGACCAGGGTCGCTGCGATTCCGGCAACCAGCAACGACCACGCCGCCAAGACGCTCAGGCGCCTGCGGAGGAGGGGCTGTCGCTGGGAGAGCCCAGCTCGGGTCACGCCGGAGGCGGACTGCCGCGAAATTCGCACCCGGCGCTCTGGCCACCGGCTCAACCAATGTTGCATTAGCTTCTCCCTTTGTCAGAAGACCTCAAACCAACTTCGTAGATACTTCTACAATTCGAGTGCCAGTTCAAGTTTTTCCGCATCATCGGGGTCGGCGGGCCAGAGGCGCCGCAGGTGTTGCCCAGGGGGGCAGCCAGGGCTTACCCTCCTCTTCCACCTCGCAGAACAGCAAGGAGCCGAAAATGGCAATTCGACTTGGCGACGTCGCCCCCGACTTCACCGCCGACACCACCGAGGGCACCATCTCCTTCCACGAGTGGAAGGGGGACTCCTGGGCGGTTCTGTTCTCCCACCCCAAAGACTTCACCCCGGTATGCACCACCGAGCTGGGCTACACCGCCCGGCTGGCGGAACAGTTCGCCGCCCGCAACGTGAAGGTGATCGGCCTGTCGTGCGACACGGTGGACGACCACGTGGCCTGGTCGCAGGACATCGAGGACACCCAGGGCATCCGCCCCAACTTCCCGATGATCGGCGACGCCGACCGGGCGGTGGCCGACCTCTACGACATGATCCACCCCAACGCCAGCGACACCATGACGGTGCGCTCGGTGTTCGTGATCGGCCCCGACAACACGGTCAAGCTCACCATCACCTACCCGGCCAGCACCGGGCGCAACTTCGACGAGGTGCTGCGGGTGATCGACTCGCTCCAGCTCACCGCCACCAAGAAGGTGGCGACCCCGGTGAATTGGCAGCACGGCGACGACGTGATCATCGTGCCCGCCCTCTCCGACGAAGAGGCCGCCGAGCTGTTCCCCGGCGGCTGGGATGAGCAGAAGCCCTACCTTCGGGTAGTGTCCCAGCCATAGCTGCCGCCATTTGCGGCCGCAACACAACGACTCTTTGGGGGGGCTGAGCACATGAGCGAAGCGACCGTGCTGGAAACCGAGACCACGGCTGCCGCCCGAGCGATCAGCGCGGTCAAGGTCTACGGATCGGGCGAGACGGAGGTGCGAGCTCTCGACGGGGTGAACATCACCTTTGAGAGGGGCAAGTTCACCGCCATCATGGGCCCGTCGGGTTCGGGCAAGTCCACCCTCATGCACTGCATGGCCGCCCTCGACAACCTCACCGAGGGCGAGGCGTTTATCGGCGACACCAATCTGAGCTCGCTTTCCGACAAGGAGCTCACCATGCTGCGCCGCGACCGGGTGGGGTTCATCTTTCAGGCTTTCAACCTGGTCCCCACCCTGAACGCCATCGAGAACATCACCCTGCCGATGGATCTGGCCAAACGAGACCCCGACCAGGAGTGGGTGGACAGCGTGATCGCCACCGTCGGGTTGGGCGACCGCCTGAGCCACCGACCCAACGAGCTGTCGGGAGGCCAGCAACAGCGGGTGGCGGTATCGAGAGCACTGGCCAGCAAGCCGGAGATCATCTTTGCCGACGAGCCCACCGGCAATCTCGACTCCCGCTCCGGCAACGACGTTCTGAAGTTCATGCGCCAAGCGGTGGACGATTTGGGCCAGACCATCGTCATGGTCACCCACGACGCCAAGGCGGCCTCCCACGCCGATCGGACGGTTTTCTTGGCCGACGGCACCCTCCAGGGCGAAATGCTCGACCCCACCGCCGATCAGATCCTCGATTACATGAAGATCCTCCAGGTAGGCCAGTTTGTCCGCGGCATACCCGAGGGGGCCACCGTGGACGAGGTGCTGGAATACATGAAGGATCTGGACGATTAAGCCCACGCGTTGGCAAGGGAAGCCCGGCATCGGTGCTCATGACCAGGTGATCGGCTAATGACACTCCTGCGATACAGCCTCCGAAGCATCGCCGGCGTCAAGGTTCGATTCGCGCTCACAACCCTCGCGGTGATCGTCGGGGTGGCGCTTACCGTCGGCGTCTTGATCTCCACCGATGGACTCCGGGAGTCCCTCAACGACCTGGCGGGCAAGATCTACGAGAAATACGACTTCACCGTTCGAGCCAAGTCTGAGGTTGGCGATCGCAACGAAGGCGTGCCCCTGCTGCCCCAGTCTTTGAGCGATGAGCTCACGGCTCTCGACGGGGTGGAAGCAGTAACCGGATTGGCGCAGGAGTTCAATGTGGTTGCCATCGACGGCAACGGCAAGGCCGTGGACCCCGGCGCGGGACGACAACTCGGATACGGCTGGCCGGAACTCGAAGAGCTGAGCACGGTCTACCCCTATCCGGACGGCATCAGCCGCCCCCCCGTCGGCCACGACGAATTCGCCATCGACCACTTCACCGGCCGGGAAAACGGCTTCGTCATCGGCCAGCGCTACAAGGTGGCCACCCCCGGGGGCACCGAGGAATTCGAGTTGGCCGGCTACCTGTACTTCATCGATCCCACCACCCGGGTCGCGCTGCAAACCGTGTCATGGGAGATGCCCAGAGCTTTGGAGCTCTTGCACGAAGGGGGCGGCTACGACCTCATCCACGGCAAGCTGGCGCCAGGGGCGTCGTACGACGAGGTGGCTGCGGCCGTCCGCGCCATCGTGGGACCCAACATCGAGGTGATCTCCCAGCAGGAGAACATCAACGAAAGCAACCAGGAGTTTGCCAGCAATATCAACCTGATACGGAACCTTCTCTTGGCGTTCGCCGTCATCGTCCTCATCATCTCGGCCTTCATCACCTACAACACATTCACCCTGGTTATGGGGCAGCGCATCAGGGAGTTGGGACTGCTGAGGGTACTCGGCGCCGGACGGCGGCAAGTCGCCCAAGTGGTGGCCACCGAAGCCCTGTTGGTGGGCATCGTCGCCACCATCGTGGGGTTTGTTCTCGGCATCTTTGTGGCGCTGGGCATTCGCACCGCACTGGACAGCGCCGGCGCCCACCTTCCCGAGTCCGATGTGATCATCGGCGGCTGGACCATCGTGGCCGCAGTGGTCATCGGCATCGGCGTCACGATGCTCACCGCCATCTGGCCGGCCATGCGGGCCCGACGGGTGACGCCCATGGTGGCGCTGGCCGACGACGCCGAGATCGACCCCTTCAACCGGCGCCGGTCGCTCATCTTGGGTTCGACAATCAGCGGGGCGGGACTGGTTTTGCTGCTCGTCGGCCTCTTGTCCAACCTTGCCACCGCCGACCTCGTGCTTCCCCTCGGCCTGGGCGCGCTGCTGATCCTGCTGGGTGTCAACATCCTCACCCCAGCCGTGGCCCGCTCGATGTCGTTGATCCTCGGGTGGCCAGCCGACCGGCTCTTCACCGTCAATGGGCGATTGGCCCGGGTGAACGCAGCCCGCAATCCACGCCGAACCGCCACCACCGCCTCAGCGCTGATGATCGGGCTGGCGATGGTGTCCCTGGTCACCGTGCTGGGAACATCCTTCAAGCAGACCTTGACCAACCAGCTAAAGGATTCAGTGCAGGCTGAGTGGCTCGTCTGCACCGGCACTTGCAATACCGACATCGGAGGGCTCACCACGCAGCTGGGAGCGTTCAGCCCCGAGGCCGCTCAGAACATTTCGGGCTCGCCCGAACTGGATTCGGTGATGGCCTTCCAATTCCGCCCCGACGGCGTGCGCACGGCCGATGGCGAACAGCACCGGATAACCGCCACCAAACTTGACTCATTCTCCCGCCATGTCAATCCCGGCGTCGTCGCCGGCAGCTTGGCGGCAGCCGGATCTGGCCAGTTGCTGGTACACAAGGATCTGGCCGGTGATCTGGACATCGATGTCGGCGACGATCTCGCTTTGGAGTTCCCCGGCGACCAAATCTCAACGTTCGAAGTGGTCGCCCTCCACACCGAGAAGTCTGTTGTCGGCACCTTGGTGATTGATGCCAGCGACTGGAGCCGTCTCGGACTCAACAACCAAATCAATCTGATGACCGCAATCGCCAGCCCGAGCTACACGCCGGAGCAGGTCCGAGCCGGCATGGAGTCGGAACTCTCCGAATTTCCCCAGATCAACGTGAAGAACCAGGCCGAATACCGGGAGAGCAGAGCTGGCGAGATCAACAACTTGCTGATCATCATCAACGTGTTCTTGGTGATCGCCCTGCTCATCGCGGTGGTGGGCATCGCCAACACCATGGCCCTGTCGATATTCGAGCGAACCCGTGAGGTGGGTCTTTTGCGGGCCATCGGCACGGCCAAACGCCAAGTCTGGGGGGCGATCTTCTTGGAGAGCATGATCGTGGCCGTTTTCGGGGGGCTGATTGGCATCGCCACCGGCGTGGTCGCCGGCACCATCGCGGCTGCCGCCTTCCCCAACGACCTGATCGCCAACCCGTCGGTGCCGTGGGTGACGCTGGTGGTCTACCTGGTGGTGTCGGCGGTGGCTGGGTTGCTGGCCGCCTTCTTCCCCGCCCGCCGGGCCAATCGCCTCAATGTGCTCGAGGCGATTTCGCACCAGTAGAAATCCCTTTAGGCTCTACCGAAACCCTGCGCTATGTCCCTCATCCGCTATGCCCTGAAGAGCATCGCCGGCACCCGTATCCGGTTCGTGCTCACCACGCTGGCCGTTGTCGTGAGCGTGGGCTTCACCGTGGGGGTGCTGGTCACGACTTCGGGACTTCGGTCCACGTTCGACAACCTCTCCGAGGACATCTTCCAGGGCGTTGATCTGTCGGTTCGCCCCGAGTTGGCCTTCGGCGACCGGGGCGAGAGCGGCACGCAGGTCAACCCTGAACTCCTCGACGAGGTGCGGTCGGTACACGGGGTGGCTGCCGCGGTCGGGACGGTGGTCGAGTTCAACGTGATCCCCATCACTGCCGACGGCGAGGCGGTGGAGCTGTTCGGGCCGCCCCAGATCGGTGTCGGCTGGCCCTCCGACGACTCCCTGGGGGCATTCGAAGTGTGGCCCGATGGCATCAGCCGGGTCCCCACGGGGGCCGACGAGTTTGCCATGGACGCCGACACCGCCGCCGAGAACGGCTTCGAAGTCGGCGAGCGCTACCGGGTCTCCACCCCCAGCGGCACTCAAGCGTTCACCCTGGTGGGGCTTTTCCGCTACGGCAGCGGCGAGAACGCCACTGCGGGCGCGCAGATGACGGCGTGGGAGATCGAGACCGCCCGCCAGGTGCTGCACAACGGCGGGGGCTACGACAGCATCGACATCCGGCTCGATCCCAATACCTCACCCGAGGCGGCTGCGGCCGCAGTGGCCGCGGTGGTGGACGACGGCTTGGAGGTTGTGGCCAACGAGGAATTGGTGGAAGAGCAGGCCGACTTGTTCGACGAGTTCATCGGCTTCTTCGAGTACTTCATGCTGGGATTCGCGGTGGTGATCCTGGTGGTGTCGGCCTTCATCATCTACAACACCTTCACCATCCTCGTGAGCCAGCGCACCCGGGAGCTGGGGCTGCTTCGGGCCATGGGGGCCAGCGGCCGGCAGGTCACCGCCATTGTGGTGGGAGAAGCGGTGGCCGTCGGGGTGGTGGCCAGCGCCGCTGGTCTCGGATTGGGCGTGCTCATCTCGATTGGCATCCGAGCGCTGATCTCCAGCTTCGGCGCAGGCTTGCCCGACGCGCCGATCGTGGTGGGGGCCAACTCGATTCTGGCCGCGGTGTTGGTCGGGGTGGGCGTGACCGCGGTGTCGGCCATTTGGCCTGCCCTGCGGGCCCGCCGGGTGAGCCCGATGGCCGCGATCACCGGCAATATTCCGCCCCGCCTTGCCCAGGCGCGCCGCTCGAGCGGGCTGGAGAAACTGCTCACCGCAGCCAGCGTGATCTTGGTGGCGTTCGGAATCGTCTCGGAGACGGCTTCGGTCATCGTGGTTACTGCGCTGATTGGCGCGGTGCTGGCCTTCGTTGGGGGGCGCAACCTGCCCCCACCAGTCGGACAAGCCCGGGTGCTCATCCTGGGCCTGGCCATGTTGATCGTGGCTATCGTCGGAGACTTTCCCACCACGTCGCTCCTGGCCCTGCTGGGAATGAGCGCCCTACTGGTATTCGTGGGGATGAACTTGGTCAGCCCGACCTTTGCCGTTCCCGTCGCCCGAGCGTTGGGGTGGCTGCCGGCCAAGATCTCCCCGGTGAGCGGACGGCTGGCCCGCCAGAACGCCCGGCGCAGTCCACGGCGCACGGCCAACACCGCCTCGGCGCTGATGATCAGCCTGGCTCTGGTGTCCATGGTCTCGGTGATGGGCCAGTCGTTCAAGCAAACCCTGGAAGACACGCTGGACCGCTCGGTGAAATCCGACTGGCTCATCTGCCCGGGCGGCTGCGGCGACCCCACGGCAACCTTCAGTCCGCGAGCGGCCCAGAGCATCAGCGAGAACGACGAGGTGGCCTCGGTGTTGGCCTACCGATTCAAGTTCGAGGGTATCCGCTCCCCGATCGATGGCGATATCGACGACGTCGGGGCCGTTGATCTGGATGTGCTCCCCCTGCACTTCGACCTCGATGTGGTGGAGGGAAGCCTTGCCGGTGCCGGTCCCGGCGATGTTGCGCTGCACACCAGTCAAGCCGAGGACTTGTCGGTGAGCGTTGGCGACCCGGTGCTACTGGAGTTCCCCGACGGCCAGATGGCGACCTTTGAAGTGGCGGCCATCTTTGATGACAATGCGGTGTTCGGCTCTTGGCTGATCGATACCGCCGACTGGGACCGCTACCTCATCGCCCAGGAGGACGCCTTCATCTCCGCGCTCACCGCACCGGGCTACACCGCGGACCAGGCGCGGGAGGCGCTGGAGCGGACGACGCTGGCCTTCCCGCAGCTCAATGTGCGGGACCAAGCCGAGTTCCAGGAAACCCAGGAGAGCCAGATCGACACGTTCTTGGCGGTAGTCAACGCCTTCTTGGCCATTTCTCTGGTGGTCGCCCTCATGGGGGTGGCCAACACGCTGGCTCTTTCGGTTTTTGAACGGACTCGGGAACTGGGCCTTCTGCGGGCCGTGGGCATGTCCCGACGGCAGGCCCGACGGATGATCCGGTGGGAGGGGGGCATCGTTGCCGTGTTCGGCGGGCTCATGGGCATCACCGTCGGAGTGCTGTTCGGATGGGCCACGGTGGAGATCATCCCCGACAACTTCGTCTCGTCGTTCGCCGTACCGTGGGCCACGCTGTGGTACTACCTCGTGATCGTGGCGGTCGCCGGTCTGCTGGCCGCCTCGATCCCGGCCCGGCGAGCCAGCCGTCTCAACGTTCTCGAAGCCATCTCCTACGAATAGTCGGCCAGCTGAAACCGGGCCCCCGGTTACGCTGCGAACATGCACGACACCGGCGAGTGGCACGCGCTGAGCGCCCATCGGGACGCGCTCAGGGACGTACACCTCCGGGATCTGTTCGACCACGACCCACAGCGGGGCGAGCGGCTTGTGGCCGAGACCGACGGGTGGCTGTTGGACTACTCCAAGAATCGGCTCACCGACGAGACGGTGGAGTTGCTGGCGGCGCTCGCCGACCGGGCCGAGCTGCGAGGCCGGATTGAGGCCATGCTCGATGGCGAGCCGGTGAATGCCACCGAAAGGCGCCCGGCCTGGCACGCCGCCCTGCGCCAGCCTGATCCTCCCCCGGAAGTCGGGGCTGAACTCGACCGAATGGCTGCTTTCGCCGCTGAGGCCCGGAGCGGGCGGTGGGAGGCGGTGGTGAACATCGGTATCGGCGGATCGGACCTGGGGCCGGCCATGGCCGCGGCGGCCCTGGATGCCTATGCCGACGCTGATCTGGGCGTGCGCTTCTTGTCCAACGTCGACGGTGCTCACTTCAGGGCCGTCACCCGGGGTTTGGATCCAGCTCGCACCTTGTTCATCGTGGTGTCCAAGACGTTCACCACTACAGAGACGCTGACCAACGCCCGCACCGCCCGGGCCTGGATCGCCGACGCTGTGGGCTCGGAGCAGGCGGGCAGTCACTTCGCCGCCGTCACCGCTCGCCCCGACAAGGCCCACGACTTCGGCGTCGACGCTGGAGCCGTCTTCGCCCTATGGGACTGGGTGGGCGGGCGCTATTCGCTGGGTTCCGCGGTGGGGCTCAGCCTCATGATGGCCCTGGGCGCTGATGCCTTCGCCGAACTGTTGGCCGGGATGCACCACATCGACGAGCACTTCCGCACCGCCCCGTGGACCGAAAACCTGCCTGCTTTGCTGGGGCTCATCGGCATCTGGAACCGGAACTTCTGGGACTGGCCCACCTACGCGGTGCTGCCCTACGCCCAAGAGCTGGCCCTGTTCCCGGCCTACATCCAGCAACTCGACATGGAGAGCAGCGGCAAGTCGGTGCGGGCTGATGGCACCCCGGCGCGCGTTGCCACCGGCCCGGTGGTGTGGGGGCAGGCGGGTACCAACGGCCAGCACGCATTCCATCAGCTCTTGCACCAGGGCACCGACATCGTGCCGGTGGAGTTCATCGGCTTCTGTCGCCCCAATCACGGTCTTGACGAGCACCACGACCTGCTCATGGCCAACCTGTTCGCCCAAGCCGAGGCCCTGGCCTTCGGCGCCCCCGAAGTGGGCGATCCCCACCGGAGCTTTCCGGGCAACCGGCCCAGCACCGTGATCTTCGGCGACCAACTCACCCCCCGCTCGCTGGGCCAGCTGGTCGCCATCTATGAGCACAAGGTGTTCACCCAGGCCACCGTATGGGGCATCAACCCCTTCGACCAGTGGGGCGTGGAGCTGGGCAAGACTCTGGCCACCGGCATCGCCGCCGAGCTAACTGGCGTGGCCACCCCCGATCCCACCCGCGACTCCTCCACCCAATCCCTCATCAACCGCTATCTCAGCCGTCGATGATGTATCGAGGCATCACAAACTGGGCGGCGGCTCTGCCTTTGGCAAAGGGGGTGGTGAACGGCATCTGGACGGTATAGGGTGCTAGGTGGAACTAGAGGGGATCGAACCCTCCCGGCGAGGTGTCAAGTCTGCACCGGCCCGACCACGGGTAGTCCCGTGAAGGAGGCAGCTTTGCTGTCTCCTTGGGCCGCACCGGGCCTTTTGAGGAGGTCCGGTGCGGTCCAACTCAGAATATGTCAAAGTATACTGAGAGTAAACAGAAAACCACGCGGGAGCTCGAGGATCGTCGGGCTGAGAGGGTGTCCGCTGGCACCGACCGCTGAACCTGATCCGGATAACGCCGGCGAAGGGAGATGATGATGAGCGAGAGCACCAACGGCAACGCGCCGAACCAGGAAGGCTCTACCTCCAGCCAAAAGCCTGCTCGGGAGCCAAAACCCGCTCGAGAAAAGGTATACGTGACCGGCAACCGGCCTGACGTGCGGGTGCCGTTCACTCAGGTGAACCTGACCGAACCGGAGCCGCCGTTCTTGCTGTACGACACCAGCGGACCGGGTTCCAACCCCAGCGTGGGCCTGCCGCCCCTGCGGCTGGCGTGGATCACCGAGCGGGATGACACCACCGAGATCGAGGGGCGAATCGCCGATCTGCGCGACGACGGCCGCCGAGCGGTGCGCGACGGTGCCGCCTCCGACCCGTTCTTGGGCGAGCGCCGCCCGGTGCTGCGAGCCCAAGGCGCGGCCGTGACCCAGATGGCCTACGCCCGTCGGGGGGAGGTCACCCCGGAGATGGAGTTCATCGCCACCCGCGAGCGGCTCGATGCCGAGCTGGTGCGCTCCGAGGTGGCCCGGGGCCGGGCCATCATCCCGGCCAACGTGAACCACCCCGAGTCGGAGCCGATGATCATCGGGCGGAAGTTCCTCACCAAGGTGAACGCCAACATCGGCAACTCGGCGGTCACGTCGTCGATCGCCGAAGAGGTGGAGAAGATGACCTGGGCCACCCGATGGGGGGCCGACACCGTGATGGACCTGTCCACCGGTTCCGACATCCACACCACCCGAGAGTGGATCATCCGCAACTCGCCGGTGCCCATTGGAACCGTGCCCATCTACCAGGCCTTAGAGAAGACCAACGGCAGCCCCGAGGAGCTCACCTGGGAGATCTACCGCGACACGGTGATCGAGCAGGCCGAGCAGGGGGTGGACTACATGACCGTCCACGCCGGGGTGCTGTTGCGCTATGTGCCGCTCACCGCCGAGCGCACCACCGGGATCGTCAGTCGGGGCGGCTCGATCCTGGCCGCCTGGTGCCTGGCCCACCACCAGGAGAACTTCCTCTACACCCACTTCGAGGAGCTGTGCGAGATCTTCGCGGCCTACGACGTGGCCTTCTCCCTGGGCGACGGATTGCGGCCCGGTTCCATCGCCGACGCCAATGATGCGGCGCAGATGGCCGAGCTGAAGACCCTGGGCGAGCTGACCGGGCGGGCCTGGGCCCACGATGTGCAGGTGATGATCGAGGGACCCGGCCATGTGCCGCTGGACAAGATCAAAGAAAACGTGACCCTGGAGCAGGAGTGGTGCCAAGACGCCCCCTTCTACACGCTGGGGCCGCTCACCACCGACGTGGCCCCCGGCTACGACCACATCACCTCGGCCATCGGGGCGGCCAACAT
This sequence comes from Acidimicrobiales bacterium, assembly GCA_963667085.2. GTDB lineage: Bacteria > Actinomycetota > Acidimicrobiia > Acidimicrobiales > Bin134 > Poriferisocius. Next base: position 272,391 of record OY762975.1, read on the forward strand.
CGGCTGGTACGGCACCGCCATGCTCTGTTATGTGACCCCCAAGGAGCACTTGGGGCTGCCCAACCGGGCCGACGTGAAGGACGGGGTGATCGCCTACAAGATCGCGGCCCATGCCGCCGATGTGGCCAAGGGCCATCCGGGGGCGCAAGCGTGGGACGATGCTCTGTCGAAGGCCCGCTTCGAGTTCCGCTGGGCCGACCAGTTCAACCTGTCGCTCGACCCCGAGACGGCGCTGAAGTACCACGACGAGACCTTGCCGGCCGAGCCGGCCAAGACCGCCCACTTCTGCTCCATGTGCGGACCCAAGTTCTGCTCCATGAAGATCACCCAGGACGTGCGGGACTTCGCCGCCCGTCAGGGGGTGGACGAGTCGGTGGCCATCGAGCTGGGCATGAAGTCCAAGGCCGACGAGTTCCGGGACCAGGGCGCCGAGATCTACTCGGCGGGGTCGTGACGCTGCATGTTCCCAAGCTGCACGTCATCGCCGACCGCGCTTCGTTGGCCGATGCCGTATTGCGCGGCGGCGCCCCCGCGGTGCAGGTGCGGATTAAGGAGCTGAGCGATGCCGCGATCCTGGCGGAGTGCGAACGGATTGTGGCCGCGGCTCAGGAGGCGCAGGCCGTGGTGATCGTGAACGACCGGGCCGACATCGCCCTGGCCGCTGGAGCTCACGGCGTACACGGCGGGGCCGACGACCTGCCGGTGTCGGTGCTGCGCCGACTGCTCGGCCCTGATGCGCTGGTGGGGGGCACGGCCCGAGATCCCGACACGGCCCTGCGCCACCAGGCCGACGGTGCTTCCTATGTGGGGGTGGGACCGGTGTACGCCACCGCCACCAAAGACGGTCTGCCTGAGCCGCTCGGGCCAGCCGGGGTGGAGAAGGTGGCCGCCGCGGTGGGCATCCCGGTGATCGCCATTGCCGGGATCACCGCGGCCCGAGTGCCGGAATTGTTGGACGCTGGGGCCCATGGTGTGGCGGTGGTCGGTGCTGTAGCCCACGCCGCCGACCCCGCCGCGGCCACCGCCGAGTTGCTGGAGGCCCTCGGTGGCTGACGTGCCCGCTCGGCCCGACGTCATCATCGTGGGGGGTGGCATCATCGGTTTGTCGACCGCATGGCAGCTCCATCAAGAAGGCGTTGCGGTGGTGGTGCTCGATCCCGCGCCGGGTACCGGGGCGAGCCACGCCGCGGCGGGGATGCTGGCCCCCATCCACGAGGCCTACTGGGGCGAGAGCCACATCTTGGAGCTGAACCTGGCCGCGAGCCGGGCCTGGCCCGCTTTTGCCGACTCCCTGGGGGCCGACACCGTGGACTATCGGCGCAAAGGAATGCTGATGGTCGCGTTCGATGCCGACGACAAGGCGCTGCTCGACAACCTGGGCGACCTGCACGAGCAGGAGGGCCTGCCGGTGGAACGGCTCCGCAGCCGGGAATGCCGGGCCCGTGAGCCGCTGCTCGCTCCCAATGTCCGGGGCGGGGTGTACTCCCCCCTCGACCATCACGCCAACCCTCGCTTGGTGGTGGCCGAACTGCTGAACCGGGTGCCCACCATCTCGGTCTCGGCCACCGAGGTGGCGCACGACCAGGTGGTCACCAGCGATGGGCAAAAAATGGCCTGCCAGCAGGTGGTGGTCGCCGCCGGGGCATGGACCGGCCGACTGCTGGGGGTGCCCATTCGGCCCATTAAGGGGCAGATTCTCCGCTTGAGCGGCCCCGAGGGGCTGTTGGCGCTGCCGGTGCGGGGGGTGGTGCGAGGCTCCAGCGTGTATGCGGTGCCCCGCAGTGACGGCGAGATCGTGGTGGGCGCTACCCAGGAGGAGCAGGGCTTTGACACTCGGGTGACCGCGGGGGGTGTCTACGAGCTGCTTCGAGATGTGTTGACCCTGCTGCCGGGGCTGAGCGAGATCGACCTGGTGGAGACATGGGCTGGCCTGCGCCCCGGTGCGCCCGACAATGCCCCAATCATCGGGACCGGTGACGACGGCATCGTTTATGCCACCGGCCACTATCGCAATGGCATTCTCACCGCGCCCATTACCGCCGCTGCGGTATCGGCCCTGGTACTAGGCCGCAAGCCGCCGGTAGACCTAGCCCCGTTCAGCCCTAGCCGGTTCCATTCCGATTGCGGCCCTTCTTCCAGGGCCGAACAGCCCCTCAGCGAAGTTCCAGGATGAGCGGGCCGACATGATCGTTACCGTCAACGGCGAGAGCCGTGACGTGCCGGCCAACAGCACCGTAGACACACTGGCCCCCAACAAGCGGGGGGTGGCGGTGGCCATCAACCGGGAGATCGTCCCCCGCAGTCGATGGGGTCAGGCCATGCTGGCCGAGGGCGATCGTGTCGAAATCCTCGAAGCAGCCCAGGGGGGATGAATGGGCGATTCTGACCCTTTGAGCAGGTGATCTGAATGGGCGACTCGTGGACCGTCGCTGAGCGCAGCTTCACCAGCCGGCTGATCACCGGCACCGGCGGCGCGCCCAACCTGGCCGTGCTGGAGCGAGCCTTGGCCGCATCGGAGTGCGAACTGGTCACGGTGGCGCTGCGCCGGGTGTCTCCCGAGGCCAGCGGCTCGGTGCTTGATGTGATCGACCGCCTCGGGCTGGATGTGTTGCCCAACACCGCTGGATGCCACACCGCGACCGACGCCGTGCTCACCGCCAAGCTGGCCCGGGAAGCATTCGAAACCGACTGGGTGAAGCTGGAGGTGATCGCCGACGACATCACCCTTCTGCCCGAGGGCCTCGAGTTGGTGGAGGCGGCTGAAACGCTGGTGGACGACGGCTTCACGGTGATGGCCTACACCAATGACGACCCGGTGTTGGCCCGCCGACTGGAAGACCTGGGCTGCGCGTCGGTCATGCCGCTGGGGGCGCCCATCGGGTCGGGGCTGGGCATTCGCAATCCGCACAATATCGAGATGATCGTGGAGCAGTCGTCGGTGCCGGTGGTGCTGGACGCGGGCATCGGCACCGCCTCCGACGCCGCGTTGGCCATGGAGTTGGGCTGTGATGCGGTGATGGTGGCGTCGGCAATTACCCGAGCCCGCGACCCCGAGCAGATGGCCATTGCCATGCGGTTGGCCACCGAGGCCGGTCGGCGGGCCCGGCTGGCCGGTCGGATACCCCGGCGCTACCTCGCCGAGGCCTCCACATCCAACCAAGGCCGTGCCGAGTTCTGACTACCCCCGGCCGTTTACCCCCAAACGGGCACTGTCTTGCGAGTTGCTCGTGCTCACCGATGTGGTGGTGAAAGCCCCCGCGGTGATCTTCCGGGCCAAGGGCCACCCGCCGCAGGTCCGGCGGGAGCTGGCCAAGTTGATGAGGGAGCAAACCGATTGTCTGATCTTGGCGTCGATGATCGATCCAGCGGCCGATGGAGTGCATTTGGCCGGATTCGACCACTACCCCAAGGTGTACCAAGGGCTTGTCGGGCGGTCGTGCCACGGACTCGACGAGGTGCGCCAGGCCGAGATCGAGGGGGTGGACTACGTGACCATCTCCCCCGTGTTCGAAACCGAGTCGAAGCCGGGCTATGGACCGCCGCTCGGGCTGGGCGGGCTGGGACGAATCGTTCGCCAAGCCCACGTTCCGGTGTACGCACTGGGGGGGATCGACCTGGGCCGGGTGGCGGCCTGCCGGGATGCCGGGGCGGCCGGCGTGGCGGTGCAGGGGGCGGTGGCCCGCAGCCCCGATCCCCAAGAGACCATCGCCGCCCTGTTGGACGAATGGCACTCGGGGTGAACCCTCCCGTGGCGTTGAGCGTGGCCGGGTCGGACCCCTCGGGCGGCGCTGGGATTGCCGCCGATCTGGGCACCTTCGCGGCGCTGGGAGTACACGGAACCGCGGTGATCACCGCAGTCACGGCCCAGAACACGGTGGGCGTGCAGGGGGTTCACCCCATTCCGGCCGATTTTGTGGCCCGCCAGCTCGACTCGGTGCTCGACGATCTGCCGGTGGCCGCGGTGAAGACCGGCATGTTGGCCAACCGGGAGATCATCGCCGTGGTGGGCGACTACGCCGCCGCGGGACGGCTGCCCAATCTGGTGGTCGACCCGGTAATGGTGTCGTCTACCGGTGCTCGGCTGCTGGACGCTGGAGCAGAGGCCCTCTACCTGGAGCTGCTCAAGCACGCTGCCGTTGCCACCCCCAACGCCCGAGAAGCTGCGGTGCTCCAAGAAGTGGCTGGGCTGGATGTAGTCGCTGCGTTGGGCCGACTTTGCCCCGGCTGGCTGGTGGTGACCGGAGAGGCCACCGCGGTCGACCGGGTGCATCACGACGGCAATTGGACCGAGCTGGCCGGGGAGGTGGTGGAAACCGCTAACGACCACGGGACCGGTTGTACATTTTCATCAGCGGTGGCGGCGGGGTTGGCCACGGGAGCGGAGCCGGTGGATGCGATCGCGGCGGCTAAAGGGTTTGTGCAGCAGTGCATTGTGCGGTCGGCTGATTGGGAATTAGGCGCCAGCCGGGGACCGGTGGCGCATCTGCTGGACTAGCGGTTGAACCCTGGCCGGCTGGCGGGTCAAGGAGCCAGAGTGATGAGCGTCAGTCCGTCGGCGATGGGGAGCATGACCTGGGCGGTGCGGGGGTCGGCCACCACACGGGCGTTGAAGTCCCGGATGTGGGCGGTGTCGGGGTTCTCAACGACATCGGCGTTGGGATCGGCCACCCGACCACCCCACAGCACGTTGTCCACCAAGATGATGCCCTTGGGGCTGAGGCGGCGCACGATCTCCTCGTAGTAGGTCTGGTAAGACCGCTTGTCGGCGTCGATGAAGGCGAGGTCGATGGGCGGGTCATCGGGCAGCCCGGCCAACGTCTCGGCCGCAGGGGCGATGACCACGTCGATCCGGTCGGCCACCCCGGCCCGCTCCCAGAATGGTTGACCGATGCTCACCCACTCGTCGCTCACGTCACAGCACAGCAGTCGTCCGCCGGGGGCGAGACCACGGGCGATGGACAGGGCCGAGAAACCGGTGAAGGTGCCCACCTCCACCGCGAACCGCACATCGAGCAGGCGGGTGAGCATGGACATGAAGGCGGCCTGCTCAGGTGCAACCTGCATCCCGGAGATGACGCCCAGCTCGGCGGTGACGTCGATCAGCTCTTGGGCGATGGGGTCGATGCCCGCGCCGTGGGCCACCAAGTACTCCTGCACATTGGCGCTGAGGCCGATGCCCTTGGGGGTCATCAGGCCCGCCCCAAGACTTTGTCCACGGCAATGATGATGGCCCGGCGGTCGGCGCCCCGGTCTTTGGCCGGGCTGTAGCGCTGGCCGTAGCGGGCCACGGCGTCGGCGCACTCATCGGGGTCGGCGGTGACGGTGGCGTGGCCTTCGAGGGTGAGCCAGCGGCCGCCGTCCACCTGGCACAGGGCGGCCCGCCCGCCTCCGGCTGCTTCCAGCATCCGCACCTTTTTGGCCCCCGACCAGGTGATGATGCGGGCGGTGGCGGTGGCGGGGTCCCAGGTGAACCCCACCGGGGTCACGTGGGGGGTGCCGTCGGGGCGCAGGATGGTGAGCGACGCCAGATGGCGATCCCGGAGGAAGGCTGCCATCTCGTCGGTGAGGTTGCGGGGGTCGTGGGCCATCGGGTCATGCCTCCTTGGGCCGCAGGGGTTCGGGCAGCGGGCGGGCGTGGACCACCACCAACCGCTGGGTGGCCCGGGTCATGGCCACATACAGGGCCCGCATCCCCTTGGGGAGCTTCTCGCAGATGTCGGCCGGCTCCACCACCACTGCGGTGTCCACCTCGAGGCCCTTGACCAGTTCCACCGGCACGATTGTCACCTGCGACTCCAGGCCCCGCTCGTAGACCAGTCCGTGATCGACATCGGCATCGGTCAGCGCCTCGGAGATAGCGTCGACCATGGCGGTGTGGCAGATCACGGCCAGATTCCTGTTGCCCAGCGCGCCCAACTCGGCTCTTGTCTCTCGGACGACGGCGGCTAGCAGGGCGGTGAGGTCCGGGTCGCTGCCCTGGCCGTTGCCGGTGGAGTCGGTTTGGCGGCCCTGGCCGTTGCCGGTGGGGCTGGTTTGGCGGCCCTGGCCGTTGCCGCTGGCGGCATTTGGAGCGAGAACGGGCACGAATCGGGGGGGCTGGCCCTCGGTGCGGATCGACTGGGGCGGGATCAGGCCCGGTATGGCCGCGTCGAGCACTTGGGCGGCCACCTCCATGATGGGCTCGGGCAGGCGGTAGCCGATCGTCAGCTCGGCGAATCGGGGGTCGTCGTCGCCGGGCAGGTACTCGACCACGCTGTCCCAGGAGTCGTGCCCCCACGCGGTGGTGGCCTGGGCGATGTCGCCCACCACAGTCATCGAACCGTTGAGCGAGCGGCGGCCGATCATTCGAAGCTGCATGGGCGACAGGTCTTGGGCCTCGTCCACCACGATGTGGCCGTAGGTGCGAATCGTGTCGGCCTGTTTGTGGCCGGGGCGGGGGCCGAGCAGGGCTAGGGCTTCGTCGAGCAGGGGGGCGTCGTCGGCTGTCCAGACCACCTCGGAGGCGTGGGCGGCCCGGGGGCGATAGAGCAGGTGGGTCTCCTCGGAGGTGAGCAGCGACCCGGCGGCGGAGCGGAGCAGGGCCGGAGAGCCGAACAGGTCGTGGAGGAAGTGGGCCGGGGTGAGCACCGGCCACATCCACTCCAGCGCCTCGCGCAGCTCGATGCTGCCGTGGAGCCGCTCGCGCACGGTCTCGATGTCTGGCGCCGGGCCGTCGGTGCGGGATCCGCTGTCGGCCAAGTGCTGGTACATCTGCTCTTCCACGAACCGACGGGCCCGATTGTGGGTGCGGAACCGCTTGCGGGCTTGGCGCACGATCTCTTCGCTCTGGGCGACGGTGAGCCGGAGCCGGCGAAGGCCGAAACTCACGGTCACGTCGGCCCGCAGTGGGCGCTGGCGATCCCGGCGGGCGCGGCGCAGCACCGAGATCATGCGCAGATCGCCCTTGATGCGCGACACCCGAGGGTCGTCGAGCCCTTTCACCCGGGTGCCGGGTAGCAGGTCGGCCAGCATCGACACCTCCACACCGGCCTCGCCCAGCGACGGAAGCACCTGCTCGATGTAGGTGAGGAACAGGCGGTTGGGGCCGAGTACCAGCATCCCTTGGCCTTCGAGGGGGAAGCGGTGGGTGTAGAGCAAGTAGGCAGCCCGGTGGAGGGCGGCCACCGTTTTGCCGGTGCCGGGACCGCCCTGTACCACCAGCACGCCTGGCAGCGGCGAGCGGATGATGGCATCCTGCTCGGCCTGGATGGTGGCGGCGGCGTCGGCCAGGCGACCGGTGCGACCGGCCTCCAGCCCGGCTCGCAGCGTGGCTTCTCCCACGAGGGGCAGTCGGCCGCGGCCGTTGCTCTGGCCGAAGTACTCGTCTTCCACCCCGAGGAGCTCCCGGCCCCGGGTAACGAAATGGCGGCGCCGGGCCAGGCCCATGGCGTTGCTGCCGGTGGCCCGATAGAAGGCCTCGGCGGCCGGGGCCCGCCAATCGATGGTCACGGGCTCCTGGTCGTCGCCCCACACCGCCACCCGCCCCACATAAAGCCGGTCGCCGTCCTGCTCATCGCCTTGTTCGTCGATCCGGTCGTCGCTCCGGTCGCCTCCCTGCTCGTTGGCCCAGTCGAGGCGGCCGAACACCAGCGAGGCGTCGCCGATGTCGAGCGTGTTGAGGCGGGTGCTGATCGAATCCCAGATGATCTCCCGCTCATAGCGAGCCTGATGGGTGCCCCCCGCGCCCACTTCCACCATGTCTTTCAGCGACAACGCCCGCTCCTTGGCCGACTCCAAGGCTTGGTGGGCCCCATCAATATAAGTCTGCTCCGCAGTGTGATCGGGATGAATCGGAGACTCCTCAGACCGAGTTCAAAATCAGCGAACATCCAAGTCTAGTACAAGAAGCGAGGGCGGCGATATGGCGAGCACTCAGAAAGGAATCCATCTCAGGATGGTTCAAAGATGAGTTCGGGGACTACGACCTCCCATCTGTCGCATTTGAGTTGATCTTGGTACTGCGGCTCTGAATGTTTGCTACTCCAAGTGGCGATGGCCAAAACGGTGGCATCGGTGCAGGTCGTTCCCTCGGGGGGCTCAAACCTCTTGGACAGCGTTCCCACTACCACTCCTGCTTGGTCGAGTAGTTCCCATCGGCCGGGCTGTGGCCGTACCTCTAGTGGATCGCCAGGCGACAGCGCAGCGATGGCTCGATGCAGTCGATGGTGGGGCGGTTTTCGGCCCGCGAAGCTCAAGTAGACATCTCTCAGGTTGAGCTGTCGATAGCGCCGGGATAACTCCGGGGCCGGTGGTGGGAGCTCAATGGGATTTCGCCAAACAACAGCTGGGATGTCTCGTAGCGCTTCCTGCATCGGATTCGGACTGCCGAAGCACCCGAGAGCAAGGGTTTGGCGGGCCCGGGTCATGGCTACGTATTACAGGCGGCGCGAGGCGTCAGCATCTTCATCCTTCCCGCCGCGATCCCAACCCCCGTCGAGCACCATCACATGGTCAAACTCAAGGCCCTTGGCGCGGTGGGCTGTGGCGAGCACCGTCCCTTGTTGATTCGGATTTCGTTGTCAACCTTCATCCGGTACCGCGCCGGCTCAATGACCCCATTGGCGGCCTCAATGATGTGGCGGGTTGATCGGTAGTTTTCAATGAGGAACGCGGGCCTGGCCTGGTAGTCCTCTCCAAAGCTGCGGATGAACTCCACTGACGATCCCTTGAAGGCATAGATGTTCTGGTCGTCATCGCCCACCGCGAACAGGGTGAGCTTGGCATCGAGGTCTGCCTGAGTTCGACCAGCCAGGGCCGAGATGAGGTCGTACTCGTCGCGGCCGACATCTTGGTATTCGTCCACGAGTATTTATCGGAACCCCGCCAAAAGCCTGGCCCGGGTTTCTTCGGCCTCCTCGGGCGGCATCCCGTCACCGCGCAGCAAAGTGGCAGCATCGGTGAGGATGTCTTGGAATAGCTCGTTATCCGGGCGGTCGGCGCGCTCCGAGAAGCTGGCGCCGACCAGCTTCATGGCCAGGGCGTGGCAGGTGAGCACCAGCACGCCAGCTTCGGAAAATTGATGCCGAACCCACGGTGGCATGACTGAGTTACCCCCTGATACAGACAGCCACGCCAGGGCGTAGGCAAGCGGCCAGCAGTGTTGGGCGGCGGAGGCGATGGCCTGGCCCGCGTGTGTATGGCAGGAAACGTCATCGATGCATGCGTGGATCGCTTCGTGGGTCTCAGTTTCGCTGGGCCTCGGCGAACCTCGCAGGCGCTCAAAGAAAAGGTCGAAACCGGAGTTGGCCTGCCCTCCCGTGAGCCAGTGCCAGGCAGCGAGCAGCTCCGGGGATTCCTTCAGAAGACTCTCCTGTTGGTTAGGGATGCACAACGAACTCACCAGTATCGAAGCGGACTCCGGCAAACTTGTGGATGCGCTCGGTTTCCTTCGATACCTCAAGGTCAATAGCAAGACAGCGAGACAGCCTCATGAAAAGACGCTGGCTTCGATCTTGATGCCCAAACCTTCGGTGACATTGGCAATCACTGCTTCCGACACGGGGAGGATGCTAGTGGTGCGTCGGCCTTCTCCGACCAACGCCCGACCGATGGTTGGTAAGAATCATATGTTTCGACTGCAAATGAAATGTTTCCCTCTATTGACCAGGTAAGCCAATAGATATTGTCACTGGTGTCGGTAGACTGGTGGGCATGGAATCTGGGGTTTTGACCAGGGAAAATGCCGGGAGCGCCGTTTATGTTGATGCGGTGGATGTGGCCGGGTTGGACGATGCTGGCTTGGATTTGCGGCTGCGGCAGATTGGGCGGGCTCGGAATCGGTTGGACGGGTTCTTGGCGGAGGCGGTGGCGGAGAAGAAGCGGCGCACCACCCCCTATGACACGGCCAACACACTGAAGTCTGAGTTGCGCCAGTCGGGCCAGCAGGCCCAGCGGACCATGCGCGACGCCGAGCAACTCGAAGCCCTGCCGGCTGCTCGGGGGGCCCTGGCTGACAGTCGGATCACCACCGAGCACGCCCGCATCCTGGGCGCGGCCGCCAAGTGTGGTCCCCTGGACGAGAAAAAGATGGTGGCTGCCGCCGAGACCGAGACGCCGGAGCAACTGCGACGCACTGTGCGTGAGCACCAAGACGAGCTAGCGGGCGACGACGCGGTCGCCAAGCGCTACGAGCGCCAGCGGAAGGCCCGCACCGCGAGCTTCACCGAAACAGACGACGGTATGTGGCGGCTGTTCGCTTTGTTCGATCCTGTCACCGCCCAGGGAATCCGGGCCGCATTGAACCACAAGACCGATATGGCCTGGCACGCCACTACCGGCCGCGAGCGGCTTGAGGCCCGCCACCGCCGGGCCGATGCCATTGCCGAATTGTTGACCCGAACCAGCGACGGCGACGAGGAGCAGCCCCAGCCGACCAGCTTGTTGATCTTGGCCGACTACGACGCCATTGACCGCCAGCTTGGCAATCCCCGCCTGGCCGACGGCACCCCGCTTCCCCAAGGCGAGTTCCGCAAGCTGGCCTGTGACGCTGAAATCCTCACCGGCATCTTCGACTCCGACCTCCAATGTCTCTCACTGGGCCACCAACGCCACCCCAGCCCCCAACTCCGGGCCGCCATCACCGCCCGAGACCAGGGCTGCATCGGTTGTCGAGCCGAACCCGAGTGGTGTGTGTCCCACCACATCATCGAATGGCAAGACGATGGCCCCACCCAGCCCGACAACCTCGTGCTGCTCTGCCACGACTGCCATCACAAGGCCCATCACCGCAACCACAAGGTTGAACACCACCCCGACACCGGTCGCCCTTACCTCCGACCCCCCTGGCAACAACCCCCCGAACCGCCGCCGAGACGGTGACAGGGCTCCCTTGCTCTAGCGAGTTTCTCTATTGGAGGCGGCGGTTGATGAAGTCGCCGAACATAGGAACGGTGAAGTCGATGTAGCCGTGGCGGGGGGAGTAGCACAGGCCCCTCTTGATGAGGGCGTCGCGGAATTGGTTGACCTGAGGGGTGGTCTTGTCCAAAACAGACGCGACGTCACCGGTTGTGTGCGGTCCTGGGCCCAGCGACGCCATCGCCTTGAGGTAGTCCCGTTCAGCCGCAGTCGTGCGGTCCACACGAACCCGGAAAAACCCCGAGTCCAGGCCTTCGGTGGCCACGGGGAGGGCGACGGCCACGTCGTCGGCGGTGATGCTGTGGGGTCCGGGGGCCAGGTCCCAGGCGTGCTTGCCGATCTCCTGCAAGAAGTAGGGATATCCCTTGGTGGCCTCGATTGCCGCGTCGAGCGCCGCGGGCTGCCATTCGACCTCCTCCTGCTCAGAGGGCACGGCCAGCGCAGCTACGGCTTCTTGTTGATGGAGGCTGTCGATCGTTTGGAATGCGAACAGCCGCTCTGCGTAGCTCCTGGCCTCTCCTACCAGGGCGAGCAGCGAAGGCAGCCCTGCGCCGGCCACCACGAGCGGAAGTTGTAACTGGCTCACCCGGTGCAGGGCCCCAATCAATGCGCCGAGACGGTCTTTCGCCAGATACTGCATCTCGTCAATTGTGAACAGCACACCTCTTTGGTGGTCGCGGGCCAGCTGGCCGAGTTCGGCGAACAGGTCGCCCAAGTCGTTGTCCAGCCGGCCTGAATCAGCCCAGCCCAGGCGCGGGTCAACCTCCGCGACGACACCCCCTCCTTCGGGAAGCTCCCAGCGAACTTGGAACGCCCTGAGCGCCCCCAGGGCGCGGCGAGTGTTGTCGGCTATGCGCTTGCCCGGCGACAGGCGCAAGATGGCATTGCGGGCCAGAAGTGCCATCGACTCTGTCAGCTCAAAGCCCTCTGCTGCTTCCACATGCTGGTGAACCCACTGATGCCCTTGGGCGATGCGACCGAACTCCTGCAACAGAACGGTCTTGCCCACCCCCCGCAGCCCAGACAGCAGAATGCTCCGATCATGGCGACCCATGCCGAGCCGCTGCACCGCCACATCGAATGATTGAACCTCCTCGTCGCGTCCCACCAGAGCGGGGGGACGTGCACCGGCACCCGGGTTGTAGGGATTGCGGACTGGGTCCATCGGCTCAGCCTATCCTGATTTCAAGGCATTTATATGGACTTATATGAATACCTCATATAAACGCCGCGAAATCCCTTGAAACGGCTAGCGCCCCAGGTCAGAGGGGAGGGCAAGGTTGCGCTCAAATGGTTTCAGACTCGCCGATTTCTTTGAGGGCGTCGCCGATGGCAGCCCGGAGGCGGCGGGCTAGGTGCGGGGGGAGGTGGGCGACGAGGCCGTAGCCGGCTTGGCCTACTTCTTCGATGGTGAGCACGACTCGGGGGGTGGCGTCCTCGTAGTCGTCGGCGATGGCCACCGCCCACGACACCGGGGAGAACTCGTCGTCATCGCCGGGCGGGAGGTCGGCGGGGTCGAAGGGGTAGTCGTCGATGGAACGGCGCACGCTGTCGATGGTACTGGGGCGATGGTACTGGGGGCTTTAGTGATCGGTACCGTTTGTATGTGGCCAACAGCGCTGGTATCGCCAACGACGCCTTTCTGCGGGCGTGTCGCGGCCTGCCCACCGAACGGGTGCCGGTGTGGTTCATGCGCCAGGCCGGGCGGTCGCTGCCCGAGTACCGGGCCATCCGGGGGGAGGGCTCGATGCTGGATACCATCGCCCGCCCGGAGGTGGCCACCGAGATCACCCTTCAGCCGGTGCGCCGCTACGGGGTGGACGCCGCCATCTTGTACTCCGACATCGTGGTGCCCACCCACGCCATCGGGTTCGGGGTGGACATTGTGCCCGGCGTGGGGCCGGTGGTGGAACAGCCATTCCGGGAGGCCCGCGATCTCGACCGGCTGCGCCCGCTCGATCCCGAGACCGACACCCCGTATGTGCTGGACACGGTTCGCAATCTGGTGGCCGAGCTGGATGTGCCGTTGATTGCCTTCGCGGGGGCACCGTTCACCATGGCCTCCTATCTGGTAGAGGGGGGGCCGTCGCGCACCCACGCCCTCACCAAGCGGCTAATGCACAGTGACCCCGGCCTGTGGGCCGCCCTGTTGGATCGCCTGGCCGAGCTGGCCATCGCATCCATCGGCTCGCAGCTCGACGCCGGGGCCTCGGCGTTCCAGCTGTTCGACTCGTGGGCGGGAGCGCTGGCTCCTGATGAGTACCGGAAGTTCGTGCTTCCGGCCAGCCAGCGGATATTCGCCGAGTTGCGTGATCGGGAGGCAGGCGAGGCAGGGGCGCCAGGCATCCACTTCGGGGTGGGCACCGGCGAACTGCTGGAGCTGTTGGCCAAGGCCGGGGCCGATGTGGTGGGGGTGGACTGGCGGGTCCATCTGGACGACGCCCGAGAGCGGTTGGGGCCCGACGTTGCCGTGCAGGGCAACCTGGACCCGGCCGCGGTGCTGGCCCCGTGGCCGGTGGTGGCCGAGCGGGCAACCGACGTGCTCAACCGCAATGGTGGGCAACCGGGGCACGTGTTCAACCTGGGCCACGGCGTGCTGCCCGAAACCGACCCGGAGGTGCTGGAGCAGCTCGTCGAGCTGGTCCACGAGTACAAGGCTGGCCAATGAGCGCCGCGTTAGCTTCGAGAGCACCGGGGGTGGGCGGGACCACGATGGAGTCCGCTCCTTGAAGGTCGCGGTAGTCGGGGCAGGGATCACGGGGCTGGCCGCGGCCCATGAGCTGCATCGGGCTGGCGTCGAGGTGACGGTGCATGAGGGCGCGGCTCGGCCCGGCGGGTGCATCCGCACCTCCTGGTTTGCGGGGATGCCGGTGGACGAGGGGCCTGATGCCTTCCTGGCCCGGGTGCCGTGGGCGGTGGATTTGTGTCGGGAGCTGGGCCTGGATGAAACGCTGGTGGCCCCCGCTCAACGAGAGGCCTACGTGTACTCCCGAGGAGCGCTGCGGGCTCTCCCCCGGCCCAATGTGCTGGGGGTGCCGGTGGACTTCGACGCCTTGGCCGCCTCGGGGATCGTGTCTTCCGAAGGTGTGGACCGGGCCCGCCAAGAGCCCGATTTGGCCGGGCACCCATTGGAGGGGGACGAGTCGGTGGGGGCGCTCGTGCGGCGGCGGCTGGGCGACGAGGTGGCCGAGCGGCTGGTGGATCCGCTGATCGGGGGCATCAACGCCTCCTCTGTCGACGACCTCAGCATGCGGGCCGCGGTTCCCCAGCTCGCAGAGGCGGCCACCAGCGACGCCAGCCTGGTGAAGGGACTGAAGAAGCTGGCCGCAGGAGCGCAAGTCGATCCCAACGCCCCGGTGTTCTACACCCTGCCCGGTGGCATGGAGAGTTTGGTAGACGCGCTAGCCCGCGAGCTGGGCGACCGTCTGCTGCTGTCGGCGCCGGTGTCCGACTTGGGCGATTTGGATGCCGACCGGGTGATCGTGACCATCCCCGCTCCCGCGGCGGCCCGATTGAGTGCCCCGGTGTCGGCGATGGCCGCCGAGGGGCTGTTAAGAATCGACTACGCCTCCGTGGTGCTGGTGACGTTGGCTTTCGCCGCCGCCGATGTCGCCCACGCCATGGGTGGGTCCGGCTATCTGGTGCCCGCGGTGGAGGGCCGGACCATCACCGCGTGCTCGTGGGCGTCGAGCAAGTGGGCACACCTCGAGGTGGACGACACGGTCGTGCTGCGGGTATCGGCGGGCCGGTACGGCGACGACCGGGCGATGGCACTGGACGACGAGGCATTGGTGGACGCCGTGCGCGCCGATCTGGAGCTGACGATGGGCTTGAACGCCGAACCCCGCGCCGTGCGCATCAGCCGGTGGGAGCGGTCGCTGCCCCAATTCCGACCTGGCCATCTGGAGTTGGTGGCCGACATCGAGCGGGTGCTGGCCCACGATGCCCCCTGGTTACAGGCGACTGGCGCGTGGGCTCGGGGTCTGGGGATTCCGGCCTGCATCCGCCAGGGCCAAGAAGCGGCCCGGGCCATCACGGTCGGCGAATGAGGGGCCGATGAGCCCGCGATTGGCAGTATGGGCCCGCAACAGCGGCTGGACAGCGGCGGGCTCGTTGGCGGCAGGCGGGGTGGTGGCGCTGTCGATGCCCCCATGGGGGTGGTGGCCCCTGGCCCTGGTCGGGCTGGTGGCCTTCGAGCGTCTCATCGCCGAGCAGCCGATTTGGGCCCGGGCGTGGCGGGGGTTCGGGTTCGGAGCGGGCTGGCTGTTCCCGGCCACACTTTGGATGGTGGACTTCACCCTGCCCGGCTACCTGGCGGTGTGCGTGGTGTTCTCGGTGCTGTACGGCTTGGCGGGGGCGGCCTGTCCACCAGGACGCAGCCGATGGCTGGCGCTTCCCGGCCTGTTCGTATTGGTCGGAGCCATCCGGTGGCGATGGCCGTTCGGCGGGGTGCCGCTGGCCACCCTGCCCATGAGCCAGGTGGACACCCCGTGGGCCACCACCGTGCGAGTGCTGGGTCCGCTGCTGCTGGTGGGTGTGTGCGCGGCCATCGCCATGGTGCTGGCCGCCGCGCTCGATCGCCGGTTGCAGGCGGCGCTGGCCCTGGCGGTAGTGGTGCTGGGGTTCTGGGGGTGGTCGGCGGTGGCGCCCCGAGGCTCGGCCATCGGCACCATCGATGTGGCCGTGGTGCAGGGGGGCGGACCGCAGCGGACCCGGGCGGCCAACACTGTGCCGGGGGTGGTTTTCGAACGCCACCTGGAAGCCAGCCAGCTCGTGCAGAAGCCGGTGGACTTGGTGGTGTGGCCCGAGGACGTGGTTGACGTACACGGCTTGTTTGCCAATAGCGAGGAGCGGCTGCGGCTGGCTGAGCTGGCTCGGGAACTCAACGCCACGCTGGTGGCTGGGGTGGTGGAAGACGTGTCGGCCACTGAGGCGGCCAACTTCGCCGCGGTGTTCGCTCCCGACGGCACCCAGGTGGGCCGCTACGACAAGGTGAGGCTGGTGCCGTTCGGGGAGTACGTGCCCCTGCGATCGCTCATCGAACCCCTAGCCCCCGACTACCTGCCGGCCCGAGACATGCGCCGGGGCGATTCCCCTGCGGTGGTGGACACCCCGGTGGGCCGCCTCGGGGTGTCCATAAGCTGGGAGATCTTCTTCGAGGACCGGGCCCGAGACGCCATCGGCAACGGCGGCGAGGTGCTGTTGAACCCCACCAACGGGGCCAGCTACTGGCTCACCATCGTGCAGACTCAGCAAATCGCCAGCTCCCGGCTGCGGGCCATGGAAACCGGCCGCTGGGTGGCACAAGCCGCCCCCACCGGATTCAGCGCCTTCGTCGACCCCGACGGCAACGTGTACCAGCGCACCGCCGTCTCCGAGCGCAACGTCATTCAAGCCACCGTCGAACTCCGCTCCGACCAAACCCTCGCCACCCGCGCCGGCCCCTGGCCCATGATCGCCCTCGCGCTGGCCCTCCTAGCGGCGGCTTGGGTGCAGCAAAACAGAAGGCAAGGGCAATAGAGCTGATCGCTCTGCCCTCCCCCCGATCAAGTAAGGTAAATTCATTCAGGACTCATTCTCTAAAGGAGAATTCCCATGAAGCGCATACTTGCTGTGGCTGCCGTTCTTTGCCTGTTTGCATCTGCATGCGGCAACGACGACGACTCACCTGCCGATGGATCAGCAGCCACGGAGGCCCCGGCTCCTGCGCCCGAGCCCACCGAAGCACCCGAACCAGCCGCCACACCTGAGCCCACCGCGGCACCTGAGCCAGCCGCCACACCTGAGCCCACCGCGGCACCTGAGCCAGCCGCCACACCTGAGCCCACCGCGGCACCTGAGCCCACCGAAGCTCCCGAACCAGCCGAATCGATGGACACCCTCGCCTTCGGTGGGGACACCACCGGGGGCGACGTAGCCGAACGCCTGAGCAACGCGGAGAGAGACTGCGCCCAAGAAGCCCTCGGCAGCGACTACGAACTTCTCGAGGTGACCCCCCTCGGCTCCCTCCGCGAGATTGACGTCGAAACTGCTCTGTTGGGCTGCCTCACCCATGACAATCTGATCCTCGTCGGAACCGCCATTGTTGACCAGCGTTTCGGTGGGTGGACACCTGAGACAAGCGAGTGCGTTTTAGAGGTGTATCACTCAATTCCCAGCGTGCTTTACCGGAACTTCGGCATCGAGTGGGACGGGCCAACCCCACCCCCCGAGGCAGTCACTGACACAACCCGGGCCCTCTATCAGTGCATGAACCCTGTTGAACGCACGCGGTGGATGCTTGGCTTGTGGAATCGCATGGCAACCACTGCCTCCGATCTCAGCCGCGACTATGTCGAAATGCTCACCCCCAACGAGCTCGCGTGCGCCACCGAGGCTGTCGGGGAAGAGGTTTCCGAAGAGCTCTTGGACCAAAGCCCGATACAGGTGTGGCGCGCCTACCCCGCGACGCATGACTGTTTTTCGCCCGGCACCATGGGCAACATGTTCGCCCGGTTCACCGCCAACCAAATCGGCGGTGTCGCCGATTCCAGCCTGCAATGCATGGCAGACTTCACCGCGCAGCGCCCCGATTTCATTTTTGCCATTGCCAATGGCCCATTTTCGGAATCGTTCCAGGAGAATGTGGATGTCATCCAATTCGCTCGTGACGTGTTCGCCTTTTATGGCTGCTTGGACACCGATGAGCGGGGCCGACTGCAAGACGCCTTCCTGGGCGGCAACCGAGTGGAGTAGCCACCCACGTTTGGAGACGCTTAAACCTCCACCATCAAGGTGACGGGACCGTCGTTGGTGAGTTCGACGGCCATCATGGCGCCGAAGGACCCGGTGGCCACGGTGGCGCCGAGGTTGCGAAGTTCGGCGACAAGTTCGTCGATCAGCCCGGCGGCCTGATCAGGAGCCGCGGCAGCCAGAAATGAGGGGCGGCGGCCGCGGCTGATGTCGCCGTAGAGGGTGAACTGGCTCACCACCAACAGCTCGCCGCTGGTGTCGGCCACCGACCGGTTCATGTGGCCGTTCTCGTCGGTGAAGATGCGCAGGTTCCACAGCTTTCCGGCCATCTTTTTGACCGTGTCGGCATCGTCGTCATGAGTGACGCCCACCAGGCAGCACAGTCCGGGGCCGATCTCTCCGATGACCTCGCCGTCCACCCGAACCCGGGCTTCAGCAGCCCGCTGCACCAGTGCTCGCACGAGGCAAAGCTAGCGGCCCGGCGAACCCGCTGAGCATTTGCCAAACCAGCCGGATTCCGAGAACCTTTTGGGTAATGGCCCCGGTGGATCAGCCCCTGAGAATCGCCCTCTTGTCGTACCGGGGCAAGCCTCACTGCGGTGGGCAGGGGGTGTACGTCCACCACCTGAGCCGGGCGCTCACCGACCTGGGCCACCATGTGGAGGTGCTGAGCGGACAGCCCTACCCGGTGCTCGATGACAGGGTGCCGCTGCACCAGCTTCCCAGCCTGGACATCTTCAACGACGCCTATCCGGGGCGGATGCCGGGGTTCTGGGAAGTCAAGTCGTGGGCCGACGCCGCCGAGGTGGGCTCGTTCATGACCGGGGCGTTCTCAGAGCCCCTGGCCTTCTCCATCCGGGCCTGGCAGATGCTGCGCTCCCGGCTTGGGGACTTCGACCTGGTTCACGACAACCAGTCGCTGGGCTACGGGCTGCTGGCCATCGAGCGGGACGGCCTGCCGGTGTTGGGCACCATCCACCACCCCATCACCGTCGACCGCCAACTGGAGCTCGAGCACGCCCGGAGCCCGCTGGAGCGTCTGGGCAAGCGGCGCTGGTATTCCTTCACCCGGATGCAGGCCCGGGTGGCCCGGCGGCTGCGGCGCATCATCACCGTGTCGGAGTCGTCGCGCGACGACATCGCCCGAGACCAACAGGTGCCCCGACACCTGATGCATGTGGTTCCGGTGGGCGTGGACCCCGAGCAGTTCCGCCCGCTGCCCGGCGTGGACCGAAAGCCCGAGCAGATCATCACCACGGCCAGTGCCGATGTGCCCATGAAGGGGCTGCGCTACCTGCTAGAGGCAGTGGCCAAGCTGCGCACGGAGCGGAATGTGCGTCTGATTGTCATCGGCAAGCCCCGCGAAGGGGGAACCTCGGCGGAGGCCATCGCCAGCCTGGGTCTGGGCCAGGTGGTGGAGTTCATCTCCGGGGTGCCCGATGAGCGCATCGTGGAGCTGTACGCCACCAGTTCGGTGGCGGTGGTGCCATCGCTGTATGAGGGGTTCTCGCTGCCAGCCATCGAGGCCATGTGCAGCGGCACGCCGCTGGTGACCACCACCGGGGGAGCGCTGCCCGAGGTGGCCGGCCCCGACGGCCAGACCTGCGTGTCGGTGCCACCCGGCGACAGCGAGGCGCTGGCCGCCGCGTTGAGCCGGGTGCTGGACGATCCGGCCATGGCCGCCCGCATCGGCGCGGCAGGGCGGGAGCGGGTGATCAGCCGGTGGAGCTGGCGTCGTACCGCCGAGCAGACGGTGGAGCACTACCGGGCGCTGCTGGACGAGTGGCAGCCCAACCGATAGACCCGAGCAGCCTCGGCGATTTCTCAGGACCAGCCCGGCCATGCTGACCGTTGACTATCACCGCTTGGGCTTGAAGCCGGGCGAACGACTGCTCGATCTGGGCTGCGGGTTCGGGCGCCATGCCTATGAGGCCGCTCGGCGGGGGGCCCATGTGGTGGCCTGTGATCTGGCATCGGCCGAGCTGGCCGAGGTTCGGGCCACGTTCGCGGCGATGTCCGATGCCGGCGAGGAGTACCACGGAACGTGCCACGCCGCTCAGGGCGATGCCACCCGGCTGCCGTTCCCCGATCAGTCGTTCGACCGGGTGATCGCCTCCGAGGTGTTGGAGCATGTGGACTCCGACGAGCAGGCGCTGGCTGAGCTGGCTCGGATTCTGCGCCCCGGCGGGGCGCTGGCGGTGACCGTGCCCACTTGGTTCCCCGAGAAGGTGTGCTGGGCACTGTCGGATGAGTACCACGCCCCCAAGGCGGTGGGCGGCCATGTGCGGATCTACCGTCGCGGCGAGCTGCGGCGTCGGCTCCGGCGGGCCGGCCTGGCCCCGTATGCGGGCCACCACGCTCACGCCCTGCACAGCCCCTATTGGTGGCTGCGGTGCGCGGTGGGTCCCAATCGTGATGACCACCGACTGGTGGCGGCTTACCGCCGACTGTTGGAATGGGATATTGTTCGCCAACCGAGAATCACCCGAATAGCCGAACGGGTTCTGAGTCCGGTGCTGGGCAAGAGCCTGGTTCTTTACAGCCGGAAGCCAGGACCAGACCTCAAGAGGGAGACCGAGCTTGCCGTCGCCTGAGCCCCACAACCACAGCCACGGGGAGACCGACGTTGCCGACGCCCCCACCCCCACCCCCGGCAGCAGCGATGCTGCTGGCCCTGGCGTGGCCGGCATTCTGTCGGCTTCTGATCTCAAGGAGACCGCCGCCAGCATCGCCGATTGGCAGCTGCCCAACGGGATGATCCCCTGGTTCCCCGGCGGCCATGCCGACCCGTGGAACCATGTGGAGGCCGCCATGGCCCTCACCGTGATGGGCCGCTGGGCCGAAGCCGAGCGGGCCTACCAGTGGTTGGCCGACCATCAGCGGCCCGATGGTGCTTGGCACCAGTACTACGTGGCCGACGGTGTGGAGCAAGACAAGCTGGATGCCAACTGCGTGGCCTACGTGGCCACCGGCGTGTGGCACCACTACCTGTGTACCGGCGACCGGAGCTTCCTGGAGTCGATGTGGCCGGCGGTGGAGCGGGCCGTGGACTTCGTGCTCGACTTGCAGTTGCCCCGAGGCGAGATCCGCTGGGCCCGCCACGCCGATGGCACCCCGTGGTCGTTCGCCCTGTTGACCGGTTCGTCCAGCATCTGCCACAGCCTGCGGGCCGCCATCGCTACCGGTGAGGAGTTGGGCCACGAGCGGCCCGACTGGGAGCTCAGCGCCGCCCGGCTGGCCGATGTGATCCGCACCCAGCCCGACGCCTTCGCCCCCAAGCACCGCTGGGCTATGGACTGGTACTACCCGGTGCTGGCTGGCGTGGTCACCGGCCAAGAGGGCCGGACCATGCTGGCCTCCCGCTTCGACCGGTTCGTGATGGACGGACTCGGCGTGCGCTGCGTGTCGGACAAGCCCTGGGTCACCGCGGCGGAGACCTGCGAGTGCCTCATCGCCCACCTGGGCGTGGGCCGTCGGGACATCGCCGTGGAGATGTTCGAATGGGTGCAGGAACTGCGGGCCGACGACGGCTCCTACTTCACCGGCATGGCCCACCCCGAGCGCATCCACTTCCCCGCCGACGAGCGCACCACCTACACCGCCGCCGCCGTCATCCTCGCCGCCGACGCCCTCTCCGGCTTCTCCCCCGCCTCCACCCTCTTCTCCAACCACCGCACCCTCCCCGAACTCATCACCATCGGCTGAGCGCCGGGCGGCCCACCGTCAGGTCTGAGCCAGATTCTCGGGAATCTCTACTAGCAACGAAGGATCCGGCTTCAGCGGATTATGCCGCAGGCTACGCGGCCTCCGGCGCCGCCGATGGGCTGGGTTACGTGGTCATCGGGGTTTTCATGGATGACCAAGGTGGCGCCATCGGCGTCGAGGAGTGCGGGCATCGAACCGCCGAAGATGGTGACCAGTGAGGTGAAGTACTCGGCTTGGGCAATGCCATCAGCCGCCGCATACAGATTGGGCAGGTCGCCGTTGTCGTGGTTGTCCACGGTTCGCTCAGGGTTCTTCAAGCCGTGTACCGCGTTGTCGGTAGCGGTGAGGTGGCCGCCCGCCGCCGTGAAATCAGGCGAGCACGCTCCAACCGTGTGCAGGTGGATGCCGTGGGCACCAGGGGTGAGGCCGCTTATCGAAAGCGTGACCAGTACTCCGGTCGGTCCTTGATGGAAGGTGGCGGCACCTACGGTGTCGCCATCGGGGTTGATCAGATCAGCCATGGCCGTACCACCAACCCGGTCGGCCTCATAGGTTCCACCACTGCCGTCGTCATCCCCGCACGCGGCGACCATCAAGCAGAGCACGCCGACGAGTACCAGGATTCTTCTGCTTCTTTGGTTCGACATGGCGACCACAATAGACGGCAGCTGCAATACCATCGGCGCATGGGCGGGGTGCCGGAGGGGTCTTGGGCTTCTTCAGAGGCGACGCGGAAGTCGATGCAGGGGAATCGGAGTCGGGACACGAAGCCGGAGATGGCGGTTCGCTCGGCGGTGCATCGGCGGGGGTTGCGGTACCGGGTGGCGGCTCGCCCGCTGCCTGAGCTGCGGCGAACGGCCGATCTGGTGTTCCGAAAGGCCAAGATCGCGGTGTTTGTGGACGGTTGCTACTGGCATGGCTGCCCCGAACACCACACCCAACCCGCCACCAACCCCGAATACTGGTCGAACAAGATCACCGGCAACATCGCCCGCGACCAAGACACCGACGCCCACCTCGCCGAGGCCGGCTGGACCGTCCTGCGCTTCTGGGAGCACGAAGACCCGGAATCCGTCGCCGATGCCGTCGAACAGTCAGTGCGCGCCGCGCTCCCTTGAGGAATCCCCTGAACACTGATAGACTAAGTTCATTGAACTAAACTAGACAGCTACGGAAAGGAGCCCCTGTGCAAACCGTGAACATGCACGAGGCGAAGACCCATTTATCGAGACTGGTTGAGGCTGCGGTTCAGGGCGAGCCATTTATCATTGCCCGGGCGGGCAAGCCGTTGGTAAAGGTCGTGGCTCTAGAAACACCGGAGCCTGATGCAATGCGCCGCACCGGGTTTCTTCAGGGAATCTCGGTGCCAGAGGACTTCGACCAGATGGGCGACTCGGAGATCAGAGGGCTGTTTGAGGGCGACAGGTGAGCGTTTTGCTCGACACCCATGTGCTGCTGTGGGCCGCCGGAGTCCCAGAACGGCTGCCGGACGACGCCCGCGTCTTGATCGAGGATCCTGAAAACGTACTGGTCTTCAGCGCGGCGTCGATCTGGGAAGTTGCCATCAAGAGTGGGTTAGGGCGCGCCGACTTCAATTTCGATCCCCGCCTCCTGCTGCGAGCACTGCGCGACAACGGCTACCAAGAACTGGCGGTCACAGGAAGACACGCCGCCGCAGTCGACCTCCTCCCACCCATCCACAGCGACCCCTTCGACAGACTCCTAGTAGCCCAAGCCCAAACTGAGGCCCTGACACTCCTCACCGTCGACAAGGTTGTGGGGCGCTATCCAGGCCCCATCCGCGTCTTGGAGTAGGAAATCCTCAGCTTGGAAGCACGAAAGCCCCGAGGCTGTCCCCGAAGTAGTTGAGCAATCGGTCGGAGCTGCCCTAGGCCAAAGCGCTGTTGAATCACCAGGAAGAACAGGACCCGCTTGACAGCAGTCTAAGAAGCCGCTCGGGGCTGCTCGGTCAGGCGCGACCGCATATGAAGACGCCCTGCTCGTCGTGCTCGCATTCCACGGGGGCGAGCGATCCGAGCCATTCCAGGTATCTCTCGGTTGACCGAGCCCATGCCTCGCAATCCGGCTCCCAGAAGTTCAAGTCCAGCTTTTGGGAGCGCGCCCATTGCGCCATTTCCCGCAGATCGCCCACCTCCGCCCCCGCCCATACACCCGCCAGGTCGATGATTCGCTGGTCGCCAGGATGTAACTCGGCCACGTCGTACAACTGCTCTAATGCGTCGGCAGCATTGTCCCACCAAAAGTCACGATTCACACAGGAACCATCTGCTCTGTATCTGTCAAGTGCGACTTGTGCAAATGATGAGTCGAAAAAGAACACCTCCTTGAATTGATCATTGATCCATTCGTCGGTAGGCGGTTCGTATTCGCACTGCCAGCCGAGCTGTCGCCGCTCGCCACAGGTGATCTCGTATCCCATCAGCCCGTCAGCGCCCATAGGGGCTGTGGGACATCTGCTGTTCGAGCGCATCAACGCCCGCTGGTTCTCGCCGCAGTCCGCGCCGTCGAGGTCATCGGTGTGGCCCAAGTGGAGGATGCTGTGGCCGAGTTCGTGAGCAACGATGAAGGCGAACTCATCAGAGGTGACATCTCCACCCGCGGCATTGAGCGACACCCTCGCAATGCCGCCGTAGTTGGCGAAGCCAGCAGTGTGCCGGAACGGAACGCCGACCAGCACTAACGGGGTCGGCTGCCCCCAAAAGCTATCGCTTCGTTTCCCGGCAAGGCCGTTGTAGAACGGGCACTCGGAAGCCGCGGGGTCGAAGAATGTGTCGGTAGGAGGTGAGTAATCGGGATTCTCATCAAGGCATTCTTCGAATGCCTCCACAGCATTGTCATGGGCCGCCTGTCTGGTGATAACAGCGTGATCGCAGGCCGAGAGGCTTCCTGCGGCAGCATCGTTGTACATTGAATCCATAGTCGTAGTCATCCAGTCGATACTCAGCGGTGATAGTCCGTTGAATCTCTGATCGGCGAACACGGCGTCCCAGCCTGCCGCGAACTGCTCGGCAGGCGTGAGAAGCTGATGAGGTGCCATCACCGGATAGAAGTTGAGTTCGAGGAGGCCTCGCGACTCCCTGGCGAAAAACCGCTCCACTTTGGCGGACAATGTCCCTGAGCCGAGACCCCCAACCGCCTGATGTATTTCCTCACCTTCACCCTCGCGGAGATTCCCGTCCCCGTCAGGGTCCGTGCCCAAGTCCGACCTGAATCTCCCTGGCGGGCCGCACAAGTAGACGTTTACCTGGAATTCGCCTCCATCGGACTCCCAGTCGTAGCTGGCAAACCGGGATATGTCGGCCTCGCCCAGCGCTGCGACGTGGCCCACCGACCCCTGCCTTGGCGTGCTGTCCTCGCCTCCACCTGTCTGAGAAGAGGCAGCCATCGTAGGCTCAGGCGAAGCAACAGCCGGGACAGAACCATCCCCAGAATCGGATGTCGGACCAACGGTCACACAGCCAGCGAGCACAAGCACTGGCACGGCGAGAAGCCACAGGTACTTCATCGTGCGTACATTAGGCTGAACGAACTTCGTGCTGGTCCAAAGTGTGCTCAGAGGACCGCGTCCTGCCTCTGCATCTGGTACTCGCTTTGCACGGTCATGAGTAGTCACTAGTGGTCTCACGTCTGCTTGCCAGAAACGACGAAATGCCTGGGCGAGGCTCCACTCCGACACAGCACAAGCACCGATGTGGCCTGCGCGGCGGTCTCATGCTGCCATGCCTCCCAGACCAGCCACACCTCGTCAAATATCTTCAAGTCGATGGTGGCACAGAGGCGGCACAGCATCGGCGGTTCGGACAAACACGTCTGAAGGTCATGCACAACATTCGGCTCCCATATCGGGTCAAGAGCCACGAGCAGCCACTTCGGCTCAGGGTGCGCGCCAGCTTGATCATCCTCAGCTTTACCGGCGATCTTCTCGTTGATG
Organism: Acidimicrobiales bacterium; assembly: GCA_963667085.2. GTDB lineage: Bacteria > Actinomycetota > Acidimicrobiia > Acidimicrobiales > Bin134 > Poriferisocius. Next base: position 297,673 of record OY762975.1, read on the forward strand.
CGGCTGACATCAGGCATCTCACCGGTGCTGTCTGGGGTCCACAACCAGCTAGCGCTGGTGCCGTCGAACACGATTTGCAGCCCACCCCCTTGTCCTTCACCTGTCTTCTCGGCGGTCAGATGCGGTCGCACTGCTTCCGGGAACACCCCGGATTCGCTTATTCGCTTGTTGGCGACATAAGCAGTTCCATGTGAAGTGCCCATCTGGGTCTCAGACCAGACGGCGACTTCGATTAGCCCTTTTTCGATCCGCTCGAGCTGGCGCTTACGCTCATTCTTACTCTGGTCGATGACCAGCCATTGATCGCCTGGAGAGAGTTGAGCCGTGACATTTGCTTTTCAGGATAGCTGCAACTCGCTGCGCTCGCCTTCACCGCCTCCCTGCGACCAACTCCGTCCCGCTTCGTTGGTCAACTCGACACACTCCACTCTGGTCACCGGCTGTCCGTCGGGTACCAGCAGATCGAAGTCATGAGTGCTTCCTTTTCCCCCTTTCTTGTGTCGCACAACCACGTGGCCAGCCATGACCCGCTTGAGGACGTGCCTCAAGTACTTCTCACTCGGATTGAGGTCGTTCGCAGTGTCATCGCCAGCCATTTCGTGCGCCTCCGAGGGATTGAGGGGCGAATGCCCGACACCATCGAGGGCTGATAGGTCCTGAACAGACAGTTCAAATTGCATATGGCATCCATCGCGCCACCCCTCTGTGTAGGGCCATTGCGCCTTGTGGAAGCATTCGGCCGGGTCGTCAGCAACCTTCCCTAGCAATAGGTCCAAGGCATTACGGCCAGCATCGTTTGTCGGTTCGACTTGCTCGAACACATCGCCATCCCAGTCTTGTCCGAAACTCTGGCCCCACTTGTTCTTCATCACAAGGCAACTGGTAGCGATTGCCTTCAGCATTACCCAAACCCCTTCTCCCGCATCTCGTGGCGGGGCGGTCACCTCATAGTGGGGCAACGGCTCCACGCCTTGTTTCTCAGCGCGCCACAGCGACTCCTTCCGCAGATGTTCAACCACCCAATACCACGCGTCATTTGCAGCCCGGTGGATGTCTGCCCCTTGTTCCAGTCCCATATCGCTCTTTGCATCTCCTTTCCGGTGAGCCTTGCCGTAACCACGCCTTGTGAGCCACCCGAATCTGTGCCGGTTTCGCTCACCCGGCTATTACCAACGCGGGGCTCTTATCGGACGGTGCCCGAGGAAAACGGTGGGCGCGGGAGAGAAAGATGTACGTATAATACGTACATGCCTAACAAGACGATCAGCGTCCCTGATGACGTTGTGCCGATCATCGACAGCCTGGACGTCCCGTTCTCAAGGTGGATCACCGAACAGCTCCGCCGCCATGCGGCTCAGTCCAACATGTCCTTCGCGCAACAGATCGTGGCCGATGCCGCGTTGGTTACCACCGAGCGGAAGCTGATGAGGGCAGACGCGCTCGCCGCGGGACAGCGAATGGAGCGATCTGCGCCGTGGTAGCCCGAGGTGCGGTGTACTGGGTCGACCTCGACAAACGTCGGCCATGTGTCGTGGTGTCTTCCGCGGATGTTCTGCGCGCCGAGGTATGGCAGACACATGTCGTGCCCCTGACATCGAACCTCGACAGGGCGGGACTCGCCGGCAACGTGCTGCTCAACGCCGCGGTAACGGGTCTGCCGACGGACTCTGTCGCAGTGCCGCTCGGATTGGAGCTTGTCGATCGCTCGTGGCTGGTGGAAGCGGCAGGGCAATTGCCCGGGGCGCTCATTGACGCTATCGACGAAGGCCTTCGAGCGGTTCTCGGGCTCCGCTGAAGTACAGCAAGGGCTTAGCAGCGGAAGCGGTGGGCTCGGGATTGGCGGCGGATTTGGATTTGGGCGGCGCGTTGGGTGGGGGTTAGGCGGGTGACGAAGTCGGGGAGGTGGTGGTCGATCTCGGCGAAGGGGACCGCTTGGCCCTCAGGGGTGGGCATAGTGGAGCTGAGCACCCAGCGGAAGGTGATGAGGGCTTCAGGGCGGCCTTCGGTGTCGAGCCAGTTCTGCACGCCGGGGTCGTGGTGGGCCACCACGATGCGGAATCGGCCGTCGGGATCGGTGGCGATTTGGGCATTGTTGAGGCTCACCGTGCGGTTGACGAAGTCGAGTGACTCGAACCAGGCGTAGCTGTAGATCATGAACGACCAGTACTGGGCGTCGGGCACGTCGCAGGTAACGATCATGGCCTCGTCGGGGGCCAGATCGTAGGAGCAGCCGCCGTAGCCGATGGCGTCGGCCCCGCCGGGCACCGAGCGGGGGCCATAGAACACGTTGGGCGGCGCGGCCCGGCGGCTGCGCTCCATCCACTGGTTCCAAAACACCAGGGCGTCCTCGGCCCAAGCAATGGCCCGATCCAGCCCTTCGGCCAGATCACCAGGATCGAGGAGCGCAGGGGTCTCACCCTCGCTACCCAGTCGCTCAATGGAGAACCGCCCCGGCTCGTCGGCACCCCAGTCTACGTTGTACTCCCGTACTGAGATGTGGTCGGTGTGCTCGTCGATGGGCAGCCAGTTGCCGTCGTGATGAGTGGCGCTGGCGATGAAGGTAAAGCTGCCGTCGGGGTCGACGGCGAAGTCGTCGCTGGAACGCTCGGCGGTGATCCCCAGCCGGTTCTGGTGCATCTCCCCGTGGGCGCTTTGGATTACGAACATCGCCCCGGGCGGTAGCCACCCGCTCACCCGATAGGTGTGCTCGGCGCTCACGTGGGCCCGCCAGTAGGTGTTGTCCACATTGGGGCCGCCCCAGCGCATCACGTCGTCGTTGTGGCGGTACATCACGGGAAAATCCCGGTCGGCGAACTCCACCTGCTCAATCCACCCCTGCATCAACAGCCGCCCCAAGTGCCGATACCCCTCGGCCCGGTCCCCCGCCCCCGCCGGAAAATCATCACCCAGCAGCCGATCACCCGACGCCTTCAAGCAGTCGCAGAACTCCCGCCACACCTCGCCCGCCACCAGCCGCTGCTCATCGTCCATGCCGCCACGGTAGTGAGGCAACGAGAGGCCTGCTTGGATCGGCGCAGGTCAGGTGCCGGGGGTGTGGCGGGTGAGGACTCGTAGGGAGCCGGTGGCGGGAAGCTCAGTGAAGGCGCCGGAGTCCATGGCCCGGCAGTAGATCTCGTAGGGCGGGCGGCCGCCGTCGGCGGGGTTGGGGAACACGTCGTGAATGGCCAGGCGGCCGCCGATGGCCACGTGGGGCACCCAGTTCTCGTAGTCGGCGTGGGCCGGCTCGGTGCCGTGGCCGCCGTCGATAAACAGAAAGGCCAGCGGCGTGGACCAGTTCTGAGCGATGGCCACCGAGTCGCCGACCAGCGCCACCACGCTCCCCTCCAGCCCAGCCTGGTGGATAGTGCGGCGGAAGTGGGGCAGGGTGTCGATCAGGCCGACCTCGGGATCGACGAGGTCGGGCTCGTGCCACTCCCAGCCCGGTTGGTTCTCCTCCGAGCCTCGATGGTGGTCGAGGGCGAACAGCACCCGGCCCTGGGCTTGGGCGGCATCGCCCAGATACACCGACGACTTGCCGCAATAGCTGCCCACTTCCAGCAGCGGACCGTCAACCTCGAGGTCGCAGGCGGCTCGGTACAGGGCCAACCCCTCGTCGGGGGGCATGAACCCCCGGGCGGATTCAGCGAACGCCCGCCGACTGGGCTCCATCGCTTGCCATTTCCCGGGATCGCTCGGCGGGGTCGCCGTCCTCCAATGGGGAACCAAACAGGTATCGGTCGCACACCGCGTACTTCACCAGCCACACCGTGCCGAAAGCGCCGACCGATGCCACGGTGATGAACCAGCCGTTGTCGGTGGCCCGATCCACCAAACCCACGGCCAGCGACGACAAGGCCAAGCCGGCCAGAGACACCAGCCAGAAGGGCAGCACCACCCGCCCCCACTGAGTGGGGCCGCTGAGATCCCACACCCACCCCCGGTACAGGAAATAGACGGGGATGTTGGCGATAATGAAGGCCACTAGGTTGGACACCAGGCCCGACCAGCCGAACAGGTCGTAGCACACCCGCAGGATGGTCTGGCCCAGCACCACCCCCACCCCCGACGTGCCGCAGTAGCGCAGCAGGCGACGCCAATTTTCCATGACGTGAGCGCGGACCAAGACAAGAAGCGACATGGGGAGCAATAAGCGTACCCCAGCACCCCGCGGAATCGGCCACCGCAGAACTGCACCCGCGGCCGGGCAAATGGGAAGCACAGGGCCAGCCGGTAGGATCAGTCGGTCATGCAGGCAGAGGTAGACGAGCTCATCGAGCTGCTGGATCTGGAGCCCATAGAGAAGGACATCTTCCGGGGAGTCAGCCCGCAGGAAGACCGCCAGCGGGTGTTCGGCGGCCAGGTGGCCGGCCAGGCCCTGGTGGCCGCAACCCGCACAGTGGAGAACCGATCGGTCCACAGCCTCCAGGCCTACTTCATCCGCCCCGGCGACGTGTCGGCCCCCCTGGTGTATCTGGTGGACCGCGTGCGGGACGGTCGCTCGTTCACCACCCGGCGGGTGACCACCATCCAGCATGGCCAGCCCATCTTCACCATGTCGGCCTCGTTCCAGCGCCAGGAAGAGGGGTTCGAGCACCAAACCGACCTCCCGGCGGGGATTCCCGACCCCGAAGAGCTGAAGCCCTACGTGTGGCCCGGCTTCCCCGTGGATAACCAGGGCCGGATGATCCGGCCCATCGAGCTGCGCTATGTGTCCGGCTCGCCTGCGGAGCGAGGCCAAAGCCGAGAGCCCCGGCTGCAAGTGTGGCTGCGGGCCACCGGCACCCTGCCCGACGATCCGGTGCTGCACACCTGCATGTTCACCTACGCCAGCGACATGACGGTGCTCGACACCGCCACCAAGGCCCTCCCGGTGCAGGGCAACGAGATCGACATCCAGGCGGCCAGCCTCGACCACGCCATGTGGTTCCACCGCCCGCTGCGGATGGACGACTGGATCTTCTTGGACCAGGTGTCCAACTCGGCATCCAACGCCCGGGGGCTGGCGTGGGGCACGGCGTGGAACCGCACCGGCGAGCTGGTGGCCTCGGTGGTGCAGGAGGGCCTGATCCGGCCCCTACGAAAGCAGCCGTGAGCATGCTCGCCCGGTCAGCGGCGGTGTTCGCCGTGGTCTGCCTGCTGACCAGTGCCTGCGGGGGAAACGACGATGATGATGGCGACCGGCGTGAGACAGGCACCACCAGCACCGCGACAGCTTCCAGCAGTCCTACTCCTGAAGATGGCACCGCCTCCCCCACCATCAGCCCCTCACCAGACCAGTCGCCCACCGCAGCCCCGACCGCCGGTTCCACTCCTGGGCAAGACGGTGACAATCAACCCGCACCCACCGACCAGCCGCAGGAGCCCTCCCTGGTGCTGACCCCGGTAGTGTCGCTGCCCGACCCCATTGCCCTGGTGGCCCGACCGGGTACCGGCAGTGACACGGGCGACTTGTACGTGGCCACCCGAGACGGACGGGTGTGGCTGTTGGGTGCTGATGGCGACGAGCCCCCCGAGATGGTCCTGGATATCGGCGACCTCACCACTACCGACTGCGAGGAAGGACTGCTGGGCATCGCCTTTAGCCCCAGCGGATCGAGCCTCTACGTCCACTACACCGATCTGCGGGGCAACAACCAGATCGTTGAGTATCCCATGAGCGGGCAATGGGTCGGGGGCGACCAGGGCCGAGCGGTGTTGAGCGTGAACGAGCCGGCCTGCAATCACAACGGCGGCCACCTCGCTTTCGGGCCTGACGGCTACCTGTGGGTCGGCTTAGGCGACGGTGGCGGCCGAGACGACATGTTCAACCAGGGCCAGGATCTCGACACCCTGCTCGCTGCCATGCTCCGCATCGATCCTGAGGCCACCGGCGACGCTGCCTATGGCATTCCTGCTGATAATCCGTTTGTGGATGGCGGAGGTCGACCTGAGATCTGGGCCTACGGGGCCCGCAACCCCTGGCGGTTCTCCTTCGACCGCGACACGGACGACCTGTGGATCGGCGACGTGGGCCAAAACACCTGGGAGGAGATTCACGTTCTCTGGGCCGCCGGCGGATGGGCGCCGGGCACCAATCTCGGATGGCCGCTATTCGAGGGCGACGAGCGGTTCTCCGGAGAGGCAACTCCCGATGATCTGGACTTCCCCGTTTACGTCTACCACCACGATGAAGGCTGCTCGATCACCGGCGGCCATGTGTACCGGGGCTCGGCCATACCCCACCTCACCGGGACCTATGTGTTCGGCGACTTCTGCGTTGGCCGCATCTGGGGTCTGGCCATCGACGAGCAGGGAATAGCCACCCGGTCGGAACTCGGGGTCTCCGTCCCCGGAGGCACCCTGGTCTCCTTCGGCGAGGACGCCAGCGGCGAGCTGTACGTCCTCAGTTTCGACGACACCGTGTACCGGCTGGAGCCTGGCGGGTAACCGCACTCGACCCTGCGGATGCAAGAATGATCCGGTGAAGTTGAGCGGCGGGGAAGCTCTTGTCAGATCCCTGGTTCGAGAGGGCGTCGAGGTTGTATTCGGCATCCCCGGCATCCAGTTGTACGGCATTGTCGCCGCGCTGCGAGACGAGCCCGGCATCGAGATGGTCACCCCACGGCATGAGCAGGCCGCCACCTACATGGCCTACGGATACGCCCGAGCATCGGGCAAGCCAGGAGTGGCCCTCGTCGTTCCCGGCGTCGGCATCTACAACGCGGCGGCGGGATTGGCCACGGCCTACTCCCGCTCGTGTCCGGTATTGCTCATCGCCGGACAGATTCCCCGAGGACAGATGGGCAAGAACCTCGGCGGAGTCCATGAGATCGAAAACCAGATGGACACCGTGCGACCCGTAACCAAATGGCGCCAACAAGCCCTGACGCCAAAAGAGATTCCCGCAACGGTATCGGAGGCATTTCGACAAATGCGCACCGGCCGCCCCTTTCCGGCCTATATCGAGATCCCACCGGATGCCCAGGTGGAACGAGATGAAGTCGAATTGCGGGATCCCGCTCCTGTCTCGCGAATCATGCCCAGCGGCGAGCAACTGCAAGAAGCAGCCTCGGCCATTTCGCAATCCCGCCTCCCCCTGATCGTCGCCGGAGGCGGGGTGGCCCTGTCGGGCGCCGAGCAAGCGCTTCTCGAGTTGGTCGAAGCCTCGAACATTCCGGTGGTCACGTCGGGCGGCGGCAAAGGGGCCATCCCCGACAGCCATCCACTGTGTTACGGCTCATGCGTCAGCCCCGGCGGTGAGCGGCACGAGATGAATCAGCTGCTCGACGTGATGAAGACCGCCGATGTGGTCATCGGGATTGGCACCCGCTTTTCCCTGGGCAACCCCGCCGGAGAATCGTCCACCCTGGTGAACATCAACATCGACGACTTCGACCTCACCCGGATCCAAGCCAACACCATTCCCCTGCACGGTGACGCTAAAGCGACCATCAACTCTCTCCTGCCACTGCTCATCGACGCCGGATGCCGGGATCGGCCATCACCCGCACAGGCCGTGTCGGCTGCCCGCCGCCTGATCTCCTACTACGACATCAGGGACAACGAACCGCAGTACCCGATCTTGGAAGCAATCAGAAGGGGCACTCCTGAAGACGCATACACCGTGTGGGATGTCACCCAGTTCGGCTTCTACTCTCGCACCCACTGGCCGGTGAGCCACCCGAACACCTACATCGACTCTGGGTATTCGTTCAACTTGGGCTATGCGTTCCCGTCGGCACTGGGAGCAAAGGTGGCCGAACCGGATCGCCCGGTGGTGTGCGTCGCGGGGGACGGCAGCTTCATGTTCAACTCATCGGAAGTGTCAACCGCCGTGCAATACGGAATCAATGTGACCACCGTGATCTTCAGGGATGATGCCTACGGCAACGTTGCCCGCGACCTCGACGAGTTCTTCGACGGTGCCTACGGAACCGACCTGCACAATCCCGACTTCGTGAAGTTCGCCGAGTCGTTCGGAGCGGTTGGCATGAGAGCAGACGACCCCATGGATCTCGAAACCTTGATCCCGGCCGCATTGGAACAGCAATCACCGGTGATCATCGATGTTCCCATCGGCCACATTCCGTTGACTCGGCCCAAGCAGATCGAACACGTTCCCAAACTGGCCTGGACCCATCCCCAAGAAGGGCTGATCTCGCCCTAGACGCTGAACGGTCAAACGGCAGAAGTGCCGAACAGCAGGCCAAACCGACCTAGCCACCTTCGTACCAGCCGGAGGCGATGAGGATGTCGTCTCGCTTGACGATCCAGGTGTGCTTGGTCTCCTGGTTTCCGCTTTGGGGGTTGAGGTAGGTGTAATCCACCCACTTGCCGGTCTCGGTGGCCGTCACCATCTCATTGGCGGCGGTCCGGCCCTCGGGAGTGGCACCGAGGATCTCGAGAAGGGTCATGCCCACGTTCTCGGGAACGGTGGGATGGGCTAGCACCACCCCGTCGAGGTCGACAACGAACCCGTACCACTGGCCGTCCACGCTGAGCGGGTCGGTGCTGTTGGGATCGTTGAAGTGGTCGATCAGGGCGGCTCGCCCGTTGCTCTCGTAGAACCACACCGCGTCTTCGACGTAGGTCCGGGTGTACGAGCCGGGTTCGGCTTTGGTTGGTCGAGGAATGGGATAGGAGTCCTCGTACCAGCCGGAGGCGAAGATCAGGTCGTCCTGTCGGATCGCCCAGGTGTGCTTGGTACCGCCGGTGTCGGTTTGCGGGTTGTAGAACACGTAGTCCACCCAGTGGCCCGACTCGGGCGAGCTCTTCAGCAGCGGACCGTAGGCGTGGCCGGTGATGTCCACTCGCTCACCCGAGTTGGTGCCCACCCGAGAGGGAATGGTGGCGTGAACCACAAGGAAGCCGGTGTCGGCGTCCATGACGAACAGGTACCACTGGTCGTCGGAACCAGCCTCATTGTTGTAGTAGTCGAAGGTGGCCTGCCGGCCGGTCTCCTCGTACCGATCGATGGCCTGCTGCACGTACCACTTGGTGTACGCGTCCCGCTCGGTCTTGGGCGGCGGTCCCGCCGTCGATCCGTCGTCATCATCGCTGCACGCCGCCGCAACAAGCCCGAATACCAGCAACAGCGCCACCAGAATGACGCTCGCTTGAGTCCGACTACCGATTTTGCGCTTGATCATCTTCGTCCTTTCCAAAGGGCTGATTCAGGATACCGGGGCCTGCGACAACTTCATGATGGCTAGTGAGCAACGAGCCGCAAGTTGAGCCAGGCGTCGTCGGCGAGGTTGAGGAGGGGTTCGGGGTAGATGCCGAAGGCGAGGGTGAACAGCACCACGATGGCGATGGCCAGGGCGGGGCCGCGGGGGATGCGGAGGCGGGGGGCGTCGGGATCGGGGGCGTCGAGGAACATGGCCACCACGATTCGCAGATACAAGAAGGCGGCCACTACCGCGGCCAGCATGGCGATCACCGCCAGCCAGAAGGAACGGGCGTCCACCGCGGCGGAGATCACCTCGAACTTGGCCCAGAACCCGGCGGTGAACGGGATGCCAGCCTGCGACAACAACAGCACGGTGAAAGCCACGGCCAGCAGCGGGCGGCGGGTGGCCAAGCCCCGCAGGTTGTCGATGCCGGTGCCCTCGTCGCCAGGGCCGCTCACCACGGTGACCACGGCAAAGCTGCCGATGGCCATGGCGGCGTAGGCGGCCAGGTAGAACAGCACGCTGGCCACGCCATCATGGGTGGCGGCCTGCACGCCAACGAGGATGAATCCGGCGTGGCTGATCGACGAGTAGGCCAGAATCCGCTTCACGTCGGTCTGGACAATGGCCAGCATCGAGCCCACCGCCAAGCTGGCGATGGCCAAGCCGAACATCACGGGCTGCCAGTCTTCGGCCATTCCCCCGAAACCAGCGAAGAACACTCGAAGCAGGGCGGCGAACCCGGCGGCCTTCACCCCGGCGGCCATGTACGACACCACCGGCGAGGGCGCCCCCTGGTACACGTCGGGCGTCCAAGCGTGGAACGGCACCGCGGCCACCTTGAAGCCGAACCCCACCAGCAGCATTGCCATGCCGGCCAGCAGCAGGCCGTTGTCGCTCAGGTCGTTGTTCTGGAGAATGCCCTCGATGCCAGCCAGATTGAGCGATCCGGTGGCGCCGTACACCAGGGCGATCCCGTAGAGCAGGAACGCCGAGGCGAACGCTCCCAGCACGAAGTATTTGATACCCGCCTCCTGCGACTCGGCCCGCCGCAGGTGCATGGCCACCAGCACGTACACCGCCAGCGACAGGATCTCCAGGCCAAGGAACAGCACGATGAGGTTGTTGGCCGAGGCCATGGTGATGCCGCCGGTGGCCGACAGCATCAACAACACATAAAAGGCCGGACCGTCCAGGCCCTCCCGCTGCAAGAACCCGTCGGCCACCAAGGAAGTGAGCACCACGGTGCAGGCCAGCAGCACGATGATGAACACCGAGAACCCGTCCACCCCGATCGAACCGGCGATGACCGAATGAGGGCCCCATTGCTCCACCCGTATCCACACCGGAATGGCAGTGGCCAGCACGCCCAACCCGGCGGCCACGGTCCAGGCCGACGCGAACCAGCCCGGCAGTCGGCTGCCGGCCAATGACACGATGGTCAGCAGCACCACCGCGGCCCCCGCCATCACCAGATGGGGAACAAGCGGCAGCCACTGGATGTCGGGGATGTCGGCCTGGGCGAACACAGGGAACATCAGTGGCCCTCCCCTTCGTCGCCGTAGTCAGCCTTGAGCGTGCGAAGCTCCTCGAAGCTGCCCTCGGGCCGATCATCCACGGTGGGCGACTCAAACCCCTCGACTTCCTCCATGTGCTCGATCAGGGCATTGACGGCGGGCTCCATGCGCTCAATCACCGGCTTGGGGTACACCCCCAAGAACACGATGAGCCCCACCAGCGGCGCCATCACCAGCTTCTCCTGCCAGTTGAGGTCGGGCATCGACCGGTTGGCGTCGTCGGGGGTGCCGTGGAACACCCGCTGGTAGGCCCACAAGAGGTAGAGCGCAGCCAGGATGACCCCGGCGGCGGCCACCACCGCCCACCAGCGATGGGCCACGAAGGCCCCGGCCAAGATCAAGAACTCGCCCACGAAGCCGTTGAGGCCGGGCAGGCCCACCGACGACAGCATCACCACGGTGAACACCGCAGCCAGCACCGGGGCGGCCTTCTGGAGCCCGATCATCTCGGAGATCTGGCGGGTGTGGCGGCGTTCGTAGATGAACCCCACCAGCAAGAACAGCGCCCCGGTGGACAGGCCGTGGTTGACCATTTGGAGCAGCCCGCCCTCGATGCCCTCGGTGTTGATGGAGAAGATGCCCAGCACGATGAACCCGAGGTGGGCCACCGATGAGTAGGCCACCAGGCGTTTCAGGTCGCGCTGCATGGTGGCTACCACCGCGCCATACAAAATGCCGATCACCCCCAGGGTGAACAGCAGCGGGGCGAAGTAGCGGGACGCCTCAGGAAACAGGTACAGCCCGAAGCGGACCAGCCCGTAGGTGCCCAGCTTGAGCAGCACCCCGGCCAGGATCACCGACCCGGCGGTGGGGGCCTCGGTGTGGGCATCGGGCAGCCAGGTGTGGACCGGGAACATGGGCACCTTCACCGCAAAGGCCAGCGCGAACGACAAGAAGATCCAGCGGGCGGTGATGGTGGGCAGCTCGCCCGCGCTGTTGGCCAGTTCCAGCAGGTTGAAGGTGACGGCGTTGCCGGTCTCCCGGGCGGTGAGCAGCGCCAGCACCAGCATCCCCACCAGCATGAGGGCCGATCCCAGCATGGTGAACAAGAAGAACTTGGTGGCCGCGTACTTGCGGTTCTCATGGCCCCACGAGCCGATGAGGAAGTACATGGGGATGAGCACGACCTCGAAGAACAAGAAGAACAGCACCAGATCGAGCGCCAGGAACACCCCGAGGCAGCCGGTTTCCAGCACCAGCATCCAGATGTAGTAGGCCTTGGCGTCATGCGGCGGGTCGCAGGCCACGATGGCGATGGGGAACAGCAGCCCGGTGAGCACCACCAAGAACAGCGAGATGCCGTCCACCCCGACGTGCCAGGAGATGCCTGCTGAGCCGACCCACTCGGTGAGCTGGGTGAACTGGAAATCGCCGTCGTGCTTGTCGAAGGCGGCCATCAGCCACAGGGTGAGCGCCCCGGTGGCCGCCGAGGTGGCCACCGCCACCGGCTTGAGCGCCGTTGAGCGAGACGGAGCGATCAGCGCGATGGCCGCCGCCCCCACCAAGGGCAGAAAGATAATGACCGGCAAAACCATTGCGCCGCCCATTACAACCCCGCCCTTGTGATGAACCACACCAGCAGCGCCACCGCGCCGAGGGCGATGCCCAGGGCGTAGCTGCGGACCAGGCCGGACTGCGACACCCGCAGCTTGGTCCCGGCCCGGCGGATCAGGGTGCCGGTGGCGTTGACCGCGCCGTCCACCACCTGCTCATCGAACTGGGTGGTGCGCTCGAACGCCCGGCGACCGGGGCCACCCATGAAGTTGGTGACCAGCTCGTCGATACGCCACGCCCGGGCCAAGAAGGGGTGCTCGATGCGAGCCGGGTCGATCCGGCGGCGGATGTACACCGCCGCCCCGGCCGACACCCCGCCCAGGCTGCCGACGATGGCCACGATGGCCAGCACCCACTGGGTGCCCCCACCGAAGGGCAGATGGCCGGCGTTGCCAAACAGGGAGGGCTTCAGCCAGTTGCCCAGGAAGTGGACATCGGAGGTGAACGGCAGGTTGAACACCCCGGCCACAATGGCCAAGCCAGCCAGCACCACGAGGGGAGCGGTCATGGTCCAGGGCGACTCGTGGGGGTGGCGGTAAGGCAAAGCCTGCTCGGGTACCGATTCCGAGGCCGACTCGGCTTCTTCATCGGCCTCCGTGCCAACTTCTTGATCCGTCCAGCGGGGCGGGCCGAAGAAGGTCATCAGCACCAGTCGGGTCATGTAGAAGGCGGTGAGGATGGCGGTGGCCAACAGCAGCACCCACAGCAGGCGGTTTTCGCCGTAGGCGTAGGCCAGGATTTCGTCCTTCGACCAGAAGCCCGAGAACGGGGGCACACCGGCGATGGCCAGCCAGCCGGCCACAAAGGTCATCGAGGTGATGGGCAGCAGCCGGGCCAGACCGCCATAGCGGCGGATGTCCTGGTCGCCGTCCATCCCGTGGATCACCGACCCGGCCCCCAGGAACAAGAGCGCCTTGAAGAAGGCGTGGGTGACCATGTGGAAGATGGCGGCCACGTAGGCCCCGGTGCCCACCGCCACGAACATGAACCCGAGCTGGCTGACGGTGGAGTAGGCCAGCACCTTCTTGATGTCGTTTTGAGCTACGGCGATGGTGGCGGCCATCAGCGCGGTGCCCAGGCCCACCCACATGATGAGGTCGGGCACCCAGCCGTGGGCCTCGGCGATGATGGGGCTCATCCGGGTGAGCAGGTACACCCCGGCGGTGACCATGGTGGCGGCGTGGATGAGAGCCGACACCGGGGTGGGGCCGGCCATGGCGTCGGGCAGCCAGATGTGCAGCGGGAACTGGGCCGACTTGCCCGCCGCGCCCACCAGCAGCAGCACCACGATGGCCGAGGCGGTGCTGGCGGCCATGCCGTGCGACTCCACGTCGTAGAAGATCTCCCCGTACTGGAGCGACCCGAAGGTCAAGAACGCCAGGAACATGGCCACCAGGAAGCCCCAGTCGCCCACCCGATTGGTGACGAACGCCTTCTTGCCGGCTGAGGCGTTGGCCTCGTCGGTGAACCAGAACGAGATCAGCAGGTAGGAGCAGGCCCCCACTCCCTCCCAGCCCAAGAAGGTGAGCAGCAGGTTGTCGCCCAGCACCAGCATGAGCATGGAGAAGGCGAACAGGTTGAGGTAGATGAAGAACCGGGAAAAGCCCTCGTCGCCGTGCATGTAGCCGATCGAATAGAGATGGATGAGGGCCCCCACCCCGGTCACGAACAGGGCCATGGTGATCGACAGCGGGTCGGCCAGAAAGCCGATGTCCACGGCCAGCTTCCCGGCCGGCACCCACTCGAACAGGGTGAGCACCGTCTCGCGCTCATCGCCGTCGTGGCCCACCAGCCCGATGAACACCAACAGCGTGGCCAGGAATGACCCACCCATCATGGCGGTGGCCAGCCAACCGGCCCGAGGCTCGCCCAGGCGGCGGCCCAGCGCCATCAGGATCAGCACCCCGGCCAGCGGGAAGGCGGGGATCAGCCAGACCAGATCGACGAGCGTGCTCATCTACCCATCCCTGCGTACCCGGCCTCTTGGCAGCACCATCGGTCCATGAGCGACCCGGCCTATCCCCTCAGCGCCGACAGGTCGTCGGCAGTGGCTTGGGGGCGGCGGCGGTTGATGGCCACCACGATGGCCAGGCCCACCACCACCTCAGCGGCGGCCACCACCAGAACAAAGAACACCGACACCTGCCCGCCGATGTCGTTCAGCTCCCGCCCGAAGGTGATGAAGGTGAGGTTGACCGCGTTGAGCATCAGCTCCACGCACATGAACATGATGAGCGGGTTGCGGCGAACCAACAGGCCCACCGCGCCGATGGTGAACAGCCCGGCGGCCAGAATCAGATACCAGGAGGCGGTGACCATCAGTCGTCCCCCGAGGCCTCTTGGGCATCGTCGCCGCGGGCCATGCGGCGGGACATGACCACCGCGCCCACCACCGAGATGGTTAGCAGGGCGGCGGTGGCCTCAAAGGCGTACACGTAGTCGGTGAACAACACGTCGGCGATCTGGCGCAGGTTGGAATACTCGTCGGTGATGTCCAATGTCAGGGGCACAGGGCCAGTGCCCGACAGTCCAATGTCGCTACTCAGGAGAAAGGCGACAGCCAGCCCAAAGGTGCCCAAGCCCACGATGGCGGCCAAAACCCGCTGGCCGGTGATGGGCTCCACCGACAGGTCTTCGAGCCGGTCGACGCCCAACAGCATGATCACGAACAAGAACAGCACCACGATGGCGCCGGCGTAAACGATGATCTGCACCGCGGCCAGGAAGTGGGCATCCAGGTTGAGGAAGAGCACAGCCATGCCGAACAGGGTTCCCACCAGGCTCAGCGCGGCGTGGACCGGGTTGCGGGCCAACACCACCCCCAGCGCCCCGGCCAGCACGATGGCCGCGCACACGATGAAGACGGCGGTCTCCACTAGTGGTGGCCCCCGTGATCGTGGTGGTCGTGGTCGCCAGCGTCGTCGGCATCAGAGGCTTCATCCTCGGCCGCCTGGCCCCGCTCCGGGGAGCGAATGCCGTAGCCCAGCTCGCCCGACCAGGCCACCTTGCCCTCGTAGGCGGCCACGCCTGACGGCGACGTGGCCCGCACCCACGCCGAGGTGTGCTCGTCGTCGCCGGGTTCCCAGTGTTCCCATGGCAGCTGCTGGGGCCGGCCGTCGTCATCCACCACCAGTTCGTCTTTGGTGTAGATGGCGTCGGCCCGGTTGGTGAACGAGAACTCAAACAGCTTCGACTCGGTGATGGCCTCGGTGGGACAGGCCTCCACGCACAGGTCGCAGTGGATGCAGCGCAGGTAGTTGATCTCGTACACGTAGCCAAAGCGCTCCCCGGGCGACACCGGCTCGTCGGGCGGGTTGTCGGCCCCCCGCACGTAGATGCAGCGGGCCGGGCACACCCCGGCACACAGCTCACAACCGATGCACTTCTCCATGCCGTCCTCGTAGCGGTTCAGCACATGGCGACCGTGGAAGCGCTCGGGCTTGGGCCGCTTCTCGTCGGGATACTGGGTGGTGACCACCCGACCGGTCTCGGTGCCCTTAAGCAGCTTGCGGAGTGTGACGGCGAATCCTTGGAGGTATCCCATCAGGCGAAACCTCCTTGGGGGTCGAGTTCTCGGCGTTGGCGGGCGGCCCGCAACGCCAGGGCCAGCATCCCGCCCAGCGCAGCCATGATGGCCAGCATCACGATCACCGCCGCGCCCCGGTTCCAGCCCCGGTCGCCGGCCACGTCATAGGAGGCCAGCACCAGCAGCCAGCCGAGCGACAGCGGGATGAGCAGCTTCCAGCCCAAGTCCATGAGCTGGTCGTAGCGGAAGCGGGGCAGGGTGGCCCGCAGCCACACGAAGGTGAACAAGAACAGGAACAGCTTGATGAAGAACCACAGCAAACCCGAGAGCCATCCCACCGTGGTGAAGTCGGGGCCGTTGGGACCGCCCAAGAACAGCGTCACGATGATGGCCGACATGGTGATGGTGTTCATGAACTCGGCCAAGAAGAACAGGGCGAACCGGATGGAGCTGTACTCGGTGTGGAAGCCGCCCACCAGCTCCTGTTCAGCCTCCACCAAGTCGAACGGGGGCCGGTTCAGCTCGGCGGTGGCGGCAATCAGGAAGACAACCATCGGCACCACCCAGGTGACCCACAGGTTCCAGTTCCACATCGACTGCTCCGACACGATCTGGTTGGTGGACAAGCTGCCCGACTTCAACAGCACCGCGGCCAGCGACAGGCCCAGGGCGGCCTCATAGGAGACCATTTGGGCCGAGGCCCGCACCGAAGCCAGCAGCGGATATTTGGACCCCGACGACCAGCCGGCCAGCATCACCCCGTAGACAGCGACCGACGACATGGCCAGCACCAGCAGGATGCCCACCGGCGGGTCGGAAACTTGGAGGAAAGTCTCGTGGCCGAACAGGGATATTCGGCCGTCGCCCCCGTTGAAGTCGCCCCCCAAAGGAACCACGGCGAACACCAAGAAGGCGGGCACCAGCGACAGGTAGGGGGCCAATTTGAACACGAGCCGGTCGGACTGTTCGGGGATCAAGTCTTCCTTGAAGAAGAGCTTGATGCCGTCGGCCATGGTCTGAAAGATGCCGAAGGGGCCAGCCAGGTTGGGGCCGATGCGGTTCTGCATGTCGCTGATGAGCTTGCGCTCGAACCAGATCATCAGCATCACAGCCACCAGCAGGAAGGCGAAGGCCACCCCTACCTTGAGCAGGGTGATGAGCACCTCGGCCAAGCCCACTCCGCCGATGTACAGCGGGTCAAGGCCAAAAATGCTGGGACCGAGGACCGCGGTCATCGGGTCTGAATCCTCAGGTCGGTGACTACCGCCTCGGGATCGACCAGCGCCCGCACATCCAAGTCGGGGTAGTTGTAGCCGAAGGCCGCGGTGCCCCGGGGCACGCCGGGGTCGGCCACCACCGGCATGGCCATCTCGCCCACATTGGAAATCACCTGCACGTCGGCACCCGAGTCAACCCCGACGCGGTCAAAGTCGTAGGGGTTCACGGCCAAGACGGCCGTGGGGGCCAAGCCGGCGAGCGACGGAACGTGTTGGACCAGCGTGCCCCGGTCGTACATGCGCCGGGCCGATGTCAACCGCAGGGAGTAGGCGTCAATCGGGGGCACCGAGCTGGTGTCGCCGGACGCGGTGAAGGCGACGGAGCTTTGGGCCACCACTACCCCGTCGTCGGAGGCGTCGATGGCCTCTCGCGACAGGCCCCGGTGCGATGGGGCCACCCGGGTGATTTCGTCCCACACTTCTTCCGGGGAACCGAAGCCGAAGTCGGCGCCGAGTTGGCGGGCCAGTTCGGCGGCGATGGCCCAGTCGGCCCGGGCGGTGCCGGGCGGGGTGACGATCTGACGCTGGCAGGTGACGCGCCCCTCCAGGTTGGTGTGGGTGCCCCCCCGCTCGGCGAAACCGGCGGCGGGGAACACGACGTGGGCCCGGGCCGATGACGGGTTCAAAACCAGATCGGTGGCGATGATGGTGCCGGCATTTTCGAGGGCGGCTTCGGCCAGCTCTCGGTGGGGGAAGTCACCCAGCGGATCGGCGCCCAGCAGGATCAGCACATCGATTTGGCCGTCGGCGGCGGCTTGGAGGATGCCGCGGGCGTCGGCCCCGGGGGCGGAGGGCACCGAGCCCCATGTCTCGGCCAGAGCCGGTCCGCCGTCGGCCAGGGTGATTCGTCCGGGCAGCAGGCCGGGGGCCAGGCCCATGTCCAGCGCGCCCAGCACGTTGCCCCGGTGCAGGGCGGGCAAGAAGGCGATGCCCGGCCGCCCGCCGGCGCTCAGCAGGTTGGCGAACCGGTTCAGCTCGGCCACAGCTTCAACGGTGAAATCAGCCGACTCGGCCAGTGAGGGTCGGCCCACGATCACGGTGATCGGCTTGTCGGCCCGATTGGCGATGGCTGCGGCGGTAGCGGCCACATCATCGGCGGGAACACCGCCGATGTCGCCATCGGGTCCGGGCTCGATGTCGCCGCCCATCAAGGCCGCGGCCACGGCGGCAGCCTCGCCGGGACGATGGTGCAGCCGGAAAGCGGCCAAGTGGCTCAGCCCCGACGCCCGGGGGGTCAGCTCGATGAGCTGCACGCCGCGGTTGACGATGGCGTCGCGGAGCCGCAGGTACAGGGTGCCCTGCTCTTCTTTGGGGTCGGGGGCCAGCAGGATGACGGTGCCGCCGGGGGTGCAGGCCCGGTTGACGGTGGCCCGGGGCAGGCCGAGCACGGCGTCAGCGGGCAGGCCGTCGTCGAGTTGGGCGTCGACGTGGTCGGTGCCGATGACCCCTTTGGCCAGCCGAGCCCAGGCGTACTGGTCTTCGTTGGTGAGGCGAGCCCCGCCCAGCACCGCCACCGATTGGGGACCCTTGTCGGCCACCGCGGCCCGGATGGCATCGGCGGCTTGGCGGAGGGCTTGACCCCAGGAAGTCTCGACCAGCTCGCTGCCTGCGGGGTCGGGGCGGCCCAACGCCGTTCCCCGAACCAGCGGGGCCCGCAGCCGCAGCTCGCTGGCGACGGCTTCAAACGAGAATCGGTCCTTGTCGGTGAGCCAGCCCCAGTTGACGGCGTCGCTGTCCACCCCCTGATAGCGCAACACCTGATCGCGGGAGGCCTGCACCACCACCCGGTCGCCCATCGGGTTGGGGAAGGTGGACTCCACCTCGGTGAGGTCCCACGGGCGGGCCTTGAACCGGTAGGGCACCGCGGTGAGGGCCCCGACCGGGCAGATCTGCACGGTGTTGCCGCTGAAATACGACGAGAAGGGCAGATCGGGGAAGGTGTTCACCTGGGTCTGGTCGCCCCGGTCTTGGAAGGTGATGAGCGGGTCGCCGGCCACCTCATCGGCAAACCGGGTGCAGCGGTCGCACAGGATGCAGCGCTCCCGGTCGAGGTACACGAGATCGTTCACCGGGATGGGCTTCTCGAAGTGGCGCTTTTCTTCAATGAACCGGCTCTCACCGGGGCCATAGGCCATGGTCTGATCCTGGAGGGGGCATTCGCCGCCCTTGTCGCACACCGGGCAGTCGAGGGGATGGTTCAGCAGCAGAAACTCCAGCACCCCGTCTTGGGCCTTGCGGGTCTGCTCCGAGGTGGTGTCCACCACCATCCCCTCGCTCACCGCCACCATGCAGGAGGGTTGCAGGGCGGGGCCGCGCCCGGTGTCGATGTCCACGATGCACATGCGGCACATGCCCACCGAGTTCATGCGGGGGTGGTAGCAGAAGTGGGGGATGTACACCCCGGCCCGCTCGGCGGCGGCGATGACCCACTCGCCGGGGGCGGCTTCCACTGGTTGGCCGTTGACGGTGATGTTGACCACTGTCTCTTGCTCGCTCACGACATGGCTCCTGCGCTCGTCGTGACCGCGACCGCGGTTTCCTCGGCCTCAGGCAAGTAAGCCTCGAACTCGCCGCGGAACCGCTCCAGGGCTGAGGCGATGGGCGACACGGCTGACGGACCCAGCGGGCAGATGGTGGTCTGTCGGGGCGGCCAGTTGATGCCGGGGCTGATGTTGTCGCACACGTCCATGAGGAGGTCCAGATCCTGGGACCGGCCCTGGCCAGCCAGGATGCGGCTGAGGATCTTCTCCAGCCAAGAGGTCCCCTCCCGACACGGCGTGCATTTGCCACAGGACTCCCGGGCGAAGAAGCGCACCACGTTGTGGCAGGCCCTCACCACGTCGGTGGTGTCGTCCATGACCACGATGGCCCCTGAGCCGAGCATGGAACCGGCCTGGTCAACCGTGGTCTTCTCCAAGGGCAAGTCGAGGTGCTCCTCGAAGAACCACGGGGCCGACGCCCCGCCGGGGATGAACGTCTTGAGGGTGCGACCGAGCCGCATCCCGCCGGCGTAGCGGGGATCGAAGATGATGTCGCGGAAGGTGGTGGTGCCGAAGGGCACCTCGAACACGCCGGGGGTGGCCACATGGCCCGACACCGCGAACACCCGGGTGCCGGTGGAGCTCTCGGCCCCCATGGCTGCGAAGGCCTCCCCGCCGTTGGAGATGATCCACGGGAGGTTGGCCAGGGTCTCCACGTTGTTGACGATGGTGGGCTTGCCGTAGAGGCCGATGGAGGCCGGGAAGTAGGGCGGCTTGAGCCGGGGCATCCCCCGGTTGCCCTCCAGGCTCTCGATGAGGGCGGTCTCCTCCCCCACGATGTAGGCCCCAGCCCCCCAGTGGAGCGTGATGTCCACCGAGAAGTCCTCAGCGCCCAATACGTTGCGGCCCACGTAGCCGGCCTCGTAGGCCTCGTTGAGGGCGGCGGCCAACCGCTCTTGAGCGTGGGCCATCTCGCCCCGCACATACAAGAAGCACTGCGACAGGCCGAGGGCGTAGCAGGCGATCAAGCAGCCCTCGATGAGCTGGTGGGGGTCGCGCTCCATGAGGAGACGATCCTTGTAGGTGCCGGGCTCGGACTCGTCGCCGTTCACCACCAGGTAGCGGGGCCACACCCCCGGCGGGCAGAACCCCCACTTGACCCCGGCGGGAAACCCGGCGCCGCCCCGGCCCAAGAGGCTGGCGGTGCGGACCTCGCCATGGACATCGGCGGGGGCCATCTCCAGCGCCCGCCGCAGCCCGGCGTAGCCCCCGGTGTGCTCATAGCCAGCCAGGGTGTGGCCGTCTTCGACGTCGAAGCGGGAGGTGATGATCCGCAGATCGGCGGGGGCGGGGGCGGGCGCGTTCACGAGCCTGCTCCATTGTCGGATGGATTGCGGGCCATCCAGGCGGGCTCGCCTTGGCCGTCGGGGGGCGACACGCCGGCCCGGCGGTCGTCACCGATGTGCTGGCGGACCTTGGCCAGGTTGCCGTGGGCCGCCACCCCAGCCGTCCCTGCCCGCAACTCGGCCACCAACTCATCAAAGGCCTCGGCGGTGACCCGGTTGCGGTAGCGGTAGTTCACCTGGAGACAGGGGGCCTCGGTGCAGGCCGCGATGCACTCCACGGCCTCAAGGGTGATCTTGCCGTCGTCGGTGGTGCCCCCAGGGCGAACCCCCAAGGTGGCCTCGGCATGGTGGATCAGATCAGACGAGCCCAGCAGGTGACAGGAGATCCCGTTGCAGATGTTCACCATGTAGTCGCCCACCGGGGCCCGCTTGAGCATCTCGTAGAAGCTGCATGTGCCCATCACCTCAGCCGGTTCGACGTCCACCAGCTCGGCGATGTGGGCCATGGCGTCCTCGGTGACGTAGCCGTCTTGCTCCTGGGCCAAGTGCAGCAGCGGAATGAGCGCGGAGCGGGGAACCGGATACCGGGCGATGATCTCCTGGGCAACCATGAGGTTGGCGGCGTTGAGGCGGGCCATTAGCGGTCCACCTCCCCCATGATGGGATCGACCGAGGAGATGATGGCCACCGCGTCGGCTACCATGCCGCCTCGCATCAGGTGGGGCAGGGTCTGGAGGTTCACGAAGCTGGGGCCGCGGATGTGCATGCGATAGGGCACCGCCGAGCCGTCCGACACCATGTAGCAGCCCAGCTCCCCTCGGGGGGACTCCACTGCGGCATACACCTCGCCAGCGGGCACCTTGAACCCCTCGGTGAAGATCTTGAAGTGGTGGATCAACGCTTCCATCGACTCGTCGATGCGGGCCCGGGGCGGCGGGGTGACCTTCTTGTCCTGCACCCGGTAGTCGCCCGACGGCATCTGGTCGAGAATCTGGGCCAGGATGCGGATGGACTCCCTGATCTCGTTCAGCCGGATGGCGTAGCGGTCGAAGCAGTCGCCGTAGGTGCCCACCACCACGTCGAAATCCATCTGGTCGTAGGCCAAATAGGGCATGTCCCGGCGCAGGTCCCAGGCGTAGCCGGTGGAGCGGAGAATAGGGCCGGTGACGCCCAGGGCCAGGCACTCGGCGGTGTTGATCACCCCGACACCTTGGAGCCGCTCCCGGTAAATGGGCTGGCCGGTGAGCAGGGTGTCAAACTCCTTGAGCCGGGCGGGCAGGGCGTCGATGAGGGTGAGCACCTCATCGCGCCAGCCGTCGGGCAGGTCGGCGGCCACCCCGCCGGGCCGGATGTAATTGTGGTTCATCCGCAAACCGGTGATGGTTTCCAGCAGCCGAAGGGCCTCTTCCCGCTCCCGCCAGCCGTAGAGCATCATCGACACCGCGCCGATGTCCATGCCGTTGGTGGCCTGGAACAGCAGATGGGAGCTGATGCGGTTCAGCTCGCACATCAGCATCCTGATCCAGGTGGCCCGAGGGGGGAGCTCCAGGCCCAGCAGCGCCTCGGTGGCCATCGAGAAGGCCAACTCGCTGAACAGCGGGGAGGCGTAGTCCATGCGGGTGACGTTGGTGGGGCCCTGGAGGTAGGTGAGGGTCTCGGCGGTCTTCTCCATGCCGGTGTGGAGGTAGCCTATGACCGGCTTGGAGCGCATTACGGTCTCCCCCTCCATCTCCAGCATGAGCCGCAGCACGCCGTGGGTGCTGGGGTGCTGGGGCCCCATGTTCATGATCATGCTGGTGTCTCTGGCGTTGGACTCGGCTTCGAGGCGCTCGCCGTCGTCCTCGCCGATGCGGAGCACCGCGCTGTTTTCTCGGCTTCGGACGGCTGTGTCGGTGGCGCTTGGGTCGGCGGCGGTTTCTACCGCGGTCTCTGACGCGCTCATCGGGTGGCCTTGAACTGAACGGGGATGCGGCCCACCGCGAAGTCCTTGCGCAGCGGGTGGCCTTCCCAGTCGGGGGGCATGAGGATGCGGGTGGGGTCGGGATGGCCCTCGAAAACGATGCCGAACATATCGGCCACCTCCCGCTCCAAGGCTTCGGTACCGGGGAACAGGTCGAACAAGGTGGGCACGGTGGGGTCGTTCTCGGGCACCTGTACCCGCAGCCGGATGCGACCCGGCGCGGCGTGGGAGATGAGGGTGACAACCAACTCGAAGCGCTCCGGGATCACGTCGGGAGGCAGGTCGGTGCGACCGGGGTGCTCCAGATAGTCCACCGCGGTCACGTCGAGGGCCGACAAGTAGCCGTCGTCTCGCAAACCGGCGACCGTCTCGACAAGCTGGTCGCGGGGCACATGCAGTACCGAGTCGCTCATGTACGAATGACCACGCCGGTGCTGGTTTGGCCGTCTTGCTGGCTCACGGTGAGATTGGCCCCGGCCCCGGTTTCGTCCCGGCGGCGGGTGATTTCCCCGCTGGTGATCTTGTCATGGAGGGTCAAGATGGCGTGCATGAGGGTTTCCGGGCCGGGCGGGCAGCCGGGGGCGTACACGTCCACCGGCACGATCTGGTCCACCCCCTGCACGATGGCGTAGTTGTTGAACATGCCGCCGCTGGAGGCGCACACCCCCATGGAGATCACCCACTTGGGCTCCATCATCTGGTCGTAGATGCGGCGCAGGATGGGGGCCATCTTCTGGGAGACCCGGCCGGCCACGATCATCAGGTCGGCTTGGCGGGGGGAAGCCCGGAACACCTCCATGCCGTAGCGGGCCAAGTCGTAATGGGCGCCGCCGGTGGCCATCATCTCGATGGCGCAGCAGGCCAGGCCGAAGGTGGCCGGCCAGCAGCTCCGAGCCCGAGACCACTTGACCAGATCCTCCAGCTTGCCGGTCACGAAGTTGTGGTCGACCCCTTCGAGCCCGCGGTCGAGCACGTCCTTGGGATCACCCAGTATTGGCAGCTTCATTTGTGGCCCCACCGTCGTTGTCGGCACCATCGAAGTCTCATGCGGCCTCCTCCGGGGCGGCCCGTCCGTCCAAGCCCACTCGGCGGATGGTGGTGTCGCTGGTGCGGCGGGCCGACACCTGGGGATCGCGCCGCCAGATGGGGCGGGACGGTCCCCAGTCGAGGGCCCCGTTGCCGATGAGGTAGACGAACGACTCGAACACCGCTAGGGCGAATATCCCCATGGCCACCAGGCCGAACAGGCCCAGCCCTCGGTACGACACCGCCCAGGGATACAAGAAGATGATCTCGATGTCGAAGACGATGAAGATCATGGCGATCAGGAAGAACCGGACCCCGAACCGCTCGGGAGCATCCGTGCTCTCCTCCACCCCGCACTCGTAGGGGGCCAGCTTGGCCTTGGTCTGGCGTCGGGGGGCCATTAGCCGGGAGGCGCCGAAGCTCAAGGCGGCGAAGAGCACGGCCAAGACGCCGAGGGCGAAGATCGGCAGGTATTGGCCGGTCATCGCGGTCTACCCCGAAGGCACCGCGCCCTCGCCTTCCAGGCGACGGCGAACTTCCAGGTCGCGGGTGTGGAGCATCAGCAGCGACGCCAAGAACAGCAGACCGGAGCCGATGGTCACCAGAATACCGGGCAGCCGGAATCGGCCCAGGTTGCGTTGCAGAAGCACGGAGATGACCGGCTCACCGGGGTCCACCTCCGTGGGGGACGGCGCCTGGCCGGCTACCGGCTCGTGGTATTGCGACCGCTGGACCTGCACCACCGTGTAGTTGGTGGGGTGGCGGGGCATGGCGCTGGTGATCACCTTGTTGCTGACCCGTTCCCACACTCCGTTGTTGAGCCGCTTGGGCTTGCCTCCCTGCTGGTAGGCATCCAGCACCACAAAGGAGTTGCTCTGTTCGTCGGTCTCGCCGAAGCCCAGATCGGCGCGGGCGAGATAGTCGCTGGCCGCGGTGATGGCCTCGCCCGCGGCCTGGGTGGTCTCCAGGTTCCAGTCGCCCAAATCCAGCCACCCTCGGCGCTCAGCCTCCTCGGTGAGATCGGGGGCGACGCCCTTCAGCTCGCTCAGGGTCAGGTCTTCATTGCGGATGCGCTGCTCTTCGGCCAGACGCTGCACCTCGCACCCCAGTCGGTGTTCCTTGACCGAGGTTCCGTTCTGGCTCTTCTCGAACTCGCAATCTGAATCTCCCTCGGAAGCGGTGGTTAAGAGCCTCCGGGGGTCGTCTTGGGCCAGGGCATCGTTGAAGGCGGTGAGGTCGGCCCGGATGGCCGCAGCGTCGACGGAGTCCAGCTCGGCCCTTTGACTGTTGTTGCCCAGCACCCGGACCACCTGGATGGCCTTTGGCAGGCAGTTTTGGTCGCCCAGTGTGGCGCAGGTCACCGGGTTGGGCAGATCGTCGAGAATCTCCGGGGGCGGGTTGGCTTCGTTTTCCAATACCGATGGGTTGCCGATGTGGATGGCCTGCACTTCCCAGGTGGGCCGGGCCCCTTGGAGGCCGATGCCGTACAGCGCCCAGAGGAAAGCCATCATCACCGTCCACCCGAAGATGGCCGAGATGGCGATGAGGGTGCCGAGGCGGAAGCCGGTGTTGGTGGAGATGATGAGCCAGACCGACCCCATGAGGATGGCCGAGCCCAACAGCACGGTCAGCAGGCCGCGGATCTCGTTGTCGAACGAGATGGCGCCCAGGGCGCTGGCTGCGGAGAGAATCGAGCCCATGCTCACAACCCCCGCTCGTAGGCCACGATGTCGGCGATCTGCTCAGCGGTCAGCATGCCTGGTCGGGGGCTGCCGTCTTCCAGGGTGCAGAAGCCAAAGATGGCGCTGCGCTCACTGGAGTCCCGGTCGCCCACGCACACCCCGAAGGCCGGCATCTGGCCGCCACCGTCGCCCTGGCCGAAGTTGCCGTAGCCTTGGCCCTCCTGCGAGCCGATGGTGACGAAGCCCGCGTGGCCCTCGGCGCTGTCGAACTGGCGGAGGGTGGCGCCGTTGGTGAGGTTGGGCCCGAACGCCCCGCCGCCGGGAATGTCAGCGGGGATCAAGTTGCCCAACTGGGCCACCATCTCGGCTTCCTCTGGAGAACCCTCCAGGAAGGCCACTGGACCGGCACCGGGTTCTTCCTCTGGTCCGGTGAACCGCCATGAGTCTCGCGGGGTGTGGCACCGGGCGCAGCCATACACCCCGTTGTTGAACAGCAACTCGCCCCGATCGGCCGACGCCAGGTTGCGGATGTGCTGCTCGCTGTTCTCCCGCAGCTCCTGCTCCAACGTCGCCACTTGGCGGGCGGCTTCTTCTGCGGCTGCTTCATCGGCCCCCGCCGCCGCCACTGCGGCGTTCGCCGCGTCGAGTCGGTCGCTCAGATCTGAGTTGGCGGCCATGACATCGTCGCGCACTTGGTCCACCAGACCGTCGAGGACCTCACCCTGCACCTGGTCGGGAGGTATCTGGATGCTCTGGATGTACTGGATCAGCTCGTCCACCTGCTGGGTGGTCATTGGGCCGCCGCCAGGAGCACCCCAGGCCTGCATAGGGGTGGGCGGTCGGCCGTAGTTGAGGATGTGGCGCACCTCTTCTTCGGAGAAGCGGTACAGCGCCGTGGTCAGCGCCGGGACTTCCCACTTGATGGCGGCCACGAAGTTCCCGTTGTCATCGGTGATGGTGTGGTCGGTGGTGCCGCCGAGACCGCCACCACCGTGGCAGCTGGAACACGACTCTTCAAACAGGCCAGACCCCCGGCTGGTGAACTGGTCTCGGGAGTATTCCAAGTAGCCCTGCTGGCGTCCGGGCTCGCCCAACCAATACAGGGGCAGGGCCACGCCGATGATCACCAGGGTGACCAGGCCGCTGACCAGGGCCAGGTCTAACTTCTTGGTTTCCAGTTCCTCGTCGCTCAGGTAGGGCCTGCGGTTGGGGGCCAGATCCACCTCTGATCCCTTTTCGCCGCGGCCAGCCCACATCACGTTGTAGATGAGGTAAACGGCAAAGCCCACGATGGCCACCACCGCGATGGCCATGCCCAGATTGCGCTGGGTTGAGGCGGCAAGCAAGTGCATCAGTGCGATGCCCCCCCAAGGCAGCTCGGGCCTTCAGGCTCCTGGCCGGTGGTGTTCACCCCGATGGGCGGCCCCTGGATAACCGTGCCGGTGCGGATGATGAACTCCCCTTTGGCGTTCACCGACATGGCGAACCGGTCCATGCCCCGGGGGGCGGGCCCACCCCGCTTCTCCCCTACCTGGTTGTAGCGGGAGCCGTGGCACGGGCACTCAAACCACTGCGAGGTCAAGCAATTCGGCACCCGGCACCCCAGATGGGGGCACTTCTGGAACAGGGCCACCAGCCCCGCCTCCATGCCAACCAGCTCCGGGGCGCTATAGGTGGCTTGGGCCTTGGGCAGGGCCGCGGCGGGATACTCGGTGACCCAGGCGCGGCCCTCGGGCAGGTACAGGAAGCCGTTCTCGTCCTTGATCCTCGACTTCACATCGGCCACCAGGCCGGCGTTCACGTCGGCGCCGAATCCGGTGACGAACGGCGGCCACAAGAACGCCACGCAGGCCGCGCCGAAACCGGAGAGGCTGAAGCCCATCATGGCCACCGTGCTGCGGTTCAAGAACTGGCGGCGGCTCACCCCTACGGCGCCAGGATCGGGCGGGGTCCACTCCTCCACCGAGGCATCGGCGGCCTCCACCAACTCGGTGCCCGCGGTCTGACGGGCCAGCACCGCGGCCCGCTCCACCTCTCGCCCGGTGGGAGCGTCGTCCGCTCCGGCCTCGTCGTCGATGTCCACCCGTCCCCGGTCCCGACGGCGGGTCTCCCGGGTCAAGCGCCCTTCGGCGGCCATGGTCTCCCGCCGGCGGGCCGCGCCGATCAACACGATGACCCCGGCCACCACAATGATGGGTATGGCGATGGAGAGTGCGACGCCCATAGTCAAGCCTTATAGATCGAAGAAGAGGCCGACTTCCCAGGGGAAGACGAAGTTGAATCCGGGACCGCGGAAGAACGAGCCGATGAGAACCAGGATCGCCCAGAACATCAGGTGGATGGTCATGAGCGAAATGGCGAACTTGCGGTCCTCGGGCTTCTTGTTGGGGTTGCGGTCGACGTAGGGGGCCAGGATCAGCAGGAACAACGCGATGCCGGGGATCGTCACGCCGGCCACCATCGGGTGGAACATGGTGAGCAGCTCTTGGAGGCCGAGGAAGTACCACGGGGCCTTGGACGGGTTGGGCGTCTCGTTGAAATTGGCCAGCTCCAGCAGCGGGGCGTTCACGAAGATGGAGAAGATCAGGGTGAAGGCGGTGAAGATCAGCGCGGCCACGAACTCCACCACCAGCAGGTGGGGCCAGACATGGACCTTGTCGGTGGGGGTGGCTTTGACATCCTGGATGGAGCCCGACTTGACCACGGTGAGCAGGCGCTGCGTGCCCCCGCCCGGACCGGTGGGCTCGGGCTGGGCCGGACCGGCCGGCATCGGCGCGGTGGCCACCGCCGCGGCCGGGGCGGCACCCTCGGCCCCGGCCTGCTCGCGGGCCGACTTCGACCGGTCGAGCAAGTGGTCGGGGATCTTGGGACCGCCCGATCCCGCTTCGGCCGCGGCATCAGACGACGCCGCGCCGGTGGGTTCGGGCGCGGCCTCTCCGCCGCCGCCCTGTTGGGCTTCGGCGCGCTCACGGGCCTCTTGGGCTCGCTTCAGGAGGTGTTCGGGGACTTCCGCCATGGGCTCTCAGATCGGGCCAGAAGCGTCGTTGCGACGTCGCTTCTAGAGCGGCCCGGAAATACCTCCGTCCTTTCTTACTCGCCAGAAGTGGATGGCCATGAATATGACGATCACAAAGGGCAGCATCAGCACGTGCAGCACATACCACCGCAGCAGCGTGTCGGTGCCGATCTCCACGCTTCCCAGCAGCACAAAGCGCACTTGATCACCGAATACCGGGGTGAACCCCATCATGTTGGTTCCCACCGTTACCGCCCATAAGGCCAGCTGGTCCCAGGGAAGCAGGTAGCCGGTGAACGACAGCAGCAGGGTGAGGGTCAACAAGATGACGCCGATAACCCAGTTGAACTCTCGGGGCGGCTTGTAAGCCCCGTGGTAGAACACCCGGGCCATGTGCAAGAACACGGTGATCACCATGAGGTGGGCGGCCCATCGGTGCATGTTGCGCACCAGCAGTCCGAAGGCCACCGAGGTTTGGAGGGTGTAGATGTCATCCCAGGCCTGGGCCGCGGTGGGCCGGTAGAAGAACATCAAGAAGATGCCGGTCACGGTGAGCAGGATGAACAAGAAGAAGCTGAGGCCGCCCAGGCACAGGGTGTAGCTGACCTTCACCGCGTGGCGCTTCACCTTCACCGGGTGCAGGTGGTACAGCACGCTGTTCATGATCACGTAGCTGCGGTTACGGGGGCTGTCGCTGTAGCCCTTGCGGAAGATGGAACCCGGACGGAAGATGGACGACCAGGCCTGCGACCCCTGCACGTCGCTCATCATTTGGCTCGCGGCCTGCTTGGCCCGCTCGCTTGCCGGTGGTCTGGGCTGCTTTGCCACGTTGCTCCTGAGTCCTTTGATCCGTTCCGGGCCTTAGTTCTAGGTCAACCGCATGCCGTAGCCGTAGCCGTAGCTGGTCATTCGCTGATGCGGGTCGCCATCGCCTCCGGGATCGCCCAGCCGGCCCAGGGTGATCACCCCGGTGGGGCACCGATCCACGCACAGGGCGCAACGGGTGCAGGCGTCCTCGTCGATGGTGAAGATCACATGGTCGCTGGGGTCGATACCGGGCTGCTCAGCGCCCACCGCCACGTCCACCGCCTCCGTGGCCACCATGTGGATGCACTTCCACGGACAGATGTCCACGCATCCCTCGCACATGATGCACTCGGACTGGTCGATGTGGATGAACTGCTTGGGCTTGACCTTGCTCTGGAGGTAGTCGTTGTCCACCTCCACCAGCACGTAGTCGTCGCGGAACTCCGGCATGGGGGGATTGGCGTCGCTGCTGGCCATCAGACTGTGCTCCCCTCTCTCACGATCGGTCGTCCGTACTCGGACTTCTCCACCTCGACCGGAGCGGTCTTGCCCCGGTTCTGCCACACCATCCAGCCGGCGATGTTCCCGACCAATGCCAAACCGTAGATCAACACCGCCACCACATCGCGCAATACCAGATAGGGAAGGTCAAAGGGCAGGGCCCAGGAGATGATGCCCTGGTTGCCCACGTAGTAGCCCTCAATCAGGCGGTCTTTGCGCCAGCCGAGTTCGCTGTCGGCGTACACCAGCCACTGGTGGGGCACCACACCGTAGATCCAGAACAGCAGGAAGAACACCAGCGCGGCACCCAGCATGGCCTCGCCCCAGGTGTGGTACTTGCCCACCGGGCGGCGACGGGCGTACTCCAAGAAGGCGACGATGCCCAGCACCGTGACCACCAAGGAGGCGGTGAGGGCCACGTTGAAGTACGGCGCACCCAACCCCTCGTCGTACTGGTGGACGGCGATGAAAGCCCACAGCGCCAAGTAGAGGACGAAACATCCTCCGAGGGCCATGTAGAACTTGGAGACGGCGATGTCTATAGGCCTCTGCGCGGCCACGGTCCTCCCCTCGTGGGTGCGGTCGTCGCGACAGATAGTAGTAGCCCCACCCCGCACCCCTACACATCAAAGTGACTGCCACCCACCCCCCGTTTTGCTCGACTCAAGCCACTGTTCGCGTGGGTTGGGCCGCTAGCGTTGGACGGGCGTAATGTGGCGGGGGGCCGGAGGCTGTGCCGGCCGGGAGTCATACCGGAGGAGCGTTGGTAGAAGTACCCGAGCATCTGCTGCAACGATCGCGGGATCGTCGCAAGGACCTCGGCGCGACCACCGGCGACGAACCCGTAACAGAGGTTCCGCCGTCGGAGACCACCGCCGCTCCCGCGGTGGCTCAAAGCCAGGCCCCGGCGACCGCCGCGGGGCCCTCGCTGCCTGAGCTCCCCGACTTGGAGCCGGAGCCCGAGCCCCTGCCCGAACCGGTCAAGCCGTGGGTGCAGGCCGCGCTGGCCCGCAAGAAGATCCCGGTGTGGGCCGTGCCGGTGCTCATCTTCCTGCCGTTCTGGGCCATCATCTTTGCCGGAACCCTGGAGTCGCCCGAGCGGGACAGCGAGATCATCGCCATGGGCCGCGAGGTCTACGAGGGCAGCGGCGGGTGCGCCGGCTGTCACGGTGCTGAGGGTGGCGGCGGAATCGGCCCCGCCATGGTCGACGGTGAAGTTCTGGCTGCGTTCGAAGACTGGCGGGATCACGTCATCTGGGTGGTGAACGGCTCACCCCCCGCCGGACAGGTCTACAACGACGAAGGTGAGATCTCCACGGCAGGCATGCCCTCCAACGGGGACAAGCTCTCCGCCCAGGAAATCCTGGCCGTGGTCTACTTCGAGCGAGTGGAGCTGGGCGGTGCCACCGAGGCCGATCTGCACGACCTCGAAGAGCTGTTCGAAGCCGAAGCAGCACTGCCCAGCCAGTTCGACATCGGGCAGACCTTCCCCAGCACATTGAGCGGCCTGCTGGCCACCGCCGGGGTCGGAGCGGGCTGATCCCTCCACGGGCCAGACAAGCGGCCATGAGACGCAGCGAATTCCGTCCATGAGCCCGCGTCGCGACCTGCTGGTGGTCGGCGGCGGTCCTGCGGGAGCAGCCACTGCCTATTGGGCCGCCCGCCACGGCCTCGACGTGGTGGTGGTGGAGCGCAAGGAGTTCCCCCGCGACAAGACCTGCGGCGATGGGCTGACCCCGCGAGCGGTCAAGTCGCTGGACGACATGGGTCTGGGCGACGAACTCACCCGCTACCACCGCTATGGGGGTCTGCGGGCAGTGGCCCACCAGCGCTCGATGGAGCTGGCCTGGCCCCAACACCCGGAGTTTCCCGACTACGGCTATGTGGTGCGGCGGCGGGAGCTCGACCAGATGGTGGCCGACCACGCGGTGGCCGCCGGGGCCGAGATGCTGCTGGCCACCGAAGCCACCCAGCCGATTCTGGCCAACGGGCACCTCGACGGAGCTGAGGTGGTACACAAGCCCACCGGCCAAACCAGCCAGATCCAGGCCCGCTATGTGGCCGTGGCCGACGGGGCCAACTCCCGGTTCGGCCGGGCCCTGGGAACAGCCCGAGACCGGGCCTATCCCCAGGGCATGGCCATCCGCACCTATTTCGAGAGTCCACTGCACGACACCCCATGGATCGAGAGTGCGCTGGACATGCGGGACCGCAACGGCAACTCGCTGCCCGGGTACGGCTGGATCTTCCCGCTGGGCGACGGGTGCGTGAACGTGGGCGTCGGGCTGTTGTCCACCTTCCGCGACTACACCTCGGTGAACACCTCGCATTTGATGCGGGAGTTCGCAGCCACGCTGCCCGCCTACTGGGAGATCGATCCCGCTCGCCCGCTCATGGACCCGGTGGGAGGACGCCTGCCCATGGCCGGATCGGTGTATCCCAAGGTGGGGCCCAACTTCCTGGTGGTGGGCGACGCGGCCGGGTCGGTGAACCCGTTCAACGGCGAGGGCATCGACTACGCCTACGAGACCGGGAAGATGGCCGCCGACTTGGTGGCCGAGGCGATCGCCACCGGCGACAGCGGGGTGATCGGGCGGTATCCGACCCTGCTGGAGGAGGACTACGGGATGTACTTCCGGGTGGCCCGGATATTCGCCCGGCTGATCGGCAAGCCAGCGCTGCTGCGACAGCTCACCCGCATCGGCATGCAGTCGCGCCCGGCCATGGCATGGGCGCTGCGGATCATGGCCAACCTCATGGACCCCGATCACCCCGGCCCCGCCGAGCGTATCTACCAAGCCGCTGCCCGCCTCTCCCGCCTGGCCCCTGCCTAACCGCTGACCACCCATCAGGACACCCGGTTCCCGAAACCTCGTAGTCTTGATGGACATGCGGCGGTTCATCGTGGCTTTCTTGGCTGCGCTGATCGGATGGTCGGTGCTGGCCCTACCCGGCACGGTGGCCGGACAAGACAGCGGAGAAGCCGACAGCGGCACGAGCCAAGAACTGCCGCCCACGGTGCGGATGGCCCGGGCCACCTGGGACACCGGCTGGTTCCAGGCCGAGATCTATCGCCAGCTCTTGGAGCGCCTGGGCTACGAAGTCGCAGGGCCGGTCACGATGGACAACGCCGAGTTCTTCGAGGCAGTGGCCGCTGGCGAGGTGGATCTGTGGGCCAACGGGTGGTTCCCGCTGCACGAGTCGCTGCTCGACGACCACCCCGGCGCCGAGCGATTGGGCACCCAGGTGCTGGGCGGGGCGTTGCAGGGCTACTTCGCCGACGCCGACGCCGCGGCCGAACACGGCATTAGTGGATTGGCCGACTTGGCCAACCCCGACATCGCCCAGCTGTTCGACATCGACGACAACGGCAAAGCCGACCTCATCGGCTGCAACGTCGGTTGGTCGTGCGCTGAGATCATCGACCACCACATCGCCGCCTACGGCCTCAGCAACACCGTGGAGCAGGTATCGGCCGACTATTCGCCGCTGATGACCCAGGTCATCGACCGCTACGAGGCCGGGCTGCCGGTGCTGTTCTACACCTGGACGCCCAACTGGACGGTGGGCCGTCTGGTTCCCGGCCGCGATGTGGTCTGGCTGGAGGCACCGTTTCCCTCCCTGCCGCCCAGCCAAGCCCAAAGCGAGGGCCGCACCCTGGTGAGCGGCGTGGCCGGCTGCCCGTCCGACCCCTGCGCCACCGGCTGGCCCCCCAACGACATCGCGGTGGTGGCCAACTCGGCCTTCCTCAATGCAAACCCGCCCGTCCGCATCCTGCTCGAGGAGGTCTCGATTCCGCTGGAGGCCATCTTGGACCAGAACGCGGCCCTGATCACCGGCCTGGGCGACCCCGAAGACATCGTCAACCACGCTGCTGACTGGATCGAGACCAACGCCAGGACGGTGGACGAATGGCTCCGGCGGGCCAACCCCGAGCTTCCGCCCCTCGAACCGGGCATATCCAGCGACGCCGATCCCGACCGCCCCAACCTCACGGTGGCCGCCCGGGTGCTGCACCCGTTTGTCATCTACGAGGACCGCGCCTTTCGGGGATTCGAGGTGGACCTGGCCCGCATGATCGCCCACAACCTAGGAGTGACCATCGAGTTCCAGGGCGCCGACTCGGTGGCCAAGCAGATCGACGACGTGACCCGGGGCACCGCCGACCTCGCGCTGGGCGGCGTCGAGATCACCCGCTCCCGCGAGGAGCTGGCCGACTTCTCCCAGCCGGTGCTGTCCACCGGGTTGACCATCCTGGTACCCGCCGACGAAAAGAACGGCCTGTGGGGGCGCATCAAGCACTTCTTCGCCACCATCGCCGACTCCGACTTGCCGTGGCTGCTGGTGGTGTTCGCGGTCACGGTGATGATCGCCGCCCATCTCATCTGGTGGCTGGAACGCCGCCACAACCAGCACTTTGCCCAGCCCTACGGCCCCGGCCTTTGGGACTCCTTCTACTGGTCGGTGGTCACGATGAGCACCGTCGGTTACGGCGACAAGGTGGCCAAGCGACCGGGAGGGCGGGCCTTCACGCTGCTGTGGATCACCTTCGGCACGCTGTTGTTCGCCGCGTTCACCGCGTCCATCGCCTCGTCGCTGGCTGTATCAGAACTGGAAGCCGACATCACCGCCCCCGCCCACCTGCGGGGTCACCGGGTGGCCACACTGGCCCACACCGCGGGCGAGTCGTACTTGACCGAGCTCGGGGTGGGCCCGGTGCTGGTCGATCAGATCGAGCACGCCTATGACCTTCTCGACGAGGGCGAGGTGGACGCCGTGGTGTTCGACGCTCCGGTGCTCCGCTACCACGCCGCTCGATCAGGCGACGGCGAGATCATCACCACCGGCGGGGTGTTCGACCACGTGCAGAACGGCTTCATGGTGGCCCCCGGCAACGCCGAGTTGCGCGAGGCCGTCAACCGGTCGCTCTTGGAACTGCTCGAATCCGGCGCCTACGACCAACTCTTCGACCGCTGGTTCGGCGACCTGGAGTGATCTCCTCAACAGTCCCGGCAGTCAGTGTACTCGGTCAGCCCCTTGCGGTTGCCAGCCACCCGTCGACGGTGTCGCGGTTGGCCTCGATCCAAGCGGCGGCATCGGCAGTGATCTCGCTCTCGGAATAGCCCAGTTCCGCGTTGGCCATCTTGGCGTTTTGTGCCGCGATGTCTTCCAGCGGTATGGACACCACCTCCAGCAGGCGGCGGATGTCGTCTTTGTCGTCGAGGAAGTCCTCGTTGCCGACGGCGCGGATGCTGCTTACGGCCCAGCCGAGGTTACAGGGGTCAGAAGCACAGCCGCGAAGGCCCTGCACCATGGTGTCCCCTTCCTCATCGTCGAGGGCAGGCGACTCCAGCCACACCACATCGTCGCCCGGGGTGAGCACCTGGTAGGTCCAGTTCGGCGTCCACGCGTAGAACAACACGGGTTCGCCCGCACCGACGCGCTCCCGAACTGCATGTATCAGTTCGTTGTAGTCGCCAGACACCTGCTCCACGTTGTCGCCCCAGTCGAGTTCGCCAATGTGGGAGTCGATTACGGTCTGGCAGCCCCAGCCATCGTTGCAGCCGGCCAGGTCGGCGAGCCCGTCGCCGTCCTGGTCGAAGATTCGGGCCACTGATGCATCAGCCAGCTGGCTCATGGAGGTGATCCCCCGAGCGTCAGCTGTCGCCTTGTCGATCATGTACCCCTGAATTGCACCGGAGCGCACCTGGAAGCCGACCGGCTCGATGGGCAAGTCAACGCTCTGCCCGGTGACCAGCTCACCCTCCAGGTAGATGTCATGCAGGGGGAACCAACCGTTGACCCAGAGGTCGAACTGGCCGCTGGCCAACGCGGGGTAGAACCCGTTGGGATCGCGGGTGTTCTCAGCCGGGTCGCTGACCTGGTATCCGAGCTCTCCAATGAGCTGCGCGTACACCGCGGCCTGCATGTGACCGCTGTTCCAGTTGGCCCGGGCCATCACAACGGTGTTGTCATCGTCATCGGACCCACAGCCCGAGATCACGAGAGCCAACACCGCCAATACCGCAACGAGGGTTGTGGCTGTCCGGCCAAAGGCACCTCTCCGGTTCACATCTCTATTGGTCATTGAGAGGCCTCCTCTTGTCTCATGTCTGAGCCGTCTGTGGGCCCTGCCTCAAGCCGGGACTTCACCTGCTCGATGAGTCCGCTGTGCCGAGAGCGGAAAAGTGCCTCGTCGTAGTGGCTTTCCAGTAGATCCAGCTCTTCGTTGAAGACCTTCTTCAGGCTCCAGCACATCACGAGAAGGATCAGGGCGAAGGGCAGACCAGTGGACACCGCCGCGGTCTGCAAGGCCGACAATCCCCCACCGAGAAGCAGGACCACGGCAACAGCACCCTCCATTACTGCCCAGAACACACGCTGGGGTTTGGGCGAGTCCAGCTTGCCCCCCGAGGTGAGGTGGTCCACAACCAGCGACCCGGAGTCTGAAGATGTCACGAAGAACGACACCAGGAGCAGCACGCCGATCAGCGAAACAACCTCGGTGAGCGGGAATGCCTCCAGCATGTCGAACAGGGCCGTGGCCACGTTGTCGTTGACCGCAGTGGCAACGTCGCGCTCGCCGGTGAGCTGCAAGTCGATGGCTGCGCCGCCGAAGACGGCGAACCAGGCGAAGCACAGCCCCGAGGGCAAGAAGATGACCCCGGTCAGAAGCTCCCGCACCGAGCGGCCCTTGGAAATGCGGGCGATGAACATGCCCACAAACGGCGACCATGAGATCCACCAACCCCAGTAGAAGATGGTCCACCCTGCTTGCCAGTTGGTGCCGGTGAAGGCCTCGTTCCAGAACCCGAACTCGGGCAGGATCTGGACGTAGTACCCGGTGCTCTGGACGAACAGCGAGAGTATGAACAGCGTCGGGCCCACCAGAGCCACGAAGAGCAGGAAGGCCCCGGCAAGGTAGATGTTGAGCTGGCTGAGCCTCTTGACTCCGGCATCGAGTCCCGCGACCACCGAGATGGTGGCCAAGCCGGTAATCCCGGCAATGAGCAGGATTTGGAAGCCGGTGCCGGAGGGCAAGTCATACAGCTTGTTGAGTCCGGCGGCAGCCTGCTGTGCGCCGAGCCCCAACGAGGTCGCCAGGCCGAACAGGGTGGCGACGACGGTCAGGGTGTCGATGGCGTTGCCCCAGTTCCCGTAGATCCTCGGCCCGAGGATGGGATAGAAGATCGAGCGGAACGTGAGTGGAAGTCCCCGGTTGTAGGCGAAAAAGCCCAGCGCCAGCGCCACCAGCCCGTATAGCGCCCAAGCGTGAACGCCCCAGTGCAAGAACGTGGTGGCAACCGCGGCCTTGGCCGCTTCTCCTGTGCTCGGATCGACATCGAACAGCGGGGGCGGCGATGCCAAGTGGTAAATCGGCTCGGCCACGCCCCAGAACATCAGCCCGATTCCGATGCCTGCCGATATGAGCATGGCGTACCAGGCGCCTGTGGAGAACTCCGGACGGGCGTACGGACCTCCAAGCCGTATCTTCCCGTACCGGCTGAACGCAAAGTACAGCGCTACGAACAAGAAAATGTTGAAGTCAATGACGTACAGCCAGCCGAGCTTCTCGTTGATGAACGAGAGGACCTCGCCAAACACATCACTCGCCGTGTCCTGGAAGATCAGCGTCCAGCCGATGAAGACCAGCAAAAAGCCGGCTGACCAGAACGTGACTTGCGGGTGGATGTCGAATCCGAACCGCACAATGTTCTTGTCGCCGGGCTCGCGGTCTGCGACCTCCGGGTAGAAGTCGATATCAGGGTCTATCTGGAGGCCCTGGAAGGGTTGGCGGTCGCGGATGGCTTCTTCCCGCCGACGATCCTCCTCAGCCTCCCAGTCATGGAGCGCCAGAGTGGCGTCCGTGAGATCGACGTCGGTATCACCAGGGCTTCGGTGGATACGCGGATCCTCCGACGCCGTGCCGTCTGCGTCATCCATTGCAGTCCCTCCAATTTTTCTTAGATCTGTGGTCAGAACCCCGATATGCGATCAGTAAGGTCAGGCACCCAATGCGTCGGAGTCTGCCAGTGATCAGAGGTCACTGCCTGGACTCCGTTCCATGAGTTGGATTCGGCCCCCCCTGTTCGCCGCCATCAGCTAAAGCTTTAATTGCTTGGGTAACTTCTAATCCCAGATTCCGTCAGTGTCAAGAGGCAAGTCCATCAATATTGCCTAATGTCCAATATTGATACATGTCATGTAGATAGTCGGCCCCAACGCTTCGCTCAGAGAAACCAACCGCTGCTAGACCACCTGATCCAAGGCGGCGGCGAAGGCCTCCACGGTGGCGTCGATGTGGGCGGAGGTGTGGGCCAAGCTGGGAAAAAGCGCCTCATAGGGGCCGGGAGCGAACGCCACACCCGACTCAAGCAGGGCGTGAAACACCCGGGCATAGACACCGTTCTCAGCGGCGGCTTTAGCGTGGTCAAATTCGGTCGGTGCGTCGGTGCAGAAGAACACGCCGAGCAGCGTTCCCACCCGGGGCACAACACAGGGGGTGCCAGCCGCCGCGCCCGCCGCGGTCATGCCGTCGGCCAGGCGGGCCGCGGTGTCGGTGAGGGTGCGGTAGGCGTCGGGGGTGAGCTGCTCCAGGGTGGCCAAGCCGGCCGCGGTGGCCAGTGGGTTCCCCGAGAGGGTGCCAGCCTGGTACACACCGCCCAGCGGGGCCAGGTGCTCCATCAGGGGGGCCCGCCCGCCGAACACGCCGATGGGCAGCCCGCCGCCCACCACCTTGCCGAAGCACCACAGGTCGGGGGTCACCCCGAACCACTCGGTGGCCCCGCCGGGCGCCAAGCGAAAGCCGGTGATGACCTCGTCGAACACCAAAAGGGCCCCGGCCTCGTCGCAGACAGCTCGCAGCCCTTCGAGAAAACCGGGTACCGGGGCCACCACCCCCATGTTGGCCGCCACCGGCTCCACCACCACCGCGGCCACCTCGTCGTCCACCGCGGGAATCTGGTTGTAGGGGGCCACCACGGTGTCGGCCACCGCGCCGGGCGTGACCCCAGCCGAGTCGGCCAGCCCCTGGTTGGCCACCCCGCTCCCCCCGGCGGCCAGCAGAGCGTCGCTGTGGCCGTGATAGCAGCCGGCGAACTTGATGATCTTGTGGCGACCGGTGGCCCCCCGAGCCAGCCGAATGGCGGCCATGGCCGCCTCGGTGCCGCTGGACGTGAGCCGGGTCCAGGCCATACCAGGCACCCGGTCGCACAGCAGCTCGGACAGCAGCACCTCGCGCTCGGTGGGCGCTCCGTAGCTGGTGCCGTCGGCTGCGGCTTTGCCCACCGCCTCGGTCACCGCCGGATGGGCGTGGCCCAAGATGCCGGGGCCGTAGCTCTGCACGTAGTCGATGTAACGGCGCCCCTCCACGTCCCACACATACGGCCCCTCGGCCCGAGCCACGAAGTACGGCGTGCCCCCCACTGACCGAAACGACCGCACCGGGGAGTTGACCCCACCGGGAATCACCCGCTGCGCCCGCTCGAACAACCCCCGGTTGGTGACCATGCCCGCGATCCTAGGGTTTGCGTTCTTGCATTTCGGCAGCGAGAACCCAGGGCGCCTCAGCGAGCGAAAAAGCCTTCGAGGGCGGTGATGAGGCCGTCAACGGTGTGCTCGGTAGCTTCAATCGTCACTTCCAGGCCGCGGTTGTGGGCGGTGATCGTGGTGATGGGGCCGATGGTGGCCACCACATCGGGGGCTGCGTCAGGGCCGTGGGCGTCGATGAAGTTGGCCACGGTGGACGACGAGGTGAAGGCAATGACCTCGGCGTCGGCCAGCAGGGCCTCAGCGTCGGGATCGGGGGCCGGGGCCACGGTGCGGTAGGCGGGAACCACGTCAACCTCCCAGCCCGCGGCGGCCAGGCCGTCGGGCAGCACATCGCGGGCAGTCTCGGCCCGGGGGATGAGCACCCGGCCAGGGCCGTCGGACCCAACCTCATCAGACAGGGCTTCGAGAAGGGCCTCGGCCACGTACTGCTCGGGGATCAGGTCGGCCACCACGTTGCGCTCGGCCAGCGCGGCGGCGGTGCCGGGCCCGATGGCGGCCACCTGCACGCCCCCGAGGCTGCGGGCGTCGCGTAGCTGCTCGAAGAATCGGGCCACGCCGGTGGGCGAGGTGAACACCACCCAGTCGTAGCTGCCCACCTCGTCGGCGGCGTGGGCCAGGCGATCCGGGTCGCCGGGAGGCTCGAAGGCGATGGCGGGCAACTCGATAGCCTCTGCCCCCCGCTGGCGGAGCTTGGCGGCGAACTCGGCGGCCTGGGGCTGGGCCCGGGTCACCACGATGCGCCGACCGAACAAGGGCCGGTCCTCGAACCAGGCCAAGTCGGCGGATGCCACTTCGCCGATGACGATGGTGGCCGGCGGCTGGGGATCGTGGTCGGCCAGAGTGGCCAGGGTGGCCCGCAGCGTGTGCTGGTTGGGGCGGGTGCCCCACTGCACCGCGGCCGCGGGGGTATCCGGGGCCATCCCCGCGGCGATGAGCCGGTCGCAGATGGTTCGACAGCGGGCCGCCCCCATGAGCACCACCACCGTGCCGCCCAGGGCGGCCACCGCCTCCCAGTTGACCGACCCCTCCACCTTGGCCGGATCCTCGTGGCCGGTGACCACGGTGAACGAGGTGGAGGAGTACCGCATGGTGACCGGAATCCCGGCGTAGGCGGGAACCGCCACCGCCGCGGTGATGCCGGGGACCACCTCGAAGTCCACGTCGGCACTGGCCAGCGCGGCGGCCTCTTCCCCACCGCGGGCGAACACGAAGGGGTCGCCTCCCTTGAGCCGAACCACCTGCTGTCCGGCCCGGCCCCGGGCCACGAGTAGGGCGTTGATGTCGTCTTGGGAGGTGCGGGGTCCGCCGGGCTGTTTGCCCACCGAAATGCGCTCAGCGTCCGCCGGGGCCAGATCGAGCAGCGAGGCCACCGACAGCCGGTCGTACACCACCACGTCGGCACCGGCCAGCACCTCCGCGCCCCGCAGGGTCAACAGGGCGGGGTCGCCCGGCCCCGCTCCCACCAGGTACACGGTCATCGGGCTGCTCCAACTGGCAAGCCTGTCGGCAGACGCCCGGTCATCGGGCCACCTCGTCCAGCAGTTGGCGGGCCAGACCCCGCCCCAGAGCCTCCCCGTCGTCGCCCTCCGCAACCGCGGTGTGGCACCGGCCGTCAAGGTCGTCAGCCAGCACCGCCCGCATCAACAGCGTGTCGCCGTGGACGTGGGCATGGGCGCCGGCGGGCAGCAGGCAATCGCCGCCCAGGGTGGTGAGAAAGGCCCGCTCGGCGTCCACCGCTCGCCGGGCCTCCCGATCCTCGATGACGGCCAACAGCGATCGGACCCGGTCGTCGTCGGCCCGACACTCCACCGCCAAGGCGCCTTGGCCCACCTGGGGGATCATCGCCTCGCAGTCCAGCACATCCACAACGGGCGGATGCTCACCCAGGCGATCGAGGGCGGCCTTGGCCATCACCACCGCGTCGAAATCGGCGGCTTTGGCCAGCCGGGTGCCGATGTTGCCCCGCAGCTCGGCAAACCGCAGATCGGACCGAAGCGAGCGGAGCTGAACCCGGCGGCGAGCCGCGCCGGTGGCCACCACCCCGCCCTCGGGCAGCTGGCTCAACCGGCAGCCCACCAACGCGTCTCGAGGATCGGCCCGGCGGGGCACCGCGGCCAGCACCAGGCCGTCGGGGGTGGCGGCGGGCAGGTCCTTGGCCGAATGGACGGCCAAGTCGGCCCGGCCTTCGAGCACCGCGGCCTGCACCTCCTTGACGAACACCCCCTTGCCACCGATGGCCGAAATCGGCTCGGCAGCCAAACGGTCGCCCGTGGTGGTGACCAACAGCGGCTGCACGTCGGCGGCATCACCCAGCAGTTCAGCAATGTGGGCAGTCTGCCAGCGGGCCAAGGCGCTGCCCCGGGTGGCGGCGCGCAGCACGGGTTTGCCCCTAGAGATCGAACAGGTCCCGGAGGGCTTCGGCCAGCCGGTCGCCCCGCGGCGATCCGGCCGCGTCCTTCAGCCTCACGGTGGGCTCGTGCAGCAGCTTGCCCACCAACCCCCGAGTGGCCGCCTCCACCGCTTCCCGTTCGACGGGGGACAGCCCGGCAGCGTGGCGATCCAGTTCCTCTTTGCGCAAGACCTCGGCCCGAGCCCGGAACGAGGCGATCAGCGGGGCCGCTTCCCGAGCCGAGCTGTGGTCGAGGTAGCGGTTCAGCTCGTGGTCGATGATGCTCCGCACCCGGTCTAACTCGGCCCGGCGCTCCCGCAGGCCCCGGTCGGCAAAGGCCCGTAGGTCGTCCATGTCCAACAGCGTCACCCCGTCGAGTTCGCCCGCCGCGGGGTCCACGTCGCGGGGCACGGCCACGTCCACGATCAGCAGCGGACGGCCGCCGCGCTGGGCCATGATCTCGGCCACGTCGCAGTGCTCCAGAATCAGCGACGACGCCCCGGTGGAAGT
Source organism: Acidimicrobiales bacterium (assembly GCA_963667085.2). Taxonomy (GTDB): domain Bacteria; phylum Actinomycetota; class Acidimicrobiia; order Acidimicrobiales; family Bin134; genus Poriferisocius. The sequence goes on from OY762975.1 coordinate 340,025, forward strand.
CAACAGCACGTCGACCGCGGCCAGATCGGCGGCCATCTCGCCAAGGCCCACCGCTCGACCGCCCACTCGCTGGGCCAACTCGGCTGCCCGCCCCGGCGTGCGGTTGGCCACCACAACCTCGGCCACCCCACTGCTAGCCAGGCTGGCGGTCATGCCCTCGCCCATGTCGCCCGCGCCCAGCACCATCAACCGCCGACCGGCCAGGCCGTCGAGCCGCTCAGCGGCCAAGGCCACCGCAGCGTGGGACACCGAGGTGATGTGGCGGGAGATGCCGGTTTCGGAGCGGGCCCGCTTGCCCACCTCCACCGCGTGGCGGAAGAGGGCGTTCAGCGTGGTGCCGCAGGTGCCCTCCAGCCGGGCGGTCTCCCAGGCGTCTCTCACCTGACCTTGGATCTCGTGCTCGCCGAGCACGGCAGAATCCAGGCCGCAGGCCACCGAGAACAGATGCGATACCGCATCGGCCTCATAGTGGGCGTAGAGCGCATCGCTGAACTGCTCAGGGGGAATGTGGGCGGTCTCGCACAAGAAGTCCCGCACGTTCTGGAAGGCCCCGTGGAAGGTTTCGGCGAAGACGTAGACCTCGATGCGGTTGCAGGTGGAGAGCACTGCCGCTTCGGAAATGTGGTCGCGCCCGATGAGGTCGGCCAGCGCCTTGGGCAGGCTGGACTCGTCGATGGTCATCCGCTCCAAAAGACCGAGCGGCGCCGTTCGATGGTTGAGGCCTATCGCCAGTACAGACACGTTTTGCCAGACTCTCGCCTACATCAGGGTGTTGTCAACCAAGCGGTTGATCTTTGCTTGCGCTTGTCCGGTTTCGCCGGAGCGGATCAACTCCAGCATTCCCGAATCCAATACATCTTGCCAAGCCAGGCCCTCGGTGTGCACCCCTGCCGCCCGAATTCGATCCCGCGCCTCGCTGACCAGGCATAACAGGGTCTCGTATTCCGGGCCGATCTCTTGTTCCAGGCGCTGGCGGACCCAGCGCGACAGGGCCGGGCTGTGACCGCTCGTGGAGCACGTCACCAACAGCGACCCCCGTCGCAGTCGGCTGGGCAGGGTGAACGAGCAATGATCGGGATCATCCGCGCTGTTCACCCACACGCCAGCCGCCTCGCCGTCGTGGTACACCTCGGCATTCACCTCGGCCCGACCAGTGGCCGCCACCACCAGCCGGTAGCCCTCAACATCGCCCGGGCGGTAGGCCCGGCGATGCACGGTGACGCCGGGGCGGTCCTCCAGCTCGGGAACCACGTCGGGGGCGATCACGTCCACCTCCGCTCCGGCTTCCAGCAGTCCATCGACCTTGTTCAAGGCCACCGGCCCGCCTCCCACCACCAAACAACGATGGCCGCGAACCCGAAGGTTCACGGGATAGAGGAGCTCATCGACCGGCATGGCTGGCTAGCGGGCGAGCACGAACAATTGGATGGCCGCGGCGATGAGAATGGCCAGCAACAAGACGGCGATGGCGATGGTTGTTCCGGGTCTCATGTCAGTTCATCTGATCGTTTGGATTGCAACTGCACCGGGGTGGCGGGTGCAGACCCGCCGGGCTCAACGGTTATGGAGTCTCCCTCCCCACAGCTCAGCTCCAAGGCAGCCGATCCCCGGTTGACGGCGATGGCCACCAAGCCATAGGAGTCTACCAGCACCCCCAATTCACCACTGCTGAGATCGCTGAAACTATTGACTCGGCGGGCGTTGCGGCCGATATCGCCGGCTGTGAGCCGCAGCGCATCCCCGAACGGATCCGTCTCAGCGGGATCCAGGTTGAGCTGCAAGTTGCCGAACCGGTCGACCCACAGCACCTCGGCATGGATCTTCTCGCCTTCGGCCCGGCTCACCGGCACCACGCCGGGCGTGAGGGAATGCACGGGGATCGCCGTCCCCAGATCGTCGAGGTCGGTCCCCAAACACAGGTGGGCCGCGGCGGGGGCGAACACATCGCGGCCCGCGAACGTCGGGCCGGCCGAAGGAAGGTGATAGTGCTCGGCGGTGAGCTCGACTGCCCGGGTCGCGCCGCCCACCATGGCCACGGCCGGGGCCAGCAGGCCGTTGTCGGGACCGACCAGCACCGAGGTGCCATCGCCCACCTCCACCGCCACCGCCCGGCGATCACCGCCCACGCCGGGGTCCACCACCGCCAGCACCACGCCGGGCACCAAGTACTGGGCGCTGCGGGCCAAGGCCAGGCCCCCAGCCCTCACATCATGCGGGGCAACGTCGTGGGTGATGTCCACCACCACAACCTCGGGAGCGATCGAGCGAACAACCGACTTCACCACCCCAACGAACTCATCGCTCGTCCCGTAGTCAGACAGAAACGAGATGGTGTCGTACCGCAGCGTCATTGATTCGACAACGCCGCCGCTGAGGCGAGGGACAGCGTCAGCCTGCCTGGGTGTAGCGACTGGCCAAATAGCGGTCGATGTCGCCCTCGCGCAGTCGGTACGACTTGCCGATCCGCACCGCAGGGAGGTCTCGGGCCTTTATCAGCCGATAGACCGTCATCGTTGAGACTCTCATGAGGGCGGCAACCTCGGCCACAGTCATGAGTTTTTCCCGCCCATCTGGCTTTGCCATGCAATCACACCCCTCACTCCGCTGTGCGCCGCTCACCTTATGCGGCACTGCTAGTGGTGTGCCACCCCGCTCGGACAAGAGCAGGAAATGCCTGGGCAACCTCCCGTTTGTGTTCTCAGCTGGCGCCCAGTTCGCGGCTGCGCTGCGTGGCGGCGGCCACCGCGGCGGTGAATGCTGTGGCCGCCTCGCGGGCTTCCAACTCGGCGATTCCCCGCGCCGTGGTTCCCCCCGGTGAGGTGACCGCGGCCCGTAGATCGGCGGGCGGCGCCCCTGACTCGACCAATAGCCGGGCCGCCCCCAAAAGGGTCTGGCGGGTGAGGGCATCGGCCATGTCAGCGGAGAGGCCGACCTCTTCGCCGGCGGCCATCAGGGCCTCCGCCAACCAGAAAACGTAGGCCGGCCCGGAACCGGAAAGCCCGGTAACCGCGTCGAGCATCGGCTCCTCGCACACCACAACCGTGCCCACCGCTTCGAGCACGCCGGTGGCCCAATCCAAGTCTTCCTCGGTGGCGTGGCGGCCCGGTGCGATTGCCGCCGCGCCCGCCCCCACCAGCGCGGGGGTGTTGGGCATAGCCCGGATCACCCGGGCCCCCGGGTCGAGAACGGCTTCGAGGGCCGCGGTGGTTACGCCGGCCGCGATGCTGAGGACTCGTCCCACCCCACAGGTTTTGAGGCTGCTGGCAGCGGAGGCGGCATCGTCGGGCTTGACCGCCAGGACAGCATCAGCCAGTTCGAGGGTGCGGTCGGAAACCGTCACACCGCCGAAGCGCTCGGCCAACTCGGCCCGGCGGTCGGAAATCTTTTCGACGACAGCCAGCTCCCCTGGCTCGGCCCACCCCCCGGTCAGCAGGCCGCCGAGCAGGGCCTCACCCATTCGCCCGCCGCCGATGAGTTGCAGTCGAAGTGCCACCTCACTGCTATAGCAGGCCGGAGCCCGCTTCACCGGGCAAAAGCTCTGGCCGGTGGGGTGGACTTCCCCGATCGCCCCCACCGGCCAAGAGTTTGACAGGAACACAGTACAATCTAATTACATAAGAATCAATAGAAAAGATGAAAATAACTATTTTTTGAACTGGGACTCGTAGCCAATTCGCATACAGGGGCGAAACCACCGCTCCGAATAGGCGTAGAACGAACCCAGGAGCCGGTCGATCTCGGCTTCGGTCACCGTGTGGGCCGGTCGTTCGGCCACCAAGAAAACGGCATCCTCCATGCCGATGGCGAACCGCAACCCGGTCATCTCGCGATTGCGGCGTAGCAGGTATTCGTACAGTTGGCCCTCGTTCTCCTCAGGTGCGGGCATGAAGTGGCATTCGCAGTGCAGTTGACGCTGGCCGAGCGTGAACCAAACGGTGGACACCGTCTTCTCCTCCCCCACCATCCGCACATACCAGCGGCGCTGGCCAGGCTCGCCTCGGTCCACCGTAAGCACGGTGGGGTTGGTCTGGAGCTGATCGTCCAACCAGGCGTCGACGTCTGATTCCAAAGCAGCCAGCTCTTCAGCCGAAAGCGGCGAATGATCGCCCGCCCCGCGAGCGCGGCTGGTCATGTGCAATCGACAGGCACGCGGGACTGGACCCTCCGATATGCGGCTTGCAACAAACGAGCCATGGCGGCCCAGGAAAACGACCGGGCCCGATCGGCCGCGTCCATGGCCATCTCGGCGGCGAGAAGCGGATTGTCAATCAGCGCGGCCACCTGGGCGGCGAACGCCTCAGGAGTGGCATCGCCCACCAGGAAACCGGTGCGGCCGTGGTCCACCACCGAGCGCAAGCCTCCCACCGGAGCGGCCACCACCGGGGTTCCGCTGGCCGCGGCCTCCAGGGCCACCAGCCCGAAGGACTCGCTGCGACTGGGAACCAGAACGACGTCTGCGGCCCGGTAGTACGTGGACAGCCAGTGGTGGGGTCGGGGTGGAACCAGCGTCACTTGATCTCCCAACCCCAAGGCCTGGATGCGGTGGTGCAAGCGCTGGTACTCAACTGCTCCCTCGGTGCCACTGGGACCGCCGACCACCAGCAGACGAACATCCCCACGCTCCAAATGGCCCAGCGTCTCCACCGCCACAACAGGCCGCTTGAGCGGCTGGATCCGGCCCACAAACAGCAGAACCGGCCCTCGGCCCAACCCCAGGGCGGCTCGGGCGCCATCTCGGTCACCGGGCGAGAACAGCGCATGCTCCACTCCCGGCGGGGCCAGCTCAATCCGCTCAGGCGGGGTGTCGTAGAAGCTCCGAAGCTGCTGGGCCTCGGGCTCACAGGAAGCGATCACCATGTCGGCGCACTCGATGACCTCGGTCTCGGCGCGGGCCCGAAACTCCGACTCGGGATCGCCGGTGGCCGCCTTTACCCGGGCCAGCGTGTGAAAGGTGACGGCCAGGGGTACGCCAACCGCATGTTTCACCCGGTGACCCGCCACCCCGGACAGCCAGTAGTTGGCATGGATCACGTCGGGACGGCCGCTTCGCTGGATGTCGGCCAGCACACCGGCGGCGAACTCGTCCACCACTGCGAAGAGATCGTCTTTGTCCAAATCGACGGGGCCGGCATCGATGTGGACCACAGTCACGCCTGGTTCGATGGCCACCTCATCGGGCAATCCGTGCTGGGCGCGCCGCACGTACACCCGGCACTCGCTGCCGGCGTGAGCCAGCGCGGCGGCCATCTCCCGCACGTAGACGTTCATGCCGCCGCTATCGCCCACGCCGGGCTGCGACAGCGGCGAGGTGTGCAGCGACAGGATCGCCACGTTCTGGGTCATGGCCCCACGCTCCCGTGCATGGCGAGATTGCCCAGCAAGCAAAGAACTGGCATGGCCAAAGCAGGCTACCCGCCGGAGACCGGGGGCAGCACAGCCACCTCGTCGCCGTCGGCTACCGGCTCAGGTCCGGTGACCGGCTCGCCGTTGAGCCACACCCGGCAAATCTGAAGCTGCTCGGCAAACGCCGCCCCGTAGCGCTCGACGGCAGTGGCGAGCACTTGATCCACGGTGGCACCGGGCACTTCGTCTCGACCGGTGCCTGCCGCCTCTCTGACCTGTGCGAACAGGCGCAACGTGGCCATAGGCGAAAGTGTACGGGAATCCTCGGCATGTGCCATCGGCCAGTACCGTGAAAGCCGTGGCTCGTCTGCTGCTGATCCGACACGGCCAGTCGGAATGGAATGCCCTACGGCGCTGGCAGGGCCAAGCCGATCCCCCGCTGTCGGACCTGGGACGCCAGCAGGCCATTGCGGCCGCGGCCCGGCTCAAACCAGTTGATGTGGTGGCCAGCTCCACCCTCCAGAGGTCCTGGGTCAGCGCGGAGATCATTGCCGAAGCCATGGGCTGCGAACCGCCGATCCCGGTTCCTGAGCTGATCGAGCGGGATGTGAGGGAGTTCTCCGGGTTGACCCGAGCGCAGATCGAAGAGCGGTTCCCCGGGTTCCTGGAAGGCGGTCGCCGCCCGCCGGGGTGGGAGCAAGACGACGCCCTACTGGCCCGGGTCTTGGCCGGGATCAATCGACTTGCCGGTTTGGTCGGCGACCGGACCGCGGTGGTGGTCACCCACGGCGGAGTGATCTACTCCCTAGAGCACCACCTGGGCTGCCCACCCAGCCGGGTCACCAACATGAGCGGTCGGTGGGTGACCGTGGACAACGGCCAGTTGGTTGCCGGCCAGAGAGTCCATCCCCTCGAAGGCCTGGACATCGAGGTTCCCGCGTCTGATCTGCTGTAGCCAGATCAGCTCTGGATCAGCTCGGCGCAGTGTTGGAGAACGGGGCGATGGTCGATGCTGCCATCGGCCTGGGCTGCTTGGATCCGAAGGCGCAAGGCGTCGAGATCGTCGAGGTCGTCGAGCACCGACTGCACGTCGATCAACTCGCTCTCCAGATCATCCAGCAGCGTTTCCCAGGCTTCCACCGCGGGGAATATTACCGACCCCACCGCGGGGTCTGGGCGATACAATGACGGCGGGCCGCTAGCTCATCAGGTAGAGCAGGAGACTTTTAATCTCAAGGTGCTGGGTTCGAGTCCCAGGCGGCCTACAAGACTCGCACCGATTCTTCCTACTACGCTGAAGGCCATGCGACGCTCGATAGCTTTGATCGCCATCTTGGTTCTGTTCTTCGCCGCTTGCGGTAACGATGACGACGCCGCGGAGGAAGCCACACCAGAGCCCACCGCCGCGACCGAAGAACCTGCGCCAGCGTTCACTCCGGTGCCCGCCGACGACACCCCCGCAGTCGAGGAGCCCGTCGATGAGGAGCCCACCCCAGAACCCCCAGAGGAGCCCACACCCGCACCCGCTGAAGAACCCACCCCGATCCCCGTGTCCACATCCGAACCGCTGGACCGACCCGAGCCTGTCGACCTCAGCAATCCGGCCTTCAGCAGCGCGGACAAGCTCAGCACCGTGGGGCTCGGATCGCTCTTCTTCGGCATGACCCCCGATGAGGCCGCTGAAGCGGTCCCCACCGTTTGGACTGGCGGCGCAGAGGACGGCACTCCCCGCTGCTATCTGCTGGCCCCCGCCAATGGGCCCTCCGGAATCGTCTTTACGGTGTACAACAGCAGCATCGAGCGGGTGGACATCACCAATTCGAGCATCACCACCTTGTCAGGGGCCAGCGTGGGCAGCACCGAGGCCCAACTCCATGAGCTGTTCGGCGCCCAGTTGGTGGTTTCCCCCTATGCCGACGGCAGCGGCAACTCCATCCAGTTCGTCCCGGTGGACGAAGCCGACGCCGCCTACCGGGTGATCTGGGAGACCGACGGCACGTCGGTCACCTCCATGCGGTCCGGCCGGTTGCCTGCCGTGGGCCCCGGCGAACCCTGCACCTGATCCGCCGGAGCAAGTCCAACCCCTGGGAGTCCGGCACCCGACCCCCAGGATCCAGTCCTTTCGGGTCTAGTCCAAGTCGTTCGGCTCGGGCATCAGCACGAACTCGGGGTACGCCTCGATGCCGAGCTCGCCGACGTCTTGACCCATGCGCTCGACCTCAGCTGACACCCGCAGGCCCATGAGCGCGTCCAACACCTTCCACACCACGTAGGAGACGATGAACACGAAGGCCCCGATGGACACGATGCCCAGCAGCTGAATGTGGAATCGCCCGCCGGCGGCAATGGTCACCGCCAGCGTTCCCCAGACGCCGGCAATGAGGTGAGCGGGAATGGCCCCGACCACGTCGTCGACCTTGACCATCTCCAACACCTTGATGCCGATGGTGCAGAGCAGACCGCCAATGGCGCCGATGACCATGGCCCACCAGTGGTCCACCATGGTGGGACCGGCGGTAATGGCGACGAGCCCAGCAATGGCGCCGTTCAGGCCGGCGAAGAGGTCGATCCTCCCCAAGATCGACCGGGAGACAGCCAAAGCGGCGAGTACCCCAGCCGCGGCAGCCAGATTGGTGTTGACCAGCACAATGGTCATTGCCACGGCATCAGTCGGAGTGCCCAGGGCCAACTGGGAGCCGCCATTGAATCCGAACCAGCCGAGCCACAGAATGAACACGCCCAGCGTCACCACCAACACGTTGGAGGGCGGGGTCAACCTCACGCTGCCATCCCTTTTGAACTTGCCCATGCGGGGGCCCACCACCAGCACGCCGGCTAGCGCGGCCCAACCGCCGGTGCCGTGGACGATGGTGGAGCCGGCGAAGTCTTGGAAGCCCTCCTGGGCCAGCCAGCCGCCCCCCCAGGTCCAAGAGCCCACGATGGGGTAGATGAACGCGGTCAGAATGAGGGTAAAGGCGAAGAACGACCACAGCTTGATGCGCTCGGCGATGGCCCCCGAAACGATGGATGCGGCGGTGGCCACGAAGACCATCTGGAAGAACCAGTCGGACATCACGGCGTATCCGTTGTCCACCACGTCGCCGACCGCGCTGGCATCTCCGTCAAGCAGGGCCTTCTCAGCACCCGACGGCCCATAAAGGAACTCGAAGGAGCCGATCAGATCACCGACATCGACGTACATGAGGTTGTAGCCGACGATGAAATATGCCAAGCCGGCGATGGAGTAGATGCCGATGTTCTTGAGGCAGATCATGGACGCGTTCTTGGTGCGGACCGCGCCGGACTCCAGCATCGTGAAGCCCGCGCACATCCACATCACCAAGGCGCCCCACACCAAAAAGGCAAAGGTGTTGAAAACAAACTGATCCGGCAGTTCGACCATGACAGCCCCCTATCGCCCCGCTGGCCCAGGATCAGGCCCGCGGTCCTTGGATCGTCAAGCTACCTACCGACATCAAATCCATCAAGGATGTCTCTGCTAAAAAATCCGGGCTAAAGAAAGGAAACCGGGGGGCGGCGTATGTCGCCGACCGCTCGCAGCACGGAGTAAGCGGTGACCGCGCTGGTGCGGGGGTTGTCCGGGGAGGCGGCATTCTCGAAGGAGAGCTCGTAGGTACCCGCCACCCCCGATGCGCTCACCTGGTGGCGCACCCGGGTTACCGCCGGATCGCCCACCATCTGCACCCTCAACCGGTCGAATCCCACGGTGGCCAGCGACAGGGTGGCGGTCACGTTGGCCGACTCCGGGAACAGGGCGCAGGCTTGTCGGGCCGGGCCGTCGAACACCGTCGTCGGCTCGGCCCCGCGGGTCAGGGCGTCGAGCACCGTCTCGTCCATCCACGGGCGGCTCAGCGCCGCGGCAGGCTTGGTGCTGGTGATGGCCACCTCATCCAGCGGCCCGAACAGCATGGCGGCCCGCAAGATCTCGAACCCGCCGATGGCGCCGGTACACAAGAAGAGCCGCCCGCCCTCGGCCCCGCGCAGTTGGGCCTCAAGGTCTTCGTCGGCCAAGGCGCCAATGCTCACCACCAGCAGATCGGTACCCGACTCCCGCACCGCCACCCCGTGCTCGCGAAGCGCCCCATGGCCAGCCGCTTCCACGACCACATTTGATCGGGCCAGCAGCGATTCCCGATCGTTCACTCCGAGGGGGTGGTCGACGACAGGATCGAATACCGCAGTCAACTCGGCCCCATCGACGGTCCCTTCCGACAACTCGCGGGCCACCACCGAACCGATGGCCCCGCAGCCAATCAGACCGACTCGAAGCACCGAGTCAGGATATCGGCATTGCTCCTCGGGCCACTGCTCCTGACGCTCCACACCCCTGGTTGGTAGCCTCAAGACATGGGTTCAACGGTCATGGCAGGCTAGGCGCCGTGAGCGGCGACGTGAGGGTCAAGGTGCCGGCAGCCCGGCAGTACGGCCGCATGGCAGAGATTGCCGCCGAGCACGCCGCCACCTATCAGGGATTCCCCTCCACCGACATCGCCGATCTGAGTCTGGCCATCAAAGAGGCGGTGCTATTGCTCTTGGATCCGGCCCAGCCCGACGGCGCCATTGCCTTCGACTATCAGAGCAAGGCCGGAATCGTGACCGTCGAGGCCCAACTCGAGCAGCGGGGGACCAAGCCCATCTCCCACGACCGGATCGATCGGTTCGAGTCCACCGCCGGTTCGCTGGTGGACTCGTGGAAGCTCGACCCCGACGAGCATCGTCTGTGGCTCCAGAAGTCGGCCAATTCCAACTCCGGCTAGCTCAAACCCCGGTCGAGCCGAATCCTCCCGCCCCCCGAGAGGTGGGGGGCAGTTCTTCCACCTCCACGAAGTCGGCCTGTTCCACCTTTTGCAGCACGAGTTGGGCGATCCGGTCGCCCCGGCGAACGGTGAACGGCTCGGCCGGGTCGGTGTTCACCAGCAGCACCTTCAGCTCCCCCCGATAGCCGGAATCGATCAGCCCCGGCGTGTTCAGGCAAGTGACGCCGTGGCGTAGCGCCAACCCACTGCGGGGCTGCACAAACCCGGCGTACCCCTCGGGGATGGCGATGAAGGTGCCGGTGGGCACCAGGCCCCGACCGCCTCCGGGGGCCAGCTCAACGTCTTCGCTGGCCACGAGGTCGGCGCCGGCGTCACCCTCGGTGGCGTAACGGGGAAAGGGCAGGTCAGGGCGGCTGCGAACAATGGGAATCTCCAACACGGCGGTGACACTACATGGCTTGAGCAGATACTTCTTCTGATCCGCGCCGTTTACCCGCTGGTGCTGGTTTGGCCCTCAACGGGGTCTAGGGTCAATCCAACATGTTGGCGTGGATGGACCTGGAGATGACGGGGCTAGACCCGGCCACCGACGTGATCGTGGAGATCGCCACCCTCATCACCGACGACAACCTGGAGCTGGTGGCAGAAGGGCCGGATTTGGTGGTTGCCGCCCCTCTCGAAGCCTTGGCCGCCATGCAAAACGTGGTGGTAGAGATGCACACCAAGAGCGGGCTGCTGGACGAGATCAAGGCCGCCACGCTCAGCCTGGAAGCCGCGGGCGAGATGACCTTGGCCTTCCTCAAAGAGCACATCGACAAACCCCGAAGCGTGCCGCTGTGCGGCAACTCCATCGGGGTGGACCGCCGCTTCCTGGCCGCCCAGCTCCCCGAGGTGGAGAACTTTCTGCACTATCGCTCCATCGACGTGTCCACCGTGAAAGAGCTGGCCCGTCGATGGAATCAAGAGGCCTTTCGCAAGGCGCCCAAAAAGGCCAAAGGCCATCGGGCCCTCGATGACATCCGTGAGAGCCTCAACGAGCTGCGCCACTACCGGGACATGTTCTTCTCCGTTCCCACGGAGGCAGGAGCGTGACCGAGCGGCCCCGCAAGCAGGAGCAGGAGAAGGCCACCACCGAGATCACCGAGGTGGTCCCCGGTGTGCTTCGCACCATGCTGCCGGTGAACCTGCCGGGGCTGGGCCATGTGAACTGCTATGTGATGGAAGATGAGCGAGGGGTGGCGGTGGTCGATCCGGGCCTGCCGGGTCCTGACTCCTGGAACGCCCTGGTCGACCGGCTGAGCCGAGCCGGCTACAAGATCGGCGATGTCCACACCGCCATCATCACCCACTCCCACTTCGACCACTTCGGCGGGGCCGAGCGACTGCGGGAAGAGGCCGGCGCCGACATCTTGACCCACGAGAGCTTCCGCCCGATATGGGATCGAGACGAGACGAGAGAAACCCATGACGCCGAGGGCAATGCCTCCGAAGAGGAGATTCTGGAGCGGATCGAAACGAGCTTCCGGCAGCTCACCCCGTGGGGCACCGAGCGCACACCGCCCAGCCGGGAGTACATCCAGCGATTCCGGGCCCGGGACAACTTCCACGCCCGCTGGTTCCAAACCCCCAAGCCCACGGTGAAGGTGGTGGACAGCCAGGTTGTCCGCTTCGCCCGACGGGAATGGGTGGCGCTCCACACCCCGGGCCACACCGGCGACCACCTGTGCCTCTACGACCCCGAGCACGGCGCGGTGTTCTCGGGCGATCACGTGCTGCCCACCATCACCCCCCACATCGCGGGCCGCAGCGACACCGACGACTCGCTGGCCGAGTTCTTTGACTCGCTGGAGCGCATGAAGACCCTGGAGGGCGCCACGGTGGCCCTGCCGGCTCACGGGCACCCGTTCGCCGATATCGGCGGCCGAGCCGACGACATCGGCGACCACCACCACGAGCGCCTGAATATTCTGCGGCACGCCAGCGGTGAGTTGGGCTGCGCCACGGTGGAGGATTACATGCGGGTGCTGTTCAGCGAGCGAGCCTGGGGCGACATGGCCGCCAGTGAAACCTTTGCCCACCTCATCCACCTCAAGGTGATCGGCGAAGCCCGCCAAGATGCCACCCCTGAGGGCCTGGTTACCTTCGAGATCAAGCCTGGGCTCTGAGCCTTCGCGGCTTGAGGGCCGCAACGACGGCAAATTGATCGGCAAATAAATTGACATCGCGCCCAATACACTGTTGAGTAGTGGACATGTTCGCCAGGAGCTATCTCGCTATCGGCTGTTCAAGCCGGGCCGCGCGCGTAGCGATGGCTGATATGGCCAAAATTGGCCCCGGCTATTGGCTGACCAACCACACACCATGCGTGTTTGGCCAGAAGACTGCCGACACCAGGCCTCGGGGAGGGTCCACGTAGAGCACCTACAAGGATCAAATATCTGCCGAGGCCGCCGGAAAAATCCGGCGGCCTTTTCAGTTTCTCCCCCCAAACCAACCGACCGTTTGAAAGCACCTAACCGAAGACCCCCGAAAGGAGAACAACATGGAGGCGCTGCTCTTTGAGAACGCACCGTGGCGCTTGGACGCTGCGTGCCGCACCGACGACGCCTCGCTTGGGGAGATCTTCTTCTCCGACGAGCTCCAGCACATCTCGCGGGCCAAGGCCATCTGCGCCGAGTGCCCGGTGATGGCCGAGTGCCTGGAAGGCGCCATCGCTCGCCGCGAGCCGTGGGGAGTGTGGGGCGGCCAGCTGTTCCGCAACGGCAAGGTGCTGACCAGCAAGCGTCGTCGGGGTCGTCCGGCCAAGGTGCCCCGTCCCGAGGACGAGTTTGTCCAGGTGCCGGTGCCCGTACACCTGCGTGAGCGGCTCCGCTCGGCCTAATGGCCAGCACCCGGTTTGATGGCTGGTTCAGCCGATAGCCGGGTTGCCCTGGCGGCCGAGCGGAATCGCCCGCGGGCCACCGCCGCGCTGATCGTCGCTACGGTGCTGATCGTCGTCGTCGCCGGCGCCTGTGCATCGGGTGCCGGCGACGATGTCCCAGCCACGGAAATTGAGTTTGAGCTGTTGGATGGGGGCACGGCCACGGTGGGCGGCTTTCTCGACCGTCCGGTTGTGCTCAACTTCTTTGCCTCTTGGTGTGCGCCGTGCAAGGCAGAGATGCCGGCCCTGGAGTCCATCCACCAACAGCGCGCTGACATAGCCTTTGTCGGTCTGGCCGTCAACGACACCATGACGAGGGCTCAGGAGATCGTGGCCGACACCGGGGTGTCCTATCCCACCGGCATAGACCCCGGCTCTGCCATCGGGAATGCCTATGAGATTCTGGGCATGCCCACCACGCTGTTCATCGCCCCGGATGGCGAGGTGGTCTACCAGCACACCGGGGACCTCACCGCCGAACAAATCTCTGAGCACTTGAATTCTCATCTCACGCCGTAGTCTTCGGGTTGTGTTCGACCTCGACTTGGCGGTTCCGTTCGGCGCCGGCCTGGTCGCCGCCGTCAACCCGTGCGGGTTCGCCATGTTGCCGGCGTACCTGGCCTACTTCCTGGGCATCGGCAGCCAAGACCAGTCTGCCGACACCGGGCGAAACGTGCTTCGGGGATTACTGGTCGGGCTCACTCTCACCGCGGGATTCGTGGCCTTCTTCGGCATCATCGGCGCCCTCACCTCGTCGCTCATCTCCACCTCGACAATTGCCGACCGAGGTCCGTGGATCACGCTGGCGATCAGCGGACTCATGGTGGTACTGGGCATCGCCATGCTGGCCGGCTTCGAGCCCAAGATCTCCGTGCCCCGAATGTCCAAGGGAGGCGACAGCCAAGGCCTGATCTCCATGTTCTTGTTCGGGGTGTCGTATGCGGTGGTGTCGCTGGGATGCGCCAGCCCGGTGTTCTTCGGCAGCGTGAGCGGCTCGTTCAGCACCGACGGGGTGTGGGAGGGCACCCTGCGATTCTTGGCCTACGCCCTGGGGATGGGGTTAGTCATCACCTTCTTGACGTTGGCCGTGGCCATGGGACGCTCCGGGGTCACCGCCCACATGCGCCGCCTGTTGCCCCACATCAACAAGATCTCGGGTGGTTTCTTGGTGGTGGCCGGTGTGGTGCTGGGGTTCTACGGCTGGTGGGAGGTCCAAGTGCTGCTGCGCAACGACTTCGAAGCCAACAACCCGTTCGTGGAGGCTTCCACCCGGGTGTCCACCCGACTGGAGAACTGGATCATCGACGTGGGGGGCAACCGCTTCGGCCTGGCCGCCGCGTTCGTGGTGCTGGCCCTGCTGCTGTGGGCGTTCCGCCGCAGCATCCCCCGCCCGTGGCTCCTCTCGGCCTCGGCGGTGGTCGCAGTGGGGTACGCCGTGTCGGAAACGGTGCAGTACCAGGGCAACCTGCTGGTGCTGCCGATTCTGCGGACCATCGCCGCCATCCCCGGGCGGGTGGGCAACTGGTTCACCGATCCAACCCGCTGGCCGGTGCTGTGGGAGGTACTGCTGGCGGTGATGGTGGGCATCGTGCTTTGGATTCGCCTTCGGCCCCGCAGCGACCCCGGCCCGCCACTGGCCGAGAGCGGTGGCGCTTAGCTTGTCTCTCCCACCCCACGCTGCCATTGCTGTCGGGCTCGGCGGGCTGGCCGGGGCCGGCGGGCGCTGGGCGCTGGTTGAAGTGCTGCCCGCTTCCGAGACTTGGCCGTGGGGGGTGCTGGCTGTGAACCTGGCCGGCTGCCTGCTGCTTGGTTATCTGGCCGCGGCCGCCTGGTCGGCCCGGGCCGAGCTTCCGATGAGCCTCGGACTCGGCACCGGCTTCTGCGGCAGCCTGACCACGTTCTCGGCGTTGACCGTGGACGTGGCCCAAATGGCCCGCGACAGCGACTGGGGATATGCCGCCGGTTACCTGGCCGTCTCGGTATTAGGCGGCGTGGCCTTGGCAGTGGGCGGGGCCACCCTGCGGAAAACCCGGTTGAAGGAAGCCCAGTGACCGCCCTCGGTTTCGCCGCCCTGGCCGTGGCCGGAACCCTGCTTCGGGCCGCCACCGCCCAGCGATTCAACTCGCCAACCTGGCCCTGGGGCACCCTCGGAGCAAACGTGCTCGGCAGCTTCGCCCTGGGCCTGCTCGTCGGCACCGGCAACCCGGTCGTGACCGCCGTAGGCATCGGCGGCCTCGGCTCCCTGACCACCCTTTCCACCTTCGCCGTCGAGCTGACCACCCTCAGCCGTACCCGATCCATCGCCTACGCCACCCTCAGCTTGGTCCTCGCCCTCACCGCCGCCACCACCGGCCTGGCCATCTCGAGCTAGCGCCCTCCAACCAGAACCTGTAGATGTTCCATTTGTTTAAGCAGCTATTTAGATAATCATGATATTCTAAAGTCAATGTTTGAACGAATGCTGTCGCTGTCCGAATCGGGAACGGAGACCTTCTTTCTGTGGGGACCGCGGCAAGCGGGTAAGAGCACCCTGCTCAAGCTGCACTATCCCGATGGTGTGTGGGTTGATCTGTTGAAGGCAGACGAGTTCCGTCGTTATGTGGCGCGTCCTGAGCTGCTGCGGGAGGAGCTTGAGGCAGCTGGACCTGATCCGTCCCGGCAGGTGGTGATCGACGAGGTTCAGAAGGTTCCCGCACTGCTTGACGAAGTGCACTGGTTGATTGAGAACCGCGGACTGCACTTCGCGCTCTGCGGGTCCAGTGCCAGAAAGGTGCGGCGAGGCGGGGCGAACCTGCTCGGCGGACGCGCCGTCCGCTATGAGATGCGGGGCTTGACCTCCGGGGAGATCGGAAGTGCCTTCGACCTCGACCGGGTTCTGAACCACGGCTACTTGCCCAGGATCTACGAGTCAACGCAGCCCCGGCAACTGCTCGACGCCTACATTGCCGACTACCTCCGAGAAGAGGTAGCCGCCGAGGGCCTGGTGCGGAACCTGCCCGCCTTCTCGAGCTTCCTCGACGCGGCTGCCCTGAGCGACGGCGACCCCGTCAATTACTCGAACATCGCCAGCGAGTGCGGGGTGTCGGGCCCAACTGCCAAGGCGTATTTCGGCATCCTCACCGACACGCTGTTGGCACGATGGCTGCCCCGATGGCAACGGCGGGCGAAACGGCGTCTTGCCGGAGCACCCAAGCTGTACTTCGAGGACGTAGGGGTCGTGAACCGTCTGGCCCGCCGGGGCGAACTTGAACGCGGTTCGGATCGGTATGGCAAGGCGTTCGAGAACTGGGTCTTCCACGAGCTCTCCGCCTTCGTCTCCTACCGCGACCTCGACGAGCAACTCACCTACTGGCGGCTCCCCAGCGGCATCGAGGTGGACTTCGTAATCGGAGACATGCGGCTGGCCGTCGAGGCGAAGGCGACCGCCAACCTCACCAGCAAGCACCTCAAGGGCCTCCGCACCCTGGCCGAAGAACACCCCGGCGTCCAACGAATGGTGGTATGTCTCGAACCCCGCCCCCGCCGCACCGACGACGGAATCGAAATTTTGCCCGCCACCGACTTCGCCCACCGACTATGGCAAGGCGACATCGCCTAGACGAGCAGAATCAGAGTACGTCGCGGCCGAGGTAGGGGCGGAGGGGTTGGGGGATGGAGACGGTGCCGTTGGGTTGGCGGTGGGTCTCTACCAGGGCGGCCCATACTCGGGGGACGGCAAGGGCGGAGCCGTTGAGGGTGTGGAGGATGCGGGTGCCCTTCTCGCCGGTGGGCCGGTAGCGGAGGTTGGCCCGGCGGCCTTGGTAGTCGGAGTACCAGGAGACCGACGACACCTCAAGCCACTGGTCGGCGCCGGGGGCGTAGACCTCCACGTCCCACGATCGGTGGTGGGCCTGGCCCAAGTCGCCGGTGCAGATGTCCACGATGCGGTAGGCCAAGCCCAGCTCGGCCACCGCGGCCTCAGCCCGCTCCAGAATCTCGACATGGATCGACGGGGCCTGCTCGGGGGTGGCGTAGGCCAAGATCTCCACCTTGTCGAACTCGTGAACCCGCAGCAGGCCCCGGGTGTCTCGTCCGGCGGCGCCAGCCTCCCGGCGGTAGCAGGGGGTGTAGGCCATCATCCTCATCGGCAGGTCGGCCTCGTCTATGATCTCGCCGGAAGCCAGCGAGGTGAGCGGCACCTCGGCGGTGGGAATGGCCCACAGGTCGTCGCGCTCCATCCAGTAGGCGTCGTCGGCGAACTTGGGGAGCTGGCCGGTGCTCACCATCACCTCGCTGTGGACCAGGGTGGGCGGGCGAATCTCCTCGTAGCGGTCGGCGTTGCGGTCGAGCCCAAACTGGACCAGCGCCCGGGCCAGCGAAGCCCCCGGTCCCCGGAGCATGGCGAACATCGACCCCGACAGCTTGGCCGCCCGCTCCATGTCCAGCCAGCCGGCCTCCACCGCGAACTCCCAGTGGGACACCCGCTGGTGCTCGCCGTAGGCACCGGGGTCGAAGTTTTCCACCCGCAAAACCGGGTTGTCGGCGTCATCAGCACCGTCGGGTGCGTCAGCAGCGGGCAGGTTGGGGATGCGCAGCAGCAGCTCTCGGATTTGGGTAGCCACCGCGTCGGCCTCGGCGGCCAGCGCCTTCTCCTGCTCGCCCTGCTGGCGGCTCTCAGCGGCCACTTTGTCGGCCTCGCCATCTCGGCCGTCGCGCTTGAGCTGGCCCACCTGCTGGGACAGCTCCTTGACCTGATGGCGAACCGCATCGCGTTCGGTGGTGAGATTGCGGTGCTGCTCATCCAACGCGGCCACCTGCTCCAGCTCGGAGAGGTCGATGCCCCGGCGGGCCAGCGCGGCCTGCACCGCGTCGTAGTCGGTGCGCACCAGGCGCAGATCGATCATCGCGACCCGTTCGAGGAGTTCGAGCCGTTGGACGCCGATGTGGCCGAAACCTGGGAAGAGGCCGCAATCGGCCCAGACGGAACCGTGGTCACAACCCGAAGCTGGGTATTCGCCCGCTGCTGGGCGCCGGCCCAGCGGAAGAACAGCACCCCGATCCACGCCCACAGGTACATGCCGCCCACCAACTTCATGATGAGCCCGGCGGCTTGCTGATCGGCTTGCAGGCCGATGCCCCACAAGCGCACGTCGTGGTCGTAGGCGCTGTAGACCGCGCCTTGGGCGAAGGTCAAGAACCCGCCGGGCACCGTGGGCACCACCGACATCAAGAACAGGTACACCATCTTGCCCGGCTCGCGCATGTGCAACTCGGGGATCGGGCCGCACACCGGCAGCCACATCGCCATGGCCGAGGCGAACAGCAGCAGGTGGACGAAGTAGTGCAGGGCGCCGCTCTCCACCGAGGTGTTCACCACCCAGGGGATGTGGCTCACCGCCACCATGAAGTTGAACAGCACCCCGGCGGCCACCGGTCGGGCCAGCCGCCGCACCCAGACTCCAGCGCTGCCATCGCCGCTGATCGCCAGCCGGGCCAGCCACTCGGGAATCGCCGCCCACAGCAGCGGGGGCACCACCAGGGTGATGAGCAGGTGCTGGATCATGTGGACCGAGTACAGGTACTCCTCGGAGATGTCGTGCATCGGCCAGTCGCTGGCCACCCACAGCAGCACCATCGCCCCGACGAAGGCCAGCTTGTGGTGGCGGGCGAAAGGAGGGGCGCCGACTGGGGCCGCCTTGGGAGCGATGATCCGGGCCGCGTACCAGGCCATCGCAATGGCCGCTAGCAGGATGATCCAGACCTCGGCGTGGGGCTGGTACCGCCAGATATCGGTGTCGGCCGCGAAGACCACGACGGCCAGTCCGTCTACCAGAAGCGGAACGCGGTCAACCCAAATGGGTGGGCTTCATCGCGTGGTTGACACATCACGGCCTACCAGAAGCGGAACGCGGTCAACATCACCATGTACACCGCCATGGCCAGTATCAGACCGAAGACAAATAGTCGCCAGAAGATGGGAGCGTCGAACTTCAGGTGCATGAAGAAGGCCACCACCAAGAAGAACTTCAGCAGCATCATGATGACGAGCATGATGATGATGGCGGTGTCGCCCCACCCGTGCACCGTCTCGAAGTAGGTGAACACCTCGAAGGCGGTGAGCAACGCGAGGTAGATGGCCACCTTGACATAGAGCCAGTTCGATGGGTGGGCGTGGCCGTCGCCCGACGCGTGCTCTTCAGGAGCGTGGGCCGTGTCGGGAGACTCAGGAGTGACGGTGGCCATAGCTGATCCTACTGCGGGAAGAGGTAGACGATCGTGAAGATCACGATCCAGACGATGTCGACAAAGTGCCAGTACAAGCCGATGATCTCCACGGTCTCGGCTCGCTCTTGGGTGAGGTTGCCCCGCATCGACATCACGAACAGCGACATGAGCATGACGATTCCGAGGGTGACGTGGGCGCCGTGGAAACCGGTGAGCGCGTAGAAGGCCGACCCGAACAGGTTGGTGGTGAAGCCGAGGCCCTCGCTGTAGAAGGCGGTGAACTCGTACACCTGCCCGGCCACGAAGGTGGCCCCCAGCGCGGCGGTGGTGGCCAGCCAGATGCGGTTGCCCCGCAGGTCGCCCCGGGCGATGGCCGACACTGCGAACACCATGGTCAGCGAGCTCATGAGCAGCACGAACGAGCTGACCGACGTGAACGGGATGTCGAACACATCGTTGGGGCCGATGTCGTTGGGGCCGATGCGCCCCTTGTTGAACATGTAGGTGGAGATGAGCCCGCCGAACAGCAGGCACTCCGACCCGAGAAATACCCACATGGCCAGCTTCTCGTTGGACAGCCCGGTGCTGGTGTGGTGCTCCTCGGCGTGAGCCGAATGGGTGGTGGCCTCTGCGGCCATGGTGTCAGCCAACGGTCGCTGCCTCCTCGGTTTCAGGCATCTCCGCAGAAGCGGACTCGCCATTGCCAGCGGGCCCGCCGTTGTCGCTGGGGTCGCCATGGTCGTCGCCATCATCGTCGTGGTCGTCGTGGTGGCCGGCGGCGTCGGGATCGTCGGCCGGCTCCAGAATCCAGCCGTAGATGGCCCCCACCAAGAAGACGAGGCCGGCGGCGGCCAGCCAGAGGTTGTAGATGATGCCGTAGCCCACCAGCAGGATGCCCCCGCCCAGAACGATGGGCCAGTACGAGGGCGACGGCAGGTGAACCTTGGTGTTGCTGCCGTCGTGGGCGATCTCCGAGGTGGGCGCGGCCCTCACGATTCGGCCGCTCTCGTCCTTGCCGTATTTCTGGTGCCAGAAGTGGTCGAGGCGCTCCACCTGGATGTCCTCATCGAAGTTGTGCTCGGGCACCGGGGAGGCAGTCATCCACTCCAGGCCGCGGGCGTCCCACGGGTCGGGGCCCACGTCGGGGCGACCGGCCCGCCGCCAGTTCCGGGTGCTGACGTACACGTTCCAGAAGAACAAGACCACCCCGACGGCGATGACAAACGCCCCGATCGTGGCCACCATGTTCCACAGCGCGAAGCCTTCATCGGCCCGGTAGGTGGAGATGCGCCGGGACATGCCCTGCAAGCCAAGGATGTGCATGGGGCCGAACGTGAAGTTGAACCCGATGAGCATCACCCAGAAGCTGGCCTTGCCCCACGCTTCGCTGAGCTTGTAGCCGAACGCCTTAGGCCACCAGTAATAGAAGCCGCCGAACAGCCCGAGCAGCGCCCCGCCGAAGATCACATAGTGGAAGTGGGCCACGATGTAATAGGTGTCGGTCTGCTGGGTGTCGGACGGCGCGATGGAGTGCGTGACCCCCGAAAGCCCGCCGATGGTGAACATCGACACCACGCCCACGGCGTAGAGCATGGGGGTGGTGAATCGCAGTCGGCCCTGGTACATGGTGGCCAGCCAGTTGAGGATCTTCACCCCCGTGGGCACCGCGATGAACATGGTGGACACCGAGAATGCGGCCACCGACAGCGGCCCGACGCCGGAGGTGAACATGTGGTGGGCCCACACCCCCCAGCCCATGAAGCCGATGGCGATGCCGGAGGCGACCATGAAGTGGTAGCCGAAGAGGGGCTTGCGGGAGAACGTGGGGATGATCTCCGAGACGATCCCGAAGGCGGGCAGGATCAAGATGTACACCTCGGGGTGGCCGAATATCCAGAACAGGTGCTGCCACAGCAGCGGATCAGCCCCGGCCTCCACATTGAAGAAGTTGGCGTCCCACAGCCGGTCGAACATCAAGAGGAACAGGGCCACGGTGATGACCGGGAGGGCGAACAGCAACAGGAACTGGGTGATGAGCAGCATCCAGGTGAGCACCGGCATTCGGAAGAAGCTCATCCCCGGCGTTCGCATGTTCAACACGGTCACGATCAGGTTGATGGCGCTGACCAACGACGCGATGCCGAGTATCTGCAAGCCGACGGCGTAGAAGTCGATGCCCTTGGAGGGTGAGAACAACAGCCCGGTGTTGGGGGCGTAGGCGAACCAGCCACCGTCAGGGGCGTTTTGGAACCAGCCGCCGATGAGGATCGAGGAGGTGAGCAGCAAGCCGCCGGCCAGGAAACACCAGAAGCTGAAGGCGTTGAGGCGCGGGAAGGCCACGTCCCGGGCCCCCACTTGCAAGGGCAGCAGGTAGTTGGCGAAGGCGGCGGCCATGGGCATGATCACCAGGAACACCATGGTCACGCCGTGCATGGTGAACACGCCGTTGTAGGTCCCGGCGCCGATGACCGAGCCGTTGGGGGTGGCGAGTTGGAGGCGGATGAACAGGGCTTCGGCCCCGCCGACGAGGAAGAAGAACAGGGCCGCCGCGCCGTACATGATGCCGATGCGCTTGTGGTCGACGGTGAACAGCCAGCTTCTCCAGCCCTCGCTGCCCTGGGGCCGGGTGAACACACCGAGGGGGCGGTGGGCGATGGCCGGGCCGGCGGGCAGCGCGAGGGTTTCCTCGGGGGCGGTGATCGTGCGGTCGGCGATGGTCATCGGCCGTTCCGATCAGCGATCTGCGGTGGGCTGGTGGGAGTCATCAGCGCATTCACAATCAGTCGAGGGTGGTCAGGAAGGCAACGACATTGTCGATGTCTTCGGGGGTCAGGCCGGTGCGGGAGGGCATGCCCCGGAGGTCGTCGGCGTCAGCCGGCTTGCGCTCGGGGGCGTTGTAGATCCAGGCCTCGAGGTCGCCCCGGTTGAGCGTTCCCCGGTCGGCCAATTCCAGATAGGGGATGTGGTCGCCTGCGCCCAGATAGAGATCGAAGACCGATCCGGCGAACGTGCCCCGGGTCATCAAGTGGGTGAGGTTGGGGGCGGCCCCGGCCACCAGAGTGTCGGCGTCCAAGTAGGCCCCGGCGCTCGCGCCATTGAACTCGCCGTAGATGTCCCAGGTGTCGGGCGTGGAACTCTCAGCGCCGCGGTTGGCCGGCGAGGTGATCCCGTTGACCACGTGACAGCTGGCGCACTGCTGGCTGAAGGTCTCCCAGCCGGCCGCGGCGGCCGAGCCCTCGGCAGGTACGTCGGCCGGGGTCATCTGGTTGTCTCGCCACTGGGCGAACTCGACGGGGGGCAGGGCGATGGCCACCATCTTCATGTAGCCGTGGGACAGCCCGCAGAACTCGGTGCATTGCCCCCGGTAGCGGCCGGGCTCGTCGGCTTGGATCACCCAGTCGTGGGAGCGACCAGGAACGGCGTCTTTCTTGCCGTTCAGCTTCGGGATCCAGAAGGAGTGGATGACGTCGCGGGACTTGATGTCCAGGGCCACGTCCACCCCGACGGGGATGACCAGCTCGTTGGCGGTCACGAAATCGGGCGCCGTCGTGGTGTCGCCGTCCAGGTGGTACTGGTACTCCCACCACCACTGCTGGCCGATCACGGTCACCACCACGTCCTCGTCGGAGGCCTCCACGTCGTCGAGGGCGAACAGAGCGACCAGGGTGAACACCGAGATGACGGCCAACAGCACCGTCGGCACAATGGTCCAGGCGATCTCGAGGCGGTTGTTGCCGTGGGTCTGCTCGGGGAACTCCTCGTCGTCGTAGTAGCCGTACTCGCCATCGCCGGTCTCCGAGCCCGACACCCGATAGCGCCACCACAGCGCCAGCACCGCTCCCTGGATCAGGAAGAACACCACGCCGGCCACGATGAAGATGGGGTTGATGAGCTCGGCGATGTCGCGGCCTTGGCGGCCCACCGGCGACAGGGTGGACAGCGGGTGGTCGTCGGTGACCACGATGCTGACCACGATCAGGGCGATGGTGCCGGCGGTCAGCACCAGGCTCGTCAGCCAGAGGAGGCCCTTGGCCCGCTTGCTCATCGGGCACCGCCCGTCGTCGACCTCGGCGCCATCGCTAATGGCCTCCGTCTTCCGCCGCGGGGTCGCCGTGCTCGGCCGCCGGCCCCTTGTGGTGGAATTCGCGCGAGCCCATCGCCGCGGTGACGACACCGGCGATCAGCACGCCGACACAGATAACAGCCACCGTGCCGGCGATCACCGACCGGCTGACCTTGGGAGCCACCGCGAAGTACACCGCGATGAAGAAGATCACGGTGGCCACCACCCCGGCCACCATCACCGCGCTGAACTTCGAAACGGTCAACAGCACCCGGGACAGGGCCAGCACCAGCACCGCCACACTGAGGGCGGCGGTCACGGGATATTCGATCGGGCGCATGATGCGGTTGCGCAAGTTGCGGTTGACCACCGGGTCGGCGGTGGCCCGGTCGGCCCATGCCGCCATCATCCACTCGAAGATCGCCGCCCCTACGATCACCAGGCCGATCACGAAAATGGTGGCGTGGGTGACCAGCCCGACAATCATGGCCCCCACCCCGAAGGCGGCCACGGCCGGCCAGTAGTTGGCCTCCAGGTCGGCCTGGGGCTCGGGGGTCTGGCCGTCTGCCATCAACTCGCCCACCGACTCGGCATCCGCGTCGCGGAAGGCCACCAAGAACAGCGCCACCAACGCCGACAGCACCGCGAATCCCATCAGCACCACATAGCCGACGTGGTCGCCGATGCCACCCTTGTAGCCGAGGCTGAGCACGCCCACCCAAGTCTCCACGTTGAGCACCGCGAAGTACTCGGTTTCGCCCGCGCTGCCGCTGGCCACGCCGTAGACGGCGGCCGCGGCCACCGCGGCGAGGGTGAAGCCGAAGAACAAGCGGAAGCCGGGGGTGAACACGACGCGCCTACTTCAGCACGAAGATCGCCGTCCAAATGACGACATAGACGAATACAACGGCGTACCAATAGATGGACGCGGCCACGAACCCGTCGGTCTGGCGGCTGCTGTACTGGCCGGCCAAGGCCCGAAAGGCCATGAGGAGCAGGAACGACAGGCCGATGGCGATCATGGCCAGGTGCGACCCCGAGATGGCGTAGATCAACACCGCGGCGATCGACTCATCGGCCACCAGGCCCATCTCGGTGTACTGGAACGACGTGGTGACGATGACGGACAGGCCGAACAGCGTGGTCAGCGCAGTGGCCATGATGGCGTGGGGGCGGTCGTCGCGGGCGATGGCGTACACCGCCCACTGCATGGTGACCACCGACATGAGCATGGTCCACGCTGCCACCGTGGGCTGGGCGAGCTGCATGTTGGCCCCCGACGGGATCCACTCCCCGCCGCCGGAGAGCGCATCAGCCCGCTCCCGCAGGTACACCCCGAACAGGGCGGCAAAGTACATGAGCGAGGCGGCGGTGCCGAATACGGTGCCCACCAACAGGGTGCGCTGGCGGGGAAGCGGCGCGGCCAGGGGCGTTCCGACGGCGATGTCAGCCATCAGGCCTCCCCTCCCTGGTCGGGCCCGGCCTCCGACTGGGTGGCGAGGCTGCGGGCCGCATTCAGCGCCACCAGCGCCAAACCGCCCAGCACCGCGATGTAGCCGATCAACCCGATTACGTTCAACGCCTCAACGAAGCCCAAGGCGTCGATGTCCACCAGGCGGGCCGTTTGGTAGGGCTGGGCCGGCTGGTCGAAAAATCCGCTCAGCGCATCGGTGGCCCCGATGAGGAACGCCCCCCCGGCCAGCGCCAGCACCGACAAGAACCCCAGTGGGGCATGGAGCGGACGGCCCAGCAGTCGCGGCGCCCAGTGGAAGAGCCCGGCCACCGCGGCCAACAGCCCGCCCAGAACCGCGAAGTTCATCATCCCGGTGACCAGGCTGGAGCCCTCCAAGTCGTCCATGGCGTCGAAGAATCCCCGCCAGATGTCGTCGTCGGCCTCCCGCAGCACGCCCAGGGCCGGTTCGGCCACCCGCAGCACACCAGCCGCGGCCGCCGCGGTCAACAGAGCCCCGGAGACCACGACCAAGGCGAACTGGGGGGTGATCTGGGGACGCTGGCCGGCGGAAACGGCGTTGAAGGCCAGCCATCCGCCATAGGCCAACACCATCAGGGCGATGGCCAAGGCGAAGGCGGTAAACAGCACCTCGTTGGTCACGATGTGGGCGTCTGCGGCCGACGGGTCGGCGCTGTCGAAGAAGCTCTGCGCCCAGGCGCCGAAAGACAAGAACCCGAATGCCCCCACGATGAAGGCCATGGGCTCGAACAGCTTGGGACTGCTGCGGTGGGCGGCGGTGAACACCTCGGCAACGATGCCGAGCAGCGGGATCGTCCAGGCGTACACCTGGGGAGCGTCGAACGCCCAGGCCACCATCTCGAACGGCGCATCCCCGCCGCCGAAGCCCAGGGCGTCGGCCCCCCGCATGTCCACCCAGGAGATGACCAGATTGCCCAGCAGCACCGGGAGCGAGAACAGCCACACGCCAGTGGCCACCAGCATCGACCACGAGAACGCGGGCATCTGGAGCAGGTCCATCCCCGCCGGGCGCTGGGTGACCAGGGTGGTGAAGACCACGCCGGACCCCACCAGCAAACCCAGTCCGATCATGCCCAACGACAGCACAGTGAGCTCCACCGACTGCCCTCGGGCCGCCTCGGCTTCCACCGAGCCCAGACCGCCGTAGGAGAAGGTGGCCGCGATGTGGGCGATGGCGCCCACCAGCCAAGTCCAGAACGCCGCGGCAGCAGCCCGGGGGAAGGCGACCGACGGAGCGCTGAGCTGGCCGGGGACCACCGCGGTGGCCAAACCCAGAAACAACGGCACCAGTCCGCACAGGATCAGCGTGGTGCGGTACAGGCCGAACACCTGGAAAAGCTCGTTGGCGTTGGTGAAGACGCCGAAGCCCCCGTCGATGTCGGCTTGCTCGATGCCGATCAACATCCCCAGCGTGAGGGCCAATCCCGACAGGAGCAGGGAGAAGGCCACGTACATCCGACCGATGGTGAGGTGATCGCCGGTGCTCAGGATGCGGGCCAAGCCGGTGGGCGGGGTCCACTGAGGGGCCGACGACTGGGTCGCCGGCCTCGACTCGTCGCCTGCCGCGACCGCTTCTGCTTCTGGCCTCGTTTCGGTGAGGGTCATCGTGCTCCACGAGGACGGGTGTGGGTCGGTACTTTACCCATCGCCTCGTCCGTATCTCTCATCAAACACCGGTGCGAACCACCTGATCGACTGCCATCGCCGCAAACAGCAGGGTGATGTAGGTGATGGAGTAGGAGAAGAGCCGCATCGCCGCCGCGGCCGCCTGGGTGCGCAGCACTTGGACGGCGTAGAACAAGAACACCGCCCCGAGCACCGCGGCGCTCACCAAGTACACCAGCCCCATCTCGCCCACCGCGCTGAACAGCACCGACAGCCCCCACAGCACCACGGTGTAGCCGATCATCCGCACCGCAGTGGTGCGGGTGCTGGCCACCGCCGGCAGCATGGGCACGTTCGCCGCTCGGTAGTCGTCCCGATAGCGGATGGCCAGGGCCCAGAAATGGGGCGGGGTCCAGTAGAAGATCACGCCGAACAGCACCAGCGGCGCCCAGTCCAAGCTGTTGGTGACGGCCGACCAGCCCACCAAGACCGGAACGGCGCCAGCGGCCCCGCCGATGATGATGTTGCGGGTGGAGGTGCGCTTGAGCCACAGCGTGTACACGAAAACGTAGAACGCGGTGGCCGACACTGCCAGCACCGCGCTGAGCAGGTTCACGAACCCCCAGAGCCAGACGAAGGCCAGGGCCTCCAGGACAATGGCGAAGACCAGGGCTCGGAGGGGGGCGATCTCCCCGGTGACCAGGGGGCGGTTCTTGGTGCGCTCCATCAGCCGGTCGATGTCGCGGTCCACGTACATGTTGATGGCGTTGGCCCCGCCCGCGGCCAGCGTGCCGCCGATGACAGTGGCCGCCATCAGCCATACCGAGGGGATGCCCCGGTCGGCCACCACCATGGTGGGCACCGTGGTCACCAGCAGCAGTTCGATGATGCGGGGCTTGGTGAGGGCAATGTAGGCCCGCGCTGTGCGCGTCCGATCGCGAGGAGACAGCTGGGCGACACCCATGACCTGCCCAGAGTACGGTTTCAGCACTGGGCAGGCCAAGGTATCGGGAGGGTGTCGACGGCCTCGCCATCGGCCTGCGAAAACACCAGGACAGGATGACGGACTGTCACAGGCGACCCGTACAATTCGAGACGTGTTCCAACCCCGGGTCTCCCCCGCTGCCTATCGCAAGATCACCATTTGGGCCCTGGCCCTTTTGGCCTTGATCATTGTGAGCGGTGGCGCGGTCCGGCTCACCGGCTCCGGGCTGGGCTGCCCCGACTGGCCGGCGTGCGACAACGACCAACTGGTGGCCCCGCTGGAAACCCACGCCATGATCGAGTTCATCAACCGGCTCATCACCGGGCTGGTGTCGGCCATCGTCATCGCCGCCGTTTTGGGCTCCCACTGGCGGACGCCCCGGCGAGCCGATCTGGTATGGCTGTCGTGGGGCTTGGTGGCCGGGGTGCTGGCCCAGATCGTGCTGGGGGGCATGGTTGTGCTGTACGAGCTGCCCCCGGTGCTGGTGATCGGCCACTTCCTGCTGTCGATGGTGCTGCTGTGGAATGCGGTGGTGCTGCTGTGGCGGGCCTCAGAGGACGACGAGGGTCCCCGCGAGCCGAGGCCCCGCCCCCACTGGCTGGGCAACGGCGTGGTGGCGCTCACCTCGGTGGTGATCGTAACCGGCACCATCGTCACCGGCGCGGGACCCCACAGCGGCGATGAGGATGCCGAGCGCATCGACGTGGCCGTGAGGGACGTGGCCCAGATTCACGGGAGTACGGTGGTGGCGCTGCTGGTTGTGCTGGCGGGAATGGTTTGGTGGCTGCGGCAGCGGGGCGCTCCCGAGCGAGTCCAGCGATGGGGCCGGACCGTGCTGGGCGTGGCCCTGGCCCAGGGTCTCATCGGATACGTGCAGTACTTCACCGGGGTTCCAGTGCTCTTGGTGGGCGCGCACATCGCCGGGGCCGCCCTACTGTGGATTGCCACCGTGTTCTTCTGGCTCAACGTGAGAGGCCCGCTGGTGCGAGCCGAGGCCGAGGTCGCCCAGGCGGTTCCGGCATGACTCCTCCCCCTGCTCCCGTCGAGGTCGCCCCTTCGGAAGTCAAGCAGCCCACCGGCGACACCGACGTGCGGCCCGATCGGCCTTGGAAGGTGATCGTGTGGAACGACCCCATCAACTTGATGTCGTATGTGACCTTCGTGTTCCAGAAGCTGTTCGGCTACAGCAAGGAGAAGGCCACCCAGCTGATGCTGGACGTCCACTACAAGGGGCGGGCGGTGGTGTCGGACGGCCCAAGGGAGAAGGCGGAGATGGATGTGTTCCGCCTGCACGAGCATGGCCTGTGGGCCACCATGGAGCACGACGACTAATGTTTGCGCTTTCCTACCGACCCCCCCGGGTGTCTGAGCACAATTTGAGGGCGAGAATCTAATGGCGCCTCGACTACCGGTGATGCCCAACGGGGACGGGACGTTCAACCTGAACTTGCGGGAAGAGGAGCGGGCGCTGATCGCCGCCATCGTCCCCGACCTGCGGGGGTTGTTGGCCGACGACCCCGAAGACGAGGTTTTGACCCGGCTGTTCCCCACGGCCCGGCCCGACGATCCCGAGGCCGAGGCCGAGTACCGGGAGATGGTGCGAGACGAGCTGGTGTCCAAACGGCTGGCCCGATTGGACCTGGTGGCCGAGTTGGCCGAGGCCACAGTCTTGGACCAGGAGCAGCTGGCCGCCTGGATGGGGGCAGTCAACGACATCCGGCTGGTGCTGGGTACTCGTCTCGGGGTGACCGAGGACGACGAGTTTGACGACCTCGACGAGGATGACCCGGAATCGGTGGCTCGCTCTGCTTACTGGTACCTGGGCTGGCTCATGGAGCATCTCGTAGAGGCTTCGTCATCCCAGCTGTAGGCGCTTGGCGCGTTCGGGATACGCCCCCTATTCGTGAGGGGTATTGGAAGCGGCCGGCTCACCTTGGCCGGCTCGGGCGATTTCGGAAAGAGAGGCCATGGCGTTGGTGAGGCCACTGGTGTCGAGGGGCAGGAAGATCTTGGTGGCATTGCCGTCGGCCACGCTCTTCAGTGCTTCCAGGTAGCGGATGGCGATGAGATCGGGGGTGGGATCGCCGGTGTGGAT
Organism: Acidimicrobiales bacterium; assembly: GCA_963667085.2. Lineage (GTDB taxonomy): Bacteria > Actinomycetota > Acidimicrobiia > Acidimicrobiales > Bin134 > Poriferisocius. The sequence continues at coordinate 369,510 of OY762975.1, forward strand.
GGCGTTGAACACAAACTCGATGGCGCTGGCCTCGCCCTGGGCCACCGTCTCGAACTGATAGCGCTCGGCGTCGGCCACCCGCATGAGGGCCTCGGCCTCGCCCTCGGCTTCCAAGATCTGGCTCTGCTTGAGGCCCTCGGAGCGCAAGATGGCCGACCGCTTGTCGCCCTCGGCCTCGGTGACGATGGCCCGGCGGTCGCGCTCGGCCTTCATCTGGCGGTGCATGGCCTCGGTGACATCGGGCGGCGGCTCGATGCGCTGGATCTCTACTCGGACCACCCGGGTTCCCCACTTGTCGGTGGCGTCGTCGAGGATCTGGCGCAGCTTGCCGTTGATCAGCTCCCGGGAGGTGAGGGCGGCGTCGAGGTCGAGGTCGCCCACCACGTTACGGAGGTTGGTCTGGGCCAGTTTGGTGACCGCGAGTTGGAAGTTGCCCACGTTGTACTTGAGCTTCACCGGGTCGGTGGCCTCGAAGAAGATCACCGCGTCCACCGTGACCACCACGTTGTCTTTGGTGATCACCTCCTGGGGCGGCACATCGATCACGCGCTCCCGCATGTCCACCTTGCTCATCCGCTGGATGAACGGGAGTATCCATCGCAGCCCGGACTCCACCGTTCGCTCATAGCGGCCCAGCTTCTCGATGAGCCCCCTCTCGAACGGACGGACGATCCGGATCCCCAGCGCGGCAATGACGATGAGCGCCAGGGCGAGGATGATGAATAGGGCAACGACAGCTTCCATGTCTAGTCACTTAGCCTTTCGTGTTTTCCGTTGATTGTTCTTGGGGCACGGGAACGACCACTAGGCGGGTGCCCCGGATTTCGGTGATCAACACTCTGGTGTCAGGTGCGATGATTTCGTCAGACACTGCCCGCCACTGCTCGCCTCCCACCCGGACCATGCCGGTTTCGGCATCCTCATCCACCCGCTCGATGACCATGCCCCGGGAGTCGATGAGCCGGCTGGCCCCCACTCGGGGCTGCTCGGCGCTGTTCTCGCGGCGAACGAAACGGCGCAGGTATACGAAGCTGAGCACCGTGACCAGGAAAAACACCAGCCACTGCCAGAGAATGTGAACATCCGCCCAGCCCAACACCGCGGCAGCCGCGGCCCCGATGGCGAAGGGGAGCAGGAAGAAGCCGGCGGTGAATATCTCGGCCAGCCCGAAGCCCAGAGCCGCGCCCGTCCACAACCAACGCCAGACTTCGTTCTCCACCTCATGCTCCTTTCGCGGTCGGGATCATGGTATCCGTTATTCGATGCGGTTCCACCAAGCTGGGCTGATAACCTAATGCGGCCCTCGCGGTTCGAGAGCCCCCATCGTCCAGCGGCCTAGGACGCCGCCCTTTCAAGGCGGTAACACGGGTTCGAATCCCGTTGGGGGTGCTAGGTTCGGCGTTTCGTTTCTTAGCGGGCGGCGACAAATCTGCCCCGCCGGGGCAGCGACAACAAGGTCCCGTGGTGCAGTTTGGAGTGCACGCCGGCCTGTCAAGCCGGAGGTCGCGGGTTCAAATCCCGTCGGGACCGCACAACAGAACACGGTCGGGTAGCTCAGTTGGCAGAGCGTCCGCCTGAAAAGCGGAAGGTCACCGGATCGACGCCGGTCCCGACCACCACCCACCCCCCACGGCCCGGAGCGACGCCCAACCCCGCTCCGGGCCGTCCCCTTTGCGTCGCAATCTTCGCTCAGCCGTAGTGGGTGGTGACGTTTTGGGGGTAGCTGCGGGAGAAGTAGTTCCAGAGCTGTTCGCCATAGGTGGAAGGGCGGTAGGAGCTGGACATCTCGGCGACGCCGGACTGGGTTTCGGCGATGCTGGCCATGAACCCGGCGGAGGTGTGGTGGGGGCTGGCGACCACGGCGGCGGCGAATTTCTCGTCGAGGGGCAGCCGGGCCAGACAGACATCGAGTGAGGGGCCGTGGAAGTAGCCGGCTGAGTAGCGTTCTTCGGCGGTGATCACCCGGTGGGCGGTGGCCACCAGGTAGTTACCGGTCATGGCCTGGAGCGTCTCGCCCAGGTTGATCACATAAGAACCCTCTACCGAGGGCACGTCGATCCACTCCCCCGCCTGGTTCTGCACTTGCAGCCCAGCGGTGGGACCGGAGTCGAGCACGGTCAAGAAGCCGGTGTCGTGGTGGGCGTTGACCCCAGCCTCGCCCTCCGGGGTGGGGGGATAGTGGATGAACTTGGCCAGCGACATGGTCTGGTGGCCGAAATACTGCTCCAGGTACTCCTCGCCCAGTCCCAGACCTAGCGAGAGCGCTCGCATGAGGCGATTGGCCAAGGCCCCCAGCTCGTCGAACCACTGATTGGTCAGTTCCCTATGTCCGGGCAGGACATCTTTGGGAAGCCACTGGTTGGGACCGAGCAGGCGCAGGTAGTAGGGCTCGACGTCTTTGGGGTGAGCGGGCCACTCGGTCCACGAATCGATCTGCTCGCGGATGTCGGGGCGGTAGTTGGTGTACTCGGCCCCCACCGGCTCCCAGCCCCGGAAGTGGCGGGAGCGCCGCTTGTCGATCAGGGCCTTCTGCTCGTCGGATAGCGCAAAGAACCGGCGCATCATGTCGAAAACGTCGCTGCTCAGGCTGTCGGACACCCCGTGGTTCACGACCAGCAAGAAGCCGATTTCGTGGCAGATCCGGCACAGGTCCTCGGCCAGGCCCTCCCGCTCGGCCCGCGATCCCGACAGGGGGCCGAGATCCACCACTGGAATCTGATCGAACGCGGCCGCGGCGGTCACCTCGTCAAGAGTAGCGGTCATCGCCGGAAGGTCCCCCGAGATCAGCCGAAGTCGCCGCCCGCAAACCAGCGGTCGAAGGCAGGGCGCATGGCCACGTCGATCAGCTCGATCCTGAGCCCTGAGGCAGGCGGCACCAAGAAGGCAAACCCCTCCAGGCCGCCGTCTTCGGCGGCCCCGCCGTAGATCAGCTCGCATCCCCCGGCCATCAACGCCTCGATGTCAGCCTGAAGGCTTTCGGTCCAGTAGCCCATGTGGTTCAGGCCGCCATAGAGGTCGACGTCCCAAAACGATCCCTTGGGGCCGTCGGCCACCTCGAGCTGCACCGGCCCCTCCACCGTGTAGGAGAACCGGACGCTTGTGGACACCACTTCGCCGTCCACCAACAGATCGAGGTCGAGCGATTGCAAGGAGTGCCAGGTGACCCCAGTGGCGGCCGAAAACTCGGCCATGGCCTCCTCGACATCAGCTACGACGATGCCGGTATGGAACGGGTCGGTAATCAGAGCCATGCCGGCACGGTAGCCGGTTTGGGCTAGTCCGACTCCTCCAGGTCGTCGATGTCGGCAACGAATTGGCGGGCATTCTCGTTGCGCTGGGCCACGGTGCCGATGGTCTTGGCCTTGGCGGTGCCGCCCCGCAGCGCGGCTAAGGGGTCGGTCTGGTCGCCGACGTAGCCGAGGGCGAACGCGCCCTGGGTGTAGCCCATCATCCGCAGCAGGTCGTCGTCGAGGGTGCGGGCGATCTCGGGCGGGCAGGCCAGGTATTGATTCTCCTCTTGGCGCACCCAGCCCACCGCGTAGGTGATGTTCACCCCCCGGCGCACGCCGTTGCTGGTGTTGGCCCCAGCACCGTGCAGCACCTTGCCGTCGTAGAACAGCACGCTGCCCCGCCGCATCTCCGCTTGGGCGTCGGGCATACCCGCCGATGCCTCGTCGTCGAGCCCCGATGTACCAGCCACTATGTGGGTGGCACCGTTGGCGAGGGTGAAGTCGGTGAGTGCCCACATGGTGTTGCACTGCACGTGGTAATCGGCCCCGAACGAGAAGAAGTCGAAGGCCATTTCGTCTCGGTGCAGCTTCTGGCGGGTCTCGCCGGGCTCGACGGAGATGATCTGGGTGAGGTGGAGCTGCACGGCGCTCACATGGTTGAGGAAGTGGTGGACTGTGCCGACCACGAACGGGTCCATCACCAGCTCTCGGGCCGTGGGGCAGCGGGCCACCAATGCACCGGTGCGGCGGGTGAAGCGCCCGTCGTACTCGTCTCGTCCCGCGTCCGACGCGTCGATGTAGGGCAGGGCCTCGGCTTCCAGCCGGCTCATGGTGGCGGCATCGGCCACGTCGTCGATGATGGCGTAGCCGAAGCGGCGCAGATGGTCGCTCACCTCGGCTGGGTCGGCGGAGGACGGGAAATGACTGAGGGCCACAACCAGATGGTAAGCGGACTAGTTTCGAGATAGTGACTCGACTGGTGATCCACGCCGACGATGTGGGTATGTGCCACGGGGCCAATCGGGCCTTTGTGGAACTGTCGCACTTCGGCACGATCACCTCCGGATCGGTGATGGTGCCATGTCCCTGGTTCAGCGAAATTGCCGAGACCGCCGCGGGCGATGACTCCCTGGATTGCGGAATCCACCTCACCCTCAACGCCGAGAAGAAGCACTACCGCTGGGGTCCGGTGAGCCCGGCGGCGCGGTCGTCGGGCCTGGTTGACGAGCATGGATTGTTATGGCGCACTGTGGCCGAGGTGCGGCGCAACGCCCACCCCGACGCAGTGGAGCAGGAGTGGCGAGCGCAGATCGACCGGGCCTTGGCCGCCGGGATCAAGGTGACCCATCTCGACGCCCACATGGGCTCAGCGCTGGCCCCCGAGTGGTGCGACCGCTATGTGGCCGTGGGAATCGACTACGGGGTGCCGGTGTTGATTACTGATTCACTGGCCGCTTACGGCCCCAATCGCCATGTGGCCAGCCCGGCTGAAGCCCAGGCCGCCGACGAAGCCATCAGGGCGGCCGCCGCCGATGCCCGGGCCGCGGGGATGCCGGTGTTCGACTTGGTGCTGGAGACCGACTTCTCCCGACCACCGGATCAGCCCGCCGACTACGAGGCGATGCTCAGCGATCTTGACGACAACCTCATCTACTGCGCCTTCCATCCCAACGCGCCCGGCGGGGCCGAGATCGAGGCAATCGAGCCCGGCACCTTCCACGTCCGCACCGACGAGTACGAGCTGTTCAGCACCGACGAATGGCGAGAATGGCTAACGGGCCAGCCTTGCGAGCTGGCCTCGATGGCTGATCTGGCTTAGCCGGCCCTAGCCGGTGGGATTGGCGTCGAGGTGGCGCTGGCCCTGGCGGCGCATGAGGGTCCAGGTCTGCTCGAGGTAGCCGGCTTGGTCGTCCACCAGCTTCTTCAGCCCGAGCCGCAGGTGCTCGGGAATTTCCGGGGCGTCGGTGGGCTCGAGGGTCACATCGAGCTGAGCCTGGTCTTCCAGGGTTGCGTGGAGGGCGGCGGCCCGAGCCAGGGTGGCCCCCACGGTGATGGCCCCATGCCAGGGGATGATCACGGTGTGGTTGGTCTCGATGGCAGGGCCGATGGACTCGAACCGGTCGTCGGGGCTGAGCACCTGGTCGTCGTGGAAGATACAACACAGGTTGTGGCGCATCTTCAGCGGGCGGGCCAGGGAGGCCAGCGCGGTGATCCAGCGGCCGTGGCTGTGGACGATGGCGTGTACATCGCGGCGGTTCTGGTACACCCCGGCGTGGAACTCGAACCCCAGGCTCACCTCCCGGTTGCCCTCCAACAGGTTGCCGTCGTAGTCCAGCTTCATCACGTCGTCGACGGTCACCTCGCCCAGAGTGCGGTCGAAGGCATTGATCCAGAAGGCGTCCTCCCCGGGGGCCCGGACGCTCACGTGGCCGCCGATGCCGGTGTCGCACCCCCGCACGGTGAGGGCCCGACAGGCCAGCACGATGTCGTCCACAATCTCTTTGGTCTCTCCGCCAGCAGCTTCTGAGTTGCTCATGGCCCCTAGAGTACGGCATCAATGACGAGCATCGTTGTGCTGGGGGCAGGAGCACTGGGGTCGGTGTACGGCGCGTGGTTTGCCGAAGCGGGTGCCGAGGTCACCCTGGTGGCCCGACCGGCCCACGCCGAAGCGGTGAACTCGGCGGGCTTGCGAATCGACGACCGGCCCCCGGTAGCGGTTAAAGCGATCACCGACCCCGCCAAGGCCGGCGACTGCGACATTCTGCTACTGGCCAGCAAGGCGTTCGACAATGCCGAACTGCTCGGGGGATACCGGGGGACCGCCCAAGCCGCCTTCTCGGTGCAGAACGGGGTGCGCCAAGCCGAGCCCCTTGTCGAGCGGTTCGGTGCCGCCGCGGTGGGCTGCGTGTCGCTGGTGGGCGGCACGCTGGGCGAGCCGGGCCGCGCTTCTCACTCCTTCGACGGCGTCACCCTGCTGGGCGACTTGTCCACCACCACGCCAGGCACGGCTGCCGCCATCGCCCGAGCCCTTCCCGGACGGCTGGTGGAAGTCCACGATGACATCGCCCCCGCGCTGTGGTCCAAGGGGGTGCTGGCCGTGGCGGCCATGGGGGTGGTGGGACTCACCCGGCTGGTGTACCACCGGGTGTTCCTGATGCCGGAGACTCGGGATGTGTTCTACGACCTGATCTGCGAGGGCGCGGCCATCGCCGCCGCCGAGGGCGTGGACCTGATCGACGGTGAGGGCCCGTTTCAGGCCCGGTCGCTCACCAAGGAAAGCCGGGCTGAGGCCCATGAGCGGCTCCGAGCGGTGGGCGAGCGCATGGAGGCCGCCGGGGAGACCGAGGTGCGGGTGTCCATCTTGCAGAGCATCGACCGAGGCCGCCCCTTCGAGGTGCAGGCGGTGTTCGCCGATCTGGTGGAGATCGCCGACGGCCACGGGCTTGAGGTGCCCGCCCTGCGAACCGTCACCCGTCTGTTGACCGCGGCCATGCCCGCTGGGCCGGTGATCTGATGAAGCTGCGCGAGCTAACCCGGATGCTGGCTCGGGCCCCCAAGGGGGCCGCTCGATGGCACACCTACGCCGACTTCCGGGAGGCCGCTCGGCGGCGGCTCCCCAAGATGGTGTTCGAGTTCGTGGAAGGCGGCGCAGAAGGCGAGTTGACCATTGCCGCCAACCGGACAGCCATCGACAAGGTGGAACTGGCCCCGAGCTACATGGTGGATGTGGCCGACCGAGAGGTGTCCACCACCGTGTTCGGCCAACCGGTTTCGCTGCCGTTTCTGCTGGCCCCCGCCGGGCTGGCCACGCTGGTACACCGCGAGGGCGAGCTGGCCGCAGCCCGAGCTGCCGCCGCGGCGGGCACGGTGTTCGCAGTGAGCACCGGCTCGGGCTATTCCCTGGAGGACATCGCGAACGCCGCCCCCGATTGCCGGCGATGGTTCCAGCTCTATCTGTGGAAGAACCCCGAAGTGGTGAGGTCGCTCGTACACCGGGCCCGCGACGCCGGCTACGAGGCCCTGGTGCTGACCGTGGACGTGCCGGTGGTGGGCAAGCGCGAGCGCGACCTCCGCAACGGCATGTCGCTTCCCCCTCGCATCCGCTGGAACAGCGCGCTGGACACCGCCCGACGGCTGCGGTGGCTGCGCCATCTGGTGACCGGCCCCGATATCACCTTCGGCAGCCTGGTGGAACTGGGCATCGGCGACGACGCCAGCGCCATCGGCGCCTACGTGGACCGGGAGCTGGCCGACCCGTCTCGCACCTGGGACGACGTGGCGTGGCTGCGGCGAGAATGGGACGGCCCGCTGCTGGTCAAAGGGGTGATCACGGTGGCCGACGCCGAAGCCGCCGTGCAGTGGGGGGCCGACGGAGTGATCGTGTCGAACCACGGCGGACGCCAGCTCGACTCGGTGCCGGGCGCCTTCGCCGTGCTGCCCCAGATTGCCGAAGCGGTGGGCGACCGAGCCGAGGTGCTGGTGGACGGCGGTTGCCAGCGGGGCACCGATGTGGTGAAGGCTCGGGCATTGGGCGCCCGAGCCGCGATGGGCGGGCGAAGCTGGTTCTGGGGCCTGGCCGCGGCCGGCGAGGGCGGGGTGGCCCGAATGCTCGACATCTACCGTGCCGACATCGACCGCACTCTGGCCCTGGTGGGCCGCCGCCGCTTCGACGACATCGGCGCTGACCTCATCGCCGAATAGGGACTCTGCTCTTCGGTTTTCTTGGTTCGCAACCGCTTCGCGGCCCGATTGCGCCGCGTCTGTTACGGTCATTCGTGGCTCCCAGCGGCCGCAAAGAACGGTCAGCGGATCGTCATCATCAATCGAATACAGATGGAGGCAGACATGTCCGACAGCCAAGTCATGGCAGCCGGTTCCGGCGACAGCTACCCAGCGCGGTTGGATGTCGATTACCCCGAGGAGGGTCTCAGCCGGGCAAAGACATTTTTCCGCATCATTCTGATCATCCCCATCGCCATCGTGGCGGGTTTGGTCACCGGCCAATTCGGCGGCATCGGGCTGGACGATAGCGAGAACTGGCGGGGACTGGTCGGAGGCGCTCTTTTCGTTCCCACCATCCTGATGCTCCTGTTTCGCCGTAAGTATCCGCGGTGGTGGTTCGACTGGAACCTCGAAGTCACGAGATTCATAACCCGTGTCGAGGTTTATTTTGGCCTGCTGCGAGAGGAATACCCCTCTACCGACGAGAAGCAAGCCGTCCACCTCGACTTGGACTACCCCGACGCTGAACGCGACTTGAATCGCTGGCTGCCCCTGGTCAAGTGGTTCCTCGCCATCCCGCATTACATCGTATTGATCTTCTTGGGCATCGGTGCCCTGGTGAGCGTCGTGATCGCATGGTTCGCGATCCTTTTCACTGGCCGATATCCCCGCGGCCTCTTCAACTACGTGGTCGGTGTCGGCCGCTGGTCGCTGCGAGTGGGAGCCTACATGTGGCTCCTCATCACCGACCGCTATCCCCCCTTCTCCTTGAAGTAAGCCACTTCAGCCAAACACGCAGCGGCCACTTGGTCGTGCGGTTCAATCCGGCTGGGCGGAGGTCGGAATATCTTGAAAGGTTCCCAAGGGGGTACTTGCTCCACTAAAGTGTGGGTCGCCGCTTTGTAGGGGGTTCTCATCCGACAGATCGGATTCGGACCAGGGCACGCGGATTTCAAGGCAGGCATGGCGCAGATTTTGTGCCAAAGCCTGATGGAATCTGAAGGAGCCACTGGTGAGAACTCGCCGTTTAGCCCGCCTCATCGCCGTCATTGCGCTGGCTGCCATCACAACGTCGTGCCTGCCGGTTGGGAGGGCAGCAACGAGCACCCACGTGTCTGCCACACCAGTAGACGGCCCCGCGGATGGTCCAGTCGCGAATTCGCCCATTGCCCTGGTAGCGGTGGCAACGACGCGGGGAGTCTCTTCAGCATCTCGGGTTGAGTCAGATTTCAACGACAAGCAGAAGGCAGTCGAGCAGCAGGCGACGGTCCCGGCCCCTTCGGTGGCTGAAGACCTCGTGTGGCTAGTGCCAGACGACGAACAGGCGACGACGCTGGCGGCTCTGGGCCACCAAAGCGGCGTCACGGTCATCATTGCCGCTGGCGACCTCCGAGCTCTCCCCTCTGAGGAAAGGGAGGCAATCTCCAGCGCCACCGAAGTGGAAGTGTTTCCGGGCCTCGGCGAGGACGCGCTCTGGCAGTTGGAGGTAATCCTCCGGGGCGATGAACTACCAGGCGGAGGCCTGCTGATGTTCGATTCGGAGATTGATCGCCGCATGGTGGCCATGTACGGCCATCCCGCAACATCGGGCCTTGGCGTGCTGGGAGAGCAGGGTCCTGATGAGGGCGTCGAGCGCCTGCGATCCATCGTGGAGGGCTACGGCGCGGATGATTCACTGGTATTGCCCACCTTCGAGATCATCGCCACTGTTGCGGCAGCCAGCCCCGGCAGCGACGGCGACTACTCGGTGGGGACACTTCGAGATGACCTCCGGCCTTGGATCGAGATCGCGGCAGCCAACGACATGTACGTGGTGCTGGACTTGCAGCCGGGGCGATCCGACTTCTTGTCGCAGGCGATGATCTACGAGGAGTTCCTCCGCCTGCCCCACGTCGGACTGGCCCTCGATCCCGAGTGGAAGCTCAAGCCCCACCAGGTACACCTGGAGCAGATCGGCACCGTGGATGCAGCTGAGATCAACCGGGTGGCAGAGTGGCTGGCCGGTATCGTCCGCGAAGAAGCCCTACCCCAGAAGCTGCTGATCGTCCACCAATTTGCACACTCCATGATCACCAACCGCTCCTACATCGAAACCCCACCGGAGCTGGCGGTGCTCATCCACATGGACGGCCAAGGCACCCTGAAGGGGAAGCACAACACCTGGAGCGCCCTGACCACCCAGTCCGACGCCGGCCAATTCCATTGGGGCTGGAAGAACTTCTACGACGAAGACTCCCCCATGGCCACCCCCGAACAAGTCCTGGAACTCATCCCCAACCCGGTGTTCGTGTCGTTCCAGTAGGTCTGAATGTTTGTCCGAGCCCTTGAATTCGATGCGGATGAGTGTGCGGTCGAGGTTGAGCCGACTCATGTGCTCCCGGCTTCGGGGTGGATGTGGATCGACATTGTGGCGGGGGCAGACGATGTGGAGGAATTGGCCGACCTTGCCAGTCGACTCGGTCTAGACGCGATGGCAGTGCGAGATGCGGTCGAGGACATTGATCTGCCCAAAGTCGACGACTTTGGCTCCTTCATCCTGCTTGTCCTTCACGCCCTCAGCGAGGAACGCGTCGAAACCTACGAACTCGACTGCTTCTTGTCCGAGCGTCGGCTCATCACCATTCACGACCGTCGCTCAGCCTCGATCGACGCGCTGTGGGATGGCGTCCGTCGCCGGCCCGAGTTGGCCAGCGGCAGCGCCGACGAGACGCTGGCTCGGCTGGCCGATGTCGCCACCCGGCGACTGGTCTCTGTGCTCGACGTGTTCGACGACCGCAACGAGGAGTTGATCCAACTCGCATTGCAGGCTGACACGGATTTCCTTCCTGAGATCACCGCGATACGCGCTGATCTCGCAGTGCTCCGCCGAGTCGTACACCCCCAGCGGGAGGTGCTCGACATCTTGCGGCGCTCTACCTCTCGCCTTATCACCGACTCGGGACGCCGCCGGTTCTCAGACGTTTTCGACACGGCGTCGCGGGCCGCCCAAGGAGTCGATGGGGCCCGTACCGCCCTGGCCGAGACTCTTGAGGCTTATCGAGGTGCCGAAGCTCGACAGGCGACCGAGGTCACCAAAGTCCTTACCGTGTACGCGGCGGTCATGCTGCCGTTGACGCTTGTCGCCAGTTTTTTCGGCATGAACTTCTTTGATCTGCCGCTGGTCCACCGCCAATCCGGCTGGATTTTCGTGACCGCCTTTATGGGGCTGGTAGCGGTGGTATCGCTTGGGGTGTTCGTGTCATTGGGCTGGACCCGCCGGCCCTCGGGCCGCTCCGCGGGCGCCCTTTTGGGCCGAGGTCTGATCGAGGCCGCCCGCACTCCGGCCCAGTTGGTGGGCGCCGTGTTTGAGATCTCCACCATGCCCATGCGCTCCGCCGTGGCCGGAGCCCGACGTCAACGGCCAACCGATCATGCCCGCCAGCCAGACGACACCTGAGGACAGGCACCAAGGCCATACAACAGAGCGCTAGACGATCTGCGTGCAGAGATCGCGCAGTGTTCCAAGCACCGCCTGGCGCTTTTGCTCGTTCGACATGAACGGAGCCCGGGACAGCTCAATTTGCAACCAGGGCATCTCGGCGGCGTGGGTGCGGATGATGTAGCCGCCCCGAAACGGAGTGTTGATGGTGACCGGGCCGTCCAATCGGCGGGCCAGGAGCTTTTGCAGCGCGGTCATCCATTCGGAGGGGCATGTGCGGTCGTCGTTGCTGATGCAGGCCCGCGGTCGGGCGGTGCCTGCGTCGGGTCCCACGGGGGGGCCGGTCGCCGCCATGGTGTGGCCGTCCACCCCCAGGAGGAACCCACTGCTGGCACCGTGCTCTTGGAGTTGTCGGTGGTAGGGCTGCCAGTAGCGCTCGAGCAGTGCTTGCACCACCTCGGGGGGCGGGAACCGCGAGTACACCGGCTCCTTCCAACAGGTGTGGGTCTTGATCACGCCGTCGGGTCGGAAGTCGTCGGGGGCCCGGTTCAAGTCGACGATGGCCCGAGCCACATCGGTGGTGATATGGGTCTCAACGTGGTCGGCCAAGGCATAGATCTCAGCCGCGCCCTCATCCCCGTCGGCGGCAATTTGAGCCGGGGTCAAAATGCAGTGCGGCTCGGCCTCAGGGGGCACGTGGGTGCCGGCGTGGGGCACCGACAGGAGCAGGGGAAGGGTCATCAGGAAGGTCCGGCAGCCGCCCCATCGCGGCGCGGGTCGGCCACGCCCACAAGGGAGTCGCCCTGGCGCAGCACCGCTTGCACGCAACCCATATAGAAGGAGTAGGCCTCCCGCCGGTCCACCCCAAATCCCGCTTGCGTCAGCGCCACGGGGATTTGACTGCTCATTCGGGGAGCTTCCAGCGACACCTCACCGTCCAGCGAGCAGTGAATGCGGGGGGCCTCCACGGCGGCCAGCGGCGAGAGCTTCCGCAGCCGGATCATCACCTGGAGGACGGCGGGGGCGATCCGCTCGCTGCCCGGAGAGCCGATGGCCAGTCGGCACTGGTCGCCCTGGAACACCAGCGTCGGGGCCACGCTGGCCCAGGGCACGGCGTTCGGCCGCAGATAGAAGGGGTGAGACATATCGTGATGATCGAACGCGTTGATGTAGTTGTTGTACAGGAAACCGAGATCGGGGCTGGCCGCGCCGGCGCCGTAGACGTTCTCGATTGACTGCGTCAACGCAACGGCATTTCCCTCGGCGTCCATGACCGAGAGGTGGGTGGTTTCGCCATTGCCGAGGAACCTCTGGCGCATCTGGGCAGCCAATGTTTGGGCATAGCGGGGGGTGAGCATCGTCTTCTGATCGACTTGCGGGTCGATGTCGGGGCCGAAGGGCCGGTCTTGGCGATCGCGGAAGGCTTGCCGCACGGTCTCGGCGAAAAGCACCGCCCCCGAAGGCGTGTCGAGGTCTCGCAGTTCGGCGGGCAGGGCTTGGTGGACGTTCATCATCTCGATGAGGGATCGCCCCGCGCTGGGCGGCGGCATGGTGTAAACCCTGTCGCCGTAGAAGCGCCCCCGAAGGGGGTCGCGCTCGATCGGCGCCGGGTTCTGGGCCAAGTCGTCGGCGCGGATGAAGCCGCCGTTGTGCTCCATGTCGGCCACGATGCCCCGGGCGATTTCCCCCCGGTAGAAATCCTCAAATCCGACCTCGGCCAAACGCCGCAGCGTTCGGGCCAGCACGGGCTGTTTGAAGCTGTCGCCTTCTCGGTAGGCGAGCCGACCTTGGCGCAAGAAAAGCGACGCGGCCCCCGGTGACCGGCGCAGATGCTTCAACTCGCGGCGAGCCAGGCGGGCCTGGAGCTCGCTGACCTCGAAGCCCTCTTCGGCCAGGTGAATGGCCGGTTGCAGCGCCTCCTCGGCCTTGAGGCGACCGTAGCGCTCGAGTGCATAGTCGTACACCGCCGGAGAGCTGGGAACGGTGGTGGCCCGATGGCCTCGTCGCCGCTCCCGCTTGAAGTTGTCGAAAGCGCCGACGGTGGCCCGGTTGGGCGCCCGGGACGACCCATCCAGGGCAAACGTGCGGTTCTCGTCGGCCAGATGGACCAGCATCATCGTTTGGCCTCCCAGTCCCGAGGCGGCCGGCTCGCACACCCCTAAGGCCAGCGCGGCGAAGACCGCGGCGTCGATGGCATTGCCACCGGCCTTCAGCGCCGCCACGCCCGCCGCGGTGGCACCAGAGTGGGCCGTGGAGACCATGCCCCGGGCCGAACTCGCCACCCGCTGTGGTTCCCTGCCGTGCAGGGAGAACTTCTCGTCGTCACCCGACTGGCCCCGCTGACGCCGCTTGGCACCGGTGGGCCCGGCACCCCGAGACGCCGAGGTCACTTGGCCAGATCCTGGGCCAAGAACTCGGTGAGCAGCAGGGTGCGCTCGATGAGGCTGATGCGCTCGATGCTCTCGCTAGGGGTGCCGCGGCCCTGCGCGGCTGGGCCGATCCCGCACAAGCAAGGTGTGGATGCGCCCACCAAACCGCCCAGCGAGGCGATGCTGGAAGTTGTCCGCTCAAAGCTGAGGCCGTGATAGTCGGCAACCTCGTTCCACTTGTCCAACAGCGCGGCGTTCTCAGGGAGTTCCCTCATCGGCGGGCGGTCCCAGTCCATCGTCAGCTCCCAGCGGCACCCCCTTCGGCCCAAGATGGCTCGGATCTCCCTTTCGAGGGTCTCTGCCTGCTCCAGCTCTTGGTAGGTGATCATGATGCCCGCCTTCACCTCGTGGGGCAGGTGAAGGGCGTATCCCTGGGTGGACAAATCGAGGATCGATACCGAGACCGCCTTGCTGCGAGAGGTGAGTTGGGCGATGCTTTCCAGCTTGGCGATGGTCCAGCGAGTGGTGGCCTGGGTGCGGGAGGTTCGCACCGGCAGGATGGGTTTGCCGGTGACCTCCAACGTGAACTGGCGGTTGCCCCGGCGACGCAAAACGACGCCGTTCGGCTCGGTGGACGGGGCCATCACCAGCACCTGCCGGGCTCGAGCGGCCGCGGCCTGGATGGCCTCGGCGCTTTGGCGACAGCCCAGCACTTCGTCGGTACACAGAACCACCCCCAAGCGCAGACGTCTCAGCCGCCGGATGCTGCGCAGGCTGCGAAGGGCGTACTCCATCGCAACCAAACCGGCGCGCTGGCCGACGGCATCGCCATAGAGCCGCTCAGGATCGCGGCGAAACGCCTGGGCCGGGGACAATGGCGACCGGGGCGTGTCGAGGCTGGCCAGAAAGAGCGTGCCTCCGTCGAGACCGGCCTGGGTTTCCCACGCAGCCACCTGGGGTTTGTGGGTCAGCTCGGCTATGGGCTTCATCGCCAGCTCCTCGAACAGGTCTTCGGCTCGGGCCAGCGCCCGCCCCAAGCCGACGGGGTCGTCGTAGTGGCTGGAGAGCTCCACCCAGTCTTTGATCCGACGCTCGATCCGGTCGCGGCGCTGGGTGACATACGCCACCGCGTGCCGGCGAGGGTCGGCCTTTTGCCCATCGACGACCGGAGGAGTGGGCGTACCGAAATAGCGGGCTTGCGACACCTCCAGCAGGCGGTTGACGAACTGCTCGAAGTCAAGCCCCACATAGGCCGCGCCCACCAGATACGAGCCGTGCTCGCCCAGGCTGGGCAGGCTGTTCACTTCGAGCACGTAAAGGTTGCCTTGGTCGTCGAGACGAAGATCCACCCGAGCGCAGTCGTACAGGCCCAAAGCGCGAAATGACCTCACCGCGATGTCCTGCGCGGTGGCGGTGAGCTCGGGGCTGATCGGGGCGGGGCAGACGGGCTCGATGCTGCGTCCGCTTCGCCCGGTCTTGTCCTCGTAGGTGTAGATCTGGGGTCCGTCGGCGCCGAACGACAGCTCTACCGGGGGGAACGCTTCCGGCGGACTGTTTCCCAAGATGCCGACGTTGATCTCCCGGCCTTCGATGAAGCGCTCGACCAGAACCGGCTGGTGGTAGGCCTCAAAGATCACCCCGGCGCCCTCACGGAGCTCTTCGTCATTCTCGACTACCCGAAGCCCGAACGAAACGGCCTCGTTCTTGGGCTTGACGATGGCCGGGTAGGCCACATCGGGGGGAATGGGCGCCTCTGGGGTTTCCAACACGGTGAACTCCGGGGTGGGAATGCCGTGCTGCCGCAAGATCATCTTGGTGACCACTTTGTCCAGGGCCAGCGAGTGGCCCAGCGGCCCGGAGGCGACATAGGGAATGCCCACCATCTCCAAGATGCTCGGGACGTGGGTGTAGCGGGCCTGACCTTGCAACCCGTAGGACACGTTGAACACCATGCCGGGCTGCTCGCCCTTCACCACCCGGGGCATGAACTCTTCGAGCCGGTTGATCAGCTCCTTGTCGGCCTCGAAGGCCTTCACCTGGTGGCCGCCCTTGGTCAACGCCGTTGACAAGCGCCGAATGGTGCGCATCCCGATCTTCTCTTGGTTCGGCGCGCCGAACAGATTGATGACGTTTTGACTATCGCGGTTGTAGACGATGGCGACTTTCACCGCCCGCAATCCTACGGCGTGCTTCAGGCAGGCGGCTGAGTTGTCACTCCTGTCGGGATCATGGAGGTGTGGCAACCCGCATCCGCTGGTCAGGAGACCTGCTATGTCAGACTTCAAACAGATGAAGCTGGATGACTCCCTTGAGGTGACCGCGCGGCTGGATTCGGAGCAAAAGCTGGCTGGGCTGGCTTGGGCCATCATTGGCAACGGCTCGCTTACCGACCTCTCAGATGCGGAGAGTGAACTGGTTGACGCAGTTGGGGAGGCTTCTGACCGCATCGTTGGCGACTTGGTTGGTGCCATCCAGCAGGGGGACGACCCTTTGGGGGATGCGTTCGTGCGGCTGCGGTCCGCCCGACAGCGGCGCTCTTCGGGCGCGGTATACACCCCTCCCGAGATCGTGGATGCAATGGTGGGTTGGATTTCCTCAAAGGAGCAGCCTGCTCGAATCGTCGACCCTGGCTCAGGGTCGGGGCGATTCGCTCTGAAAGCCGGGCGGATCTTCCCTGACGTCTCGCTGGTGGCAGTCGAGCTAGACCCGCTGGCCGCTTTGTTGTGCCGAGCCAACTTGACAGCGGCGGGGCTCGACGGTCGGGCCCAAGTCGTGGTGGACGACTATCGACAAGCTGATCTCGGCCAGTGCGATGGGGTGACTGCATTTGTGGGCAATCCCCCCTACGTTCGCCACCACCAGATCGAACCCCAGTGGAAGGAGTGGTTGACCGACAGAGCGGCCAGTCGTGGTTTGCTCGTCAGTGCCCTTGCCGGTATGCACATCCACTTTTTCTTGGCCACGCTGCTACACGCGCGACCAGGCGACCTCGGTACTTTTATCACCTCGGCCGAGTGGATGGATGTCAACTATGGACGGCTGCTGCGCGGCATGCTCACCGACGGTCTGGGCGGTGAGTCGGTCCATGTACTCGCTCCCGAGGCGATGCCCTTCGAAGGGACAGCTACCACCGCATCGGTGATCTGTTTTCGAGTCGGATCGGAGGCTTCCTCAGTGAAGATGCGCCGTGTTGAGAGGGTAGAAGACCTCGCCGACCTCGCCCGGGGCCGCAGAGTGGGCAAACAGCGGCTGCAACAGGAAACGAGGTGGTCTCCCCTGCTGACCTCGGCCCAACCCATTCCCGAGGGACACATCCAGTTGGGAGAACTCTGCCGAGTACACCGGGGAGCGGTCACCGGTGCCAACGCCACCTGGATCACCAAAGCCAACGATCCCGCACTACCCAAGAAGGCGCTGTTCCCGTCGGTGACCAAGGCCCGGGAGCTGTTCGATTCACCCGACGGTGTGCTGTCGAGCTTCGCCGGCCTCCGCGCCGTGATCGACTTGCCCGCTGACTTGGATGAATTCAACGACGAAGACCGCGCTCAGGCGGAAGCGTTCTTGCGGCTGGCGGAGCGAGACGGCGCCCGTTCGTCCTACGTGGCCCGCCACCGCAACCCCTGGTGGTCGGTGGGCCTGCGGTCCCCTGCTCCGATCTTGGCCACCTACATGGCCCGACGCCCTCCAGCATTCGTCCGCAATCTCGTAGGGGCCCGCCACGTCAACGTCGCCCACGGCATCTACCCAAGAGAACCCCTCCCCGACGATCTCCTAGATGCCCTCGCCGCATCACTGCGAACTGGCGTCTCCGTGACGCAGGGACGGACATACGCCGGCGGACTAACCAAATTCGAACCCTCCGAGATGGAACGCATCCCCGTCCCCGATCTCACGGTGCTGGTGACCGCAGGTCCTCCGACGGGACATGACGTGACAAGCCTAACGGATCAGCCGCACCCCGCCACGGCAATCCGCGATCTATCGGTATTATCTGATGAATGCCAATGTGTTTGACAGCAGGAAACTCCGACAGCTACCGTTCGCCGCCATGCCAGACGATGCCTTGAATCTTGTACTAATCACCCCGCACCACTTGCGTGCAGGGGTTTATGCAAACATGTCGAAGTGCTGGCATACTGGAACGGAGTTCACAATCGACTTCGCAGTCGCCCCAACAGGTGGACAGATCGATGAGACAAGCAACAGCGGCACCATTGAGTTCGATCTGGTCGCACGCATCAAGATGCCGCCTGAGATGATTTTCGACCTAGCCCGCCAGATTGCCGAGGAAGTGGATGAGTTCGAGCGGGACTACCGCGAACTCACTCCTCGTCCGCCGGATGATCCCCACGATTAGACATATGAGGAGGACAGAATGATCCGTGCCAGCAAACCTGTCGTCTCACCGCCACCCGCGCCTGCAACCCGAACCCCCATCACGAAGGGCGAACTCAAGAAAATGATGTCGGGCGAGCGGTCAGACCTAGAGCGCCTACGACAACTGGGCAAGCGCTCGGCTCCTAGGCGGTGAGGGCCGCGTAGGGCAGTCGTTTGCCGTCGAGACCAGCGGCTATGCGACCCATCTGGTCGGTGGTATTCAAAGGGCGCAGGTTGTGACGGCCTGATAACTCGGCCACATAGCGGGCTGAGACTTTGCCAGTGGCTCGGTCCTTGACCCCGGCCACGACCCCCTTGCCGATCGCTCCGCGCCCGACGTTCAGCTTCTTGTGGGCGTGCTTTTTGCCCTCCCGCCTGCCATAGGGATCAATCGCCAAAACTGATGGAGTGGGCGTGGGAGATGGCGGTGAGGATGGTGGCGGGGGTTTGGGCGTCGCCGATGACTTTGACGTTCAACCCGGCAGCGATGAGGTCAACCGATAGCGGGTCGTGGGGGTGTTTGGCAACGGTGAGAGTGAGGTCGGCCTGGGGTGGGGGGTCTACTTTGGTTTGGATTTGGACGTTGAGGGCTTGAAGGCGCTCGAGGGCGGGTTGGACTACGAGGTCGAGGAGGGCGTTGGCGGCTACGCGGCGGCTAGGGGTGGTGAGGGTTACGGCGAGGTCTCGGGTGGCGAGCCACTCGGCGAGGCCGAGGGCTTCGTAGCCGCCGAAGCGGTCGTCTACTACGGCGGTGGCGCCCTTAGGCATAGTGCTGATGTCGGGGATCTTGGCGCCGGTAGCGCCGGTGGCCACGACTACGAGGTCGGGATCGGCTGCGGTAATTGACTCGACATCGGCGGATTGGTTCAACCGTACATCGACGCCAAGGCGGGCCAGCTCCCGCTCTTGCCAGTCGCAGATGTCGCCCAGCAAGGCCCGGGTGGGCATGCGCTGGGCCTCTCGGACGGCACCGCCCAAGCGATCGCGGGCCTCGAACAGTACGACAGAGTGTCCTCGTTCGGCGGCTAAGCGGGCTGCTTCCATGCCGCCGGGGCCGCCGCCGACAACCACAACCTGTCGAGATTGGGGACTCCGATCCAAGGGCGGGAATTCCAGTTCGCGGCCCACTGCGGGGTTGACGGCGCACGACAGGCGGCCCCGGTTGAGGCCGCCGACGCAGCCATCGTTGCCGGCGATGCAGGGGCGGACCTCGGCCTCTCGGCCAGCCACGCTCTTGGCCATCAGGTCGGGATCGGCGATGTGGGCTCGGGTGAGGCCCACCATGTCGGCCACTCCATCGGCGATCAACTCGTCAGCTTCGGCCAGAGTGCGGAATCGGCCGGTGACGATGGCGGGCAGGTCGACGGCGGCTACCACCGGGGCGGCCGCCTCCAGCTCGTAGCCAGGGGGCTCATGCATCCCGCCCATGATCTTGTGGGGGCGCAGGCAGCTTCCGTAGGTGAGGTTCACGTAGTCGATGAGGCCGTCGTCGGCCAGCACCTTCACCAGCTCGGCGCAATCGTGCTCGGTCACTCCCGCGTCGCCCACTGCTTCCGATCCGATTCGAACCCCCACAACCACATCGGCCCCGATCGCATTCCGCACTGCCCCCACCACCTCACGGGCCAAACGGATGCGGTTCTCCCATATGCCCCCATAGTCGTCGGTGCGCTGGTTGGTGGTCGCCGACATGAACTGCTGAAGCAGATAGCCGTGGGCTATGTGCACCTCAACCCCGTGGACGCCCCCCTCGACGCTCCACCGGGCGGCCTGGGCGAACGCATCGATGAGCTCAGTGATGTCGTCTTGAGTCATGGTCTTGGCCGGGTGCCGGACGCTGGGACCGGCGAGCTCCGACGCGGACCACGGCGGCCCACCATCGGCGGTCACCCCCTCGTAGCCCAGATGGCCGAGCTGCTGGAACACCGCCATCCCGTAGGGCACCAGCCGATCCATCAACCACCGGTAGTCATCCACCACCGAGGCGTTATGCAGCCAAAGCGTGCCCATGTCAGTGCGATGCACCGACGCCGCCTCCAGAATCGTGAGCCCACATCCTCCGGCGGCCCGGGCCTCGTGGTAGGCGATCAGCTCGTCGTTGATCCGCCCCTTGCCAATGTTGGTGCCGTGCGCGGTGCGCACCACCCGGTTCTTGATCACCAGCCCATTGATCTCAATCGGCGCCAGAACATGCTCGTAGCTCATTGCCTCAACCAATGGAGCTTGGTCGTCGCCGCATCATCGATCAAGGCGCAACGTCGCCTACCCGGTTGGCGCGGGCGAAGCAGGCGGCGGAGGCTGCGCTGCCGAGGGCCATGGCCAGCCAGGCCCAGGTGTAGGTGCCGAGCCAGTCCACCAAGGCGCCGAAGCTCACCGGGGTGGCCAGGGCACCCATGTAGTAGCCGGTCATGGTCACGCCGGTGGCTCGGGCCACGGCTTGGGGCGCCCGGTCGACCACTGCGGCGTGCATGATGCCGATTGCCGCCAACTGGACAATCAACCCGGCGAACAGCCCGATGGTGGCCACCGCCAGGCCAAGGGTCAGACCGCTCATGGTCAGCAGAATGGAAGCGGTCAGCACCAAGCACAGCCCGACAATAAGCGGCACTCGTCGAGTTCGGCCCAGATAGTCGGCTCGCAACGCGGTCAGCGACATACAAACCGCGCCGAGCCCAGCGGCTATCCCGGCGATGGCGCCAGCCACCGGTTTCGAGGTTCCCAACCCTTCGTCCAAGTAGGGCACTGCCCAAGAAAACAGCGGCTGCGAGGAGCCCACCAAGAAGAAGGCAGACACGGCAAACCACCAGAATCCACGGGGAAGGACCGGCCCTTGGCGCTGGGATCGCAACCGGAAGGAGGAGCGGATGTCGGGAATGACGGCCGAGGCAACGAGGGCACTAGCCGCCGCGATGGTCCCGCCAATCATGAGGATGAGATTCCAGCTCCAACGGTCGGAAGCCCATGGCACAAGGATGGCGCTGATCAGCGCCATCGTCGGCACTCCCGATGTTTTGGCCGACAACGCCAACGTGCGCCGGGTTTCCGGCACCGCGGCGGCCACGGCTTCATTGGTGGCCGCATTGGTCAAGGCGTAGCCAAAACCGGCAAACACCGCGGCCCCCAGCAATGCGGCATAGCTGTCGAGGAGAGCTGCGGTCCAAGCGGCCACTGCCACGATCAATTGATCGGCGACCACCGCAGCACGCGTTCCGATTTTCTCAGTGATCCGTGCGCCGATGATCGATCCCAAACCGGTGCAACCGAAGTGCAGGCTCACCAGCAGCCCGACCTGGGCCCGGGAAATGCCGAGATCGTCGCGCACCGCAGCCACGAAGTAACCCGGGAAAAAGCCCAGGCTGGAGCCGATGCCCAGCGCCAGCATGCTGGCCCCTACCACTGCCGGTCCGCGGCCAACCTTCGACGGAGCTGTCATGGGCGAGGTCCGGTCAGCACTCTGGGCGACGTTACTGGGCTGAAGAACCGGCCCAATGGTTCGGGGGCTGTCGGCCTCAGATGGCCCGGTACGCTCCACGGGTGGACTTATCCCCCGCAGCAGTGGGTCGAGCGGTGGCCGAGGTGCTGGACGGGTTTGACGTTGTGCCCCGAGTCGAGCGGCTCAGCCGGGGGTTCTCGTGGGTGACGTTGGCAGTGGACGATGTGATAGTGCGGGTGGCCCCTCGGGGCGGCTCGCTCGACCCTTACGACCCGGAGGTGGAAGCGGCCAATCTGAGCCGGGTGGAGGGGGTCGCACCCGCGCCCCGGGTGCTTGCGGTGCAGCCCGACTGCGATAACCCCATCGGCCGGCCGTTTGGCGTCCATACCCGGGTGCCGGGGCGGGTACTCCGGCTCGACGACGTGACCGAGCGCCGCTCGGAATACGTCGCCGCTGCGGCCCAAGCTCTGGGCAAGCTCCACCGGTTGACCGCCCCGCTAACCGTTGCCGAGGCCTACGACGCCGAGCTCGACCGCACCAAAGCTATCTACTGGAGGGCCGCTCCCGACCGCCATCCTGAATTCGAGGCCGCGCTGGCGTGGCTACGAGCGAACCGGCCTGACTGCGACGAGCCTGCGGTGTGGTGCCACGGCGACTTCCGCTTCGCCAACCTGAGCTGGACCGGGCCGGGCGAGTTGGGCGGGATCTTGGACTGGGAGCGGGCTTGGACCGGTGACCCCATGTGCGACGTGGCCTTCACCCACCGCTTTTCGGGCTGGTGCGTGGTGGATGACTCAGACGACTACGGCCACCCGCTCAACCAGGAACGACTGGCCTACGCCGCCCGATTCGAGCGAGTCCGCTCCTTCACCGCCTCAATGCGGGCCATCCGAGCCTGGCTCGACGGCCGCTCCCACGACGCCCGCCTGCTTACTATCGGCCGCCGCGGGGAGGAAGCCATGAAGACGGAGTTGGCCTGGGCCACGGACTAACGCGGAACCGCTAGCCCCGGCCCAAGATCATGACGTTGTGGTATTGGGCGCCGGAGCCGGCGCCGGTGACGAGGGCGACTTTGGCATCGGGGACTTGGCCGGGGCTGGCGGTGCCGCGGAGTTGGCGCACGGCTTCGACGATCTTGAGGGTGGGGCCGCCCCAGCCGATGTGGCTGTAGCTGAGCAGGCCGCCGTCGGTGTTGAGGGGGTGGTGGCCGTCGATGCCGATGCCCGCGTCCCACAGGTAGTCGGCGCCCTCGCCCTCGGCGCACAGGCCCAGCATCTCGAACTGGCGGACCACCTCGTAGGTGTTGATGTCGTAAAGCTCGAAGACGTCTACGTCTTGCGGCCCTAACTCGGCCAGCTCGAACGCCCGGCGGGCGGCATCGGCCCCCAAGCCCCACACCTCGTCGTAGCGGGGAGGGTTCACGTACTGCTGTCGGTGCCATTCCGATCCCCCGCCCAGGATTGCCACCGGGGGCTGGCGCAGGTCCTTGGCCCGCTCGGCGGTGGTGATCACCATGGCGGCGGCCCCCTCGGTGGCCAGGCACAGGTCCAACAGCCGGAACGGTTCAGCCACCATCGGCGAGGCCAGCACGTCGGCTGCGGTGTAGGGACCCCGCCCGGTCATCACCGCGGCCGGGTTGGCAGAACCGGCGTTGCGAATGGCGGCGGCGATGGCGGCCACCCGCTCGGGGTCGGGGGCGAAGCGGTGCCGGTACACCTGGGCCACCAAGGCGAACTGGGCGGCGGTGAGCGAGCCCCAGCAGGCGATGAACTCATTGTCGGGTCGGGTGTAGTCGGCCACCGCAGCCCCGCCCATGACCCCGGCCTGGCCACCGAACACCAGCGCCACCTCGCACAAGCCGGCGGCTACCGCCGCGGCGGCGTCCAGGGCGCCGGGCACACCCTGGGGGTAGGTGTCGCACACCCAGCGCAGCGGCTGGCCGAACACCTCGGCCCAGTCGGCCGAGCCGGGCTGGAACACGGTGCCCCCCGGCCCGGGCCACCGGGCGGCCACCCCATCCACATCGGCGGTACCCAATCCAGCGTCATCCAGCGCGGCCAATGCGGCCCGAAGGGAGATCTCCGCCGAGGTGGTGTCGAGCTGGCGGGCCATCTCCGTGGCGGCCACGCCGGCGACGGCCACCCGATGAAGCGGATGAAGGCTGCTCATACCCTCCGACCCTCCCCCCAATAGCGAGCCCGCAGCTCCTCCTTGGCGATTTTTCCGACCGCGTTCTTGGGCAGCGAGTCGGTGAACTCCACCCGTTCGGGAATCTTGATGGAGGTCAGCTCCGATTGCCGACACCACAGCCGCAGCTCCTGGTCGTCGGCTGATGCGCCCTGCTTGAGGGCCACCACGGCCACGATGGCCTCGCCCCATTCGGGGTCGGGCACGCCGATCACCGATGCCTCCAGCACGGCGGGATGGCGGTAGAGCACGTTCTCGATCTCGGTGGGGGCGATGTTCAGCCCGCCCCGGATGATGAGGTTCTTCATCCGGTCAACGATGTAGATGAAGCCCTCGTCGTCCACCTCGGCCACATCCCCGCTGTGCATCCACCCGTCCCGCAGCGCTTCGGCGGTGCGCTCCGGGTCGCGGAAATAGCCCTTCATCACATGCGGCCCGCCGAAGATGACCTCCCCCCGCTCGCCCACCGCGACGTCCCCGCCTTCGGTATCCACCACCCGCACGTCCACCGCATACGACGGCTGCCCGCACGACGACAGCAGCTCGGGCCGGTCCTCCAAGCCCCGCACATGGTCTTCTTTGCGCAATATGGTGCCGATGGAGGCGATCTCGGCCATGCCGTAGAGCTGGTTGAACACCGGGCCGAAGCGCTCCACCAACTCGGCCAGGCGGTCGGGGGAGATGGGCGACGAGCCGTAGCCCAGCGTGCGCAACGATCCCAGCTTGTGGTCGTCGGCCCGTTCGAGGCGGTCGAGCAGGCGCATGAGCTGGGTGGGCACCAGGAACGAGTGGCTCACCCCGTGATCCTCCACCAGGCGGGCGTAGCGCACCGGGTCGAAACTCCGGCTGTCGGCGAATCCCTGGGCCGCGCCGATGACCAGGCACGGAAGGATGGTGATGTTCACGCTGGAATTGTGGGGGATCTGGATGAGGTACCGGCTGTGGCGGTCGATCTCGTACTCCAGGCAGGCCACGGTGGCGTGCTGGAGCACCCGGGCGTGGTCGAAGTGGACTCCCTTGGGCCGCCCGGTGGTGCCGCTGGTGTACACGATGCAGAAGTCGTCGTCGGGCCGCACCTGATGGAGCATGGCTGGGGGTTCGGCCGAGGCGGCGTCGGCCAGGGCGTCCAGATCGCGGTCGATGTCGATGACCGGGATGTCGAAACCGTCGAGCTGCTCGCGGTGCTCGGCATCGGTGATGGCCAATACCGGGTCGGCGTTGTCGAACACCTGCTCCAGCTCCACCGGGCCGAGCCGGAAGTTCAGCCCCACATAGCAGCCCCCGGCCTTGGTGATGCCCCCGAGCACCTCCACCACCTCGGGGCGGTTGGCCACCAGCAGCGCCACCCGGTCGCCCTTGCCCAGGCGATGGGCCCCGAGCAGGGCGTTGGCGATGCGGTTGGTCCGCTCGTCGAGCTGGCGGTTGTCGAGCTCCCGCTCGCCGAAGATGGCGGGATCGCGGGGATGGCGGGCCGCGTTGCGGGCGAACGCCAAGCCGACGTTCACCGGACCGCCTCGTCGGGGGCGAAGGCGGGTAGCCGATGGCCGTCGGGACCGGTCACGAACCGCACGCTCACCGCCATGTCAATGCTCACCTCATCGGTCTCGCAGCCCACGATCCAGGTGAGCAGGTGCCACCCCTCCTCCACATCCACGTCGGCCAGCACATAGGGAGCGGAGAACGCCGGGGTCGGGGGCCGGTGGACCGTGGTGTGGCTGTACACCCGGCCCCGCCCGCTGCTGGGCTGATAGTCCCAGTCGGTGCTCTGGCACCGGGGACAGGCGAACTGGGGAACGAAGAAGCTGCGGTCGCACTCCCGGCACACCGGTCGGACCAGCTGGCCCCGATCAACCGCGGCCCAGAACTCCCCGGTCAGCGGGCGTTGAGCGCGGCTTTGGCCTTCGCCCGCCAGGCCATTCATCAAAACAACACGGGATATGTGCCCCACCAAACCCGGGCGATGTTGGGGTCTTGCTGGGGGGGATTGTCGGGGTCGCGTTGGGCGCCGCGGACCAAGAGGCCCCGCAGGATCAGCGCCACCGTGCCCAGCAGGATGGGCGCCCCGGTGTTCTCGTCGGCGGGCACGCCGCCGTCGAGCTCCATGCCGATGCAGGCATGGCGCCCGCCGCCAAAGGTATGGCCCCACCGGGGCACGTCGTCTCGAGTCGAGCGAAGCGGATTGAAACTATCGGCGTCGGCCCCGAACACTTCAGTGTCCCGATTGGCCGACCACAGGTCGAACATCACCGTGTCGCCCACCGCCATCTCGGTGCCATCGCGCAGGGTAACCGGCTCCACCGCCTCGCGGCCGGCCACCGGGCTGGCCGGGTGCAACCGCATGGACTCATGCACGCAGTGCTGGAGGAACACCGGATCGTCGACCATGCGGGAGCGGTCTTCGGGGTGGTCGTCGAACCAACCGAATGCGCCGTGAACGGCATGGGTCGTGGCTGCCCCGGTGGAGTGCATGCCAGCCAGCATGTAGAAGGCCACCTCCCGGCGCACCACATCGCGAGGCAGATCCAGGGAATCCTGGTTACGGACCAGCACGGTGAGCACGTCTTTGGGCAGGTCGTCCTCGGCGATTTCTCCGGCGACGAACCGCTCGAAGAGCTCGGTGCGGCGGGCCAGCGACGGGGCGAAGAAGTCCTCATCCCAGCGCTCCAACGCGTCGGCCACCTCCGCTCTCAGCTCCTCGGGATCACGGGTGCTGTGGACCGCAGTGGCCCCTTCGCTGAACTTGACCGCGTAGGAGTACAGCCGATCAGTCTCTTCCGCCGTTCCCTCCGAGTAGTCCACACCGGCGGCGGCGGCGGTGAGGTTGACCACGATCCGCCGGGCCAGGGGCACTACGTCGCCTTGTCCAGCGGCCGCAGCGGGGTCCAGCACTGCGTCCACCGCGATGGGCAGCAGATCCCGCTCATAGTGCTCGAACGTCTCCCGGCGGAACAGGCGGTTCTCCAGCCGGCGGCGTCGGCGGTGATCGTCTCCCCACAGGGTGAGCAGGGTGTCGGCCATGATCACGCCGGCGGCGTCATACAGCGCTTGCTTGAGTCCCTTTTGCCGATAGCCGTCTCGAACGTCGTCGAACCGGGTGAGGGTGAACTCTGCCATCAGGTTTGGCCTCCTTGAGTCAGGTCGGGCGGATCAGTTTTCTTCGTCGATACCGTCGATGGACGCGGGGCGGGGCATTCCGGCCAGCACGGTGTGAACCACGCCGCCGTCCACCACCAGATTGTGGCCGTTGACGTACTCGGCATCCTCCGAGCACAGCCACATCACGGCTTTGGCGATGTCGTCGGCGGTGCCCAGACGCCGGCTGGGGGTGCGAGCCGAGCGGGTGGCCCGCACTTCGGGGTCGGCCAGGACGGGGGCCGACATGCCGTCGTCGATGATACCGGGGGCCACCGAGTTGACCCGGATGCCGGCCGCACCCCATTCGATAGCCATCTGCCGGGTGAGCTGGATCACCGCGGCCTTGGTCGGGCTGTAGGCCCCCGAATTGGGGCCGGGAGCGATGCCGTTGATGGAGGAAATATTGACAATGGACCCTTTTCGGCCCTCGGCGATCATCCGGCGGGCCACCGCTCGACCGCACACGAACGGGCCGTTGAGGTTCACGTCCACCACCGCCCGCCAATCGTCCTCCGGGTGGTCCACCAGCGGGGTGAAACGCACGATGCCCGCGTTGTTCACCAGCGCATCCGGGGTGCCGAAGGCATCCAGTGCGGCTTCGACGGCACCGGAGTCGGTGCTCGACGCCACCAGCGCCACCGCATCCGGCAACGACTGGGCAATCTCATCCGCAGCATCGCCGTTGATGTCCAGCACCCCCACCCGATAACCACTCGCCGCCGCCAGTCGGGCAATCTCCGCCCCAATGCCGTGTCCGGCCCCCGTCACAATCATCGATTTCGCCACAAGCGCAAACCTTAGTGGTCCGCCTGCGAATCAGCGGTGGTCGCCATGGACCGTGGCGACCGAACCTACTCCAGGAGGTTGCCGTCGGCGTCGAAGACTTGGATGGCGCGGGAGGGGCAGTTGCGGGCGGCGCGGAGGAGTTGCTGGTCGGTGAGGTTGCCGACGGTGGGCAGTACGGTGGCCAACTCGTCGTCGTCGAAGGCGAAGGCAGCGGGGTAGTCGGCCACGCACCGCCCCGAGCTCATGCACTCGTCCTGGTCGATCTCCACTCGGTAGGACATGTCATGACCCTAGCGTTCGCTGTCACCGGACCCCGATGATCTCGCCGCTGCCCAGTAAGGTCGCTGGGCGATGAAGTCGGTCGAAGGCATGTCCATCTTGATCACCGGGGGCGGTTCGGGCATCGGTGCGGGGGCGGCTGAGCACCTGGCTGGCCGGGGGGCGCGGGTAACCATCACCGGGCGGCGGCGGGATCGGGTTGAAGCGGTGGCCTCGGAAATGGGCGACCAGGTGCGGGCCGTGGCCGGGGACGTGACGGCGGCTGATGACCGCACGGCCATGATCGAGGCCGCGGCGGAACACGGCGGTGGCCTGGACGCTCTGATCAGCAACGCAGGCAACATGTACCGGGGCCCGGTGGACGAACTGGACGAGCAGGCTCTGCTCGACGTGTTCCACACCAACGTGGTGGGGGGGATGATGCTGGTGGGAGAGGCGCTCCCCCACCTGCGGGAGCGCCAAGGGTGCGTGCTGTTCGTTGGTTCGGTCCACACCCAGCGGGCCTTCCCCGGCGTGGCCCCGTACGCCGCCACCAAGGGGGCGCTGGAAGCGCTCACCGGAGTGCTGGCCGCGGAGCTGGGACCCCAGGGGGTGCGGGTGGGGTGCGTGCGGCCGGGGGCGGTGTTCACCGAGATCAACCAGCGGGCCGGGCTGATGGGCGACGATGAGGCCAAGACCCGGCTGGAAGGGCTGGGACCGGCTCACGCCTTGGGGCGCATCGGCACGGTCACGGAGGTGGCCGAAGCGTTCGAGTATCTGATAGGCGCCGAGTGGGCCACCGGTTCAGTGCTCACGGTGGACGGCGGCTTGAGCCTCGGCATCACCAATGCGTGACCCGCTCACCACAGTCAAAGACCACCTGAACGCCGTTCACACTGGCGACCCCGTCGCCATGGCCGCCGACTACACCGCCGACGCACTGCTGGTGCGTGACGTGACCTACCAGGGGAAAGACGCCATCGCCGACTACTTCACCACTGTGCCCCAGCGACTGGGCGACGGCCAGGTGGAATTCGCCGAACCTCGGCTGGAAG
Organism: Acidimicrobiales bacterium; assembly: GCA_963667085.2. Classification (GTDB taxonomy): domain Bacteria; phylum Actinomycetota; class Acidimicrobiia; order Acidimicrobiales; family Bin134; genus Poriferisocius. Next base: position 398,480 of record OY762975.1, read on the forward strand.
ACGGGCTGGTGGCGGTGGCGTGGAAGCTGGTGGGCGGCCCCGGCGACGGAACCTCGGGAACCGACCGCTTCGAAGTGGCTGACGGGATAATCGTCCGCCAGACGGTGTCTCTCGACGGTGGAGACTTCTGATGTTCGACGAAACCTACGACTTGATCGTGGTGGGATTCGGCGCGGCGGGCACGGCCGCGGCCATCACTGCTTGCGATACCGGTGCCTCGGTGGTGCTGGTGGAGAAGAATCCTGAGCACCGCCACACCCCGTCCACTCGGATGTCGGGGGGCATGGTGATGACGGTGACCGATGTGGAGGCCGGCGCCCGCTATCTGGATGTCTGCGCGTCGGGAATGGTGCCCTACGACGTATCCCACGCCTGGGCCGAGCGGGCCGCCAGCCTGTCGCGGTGGTTCGAAGAAGTCATCGGCGGCTTGAACATGGTGGCCTCCGCCGGGGCCGAGCATCCCGACTTCGACGGTGCCGAGGGGATTGTGGCCGTGCAGCCCGGCGGAGTGAGCGAGCGTTTGGCCGCCGCGGCCGGGGGCGGTCCCCGCTTTTTCGAGGGCCTGGCCGCCGCGGTGGCCCATCGGGAGATACCCATCCGGTGGGACACCGCCGCGGCCAGGCTCATCCAAGATGCCGATGGTCGAGTGACCGGATTGACCGCGACTCGCAACGGCCAATCAATTTCGCTGGGCGCCCGTCATGGCGTGGTGCTGGCCTGCGGCGGCTACGAGTTCGACGAGGACCTCAAGCGCGACCACCTGCGAACCTACCCGGTCCACTTCTACGGCAACCCCAACAACACCGGCGACGGGGTGCGCATGGCCGCCGGAGTCGGGGCCTCCATGTGGCACATGAACCAGATGATCGGCCGGGCCATCGGCCACTTTGACCTCGACGGACAGCCGTTGAACTTCATCATCGGCATCGATCCCCCCGGTTATGTGATCTGCGACCGGGCCGGAAACCGGTTCGCCAACGAGCACAACCAGGCGTTGCTGCGCCACGACTTCTACTACGACCTGCTGGCCTATGACCCGGCCACCAACACCCACCCCCGAGTGCCATGCTATTGGTTCTTCGACGAATCCCGGCGTCAGGCCGGGCCGCTCACTTACGCCCACTTCGGCGCAGTGGCCGTCGGCCTCTACGACTGGAGCGACGACAACTCAGCCGAGATCGAACAGGGCTGGATCGCCACTGGCGACACCATCGCCGCGGCGGCGGTGGCCGCAGGGATGACCGAGGAGGCCGCTCAGCAGGCGGCAGCCACCGTCGACGCCTACAACCAGTCGTGCCGCAATGGCGAGCCCGACCCGTGGGGCCGCCCACCCGACACCATGACTGCCATCGACCAGCCTCCCTACTACTGCGTGGCCCTCTGGCCCGGCGGCTCCAACACCACCGGCGGCCCCCGCCGCGACCGCTGGGCCCGTATCCTGGATGCCTTCGGCGACCCGATCCCCGGTCTGTATGGAGCGGGAGAACTGGGCCAAGCCTCCGGCCTGCTCTACCCCGGTGACGGCTCCAACCTGTCCGAGGCCCTGTGCTTCGGCCAGATCGCCGCCGAGCACGCCCTGGGGCGGGAACAGAACTGATTTAACCGCCGGCGGCCACCCGGCCGGCGATGCGGCCCAGGGTGAGGGCGGCGGTGATCTTCACTCCTCCCAGGCCGATGGCGGGGCTGACGCCACCGACGCAGTCGCCCACCGCGAACAGACCGGCAATGGGGTCGCCGAACACGTCGAGCACCTGCATGTCGGCGTTCACCCGGAAGCCGCCGGCGGGGAAGTTGATGCCCACCACCATGGGGGCGGCCCACAGCGGCGGCTCCACGATGCCGGTGCGGGGGTGGCCGAAGATCACCCGTCCGAAGTCGGGATCGCGGTCGACGCCGGACAGCGCCGTCTGATTCCAACGGGTCAGCGTGTCGGCCAATCCTTCGGCATCGCATCCGATTGTGGCGGCAAGCTCGGCTGGATTGGCCCCAGGGACGGCAGCCTCGGGCATCTCGGCCACCAACTGGGCCTTCGCCTCGGCGATGCGGTTGTCGAAGACGTACCACGCCTGCTGGCCGGGCTGGGCTTCCAAAGCAGCGACCCGGTCGTCGTAGGGACCGGCCTCGTCGTGGAAACGACGGCCATCACGATTCACGGCGATGGCGTCCTCCACCAGCGCGGAGCCCACCATAACCAGCGGGGGGATCATGGTCATGTTGATCAGATCACCCCCCACCGCTTGGCCCATGATGTGGCCGTCGCCCCGGCAGTGCTCAGTGCCCAAGTAAGGGGTACCTGCCTTGGCCACCGGCTGGTAGCGGGCTCGTAGATCGGGATTGGCCTGATAGCCGCCCGCGGCCAGGATCACACCGTTGGCCGCGCCAACCTCTTCACCCGACTCAGTGGCCACGCCCGTGACCCGGTCACCGCCACGTAGCAAGCGCATGGCCCGAGTGCGGAAGCGGATGTCTACCCCGGCCGCAGCCAGCGCAGGCCCGAAGCAGGTTGTGAACATGGCGGTGTCTTCCACGCTCACCATCCGATCCGCGGTGTGCTGTACGGGCCGGGGCAGGAACCGGTCGAACCGGAAGCCCAAATCGATGAGCTCCCGATAGGTCGCAGCTGAGTCCTCGGCGTAGCGCCGGGCCAGACCCTCGTCGAAGATCAGCCCGTAGCGGTGTTCCTGGCGGTCAATCTCGGCCTGCATGTCAGCCAGGAATTGCTCGGGGCTGTCGTCGGCCCCGATCTCACCCTGCATCTCGAAGTCGGCGAAGGCCACATAGCCGGTGGAGCGGGCCGCGTTGCCCCCGAGCTGGCTGTCGGCCTCCAACAGCACCACCGAGGCACCAGCCCGGGCGGCGGACAGCGCTGCCGAGCAACCTCCTGGGCCACCACCGACCACGACAACATCGCAAGTTGCCATCACAGCTCCCAGGCCTTCGGCAACTGGCTCGCTAGCGGTCGGCGGCGGGGGGAAAGTCTGCCCCGGCCAGCCAATTCAGGAAGTCTTGGCGGCGGGCGGCATCCACCAACTCCACCCGCAGACCGGTGGCCGGAAGCCAGTGGTAGGTGAAGCCCAGCGGGCGGCCGTCCGAGGCTTCATAGGAGGCCAGGGGCTCATAGCCGGCGTCGGCCAGCCGTTGGGCGTCGGCGATCAGGTCGTGGCTCCAGTAGCCCAGGTGATGCACACCGCCCGCGGTAGAGGGATCCCACACGGTGCCCGGCGTGCCGGTGATCAGCTCGATGTGGGGCGGCCCGGCAACGGAGTAGGTGAACTGGAACTCGGCCAACACCACCCCGTTGGGCTGGCGCACCATGAACTCCCGGTTCTGAACGGGGCCCCATTCAAAGCCGTGGATAGCGCTCCACTCAGCCATGGCCGCATCGAGGTCGGTGACCACCACGCCGAAGTGGTAGAAGTCGTCGAGGGGCACCAGCCCCCCAAGCGAATTGGGACTTGAATCAGGCATTTCCGTGCCACCCTCCGTCGGTGAATAAAACTTCGCCCGTGATATAGGACGCCTTGTCGCTGAGCAGGAACGAGATGACCTCGGCGATCTCCGCCGGCTCGGCCACCCGGCCCATGGGCACCCGGGCGTCCAGCCAAGCGGCCTGCTCCGGGTCACCGAGCCGCTCTGCGGTCATCGGGGTTCGCACCGGGCCCGGCGCCACCGCGTTGACCCTCACCCCCAGCGGCGCAGCCTCCACCGCAGCGGCCCGAGTCAGCGCCGACACCGCCCCTTTGGAGGCCACATAGTGAGCCTGATCAGGCACCGCGATCTCAGCGTTCACCGACGACACATTGACAATGGCCCCCGAAACACCCGTCTCATGGCGGCGCAAAAACCCCCGAATCCCCAACCAAGTCCCCACCACGTTGACCCGCAGATGCCGCTCAAAACCTTCCAGAGAGGTGTCCACAATCGAACTTCGAATACGAATCCCCGCACAATTCACCAGCCCGCCCAACGGACCCAATTCGTCCAGCACCCGATCCCAAGCATCCTCATCAGTCACATCCAAAGCGACCACACCCTCAGCAGCAACCACATCACCCGCCACTACATCCCAACCCGCGTCAGCCAACACCCGACAGGTCTCGGCACCTATCCCCGAAGCGCCACCGGTCACCAACACCCGCGGCCCGGACATGACTAGCGGAGAGAACCGAGAGGGCGGTGGGTGGCTCCGAGGCTAGGACTCGGCGGCACCGTCCGCCGAGCCGCCTCGGAGACAGGACCCGCCGCCCGGACACGCGCGAAAAACATCAATGCCCGAGATACGACCGAACCAAATCGTGAGAAGCCCGCAGTTCAGAAGACGGCCCGCTGATGTCGTTGTTCCCGGTCCGCAGCACGTAGGTGCGGTCGGACACCTCCAGCACCCCGGCATTCTGCTCCACCAGCAAGAACGTGGTGCCGCCTTCACTCCGCAGGTCCACCACCAGTTCGAACAACTGATCCACCAGATTGGGGGCCAACCCGAATGACAGCTCGTCGATCATCAGCAGCTTGGGCCGGGTGATCATGGCCCGGGCCAGCGCCAACATCTGCTGCTGGCCGCCCGACAAGGACGACGCCTGCTCGCCGATCTTCTCGGCCAGCGCGGGCAGCAGGTCAAGCAAGCGGTCGCGGTCTCGGCGGACGGCGGCTGCACCGTCAGACCGCAGACCAAGGCCCAACTCCAGGTTCTCCTTCACCGACAGGTTCTGGAAAATACCCCGACCCTCGGGCAGGTGGCCGAGCCCTCGCATGGCCCGGCGCTCAATGGCCAGGCTGCCCAGGGTCTCCCCGTCGAGCACCACCGACCCCGACCAGGTATCGAGCACACCGGAAATCGCCCGCAACAGCGTGGTCTTGCCCGCGCCGTTGGCCCCCAGCACCGACACGATCTCGCCTTCTTCCACCGACAGCGACACGCCGTGCAGCACCTCAAGGCGCCCGTAGCCTGAAACCAGGTCGCTGACCTCGAGCAGCATCAGGACGGTTCCTCCGCCAACTCAGCCTCGAAACCGTGGCCCAGATAAGCCTCAATGACCGCCGGGTCGGTGGTCACATGCTCGGGGCTGCCTTCGGAGATGATCTCGCCAAAGTGCAGCACGCTGATCTTGGGGCACAGGCTGACCACCAGTTGCAGGTCGTGCTCAATGATGATCACGCACAGATTGCGCTCGGCTTGGAGTTCTCGCAGCCCCCGCAACAGCACGGTCACGTCGTCTGCCCCCAATCCGGCGGCGGGCTCATCGAGCAGCACAACAGTGGGGTCGGCCACCAAGGCCCGGGCCACCTCCACCAACTTCTGAGAGCCCAGCGACAGCGCTCCAGCCTCTTCGTGGGCCACATCGGCCAGCCCGAATCGGTCGAGCATGTCCATGCAAATCTGGCGGGCCTCGGTCTCTTCCCGACGTTGCTGGGGCAGCAGCAACAGCTCGGCAAAGTGCCCCCAGCGGAACAGGTGGTGGCGCCCAAGCAGGGTGTTCTCCATCACGGTGGCATCGAGAATGAGCCGAGGCGCCTGGAATGTGCGCCCGATGCCCGCCTTCACCCGCTGGGTGCGGGACATGTGCAGCACATCCTCGCCGTGCAGGCGGATTGCCCCCTCGCTGCTGCGGACGTAGCCGGAGACCACGTTGAACACCGTGGTCTTGCCCGCCCCGTTGGGCCCGATCAGCCCGTTGAAGCCGGGGGCAAAGTGCAGGTCAACCCCTTGGAGCACCCGATTCCCGCCGAAGGCGACGTGCAAGCCTTCGACTGACAACGATGCAACGACATGGTTGGGATCGGCGCCCGACGTAGTGGTCTCGACAACACTCACAGCGAGAAGTCCGTTAGATTCCCCAGTCTTCGCTGGAGGTCCTTCACCCATCGGCTGTCACGAATTTGCTTCGGCAACACCGCGATGCCGTTGGGAAGTATCAGCACGGCCAGTATCAGAGTTATGCCCAAGATCAGGAACAGCAGCTTCTGGGTGTCCTGGAGTTTCTGGCGAAGGAAGACGAAGAAGATCGCGCCGATGAGCGGACCCCATTTGCGGCTCACCCCGCCTACGATCAACACCACCAACAAGAAAACCAAAAGGCGGGTTCTAAACGCCGAGGGATTGGCGAAAGAGCTGTTCTGAGCCCACATTGCCCCGGCCAGCGCAGCAGCAAAGGCAGAGATCCCAAAGGCCAGCAGCTTGTAGTAGGTGGAGGAGATCCCCAGCGGGCCGGTGGCGATGTCGATGTCTCGGACTGCCTTCAATGTGCGTCCCAGCCTGCGGTTGGTGAGTACGACATACGCGACCATCGTTATGAACAATGCACCCAAAGACAGCATGTAGACGCTCAGGATGCGGTCGAGCCCCGGTACCCGGAACTGCGGAACCTGCTTACCGGTACCTCCGTTGGTCTTGAGGCCGTCCCACACCTTTTCGTCAAGACGAATGATGGTGACGATCAGTTCCCCGAGGGCCAAGGTGGCGATGGCCAAGAAGAAGCCCTTGAGTCGCGCGGCAGGAAAGCCCACAAGGAAGCCGATGATGGCCGCGGCAATGCATATGACTGGCAGGGCTACAAAAAACGGCCAGTCGTATCCAGCCAGTGCTTCTCGGGCATCGCTGGGAGCTGACAGCACTGCGGTGCCATAGGCCCCCAGAGCGAAGAGGCCGGCTATCGCAAGGCCCAACGTGCCCGAATAGCCCACCAGCAGATTGAATCCCACCCCGGCGATCGCGAACGCAAAGACGAACGCGAGGTTGCCACGACCGAAGTTGTTGCTGCTGTCGAAAATATCGGTCCAGCCGAAGATGTGCATCCAGGGCAAGAAGGCCAGAAAGAGGAACACGGCGAAGGTGGAAGCCCACTCGGGCACCGCCTTTCTCAGAGAACTCTTCTGCGGATACAGCGACGGCAAGGCTTGGTCAGTCATCGGCTACACCTCGCGGGTCCGAGCTGTGCGGCTGAATCCGCCCGGAGCCACCAAGAGCACCACTACCACCACCAACAGGGCGATGGTGGGCTGCAAGCTGGTGCTGATTTGTCCTCCAGCGAGAGCTTCGCCAACTCCGATCAAGAGGCCACCAGCAAAAGTCCCCCCGAGCGACGTGAACCCGCCCAGCACTGCGGCGATAAACCCCTTGAGAATGAGCCCCTCGGCGCTGCCCAACTCCAACACCGTGGAACTGGTGTTGAGGATCATGGCCGCACCGGCGACGAACGTGCCGATGGCCCAGGCAATGAGCGAGACCCGGCCAGCGTTGATGCCCAGCAGCCGAGCGGTGTGGCCGTCCTCGGCGATGGCCCGCATCCGGACCCCCCACTTGGACCAGAAGAACAATGCCATCGCGATGGCAATGGCGATTCCCACCCCGATGGTGACGACCTGATCCCATCCGATGCGGGTATTTCCCAGGTCGAAGGTTTCGCCCGACCAGGGAGCGTCGAATCGCTTGGGGGTGGACCCCCAAAGGTTTTCGATCACGGACCCCAGAGCGAAATTCAATCCAATGGTAAGCAGCAGCAGCGGGAAGTGATCCACCTTGGACAGCGGTTTCACCCAGTAGCGAATCATCAAGTAAGTGAGCGCGACGGTGACAACGGCCATGATGGTTGCAACCCACAACGGGAACCCCTCATCGGTGACGGGAAACCAGTCGAAGAAGGTGGGCAAGCCCTCTTTGTTGAGGAAAAACACGCTGGCGTACCCCAACCCAATGGACGCACAAACGGCCAGTGGCTGGTTGGACAATCCCGTCAGGGGGCGGACCAGCAAGAACTGGGTGATGGCTCCGAACACCGCGGCAAAGGCCAAGGCCAGGACTATGGCCAGCCAGAACGGCCACCCGACCCCACCCAGTGCAGGATCTCCAGACAAGAACCAGGCCATGAAGGCGGCCACCAGCCCCATCTCAGCCATGGCGAAGTTGGGCACATCGGTGGACTTCATGATGACCACGATGGCCAGGCCGATCAGGCTATAGCTCGACCCAGACTCCAGTCCGGCCACAATCTGCTGGAGGAGTTGATCCACCTGCTGTGCTCCTAGAAGTGGTTGGTCCGGGACCGGCCATTACCGGTCCCGGACCAACTAGCGAATTAGCTCGCTGGCGGGAGGAAGTCCCGAACCTGAGTCCACGTCATGGTCTCAGCGTCGTACTCGGAAATACCGGCACCAGATGCGCAGCCGTGGCCACCGGGAAGCGGCCCACAGGCCAACACCGGCATGGCCGGAATCAAGATGGGATCGTCCACCATTGCCTCGGCAGTCGCGTGGAAATTCTCATAGGAGTAGTCGCCATCCAGCCGGTCGAACAGCTCGAAGAACGCCCTAGAGATCGAGTAGGTCTGAAGGCTGAAGTTGGGGGCCAAGCTCTCTGCGCCGGGACCGTCGTAGGCTTCCCACATCCCCAGCCAGTGCTGCACGAAATCCATGTCGGAATCGGGTAGAGCACCCTGAAGGGCACCCAGGTAGCCGTCAGCTGCCTCTGGAACGGCGAGGCCAACCGTGGTCTGGCCACCGGCCCCAGCCGAACCCTGGTCGGAGCAAACCAATGGGTCGAAGCCAGCCTCGTGGAACTGGTCGAGCACCAAACCGTTCTGGGTTCCGTCGAGCGCGGTGAGCACCGCATCGGCACCGGAGTCGATGACCGACAAGACAGCAGGGGCCACCGCATCGGAAAGCACCTCGACCTCTTCCTTGGCCACGATCTCCATCCCGTGAACCGGGGCCTGCATCTCGATGGCGTTGAACGCCTCCTCGCCCAGCTCATTGTCCTGGCCGATGGCCGCCACCTTGGTGGCGCCTTGCTCAGCAAAGTGGTCGATGCAGATGCGACCCTGCTCGGTACGGGTCGGGTTGGTCAGGTACACCTCTTGGATGTCCTGATCAGCCGGTGACACCGGACCCCACAGCGGGGTGCCTGCGGCCTCGATGTCGGGGTAGGTGGAAGGTATGGCCTGCGAGCCCGCGGTGCCCACGAACGCCCACACGTTGTCCTGCTCGATCATCTTGCGGACGTTGGTGACCATCTGCTCGATCTCAAAACGGTCGTCTTCCCAAACCAGCTCAAAGGTGCAACCGTCGATGCCGCCGTTGGCGTTGACCTCTTCGACAGCGATGATGATGCCGGCAATCAAGCCCTCACCAGCGACCGCGGCCCGACCGGTGAACGGCTGAGAACTGCCGATCGTGATCACGCCGTTTTCCTTGTCAACGCCTCGGACATCGCCATCGGTGGCATAACCGCAACCCTCGGGCATGTCCTCCTCAGCCATGTCCTCCTCGGGCATGTCCTCCTCAGCCATGTCCTCCTCGGGCATGTCCTCCTCAGCCGGGGCGGGGGCTTCGGTAGCCTCCGGAGCAGGAGCTTCCGTGGCCTCCGGGGCGGGCGCGGCACCCCCGTCGTCATCGTCGTCGTTGCCGCATGCAGCAGCTACAAGGGCCACTGCGAACAGCAGCGCTAGGACCTTAAGGAGCTTGGACATCATTTCCCCTCCAATAAATGGACATACACAAGTTCGAGACCCTAACAGGCCGACCGGCGTGGCAAAGTGTTGGAGATGGCAGAAATCACTGTGACCACGTTTGCCGATGCCCGGGAGTGCTATCGGAACAAGAACCTCCGCCAAGCGCTCTACGACGCCGGCGAGGTGATCATGAGCGACGTGGTGGTGAACCTCCACGGGGACGAGCACCGGGACCGCCGCCGCTTAGAGAACCGCCTTTTCCGGCGGGACACGTTCACGCTTTATGAGCAGGATCTGTTTCCCCCCATCATCGAATCGACGCTGGCCCCCCACCTGGCCGAGGGCAAGGCGGAGCTGGTGAAGCTGGGGCATCAGCTGATGATGAACTTGGCGGCGTTCACCGCCGGGGTGGATCGGCCCGAAGGCACCCCGGAGGAAACCTTCCGGCTGTACGACTACCTCACCACGTTCATCGAAGGGGCCACACTGGCCCACTACACCGGCGACAAGGACGCCAAGGTGGTCGAAATCGAGGCTGCCCTCGACGCGTTCGACGCCGAGTTCCTCACCCCCGGCATGGTCCGGCGCCAAGGGTTGCTCGACCAGCACGAGGCCGGGGAGATCGAGGCCGACGAGCTGCCCAAAGACGTGCTGATGGTGCTGATGCACAACCAAGACCGGCTCGACCTGAGCCACGAGGCCATCCGCCGGGAGATCGCCTTCTACATGCTGGCCGGGGCCCACACGTCAGCCACCGCCTTCAATCGGGTGGTACACAACATCTTCGGTTGGCTGGCCGACCACCCCGAGGACGAATCCCGGGTGCGCGACGACCGGCTATTCGTGCAGCAATGCACCCACGAGACCATCCGGCTCCAGCCGTCCAGCCCCACCGGAATGCGCTGGGCGCTGGCCGACATCGACTTGTCCAGCGGCGTACACATCGCCAAGGGCGATCGGGTCACCCTCGATCTGCTTTCGGTGAACCGGGACGTGTCAGTGTTCGGCGACGACGCCGCCGAGTTCAACCCCGACCGGTCGCTAGCCGATGGCGTGGCCCCGTGGGGGTTGAGCTTCGGCCAGGGAATGCACGCCTGCATCGGCCAAGACCTGGCCGCCGGGGTGTCGTTCGCCGACGGCGACGACCTCGATGCCCACCTGTTCGGCCTCGTGCCCGCGGCAGTGCAGACACTGTTCGACCACGGCTGCCGCCCCGACCCCGACAATCCCCCGGAGATGGACGCCTCCACCACCCGCCCCTACTTCGGCCGCTACCCCGTGGTTTTCGCGGCTTAGCCAACCATGTCGCTGGTAAGGATCTGAGCGGCCCAGTTGGCCACTTTCTGTCCGGGAATCGGTGCTCGGGAGGGCCAGGGACGGTCCAAGTCCACCAACTGCCCCCGGCTGATCACGCTTCTGAGGTTGCAGCGGTCGGCCAGGACGGTGACGTCGGCGGCGGGGTCGCCGTCCACCACCAGCACGTCGGCGGCCATGCCGGGGGCCAGGGTGCCCACTTCGCCCTCCATCCGCAGGGCGATGGCGCCGTTGACGGTGGCGCAGGAGATGGCCTGGAGCGGCGACAGGCCGACCGACTCCACCAGCACCTCCATCTCCCGGGCGTGCCAGTGGCCGTAGGGGGTGAGGGCGAAACCCGACTCCGAGCCGCACAGCAGCGGCACACCGGCGTCGTGGGCCTTGGCCATCATCTTGGCGGTGGCCTCGATCTCGCCCCGAAACACGTCCTGCATGCCCTCACCGGCCCCCACCAGATGGCCGTAGTCGGCCAAGTTGGCCAGGAAGGTGAAGGTGGGCATGAGGGCGGCCCCGGCGTCTATCACTGCCTCCAGGCCGGCGTCGTCCATGAACGAGGCGTGCAGGATGAGATCGACTCCGGCCTCGGCGCAGGCTTGGGTGCTCCCCGCCGAGCGGGCGTGGGCCATCACCGGGGTCTCCAATTCGTGGGCGGTGTCGCACACCGCCTTCAGCTCCTCGGGCTTCCAGGCCAATAGCTCGCCCTTGTGGCGGGGAATGGAACCGGTGGCGTGGATCTTGATCCAGTCGGCCCCGTACTTGATGTGGCGCCGGGTCATCTGGATCATCTCATCGACGGTGGTCACCACTTGGGCGTAGCCCACCACTCCGGTGTCGGGAATGAGCCTGCCGGCGGTGCCACCCACCGCGGTGACCAGCGCCTGCACGCCGGTGGCCATGCGGGGGCCTTCCACCACGCCGGCGTCCACCGCGTCGCGCAGCGACGGGCCCATGGAGAACAACGTGTCGGGGTCGCAGAATCCGGTGACCCCGGCCAGCAGCAGCTTCTGGAGGTTTTGGGCGGCGATGAGCGCGGCCAGGGTGTGGTCGCGGTGGAAGAACAACTCGTCGTTGGACTGCACGTCGTCGAAGGTGCAGTGGACGTGGGCGTCGATCAGCCCGGGCATGACCGTGCAGCCGGCGGCGTCGATCACGGTGGCGTTCGACTGATCAGCCCCAGCATCAGGGCCAACGGCGGCAATCCGGTCGCCTTCCAGCAGCAGCGCCGTATTGGGCTGGGGCGAGGCGCCAGTGCCGTCGATCACCGTTCCCCCGGTGATCACGATGGGCGTCGGCTCAGACATCGAACTCAACCCCCTAGCAGGGCCGCGGCCGCGTCCTTGACGGTCATGCCCACCTCGACTCCCCGATCGCGGGCCGGCTGGTTGCACGCGCTGATGATCCCCTCATCGTACGCCTTGAACGCATCGCCGACCGGCGCACTCCAGGCATCGCAGCACGCGCCGGCCAGTCCATGGGCCTCGGTGATGGCCAGTCCGGCGATGCCGGCGTCGTTCTTGCTGCGACCTCCGTCGGAGCAGATGAAGCCGTGGGGGCTCACCTCCAAAAGGAAGTCGGCCCCGCTGCGCCCGGTGTGGCCCGCGGTGACCAGCACGTTGCGGGAGTCCTCGGGCAGGGCGAACACGATGGAGTCGGTGACCACAATCTCCCGCCCGCTGCTTGAGGTGGCCTTGACCTCGCGGCGGATCTTGGTGCCCTCGTCCACCTCGCCGGGATCGTTGTTCAACAGCAGCTTGGCCGCCTCCGACACCGCCATTCCCTCGACCACCCCGCACCGCTCAGCGTAGATGTTGAGCCGGGAGATGACCCCGGTCTCATAGAGGTCGAGGCCGTTGCCCAGCTCGGCGCTCATCCCGTCGGCGGTGGCCGCGGGGATGCCCAGTGCTTCTAGGAACCACAGCCCGGAGATACCCGCGCCGTCTTTGCCGATGCAGCCGTCGTGGCCGATGACTCCCTTTGGCCGGTGGGGGGCCATGAGGCGGGCGGGCAGCACACCCAGATATGACGACGGCACCACCACGTCAGTATCCCGATTGCGGGCGTCCACATAGCGGGCCGAGTCCATGGTCACGATCCGGCGGTCGCCGTCGGTGTAAACCACCTCTTGGGGGTGGTCCTCCTCGTTGGCCAACAGGGGGGCTTCTTCAGGCACGCCTCGAAGATACCCCCTGCCCGTTCCGCCGAACCTCTCAGAGCCCAGTGCGGCCGGCTTCTCGGATCATGGGGGCGTAGTCGGCGAAGCCGGGGGCGTCGGCACGGGCACCGGTGGTGAAACCGGCGTCGGTGGCCAGGGTGTGGCCGCTGGTGTAGCCCGACTCGTCGGACGCCAGCCACAGCGCGGCGTTGGCCACGTCGGTGGCCAGGCCGGGGCGACCGATCAGCGGGGAGGACTCGGCGAGCTCGGCCCGGGTGCCCTCCATGTTGGTGTGGTCGCCGGAGTGGGCGAAGGCCACCATCGGCGTGAGCATCGACGCTGGGGCGATGCAGTTCACCCTGATGCCGAAGCGGCACAGCTCGGCGGCGGCGTTTTTAGTCAGGCCCACCACGGCATGCTTGGCCGCGGCGTAGGCGTGGGGGCCGAGGCCGCCCATCACCCCCGCAGTGCTCGACATGGAGATGATCGAGCCGCTCATCCGGGGCTTCATCACCCGGGCGGCGTGCTTGACGCCGTAGAACACCCCGTGGAGAAGCACGTCGATGCTGGCGTGCCACTCGTCGGCCGGTGTGGTATCGACCGGTCCCACCGCGCCGACGATGCCAGCGTTGTTGTACATCACGTCGAGCTGGCCGAACTGGGCCACCGCGGCGTCCACCAGTGCCGCCACATCGTTCTCGGCAGTCACATCGCAGCGCACGAACACCGCCCCGTCGCCCAGTTCCTCAGCCAGCGCGCGACCGGCGTCGTCCTGGATGTCGCCTATGACCACCCTGGCCCCCTCCTCCACAAACCGCTCGGCCGCGGCCCGGCCAATGCCGCTGGATGCGCCGGTGATCGCCGCCACCCGTCCTTCGAGTCGTCCGCTCATATCTGCCTCCTGTGATTCGATTGCGCCCGGCACCGTAACCTGAGCGATCTATGGACACCAGATCAGATGACTCCCCCGCCCTCGATGTGGACCGCATCCAAGACTTGTTGGACCGCGACGCCATCCGCCACATCCAGATTCGCTACGCCTGGAGCCTGGACAATCACCGCTGGGAGGCGCTCAGCGAGATCTTCTTGCCCGATGCGGTGGCCGACTACCGGGGCGAGCGGTTCGAGGGGTTGGAGGCCATCGTGGCCAAGTGCGCCTCGTCGCTGGAGCCGGCTGATGGCAGCCAGCATCTCAACGGCTGCCACTGGGCGCAGGTGGACGGCGACAAGGCCATCGCCGGCTGCTACTTCATCGCCACCAAGTACATCGCGGACACGCCCGGCGGCGACACCTTCATCGTGGGCGGCAAGTACATCGACCAGATGGTCCGCACCCCCGAAGGCTGGCGCATCGCCCACCGCCTGCTGGAACAGACCTTCCTCGACGGCAACCCCGAGGTAGAAGCCATCGCCAAGGCCCGCTGGGCCGCCCGCCAGCAAGACGGTGACTAGAGCCTCAGCAGGCGGGTGGCGTTGGTGTTGAGGGTTTCGGCCAGGTGGGCGACATCGGGGCCGGTGCCCCGGTCCCAGCCGCCGAAGTTGGTGCCGTAAACGAGGCGGTCGGTGCCGTATTGCTCCAGGGCCAGGGCCAACTCGGCTGTGCCGGTGATGTGGCAGTCGAACCATAGACGGCTGAGGGCTCGGTCGAAGGCCCCTGGTTCCTTGATCCACTCGGGGGCAGCGGGGCGGCGCTCAGCCAGCTTGCGGAGCTTGGACAAGATGACGGGCGTGGTGCCGCCGCCGTGAGACAGGCACAGGTCGAGGTCGGGGTGGCGCTCGGTGACCCCGCCGAACACCAGGGTGGCCACCGCCACCGTCTCCTCGTAGGAGTATTCCAGCACCAAGTCGAGGTCCCAGCGGCGCAGCCGGGGATCGAGCAGCGGGCCGTCGATGCCCGACTGGGTGGGGTGCAAGAAGTGGGGCACGTCCAACTCCGTACACAGCGACCACAGTTGGTCGAGGGCCGGGTCGTCGAGCGCCGTGCCGAAATCGGTGCCGGTGTAGCCGGCCAGAAGGCCCAGATCCTGCACCGCTCTTTGCAGTTCCGTGCAGGCCGCATCGACATCCTGCATGGGCAGCGCGGCCAGACCGACGAAGCGGTCGGGATGAGTGGCCACCGCGGCAGCCAAGTCGTCGTTGTGGCGGCGGCAGAAGTCGACGGCCAACTGGGGCTCGATGAAGTGCAGGTAGGTCAGCGGGTTGGGCGACAGGGCCTGCACCGAGATGCCCTGGGCATCCATGGCCTCCAAGCGCATGTCCAGCTCGATGAACAGCGACCCCCGGTAGGCCACCCCGTCGAGCTGGTAGCCGCCTACCCGGAACCAGGGGGTGCCGTCGTCGTGGGCGCCGATCTCGGGGCCGCACGGACCGGCCGCGCCCATCGTGCCCTCCAGCACGATGTGGGCGTGGACGTCGATCAGGCCAGTCATGCTGCTTAACTTTTGTCGGTCCGCCGTAAGGCGGCGTGTGACAGCATCAACGGCCTTCCATGATCCCGTCGGCACCGGGCAGCCAGGAGGCCACGCCGGAGATGGGGATGGCGCACACCACGGCTTCGGTGATCTCGGCCTCGGAGGCCCCGGCGTTGCGGGCACCGTTGGCGTGGATGTTCACGAACCGGCTGGAGAACTCAGCGGCGTTGATGGTGCAGAGCAGCAGTTCCACGTGCTTGGCGTCGAGCATGTTCTCGGCCAGCGACCATTGCCGCATGAGCACATAGCCCTCCAAGGCGCGGGGGGCGTTGTCGGCCATCACCTCGATGTAGTCGGGCACGAAGCCGAAGTAGCTCTGGAAGTAGTCCAGCGCGGCCTGGCGGTCGAGGGAGAAGTCGGGAATCGGCTCGGAGGACTGATCGGCGGCGATGTCGAACGCCTGGTCTATGGCTCGGGCAAAGGCATGGTAGGTGGCATCGCCGCGGGAGATGAGCACCGCAAGCGATGCGCCCCGGGCGTCGGTCAAGCTCAGCCCCAGCTCGCGGGATCGGGTCAGCTCCCGGAGGGTCACCTCCGGCTGACACCGCACCGCGGCGGCGCAAGCCATGTAGAGCGCCTTGGCCCAAGCTGGGCAGGCCCCGTCGCGGTCGGTCACGTCGCGGATGCGGGCGTAGCCCTCGGCGAACTTGGGCGAGATGGCGGCCAGCTCGCCGTCGGCCAGTGCGGGGCTGCCCAGATCGCTGTGGATCGCGTTGTTGGACGTCATCTGCATGGTCATGACTGGTTACCTCCGTATGGGTTGAGAAACTTACAAGGCCAGCGGCGGGCGGGTCAGAGTTTGGACACCTCGCCGCCGTCGATCACGAAGCAGGAACCGGTGACGAACCCGGAGGCCTCCGACGCCAAGTAGCAAACCAGGGGTCCGAGCTCACTGGGCTGGCCCATGCGGCGAACGGGGATCTTGCGCAGCCGGGCGGCCAGGGTGTCGGGATCGCCCAGCACCGCGGCCTGGGCATCGGTCTCGAAGGCGCCGGGGGCAATCACGTTCACTCTGATGTTGAAGCGGGCCCACTCCCCGGCCAGAGCCTCGGTGAGCCGCAGCAGCCCGCCCTTGGAGGCCGAGTAGGCGGCCAGCGTCGGCTTGCCCTTGAGCCCCGAGGTGGAGGCCACGTTGATGACCGAGCCGGGTTGGCCGGCGTCGATCCAATGGCGGGCGGCTCGTCGGGCCAGGGCTGCGGGGGCGGCCAGGTTCACGGCCAGCACCTCGTCGAACACCTCATCGGGCTGGTTGACGAACTTGGACGCCGGGGCGATGCCGGCGTTGTTCACCACCGAGTCGAGGCGACCGAACCGGCCGATGGCTTCGTCCACCAGGTCGGCCACCGCGGCCCGGTCCCGCATGTCGCACGGCACGGCGGCCACTGCGTCGCCCAGTTCTTCGGCCAGCGCAGCCAAGGCGTCGCCCGAGCGGGCCGCGGCCACCACCCGGGTACCCTCGGCCACCATGGCCCGCACCGCGGCCTCGCCCAACCCCCGGCTGGCCCCGGTCACCACCGTCACATGGCCGTCCAGACCCCAATCCACTGCCATCGGCTACCCCTCGCCCTGCTGTTCGGCCACTTCATCGCACAGCCGGGTGGCGATGCCCAGCCGGAGCACTTCGGAGGCCCCCTCGTAGATGCGCATGGGCCGGGCCTGGCGGTAGTAGCGCTCAATGTCGGAGCCCCGAATGAGCCCCCACCGGCCCATGACCTGCACGCAGCGGTCCACCACCCGGCTCGCCGCCTCAGTGGCGGCCAGCTTGGCCAGCGACGAGCGGTCGAGGTGGGCCGATGGATCGTCTCGAGCAGCCTCGGCGGTGGCGTAGGCCAGCAGCCGGGTGGCCTCCAGCTCAGCCCAGGAGTCGGCCAGCAGTCCAGCCACCGGCCCCAGCCGCACCAGGGGACGGCCGAACTGCTCGCGGACCGCCGCGTGGTTGGCGGCGCAGGTCAAAGCCCCATCCATGAGCCCGACGGCGGCGCCAGCTACCGAGATGCGAAACACCGACAGGGTGGCCAGCACATGGCGGAAACCAGCACCGGGTTCGCCCAGACGGGCCGAGGAAGGCAGGCGCACCCGGTCGAAGGTCACCTCCCCCAGCACATGGGGGGCGATGATCTCCGGAGAGGGCTCAATCGACACGCCGGGGGCATCAGCAGGCACCAGCACCAGCGAGAAGCGGTCGCCCTCTCGGGCCATGGTGGTGTAGAACCCGGCGGCTCCCCCGTTGGAAATGAACGACTTCACCCCGTTCAGCTCCACCTCATCGCCGTGGTCGGTCAGCGTGGTCTCGATCCCCCGTAAATCAGACCCGGCCACCGGCTCGGTGAGGGCCAGGGCCGCCAGCACCTCGGCGCGGGCCACTCGGGGCAGCCACTCCTCCCGCTGCTCATCGGTACCGGCCACCGCGATGGCGTAGCTGCCGATGCCTTGGAGGGCGAACAGCGAGTCCAAGTGCGATGAGGCCCGCATGAGCGCCTCCCGCACCACGCACACCGCCAGCGGGTCCACCCGCTCGTGGCGGCCACCATGGGCCGCAGGCACCATCAGCGAACTCAGGCCGCTGGCCCGCAGCACCTCCAGCGTGGGCTGGTGGACATGACTGCACTCGTCGGCCTCCGCGGCGAATGGCGCCACCTGAGCGGCAACCGCTCGGGCCTCCTCCTGGACGGCCCGGATGTCGGAGTCGAGCTCGAACGCCATACGATGCCGGAGAGTACGCGCTACAAGGCAGGGGGACCACCGTGAGCGACATCATCGTCGAGAGAAACGACCGCATCGTCTGGCTGAGGCTGAACCGGCCCGAGCGGTTGAACTCCTACGACCGAACCACTATCGACGAGATCATCGCGGCCTTCCGGGAGCACGTCGACGCCGGGGTGGTGGTGATCACCGGCCAGGGACGGGCGTTCTGCGCCGGGGGCTACCTGGCCAACCTGGCCGAGGCGAACTTCTATGAGCTGCGGACGATGTTCTACGGCTCGCTGGAGCTGTTCGACGCCATCCGCAACGCCCCCATGCCGGTGATCGCCGCGGTGAACGGCCCGGCCTTCGGCGGAGGCAACGAGCTGGTGGTGGCCTGCGACTTCGCCATCGCCGCCGAGTCGGCCGAGCTGGGCCAGACCGGGGTGAAGGTGGGCAGCGCCCCGGTGCTGGGGGGCACCAACCTGTTGGCCATGACCGTTGGGGAGAAGCGGGCCAAGGAGGTGGCCTTCTTGTGCCGCAAATACACCGCGCAGCAGGCCTGCGA
Organism: Acidimicrobiales bacterium; assembly: GCA_963667085.2. Classification (GTDB taxonomy): domain Bacteria; phylum Actinomycetota; class Acidimicrobiia; order Acidimicrobiales; family Bin134; genus Poriferisocius. The sequence continues at coordinate 417,110 of OY762975.1, forward strand.
CATGGGCTGGATCAACGCCGTGGCGCCTGACGACGAACTGGAAGCCGAGGTGGGGCGGTGGTGCGATGAGCTTTTGGCCATGAGCCCCCGCTATCTGGAAGCGGCCAAGATCAGCTCGAACGTGTACTGGAACCAGCTTCGCGACAACATGGCCTCGGGGTTGGGCATTCTGGCCCAGGCCATCGGGTCGCCCGATATGATCGAGGGGGCCACCGCGTTTATGGAGAAGCGCCGTCCGCAGTTCCCTCCGAGAACCGCCCGATGAGCGCCGACACCGACAAGCAGACCGAGGTGCTGGCCTCAGCTCGGGGCCGGGTGATGTGCATGGACTCGGCTTACGACGTGGACGAAACCAACCGGGACCGCGACGTGTGCGTCAACTCCTCGTACTGCGGGGTGCTCCCCGCCCGATTCATCGCCGAGCACCAGCCTCGGGCGGCCATCGGGATGGATTGCGGGGTGGGGCCGGAGGGCTCGGCCATCGCCGGTCTGTGGTACCTGGAGGCCTTGGGCATCCCCGCTGCGGTGGCCGATGTGATGACCGCCCATCTGGGCGATGGGGTGCATCTCTACCACCACGGGGTGATCAGCTTCGTCAATCAACTGGCGCTGGACTGCGGGGTGAACGCGGGCATGTCAGTGCGGGAGGCGGCCGTGGCCTTGCTCGACAACGACCCAGCGGCGGCCGCCGCCGCGGAGATCACCAACCGCACGGTGATGGAGACCGCCCCCGACGGGCGGTGCGTAATCGCCGCCGACTCCATCGCCTTCGGCACCAGCGAGGACACCGACCGCAACGTGCTGGTCACCGCCGGCCACACCGGCCGCTCGGCAGTGCCCTACCTGCGCCGATGCCGTCCGTTCGGGTTCATCTGCTCCGACGGCGGGCGGGGCCTGGACGACTCCGGCATGGCCGGACTCGCCATCGTGGAGGCCGACGGACTGCCCGGCGCCACCGTCGACGCCCGCCGAGCCCGCATGGGCAGCGGCCTGTCGCACTACCACGACGGCATCATCTCCGCCGCCAATGCCCACGCCGCTGCCGCCGGTGTCGAGATCGGCATGCCCTGCCCCCAAGCCGCCAGCCTGCTGCTGAATCGGTAGGTCGTCACTAGCATGACGACACCGTGACCAACGAGAAGCGAGCAGTGCTCCGATGACAACCCTGGCCGCCGCCGACCTGTTGGCGCAGTCGTCTGACGACGCCATTATTGATGAGTCCTTGGCCCTGTCCGATTGGGTGCAGGCCGGGATCATCGTGGCAGCCACGATTGTCGTGGCTGTGCTGGCCGCCCGCCTGGTGCGAAGGGTGCTGATCCACGTGGTGGGGCCGGGCTTCGCCGCCATCGTCACCGCCAGGCTGGTGGGCTATCTCCTCTTCTTGATCGGGCTGTTCTACGCGCTGACCAGCCTGGGCGTGCAGGTCGGGCCGCTGATCGGCGCCATCGGGCTGGGCGGCTTGGTTCTGGCCCTGGCATTGCAGAAGCTGGTGGAGAACTTCTTCTCCGGGCTGATCCTTCAGGCCCGCCGGCCCTTCAGGGTGGGCGACACAGTGCTGCTGGGCCACCATCTGGGGGTCGCCACCGACATCGACTCCCGCACCACGGTACTGCGCGGCCTCGACGGATCTGCGGTGCGCGTTCCCAACAGCGAGGTGGCCGCCGGGCCCATCGTCAACCTCACCAACGAGACGCTGCGGCGCAGCGAACTGGAAGTGGGCGTGGCCTATGACACCAACCTCCAGGCAGCCACGGAGTGCCTGATTGAAGCGCTCGGGCAGGCAGAACGGGTCAGCGCCGAACCGCCGGCCCAGGCGCTGTTAACCCGCTTCGGCTCCTCCAGCATCGACTTCACGCTGTACTACTGGCACGACAGCGACGTGCCGACGGAGTTGGCCACCCGCCACGACGTGATCCTGTCGGTCCACCAGAGCCTCGCCGCCGCGGGCATCACCATCGCCTTCCCGCAGGTGGTGGTGTGGTCTGGCGACAACGAGGACGCCCAGCCCTACCGAGGTCGAGCCGACATCATCTCGGCAACCCCAGGTCCCGGCACCCAGTCCACCGTGCCACCCGCCCTCGTCCGCCAGCTCTCCCGGTGGCGGCTCCGCTCCGGCATCCTGCGCCGCTTCAACCCCGGCGACTAACCCCGCCTGCCGACGGCTGCGAACAGTGCTGGTAGTAACTGACCTGGATAGAACGTTCTGGGGGCTGGACTGCGTCGCCCCGGAGGCCCATTTGGAGGCGTTGGCCGAGCTGGAGGCCGCGGGACACGTCGTGTTGGCGGCTACGGGTCGTCGGTTGCGGAACATCTCCCGACTGTTCGACTTGAACGGTCTCGAACTGCCCGCAGTCGCCCTCGATGGATCGATCGGGATGGACTTCGCCACCAAGGAGCGCTTCCACCGCATCGCGTTCGACTCTACATCGCTGTGGAAGCTGCTGGACGTCCTTGACGTCCACGGCATCCGCCCCTGCCTCTACATCGATGACCGCGGCGAGCCCGGCGGAGATTTGGTGATCCCCGAGAACCCAACCTCCGTTCAGACTCATTTGCAGTTTCAGGAGGAAGACACCAACCGCGACCTCAGCCCTAGCGACGTTGAGGACGATGTGCTGGAGCTCGTACTGACCGGGCTGGCCTCAGATCTCGCGCATGAGGCAGCAAGAGCAGTCCATGCCCAGGACTTGGGCATCGCCCGCGTTGACGAACCCGATCCCCTCTTCGGAGGAAGCCGGCTGACAGTGTCGCCTCCCGGAGTATCAAAGGTGTCCGGCGTCGAAGCCTTCTGCCGCTGGAAAGGTCTCGATGTCGAATTCATTGCCATCGGCGACGGCATAAACGACCTTGAACTCCTAGAAGCCGCCTCCATCAGCATCGCCATAGCCGACAGCTACGCAGCCCAAGCCGCCACCCCCGTCCACATCATCCCTCCCCCCGAACAATCCGGCTGGGCCACCATCCCAGAGCTCGTGAGTTGAGGCAGCTAGCGGGGCTGTTCGATGGTCCCGCCTGACAAGGCCTCTAGAAAAGCGATCCTCCTACGACTGCAAACTTCGCTTCGCCGGTCTGAGCAGTGGTGGCGCCGCTGCTGTCGAGCACTAAGTGGGCATGGTTTTGTGGCGCTTGCTCTGCGATGTAGCGGACTTCTGCCGGCATCCAGATGTCAATCCACTTGCTTCTAGCCTCTTCTCCATCACGCTCTATTCCCCGGGCCAATCGGACTGCCCGCGGAGAGGTAACCCATATCCTCAAGTCGTAGAAATCCCTAAGCATCTCGTGGGTCGAGTAGACGCCCTCGACAATGAGTGGAGCTCCGCTGGCCCCAGCAACCCAATCTCCAAGCGATCCGGTCTCCCAGTCGTAGCGCTGGTAGTGAAGATCCCTGCCCTCGGTGTGAGGGATCAGCACTTGGGACGCGAGACGTGAGAGATCGAACATTTCGGCAACTTCGATCTCAGATCGGTTGGGATCCGACTCCGGCCGGTAGAAGTCATCCCCTTCGACGAGAACCGCACTTGGCAAGGCCGCGGCAAGTCCAGCAGCGAGCGTGCTCTTCCCCGAAGCACCCGGCCCATCGATACCGACCCTGGCTGCCTCCCCCAGGCCAGCAGCCACGATGGCTACGTCGGCAGTGTGCAGGACAGATCCAATCTCTATCGACACCAGACCATTCTGCCCATCAACGGATTGGCTGGTTGACCGTATTTTGGAGCTGAATCAAGAGCAGGGATTGTTGCGTCTACGACAATTCAGTCAGCCAGCAGGGAACTCACCAGGCGGTTGAGGCTGACGCCATTCTCGGCCGCCCGGATGACAAGATCTCGATGGGTTTCCGGCGGGATACGCACCACGAATTTGCCGCTATATGGCCTATCAGCCAATGGCTCGGGCGGCGTCTCGTTGTTGGCCAACATGTCAACCAGGGCTTCACGCACAACTTCGCGGATTCCGGCAAACGCCTCTTCGGGCACCGGAGCCAGCCAGCTCAACGACGGGAATTCCAGGCACAGACCGACATGCTCCTCGTCTTCAGCCGACCAGGTAACCCTGTAGGTGTACCGATCACTCATCACCTGCCTCCAACTTCTCTATCGCCTTGAGGACTTGCCTTACCTGATATGGCTTGACCATTCCTTTGTGATTCTGAATGTTCACTCTCGGGTCTCCCGCCCACGGCATGCGGTATACCCGGTGACTGCCGCCTGACTTGCGGGGCTGGCCAAAGTACGCATCACACACCTTGGCAAGTTCAGCAAATCGCACCCCCTTTGGATTCTCGCGGAACGCCTCTACCAGACCTTCCACATCCACAACTTGATGATACTATTATTGATATTATCACTGGCAAGCGGGTCTGGACGAAATTCGCTGCAATCAGAGTGACGAGAAATCTAGAAACTCCTTTAGGTGGCTGGTCAGGATTTCGGGTTGGTCGATGGGGATGAGGGTTCGGCTGCGGAGGTACTTGTCGAGGTGGTGGTGGGGGATGAACGGCGAAGGCCGTGGGGCTCAGATGCAGTTCATCGCGATGTTCAAAGCAGCGCATACGTGGCGGCCGCGCTCTGCGCTCAACGCACCGAGCCGATCGGTGAGCTCGCCTACAGACACGTTAAGAATACTGTCGAGCTGCACGCAGCAGGCTTGGGGCACAGGATCCTCGTCAGGGACCAACAAGACCTCGGTCAGAATTCCACGCTCATTGGTCGAACACGGCGCCACCACGACCCGCCGCAACCGCTCAATAGCAGCATCACGCGACAGAACAACTACCGGGCGGCGCGGCAGATCAGGAGTCTCACACCACCAAACCTCGCCGTAGCGGGGCAGCCGAGTCACTTGTCGCGTCGGGCGCTGAGAAATGACTCCAGGTCACCCCATGCATCGGGAGCATCCAGGGGTACCGAGCGATAGGCCTCGTATTGGCGGTCGATCTCCGCGCTGCGGCGCTGACGGCACAGAGCGGCCAGCGCCTCATCCATGAGGCGGGCATCCCGCACTCCGGGCATCGACTCACGGGCAGAGGCAAGCAGCCGACCATCCACCGTGGTGCTGATCCGCCGCCGATTCATGCCACAAACGTAGCATGTCACCCCACCTGCGCAAACAGGCCTCTGGCGGCTGAAGAGCGGTAGCGGTTGTTCGATGGCCTGGGCGGATTGGTACAGCGAGGGGCAGGTGTGGGGGGAGGAGCTAGCCGATCAACTGAGCGAGGGCATCGACGTGGTGGCGCCACTCCTCAGGGGAAAGGGCCAGCGGCACCAGCAGTACATGTTCGAGGCCGGCGTCGATGTAGGGGGCCAGGGTTTCGGCGACGTGGTCGACGTCGCCGATCACCATTTCTCGGTCGCCGTAGCCGTCGCCGACGACGGACCAGCGGCCGGCGTCGGCCAGAGGGTCGCCGAGGCGGAGTTCCATGTGAATGGAGATGGTGGTTTCGCGGTGCGGGCGACCGAGGCGGTCTTGTTCGGCCCGCAGCAAAGTCAGGCGCTCGGCGAAGACCTCGGGTGGGGCCCAGGTGCCCATCCAGCCTTCACATCTTGCGGCGCGGCGGAGGGCACCGGGGGATGAGCCGCCGATCCAGATGGGGATGGGGGCGGCGGGCTGGGGATTGATCCGCACGCCGGTGAAGCTGAAGTGCTCGCTCTGGTATTCGGTGGCGCCCGACCAGGCGGCCCGCCACCCGTCGAGGTAGTCGTCGAGCCGCTGAGCCCGATGCACCATGGGAACGCCGCAGGCCTCGAACTCGGGTTCCAGCCAACCGGCGCCAACGCCGAGGATGGTGCGGCCCGGAGCGAGCCAGTCGAGGGTGGCCCATTGCTTGGCGAACTGCATGGGGTTTCGGTAGGCGGGGATCAGCACCGACGTGCCCAGCCCCACCCGCTGCGTGTGGGCCGCTACTGCCGACAGCAGGGGCACCGGCTCAGGAAAGAACGACGGCATCCCCTCCAAGTCCACGGGCACGGCCACATGGTCGGCGGTCCACACGTCGTCGAACCCAGCAGCCTCGGCCTGCTGGGCTATCTCAATGAGCAGGTCCAGCGACGCGGCCCGCCCGAGCTGGGGCAGGTGGATGCCCCACTTCATCGGGCACACCCCAAGCCCATCAGCCCGCTAGTACCGATACCGGGGCCAGGGCGGGTGGATCGAGTATTCCACCACCCCGTAGCCCCGCTCGCCGGTCTCCAGCACCTCGAAATCGAAGAACGGCTCGTGGCAGTCCAGCCGAACCTCGGCGTCGTTCTCGTCGCGCATGAGCCCGTTTCGGGTGTGGGCGTGCTTGCGGCCGGTGCGCACGGTGAGCACCTCCCCGTCGGTGGTCTCAAAGGCCATGTCGAAGGCCATGGCGGTGCGCTGGTCTTCCTCCAACCGCGGCACGCAGGAGGCCGAACGCAACGCACGGGTGCCGTCGGCGTCGCCGATCCAGCCACCCACCGACGGCGTGTCATCGGGCAAGGGCTGCGTCGGGCTCATCCATCCAAACGAGTTCAGATGCCGGTCGGGAAGCTGCACCGACGGCCAGAAATGACCCCACGACTCGGCTTGAGTCCGCCGATGGCGCACGTCCCAAGGACCGGGCCGCTCGAACCGATGGGTCCAGGAGTGATCCCGATGCGACCAGCACTCGATGGCCCGGCGCTCCCCCGCCCGAGGCCCGCCCCGGGCCTCCAGTTCGCCCCGGCACACCAGGGCCTGCTCATAGTGGCCGCCATAGCCCTCATAGGCCCCCAAGGGATTCCCGCCGAAACAGTCGTTGTAGTCGAACACGCCGAAGCGGTCATCGAAGGTCAGATCGAAGCCGAAACGCGGAGCATCCAGCTGCCAGCGATAGCGGGCGAACGGCGCCTCCACCGAGTACGACAGCCGACCGTCGCCCAGCGCTGGGAACTCCAACTCGGCAGCAAGCGGCCGGCGAGACGCCCACTGCACCGGCACCCCGTCGATCACGTAGAACGCGCTGGCCCGCAGATACCCGTGGGACAGGCTGGCGTGAATGTGGTTGATGCCGTACACGTCGGCTTCCCGGTCGCACACGGAGAACCAGAAGTTGTCGCTCCACAGGGCATCGCTGCCTGGCGGCGGATGATGGAGGTATTCGTCGGAGTTGCTGAGCGGCATCAACCGTTGAGGATAGGCCCACCGAGCGCGGCGGCACTCACTGCCCGCTCGCCTGCTGAGGCTCGCCCACGAGGTGAACCTGGCCGTCGCCCTTCTCGACCTCGCCCACCACGGTGGCCCGATGGCCGCCGGTTCGCAGGAGGTCGATGGCCTTGGTGGCGTCGCGATCTCGCACCGCCACCACCATGCCCAGGCCGAGGTTGAACACCTTGGCCATCTCCTCGTCGGACACGTCGCCGATGCGCTGCAACTCGGCAAACACCGGCGGCTGCTCCCAGGTGCTGCGGTCCACCACGGCGTCGACTTTGTCGGGCAGCACCCGGGCCAGGTTCCCGCCGATACCCCCGCCGGTGACGTGGGCGATGGCGTGGGCGTCCACCTTGGCCAGCATGGCCCGCACCGCGGGGGTGTAGATCACCGACGGCAGCAGCAGCTCGTCGGCCACCGAGTGGGAGCTCCCCTCCCAGGCGGGATCGTCCAGCGCCCGGTTGGCCACGTCGAAATAAAGCCGGCGGGCCAGGGAATAGCCATTGCACCGCAGACCGGGCGACGGCAAGCCAACCAGGGTGTCGCCGGGGCGGACACTGGCCCCGGTGATCAGCCGCGACCGCTCCGCCACCCCCACGGCAAACCCGACCAACTCGAACTCATCGTCGGGCTCGCCTTCGGCCACCGGATGCTCCGCCATCTCCCCGCCGATGAGTGCGCAGCCTGCTTGCCGGCAGCCTTCGACCACCCCCACCACCAGCTGCTCGATCCGCTCGGGGTCGAGCTTCTGCACCGATATGTAGTCCAACATGAACAGCGGCTCGGCCCCCTGGCACACCAAGTCGTCCACGCACATGGCCACCAGATCGAGGCCGATGGTGTTGAACCGCCCGGCCTCGGCGGCCACATACGCCTTGGTGCCCACCCCGTCGGTGGTGGAGATCAGAACCGGTTTCTTGTAGCCGTGGCTGCTGAAGTCGAACAGCCCGCCGAAACCGCCGATATCGCCGATCGCCTCAGGGCGAAATGTCGAGCGCACCTTCTCCTTGATGCGCTGCACCGCCTCCTCGCCCGCGGCGATGTCGACTCCCGAAGACTCGTAGGTCTCAACCATCGCCAGTTGCCCTCAAGACCATCGCCAGCTCAACCATCGCCAGTGGCCCATAGCGCCAGCGCGGGCTGGTCTTCGGGTGCCACCTTTGAGGTCGTCAACTCCGGCGGCGCCACCGGCACTTCCACCGGATAGTCCCCGGTGAGGCAGGCATTGCAGAAACCGGCCCCCACCGCCCCGGTGGCCTGGGTCAATCCCTCCATGTCGATGAACGCCAGCGTGTCGGCCCCCACGTAATCGCCCATCTCGGCCACGCTGAGGTGGGCGGCCAGCAGCTCGGTGCGGTCACCGGTGTCCATGCCGAAATAGCAGGGCCAGCGATAGGGCGGCGAGCTGATGCGGAGGTGAACCTCGGCGGCGCCCGCCTCCCGCAGCATGGTCACCAGCGCCCTCGTGGTGGTGCCCCGCACGATGGAGTCGTCCACCACCACCAAACGGTTGCCCTCGATGCTGTCGCGCAGGGGGTTGAGCTTCATGCGCACCCCCATCGACCGCATTTGCTGGCTGGGCGCGATGAACGTGCGCCCGATGTAACGGTTTTTCACCAGCCCCTGGCCGTAGGGGATGCCGCTGGCCCGGGAGAAGCCCTCGGCCGCGGGCAGACCCGACTCGGGCACACCCATCACCAAGTCGGCCTCCACCGGGGACTGCTCGGCCAACAGCTCGCCCATGCGGACCCGGGCGTGATGCACGCTCTGGCCGTAGATCACCGAGTCTGGACGGGAGAAGTACACGAACTCGAAGATGCACAGGCGGGGGTCCACCCGCTCCTCGGGAAACGGCCGCATCGAGCGCACACCCTCGCCGTTGATCACCACCATCTCCCCCGGGGCCAACTCCCTCAGGAAGTGGGCACCCACGATGTCGAGGGCCGGGGTCTCCGACGCCAGCACCCACCCGCGATCCAGCCGGCCCAGGCACAGGGGGCGGAATCCGTTGGGGTCCCGCACCCCGATCACCCGCTTCTCGTCGGCCAGCACCAGCGAGAACGCCCCCTCCAGCCGGGGCAGCACTCGTTGCAATGCCTGTTCCAGCACCTTGCCCTCGGCTCGGCTCGACGGGGCCATCTTCCCGATCTCGATGGCCAGCAGCTCGGCAATCAGGTCGCTGTCGGAGCCGACCATGCCGGGCAGGATCGACGTTTCATCGGCCAACTGGGCGGTGTTGGTGAGGTTGCCGTTGTGGCCCAGCACGAACTGGTGGTCGGCGGTGCTGCGGTAGACGGGTTGGGCGTTGCGCCACGAACTCGAGCCCGCGGTGGAGTAGCGGGTGTGGCCGATGCCCAAGCAGCCCTCGAGGGTGGCCAGCGTACGGTCGTCGAACACGGTGGCCACCAGGCCCATGTCCTTGACCACAGTGATGTTGTCGCCGTCGCTGACCGCAATGCCGGCCGACTCCTGGCCCCGGTGCTGCAACGCGTACAGGGCCAGATAGTTCAGATGGGCGACGGGATCTTGGGGGGCGTAGATGCCGACGACCCCACAGGCCTCCCGAGGAGAGTCGTCCATCAGATCAGCCACTGGTTAATTCTGACACGTTGCGTTCCACCTATTGGGCCTAGCCGGTTGAGCCGGACATAGCTGAGCGCCAGCGGTCGGCGATGGCAGAGATTTCCAATTCGAGCAGCCCCTTGATGGCGAAGCGGTCGCCGGTGGCCAGTCCGATACGGGTGACGGCTACGCCGGTTGCCGCAGCCGCCGCCTCCACCTCGGGCAACAGCTCCGGGTCCACTGCGGCCACCACCCGGGAGGGGGCCTCGCTGAACAAATCGGCGTGGCTGTGGATTCGGGCCCCCCGGAAGCCCACGCCGGAGACCGCGGCCATCTCGGCCAGAGCCACCCCCAATCCCCCGCCGGACACGTCGTGGACCGCGGACAGGCGGTTGTCGGCCACCAAGCCCGCCACCAAGCCCGCCACCCGCCGGTGCTGCTCATAGTCCAGCTCCGGCAGTCGTCCCCGCTTGTGACCGGCGGTGGCCGCCGCCCACCGCGAGCCCGACAGCGCCGGGGCGCCCTCCCCGAGAACCACCACCCGGTCGCCGTCGCGCCAGGCCAGTCCGGGGGGAATGCGAGTCAAGCGGTCGATCACCCCGAGCAGGCCGATCACCGGAGTGGGGTCGATGTTGTGGCCGTTGGACTCGTTGTAGAGGCTCACGTTGCCGCCCACCACCGGGATTCCGAAGGCATCGCAGGCCTCGGCCATGCCGTCGATTGCCTCGGAGAACTGCCACATCACCTCGGGATGCTCGGGGTTGCCGAAGTTCAGGCAGTTGACCAGGGCCAGCGGTCGGGCCCCCACGCAGGCCAGGTTGAGCACCGCCTCGGCCACGGTCATGGCGGTGCCGGCCCGGGGGTCCACCGCGCACCAGCGATGGTTGCCATCGGTGGTCAGGGCCAGTCCCCGGCCGGTGTCAGCGCCGGTGGCGGGGTGCTTGAGCCGCAACACCGTGGCATCGCCGCCGGGACCGACCACCGTGTTGCAGAACAGCATGTGGTCGTACTGGCGGTAGATCCAAGACGGGTTGCTCAAGAGATCCAGAAGATCGGCGCCCATGTCGGCGGGGGGCGGCAGATCGTCGGCAGTGTCGGCCCTGGCCTCCTCCCAGTCAGAGGGCGGACGGCGGGGCCGGTCGTAGAGCGGCGCGTCCTCGTGCAAAGAGGCCGCCGGGAGCTCGCCCAGCACCGGGCCGTCCATGCCGTCTCGTACCCGCAGTTGCCCACCCTGGGTGACCCGGCCCACCACCGAGGCCTGCACGTCCCAGCGATCGCAGATGGCCAGCACATCGTCGAGACCGTCGGGGGACACGATGGCCAGCATCCGCTCCTGCGATTCGCTGGTGAGCACCTCGAAGGGCTCCATGCCCGGCTCGCGCCGGGGGACGGCGGCCACGTCCACATCCATGCCCACCCCGCCCCGGGAGGCGGTCTCGCTGGTGGCGCAGGTGAGTCCGGCACCCCCGAGATCCTGGATGCCCACCACCAGCCCGGCGTCCAGCAGGGCCAGACAGGCCTCGATGAGGCGCTTCTCCTCGAACGGATCGCCCACCTGCACGCTGGGCCGCTTCTCGGCCTCTTCCTCCTCATCGCCGAATGACGCCGAGGCCAGCACGCTCACCCCGCCGATGCCGTCGCGCCCGGTGGACGCGCCGAGCAGCACCGCCAGGTTGCCCTCGCCGCTGGCCCGGCCCAGCACCAGGCGATCAGACGGCATCACGCCGAGGCACAGCACATTCACCAGCGGGTTGCCGGTATAGGTCGCATCGAAGACGGCCTCACCCCCCACGGTCGGCACCCCCACCGCGTTGCCATACCCGGAGATGCCCAACACCACCCCATCGGCGATCCAGCGGCTGCGGGGGTCGTCGGGAAAGCCGAACCGCAGGGAGTCCATCACCGCGATGGGGCGAGCGCCCATGGTGAATATGTCGCGCAGAATGCCGCCCACTCCGGTGGCCGCCCCCTGATAGGGCTCGATGGCCGAAGGATGGTTGTGGCTCTCGATTCGAATGGCGGCGGCAATGCCATCGCCGACATCGATCACGCCGGCATTCTCACCGGGGCCAACCAACACCCAGGGGGCCTCCGTGGGCAGTCGGCGCAGGTGAATCCGAGAGGACTTGTATGAACAATGCTCCGACCACATCACCGCATACATCGCCAATTCGAGATGATTCGGCGACCGATTCAAAATCTCTTCGATGGCCTCGGCCTCATCATCGGTCAGTCCCAACGACCGGTGTATTGACTCATTCATGGCAAAACATCCGAAGAATCAATGGGGATGAACACCCAGGAAATCGAACAGACTGAATCCTGAACTTGAACAAACAGGCAATACCTAGTTGAATTGGGCGCGTCCAACCACTTATCAAAAGGGAAAGAGGGCAAACATGGTATCTGAAGAAGCCAAAGCTGCGCGGGCTGCCGGACAGGCGCAAGGCCGCACGGTCAGCCGCTATCTGACTGCGCTTGACTCCACCAAGCCCAAGCGGGGCCGGCAGCGCTCTGCCGAAAAGATGCAGGCCCGTCTGGCTGAGCTTCCCGACGAGATCGCCCAAGCCAAGCCGCTGAAGCGAGTTCATCTGATCCAAGAGCTCATGGACTTGGAAGCTGAGCTCGCCAAAGAAGAGGAAGTCGTCGACATCAGCGGGATTGAGAGCGAGTTCATCGCGATCGCCGCCGAGTACAGCGGGCGCAAGGGCATTTCCTATGCGGCATGGCGCGAGGTCGGTGTTCCGGCCAGCGTGCTGAAAGCATCTGGGGTGGCCCGCACCCGCTCGACTGACTAGTCGTCACTGATCAGTCCTTTCAGCAGTAGAGCACCGTCGGTGCTCCCCAGCAACGGATGAGCAGCACGCTCAGGGTGGGGCATTAGCCCCACCACGTTGCCGTTTTCGTTGCAAATCCCGGCAATATCGGCGGTAGCCCCGTTGGGGTTGTCCCGATAGGTCAGCACGATCTGGGCGTTGTCGCGCAACGCGGCCAATGTCTCCTCAGAGCAGATGTAGTTGCCCTCGAAATGGTTGATGGGAATGCTCAGCTCATCGCCTTCTGAAAGGTTCCGTGTCAGCACTGAGCCTGTTGACTCCACTCGCAACGTTGTGGGCTGGCAGAGAAACTTGAGCCCCTGATTCTTGTAGAGGGCGCCAGGCAGCAATTGGGCTTCGGCCAGAATCTGGAACCCGTTGCAAATGCCCACCACCGGCCCGCCGTCGGAGGCGAAGCGGGTGACCGCATCCATTATCGGCGAAAACCGGGCCATCGCCCCGGTGCGGAGATAGTCCCCGTGGGCGAAGCCGCCGGGCAGCACCACGGCGTCCACATCACGCAAGTGCGTGTCCTTATGCCACAGCAGCTCCCCCGATCCCCCGATCCTGTCCACTGCTTCCACCACATCCTGCTCGCAGTTGGAACCGGGGAATACAACGACACCGACTTTGGCCGTCATCGGCACCCCTTGCTGAAGAAAGCACAAGAAACAGTCACAACACCGGGCTGAGGGTTATGCCCGTGTCTTCAATCACGGGGTTGGCCAAAAAGCGTTCACACATAGCCTCAACCTGTTGGCGGGCTTCGGCTTCATTCGGGGCTTCCACCACAAAGCGCAGGCTCTTTCCCACCCGAACGCCGCTCACACCATCAAAGCCCAGGGCGGGCAGGGCCCGCTCGATGGTCAAACCCTCGGGATCGGCTATCCCATCGCGAAGGCTCACCTCCACAACTACATTGAACTTTGGCACATCGAACATTGGAGTCGTCATCACCCGGGCCAGTCAGCGAAATCGCGACCGGTGATGATCTCGTAAGCACTCACGTAGCGAGCCGCGCTGGCCGTCACCACCTCATCGGGCAGCGGCGGCGGCGGATACTGCTTGTCCCAGTCCAATGTGCTGAGATAATCCCGCACCGGCTGCTTGTCGTACGACGGAGGCGTGGCCCCCGGCACCCAGCCGTCCACTGGCCAGAAGCGGGAGGAGTCGGGAGTGAGCACTTCGTCGGCCACCACCAGGGTTCCGTCTACCATGCCCATCTCGAACTTGGTGTCGGCAATGATGATGCCCTTCTCGGCGGCGGCCTCTGACGCCCGGCGGTACAGTTCCAGCGATGCCGACCGGGCCTGCTCGGCCAACTCGGGGCCCACCAGCTCCACTGCCTGGTCGTAGGAGATGTTCTCGTCGTGGCCCGATTCGGCCTTGGTGGAGGGGGTGAACACCGGCTCGGGCAGCTTGTCGGATTCCCGGAGCCCAGTCGGCAGGGCCTGGCCGTGCATGGTGCCCTGGCTCTGGTACTCCTTCCAGGCCGAGCCGCTGATATAGCCCCGCACGATGCACTCGATGGGCAGCATCTCGGCCCGATGGCAAAGCATGGCCCGGCCGGCCACCCCATCCACCTGCGCCTCCGAGGGCAGATCGGCCACATCGGTGGAGATGAGGTGGCTGGGCAGCACGTCGGCCAACGTCTCGAACCAGTAGGCCGACATGGCGGTCAGCACCCGGCCCTTGTCGGGTACGGGCTCGTTCATCACCACGTCGAAGGCCGAGATTCGGTCGGACGTGATCATCAACAGCCGGTCTTCACCGGCGTCGAAGATGTCTCGGACCTTGCCGGAATGAACCGGGGGCAGGTTGATGGTCTGGGTACTCACAAGATCGACTCCGGTTGGTAGCGGGCGGCGTTGGGGTGCTCTTGAGCCAATTTCTTGGCTTGACTGGCGAACTCACGGGCTTGCGCCGGCGCGGCACCAGCCAGAACGAGGATCTCGCCCTTGATCCGGTCGACGTCGACGGCTGAGATCGGCAGCCTGTCGTCGTCGGCCACCGCCGAGAAAAATCCCTCTCCCCTGGGGACGTGCTCGGAGATCGCCAGATGGGCCTCTTCCCGACCGGCGCCGGCGGCCACCGAGGCCATCAGCATCCGGGTGGCGGTGAGCGTCGGCAGGTTGGCGGCCAGTTCGCCGGCAATCGCCGCTTCGAACACCACAAGCTCTCTGAGTACGACCAGCGCCGCTTCGAGTTGGCCGTCGAGAGCCAGAAACGCGCCGGGTAGCGCCACCCGGCGCACCACCGAGCAGCTCACGTCGCCTTCGTTCCACTGGTCGCCCACCAGCGCGGCCACCATGTCGGCGTAGCCCTGCACCACGGCGGAGAGGCCGCAGATGCGCTCGGAGGTGCGGGCGTTGCGCTTGCCGGGCATGGCCGACGAGCCCACCTGCCCGGTCTGGAACCCCTCAGAGATCAAGCCCTGTCCGGCCATGAGCCGGATGGTCCGAGCCAGGTTGGCGGGGGCCGACGACGCCTGCACCAACGCCGAGACCACGTCGTAGTCCAGCGACCGGGGATACACCTGCCCCACGCTGCCCATCGTGGTTGCAAAACCGAGGCTGGCAGCCATGCGCTGTTCCAGTTCGCCTGTTTTTCCTACATCACCGTGGAACAGGTCGAGCTGGTCTTGCTGGGTGCCGACGGGGCCCTTGAGGCCCCGCAACCGGTAGCGGCCCAGCAGGTCGTCAATCCGCTCCAAAGCAGCCCGCGCCTCCTCGCCGTAGCTGGCGAAGCGCTTGCCCAGCGTGGTGGCCTGGGCCGGCACATTGTGGGAGCGGCCCACCATCACTAGCTCGGCATGGGCCTCGGCTTGCCCTCCGAGGGCGCACACCACCGCCACCAGCTTGTCCCGCACCAACCGCAACGCGTCGCGAATCTGAAGCTGCTCGATGTTCTCGGTGAGGTCGCGCGACGTCATCCCCTTGTGGATGTGCTCGTGGCCGGCCAGCGCGCAGAACTCCTCGATGCGGGCTTTCACGTCGTGGCGGGTGGCTCGCTCCCGCTCCCGGATGGAGTCCAAATCCACTTGACCGATCACCAAGCGGTAGGCCTCGACCACCCCGTCGGGCACCTCGATGCCGAGGTCCCGCTGGGCTTCCAACACGGCCACCCACAGGCGGCGCTCGGCTTTGACCTTGCCCTCCGGCGACCAGATGGCCGCCATCGCCGCGCTGGCGTAGCGGTCGGCCAGAACGTCGGGGATCAGATCTTTGTCAGCCACCGGCCATCTCAGCTCGATGGGCGGCCAAGCGGTCAGCGAGCTCCGCATCGGACACCGCCAGAATTTGGATGGCCAGAAGAGCCGCGTTCATGGCGCCGTTGATGGCCACGGTGGCCACCGGGATCCCCTTGGGCATCTGCACGGTGGAATACAGGGAATCCACCCCGTTGAGCGCGCCGCCGGCCAGGGGCACGCCGATCACCGGCAGGGTGGTCTGGGCCGCAGTGGCACCGGCCAGGTGAGCGGCCATGCCCGCACCGCAGATGATGGCGCCGAACCCGGCATCACGGGCCCCGCTCACAAACTGGCGGACCTTCTCCGGCGTGCGATGGGCCGACATGACCTCCCAGTGGCACGCCACGCCGAACTGCTCCAGCGTGGCGCGGGCCGGGGCCATGGTGTCCTCGTCGCTCGACGATCCCATGATGACAGCGACTTTCAAGCTCATGCTGATTCCCTCTGTGAAACGCTCTCAACCGCCGCGGCAGCGATATCGAAGCGAACGTAGCGGCCCGGCCAATCAATGTGGGTGACCCCGGCATAAGCCCGCTCCCGGGCGGTGGCCAAGTCGGGACCCTGGCCCGTGATGTTGAGTACCCGACCGCCGCCGGTGACCAATCCCTGGCCGTCTTGACCAGGCACTTCAGCGCCATCGCGGCTCACTGGGGCCGATGCCACCCCCGCGCAGAACACCGTCACCCCGTCCTCGGCGTTGGCCGCCTCGATGCCGGCGATGCGATCCCCGGTTCTGGGGGATGCGGGGTAACCCTCGGAGGCACACACCACCGTCACCGCGGCGTCGTCGCCGTACACCGGCGATTCGGTGAGCGATCCGGCCGCCGCGGCCGCCAGCAGGTCACCCAGGTCGGATCGCAGCCGGGGCAGCACCACCTGGGCTTCGGGGTCGCCGAATCGCACGTTGTACTCCAGCACCTTGATGCCCTGGGGGGTGAGCATCAGCCCGGCGTAGAGCACGCCCCGGTAGTCGATGCCCTGTCGCTGGAGCTCGGCCAGGGTGGGGAGCACCGCACGGTCCATGACCTCATCAACCACGTCGGCCCCGGCCACCGGCACGGGAGAATACGCCCCCATGCCCCCGGTGTTGGGACCGATGTCGCCCTCGCCGATGCGCTTGAAATCCTGGGCCGGGGCCAACGGCACCGCCCGGCGGCCGTCGCACACCGCCAGCACCGACAGCTCCGGGCCGGTGAGGCCCTCCTCGATCACCACCCGGCGCCCTGCGTCGCCGAAGGCCGCCCCCGAAAGATAGGCCCGCACCGCATCGGCGGCCTCGGCCCGATCCTCGGTGACCAGCACCCCTTTGCCCGCGGCCAACCCGTCGGTCTTGATCACAAAGAGTTCGCTCATCGTGTCGAGGTAGCGCAGGGCCGCATCCGGTTCGGTGAAGGAGCCGTGGCCCGCGGTGGGCACCCCGGCGGCCACCAGCAGCTCCTTCATCCACGCCTTGGACCCCTCGAGCAGGGCCCCGTCGGCCCCAGGGCCGAACACCAACCGGCCTGACGCCCGCAGCTCGTCGGCCAACCCGTCAACGAGCGGCGCCTCCGGGCCGATGACATACAGATCGGCGTCGATCTCGGTGGCGGGAGCAGGGGTTGAGCCACCGATACCGGGGTTGCCGGGGGTGACCACCACATCGCACGACCGGCCGAGCACATGGGCCAAAGCGTGCTCCCTCCCCCCGCCGCCGACGACGCAAACCCTCACGGAACCGGGCTGAAATTGATGAACTGGTCTCGGCCGGGGCCCACCCCCACCAAGGTGGCGGGCACGCCGGCCTGATCCTCGATGAAGCGCAAGTAGTCCTCAGCCTCGCGGGGCAGTTCCGAGCGATCACCGACCTTGCTGAGGTCGGTACACCAACCGGGCAGCTCCTCGTAGACGGGCACGGCCCGGTGGATCTCCGACTGGTGGTAGGGCATCGAATTGCGGCGCTCGCCGTCCACCTCATAGGCCACGCACACCTTGATGGGGTCGAGGGCGTCCAACACGTCGAGCTTGGTGATGGCCAGATCGGACAGGGAGTTCACCCGCACCGCATGGCGCAGCATCACCGTGTCGAGCCAGCCGCAGCGGCGGCGGCGCTTGGTGTTGGTGCCGTACTCCCGCCCCACGTCCACCAGGTGGTCGCCGATCTCGTCGGTCAGCTCGCAGGGAAACGGGCCCGAGCCCACTCGGCTGATGTACGCCTTGGTGACCCCGATCACCCGGTCGATGTGCCGAGGCCCGATGCCCGCTCCCACGCAAGCCCCGCCAGCCACCGGATTGGAAGAGGTGACGAACGGATAGGTGCCGTGATCGAGATCGAGGAACATGGCCTGGGCCCCTTCGAACAACACATTCTGGCCGGCCTCCAGTGCCTCATGAAGCAGTCCCACGGTGTCGGCAATGTGGGGCTCCAGTCGGGGACGGCACTCCTCCAAGTACTGCTCGGCCAGCGCTTCGAGTCCAAACGGCAGCCGGTTGTACACCTTGGCCAGCAGCGGATTCTTCTCGTGCAGCACCACGCCCAGCTTCTCCCGGAAGATCTTGGGATCGAGCAGGTCCTGCACCCGCAGTCCCACCCGAGCCGCCTTGTCGGCGTAGGCCGGGCCGATGCCCCGCTTGGTGGTGCCCAGCTTGTTTCGCCCCAGATGCCGTTCGGCTACCACATCCAGCGTCTGGTGGTAAGGAAGGATGAGGTGGGCGTTGCCGCTGACCTTCAAACTGCTGCAATCGACGCCGACCTCGCCCAGCCGGTCCATCTCGTCGATCAGCACCCGGGGATCGATCACCACCCCGTTGCCGATGACCGGGGTCACATGGGCATAGAGGACTCCGCTGGGCACGAGCTGAAGCTTGAAGGTCTGCTCGTCCACCACCAGGGTGTGACCGGCGTTGTGCCCGCCCTGGTAGCGCACCACCATGTCCATGTCCCGGGCGAGAAGGTCGGTGAACTTGCCCTTGCCCTCGTCACCCCATTGCGTCCCGACGACCACCGTTGCTGGCAAAGGCCTACTCCATCAGCGTGGCTTACAGAAAGACCCTACTCGCGCCGTGCGGGCCACTGACCAGAATTAGGCGGCAATCCTGCCAGAACTGGGTCAGCCCACCATGCGGGACAGCGTCAGGGCGTAGTCGCCCCGAGCGTCAGTCCACAGGCGCTCCATGGCCAGGCCAACACTGGCCAGTTCTGGGCCGATGCTCTCGGGTCGGAACTTGGCGCTGATCTCGGTTCGCATGCGCTCACCCTCGGCAAAGTCCACCGTCATGCCCAGGCCGTTGATGGCCACTCGTTGCGCACGGCGCGACCGCAGCCACATCTCGATCCACTCTTCTTCGGGGTCGAAGCGGGCTTCGTGTTCGAACTGGTCGAGGTCGAAGTCGGCATCGAGGCGGTGGTTGATCACCGACAGCACGTTGCGGTTGAACGCCGCGGTCACCCCCTGGGGGTCGTTGTAGGCCGCAATCAGCCGGTCGTGATCCTTCACCAAGTCAAAGCCCAACAAGAAGGTGTCGCCGGGCGCCATGGTGTCGGCCACGCTGGCCAAGAACTCCTTGCGGGGCGCGGGGGGGAAGTTGCCGATGGTGCCGCCCAGAAGCATGACCAGCCGGCACCCGCCATCGGGGATGTGGCCCAGGTGGTGCTCGAAGTCGCCCACCACCCCGTGGACCGCCAGCCCTTCGTAGGCCGTGGCCAGCTCTTGGGCCGCGGCCCGCAGGGTGGCCTCGCTCGTGTCGAACGGCACGTACCGGCGAAGCCGTCCGGTGGCAGCCAGGGCGTCGAGCACAATCCGGGTCTTCTCCGAGGTGCCCGAGCCCAATTCGACGACGGTGTCGGCGCCGGACCGCTCGGCGATCACGTCCACCTCGCGTTCGAGGATCTCCCGCTCCCGCCGGGTGGGGTAGTAGTCGGGCAGCCTGGTGATCTGGTCGAACAGCTCGCTGCCCCGGTCGTCGTAGAACCACTTGGGGGGAAGCTCCTTGGGCTGGGAGGCGAGCCCCTCGGCCACATCGGCCCTCAGCGCCCGGTCGATCCAGGCGCGATCCACATGGATGTCGACGACCGGCTCGATCATTCGGCGTCCTGGGCCAGGCGAATCCCGGAGAAGTGCCAGCGGGTGTGGGGGTGGAAGAAGTTGCGGTAGGTGGCCCGGATGTGGCCCGGCGGCGTCACGCAGGCACCGCCCCGGAGCACGAACTGATTGACCATGAACTTGCCGTTGTACTCTCCCACCGCGCCCGGCGCGGGCCGGAACCCGGGATAGGGGCCGTAAGGGCTGGACGTCCACTCCCATACGTCTCCATAGAGCTGGCCCAGGCCGTCGCCAACCGAGGCGGGGGCGGGATGCCATCGACCCCGGTCCCCCAGGTTGCCCTCTGGCTTCTGCTCCGCGGCGGCGTGCTCCCACTCGGCCTCGGTGGGGAGCCGGGCCCCGGCCCAGCGGGCGAAGGCGTCGGCCTCGTAGTAGGAGAGATGGCACACCGGCTCGGCTGGGGACAGGGGTTGAAGCCCGTGCAGGGTGAATACCCGCCAACCGTTCTCGGGGTCGAAGTCCCAGTAGGAGGGGGCCTCCCAGCCGTGTTGCTGGCGCTGGTGCCAGCCGTCGGAGAGCCACAGGGTGGGGGTGTCGTAGCCCCCGTCGGCCATGAACTCCAGCCACTGGCCGCAGGTCACCAGATGGTTGGCCAGCCGATACGGAGGAAGGATGGCCCGGTGGCGGGGGCTCTCGTTGTCGAAGGCGAAGCCGGGGCCGTCGTGGCCCATCCAAACCTCGCCGCCGCCGAAGCTGGTCCAGTTGGCCCCCGGCTGCCCATTGTCCGACACCGCAGCCCGGGCCGGGGGGAGATCGTGGTAGGCGGGCCACAGCGCCCGGTTGGTGGACAGCACGTGCTTGATGTCCATGAGCAACAGCTCCTGGTGCTGCTGCTCGTGGTGAAGGCCCAACAGCACCAAGTCGGCAGAGGCCTCGTCCAGGGGGCCGGCCAGCAACTCGGCCATGGCCTGATCCACATGGGTCCGGTAGGCGGCCACCTCCTGGCACGATGGGCGGGAGAGGTTGCCCCGCTCGGGCCGGGGATGGCGGTCCCCCACCGTTTCGTAGTACGAGTTAAACAGGAAGCCGAACGCCGGGTGGTACTCGCGATAGCCCTCCAGACGGGTTTTGAGCAGGAAGGTCTCGAAGAACCAGGTGACGTGGGCCCGATGCCATTTGGTGGGGCTGACGTCGGGCATCGATTGGATGCACTGATCCTCGTTGCTCAACGGAGCGGCCAGCGCGTCGGTGTAGGACCGAACGGTCTGGTAGCCCACCAAGAGGTCGGAGAGATCGGAGTCGAGGGTCACGGTCACAGAATCAGCTGGGCTTGCACTCTACCCCCCGCCATCGGATTTCTCTGATCTCAGACTCTTCGATACAGCACGATGTCGGCCCGCTTCGAATCCAGTTCCTGGGTCAGCCGCTGAACCTGGGCCTTGAGCCGGGCCACCTCTGCTTCGAGGGCCAGCACTCGCTCCACGCCGTCGAGATTCATGCCCTCTCTGGTGAGCTCGTGGACCCGGCGGAGCTTTTCGATGTCGGCGTCGCTGTAGCGCCGACTCCCCCCGCCGGTGCGGGCCGGTTGCACCAGGCCCCGGCGGTCGTAGATCCTCAGGGTTTGAGGATGGATGCCGGCCAGCTCGGCGGCCACCGAGATCACGTACACCGCCCGGTCACGGCCTCGAGGATCGATCACTGGTTCTCCTCCATCGTCTGGGCAAAGGCTTCCAAGGCTTGACGCTGCTCATCGTTCAACTCGTCGGGAACCTCCAGGTTGACGCTCACGAGGAGATCGCCGGTTCCCTTGGCGGTCTCGACCCCCTTTCCCCGAACCCGCAAGACCCTGCCGGGCTGGCTTCCGGGGGGCAGGCGCAGCGTCACCGGGTCGCCCTCGAAGGTGGGCACCGAGATCTCCGCGCCCAGCGCGGCCTGGGCGAACGTCACCAGCACCGAAACCGTGAGGTTCTTGCCCTGGCGGCCGAACACCGGGTGAGTCTTGACCTTGACGGTGACGTACAGGTCGCCGGGCGGACCGCCGTTGACACCCGGCTCCCCTTTGCCGGCCAACTTGATCTTCTGGCCGTTCCCCACCCCGGCCGGGATGCGCACCGAGATTGAGCGCCCGGCTCGGGCGGTGTCGCCGCTGAGCGTCAAGTCGGTGGTGGTGCCCCGCACCGCCTCGGCAAAGTCCAGGGCCAGGTGGGCGTTGAGATCGTGGCCCCGAACCGGGCGGGTCTGGCCGCTGAACGGCGGGCCGCCCCGCTCAAAGCGTCCTCCGCCCATGAACGCCGAGAAGATGTCGGCCAGGTCGCCCTCCATGGTGAAGCCGCCCGGCCCGGCCTGGAAGTTCATCGGCCCCATGTGGCGCACCTGGTCGTACTGGGCCCGGCGCTCGCCGTCGCCCAGCACGTCGTAGGCCGCGGTCACCTCTTTGAACCGCTCCTCGGCCTTGGCGTCTTCTGGGTTGGCGTCGGGGTGCAGCTTGCGGGCCAGCTTGCGGTAGGCCTTGCTGATCTCCTTGTCAGAGGCCGACGGAGAAACGCCCAAGACCTGGTAATAGTCGGTCTCCAGCCATTCCCGCTTCACGTCCATGCTTCGTTCGCCTCCGCCCTACCCCCGGACCTTCACCATGGCGGGCCGCAACACTCGGGTCTTCCACTGGTAGCCAGCCCGCAGCACCTCGGCGATCACCGCCTCTCCCTCTCCAGGCTCATGAACCACGGCCTGGTGGCAGTTGGGGTCGAACGGCACGTCGGATTCGTCCAGCTTGGCCAACCCCTCCTTCTCCAGGGCGCCGAACAGGGCGTCGCGAATGGGGATGACGTCTTCGGCGCCTTGGGTCACCGCGGCATCGCAGGCATCCAGCACCGGCAGCACCTTTTCCACGATCTCAGCCGCAGCCATTGCCACCGTCTCCTGCTGGCGCTCGGCCGCCTTGCGACGGTAGTTGGCGAACTCGGCCGTCACCCGCTGGAGGTCGTTGAGATAGCCGTCCCGCTGGGCCAAGAGCTCCTCTACTGAAGGCAGCGGCGCCTCGGCGTCGGTGCCCTCTTGAAGCTGCTCTTCTGCTTCCGGTTGGGCCTCGGCGCCAGTCGGGTCGTCGGTCGACTCCTCCGGGGCCAACTCCTCCTCGGTCGATTCGGCTACGGGCTCAGTGCTCACGGGGAAGTTCCGTCTTCTTCTTCGTCTTCGACGATCTCAGCGTCGACGATGTTGTCGTCTTCCGAATCGCCGCCGGAATCTTCAGCGTCGAAGTCCACCGGAGCATCGCCGGCCGCGGCGGCGGCCTGCTCGTACATGGCCGCGCCGATCTGCTGGCTGACGGCCGACAGCTCTTCGGTGGCCGAGCGCATGCGATCCACGTCCTTCTCGTCGATAGCCGATTTCAGCTCGGCCAGCTTGGCCTCGACCTCGGAGCGGCTGTCGGCATCCACCGAGTCACCGGCTTCGGCCAGCAGCTTCTCCACCTGGTACACCAGGCTGTCGGCGTTGTTGACGGCCTCGGCCTCCTCCCGACGGCGGGCGTCCTCGGCGGCGTGGGCCTCGGCATCGGCGATCATCTGATCGATGGTGCCCTTGTCCAGCGAGCTCTGCCCGGTGATGGTGATGGACTGCTCCTTCCCGGTGGCCCGGTCTTTGGCCGAGACGTGGACGATGCCGTTGGCGTCGATGTCGAAGGTGACCTCGATCTGCGGCACTCCTCTGGGGGCGGGGGGCAGGTCCACCAGTTGGAACTTGCCCAGCGTCTTGTTGTAGGCGGCCATCTCCCGCTCGCCCTGGAGCACATGGATCTCCACCGTGGGCTGGTTGTCGTCCGCGGTGGTGAACACCTCGGTGCGGCGGGTGGGGATGGTGGTGTTGCGCTCGATGAGGCGGGTCATCACGCCGCCCTTGGTCTCGATGCCCAGCGACAGCGGCGTCACGTCCAAGAGCAGCACGTCTTTGACCTCGCCCTTGAGCACGCCGGCTTGCACCGCGGCGCCCACCGCAACCACCTCGTCGGGGTTGACCCCCTGGTGGGGCTGGGTCCCGGTCATGCCGGTCACCAAATCGACCACCGCGGGCATCCGGGTGGAGCCGCCCACCAGGATCACGTGGTCCATGTCGCCCGCCGACAGGCCGGCGTCGGAGAGGGCCTGCTCGAACGGCTTGCGGCACCGGTCCAGCAGGTCGCTGGTGAGGTCTTGGAACTTGGCCCGGCTCAGCTCGTAGTCCATGTGGAGCGGGCCGGCGTCGGTGGCGGTGATGAACGGCAGGTTCACATTGGTGCTCTGGGTTTGCGACAGCTCGATCTTGGCCCGCTCGGCGCCCTCTTTGAGCCGCTGCATGGCCATGTTGTCCTTGCTCAGATCCACCCCGTGGTCGTTGCGGAACGAGTCCACCAGCCAGCCGATCACCCGGTCGTCCCAGTCGTCGCCGCCCAGGGCGGTGTCGCCGCTGGTGGACTTGACCTCGAACACGCCGTCGCCGATCTCCAGAATGGACACGTCGAACGTGCCCCCGCCCAGGTCGAACACCAGGATGGTCTGGTCGGTGTCGCCCTTGTCGAGCCCATAGGCCAGAGCGGCTGCGGTGGGCTCGTTGATGATTCGCAGCACCTCCAACCCCGCGATGGTGCCGGCCTCTTTGGTGGCGGTGCGCTGGGCATCATCGAAATAGGCCGGGACGGTGATCACCGCCTCGGCCACCTCGGTGCCGAGGTAGGTCTCGGCGTCCCGCTTGAGCTTTTGCAGAACCCGGGCCGAGATCTCCTGGCTGCTGTAGTCCTTGCCGTCGATGCTTTCCGACCAGTTGGTGCCGACGTGGCGCTTGACCGAGCGGATGGTGCGATCGGGGTTGGTGATGGACTGGCGCTTGGCCACTTCCCCCACCAGCACCTCTCCTTCTTTGGAGAAGGCCACCACCGACGGGGTGGTGCGAGAGCCCTCGGCGTTGGCGATGACCGCGGGCTCCCCGCCCTCGAGAACCGCGACCACGCTGTTGGTGGTGCCCAAATCGATGCCGACAACCTTTCCCATCTTGTTCGACTCCTTGTGTGGTTGGAATTTGTCAGAATTGTTTTCAGGATACCCTTCAAATAGTCATATAGCAAAACTTGAGTGGTCTCCACTAAGGGTTGGAGCCGCTACGCTGCCCAGCGTGAATCCCGCAATCTTGATCCTGCTCCGCCACGGGCAGAGCCAGTGGAACGCCTCCAACCAGTTCACCGGCTGGTATGACTGCGACCTGACCCCAAAGGGTGAAGCCGAGGCTCGGGCCGGTGGCAAGGCGCTGGCCAAGGCCGGCTTGCTGCCCGACGTGGTGCATACCTCGGTGCAGACCCGGGCGATCCGCACCGCCGAGCTGGCTCTGGCCGAGATGGGCCGGACCGGGGTGGCGGTGAAGCGGCATTGGCGGCTCAACGAGCGCCACTACGGCGACCTCACCGGTCTGGACAAGGGCGAAACCCGACAGCGCTACGGCGATGAGCAGCTCAACGCCTGGCGTCGGGGATACCGCACCCCGCCACCGCCCATTTCCGACGACAACCCGTGGAATCCCAATGGCGATCCCCGCTACGCCCACATTCCCCCGGACCAGTTGCCCAAGAGCGAGTGCCTCGCCGATGTGGTGGAGCGGCTGATGCCCTATTGGCACGGCGAGGTTGTCCCCGACTTGCGGGCGGGGCAGGTGGTGTTGACCTCGGCCCACGGCAACAGCCTGCGGGCCCTGGCCAAGCACCTCGATCAGATCGGCGACGAGGCCATCGCCGGGCTCAACATCCCCACCGGCATGCCGCTGGTGTACGAGATGGGACCGGACATGATGCCCACCGAGGCCAAAACGAC
Source organism: Acidimicrobiales bacterium (assembly GCA_963667085.2). Lineage (GTDB taxonomy): Bacteria > Actinomycetota > Acidimicrobiia > Acidimicrobiales > Bin134 > Poriferisocius. The sequence continues at coordinate 442,734 of OY762975.1, forward strand.
GCTCGCCCGCTCGCTCGACCCCGCCGCGGCGGCCGAAGCGGCCGCGGCGGTGGCCAAACAAGCGGGCTAAGCGCCCAATGGGTTGTGGTCAGTGGGCTGTAGGAGATCAGCCCACAGATGTGGAGGTGTCCGGGCCGTAGCCGGGCACTCCGTGCTCGTGGAGGTCGAGGCCGCCGATCTCTTCCTCACGAGACACCCGTAGACCCATCGTCTTCTTCATGACTGCGAACAAGATGCCGGTGGTGATCGTCACCCAGGCGAACACCAGCACGACGCCGATGAGCTGGACGAGCAGCTGATCGCCGCCGCCGCCGTAGAACAGCCCGGCGTTGTCGGTGGCCACGAAACCGTCGGCGTAGCGGGAGAACAGGCCCACGGCCAAAGTCCCCCACACGCCGCATACGCCGTGGACGGAGATGGCCCCCACCGGGTCGTCCACCCCTTTGCGGTCGAAGAACAGCACCGAGTACACCACGATGGCCCCGGCGATGCCCCCGGTCACCACCGCGCCCATCGGGTTCATGGTGGCGGTGCCGGCGGTGATGCCCACCAGTCCGGCCAGCACGCCGTTGCCGGTCATGGCCACGTCCAGCGAACCGGCCTTGCGCCAGATGACCGCACCGGCCACCAGGCCGCCGGCGGCTGCGGCCAGCAGCGTGGTGAGCGCAGCGTGCATGACCACGTTGTCGGCGGCCAGCTCCGAGCCGGGGTTGAACCCGAACCAGCCGAACCACAGGATGAACACTCCCAGCACCACGAAGGCGATGTTGTGGCCGGGCAGGGCCCGAGGATTGCCGTTCTCGTCGTATTTGCCGATGCGGGGTCCGAGGAAGATGGCCCCCATCAAGGCGGCCCATCCGCCGGTGCTGTGAACGATGGTGGACCCGGCGAAATCGCCGAACTTGGCGTCGCCGATCTCCAAGTCGGCGATGAGCCCGTCGCCGCCCCAGAAGGAGTGGACCACCACCGGGTAGATCAGCGCGGTCATGAAGAAGCTGAAGACCAGGTAGGCGGAGAACTTGGTGCGCTCGGCCATGGCCCCGGAGGCGATGGTCACCGCGGTGGCCGCGAACACCACCTGGAAGAAGAAGTCGGTGGGACCGCTGAGGCCGCCGTCGATGGCGTTGGACATGCCGCTGAGGAAGAACCCGTCGGTGCCGAACAGCGATCCCGCGTCAGTCCCGTAGGCGATGCCGAAACCGAAGGCAAAAAAGGCCAGCGCGCCGATGCACATGTCGGCCAGGTTCTTGGCCATGATGTTGCCCACGTTCTTGGCCCGGGTCATCCCCGCCTCGACCATGCCGAAGCCGGCCTGCATCAAGAACACCAAGATGCCGGCGATGAATACCCACAGGTTGTCCATCACCGCTTGCACCGCTTCGGCGCCGCCGTCTTGGGCTGCCGCGGGAACAACCCCGATGAGCACTGTTCCGGCGGCGATCAGCGCCCCTGCTCCGAATTTCCTTTTCATGGTCACCGGCCCTCCTTCGCCGTGTGCTGCGCCCGCGCCACTGCGGCCCCGGCGCAATCGGGAACACGGTAGGAAGGCCACGTTTCGCCATTGTTTCTGCGCTGTGAATTTCAAGCAGGCGGTGCTGGATCCGCGACTACCGGCAGAGTGCGTAACCGCGGGTTGTCGGCCGCTAGGTTTGGGGGCGCCATGGACCCAAAGCGCCTGCGTCCCTTCCACATCGTCCTCGGCCTCGGACTGGGCTTCGCCGCCTTCACCATCGCCTCGGGCATCGCCTCGGCCATCACCGAGTTCAAGAACCCGGCGGAGATCACCCGCCACCCGTGGGAGAACATCCCCAACGGTTGGAAGGCCGCCTTCTACACCATCATCCCGATCTTCTTGGTGTGGGCCTCCTGGGAGTTCGCCAAGCGGGTGAAGAACTGGGAGCGGGGCGGCCCCGACAACCGACGCACCACCGTGGCCAATGTCAAGACCCGCCTGGAAGACCTGCGGCGGGGCATGTACATGCGGACGCTGCTGCGGGAGCCCGGCGCCGGGCTCATGCACACCATGATCTATGTCGGGTTCATCATCTTGCTGGGGGTGACCACCACCTTGGAGATCGACGAGCAACTCCCCGACGGGGCCAAGTTCCTCCACGGCCGGGTGTACCAGGTGTACTCCGCGGTGGGCGACATCGCTGGCGCCATCTTCCTGGTGGGGGTGATGTGGGCCATCGTGCGGCGCTACGGGCCCCGGCGGCTGCGGCCCTACCGCATACGCATCAAGTCGCGGCCCGAGCACGCGGTGATCTTGGGCACGTTCTTCGCCCTCGGCGTCACCGGATTCGGCGCCGAGGTGTTCCGCATCGCTCACCATGGGGTGCCCGACTTCGAGAAGTGGTCGGTGATCGGCTACCAGGTGGCCACCCAAATGCGGGGCCTCGAGGGCCTCGACCACTGGCACCAGTTCTGGTGGGCCGGGCACGTGATCGCCTTCGTTGCCTTCTTGGTGCTGTTGCCCATCACCATGCTGCGCCACATGGTCACCTCCCCGCTGAACATGTACCTGCGGGACAAAGACCGGCCCAAGGGCGCCATGAAGCCCATGCCCAACCTGATGGAGACCGACCTGGAGTCGTTCGGTGCGGCCACCGTGGAGGACTTCACTTGGAAGCAGCTCTTGGACACCGACGCCTGCACCATGTGCGGGCGGTGTACCTCGGTGTGCCCGGCCCATGCCACCGGCAAGCCCCTCGACCCCCGGGAGATCGTGCTCAAGACCGGCGAGGTCATGGCCGCCACCGGCGACCCGGTCACCACGCCGCCGCTGGGCACGGTGCCAGAGATCACGGTGGAGGCCAACTCAGTGTTCGAGCGCATCACCGGCGAGGAACTCTGGGCGTGTACCTCGTGCAAGGCGTGCGACGAGATCTGCCCGGTGAACATTGAGATCCTCGACAAGATCCTCGACATGCGCCGCTACTTGTCGCTCATGGAGTCCGACTTCCCCTCCGAGCTGGGCCAGGCCTACCGGTCGATGGAGAACTCCGGGAACCCGTGGGGCATGTCCCAGGGCGACCGGGGGGCGTGGGCCACCGAGTTCGAGGGCATCGCCGTGCTCGACGGCGGCGACCCGCTGGAGTCGGAGTACCTCTACTGGGTGGGGTGCGCCGGCTCCTTCGACGACAAGAACCGCAAGGTCACCCGAGCGGTGGCCAAGCTGCTCCAGCGGGCCGGGGTGAGCTTCTCCATCCTGGGCCCGGCCGAGAACTGCACCGGCGATCCAGCCCGGCGCTCGGGCAACGAGTACATCTTCCAGATGCTGGCCATGCAGAACATCGAGACCCTCAACGAGATGGGGGTCCGCAAGATCGTCACCCAGTGCCCCCACTGCTTCAACACGCTGGCCAACGAGTACCCCCAGCTCGGCGGGCATTACGAAGTGGTCCACCACACCCAGTTCTTGGAGGCGCTGATCGACGACGGACGCCTCGACATGACCGGTGCCCGCCTCGACGAGCGGGTGGTGTACCACGACTCCTGTTACCTGGGCCGCCACAACGACGTGTACCTGGCCCCCCGCCGGGTGGTGGGCTCGCTGGGCGGCGTGGAAGTGGTGGAGGCCGAGCGCAACGGCACCAAGGGGATGTGCTGCGGCGCGGGCGGCGCCCGCATGTGGATGGAGGAGACCATAGGCAAGCAGGTGAACGTGGAGCGGTCGCAAGAGCTGTTGGCCACCGGGGCTGAGCGGATCGCCACCGCCTGCCCGTTCTGCTACATCATGATCGACGACGGGGTGAAGGCCGAGGGCGACGAAGACGTGGTGGTGGGCGACATCTCCATGCACCTGCTGGAGGCACTGGAGAACCGCGACGCCGCCGAGGAGGCCGCCCGTCAGTCGGAACTGCTCACCATCCGCTCCCCGGCCCCTACCGGCACCGCAGTGGCCGTGGCCGAGCCGGAAGCCGCAGTTGAGACTGAAGCCGAGCCCGTGGCCGAGCCCGAGCCGGAAGCCGCAGTTGAGACTGAAGCCGAGCCCGTAGCCGTGGCCGAGCCGGAAGCCGCAGTTGAGACTGAAGCCGAGCCCGTAGCCGTGGCCGAGCCGGAAGCCGCAGTTGAGACTGAAGCCGAGCCCGCCGCATCCTCCGGCCCGGCGGACGACTTCACCCGCATCATGGGCACCGATCCGGCCCTGGCCCGGGCCCTGCCCGAGCACGGGATCGTCACCTACGAGGATCTGGCCGCCCTTGACGACGCCGCAGTGAGCGACCTCGAAGCCGCCCTGGAAATCCCCGGTCGCATCAGCAAGTGGAAGTGGCCCACTCAGGCCGCCGCCCTGATCGCGGAGCGGGAAGAAACCGACTGACCGCTACGTTGGCTTCGGCATGCGGTAGCCGACGCGGGGAACGGTAACCACGAAGCGGGGATTGCGGGCGTCATCGCCAAGCTTCTGACGGAGGTTCTTCACCACGGTTCGCATGCTTCGGATATCCTCCTCCTGGTCGGAGTCCCAGACCTCTTGCAACAACTGGCTGTGTCCGATCACCGCACCGGCATTGGACGCCAGCTTGGCTAAAAGGCGGAACTCGAGCGGGGTCATGTCGACGAATTGCTGGCCCACCATGACGGATCGCTCGGTGAAGTTGATGGCCAAGTCGCCCAATTCGAAGGCATCCGGCGGTTCCGGCTTCTTCCGCAGCGCGGCCCTGACCCGGGCGGCCAGTTCGGTGGGAGAGAAGGGCTTGACCATGTAGTCCACCGCGCCCACCTCGAATGCCCGGGCGATCAGCTGGTCTTGGTCATAGCCCGACAGGAAGATCACCGGAATGTTGTGCGCGGCGAGAACATCCCTCATCAGCTCGATTCCGTCTTTGCCCGGCAGCATCAGGTCGAGCAGCACCACTTGGGGATCGGTTTCCTCGATGAGCGCGGCCAACTCGTCGGGATTGCCGGTCACAATCGGCTCGTAGCCCGCCTTGGCCAGGGAATCCCGGACGTGCTTGAGCACTCTGGGATCGTCGTCCACGGCCAACACCCGGATTAGCTCGCTGTTAACCGTCCGGCGGGGTCGGGGAGCGGCCTTGATCCGACGGGGAGCAGCCTGGGGTGCTTTGCCCTCCGAGGTAGGAATGGTGAACGTGAATCGGCTGCCCAGACCGGGACCGTCGCTCTCGGCCCAGATGCGTCCCCCGTGAGCCTCGACTATCCCCTTGCTGATGGCAAGACCCAAGCCCAGATTGCGGCCCTGGTCGAGGCCCTCCGACTTGGAGAACTTCTCGAACAAGAACGGGATGCACTCGGCCTCAAATCCCCTTCCGGTGTCGGCGACTGAGATGGCGACATGAATGTCTCGGACCTGGGCGTCAACCGAGATGGCGGAGGTCTCATGAGAGTTGCGGGAGGCGTTGACGAGGAGGTTGTCAATGACCTGGACAATGCGCCGCCGGTCAGCCATCACCGGAGGCAAGTCTGGGGAGAGGTTGATACGGATGTTGTCGCGGCCCCCTGCGTTCAAAAAGCTGTTGCGGGCCTCGTCCACCAGCCGGGACGGCTCCTGCGGCTCAGGGTTGACCGAGAGGGTGCCGGTTTCGATACGAGCCATGTCGGAGATGTCGTTGATCAGGTGCCGCATGTGGTCGGTCTGTTTGTCGATGATCCGGTAGTACTCGACCATCTCGGCGTGGTCGAGCGACGAGTGGTCTTCCAACAACGCCGCGGTGGAGCCCTTAATGGCCGCGAGCGGCGAGCGGAGTTCGTGGCCGATCATCCCCAAGAACTCAGTGCGCTGGCGTTCTAATTCGGCCAGAGGCTCGACGTCCTGCACGGCTACGACAACCGACTCCACCTCGCCATCGGACGAGTGGATAGGTGTCGCGTTGACCGACACGACGAAGTTCTGTCCGTCCGCGAACTCGATGATCATCTCCTCGCCCCGCACGGTCTCGCCCGAGTTCAGCACCTGATCCAGGGAAAAACCCTTTTGCGAGATCACCCGGCCGTCAGCCCGCCGGAACCTCCCTGAGACGATCAGATCTTGCAAGGAGTCGATGGACATGTCGAGGTCGCCCATCAACCGGAGCACTTCCTGGTTGACCGACCGAACCTCTCCGGCCATGGCATCGAATACCATGACCGCCATGGGGACGGTGTTGACCAAGGTCTCCATTTGACGGCTCTGGCTCATCAGCACACTGGCCTCGCCGATACGGGATACCAACTCCCTCAACGTCTCCTGATTGGGCGCAGCCTCAGAGTCCACAGTCGAGTTCTAGCGCAATCCGCCGGTGCTCACAACGATCCGAGGGCGGTTGCTCTCGCGTTCTCTAGAAAATAGCGGGGGTTGGCGAGCGCACTCAGCCGGTGTTGCGGAGGCCGGCGGCGACGCCGTTCACCGTGAGCAGCAGGGCGCGCTGGATGCGCCGGGTGTCATCTTGATCGCTGGCCGCGGCCCGCGACCGGGCCAAGAGCTCTACCTGCAAGACGCTGATGGGGTCGAGATAGGCGTCGCGCACGGCCAAGGTCCGCTTGAGCACCGGTAGGTCGCTGAGCAGGTCGCCGCCGGTGAGCTTGGTGATGTGGGCCAAGGTGAGGTCGTGCTCTTCGGCGATGGTGTCGAAGAAGTGGTGAAGCTCGGGGGCGACGAGGCGGTTGACATAGTGCCGGGCGATGGCCAGGTCGGTCTTGACCAAGGTCATCTCCACGTTGGAGATGAACGTGCGGAAGAACTGCCAGTCGTTGTGCATGGCTTGGAGTTGTTCTCCGCAGCCGGCCTGCTCGGCCGCCTCAAGGGCGGTGCCCACCCCGAACCAACCGGGGATGATCTGGCGCGACTGGGTCCAGCCGAAGACCCAGGGGATGGCCCGGAGGTCACCGATGCCGGTCATCGATCCCGGGCGGCGGGCCGGACGCGAGCCGATATTCATGGCGGCCAGCTCCTCCACCGGGGTTGAGGATTGGAAGTAGTCAACGAACCCGGGGGTGTCGAGCAAGCCGCGGTAGGCCTGGTAGGCCCGGGCCGACATGAGCTCCATGACGTCGTTCCACGATTGGATGCCGCCGTGACCGTGGCGGGGGCGCCGGTGGGCGAGCGTGGCCTCCAGCACCGCCGACAGGGCCAGGTCGAGGTTGCGCTGGGCCAGGCGGGGCAAGCCGTACTTGTCGGCGATCACCTCGCCCTGCTCGGTGATCTTCACCGCGCCGGCCACTACTCCGGCGGGCTGCGACAAGATGGCGGCGCTGGTGGGCCCTCCCCCTCGCCCCACCGTGCCGCCCCGCCCGTGGAATACCACCATCTTGATCCCGGTTTCGGCCGAGACCTCGGCGATCTGGCGCAGTGCCTTGTGAATCTCCCAATGCGAGGTGGTGATGCCGCCGTCCTTGTTGGAGTCGGAGTATCCGACCATCACCTCCTGGCGACTGCCTCTGATCTCCACTAGCCGCCGGTAGGCGGGAACGGCGAAGAGCTCTCGAAGCATGGTGCCGATTCCCTGAAGGTCGGCGATGGTCTCGAACAGGGGCACGAAGCCAAGGCGGGCAATGCCTCCGGGGATGTCCACGAGGCCAACGTCACGGGCCAACACGGCCGGGGCGAGCACATCGTCGACCCCCTGGGTCATCGAGATGATGTAGCTGTTGATGGCGTTGGCGCCGTATTGGTCGAGGGCTTGGCGCAAGGTTGCGAACAGGGCCAGCGAGCCTTGGGCGTCCGCTCCGGCGGGCGGGGCCAGCGGTCGGCGGCTTTCGAGCTCGGCGGCCAACAGCGAGGTGCGCTCCGGGGCCGACAGCGTGCGGTAGTCGGTGCCCAGTTCGGCGAAGAGCTCGCTGAGGGCCTGGTGGTGAGCGGCCGCGTTCTGGCGGATGTCGAGGATGGCGAGGTGGAATCCGATCATGGCCAGTATTCGCCGGACCCGGGCCAGGCGGCCTCGGGCCAAAAGCAACCCGCCGTTGGCCTCCAGCGACTGGGCCATGACGGCCAGGTCGGCCTCCATCTGGGCGGGCGACTGGTAGGCCCTCGGGCCGGGAGGCTCGGCCGCCGTCTCCAAAAGGCGCTGGTGGACCACCGAGCAGCGCTGCCGGTAGGGCTCGCCGGCGCTCAGCTTGCTGAACCGGGACACCACGTCGGGAAAGCCGCTGCGGTCGGCTTCGATCTGGGCCTGCAATTCCTCGGTGATGCCGGTGACTGCGGTGCTCACCGACAGCTCCGACGAAAGCTCCTCGATCTCGGCCACCAGCAGCCGCAGGGCTCGGGCCCGCTGGAAGGCCAGCACTGCGAGGGTTGTGTCGGGGGTGACGTTGGGATTGCCGTCGCGGTCGCCACCGACCCAAGACCCGAACCGGACTGGTGCCTGCGGTCCGTCGAGCGATCCGCCGATCGTCCGCAACACGGCATCCACGTCGTCGAAGAGATCGGGCACGCCGTCGACGACGATCTCGGTGAGGAAATAGAGGATGGAGCGGGCCTCGTCCACGGGGTCGGGTCGCTCGCGGCGAAGCTCGTCGGTCTGCCAGATGGCGTCGATGAGCTCGTCGACTCGGCGGTCGATCCGACGGCAGTCGGTCGGTCCGCAGCCGGCCTCGCCCCGGCGCTCGATGAGCACGGCGATCTCCGTGAGCTTGTCGAGTATCGACCGGCGGGAGGCCTCGGTGGGATGGGCGGTGAAGACCGGGCGGAGGTCGGCGCTTTGGGCGGCGGCCACGATCTCGGCCTGGTCGAAGCCGAGCGCTAAGAGCTTGTCCACCGTGGCGGCGAAGCGGTGGCTGCCCGTGGGGCCGGCGGCGTTCAGATCGTCAACGCGGTGGACCTGCTCTGCGGTGTTGGCCAAGTGGAAATAGACGGTGAATGCCCGCACCAGCTGGATGGCCTCCAACACATCCACGTCGTCCAAAAGCTCGGCCAGGGCCGCGCCCGACTCCTCGTCGCGCCGCAATCCTCGGGCCATGGCCCGCACCTGCTCGACGCGTTCGAGCAAGCCAGGGCCGTGCTGACGCACCAACGCATCCCCGAGCTGGCTGCCCAGCCGTCGGATGTCATTGCGAAGTGCAGAATCGATTACGTCGAGATGTTCAGCCGCTGCCATGGCCCTTTACAGGATAGGGGGTTGCTCTGTAACCGCCCTCGGCAAGAATGGCACCCATGAGTGGCACCATTTCCAAGCGCCCGTTTCCTGGCGTGATCGGCAACACCTTGGCCGATTCCGAGCCGTTCTTCGAGGAGCCTCCCCATTCCGGCGAGGACGCGCCCAACATCATGATCGTGCTGTTGGACGACACCGGCTTCGCCCAGTTCGGCTGCTACGGATCGGACATCGACACCCCGAACGTGGACGGCTTGGCGGCCAACGGTCTCCAGTTCACCAACTTCCACGTGACCCCGCTGTGCTCGCCCACTCGGGCATCGCTTTTGACCGGAAGGTCCCAGCACACCGTGGGCATGCGCGCCCTGGCCAACTTCCGCACCGGATTCCCGCACCAGCTGGGCCACATCTCCAACCACGCGGCCACGGTCGCCGAGGTGCTGCGGGCCGAGGGTTACGCCACGTTCTGCGCCGGAAAGTGGCATCTGGCCCCCACCTCGGACATCTCGGCCGCTGGCCCGTTCGACCAGTGGCCGCTCGGGCGGGGCTTCGACCGCTTCTATGGGTTCCTCGAGGGAGAGACCGACCAGTTCTACCCCGAGCTGGTGGCAGACAACCACCACATCGAACCCCCGGCCAAGCCCGAAGACGGCTATCACCTCAGCGAAGACCTGGTGGACCAGCTGCTCCTCATGATCCACGACAGCGTGGGGGTGCGCCCCGACCGCCCCTTCTTCGCCTATCTGCCTTTCGGCGCCGTCCACGCCCCCCATCAGGCGCCAGCCGCTTACCTGGAGAAATACCGGGGCCGCTACGACGAAGGCTGGGACATCGTGCGCCAACGGTGGTACGAGCGGCAGCTCGAGTTGGGGGTGATCGCCGAGGGAACCCAGCTTGCGCCCCGGAACGACGGCGTCAAGCCGTGGGACACGCTCCCGGAGAACCACAAGCTGCTGTCCTGCCGGCTCCAAGAGACCTTCGCCGCGTTTCTGGACCACACCGACGACCAGATTGGCCGCCTGGTGGACGGGCTGCGGGCCTTGGGGCAACTCGACAACACCATCTTGCTGGTCCTGGCCGACAACGGCGCTTCCCAAGAGGGCGGTCCCTACGGGGTGATGCACGAGATGAAGTACTTCAACGGCATCCTCGAGACCCCAGACGAAGCCGTCAAGCGCATCGACGACATCGGCGGCCCAAACAGCCACACCAACTACCCGTGGGGCTGGGCCCAATGCGGGAACAGCCCCTTCAAGTGGTACAAGCAGAACACCCACGAGGGCGGCGTCCACGTTCCGATGATCGTTCACTGGCCTGATGGCATCGCCGCCGACCAGCGCGGCACCAAGCGGTCGCAGTTCGTGAACGTGGCCGATCTGGTTCCGACGCTCTACGAACTGCTGGGGACAACGCCGCCGACGACCTTCAACGGTTACGAGCAACTCCCGATCACCGGGCACTCGTTTGCCGAGGTGCTGGGCGACGCCTCCGCTCCCGCGGCCAACACCCTCCAATACTTCGAGTTGCGGGGTTCGCGGGCACTGGTGGCGTGTCAAGACGGTATCTGGTGGAAGGTCGTGACCCGCCACATCGAGGGTGTCGATTTCGACGATGACCGCTGGGAGCTCTACAACCTGTCGGACGACCCCTCAGAGTGCCGCGACCTGGCCGAGGATCAGCCCGACAAGCTCAACGAGCTCATCGGGCTCTGGTGGCAGGAGGCTGATCGCCACGGGGTGCTCCCCCTCGACGACCGCTCCCTTGAGCTGTTCATGCCTCGCCGCCACGACCGTTCGCCCCATCCCACCAACCGCCGATACGTGTACCGCCCGCCCATGACCCCGATCCCATGGACGGTCTCAACCGCGCCTCAAGGGAGGGCCTGGGACTTGTCGGCCCTGGTGACCCGGGAACCCGGCGACGACGGGGTGATCTGGGCCACCGGCAGCGCCAGCGCCGGAGTGGCGATCTTCGTGCAGCACGACCGCTTGGTGGTGGACTACAACGCCTTTTGCGAACACACCATCGTCGAGTCGGAGTTGCCGGTTCCCAAGGGCGACAGCACGCTGGAGGTGAGCTTCCGTCGCACCGGCCGCGACACGGGCACGCTAGCGGTGGCCATCGACGGGCAGCCCTGCGGCGACGCCGACCTGCCCTTCATGATGCGCTCCGTCTCCACCCTGGGCGCCAGCATCGGATTCGACCACGGCTCGCCAGTGTCCGAGCGCTACGAAGGCCCCTTCGCCTTCTCCGGCACCCTCCACCAAGTGGAAATCGAGCACGGCCGCTCCACCCCCCAAGACACCGCCGCCACCGCCCATACCGAAATGGCCCGCCAATAGCTTGCTGCGGTGAACACCGGACGGAGGTCAGGCACCTCCGGCGGTGAACACCATTGCCTCAGGGTCGAAGAACCCGATCTCGGCGGGCGCGTCGGAAACGTCGAACTTGCCAGCGCCGAGCGAGCCGGCGACCAATCCGGTTACCTCTATGGGGCCAAAGCTCTCCGCGGCGGCGGCAAATGACTCGGTGGTCAGCTCGGGGCCTGCCACTCGGGCCACTGCGGCAAAGATATCGATGACCTGACACGCCAAGAGGGTGGGGACCAGGTTGTCGGGGCCGTCATCGGCCTGATCGATGTTGACAACCTCACCCGAGGCCGATTCGAAGCGGTCAAGGCAGTCGGCGACTCCAGCGATGTTGTCGGGGTACAGCGAGGCCGGATCGACATCGCGCACGAGGACCACAGCGAGTTCGAGGGGAGCAAGGCTGTAGCCAAAGGAATCCCGTATCAGCGACGGCACCACGTGGGTGTTCTCCGGCAAGAGCATGGGCATGTCGATGCCCCGGCGCTCATACACCCCAACAAAGTCCAGGCCTGATTCGGGCGAGCTGCCCAGAACCGCCTCTGCGCCGCTGGCCAGCCAGCGCTCGGCGAATATATCCACCTCGGATTCGGCGGCAATAACGTCGTTGAAGGTTGTGCGAAGAGTGTGGGAGACAACCTCGACTCCCCTCGAATCGAGCGCTTGAAGGTAGCGGTTGTGGAGGTCTTCCCTGGTGGCCATCCCGTGTACGGCAATGCGCATACCGGGGGCCAGGTGTCCTGAATCGAGCAGCGTGTCGACGTTCACTGCAACCAGGCGCTCAGGCAGCGGATTGGTCGAGATCAGAGGGGCCATCGACCGCTCGAATAGCTCAGCGGTGGATTCGAATGCGTTGATGACGATGGTGTTGTTGAATTCCGTGTAGCACAGCGGCATCTCACGAAGGAGGATGCCCACCACCGCAAAGACCCCCTCATCCTCGACATTCCGCACACACAGTGCCTCGGCATCGGCCTCGCCCATGGGTACGTAGGTGGAGAAGATCAGGTCAATCTGCCGGCCGATGATGCCGCCTGATTGGTTGACGGCGTCGACTGCCACCTGGAACTTCGCTTCGAGGTCGCCGTTGTCTCTCCCCATTACCGAGAGGTCCGGGAAGGTTGCGGCGATCTTGATTGTGTCAGCGGTGACCCCGGTGTCAGTCGCAGTCAAGACAACCGGCTCAACGGCTTGTTCCTCGTCGATCGGCTCTGGAGTCTCGCTGGGGACGTCCTCAGTTTGCGATGGCTCGACGCCTTGGTCCTCGATCTCCGGTTCCTGGGTCGCTGGTTCCTCGGCTTTCGGGGCTGGGGTGGACACCGGAGTTGAATCCGGCTCTGTCGGAGTCGCGCCGGATTCGCCTTCGGATGATCCAGAGCACCCAATCGCAAACAAGGCGGCAACCAAGAGAACAGCCCATCGGCGGGCCAGCTTTGACATGGTGCTCGACCTCCATGGCGATTGGGATGGATCACCAGATATACGGCCGTGGCCGCATTTGGTGCGGATGATGGACAGCTGATGTGAGTATAGTTTTGCCAGTATTGATGTCAATACCTTATGCCAGTGTAGGGCGCAATTGATTTGGAGGATCGGCGATGCGAATCGGCGATGTGGTGAGGGCTCTCGGTTCAATGGCCGCGGCACCGCTTCGGGTGCGGCGCCACCCGCCTAAGCCCCCGGTCGGAAGCGAGCACTACCTCCTGCCGGAGTTGGCGCCGGATTTCGAGTCGGCGTCTACCAAAGCGGTCGACTTGCCGGTTGTCCGAACGCCCCCCGGCCGGTGGCGGGAGTGGCCGCGGCTGGTGCTGTCCGGCTGCGATGAGCCGCTGGCCGAGGGCGCCCCTGACCTTCGCGGCGTGTGGCAGGTATACCGGGGACCGCTGAAGGGCCACATCGAACGCAACGAGCAGGCGGGCAACCGAGTGGTCATCACCGCGGCTGGAATTATTCACGACATGTTCGCCGACGGCACCCTCGCTGGAGGCGTGCGCGATGAAGGGGTCGGCGGTGTCCAGATCGAAGTTGCGGCCCGGTTCGAAGAGGGTCGTCTGAACCTCTATTTGCAGGGCAAGCGCCTGGTGGTCACCCGCTATCGCGACGGAGACGATCTCGTCTGGCGATGGGGCCCCTACAGAAACCGTCTCCGCCGCCTGGCCTCGCCCGACGACGCGGCTTAGGCCGCGTTTGTAGGCCCTGCTCCTAGGCAACTGCCTCTCGGGCGCGGTCGACAAGCTGGACCACCGGCTGCGGCGGGTTGGGTGAAAGGACGCGCTCGACTCGCCATGTCTTGCAGGCGTCGGCCAGCGATGGCGCGGTCGCACTGCTGGCGCGGGCGGCTAGGTCGAGCACGGCCGAGGCTGCTTCTCGAACGGCAGGGTCGTCGAGGCCAGCCTGGGTTGCTCGGCACCATGCATCGGGGATTGCCCGGCAAATTGAATCCGCGGCGTCACCAACATCGGGATCGGTGAGAACCGCCCACACCGTGGTGGTGGCGGCCATACGACCCGACGCGGGAAGAGCATCGAGCATTCGAACCTCAAGGTAGCCCCGAGGTTTCAGCGGCGGGAAGAGCGTCGTGAGATGCAACTCGAGGTCGTCCCGGGTCGGCGGATCGCTGCTTTGCAAGCATTCCCCGAACGTGAGCTCGTCGAGCTGCGGTTCTATGCGGTCGTCACGCCATCGCAACATCAGGTTGGCGTTGAGGACATAGGTGGCCCAGTTTTCGGGCCCGCCGCAGACGGGACGCGTGCGAGTCGGGTCGGTGGCGGCCCAAATCTGCTGGCGGCAAGAGGCCGACTGGAATGCGTCGCCATCGGTGGTGGGTGAGTTGGCAAAGGCCGCCATCAAGACCGGGGCCACCGCTTGAGCCCGGCGCCATGTGACGCTCGGATTGGGCCCGAAACCGATGTTGATCTGGAACGATGCGGTGAGGTTCATCATCTGGAGCCCGGCCGGTGAACGAGCCGCGAAGTACTTCTCCATGGCCTCGTAGCGGGGGGTGTCCAACGTGCGCCGGGGCGGGCGGATGGGATCGAGGCCCAACGAGACCAGAGCCAGGCCATGCCCCTGGAATCGCCTGACGAGCTCGGCGGTGTCAGCGGCCACGGCATCGACGAGCTCCACCGGATCGGGAAATGGCCGGGTGACGAGCTCGACTTGACCCCCGGGCTCGATGGTTATCGCCCCGCCAGCGGGCAACGGACCGTCGGCCACCCCGGCCGCTTGTTCAGCCGGGATGGGTTTGCGGAGGTCTTCGCGGTCGAATACCAGCCACTCCACCTCGGCGCCTATGCGGGTCGGCGAGCTGGGAGGAAACGCTTCGGCCGCTCGGCTTATGACGTCGGTCTCGGCTGTCATAGCCGCGTCAGCGTGCGGCTCGTTCGAGCCATGAGATCACGTCGTGGGCGGGACGGGTTCCGGTGAGGCGACCGAGCTGTTGGATCCCAGTGGGGCTGGTCACGTTGATCTCGGTGAGATGGCCGTCGATCACATCGATTCCCACGAACATCAATCCGTCGGCGCGCAGCGATGGAGCGATCCGATCAATGATCCGCTGGTCGGTCTCGTTGACCTCGGCCGCCACCGCCTGGCCGCCCACGCAGATGTTGGCCCGAAAGTCAGACTCGGTGGGCAGCCGCAAGACGGCCCCGAGCGGATCGCCGTCGAGGAGCAGAATGCGCTTGTCGCCAGAGGCCACGTTCTCCATGAACTGCTGGGCCACAACCGGCGTGCGGCCGCGGCTGGTCAACGTGTCGATGATCGACGGCGCGTTTTGGTCGTGGGGATGCAGCACCATCACTCCCCGACCACCGTGACCTCCGATTGGTTTGAGCACGGCGGCGCCGTGCGCCTGGCTGAACGCCGTCAACTGGTCGGCGTCTGAGGTGACGATCATCGGGGGCGTGATCTCGGGAAACCGGCAGACGTAGAGCTTTTCGTTCGCATCCCGAAGACCGCGGGGGGCGTTGACCACCAGCGTGTGGTCGACCAGGTGGTCGAGAATCAGGGTGAGATGGAGGTAGGACGAGTCGAAGGGCGGGTCGGTTCTGACCAGCACTGCGTCGACGGTGGCGAGATCCAGTCGCTCAGGGGAATCGAGCCGCAGCGGGAGGGCGGCTCCCTCGTCAGCCTTGGCCCGGCGGGCCCGGGCCCAAACCCGCCCCTCATTCAATTCGATGTCGCCGGCCTGACAATGCCATGTGCAGTGCTCTCGCTCCTCGGCCGCCAATATGAGCGCGTAGGTGGTGTCGGTTTCCGGGTTGACGGTCTCAGGCCCGTCCATGATCACCACGATGTCCATGGCTAGACCGGGCCGCCCTTTTCGCGGTCGGGCGAGGTGGGGCAGGTCACCGCAGCGCTCCTCCCAGCATGGAAGCCACAAACCCCATCGAGGGATCGGACCGGCCCTCGAGCAAATCGTGATACACCGCCGCTATCTCCTGGGGCCCGGAACGGTGGACGACGGTGAGCCAGCGATCGGTGTCGTCGAGAAGTTCGTGCCACGCGGCAGCAATTCGTCTCGTCAACTCGGCGGCTCCCCACTCCTGGGAGCGCTTGGCAATCTGGGCGGGAGCGAAGAAGAACTTGGGCGACGGACCGGGCAACTCAGTTCCCCCCGATGCTGTGTCCTCCCAGTGGGTGGCGCCGACGGTCATAGAGAAGCGAAGACCCTCACCGAAGTGGGCATGCACCCCCGACCGCACGGTGTCGCTGCCGGCCATGTCGACCAGTCCCGAAGCGGCCTGGGGGTCGAGCTGGTCGATTTCTTCGTAGACGATCACCTCGTCGTACAGGCCGAGACCTTCGACGAAAGCGCGGTTGCGGGCCGACGTGAGGCCCACGCTGCGGTGCTCGCGACGCGCCAGGCACGCAGCCAGGCAGATCGAGGTCTTCGATGAAGCACTGGTGACCAGGGTCTGCGAGGCGCCATGGAACCCGTGGTCGCCCAGGTAGTCGTCGGCCAGAAACGACGTCATGAACAGCCCGCGGAGCAAGAGGAACTCGTCGACCCGGTCATCACGGAACATGATGTCGGCGGCGACATCGCTGAAATCGGTGTAGACCGCAGCGTGGTTGGCCCGGTGGACCCCGACGTCGGTGAACGCGTCTCCCTTGGGCTCAGCGGTGATGACCACTTCAGTCGACATGGGATAGAAGCCGAAGAAGCGGCCGCCGGTCCCGACGTCGGGATGGGCGGATTCGACCACCGAGCCCAGCCCCATGGCCGGGATCCGCCCCCAGGGTGCCTCCGTAGGGAAGAAGCCCCAATAGTCGAGCATGTCGCCGGCCACCGCATAGGTCACGTTGTTTGCGGTCAGCGCGAATCTCTCCACGGCCAGCCGGATCTGCCCCGGTGTAAGTTTGGCCGGTGACGAGTCAACTGTCCGGGTGTCGCGAAAGTCCTGACGGTTGACCTCGAATTCCATAGCGGAACCCTAACGGTCGCCCCAAACTATTGCCAGTGAAAGGCGCAATACTATAAGGTCCGCCCATGCCCCGGTATGGAGCGCTGAACGACGCCTACGTGGCCTCCTGGTTCGAACGAGAAGAGCCCGGCGGGCCGATGTGGGCGCTCAATCTGATGAAGTACCGAGCCGTCGCCGACTACGGGGATGGCCGGACCTCCACGCTCACCGGCGTCGAGGCCGACGATGTCTATGCACCCCACGAGCAGCTGAAGGCGGTGGGCGCCCGCATCATCCTGGTCGCACCGGTGGTCCATCAGCTGCTGGGCGACGATACCGAGTGGGACCGTATCGCCATCGCGCAGTACCCCTACCGCGCCGCCATAGCCGAGATGACCATGCGCGAGGACTTCCAGGAGTCTCACGTCCACAAGGACGCGGGAATGGAGTTCACCATTGTCATGGCGACCTTCCCGGCAGAAGACGACCCGATACCGCCACAGGCGTCGGGCGCCGACTCCGACCTACTCCTGCTTCTCCAAGTTGTGGCCGACGCCTCGTATCCCGATCTGGCCGAGGGGATCGAATCGACCCGGATCGGCCGGTTCTGGGTCGAAGACCGATTCCTCGGCGATCACCGGACGTTTGCCGAAGCCCGATTCGACTTGATCTCCCCGGCAACGGCCGAAGAGCTCGCGGCCGGCGGAACCGCCCACGACGAGGCCAACTACGCAGTGATCGCCGACCCGCTCCTCGACGACGTGGCCCGGTCGCTGACTGACCCCACCCGGGTGTTGTTCTAGTGCGCATTCTCCGCACTCCCGACGATGCGGCCAATGGCCTGGCCGACTATCCGATCGAGCGCCGCTACATCTCGATTCCCTCCGGAATGGGCCAAGAGCTGCGCGTTCACCTCGTCGATACCGGCGACTCCGACGCCGCCCCGGTGGTCTTCCTCCACGGCAACCCGTCGTGGTCATTTATTTGGCGGCACCAGATCAATGCGGTCGCCGCGGCCGGCTGGCGGGCCATCGCCCCTGATCTGGTGGGCATGGGTATGTCCGACAAGCCGTCGGAGATGGCCGACTACACGCTGGACCGACACATCGACTGGATGAGGTCGCTGCTGTTCGATCATCTCGACCTCGCCGATATCACGTTCGTGCTGCACGACTGGGGCGGCATCATCGGCATGCGCCTGGCGGCCGAACAGCCCGACCGAGTCGGTCGCATGGTCATCTCCAACACCGGCCTCCCCTGGCGGAATATCAATGAGCCGCTCCCCGAGGTGATCGAGGCATCCGGCCCGTTGGCCGAATTCCAGGCCTTCGCGGCCGCAGCCCCGGTGTGGGAGCCGTGGACCCTGCTGCCCATGGTCATGGTGACCGAGCCCACCGCCGATCTGGTGTCTGCTTACCGGGCGCCCTATCCCGACCAGGAATTCACCGTGGGGAGCCGGGCCTTCACCCAGCTGCTGCCCACCCGCCCCGACAACCCCATGTATCCCGCCAACTACGAGGCGTGGAAGGTGCTGGAGCGATTCGACCGACCGGTGCTCACCATTTTCAGCGACCTCGACGCGGTGGCCCCTGACGGCTGGAAGCCGATCACTGCTCGGATTCCCGGTGCCGCCGGCCAGCCCCACACGATTCTCAAGGGCGGTGGCCACTTCCTCCAAGAAGACCTGCCCGACCAGTACACACAAGCCCTGTTGACCTGGCTGGGGGCGCCAGTATGACCAATCCATACACGCTCTATGGCGCCCCGGTATCGCTTTTCACCGGCAAGGCGCGCTCCTACCTGCGTAAGCAGGGAATCGACTTCGTCGAGGTCTCACCGGGCAGCGACCGCTATCTGAACTACATCGTGCCGACGGTGGGCCGGTGGATCATACCGGTTATGGAAACGCCCGACGGGCGGATCATTCAGGACGGCGCCGACATCATCGACCACTTTGAGAAGGGCGACGGCCAGCCGCTGCGCCGGATGTCGGTGTACCCCGAGTCGCCTGTGCTCCTGGCCATCAGCCACCTGTTCGAGATCTTCGGCGGGGAAGGGCTGATGCGGCCGGCCATGCACTACCGGTGGAACTTCGACGGCGAGAATCTGGACTTTTTGAGGTCGGAATTCGCCCTCGTGGCGCCACCGGCCGCCTCGCCGGAGGAGGGGGAGAGAGTATTCCTGCACAACAGTGGGCGCATGCGCAAGGCGACGGTGAAGTTCGGAGCTACCCCAGAGACCGCTCCACTGATCGAGCAGGCCTTCCATGAATGGCTCGATCTCTTCAACGCCCACCTCGCCCACCATCCGTACTTGCTTGGCGGACAACCCACCATCGGCGACTTCGGACTGGTGGCCGCCATGTGGGCCCATCTGTTTCGCGATCCGGTGCCGCAGTCGCTGGTCAAGGCTCACGCGCCCCGGGTGGGGCGGTGGGTCGAGCGCATGACCGCCAGCGAGCCCTACGCCCACGAGTACCACGCCGAAGCCGACATGATTTCCGACAACGACGTCCCCGAGACGCTGAAATCGATGATGCGCTATGTGGCCGAGGAATGGCTGCCCGAGATCTCGGCCCACTACGAACACGCCAATCAGTGGCTAGCCGACCGGCCCGACCTGGTTCCCGGCACCAACGGCAAAGACAATCCGGCCAGTCGCAATATTGGCGAGGCCGCATTCGAATGGCGGGGGACGCGCCTCACCACCGTCGTCCAGCCCTACCGCTTCTGGCTGCTCCATCGCCTTCACGACGATCTGGCCGCCGCCGAACCCTCCGATCAGGCTCGGGTTCGCCAACTCTTCCGCGACACGGGCATCGAGGCCCTGCTCGACCTTCGGACCATTCGACGGGTCGAGCGGGTGCACCATCTCGAAGTCTGGGGCCCAGTCAGCGACGACTGAGACGCTCAAGTGACTGCTACCGTCAAACGGCGATGACCGACGTGGACCGCACCGACGCATCCGTCGACGGGCGGGTCGCCCGCCGAGAGCGCAACATCAACGCCGCTCTCGACACCGTCCTCGAAATGTTTGGCGAGGAGTCGCTCTTCCCGACCATCGAGCAGGTCTCCAAGCGGTCTGGTCTTTCCCTGCGATCCCTCTACCGATACTTCGCCGATCCCGGCGAGCTCGTCGAATCCGCCATCCATCGCCATCGCGAGCTCATGAGAGACGCTGGCCGCCTCCACAAGATCGGCCAAGGACCGCTCGACCGCCGCATTGACGACTTCGCGGCCATGCGGCTCCGGCTCTATGAGAGAGCCGGCTCGGTGTACCGGGCTGCGGTACACAATGCTCCCAACCACCCCCGGGTTCGCGATTGGCTGGCCGTAGCCCGCGACGACCTCCGCGACCAGTTCGAGCTCCAGTTTGCTCCCGAGTTGGGCACCGGGAAAGCGGCCGATCGTCAGGCCGTTCTGTCCGCGGGCGATGTCCTCTTCCAGTTCGACACCATCGACTACCTGCGCCGCCATCGCCGATACACCATCGCCGAGACCGAGGCCGTGCTTCGGGCCGCGCTAGAGGCAATCCTCCGACCCTGAACAGGGCCCCCTCGGTATTCAGGGCCGCAGCAAGAGCTTGCCGTGGTTCTCGCCGCGAAACAGCATGCGGAAGCCCTCAGGGAAGTTCTCGATTCCGTCGATGATGTGCTGGCGATGCTTCACCGAGCCATCGGCCACCCACTCGGCCAGATCGGCCACGGCCTCGGGGATGCGATGGAGGTAATCGAGCATGGTGAACCCCATCATGCGACCGCTTTTGGTAATGAGCTGAAGGTAGTTGCCGGGTCCGGCAGCGTTGGCCATGTCCCCGTACTGCGAGATTCCCCCGCAGAGCACGATGCGGGCGTGGCGGTTGATGTGCCCCAACACCGCTTCGAGGATCTCGCCGCCGACGTTGTCGAAGTACACATCGACCCCGCCGGGCGCGGCGTCCCGCAACCCGTCGACCACCGATTGGGTCGTCGACTTGTAGTCGATGGCAGCATCGAGGCCCAGTTCATCGAGCAGATAGGCGCACTTGGCCGGACCGCCAGCGATGCCAACGACCCGCGCCCCCTGCCGCTTGGCGATCTGGGCCGCCACGCTGCCAACAGCCCCCGATGCGGCCGACACCACCACTGTCTCGGTGGCCTCAGGACGCCCCAAATCCAGCATGCCGAAGTAACCGGTGAAACCGGTCATGCCCAAGACGCTCATATGGTGCTCAATCGGCCCCAGTTCCATGTCGATCGGGCGCATGGAGCGGGAGTCCACCACCGCACGGGTCTGCACGCCTGTGAACCCGGAGACCACATCGCCTTCCGAGAAGAAATTGCTGGCGCTACGCACGACCGGCCCGATGCCGAACGCCCGCATGACATCGCCCAAGGCCACGGGTTCGATGTAGCTCCGCATGGGTGTCGCCCACCCCTTCATCCCCGGATCAATCGAGATCAGCTGCACATCCACCTCGATCTCGCCATCGGACAACTCGGGCGGGGCATCGTGGGTGAACTCCCAGACATCGTCGCCGGGAATCCCGGAGGGGTAGGCCACCAGGCGGACCTGCGAAGATTGCGAGGTCATGAGCCGACAGCCTAAGTTTTGCGGGTAATACTGGCAAATGATCGCTACCAACGACTAGGGAACCGCCATGGGCAACGTCGACACGCTGAACCTCATCCAAGACTCGCTCTTGCGCCGCATGCGAACCATGCACTCGCTCTACTACCAAGCGGTGAGCACCATGGAGCTGCATCACGTGAACCACTTCGAACGGGAAGGGGTACTGCCCATCGCGTTCTCGCTCTTCCACTACACCAACATGCAAGACGCCACCTTCATGGGCATCTCCGGAGAACTGCCCATCTGGAATGACGATTGGCAGGCCCGAGTGCAGATGGCCATAAACGACCACGGCAAGGAGCGGCCGGTCAGCGACATGATCCACCAGCGCATCGGCGACTTCGAGGCGTTCAATGAGTACCAGCGGGCGGTGTTCAACCGGACTGAGGCCTACATCGAGCACATGGATCCCGCCGATTTCGAGCGGGTCATCGTCGCTCCGCCCTACCCGCCCCAGATCGCCAGCACCTACAGTGCGATGTGCGCCGGTCCTCAGGGCATTACCGTGCTCGACGCCTTCGAGTGCTGGCACTACCAGCACGGATTGCGCCACATGGGCGAGATCGAGCTGGCCCGGGGTCTGGTGGGCCTGGGCGGCATGACGTCTTGACCGCCCAGAGGATCCACCGGCGCTCCTCGAGTCCGACGATCCCCGCACAGCAAAGGAGCGAGAGATGGAAATCGTGTTGACGGGGACCGGTTCCCCGTTGCCCGATGCCAATCGGGCCGGTCCATCCACCCTGGTGAAGGCGGGCGACACCCACATCCTGGTCGACGCCGGTCGAGGGGTGGTGATGCGCATGGCCGGGGGAGGTTCGCTGCCGGCGTTCTTGGCCGCCGTCTTGGTCACCCACCTGCACAGCGATCACATCTGCGATCTCAACGACGTCATCACCACGCACTGGATCATGACTCAGGGCAACGTTTCCCTCCCGGTGTTCGGGCCGCCGGGCACTGCCCAGTTCGTGGAACGCCAGCTCCATGCTCTGGAAGCCGACATCGGCTACCGAATCGAGCACCACGATGCCCTCACCAGGGGTCCGAATGTGGAGGTCACCGAGGTGGCACCGGACGATCAGTTCGCGGTCAACGACGTGCTGGTGTCCACCGCGGCCACAGTCCACGCGCCGGCAAGGCCCACCATCGGCTACCGCCTTGAGCACAACGGCACGACGGTGGCGTTGGTGGGCGACACCCTTCCCTGCCCGGGCGTGGACGCTCTGGCCGCCGATGTCGATGCCTACGTGCAGACGGTGATTCGCCGGGATCTCGTCGAGCTCATCCCCAACGACATGGTCCAAGACATCCTCGACTACCACTCTGGCGTGGTGGAGGCGGCCCAAACCGCGGCCCGAGCCGGCGCCCGGCGCCTGATATTGACCCACATGGTGCCCGCCCCCACCGCCGAGCAGTACCCCGAATGGATCGCCCGGGCCGCTGAGCACTTCGACGGCGAGATCGTGATCGGCGACGACCTGACCACGATCACCACAGCACAGAACGACGCTCATGGCTGACGCTTCGACCAAACGCCCGTTCCCCGGCGTGATCGGCCAGACCCTGGCCGACTCGGAACCGTTCTTCGAGGAGCCACCCCACCCAGGCGAGGGTGCGCCCAACGTGGTCGTCGTGCTGCTCGACGACACCGGCTTCGCCCAACTTGGCTGCTACGGCTCCGACATAGACACCGCCAATGTGGACCGGCTGGCCGCCAACGGCCTCCAGTTCACCAACTTCCACGTCACCCCTCTGTGCTCGCCCACCCGGGCATCGCTTCTCACCGGTCGCTCGCAGCACGCGGTGGGAATGCGGTCGGTGTCGAACCACTGCACTGGCTTCCCCCACCAGCTCGGCCACATCACCAACCACGCCGCCACATTGGCCGAGGTTCTCAGAGCGGAGGGCTACGCCACGTTCTGCGCTGGCAAGTGGCACCTGGCGCCGTCCAAGGACACATCGGCGGCTGGCCCGTTCGACCAGTGGCCCCTGGGTCGGGGATTCGACCGGTACTACGGGTTCTTGGACGGTGAGACCGATCAGTTCCACCCGGAACTCGTTGTCGACAACCACCACATCGATCCGCCGGCGGGCCCCGAAGACGGCTACCACCTGAGCGAAGACCTGGTCGATCAACTGCTCCAGATGATCCGGGACAGCAAGGGAGTTCGACCCGACCGCCCCTTCTTCGCCTATCTGCCTTTCGGCGCCACCCACGCCCCCCACCAGGCGCCAGCTGCCTACCTGGAGAAGTATCGGGGCCGCTACGACGAGGGCTGGGACGTGGTGCGACAGCGCTGGTACCAGCGGCAACTCGAGTCGGGAGTGATACCGCCGGGCACCGAGCTGGCCCCCCGAAATGACGGGGTGGAGCCCTGGGACAGCCTGCCGGAGAATCAGAGACTGCTGGCCTGCCGACTCCAAGAGGCCTTTGCCGCTTTTCTCGACCACACCGACGACCAGATCGGGCGCCTTGTGGAGGGCCTGAGCGACATCAACCAACTCGACAACACCATCCTGGTGGTGCTGGCCGACAACGGCGCCTCCCAAGAGGGCGGGCCATTCGGTGTCTTGCACGAGACGAAGTTCTTCAACGGCATACTCGAAGACCCCGATGAGGCCATCGAGCGCCTTGACGAAATAGGCGGTCCCCACAGCCATACCAACTACCCCTGGGGATGGGCCCAGTGCGGCAACTCCCCGTTCAAGTGGTACAAGCAGAACACCCACGAGGGCGGCGTCCACGTTCCGATGATCGTCCACTGGCCCGACGGCATCGCGGCCGACCAGTGCGGCACCAAGCGCCACCAGTTCATCAACGTTTCTGATCTGGCTCCGACGCTGTACGAACTGCTGGGGATCGCGCCGCCGAGCACGTTGAACGGCTATGAGCAGTTCCCGGTCACCGGCCACTCGTTCGCCACGGTGCTGGGCGACGCCGCCGCCCCGGCAACCAACAGACTCCAGTACTACGAGATGTTCGGCTCGCGTGCGCTCGTGGTCGAACAGGACGGCAAATGGTGGAAGGCCGTGACGCGGCATATCCATGGCCAGGACTTCGATGACGATCGATGGGAGCTCTACGACCTTTCCTCCGATCCCTCCGAGTGTTTCGACCGGGCAGACGACCAGCCGAAGGTATTGGAAGAGCTGATTGGCCTGTGGTGGGAGGAGGCCGAACGCCACGGAGTTCTCCCATTGGACGACCGCACGATCGAGCTGTTCGCCGCGAGGCCGAACGACCGCTCGCCCCACCCCACCAGCCGGCGGTATGTGTACCGGCCGCCGGTATCGCCGATCCCCTCGTCGGCCTCCCCGTCCCCGGGGGGAAGAGCATGGGACTTGACCGCCAAGATCACCAGGGCCGCCGGAGACGGCGGGGTTATCTGGGCCACGGGGAGCGCCAGCGCAGGAATATCGGTGTTTGTGGAGAATGAACGGCTGATGGTCGACTACAACGCCTTCATGGATCGCACCATCTTGGAGTCCGAACTGCCAGTGCCCCAGGGCCGCAGCTCTGTGGCGGTGAGCCTCCGCCGTACCAGCCGTTCTAGCGGGGTCATGAGTGTCGCCATCGATGGAAGTGTTTGCGGTCGAGCCGAGTTGCCGCTCATGATGAGGTCGATTTCCTTGCTGAGCGACAGCATCGGATTCGATCATGGTTCGCCGGTCTCGGAGCGCTATGAGGGTTCGTTCCCATTCACCGGAGAAATCCATGAGGTGGTCATCGAACTCGGCGGGCAATCGGCCGCCGATGTCGAGACCGCGGCCCGCACCGAGATGGCCCGTCAGTAGGAAGATGAAGTCATGGCCGAGATCACCTGCACCAGAGACATCGCCGCCGAACCGGGGGCCGTGTGGGTCGTGCTGGCCGACTTCGGCGCTATCAGCGGGTGGGCATCCAACGTCGACCACTCTTGTCTGATGAGCGAGCAGGCCGAGGGCGTCGGCACGGTGCGCCGGGTGCAGGTGGGCCGCTCCTCACTGGTGGAGCGGGTCATCGACTGGGCGCCGGGGGTAACGCTGGCCTACTCCATCGAGGGTCTCCCGCCGGTGATCCGATCGGTGGCCAACACCTGGTCGTTGCGGGAGACGACACGGGGGACCCGGGTTTCGCTGACCAGCAG
Organism: Acidimicrobiales bacterium; assembly: GCA_963667085.2. Lineage (GTDB taxonomy): Bacteria > Actinomycetota > Acidimicrobiia > Acidimicrobiales > Bin134 > Poriferisocius. The sequence continues at coordinate 468,271 of OY762975.1, forward strand.
GGTCAACGCCGGACCTCGACCGCCCCAGCAGTTGATCGCCGGGATTGTGGCCCGGCGGTTGGCCAAGGCATCAGAGACGATGCTCGCCGGACTCAATCGGCACATGGCCAAGACCGCAGGAGCGGGCCGATGACCGATCGTCCTGACGTGGTGGTGATCATGACTGATCAGGAGCGGGCGGTGCCGCCCTACGAGTCCGACGAGCTGCGGGAGTGGCGTCGTCAAACCCTCGTCGGCACCCGGTGGTTCGACGACCATGGGGTCTCGTTCGTGCGGCACTACACCGGCTCGCTGGCCTGTGTGCCCAGCCGGCCCACGCTGTTCACCGGGCAGTACCCCGACGTACACAGTGTGACCCAGACCGATGGCTTGGGGAAGATGTGGGACGACTCCCGGATGCGGTGGCTGCGACCTGGTGAGGTGCCCACGTTGGGCCACTGGTTCCGGGCCGCGGGCTACGACACCCACTATCAGGGCAAGTGGCACATGAGCCACGCCGATCTGTTCAACCCGGCAACCGGCGGGGCGCTGGCCACCAACGACAGCGACGGTGTGGTCCACCAGACGGCGGTCCAGGCCTACCTTGATGCCGATCCCCTTGATGAGTTCGGGTTCTCTGGATGGATCGGCCCCGAGCCCCACGGACCGTCGTTCGCCGACACCGGATTCGTGCGCGATCCGCTGATCGCCGACCGGGCGGTGGCCTGGCTCGAAGATCGGTATGCCCGGCGCCGAGCCGGCGACCCGGATGCCGCCCGGCCGTTCTTGCTGGTGGCCAGCTTCGTGAACCCCCACGACATCGTGTTCGCCCCCGCGTGGCTGCGACGGGGCAGCCCGCGCACACCTGGGGTCGAGGATCCCCCGCCGGTGCCGCCGTCTCCCACCGACGATGAGGACCTCTCCACCAAGCCCGCCGCCCAAATCGCCTTTCGGGCCTCGTACCTGTCGTGTTACGGGCCGCCGCCATTAGTCGAGCGGGCCTATCGGTCGCGGGCCCAGGCCTACCGCGATCTCTATTACCGCCTTCACGCCGAGGTCGACGGCCCACTGGACCGGGTTCGCCGGGCCGTTACCGACCAAGGATCAGAGAACGCTGTGCTGGTGCGCACGGCCGACCACGGCGAACTGCTGGGGGCCCACGGCGGACTCCACCAGAAGTGGTTCAACCTGTACGACGAGGCCACCCGGATTCCGTTCGCCATCGCCCGGGTCGGGCCTGAGGCGACCGGGGGTCGTCAGGTGGACGATGCCCCCACCTCCCATGTCGATCTCGTCCCCACGCTGTTGGCCGCGGCTGGCATCGACCAGGAGGCCACCGCCGAACTGCTTCGCAAGACCCACACCGAGGTTCATCCCCTGCCCGGTCGCGACCTCATGGGTGTGGTGGCAGACGAGGCGACGGCCGACACCGACCGACCCGTCTACCTGATGACCCGCGACAACATGCCCGAGGGCGACTCGGGGGCCAGCGCGATGGCCCGCAGAGCAGGCCGGACGGCGAATCCCCCGCTCCCGCTGCGCATCCAGGTGCCCGCCCACGTTCCCGCCAACTTCGAGGGTCTTGTGGTCCGGGTGTCGGATGCCGACACCGCCGGCGGTTCGGGCCATTTGTGGAAGATCGTGCGGAGCTTCGACGATCCGGCCACCTGGACCGAGCCCGGCGTCCGCCACTTGGCCGCCAGTGGACCGGCTGGTCCGGTCCACCGATCCGAGCCGCTCCCCGATCAATGGGAGCTGTACGACCTCGATGCCGACCCGATCGAGAAGGAGAATCTGGCCAGCGACCCGGCCACCGAAGCCGTCTTCGCCCACCTCGCCGGTCAACTGGCCACCGAACGGGCCCGGTGTGTTCCCGACCGGAATCAGCCCTGGCCCTACGCCGAACGCATTCCCTTGGAGGGTCCGATGAAGAACAATCCCCCGCCTCCCGCCCGTTTGCTGCGCAAGGCGCTCCAGCGGGTCGGCCTGCACCCTGAAGACGACCGGCGCTTTGAGGCCGACCTCAGCGGCCGCCGGGCCCTGGTGGTGGCCACCAACCACGGCATGCTCGACATCGGCAAGCCCACCGGGGTGTTCTCCAGCGAGATGACCGTGCCCTATTACGCCTTCTTGGACGCGGGCATGGAGGTACACGTGGCCAGCCCGTCAGGCGGCGAGATCCCCGTCGAGCCCCAGTCGCTGAAGCCGGTGATCCGTACCGAGGCCGACGACCGGTTCCTGGCCGATGACGACCTCCGCCGAATGGTCACCGAGTCGCTGGCGGTCGGAGACCTCGACATGGCCGACTACGACATCGTGTACCTGGCCGGGGGTTGGGGGGCGGCCTTCGACTTCGGCTTCTCAGAGGTCCTCGGCGACCAAATCACCGAGGCCAATCGGCTCGGCCGGGTGATCGGCGGCGTCTGCCACGGACCGCTTGGCCTACTACTGGCCAAAAGTGCCAACGGTGAGCCGCTGGTAAAGGACCGGCGGGTGACCGGGGTGACCGACAAGCAAGTACGCGAGCTCGGCATCGAGAGCACTCCCCATCATCCCGAGACCGAACTGCGCCGAGCCGGGGCCTTCTTCGAGAGCACCACCCGCTTCCGCGACCCCCTCGCCAATCACTGGGTAGTAGACGGCAACCTGGTCACCGGCCAGAACCAAAACGCCGCCCCCATGGTGGCCCGAGAAATGATGCAACTCATCACGAAGGCCCTTCACCAAGCGTGACATCGGGACGTCGGCGTCAAGGAGCCATCCTGGACCTGCTCAGGCTGCTGCTTGGTGCTGATGGGGAGGTTGATCCGGGGCTACCCGGATGGGCCGATTGGGCGGATCGAGTTGGTGCCGGCGGGTTTCGGGGTCGTGGCGGATGGTGTGGTGGTGTTTGTGGACTTTGGTGTGGCATTTGGGGCACAACAGCACCAGGTTGGTGATGTCGGTGGGCCCGTTGTGTTCCCAGGGCAAGATGTGGTGGGCGTCGCAAGCCTGCGGGCGGATGCCGCAGCCGATGCAGCCCCTGTCTCTGCGGTATAGGGCCAGCCTCTGGGCCCTGGTCACCGCCTTTCGGGTTCTGCCTACATAGATGGGCTGCCCGTCGGCTGCGAAGATCATCGGCAGGATTTCTGCGTCGCAGGCCAGCCGACGCAACTCGTCGAGTTCGATCGGAGTTGCGTCGATCAGCCCGCAGCTTTCGAGTTGCCCCGTGATGGCGTCGTAGTCGGCAGAGACGACCAGCACTGTCTTCTGCGGGGTAGGTCCTGCGATGCCCTCGCAGCCCATCCCGCCGGGGCCGAAACCGCCGCCGTCCTGGCTGGCTGATTCGACGGCGGGCTGTTGGGTGATGAGTGCTACGAGGGCATCGGCGTTGCGCTGCTCGAACGTACGGATCGGGTCGTAGGCAATGTCGTCGCCCAGCATCTTGGAGCTCATTGAGCACAAAGCGATCTTGACCCGCTCGCCCGCCACCTGGTCTAACTCTGCGTGAAGCACCACCATGCCGCCAGCGCCGTCGAATACCTTTGCGCTACGGCGAGCCCGTTGGCGCTCGGCGCGGCTCATTCCGTCGCCGGCGCGGCGCTGGTCTTCCCGAACGGCCACGGTCTTCTTGAACTCGTCTTGGCCCTGCCAGCCGCCCAACTCGACAAGCTCCTGCTGGTCGTGGTCGCTCATCGGCGCCCGCTTGTGCGACTCGGCCACCAGTCCAGCCTGATCGGCAGAGATCAGGCCCTGCTCGGCGGCGCTCAGCACCGCGGGCATCTCAGCGAGACCCTTGGCCGCCTTCGCCAGCTGGCGGGCCCGATATGCGCTGATGTTGAGCTGGTGGCACACCGTCGAAGCCGCCGCCCACCCCTCGAGTTCGCCGAAACGGACAATCAAGCCGACCAAGTAGGCCTCCGATTGGCGGCGGAACAAATCAGCCTGGGCCATCAACCCCAACAACTCTGAGCGATCCGCCTGCGAATAATCGGGAAAACCAAAACCCGAAACTGCACCGGCGTTGTCGCCTTTGGTCTTGGAGATGGTTCTAAACTCCATGCCTGCAATTATACCGACACCAGTGACAACATCTGCCCTGAATTACGCAAATACATGAAGAAATTGGACTTCATTTAGCTAATAGCCTCTCGGTATATCGGCTGACAAGCGTTATAGAGCATGTCTTTACCTTTTTGAGACTATTCACTCCTTTAGACCCGATAAATCGGCAAATAACATATCACCGCAGCGCATCTTCCGACATGGAAGCCACAAAGTCCACCGAGGGGGCGGACCGGCCCTCAAGCTGGTCTTGTCGTCAGCTGGCGAGTCGATACAAGATGAGCTGGGTGGGAACCAGCCGCTGTTCGACCGGGTCGACCGCAAGGGCTAGGCCCTCAAGGGTGTAGGCCCCCAGCAGCGCCGGGCCTTCGTCTTCGCCGAAGACCACAAGGGTCACTTCGCCTTCCCCCTCCACCGTCACCCATGCTCGCCCGTATTCCATGACCGCCCGACGGCCGTCGGCCAACAGAAATCGGCGTTGGCCAATGGGTACCACCCCCATCTCGCGCAGCAACCGGCCAGGCAGGGTTGTGTAAGCGGCACCGGTGTCGACGATCGCCTCGATCTCCCTGGACTCCCCGCCGTCCATGCCAGCAACCCGAATGGGCAGTGCAAAGGTTCCCACGCCGGAAATCTACCCGTCGCTCATTGAACTGTCAATCAATGAAATTGTTCTAAAATTACGGTTATAAGCACATGTTCAGATCACGATGGGCAATTTCGACCGGATATCGGTGGACGAGGCAGCCACCACGAGTTGATATTGGCCGGGGTCCACGGTCCAGCAGTGGGCCTCGGGATCCCAGCGGGCGAAGGAGCGCTCGTTGAGCTCAATCTCCGCAGTGCCAGTCTCGCCGGGGGCAAGGATGAGCTTGGCGAAGCCGGCCAGCTCTTTGGGGGGTCGGGGCACTCCGCCCTCCGGCGGGGCGACGTAGACCTGCACTACGTCGTTGCCTCCCCGGTCGCCGGTGTTGGTGACCGGGACGGAGACGGTTATGTCAGTGCCCTCGCTGCTCACCTCGGGCGGGCCCCAGTCGAAGGTGGTGTAGGAGCCGCCGTGGCCGAACGGGACCATCGGGACGATGCCCCGGGCGTCGTACCAGCGGTAGCCGACGAAGATCCCCTCGCCGTAACGCACCTCGCCGGCCTCGCCGGGATAGTTCAGATAGGCGGGGGTGTCTTGCTCTCGCCTGGCCCAAGTAGTGGGCATCCGCCCGCCGGGGTCGGCGTCGCCCATCAGCACGTCGGCGATGGCCTCGCCCGCTTCCTGGCCGGGGTACCAAGCCAACAGCACCGCTTTGGCCCGGTCGAGCCAGGGCAGAGTCATCGGCGCGCCGCAGTTGAGCACCACCACGGTGTTGGGATTGGTGTCGAGCACCCGCTCGACCAGTTCATCCTGGTTGTTGGGCAGCTCAATCGAATCCCGATCGCCGCCCTCTGACTCCCACTCGGCGTTGGAACCGACCACCACCACTGCGGTATCGGCCTGGGCTGCCAATGAGGCCGCCTCGTCCAAGCCCGATTCCCGGTCGAGGTTGGCCAACTCCGCACCCACATCAACAATGGAAAGCCACTGACCGCCTTCGGGGGGAACGTGATCAAGACGGATCTGGTAGGGCTTGCCGGCTTCGAGATCGAAGTAGCCGTGGCCACCGTGCAGTCCAAGGCCGGCGCTGAACCCCTCGACATGGTTGTCGGCTACCAGCTCGCCGTCCACAAACAGGCGAGCATGGGCGAAGCCGAGGGCGCAGAATCGGTGGCGACCGGATTGCTCCGGCGTCATGGTGAACTCGAGCCGCACCGACATGGCGTCGAGATCTTTCGGCCATAGCTCGCCATACCAAACGTTGAAGGGCAGCGGCTGAGTGAGGGTTTCAAACGGCTCGCCGTCGAACCCGATGCCGTCATAGAGCTCGAAGCGCACGCCATCGGCAATCCACGACTCGGGCACCGCGTCGGCCTTGCGGCGCATGTCCACGCCGGGGGCATGGCCGATCAGCCGCTCGCCCAGCCGCTCGCCCAGCGACTCCAGAACCGTGGTGGTGCGGTGGGGGACCAGGCTGGCCGATCCACCGCCCAGCACAGCTGTATCGGCTGCCCCCGGCCCGATCAGGGCAATCGTCTTATCGGGCGCCAAGGGCAAGGTGTCGTCGCTGTTGCGAACCAGCACCATTGATTCAACCGCCGCTCTCCGGGCCAGAGCCCGATGCTCGGGGCGCTCAGTGCTGGCCTCGTCGTGGTCAGTGGGTGTGCCGAGACGCCCGGCCCAATCCAAGAAGCCGACGATGCGGCGCACCTTGTCGTCAACCAGCGCTTCGTCGACCAATCCCGCCTCCACTGCTTCCATCAGTTTGCCCCTGCCCCACCATCGGCCGGGGCCGGGCATCTCCAGGTCCAGTCCGTGGGCGGCGGGGGCCACGGTCTCCTTGATGGCTCCCCAGTCGGACACCACTAAGCCGTCGAACCCCCACTCCTCCTTCAGCAACCCGATCAGCAGTTCGGGCTGGGCACAGGCGTGGTGGCCGTTGACGAAGTTGTAGGCACCCATGACCGCTCGCACGCCAGCCTCCTTGACCGCGGCCTCGAACGGGGGGAGGTAGATCTCTCGCAGACTGCGCTCGTCGACGTCGACATTGATGGTGTGGCGCTCGAACTCCTGGTCGTTGGCCACGAAGTGCTTGACACAGGCTCCAACTCCCTGCGACTGGACACCGGTGATGTAGGCCACGGCAATACGGGAGCTCAGCTCGGGATCCTCGCTGTAGCTCTCGAAGTGGCGGCCCCCTCGGGGAGAGCGGTGGAGATTGACCGTGGGGGCGAGGATCATGTCGACCTTCCGGTCGAGGGCCTCGGTGCCCAGAGCTTGGCCCAGTTCATGGACGAGGGCGGGACTCCAGGTGGCGGCCAGCGCGGAGGGGCCCGGCACCACCAAGCCCGGTCCCATCGTGCGGCCCCGCACCCCCACCGGACCGTCGCTCACACACCAGTCGGGAATGCCCAGACGCTCACACCCGGGGATGATCCAAGCACCCTCGCCCGAGACCATGAGGCACTTCTCATCTAGCGTCAGATCGGCAACTAGCGCCTCAAAGTCAACCATAAGAACCGCTCCCCAACATCGGATGGACAAGTTTTCTACCATTGGTATATTTGGGGCGCAACGGCGACGGGATCAGGGGGAACGCGATGAGATTCTCACGGACGTTGTTGGCCTTGCTGCTGGCCTTGGCGGTGGTCGCCACCGCCTGCACCACCGGGGGTGGCGGCGAGGACGAGCCGGCCCCCGAAGAGGCACCCACCGCCGCACCAGCCGAGCCAGAGGCCGAATCGGCCGCGCCAGCCGAAGAGGCACCCGAGGAACCGGTACCGGCCGAAGACGAGCCTGACCCAGCCGCGGAAGCACCCGAGGAACCGGCAGCAGAGGACGAGCCCTCAGAATCCTCATCGGAACCGGCGCCGGAGCCCACCCCCGAACCCACGCCGATTGTGCTCACCGCCAGCTTCCGGGGCGTCACCGAGGACACCATCCGCATCGGGGTGGGGTTCTGGGACACCACCCTGTTCGGCTTCGGCTTCTTCGGCGAGCCTCAACTGGTGTGGGACGCCCTGGTTAGCGCGGTGAACGCCGAGGGCGGCATCTATGGCCGCTCCCTCGAGGCCTCCATCGCCGGCTTCAACCCGGCCCTGCCCAACGAGATGCTGGCCGCCTGCATCTCACTCACCGAGGATCACCAGGTGTTCGCGGTGCTGGGCGGGCTGCGGGGCGACGCCAATTTCTGTGTGTCGGAACAGCACGAGACCATCCACATTGGCTCTCAGGTAAACGCCCGAGGAGAGCTGCTGGAACGGGCCAGGGCCCCTCTGGCCAGCTTCAGAATCGAGGGAACGGCCCGAGAGGAGAGGTTCGTCGCCGAATTGGCCCGCAGAGGGTGGTTCGACAGCGCTACCGCGGTGGGCGTCCACTACGACGGCTCCGAGACTCAAGACCAATTGGGGGATGCGGTGGAAGCAGCCTTTGCCGACGCTGGGGTAGAGGTCGCCATCACCATGAACATCGACGATCTCGTGCTCGACGACGACGCAATGGAGAGTCAGACCGAGATCATGCAGGAACAGGTGTCCGATGCCGGTATCGACCGCATGGTGATCTTTGGAGCCGCGGCCACGGGCCTCATCACCTACGGCGAGTTGGGGATCCAGATGGCCGCGGTCGACTCCACCAACTTCACCACGGCGATCTCCTCGGGCATCGATCCGATGGCGCTGGACGGCACCATCTCCTCTGCGGTGCGACTCGATCTGGCCACCGACCCGGTGGACGCCGAGACCCAGGAGTGCCTCGACGTGGTGATGGCCGCGCTTCCCGACGCCCGCTTCGAGCGGCCCGGTCCGGGAGTGGAGAACAGCAAGGAGGATCCCAACTACTGGAACTACACCGTGTTGGCGTGTCGCGATCTGTCGATGTTCGTGCAGATCGCCACCGCGGCCGGACCGCATCTGACCAACGATTCCTTCCAGGCCGGATTGGATTCGCTCTCCCAGGCATCGCTGCCGGAGATCCCGTTCTTGTCGTTCGGGCCGGGCAAGTACAACGGCAACGACACGCTGCGGCTGGTGCAGTTTGACGGCGACGCCGATGAGGACGGCGAACTCGTCGGCTTGGGCGATCCCGTCGACCTGACGCCGTAACGCCGCAGCAGCAAATGACTGAGTCGTCGGGCGATCGCCGCGGCTTTGCCGACCTGAGCCGGGCGCTGCTCGACGAAGAGGCGGCCCGGGAGGCGATTGAAGCCGATAAGCCCGAGGTTCGCGCTGACGGGGATCTCCCCGGAGTCGGCGAAGAAGCGATAACGCTGCGCCAGGCAGTGGCCACCGGCGGCGTCGGCGTGCTGGCCGTTTTGGGCACCCTGGATGCGGTCGATGCCTTCCAGTTGGCCATCCCCAGCCTCCTCGGACCCGAAATCCAAGACAGCTTCGGAGTGTCCGACGCCGGGTTGGCGGTGATGGGGATCGGCGGTCTCATAGCCACCACGCTGTGCGCCATACCCATGGGCAAGCTGGGCGATCGCGTCAACCGCATGCGCCTGGTGGGCCTGGCCACAATCTTCTGGAGCGTGGCCATGTTCACCCGGGGGTTCCAAGCCACCGCGCTGGGGTTCTTCATGGTCGGCGTGCTCATGGGGGTCGGTACGTCGAACACCTTCCCGGTGCAGGGAGCGGTGCTGGCCGACGCCTACCCCATTTCGTCTCGGGGCCGGATCTATGCGGTAAAGAACGTGCTCGGCCGGGGCGGCGAGCGGATAGCCCCGCTGTTGGTGGGCGGCCTCATGCTGTTGGTGGACGACAACTGGCGCTGGGCCTACTGGATCTTCGCCTGGCCCACTTTGGCGCTGGGGATCTGGGCGCTGTTTGTTCCCGACCCGCCCCGGGGGCAATTCGAGCAGAAGTCGGTGCTCGGGGAGGTGATGGAGGAAGACGACGACCCGCCCCGGGTGTCGCTGGGGGCGGTGTGGCAGCGCCTGATGGCCATCAAGACGCTGAAGCTGGCGTGGATCTCGTTCAGCATCATCGTGTTCTCGATCATCGGGCAGAGTTTTCTGGTCAACCTGTTCCTCGAAGACCGATGGGGACTGAGCCCGTTCGAGCGGGCGATGATCGGGTTCGTCCCGGGGATGTTGGCGTTCGCCGCTGCGCCGTGGGCGGCCAAGCGCTACGACGCCCTATATCGGGAGAGCCCGGCTCGGGCGCTGGCCTGGGTGGGGGCTCTGTTCTTCCCCATCGCGGTGGCCATTCCCATTCAGTTCTTCATGCCCCATCCCGTGCTGTTCGCCGCGGTGGGGATAGTGCCCGCGGTGTTGAGCGTGGTCATTTTCGGCATGATCTCCCCGCTGTTGGTGGGGGTTGTCCCCTATCGGCTGCGGGCCCAGTCCACCGCTTTGTCGATCATGGTGATCTTCTTGGGCGGCGGCGTGCTGGGACCCATCGTGGCCGGGCTGTTGTCGGACGCCACCGACGAGCGCACTGCCATCCTGGTCGTGGCCATCCCGTTCAAGCTGATCGGTGGCGCTCTCTTGATCTGGGGCGCCCGCCACATCCGCCATGACCTGTCGCTGGTGGTGGACGAGATCGAGAAAGACCACGCCGACTTGCAGCGACGGCGGGCCAATCCCGATCAGCTGCCGGCCGTTGGCCTGCGGGATATCGACTTCTCCTACGGGCCGGTACAGGTGCTGTTCGGCGTCAACCTCCACGTGGACCGGGGCGAGACCCTGGCGCTGCTCGGGACCAACGGTGCCGGGAAGTCGACCATTTTGCGGGTGATCAGCGGGTTGGCCGTGCCGTCTCGGGGCATCGTCTCCCACCACGGGCGCGACATCACCCTCACCTCGCCGCAGACTCGGGTGGATTTGGGCATCCAGCAGCTTCCCGGGGGCAGGGCGGTGTTTCTGCCGCTGTCCATCGAGGACAACCTCCGCACCGCGGGATGGACCATGCGGCGGGATCGGGCCCAGCTCAATGCCCGCATCGACCATGTGCTGGAAATCTTCCCCGAGCTGGCCGACCGGCTGGATGAGCCCGCCGGTTCGCTCAGCGGCGGGCAGCAGCAGATGCTGGCGCTGGCCATGGTGCTGATGCACGAGCCCGACGTGCTGCTCATCGACGAGCTGTCGCTCGGCCTCGCCCCCGCGGTGATAGGCGAGCTGATAGAGATCGTGGAGCGGCTCAAGGCCGAGGGCCAGACCATGATCATCGTGGAGCAGTCGCTCAACATCGCGGCGGCCCTTTCGGATCGAGCGGTGTTCATCGAGAAGGGACAGGTCCGCTTCGACGGGCCGACCGCGGAGCTCGCCGAACGGGGCGACATCGCCCGGGCCGTGTTCTTGGGCGACGACCGCCCAGAGCCGAAGGACCCGTCGTGATCCTCGCCTTCGAGGTCGGACGGCAGTACATATTCATCGGGGCGGTCAACGGCCTCTCTTACGCCCTGTTGGCCCTCGGCGTCATCCTCATCTACCGGTCGAGCCGGATCATCAACTTCGCGGTGGGCGCCACCGGGGTGCTGGCCAGCCAGGTGCTGGCCCACCTGGTGATCCGCTACGGCGCGCCGTACTGGTTGGGGGTGGTGCTGGCCGTGCTGGCCGGGGCCGTGTTCTTGGGAGTGGCCGAGCTGACCGTGGTGCATCGCCTGTTCACCGCCCCCCGAGTGATTTTGTTGGTGGCCACCATCGGGCTGGCCCAGTTGGCCCAGGCCCTCATCTTCGCCCTGCCCGAGGCGTCGGCCGAGGACAAGCGCCATCGCTTCCCCACACCTTGGAATCGAGAGCTGGAGTGGTTCGGCATACGGATCGAGGGAGGCGAGTTCGTCTTGTGCGTGGCTTCGGCCGCCGCGGTGGTGGCCCTCAGCATCTGGGTGCGGTGGTCGGCGTGGGGTCGGGCCATCCGGGCCACGGCGGCCGATCCCGATCGTGCCCGATTGGCCGGCATCCATCCGGGTCGGGTGTCGACGGTGGTGTGGGCCCTCACCGGAGCGTTCGCCGGGCTGGTCACGGTGTTCCAGGAAGCCGACTCCATTGGCTCGTTCGTGGCCACCAGCCCCGGTCACGCCACCATGACCCGGGTGCTGGTGGTGGCGGTGTGCGCCTCGTTCGTGTCATTCAGCGTGGCGGTGGCCACCGGGATAGTCCTAGGCATCGTCGAGGCGCTCATCCGGCTCAACTACCCCCTGGATCTGGGGCGGTTTGAAGCGGTGCTGCTGCTGGTGGCCATCGTCGGGATCTTTGCCACCACCCGCCGAGGTGCCCCCGACGAGGCCGGGGCCTTCTCTTTCAGCCCCCGGATTCGCCCCATACCGGCCCAACTGCGCCCGATCTGGTGGGTTCGCCACCATTCTCGAATCCTGGCCGTCATCGGAGTGGCCATCGTGGCGGTGGTGCCGGTGTTCGTCACCACGGCCAGCCGCACCTTCCGCTACAGCGAGATCCTGTTAATGGCGCTGGCCGCGCTCTCCTTAGTGGTGCTGGTGGGCTGGAGCGGTCAGATCTCTTTGGGACAAGGTGCGTTCGCCGGCCTGGGCGCTTTGACCACCACCGCTTTGGTGAGGGGGAACGATCTTGGTCTCGGGGTGGCCGGGTTCGACGTGGTGGTGCCCATGCCTGAGCTGCACTTCTTGTGGGCTGCGGTGTGGGGCACAGCCGTGGCCGCCGGCGCGTCGGTGGTTGTCGGCATCGGCGCGCTGCGGGCCCGGGGCCTGCTGCTGGCCGTGGTCACCCTGGCGTTCGCGGTGGCGGCGGAGAAGTTCTTCTTCACCCGGCCGTTCCTCAGCGGAGGCAGCCAAACCTCCGCTCTCTTGGAACGAGCCCATATCGGGCCCATCGACCTGGCCCCCCAGCGAACCTATTTCTATCTGGCCCTGATCGGCCTGGTGCTTGGGGTGGTGTTCACCGCCCACCTGCGTCGCACCGGCATCGGCCGCCGGATCGTGGCCACCAGGGAGAACCCGGCGGCCGCGGCGGCGGCCACCGTGTGGCCCACCGGATCGAAGGTGCTGGCCTTCGCCTTGGGCGGCGGTTTGGCCGGGTTCGCCGGGGCGCTGCTGGCCGGGCTCTACTCGACGGTGCTGTTCTCGTTCTTCTCGGTGGACACCTCGTTCAAGGTGGTGGCTATTGCGGTGATCGGCGGCATCGGCTCGGTGATCGGCCCGGTGCTGGGCTCGCTGTGGGTGATCGGGCTTCCCGCCTTCTGGCCCGACTCGGCACTGATCCCGGTGCTGACCAGCAGCTTGGGAATCCTGGTGCTGTTGATGTACGCACCGGGGGGCTTCGTGCAGCTCTGGTTCCTGGCCCGGGACTCGTTCTTTAGCTGGTTCGCCCTGCGGCATCCGGCGCCCCCGGTGCGAATTCGTGATATTCCCGCACCGGCTTCGATCCCGACGCCGCCGTCGAACGTCGCTCTGGCCACCAGGGAGCTCTCCGTGCGCTATGGCTCCCGGGTGGCGGTCAACCGGGTGAGCCTCGAGGTGGGCCACGGGGAGATCGTGGGGCTGATCGGGACCAACGGCGCGGGCAAGACCTCGTTCATGAACGGGGTGGGCGGTCTGATTCCTGCCAACGGCCGAGTGGAGATCTACGGGAGTGATGTGAGCCGCCTTGCTGCTCATCGCCGTCACCGGCATCACCTGGGACGGGCCTTTCAGGCCGCCACCCTGTTCCCCGACCTCACCGTGCGCGAGACAGTGCAGGTGGCGCTGGAGCGGCGCATGCCCACTCGGTTCTGGCCCACAGCCCTGGCCCTTCCTCCGGGTGTTCGCCGCGAACGGCGACAGATCAGGGCGGCTGATGACCTGATCGGCTTTTTCGGACTGGGCGACTACGCCGACAAGTTTGTGGCCGAGCTGTCCACCGGCACCCGCCGGATCGTCGAACTGGCCTGTTTGGTGGCAGGCGGATCACGCCTGCTCTGTCTCGACGAGCCCACCGCCGGTGTGGCCCAGCGGGAGGCTGAGGCCTTGGTGCCGCTGTTGCACGGGGTGCGACGGGAGCTCGACGCATCGGTGCTGTTGATCGAGCACGACATGCCGCTGGTGATGTCGATCAGCGACCGGATCTATTGCCTGGACACCGGGGAGGTGATCGCCCAGGGAGCACCGGCCGCGGTGCGCGACGACCCCCGGGTGGTGGCCAGCTACCTGGGCACCGACACCCGGGCCATCGCCCGTTCGGATGCAGGAGGTGAGACATGAGCTCAGTGTTCGCCGATCCCCCGCTCACTCCCAAGGCCGAGGCCACCCGGGCCCGGCTGCTGGAGGTGGCCGCCGAGGTGTTCGTCGAGCAGGGCTACGCCGCGGTCTCGCTGCGCGATATTGCCGTAGCTGCCGGGGTCACCAAAGGGGCGATCTACGGGCACTTCCGCTCGAAGGGCCAGCTGCTGGTGGAGGTGATCCGCACGCAATTGGCCGAGCGCGATGCCCAGTTCGACGCCCAAGCCGCGGTCGAGCGGCCGATGGAGACGTTCTTCCAGTTCATCAACCCGGACAGCCGTCACTTGCGACTGTTGCAGATCGATGCCGCCGCGGCCGCTCGCCACGATCCCGATGTGGCTGCTGGGGTCGCAGAGATCTTCTCAGCCCGCAACGCCTGGATCCTCGATACCCTGCGCCGCCTCGACGCCCCCGAAGTGGTGCTTTACGTCATCAACGCCCTGTCGGCGGGCGTCGGGGTGCAAGAAGCCCACGGCTGGCCCGCGCCCGACTCCGATCTGTGGTCCAAGACAGTGGCCCCGATTTTCGGGGTCACCGAATCGTCAAGACAGGCACCGTGAGCCTGCGGGATCTGGCCGCGGCCGGTGGGGTTCGGGTCGGGGCTGCCGTCAATGATCGAATCTTCGGCTCCGGTGACGAGCACTACCGATCGCTGTTGGCTGACGAGTTCAACTCGGTCACCGCGGAGCGGGCCATGAAGTGGTTGTGGATTCATCCCGAGCCCGACCGCTGGGACTGGGAGGCCAGCGACGAGCTGGTTGCGTTTGCGGCCGCTCACCAGATGCAAGTGCGCGGCCACACCGTGGTTTGGCCTCACTGGGGCACGCCCGACTACATCACCGAATGCTCCGACGCGGGCGCGCTTCGCCAACACCTTGTCGACCACGTCCGCGAGCTGTTCTCACATTGGGCAAGCTCAGTGGCTCGAGTGGATGTGGTCAATGAGCCGCTGCACTGGCTGGAGGGTCGCCCCGCCGACTCTGTCTGGCGCTCCCTGCTGGGCGAGGACTACTTGGCCGACGTGCTGACCGTGGCCCACGACGCTGATTCCTCCATCGAGCTGTGGATCAACGAGACCCATACCGAGGTGATCCCCGACAAACACGGCCTGTTCACCCGGATCGTGGCCGACCTGGTTGAGCGGGGTCTGCCCCTCCACGGCGTCGGGATCCAGGGCCATCAACTCTATCCCGACTTCTCCCCAGGTCCTCCCGATCCCGAACAGCTCTACCGAGGGGTGACCACCTTCGCCGACATGGGGCTCGAGGTGGCCGTCACTGAGATGGACGTCTTGGCCCATCCGACCGACCCCGATCGTCTCGATGTGCAGGGCCGGATCTACGGCGAGCTAGTCGACGCCGCGCTGTCGGTCGACGCCTGCCAGGAGGTCACATTCTGGGGAGTGAGCGACGCCCATTCGTGGGTCGACGAGCATTTCGGGCCCGATCGAGCCCCCCTGCTGTTCGACCGAGAGGGCCATCCAAAGCCGGCCTACGAAGCGGTGACTGCCGCGTTCGCGTCCCGAGCCCGTCGCACGCCTGTCGGTTGATCGCCCCTGGCACTCAATATTCGATGGGCACCGGTTCAGTGGACGCCTCCACCGGCTGACCGCCGCGCAGCACCTCGGTCCAGTCTTGGTTGAAGGCGAGGAATCCCTCTGAGCCGGCCGCGGCGTAGTGGTACACCATGGCCGCCCGCATCCCATCGGAGAGGTTGTCGGTCGACCGATGCCGCAGGTGGGAGTGGAACACCAGCAGGTCGCCCGACTCCATGAGGACCACCTTCTCGTTGTCGGTGGGGACGTCGACGATCTCGACGTAGGCCAGTCCCGCGCCCTCCCGGGTGTCGGGCACGGCATCGTGGATCGGCTCAGTGTGGGAACCGGGGACGATCCACAGCGGCCCGTTGTCCGGGGTGGCAGCGGTGCAGGCCAGCCATACCCCCACCTGGGGCAGGGGGGTCATGCGGAAGTAGTAATCGTCTTGGTGCCAGGGCTGGCCGAGGGTGCCGGGATGCTTGAAGATGAACTGGGACAAGAAGCAGTCCACGTCGGGACCGATGAGATCGCCCATCATCGACAGCACCCGAGGGTCGGTGGCGAACTCGTAGAACACCGGCTCCGCCCGCATCACCCGGAACACCTTGGAGACACCAACCTCCGGGGTGGGCGGGTTTTCCTTCGTCTTATCCGGGGTGATGAACAGATCGGGCCGCTCCGCCCCAGCCACGTCGGCCCGGGCAATCTCGACAATCCGCTCGATCATGGCGTCGGTGACTGCTCGATCAGCGAACCCCCGCTCAATGAAGAACCCGTTCTCATCCCAACTCGCCCGCTGCGCCTCCGTCAACCCCATCGAAAGAAATCTACCAACGGTCGATTCCACCGGCGACCAGAGAGAACCCGCTAGGGGGCAGGGTCAATGACGCTGAGAAGACGAGTGCGCTCGGCCCATTGAATGATCTGGCGGTCGGCGGTCACCAGGCTGTGGCCTCCGACGATGGCCGTGGCGGCGATAAAGCGGTCCAAGGGGTCCCCGTGAAATCCCGAAGTGCCCAGCATCGACGACTCGACGGCGATATGGGCGGAGACAGGGATAATCCGAAGGCCGATGTCCATGCAGTCTTGAACCCACTCCCTTGGGGGCATTCCCAAGTCAACCCTCCCCTTCAAATGCAACCGGACTGCTTCGTAGGGGACGACTGATGATGCCGCCAACTCGCCATCAAGCTGAGCTCGGTTCAACATCGTACTTGTCAAGTCCCCCAGCCGTGGCTCAGAATTGCGCAGCCAAATCAGGGTGTGAGTGTCAACCGTTATCATGACGTTCGTACCAGGCAACGGGGTCAAGGACTTTGTCGGGGTTGTCCTCCACGTCGAACGACTCATCGTCCCACACTGAGGACACGATGTCGCCATAGATCTTGAGCCGCCCCTTGTCCCTTCCAGCCAAAGGGATGAACTCCTTTTGGACGGGGGCGAGCCGGGCAACGGGCTTCTTGTGGCGGGTGATTATGATCTCTTGGCCGGTTTCCTCGACCTCGCGAATCAACTGGAGACAGTGAGTCTTGAAATCCCGTGCCGACACCGTGCGAGCTTGCTGGCTGAAGGCTGGCATCTGTTGTTCCATTACAATTGTTTCCACCTATTTTAGTGTAGTTCCTGCTTAGGGACACATCAACTGCCCATATTATAGTCGCTTAATGTAGTCACAAAAAACAGTTTGTCTTCGGCCCGGCTCGACGACACGCCACTAGTGTGAACACCATGTCTGATGAGCGACGGTCGATTGAGTTGGAGGTGGAGGTAGCGGGGACGCCGGAGGAGGTATGGCGGGCAGTGGCTACGGGGCCGGGAATCTCCTCGTGGTATGTGCCTCATACGGTGGAGGAACGGGCCGGGGGATCGGCCATGGCTTCGTTTGGGCCGGGACCGGAGATGCAGATTCCCGGCCGGGTGGCCGTGTGGGAACCGCCCAGGCGGGTGTGTTTCGACGGTGGCGAGGGAGTGGACGGGTTGGCGTTCGAATGGACGGTGGAGCCTCTAGGCGAGGATCGATGCACTGTGAGGCTGGTGAATACCGGTTTCGGCGAAGGCAACGAGTGGGACGCCCAATATGACGCCATGGTGGAGGGGTGGGGCTTGTTCTTGTCCAACCTCGGGCTGCACTTAGAGCACTTCGGAGGGCAAACGGCGGTCTCGGTGCTGCCCACTGCCATGGGCACCGGCTCCCGCGATGAGCTGTGGGCCGAGCTCACGACCGCACTGGGCATCCCGTCGGCCCCAGGGGTGGGCGAGAGGGTCGAAGCAAACTCCCCTGATACTCCCCCGCTGGCTGGCACGGTGGTGGAAGCCGGACCGTACCGGATCGCCCTGCTGCTCGATGAGCCCGCACCGGGCACCGCCTTCGTGGCGGTGGAGTCATTTGGCGAACACCCCGGGGCCTCGGTGTGGCTATACCTTTACGGTGCCGACGGGGCCGAGGCCGCTCAGAGAGATGGACCCCTTTGGCAGGATTGGCTGGCTGGCCCCTTAGGAGGCGGAGGAGCAGATGGAAGCACTGGTTGACCGCAAGGTACTGGTGGTGGGGGCCTCATCAGGCCTAGGTCGGGCGACCGCCATCGCGCTTCAGCGCTTCGGCGCCCACGTTGTGTTTGCGGCCCGCCGTCGCGACGTACTGGACGAAGCGG
The DNA here is from genome assembly GCA_963667085.2 of Acidimicrobiales bacterium. Classification (GTDB taxonomy): domain Bacteria; phylum Actinomycetota; class Acidimicrobiia; order Acidimicrobiales; family Bin134; genus Poriferisocius. The sequence continues at coordinate 486,239 of OY762975.1, forward strand.
TGGCCGAGGCTGGGGGAGGTTACGTCGTTGCCATTGACGCCCTCGACCCGGCCAGCATCGAGCAGGGGGTGGCCGAAGCGGTGGGGGTTCTCGGCGGCCTCGACGGCATCGTCTACACCTCGGGCATGTCGCCCATGGCGCCTATGGCCGAGTTGACTCAAGACGACTGGCAAGCGGTGTTCGGGGTCAACACGTTTGGGCCGAACCTGATCATCAAGGCCGCCCTCCCCCATCTCAGCGAGGACGCGGTGGTGGCCGCGGTGTCCTCAGACTCGTCCTCGATGCCCCGTCACTCGCTGGTTCCCTATGCCGCTTCCAAGCGAGCCCTGGAAGCCACCATGGATGGCTGGCGCACTGAAACACTGGGGACTCGCCGGTTCGTCACCGTCATCCTCGGGCCCACCATGCCCACCGAATTCGCCAACTCCTTCACTCCCGAAGCCTTCGAGGCCGCCATTCCCCACTGGCAGCGCCAAGGGTTCCGCACCGGGATAATGCAGGGCGACGAGGTGGCTCACGGCCTGGTCTCCTGCATGGCCGCCCTGTTCGCCGCCCCCACGTTTGGGATTGAATCGCTGCTGCTGCGATCGCCCGAGCCCGAGGTAGCCAACGAGTTCTCCTCCGATGTCGGGCAGCAATAGGCCCGACACCACGCCCATGACTCCGTCAACGTCAATCTCCATCGAGGAGCTTCCCGGCGCCCCTCCTGTACTGATCCCTCGCAGCTACGACCTCGAACAGCTGGGCTACCTTGAGGCCGAATTCGAAGCCCGCGGCCAGGCCCAGTCGTACCGGGCGATTGGACAGCTTCCACGCGACGGGCAGATTGCCGCCGAGCCCGACGACTCTGCGCCGTTCATCACCCGATTGCTCGTGCGACGCCCGACGGCTGCGGCTGATTTCAGCGGAACGGTGGTGGTCGAGTGGCTGAACGTGTCGGGGGGCATCGACGCTTCGCCCGACTGGGACTACCTGCACCGCCACATCATCCGAAGGGGCGACGCCTGGGTGGGAGTATCGGCCCAAAAGGCCGGCATCGACGGCGGCGGCTTGGCCGAGGGCATCCATCTCAAGCTGTTCAAACCGCAGCGCTATGGGCACTTGTCCCATCCCGGCGACGCCTTCAGCTACGACATCTTCACCCAGGTGGGCCAGAAACTGGGCCAAGGCGGCACGCCGCTGCTGGGCGATCTGACCCCCGGACGACTGCTAGCGGTAGGTGAGTCGCAGTCCGCGGCGTTTCTGTCCACCTATGTCAACGCCATCGATCCGCTGGTTGAGACCTTCGACGGCTTCTTCCTCCACGGACGACCCGGAGTGCGGGCCGAGCTTCACGGCACCTTCGGCCCCCGGGTGCTCGACGAGCGGTACGACGCCACGACCGACTGCCCCGAGCAAATCCGTGCCGACGCCCGGGTGCCGGTGCTGCTGTTGAGCAGTGAGACCGACGTGACCGTGCTGCGCAACGCAGCGATTGAGCAACCCGACAGCGAGAGCGTCCGGGTTTGGGAGCTGCCCGGTGCCGCCCATGCCGACACCTACCTGCTGGTGGTGTCGCGAGCTGATAGCGGCCATCTTGAACCTTCGGCAATGGCCGGAATGCTCGAGCCGATCACCGAGCTGGTGATCATGACCGTGGACAAGCCCATCAACTCTGCGCCACACCAGCACTACGTGGCCCAAGCCGCCCTCGAACACCTTGATCACTGGTCGGGCGGCGGTGAGCCACCCCCCGAAGCCCCCCGATTGGAGTTGGTTGAGGGCGGCCTCACCTGCCAACGCGACGATCTGGGCAACGCCCGAGGCGGCATCCGCAACCCGTGGGTCGATGTCCCCCTCCGAATGCTGTCCGGAGAAGGACAACAGGGCGAGGGCTTTGCCTTCCTATTCGGCACCACCGCGCCCCTCGAACCAGGGGCAATTGCCCGCCTCTATCCAGGGGGCCGCGACGATTACATATCGGCTTTCACCACCAGCCTCGACCAAACCATCGCCGCCGGATTCATCTTGGAAGTCGATCGGGAGGAGATCATCGCGGTAGCCGCGGAGACCTACGACCTGGTCAGCTCATAAGTGGGCATGAAGAAGGGCGGCAAGTGAGCAAACCGTCGAACGTCGCGGGGCACTTCAACGGTGTAGACGAATGCGGGCGGCGTTGATGATAGCAATCCGCTAGCATAGTGCAACATGCGTACTCTCTACTTGCGGAATGTGCCTGACGAGGTTGTGGACCGACTGGAGACTCTTGCTGGGCGTGAGGGCCTGTCGGTGTCGGCGATGGCCGTGCGGGAACTAGCTGCGTCCAGTCGTAGGGCAGACAATCTGGCGCTTCTCGGTGACTTGCCCGGTTTGGGCATCTCCACCAAGCACATATTGGATGCCTTGCACGAGGGCCGCGCCGAGCGGTGATCGTGGTTGATGCCTCGGCTGCGGTGTCGGCGCTGCTCAAAGACAGCGATGCCCGGCAGATGCTGAGCGAGAATCGTCTTGCCGCCCCTCATCTCGTGGATGCCGAGGTTGTTCAGACCCTCCGCAAGCTGCTGCTCCGCGGAACGATGACTCTCGACGACGCCGAACGAGCGGTTCATCGCTGGACCAGGCTCGGGGTCGAGCGGTTCCCACTGGTGGGGCTGGTGGCCAGGATTTGGGCTCTGCGGGACAATGTGGCGGCCTATGACGCTGCCTACGTCGCCCTCGCCGAAGCCCTGGACTGTCCCCTGCTCACCGCCGATGCCCGCCTAGCCGCTGCCCCCGACCCCAACTGCCCCATCACCGTGGTACCCAACTGAAATAGCAAAATTGATTACGGCTGGGCCTTGGGGCGGCGGGGCACGAAGGCGCTGGTCCGCTGGATGTACTCGTCGTAGCCGGGGCGGTTCTTGTTGAGGCCTCGTTCTAGCATCGGGACACCGGATACTCGCAGTAGCAGCCAGGTGATGACCGCGGGCCCGATCAGTCCCACGATGCCGATGGGGGTGGAGGCGGCGACGAGGCCGATTCCCCACCAGGCAGTGGCGTCGCCGAAATAGTTGGGATGGCGGGTGTAGCGCCAAAGGCCGCGATCCATCACTTGCCCGGCGCTGGCTGGATCGGCTTTGAACCGGGCGAGTTGCCAGTCGCCAACGGCCTCGAAGCCGAAGCCGATCACGAACACCACTGCCCCTATAACCCACAACGGGGCCCAGCCCCGGTCGGCATCGCTGATGCCGATCTGGAGAGGCAGCGACACCACCCACATGACCGCGCCCTGAAGCCCATACACCCGGCCCAGGCTGGTGATCCAGAACCTGTCTCCGCCCCGGCGGCGCATGGCCTGGTACCGGTAGTCCTCCCCCTTACCGATGTTGCGCACGGCTAGATGAATGAAAAGTCGTAACCCCCAGGTTGTGGCCATGGCCACCAGCAGCGCGGCCCGAATCCCGTGCCCGTCGGTGACCGCCAAACTCACCCAGGCCACCACCACGAAGCCGAAGCCCCAGAAGATATCGACGATGCTGGCATCTCGAATCACCACGCTGATGACCCACACCGTCAGCATCATCCCGGCGATCACCACCGCCGCTACCCACAAGACCATCGACGATCAGCGTACCGTGGTGGTTCGTGGACCCCGCCGACCGCCATGTGATGCTGGTTTTCACCAATCCGGTTGTCGGCCAAGAGGACCAGTACCACCGGTGGTACGACACCCATCTTCGGGAGGTGGTGGCATGCGACGGGGTGGTCGGCGGGCGGCGCTACCGGATGAGCCCCGATGCCGACGTGCTGACGCCCGTATGGATGCGCACCCACGCCGACCGCGGCGACCTGCCTATGCCGTTCGAGTTCCTGGCCGTCTATGAGATCGAAGGCGACCTGGCCAGAGTTGTCCAGGCGATCATGACCAACAGCAACTACTCCATTCAGCCCGGCGACAGCCTCGACAACGACACCGTGGCCATGTGGACCTTCACCCAGACCGGCCCCCAGATCGGCACGGCCAACCGCAGCGGGGTTGACCATCTCGGGATCTCGCTGGCCAATCCCACCACGGGCAACCTTGAGTGGTTCGAGCACTGGTACACCATCCACTGCCGGGAAGTAATGGCGACCCCGGGTTTCCTCACTGGGCGGCGCTACTGGGCTGCCGCCAACATCCTCACCCCGCAATGGGCCATTGACCACGGTGAGATTGGCACTAACGGGATGCCGTTTCAGCACCTCGTCATGTACGAGGTGGGCACACCGTACGCTGAGGCCAAACCAGCACTAGAGGAGCAGCGGAAGAACTTCACCGTCTTCCCCGACGGCTCGATGGACTACGACGAGATCATCGCCTGGCGCTACACGCCACTAGCCTGAGTCGCCATGTCTGAGGAGATCCGTGCCCTGCTGGCCCGCTATTCCGACGGGGTGTGCCGGTTTGACGCCGAGCAGTGGGCATCGACCTGGGCCACCGACGCGGTGTGGGAGATGGGTCCGATGACCAAGACCGGGCGGGACGAGATCTCCGCCGCCTGGCAGGGCATGCTGGCCCGCCTCGACGGCGTGATCCACGCCTACCTCAACGGATGGGCCGACCTCGACGATGACACCGGAACCGGCACCGGTCGCTGGTACGTGATCGAGCACTTCAAGCGACCCGGCGAAGACCCCACAACCATGTACGGCTACTACGACGACGAATACTGCCGAGAAGACGGCGAGTGGAAGTTCGCCCGCCGAGCGCTCAACCGCATCTACTACGGCCCACCCGACATGTCCGGCGACTTCACCGGCTTCGGCCTCTAGGCCTGACCACAGGGAGGGTCCCAGCTAGGCGGCTTCGGCGGGGGGATCGATCTCCAGGTGGGCTTCGATGCGGGCGAGACGTTCCCCGTGTTCCTTGAAGCCTTTGTGCATAGCTTCGCCGAGAGCGATGATCTGGCCTTGGAGGCCGTTGACCTGGCCTGTGACCCTGTCGTCGAGCCGGTCGAAACGGTCCTCCAGACGGTCGAAACGGTCCTCCAGGCGGTCGAACCTGGCACCCAGGCTGCGTACGGCATACAGGAACACCGAGATGAACCCGGTGCCCAAGACGCCGATGAGGGTTGCGGTGATCGCTTGCATGATCTTGTTCCTCTACCCGTTCAGGGATGAGTGGGAAGGGGGAAGATTCCCCACCAACCTACCCATTACCAGGATCGAGATCAATCAAGTGACACCGGGAGGGTAGGGAGGTAGCGGTTAGCGGGAGGCTCGGTGGACGAGCCAGGTGAAGATGGGGTCGGTGGGGCGGGTGGGGAGCATTTCGGGGTGCCATTGGACGGCGACCACGTGATCGCCCATTTCCACGCCTTCAATGGTGCCGTCGTCGGCTCGGGCGGTGACGGTGAGGTCGCGGCCCACTTCGGCCACGGACTGGTGGTGGAGGCTGTTGACCTCAGTAGAGGGGCCGTACAGCTTGTTCAGGGTGGAGTCCTCGGTGAAGCTCACCTTATGGATGACGGTATCGATGGGGAGATCGGAGCGGCTGTGCTCGGGGACGTGCTGGTGCAGCGTGCCGCCCTGGTGGACATTGAGAACCTGAATGCCCCGGCAGATGCCGAGGACGGGGATGTCGGCCTCCAGTGCAGCCGATAGCAGCCCGAACTCCAGGGCATCGCGCTCTTGTTCGGGGGTCAGCAGCTCGGGGTGGGGTTCGGCCCCATAGCAGACCGGATCGATGTCAGTTCCCCCGGGCAGAACGATCCCGTCAAGTCGCTCGCTCACGACAGCAGGATCGACATCGATGGGCAAGTGAACGGGAATACCCCCGGCCTCCATAACGCCGCGGGCGTAGTCGGCGAAATACAGGTCAATGTCACAAGCAGCCATGGAGTCAAGGAAGCCGCTGATCTCCGAGCCGGGCTTGCGCCGGCCTGGCAGTCCGATCAAGGGGGGTTTTGTGGCCATCGAATAGTCCGCTTCCAAACGCTCACGCTGTCAAAGATAGTTTGGATTGCGGTGGCGGCACCGGTTCGAGATGTAGATGGTCCCATCGCCTGGCGCGAGGCCGGCGATGGCGATGTGGTGGTGTTTCTCCACGGCCTAGGCGGGTCGCGAACCGCGTGGGAGCCCCAACTCGAGTCGCTGAGCGACCAATGGCGCTGCGTGGCGTGGGACATGCCCAGTTACGGCGCGTCGTCCCCGGTAAGCCCGCTTACGTTCGAGGCCATTGCCGATGCGATAGTCCAGCTACTCGATCGGCTGGGAGCCGATACCGCCCATCTGTGCGGCCTGTCATTCGGCGGGCACCAGGCCCTGCACACCGCTCTGCGGCATCCCACGCGGGTCCGGTCGATGGTGCTGGCCGACACCAGCGCGGTGTTCGGGGGCGACGGGACCGACCCCGACCAATGGCGCCGAGAGCGCACCGAGATGATCGATGCCGGACTCAAGCTGGCCGACATCGCTGCACCCGTCATCGACAGCATCACCGCCCCGGGGTTCGAAGGCGTCGAGCGCGACCGCACCATTGCGGCCTTTTCCCGTATCCCCGAGGCCGGGTTCCGGGCTGCCTGCGAGTTGCTGCCCACTCATGATGTGCGCCACCGCCTCGGCGAAGTCACCGTGCCCACGCTGGTGATCGTGGGCGAGCTCGACGAGGAGACCCCGCCGGCGTATAGCGAGGAACTCCATGCAGCAATCGGAGACAGCCGCCTGGAGATCATCCCGGCGGCGGGCCACATCAGCCCGGCCGAAGCTCCCGAGGCATTCAATGACCTCGTCCGCGAGTTCTTGGGTTCGCTTCCCGCGACTCAGCCATGATGAGATCAGAAATCCCTCTGTCATGAGAGGAATCACTCCATGAGCAACTACGACCGGATACGCGTGCTGTGGCCCGACCATCTCGGCCTGGCCCGGGGCAAGTATCTGCCCGCCCACCTGGCTGAAAAGGGCACGGGGCACTGCATCACCACATTCGCCCTCGGCTACGACCGCAGCCTGGTTCCGGCCCCCGGCGCCTACCTGCTGGAGGGGCTCCCCGATGTCGTGGCCAGCTTCGATCCCGCCGAGGTGCGTCCCTCCTGGGAGGATGACACCACCGGCATGGTCGTCGGCCATCTCGACTTCAAGGGCCAGCCCTATACCGTCTCGGCCCGTTACGCCCTCCAGCGAGCCATCGCCGATTGGGCCGAGCTCGGCTATGCGCCCAAGGTGGGCATTGAGTTCGAGGCCTACGTGCTCCAGCCCGATGGCGAGGGCGGCTGGGAGCGCTGGCAAACCCCCCGGTCGTTCGTCTACGGCACCGGGCGCTCGGCCGACCCCGCCGGGCTGATCGACGACATCATGCGTACCGCATGGGATCGCGGGTTCCCGCTGGAGAGCATCAACGCCGAATACGACGAGTCGCAGTTCGAGCTGACGCTGGAGTACGACGATGCCCTCAAGGCCGCCGACGATGCGTTCTTGTTCCGGGTGCTGGCCCGGGAGGTGGCACTGGGCCACGGGCTCGACCTGACATTTCTGGGCAAGCCGTTCGTCGGTGTGGCCGGCAGCGGGGTCCACGTGAACTTCTCGCTGGTCGACGCCGACGGTCAGAACGCCTTCAACGACACCGCGGCTGATGACGGTCTGTCGGCTTTGGCCAAGGGGTGCTTAGCCGGGCTCGTGGTTCACCACCAAGGCCTGACTGCACTGTGCGCCCCCACGGTGAACGCCTATCGGCGGCTCCAGCCCGCAGAGCTCAACGGCTACTGGGCCAACTGGGGCCACGACCACCGCTGCGCCGCGAACCGCATTCCCGAGGCAAGAGGGGCTGCCACCCGCATCGAGAACCGGGTGAGCGACGGCGCGGTCAACATCCATCTCGGGGTGGCCACCATCCTCCAAGCCGCCCGATTGGGGGTGTTCCATGATCTGGAGTGTCCTGATCCCCTCACTTCCGACGGATTCGAAGAGGTCAACACCGACGTGGGCGCGGCACCCAGTCTGGCCGAGGCCCTCGTCCATCTCCAGGCCGATCCCGAACTCATGGCCGCGGTGGGCGACGACCTATGCCAGAACTTCATCGCCAACAAGCAAGCCGAATGGGAGCGCTACATCGCCGCGGTGGGAGAGGACGTGCCCGGCGGCGAAGTCACCCAGTGGGAGCTCGACGAGTACCTCATGTACCACTGAGCGGCCCGGCGGCGAGGGCCGCTAGTCGGCGAGCACCTCGTCCAGGTACCAGTCGACGAAGGCGTGGCACTGCTTGATGTTGGCCTTCTCGTGCTGGCGGGTCTCTTCCATGAGCAGATCGAAGTCCACCCCGCATTCGGCCAAGTAGTCCGGGGGGGCGAGCTTGAGGAACGATTCGACGTGGGCTACATCGACCTCGGGGTGGAACTGGGTTCCTACGGTGCGGCCCATCCGAATGAGCTGCACCGAGCTGTCGTTGCGGGCCAGCACCTCGGCCCCGGGAGGTGGGGTGAAGCGGTCGTGGTGCCACTGCATCCACGGTCCCGGTCCGGCGGGGTTGGGGCCGTGTTCTCCATCGGCTAGCTCGAACCAGCCGATCTCGGTCACCGGGGAGACCTCAACCGAGCCGCCCAGGGCTTCGGCGATGAGCTGGCCACCGAAGCAGATCCCCAACACGGGCTTGCCTTCTCCGTGGGCCTGCCTGATCATGTCGAGCTCGTCGTAGATCCAGGTGTCGATCTCGTCCTTGTCGGTGAGCGTGCGCACCGAGCCCATGGGCAACAGCATGTCGTAATCGTCCATAGCCGGGAAAGGCACGGCGACGTTGGGGTGGTCGTAGTCGTGGGTCACCACGTGGACGTGGACCTCGTAGCCCCGCTGGCACAGGCGGGTGGCTATCTGGCCGGGAAGACCGTCCACCTCGTGGGCGATGGCGAGGGCGCGCTTCACGGGCTGAACCATAGATGGACTTGGCCGGTTCCGGCGACCGATTCATACTCCCCGAATTGCTCGCCGGGGACGGTGCAGGCCGCTCCGCCAAGGGTGCCGACCATGGTGAGGTAGTGGCCGAAGAACCCCTCGGGGGCATGGGCCGCGAACTCGGGCAAGAAGTCGAGCACCCCGGCGTGGTGGCCCCGAAGGAGGCAGTCGATGACGTGCTCATCGGCGGCTTTGGCCTCGGGCGTGCGGAGATGGAGTGCGGGGTCGGCGGCCTCGTGATCGCGGAACTGCCGCAGCGGCCAGAACCGGTGGCTCAGGCCGCCGCTGGCCAGCACCACCGCCCGCCGGTCCAATTCGGCCACCGCCTGGGCCAACAACTCGCCGAACAGCATGAAGTCGTCGGGCTCGGCGGTCTGGCAGATGCTGGCCGACACCCAGGCCTCGTCGCCTTGCAGGAACGGCAGCAGGTTGATGGTGGGATAGTGAACCGGCAAGTGCGGATCGTCGATGGCGGTGATCCATGTGTCGTCCCGGTGGTCAGCTTGGGCAGCCCAGGCCTCGGCCAGTTCCCGGTCGCCGGGCATGTCGTAGGGCATCTGGCACATGCCCCGGGGCAGCTCTTCGGAGGTGAACAGGCCCTGACGGCGGTCGTGGGCCGTCACGATATGCTCGACGGTGGTGAACCAGTGGGTATCCACCACCACCACGGTGTCGGCCCCCAGGGGGCGCAGTCGCTGTTGGCCCAGCTCGTGGAGGCCACGGAACAGCGTCGTATCGTCGCCGTCGTTCAGCTCTCGGCGGATGGCCTCGGGCATCACCAGCGGGGGGACATGGGAGATGAGCCCAGCCCCAACGATGGCACCCATCACACCACCCGCACTGGAAGGCGTTTGATGCCGGAGATGAAGTTGGAGCGGAGCCGGTCGATGGGCCCGGCGGGCTCCAAGCGGCTCACCCGTTTCATCAGCTCTTCAAACACGAGGCGTACTTCCATGCGGGCCAGCCAGGCCCCGAGGCACAGATGCGGCCCGTTGCGGCCGAAGGCCATGTGGTCGTTGTGCTCTCGGCCCAGATCAAAGCGGAACGGCCGCTCAAACCCCTCGGGGTCGTGGTCGGCGGAGATGAACCAGATCACCACCTTGTCGCCAGCCTGGATTCGCGACCCCCGCATCTCCAGGTCGCGGGTGGCAGTGCGGCGGAAGTGCATGGTGACCGAGCCGGTGCGCAGAATCTCCTCCACGGCGGTGGTGGTCAGGCCGGAGTCAGACCGCCACGCCTGCCACAGGTGGGGGTGGTTGAGCAGGGTCCACATGCCGTGGGTCATGGTGTAGCGGGTGGTGTCGTTGCCGGCGGCCACCAGCAGGGTGAAGAAGTTGTTGAACTCCAGATCGGTGAGAGGGTCGCCGTCGATGGTGGGGGCCAGCAGCTTGGTGATGATGTCGTCTTGGGGGCAGCCCCGCCGGTCGGCGGCCTGCTCTTGGGCGTACTGGAATATCTCGATGGCCGCGGGGCTGCGGAACGGGACCATCCGGAACTGCTCGGTGTCGGTGAGGTCAACCGGGTAGTCGGTGAAATCGGGATCGGTGTTGCCCAACAGCGCGTCGCCCCAGGCCACCAGCTTGCGACCGTCCTCGTCGTCGGTGCCCAGTAAGCGGCCGAGCATCCTCATGGGAAGCTCCTCGGCGATGTCGTGGACGAAGTCGAACTCGTCGTTGACCAGTGCCTTGTCGAGCACTTCCCCTACCAGTTCCCGGATGGAGTCCTCGAAGGTCTCGACCGTGCGGCGGGTGAAGCCCTTGTTCACCAGGCGCCGCAACCGGGTGTGCTCGGGCGGGTCCATCTCCATCATGGTCCGCCGGGCCTCGGTCTGCTCGGCGTCCATCTCCTCCAAGCGGATGCCCAGCGACGACGTGAACGTCTCGACGTCGCGGCTCACCGCCAGGCAGTCGTCGTAGCGGAGGATCGACCAGAATCCGGCGCCGTCGGATTCGGTGGTCCAATGCACCGGATCTTCGGCCCGCAGCCGGGTGAACGTGGCGTGGGGGACGCCGGCTACATACGTGTCGTGATCGGTGATGTCGGCGTCGTCGGGACCGAGGTCGGCCAGGTAGTCATCGACGTAAGCCGGGGCGGCCACTATTCGGATTCCATCGGGTTCGGAGCCGCCCACAGCGTGGTGCCTCCGGCCATCGAGTTGCCGACCTGCCGGTAGTAGCCGCCGATGATCTCGAAGGGCGCGAGTCGAGTGAGTTCCTCGGTGGGGTTCTCGGGCAGCACCAGCTCGGCTTCGCCGCTGAACACGGGGCCGAGGTCGGCATCATAGCCCCGCATGGTGACCAGCTCGTCAAGCGAGTCGCGCCCGTCCATCTCGATGGCCGGCATCTGGCGGCTGTGCAGCATGGGGTGGCCGTTGACAAACCCCGGCGACTCGGCCGTGCCCCGGATGGTGAACCGGGCCTCGGCGATCCGCCGCCCCCACGTGCTGAGGGTGGCGCCGAACCGCCCGCCGGGCTCGAGACGCGGGCCGGCCTTGCCGTAGGCCACCGGCCGGGTCATCCAGATCTCGCTCATCTTCTTGGGGTAGCCCTGGATGTGGCCCCGGGCCATGGCGAAGTCCTTGTCCACCCAGATGTAGGCCGCCCGGCTGAAGATCTGGTCCTGGTACTGACACCGGACAACCAGGAATACCTCTTTGTATTGGGCTCGGGCCGGGTCGAGGATCTCCTCGAAGCTGTCGGAGCAGCTCTGCCAGTCGGCCCAGATGAGGGACACGGCACCGGGGTCGTCGTCTACCAACTCCAGCGGCTCGGGGAGGAGCTCGGCCACGTTGGCCGGATCGGTGCGGAACTCCACGGTCAGCATGTCGCCCGAGTAGTGCCACGGCGGGCCGGGCAGGATGCCGGCGGCGCCGGTGGGAGTGCGGGGATACATGAAGCCCTGGAGGTCGGCCACCGCCGCAGTATATTCGTTAGCTACCAAACGATTCAACCGGGCTGACGTTCGCGGGCCTGCCAGCAATAGAGTCGAGGCTGTGGATGACGGATTTACCTCTGCCAAGGACCAGGAGAACTAGTGACGCTGGCTGACCTTGCAGCGCGCGACGGGGTGCTCACTCCGGAACGAGCAGCCGTCGTGGAGCGAGTTCGAGCGCTCGGCCCGGCACTAGCCGCTCGATCGGCCAAGTACGACCGTGATGCGGCCTTCCCCTATGAGAATTGGCAGGACTTGGCCGAAGCCGGCTTGCTGGCTATCTGCGTTCCTGCGTCGGCGGGTGGTCTCGGTGCCGACTTCGTGGGCTACGCCCTGGCTTCTGAAGAGCTTGGGCGGCACTGTGCTGCCACCGCTTTGACCTTCAACATGCACGTCTGCACCACGCTGCTGGTGGGCCAGATCGCCGACGACATGGAGCTCGACTCCCAAGATCGGGCCGCGCTGCACGCCCGACGGGCCGCGCTGTGGCAGGGCATTGTCGAGCAGGGGCACATCCACAGCCAGCCGTTCTCAGAGGGGATCGCCGCTGGGGCCACCGAGGGGTACGCCACCACCGCCGTCCAGGTGGACGGCGGCTACCGGGTGAGCGGTCGGAAGATATTTGCCTCACTTAGCGGGGCGGCCGACATTCACAACGTCGTGTGCGTGGTGGAGGGCGACCCCCGGGTGCGCCTGTTGGGGGTGGGCGCCGACTCCGACGGCCTGCGCATCGAGGGCGATTGGGATTCGCTGGGGATGCGGGCCACCGATTCCCGCAATCTGGTGCTGGACAATGTGTTCGTGCCCGCTGAGCAGGAGTGGATCCCGCCGGGGGTGTTCGACCAAGCCGCAGCCCGGTGGCCCTATTTCTTCATGACCCTGTCATTCGCCTACTTGGGCTTGATGGGGGCCATCATGGACGCCACCGCCGAGTACCTCATCGGCGACGGCGGTCCGACCGCCCGGCGCTCCCACCCCATCAAACAGCAGGGCTGGGCTGAGATGAACCTCATCTACGACCGAGCCCAGGCGCTGTGCTATCGGGTGCTGGGCGAGTCGGGGGTCGATCCCGAGCCCGCCGCGGTGCGACGGGCGTGGAGTTCGATGGTCACCACCATGGACGGGGCCCCGCAACTGGCCTCGTTGGCGCTGCGGGTGTGCGGGGGACGGGCGCTGCTGCGGCCTTCGCGGCTGGAGCAGTTCTACCGGGATGCCCGGTGCGGTGCGGCCATGCACCCCTGGAGCATGGATGTGTGCCTGGAGCGCTTGGGTCGGGCGGGCCTTTTCGATGACGCAACCGAGACTCCGGTGTGAGCAAGGGGCGCGACGGGATGGTCGAGAGCGCCTGGGTGAGGCGATACGCCGAGCAGTTTGGGGCTTGCGCGCTGTCACCGATGGAAGCGGCGGTGGTGCTGTCAGAGACCCGGAGCCGACCCGAGATCGTGCAGACCGCCCGCCTGGCCCTGTCGCAATGCGGAGTTGCCCCCGTGGACGTTGTGGTCACCACGCCGCCCAATCCTGGGCCGCTGCCCATCCGCTCCACCGGGGCGTCGGTGGCGCTGGCCGCCAACCCGGCGGCGGTGGGGGCGCTGACCAACGCCGACTTCATCGTGGACTGCACGGTGGAAGGGCTGCTCCACGCCCCCGAACTGGGCCAGATCCTGGCCAGCGGAGCCCGGGTGCTGATGGTGTCCAACGAGCACCCCGAGAACACCGAGCGCTGGCCCCACGACCCGGCCCTCGCCGATCGAGTGGCCACCGGGGTCGCCCTGCTGGAACAGGCCAAGGTGATGAAAGTGCTCTCCGAGGCAGGCACCGACCTGACCGTCGACCTCACTGACGCAGTGCGGGCCGGATCGCACGGCTGGTGTACCGAGCCGGGGACCATCGCCCACTGGCCCGGCGGCCTGGTACTGGCATTCCCTGCGGCGGGGACAGTGAATGGCACGGTGGTGCTGGCCCCCGGCGACGTGAACCTCACCTTCAAGGAGTACATACGCGACCCGGTGACGCTGACCGTGGTGGACGACTACATCACCGCCGTCGAGGGGAGCGGAGTGGACGCCGAGCTGTTCAGCTCCTATCTGGCTGCCTTCGATGAGCCTGATGCCTACGCGGTGAGCCACGTGGGTTGGGGGATGAACACCTCGGCCCGGTGGGAGGCCATGGCCCTGTGGGACAAAGCCGACCACAACGGCACCGAGCTTCGGGCTTTCGCCGGCAATTTCTTGTACTCAACGGGCGCCAACGAGGTGGCGGGGCGGTTCTGCCGAGGGCACTTCGATCTGCCCATGCGGGGCTGCACCGTGACTCTGGACGACGCTCCGGTGGTGGTGGCTGGCGAGCTGGTGGCCGAACTCCAACCGGCCTGATTCCGTCGCCTCAGGTGGCCGTTGACACCATCGGCGCGAGTATGTATTTTGAATTTTGTATACAGAGGTCGTTTGCTCCCAAACGATCTTTGCCGTAAGGTTCGCGCAACCTGACTGAGGAGGGGGAGTTCATGAAACTCAAGTTCCAGTTCCTGATCGCTTTGCTGGCGGTATTCGCATTGGTAGTGGCCGCCTGCGGCAACGACGACGATGACGGCGGAGCCACTTCAGCACCCGACGGCGCCGAAGTGGACATCAACGCCATCTTGGCCGCCGATCTGGACAACTGCGCCGACGAGCCGACGGGCGACCCGATCCGGGTCGGCATGGCCATGGACTTCAGCGATGTGGTCGGATTCGTGGACATCCCCGGCTCCAAGCTGGTGCCGTTCATCGCCGAGAAGGTCAACTGCACGGGCGGCATCTACGGTTCGCCGGTTGAGGTTCGGGTCGCTGAGGTCGGCGACGACGCCGTTCTGGCCACCCAGGAGCTCCTGGATTGGGGCGCCCACTTCCTGATTGGCCCACCGTTCGCCGATTTCGCTTTGCCGATTCTCCAAACTACCGAAGGCCAAGTCCCGCTGTTCGTGGCCGCCTCCACCGAGCCGACGCTCGCCGACGCTTCGAACAACTCCTTCTTGGTGACCTTCGATGATCACGGCATGTCCGGTGCCGCCGCCCAATGGGCCTGGGATCAGGGCATCACCCGCGCCATCGTCTTCACCGAGGGCGAGGGCATCCCCTACACCGGGGTGAACCCCGATGCCTTTATCGCCAAGTTCGAGCAACTCGGCGGTGATGTGGTGAGCGTCCAGACCTACGTGTGGGCCGCCGACACCGACTTCTCGGCGCAGGTCAATGAGATCGCCGGCATCTCCCAAAACAACGAAGTTGTGTTCTCGGCCGCCTTGGGCTTCCAGGTCACCGCGCTGAGGGGCCAGCTTGAGGGCCAAGGTCTCGACGGTTTGACCTATATCGGCACCGACGCGCTGGACGCCACCGGCATCCAGTTCGAGGACAACAACGAGGGCATCGCCCATACCCCGCACACCAGCATCTCCCCTGGCGACCGCATCGACACCATGCTGGCCGACTACGAGGCCGCCAAGGGCGAGGCGCTGGAGAGCCGGGGCTTCATGGCCCTTTACGTGGACTCGATGTTCCTGGGCATCCAGGGCATCTTGGACTGTGGCTGCATCGAACCAGCCGACATCGGCGCCGCGGTGGCCCAGATCGAGGGCTTCCAAGGCCTGACTGGTGAGATCACCTTCGCCGGCACCA
Source organism: Acidimicrobiales bacterium (assembly GCA_963667085.2). Classification (GTDB taxonomy): domain Bacteria; phylum Actinomycetota; class Acidimicrobiia; order Acidimicrobiales; family Bin134; genus Poriferisocius. Next base: position 501,703 of record OY762975.1, read on the forward strand.
ACGGCATTCCGCCCAAGGCCGTGCCGATCAACCGGATCGTCGGCGGCGTGGACACCTTGGTCGACACCATCGGCTAGCCCCGGGTCCGAATCCCCGGGAGCGATGTCAGAACACGATTAGCGCCATGCTCGAAGTCTCGAGATTGACTACCCGGTACGGTGCGATCTCAGCGCTTCGAGATGCCGACCTGCACGTCGGGTCCGGTGAGGTGGTCGGCCTCATCGGACCCAACGGCGCCGGCAAGACCACACTGCTGGGGTCGATAGCCGGACTGCTCTCCCCTGCGGCCGGCTCGGTCACCTTCGAGGGTGCCGACATCACCGGCCGCTCGCCGGAGAAGCTCCTGCGCCTGGGGGTGGCCTTGGTGCCCGAACACCGGCGGATCTTCGGCGACCTCACCGTGGAGGAGAATCTGAAGATCGGCGGCATCACCCAGTCGCGCGACGAACGGGCCGAATTGCTACACGACATGGGCGAGCGGTTCCCGGTGTTGCGGGAGAAGCGAACGGTGGCCGCGGGCTACCTGTCGGGCGGGGAGTCCCAGCAGTTGGCCATCGCCCGAGCGCTCATGTCCAAGCCCCGACTGCTGATGATGGACGAGCCCTCGCTGGGGCTGGCGCCCGTGCTAGTGGATGTGGTGTTCGAGCTGATCGAAACACTGCGGAGTCAGGGACGGACCCTGCTGGTGGTGGAGCAGAACGCCACCCGCATGTTGGAGGTGGCGGACCGGGCCTACGTGCTGCGATCGGGCGAGGTGGTGGCTGAGGGCACCGGAGCGGATCTGCGAGCGCGCCCCGACTTGTTCGACACCTTCGTTGGAGGCAACGGGCAATGACCGAGCTGCTCCAGAACCTCATCGACGGCCTGGGCCGAGGCAGCATCTACGCCCTGCTGGCGCTGGGCGTGGCCGTGATCTTCGGGGTTATGCACCTGCTCAACTTCGCCCATGGCGAGCTGATCACCGTTTCGGGCTATGTGGCGTTCTGGACCATCAATGAGGGCTGGTCGTGGTATCTGGTGACCCCGGTCATCATCGGCACCGCCATCGTCACCTCCCTCGTCATCGAGCGGGTGGCGTTCAGTCGGGTTCGAGGCAGTTCCGATTTCACCCTGTTGTTGACGTCGTTCGGCGTCCATTTCGTGGTGTCGGCCATCTTCTTGCTCTACGTGTCCGCGTCGGTCAAGACGTTCTCAGAACCGGGATGGGTTGCCGACACCTTCCCGGTCGGCTCGCTGAACGTTGAGGTGTACGACGCGGTGGTGATCGGGGTAACGCTGGTGACCCTGTTGGGCACGTCCTGGCTCGTCCAGCGCACCATGTTCGGCTTGGCCCTCCGGGCGGCGGCTGCCGACTTCGATACCGCCCGGCTCATGGGCGTGCGCTCCGACACGGTGATCCGGGGGGCATTTGCCCTTTCCGGCCTGCTTGCCGGCATTGCCGGCGTGTTTTGGCTCATGCGATCCGGGCACACCACTCCAACTGTCGGGATCACTCCCATGCTCAAAGGGGTGTTGGCCGCGCTGATCGGGGGCTTGGGAAGTCTGCGGGGCGCGGTGCTGGGCGGCTTCGTGCTCGGCCTGGCTGAGGTTCTCTTGCGGTCGCGGCTGCCCGATTCGGTAGCCAGCCTGACCGAGGGATTCGTGTTCTTGATGATTGCCCTGCTGTTCATCTTCCGGCCGCAGGGCCTCATTCGGGTAGCCCACGCGGAGCGGGTGTGATGGCTGAGAACACGGGACGTTCGACCGCCCACGCGGGGATGTTCCCCAACCTGCGCCGAGACGTGGCCTTTCCCATCGTCGGGGTGGGGGTCCTGTTCGGCGTCTTTGTTGCATTCGGGCTGCTCTATCAGAGCTATTTCGGCGGAGCGGGCGAGCGCCTGGTCACCACCTCCATGATCAACGCCATCATCGTGCTCGGCATCCAGATCTATGTCGGGAACACGGGAGTGCTGTCGTTTGGCCACATCGGATTCGGGGCCATCGCCGGCTACACGTTCGCCATCTTCGCCATCGCGCCGGCCGAGAAGGTCAAGCGCATTCCCGACGCGCCGCTTGGTCTCACCGACGTGGACATGGGCTCTTGGGGTGCGGTGGGGGTGGCCATCGCCGTCACGGTGGTGGTTGCCTTTTTCGTGGGCATCGGCCTGGCGCGCTCTGGGGCTGAATCAGGGGCCGTAGCCGCCACCGTCATCACGCTCGCCCTTCTGTTTGTCACCCACGAGGTGGCCCGTCATTGGCCGGAATTGACTGGTGGAGAGCGCGCCGGTCTGTCGTTCCGCATCGGGGGCAAACTCGACACCCGAGTACCCATCTATTTGGCACTGGCCGGTTCGCTGGTGCTGGCCCGCCTCTTCGCCCAGAGCCGGCGAGGCCGACTGGCCAAGGCGGGGAGGGAGGACGACCTGGCGGCCCGGGCCATGGGCGTGAACCCCATGGTCCAGCAAATGATCGCGCTGTTGACTTCGGTGGCCGTAGTGTCGGTGGGGGCCAGCCTGAAGGTATATGAGACTGGCTCGCTCCTCCCCGAAGACTTCTTCTTCTTCTTCACCCTTCTGACGCTGACGATGCTCATCGTGGGAGGTCGCAACAGCGTCACCGGCGCGCTGTTCGGCGTGGCAGTGATCACGGTGGGGCGGGAGTTGGCCCGCCGATTGGGTCAGGACGGGTTTGAGGTCTTCGGACTCGGTCTCGACAGCGCCCCGTTGGACTGGATCTTCCGGGAGAACCTCCAAACCGTGTTCCTCGGCGTGGCCATGCTCGGCTTCATGATCTGGAGGCCCAAGGGCATTCTCAGCGACTGGGAATTCGACGAATGGCTCTATCGAGCGTTCACCAGGACACAGAGCGCGCCCCCGGTGCCGCAGGCCACAATGGGCGCCGACCAGGACGCCCGGCTCGAGGTAAGCGATGTCAGCGTTGTTTTCGGCGGGTTCCAAGCGCTCTCCCAGTCGGGTTTCGAGGTGAGAAGCGGCGAGGTGGTGGGCGTCATCGGCCCGAACGGCGCGGGCAAGACCACCATGCTCAACGTCATCACCGGCCTCGTACCCGCCACGTCGGGCCAAGTGAAGTTGAACGGTGTTGATCTCATTGGCACCCCGTCGCACGAAGTCGCCCGGGCCGGGCTGGTCCGCACTTTCCAAAATCTCCGGCTATTCGGATCGCTCACCGTTCGGGAGAACGTGGAAGTGACCCGGTTGGTGGCCATCGCCGAGCATGACGACCGCTCCACCCCGGAGACCGATGTGCTGGTGGCCGCCGCGGGCTTGTGGGACCACCGGGACCGGCGGGCCAGCGAACTCGACTACGGCAACTCCCGCCGACTGGAGTTGGCCCGGGCCGCGGCTGCCCGACCGCTGTTCCTCCTGCTCGACGAGCCCACCTCGGGCATGAGCGACACCGAGTCGCTGGCCATGGTCGAGCAGGTGCAGACCATGGCCGCGCTGGTGGGCGCCGGCGTGGTGGTGATCGACCACGATTTGGACTTCATCATCGGCATCTGCGACCGCATCTATTGCCTCGACCGCGGCTCGGTCATCGCCACCGGCAACCCCGAGGAGATCCAAGCCGACCCCGCAGTGCAGGCCGCCTACCTCGGATCGTCGGCATCGTGACCGAACTGGCCGTCTTCCCCGGTCCCTACCCGGGCACCCGTCCGCCGAACCGCCGACGAGGCGGACTGGCCGACGACGTGGTGCTATATGTGCGGGAGCAGATCCTCACCGGTGCCCTGAAGCCGGGGACCAAGATCGACCAGGAGGCACTGGCCGCCGCCCTCGACGTGAGCCGCAGCCCGATCCGGGAGGCGCTGGTCATCCTGGGCCAAGAGGGGCTGTTGGACCTGATACCCCGGCGCGGCGCAGTGGTGGCCGATCTGACCCCCGAAGACATCGTCGACCACTACGAGCTGTTCGGCGTGGTGGCCGGACGGGCGGCGGCCATCGCGGCCAATTCCTTGAGTGAGGACGAGATCGACCAGCTGCGGGCCATCCACGAACGGTTCGTCGATGGCACCAGCGACGACCTCTCGGCGCTCAACTGGGCCTTTCATCGAATCATCAACCGCACCGCCCCCCGTCGGACGCGCTGGCTGCTGCGGCTGCTGGAGCGCTCGGTCCCAGCCGACTACTACGAGTTCACCGACGGGTGGGACGCCCAGGCCGTGCGGCACCACGCCGCCATCCTTGAAGCCGTCGTTGACCGCGACGCCGAGGAGGCCCGCCGCCGGATGGAGCACCACCTCCACGAGTCGGGTGTGGCGGCGGTGGCCCATCTGGAGCGCCAGGGATTCTGGGAGGACTGAGTGACCGCGGGACCCGACGACTTCGAACTGATCCGCACGGAGGTGCGCCGGCTGTGCGACAAGTTCGGCAACGAGTACTGGCGCGAGCTCGAGCCCAGCGGCTACCCCGAAGAGTTCGTGGCCGAGCTGACCGCCCACGGATGGCTCGGGTCGCTGATTCCCGAGCAGTACGGCGGCGGCGGGCTGAGCCTGGCGGGGGCGTCGGTGATCGTGGAGGAGATCTCGGCCAGCGGCGGCAATCCCAGTGCGTGCCACGCCCAGATGTACGTGATGGGCACCCTGCTGCGCCACGGCTCGGAAGAGCAAAAGCAGCGGTACCTGCCCCAAGTGGCCGACGGGCGCAAGCGGTTGCAGGCCTTCGGGGTCACCGAACCGAGCGCCGGATCGGAGACCACCGCCATCCAGACTCGGGCAATTCAGGATGGGGACACCTGGCGCATCAACGGCCAGAAGATCTGGACGTCGCGGGCCCTGTACTCCGACCTGATGATCCTGCTGGCCCGCACCACCCCGGCCGACGAAGCAACCAGTCGTACTGACGGCCTGTCGGTATTCCTCATCGAGCTGCGGGGCGAGGACGGCGAGCTGGTGCCGGGGCTGACCATCAACCCCATCCCCACCATGATGAACCACAACACCACCGAGGTGTTCTTCGACGACGTGGTGGTGCCCGGCAATGCCCTGGTGGGCACCGAGGGCCAGGGCTTTCGCCACATCCTCGACGGCATGAACGCCGAGCGGATACTCATCGCCGCCGAGTGCATCGGCGACGGCCGGTTCTTCCTGGAAAGGGCCAGCGAGTACGCCAAGGGGCGAGAGGTGTTCGGACGGCCCATCGGCATGAACCAGGGGGTGGCCTTCCCGCTGGCCCGGGCCTTCGCCAACCTCGAGGCCGCCGATCTCATGCGATGGAAGGCGGCCAACCTGTTCGACGCCGGGGAACCGTGCGGGGCCGAGGCCAACATGGCCAAGCTGCTGGCGTCGGAGGCTTCCTGGGAGGCGGGCAATGCCGCACTCAACACCCACGGCGGTTTCGGGTTTGCGGTGGAATACGACATCGAGCGCAAGTTCCGCGAGACCCGGCTCTACCAAGTGGCCCCGGTCAACAACAACCTGGTGCTGGCCTTCGTGGCCCAGAAGTGCCTCGGCCTGCCCAAGAGCTACTGACAGGAGCTACTGAAATGCAGGCCGTCGTCCTTGAAGCTCGGAATTCGCCCCTCGTAGTGGTGGACGACTACCCCGAGCCCGGCGCCAACGGCACCGAGGTCATCGACGTCATCGCCTGCGGGCTGTGCCACTCCGACCTCCACGTGGTGGACGGAGAGTTCCCCAGCCCCCTCCCCATCGTGTTGGGCCACGAGGTCACCGGATTCCACCCCGACCTGGGACCGGTGATGGTGTACGCCCCCTGGGGCTGCGGGCGATGCCGGGAGTGCGCCGACGGCAACGAGATGATCTGCGCCGACGCCACCGAGGCCGGTCTGGTGGTGGACGGCGGCTACGCCGAGCGCATGGCCATCGCCGACCGGGCGTACCTGTATCCGCTGGGCGATCTCGATCCGGTGGCCAGCGCGCCGCTGGCCTGCGGGGGCCTCACCGGCTATCGGGCCGTGCAGCAGACTCTGGAGACGCTGCGCCGCCCCGGCCGGAAGCGCCGGGTGCTGGTTGTGGGGGCCGGGGGGATCGGCCAGTTCGCGCTGCGCTACCTCACACTGCTGACCGACGCCGAGGTATATGCCCTCGACCGGGCGGCCGACAAGCGGGCTGCGGCGCTGGCCATCGGCGCCGACGGAGCGCTTGACGCCGATGACGAGCTGCCACTCTGCGATGCTGTGATCGATTTTGTGGGAAGCGACGCCACGCTGGCCATGGCGGCCACGGCGGTGGCCCGGCAGGGCCTGGTGGTGGCGGTCGGCCTGTATGGTGGCCGCATTCCGTTCGGGGTTGGGGCCGTTCCCCACGAGGCCCACTTCATGTCCAGCATCTGGGGCACCCGACCGCAGTTGGGCGAGCTGCTCGATCTGGCCCGTAGGGAGCCGTCCATCATCGCCCCGGTGGTAACCATCCCCTTTACCCAGGCCCAGCTGGCCCACGACCGTTTGCGGGCCGGCGATGTCCCGGGCCGCATCGTGCTTCTGATCGACCAGTCCCATGCCAACTGAACCGTCAGCGAGGTATTTGAATCATGGCTGAACCCCCCAGCGTCGATAGCTTCCGGGCCGTGTGCCAAGAGGCCGGGGTCCACTCCGTGGAGGTGGCCGCGCCCGACACCCTGGGCCATCTGCGGGGCAAGCGGGTTCCCGTCGACCGCTATTTCCGCAAGATCGCCGATCACGGCCTGCACATCGCCGACGCCATCTTCGTGTTCGACATGCAGAACGATCTGGCCGACAACCCCTACATCAACATGGACGCCGGGTTTCTCGACTGCCATCTGGTGCCCGACCACTCCACTGCTCGAATCTTCAGCCACCGACCCGGCTACGCCTTGGTCTTCGCCGACACCTTCGACCCCCACGGCGATCCTCACCCCGTCGCCCCCCGCAACGTGCTGGCCCACCAGATTGAGCGATGCCGCGCCGCCGGTTTGGACCCGGTGGTGGCCACCGAGTTGGAGTTCTACCTGTGCCGGCCCGGCTGGGAACCGGTGCAAGGCCACATCCAATACTCCTCGCTCACCGATGCCATGGAGGTCGAAGACTGCCTCCACGACATGCGAGCCGCCCTGTTGGGCGCCGGTCTCGAGGTGGAGTCGTCCAACCCCGAGTACGGGCCGGGTCAGGTGGAGATCAACATCGAGTATGCCGACGCCATGACCTGCGCCGACAACACCGTGCTGTTCAAGAGCATCGTCAAGCAGGTGGCGGTGGCCCACGGCTTGCGGGCCACCTTCATCCCCAAGCTCTGGACCGACCAGTCGGGCTCGGGCATGCACATCCACACCAGCCTCGCCGATGCCGACGGAGGGGCCAATGCCTTCGCTTCCTCTGATGGGCGGCCCAATCAGATCATGGAGCATTGGGTGGCGGGGTTGCTTGGACACGCCCAAGCCCTGACCCTGTTGGGGTCGCCCAACGTGAACGGGGCCAAGCGCATCCGCCCCTACACGTTCGTGCCCACCCATGTTCACTGGGGACTCGACAACCGGTCGGTGATGTGCCGCTGCATCTGCGAGGCCGGCTCCAACGCCAATCGGGTGGAGTTCCGCTCCCCCGGCGCCGATGCCAATCCCCACGCCATCATCGCCGGCCTCCTGGCCGCCGGCCTCGACGGCATCGAGCGCCAACTGGCCCTTCCGCCCATGAGCGAGGGCGACATGTACGCCGACCCCGGTGATGCCGAACCGCTGCCCAGTGACATCCCCACGGCCATTGCCGCATTCCGGGGAAGCTCCCTCGCCGCTTTGCTGGGCGAGGAGTTCTCCACCACCTTCCTGCTGTTGGCCGAACACGAACTGGCCCTGGCCGCCGAGCACTCCCCCCACCCCGACGAGGTGAACGACTGGGAGCGTGATCGTTACGCGGAGCACTGCTGACATGACTTCGTCCGCGGTGGTCGAGGGACCCAACGTCACCGAGCCCAGCCTGTATCTCCAGGGAATCCCCCACGACCGCTTCGCCGAGTTGCGGGCCATCGACGGCCTGGCCTGGCACCCCTACGAAGACGGGGGCTTTTGGGCGGTGACCCGCCACGCCGACGTGCGCTATGTGTCCCGCAACCCCGAGCTGTTCTCCTCGGCCATCGGCCACACCAACCTCTGGGACCTCGAGGCCGACGCGCTGGAGGCCCGACGATCGCTGATCGACACCGACGCCCCCGATCACACCCGGCTCCGGCGTTTGGTGGCCGGGGCCTTCACCCCAAAGAACATCCGCCGGTGGGAGGAGACGGTGAGGGCCATCACTGTCGAATTGCTTGACGAGTTCGTTGCCCAAGGCGGGGGCGACTGGGTGGACATGGTGGCCGCGCCGTTGCCCATCCAGGTGATCTTGACCATGCTGGGCGTGCCGGTGGAGGATGCCGACTACCTGGTGGAGCTGTCCAACTATCTGGTGGAGGGCACCGGCGACGCCCAGTCGATACCGCCTGACGCGTTCGGCAACACCACCGAGCTGCGCCTGCTGCCGTTCAACAGCCCGGCCAGCCACGCGCTGTTCGAGTATGGCGAGGGCATGCGTCAGCAACGCCAGAGCGATCCCCAGGACGATCTGGTTTCCCACTTGGTGCAGGCCGAGTCCGACGACGACGAGCGGATGTCGAGAAGCGAGTACCGCAACATGTTCCACCTGCTGGTGTTCGCTGGCAACGAGACCACCCGCACCGCCATCAGCCACGGAGGGCTGGCTTTGGCCGCCAATCCCGGTGAGTGGCAGCGAGTGCTCGACGACCCGGCGCTGATCGAGTCGGCCACCGAGGAGATTCTGCGCTGGGCCACCCCGATCCTGCACATGCGGCGCACCGCCACCACCGACACCGAGGTGGCCGGCACCCCGATTGCCGAGGGCGACAAGGTGGTGATGTGGTACGCCTCGGCCAACCGAGATGAGGCGGTGTTCGAGGATGCGTCCCGTTTTGACATCGGCCGATTCGGCGCAGGCCGAACCGACAGTGACCACTTCGCCTTCGGTGGCGGCGGTCCCCATCTGTGCTTGGGGGCTTTTCTGGCCCGGCTGGAGGTCACCGTGCTGCTGGAGGAGATGGCCAAGCGGTCGATCGGCTTGGAGCAGACTTCGGAGCCGGTGCGAGCCCGGTCCAACTTCGTCCACGGCGTGCTCTCGGTGGGCATGCAGCCCAGCATTGTCCGATGAGCGCGGCGATGGCGATGGTGAGGGTGGCGGTCGATCAGGAACTGTGCATCGGCGGCGGCATTTGCGAGATGCTCGAACCCGAGGTGTTTGAGCTGGACGACGACATCGTCATCGCTTCAGTCATCGGCGACGGCCTCTTGCCCCGCAACCGGGCCGACGTGGTGGTGGACCGCTGTCCCAGCCGAGCTATTTCCGTGGTGGAACAGGAGCAGTAATGGAAATCTATGACAACTGGATCGACGGGGGGTTCGCTGCCCCGCCCAACGGACGGCGCATGGCCACGGCCAACCCGTTCACCGGGGCGCCCTGGGCCGAGGTTGCCGACGACCCCGCCGCGGTGGACGACGCCGTCCGGGCCGCTCGGCGGGCTTTCACCGACGGCCCCTGGGCCACCATGGCCGCCACCGAGCGGGCCCGGCTGATGCGACGCCTGGGCGAACTGCTGACCCGCGACGCCGAGTTGTTGGGCCAGGTCGAGACCCGGGACAACGGCAAGATCATCCGGGAGACGTCGGCCCAAGCAAAGGGCTTGCAGGGCTACTACGACTTTTTCGCCGGGATGGCCGACAAGATCGGCGGGGAGCAGTTGCCCAGCCCGTCGCCCAACTTCTTGGTGTACACCGAGCGAGAGCCCATCGGCGTGGTGGGCGCCATCATCCCCTGGAACTCGCCGCTGGCCCTTCTGACCTGGAAGCTCGCTCCGCTGCTGGCTGCCGGATGCACGGTTGTCGTAAAGCCCTCCGACATCACCCCGGTCACCGCCCTGATGCTGGCCGAGCGGACCGCCGAGGCCGGGTTCCCACCCGGCGTCATCAATGTGGTGACCGGCGGGGCCGAAGTGGGCGCGGCCATCACCGCTCATCCCGATATCGACAAGATCACCTTCACCGGCGGCGGGGCCACCGCCAAGCACGTGGCTCGGGCCGCAGCCGACAACCTGACCCCCACGGTGCTGGAACTCGGCGGCAAGTCGCCCCAGATCATCTTCGCCGACGCCGACCCCGAAGCGGTGACCAACGGCCTCCTGGCCGGGATTTTCGCCGCCAGCGGGCAAACCTGCATTGCCGGATCGAGGGCCTACATCCACCGAGACATCGTTGACAAGGTGGTCGGCCGGGTGGTGGCCCGGGCCAACGAGCTGGTGCTAGGCGATCCCGCCGATCCAGCCACCGAGATGGGGCCGTCAGCCTCCGACGCCCAGCGCGACCGGATCCTGGCCATGATCGACCAGGCCCGCGCGGAGGGGGCAGTCATTGCCGCCGGCGGTGTGGTCGACCCCGACCTCGGCGGCCGGTTCGTACGCCCCACCGTGATCACCGGCGTGACGAACCAGTCCACCATCGTGAGGGAGGAAGTATTCGGCCCGGTGCTGGCCGTGCTGGACTTCGAAGGCGAGGGCGAGGTGGTCAAGCTGGCCAACGACAGCGACTACGGCCTCGCCGCCGGAATCTGGACCAACGACATCCGCCGCGCCCACCGGGTGTCCAGAGCTCTCCGGGTGGGCACGGTGTGGATCAACACCTACCGCAACGTCAGCTACATGGCCCCCTTCGGCGGCTTCAAGCAATCAGGCTACGGCCGCGACAACGGCCTCGAAGCCCTCGACGGCTTCCTCCAAACCAAAACCACCTGGATCGAACTCACCGGCGCCACCCGCGACCCCTTCGTTATCGGATGACCCTACTCAGAGGCGTTGGTCGTGACTGCTCGGAGGAGGCGGGCTAGGTCGTGTTTTTCGGGGATGGTGAGGCCGCGGCTCATCTTGGCTTCGAAGTCGTTGAACCGGGGGAACAGCTGTTCGATGGTCTTGAGTCCGGCGGGGGTGAGGGCCACGGTGACTCGGCGGCGGTCACTCTGCATACGGGTGCGCTCCACCCGGCCCTGCTTCTCCAGGGTGGTAACCATTCCGGTGAGGGTGCCCTTGGCGAGGTCGCACTCGGAGGCCAGTTGAGCGGCTTCCATCTCTCCCCACACCCACAGCACCCACAAGATGGTGAAGCCTCCCCACGACAGTCCGGCCTCGGCCAGCACGTCTCGCTCGGCCCGGCGGCGGACGGCTGCGGCGGCTCGATAGATGTTGGAGATGGCCTGCATCGAGTCGAAGTCGAGGGGCTCGTCGCCCAGCCGGGCCTGGATGTCGACTTCGGCGTCGAGAAGACGTTCCTCGCGGGACGAGTCTGATGGCATAAGTACGGGGGTAGATTGCCAGACATGCCCGAATACCGCCGCATCCTCCTTGACGGTTACCCCTGTCATGTCGAACGGGTCGACGATCGGCTCATCGCGGGCGACGGTCGGTCAGTGAATATCGACGATGCCGTCCATCTGGCGCCGGTTACGCCCACCAAGATCATCTGCATCCATCTGAACTACCGGAGTCGGGTGGAGGAGTTCATGACCAAGCTGCCGCCCGCTCCGACCTACTTCCTCAAGCCAATCACGGCGCTCACCGGACACATGAGCGACGTTGTCCGCCCCGAGGGCTGCCAATGGCTGAACTACGAGGGGGAAATCGCCATCGTGATGGGCAAGATCTGCCGCAACGTGTCCCCCGCCAACGCCGGGGACTACATCGCCGGTTACTCAGTGGCCAACGACTACGGGCTCCACGACTTCCGAGACACCGACGCCGGCTCCATGCTGCGGGTGAAGGGCAGCGACACCCTGTGCCCGGTCGGCCCCGGCTTGGTCACCGATTGGGACTTCCGGGACAAGCACATCCAGACCATCGTGAACGGCGAAGTCAAACAAGACGCCACCACCGACGAGATGGAGTGGGACATGCACTACATCGTGGCTGACATCGCCCGGACTATCACCTTGGTCCCCGGCGACATCCTGCTATCGGGCACCCCCGCCTGCTCTCGTCCGGTCGAGCCCGGCGACGTGGTCACCGTGCAGGTTGAGGGCTTGGGGGCGCTGACCAACACCATCGTCTCCGGCCCCACCACCATACGGGACGACGTGGGCGCGCAGCCGTCCAACTCCGAGGAGGTGCAGTCCACCGCCAAGGGCGGGGATTGGGAGTTTCGGGGCATCCGTGCCCCCCGAGGCCCCGGCGCCCAGCACTACGAGTCGACCGTCGAGGAAAAAGGTTCGTGAGCCATCAAGACATCGGCGGGGTATCGGTTCCCGTCGATCACCTGATTGGCGGATCGTGGGTTCTTTCGTCCCAGCGGTTCGAGACCCGATCGCCGATGGGATGGGAGCACCTAGCCGACATCGCTCGGGGCGATGAGGCCACGGCCGCCGCCGCGGTGGCCGCCGCCACGCGTGGGTTCGAGGCGTGGAGCGCCTTCAGCGTCGAAGACCGGGCCGAGGTGCTGTACCGGCTGGCCGACTTGATCGAGGCCCACACCGACGAGATCGCTCTGGCGGAGACCCTCGACATGGGCTTCTTGCTGGAGTCCATGAAGGAGCGCCTCGTGGGCCGGGGGGCGCTCAACTTCCGCACCTATGCCGACCTGATCACGGCGCACGAGAACCGCACCTGGGACGCCAAGGGCATGCGGAACCAAGTGCAGCGCATGCCTGCTGGCCCTGCGGTGGTCATCACCCCATGGAATGCCCCCTTCATGCTCAGCACATGGAAGTTGGCCCCTGCCCTGGCCGCGGGCAACAGCGTCATCCACAAACCGGCCGAGTGGTCGCCCCTGTCGGCCGCGTTGCTGGCCGAGCTCACCCTGGAGGCCGGTTTCCCGCCCGGCGCCTACAACCTGGTGCAGGGCATCGGCGAGGAGGTGGGCGCCGCGTTGGTGGCCGACTCCCGGGTGAGGCGAATCACCTTCACCGGCTCGCCGGAGACTGCCCGCCAAATCGGCCGGGCCGCGGCGGCCAACATCGTCCCCTTCACCGCCGAACTGGGCGGGAAGGGCCCGTTCCTAGTGTTTGCCGATGCCGACGTGGACGACGCCGCCCATCGAGCAGCCTGGCAGTTCGACGATTCCGGGCAGGTGTGCCTGGCTGGCACCCGGCTGCTGGTGGCCGCCGAGGTCCGGGACCAGTTCTTGGAGCGGTTCCACCACCACGCCGACGCACTGGTGCTGGGCGACCCCCGCGACCCGTCCACCGATATCGCTCCCCTGGCCCACCCCGAGCACCGCGACCGCGTCCACGGATTTGTTGAGCGGGCTCGAGCCGCGGGCGACGTCATCGTGCGGGGAGGCCGTCCGGTGGAGGGCAGCCTCCACTACGAGCCGACGCTCATCGAACCGGCGTCCAACTTAAGCGAGGTCGTTCGACGAGAGGTCTTCGGCCCCGTCCTCACCTTTCAGACCTTCTCTGATGAGGCCGAGGCCATCACCCTGGCCAACAGCACCGCCTACGGGCTGGCCGCGCAGATCTGGACCTCCTCACAAACCAGAGCCGAGCGGGTGGGCGCGGCGGTGCGGGCCGGCTTGGTGTGGGTCAACACCTTCTTGGTGCGCGATCTCACCGCCCCCTTCGGCGGCTGTGGCATCTCCGGCATCGGCCGCGAAGGCGGCGACTACGCCCTCGACTTCCACAGCGACCTGAAGACTCTGATGATCCTCGACAACACCACCGAGTGATCGCCGGGCAATCCGCTAGTGCCACCCAAATGCCGTGTCTGGGCGTTCGCTCCAGGCCGCTTGGCCGATGTCTCGCATCCTGGCACCGAGGGTGGCCATCTGCTCGGTATAGAGATCGGTGCCGAGGCGGTGCCAGCTGCCGTGGCCGGCGAAAACCCACTCGACGTGCAGATGGGCAATTCGGTCCATGCTGTCGGCCAGCGCTCGCCAGGAGAACCAGGTTTGTCGGGGAGTCACGTCGAGCTCTCCTCGTCGGTGGTTCCAGAGCAGGGTGTCGCCGGTGAACAGCCACCGGTCGTCGACGTGGAACAGGAGATGGCCCTCGGTGTGTCCAGGGGTAAGGATGGCGTTGACGCCGGGGGCGATGGTGTGGTCGCCGGTAACGATGTCGGTGGCGTAGGCGGCCGCGTCGGCCTCGTCTTCATGAATCCAGACGCGGGCGCCGTATTGCTCGGCCCATCGGCCTGCGTCGGCCACGTCGTCCCGGTGGCTGAGCAGAATGTGGGCAACGCCGCCGAGATCATCTACCCCACCGATAAGCGAGCGGGTATACGCAGGGGAGTCGATCATGAGATTCCCGCCGGGCCGGGCCACCAGCCAGGAGTGCCCGCCGAAGGACTTGGGTGAGTTGTACCCGAGAGCAAACACTCCAGGCGTCATCTCGTGGGGGAACGGGCTGGCGGGAGGACGAGGGGTGCCAAGACGGCCGATCGACTTGGTGGGGCACGCGGCCGCCGCTCGCCACAGGGCGGCCTCCTCGTCGGGGCTGTTGGGCTGGCGGATAACGACCGACTGACCTCTCTCATCCATGCCGATGAGATCCGGTGCCCAGTGGCGGGCCGAGTCACACCGAACGCACCGGGTGTCCACGAACCAGAGGCCCCCTGCGTTATCAGGATGAGCCTGATCCCGACGGGCCATAGGCGACACTACCGCGAACCTGACCCGCCGCAGTTCACATGGAGCGGGAGGGGTCCAGGGTGGTGGGGGCGGCTTTGGCCATGGAGTCTTGCTGGAAAGTGGCTACTAGCTGGCCTTCGGGCGTGAATACTTCGCCTTGGCCGTAGACCCGGCCGTTGGCGGCTTTGGTGCCTGCCGTTTGGATGAGAAGCCACTGAGACACATCGAGGCGGTCGAGGAAGTGGAGGGTGTGGGCGATGACGCCGGTGGACAGGGTGCGGTGGGCGTCCTCGATGCGGACGGTTTCGCGGTGGGGGCGCATGGCCAGACCGATGATGTTGCCGCAGGTGGCCCAACCGGCGATGCCCTGGTTGGCCGCTTGGGACTCCACCCCCGGCTGGTAGCGGTGCCAGGCCCGCTCCACCGACACGCCGTCGATTTCCGGTTCGCCGGGCACTGGCCGCCATTCGGCACCGGGGAAGATGAAGGCGAATCCGGGGTCCAAACCGTCGGGACCGGGCACATCGGGCATGGCCGGGTCGTGGCGCATGAGGTCGTCGTCCACCGTGCTCAACAGGATCAGAGCCCGGCTGAGCAGCTTGCCTCCCTGGGTGGCGGTCACCGCATCGCTGGCCCATGTGCGCCCGGCCTGCATGGAGTCGACATCGACTTCAATGGGCAGGGTGTAGGTGCCGGCCCGGGCGAAGATGGCGTGGACCGAGCGAATGTCCTTGGCGCCGCCTGCCTCCCGGTCGGAAGCCATCATCATCTGGGCCATGAGCTGGCCGCTGAACACCACATCGCGCCCCTCGGCCGACTCCGACGGCTGGAAGACGTGGTACCGGCGCTCCCCGACTTCGGTGAGCTCCAAGATGTCGGGCAGTTCGCCGCTCATCGGGGGCTGTTGCTCACTCGTCCATCCCGAACATGGCGGGATCGAACTCCATCATCCCGGCCATGACCTTCACAAACGGGTCGTCCCAGGCGTCCACCAGTGAGGCGTTGGTGTGGCCTTGGTCCACCAGCAGGTTGATCCCGTTGATGCCGCTGGCCGCGTCGCTGCTCAAGAACAGCAGCGTGTCGCCCATCTGCTCAGGAACCAAGGTCGGCACATCAGCAGCCTCCCGGTAGCTGGCACCGAAACCGAGCCACAGGTCGGCGTTGGCCCGAGCCAACGGAGTGTCGGTGGGGCCGGGCATGATCGAGTTGATGCGCATGCCCCGTTGCAGGAAGGGGAACGCCTGGGCGGCCACATAGCCGTTGATGGCCTGCTTGCTGAACATGTAACTGTCGGTGCCCTCGTGCTCGTCGATCCACGCTGCGGCGGTGTCCCAATCGGGGGTGGCCAAAAAGTCCTGCACCTGCTCCAGGTTGCTCATCCAGCCCAGGCCGGCCGCTGAGGAAATGAAGCTCACCGATCCGCCTCGGCCCAGCTTGCCGCCCCTGATCAGCGCCTCAATGAGGTGGCGCTGAGAGGTGAAGTTGATCAGCATCAGGTTCCCAGTCCCGTCGGCGACCCCGGCGCAGGCCAATACCGCATGAACCGGTCCTTCGATGGCTTCGACAGCCGTGTCCACACTGGCTTGGTCGCCCAGGTTCACGTGGATGTACTGCCCGCACTGGTAGGTGACGTCGGCAATATCCAGCACGATGGTGTGGGCGCCCAGCGAGGCCGCTTTCTGGGCCGCAGCCGCCCCCATGCCGGTGGCACCCCCCACCACCAGCACCCGCTTGCCGTCGTAGTTGACCAGATCAGCCATATCCACTCCCCTTTTCGGTCTTGCTTGTGAATGGTCTAGCCGATATTGGGAGACTTCTGGCAATGAGCAGAGGGCAGCCCAACATCGCCATCGCCCACTGGCCGGGTTTGGATCTATTCGGCGAGTCCGACCTCGACCGGCTTCGGGCGCTGGGAACGGTGCTCAACACCCAGCCCATCGGGGCTTGGGACGACGAGGCCGATGCCGTGCTGGCCGAGGCCGAGGTGATCCTCGGCCATTGGGGGTGCCCGCCGCTGGACGCGGCCATGCTGGATCGGGCCCCCCGACTGGGCCTGTTCGCCTACGCGGCGGGAACGGTCAAGATGACTCTGACCGATGCGGTGTGGGACCGGGACATCAGGGTGACCAGCGGGGCCAACGCCAACGCCGAGCCGGTGGCCGAGTTCACTCTGGCCGCCATCCTGTTCGCCAACAAGGGCGTGCTGTGGCGCCGGGGTCCAGCGGACTACTCGGCCATGGCGGCCATGGGCGACCGCACATGGGGCAACTACGGCCGCACCGTCGGCATCGTGGGGGCGTCGCTGATCGGTCGCCGGGTTATCGAGCTGTTGGCCCCGTTCCCCCATTTGAAGGTGACGCTGTACGACCCCTACGTCACCCCCGAAGAAGCGGACTCGCTGGGTGTGGCGAAGTTGGAGCTGGACGAGCTGTGCGCCGGCGCCGACGTGCTGTCCATCCATGCGCCCGCCCTGCCCGAGACCATGCACATGATCGGTGCGGCCCAACTGTCGGCCCTGCACGATGGGGCCACGGTGATCAACACCGCCCGCGGCCCGCTGATTGACCATGAGGCGCTCTTGGCCCACCTTGCATCGGGCCGGCTCTACGCCATCTTGGACGTGACCGATCCCGAGCCGCTGCCCGCAGACAGCCCGCTGCTGGAGATGCCCAACGTGTGGCTCACCCCCCATCTGGCCGGCAGCCAGGGCACCGATCTGACCCGAATGATCGACTACGTGGTCGAGGAAATCCGCCGGTGGTCCGCAGGAGAGCCTGCCCTCAACGAGGTGACCCGCGACCGATTGGCCACCATGGCATGACCCTGGACCTCCGCATGCCCGAGCCTCCACTTAGCGGAACCGCCGCCGCCGGAGAACTGGCCGACCGCCTGGTGACGGCGACGGCCGAGAAGATGGCCGAGTTCGAACAGTCGGCCGCCCCTGGCTTCAACCTGCCCGGCCTTTACGCCGGCCATCCGGTGCTCGACGACACCACCGCCGACCTCATGTACGTGCTGGGGCTGCTCATCGACTGCGGGGTCGACGAGATCGCCGGCTGCGCCCTGCAAGACCGAATCCCGCCGCTCATCGCTTCGCTCGACCCTGCCGCAGTCGAGGGCTTCTACAGCTACCGGGTCGGCGAGACCGTGTTGCGGCTGGGCGGGCTCGATGCACTGCCTGCTGATCTGCGCCAACCGGTGCTCGACGCCGTGCACTCCAAGGAGATCATCGCCCGACTTGAGGACACCAATGCCATACCCCCCAATTTCGCGGTGGTGGCCACCCGATGTCTGCGGGCTCTGGCTCGCCTTCGAGGGGACGACGAGCCTGCCGAGCTGCCTCAGCTGCTGGATCGGGTGCGCTCCATGTTCACCAGCCCTACCGGGTGGCTCAACGACGGCATGGGCAACTGGGTCCACTACGACATCTACACCCCGGACATGTACCTGTTTGCCGAGCCCCTGGTAGACCAACTCGGTCACGGATGGGCCGACGGACTGTCCCAGGTGCTTCGCGATCTCGACGAAGTGGCCCAGCCGGGCGGGGCCGTTGTGTGGGGGCGCTCCATCGGCGCGCTGGGCATGGCCATCACCATTGAGTTGGCCGCTATTGCGGCCGGGCGTGACCTCAACGCCCCTCAAGACCGCTGGCTGGCCCGGGCCGACGCCACGCTCGACGACCTGCTGGAGTGGTTCCCCAACGGGGTGATCGCCGCCCACAAGAACCGGGCTGCAATGTTCTACCGGGGCCCGGCCCGGCGGCTTCAGATGACCTTGGACATCTACGGAAAGCTCCTCCTGTCGGCCCTGGAGCTGCGGCGCAAACCAGAGGTGACGGGCGCGCCGTCCACCGATGCCTTCCTGCGGGCCGAGCGCTTCGTCCGATTCGACGATTCCGGGCGGGCCACGGTGTGGTCGTACCGGTCGAAGTCACTGTCGTTCGCCCTACCCACTGTTTTTGGCTTCTCCGCCGATTACGCCTCTTCCCCTCGGGGACCTGGCCTGTTGGAGCAGCCCACTTCTGGGCATCCGGTTATGTTGCCGGTGATTTCCCCCCGGGGGCGAGACGAAATGGCTGGCACCAGCAGCGCCCCGCTGATTCCCGCCGGTCTGCCCGTCTCGGTGGAGCACACTCCCGGGTCGGTCACCTTGGTCCACGACGGGTGGGCACCAGCCGGAAGCAGTGACCCGGTGGTGACCGGAAGCAGAACCGCCACATACAAGGTGGAAGGCCGTTCGCTGGTCGTGTCCGAACAACTCCGATTTGACGATCCCGACGCCCTGCCCGGTCCCCTCACCCTGTCGGTGGCCGAATCCGATGCTCGGCCGATTGACGTGGAGATCGATGCCGGTCGGGTTCAGTCCATCGACACTGCCGGGGTCGCCGAGTGGCGCAGCTTCTGGGGCGAGCTGCCCCGGGTGATCCAGGCTGAGATCGAACCAGCCGCGTCGGTGGGCTTCACCTGGAGGATCACTCCCCGATTGCGGGTGGCCAGCACCATCCACGGCCACCCCTATGACCGCTCGCTGTATGACCCGCTGGCCGACCGAGTGGTGGCATCCGGCGCGGGTATTCCCGACGACAAACTGATCAGAAGACTGCGCGACATCGACGCGCTGCACATGGCCTGGCCCGAGTGGTGGAGCGGTGTCGACCCCGAGCGCACCGCCGAAGTGCTGGGGCAGGTCAAGGCCACCGGCACCGCCGTCGTGTGGACCCAGCACAACCTGCTCCCCCACTTCTTCAAGACTGACGAGGCCGCGGCCAGCTACCAACTGTGGGCCGAGGCGGCCGACGCGGTCATCCATCACAGCGAAGTGGGTCGGGACGTGGCCCTGGGCACCTACCGCTACGGCGCTCACACCGAGCACCATGTCATCCCCCACGGCCACTGGGGCCGCGAGTACGAAACGGTGGCCAGCACCACCCGGCAAGACGTGGAGTTGTCCGAGGGATGGGCGCCGTGCGGGCTTCGAGTGGCTGTGATCGGCACTCCCCGGGTGGAGAAGAACCTCCAACTGGTGGTGGACGCCGTAGCCGCCTGCCAGCGGGACGACATCCAGCTCGTCATCCGGGTTGATCTGTCGGTGGCCGTGCCCGACGATCCCCGCATCATCGCCGAGCATGGCCATCTCGACTTCAACCAGTACCTGCGGCGCATGAAGGCCTTTGACGCGGTCATCCTCCCGTTCGCCCCCACCGGGATGCTCACCACCGGCACGGCGTTCGACTGCTTGGGGGCGGGAGTCCCCGCCATCACCAGCGACTGGGATTTCTTCGATGAGACTTTCGACGGCGCTGATATCCGCTACGGCTCAACCGTCGAAGACCTCACCCGGTGCCTCGACGAGCTCACCGCTCAAGAGTTGGAACGCTCCCGCCTGGCCCTGATCGACCGTCGCCCGGACTTCGACTGGGATCCCATCGCCGATCAAACTCTCGCCGTTCTCGAAGCCGCCGCCCTCCGCTACGCGTGACGGCTTCGGCCATCACACAACGGTCGGAATCAGCAGGGTGATCCAGATGGTGAACATGAACCCCACCATCGTGGTCATGATCAAGCGAGTCTGCTTGGCCATCTCCGTGCGAAACTCAGCCCGCAATTCTGCGCCCAAGACTCTCAGGTCATCCTTGGTCGCCAGCTGATCCCGCCCCTCGGGAATGATGCACTGCATGAGCGTCTCGGTTGCCTCCGTGCCGATGGCCTGAACCAGTCGGTTGGCCAACTCCGTGCGCTCTAACTCGGTGACTGCCATTGGTTCCCTTCGTCGTCTCTTAGATTCTGAGGGGAACCCTTTATGCTCTGGGCGGTGCCGGTTCCGACTGCCTTGGTGACGATACCGGCAGTCGCTCATCCAATCAACCACCATTAGAGCCTCGATAAAGGACAGCCCATGGACGAGTTCAAATACGTCGAGTACGAGACTGCCGACGCGGTGGCCACCATCACCTTGGCCCGGCCTGAGAAGGCCAACGCCCAGAACGAGCGGATGCTCGATGAGCTGCACCACCACTTTCTGGCCGCCGAATACGACGACGATGTGAGGGTCATCGTGCTCAGAGGCGAGGGCAAGCACTTCTCCGCCGGCCACGACTTGGGCGGCGGCGCTCCCGATCCCGATGCGGTCTCGCTGGCCGAGGCCGACGGCAGCTGGCAGCTGAACAAGATCTACCGGTGGGAGGCCCGCAAGTACCTGGGCTATTCGTGGCACTGGCGCAACATCCCCAAGCCCACCATCGGCGCCATCCAGGGCAAAGCCATCGCCGGGGCCCTGAACCTGATCTGGCCGCTCGACCTGCTGGTGGTGGCCGACGATGTAGAGTTCTCCGACCCGGTGGTGCTGATGGCCATCGGCGGGGTGGAATACCACGGCCACACCTGGGAGCTGGGCGCCCGCCGGGCCAAAGACCTCCTGTTCACCCAGCGCTCGCTCGGTGCCGAAGAGGCTCTGCAAATGGGGCTGGCTCGGGAGGTGGTGGCCCGCGGCCAACTCTGGGAACGCACCCATGAACTGGCGACACAGATCGCCAAAAACAACGCCTTCGGCTTGGCCCAGGCCAAACGTGCGGTGAACCAGACCCTCGACGTGCAGGGCTACTACACCGCCCTCCAGTCGGTGTTCGACGTCCACCACACCGGCCACGGCAACGCCATCAGCGTCAGCGGCTATCCCATCTTGATGCAGCTCGACGAGATGAAGCAGAACCTGAAGAAGCAATAGCCGCTCGATGCCGCTGTACTGCCCTCTGCTCTAGGCCGCCTCGGCATGGCCACCGATTACGACGCCATCTTCAAGGCCTACGACGTGCGGGGCACCGTGGGCGATCAGATCGACGCCGACGGCGCTCGGGCCATCGGGGGGGCCTTCGCCCGTTTTGTCGCCTCGTCAGGGGCGAAGGCGGTGCTGGTCGGGCGGGATATGCGTCCCGAGGGAGAGGAATTCGCCGCCGCATTCGGCGAGGGCGTGCTGGATCACGGCGTCGACGTGGTGGACGTGGGGCTGTGCGCCACCGACATGCTCTACTACGGCTCCGGGAGCCTCAACCTGCCCGGCGCGGTGTTCACCGCCTCCCACAACCCCGCGGGCTACAACGGGATCAAGATGTGCGGCGCGGGCGCCGCGCCGATCGGCGCCGACACCGGGTTGGAGGACGTAAAGGCCATGGCCGTCGCCGGCCCCGATCCCGCGGCCACCAAGGGAACCCGTTCCACCCGCGACCTGCTGAGTGGCTACGTCGCCCATGTCCGCTCGTTCGTGGACGTGGACGCGCTGGCCCCACTGCTGGTGGTGGCCGACACCGCCAACGGCATGGGAGGCCTGGTGGTGCCAGCAGTGTTCGATGGACTCCCCTTGGTGCTCGACCACCTGTATCCCGAGCTGGACGGCACCTTTCCCAACCATCCGGCCGACCCCCTCCAGCCCGAGAACCAACGCGACCTCCAAGACCGGGTGCTGGCTGTCGACGCCGACGTGGGAATGGCCTTCGACGGCGATGCCGACCGCGTGTTCTTGGTGGACGAGAACGCCCGGCCGGTCTCAGGTTCGCTCACCACTGCCATCATTGCCCGCTCGGTCCTAGAGGGGAATCCCGGCGCCACCATCATCCACAATTTGATCTGCTCCAAGACCGTTCCCGAGGTGATCGCCGAGCGGGGTGGGACCGCTGTCCGCACCCGGGTGGGCCACTCGTTCATCAAGCAGGCCATGGCCGAGACCGGCGCGGTGTTCGGCGGCGAGCACTCCGGCCACTATTACTTTCGGGACAACTACCGGGCCGACAGCGGGCTCATCGCCGCATTGGTGGTGCTGGAAGCCCTCAGCCGCCATCCAGCCGGTCTGTCCGACCTGGTGTCAGACCTGAACCGCTACGCCGCGTCGGGCGAACTCAACACCGCGGTGAACGATGCCGCCACGGTGATCGACAAGATGGCCGCGGCCTACCCCAATGCGGCCCAAGATCGCCTCGACGGACTGACCGTCGATCTTGGCGACTGGTGGTTCAACCTGCGCCCCTCCAACACCGAACCCCTGCTGCGGCTGAATCTGGAAGCTCCCACCCCCGACGAGGTGGAACAGAGGGTGGCCGAAGTCCAGACCTTGCTGGCCTGACCCGGCAACGACTCAGGAACCAGCCGACGCCGGGGCCAATTCCAACGACATTGGACACCTGAGCCCGGCTCTCAGCCGATCGTGATCAAGCTGGTGCCGGCCAGCACCGCGGCGATGCCGATGGCCTGCCACCAGCGCAAGGTGTCGTCATCGAGGATTACTGCCAGGGCGATGGTCACCACCGGGTAGAGCGACCCGGCCACTGACACTTCTCCTACGGGGCCGCGCTGGACTCCGGCGATGAACGACGCCATGCCCAAGCCGCCGGCGATGCCTCCAGCCAACGCGGCCAGCCGTAGTGAACGGGGCAGGACCTGGGGGATGCGGCTGGCCCGAGTGACCAGCAGCATGACCACCAGGGCAGTCGCTCGCTGGGTGACCGCCGGCCACATCCCGCTGTCGACGCTGGTTCGATCCAGCAGCACGATTAACGCCGTGAAGGCAAGGCCCCCGAGCACGGCGTAGGCGATGCCGGTGCCGACGTTTGCCACCGACTGGGGCACGATCACTGCCAAAACCAGCCCGGCCACGGCCACCGCGATGCCAACATTGGCCACCTGTGTGGGGCGCTCACCGGTGGCGAGCCCGTAAATCAGAGGCCCCAGTGCGGTGAAGGCGGCCACGATGGGCGACGCGATGGCCGAGGAAGACACGGCCAAGCTGTGCCACATAGCCGAAAGGGCAATGGCGATGAGCCCGCCCGAGGCCGCGCCCAGAAGGAGGTCGGCGGCAGTGATAGCGCTGGGCACGATCAGCAGCAGCACCATCGTGCTGCCCAGCCCGCCCACGAACGCGGTGCCTAGTGTGGTCATGGCGTGGGCGCGCCGACTGCAATACCGCCCGAAATAGTCGGAAACGCCGATCAGCCCCGACGCCAAGACCCCCAACAACACCGGCATGCCCCCCGCACGCTAGTGGTCACAAAGATGCCCCGAGAGTTCACCGGCTATCTTCTGATGCGCCAAGGAGATTGACTGTGCCGACTCGAGAGCCCACCATCCGGGAGATGCCGCCGCCTCCGCATATCGTGGGGTTGCAGCACTTCACCACTTACGCCGAAATCGACGAGATCCTGCGGTCGCGGAATTTCCGCCAGGGGTCACATCAGGAAAGCCAGCCCTTCTTCGGACGGTCCCTGCTAACCATCGACGGCGACGAGCACTTCGAGCGCCGTCGGCTCGAGGCCCCGCTATTCGCCAAGGCGGCGCTTGAGTACTACGAGCATACGGAGCTGATTCCGCTGATCGGCAAGACACTAGAGGAGTGTCGCGACAGCCGGGGGGACGACGGGGTGGTGCGAGCCGACCTGTGCGTGCTGTTGCGGACCATGTTGGCCCGCATTGCCGCGGCCACCACCGGGATCGACGGAGTAGACACCCCCGAGCGAACCACCGCCTTCCGGGAGTACGTCGAGCAACTCGGTACGGGGGCCACCGTTGAGTGGTCCACCGAGGATCACGAAGAGGTGATCCGGCGCATTCTGGCGGTCCGCGACGATTTCGACCGCGACTTCTTCGCCTCGTCAGTGGCCCGCCGCCGAGCCCTCATCGAGCAGTTCCACCGAGGTGAGATCGAACGAGACGAACTCCCCGTCGATCTGATCACCATGCTCTACCTGCACTGGAACGACGACTGGGACGATGGGCTGCCCATCCGGGAGGCCTGCCTGTTCCTGGTGGCGGCCACCCAGACCACCACGCATTCGGTGCCCCATTTGATCGCCCACCTCGACGAGTGGTTCGAGAGCCACCCGGAGGATCGGGCAAGGGTCGCCGACCGGGAGTACATCAAGCGGGCCGCCCACGAGGCCCTGCGGCTGCACCTGCCGTCGCCCGCCCTGCTGCGGATTGCCAATGAGGACGTGACGTTGGGCAACGGAAAGACCATCGCCACCAACGAGCGGGTGGCATGCCTATTCACCCCGGCTAACCGCGACCCCGAGGTGTTCGGCGCCGATGCCAGGGAATTCAACCCCTACCGGGAGGTCACCACGGTGAAGCCCTGGGGATTGACCTTCGGCGGCGGCGAACACATCTGCATCGGGCGTACCCTGGTCACCGGTCTCTCGGCCCGCACCGACAATGACGAGGGCACCGACGGCACGCTGGTGAATATCGCGAGCGCTCTTTACGAGGCCGGCATCGAGATCGACCCCGACGATCCCCCGACCTATACCGAGGCCAGTCACCACGACGCCTACGGCCGTTTTCCAATTCTGCTGACCAAGTTGTAGGCCGGCTATGGGGGATGAGCGGCTGCACGTCACCGTCGACCACCAGCAGTGCCAGGGGGTGGGCTACTGCGAACGGGTCGCGCCCCGGGTATTCCGTCTGGGTGACGATGCGCTGTCACATGTCATCGACAGCCATCCACCCGAATCTGAGCGGGACGCGGTCGAAGAAGCCGCCACGCTCTGCCCCAGCCGCGCCATCCGCTACTGAGTACTCCTGCTGCGGTTCAGAGCAATCCGAGAGCAGGTACTTCGACGTGCTGCTTGAGCTGGGTGAGGAATCGCCCGCTGTGGCCACCATCGATGATGCGATGATCGAAAGTCGCTGAGACGGTCATGTTGGGCACTTCTACTGGTTTACCATCTCGCAACCCGATGACCGGGTGGATCCGGCCGAAGGCGACGATGGCACTGGTCTTCAGTGGGAGTATCGGAGTGCCGGCCATTATCCCCACCGCGCCGACGTTGTTGACGGTACAGGTCGCTCCAGTCAGCTCGTGGGGTGCCAGGGCCTTTGACCGAGCGGCATCGGCGAGGCGAACGATCTCGGCGGCCAGATCAGCGATGCCGAATGTGTCGGCTTGCTTGACAACCGGCACCATCAGCCCGTCGCTGGTGTCAACGGCAACGCCGATATTGAAGTGCGAGGAATACACGATGTCGTCCCCGTCGAGGTGGGCGTTCATGATGGGATGCTCACGGAGCACCGGAAGAAGCAGGGCAACAAGCAGGGCGTCAATTGGCATGGGAGCATCGTTGCGATCCACAAGATCGGCCCGGGTGTGGAGCAGAGCGGAGGCATCGCAGTCGATCATGGCCGTGAACTGGGGAATTGTCTGTGCCGATTCGGTGAGGTGACGGGCGATCGACCGGCGGGTGCTACTGAGCCGCTCTCGCCCACCACCGGTCGTCCCTGTCGCTGGGTTGAGGTCGGCAAGCGTCACTGCGCCACTCGGCCCTGAGCCCGCGACACTGGCAAGGTCGGTGCCTGTCTCACGGGCTGCCTTGCGAACTTTGGGCATGGCGCGCTTGCGGTCGTCTGGCGCCTCATCCGCTGGTCTCTCATCTGGTGAGCCGATGACGATGAGCGGATCACCGACGGTGATGACATCGCCAGGCTGTCCTCCAAGCTGGAGGACCGTGCCTCGGTACGGAGAAGTCATCTCTACCTCGGACTTGTCGGTCTCAATCGAGCAGATGGCCTGATCGAGGGCTACTTCATCGCCGACCTCGACAAACCACTCGACGATTTCCGCCTCGACCATCGTGTCGCTTATCGCAGGGAGACTGAATGTTTGGGGATTGGCCATCAGTTCTCAGCCCATCATTGCCCGCTGGATACCAGCGACGATGCGGTCGGCGGTAATGGTTGAGTAGGGCTCAAGCTGTGTCGGCCCCCAGAAGACGTCCATGTGCCCGACCCGCACGGGCGGGGCTTCGAGGTAGTACGCCCCCTGTTCGGCCACTGTGGACACAATCTCAGCCCCAAACCCCCCGGTGAGGTGATCCTCATGGGCCACCACCAGCCGCCCCGTTTTCTCCACGCTGGCCAACACCGTGTCCACGTCCCAGGGGTACAGAGTGCGCAGGTCGATGACCTCTGCGGAAACGCCTGCGTCATGTAGTTGCGCTGCGGCCTTCTGCGCCTCGTGCTGAGGAGGGCCAAACGTCGCCACGGTCACGTCGGTTCCGTCTCGACGCACCGCCGCCCGCCCGAAGGGGATCGCGTAGGGATCGACCGGCACCTCCTCTTTTAGCCCGCGGTAGAGCGATATGGGCTCGAGGAACACCACTGGGTCGGGGCTGGACAATGCCGTCTCCAGCAACCCCTTGGCATCGAAGGGCGTGGAGGGATAGGCAACGACCAGTCCGGGGGCATGGACGAAGTAGCTTTCGGGAGAGTCGGTGTGGAACTCGTAGGCACCGGTGTTAGTGCCCACCGGCATCCTGACCACAATCGGCGCGGTCAACGCGCCTCGATACCGCCACCGGATGCGGGCGACGTGGCCGATCACCTGATCGAAAGCCGGGTAGACGAACCCGGCGAATTCGATCTCCGCCACCGGACGAAGGCCAGCCATGGCCATACCCACCGCGGTGCCGATAATGCCGGTCTCGCACAGCGGGGTGTCAATGATACGTCCCGCACCAAAGCGATCCTGCAAGTGCTCGGTGACCCGGAACACGCCTCCCTCCAGTCCCACGTCCTCGCCCAGGCACACCAGCGTGTCGTCGCGCTCGAACGCTCCGACAAGCGTCATGTTGAGCGCCTCGGTGAGATCAGCAAGCTTGGTTGGGCCAGCGGGCTCGGGTTCGGGACCGATCACCCAAATATCGTCAGAAGACACGGGTGTACGAGGTTCCCCGAGGTCGTCTTGCTCACGGTGGAGTTGGTCGAGCAGCGGTTGGGGGATGCGGTCAAAGAGGTGCCGAGGCGAATAATCGCGGCCCACCAAGGGCCGAGCCTCAAGTTCGCTGATCACTTGCTCGAGATCGGCGGCCAACTGCTCCCTGATCTGCTCTTCTTGGGCCGATTCCCACAGCCCCTTGTTCTCCAAGAAGGTACGCATTCGGGTGATTGGATCCTTGGCCCGCCATGCCGTTTCCTCTTCGGTCGAGCGGTACACCGGCGTACCGTCGTAGGTGGAGTGGGGCGCAAAACGATAGGTGTGCATTTCGACCAGCGTCGGTCCTTGCCCTTCGGCGGCCCGAGCTACCGCCTCCGCGGTTGTTTGGTACACGGCGAGCATGTCCATTCCGTCAACCTTGATGCCAGGAAAGCCATAGGCCTGGGCTTTGTCTGCCAAGGACGCCACCGCAGTCTGCTTGTCAACGGTGGTGGATTGGGCGACTTGGTTGTTCTGGCAGAGGAACACGGTGGGGGTGTTCCACACCCCGGCGAAGTTCATTGCGGCGTGGAAATCAGATTCAGAGGTGGCCCCATCGCCGAACGCGACGATGGAGACTGTGTCAAGGCCCTTCTCCCGACAGGCATAGCCGAAACCGACCGCATGGGGGAGATGGGTGCCGATGGTGGCGTTCAGCCGGGTGATCCGGTATCGATGAACGTCCCACAGATGGTCGTCATCGGGTACGCCCAGCCAAAGGCCGACCACGCTAGCCAGGTCCATGCCCCGGGCGATCCACATGCCGAGTTCCCGATAGGCCGTGAAGATCCAGTCGGCCTCCCGCAGCGCCAGCGATGCGCCGACGTGGGCCTCCTGACCGCTCACTTGGTAGTAGGCAGGAATTCGCCCTTGGCGTTGGAGGCTCAGCAGCTTCTCGTCGACCAGGCGGGTGGTCAGCATCTTGCGATAGGCATCGACCAGGCTGTCGTCGTCGAGATCAGGGGCAACATCAACGAGATCGCCGCTCGCGTCGAGAATCTGGCGCACAGAGGACTCCCAAGAGTAGTTGAGCAGTTCGGCAATTCGTGAGTTTTTGCCGTTGCTAGCTTGTGATTTCATCATCATTATGCTTCACAACCAAGAAATCAACTGCTAGCGTCCGGCCAATGGCGTCAGATCGAGAGGCAAGAGCTGGCGAGGGAATGTTCTCGGTTGCCGGTCATCGGATCGTGGTTGTAGGCGGCACCGCAGGAATCGGGCTGGCAGTTGCGACCCATCTGGCCGGAGCAGGAGCGAAGGTGATCATCACCGGTCGGCGAGATGCAACTGCTCTCGCAGAATCTGTCGGGGCCGGCTATGTCCCCATGGACATCGCCAACCTCTCGTCGGTTGAAGAGGGTTTCGAGGCCATTGGCACCCAGTTCGACCGGGTGGATTGCTTGGTGCTCAATGCCGGAATCGACGAGGCCCACGGCGAGATCGACCAACTCGACCTCTGGGCGTTCGAGCGGATTCTCGATGTCAACACGCTCGGCATCGTGCGAGCCCTGGCCTGCGGAGTCTCGCAGGTGCCATCGGGCGGTTCGATTGTGATCACCAGTTCACCCGCGGGGTCGATCACAGCACCGGGCATGGCGGCATACTCTGCCTCAAAGGCTGCACTGGACATGCTGGTGCGCACATGGGCATTGGAGCTTGGCCCGCGACAGATTCGGGTCAACGCGGTGCTGCCCGGCATCATCGAGAGCGAGATGGACACCGGTTCAACCGGAGAGCTGGAGGTCATCCGCCGGATGACTGCGAACGGCGTCAGCCGACAGGCTTCTGACATGGGCCCGGTCTTTCAGTTCTTGGCCAGTGCTGCCAGCATCCCGTTGACCGGCTCGCTGGTTGGCGCCCATGACGGTATTTCCGTGGGCTATAGCGCTGAGGTCATGGGATATCTGGCTGCCGGTGTCGATGCTCTGGAGCAGGCCGGAAACCTGGAGGAGGGTGCTCCGTGAGCACCGCCGACGGGCGGAAGGCAGCGTCGCTTGATGAGATTGATCGAACTCTGATCCGCGAACTCATCGCTGATGGGCGGGCCACCTACGCCAAACTGGCACCCGCGGCCGGACTGTCGCCCGCCGCGGTGCGAACTCGGGTACAACGGCTCTTGGACGAGCGGCTGATCGTCGTCACCGGCCGAGTCGATCCGGCTTTGTACGGACTGGGGGTGTTCGCCTTCGCATTCTTGGAGGTTTCCGACAACGTCGACAAGGTCGCGGCCCGAATCGCCGAAATCGCCGATGTAGTCTTCCTGGCGGTCGGGTCGGGAAGGTTCGACCTGCTCGTCGAACTCCGCTGCCCCGACAGCGAGGGCCTGCTGGCCGCGCTCGACCGCCTTCGGGGCACGGAAGGCGTTCGGCGAGTGCAGTCGGCCACCGTGTTGCACTACGACAAGCAGGACTGGTCGGGCATCGGCGACCGCGAAGCCTTGCCCCAGCGTCGTCCCGTTGTTCCCGACCGCACCGATATCGACGACATCGATCGCCGCCTGCTATGGGCGCTCATTGCCGACGGTCGGGCCACCTATGCATCACTGGCAAGTACCGCGGGATTGTCGCAGGCCGCAGTTCGGGATCGGGTCATCGACCTCATCGAGTCCAACGTGATCACCATTGAGGCCCATCCCGATGCGGAGGCCATGGGCATCGGCGGATTCGCGGGAATTGCCATCAAGGCCGCAGGCCCGGTGGCACCGATCATCGAGACCATGATCAGTGCGGCTGAGACGACGCTGGTGGCCCGCACGCTTGGGCGGTTCGACGTAACGGCCGAAGTGTGGTTTGACGACTACGACCATCTCGCCGAGCTGCTCGACCGGCTCCGGGCACTTCCTGATGTGGGCACCATTGACACCCTTCCCTATCTGCGAATTGCGAAAGAAGAGTTTGGCCCACCGCAACGCCTATGAACACGGCTGCTGGCTCCAATTTCCAAGAAATCACAAGTTCTCAAAGCAATATGCCAATGAAACACTTGTCGCATTTTGATTTTGCCGGTAGTGTGCCGGGCGTTGCCGGATGAGTCTGGAATCTGAGAGGGGATATCCACCATGAGATCATCTACCGCCCGTTTGCTGGCGATTCTGATTGCGCTCGCGTTGGCTGTTGCCGCCTGCGGCAACGATGACGATTCGCAGGACTCCGCCGACTCGCCCCCTGAGCCGACCGCGGCGCCCGCCGAAGAGCCCGAAGAGGCACCAGCCGAGGAACCGACCGCGGCGCCCGCCGAAGAACCCGAAGAGGTACCGGCGCCTGATCCGGTAAAGATCGGCCTGATCGCCCAAGAGGAGGAGCTTCTGGCATTTCCCGAGGTCCGGGCGGCCAGCCAGGCGTTCGTCGACTACTTCAACGCAGAACTCGACGGTGCCAACGGAACGCCGATCGAACTGGTGGTGTGCGGGGCTGGCGACACCCCCGAATCGCATGTCGCTTGTGCACAGCAGTTTGTCAACGACGACGACATCAAGATCGCGGTCAGCGCGGGGTTCGGGCCCAACTCCGCGGCCGCAAGTGCCACGATGACAGAAGGCGGCGTGCCCACCATCACGTTGGGCAACGACTTCGTCGACTACCTCACTCCCGGCGCCTACAACTTTGATCCGGGCCTCCCCGGACTGGCCCAGGTGTTCTTCGTCTATGCCAGCCAGGTTAGGGGCGACACCACCGGCACCCTGTTCATCGCCGACGACCCCGCCTTCGAGCCGTTTATTCCGGCTCTCCAGGCGATTTCGGAGGCTAATGGCATCGCGCTGAACGAGGTGGTGCCCTTGGGATTCGAGCCCGACCTGACCGGCCCGGTAAGTGCTGCCAATCCCGACAACGACATGTGGTTCTTCTTGCTGGCCGACGGCGCCCAATGCACCGCATCGGCAGCCGCGGTCGAGACCGTGGGCTTCGACGGCAACCTCTACGCCAACGATCTGTGCATGTCAGAGGACGTGGTCGGAACCGGAGCCCTCGACGGCTGGATTGGCGCCATCGTGTCATCGGCACCCACCGCCGATGGCGGCGAAGATGTGGCGTTGATCAATCGGGTGCTCGACCAATATGGCTCTGATGACGCGCAGAATGCCGGTCTCTCCGGTTGGGCGCTGGCCAACATGTACGTCGCCCGCGACGCGTTGATTGAAGCTGGGCTGGCCGATGCCACCCGCGAGGGTGTGCTGGAGTCGCTCAGCACCTACTCAAGCTCCGATATCCCCGGCTTGTCCGGTGTCTCCTGCCCAGGCCCGTCGTACTGGATCGGCGCCTGCAACATGGCCCCGCTGGTGGTCACGGTTGCCGATGGCCTGCTCACCAGTCCTGACGGCTTCATACAGCTCGACTTCAGCGAACTGGACTTCCTACTCGAAGGCTGATTCGCCCCGCTCGCCGACGGCTCCAAGACCCGTCGGTATGATCGGAGGCCAGAGAAAGGCAGGGGGAGCACCGGGAAGTCGGAATGGGCGCGGCGTTTAAGGCTCGGCCACTACCAGAGCAGATCGGCCTCGTCGCACTGGTCCTGCTCAGCGCGGCGTGGATTGCGGCCGCAGCCGTCGATTCCGAGGTGTTCTTCCAGCCAATGCTGTTCGGCCTCGGGACCGGGGCGATCATCGCGGCCCTCGCCCTGGGCCTGGTGGTGGCGTACCGGGCATCGGGGGTCATCAACTTCGGCCACGGTGCCATTGCCACCTACGTCACGTACATCTACGTGTCCCTCACCGATGCCGGTGACTATCCGGTGCCGCCGTTGCCCAATCCGGTGGCACCCATCGAGGGGATCTTCGATATCGAGATCTTTGACTTCCCCACCCTCATAAGCCTCGGTGGTCCTATGGGCAAGGCATCGGCCATGTCCATCGCCCTGACGTCGGCGGCAGTGTTGGGGCTGATCGCCCACTATGCGATCTTCCGCCCACTGCGGTATGCCCCGGTGCTGGCCAAAGTGGTGGCCTCGGTTGGCATCATGCTGTTCCTTCAGGCCACGGTGGTCCTGAGGTTCGGGTCGCGGGCCAAGAGCGCCGATCCCATCTTCCCCAACGATCCGGTCGACTTTCTGGGAGTGCGTGTCGGCCAAGACCGCTTCTGGTTGTTGGGCACGATGGTGGTGGGGACGACCGCATTGTGGTTGCTCTTTCGCTACACCCGGTTTGGGATCGCTACCCGAGCCTCGGCGGAGAACGAGCGCTTCTCCACTCTGCTGGGCTTCAATGCCGACTTCCAGGCCGGCGTGAGCTGGGTGCTGGCCTCGGTGCTGGCCGGATTCGTCGGCATTCTGGTGGCGCCGGTCACCGGTGTGACCCCCAACCTTTTCACCGTGCTATTGATCTCGTCTTTGGGGGCGGCGCTGCTGGGTCGCATGACTTCGTTCGTTGTGGCGGCCGCCGCAGGACTCATGCTCGGGGTGGTGGATCAGGAGCTGTTCCGCCTCGAATTCGAGTTCGGCTGGATCCCCGACATCGGCATCCGCCGGGTCCTTCCGTTCGTCGTCATCGCGTTGGCCATGGTCGTGCGGGGCGAGACTCTGCCCTCAAGAGGTGCGCTGATTGCCGAGCGGCTTCCCTATGCCTACGCACCCAAAGTGACCCGATGGCGGCAAGGGGCCTATGCGCTGCTGATCGCAGGCTCACTGGCCGTCACGCTGTTCGCGCCCTTCCAGTATCGGGCAGGCATGCAGAACACGATGATCGGGGTGATTCTCGCCCTTTCGCTGGTGGTGGTCACCGGTTACGTCGGCCAGATCTCGCTCATGCAGATGGCTCTGGCCGGAGTATCGGCGTTCGCAGTCGGGTCGTTTGGCACCTCAGCCGGTATGCCCATGCTGATCGCCTTGCCTCTCGCGGTTGCTGCCGGAGTCGGGTTCGGGCTCATCGCGGCCCTGCCATCGCTTCGTACCCGGGGCGCCAGCCTGGCCATCATCACGCTGGCCAGCGGCCTCGCCATAGAGGAGATCTTCTTTCAGCGCAGCGGATGGTTCGGGCTCGATCGCACCACGAAGACGTCGAATCCCCCCGAGATTTTCGGCATCGAGTTCGGCCCCTCAAGCGGCTTCTTCTTGGGGGACAACAAGATTCCCACCGGCGGATTCGGCCTTTTCCTGCTGGTGTTGACCGTTGGGTGCTGCTTTGCGGTGATGCGCCTGCGCCGATCGCGCCTGGGTGAGCAGATGCTCGCGGTGCGAGCCAACGAGCGGGCTGCGGCGGCAGCGGGGGTCAATGTGGCCGCCGTCAAACTCGCGGCCTTCGGCATCTCGGCCTTTTTTGCCGGACTAGGTGGGGCGCTGACCGCGTACAAGCTCGGCATCTACGGCCACGATTCGTTCGGCATCTTCGTCTCGCTCTCTGTTTTGGCTTTTGCCTACCTGGGCGGTATCTCCACCGTGGGAGGCGCCGTCACCGCGGGCACCTTGTTCGCCGAGGGCATCGGCATTGTGACCACCAACGAGTGGTTCATCGATGTCGGCCCCTACACCGCGTACGTGGCCGGATTCTTCCTCATCGCCACTGCCGTCTACAACAACGAGGGCATCGACGGGTTCCAACGCAAGCAGTTCCACCAAGCCGCCAATTGGTGGAGGCGCCGGCGGGGGCTGGACCCGCTCGACTCGCCCGTTGCTGCGACCAGACGAGCAGGAGTGCGGAATGGCTGACGCGCTACTCCGCACCGAGTCGCTGAGGGTGGCGTTTGGAGGCCTTGTCGCAGTCGATGACGTGACCCTGGAGTGCCGCCGAGGCCAGCTCACCGGACTCATCGGCCCCAATGGCGCCGGCAAGACCACCTTCATCGATGCCGTCACCGGATTCTTGCCGAACAACGCATCGGGCTCGGTGCTGCTGGAGGGAAAGGACGTGTTCGGGCGGCCAGCGCACCAACTGGCTCACGATGGGCTGACCCGCACCTGGCAGA
This sequence comes from Acidimicrobiales bacterium, assembly GCA_963667085.2. Classification (GTDB taxonomy): domain Bacteria; phylum Actinomycetota; class Acidimicrobiia; order Acidimicrobiales; family Bin134; genus Poriferisocius. The sequence continues at coordinate 535,883 of OY762975.1, forward strand.
CACTCGAGCTTTTCGACGACATCTCCGTGCGCTCGAATCTTGGTGTGGCCAGCGAACCTCTGACCTTCAAAGGGGCAGTACGCGACTATTTCCGCCCCAGTCGAAGCGATGAGCGGGTTGAGGAGGTCATTGAACTACTCGACCTCGGTGACATCGCCGACCACCAGCCGCGCGAGCTGTCGCAAGGACAGCGCAAGCTAGTCGGAGTCGGGCGGGCACTGGCATCGTCGACGACCAAGATCCTGCTGCTCGATGAGCCTGCCGCCGGCCTCGACAAAGCCGAGACCGAGTGGTTCGGGACCCAACTTCGCCGTCTGGTGGAACAGGGATTCACGATGCTGCTTGTCGACCACGACATGGGATTGGTGCTCACCGTGTGCGACTTCATTCACATGCTGGTATTCGGCGGACTCGCCGCTTCGGGAACGCCCCAAGAACTGCGCAACGATCCGAGAGTCATCGCTGCTTATCTGGGGCACTCCGGAGGTGACAAGTGAGCCGGCGATTGCTGACCATCGAAGGCCTTGACACCGGCTACGACGGAGTGGCGGTGGTGCGCGGGTTGGATCTCACCGTTGACGCAGGCGAAGTGGTGGCTTTGCTTGGCCCCAATGGTGCGGGCAAAACGACCACATTGATGACGATTTCGGGCATGGGGCAGATTCTCAAGGGTTCGGTGACAGTGATGGGCCGACCCGTGCCCCGGCTCCGGCAGGCTCACAAAGTGGCCCGGTGGGGAGTGATCCAGGTGCCGGAGAACCGGGGCATCCTCTTCCAGCTGACGGTGCGGGAGAACCTCGAATTGGCCAAAACCCGCGGCCGGGTTGACTTCGATCGTGCCGTGGACTTTTTCCCGGCGCTGGGGCCGCTCATGAATCGCCAAGGCGGCCTGCTCAGCGGCGGTGAACAGCAAATGCTGGCGCTTGGCCGGGCCATCGTGGCCAACCCTCAGCTCTTGATGGTGGACGAGATGAGCTTGGGGCTGGCCCCGGTCATCTACGAAGAACTCATGCCAGTAGTGCGCCGGATCGCCGACGAGACCGGCGCCGGTGTCCTGCTGGTGGAACAGCACGTCGACTTGGCTCTGGAAATCGCCGACCGTGGATATGTTCTCAGCCATGGCGACCTCGTCATGCAGGGCGCTGCCGCCGACCTCCTTGCTGATCGGAGCCTTCTCGACGCCAGCTATATGGGGGTGGAATCCCTTGAGGGCGAATAAACGTGAGAAGTGGGTATCCGATTGATCAGGACTGCTCGGTCCATTCGATGGGGTCGATGTAGAGCGAGCCGTCCTGAAACATTGAGGCGACTTGATTCTCGACAATCCGGCGGGTCAATTCCGAGTGGGAGAGCAGCCAATGGCGGCCTTCGGCAATGCCGGCGATCGCCAGTTCTCCCACCTCATCGGGGGCCATGCCGGCTCTGAGGTACTCGCGGGTATCTGCGCTCGCCGCTTTACCGGTGTGGGCAGCCGACGAATCAAGCAAGCCGGTGTCCACCGGGCCGGGGCACAGCACCGAGGCTGACACATTGGTGTCGACCAGTTCCTTGGCCAGGGCACCCATCAGAGCCACCACAGCGAACTTTGTGGCGCTGTAGATCGCCAGACCAGGGTCGCTGACCAGGCCCGACAGCGACGCGGTGGCGTTGATGTGACCTCGGTCGGCTTTCAGCATCGCCGGGAGGAACGCCGCGATGCCGTTGGCGACGCCCTTGACATTCACATTGAGCAGCAGATCCCAGTCAGCCGGAGTGCATTCGATCAGTGGCTTGGTCAGTCCTACTCCGGCGTTGTTGCACACCAGATCGACCCGACCGAACTCGCTCAGGGCTCGATCTCGCAGCCTTTCGACTTGGGTGGGGAACCGAACGTCGACAACCTCGCCGATGGCCGTGGCCCCCTGGTCGATGAGAGCTTGGACCGTGGTCGCCAGCCGGTCGCCGTCCAGGTCGGACAAGACCGCCTTCATGCCACGGGCGATGCAGGCCCGGGCCAGACCGAGCCCGATGCCGCCCGCTGAGCCGGTGATGACGGCCACGCCCTGCCCAAAGTCGATGCCCATGGGATGTGGTTGCCTACGGGGCAACGATCACCTTGCACTGGTTGGTCGGGGATCGGAGATCCTCGAATGCGCCGGGCAGTTCCTCCAGGCTCACCCGGTGGCTCAGCATCGGCGACGGGTCGATCCGACCGGCTGCGATCATTTCCAACACGAAGGCGTTTTCGTCTTTGGTGTACGAGGCAGGGAAGCGAATGGTGGGCTCCTTGAAGTAGGCATCGACATGGTTGATGGCATCGGGCTGCATGCAGACGCCTCCGGCCACCACGGTGCCGAACTGCCGGACGATGTCAATGGCCTGGGACAGCATGCCGGGTCGCCCGACGCATTCGATCACCGCGTCGGGGGGCTGGCCAAGGATGCGGTTCACCTCGTCCCTCACATCGCCCACCGCGGCGGCGTTGATGACGTCGGTTGCCCCTAGCTGCTCTCCGAGCGACAGGCGGTGCGCGACGATTTCGCTCAGCACCACTCGCCGAGCACCGAAGAAACGGGCCCAGAGCACCGCCGCCAAGCCGATGGGGCCACCGCCCATCACCAGCACCCGGCTGCCGATGGCCAGCTCAGCTTCCCGCACCAGCATCAGACCAGTGACGAGCGGTTCGACCAGAGCGGCCACGTCAAGGCTCACCCCTTCTGGCACGGGCAGCAGATCGTTGGTACGAACGAGCAGCCGTTCGGCGTAGGCACCGTTAGGTTGGCCGTCGCCTAGGGCGCCGAAGTACGCGAGCTGCTCGCAGCGGTGGTTTTGGGACAGCAGACACCAGCCGCAGTTCCCGCAGCTAAGCCATGACACCGCGAAAACCCGGTCGCCGACATTCCACTCGCCGATGGGATCGGGCCCAAGGCGCTCGATGACGCCCGCTACCTCGTGGCCGAGAACACCGCCCCGGCGGGCGATGCCGTCAGGCAGGGTGGCGTGGAGATCAGAACCGCAGACACCGCAGGCTCGCACTGCGAGCACGGCTTCACCCGGTCCTGGCTCGGGGTCGGGAATCTCGGTGAGCCGCAGTGGGCGACCTGGCTCGTCGAACACGACAGCCCGCATGTTGGCTCCTCCTTACGGGGTGAGGATGGGCTTTGCCCGGAAGTCCAGCCACAATATCGTGGGATGCCAAGGAACCGAGAGGCCATTCCAAGACACAGCCATGACCGGAAAGACCAACACCGTGTTGACCATCCCCCGCCCTCAGGCCACGGCACTGAGGGAGAAGCCCTATCCGGTCTGCGGCCCTGGCTTCGTGATCGTGGAGGTGGCAATCGCCCCGGTGTGCAACGAGGCCCGCATCTACCGGGACCACCAGTTCGAGTGGCACGACGGCCCCGAACACCTGGGGCACGAGGGAGTGGGAACAATCGTCGAAACAGCCCCGGGCTCTCGGTTCACCGTGGGCGACCGAGTGATCGTGTTCCAAGGCAATAGCTGCCAAGAGTGCTTTGTCTGCACCCAGGGTCTGTCGCCCACCCATTGCCTGGGCATTCCGTACGAGAGCTACGACGACGGCATGGCCCCCCAGGACATCACCGCCGGCTTGCTCGGGATCGAGAAGGTTAACGGCAGCGAGTCCGGCGGCTTCGGCATGGCCCGATATCGGCTGGCGCCAGAGCACATGGTGGTCCAAATCCCCGACGATCTCTCGTTCGTCCACGCTGCGGCGGGCAATTGCACTTTGGGTTGCACCTACTCGGCAACTGAGCACCTCGGGATCGGCGCGGGCGATGTGGCGATCGTGGCCGGTGTCGGTTTCATAGGACTCGGTGCGGTGGTCAACGCCCTCTACCGGGGGGCCACCGTGGTGGTGCTGGGTCGCAATGAGTACCGGATGAACCTGTGCCGTGAGTTGGGGGCTCACCACGTCATCGACCCCGACGATCCCGACTGGCTGCAACAGATCCATGCCATTACCGGTGGTCGCCAAGGAGCTGATGCCGCGTTCGAGTGCTCCGGGGCACCGTTGTACCTCGACCGCTGCTTTGCCGGGATTCGCCGGTACGGATCGATCTATTCGCTGGGGTTCTTGGGTACCGGCGACTATACGGTGTCCATCTTGAACACCGTGATGGATCGTCACATCACCTGGACTGGGGGTCACGATGTCCGGTTCCGGGATCGAGAGGGCCTGCTTCGGATGCTGGGCGACGCCCGTGTTCAGCGCCAGATCGACATTTTGGTTACGCACTCATTTCCGATGTCGCAGGCAGACGAAGCCTTTGAGGCTGCTCTGACCAAGAACTGCGGCAAGATCTACCTGCGGCCCGGCGAATGACCCTCAACCCACAACCCCTTGGTGGCAACGAGATGCCCCGTTTCGGGGGCATCGCCACGTTCATGCGGTTGCCCGGCTCATCACGCCCCGAAGACCTCGATGCAGCCATTGTCGGCGTACCGTTCGATCTGGGCACTTCGAACCGGCCTGGAGCTCGCTTTGGCCCTCGGGGCATTCGAGACGAGTCGGTGCTGTTGCGGCCCTACAACATGGCCACTCGGGCCGCGCCGTTCGACAGCCTGCGAATCGATGACCTAGGCGATGTCGCCACCAACCCCTACAACCTTGCCGATTCGGTCGAGCGCATTGCCGACCATTACCGAACACTGCTTGAGCACGGAGTCATCACGGCGACCCTGGGCGGCGACCACACCGTCGTCCTGCCCATCCTGCGGGCCATGGCGGAACGACACGGTCCGGTGGGCTTGGTCCATGTGGATGCCCATACCGACATCAATGACGCCATGTTCGGCGAACGCGTCGCTCACGGCACTCCATTCCGCCGTGCGATGGAGGAGGGGTTGCTCGACGGCCATCGCGTGGTGCAGATCGGAATGCGAGGCACGGGCTATTCCGCCGAGGAATTCGACTGGTCGCGCCAACAAGGGTTTCGGGTGGTGCAGGTTGAGGAGTGCTGGCACAAGAGCCTGGTGCCGCTGATGAACGACGTGCGAGACCAACTCGGCGACGGTCCGGTGTATCTCAGCCTCGATATCGACGGCTTAGACCCGGCATTTGCCCCCGGCACCGGCACGCCGGAAATCGGAGGCTTGACCGTTCCGCAAGCGCTCGAAATCGTGCGCGGGTGCCGAGGCCTTGATCTGGTTGGGTGCGATGTGGTTGAAGTAGCCCCGATCTATGACCCCACCGGGGCCACATCGCTGACGGCGGCCAACCTGATATTCGAAATGCTCTGTGTGCTGCCCGGCGTTGAGTACCGAGATTGACGGCTGCCCCGCAACGACCAAGAACCCTCAACCCTGATAGGCGACACGCAGCACTTCGATGTCGAGATCCACGCTTTCGACGATGCGAACGAACGACTCCCAATGAGCCGGGAGAATGGCAACATCGTCGCCCGATTCCATGGCTCTCCAGCCTCGCTCGCCGGGGAGGAAAATCTCATCGACACCCGGTCGCCGCTTGGCCCCCTTGACCGCCTCCACCAAGCGGTCGGATCGCGACCCAACCTCCCTGGGCGCCATCCAATGCGACGGATCGATGACGATGACGCAAGCCCCGCCGGTCAGGGCTTCATCGCGGGGTTCTAGCCAGTAGGAGGGCGGACCGGCGATTTCCGGGCTGAGCCGGGCCTTCGGATTGATGATCCCCGCCAGCATCTCGGTGAACAGATTGAAGGCGTACATCCTCGGCGAGGCGAACACTGTGGGCGCCCGGCAATCGGAAATGCGGCCGAAGTCCTCCATGCGCTCGAAATAGGGGGCCGGATCATCGGTGAGTTCCCCGGTGTCGGGGTCGGCCAAGAACTGCCCCTTCAGCTTCCGGCCTTGAAAGTAGGCCTCGCTCAGGTCGCCGTCGTGGACTTCGATGGCCTGGATGTCGGACACAATCGGTGGGTGTACACCCCCAGGGGTGGCCGCGGCGAACGGCGCGCCAGACAGGACGTTTTGCATCCCGCCCCAAGGTGACACCAGGGGCAGGCTGTTGTTTGTGGCCAGGGCGCACATGTTCTCTCGGGCCGCCATGCGCACGTAGGTTCCGAACGCGCCCGCGTCGTTGAAGTCGCGGGCGAAGCCGATGGCGATGGCATGGTCGCGGGCTTTGGCAATGCAGGAATCCATTGCCATCGTCACCGCCCACTGTCCCGACGACCGGTTGCCGTCGATCACCACCCAGGTCGGCCCCTCGTCGACAATCTGCGGTCTGGCGGTCACGTCCATGGTGCCGGTTCGGGCCAAGAGCACCGGAATCTCGAACACCCCCATCCCCTGGGTGAGCTTGCCGTTGCGATCGCCGTCTGAAACACAGTGGGCGACGATGGCGGCGTGTTCGGTGGTGAACCCGAGGTTTTCGAGCACACGCCGGTAGCAGTACTCCAAGAAGCCGGGATCTTCCCGCAGTAAGTTCTCGCTAGAAGTGCTGTTCATGGTGGGCCCCGTTCTCAAATGGCGTCGCGGAGGTCGGTATCGGCAAGATATCGGGGAATGAAGGGCGTGCCCGAGCTAACCCGTCTGCCGTCCAATTGCCGCCTCGACGACATCCTCGATGCCAGCGACAAAGACGGGGGTGTCATTATCGACGGTTGGCTGGCCCCTGGCCTCCTCGAGCGGTTCAACGCCGAACTCGATCCCTGGCTCGATGCCCATCGCGGCACCGACTCCGGGTCGGCAGCCTCCGATGAGTTCCTTGGACTGCGGACCCGACGACTTCAGGGCTTGGCGGTCAAGGCCCCGAGCTTTGTGGAAATCCTGCTCGACGAGCGGCTCTTGGGATATGCCGAGGCTGTCGTCGGGCCGATCAGCCCCCAGATCATCCTGAACGACGGCGAGGTGATCGACATCGGCCCAGGTGAGTCGGCGCAGCCGTTCCACCGTGACGACGATGCCTGGAACTTTGCCCGCACCGAGGATCCGATGATCGTCAACTCGATTGCTGCCTTGGTTGACATCACGCCGGAGATGGGCGGCACCCTCGTGGTGCCCGGCAGCCATCGCTGGGCCCCCGATCGCGTGCCTATGCCCGATGAGGTTGTGGCCTGCTCGCTGCCGGCTGGGTCGGCGCTGTTCTTCCGCGGCGACACCATCCATGCCGGCGGAGCGAACACGACCGCCGATCGCCGGCGCAGGGCTCTGTCAACTGGGTATTGCGCGGGGTGGCTGCGACCGGTGGAAAACAGCTACACCAACATTCCCACCGACGTGGTCCGCGGGCTGCCTCGGCGTGCCCAAGAGTTGCTTGGCTATGCGCTATACGATGCGTCCGAGGTGGGCGGTGGCTACCTCGGATACCACGACATGGGCGACCCCATGGACCTCCTCGGCAATTGAGACCAGGCCCGAGTCTGATCAGACAGGCTTCGGACCCCCCATCAGAGTTGGTCGAGCGACGCCAGGACAGATCCGGTTGACATGAGCTCGATGATCGTCCCGAACGGATCGCGGCAGTAGACGGCTGCCGCGCCGTCGTCGGAAAGCTCGACGGGGCTACCCATCTTCGATCCGCCCAGCTCGATCACTCGACGAAGCGCGACCTCGACGTCGTCAACCTCGATAGCAAGATGGCGCAGACCACGCTCATGGGCACCGTAGCCCGTCGGATCTTCTCCTGCCCTCTCTGGCGCGAGGTACCGCCAAAGCTCCAAATAGGAACCCGATCCCCGCAGCATGAATCCGTCTGCCGATGAACCTTGGAGCCCAACGGCCTGGTCCTCCTGATGGGCTGGAGCTCGCCAGTGGTCCCGTTCGATGATCTCCATGTTGAGCAGCTTCGAATAGAACTCAACGGCGGCATCAAGATCGTCGACCACCAGGCCAACGTGATGGATGCCGCGAATCGTCACGATGCCAGGCGTTCGCGGACCTGCACGATGTTCCCGCTTGGTTCTTGCAGGTATCCGGTCTTAGCGCTGATGCGGCCGTCATGGGCTGGTGGCGAGATCGGTACGAAGCCGGCCGCGACGGCGTCGGACCACGCGGCCTCAACGTCATCGGCGTGATAGAGCACTGACGAGATGGCTGGACCGTGGCGGTCCATAAGCGCCGCCTCGGCCTCATTTGACGGTGTGGCCAACACGCTGACGCACTGACGCTCGTCGTAGGTGTGGTCGGCAAGGTAGACAAGACCGTCGTTGTCACTGCGGGCATCATGGATGACGCTCTGTGAGAGCACCTCGGTGTACCACTCGACCTGGGTGTCAAGGTCTTGGCAAAGCTGCACCACTCCCAATGCTTGGAGGCCGACATGGCCGACGGGGTGGAACTCGACATCGGGGGTCTTGAACCCGCCGACGTATTCCATGATCTCTACCCATCTGCCTTCGAGGTCGACGGCCACAAATCCGTTGTAGGTGCCGCCAAACTCCTCATAGGGCATGGCTACCGTCGCGCCATGCGATTCGAGGTGGTCGACGGTTTCCCATGCATTGGGCACAATCCAACAGATGTGGTTGATGCCTGAATCGTGCTCGGCGAACCACTTGCGCTCGTACTCGAATTGATAGGGCGGGGCCTCAAGTTGCAATTGGAATGGGGCACCGCAGGCCAGGAATGTGTAATCGACACCGCCCTCGCCGGTCTGGTGCATGTCGGCATACCCATCCCAGTAATACGCAGGGATGGCGTGATACCACTTGAGCCAATTCCACATCGCGTCGCGGGGCTGTTTCTCGTAGATGCACAGGTGGTGGAGTTGATAAGTGGACACGGCAGTCTCCGTATTGCGGAAGTTGGCCAATAGTAATGGAGTCCTCCGGATTGGCGAACCGCCGCCGGGCAATGACGCGACTACTGCCTTGAGTCTGCGAGCGCTGTTCGGAGGGCTTCGAGATCGCGTTGGGCGGATTGGAGTATGTAGGCGGGGTTGTCGAATTCGGCGTCGTCTCGGCCGAAGCCCCACATGCCGTGGGAGAACTCGATGGTCCAGGTGGCGGTGGGGGATGTGGCGCTTATGGCTTCGGCGGCCGGGCGCAGAATTTCGCATAGCTCGCCGGCGCTGGTGGTTTGGGGGACTTCAGCCACCTGAACATGAACGTGGCGGACCCGATCGCCCAGCACCTCCAAAGGCCCTGACCATTCGTCTCGGGCCATGGGATGAACGTGGACAATGGCGCCTAGCCGGTCGGCGTCGGCCACTGCGTCGAACATGTCTCGGGCCACCTTTGGGTCTTCGGCCACCGTCCCAAAGTGGCACTCGCACAGCAGCTGGACACCGGCGGGTACCGCGGTCTCGAACCGGCGGAGCCGCTCGGTGTAGTCGGCGATGGCGTCGGGGTCGCTGCCCACATTGAACTTGACGCCCTGTGCCCCCACCCGCTCAATGCACGCCGCAGTCTCGGCCCGGTCGGCGTCGTCGGGCTCGTCCCAGCTTGTGTAGCAACTCAAGATCCTGATGGGCACCTCCGAGGCCAGCAGCGCGTCGAGTTCCTCGTCGGGCACCGACCGAGCGTGACGCTCCCACAGCTCTAAGCCGTCGAATCCGGCTTCGCTGATCGCGGGGAGCCACTCCGATACTCGAGTCAAGGGGTGTCCGCCGGGTTCGACCAAACCCCACCGGTTCGGCTCGATGGCCACTGTGCCCAAGTAGATCTGCCCCGTCATTGCGGAGCGGGTGACGAGAATCGAACTCGCGTCATCAGCTTGGGAAGCTGGGGTTCTACCACTGAACTACACCCGCAGGTGCCTGAACTATAGCCAACATGCCACGGTTCGCGAGACGGTAATTCCCGCTCCGGCTGGGACGGCTAGTGTTCCTTTGAGCGGAACATCATTCCGCTAGCTCGCAGATCGAGAGGGGTGCCTATGCCTGATGTAGTCGGCTATCGGGCCAAAATCGGAGTCATTGTGCCATCGACCAACACCGTCGTGGAGCATGACTTCGCCCGGGTGCGGCCTCCAGGGGTCACGTTTCACAGCGGGCGCTTTCTGGTGGAGGCACCTGACTTGAGCAGCGACGAGGCTTTCCTCCACTTTCTGGACCTAATCCGCCAGACCATTCCCACCGCGGTACACGATCTCATGACCTGCAAGCCCGATCACCTGCTCATGGGGATGTCGGCCGAGACATTCTGGGGAGGCAAGGAGGGAAACGCCGCTTTCCAGGCTCGGGTAGCGGCGATCGCCGGCGACGTCGGTATCACATCTGGCGCGGCGGCCTGCAACGCCGCTTTGGAACGGCTCGGTGTGTCGCGCATCGCCTGTCTGACGCCCTATCAGCCTGCGGCCGATGAGCAGGTGTACGGCTACTTCACCGAGTGCGGCTATGAGGTGAAGCGGGTCCATGGCCTGCGCTGCGAATCGGCTACGTCCATCGCCGACGTGACTCCCGAAACCCTGGTAGGAGTGCTCAAGGACCTCGACGGCGACGACATCGACGCCATCGTGCAATGCGGCACCAACTTGTCCATGGTCGAAGTGGCCGACCAAGCCGAGCGCTGGCTGGGCAAGCCAGTGCTGGCCATCAACGCCATCTGCCTGTGGCACGCGTTGCGAACACTGGACATCAACGACCAGTTCGTGGGCCACGGGATGGTGCTGCGCGAGTTCTGACCGATGCCGCCGCCCCATGTGGTGGTTGTCGGCGCCGGCCCGGTCGGGTGCGTGGCCAGCGCCTTGCTGGCATCGGGCGGCATTGACGTAACGCTGCTGGAAGCCGCCCCCGAGTTGCCCCGAGAGTTGCGGGCATCCACCTTTCACCCCGCCACGCTGGACCTGCTCGACTGCTTCGGAGTCATTGACGAGATGGTCCGCCGCGGCTTGATCGCCCCCCGGTTCGCCTATCGGGATCGGCGCCAGGGAGTGGTGGCCGAGTTCGACCTCGGAACTCTGGCCGATGTGACCGACCATCCGTATCGGCTGCAATGCGAGCAGTACAAGCTGTGCGAGATCATGCTCGACCGATTCCGCTCGATGGCCAATGTCACCGTCAGGTTCGGTGCTGAGGTGGTGGGCGCCGTCGATAATGGTGATGCCGCCTCGGCCCACTTGGCTTCGGGCGAGACGCTGGTCGCCGATGCGGTGGTGGCCGCCGATGGCGCAGGCAGCGCGGTGCGGAAGTCACTGGGCCTGGGTTTTGACGGCATGACCTACGAAGACCGCTACTTAGTGCTGTCCACTCCATTTGAGATGGCCAACCACCTCGATGACCTGGCCTACGTCAACTACATCTCCGACCCGGACGAATGGCTGGTGCTGCTTCGCACCGCGGACCTCTGGCGGGCGCTGTTTCCGGTGGGCGACGACGAGACCGACACCGAGGCGCTCAGCGACGAGAGCGCCCAGCGGCGGCTCCAGGGGATCGTGGCCCGTAGCGAGCCCTACGAGGTTGCCCATCGGACGATCTACCGGGTCCACCAGCGGGTGGCTGACCGCTTTCTCGTTGGCCGGGTGGTCTTGATGGGCGACGCCGCCCATATCAACAACCCATTGGGCGGCATGGGCATGAACGGGGGCATCCACGATGCGGTGCTGCTGGGGGCCTCGTTAGCCGCGGTGCTGCGGGGCGACCTGGGTGCCGACCGCTTGGCCCACCACGCGGCGCTGCGGCGGGATTTGGCTATCGACTACGTAAGGCGGCACACCCACGAGAACGCCCAGAGCCTGGCTGCTCCCGACGGTGCGGCCCGCCAACGAGCCCTCGACCAGATGGCCGCCCGGGCTGCCAACCCCGATGAGGCCCGGGCGTACCTGCTTCAGGCCAGCATGATCAACGCCGTAGATGCAATGAGAGGCGAACTCGAAGAGGTCGGTGCCGTCACGAGAAGCTGAAGATCAGTACCTCGTGGGTCTCATAGCTGGTGAAGACGACTTCTTGGTTGCCGTCGCCGTCGAGGTCGGCCACGGTTCCGCCGGCCGCCTGGGCGAACGACTCGGCTAGTACATGCTGCATGAACTGGCCAGGGGATGTCTGCTCGAACCAGAACACCCGATCGTCACCGTCCCCGGAAACGGTGAGGTCGATGTCGCCGTCGTCGTCCACGTCTCCCCAAGAGAACACGCCGGGAGCGGCCTGGAAAGCGGCTCCGACGGTGGGGCGCGATTCGATACCGTCGCTGATCATCCGCTGGTCCCAGGGCAGCCGGGGGTCGGAAGGCGGTTCCATGATGTAGATGCCCGCTTCGTGGTCATCGGGGGTCTCGGGAGTGGGCACGTGGTTGGAACCCACCCAGCCGTCGGTCCCATCGCCGAAGAGATCGGAAATCACTGAGAGTTGAATGGTGCGACCCTGGGAGTCGGTGATGTCGTGACGCTCCCAGACCCCTTGCGGTTGGGCATCCGACGGCGGCTCAACTTTCTCGAACCACACGTACGACTGGCCTTCCAAGAAGTACTGCCCGCTGGCCAGATCCAAATCACCGTCGCCGTCCACGTCGTGGACCACCGGAAGGCTGCCGCCGCCTTGACCGATGACGTGGTGCACCGATTCAAAGCCGGTCCCCTGCCCGGTGCCCTTGAACCACTGGGCCTCGGCGTCGTCCAGCAACTCGGCCACGGTGATCAGATCGTCGATGCCGTCATGATCGATGTCAACAAACTCGGCTCGGTGGTAGAAGTGCGGTGAGCCACCGGGAACGATGTCGTGGCGAACCCAGGGGCCGTCGGTCTGCTCCAACCAGAACAGCGCGCCACACGGGCCCACCGCCGGGTTGAATTCGCACACGAAGAAGCCGCCGCTGACCAGCAAGTCGAGGTCGCCGTCGCCGTCGATGTCGTGGGGGAGTGCCTCGTTGGGAAAGTAGATGCCGTCGGCTCGGGTGATGAGATGCTGCGGTGTCCAGTCGTTCAGCCCGCTGCCACCGTTCCAATAGATCGTCAGAGAACCCGGCGGAAACTGCACCGGTGTCGGGTCGATGCCCCGCCAGCCGAAGGAGTTGACGACGAGATCGAGGTCTCCGTCGCCATCCATGTCGGCGGCCTCAGCACCCGCGGGACCGTCGGCGAAGCTGGCGACCACGGTGATCGAGAACCGCGGGTCGGCGGCCACCGTGGGGGGCACATCGGGGGGAATGATGTTGCCGCTGGCATCTCGGGGGACCGGGCTGTCGTCGGATGGGTGTGATTCAGCCTGGGTTGTGGGTGTGGGGGTGTCCGCCGGCGGACGGTTGTCGCCGCAGGCGGAGGCCAACAGAACCAGGGCGGCGAACAGTGTCAGCCAATGCTGTTTCGTTGACCGGAACACTGTTTCGTTCTAGCCTGGGCTCGGCCTGTATACAAGGGGGAAATATGTCGGTTCGCACCATTCGGCGGCTTTTCGTAGCTGCCGTTGTCATCGCTCTCGGAAGCCTGCTTGCCGCCCCGGCGGCAGTTGCCGATCATGGTCTCGGCCACAACGGGGAGACCATGGAGCTGTCCAAGAGTGAGGACATCGCCGATGGCGAGGTGGTCACCGTCATGCTGAGCAGCTTCCTGCCGGGCAAGACCGCCACCGTCGTGACCTGCTTCACCTTTCCCGCCGCAGGGCCCGCCGATTGCGAGTTGAGCAACTACGGCATGCACATCGTGACCATCGGCGACGACGGGACTGCAACCATGGATTATCCGGTGGCGGTGGTGCCCGGCCGATGCGACGAGACCACGCCGTGCTTCATCGTGGCCGGGGACGGTATCGGGGGGAACGCCAACTTCGCTGGTGTGGAGATCACCTTCGCCGCGGCACCGGCAGAGCCCGAGCCGACGCCGGAACCAACCCCCGAGCCCACTCCCGAACCGACCCCGGAGCCCACACCGGAACCCACTCCCGAACCGACCCCGGAGCCCACGCCGGAGCCGACACCGGCACCGACGGAGGCGGCATCCGAGCCTGAGCCGACGGCTCAGCCCGAAGCTGCGGAGGAGATGACGGCGTCGGCAGGAGATGACGATGACGACGACGGCAGCTCGGTCTGGGTCTGGCTGTTGCCGGTGATCATCGTGGTGGTTGTTCTGGCTGTGATCGCTCTCTGGCTGATGCGCCGCCGAGCCGCCGCCTGATGTGAAGGCGGTTGTGGCCCTTTTCGGGCTCGTCGCGCTCGTCGCAGCAGCCTGTGGAGGCGACTCCAAGCCAGAAGCCGCGGCAGTTGAATGGACCATCCAGAACGGCAGTACACAGGCTGACACCACCTACGGAATCTCAGCCGCTCCCGATGGCGACGTAGTGATTGCCGCCGCTACTGAGGGCAGCCTGGCTGGCGAGAACCAGGGCCAGCGCGACGTGTATCTGGCCCGGTATTCCTCCGATGGGGTGCTGCGATGGGAGCGGCAGACCGGAGGGCCGCAGAATGACTCCCCGCTGGGGGTTTCGGTGGCACCCGACGGAACGATTTATGTGGGCGGCTACACCGAAGGCGACTTCGCCGCACCCAACCAGGGTTCTGCTGATGTATGGCTGGCCCGATTCGACGCCGACGGCAACGAGCTGTGGCGGCACCAATTCGGAGGACCCGCCTGGGACCGCGGTTTCGACGTGACCGCCTTCGACGACGGCGCCTACATCACCGGCTACACCGCCAGCGTGCTCGACCCCGGCACCGATCTCGGTGGGTTCGACGGCTTCGCCGCCAAGTACGACGCCGACGGCAACCAGCAGTGGGTCCGGCACTTCGGCACCGACGCCACCGACTGGGGCCAGGGCTCGGCACTGGCCCCCGATGGCGGGCTCTATGTCACCGGCTACACCGAAGGCGACTTCGGCGGCCCCAGTGCGGGCGACAAGGACCTGTTCGCGGCTCGGCTCTCGCCCGACGGCAGCCTCGTCTGGGTCGCCCAACTGGGATCGGCGGCCCTGGACTGGACCCAGGGCGTGGGCATTGGCCCCGAGGGCGGGGTGCTGCTGGCCGGGTCGACCGAGGGCGACTTCGCGGGCGGCAACGCCGGCGAGCGGGACATGATCGTGGTGTCGCTGGGTGCCGACGGCGCCGAGCTGTGGCGCTGGCAAGCGGGCACGGCGGGCGCCGACTCGGCGTTCGAGGTCCGACAGGCCGGACCGTTCATCGTGGCGACCGGCAGTGCCGCCGGCGACCTGGCGGGCGACGGCAGCGGCTTGGAGGAGCGCGATGCCGTGTTGGTGTGGCTCGACCTCGACGGCAAGCTGGTGGAAGTCCAGCAGTTCGGCACCGATGCCGTGGATGACGCGACGGGCTTGGACGTGGCTGGCGACGGCGCGGTGATCTGGAGCGGGCACACGTTCGGGTCGTACCGGGCGACCGGCGCAGGAGAAGCCGACCTGATGTTCGGCCTCCAGCCGGCCCGTGAGAAGTGAGGGCAGGCAGTGAGTACTGAGTCTGCCGACCGAACCACCGCCGAATTGCTGGTGGAGGACATGACCGAAGCCGAGCGCGAGCGAGCCCGGCGGGTTGACCGGGTGCTGCCGGCGTTGGCTGAGCGGGCAGTGGAGGCCGATCGGCTGGGCGAGTTCCCCTTGGAGCACGTCCGCACGATCTCCGAGGCCGGTCTGCTGGGGTTGACGGTGCCGGTTGAGTACGGGGGGCTCGGCGGCGGGCTGCGCGACTTGTCGGCCGCCACCTTCGCCATGGCCACCGCTTGTCCATCGACATCGCTGGCCTACTTCTTCCAGTGCAGCGGATCGTCTCGGGGCCTGCTACCGCTGGCCGCCATCGAAGCCGGGCTGTTCGCCGACGACGAAGTGCCCGTCGTGCGGGCGTTCGGCGAGAAGGTGCTGCGTCGGATGGGTGAAGAGGGCCGGTGGGTGGCCAACTTCGCCAGCGAGTCGGTGCGGTCGAAGAACGCCGCGGTCACCATCGCCACCGAGGCGTCGCGCACCGACGGCGGTTGGCTGATCAACGGGGTCAAGTCGTTCGGGTGCGCCACCGGAGTGGCCGACGACTACCTGGTGACGGCCAAGCTCGACACCGGCGACACCGCCGAGCACTTGGCGGTGTTCTTGATTCCCCGAGACACGCCGGGGGTGAGCGAGCGGACAAAGTGGGATGCCATCGGGATGCGGGCCACCGCCACCCACGGCATCGTTCTTGAAAATGCCTTCGTGCCTGATGAGAATGCACTGACCGTGCCAGCAACGTTTGTGAAGATGACGCAGGTGAGCCGGGGCAGTTTCGTCGGCAACCAAGTGGCATTGTCGTCGGTGTACATCGGCGCCGCTCAGGCGGTTTACGACTTCGCCCTTCGCTTCCTCACCACCACCACCTACCACGGAACCGACGAGCCGATCGGCGGCAGCGACCTCCACCGCCAGCTCCTCGGCAAGATGCGAGCCCATCTCGACACCGCGTACCTGTGGGCCCGCCGCCAGATCCTGCTGGAAACCGCCGACCCCGAGATCATCCCCAAAGACGATGTGGTGGCCAACTGGCGGATCGCCAAGGGAGAGATCGCCGACAACTGCTTCCAGACCGCGGTGCAGGCCCTCAAGGCGTGCGGCACCGGCAACACCGGAATGGAGGGGGTTGTCTCTCGGAGCCTGCGCGACCTTTCGATGGGCTTGGTGCAGGGGTTCCCCGCCGAGCGGGGCCGGTTGGAGGCCGCCTCGTATTTCGTGTTCGGCAAGGAGGGCGACCAATTCGGCACCACGGGGGGCTCACGGTGAACCGGCTCTGGTCTCGTCCCTGGTTCTTCCCCGCCCTGGGGGCGTTCTTGTACCTGACCGGCATGAACGACGAGGCCCTGCACCGGGTGGGAGACTGGTGGCTGGACATCGGCCGGTGGGCGCAGACGGCGGTGGTGCTGGTGTTGCTGGGTTTGATCGCCTACTTCACGCTGGATGCGCTGAACCGCCGTCGCTCGGCCTATCGCGCCGCGGTCCGGGCCGCCGACTCCACCCGCCCCCCAGCGCCATGACGACCTCAGAACTTAGGACGCTGCCCGATGAGAGGTGCCCCATGATGATCTCCACTGACCGCCGCCCCACACGGGGACGCGTTGCCATGCTCGGGTTGCTGCTGGCCGCTGCGCTCGTGGCTAGCGCTTGCTCGCAGGCCAAGGACGAGGGGGAGGCTGCGCCAACTGCCCCGCCGGAGACCACCGCCGCGCCAGAAGCGCCTGACGATGGCCCCGATGCCACCCCTGGCCCCGAAGCCGACGACCCGGCCGACTCCCCCAGTGGTCCCCCGCCCGCGGGCCCCGACACCCCTGGCGTGTCCGACGACACGGTGACCCTCTCGTTCATCATCACCGACACCTCGGCAGTGGCGGCCGCCTTCGGCTGGGAGACCCCCGACGAGGGCGACCGCGAGGCCCAGCTGGCGGCGCTGGTGGACTACTTCAACGCCAACGGCGGCTTCGCCGGTCGCCAAATCGACGCCAAGGTGATCGTGTTCAACGCCATCACCGACGGGCCGGTGGCCGAGGAAGCCCTGTGCAACGCCATTACCCAAGACCACAAGGCCTTTGCGGTGGTGATGACCGGCCAGTTTCAGGAGAACGCCCGGCCCTGCTATCACAACGCCAACACGCTCATGTTCGACGCCACGCTGTATCCGGTGGACAACGCCGGATTCGAGGATTTGGCCCCCTACTACTGGTCGCCGCTGCTTCCCTCCTACGACGACTTGGTGGGCGGACTGGCCGCCGGGCTCATCGAGGACGGCTGGTTCGACGGGGCCACCCTGGGGGTCATCGCCATCGACTCCGAGTTGAGCCAACGGGTCTACGACGAGCAGTTCGCCCCCCGGCTGGATGCCGCCGGGGTGGAGGTGGCCTCGTACAACACCATCGACCCCACCGATGGCACGTCGTTCAACAACGACCAGCTCCAAGCCATCATCAACTTCAAGGAAGCGGACGTGGACAAGGTGGTGGCCATCGGCGGCTCTCGACTGGTGTCGTGGTTCATCGACACCAGCATCACCCAGAACTTCGCCCCCGCCTATGCGGTGACCAGCTACGACGCTCCCGAGTTCAACACGTTCAACTACCCCGAGATGATGGCCGGGGCCAGCGGAATCAGCGTTTTGCCCGGCTACGACGTGAACGATGAGCAGCACCCGTTCCCGGCCACCGCGGCCGAGCAGGAGTGCCTCGACGTGTTCACCGCGGCGGGGCTGGCGTTCACCGAGCGGGCCAACGTCCGCACCGGGCTCATGTTCTGCGACGTGCTCCGCCTGCTGCGGGCGGTGTCGCCCGATCTCTCCGAGGTGAGCGCGCAGGGGGTGACCGAGGCGGTGTGGCGTCTGGGCGATAGCTTTGAGCCTGCGTCGGTTTATGGCGTGGAGTTCACCGAGGGCAGCTACGCCGGCGGCGACCTGTACCGGCGCTTCCGGTTCGACGTCGAGTGCGAGTGCATGGCGCTCGAGGGCGACCCCGTGGACTTCGACGGCTGATCGGCCGCGATGGATAACGAGCATCGGGGGCGACCGGGCAATCCGGGGCTGCTGATTGCCCTGTCGCTCCAGGGGGCGGCGGTGGCGTCGCCGCTGCCGGTACTGCTGTTCCGCCGGGCAGAAATTGCGGAGCGGCTCGACCGGGTGGGGGCGATGGTGGGCGAGATGGCCCTGCTGGGTGCGGTAGCCGTTGTCGTGGCGTTGCTGGTGCCCCGGCTGCGGGACAGACTGCCCGCCGGGGTGGTGCTGATGCTCGGGGGGCTGCTGGCCGCCGTTGGATTGGGGTTGATGGCCTGGACGGTGGAACTCACGCTGTTTACCGTGGGCGGGTTGCTGCTGGCGGTTGGGGCGGCTCCGGCCATGGTGGTCCACCGGATTCTGCTGGCCACCGACGTGCGCCCGGCTGACCGGTTCCGCACGATGTCGTGGTATTGGGCGGCGGCGGCCACCGGCGCCTCATGGCCGCTGTTGGTGCGTGTCTTCGGGTCGGTGGCCTACGAAACGGTGCTGTGGGTGGCCGCGGCGCTGATGCTGGTGGGCGCTTTGCGGGTGGGTCGTCACGCTCTGGCCCACGACGAGGATCACGAGGTGGAGTACACCGTCGCCCGCACCGATGCGCCGTGGGCCCGCCGGTCTTATGGGGCGGCGTTCGCGGTGGGGGCGGTGGTGATCGGCGGGGCGGACGCCGCCCAATCGCTGTTGCTGGGCGAATGGCAGCGCAGCCCGGTGCAGAACGCTGCGGTGCTGGCCGCCGGAACCGGGGCGGCTGCGCTCATCAGCGGGTTCGGGCCGTGGTACCACCGACTGCACCGGCTTGTCGGCAGCCGGCGGGCCGATGCGGTGGGAACCCTGCTGCTGGTAGCTGGCACTTTGGTGCTGTTGGGCGGTGTGTCGTTCACCTATATCGGGCTGGTGGTGTGCTGGCTGTTCGCGGGCGGTGCCATCGCCTTGGCCGCGGCCGGGCTGGACGCCGCGGTGTTCGCCGCGTTGGCCCCTTCGGTGCGACGCACGGTGGCCGCTCGCCAAGTGGTGTGGGCGGGCTTGGGCGCGCTGGCTGCGTCGCTGGTGAACGCCCACGTAATCGGGGGATGGTCGGATGAATGGAAGGTCGGGTGGCTGGGGCTGCCGCTGATACTCACCGGGTGGGCGGTGCGGCGGTTCGCCGCGTCGGCCCGCGACGCGGAGACGACCGTGGCCGAGGCCCGGGCCACGACGGTGCCCCGCCGGGTGTTGGACGCCGACTCCCGTCCGCCGCTGTTGTCGGTCGAGCAGGTCTCGGTGGCCTACGGACCGGTGCAGGTGTTGTTCGACGTGGACCTCCGGGTGGAGGAGGGCGCGGTGGTGGCCTTGTTGGGCACCAACGGGGCGGGCAAGACCACGCTGCTGCGGGCCATCTCAGGCCTCGAGCCCACCATCGGCGGGCGGATCGTCTACGCCGGGCTGGACATCACCAAAACCCGACCCACCTGGCGGGTGGGCATGGGACTGCACCAGATCGTTGGGGGCGAGGCGGTGGTCGGCACCCTCACCGTGGCCGAGAATCTCCGTCTCTGCGGCCACGGGATCGAGCGGTCTCATCGGGACGAGGGAATCGCTGAGGCCTATGGGCTGTTTCCCCGCTTGGCCGAGCGGGCAGGCCAGCGGGCGGCCACCCTGTCGGGCGGAGAGAAGCAGATGCTCTCGTTGGCCAAGGCCATCATCACGCCCCCTCGCCTGTTGTTGATCGACGAGTTCTCCCTAGGCCTGGCCCCCACGGTCATCGCCGATCTCTTGCCGGTGGTTCGCCGCATCGCGGCCGAGGGTGCCGCAGTGCTCTTGGTGGAGCAGTCGGTGAACATTGCCCTGTCGGTGGCCGATAACGCCTATGTGATGGAAAAGGGCGAGATCGGCTATTCCGGTCCCGCCGAGCAGCTCCGGGCTCGACCCGATCTGTTGCAGGCGGCCTACCTCGAGGGCTTGGCCCATGCGCTTGACGCCGACCGGGGCTGACGGCATGGGTTCGACGGGCGACGGAGATCGGTAGCCGATCAGATGGGCTCGTTCGACATCTCCGGGCCGCTGGTGCTGCTGGGCCTGATCTTCGGCGTGGGCTATGCCCTGCTGGGCATCGGCCTGGTGCTGGCCTATCGCTCCAGCGGCTTCATCAACTTCGCCCACGGCTCGATCGGCCTGGTGGCGGCGTCGATGATGTCGGTGGTGGTCAAGGGCTACGGCGTCCCCTACTGGCTGGGCTTCGTCGGCGCGCTGGTGGTGGCCGCGCTTTTGGCCGCCGGGATCGAGGCCTTCGTGGTCCGCAAGCTGGCCGCTGCGCCCAAGGTGCTGTCGATGGTGGCCACGCTGGGCGCCGCCGAGGCCCTGCTGCTGCTGGCGCTGTCGTTCTCCAAGGGGGGCTTGGGCGGGGGCAGCTTCCCCCAGCCGCCGGGATTCCCCCAGTTCGACCTCACCGTGTTCGTGTCCCCGTCGGCCGCCGCGCTGCTGTTCCTTTCGCCGGTGGTGGTGGGCGGGCTGTACCTGTTCCTCCAGCGGAGTCGGTACGGCCTGGCCATCCGGGGGGCGGCGGCCAACCCCGACTCGGCCACGCTGGCGGGGATCGACCCCCGGCACATGGCCATGCTGTCGTGGGCGCTGGCCGGGGCCATCGCCGCCTTCGCGGCCATGCTCATCATCCCCAACCAGTCCACCGTCACCCCCGACGCCCTCGGCCCCGACTTCATCATCCGCGGCCTGGCGGTGGCCGCGCTGGCCCGGTTCGCCAACCTGCCGCTGGCGTTTGGCGCCGGATTGGGCATCGGGGTGGTCGAGCAGATCCTGGCGTCCAACCCCGAGGCCACCGGGTGGTTCGAGGTGGCCCTGTTCATTCTCATCCTGGTCGGCGTGGCCCTGCATGTGCGCTCCAGCCGGGAGTCGCCGGAGCGGTGGTCGAGCCTGGCCCCCGACCGTCGGCTGCCCGACGCATACCGCGAGGTGTGGCTGATCCGCAATCTGGGCTGGACGGTGGGCGGCGTCGGCGCGGTGGCTGCGGTGCTCATTCCGCTGGAGATCAGCAATCGGTCGGCGTTTGTGCTGTCCACCATCATCGCCTTCGCCACCATCGGCATCTCGGTGAGCTTTCTCACCGGGCTGGCCGGGCAGCTCTCGCTGGGCCAGGTGGCCTTCGCCGCCATCGGCGCGGTGGTGGGGGTGCGGGTGGCCACCGACACCGGCAGCCTGGTGCTGGGCCTGTTGTGCGGCGGCGTCACCGGCGCGGTGGTGTCGGCCGCCGTCGGACTCCCCGCATTGCGGGTACGGGGCCTGCTCCTGGCGGTGGCCACGCTGGGGTTCGCGCTGGCCACCTTCAGCTGGCTGCTCCGCCAGGACTGGGCGTTCGGGGCCGGCTTGTCGTCGCGCCCGGTGAGCGTGCTCGGCATCGACCTCTCCACCTCGCGGGGCTTCTACTTCGTGGCGCTGGCGGTGTTCGCCGCGGTGCTGGCCATCGCCAGCGTGCTGCGCCGGTCGTCGTTCGGGCGCTCGCTGGTGGCAGTTCGCGACAACGAGGCTGCGGCCCGGGTGTTGCAGATCGCCCCCCGGCGGCTGCTGCTGGAGGCGTATGCCTTCGCCGGGTTCGTGGCCGGGGTCGGCGGGGTGATCCTGGGCATGAGCAACACCTTCGTGACCCGCAGCATCTTCACCCCCAGCGACAGCATCAACGTGGTGTCGCTAGCGGTGATCGGGGGGCTCTCGGAGCTGACCGGCCCGCTGTTGGGGGCGGCCTATCTGATCGGTGGCCGGGAGTTCTTCGACCTCGAGCTGTCGGCCTTGGCCGGCCTGAACGCCGCCTGGCTGATCTTGATTCTGGAGCAGCCCCGGGGCATCCACGGGCTGTTGGCCACCACCCGCCGCAACCTCATTGACCAGATCGCCCGGCTGCGGGGCATCGACCCCGACGCGGTCCGGGCCGAGTCCGCCGAAGCCGATGCCGGCGCGCTCACCCTGTCGATGCCGGCTGCGGCACCGGGGGATGCTCCGGCCACAGGTGATCGGGTGCTGGAAGTGCGGGGGCTCACCAAGCGGTTCGGCGATCTGGTGGCGGTGGACGATGTGTCGTTCAGCGTTGAGGCCGGTGAGACGCTGGGGCTGATCGGTCCCAACGGCGCGGGCAAGACGACGGTTTTCGACCTGGTGAGCGGCTATCTGCGCCCGGAGACCGGCACGGTGGTGTTCGATGGCACCGATATCACCGGTATGGCGCCGGAAGGCCGCAGCCGGCGGGGGTTGGTGCGCTCCTTCCAGAACGCTCCGCTGTTTCCCACCATGACCCCCCGCGACATCGTGGAGTTAGCCTGCCAGCGGGCAGGCGGCCACAGCCTGGTCATCGGTGGGTCGCGGACCGAGCGAGACCTCGAGGACCAGGCCGCTGAGACGCTGGCCATGTTCGGGCTGAGCGGGCTGGCCGACCAGCCTGTCGACCAGCTCTCCACCGGCACCCGCCGCCTGGTCGAGTTGGCGGCCAACGTGGCCCTGCGCCCCCGCCTCCTGCTCATGGACGAACCCTCGGCCGGCATCGCCCAAGCCGAGACCGAAGCGCTGGGCGCAGTGATCGCCCAAATACGAGACGCCTACCGCATCACCCTGGTGGTAATCGAACACGACATGCCGCTGTTGACGTCGGTGTGCGGCCGGATGATCGCCCTGGAAGTGGGCGCGGTGATCGCCGAAGGCACCCCCGCCGAGGTGCAGGCCAACCCCGCGGTGGTGCAGAGCTACTTGGGCGGCGACCCCGCCGCCATCGCCCGCAGCGGCTCGATCACGCCCCCTCCACCTCGCTGAACAAATCGCGTCTTTTGAACGAGGCGGTCATGAACCGGGCAAAGGCTTTGCGCCGGGTCAGCCACACCACTCGAGCTCCCGACTTGTCGGCGGCCAGGATGTGGTCGGCCAACCAGGGGGTGACGGTGTGGACGTGGTCGCCCAGGATGTTGAAGATCTTCTTCGACTTCTCCCACTGCTCGGAGGTGAGGTCGTAGTCGCCGGTGAGCAGGTCGGTCACCACGATCCCCGGCGACACCGTGCATACCTGTACCGGCGTGTCGGCGGTGTCCTTGCGCAGCGCCTTTTGCAGGTAGCGCACCGCCCGCTTGGTGGCCCCGTAGGCGGCCATGCCGGGCTGGGTGGCGCCGTCTGACCCGAATCCCTCGGTGTTCCACACCTGGCCGTGGCCCTGGCGCACCATGTTGGCGATGGCCGACTTACTGGCCAGCAGCGCTCCCGTGAGGTTGGTGTCGACCAGTGCAGCCAAGTCGCCGTCTTGCTGCTCCCACAGCGGCAGGCGGATGATGCTGATACCAGCATTGTTGATCCACACGTCAACCCCGCCAAAGGATTCTGCCGCGCGATCCCACAGCCCCTGGAGTTGATCGGGATCAGTGATGTCACACGCCGCCCCGCACACCTTGGACTCCCCGTAGTACTGCCCTAGCTCAGCCACAACCTCATCAACCTGGCTCGCCGACCGCCCGCTCACCGCCACCTGACACCGCCGCTTCAAGAACTCCCGAGCCAACCCGTTGCCGATCCCCCTGGTACTGCCGGTAATGACAATGCGCTTGGTCACGTCGCCCCCTTTACGGTCCTTAGCGTCGGTCCCAGTGGCTGACCGCTTGGTGTTCGACCAGCCGCTCCAGGCTAGTGGTGGTTGGTCGGCGCAGGCTGGTGGCGATGAATGCGGCGAAGAGGTTGCCGAGCAAGTCTCGGACTGCGGGATCGGGGCTTGTGGGATCGGGCTCCAGAAAAGAGCGGCCGCTAGTGGTGTCTACTGGCAAGCAGATGGCGAAGTGGCCAGCGTCGGCCAGTTCGACGAGCCAGGAGTCTCCCTGTCGACGGCCGATGGCCTCGTGGAAGGTCCGACGGATGGGGTCGTGGGCGCCGTCGTCGGTGCGGTAGCGGTCGCGGCTGGCGGCGATGACGCCGTCGTTGGCTCCGCTCAACAGCATCACGGGAACCTTGGCCGGTACTGGTGCGACCGAGGCCTCGTCATGTCCGAGAGCAGTGGCCGTCATAGTGTGGGCCGCGTAGCAGAACACCGCTTGCAAGCCCGGTACCCAGGCCGGATCGCTGTTGTGGAGCGCCACCGTGCCGCCAGCCGAATGGCCGCCCACGACGACTCGGCTGAGGTCTACGAGCCCGCCGACCGGGGTTTCGTCGGAAGCCGACAGTTCAGCTATGCAGGCCAGCAGCGGGCCAAGGGCGGTGGCTGAGGGCCGGGTGCCGATGGTGTGGGGGGCGAGGGCAGACAAGTCGAGGCCTGGGGTGATGCCCCGGCCTGCCGGGCCCAGCGAGCCGATGGCGGCGTAGGTCACCACGCACAGTCCGTCGGCCACGAGCCGGTGGGCCAGCCACCGGTAGCTGTCGGAGGCCACGTTGATGCCGGGCATCATTACCACTACCGGCCACGGGGCATCTGTCTCAAGGGCTGGAACATTTCCGGTCAAGCGGGCTTCGTCCAGCCGCTGGTCGTCACCGGGGTAGTAGAGCGTGCCCAGTGCGGCATCACCCCGGGCATCAAAAGAGAAGTGCAGTCCTCGGACGATCATGCGGCGCTCTTTGTTCCGCTCACAGGAACACGGTTTCATCCACTCAACTGACACTCTACGATTCAAAGGGTGAGCGACACCAGAAACTACGGCCCGGCCTCACCCCGGCCGTATCAGTGCTTTATGGGCCGCTGGGAGGGCTTGTGCAAGAGCTTCAGCCCCGGCGGCGACTTCCTCGAGTCCAGCGCCGTCCACATGGACGTGTACTGGCTTGATGACAACACCTGGCACCTTCACGAGCACTTCGAGAACCTGTACGGCGTGGGCGAGACCGTCTTCGAGACTCCAATCGGGGTGGACGGCAAGCGATGCTTCGCCGACAGCGACCAGCTCAGCCTCGAAGGGGCCGAGCTCACGCCGTATAACTACGTCTTCACCATCGACAGCCGGGTGAGCGACAACATCGTCTACAACAACCACTACTTCTTGGACCCAGACACCCGCCGCATCATCACCCACAAGGTGCGCGGCGGCGCCACCAACCTGTTCCAGATTCAAGACTTCACCCGGATACTGCGGCCATGATCGTCCAAAGCGCCCCCGGCGGAGCAGCCGACGCCCCACATTTCGTGATCGCCATGCACCAGCACACCGCCTTCGCCGGGTCGCTGGCCGCCAACTTCGGCAACGACGAGTTCGCCGGGCTCGAACCGGCCGAGCCGATGCAGTTCATAGTCGACCACCACGATCAGGGCTGGGCCGACCTCGACGCCCAGGCCCCCCAGAATCCCGACACCGGCCTGCCCTACAACCTCACCGCCACACCGCTGCCCCAGATCGTTACCACATCCGCCGGATCGCCGGCGTTCAACGAGGCCCACCACCCGTTCAGCGGCATCATCTCGTCGATGCACACCTACGGCCTGTACCGGGGACGGTACGGGTTGAGCGACAAGATCTTCTTGGATCTCATCCCCGACGAGTTGCGCCCCGAGGTGGACGCCATGCTGGCCAATGAGGAGAGCCGCCAGGATCGGCTAAAGGAGCAGCTAGCCGCCGACGATCCCGATCACGCCACCGACGAGCACCTGTTCCACGCTTACAAGCAACTCCAGTTCTTCGACACCATCTCCCTCTACTTTCATTTGGCTCCCGAGGGCGAGCGGGGAACCTCGGAGTTCCTCAATGTGCCCCGGGCAGTGGGCGACGACGTGACCATTTCGGTGGTCGAGCGCCCCGGCGGTGTGTACGGGCTGGACCCCTATCCGTTCGCGGCGGATGACCTTGAGCTGGCCACCGAGGGCCGGTATCTGACTCCCCAGTCGCCCGGAACCGATCTCGGCCCGGTTCTGGCGGACACGCCAATTGAAGTTCAATCGGTGCGCCTGGTCCGGGCGTGAGCGGGGGATCGTTCACGAAGGGACTTGGAGAGTGGATCGGCGCGGCCGAGGTCTACGACTCCGAGGGCCGCTTTGCCGGAATGGGGCGCGACACCCGCACGGTTCTGGCCGACGACCAGTCTGGACGGGTCACGGTAGAGGTCAGCTTCGACGGCCCATTCTCGCTCTCTGGCACCTACACCATCGCCGATCGCGGCTCGCACCGGATCTATGAAGGCCCGCTGAACATCGGCTATGCCGAGGCGCTGGGCGACGGTTTGGTGGCCGCCCACAACTACTGGCCCGATCTGGGTCTGTCGCAGCGTTTCTTCCTGATGGTACTGCCCGACGGCACTCACCAGCTCTCGCTAGCCCTGCTCAGCCGGGGCGACCAGCTCCAATGGACGGTGGTGGGTGAGTACCAGCGCCAGATCGACCCCTCGGACCCCGCGCCTCCCCCAGTAGTGCCAATGGACCCAGAAGTGCTGGGCGACGACCCCACCGCAGGCCGCGGAAAGCTGTTGCTACTCCGAGAGGGCCGCTGGTCGGGCCAACTGCACCGCCTCGATGCCGACCTCCGGCCGTCCGGCTCGGCCGACTACTCGGAGACGGTCGTTCCCCAGGACGGTTTATGGGAGATTGAACTGGCGGGTGCCGACTACTCGTCGGGCCTGACCTTCACCCTGCTGTCCGACGGCTGGACGGCCTGGACGCCGGTGGGCAACTTGATGGGCAGCGGAACCCTCTGCGGTGGCCGGGGCTTCAGCGGGCAGTTCCACCTCCACGATCAAGGCCTTCGGGTGTGGCGGCGTGAGGTGGTGTCACGGGACGGCACCCTGAAGGCAGTACTCCACATCTGGTATCGGGGCGAGCAGCGCCTCGGAGCGGCATACGGGGCCTTGGCCTTCGAGCCGGCATGAGCGCGAACGACCGCTTCGGGGGGGCCTGGCTGGTCGCTGAGTACGTCTTCGACCCCGACGGCACGTTTCGCGGCGAGGTGACCCAGCGCCGGATCGTCGAACCCGCTGGAGAGAATCGCCTGCGGGTGACCCAGCACTGCGAGCCATCCCCCGATCTGGCCGAACACCCCATGTCCGCCTTCGCCGGGGAATGGGTGTTCGATTTGGAGGTGGACGGCCCCCAGCGCCGCTATCTCGGCCCCGACGTAGTGGGCACCGGGACAGAGTGGCAACCCGGTGCCATGACCGGCCAGGGCGTATGGCCCCGATTCGGCTACGAGTTCGAGTCCTACAGCGTGCTGGTCGCCCCCGGCCGCCAACTCACCGGCGGCTTCTTCTCCCTTGCCGGCCGCTCCGTGGCCGACATCATCGGCGTCGCCGTCCCCGAATCCTCCGGCAAGCAGCCCCGCCTCGACCTCTCAGCCCCACCCCCCACCCCCAGCGACGAGTGGCCCCTCCACCGAACCATCGGCCCCATGCTCCTAGCCACCGCCCACCCCTCCCCCACCCACCGCCGCCGCCTCTGGGCCATGCACGACCCCGTCGCAGCCACCGGCATCCAGATCACCGAAACCACCGACAACAACAGCCGATCAGTGTCAGCCGTAACGATCTTCACCTGACATATTGCAATGCAAATTGTTATGCTTAATGCATGGCGCAGTTGGTGACGAGGGTGGATGATGAGCTGGTGGCTCAATTGGATGAGATGGTCGAAAGCGGCGAGGTGAAGTCTCGCTCCGATGCGGTGCGGAGCGCGCTTGAAGCGATGCTCGATCAACGTCGGCGCTGGCTCATTGGGGAGGCCATTGTGGAGGGCTACCGCCGCATCCCCGAGACGGAGGAAGAAATGCGCTGGGCTGAAGGGAACCTCCGCGACATGATCGCCGAAGAGCCCTGGGAACGGTGGTGACCCCCCTTCATGGCGACATCTGGTGGGCCGAGGCCGAGGACATCATCCGGCCGGTCCTGGTGGTGACCCGCGACCGAGCCATCGCAAATCTCCACCGGATAATGGTCGCACCCATCACCCGCACAGTCCGAGGCATCCCAACGGAACTGCCCCTCGATGCCGACGACGGCCTATCCGGGCAATGCGCGGCCAGTTTCGACAACCTCCGAATCATCCCGAAGTCGTCTCTCACCCGCTATGTCGGTTCAGTGAGGCATCGCCACTACGAGATCTGCGCCGCCCTCAACGCCATCGCCGACTGCTGAGCATCGCCGGCACGGACACCGCCGCAACGACTGCAATCGGACTTGCCCTGCTACTCAAACATCGGCGACCGCTGTCGGCGAACTGCCTGCGGGTTTGAACCTTGTTTGCGGTATC
Organism: Acidimicrobiales bacterium; assembly: GCA_963667085.2. Classification (GTDB taxonomy): domain Bacteria; phylum Actinomycetota; class Acidimicrobiia; order Acidimicrobiales; family Bin134; genus Poriferisocius. The sequence continues at coordinate 564,338 of OY762975.1, forward strand.
ATGGTTGTACAGAAACTGCCACTAGGTGGCAGGCGTTACCGTCAGCCGCCGCCGATCTGACAGAGCCCGTAACGTCCGATGAGCGAGAAGAAGCCGACATTCAGCCCTAGGTTCTACAAGTGGTTCGCCGTCGCCTTTGGCGGAATCATGTCCTTGGCCGTGTTCCGGGAATACCTCGGGTCGAATATCGGCCTTGTCGTATGGGTCATCGCCGCGTTATTCGTCTGGAGAGCCGCACGCCGCAGAAAACGTCGCAAAGCTGGCCACCAAGACACACCCTCAGCGTTGGAACGCGCGATTCTCAAAGCTCTCAGACGCCGTTCCTGACCCCGACAGCTTGGCTTAGACCCCGAACCCCTCCTAGGCGTCGGGGGTGAAGGTGAGGGGGCCGAAGATGATGTGGGTCATGCGGTCGCCGGAGTGGAGTTTCCAGGCGACGGCGAGGGTGTAGCCGCGGTCGATGATGAACTCGCGGCCTTTGACTTTGAAGGCCTCGCTGACATGGTGCTGGGAGGTGTAGAGAGCGCGGCCGTAGGCGATGGCGTTGCCCCAGAGGTCGGGGCCGTCGTAGGTGTAGCGGTTGCCGTGGGAGCGGGTGCGGATATAGGTGATGGAGCGATTGATCTCACCGGAGAGTTCCAGGGTGTGGGTGGCTCGCACCAGGTCGATGGGGTCGTGGCGGAGGCGCACGCTCACGGTGCCGTGGCGCTGTTGGTCGGCACCGAATACCTCGCACTCCCCGGTCCACTCGCCTCCGGTGCGGTCGGGCACGGTGTGGGGCCAGGCGGCCAACTCCCGCTCGGACTCGATGTGGGCGTCGATCCAAGCCTTGGTCTCGGGGTTGGTGTCGTAGTCGTGGGCGTTGAGGTACACGCCGTTGAACACCGAGAAGATGGTGGGGCCCTCATAGAGCAGCGACGAGTACACCTGGGTCACCCCGTCGGGGAGGATCTGGTTCATGGTGTTGAGGTCGGCCCGCCACCCCGGCGCGTAGTAGTGCGAGTCCACCAGTGAGCCGTAGGGATGGCCGGCGCCGTAGAAGTCGGGACCCTGGTAGATGCGGTCGTTGCCCTGGTCGTCCACGCCGAACTCGAAGTCGGTTATCTCGAAGCGGTTGCGCAGCGGGCCGGTGTTCATGAAGTTGCACTGCATCCAGTAGGTGACCTTGCCGTCGGCGAACACGCTGGCCCGGCTGACCTTGTTGAACCCCGTGTGGCTCCCATCGGCGTCGAACACCGACGGCAGGCCGTACCACTCGCCGGTGATGCGCTGCTGCCACTCGGAGGCTTGGGTTTCGCTCATGGTGGTCTCCCTGGCGGCCCGCTAAGGACGGGCCGCGGTCTTGAGGCTGGTCTGGATGTCGGCGCTCACTTCGGGGCCGAGCAGCTGATCAACTCGGGCCCACACGGGGTCGACCTCCGGGTTGAATATGGCGGCCCGGTTGCGGGCATCCCGCTCGGCCAACTGCTGAGCAGTGGCACCGCCGATTGCCTCGTCGGGCACACCGTTGGCCACCAGGCCCAGCCAGTGGTCGCGGTAGGAGGCCACGGCGCCGAACACCGCCCGAAAACCGTCCTCGTCGGCCCGGTGAGCCAGCATCCACGCCGACATGAGCTGCCATTGGCGGGGCGACAGGTGAGCCGGAGTGAGCCCCTCGATCTGCATGGTCTGGTCGTGGACCTCGGTGAGTGGGCCGTAGCAGTGGTCGATGTAGGCCAGGTTGGCGCCGGGGTCCAGCCGGGGGATCAGGTCCAAGTGGAAGGCGTAGTGCGGGCCAGCCAGCACCGAGTCGACCGTGAAATGGGGCACCGGGCTGGCCGCCGGCGTGAAGGCGAAGCACATATGGCTGTCGAGCCCGAACGCCTCCACGGTCATGCCCACGTACACCAGCGCCGCCACTCCCTCGCGGGCCAGTACCCGGTGGGCGCCCACCGGCGAGCCGTCCATGGCCGAGGCCAGCGGGGTGTACACCGTCTCCTCCAGCTCCAGTCGGCTGGCGATGGCATCCACGGTGCCGAGGCAGAGATCAGCCGACAGGCTCATGAGCGGGCCTCCTCCACGGTGGGGAACACCCAGGCGTTGGCTAACTCGGGGTCGTTGGAGCGACCGGGCGAGGGGATCACCGCCGCGGCCCGCATGGCCTCCTCATCCGACGGGGTCTCGAGCCCCCAACCCTTGTCGATCTGCTCCTGGCGCCAGCGGCGGTAGGCCAGCTGGATGGAGTCGGACTTGACGTGCAGCTCGGCCGACAGGTCGAACGGCAGCAGCTCGGGCCGCTGGCCCTCGACGGTGGGCTGGTCCTCCAAGAAGATCTTGATGGTGCGCTCGTAGGAGTTCTTGTCGGCCCAGCCTCCGGTGAAGAACGTGCGCAGCATGCAGAACTTGGAGACGGTGACGTGTTCATCGCGGGGCACCGCCGCGGTGAAGATGCGGATCTCGCCCATGGGCAGCCGCACGATGAGCATCGACACGTTGGGCGGGTAGAACCCGGTGCTGGTGCTCACCGGCGGGCGGTCTTTCTTCGAGATGAACCGCCACAGCCCCGACGGGCGGGGTGGCTCCAGGTCGACAGTGGCGGTGACCGACGCCAAGTGGCCGTTGACGCGGGATTCGTCGAGGTCGAAATCTTGGATCTCCGGCTGGTCTTTGTTGCCGAACGAACCGGAATGCACGAAGGGGGTGTGGGCGATGTCCACCGCGTTCTCCAGCACCCGGTCGTAGTTGGCCTGCCAGGTGAACTCGCCGATGACCGCCCGGTATCCCTCGGCCCTGGCCTCGGTGTGCTCCTCGAGGCCGTCCAACTCCGGCACCGGGGGCCGCTGCTCGGCGGGCAGATCGCCAAGAAATACCCACACGAAGCCGTAGCGCTCGATGCAGGGATAGGTGTCGATCCGGGCCTTCTTGGGGATGGGCAATCCGGCGCGGTTGGCCGGAATCTCCACGCAGGCCCCATCGGCGCCGTAGCGCCAGCCGTGGTAGGGGCACTGCACGCAGTCGCCCACCACCGAGCCGCCGGCCAGCGACCCGCCCCGGTGGACGCACAGGTCGGACTGGGCGTTGACCGTGCCGTTCGGGCTGCGCCACAGCACCAGGTCGTGGCCGTGGACCCGGGCCAGCACCGGCTGGTCGGACACCCACTGCCCGAACTCCACGGCGTACCACTGGTTCTTGATCAACATGCCAGCTCCCCCCTACATGGGCCGGGGCAATACCCGGTCGCCGCCCCACAGGGCCCGCACCAGACGGTCGGTCATCTCCTCTCCGAAGAAACGAACGCCCATGACGTTGGCCGGGTCTCTCTCGGCGATGTTACGCCTTCGCACCAGATCGTCGGCGGCCAGCTGCTTCCGGCGCTCAGGCGGTGTGGGCTCGGCCTCGTCCACCCACGCCAGCCACTGGTCGAGTCGCCGGTGGGCCAGTTCGCTCACCTGGTTCAGCCGGGCCTCGTCGTACACGATGCCCGGGGTGGTGAAGCAGATGGCCACATCGCTCAACGCCTGGCGGATGTAGAGGGCCCGGGAGGTGAACGGCGCCAGCCCTTCATCGGCCCGCAGCGCCAAGAACTCCTCGTTGAGCGGACCCCAGTACTTGTCGAGCGCCCCGGTGTCGAGCATGAGATCGGAGCGGGGGTTGAAGTCGATGTAGAACCACAGGTCGGGCAGGGTTCCCCACGCGATGCCCAGATGGGGCACGTCGATGTGAGGACCGAGCCAGGCGGTGACGTGCATGTTGGTGAACCCCAACGGCGGATTGCCGATCCACGAGTGGACCAGCCAGTCCATCTCCGGGCCGGTGTAACCGGCCAGGCGGCCCGCGGGGTACTCGGCCTCGCCTCGGTACGACTCCAAATCCTCGGTGCTGGGGTCGCGTGCCAGCTCGAACCGGGCCTCGATCTTGGCCATGAGCTCTTCGGTGATCGACCACAGCCGGTTGAACGTGGCCGTGGCGTCAGTCGGACCCCGCTCGTCGAAGATGTCTTGGACGCCCTTCAGCGTCTCGCGCATTGGTGCTCCGGTATCGTCAGCGGCACACTGTTCCGGTAAGCGGAACAACGTTTCGTTAGTCTGACAGTAGGGCCAGCCAAAACGAGTGTCAACCAAACGCGAGGAGCCGAGATTGCGATGAGCCGCACCACGCTGTATGTCCCCGGTGATCGTCCCGACCGCTTTGACAAGGCGTTGAGGTCGGGGGCTGACGCCATCATTTGCGACCTGGAGGACGCGGTGGCGGAGGCGGCCAAGGCAACCGCCCGGGCGGCGGTGGACCAATGGCTCCGGGCCAATCCCGGCGTGCCGGCCTGGGTGCGGATCAACAACCGCCCCGATCTGGTAGACGAAGACGCCGCTCTGGTGCGGTCGCTGGCTGCCGACGGCGTGGGCTTTGCCGGCGTGGTCGTGCCCAAGGCCGACGCAGCGGCCTGCTCGGACGACTTCGGCGGCTGCCCGGTGATGGCGCTCATCGAATCGGCGGTGGGGGTGGCGCAGATCTATGAGATTGCTGCGGTGCCCGCAGTGGAACGACTGGCCTTGGGCGAGGCCGACCTGGCCGCCGACTTGGGCATGGAGCCGTCGCCCGACGCCCTGGAGATGTGGCCGATCCGCACTCGAGTGGTGGTGGCATCGGTGGGCGCAGGACTCGAAGCGCCCTGTGGGCCGGTGTTCACCAACCTCGACGACGACGCGGGGCTGGTTGCCACCAGCGAGTCGCTGCGCCGCCACGGCTTCGGCGGCCGGTCGGTGATCCACCCCAAGCAGGTGGCGGCGGCGAACGCCGCCTTCACCCCATCAGACGACGAGATCGCCCGGGCTGAGGCGGTAGTGGCCGCCTTTGAGGAAGCGACCGCCGACGGCCGGGCCGTTGCGGTGATCAACGGCGAGTTCATCGACGAGGCAGTGATGCGCTGGGCCCGAGCGGTGCTGGCCCGGGTGCCGCCCGATCATCGGGTCAACCCACATCCGTAGCCTCGGCCTATGGCGCGACGAGGGCGGCGGCGGCCTTCCAGGGGCGACCGCCTACGAGGTCGGTGTCCTTAGACACCTCACGGTTCACTGCTCGGCCGGGGTGCAGCTTGCCGATCAGAAGTTCGTCGTCGGGTTCAGCCCGCTGGCTGACTGGAGTGTTGATGGTCCCGTCGTAGGGACTCGACCGGTTGGGGTTCCACAGCGAGTCGGCCGGGGGATCGAGCAGCATGGTGGGGGCCAGCGGGCCAGGGGGTCCGCACGCCGCCACACAGATCCGGTTCTCCGCGGCCCGTTCGACCAGAGCCAGGTCGCACTCCCAGCGGCTGTCAGGCTGCCAGCAAGCGGCCACCAGATGGGCACCGGCGATTGCGGCCAGTCGGAAGGTCTCGGGGTAGCGGTGATCGTCCCCCGCCACGACCGCCAAGTGGCCAAACGGCGTGGAGTAAATGCTCATCTCGGCGCCCAACTGGGTGGCACTGGGGTGGCGGTCGCTGCGGTGGATCTGCGGCTGTTCGTGGACTAGGCCGTCGGCCGACCACAGCTGGCCAAGATGCTGGTCGTCCCGATGGGCGGTCGTCACCACCAGCACCCCGGCAGGGATGTTCGGTGGCGGCGGCGTCAGCTCGGGCAGCACCACCAGGGAGGCCCCGGCACCGATGCCCTTGTCGACCAGTTCGGGATTTGACCGGGCACCGGGTACGCACCCGACGACCACTTCGGGTTCCAGCCCGGTAGCCGGCCGAGCGGTGTAGGGCTGAGACAGCGGGCCATACACCTCGGGCCGCCGCCCCCGCAGCCGGCTTGGCTCAATCTGGGACAGGTCCACGTCGGCGACAATCACCGCTTCCCCACCACGGGGGGCCATGGCCAACACCGTGCCGTCGGGGGCCACCACCTGGCTCTCCCCGGCACCGTCCAGCGCCTCTGGGGGTACGCCCAGCGCCTGGCTGAACGCCGGCACCTGCTCGGGCGGCAGAAGCGGGCCGACCTTGTTGGCGGCCACCACGTACACCCCGTTCTCCACCGCCCGCACCGGGATGTGCAGCCGGGCCTCATCGAGGGCGAACGAGTTGAGGCTGTTCAACAGCAGCCGGGCCCCCCGTACCGCGAAGGTGCGGGGCACCTCGAAGGTCACCCCGTCCATGCACGAGTACAGCCCGACCGGGCCAAATGCGGTGGCGGCCACCAGGCTGACTTCTGCGCCCGCGCTCAGGTGGGCGCGCTCGTTGCCCATCAGCATCTGCTTGTCGGCGGTGGCGGCCACTTCGCCGTTCGGGTCGATCAGCACATTGGTGGCAGTGACCCGGTCGCCGTCGCGGGGCACGGTGACCGTCAGCGAGGCGTAGAGCCCATGCTCCGCGGATCGTTGGGCCAGTGCGCCCAGCCAGGGTCCGTCGAGCGCCACCGCCACCGACCGGCAATGTTCCTGGCTTTCGTACACCGAGAGGTGGTTGCAGAACTCGGGCATCACCACCAGCTCGGCCCCGTCGGCCGCGGCTGCATCGAGCATTCGAAGGCAGGTGGCCAGGTTCTCGTCAAGGTCGGTGCCGGTGGCGAACTGCACCGCGGCTACGCGGAGGTGGTCGATCACCGGCGGCCCTCAGGCACTCGGACGGGCCCCGAGCTTGGTTGAGAGCTCTCGGGTGGCCTCCACCACCGCGGCGGCGGAGCGGGCAATCTTGTCGCGAAAACGCTCAATCGGGCCGCTGATGCTGATCACCGCCACCGGCTGGTGGTTGTGGTCGAGGATGGGGGCCGCGACCGAGCCGGCATCATGCTGGCGCTCTCCCAGCGACACGGCGAATCCCTGCTGGCGGATGCGGTCCAGCTCGGCCCGCAGTTCGTCCACCGACACGATGGTGGCATCGGTCAACGAGTCGAGCGGGTTCTCGGCTAGGTAGTGATTGATCTCGCCATCGCTGAGCCAGGCCAAGAACGCCTTAGACGATGCGCCAGCGTGTAGCGGGAACGAGCCGCCGATGGGCACGGTCATCTTCACCTCGCGGGGCGGGGTGATCTGGGCGACGTACACTCGCCGGTTGCCATGGCGCACCGACAGGGTGGCGGTCTCGTCGGTCTCGGCGCTGAGCCGTCGCATCTCGTCCAGGGCCAATTCTCGAATGTCGAGTTGGTCGCGGTAGGCCGCGGCCAACCCCAACACCGCCGGACCAAGCGCATACCGCCGGCTATCGGGGTCGACGGTGAGCAAGCCGGGTTCGCAAAGCGAGGTGAGTATCCGGTGGACCACCGCCTTGGACACCCCCAATTCGCGGGAAATCTCGGTGACGCCCAGCGTGCTCGGCGACCGGGAGAACAGGAACAGCACATCGACGGCCCGCTCGATTGCCGCCACCCCCCGACCCGAACCAGACACCGAGTCCGAATTTCCTGCTGTTCCGCTCAGAGGAATGACCATACCGCGAACCCTTGGTCTTGAGCCATAATTCCCGGTCGTCGGTTGCCTGAACCCGCCATTTTGGGGAACACTACGGACAATGTTCCTCTGGGAGAAACGTCGTTCCGCATGACTGGACCTCTCGCCGATCTTCGGGTGATCGACGCCTCCACCGTTTTGGCCGGGCCGCTGATCGGCCAGATCATGGCCGATTTCGGCGCCGACGTGATCAAGATCGAACATCCTCGGACGGGCGACAGCTTGCGAGGTCATGGCGCCCAAAAGGACGGCCACGGGTTGTGGTGGAAGATGGTGGCCCGCAACAAGCGCTGCGTGGCCTTGGACCTGAGCCGACCGGAAGGCGCTGAGGTGTTCTTGGACCTCGCCGCCGCAGCCGACGTAGTAATCGAGAACTTCCGGCCCGGCACGTTGGAGCGCTGGGGCTTGGGCTGGGATGTTCTGTCGGACCGCAACCCGGGCCTGATCTTGTGCCGGGTCACCGGATTCGGGCAGACCGGTCCCTATGCCCAGCGTCCCGCGTTCGGCACGCTGATCGAGGCGATGAGCGGTTTCGCCCACATGACCGGCGAGGCTGACCGGCCCCCGACCCTGCCTCCATTCGGCCTGGCCGACAGCGTGGCCGGTATCAGCGGGGCGGCGGCAGTGATGATGGCAGTCCACCACCGGCACGCCACCGGCCATGGCCAGGTGGTGGACCTGTCGATCCTGGAGACGCTGGCCGCAGCGCTCGGCCCCCACGTGGTCACTTGGGATCAGACCGGCCACATCGCCCAGCGGTCGGGCAACCGCTCGTCCAACAACGCACCCCGCAACACCTACCTCACCGCCGACAGCTGCTGGGTGGCGGTGTCGAGCAGCGCCGACGCCGTGGCTCGCCGCACCATGGAACTGGTTGGCCGGGGCGATCTGGTATCTGAGCCGTGGTTCGCCACCGGGTCTGGTCGAGCCGAGCACGCTGATGAGATCGACGCGGCCCTGGCGGCCTGGATCGGTGACCGAACGTTGGCCCAGGTGATGGACGCCTTTGCCGCTGCCGAGGTGGCCGTTGCCCCGGTGTACGACGTGGCCCAGTACGCCAGCGATCCCCAAGTGCAGGCCCGGGAGGCGATCACCGCGGTTGACGACCCCGAACTAGGCCCGTTGCGGATGCAGAACGTCTTGTTCGGTCTGTCGTCTTCTCCGGGTACCATCTGCCACACTGGCCGCGATCTGGGGGCGGACACCGACGAAGTGCTGAAAGAAGTCGGCCTGAGTGCTGAGCGCATCGACGATCTTCGGGCCAAATGGGTGGTGGCATGAGCGGCAGTCGGATCGATGCGGCCGGGGCCTTGATCGATCTCGTCGCCCGAGCGACGGTGTACGACTTGGGCCGACCCATGCAAAACGGCATGGCCCAGTCACCCAACCACCCGACGTTCCACCACTGCCTGGATCGGCGTCACGGTGACCGGGTGCGGGCTGACGGCGGTTCCGCCGCCGCTGATCTGCTCACAACCGGATGCCATGTCGGTACCCATGTGGATGCCTTGGCCCATGTGAGCCAACACGGTCAGCTTTATGGCGGGATCAATGCCGACGAGGCCCAGTCCGGCGGTGGCTTCGAGGTGCTGGGCATCCACGAGTTGCCCCCTTTTGTCGGTCGGGGGGTGTTGTTGGACGTGCCCGGTCTGCTCGGCGTCGAGATGTGCGACGGGGGCTACGAGATCACTGTGGCCGACCTGGAGAGGGCGGTCGCCCGCCAGCAAACGCCGGTGTACCCCGGCGACGCGGTGTTGGTCCGCAGCGGGTGGGGAGCATTTTTCGACGATCCCGAGCGCTATCTGGGTATCGGTACCGGCGTGCCCGGCGTGGGAGAGGACGGGGCTCGGTGGCTGGCCGACCAGGGGGCGGCTCTGGTCGGCGCCGACACGCTGGCGTTCGAGTGCCTCCCCCTCGGGCAGGGTCACGGTCTGTTGCCCGTCCATCGGGTGTTGCTGGTGGAGCGGGGCATCAACATCATCGAGACCATGGAATTGGACGGCCTGGCCGCGGTCGGGGTCCATGAGTTCGTGTTCGTGCTGTCCCATCTGAACATCCACGGCGCCACTGGCGCCCCAGTCCGGCCATTGGCCATCGCGTGAGCACGGTCCTATCCCAACTCGCCGCGCTGGCTGGCGGCCCGTTACCCGAGGAGGTCCGGCGAGGCATCCCATCACGCATCATCGACATCGTGGGCATCGCGGTGCGGGCTAGTGAGCTGGGCACTTCCCGAGCGGTTGTCGGATTTGCCGCCGATCAGGGTTCGGCGGCCCAAGCCACCGTGATCGGCGGCGGCCAGGCCATGTCGGCGGCAGAGGCCGCCTTCGTCAACGGTGTGCTGGCTCATTCGCTGGACTACGACGACACCCATCTGCCGTCCATCCTCCATCCCAGCGCATCGGTGGTGCCCGCCTCGCTGGCCGTGGCCGAGTGGCAGGGGGTTCCCGGTGCAGCGCTGATCGATGCCGTGGCGGTGGGCTTGGAGGTCACGGTGCGCCTGGGCATGGGCGGCTACGACAGCCGAGCCCGCCAGTCGGTGTACTTCGAGCGGGGCCAGCACGCCACCTCCATCTGCGGCGCGGTGGGGTCGGCGGCGGCCGCGGCCCGCCTGCTCGGCGCCGATGCCGACGGGATCGCCCACGCCATGGGCATTGCGTGCAGCATGGGAAGCGGGATCATCGAGGCCAATCGAGCCGGAGGCACGGTCAAGCGGCTGCACTGCGGCTGGGCCGCTCGAGCCGGGGTCACCGCGGCGCAACTCGCGGCCCGGGGCATCACCGGGCCGCCAACGGCCGTGGAGGGCCGGTTCGGGCTTTTCCAGGCCTTCTTGGGCGACCAGGCCGACCTCGGGGCGGTCACCGCCGACCTGGGCGAGCGGTGGGAGGCTGACAACATCTTCTACAAGCCATATCCGGCCAATCACTTCACCCACACCGGCATCGACGCCGCCATCGCCCTGCGCTCACGGGAGGTGAGCCCTGACGACATCGCCACCGCCACCCTGGAGGTGGCCCCGCCCACGGTGCGCACCATCGGCGAGCCCATCGACGTCAAGCGCACCCCGGAATCCGGCTACCACGCCCAGTTCAGCGGTCCTTACACCGTGGCCGCCGGGTTCCTCGGCGGAAGCGGTTTGGGGGTGGGCCTGGCCGACTTCACCGACGAATTGGCCTGCGACCCGATCCGGCGAAAGCTGATGGCCCGGATCGAAGTTGTGGGCGACCACCGCTTGATGGCCATCTATCCCTGCCAGCTTCCCGCCCGTCTGACCGTGACAACCACCTCGGGCCACACCCTGGTCGAGGAACGGCTGGCCAACCGGGGCGGACCCGACCAACCCCTGTCCGATGGCGAGTTGGCCACCAAGTTCGCCGACAACACCGCCGGTTTGGTGGCCGACTGCGTAGCCAGCCAGATCTACGACGCTCTTTCTGACTTGGCCGCGGCGCCAACCGTCACCGGCTTGCTGGCACCCCTGCTCGATCCCATTGAAGAGCAGCCATGACCGACACCGTTATCACCGGCGCTCAAGTCGTCCGACCCGACACGGGCACGGTCGACCAACTGGACATCGCCATCACCGACGGGCGGGTCAGCGATCTGGCCGCGGGACTGGCCGCTTCTGCCGATTCCGCTGAGGTGTTCGACGCTGCCGGCCTCATCGCCTTTCCGGGATCGGTAGACGCCCACACCCACATGGGCATCTACAACCCGTTGGACGAGGACGCCACCAGCGAGAGCCGAGCCGCGGCCCAGGGCGGCACCACCACGGTGCTCAACTACATGCGAACCGGCCAGTACTACCTCAACCGAGGCGGCCCCTACGCCGAGTTCTTCCCGGAGGTGCTGCGCCTCATCGACGGCCGCAGCTACGTGGACTACGCCTTCCATCTCGCGCCCATGCAGGCCTCCCACATCGACGAGATACCCATGCTGGCCACCGAGTACGGAGTGACCTCGTTCAAGATCTTCATGTTCTACGGGGGCCACGGCCTGCACGGAGCGAGCGACGACCAGGCCAGCTTCTTGATGACCCCGCCCGGCGAGCGCTACGACTACGCCCACTTCGAGTTCATCATGCGGGGGATCGCCGCCACCAGCCAGGCCCACCCCGAACTGGCCGACGCGCTGTCGCTGTCGCTGCACTGCGAGTCGGCGGAGATCATGACCGCCTACACCAAGATGGTCGAAGCCGAGGGCCGCCTAACCGGTCTGGCCGCCTACTCGGCGTCTCGGCCCCCGCATTCGGAGGGGCTGGCCGTGGCCGTGGCGTCGTATCTGGCCCACGAGACCGAAGTGTCCAACATCAACCTGCTGCACCTGTCGTCGGCCAAGGCCATGGACGCCGCCCTGCGCATGGCCCGGTGCTTCGAGAATGTGGACTTCCGCCGGGAGGTGACCATCGGACACCTGCTGGTGGATATCGAGACCTCTGGCGACCCGTGGGGCAAGGTCAACCCCCCGATCCGACCCCGGTCCGATGTGGAGGCGCTGTGGGGGCACGTTCTGGCCGGCGAGGTGGACTGGGTGGTGAGCGATCACGCCTGCTGTCGCGCCGAGACCAAGGTGGCCGCGGAGAACCCCGGTGACATCTGGCTGGCCAAGAGCGGCTTCGGCGGCACCGAGTACCTGCTGAACGGCCTCTATTCCGAGGGCGTCAAACGAGGACTGAGCCTCACCGACATCGCCCGTTTGCTGTCGTGGAATCCGGCCCGGCGCTACGGGTTGGGCACCAAGGGCACCATCGGGATCGGCTACGACGCCGACATCGCCCTGCTCGATCCGGCGGTCAGCCATGTGGTGCGGGCTGCCGATTCGGAATCCACTCAGGGCTACACCCCGTTCGAGGGCCAAGAGCTCAACGGCAAAGTGCGCCACGTCTGGCTTCGGGGCCAGCGCATTCTGTCGGACGAACAGGTGGTGGGCAGCCCCGGCGGGCAATACCAGAAGCGGCCGACATGAGGGCAGCGGCCAACCCCAAGGGGGGCCTAACGGGGTTTGGGAAAACCGCCGGCCTTGGCCACCAGGCTGGGCACGCCGTGGCCGAGTTGGGTTTCCAGCCAAGCGGTGGTGTCGATGAGTGCGTCGAGGTCCAGCCCGGTGTCGTAGCCCATCTCATGCACCAGATACACCACGTCCTCGGTGGCCACGTTTCCGGTGGCCTTGGGGGCAAACGGACAGCCGCCCACTCCCCCGAGGCTGGAGTCGAACACCCGCACGCCGGTGTCGATGGCCGCGGCGATGTTGGCCAGCGCGGTGTTGCGGGTGTTGTGGAAGTGGCCCCGAAGCGCCACGCCCGGTGCCCGCTCCCTGGCGCCCTCGAACAGGGCCGCCACCTGGGTGGGCACTCCCGCCCCGATGGTGTCGGCCAAGGCCAGCTCGTCGGGCTGAGTTTCGGCCAGATCAGCCACAATGTCGAGCACCTGCTCGATGGCCACCCGCCCCTCATAGGGGCACCCGCACACAGCCGAGATGGTGACCGCAGTCTTGACCCCGGCTGCCCTGGCCGTCTCGCTGATGTCGCGCCACCGCTGCACCGACCCGGCCACCGACGCCCGCTGGTTGGCCTGGGAGAACGTCTCGGTGGCCACCACCACGCCGCAGACTTCGTCGACACCCGCCTCAATGGCCCGCTCAACACCCCGCTGGTTGAGGGCGAGCGCGCTGTAGCTCACCCCACCCGACCGGGGCACCGCGGCCATCACCTCATCCCCGTCGGCCATCTTGGGCACGGCTTTGGGGCTGACGAAGCTGGTGGCCTCGATCCGGGTGTGGCCAGCCGCGGCCAGCCGCTCGATGAGCTCGACCTTTTGCTCCACGCTGAGGTCGGCGGGGTCGGCTTGCAACCCGTCGCGAGGGGCCACCTCGACAATTTGGATTCGCTCGCTCACAGCAACGCTGAGCATACCGGCAGAGGAGGACGAAGATGTCTGGGGCACTGACCGACATCCGGGTGATCGAGGTGGGCACGCTCTTGGCCGGGCCGTTCTGCGGCCAGCAACTGGCCGACCACGGGGCCGAGGTGATCAAGATCGAAGCGCCAGGCACCGGCGACCCGATGCGGGCGTGGGGCCAGGAGAAGGCCGACGGCAAGTCGCTGTGGTGGCCCGTGGTGGGCCGGGGCAAGAAGTCGGTCACCGTCAACTTGCGGGAGGCCGCGGGCCAAGACTTGGTGCTCCGACTGGCCGCCAACGCCGACGTGCTGCTGGAGAACTTCCGACCGGGCACGCTGGAGAAGTGGGGTTTGGCCCCCGAGGTCCTCCACTCCGTGAACCCGCGGTTGATCGTCACTCGGGTATCGGGCTACGGCCAGACCGGGCCATACTCCGGCCAGCCCGGATTCGGCGCCATCGGCGAGGCCATGGGCGGCATTCGCTACACCACCGGCGACCCCGAGAAGATGCCCAGTCGAACCGGCATCAGCATCGGCGACACCCTCACCGCCATGTTCGCCACCATCGGCACCCTCAACGCCCTCCACGCCCGCGACCGCACCGGCAAGGGCCAAGTGGTCGATGCCGCGCTGTACGAGTCGGTGCTGGCGGTGATGGAGTCGCTGCTCACCGAATACCACGTGGCCGGATTCATCCGCGAGCGCACCGGCTCGATCATCCCCAACATCGCTCCGGCCAACGCCTACCCCACCCGCGATGGCAAGGTGCATCTGATCTCGGGCAACCAAGACACCGTGTGGCGGCGGATGGCCGAGGCCATGGGCCGCCCCGAGCTGGGCGCCGACCCCCGCTATGCCACCCACATCGCCCGGGGCGACAATCAGACCGAGTTGGATGACCTCATCGCCGAATGGACGGCCACCCTCGACGCCGACGAACTGCACCGGCTGCTGAACGAGCACGGCGTTCCCAACGGCCAGATCTATCGGGCACCCGAGATGCTGGACGACGAGCACTTCGACGCTCGCCAGGCCATTTCGTGGGTGGACAGCCCTGACTTCGGGACCATACCCATGCAAAGCGTGGTGCCGAAGCTGTCGGACACTCCCGGTTCGATCGAATGGTCGGGCCCGAAGCTGGGCGAGCACAACGAAGAGGTGCTGGGCGGAATCCTCGGCCTCGATGACGACGCCATCAGCCAGCTCCGAGCCGATGGGATTATCGACTGATGCAGGGGGACCGAGCATGACCAGCGACCGCTTGGCCGAGGATTACCGCCAGGCCGGGTTCAGCAACCGCCTCGGGTTCGGCGAGCATCCTGCGCTGGTGGTGGTGGACTTCTGCCAGGCCTACCTGGATCCCGATTCGCCGCTGTACGCCGGGGTGGAAGACGCCCGGGAGTCGTGCATCCGGCTGCTGGCCGCGGCCAGGAGGGCTCAGGTCCCGGTGCTGCACACCAGGGTGGAGTTTCAGCCCGGCGGGGCCGACGGCGGCGTCTTCTTCCGCAAGGTGGGCGCGCTGGAATGCTTCGTGCGGGGCAACCCGCTGGGCCAGTACGGCGAAGGCCTGGAGCCGGCCGATGACGAGGTGGTGGTGGTCAAGCAGTACGCCTCGGGATTCTTCGGCACATCGCTGGCCTCCACGCTGACCTCCTTGGGGGTCGACACGTTGATCATCACCGGAGTGTCCACCAGCGGCTGCGTGCGGGCCACCGCGCTCGACGCCTGTCAGCATGGGTTCGTGCCCATCGTGGTGCGCGATGCCTGCGGTGACCGTGACCAGCGGGTCCACGAAGCCAATCTGTTCGACCTCGACGCCAAGTACGCCGACGTGGTGTCCGAGGAGGAGGTGCTGGGCGAGCTGTCTGCCCGGGGCTGACTCCCCCTGAGGCAGAGATTCAGCCGACTCGGTCGAGCAAGGGGAGGGTGTCCATCCCCAGCGCGGCCCGGTAGGTGTTGTGGTAGTGGTGCAGGGCCGGCTCGTTGCGCCCGAAGATCACGTGCTCCACACGACTGCTGTCGGCGGTGACCTGCTGGCTGGCGCTGGCGGCGTAGTCCTCGTCTCGGATGATGCTGCCGAAGCGATGAACGGCGTAGCTCAAGGCGTCGCTCAAAGCGGAGTCTTCGAGCATGTCCGGGCGAGCGTAGAAGCTGACCTGGCTGGTGTGGCGACTGGGGCTGACTGGATCGGGGTAGGCCCGGATCATGACGCACACTTCGGCAAACGGCATGAGCTGCACGTTGGGGAACAGCCAGTACACCGGCAGGGCGGCGGTGGTAATGTCCCACTCGTCTTCGGGGAGTTCGCGCAGCGAGTCGATGGTCCGCTTCACCAGCAACATCCGGTGGTTGCGACCGAACGTGTCGTAGGCCTGGACATTGCCATGGAACTGGGTGATCAGGCTGTTCTGGTGCAGGGTGGTGAAGTGGTACGTCTCACCGAAGGTGTCCATGGCCAGCTTCCAGTTGCAGGCTGCCTCGTAGGTGTCGTTGCCCAGGTAGGCCAGCTTGTCGAAGCGCCATGACTCCATCTCCGCGGCCAGCTCCGCGCCGAGTAGACTGTCGACGTCGATAATCCCGTCGAGTTGGGGATGGACAAACAGCAGCCCGTACTGCTCGACGGCGGGGAGTTCCACCAAGCTGTGGCAATCGCGGTCGATGTCGCCGAAGTGATCTGGCTTGGCCACGCCTACCAGGGCACCGCCGGTGTCATAGGTCCAGTTGTGGAACGGGCAGGAAAACCGCCGAGCCGATCCCCGGTCGCGCTCCTCGACGATGGCCCCCCGGTGTCGGCACGAGTTGACGAACACCCGGAATCGGCCTTGGCTGTCGCGAGTGGCCAGCATCGGCACGCCGAGGTCACTCACAGTGACGAACGAGTTCGGCTCGGGTAGTTCGCCACTGCACCCGATGACTTGCGGGTGTGAGGTGAAGAATTCGGCCCACTCCCGGGCGGCCAAATCCAGATCGGTGTAGACCGATGTGGGGTTCAGCCGAAAGCCTCCGGCGTCCACGGTGGTGCCCGAGTCGAGGCGGGACATAAGGACTTTGATCTGGCTGATCTGCTCAGAGTGCTTCATCGCATCTCTCCAGGGAGTCGGACCCGGCAATCAGGGTAGTAGAACCACTTTACCGAGCTTGCCGGGGGCGGCAAACCACTCGTAGGCCGCGGCTGCCTCGGCTAAGGGGAAGGTTCTGGCCAGCGGCACCTGGATGCGGCCCGATGCCAGCAGGGGGAGCACGTGGCGCTCCAACCGCCGGGCCACTGCGGCCCGCTGCTCCAGGGGGCGGGGCCGCAGGGTCGAGGCCGAGAGCCGAACCCGTTTGACCATGAGCGACAGCAGGTTCAGCGATATCTCCGCACCGGCACCCACGCCGATCACCACAATGCGCCCCTCGGTGGCCAGCGCCTTGAGATTGCCCGGCCAGTTGGGGGCGCCCACCAGCTCGAGGATCACGTCGAACGGACCGGCGTCCACAAAGTCGGCGGGGTCGACAACGGTCTCGGCCCCGAGGTTGGCCACCGCGAACCGGGTGGCGGGATTGCGCACGGTGGCGGTCACCCGTGCCCCAGCCGCCACAGCCAGTTGCACCGCAGCCACTCCCACACCCCCCGCCGCCCCGTGGATGCACACCCGCTCGCCCATGGCCAGGCCAGCCTGGGTACTCAAGGCATCGTGGGCGGTGGCGAACACCTCGGGGAACCCCCCGGCGCGCTCCCAGTCCATCGACTCGGGCACCGGCATGGCCAGCGCCTCGTCCACAACGCACAGCTCGGCTTGCCCGCCTCCCTGCACCACCGCCATCACCCGGTCGCGCACCGAGAACCGCTGGCGGCCGCCACCCACGGCCACCACCTCCCCCGCCATCTCCAACCCCCCGGTCGAAGGCGCCCCCGGCGGCGGTGGGTAGCCCCCTTTGGCCTGGGTGATGTCGGCCCCGTTCAACCCCGCGGCCCGCACCGCCACCAAAAGCTGCCGGTGCCCCGGCACCGGTTCGGTCACCTCGCCGACCGCCGCCTGACCGTTCTCGAAAACCACTGCCTTCATCAGCTCAGAATCTAACGGCCATACCGCGTTCTGCGGGGGTGTCGCCGCCACATTGATGCCGTAGGCTGTGGGCTATGGCCACGCTGACGCAAGCCACCTTCACCCGCATGGACGAGTCCACCGCCGAAGACTGGGCGGCCACCCTTCCGGCCCACCAATACCTCGAACAGGGTTTGGCCGACCGGGTGCTGAGGGAGATGCGGGAACTCGCTTCTGGACCCCAGGGGTTCGCCGTCGATCGGTTGACCCACAGCATCCAGACCACCCATCGGGCCGAGCGGGCCGGGCGCGACGATGAGTATCTGGTGTGCGCGCTGGTCCATGACATCGGCGACTTGCTCACCCCCCACAACCATCCCGATCTGGCCGCCGCCATCCTCAAGCCGTTCGTGTCGGAGGCCAACCACTGGATGGTGAAGATGCACGGCGTGTTCCAGGGCTATTACTTCTGGCACCACATTGGCTTGGACCGCAACAGCCGTGACGCCTACACCGACCACCCCCACTACGACCGCTGTGCCGAGTTCTGCGCCGAGTACGACATGCCGGCGTTCGACCCGTCCTATCCCACGCCGCCCCTAGAGCACTACGAGCCGCTGGTGCGGAGTTTCTTCGCCTCGCGCTCGTGATCCTGTCCGACCGAACCCTGCGGGAGGAACTGGCCGCTGGCCGCATCGAGATCGAGCCGCTGGCCGACGGCGCCATCCAGCCGTCTTCGGTCGATTTACGCATTGACCGTCATTTCCGGGTGTTCCGCAACCACACCGAGGGGCTGATCGACGTCAAGCGGAACATGGACGCCCTCACCGAGCCGGTGGAGATCGACCCCGACGGGGTGTTCATCTTGCACCCCGGAGAATTCGTGTTGGGCTCCACCCTGGAAAGGGTGCGGATTCCCGACGACCTAGTGGCCCGGCTGGAGGGCAAGTCCTCGCTGGGCCGCCTCGGGCTGTTGATCCACTCCACCGCCGGATTCGTGGACGCCGGGTGGAACGGCCGCCTCACCCTGGAGCTGTCCAACGTGGCCACCCTGCCCATCACCCTCTACGCCGGGATGAAGATCGGCCAGATCTCCTTCATCCGCATGACCACCCCCGCCGAGAACCCCTACGGTTCCTCCGCCGCCGGATCCAAATACCAAGACCAAACCGGCCCCATCCCCTCCCGCTACTGGAAGAACTGGTAGGCAGAGCGCTGTCCGGCGATACCTGCGGAATCAGCGGTTGGCCGACTGTGCCTGAATCGACTCCTGCCAATGCCCTGACGCCGAGTTCGCGGGCCGGTTTGTTGGCCGGGCTGGACGGGGAGCGGTTTGACTTGGTGGTGATCGGCGGGGGGATCACGGGTGCGGGGGTGGCTCGGGATGCGGCCCGGCGAGGGTTGCAGGTGGCACTCGTGGAAGGCAGCGACTTTGCGGCGGGGACGTCGTCGCGCTCGTCCAAACTGATCCACGGGGGGTTGCGGTACCTGGCCATGGGCGAGGTCGGGCTGGTGCGGGAGACGGCAAGGGAACGCCAGGCCGTTCACCAGATGGCACCCCATTTGGCCGAGCCGTGCTGGATGACGGTTCCGGCCCGCAGCCGGACCAATTTGATGAAGTTCCGGGCCGGGATCAGCACCTACGAGAAGCTCGGAGCGGTGGACGACGCCGACCGCCATCTCATCTGGGACCGGGACGCACTCGCCGAGATGGAGCCCCGCATTCGGCAAGAGGAGTTCCCGTGGGCGTGCGCCTACCGGGAGTACATGACCGACGACGCCCGGCTGGTGCTGGCCGTGCTGCGCGACGCGGCGGGTTCCGGGGCCAAGGTGGCCAACCGGCTGCCGGTGGTGGATGTGATCTGGGAGGGCAGGCAGGTAGACGGTGTGGTGGCGGCGTGCCAGGTGAGCGGCGACCGGGTGGAGATCCGCGCCGACGCGGTGGTCAACGCCACTGGGCCGTGGGTGGAGCGCCTGGCTCGATTCGAGGAGGAGGCTGCCAACGATCGCCTCCACCCCTCCAAGGGCATTCATATCGTCTTCGATGCCGCTCGGCTGCCGGTGCGGAACCTGGTGATCATGGAAACCCCCGACAAGCGCAGCGTCTTCGTGCTGCCCCGAGGCGACACCGTGGCCATCGGCACCACCGACACCAGCTACCACGGCGACAAGCTCTTGTGGCCCGAGATCGAGTTGGCCGACGTGGACTATCTGCTGCACCCGCTCAAGCGCTACTTCGACGTCGAGCCTCTGGGCTTCGACGACGTGATGGCGGCTTGGTCAGGTGTGCGCCCCCTGGTGGCGCAAAAGGGTAAGGACGCCACCGAGATCTCCCGCAAGGAAGAGGTGTGGGTGGGCACTGGGGGGATGATCACCATCGCGGGCGGCAAACTCACCGGCTTTCGCACCATGGCAATGACCGTGCTCGACTTCGTGGCTGAGCGGCTGGGCCGGTCGCTGGGGCCGAGTCCGGGGCCCGAGCCGATCCCCGGCGGCGACCTGTCATCGAGCCTCGACGCTCACGCCGCCTCGGTGGCAGCCACCGCGGGGGTTGAGCAGGCGGTGGTAGACCGGTTGGTGCGGCTCTACGGGAGCGAGACCAGCCAAGTGCTGGCTATGGGCCACCAATCGATTGTCCCCGGTGGTCGGGTAGTAGACGGCGAGGTTGGCTGGGCTGTGCAGGTGGACGGTGCGCTGACCCTCGAAGACTTGGTCTACCGCCGCACCCGGGCCGCTTGGTACACGCCCGCCGAGCGTGAGGCCCTTGTCGCCCCTGCGGCTGAGATGATGGCCGATCAGCTGGGGTGGGACGAGGCCCGCACTGCCAGTGAGATCGAATCGGTTCGGGCCCGCTACGCCAGCGAACTCCAGTTCCGAGGCAACGGCTGATGCCGCTGGTCGACGAACTCGCCAACCTGCTGGGCAACGGTCTTTTCCTCGACGACGAGGCCCGCCACAACCGAGCCCGCGACACCTGGCCCCGCTCGGAGGTCGACCAATGGCAGGGGCAGCTGGTGCTACCGGTTGCGGTGGCGGTGCCTTCGACCACCGAGCAGTTGGCCGCGACCGTGCAGTTGTGCCGGGCCCACAGCACGCCCATGATCCCCCGGGGGGCCGGGTCGGGCTGCGTAGGCGGGGTGCTGTCCTCGCCCGACTCGGTGGTGATCAGCACCGAGCGCCTGAGCGGGCTGCGGTGGCTCGACCCGGTAGACGGCCTGGCCGCGTTCGGGGCCGGCACCATGGGGATCGACGCCGAGAACCGGGTGCGGCAAGACGGCTTCACCATCGGGCACTGGCCCCAATCGATCGAGGTGTCCTCAGTAGGCGGTTGGGTGGCCACCCGGGCGTCGGGCCAATACTCCACCGCCTACGGCAATATCGAAGACATCGTGTACTCAGTGGAGGCCGTGTTGCCCGACGGGTCGATCTACCGGTCGCGCCCCACGCCCCGGGCGTCGGCCGGGCCTGACCTGCGTGAGCTCCTGTTGGGCAGCGAGGGCACGCTCGGAATCATCACCGAGGTGACCTTCTCGCTTCGACCGCTCCCCGAGCCGGGGGTGCGCCAGGCCTTCCACTTCGAGGACATGAGCGCGGGGATCGACGCGCTGCGCAGCGTGATCGTGCCTGGGTGGCGACCCCCGGTGGTGCGCCTCTACGACGCCGGCGAGTCGCGCCGCCACTTCCGCGACCACGTGCCCAAGGGCCGCTGCGTGGCCATCTTCTTGCACGAGGGACCCCCCGGACACGCCGCGCAGGAAGGTGCCGCAGTAGCCGAGCTGTGCCAGGCGGGCGGAGGCCAGCCTGCCGACCCCGGCGCGGTGGACCACTGGTTCGAGCACCGCAACACCGTGCCGACCTGGACCGAGCTCTTCGAACAAGGTCTGGTGGCTGACACCATCGAGGTGGCCACCGGCTGGGGCCGCCTCGCTCGGCTTTACGAAGCGGTCATCGAGGCCATCAGCGCGGTGCCCACGGTGATCGCCGCCACCGCCCACACATCACACGCCTACCAATCCGGGGCCAACCTCTACTTCACCTTCGCCGCCCAGCCTTCCGATCCCGACCAGTACCAGTCGGTCTACGACGCCTGCTGGGCCGCAGCCATGCAGGCGGCCACCGACTGCGGCGCCGGCATCTCCCACCATCACGGCATCGGCCGCGTCCGCCGCCCCTGGCTAGCCGACGAGCTCGGCGACGCCGGCGTCAAAGTCCTGCGCTCCGTCAAGGCCGCCCTCGACCCCCAAAACCTCATGAACCCCGGGGTTCTACTCCCAGACTGATTATCAGCCGCTCAGGGGGCTCGCAGCATGGCGACGCCCATGCACCGTCCCGCTTGGCCGGATTGGCCGCGATGGGAGAAGAAGCGCTGGGCGTCCAGGGTGTTCATCCGACTGTCCTCGATGTTCTTGAGCCACACACCGGCGTCCAGTAGCTGCTGCTTGACCATGTACGGGATGTCCAGATGCGGCTTGCGCCCCACGTCGTAGAGAACTACGGGCTGTTGGTGGAACTCCCCTTCGGCCTGCATGGCCTCGTTCATCGAGACTTCGAGGGAGAGAGGTTGCAGGCATGGGCCGATTCCAACCTGGATGTCGCGCGGCCGACAGCCCAGTTCCCGCGCCATTGTCTCCACCGCCTTTTGGGCAATCCGCCCGATCGCCCCCCGCCACCCCACATGCACTATGCCGATGGCGGGTTGAACCGGGTCGTAGAGCACCACCGGCGCGCAGTCGGCCACCAAAACGGCCATAGGGATCATCGGCGTGCTCGTCACCAGCGCATCACAGGCGGCCACACCTGACTCTGATGCGTCGGCGCCCCGTCCTCTGTCGTGCTCGCCGACAACCTTGACCCGAACCCCATGTACTTGACGGGGAACCACGAGGTTTCGAAAGTCGAAACCCAGGTCGTCTCCGGCGATCTTGCGGTTGGCGATAACCCGTGCTGGGTCGTCCCCCACCTCAAAGCTCAGGTTGAGACTGCCCAGTTCGCCCGTGCTCACCCCACCTTCACGGCCCGTGACCGCGGCCAGCACCTGGGGACCGTCAAAGCTGAACCGGACTGAGTCCATTGAGTCCTACCCTAGTAGTATTTCTAGTATGAAAGTTAGCGTCAGCCTTCCCGACGAAGACGTCGAATTCCTCGACGCGTATGCCCGCCACCACCAAATCGCCTCCCGATCAGCCACCCTGCACCGGGCGATCCGGCTCCTGCGGGCATCTGAGTTGGCGCAAGACTACGCCGACGCATTCACACAATGGGACAACGAAGAGAGCCATCTTTGGGACTCGGCCGCATCTGACGGGCTCGTCTAACTCCGATGCGGCGAGGAGAGATCCGCATCGTCAACCTCAGCCCCACGCTAGGCGCTGAGGCCGCCCAAACCCGGCCCGCGGTGATTGTCAGCAATGATGGCGCCAACACCACGGCCGCCCGGTTGGGACACGGAGTGGTCACCGTGATTCCCATTACCTCCAACATCGAGCGGATCCACCCCTTCCAGGTGCTGCTCGTCGCCGCCGATACCGGCCTCGAGCGCGACTCCAAAGCCCAGGCCGAGCAGGTCAGGTCGATCTCCGTTGAGAGAGTCGGCCGCCTGATTGGCCAAGTTCCCTTCGACCTCATGGCCCACCTTGACGACGCCCTCCGACTCCATCTCGCCCTATGACGAACTCGCCGCGACAGGGGCCAGACATGCCCGAATCCCCAGTGTGGTCCTCGCCGGTGTTGCGGTCGGTGCGCGGGGTGGTCGAGCGCTCGCGACACGTTCGCACATCGGTTGAAGCCATCGAGCAAGTGGCCTCGTGGATGGCCTTTGAGGAGTTCGCCTTTCCGTCTGGCCCGGTTGACGGGGCCTTCAGCGACCGGACCGACCCGGCGGAGATCATCGATGTTTCCTTCTTCTATGCGGTCATGAACTTCGCCTTCACCGACTTCGACTCCGGGGTGAAGTTCGCCGCCGATTATCGGGGCCGCACCTGGTCGGACAGCGAGGGCATGTTCGCCTGCGTTGCCCAGGCGATGGACGACGGTGTGCCGTTGACCGATGGCGCCTTCCTGGCCGAGATCAATCGATCCGAATTGGGCCGCGTGTTCAGCGGGAACATCGAAATCCCCATGCTGGATGAGCGGGTCGAGATCCTCAACACGGCGGGCCAAGTTCTGGCCGATCGCTACGACGGCAGTGCCCACCGGTTCGTAGCCGACTGCGCCCCCGCCATGTACGCCAACGGAAACGGCCTGCTGGAGCGGCTAGTGGCCGAGTTCCCCAGGTTCAACGACGTCAGCACCCACGACGGCCATGAGGTGCAGTTGCACAAGCTGGCCCAGCTGTGGCTCTGGCAACTGCACATGGCGCTGGCCAGCGGCGGTGCCTTCGCAGTCGCCGACCTGGATCGGATGACGGCGTTCGCCGACTACATCGTCCCCGTCGCCCTGCGGCTGATGGGCATCTTGTCCTACTCCCCAAAGCTGGAAGCTGCCATCAACCAAGGCGAGCTGATCCCCGCCGACAGTCCCGAGGAAGTAGAGATTAGAGCCCACACCCTGTACGCCACCGCCCTGCTCACCGACGCCATCAATCAGCTTCGCCCGCCGTCGCTGGCCCTAGTGGTCCCCCAGGTGGACTTCCGGCTCTGGAAGGCGTACCACGCCACCTTCTGGCCCCACCATCTAACCCGCACCATCATGTACTGACCCTCAGAGCGAGGTGTCCGCAAGGCGCGGTCACCTCGGCGGTTCAGGTTCCAGCTCCCCAGTCAGTGTCTCTCCCTCGGAAAGGTCCACCACTCGACGCTCGGTGACGATCGCCGTGATGAGCTCGGCCCGAGTGACGTCGAACGCAGGATTGATCACCTTGGTCTCAGGCGGCGCCGTGCCTTCAAGCGGGTAAGAGGTGACTTCACGGGCCCCTCGATCTTCGATCGGGATTGAGGCGCCTGAGGTTGTTTCGAGGTCGATGGTCGATTCTGGGGCCACCACGACAAAGGGAACGCCAGCATCGGCTGCGGCGAGCGCAAGACCGAACGTGCCTATCTTGTTGGCGGTGTCGGCGTTGGCGGCGATCCGGTCGGCGCCGGTCAAGACAACGTCGACCAGGCCGCTGGCCAAAACCGATGCAGCAGCGCTGTCGACGATGAGCCGGTGCGGGGCGTTCATCTGGGCGAGTTCCCAGGCCGTCAGCCGGGCCCCTTGCAGCAGTGGCCGAGTCTCCAGCGCGACAACCTCCTCCAACAGGCCCCGCTTGTGGAGCTCCTCGGCGACCGCCAGCGCCGTACCGCCCTCCACGGCGGCGAGCGCTCCAGTGTTGCAAATCGTCATCACCGTCAGCGGCCGGCCATCCACGAACTGCGCCGCGAGATCGGCACCTCGCGTTGCCATCCCGCGAGATGCCGCTATCTCCTCGTCCCGAACCTCAAAGGCTGCATTGAGCACCGCGTCGAAGCCCTGCGGAGCGAATTCGGCGACGCGGCGGACCATACGCGAGAGGTTCACCGCTGTAGGTCGAGCGTTCTCCAAGTCGCCCACCAAGGCCTCTAGCTGCGCTGGGTCACCAGCCGACTCACGGAGGGCGAGCGCGACGCCGAAGCCACCGACGACTCCCAGAGCGGGAGCTCCCCGAACGGCCAGGCGATCAATGGCCGCCACCACGTCGGCGACTGTGGTGAGGCGAATCACTTCTACCGCGCCAGGAAGCATCGTCTGGTCGATGATCTCCACTGCGTCATCAACCCATTCCACAGCACGCGTCACGACACGAACCCCCATTTGTCTGACAACTAAAATTAGTCGGTCGGTCACGAGGGTCTCATGGAGAACAGATGGACGTCGGCGAACGCTGACGACGAACACAGCGACGACCTTGATGCCTGCGTCCATGGCTCTCAGCTGCTGGGCCGCGATCCAGATCTCGTTTTGCATGGAGGCGGGAACACGTCCGTCAAACAGCCGTTCCACGACCTCACGGGCCGGAAAATTGACGCGCTCTACGTGAAGGGGTCGGGTTGGGACCTGGCCACAATCGAACGAGCGGGCTTCGCCCCGCTCCGCCACGCCCGCCTCCTCGAGCTGCTTGCCCTCGACTCGCTCAGCGACGTGGACATGATGCGAGAGCTCTCGGCCGCCTGCCTGGACCCTGCGGCCCCCGCTCCGTCGGTTGAGACGCTCCTCCATGCCCTGATTCCGCACAAGGCGGTGCAACACAGCCACGCCGATGTGATCGTCACCCTCACCAACACTGCCGACGGGGAGGCCAGGGTCAGGGACGTCTATGGGCCGGACGTGCTCATCATTCCCTACGTCATGCCGGGCTTCGACCTCGCCAAGGTCGTGTCGCAGATGTGGGATGACGACCGCTACTCCGCGATGGTCCTCCTCAACCATGGGCTGTTCACCTTTGCCGACACGACGAGAGAGGCCTATGAGCGACACGTGGAGCTCATCTCCCGCGCCGAAGCATGGCTCGATGAACATGCGCCGATGGAGGTGCCGACGACCGAACCGCCACCTCCGTGCACCTGCCTCCGCCTCGCCGAACTTCGCCGGCAACTCTCAGAGGTCGCCGGAAAGCCGCTCATCGTGGGGCGACACTGGACGCCGCAAGTCGCCCGCTTCGTGGCTCGACCCGACCTTGAGAACCTGGCCAACAGGGGTCCATTGACCCCGGACCATGTGTTGAGAACGAAGCGAACAGCGTTGGCCGGCACAGACATCGAGGCCTATGCAGAGGCCTATCGGGGTTACTTCAGCGACAACACAGCCCGCACCGAGGAACAACTCAAGATGCTTGACCCCGCGCCCCGAGTCCTGGTCGACCCCGAAATCGGCCTTCTCGGCATTGGCGACACCGCCAAGGCATCGGCCATCGCGGCGGAAATCTACGCCCACACCATGCCCGTACTCGAACGTGCCGAAGACCACCTCGGCGGCTACGTCGCGCTCCCGTCCGAAGATGTCTTCGACGTCGAATACTGGTCACTCGAGCAGGCCAAGCTCGCCCTCGACGGTCCCAAGGCCCGATTCACCGGCTGCGCCGCGATCGTCACCGGGGCCGCTTCAGGAATTGGCCGGGCTTGTGCCGATGCCCTCCTCTCACAAGGCTGCGCCGTAACCGGTTTCGACTCCTCACCGGCTATCGAGTGCGCTTTCGAAGGCCCGAACTGGCTCGGGCAAGAGGTCGACGTCACCGACGCAGAAGCCCAGCAACGGGCCATCGACGACGCGGTTGAACGGTTCGGCGGGGTCGACATCGTCGTTGCGGCGGCAGGCATCTTCGGGCCGTCAGCGCCAATTCAACACCTCGACTTTGCCGACTGGCGATCGGTCCAAGCCGTGAACGTCGACGCGATCGCGCAACTGCTCTCGTCGACTCACGACCTCTTGGCGCTCTCGCCCATCGGTGGGCGGGTGGTCATAATCGGATCAAAGAACGTGCCTGCCCCCGGACCCGGCGCAGCCGCCTACTCCGCGTCCAAGTCGGCTGTGACACAACTGGCGCGGGTCGCGTCAATCGAGTGGGCCGAAGAGGGCATCCGCGTGAACGTCGTCCACCCCGACGCCGTGTTCGACACCGGCCTTTGGGACGATGAGACCCTCGAAGCGAGGGCGGCGCAGCATGGACTGACCGTCGCAGAGTACAAGTCCCGCAATCTGCTCGGTACAACGGTGAGCTCGAAGGCCGTCGCAGCTGTCGTCGCCGAGCTTTGCAGCGACACGTTCGCGGCAACTACCGGCGCACAGATCCCGATCGACGGCGGCAACCTCCGAGTGGTGTAGCTGCCGGGCGACAACCACGTCATAGAGGATCGCGATGACCCAGCAGAACCACCTAGACGATGAGGGGCGGCCAGTATTCCTGTCGTCCACGTACTTCATCGAAGGTCGCTTCCCGTTCGGCCTCGTCCGCCACCGCTGAGCAACCCTAGACCTCTTTCCCACAGCATTGTGGCCAGCCCTTCGGGGATAGATCAGGTGCTGAGCTCGGTGAGGAGAGCGTCGGCCAGTCGCTGGTAGTGCCACTCCTCGTTGTAGAGGTGGGCGGAGATGCGGAGCAGGCGCTCGGGGGGTTCGGGCCAAGTGAAAACCGGCACCTGGATGTTGTGGTTGTCGGCTAGGGCGGCCATGAGCGGGTCGAAGATCTCTGAGCCGGAGTTGTCGGCGGGTGGCACGGGCACCGAGGCGATCGAGCCGATCATGTCCTCGGGCGCCGGCGGATCGATTCCCAGGGTGTCGAGCAGGATCTTTCGGCCCGTCAAACACAGCGCTCGGGTATCGGCTCGGACTCCGGGCCAGCCGTCGGGATGCATCGCTGCCACTGTGTCGAGGGCGACGGGGACGGTCAACCAGGCGCTCGGGTCCTGTGTTCCCGTCCAGTCGAACTGGGCGTGGAAGCGGCTCTCGCTCGATGGCCAAGCGTCGTTGTAGCCGTGGCTGATCACGGGGGGATACAGGCCCTCGCGACGGTCCTCTCGCACCCACAGAAACGCCGCTCCCTTGGCCGCGCACATCCACTTGTGGCAGTTGGCCGTCACATAAGAGGCCCCCAGCGCAGAGACATCGAATTCCAGCATGCCGGGGCCATGGGCCGCGTCCACCAGCAGTGCCACTTCGGGCTCAAGGGCGGCGGCGAGTTCGGACACCGGCATCACCAGCCCCGTCGCAGAAGTCACCGAGTCGATCATCACGACCCGGGTGCGCTCGGTGACGGCTCCGAGCACAGCATCGATCACCTGCTGGGAGGATTGCAGCGGAAACGGCACCTGGGCTGTGACAACACGGGCGTTTGCCCTCGCCGCTGAGACCAGCGCCGCGTTCACGCAGGCGTTGTACTCGTGGTCGGCCACCAGGATTTCATCGCCTGGGACAAGGCTGGGCTCAAGCGACCGAAAGACGGCGTTCACACCGGTGGTGGCGTTGTTGACGAACACCAGTCCCGCTTCATCGGCCCCTACGAATTTGGCCACTATCCGGCGGGCGGCGTCCAGTTCGCTTTGGTATTCGCCACCCACAAAGTACTTGGTGGGGTTGGCCTCAAAGCGCTGTCGAATCCGCTCCTGTGCTTCCAATACCGGAGCCGGCGTCGCCCCGAACGACCCGTGGTTCAGGTGCAGCACCCCGTCTTCGAGCAGCCACGGACTCGCAGAAACCACCGCCGAACCCTACAACCACCCGTGCCACGTCAAGCCTGGCAATTCAGCAACGATCAGCTTTCACTACGGACGCGGCCAAGCCTCGCTCCTATCATTCGGCATCGACAGGAGGCGACGACATGTCTGATCCAGCCCTGGCAGTAGGCAGCCAGATTCATCTCGGCCATTCGATGATCACCTTCATCGAGCCGCACCGAGGTGAGGGACTGCACGAATACAACCGCTGGTACGAGCACGACCACGCCTATGCCGCCATGACCGCCGCTGCCGGCTGCTTCGCCTACCGACGCTACGTGGCAACGAAGCGGCTCAAGGACCTGCGCTTCCCCGCCGACGGCTCGGTGGCCGATCCGGTGGACAACGGATCGTTCATTGCCCTCTATTGGATGGAGCAGGATCGCGACGCCGACACCTTCGCCTACTCGTTTGCGGTCGGCCCCGACCTGTTCGCCTCGGGCCGGATGAACCCCAATCGCGACCACATCAGCACCGCCGCCTATGACCTGGCCGGCTCGATGGGCCGGGGCCCTACCCCGGTCCCACCCGAGATCGCGCTCGACCACCCCTATGCGGGCCTGGTCGTGGCCTGGATCCGAGGCGACGACTCCGACTCGGTCCTCGCCGCTGCCTCGGCACTGCGAGCCGAGCGCGACACCGAGCTGTTGGCCGAGGACAGCCCCATCGGCCAGATCATCGACTTCGTGCAAGTCAGCAAAGAGGGCGGACTCCCACCCCTCACCGGCGAGCACCCCGAAGTCCTCCGCCTCTACTTCTGCGACCAAGACCCCGAAGATTGCTGGGACGCCTTCGCCACCCTTTCCGACGACGTCGCCGCCCGCGGCGCCCGCCTCGAACTCGCCGCCCCCTTCATCCCCACCATCCCCGGCACCACCCAATACCTCGACGAACTCTGGTAGCCGGCCTAGCGCATTCTCGGTGACATGACGCTGGTCCAGAAGTTCATCATGTCTTCGACGAACACTGGGGCGAGGTCGGGGGTTCCGGCGATGTGGGCGCCACGGACGGATCAGTCAACAAGGCCAGTCCGCCAACTGCCGGTTTCGGCAGTCGATGCTCAGAATGGCCAGGTCGGGGTTGAGCTCCAGGCCAGGGCAGGCCGACGGACTGCGGCCAGCATCGAGCAGCGAGTTGGGAATCGTGCAGCTTGTCTGGTTGACGGGCTGCATGCCCCAGAGCATGTGGGCGACCTCGCGGGCCACCACCACGAGCGGGAACGGCTCGCCCTCGTAGTGGTCCTGGTCCTGATAGGCAACTTGGGCCGGGCCCTCAACCCATTGGTCGGAGTTCTGGGACCAAGCCGATAACCCGTCGTGGCCTGGCGTCAGGAGCGACTGGCGAACCAGCGTGACCCAGTGCGACTTGACGACAAAGGGTTCAGAGCTGAGAAAGATCCACCCGCCGTTGGCGTTGAGCACCCGGTTAGCGCAGTTGTCACTAGTCGGTCCAGGAGTGTTTCTCATGTGTGCGATGTCGTAGAGCGTGGCATCGGGCTGCGGGAAGGTGGCAAGCACTTCGGTGCCAGCTTCGAACTTGACGACCGCACGACCACGGGACTCCCACAAGAAGAAGGGTGTCAGATGCTGGTTGGCCAGATCAGCGAGCCTCTGCAACTCACCTTCAGGAAACGGCCGAGTTACACCGGAAATAGCTGTCCAGACTTCAAGGGGGTACGAGACTTCACCCGGCATACAGTGGTGGAGCCGGATGGTGATAGTTCCAGCAGGTTCGCCGTACTCACAGCCGCCCAGAACCAGCTCAGTGTCGACATCGAACCGGCAGCGGTACACGTTGAGCAGGGCTTCCTGGCTGAGGATGAGCCGGTCGCGCACGTCTATGTTTTGCTGGGTGGGGCTCTCCGGCGCAGCACCAGGCAACACCACATTGGGATTCGGACAATCCCCAGCCACCACATCGACATCTGCCCCGAACAAGCACCGATAACTGTTCAACAAATTCTCTTGGGCCGCGATAAGCCCGTCCCGCACTGCGATGTCCTCAGAGGAAATCGATTCCTGGGCCGCTGCGACACTCGACGGCACGGCCGCAAGCCCGAACGCCAACACAACAGCCAACAGCAGCCGCGTCGCTGTTGCTCTCACAACCAGGCAACCTAACACGGACTGAATTGCGGGTCCTCAGCCTCATAGACGGGCACTTCTTCGGCATAAGTGCCCCTCAAACTGCACCAGCGGGCACTTCTTGCAGCATGGGCGCACAGCTAGTTATTTCAACGGCCTTTAGGGCCTCTTGACGACCACCCGCTACCAGCCGAAACACGGCCCCCGACGAGGGGGGTCCATTTTTTCGGGGGTGGGGGTCCATTTTCTGCAATTGCACTTCTAGCAGGGGAGATGACTAGTCCGCACCGGAAATAGGCCGGCATCCACCCGCATCGGCGGCGCCAGTGGCCGGGGTTCGACTGGTTTCTGCGCTCAGGCAGGCTCGGTTTCGACTAGTTCTCGCATGGATTTGGGGATCGGCAGAAACAGCTCATCGCCGGGGCGGGCACGTGCCGGCGGGACTGTGATGGCGTCGGGTGGGCTGCGCTCTTGGGGTGCCAGTCTGCTTCTTGGCCAGAACAAGGTCTATGCCTTGATTCAGGTGGGAACCGGAAGATTCAGGCGGGAACTGGGACTGGCACGGTCTGGGTTTTGTGGCTTATGTCCTTGATGGTCGCAATTGGCCTGGGCTCTGGCTTGGTCCTGCGGACAACGCTTGGCAGGTGCCGTCGTGCTTTTTCGCGGATGTCGGGCATGGCGATTCCTGCCCCGGCAAGAACTGCGTCGAGCACATCTAGCGCCCACGTCAGATCAGAATGCGGATTCATCTCGCTGGGGCGTGAGAACCAGAGCTGGACCTCCCCGGAGCTGCACTGGCCTGAGACGGTGGCGTCTTCAACCTGGTCGTATAGGAAATCTGCAAGCCTTTCGACCGCTTCCTCGAAGTCCTGGGTAGCGGGCAGCGCCTCCCCGTCCTCGCTCACAAGTACTCCGCTCAGGGTCACTTCAAACAAGACGTTGGGGGTGTCGGTCATCGGCTTTTCCTTTGGTTTTCGCCGTGCGAGCATCTTGTCATCTCGCTTCGCTTGTTTTGCAGCGAGCGGGCTGATGACGGGGTTGTCTGGATGATGACTAGGCAATCCTTGGCAGGGCATTTGGCCTTGTAGTGCTTTTTTCCTTTCTCGATTGTCCAACCCTCGGACTCGAATTGTCTGAGGAGCGACTCCCAGTCCTTGCGTGGGTGTCGTGGCCTGGGGCTCATAAGCAGGTTACCCGCGTTGGGCTGGTGCGCGGGACTGTAGCAGTGGTCATGCCTCCCTACAAAGGTACTTGTCTGCCGTTCCGAAGGGCATCCGGAACGGCGGCTGCTATGGGCAGGGGTGGGGGCTGATGCACGGCGGGTCGTTGTCGTAGCGCATCCGACAACGGCCTCAGGCCGCTACTGCCAGATCCGGTAAAGGGGGAGTTCGCTTTTCAGCGAAGGGCCGTAATCGGGCGGCCTCAACCGGGTATTCGCCCTTAGTGGCGGGGGCGGGATTTGAACCCGCGACCTTCGGGTTATGAGCCCGACGAGCTACCAGACTGCTCCACCCCGCGTCGAGTGGATTGATCATGTTACCCCCCTGCCGCCGGGCTGTCACCTGATTATTTGTGGAGTTTGGCGGTGACAGCCCGGCGGTCGCCCAGGGGGTCAGGCGAGTCGTTTGAACGACGGGGCTAGCCGGGGCTGGCGAGGGCTTGGATCTCGGCTACGCCAATGGGGTGAGCAGGTGCGGTGAGCGCTTGGGTGGGGACGGCGGGGGGCGGGTTGGTGCAGGGTCCGCCGTTGAACACGCACACCACCGAGACGTCCCAGTAGGCGGTGACCACCACCTGATAGCGGAGGTCGGATTGGTCCACTGACGAATAGCGGTAGTAATGGAAGCACTTGGACGGCTGGTCCCGAGGGTCTTGGGCATGGTCGAAGGCAGCCACATCGTCGGCGTCGCACCACAGCGTGTTCCCGTCGCCCATATCGATCCGCAGAAAGCCCAGGCGACGGGGATAGGCGGTAGCGGTCAGGCTCAGCTCATGTCCATTGAGCGTGGTGGTGACTGTCTCCGACACCGGGGTGCGGTCGGCGGCAGGCACCCACACGAAGGTGGGTATCTGCACGATGGTGACCTGGCTGGGGGCCATCCGCGTTCTCGGATCGGGTATGGCCAACAGACCCCAGGCCTCGTTGCGCAGTTGGGTGGTCTCCTGCATGGTTGGAGGTGGGACGGGGGCCGGGCGATAGGCCCAGAATGAGGCCAACTCCAAGCTGCCTTGTACCCGGCAGAGGTTGAAGACGAACTGCTGGTCGGTATCGAGAACAGGGAAATAGTTGGGATCAAGACCCACCCATCGGAGCAAGTCGTAGCCGTCACCCTGCTGAAGATGACACGGCGGGGGCGAACCGCCGCCGCTGGGCCGCTTCCTGCCGGGGACCACCACCTCAATCCAGGTCCCCAGCCTCACTTTGCCGTTCCCGGCGTCCACCGACGTGCCCTGGTCCTGTTCCTGGCCTACGGCTGCTTCAGGAGCAGTCAAGACAAGCGACACGGCCAGTGCGGAGGCCAGGAGCCTGATCCCTCGCATTGAACTTCCCTTCGGGTCATCGGGGGCGCGCACGGCGCGAGATGGGGGAAGTTCAGGGGAAGGCGCTTACTCTCCTACGCCAGCCACCCGGTGTCAATAGGCAATTTCAGTAGACGGTCTTCAGCTGCGGTCGCACCACGGTTCGGCTGACCACCAGCGCAATCAAGGAGAAGCAGCCGCCGGCGAAGAAGGCCATGGAGTACGACGACACTTCCACCACCCCGCCCAAAATCAGTCCGCCCAGCCCGACGGCCAGATCGAAGGCGATGCTGAAGGTGCCGATGGCCTGGCTGCGCCGGTTGATCGGCGCCGACTCGATAGCCATCACGAACAGGGCGGGAAACAGGAACGTCTGGCCCATGGCCAAGATGGCGGTGCCGATGAACACGCCGGGGACCTGCTGCCAGAAGGCGATGATCCACAGCCCGGTGGCCGAGCACACGTACGACATGGTGCTGGTGCGCTGTGGCCCCAACCGGTCGGGCAGGCGGGCCAGCAGGATCCGCAGGCTGATCACCATCACCGCGAAGGTGGCGAACACCGCCCCGGAGTGGGCGAATCCGATGTCGTCCACATGCAGCTTGATGAACGCCAGGAACCCGGAGTAGCCCAGCAACCCGAGCCCCAGCAGCAGGGCCGGGCGGGTGGCAGGCCAGTGGATGAACGAATCCGGCCATCCCGATGGGGCGCCTTCGGGACGGCCGGGCATGGACGCCGCGCCCAAGACGGTGCCGATGGCGCACAGCGCACCGCCCAGCACCCATACTGCGTCGGTACTGACCGCGGCCTCCAGCTGCTCGCCGATGATCGGCCCGGCGGCCAGCCCGGAGTACACCGTGACCGAGAAATACGAGGTGGCCTCGCCCCGGCGGTGTGCGGGGGCCATGTCCTGGGCGGCGGCGGCGATGCCCACGAAATAGGCGGCCTCGCCCAGCCCCGTGAGCAGCCGGAACAGCACGGCCACGGCTACGGAGGTGATCCACAGGTTGCCGAATATGCCGATTCCGGCCAGCACGCACCCCCACACCACCACGAAGCGGCGACCCTTGGAGTCTCCCAGCGGGCCAACGAGCGGGCGGGCTACTGCGGCCGACAGCCCGAATCCGCCGACGGCCAGCCCCACCGCCACCGGACCGCCGCCCAAGTCGTTCTCCACGAAGCCGGGCAGCACCGGGTACACCAGGCCCAGCGACATGAAGTAGAACACCCCGCAAAGGCACAGCACCACGAATCGGGCCGTAAGCAGCTGCTGGGGCTGGGACACAGCCGGCGGATTATCGCCGGTCATCGAGACACAGCCGGCGGATTATCGCCGGTCATCGTGACACCACCGGCGGACTATCGCCGGTCATTCAGGAACGGATAGCGGGACCGGACCTGCTCCAACCGGGCGAGGTCGATGTCGGCGTACAGCACGGCCTCCTCTCCTTCGGGTGCGCTGGCCACCTCGATCCCGAACGGGTCGATCACCACGGAGTCGCCCTGATAGTCGATGCCGCCCCCGGAGCCCACCCGGTTCACCCCCACCACGTAGGCCTGGTTCTCAATGGCCCGAGCTGCCAGCAGCGCCGACCAGTGGGCCCGCCGGGGCGCGGGCCAGTTGGCCACCACCACATAGCAATCGGTGTCGTGGGCCAGACTCCAGAACTCGTCGGAAAACCGCAGGTCATAGCACACAAACGGGGTGATCCTCACTCCTTCGACTGACATAGTCAGACGCTCGGTACCCGCGGCGTAGTGCTCGTGCTCGCCGCCGTAGGAGAACGGGTGGATCTTGTCGTAGACAGCGGTCACCCCGTCGGGGCCAGCCAATACGAATCGGTTGAAGGGCAGCTCGGCGCTCGACTGGTCGCTCACCGGCACCGATCCGCACACCCACACCCTGTGGGCGGCGGCCTGGTCGGCCAGGAAGCCGACGCTGGGCCCATCGGGCAGCTCGGCCACCCGGTTTGAGTCCATGGAGAACCCGGTGGAGTACATTTCGGCCAGCACCACGAGGCGAGCACCATCGGCCGCAGCCTGGGCCACCTTGGGGGCGAGCTGCTCGAAATTCGCCTCCGGGTCCTCCCATACGATGTCGTGCTGAACGGCGGCGATCTTCATGAGCCGGTCCCCAACTTGGCCAACCGCTCCACTGCCTCATCGAGCACCTCGGGGCGCTTGCAGAAGGCGAACCGCACCAGGTGCCGCCCCTCGTCCTCATTGTCGTAGAACACCACGCTGGGCACGGCCACCACCCCGCACAACTCCGGCAGCTTGCGGCACAGGGCCATGCCGTCGTCGAAGCCCAACGGGCGCACATCGGCGGTCACGAAGTAGGTGCCCGCCGGGCGGTACACGTCGAACCCGGCGGCGGCCAGCCCGTCGGCGAGCTGATCGCGTCGGGCCATCAGACTGGCCCGCAGCCCATGGAAGTAGTCGTCACCCAGCCGCAGGCCCACCGCGATGGCGTGCTGGAACGGTGCCCCGTTGACGAAGGTCAAGAACTGCTTGGCCGTGGTCACCGCACTGCGAAGCTCGGGGACCGCGCACACCCAGCCGATCTTCCACCCGGTAAACGAGAACGTCTTGCCCCCTGACGACACCGAGATGGTGCGCTCCCGCATCCCCGGCAGCGAAACCAGGGGGATGTGCTCGCCGTCGTAGGCCAGGTGCTCATACACCTCGTCGGTCACCGCCAGCAGATCGTGGCGGCGGCACAGCTCGGCGATCAGCTCCAGCTCGGAGCGGTCGAACACCTTGCCGGTGGGGTTGTGGGGCGAGTTCACCACGATCATCCGGGTGTGGGGCCCGATGGCCGCGGCCAGGTCGTCGGGGTCGAACCGATAATCAGGAGGCCGCAGCGTCACCAGCCGCCGCTGGCCCCCGGCCATGGCGATGCCGGCTATGTGGGAGTCGTAGTAGGGCTCGAACAGCACCACCTCATCGCCCGGCTCCAACAGCGACAACATGACCGCGGCGATGGCCTCTGTGGCCCCCGCCGTGATGAGCACCTCCGTGTCTGGGTCGAAGTTTAGGTCGTAGAACCGCTTCTGGTGCTCGGCCACCGCCAGTCGCAGATCGGCGATCCCCAACCCCGGCGGATACTGGTTGTGCCCCGCCCGAATAGCCGCCACCGCCGCATCCGCCACCTCCTGGGGCCCGTCAGTGTCGGGAAACCCCTGCCCCAGATTGATGGCCCCCGTGGCCAAAGCCAACGCCGACATCTCGGCAAAAATCGTCGTCCCAAACTCCACCAACCGCTCATTCAAAACCCGCTCCGGCACCGCCGCAGCCTACCCCTGGGTGTGATAGCAACCTGACATGACTTCTGACGCACAAACTTACGGCGGCATCGTCGGCAACACGGTGGCCGACTCCACCCCGTGGTGGCCCGATCCCGTAACCCCGCCCCCCGACAGCCCCAACATCGTCATGGTTGTCCTCGACGACGTTGGCTTCGCCGACCTGGGCTGCTTCGGCTCCGAGATCGACACCCCCACCATGGACGGGTTGGCCGCCGCCGGTCTGCGCTACAACAACTTCCACACCACCGCCATCTGCTCCCCCACCCGGGCCTGCCTGCTCACGGGCCGCAACCACCACTCGGTGGGCATGGCCGTGGTGAGCAACTGGGACACCGGCTTCCCCGGCTGCACCGGGCGCATCACCAACCGGGCGGCCACGCTGGCCGAAATGCTCCGCCCGGCGGGTTACTCCACCTTCGCGGTGGGCAAGTGGCACCTGGCCCCCATCGAGGACACCACCCCGGCCGGCCCATTCGACCAGTGGCCCCTCCAGCGGGGATTCGACCGCTACTACGGCTTCCTCGACGGTGCCACCAACCAATGGGACCCCGACCTGGTGGCCGACAACCACCACATCAACCGGCCCGACCGGCCCGGCTACCACGTCACCGAGGATCTGGTGGACCAATCAATCGCCATGGTCACTGCCCAAACCTCCGCCTGGCCCGAGCGGCCGTTCTTCTTGTACCTGTGCTTCGGCACCGGCCACTACCCGATCCACGTCCCCAAGCCCTACATCGACCGCTACAACGGCCGCTACGACACGGGCTGGGGGGCCATCCGCCAAGAGCGGTACAACCGCCAGAAGGACATCGGGATCATCCCCGCCGACACCGAGCTGCCCCCGTTCAACCCCGGCGTTCCCGAATGGGAAGAGCTGAGCGCCGACGAGCAGCGGGTGGCCGCCCGAATGCAGCAGGCCTACGCCGGGATGCTCACCCACACCGACGAGCACCTGGGCCGGCTCGCCGCCAGGCTCCAGGAGATCGGCCAGGCCACCAACACGGTGTTCGTCCTGCTGTCCGACAACGGGGCCACCCAGGAGGGCGGGCCGTCGGGCCACGAGAACAGCATGCGTTTCATCAACGGCCTCGAACCCCGCCCTATCGACCAGCAGTTGGCCGACATCGACGAGATCGGCGGACCCAACTCCTGGATGGCCTACCCCATGGGGTGGGCCATGGCCGGCAACACCCCGCTGAAGTGGTACAAGCAGAACACCCACGCTGGCGGCGTGCGCGACCCGCTCATCATCTCCTGGGCTGACGGCATTGCCGATCAGGGCGCGGTGCGCACGCAGTACCACCACGTGAGCGACATCACCCCCACGGTGCTGGAGGCCATCGGCCTGGAGGCTCCCGACGAGGTGGCCGGCATCGACCAGATGCCCATGGAGGGCACCAGTATGGCGTACTCCTTCGCCGAGTCCGACGCGCCCACCGCCAAGGCCGAGCAGTACTTCGAGATGCTGGGCCATCGGGCCATGTGGGCCGACGGCTGGAAGGCGGTGACCCGCCACATCCAGGGGGAGAGCTTCGACGACGATCGTTGGGAGCTGTACCACCTCGACCGGGACTTCTCCGAAGCCCAAGACTTGGCCGAAGCCGAGCCTGAGCGGCTGGCCGAGCTCATCGACCGCTGGTGGGAGGCGGCCCAGGCATACCAAGTGCTGCCCTTGGACGACCGCATTCTGGAGCGGTTCCACGTGCCCAAACCCCGGCCCATCACCAGCCGATCCCGATTCGTGTACTACCCCGGGGCCTACATCCCCAGCGATGGATGCCCCGATCTGAAGAACGTTTCCTATGAGATCGCGGTCCACCTGGAGCGAGCCGAGGGCGACGACGGCACCCTGCTGGCCTGCGGCGACATGTCTTCGGGATTCTCCCTGTTCGTGCAGGACGGCCATCTGGTGTGGGACTACAACATGGCCTGGGACCACTATGTGGCCGTGTCGGATCGACCTCTCCCCACCGGGCCGTTCACGGCAGCACTGGCCTTCCAGCGCACCGCCAGCCACGCCGGTGTTGGCCGGCTCCTAGTGGACGGCACCGAGGTCGGATCAGTGCCCATGCCCCAAACCCACAACACCCACATCCACGCGGTAGGCATCAGCGTCGGCTTCACCCGAGCCCCCTCCCCCAGCCCCCGCTACAAACGCCAGTTCCCGTTCACCGGCCACATCACCCAAGCCGTCATCACCCTCGCCAAAGACCGCGAACCCCCTGTCGAAGCCCTCATCCTCGACTGAACGGCCCACCCGCCCACACCCACCAGCGGCAGCGCGGTGATTCGTCTCGTCAGTCGGGGTTCAGATCGCCCAGGATTGTTTCGAGATCCTGCGCATATGCAAGGAGACGTACCACGTCGACGTGGTTGGTTCGCTCAAAGTAGAACCAGCCGCACGGAAACCTCGCCAGCCTGCGGGACCGCAGGCCATCGACACCGCACATCTCGCCGACCCTCAGCGATCCGGCACCAGGCATGCGCCCGATCCGTTGCAACGACTCGACCGCCGCATCGAAGAAGCGCTCACCGAGAACATCGCCGCCCTGGTGGCGGTAGTACTCGCTTCGCTCAACCAGGTCGGCCTCGGCGAGCGGGCGCAGTCGTACTTGGCTCACTCCGCTCGGCCGAGCGACCGAGCGCGGAGATCGTCGATGACATCAGACGTCAAAGGACGGCCCTCGCCCGATTCGAGCCCGTCCGCGATCAGCAGGCGAAAGCGACGCGCTGCCTCGGCTTGCTGATCGCGCCGGATGAGATCGCGCAGGTACTCGCTGGTGTTGCCGTACTCGCCGCCTCGAACGCGCTCGTCGATGTAGCTGCGCATCGATTCGGGAAGAGCGAAGCTCATCGTGTTCCGGCTCACAGCCCCAGCATGCACGACTTAACAACAGTTGTCAACAACCGACAGGCCAGGGACGCCCACTCGTTCGCTTAGAGGCCGCGCGGATTGGTGACCATCCACCGGTCGTTGTGTTGTCCCGGCTTTGATGTCGGGTAGCACCAACCCAACGACTCGGTGGAGGTATTTGTCATTATGCGCGCGTTTGACCGTGAGGTCGTGGATTCTGTTTGGGAGGCGGTCAGGGGATTGCTGCCCGTGCGGGTTTTGTCGCATCCTCTGGGCTGTCACCGTCGGAGGGTTTCGGACCGGCTGTGCTTTCAGGGTTTGTTGATCCGCTTGGCGACCGGCGCGTCGTGGACCGACATCGAGGCGATCTTGGAGTGGCGGGTGTCGGACACCACGCTTCGGGCGCGGCGCGACGAGTGGATCGCAGCCGGGGTGTTCGACCGGCTGTGCTCAGAGGCGCTCGCCGCGTTCGACCGCATCGTGGGCCTCGATGTGTCCGAGGTCTGCGTCGACGGGTCGATCCACAAGGCCCCCTGCGGCGGCCCCGGGACCGGCAAAAGCCCTGTTGACAGGGGCAAACTCGGGTGGAAGTGGTCCATCGCGACGGACGGGCGCGGCATCCCCGTCGGCTGGGCGATCGGCGGCGCCAACCGCCACGACACGGCATTGCTGGAGCCCACCCTGGCCGCCGTCGCAGACACCGGACTGGTCGCAGACATCGAGACCATCCACCTCGACCGAGGCTACGCCGGCGACCCCACAGCACAGACCTGCGCCAGCTTCGGAATCGACGACATCGTGCGCACGCCCAAACGCCCGCCCGGAACAGCACGGGGCCTTCCCAAGGCCGAGCCGCTGGGCCGGCGCTGGATCGTCGAGCGCACCAACTCCTGGCTGTCGAACTACGGGCAACTCCGCCGCAACACCGACCGCAGAACCGACTGCCGACACGCCGCCCTGCGCCTCGCCGTCACCATCTTGATCACCGCCAAACTCATCGACTGGCGAAACCGATGCGACACCACATAACCCGCCTATCCGCGCAGCCTCTTAGGTGCATTTGTGCAGTCCTTTGCGTTGCCGTTCTTCGAGCTTTAGTGACAAGACTATGACCAGTCAGATATGGATTGACTGCGGATCACTTCCGGAAGGACAGCATGTCAGACACATCCGCGAGCAGCTTTCAACTACGAGACGAGGCCGTCAGCCGCATCGGCGCGGCTTTCAGCCCGGTCAAGGCGAGGTGCCCTCGCGAGTGCAGTCTCATGGGGCAGTGGTGAAGGTGGCGACGGCGATCTCGTCGTAGTCTTCGCAGCTGCTGCCGGCGTAAGCCTTGTAGGTGTGCTCCGTGCCGCTGCTGAGGCCGCTGAGCGCATGGGAGTAGTCGGACTCGCCCGGTTTGCAGGGTCCCGCTGTGGGCGAGGTCTGCTGAATCCACCAGTCGCCGGTGTGCCCGGTGAGCGTCAGCGTGGCCGACGAGGCGGCAACACTGCTCGCTCTCAACTCCGGGTAGGCGTAGTAGGCGTAGATCCTGTTGTCGGACTCGTCTGCGACCCACATGGTGGTCCCGTCCGACCAGATGCCGTAGGGATTATTGTTCCCAAGGACTATAGAGGGGTTCGTGGTTACGGCAACCGAGAGGGTGATGAAGTCTTTGGCGGGAACCCTGGACTTGTCAGACATCTGGTATGCGTTAAGTTCTTTGGGGTCCGGGTCGGCTACCCACATGGTGATACCGTCCGACCAGATGCCTCGGGGGTAGTTGCCTGTGGCTCTGACGGTGTTGAAGTCTTTGGCCGCGTCGCGGGACTTGTTCGACATCATGTACGCATAGATCTTGTCATCGGCGTCATCGGCTACCCACATGGTGGTTCCATCAGACCATAGGCCTGTGGGGTTGCGGTTCTCTGCGGTTTTCAGCGTGTCGAAGTCCTTGGACATGTCGCGGGCTTTGGTCGCCAAGCTATACGCGAAAAGCTTGCCGTGGTTGTCATCGGCTACCCACATGGTGGTTCCATCGGACCATAGGCCTGTGGGGTTGCGGTTGCCTGCGGCTTTCAGCGTGTCGAAGTCCTTGGACATGTCGCGGGCTTTGGTCGCCAAGCTATACGCGAAAAGCTTGCCGTGGTTGTCATCGGCTACCCACATGGTGGTTCCATCGGACCATAGGCCTGTGGCGTTTTGGTTGTCTGCGTGGAGCGGGATGTCGCGATCGGCGTTTTGGCCCGCTATGCCGGTGGTAAACGTCACGCTTGCGAGCGCGTCGCCGCTTTCGCAGCCGCTGACGCCGTAAGCCGTGTAGGTGTACTCCGTGTCCCTGGCGAGACCTATGATCGACCGGTTGCCACGTCTCTGGTAGATGTTGTACTGGTAGAACCCCGAGCTAACCGTGCAGGGCCTCATGTCGGGAGCAGTCTGCCGGAACCACCAGTCTCCGGTGTGCCCGGTGAGCGTCAGCCGAGCCGACCCAGCGGTGACATTTCTCGCCGTCAGCGGCGAATAGCCGTAATAGGCGTAGAGGTTGTCTTCGGCATTGTCGGAGACCCATATGGTGGCGCCGTCCGCCCAGATGCCGTAGGGATAGCGGACGCCCGCTGCGTCGCGGATGTCGAAGTCCTTGGCGGCGTTCCTGGCGTTATTGACGTCGCCCCCCCGCCATCCAATGTTGTACGCGTACACCTTGCCGTCGTCGCGGTCCACAACCCACATAGTCGTTCCATTCGACCATATACCGGCGGGGTCGTTGTTGCCCGCAGCGGTGAGCGTGTCGAAGTCCTTGCCTTCGTCTCTTACCTTGGTGGACAGGTTATACGCGTAGAGCTTGCCGTCTACCCGGTCTGCCACCCACATGGTGGTCCCGTCCGACCATATACCGGCGGGATCGTCGTTGCCCGCGGCGCTGAGCGTGTCGAAGTCCTTGCCTTCGTCTCTTACCTTGGTGGACAGGTTATACGCGTAGAGCTTGTCATCAGCCCGGTCTGCCACCCACATAGTTGTTCCGTCCGACCAGACTCCCGCGGGGTCGGTGTTGCCCGCGTCGGCGAGCGTGTCGAAGTCCTTGCCTGTGTCGCGGGTTCCGGCTGCGAGGCTGTACGCGTAGAGCTTGTCATCGGCCCGGTCTGCCACCCATATGGTGGCTCCGTTCGACCAGACGCCGGTGGGGTAGCGGTTGCCTGTGGCGTTCAGCGCGTCGAAGTCCTTGGACGAGTCACGGGGATAGGCTGCGAGATGATACGCATATATCTTGTCATCGGCCCGGTCTGCCACCCATATGGTGGTTCCGTCCGACCAGATGTCGTGGGGCTCTGTGTTGCCCGCAGCGCTGAGGGTATCGTCGAAGTCCTTGGCGGCATCTCTGGTCTTGTCCGACATCTTGTATGCGTAGAGCTTGTCGTCGACTCCGTCGGCGACCCACATGGTGGTTCCGTCCGACCATATACCGACGGCATCGTCGTTGCCCGCGGCGTCGAGGGTGTTGAAGTCCTTGCTTGAGTCGCGGTTTTTGGTGGACATGTTGTACGCGTAGAGCTTGGAGTCGTTGTAGTCCGCGACCCACATGGTGGTTCCGTCCGACCATATACCGACGGCATCGTCGTTGCCCGCGGCGTCGAGATTGTTGAAGTCCTTGCCTGAGTCGCGGTTTTTGGTGGACATGTTGTACGCGTAGAGCTTGTCGTCGATGATGTCGGTGACCCACATGGTGGTCCCGTCCGACCAGATGAAATTGGCAGCGTTGTTGCCCGCGGCGTCAAGGGTGTTGAAGTCCTTGCTTGAGTCGCGGTTTTTGGTGGACATGCTGTACGCGTAGAGCTTGTCGTCGCTCCTGTCGACGACCCACATGGTGGTCCCGTCCGACCAGACGCCACCGAGGTCGTTGTTGCCCGCAGCGCTGAGGGTGTCGAAGTCCTTGGAGGAATCGTGAGGATAGACTGCGAGATAGTACGCGTAGGTTCTGCCGTCTAACATGTCGGCGACCCACATGGTGGTTCCGTCCGACCAGATGCCGGTGGGAGCCGTGTTGCCCGCGGCGGCGAGCGTGTTGAAGTCCTTGCCTGAGTCGCGGGTTTTGGTCGACAGGTTGTACGCGTAGAGCTTGCCGTCCTCGCCGTCAGAGATCCACATGGTGGTTCCGTCCGACCAGATGTCGTAGGGGTCGGTGTTGCCCGCGGCGGCGAGCGTGTTGATGTCCTTGCTCACATCGCGAGTTCCCGAGCTGAGGTTGTAGGCGTAGAGCTTTACGTCTGTCGAGTCTG
This sequence comes from Acidimicrobiales bacterium, assembly GCA_963667085.2. Taxonomy (GTDB): domain Bacteria; phylum Actinomycetota; class Acidimicrobiia; order Acidimicrobiales; family Bin134; genus Poriferisocius. The sequence continues at coordinate 607,838 of OY762975.1, forward strand.
CAACCCAGATGGTGGTGCCGTTGGACCACATGCCTGCGGGAGCCGTGTTGCCCGCTGCGCCGAGGCCGCCGATGTCCTTGGCCGCGTCGCGGGTTTGGTTGGACAGGTTGTACGCATAGATTTTGGCGTCCTCGCGGTCTGCGACCCAGATGGTGGTGCCGTTGGACCACATGCCTGCGGGAGCCGTGTTGCCCGCTGCGCCGAGGGTGTCGAAGTCCTTGCCTGCGTCTTGGCTTTTTGTGGACAGGTTGTACGCGTAGAGCTTGTCGTCGGTGGTGTCGGAGACCCACATGGTGGTCCCGTCGGACCAGATACCGCCGGGGTTGGTGTTGCCTGAGGTGTCGAGGGCGTTGAAGTCATGGGTGGGCTTGGGGTCGCCGGGGCCGGGCATGGCGGCCGAGACGTACCACGGCGCGGCGTTGGGCGCGGCGGGGCTTTGGCCGACGACGTCGGTGGCGCGCAGTTGGTAGCGGTACTCGCGGTCGAGGGCGAGGCCGCTGAAGGTGTGCGAGGTGGTGGTGGCGTCGCTGTTGGGGATGTCAGTCCAGCCGCTCCAGCCCGAGAAGCGGCCGGTGGGGGTGGCGTTGTGGTTCACCCTGTACTGGTAGCCGGTGATGGCGGCGTTGTTGGGGTCGCCCCAGCTGAGTGTGGCGTCGAGGTCGCCGACGGCGACCTTGAAACCGGTCGGCGCTGCGGGCGCGGTCGGTGATGCCGTGACCGACTCCGACCACGGCCCCGTGTGGTACCAATTGCCCCCAATAACGGAGCCGGCACGTACTTGGACGCGGTAGAGGTTTGCTTCATCTAGAACGGTCGGGTCCCCGGCGTAGCTGTAGAGACAGGTGCCTCCTTGCATAACGCGACATCCGGTCTTCAGTGCCTGGCCGGTGGTGTAGGACTGGACCGGGTGTTCAATGCCCACAACGAGTCCGGAGATCTCGGTCCATTCGTGGTCCGCGTCGCAGCCGGTGCTGTCGAGGCACCAGCGCAGGTCGTAGTGGGACAGCGTGCCGGTGTCGGCAGGGTCGGCGATAGTCGGCGCGTTCCAGCTAATCGTCAGCGCCTCGGTGGCCGCTGCCACCGAGGTGACGGCGGGCGCCGGGGGCGGCTGCGGGTTGGGCCACACGTCATCAGACGGCTCAGACCACGGGCTCCAGCTGGTCCGCCAGTTGCCGCCGGTGTTGGTGGTGTGCGAGGCGCGCACGCGTGCCTGGTAGCGGCGGCCGTTGCGGATGTAGTCCGAGACGATCATGGACGTGGAATCGGAGTACGGGGCCGCGGTCAGGTTGCTGTTTTCGTCGTCGATCGTGCGGCGCTCCCACGGCGCCCAGCCATAGCACGGCTCGGCGTAGGTCACCATGCAGCGCCGCCACTGGATCTGGAACACCGTCACGGTGCCCGTCGGGATGTTCCACGACACCTTGAAGCTGCCGTTCTTCGGCTCGACCTCGGGCTTGTCGATCTGACCCGGCGCTACCGGCATCGTGGCCATCTGGGCGCCCGCTGCGATCGCCCCGCCGCTGCACTGGGCGTTGGCGTAAGCGCCCAGCGTGTAGTTCGTGTCGGGATCGAGGCCGCTGGCGGTGGCCTGCGCGCCGTTGACCGGGCCGTTGCAGCCCGACTGGCCCGACGCCGCGCCGGCGCCCGCGCCGGCTGCGCCCGCGCCTGCTCCGCCGGAGGCCTCATCAGCGCGGTACCACCACTGGCCGCTGTAGTTGTCCAACGTCATCGTGATGGTGGTCTCGGTGGCCTCATCGGCGACCAGCGTCGGCGGCGGGGGCGTGTAAGGACCGGCCGCCGCAGAGTTCCGCCAGCCGCTGCCGCCGGTCTCGTTGCGGGCCCGCACCGCCACGACGTAGGTCTTCGCGTTGTCAGCGCCCTCGATCGTGATCGAGTTCTCCCCCTCAACCGCGGGATGATCCAACGCAGCAAGCTGCCACGACGCCTTGCCGTTACTGGAATACGTGACGTGATAACTCGTCGCATGAGCCGCCGCCGGCCACACAGCCGTGACCGTGCCGTCAGCACGGCTCAACGACACCGACGCCGGCGTCGAAGGCGCAGGGGTCGTGTCGGGCGGGGTGTAGGGGCCGGCCGCCGCAGAGTTCCGCCAGCCGCTGCCGCCGGTCTCGTTGCGGGCCCGCACCGCCACGACGTAGGTCTTGGCGTTGTCGGCGTCGTCGATGGTGATCGAGTTCTCCCCCTCAACCGCGGGGTGATCCAACGCGGCAAGCTGCCACGACGCCTTGCCGTCGGAGGAATACGTGACGTGATAACTCGCCGCACGAGCCGCCGCCGGCCACACAGCCGTCACCGTGCCGTCAGCCCGGCTCAACGACACCGACGCCGGCGTCTCCGGCGCGTCAAGCCCAGACGACGCCCCAGTCGGCGCCGTCCAAACGACGATTCCCGCCGCCAACACCGCAAACGCAACCACTGCTGCCCGAACCATCCGATGGGTCATTGAGTATTTCATTATGGCTTTGCTGACTTGCTTCTGGTTTCGCGGCTAAGCGCGGGCTGCTTCACGCTGTGGTGGTGAACGTCGCCGAGGCGATCTCGGTGGTGCAACTGGCGTCGCTGTAGGCCTTGTAGGTGTAGGCAGTGCTGGCGGTCAGCGTGCTGAGAGCGTGCGTCGTGCCGCTGATCGCCGACGAACAGGTTCCCGTAGAGGGCGCGGTCTCCTTCACATACCAGTTCCCGGTGTGCCCGGCGATGGTCAGCGTCGCCGTTGTTGTGGTCACCGCGCTCGCGCTCAGCCCGATGGTGGTGAAGGTGGCGGGGGAGGCGAGTGTGGAGGTGCAGGAGCTGTCGCTGTAGATGGTGTAGGTGTAGGTGGCGCCCGCCGTGAGGCTTGCAATGTTGACGTAATCCCCTCCGGCTCCGACGCCGGTGCAGGCTGCGTTTTCCTGGTCGCCCTTGTACCACCAGGCGGCGACGTGGTTCAGGACGGTGAGCTTGGCGGTAGTGCCGGCGATTTCGGACACGGTGAGCTTGGCCCGCGCCGACTTGATGACGGGGTAGATCGCGCCGTTGCTGAACCCCCACGGGTCATCGTCTGTGCCATCGCCGTCGAGGTCGAGGTTCCAAGTGGCGTAGATGCCGGTATAATCAGATGGATTCCGGAGGTCGCTCCGGGTCTTGCCTGTTCCCCGTCCTCCGGCGAGGCCGGTTATGGTTTGATTGTCGTAGTAGGAGTCGGCGGTGACTGTCCCGCCGGACGATGAACCCGCGACGCCGCCGCGGTTGGGAACGTTGCCGCCCACCGGCCCGACAGCCGCGTAGACGGCCTGCACCTCGCCTGAGGAGGACAAGTGTCCGACAATTCCCCCGGCATACCGGGATGAGCCGCTGTGTCCGGCGTTGGCGGTGACAGCTCCCTGCGAGTAGGCGGCTTTGATCGACCCGCCGTTCTGGATGCCTGCGATGCCCCCGGCGCGGGCGTTGTGGCCGCCATCGGCGAAGACGCTCCCGGTGAAGTAGGAGGTGATGATCTCTCCGCCGGAGTGGTGCGCGGCGATGCCCCCGGCGCTGGCGCCTGCGGTGTTGCCTGTCATCTTCGCCACCACAGAGGCCGAGGAGGCTGCCTTCGAGACATTCCCCTTGTTCTCCCCGATCAGCCCCCCCGCGAACGCGTAGTTCTCGTTAAGGTGGTCGCGCTCCGCGCGGACGCTGCCCGACACCGAGATGCCGGCGACCTTCGCTCCCGAGGCGGTCTTGCCCGCCAGCGCGCCCACCCAGAGGTCTTCGGAAGTGCCTTGGTTTAAGAGGTTTGACGCTTTGCCGTACACGCTCACATCGTCCAGGGAGAAGTCCGACACTTTCGCGCTGCTGCCCAAGTCGCTGAACAAGCCTGCATGCGCGGTTCCCGCTATTGCGGAGTTGGTGCGGACGAGGTTGACGAACAGGTTTTCGATGGTGTGGCCGTTGCCGTCGAGCTCGGCGTTGTAGCCGCCGATGGGCGCCCAGCCCGAGCCGCTGTTCCAGTAGGCGTCGCCGGAGTCGGCGGTTCCGCTGCTGTTGGTGTCGAAGTCGAGGTCGGCGGCGAGTTCGTAGCCGTCGCAGCCGGTGCTGGTGCAGCCCATCGCGAGCGTGCCCTCATAGGCGGTGGCGTTGGGGAACGCGAGGCGGTAGCTGGCCTGGTTGGTGCCGGTGACCAGTCCGTTGCCGTCGGTGTCCCATCTGATGGCGTTGAGCTGGGCGAGGGTGCTGATCTCGATCAGGTTGTCGTCGTCAGCGTCGTAGTCCACAGTGGCACGCTGCCAGTCGCTGGCCGCGGCGGAGTCCCACACCCGGGCGCGCACCTCGACGTCGTAGGTCTCGTCCGCGTCGAGGCCGGTGATGGTGTAGGAGGTGGACGCGTGGCCGATCGCTGCGTCGGCCCAGGTGCCGGTGCTGCTGATGCGGTATCTGATGTCGTAGTCGTGGGGTCCGGTGACGGCCGTCCATGTGACGGTGGTGGAGGGGCCAGCGGCGCTCGACTGGCTCACCTCGGTCGGCTCGTCGGGGCAGCGGGTGTACCGCCGCTTGACGTCGCTGCTCTGGCCGGCGTTGAAGGTCTGTTCGCCCCATTCGCTGTGCAGCGTCTGGGTGTTGGTGAAGTCCTTGGAGCGGCGCACCTGGGCGGTGACCTCATAGGAGGTGTTCTGCGCGGGGAGCTGGTCCATCCACTCCAGCCAGCGGCTGTTGGAATGGGCGGCGCCCTGCACCTTGCGGTGGTCGGGGGTGCTGGAGTCCTCGGCGGGCAGGTTCACCCACGCGCCGTTTCCGATCTTGTAGCGCACCTCGAAGCCGGTGCCCGACTCGGGCAGCTTCGCCCAGCTCATGTAGAGCACGTAGTCGGTCGAGCCCGGGCACGCCAGCGGATACGCGGTGACCCGCGGCTCGGGCACCGGGTCGATCGGCGGGGCGGAGTTCCGCCACCAGCTCGACACGCCCCCCTTGGCGGCTCTCACCGCGACGATGTAGCTCGCGGTGTTGTCCATCCGGTTGTCGGTGCCGCCCACGGGTCCGGTGATCGTGTAGCACACCGAGTTCGCCCAGTTGTGCCCCCCGGACTGATCCTTGGTGCATTGCGGCGGCGTGACGCCCGTCGCGGCCCGCGCCCAGCTGACCCCGCCGTCAGAGGAGTACACCACGTCGTAGACCGCGCCCGACGTGGCCGACTTGCGCCACAGCACCGGCAGCGTCCCATCGGTGCGACCGTAGTACTGCTCGAACGGGTACCCAGGGCGATCCACCGACGACTGCGAACTCGCCGACGCGATCTCCGCCGTACACCCACCATCCGAATACGCCCCGAACACGTAATCCGCCTTCAGATCCAGCCCCGTGATCTCCGCGTGGCCGCCCTCGGCCGGGCCGACACACTCCGGGGGCTGGCCGGCACCGGACCCGCCGGCCGCGCCCGCAGCGCCTCCCGCGCCCTCATCGGGCGGAATCTCACCCTGCGCCTGGTAGTACCACTGGCCGTTGTGGTTGCCCAGCGTCATCGACGCGACACCCGGAGTGGGATTGAGCACCGTCAGCGCCGCTGTCGCCTCATTCGGCACTGTGGCCACATACCACGGTGCCCGGGCGGGGGCCGGTTTGCTGTGGCCGCCAGCGCCCCGCGCCCGCACCTTGAACCGGTACTCGGTGCCGTTGTCCAACCCATCGACAACATGAGACACAGCAGAGCCGCCCCCGGCCACCAACCTCCACTCGCCCCACGCCACACCCGCATACCGCATCCGGAACTCATAACCCGTGATCGACGAATCCGACGGATCATCCCAACTCAGCGTCACACACCCATCACCCGCCACCGCCACCAACCCCGAAGGAACCCCCGGCACCGCAGGCGGCGGCGCAGGCGCTTCGGGCACCGCCGCCACGAACCACGGATCAGCGCTGGGCGCGGGCTTGCCCGCGCCGCTGCCGTTCACCGCCCGCACCTTGAACCGATACTCCGTGCCGTTGTCCAACCCATCGACAACATGAGACGTAGTCGACGAGCCGCAGCTGGTGACCGCCGACCACTCGCCCCACGCCACTCCCGCGTACCGCATCCGGAACTCATAGCCCGTGATCGACGAATCCGACGGATCATCCCAACTCAGCGTCACACTCCCATCACCCGCCGCCGCCACCAACCCCGAAGGAACCCCCGGCACCGAACCCGCCGCCGATTCCGCCGCCGCCCCCGAACCCGCAGGCACAAGCCCCACAGCCGCCACCAAAGCCACAGCCAACACCGAACGCAAGATCCGACTCATCATCTATTGCTCATAGATATAATATGTCTTCAACACTATTCATAACGCTAACACCCCCCCCCCCCCCCCGCAAGCAACCTCGCAACCCAGGGACACCCAGAGCCGGCGCGAAACCCAGGGTGGATACGGGCCATACGTGACATCATGAACCGGTGCCGATAGCCAAAGTCCGCGACATCAGCCTCTACTTCGAGTTGCACGGGTCGGGGCCGCCTCTGCTCAACATCAGCGGCAGCGGGGGCGACCTGCGGATGACCGCCCCCGACCAGAACCCCCTCAACGCGGCCTTCACCGTGGCCCACTACGACCAGCGGGACCTGGGCCAAACCTCCACCCCGGCGCTGCCGTGGACCATGGCCGACTACGCCGCCGACACCGTGGCCTTCTGGTAAGTCACAGACATGATCCTCCCCGGCCCGCAACTTCAGTAGCGGAAGGTCAGCGTAAGGGCGTTAGCCGCCGAAGTAGCGGGTTGTGATCGCGTCGAGGGTGCCGTCGGACTTCATGGACTGGAGAGCTTGGTTGAAGGGGACGACGAGGTTGCTGCCGGGGGGGAAGATGATGCCGAGGTCGTCTACGGCTAGGTCTTCGCCGATGAGCTCGACCTGCTGGTGGTGGTCGCCGATGTAGCCGCCGCCGGCGATCTCGTTGATGATCACGGCGTCCACGTCGGCGGCGACGAGCGCGGCCACTGCCTCGGCGGTTTGGGCGAACGAACGCACTCGATCGGTGCCCACCAGCTCTATCGCGCTGGCCTCGTTGGTGGTGGCTGCTTGGGCGGCCACCAAGTAATCGCCGTCTTGCAGTCCGGCGGCATCGGTGAACCGGCTCTCGCCCTGGCGGACCAGAATTCGGCGGGCGTTTCGCAGGTAGGGCTCGGAGTAGTCCACGATCTCCGCCCGCTCGGGCAAGATGGCGATGCCGGTGGCGGCCAGATCGAACTGACCCTGGGCTACCGAGTCGATCAGCGTGGCCCAATCGTGGGCCACGAAGCGGGGGATGCAACCGGCGCGTCGGCAGATCTCCGTGATGAGATCGTGATCGGCCCCGGTGCGCTCGCCGGTGTCGGGATCGGCCCAGTGGAAAGGCAGGTACTCCTGCTCGATGCCCACCCGTACCTCGACGCCGCCCAGGTCGGCCATCCCACCGGCTGAGTCGTCGTCGGAGCAAGCCGCCACAACCGCCACCGCCAGCAAACCCGGAAGCAACCTTCTTGTCCACCGGTGCCACATCCTCGTAACCATTGCTCGCCTCAAGATTGGCAGTCCAACCGAGACGAGATTGTCAAAAGCGCCCGACAACGGGACGAGCGGCCCCGGCCCGGCATGAGGTAGGTCATAACCGGACTCGGCCTTCCGGGCCGGGGCCGCATGACTGATCAAGATACCAACACCGGGTGCCAAGGCATGGCGCGATATTTTGGCCTCGTGGCCGCAGAACACCAGCAATGGAGCTTCGTGGTGGTGGCCAATCGGCTTCCGGTGCGGCGGGTGTGGGAGGGCGACACCGCCCGGTGGGTACCCAGTCCCGGCGGGCTGGTGTCGGCGCTGCGACCGGTCATGTCCGGCAATCCCGACGCAGTGTGGGCGGGCTGGACCGGCGTCCCCGGGCCGGGAACCGAGCCGTTCGAGGTGGATGGGTTCCAGTGCCACCCGGTCGGCGTCAGCCAGGGAGAACTCCAGCTCTTCTATGAGGGGTTCTCCAACGCCACCCTGTGGCCGCTGTTCCACGATGCCCTGGTGCCGCCCGAATACCATCGCACCTGGTGGGATGCCTACCGAACCGTCAACCAGCGCTACGCCGCCACCGTGGCCGACCTCGCCGCCCCGAGCGCCACGGTGTGGATTCACGACTACCACCTGCTGCTCGTTCCCGGCCTGCTGCGGGAGGCCCGGCCCGATCTGCGAATCGGGTTCTTCCTTCACATCCCCTTCCCCGCTCGAGAGCTGTACATCCGGCTGCCGTGGCGGGCTGAGATCATCGAGGGCCTGCTGGGCTCCGACCTGATCGGCCTGCAATCGGCGCTGGGGGCCGACAACTTCTGCCGGGCGGTGACTCGCATCACCGGGATCAAGACCACCGGCAAGCAAGTCCTTCGCAACGGCCGAACCACCCTGGTGGGCGCCTTCCCCATCGGCATCGACACCGACCGGATCGCCGGTTTGGCCGCCGACCCCGCGGTGCAGGCCCGAGCAGCCGAGATCCGCCAATCGCTGGGCTCGCCCGACACCGTGCTGTTGGGAGTCGACCGCCTGGACTACACCAAGGGCATCGAGGTTCGGCTGCGGGCCTTCCGGGAGCTGTTGGCCGAGGGGCGGCTGTCGGTGGACAACTGCGCGCTGGTGCAGATCGCCGAGCCCAGCCGGTCGCAGGTCACCGGCTACGCCGAGGTCCGGCGGGCCGTCGAGCAGCAGGTTGGCGACGTGAACGGGAACTTCGGCGTGATGGGCCGCCCGGTGGTCCACTACCTGCACCAGAGCCATCCCATCGAAGAACTGGTGGCCATGTACCTGATCGCCGATGTGATGCTGGTGACCCCGCTGCGAGACGGGATGAACCTGGTGGCCAAGGAATACGTGGCCTGCCGCCCCGACAACACCGGGGTGCTGGTGCTGTCGGAGTTCACCGGTGCCGCCCAGGAGCTGCGCACCGCCGAGCTGATCAACCCTCACGACATCGAGGGGCTGAAAACCGCCATGGAGGCCGCCGCCCACCGCTCCAATGCCGAAGCCGAACCGGCCATGCGGGCCATGAGGCGGGTGGTGCGCACCAACACCGCCCAGCGGTGGGCCGAGCGCTTCTTGGCCCGTCTCGAGGCCTGCGGATGAGCGAGCACAACGCCACCCGCCGAGAGACCGGCCCATGAGCGAGCACAGTCCGGCTGGGCCAGTCATGACCGCGGGGGATGTGGACGCCCGGCTGTGGGAGGTGGCCCGCATTCCGGTGCTGCTGGTGGCCTGCGACTACGACGGGACGCTGGCCCCCATCACCGACAATCCCGATGAGGCTCGGCCCACTCGGGAGTCGGTGGCCGCGCTGCGCCAACTGGCCACCATGCCTGACACCCACGTAGCGGTGATCTCTGGGCGGGCACTACGGGACCTGGCCGTGCTGAGCCGCCTGCCCGACGAGATCCACCTGGTAGGAAGCCACGGCACTGAGTTCGACGTGGGCTTCGCCGACGACCTGTCCCCCGAGCAACGAGAGCGGCGCGACCGGGTGCTGGAGGAGTTAAATGGCATCGCCCGCCGAGACCGGGGGTTCATCATCGAGCCCAAACCGGCGGGAGTCGCGTTCCACTACCGCAAGGCCGACCCCAGCAACGTCGCCGACGCGGTGGACGAAGTGCTGCGCGGACCCGGCCAGTGGGACGGCATCCACGTCAAGACCGGCAAGATGGTGGTGGAGCTGTCGGTACTGGACGTCAACAAGGGCGACGCCCTCGATCGGTTGAGAACTGACCTGTCGGCCGAGGCGGTCATCTACACCGGCGACGATGTAACCGACGAGGACGCCTTCGCCCGGCTGACCGGTCCCGACTTCGGGCTGAAGGTGGGGCCGGGGCCCAGCCTGGCCCATGCCCGCCTCGACAACCCCCGGGTGGTGGCCCAAGCGCTGGCCATGCTGGCCGAGCGGCGCCGGGCGTGGCTGATGGGCGAGCACGCCCTGCCCATCGAGCGCCACAGCCTGCTCAGCGACCAGCGAACGGTGGCACTGGTCACCGCTGATGCCTCGGTGAACTGGATGTGCCATCCCCGAGCCGACTCCCCGGCGGTGTTCGCCGGATTGCTGGGAGGGGCCAGAGCCGGCCACTTCTCCATCGCCCGCCACGACGGCAGCCCGCCCATCTCCCACCGCTACCTCGACAGCACCATGATCGTCGAGACCCGGTGGTCGGACGTGACGGTGACTGACTACCTCGACTGCTCCGATCAGCGCCCCTTCGAGCCGGCGGGACGCACCAACCTGATCCGGGCCATCGACGGCACCGGCCGAATCCGCATCGAGTTCGCCCCCCGGCTCGACTTCGGTCGCGCCCCCACCGGGCTGCACGTCACGAATGGCGGCCTCGAGGTGTGGGGGGCCGCCGAGACCATGCGGCTGCTCTCGCCCGGTGTGCGCTGGCACATCGAGGCCGACGGCCCCCACCAGACGGCGGTGGCCGATGTCGAGCTCGACGGCACCCCGCTGGAGCTGGTGCTGCGCCTCGGGGTCCACGGTCGTCCTTACCGATCCGAGGTAACCGAGGCCAGCCGCCGCCACGCAACCGAGGGCCACTGGCGAGACTGGGCCCAAACTCTGACCCTGCCGCCAACCGCCGCCGACGAGGTGGAGCGTTCCGCGCTGGTGCTCAAGGCGTTGTGCCACCAGCCGTCGGGGGCGATGCTGGCGGCAGCCACCACCAGCTTGCCCGAGGTGATGGGCGGGGTCCGCAACTGGGACTACCGCTACTGCTGGCCCCGAGACGCCAGCATGAGCGCCGCCGCGCTGTTGGCCTTGGGCAGCAGCCAAGAGGCCTGCGATCTGCTGGATTGGATCCTCGATCGGGTGGAGCACCTCCCCAGCCCTGAGCAGCTCCGCCCGGTGTACCCGCTGGTGGGCGACGAGGCCCTTCCCGAGGCGGTGCTGCCCGAACTAGCTGGGTATGCCGGGAGCCGTCCGGTGCGGATCGGCAACGCCGCCGAGCACCAGGTGCAGCTCGATGTGTTCGGCCCGGTGGTGGACCTGGCCTGGCGGCTGTGCGAAGCCGAGATCACCCTCACCGAGCGCCACTGGGAGTTGGTCAAAGCGGTGGTGGAGGCGGTGGCCGCCCGCTGGCACGAGCCCGATCACGGCATCTGGGAGGAGCGCCGCCCGCCCCGCCACCACGTCCACTCCAAGGTGATGTGCTGGATGGCGGTGGATCGGGCCATCAAGATCGCCCAGCGCCTCGACCAGGAGCAGGCCGCCTACTGGCGCCCGCTGCGCCACCAGATCGCCGCCGACGTGATCGAGAACGGCTGGAGCGAGCAGCGCCACTCCTACACCACCGCCTACGGCTCCGACGACCTCGACGCCGCCCTGCTGTGGATCGGCCTGAGCGGGCTGATGCCCCCCACCGACACCCGGTTCGTGTCCACCCTCAAGGCGGTGGAGAGCGAGCTGCGCGACGGCCACACGGTGTACCGCTACCGCCACGACGACGGGCTGCCCGGCACCGAGGGCGGTTTTCTGATCTGCGCCTCCTGGCTGATCGAGGCCTACGTGCTCATCGGCCAACTCGACGACGCCCGAGCCCTGTTCGACCGCTACCTCGACCTCTGCGGCCCCACTGGCCTGCTCCCCGAGCAATACGACCCCACCACCGAGCGCCTACTCGGCAACCACCCTCAGGCCTACTCCCACCTCGGCCTCATCAACGCCGCAATAGCCCTGTCGCAAGTCGACTAGTTGGAAGCGGCGGAGCGGAGGTCGGCCAGTGTCTCCATCCACCAGCGGTTGGTCACCGTGGTGTTGCCGGGCAGGGTGGCCAGGCAATCATCGACTTGGGCGACCACCTCGGGGAGGCCGTCGGCGGCCAGGCGCAGGTCCAACAGTCCGTCCACCACCCGGGAGCGGCTGGTGAGCTCCCCGTCGATGGCGTCCAGCAGCCGATCCACCAACTCGGTGATCTCAATGAGGGCCGCTGGGTTGCGAACGGTCTCCAATGTCACTGGTGTCTCTCCTTGCCGAGCGGGGCGGCTGGCGTCAGGAGGTTACAACCACCAGCCGCCAAAGCGTATTCCCGTCGAAATATGTTACCGACCGCAGCGACAATGCACGAACAAGGTTGCGACCAAAGCCGGTAAAGTAGCGTGACCGCCATGGGAGCGAGAACCACACCCAGCCACGCCAGCCGCTGGAGGAGCCTGCTCTGGGCACTCCTGGCGCTAGGACTGCTGGCCTCGGCCTGCGGCAACGATGACGACTCGCCCGCTGCGGGGTACGGCCCATCCTCGGAAGCACCGGCGGAGACTCCTTCGCCAACCGACGCCCCTGCCCCGAGCCTCACTGACGACCACACCAGGGTGGTCATCGGTCTGGAGCAGGAGATCACCAACTTCAACAACCTGACCGCGAGTGACAACCTCCTGGCTGGGCGGCAGATCACCCGGGCCATCTACCCCACCTGCGTGCGCACTAGGCCCGACTTCTCATTCGAGCCCTATTTCTGCGAATCGCTACCCGCCATCATCAACGAAGATCCGCTGGTGGTGGAGTACCGGCTGCGAGCCGACGCCACCTGGAGCGACGGCACCCAGGTGAGCTCCGACGACATGGTGTTCTATTTCGAGAACTGCAACGAGCCCACCGACGACTGCTCCGCCACCCAGGGCTTCGACAGCGCCGAACTTGAGGTTGTGGACGACAAGGCCGTCCGGCTGAGCTGGCCGGAGGGCCAGCCCTTCGTGGAGTACATCCTGCTGTTCTCCGGCCCGTTCCCACCCGCCCACCTAGGGCGAGACTGGAGCGACGGCTTTCGTACCGACCCTGGCGTGGGCGCCGGCCCCTACGTGTTGGACGAGTACAACCCGGGCAGCGACCTGACCCTGGTGGCCAATCCGACGTGGTTTGGCGACGGGCCTCACATCGACGAGGTCACCTTCCGGTTCATCAGCGACGTGGGCAACCTGCCCCTCGCGCTGGAGAACGGCGAAGTCGATGTGATCTTCCCGCAACCCCAAGTCGACCTGGTGGCTCAGATCAATGGCATCGGCGGGGTGGATTCCTCCATCACCTTCGGCCCCACCTGGGAGCACATCACGTTCAACACCGCCACCGTGCCGGTAGAAGTGCGCCGGGCCATCGCATTGGCGCTCGACCGAGAGCTGATCGTGACCGCGCTCATGCGGCCGTTCTCAGAGTCGGCCCAACCACTGGGCAACCGAATCTTCATGAACGGCCAAGCCCAGTATCAAGACAACACCCCGGCTGAATTCCAGCAGAGAGACGTTGCCGCAGCCCGAGCCGTGCTGGAAGAGGCCGGTTGGGAACTCGATGGCGACGTGTACGCCAAAGACGGACGGAACCTCAGCCTGCGCATTCGTACCACCGGCGGTAACGATCGTAGGGAGCAATTCCAGGAACTGGTGCAGAACCAGCTGGCTGAAGCCGGGATCAGAATCACCATTGACAACTTGCCCGGCGGCGAGATCTTCGGCCCGGTCTTCGGCTCAACCAACGACCCGCCCGGGCCGCCGGGGGACTTCGACTTGGTGATCTTTGCCTGGGTGGGCGGGCCACTGCCAGCCAGCTCGGCCCAGCAGGTGTTCAGCACCGGCAGCGACAGCAACCCCGGTGCCCATTCCGACCAACGGGTGGACGAGCTGCTCGCCGAGGCCACCTTCACCCTCGACCCCGACCGCCAGGCCGAGTTGCTCAACCAGGCCGACGCGCTCATGTGGGAGACCCTCCCCAACACGCCCGTGTACCAGATGCCCTTCTTCTTGGCCTGGAACGAGAACATCCAAAACATCCAAGACAACCCCACCCTAGAAAGCTTCACCTGGAACCTCGAAGAGTGGGAACTGGCTAGCTAGCCCCGCCGCCCCGCCAGTGGGCAGTACCGATAGCGTCTAGGCCAGTGCTCGGCTACGCAACCCGCAAGCTGCTGATATCGATCCCGGTTCTGCTCTTCGCCACGCTGGTGGTCTTCCTGCTGGTGGCGACAGTGGACCCCATCGCCGAGCAGCGCGTCTTCCTCCTGTCGCAACCCGGCGGCTTCGAGCAAGTCGAGCGGCTCGAAGCCAGCCTGGGCCTCGACAAGCCCCTCATCGAGCGGTACGGAAGGTGGCTGGGCGACCTGTTCACCGGCGACATGGGCACCTCCACCGACAACGGTCGAGCGGTCACCACTCTGCTGGGCGAAGCCGTCCCGGTGACGCTGCGCCTGGTGGTGGCGGCCACTGTTGTGTCGGTGATCTTCGGGGTGGCCGTGGGGGTGGGCAGCGCGATACGCCAGTACGGGGCGTTCGACAACATCTCCACCTTCTTCGCCTTCCTGTTCTTCGCCATGCCGGTGTTCTGGCTGGGCGCAGTGCTCAAAGACCTGGGCATCCGGTTCAACGACTGGTGGGGCCGACGGATCTTCTTCACCATCGGCGAGCAATCGCCCCGCCTCGACGCCGACTTCTGGGGAACGTGGGCCGACCGGGCCGGGCACATCATCTTGCCCGCGCTCACCCTCATCTTGATCCAGCTGGCCGCCACCAGCCGCTTCCAGCGCTCGGCCATGCTCGACGTGCTGGAAAGCGACTACATCCGCACCGCCCGGGCCAAGGGCGTCCCCCGCCGTCGCATCATCACCCACCACGCTCTTCGCAACGCGCTCCTGCCGGTAGTGAGCTTTACCGGCCTCACCTTTGGCACCCTCATCGGCGGCACCGTGGTCACCGAGGTGGTGTTCAACTGGAAGGGCATGGGCCGCCTGTTCCTGGAGTCGCTGCTGAACGGCGACGTGGCCGTCACCCAGGGGTGGCTGCTGGCGGTGGGCATCTCGGTGATCATCGTGAACCTGTTGACCGACTTGACCTACGGCTTCCTCGATCCCAGGGTGCGAGATGGCTGAGGTGCCCACCAGCGTGCTCGTCGGCGACCCCGCCGACACCGGCATCGAGGCCCGGTCGCAGTGGCGGCTGCTGCTCCGCCGCTTCCTGGCCCACCGGCTGGCGGTGGGTGCCGCCGTGGTGATACTGCTGGCCTACCTGTTCAGCTACGCGGCAGAGCCCATCACCGGCTGGGGCTACAAGGACCTGTCCCCCGACCTCTCCCACGGGCCGTCGGCCGACCACTGGTTCGGCACCGACACCATCGGCCACGACATGTTCGCCCAGTCGATGCGGGGGCTGCGAGTGTCGGTCCACGTCAGCCTGGTGGTGGCGGGCATCGCCACCGTGCTGGGATCGATCCTGGGCGCGGTGCAGGGGTGGTTCCGGGGGCGGGTGGACGGCGCATTGAGCCTGCTGGTGGACTTCCTCTTGATCCTGCCCCTGCTGCCGGTGCTGATGGTGCTGGGCACCCGCACTCGGGCCAGCGGGGGCAGCTCGCTCATGTTCGTGGCCGTGGTGATCGGCCTGTTCCTGTGGGCGCCGCTGGCCCGGGTGGTGCGAGGGGAGGTGTTCTCCATCCGGGAGAAGGAGTACGTCGAGGCCGCCGAGGCGCTGGGGGCGTCGAACACCCGCATCATCTTCCGCCACCTCATCCCCAACGCCATGAGCTCAATCATCGTGTACGCCACCCTCACGGTGGCCACCGCCATCCTGCTGGAGACCGCGCTGGCCTTTTTGGGCTTCGGCATCCAGCCCCCCGAGGTGTCGCTGGGGTCGTTGGTGGACGAGGGCCGCGACGCGGCCCGCACCCGATGGTGGCTGTTCTACCTGCCAGGGTCGGTGCTGGTGGTGCTGGTGCTGTGCGTGAACTTCGTGGGCGACGGCCTGCGCGACGCCCTCGACCCCCGCCGGGAGACACGGCGATGACCGAGGCACGAACGGATGTCCCGGTGCTGTCGGTGCAAGACCTGGAGGTGGTCTTCCCCACCCCCGACGGCGACGTGCAAGCGGTACGGGGGGTGAGCTGGGAAGTGCATGAGGGCGAGGTGCTGGCCATTGGGGGTGAGTCGGGCTCGGGCAAGTCGGTCAGCGTGATGGCCGCCTTGGGTCTGCTCCCTCCCAACGCCCAGGTCAGCGGTTCGATTGCCTATCGGGGCCGCGACGTGCTGGCCATGACCCAAAAGGAGCTCGAACAACTTCGGGGATCGGCCATCTCCATGGTGTTCCAAGATCCGATGACCTCGCTGAACCCGGTGATGACCGTCGGGGCCCAGATTGCCGAAGGGGTCCGCATCCACCAGCGGACCAAGGCAGCCGCTGCCCAGTCGAAAGCAGTCGAGCTGCTCGACCTTGTGGGCATCCCCAATGCCCCCCAGAGAGTGGACTCCTATCCCCACGAGCTGTCGGGAGGCATGCGCCAACGGGCCATGATCGCCATGGCCATCGCCAACGACCCCGATCTGCTGATCGCCGACGAGCCCACCACCGCTCTCGACGTCACCATCCAGGCCCAGGTGCTGGAAGTGCTCGAGCGGGCCCGACAGGCCACGGGTTCGGCGCTGGTCATCATCACCCATGACCTCGGCATCGTGGCCCGAACCGCCCACCGATTGGCGGTCATGTATGCCGGGCGGCTGGCAGAGACCGGCCCGGTGGACCCGGTGTTCGGCCGGCCGACCCACCCCTACACGGCCGGGCTGTTGGCCTCGATCCCCAGTCTGGACTCGGCGGCGAACCGGCGGCTCACCCCCATTGACGGCACGACGCCGTCGATGCTGGCCCCTCCGCCGGGTTGCGCCTTCGCACCTCGCTGCGACTGGTCTACCGATGCCTGCACCCACGAGGTGCCTGACCTGAAGGCGGTTGGTGAGCACGGCCAATCTTCGGCCTGCATCCGCACCGATGAATTCCAAGCGCGGACCGAGCCTGCGATGGCGGTTGAAGCTCAGCTTGAGCCGCTCGACCGAACATTCCCCCGGCGTCCCCAATACATGCCGGATGAAAGCGCCCTATTGAAGGTGACGGAGCTGTTCAAGGACTTTCCCATTCGAGCCAAGGGCCTCCGACGGAAGGTGGTGGGCACAGTCCAAGCCGTCAACGGAGTGTCACTGCACATCGACAAGGGGGAGACATTGGGGCTGGTAGGTGAGTCCGGCTCGGGAAAGTCCACCGTGGCCCGCTGCATTCTCCGGCTCACAGAGCCCACATCGGGATCGGTGGTCTTCGACGGGGTGGATCTGACATCGCTGGACCGGAGGCAGATGCGGAACCGACGCCGCGATATGCAGATCGTCTTCCAAGATCCAATGGCCTCCCTCGATCCCCGCATGACGGTCTCGGCCATCATCGCCGAGCCCCTCCACATCCACCGCACGACCGACGACATCCCGGCCCGGGTGGGCGACTTGTTGGAGCTGGTCGGCCTGAATCCCGAACACGGAAATCGCTACCCCCACGAATTCTCCGGCGGCCAGCGCCAGCGCATCGGCATCGCCCGAGCCCTGGCCCTCTCGCCCGATCTGTTGATCCTGGACGAGCCGGTGTCCGCCCTGGATGTGAGCGTGCAGGCCGGAATCCTGAATCTGCTGGAAGATCTGCAAGAGAAGCTAGACCTCACTTATCTGTTCGTGGCCCATGACTTGTCGGTGGTCCATCACATCTCTGACCGGGTGGCGGTCATGTACTTGGGAAGGATCGTCGAAGTCGGCACGGCGCAGCAGGTTTATGAACTCCCCGCCCACCCCTACACCCAGGCCCTGCTGTCGGCCGTGCCCGTCCCCGACCCTCCCCGAGAGCGCAAGCGGCGGCGAATTGTCCTCGAGGGCGATGTGCCCAATCCCGCAGACCCCCCCTCGGGCTGTCGATTCCGCACTCGGTGCTGGAAGGCGCAATCGATTTGCGCCGAATACGACCCGGAGTTGCTCGATCTGGGGGTAGGACACCCGGTTGCCTGCCACTTCCCCACCCCCGACGACCTGATGGGGTCAGAGCAGGGTTAGGGTTTCGCCCAGTGTCCGACATCGTGATCTCTGCTCGTGGAGTGCAGAAGAGCTACGGCTCAAACCACGTCCTCCAAGGCCTCGATTGCGATGTCGGGCGGGGCATCACCGGGCTGTTGGGACCCAACGGCGCGGGCAAGAGCACCTTCATGGGGCTGATCCTGGGACTGCGCCCCCGCCAAGGCGGCACGCTCAATGTGCTGGAGGTTGATCCCGACCAGAGCGGGCCTGAACTGCGGGCTCGGCTGGGTTACGCCCCCGAGCACCACGACCTGCCCGGCGACGTGCAGGCGGCCGACCTGGTTCGCCACGTCGCCCAGCTCCACGGCCTGCCCCGGCGGGCGGCCACCGAGCGGGCCAGTGACGCCCTGTGGCAAGTGGGCTTGGGCGAGGAGCGGTTCCGTCCCATCGGCACCATGTCCACCGGACAGCGCCAGCGGGTGAAGATGGCCCAAGCCCTGGCCCACGATCCCGACCTGCTGCTGCTCGACGAGCCCACCGACGGCCTCGATCCGGTGCAGCGCGACGACATGCTGGCCCTCATCCGCCGAGTGGGCCGCGAGTTCGACATCGACATCTTGCTGTCGTCACATCTGCTGGAGGAAGTGGAGCGGGTATGCGACTCGGTGGTAATCCTGGCCAACGGCGTGGTGGGGCACAGCGGAGCGCTCGATGAGCTGGGGTCTTCTGCCGCCGGGATGCGGGTCGAGCTCGACGGGGATCCCCAGCCACTGGTTGCGGCTTTGGCCGCTCGGGGCGCGGAGGCGGCCATCGACGGGCACATCCTCACCGTGACCGGCATCGACGCGGTCGGCGATCTGGTCCGGGACCTGGTGGCCGATCTGGGGCTGGGGCTGCGCCGGTTGGAACCCCGCCGCACCACCCTGGAAGACGTATTCATCGAGGCCTCCCTATGAGCCAGGCGCAAATCCACGACCGGGGCTATCTGGGCTACGACGGGCCTCGCCACGGCACCCGGCGCGCCATGATGAATCTGAGCTACCACACCGTGCAGCGGGTTCTGGGCCTGAAACGGTCCAATTGGCAGAAGGTCCTGCCCACGATCTCTCTGCTGATCGCGTTCATTCCGGCCATCGTGTTCATCGGCATCGCCGCTTTCTTGCCTCGAGGGGACGAACTGGGGCTGGACTCCACCGCCGACTACTACGGAATCATCACCGGCGCCCTCTTCCTGTTCACGGCGTTTGTCGCCCCAGAGGCGATATGCACCGACCGTCGAAGCGGCATGCTGGGGCTCTATCTGGCGTCGCCCCTCAGCCGAGATACCTATCTGGTGGCCAAGTTCGCCGCCGTCGCTGCCGTGCTGGGCGCCATGACTTTAGGGCCTCCGCTGTTGCTGCTCATTGCCTACACCCTGGCCGCCTCGGGACCTGATGGAGTGGACGGCTGGCTGATCGAACTGGGCCGAATCTTGGCGTCGGGCACTGCTGTGGCCGTTTTCTGGACCGCACTGTCGCTGGCGTTGTCCAGCCTCACCACCCGACGCTCCCTGGCCAGCGTGGGCATTTTTGTGGGCTTGTTAGCCAGCTCGGCCGTGGGCGACGGGCTCGCCGAAGGGGCGGAGATCGGCGACTCGTTTGCCCTGTTCAACTTGATCGGCCTGCCCTTCGAAGCCGTCTCCCGCATCTTCGGGGAGGTCGAGCCCGAAGGGGCGCCCCTCAATCAAGTCGATACGTGGGCGATATACATGACGCTTGTTGGGCTTATCGTCGCGTTCGGTTGGTTCGCCCGCTGGCGCTATCAGCGGATCGAGGTCGACGGATGAGCTCGATCCAACCCCAAGCCAGCCCGCCGCCCATGGTGCAGGCCGCCGGAGTGTCCAAGTGGTTCGGCGACCTCGTGGCGGTGTCCGACGTGAGCTTCTCCATCGGGGCCGGGGTCACTGCGCTGCTCGGGCCCAACGGCGCGGGCAAGTCCACCCTGTTGCGGATGATGTGCGGCCTGGCCCGGCCGTCCAACGGATCGCTCACCGTGCTGGGCAAGGACCCCCGCGCCGACGTGGCCGTGCTGGGTCGCATCGGGATGGCCCCCCAGCAGGAGGCACTGCTCGATTACCTGAGCGGTCGGGAGTTTGTAGAGCTGGCCGCCCAACTGCACCAGGTTGCCAACCCCGCCGAAGCCGCCCGCCAGGCCATTCAGACGGTGGAACTCGACCCCGATGACCCTCGGCGACTAGCCACCTACTCCAAGGGCATGCGCCAGCGCATCAAGCTGGCCCAAGCCATCGTCCATGATCCCCTGATGATCGCATTGGACGAGCCCCTCACCGGCCTCGATCCCCGCCAACGGCGGGAGATGATCGCGCTCTTCCACCGCCTGGGGGCCGAGGGCAAGTGCGTGATCATCTCCAGCCATGTGCTCGACGAGGTGGAGCGATTCGGCTCCCGGGTGCTGGTGATCGCCCAAGGACGGCTAGCCGCCGAGGGCGACTTCCGGGAGATTCGCGATCTGATGGACGACCGGCCGCTGCGCATCAGCATCCGCACCGATCAGCCCCGGGCGCTGGCCATCGCGCTCTTGGACCGCGGCGTGATCTCTGGATGCCGGCTGGAGGCGGATGAAGTGGTGGTGGTCGACACCTCCGATCCCGTGTCGTTCCGCCGAGCAGTCGCCCCGGCCGCCCGAGACCAAGACGCCTCCCTGCTGGAAATGCGCCCGCTCGACGACGACCTGGAGAGCGTCTTCCGATATCTGGTGGGCCAGTGACAACGCATCAGGAGACCCAGTGACAACGCATCAGGAGACAGAGTGAACACTCACATCTACCGGGTGGTGGTTCGCAGCCAGATCAGCACTGGCCGGCTGCTGGCCCTGGCCGGGCTGAGCGGTGTGGCCATCTTGTTGGCCTTCGTCGCCCGAGCAGCCGACGACCCGGTGGAATTCGCCACCCGGAGCATGGGCACCTTCGGGACCAACATCTTCGCCCCGTTCATCGCCTTGGCGCTGGGCTGCGCCGCATTGGGCGACCTGGTGGAAGACCGCACCCTGGTGTACGTGTGGCTGCGGCCCGTTCCCCGCCACAGCGTCGCCACCGCGGCCTTCGCAGCAGTGCTAAGCGTGGTCGGCCCCGTTGTGGTGGCGGTGATGACCGTCGCCGCGGCCATCACCGGCGTCGACGACCTGCTGGTTGCCACCACCGTGGCCACGGCACTGGCCGTGTTCGCCTACTCGGGGATCTTCATGGCCTTGGGGTTGCGGTTCAAGCGGTCACTGCTGATCGGCTTGGGCTACATCGCCATCTGGGAGTTGCTGATGTCCCGGCTGGGCGACTGGTTCGCCCGCCTGTCAATACGCAGCTACCCCATGAGCATCCTTTCCGACGCCACCGACGTGAGCATGCGACTGGCCGACCGGTCTGCGCTGGCCTCCTACGTGGTGCCGCTGGCCGTGGGCCTGGCCGGGCTCATCTACACCTCATGGCGCCTATCCCGCACCGAGATCGACTGACGCGTCGCGAGGGGCCGTCTGCCAAACCGGGGCGTAAGATTCCCCCATGCTTGACATGATGGTTGCCCCCACCGCCCAGCACATCGGAGAGGACGATCTCCCCTGGGCCTACGGCGAAGACGGCATCGGGCTCAAAGTGCTCCAGATCAAGGAGAGCGAGGGGCTGTGGGTGATCAAGAACCAGTTCCCTCCGGGCTACTCGGTGCAGACCCACAAGCACACCGGCCAGGTGTTCGCCTACACCAGCGCCGGAGCGTGGGGATACAAGGAGGGAGACTTCTTGAACCGGGCCGGTTCGTTCCTCTACGAACCCGCGGGCTCGATCCACACCCTGTACACCCCCGCCGACAATGCCGAGACCACCGAAGTTTTCTTCGCCATCTGGGGCGCCAACCTGAACATGGACGCCGACGGCAACATCGAGAGCATCACCGACGGCCAGACCGTGTTGATGGGCTACTACTTCATGCTGGAAGCCCAGGGCACGCCCCGCCCCGACAACATCCTGCTGGGCTAGTCGCTTCTCGTCGGCTAGCCGCCGGCGGAGTCCAAGAGGGACTCCAAATTCTCGATGAGGCCGTCGAGGCGGCGTTGGTCTGCGTCAATGGAATCCTGAGTGGCTCGCAGCTCGGAGATGAGCTCGCTCAGGGCCCGACGGGTGTCGGCATCGATGGGCTCGCCGTCGGAGAGCGACGGCGCCGCGGTGGGCGCGGGGGTGGGCTCGGTATCAACGGGGTCCGGTTCTGCCGGCTGGGTGGGCAGGATCGAGAAGCCGTCGGGATCGGACAGGGCGGCCAGGGCCTCGTCCAATGTCGGGCGGATGCGGAGTATGAAGTCGTCGTCGTTGCCAATGCCGGCGATCACCTGCTTCACCTGGGGGAGCTCGGTCTCGCCGGTGGCCTGGACGTAGACAGGGCGCACGAACAGCAAGGAGTCGCCCACCGGGAGCATCAGCAGATTGCCCTGAAGCACGGTGGACCCTTGCTGGTTCAGCTGGGTGAAAGCGTCGGCAATCTGGGTGTCGGCCTGGATCTTGGCGTCCACGATGCTGGGGCCGGGAATGCTGGTGCCTGGCACGGTGTACACCACCAACTGCCCGTACTCGTCGATGTCGCCCTTGGCCGCCATGAACGCGGTCAGCTCCTTGCGCTCGTCCTCGTCGTCGCCCGATCCCGACACGGGGACGAAGGTTCGGAAGATCACAAAGTCCACGTCGTCTTCTTCGGGAAGCTGGAGAAGCTGGTAGAACGGCCGGATTCTTCGCTCAAGCTGGCGGGTAGCCGCCGCGGTGGCCGTCTCCTCGGCGGCGATGGCCTCGGTCAGCTCATCAACGAACGTCCGAGCGGTGATGCGGGTGCCAGGGTCCTGGGCCACGGCCCAGGTCACCGAGTTGGCGTAGAAGGTCTCAGGGTCGTCGATGAAATAGCGGGCCCACATGGTGGTCTGCACTCGGAACAGGTCCTCGGGGTAGCGCAGGTGGTTCTGAAGGTCGGCGGGCATCTGGTCGAAGTCCTCGAACAGTCCGGGGAAGATTTTGCGCCACGCCTGGATGATGGGGTCGTCAGGGTCAATCACATAGAAGGTGGTGGTGCCGTGGAAGGCATCGACCACCACCTTCACCGAGTTGCGGACGTAGTTGAACCGTTTGCGCAGGCCGCTTTCCAAGCGCAGATCGCTCACGTCCGGTCGCTGGCCATACGGATACCGGTCGCTGGTGGTGTAGGCGTCCACGATGTAGAAAACCCGGCCGTCAGAGACAACGGGGTAGGGATCGGCGTCCAGCTCCAAGAATGGGGCCAAGTTCTGCACCCGGAGGCGCAAGTCCCGGTTGAAGATGATCTTGGAATCGCCGTCCACGAAACCGGAGATCAGCGGGTTGATGTCGCCGAAACGCAGGGCAAAGGCCGCTTGGCGGAAAAAGCTCCCGATGTTCACCCCGGCCTCGCCGTCGTATTCGAAGGGAACGGTCTCGTTGGCCTTGGTGTAGTCCACCTCGGGAATCGAGGCGCCGACGATGGCGTAGCCGGTGAGGTTCTCGCCGATGTAGAGCTGCGGCCGGGTCAGTTCGAAGTCGGCGCTGGCAACCACCGGAACGTCGCCCACCGCGAAGTCGGGCGAACCCTGGGTGGTGACCGAGTTCACCGGGGCCACCGCCACGCCGTACCCGTGGGTGTATTGGACGTGGCGGCCTTCCCACGACTGCTGGGGGACGTCGGCCACGTTGAGCTGGCGGGCGCCGATCACCACCTCGGTGATTTCGCCGTCAATCTCGTAGCGGTCGACGTCCACCTCGCCATTGAAGGTGTAGAAGGTGCGCTCGGATTGCTCCACTTGGAAGGCGTTGGGCACGATGTCGGGATCCAGCAGCCGGATGTTGGCCACGCTGGGATTGGTGGCCAGCTCCTCTGTGGTTATCTCGGTGTCGGGTCTGAACTCGCGGGTGTCCACGTTGTCTGTTGGGTCGTTGTCTCCGGGGTTCTTGTCGAATCCCAGGGCGTGGCGGGTGGCCTCGATGTTGCGCTCGATGTAGACGGCTTCCTTCTGGGACTCCTCCGGCTCGGCCCGGAACCGCTGGATGATGGCCGGATAGATGGCGCCCATGACGATGGCCACCACCACCCAAAGACCCACCGCGGTCACCGGCAGCACCCAGCCCCGTTGCCAGATGTTGATCACCAGCAGAACCGCCGACAGCACGGAGATCAACAGCAGCAGGTTGATGGCGGGCAACTGGGCATTGATGTCGGTAAAGCTGGCGCCGTCCACCGGACCCCGAGATGAGAAGTTGAGGCCGAACCGGTCGTAGTAGTAGCCCACGGCCCGAACCAGGGCGATCAGGGCCAGCAGAACCGACAGGTGGACCTTTACCTGAGGAGTCACCCGCTGCCCGGTGGTCTGCACCCGGATGCCGCCGTTCACGTAGTGGGCGATGGCGGTGATGACCGCCACGATGATGAGAGCCCGGAAGAACCAGCTGATCAGAAACTGGATGAACGGCAATTGGAAGACGTAGAAGCCGATGTCCTTGCTGAACTGGGGATCGTCGATGCCGAAGTCCACGCCGTTGAAGAACAGCATGGCCTTCTGCCACTCCCCGCCGGTGCCTCCGCCCACGATGAGGGCGAACAGCCCGGCCACCACAATGCTCACCAGCCGGCGGCGATGGCCTACCGCATCGTGATAGTGGCGGAGCAGTTCCTCTTCAGGCCCCGGCGGGCGGGTTTGGGGCGCCAGGCGGTCGGCGATAGCCAGGTTGGAGTACAGCAGTATGAAGAAGAGAACGATGAAGATGACCGATAAGACGATCTTGTAGACGAAGATTTCGGTCCACACGCCCCCGTGACCGAGCGAATCGAACCACAGATAATCAGTCCAGAGGCGGGCCGTCCCCCGCAGCGACAATATGGCGGCCAGCAAGACCACAAAGATGAGCGCGGCAATGATCTTGGATCGGCGGGAAAAGCGCGGCCGAGATGGCGGGCGCGGTCTGAACACATCTCGGGGATTGCGCATACCGAAAGGAGACTAGTCCCCGCTGACCGGGGAATCGGCAGCGTTGCGATCTGTTTCGCGATATTGCTGCGGTTGACCGCTTTGAGATCGAAGACGGGCGAACACGGCGTCCACATCACGGTCGTCGCCGGCGCTGGCCATCGCGGGATGCTCGGCCGCGGCCTCCACTGGATCCGGTTCGACCGGAGGCAGCCGTGTCACACCGTCGTAGGCTTCCGAAACGGAGTCGCCTTCGGCTTCCGGGATCATCCCCACGACCTGGGCATCGTCCAGTTCCGATAGCAGGGCCGCGTCAGTGGGCTCGGTCTCGTCCTCCACCCGGCGGGCGGCGGCGTCAGCCACCACCTTCGCCTCGGCCAGCGAGAGCTTGGCCGACTCCATCGACTGGTCGATGGAGTTGCGGGCCTCTCCTAGGGTGGCCATGAGCCTGTCACGGCCGGCCCGCAGCCGCTCGACTTGGGCGCGGCCCGCCTGGCGGCGACGGGCCATGTCCCGCAACACGGTGAGCCGCAGGGCCTTGGCCTGCTCCACGATCTCCCGGCCTCGGGCCCGGCCCTGCTCCACCTCGGCCTCGGCCTGATCTCGAGCCTCCTGAAGCAGTCCGGCCACCGCCTGCGCCTGCTCACACGCTTGCTCCAATAGCTCGACCAGCTCCGCGGCCCCCGACACGTCCTGCTGGGACCGCAGTTCCTTGACCGAAGTCTGGAGCTGCTCAGCCAACCGCTGGGCCCGAGCTGCCAATTCGCCGGCTCGGCTCTGGGTGGGAAGGCGCTCGGCCATCGCGGGAATCTTAGTTGTCGGCCAATGCGTCCAACGCCTCTTGAAGGGTCGCCACACCGACCACCCGCATCTCTCCGCTGACGTGGTCGAGGGCATCGCTCAGGTTGGAGGAGGGAACCAAGAACAGGTCCACGCCGGCTCTTTCCGCCGCAATGGCCTTCTGATCCACCTCGCCGATAGCCCCCACCGAGCCGTCGAACGAGATCGTGCCGGTGGCCGCTACTTGCTGTCCACCGGTCAGCTCGCCGGGAGTCAAGAGATCGATGATCCCGAGCGTGAGAGCCAGCCCAGCCGAGGGTCCTCCAATGGAACCGCTGTCGATTTCGACCTCCACCGGCAGCTCTCCGATGTCGGTCCGCTCGCGCGCCTCCACGCCGATCAGCACTCGGTCGGCATCGTCGGGGGACGCGATCAGCTCCACTCCCACGGTCTCAACAGCGCCGCTTTCGCCTTGTTCAACTTCCAATTCCACCGTCTGACCGGCACTCCGATTGGCCAGCACATCGGCTAAGTCGCTCAATTCTGCGACGGGAACGCCGTCGATGCCCACGATCACGTCGCCTCGCTCCAATGCCTCGGCCCCGGGCGATCCGGTCATGGCCTGGGCCACGATGACTCCCGAGGCATGGCGGGGAATCTCATAGCCCAGATGCTCCAGCGCCACCACAACGGCCGTGTGCTGGGAGGTCTCCATCCGTAGTTCGTTGAGGCGGCGCAGTTCCTGGCGGGTGCCGTCACCAGTGAAGGTCCGCTCCGGCTCGATGTCGACCCCCGACTCGAATTCGGCCCCGATTCGCTGCCAGATGTTCAGCCGCTGACTGACCAGCACGGTCACCAGGACAATCTCGCTGTTTGGCGGGTAAACCTCGGTGCCCGAAACTGTGACCCGAGACGGCACTTCCTCTACCGAGCCCGGGCGAACCGCCACCTGATCGGTGTGCCAGAAGGTGAACACCACGGCGGTGATCACCAACAAGGAGATCACCACGCCCACGGGAACCAGCCAGGCTGCGTTGCGCCGCCACCATGACGGCTCCCGGTCTTCGCCGGGCGGCACTATCCTGGGGGGTTCTGTGGTCGACTGGTCACGCATTCGGGTTTCCCTCTCCGACGATACTTGGGCAACGCTCAAGAACTGGTGGCGGCATCGGTGGGGGGCGTGGCGGGCGGCACGGGCCGAGCGAGATGTGCTGGCCTCCTATCGGGCCGACTATGGCGAGGGGGCGCGGTTTGCGTGGTGGCAGCGGCTGCGGGCCGGCGTCGGGCTGTTCTTTGTGATCGTCCTGATGGGCGCAGGGCTGACCATGTTGGTGGGGCTTTTCTTCATCGGCGTGACGATTGCCCTGGAGACGCTGGTGTGACGGCCGGTCAACCGCGCCCCCTTGCCGCCCCTGCCGCTGAGACCATCCGCCGCCGCCATGCGGTGATCGCGGGACATGTCGGGGATGCAGCCACTGCCAGGAGGGCCAAAGACCATGACGATCCTTCCATCAGGGCCTCGGCCTACGGCGCTCTGGCCCGCATGGGAGCACTCAGCGACGATGAGCTGCGAGACGCGCTCGGCGACCCATCGCCAAAGGTGCGGGTAAGGGCCGCGGCGTTGACCGTCGGACGGGTGGAGGTGTCGCCGGTCGCCCTCTTGGACGATTCGAGCGACGACGTGGTGGAGATGGCGGCCTGGGCCTGTGGGGAGCGGAGCGCCGATGATCCCGACACCGTGAACCGGCTGGGTAGCTTGGCCACCGGCCACCCGAACCCGCTGGTGCGGGAGGCGGCTGTTGCCGCGCTGGGGGCAATCGGTGATCCCGCCGGGCTGGACGCCATCTTGAAGGCGACCACCGACCGGGTCGCTGTGCGCCGCCGGGCCGTGCTGGCCCTCGCCCCGTTTGACGGACCAGAGGTCGAGGCCGCCCTCAGCCGGGCCTTGCATGACCGGGACTGGCAAACCAGGGACGCAGCCGAACTGCTCGCCAATCCCGACTGAATCGGCTTCAATCCATGAACATGGCCTGGACGTCGTCGAAGGACTCCAGGCAGCGACCCGCCCCCATCACCACCGCTTCCAAGGGGGCGTCGACCAGGCTGACCGGGACTTCCGCCACCTGCGACAGCCGCTCGCCCAGACCCCGCAGCAGCGACCCGCCCCCCACCAGGTGAATGCCGTGGGTGATCACGTCTTGCGACAACTCCGGAGGTGCCTCCACCAAGCACGCCACCACTGAGTCCACAATGGAAGAAACCGGCTCAGAGATGGCAGAGCGCACTTCATTCGGCGACAACACGATGGTCTCCGGCAGGCCGTTCATCAGATTGCGGCCCCGAACCTCGGCGCTGCACTCGCCGGGAACGAAGGCCGCGGAACCAGTGGTGATCTTCACTTCTTCGGCAGTTCGCTCACCGATGGCGATGCCGAACTCGCGCCGGACGAATGACTGTATCGCGGCATCGATGTCGAACGAGCCCACCCGGATGGCCTTCAGCGATATCACCCCGCCCAAGGAGATCAGTGCGGTCTCGCTGGTTCCCCCACCGATATCGACCACCAAGTTGCCGATCGGCTCGTTTATCGGCAGCGCGGCCCCAATGGCCGCAGCCAGCGGCTGCTCGATGAGCCGAGTCTCCGCCGCTCCGGCCCGCCGGGCGGCCTCCACCACCGCCCGACGCTCCACTGCGGTGATCGCCGAAGGCACGCAGATCACCACCTTCGGGCGGCTGAACCGGTTGACCCCCGCATTCATCAAGAGCAGGCGGATCATGCGCTGGGTCACCTCGAAATCGGTGATCGCCCCTTTTCGCAGCGGGCGAACCGCCACGATGTGGGCCGGTGTGCGGCCGATCATCTGCCATGCCTCGCGCCCCATGGCCAGCACTTCGTTGGTCTTGCGGTTCATCGCGATCACCGAAGGCTCGTTGAGGATGATCCCCTGGCCGCGGGCATAGACCAACGTGTTGGCCGTGCCCAGGTCAATCGCCAGATCTCGGGGCATCGGTCAGCGAACCGACCCGGCCGAAGGATGGAGCGCCTCGGCATCGGAGATGTGCTGGGCTTCCAAACCCCAGCTCTCGCCTCCTTGCCAGGCCTCCTTCTTCCAAATGGGAACGGTGGCCTTCAGCCCGTCGATGCAGAACCGGGCCGCGGCGAAGGCCTCCTCGCGGTGGGGAGCGGAGACTGCGGCCACCACCGCCGACTCGCCGATCTCCACCCGGCCCACCCGATGCAGCAGCGCCACCTTGCCGATATCCGGCCACCGGGCCCGGGCCTCGTCCACCAGCGCCTCCAAGCGAGGGGTCACCTGCTCCTCGTAGGCCTCGTACTCCAAAACGGTCACCCCCGGGCGCTCCTCAGAGTGGTCGCGGGCCGTGCCGCTGAACAACACGATGCCACCGCAATCCGGGCGACCGACCCAAGCCAGCACTCGATCCAGCGGCAAGGGCGCCTCGCTGAGTCCAATCCACGTCTCCGCGGCATCAGGCGGGTTCACGCCCTGAGTGTAAACGCTGCTACCGAAGGATTGCCGATAACCTCACGGCGTGAGCGAACCTGACTCACCTGAGGAGTTCAATCCCTTCAAGGGAGTCCCGATATTCGGTGATCTGGGGAAGCTTTTCTCCCAGCAAGCCTCGTCCGCGTGGGACACGGCCCGCCAGATCGCGGTGGCGGTGGCCACCGAAGGCCAGCCTGAGCCCAATGTCGACCCTGCCGACCGCATTGCCCTGGAGGAACTGGGCCGGGTGGCCGAACTCCAGGTGGCCAACGCCACCGGCCTGTCGACTACCCGCGACGGCCAAGCCGCCATGATCGTTCCGGTAACCCGTTCGCAATGGGCCACATCCACGCTGGACGCCTACCAGCATTTGCTTGAGCCCATCGGGAACGCGTCAAGCCGGGTTGAATCAGAGGAGGCAGCCTTCGACCCTGCCCAAGCCATGTTCGGCCAGATCATGAAGATGATCGGCCCGGTCATGCTGAGCATGACGGCAGGAAGCATGGTGGGCAACCTCGCCCGCCGAAGCCTGGGCCAATACGACCTGCCCGTCCCCCGGAGCGGCTCGGAGTTGATGGTGGTGCCCGCCAACATCGACGCGCTGGCCGATGAGTGGAGTTTGGACCGCTCCGACCTGCGGCTCTGGGTGTGCCTGAGCGAACTGACCCATCATGCGGTGCTGTCGATACCTCACGTCGGCCAGCGGATCGACGAGCTGTTGGCCGAAT
Source organism: Acidimicrobiales bacterium (assembly GCA_963667085.2). Classification (GTDB taxonomy): domain Bacteria; phylum Actinomycetota; class Acidimicrobiia; order Acidimicrobiales; family Bin134; genus Poriferisocius. Next base: position 637,635 of record OY762975.1, read on the forward strand.
ATGTCCGGGGATTCGAGGCCGACCCGGGCGCGCTGGAGAGCCGACTGAGCGACTTGGACCTGGCCAACCCCGACTCGCTGCCCGACCTCCAGTCTGTTCTGGGCGATCCCGAGATCATTCTGGGGGCGATCCAGTCACCGGCCCAGCGGGTGCTGCTTCCGCAGATCACTGCGTTGGTGACGGTGATCGCGGGCTATGTCGACTGGACCATGGACAGCATCGGACGCGGGCTCGTCGGCTCATACCAGCGCCTCAGCGAAGCACTGCGACGACGGCGAGTTACCACCGACGCAGCTGACCGCTTCATCGAGCGGATGCTCGGCCTCGAGCTCAGCCAAGACCAGTACGACCGGGGATCAGCCTTCGCCAGCGGAGTGGTGGAGCGGGCGGGAGCCGACGGGCTGGCTCGGCTGTGGCATTCGGCGCGAGAGCTGCCTACGCCTGCTGAGGTTGACGCTCCGGGGCTGTGGCTGGCTCGGATCGACCTGCCCGACTAGGACTTCGCCGCAACCAGAACAGCACCGCCGCAACCGCGGCGGCCACGGCAATGAGGATGAAGCCGACGCGGGCGGAAATGGGGATGACCACGGGGATGAGCGCGCCCACCACCCAGAAGATCTGGAAACGGGTCTCAAAAACGGCAAACGAGCGGCCATGGTCGGCGTCCTCGGCATCGCGCTGGACGATGGAGTCGAACGAGAGCTTGCCCGCGCTGGCCGCGATGCCCACCCCCAGAGCCAGCAACAGGGTAGAGCCGTAGCCTCCGCCCCACGCGGCCACCACACCGACGAGGAACAAAGCGACCAGCGCCGCGGCGATGATCACCTCCTCGCGAATCCGATTCCGCAGTTGGGGGGCGAGCAGCGAGCCCACCAAGAAGCCGCAGACCAAGGCCGCGGCCACCAATCCCAGCTTCCACGCCGGGCTGGCGTCGGAGGCCACGTCTCCTTGGAGAGCGTGGCGGATGCCGGCGCCGAACGCCTTGCCCACCCCAGAGAGGTTCACGTCGTCGGCCCCGCCCCGCAGGGCGAACGCAGCCAGGAAGGTGGTGAACCCGACGATGCCCCGCAATGCGCCGGTGGCCGACGCCGCCCGGCGGATGCCCACGCTGCGAAGCTTGCCCGACTCATGGTCCTCGCCCGGTCGGGGCGCCACCCGGCCCGGGGGCAGCGACAGGCACGACAGGGCACACAGGATGTACATCACCATGGCCATCCCCACCACCCAAGAAGCTCCGCCCAGCCAGTTGGCCAACAGTGCCGGACCAACACCGAGAAACCCGCAAACGCTTCCCACCAGGGCCAATCGGGCATTGCCCCCCACGAACTGCTGCTCATTCTGCAAGATGAGCGGCACCATGGAAGCCTTGGCCACCCCGTAGCTCTTTTGCAGGATGAGCATGGCAAACGAGAGGGGGAACAACAGCAGCGAATCCATGTTGGAGATCATCAGGAAGGCGAAGAGGGTCCGCCCCGCATTGATGGCGAAGATCATGGGACGCCGACCGCCCCGGAAGCGGTCCAGAGCTGGGCCGATCAGCGGTCCGACCACCGCGAACGGGGCCATGGTCAACAGCAGGTAGAGGGTGACCCGGAACCGGGCCGCACTGGGGTCGATGGAGAAGAAGAGCGACCCCGCCAACGCGACGGTGACCATGGCGTCGCCCGCGGCTCCAAGGGCATGAACCCGAACCAGCCGCAAGAACGGGGTGTTGATCACACTAGAGAGACTACGGCGGGGATGAGGGCGGCGCGGTCTCTGCCGCAACGATGGTGGCGTACTTGTAGCCGAGACCGCGGATGGTCACGATGCGGCGAGGGTTGGAGGGGTCGTCTTCGATCTTGGAGCGAAGCCGCTTGACGTGGACGTCGAGCGTCTTGGTGTCGCCCACATAGTCGCTACCCCATACCTGATCGATCAGCAAATCGCGTGTCAACACCCGGCCCGCGTTGGTCAACAGCAGCTCCAACAAGTCGAACTCCTTCAGCGGCAGCTCGACCGGCGCCCCCCGCACGAACACCTCATGACGCTCGGGGTCCACCGCCACGTCGCCCACCTCGATGACCTCTCCCCGGAACGACTCGCTCTCCGCCGTCCATCGAGCCCGCCGCAGCAGCGACCGCATCCGGGAGATCAGCTCCCGCAGGCGATAGGGCTTGGTCACGTAGTCGTCGGCCCCCACCTCCAAGCCGACCACCGCGTCGATCTCCTCGCCCTTGGCGGTGACCATGATGATGGGCACCTGGGAACGAGCCCGTATCTGGCGGCAGACATCGACTCCCGACACCAGCGGCAGCATCACGTCGAGCAGCACAATGTCGGGCGAGTAGGCATTGAAGAAATCGAGTGCCTCCTTGCCGTCGCGGGCAACATTCACGGTGAAGCCCTCACGGGTCAGCCCCACCGTCAGGGCCTCGACGAAGGACTCCTCATCCTCAACGATCAGAACCCGGCCCGATCCGCTCATCCCTGTGCTCCAATGGGCACCGCCAGCGTGAACGTGGAGCCTTCTCCTTCCGTCGACTCCACCCGGATCTCGCCCCCGTGGTTGGTGGCCACATGGCGCACAATGGCCAGGCCCAAGCCCACCCCGCCTTCCGTGTGCTCCCGGGACCGGTCTACCTGATAGAACCGCTCGAAGATGCGCTCTTGGTGGCGCAACGGGATGCCGTAGCCCTGATCGCGAACCTCCACTTCGACCCAATCGCCTTCCAACCGGGTCATAACCCTGACCGGGCAGGTTGCCTCTGAGTATTTGACCGCGTTGTCCAACAGGTTGAACACCGCGGAGGTGAGCTGGCGGCGGTCAGCCTGAACCACCAGATCCAGGGCGGGCAGGGCGGTTTCGATGGGAACCTCCTTCTCCTCCGCGGTGGGCGTGGCCCGGGAGAGGGCATCGCTGATCACATGCTGGATGGCCACCGGCGCCCGCTCAGACGCCTCATCGCTCTCTATCCGGCTGAGCTCCAGAAGATCGTCCATGATGTCGGACAGCCGGATTGCCTCGGCCTGCACCCGTATCGCCAGTCGGGAGGCCACCTCGGGATCGGTCTCGGTGGCCAGGGTCTCGGCCAGCAGGCTGAGCGCGCCCATCGGAGTTCGAAGCTCGTGGCTGATGTTGGCCACGAAGTCGCGGCGCATGGCATCCAGACGCTGAGGTTCGGTGATGTCGTCGATGAGGGCGACCGAGCCGTAGTCCCGGCCCTCGAATTTGAGCGGTGTGGCGCTGACGAGCAGGCACCGGCGGGGGGGTCCGAACAGCTCGACTTCTCGCTCCGCCGCCCGTCCCTGGGCCGCCTCGGCCAGCAACTCGGCCACGGCGGCCTCCACCAGGGCCTCCCCATGACGGGCATCGGTGAACTGCCGGGCGTAGAAATTGCGGTACGACAGATTGCCGGCGGCATCGGCCATCACCACCCCTTGGGTGATGGCATCCAGCGAAAGCCGGAGTCGGGCCTCGCTCTCCGCCACCTCGCCTTCATGGCGGCGGTGCATTTCATCGTCGCGGCGGCGAACCTCCTCGGCATCGACGAAATGCCGGTGCTCGCGCCACGCCACAGCTCCCACCAGGATCAAACCGACTACGGCGGCCACCATGACGAGCGTGATGATCATCCAGCAGTCTCTCCCGTCACCATAAACACCACCCGTTCCCCGATATTCACCGCATGGTCGCCAATGCGCTCGTAGTACCGGCTGATCAAGCAGAGCTGCACGGCGGCCTGGAGGTCGATGGCGCCGTCGTTGTGGGCTTGGAACACCGCCTGAACACAGTCGCGGTTCAGGCCGTCGAGCTGATCGTCGATGTCGTCGAGGGCCGCGGCCAATCCGGCATTGCGGTCGACGTATGAGTCGATGGCCAAGCGCACTAAGCGGCAGGCCTCGTCGCTCATCCTCACCAACAAGCCCCGGAGGGTGGCGTCGTAGCGGGTGCCGTAGATGCGCCGAGTGGCTTTGGCGATGTTCACCGCCAGATCGCCTGACCGCTCCAACTCGGCGTTCAGCCAAAGGGCGGTGCTGAGGGCCCGCAGATCGCTGGCCATGGGGGCTTGGAGGGCCAGCACATGATGGCAGCGCTCCTCAAGGTACACCGACAGGTCGTCGAGCTGGTCGTCGGCGTTGATGAGCTGCTGGGCCAACTCCAGGTTGGACTCCAGCAGCGACTCGGTGGCCCGGGGAACGGCCTCGGTGACCAGCGCGGCCATGCGCACGATGCCGGCCTGGATCTCGTCCAGTTCTTCGTGGAAGGACTTGCGCAGCTCCCCCACTCCGGCTTCCTGAAAGTCGCTCAGCCGAACCGTCCCGTAACGTAGTTCTCGGTCCGCTCATCGGAGGGATTCGAGAAGATGGTCTCCGTGCGGTCGTATTCCACCAGCAGCCCGCACCGCTGGTCGGTGTCGGAGTCGAGCTGAGCGGTGAAGAACGCCGTGCGGTTGCTGATGCGGGCGGCCTGCTGCATGTTGTGGGTGACGATAACGATGGTGTAGTCGTCCTTGATCTCCTGCATCAGGTCTTCGATGCGAGCGGTGGCGATGGGGTCGAGGGCTGAGCACGGCTCATCCATCAACAGCACATCGGGATCGACTGCGATGGCCCGGGCAATGCACAGGCGCTGCTGCTGGCCGCCGGAGAGCCCCAGTGCGGAGTCCTTCAGCCGGTCTTGCACCTCGTCCCACAGAGCGGCCCGGTTCAGCGACCGCTCCACGATTTCGTCCAGATCGCTCTTCTTCTTGGCCATCCCGGTCACCCGGGGGCCGAAGGCGATGTTGTCGTAGATCGACTTGGGAAACGGATTGGGCTTCTGGAAAACCATGCCGATGCGGCGGCGGACCTCCACCGGGTCGACCCGGGGGTCGTAGATGGGGACGCGGTGAAAGTCCAGTCGCCCCTCAACTCGGGCGCTGGGAATGAGGTCGTTCATCCGGTTGAAGCAGCGCAGCACAGTGGTCTTGCCGCAACCCGAGGGACCGATCATGGCGGTGATCTCATGCTTGTACACCGTGAAGGTGGCGTCTTGGACGGCCCGAAAATCGCCGTAGTAGACGTTCAGGTCTTCCACCTGGAATACCGCGTCAGCGGTGGCATCCGGTGCAGCAGCTGTCATCGTTCGGCCAAGGTCCAGACCGAGGCGAGGAGAGGCTTCCGGTTCTGCTTGCTCCATCGGATCAGTCCTTATGCTCTCAGAGACCGTTTCCACGAGATCAGTCCTTATGCTCTCAGAGACCGTTTCCACGAGTCATCCTCTCTTGTTCTCGAAGTGGTTGCGCAAGAAGATGGCCGCCGCATTCATCAGAATAACGAATACCAGCAGCACCACGATGGCCGCCGCCGCGGCCTCGGCGAAGCCCGGATCGCGGCCCGAGTTCTGCACCCATTCCACGATGATCACCGGCATGGCCATGAAGGACTCGGCGTTGATGGCGCTGAGATCGAAGAAACTCGGATTGCCTCCCAGCCGGCCGGAGACCGCCCCCACTAGAAGCAGCGGAGCGGCTTCGCCAATGCCCCGGGACATGGAAAGCAGCGTCCCGGTGAAAATGCCGGGAGCGGCGTAGGGCAGCACCTGGCTGCGGATCATGGTCCACTTGGTGGCCCCCACACCATAAGCACCCTCCTTCAGCCCTTGGGGCACCGCTCGGATGGCCTCCTGGGCGGTGATGATCACGATGGGCAGCACCAAGATGGCCAGGGTGATGCCCGCGGCGGCAATGGACTTGCCGCCGGTGAGATCGCCAAGGCTCTTCACAAACAGGAACAAGCCGAGCAGGCCGTACACAATTGCGGGAACCCCGGCCAGATTGCGGATGTTCAGCTCGATGAAACGGGTGAACCGATTCTTGGGGGCATATTCCTCCAACCAGATAGCCGCACCGATGCCGATGGGGAAGGCCAGCACCGCCACAAACACAGCGATCCAAAACGTGCCCACCAGGGCTTGATGCACGCCGAGCTTGGGATCGTCGGAGAGTGAGCGCATAGTGCCCGACAAGAAGCCGCCCGGTCGGCCGGTAAGCAGGCCCCAAGAATCAATCATCACGTCGGCGATGAGCACGGCGAGGATGAACAGAGAGATCAGCAGGGTGACCAGCAAGCTGATCTGAAAGACCCGACCCCGCACGTCAGTGGAACGGCGTTCCATAGCCTGCACCATCACCCTGGAGGTGCGATCGCCGATGAGCCTGGCCTTGGCCATCAGTACTGCTCTCGCACTCGGTGAACGAAGCGGTCGGCCACCAAGTTCAATGCGAAGGTCAGCACGAACAGCACCAGTCCCACAAAGAAGAGGCTCTGGAAGGTGAGACCCTCACCCACCACGTTGTCGGTCCCCCGGGCCAGGGAGGTCATTCCCGCGGTCATAGTTAGGCTCCCGTCCAGCGGGCTGTGGGTGTAGACGGCGGTTTGGGCCGCGCCCCCGGCCATGAACACCACCATGGTCTCACCCAGTGCCCGGGAAACAGCCACGATGAACGCCGCCATCAGCCCGGACACCGCGGCGGGCAGCACCACCCGGACCGTGGTAGCGATCTTGCGGGCCCCCAACCCGGAAGAGGCCTCCCGCAACGACATGGGCACCGCCTTCATGGCATCCTCGGAGATGGACGCCACCAGCGGAATCACCAGCACCCCCACACCGATGCCCGCAGCCAGCAGCGAGCCGGCCGCCGGTCCGCCGAAAAGGGTCTTGACCACGTTCGGGGCGATCCACTTCAGGGCGAAGAAGCCGAGCACCACGCTGGGAATCCCGGCCAGGATCTCCAAGATGGGCTTGAGAGTGCGGCGGATTCCCGGCCGAGCATATTCCGACAGGTAGATGGCTGCGCCCAACCCCAGCGGACCGGCCACGGCCATGGCGATGCCGGTCACGATGAGGCTGGCCACGATCAGCGTCTTGACGTCGTAGATGCCTCGACGGGGGAACCAGCCGATGTCCCACACCGAGCCCCAGTCCACCTCCACCATGAACGTCCAAGCCTCGGAGAACAGCGACCAGATGATGAGGCCGGATATGAGCACCGAAACCAGTGCGGTGACTCCCAAGAAGTTGCGGATGGCCCGCTCTTTTCGAGCCTGCCGGGGGTCGGCCGTCAGCGAGTCAACGGTCAATTCCCCGGCCAGATCGACGCGGGTGTCGGTCACGTCCACACGCTAGTGGTCGTCGGCGTTGATTCTTGGCTTCTGCGGCCTAGCGGCTCGCCCAATTGGACCGAGTGGCACTCTTGGCGTCATCGGTGAGATTCACGTAGCCCACCTCGGTCACCGCAGTGCCCAAGCCGTCGTCGCTCATGTAGTAGTCCACGTAGGCGGTCACCGCCGGATTGTCCTCGGCGCTGGCCTTGTTCACGTATATATAGAGGGAACGGGATACTGGGTACTCTCCCGAGGCAATGGTGTCGGCGTTGGCACCCACGCAGCCGTCGCCGCCGTCCACCTGGAGCAGCTTCACCCCAGAGGCATGGGCAGCGAAGGCGAACCCGACCCAGCCGAAGCTGGTGTCGCTCGACTGGATGCCCTGGATGATCACGTTGTCGTCGGCGTTGGCGTTGTAGTCGGGACGGGTGGTGACATCTTGGCCCCGCTCCTCAGCGATGTGCTCCAGAACAATCTCAACGAAGCTGTCGAACGTCCCCGACTCCTCGCCCGGACCGTAGATGTCAAGATCGGCATCGGGCAGGCCAGAGGTTGCCAGCCCGCTCAGCGACCCGGCGTCAGACCAGGAGCCAAAGCCGGTCGACTCGGGGCCCACCAGTCCGTAGATGTCGTTGAAGCTCACACAATCCACGGGGTTGGCCTCGCCGGTCATCACCGCCATGCCGTCGATGGCCACCCGCAGCTCCACGAACTCGATCCCGTTTGCGGCGCAGTCAGCGGCCTCGGAGTCTTTGATGGCGCGAGACGCGTTGGAGATGTCGGTCTCGCCCTCACAGAACAGCTTGAAGCCGTCGCCGGTGCCGGGGCCGTCAACGGTAACCGACACATCCGGTTGCACGTCCTCAAACAACTCGGCCACACGAACCGAGATCGGCTCCACCGTCGAAGAGCCCGAGATCGTCACCCGCCCGGAGACGGAGCCGCCGCTGTCTTGGGTCCCGCCATCCTGGCTGCCAGCATCTGAAGCCTGGCCCGCCGGCTCGGCCCCCTCGTCGTCGTTGCCTCCGCCGCAGGCTGCGGCGACCAGTGCAAACGCCGCCATGAGCCCGATAATCAAAACGAGCAGTTTCCGTAACCTCACATGTCCTCCTCGACTGCACGCCGAACACACCGATCGGCGCAATGGATCAGCCGCAAAATTAGGAGAGTCGGGTTTCGGGGCTGCCGCGCCGGTCTGAACGGAAGGTGAACAGGGAAGAAAACTTTGGAGCGGCCGAGATCAGGCCAAAACGCCCTCGCCCACCAACGCCAAGAATGCGCTCACCATCTTGAGGTCGCGCTCACCGGTGAAGTAGTTCAAGGATTCCAGCAAGGGCACCCAGGCGATGGCGTCCACCTCCGGCGTGGGGTTGAAGCTGCCGGCGATGGCATCCATCTCCCAGTAGTGGACCTGGCGGGTCCGGCCTCGGCGGTCGGTGTAGTCCACCATGCCCAGTTCGCGACCCAACTCGCAGACGTACCCGGTCTCCTCGTACACCTCGCGCAGCGCGCACTCGGCCAGAGTCTCGCCCGGGTCGAGCTTGCCGGCGGGCAGCGACCAGTCGAGGTGCTTGGGACGATGGACCATCAGAACTTCCAACTCGCCGTCATTGTGGCGGGTGACAAGGCCCCCGCCGCCGAGGATGACCGCTACCGTTCCGAAACGCACGGAATAATACGTTAGGGCCTGAACGTATTGAAAATGCGGATACTCCGAGGATCAATGAGACGATTTGCTACGACGCCGCGCCGGCGGCCAGCCGTTCGAACGCGGTGTGGGCCTCGAATCCCGAGCCGCTGGGAACTCGCTGCCACGAGCCCTCGGCCAACAGGTCCCAGGCCAAGGAGTCGTCTTTGAGATTGAACTCCAACACCTGGTCGAGACGCAGGCGCAGGTCGGGATCGACCACCGCCACGAGGGCCTCGATTCGGCGATTCAGATTGCGGGGCATGAGGTCGGCCGAGCCGATGTAGTAGGCCGGTTCGCCATTGCCCTCGCCGTTGCCGAAGTAGTAGATGCGGCTGTGCTCCAGGTATCGCCCGATGAGGGAGCGGACCCGGATGGTGTCGGACATGCCGGGCACACCGGGGCGCAGACAGCAGATGGACCGCACGATCAGATCGATGTCCACCCCGGCCTGGGAAGCCTCGTAGAGAGCTTCGATCATCTCCGCATCGGCCAGGCTGTTCATCTTCATGATGATCCGCCCTTCGGGGCCCCGGGCTGCTTCGTTGCGGATCAGCTCCATCACGGTGGGGCGCAGGCCTTGGGGGGCGGGCACCAGGCGGCGGAACTGGATATCGCGGCCGTAGCCGGTGAGGGAGTTGAAGAGCTGCGTCAGATCGACCCCAACCTCGGGGTCGGCAGTGAACAGGCCCAAATCGGTATACACCCGGGCGGTGATCGAGTTGTAGTTGCCGGTGCCGATGTGGCAGTAGCGGCGCACCCCGTCGGCCTCCTCCCGCACCACCAAGCAGGTCTTGGCGTGGACCTTGAGGCCCACCAGCCCATAGGCCACATGGACCCCGGCCTGCTCCAAGCGGCGGGCCCACTCGATGTTGGCCTCCTCGTCGAAGCGGGCCTTGAGCTCGACCACCACCGCCACCTGCTTGCCGCTCTCCGCGGCCCGAATCAGCGATCGAACGATCGGGCTGTCGCCCGAGGTCCGGTACAAGGTGAGCTTGATGGCCAAGACCTTGGGGTCGTTGGCCGCCTGCCAGATGAACTCCTGCACGGTGGCGTTGAAGGAGTCATAGGGGTGGTGGACCAGGATGTCGCCCTCGCGGATACGGGCGAACAGATCGATCGGCTGGTCGCTAGGTCCGGCTGAGGGGAGGGGATTGACCGGCTGCCACGCCGGGTTCTTGAGGTCGGGACGGTCCACGGCGGCGAGGTCCAACAGGCTGGACAGCTCCAACAGGGTGTCCACCTCGTAGACGTCGTCGCGCCCGATATCGAGCTCTTCGATAAGCAGGTTGCGGATTTCCGAGGACACCAGATGCTCCACCTCCAGGCGGACCACGCTGCGGAACCGGCGACGGCGCAGTTCGACCTCCACCGCGGCCAGCAGATCGAGGGCCTCCCCCTCGTCCACGGCCAAGTCGGCGTTGCGGGTCACCCGGAAGGCCACCGACTCGGTGATCTCCATGCCCGGGAACAGCGTGGTGAGGTGGGAGGCCACCACCTGCTCGATAGGAACGAACCGATGCTCGCCAGGGAGTCGGAGGAAGCGGCCGAAGGTGGCCGGAACCTTGAGGCGGGCGAATCGCTGGTGACCGTCCGCCGGGTCGATCATCAGCACGCCCAAGCTCAGCGACAGATTGGATATATAGGGAAAGGGATGGCCCAGATCCACCGCCAGTGGGGTCAGCACCGGGTAGATGCGGTCGTCGAATTCGCCGGAGAGGAACTTGCGGTCCTCGTCGTCCAAGTCGTCCCAGTTCAGGATTTCAATGCCGGCATCGGCCAATTCGACCGTGAGGCCGCTCAAGCAACGGGCGGCTCGGTCCATCTGGTCGTCCACCTCGATGCGGATCTCATGGAGTTGCTGCGCGGCGGATCGGCCGTCGGGGGTGGTGCCGGTGAACTGGCCAGCCACCTGGTCTTTGAGGCCGGCCACTCGAACCTGGAAGAACTCGTCCAGGTTGGAGCACCAGATGGCACAAAACTTGACCCGTTCCAGCAAGGGCACCGACGAGTCTTCGGCCTGGGCCAGCACTCGCCCGTTGAAATCCAGCCACGAGAGCTCGCGGTTGATGAACCGTTCGGATTCATCCTCGATTTCGACGGATTCCAAGATCATGCTGCGTTGCCTTTGCGCCTACCCCTCGTCGGCGTTGCTCTCCTCTTCCTCTTCCTCGTATCCCAGGTCCCAGTCGATGAGCAGGTTCTCCCGCTCCGCGTCCCGGTTGATCCGCTCCCGGTTGCGGCGGAACTGGGGATCGTGGGGGGGAAGCAACAGCAGGCGGGCCTCGGCCCGGGTCCTGAACTGCTCAATGTGCCCGGCGTCGCCGAAGTCGGACATAAAGTCCCAATGGGGTGCCACTGGGCCCATGTAGACCACCTTGACGTGCCCGGTTGGCGGCTCGGGCAGGGCATCCATGGTTTCAGTCATCTTGTTGCTCCTGTGGGAAATGGGGCCGGGCCATTCTAACCGCAACAGGGCGACATCCCGAATGCGCGCGTTGCCGCTAAGATGAACCCTCGGATAGCCGATAGCTCTTGAATTCCGTCTTCGGCGGGAACTTTTGGCTGCGGCGGGGCGTCCTACATGCGGGGGCATGTAACCGATGGAGGTCCCATGAGCGAGAGCTGGATGGCTTACGGCCGGTGCGTCGATGAGTCGCCCGATGTCTTTTTCCCCAGCGATGGGCTGGGGGTGGAGAAGGCCAAGAAGATCTGCCAGGAGTGTCTGGTGCAGGAGGCTTGTTTGGCCTACGCCCTATGCAACCGGATCAAGCACGGGGTGTGGGGCGGCAGCTCAGAGCGCCAGCGGCGCCGGATGCTGCGCCAAGCCGCGGCCTGACCGCAGCCTTCAATTGGGGGCTGGCGACGCTACGCCATCACTGAGCGAGAAGCAGCAAGCACTTGGGGAGCCATGGTCTGGGGGCCGGCCGCGGCCAGAGTGGTGCTGAAGACCTCGGGGAACCAGATCGGTCTGGCCCCTGAGCCGGTGATGATGCCGAGGACTTCGGCAAAGTCCACCGCGCCATCGCCGGGCAGGAGCCGGGCGGTCATGGTCTCGGTGGCGATGTCAAGGTCGTCGGGGACCTCAGCAGCGGCATCGCAGAGCTGGACCACCCGCAGCATCTCCGCGGGGATCTGGCGCAGCAGGTCGGGGTTGGGCCCGCCGGGCTGGCGATACCAGTGCCAGGTGTCCACCATGATGCCGCTGTTGTCGCAGTCGGCCCGCTCGATGATCTCCCACGCGGTGGCCAGGTCGGGGATGCCAGTCCAGGGAAGGAACTCCATGCTGACCTGAAGTCCAGCATCGGCTGCTGTTTGGCAAAGGGTCTTGAAACAAGCGGCCACTTCGTCCATGGGCGGCAGCGTGGCCTCCATCGTGACCGCCACCAATTCCCAGCTTCCCACGGCGTTGGCGTACTCGCTCAGATTGGCCATCTCGGCCGCGGCCGCGTCACGGTCGGGGTTGAGCCAGCCAAAGGCTGCTTCGGCCACCGGGTGAGTTAGCTGAAGCTCTTGAAGACGGTCGACCAACCAGGGCGTGTCGACGCCTGCCATTCCCAGCACGAAGGGCCAAACGCTGATTCCGGTGTAGCCCGCGTCAGCGGTGGCAGCGAGAGACGATTCCAGCTGGTCGAAGGACAGCTCAAAGGGGTTGATGCACAGCGTGCCCAACGACATGACCAGCTCATTAGAGGTATTTCCAGACATCAGGGCGTGATGCTAGGCGACGTTAGGCGTCTTTGGGATTCTCTTCGGAGTTCTCTTCGGTCTTCGTGCCCTCGGTCACGCCTTCTTTGAACTCCTTTTGGGCTCGGCCCAGCGAGCGGGCCAGTTTGGGGAGCTTGGCCCCGCCGAACAGCACCAGCAGGATGACCAAGACAATGATCAGCTCCGTTGCCCCGAGATTCATGGGCTCAGGCTACCCCGAAACGGCGCGGTCTGCGTAAAGGAGTGGGCTGCCTGGGATTGTTGGGAAGGAGTTATGCACCAGAGGTGTCGGCCACCGCGGTCAGCGGCTCCCGCACCCGGGTGAGCCCCCGGGCCCGACGGACCCGGCGCCGCTCCCGCTCGCTCATGCCACCCCATATCCCGAACTTCTCACCGTTCACGATGGCGTACTCCAGGCACTCCTCGCGCACCACGCAGGCCCGGCAAACCTCCTTGGCCTCCCGTGTGGAGGCCCCCCGCTCCGGGAAGAACAGATCGGGGTCAACCCCCAGGCAGTTGGCCAGCGCTTGCCAAGCGCGGCCATCCTCATCGGTCTGCGACGGCTTCGCAGTGGTTTCTACGAGTCTCATAGTGCCCTCCTCAATGTGGAATGTGCGCCCCCTGCCCGTCGATTACCGGCTTCAGGCCTGCTCAGCCCTCGGAAGGGAAACAACGGACTTGTAATTTCAACAAAGTAACCTTGACATGGAAACGCGCCAAACGCAAGAGGAAATTTCTCTCAAGGAAAAACTGGGCTGCTTTAGTGGCGACGGCCCCCCAGCAGCTTGCGCTTGTGCTCCACGAAGTCGACCAGCACGTAGTCGCCCAAGGTCTCCGGCGTAGTGAAGAAGGCGCGACCGCCGTTCATCTTGGAGATCTGCTCGATGAAGTTGGTGAGGTACGACGTGGCATCCAGCATGAAGGTGTTGATGCGAATGCCCTCGCGGGTGGCCCGCATCACCTGTTCCAGGGTCTTCTCCACTGTCGCTCGGGCGGGAGGGTAGGAGAAGAAGGGCCGTCCGTCCTCGTCCACATGGGCGGTGGGCTCACCGTCGGTCACCATGATGATCTGCTTGGTACCGCTGTGACGAGCCAGCATCTGGCGGGCCAGCATGAACCCGTGCTGCATGTTGGTGCCGTACACGAAGTCCCATGACACCTCGGGTAACTGCTCGGGTTTCACCTCCCGGGCCACCTCGCTGAACCCCACGATGCCCAAGAAGTCGCGGGGGTACTGCGAGCTGATGAGCGAGTGAAGGGCCATGGCCACCTTTTTGGCAGGCAGGAAGTTGTCCCTCATGGGCATCGACAGCGACAGGTCGAGCATCAGCACGGTGGCCGACCGCACGATGTTCTCGGTGCGCTCCACCTCGAAGTCCTCCGGCGACAGCTCCACCGGGGTGCCGCCGCCGGTGCGCTGTATGGCGTTGCGGATGGTTCGCTCGATGTCCAGATTGAAGGGGTCGCCGAACTCGTAGGGCTTGGTGTGGTACTCCCGCTCGTGCCCGCCGCCGAACATCTCCATGGCGTGCTGGCCCACCCGGTCTTGCTGGAGCTTCTTGAACAGGTCGGAGAGGGCGTTCTGGCCGATCCGGCGGATGGCCCGTGGGGTGAGCTCCAAGCGGCCCTCGCGGTTCTCGATCAACCCGGCCTCTTCCAGCATCTGGGCCAGATCGGCCATCTGCTCGAGGCTCTGGGCCGCTTCGTCGCCCAGCAGCTCCCGGGCCCGGTCGATGTCCACCTCGGCCAGGGCGCCGGGGTTGTTGGCGCCCCGCAGCAGGTTGTCGAGCTGGTCCAAGTCGCCCAGCTCCTGCATCATCTGAGCGGCCGAGGCGAAGTCGAGGGGGTCGGCCCCGCTGAAGTCGTAGGAGCGGTCCCAGCCGGCATCGGGGAACATGGCCTGGAGGTTCTGGGAAAGCTGGTCCACCTGCCAGCGCAGGTCCATGTCTTGCAGGAGCTGCTCGGCCAAACCCTGGAGCTGGGCCCGCTGCTCGGGGGTCATCGAGGCCATCATGGCCGACATGGCGGCCATGCGCCGGGCCATCACTTCCAACAGCTCGCTCAGCGTGCGGGGGTTTTCGGGGAAGAAGTCGCCGAAGCGCTCCATGAAGCTGTCGAAGTCGGATTGGAGGCGCTCGTCCAGCATCCGGTTGCGCTCGGCCGGATCGGTGATGTCGGCGGGAAGCTGCTCCTCGGCGGCCTGGCGCTTCTCCAGCAGGCTGTTCAGCTCGGCCATCATGTCCTTGGCCCGGGCCAGGTCTTCGGGGGAGAGGTTGTTCATGCCGTCGGTCATCTGGTTGACGTAGTTCTGCATGAGCTGCTGGCGAAGCTGTTCCACCAGGTCGTCAAACCGCTGTTGCGCCTCCGACGAGGTGAACTGGTAGTCCTCCAGCTCCTTGATCTGGCCGGCCAGGTCGGGGGGCAGCATGTCGAGCTGGAACTGACGCTGGGCCACTGTCTCGTTGGTGATGGCCGCTCGGCGCTCGTCGCCTGATTCGGCCGCTGAGCTGGCCAGGTCATCCAATGCCTCACGCTCGATGTCAATCACGTCGCGCAGCTCCTGGGCGATGTCGTCGTAGACCCCGCCGAGGTCGTGCTGCTCCAACCGCTCCTGGCGCTGGCGGCGGAGCTGCTCCATCATCTCCCGCAGGCCCTGGACTCGCTGGCCGTCCACGTCGAACCCCTGCTGGAGGAGCCGCCGCAGGGCGGCGTTCACATCACCGTGGTAGAGGAGGTCGTCGTTCATCTGGGAGAACAGGTCGGAAGTGGAGAAGTCAAACCCGGTCTGGGATCCGTCCCAGCGGGAGTAGGCCACCCGGTGAGCAGACCGGCGGCGGCCCCTACGCCATCTCCGAAGCATCCCGCCAACCTACTCTGAACGAAGTGGGCAGCAGCAGCGATAGCGCAGACCGCAAGTTCGCCTGGGGGTGGACCGCGGATTCGGTGGCACTGGAGGGGGTGGCCCCCGCCGCGGACTGGTCGGTGTGGGAGCAGGAGGGGCGGGCACCCCGGTCGGGCGAGGGCTGCGGCTTCGGGATCGACTTCCGGGCCGACCTAGAGCTCCTGGCCGAATGGGGGTTCACCCACTGTCGGCTTCCGGTGGAGTGGGCCCGGATCGAACCTGAGCCCAACAAGCTGGACCACGACGTCGTCGACCGCTATCTGGACATGCTGGCTGCGGCCCGTGACGCCGGGCTGCAAACCTGGCTGGTGCTCCAGAACACCACGCTGCCGGGGTGGTTTGTCGACGACGAGGGCGGCTGGAGCACCCGGCAGGGGCGCACGCTGTGGTGGGCCCGATGGGTGGACCGGTGCGGCGAATGGTTCTCCGACCGGGTGGCCGGGTGGGTGCCGGTGGAGGACCCGGTGGGCTGGGCGGTGCTGAGCCGCCTGCTGGCCCAGCGTCCCCCTGGTCGCCGCAGCATGGCCGCCGCGGTGGAGGCGGTCCAGCATGGGCTGGAGGCAATGTTCGAGGCCTGCCGCCTGCTCCGCAGCGGGCGCCAGCCGGTGATGGGAGTGTTCGGCCTCCACACCGTGTTCGCAGCCGACCAGCGGTCCGACACCCTGGGCTGGCAGGGATGGTGGGACCGCCTGCTGTGGCAGAGCTGGGTTTCGGCGCTAACCGACGGGGAGATCACCGTGCCCGACCGTCCGGTGGTGGCCCGCGAGGAGTTCCGAGAGGCGCTCGACGTGGTGGGCATGTGCTTCGATGCCCCGGTGTCGGTGGACCAGCACGGCCACTTAGGGCCGTATCCGGCCGCGGCCCGATGCGATGACTCCCGTTTGGCCCCCGAGCCCGAGGAGCTGGGCCGGGCGCTGGCCCGCCTGGCCGACATGCTGGGCGACCAGCCGCTGGCGGTGGCCGGCACCGGCGTGTCCACCACCGACGAGACCTGGCGCGACCAGCTCTTGGGGCGGACGCTGGATCAGGTGGAGGCGGCCAGGGCCGACGGCATCAACGTGGTGGGGTTCTTCGCCGACACCGCGGTGGACGGCTACCAGTGGCACCTGGGGAGGTCGTCGGCCCGGGGCCTGTTCGACCGAGACCGCAATCCGAAAGACGCCGCCTTCACGCTGCGGGATCGCATCCGGGGCTTCGAGCCGGATCAGGGATCAGAAGCGACGGAAGACTGAGAATCGGGGTGGATCAGGTCCGGCCTCGATAGACGGCCGCGCCGGCCAGGGATTCCTTGTTGAGCCGCTTGGAGAGGTGGAGTCCCTCAAGCACGAACTCGATGCCGCTGGCCACCAACGCCGGGTTCTCCAAGTCGCCGGGCTCATAGCCCAATGCGGCCAGCGCACTGGCGAAAGCGGGCACCTCATCGACAAGGGCGGCATAGTCCACCGAGGAGATGTCGTCTCCCGCGTTGACCACCCGGCCCTCTTCGAAGGACTGGACCACCTCCTGTTGCACCTCGAGTTCCACCGCATCCTTGAAGGTCTGGCGAACGGCCTCTTTGCGGAGGTTGCCCACGATCTCGCCGTCCCGGCCGTCGTCGATGGTCTCGATCTCGATCTTGCCCAAGGTGGAGGGATCGAGCGCGTCCAAGTCGGTCACCCGGGGCACGGCGGTGGCCTCGCCGGTTCGCAGCGCCCGCCGGATGGCGGCGGCGGCCAGCGTCTCGTAGTTGGACACGGTCAACCGCACCGACACCCCCGAGCGCTGATTGATGTGGGGGCTCAGGCGGGCGATCTGGCTGAGATACACAAGCACCTCGCTCATGAAGTCGGGCATGACCACCGGCAGGTCGGCCTCGGGCATCGTGGCCTCCTGCTCGGTGATGTCCAGCTCGATGTCCACATCGGTGGGATAGTGGGTGCGAATCTGGGCGCCGAAACGGTCCTTGAGCGGGGTGATGATGCGGCCCCGGTTGGTGTAGTCCTCGGGGTTGGCCGAGGCAAACAGCAAGATGTCAAGGGGCAGGCGGATCTTGTGGCCCCTGATCTGCACGTCCCGCTCCTCCAACACGTTGAGCAGGCCCACCTGGATGCGCTCGGCCAGATCGGGGAGCTCGTTGATGGCGAACACCCCCCGGTTGGTGCGGGGCACCAGGCCGTAGTGGATGGTCAGCTCATCGGACAGGTAGCGGCCTTCGGCCACCTTGATGGGATCCACTTCGCCGATCAGGTCGGCGATGGAGGTGTCGGGCGTGGCCAGCTTCTCCCCGTAGCGCTCGCTGCGATGGACCCAGGCCAGCGGGGTGTTGTCGCCCTCTGTTTCTATGAGGTCTTTGGCGTGCTTGGAGACGGGGCTGTAGGGGTCGTCGTTCACCTCTGAGCCGGCCACAATGGGGAGCCACTCGTCGAGCAGTTCGAGCACCAGGCGGATCATCCGGGTCTTGGCCTGGCCCCGCTCTCCGAGGAAGATCACGTCGTGACCGGCCAACAGAGCCGTTTCCATCTGGGGGATTACGGTGTCTTCGTAGCCCCAGATACCAGGAAACAGATCTTCCCCAGCCCGGATGCGGGCGATGGCGTTTCGCCGGATCTCGTGTTTGACCGAAACCGACTGCCAGCCGGCTTCCCTGAGCTCGCCGATAGTGGTGGGTTGCGACATAGGAGTTGAACCCTACCCCCTCATCGTCGGCCAGCCAGTGGAAGCGGCGGTTCGGCTAGTCGGGGGGTGGGGGCCGCCGGTACGGTCGGCGGGTGATGGCGCAGACCATGACGAGGGTGAGCACGCCGCCGCCGGTGCGGGCGGCCCCAAGGATGAAGCTCCCGTGGCCGCTCAGCATCTATCAGACTGCGGTGGGCAAGAAGTGGGTGATGGGCCTCACCGGGATCGCGCTGCTGGGCTTCATCGTGGTCCACATGATCGGCAACCTCCACCTCTATGAGGGGCCGCTGGAGATCCACGAATACGCCGAGACGCTGCGGGATCTGGGCACCAAGCTCCTGCCCCGCACCTGGCTGCTGTGGATCATGCGCATCGGGCTGATCATCGCATTCGCCCTGCACATCCACTCGGCCTACTCCCTGAGCCGGATGAGCCTGGCCGCCGACCAGCGCTATCCCGGCGGCCGGAACTACGTCGCGGCCAACTTCGCCTCCCGCACCATGCGGTGGACCGGCCCCATCATCGGGCTGTACCTCTTCTACCACCTGGCCGATCTCACCTGGGGGTGGTTCAACCCCGACTTCGTGCGGGGCGACCCCTACCACAACGTGTCGGAGAGCCTGGGCAGCATCCCGGTGGCGATCCTCTACATCGTGGCCAACACCGCGCTGGCCGTCCACATATTCCACGGCACCTGGAGCATGTTCCAGAGCCTGGGGATCAACAGCCCCCGCTACAACCACCTGCGCCGCTACCTGGCCGCCACACTCGCCGGGATCATCCTGGTGGGCAACCTGAGCTTCCCGATCTTCGTGCAAGCCGGGGTGATCGACGACGACGGCCGCTCCGTCGTGAAGGAGCTCCAGCAGCACGGCGCCGCTGAGGGGGAGGACCACTGATGCTCGGCTCGCTCGACGCCCGCATTCCGGCCGGATCGCTGGACAGCAAGTGGACCGACCACAAGTTCTCCATGCGGCTGGTGAACCCCAACAACAAGCGCCGCTTTGACATCATCGTGGTGGGCTCGGGCCTGGCCGGAGCATCGGCCGCCGCATCGCTGGGCGAGCTGGGCTACCGGGTCAAGGTTCTCACCTACCACGACTCCCCACGCCGGGCCCACAGCATCGCCGCCCAGGGCGGCATCAACGCGGCCAAGAACTATCAAAATGACGGCGACAGCGTGTATCGGCTGTTCTACGACACCATCAAGGGGGGCGACTACCGGGCCCGGGAGGCCAACGTGTACCGCCTGGCCGAGGTGTCGGTGGACATCATCGACCAGGCCACCGCCCAGGGCGTGCCCTTCGCCCGGGAGTATGGCGGGCTGCTCGACAACCGCTCGTTCGGCGGGGCCCAGGTGTCCCGCACGTTCTATGCCCGGGGCCAGACCGGCCAGCAGCTCTTGTTGGGGGCGTACTCGGCGCTGATGCGCCAGGTGGCGGCTGGCACAGTGGAGCTCCACACCCGCTCGGAGATGCTGGAGTTGGTGATGCACGATGGCCGAGCGGTGGGGGTGGTGACCCGCGACCTCATCACCGGCGAGATCGTCTCGCACTCGGCCCACGCCGTGGTGCTGGCCACCGGCGGCTACGGCAACGTGTACTTCCTGTCGACCAACGCCAAGATGTGCAACGTGACCGCGGCGTGGCGGGCCCACCGCAAGGGCGCGCTGTTCGCCAACCCGTGCTACACCCAAATCCACCCCACCTGCATCCCGGCCAGCGATGACTTCCAGTCGAAGCTGACCCTCATGTCGGAGTCGCTGCGCAACGACGGGCGCATCTGGGTGCCGCTGGCCCACGACGACGGTCGGGCGCCCCACGAGATCCCCGACGCCGACCGGGACTACTTCTTGGAGCGCAAGTACCCGGCCTTCGGCAATCTGGTGCCCCGCGACGTGGCCTCGCGCAACGCCAAGACCGTGGTGGACGAGGGCCGGGGCGTGGGACCGCTGCGCAACGGCGTCTACCTGGACTTCTCCGGCGCCATGGCCCGCGACGGCGAGGCGGTGATCCGGGCCAAGTACGGGAACCTGTTCGACATGTACGAGCGCATCACCGGCGAGGACCCCTACCGGGTGCCCATGCGCATCTACCCGGCCACCCACTACACCATGGGCGGGCTGTGGGTGGACTACGAGCTGATGAGCAACGTGCCCGGCCTGTTCGTGCTGGGCGAGGCCAACTTCAGCGACCACGGGGCCAACCGGCTGGGGGCCTCGGCCCTCATGCAGGGGCTGGCCGACGGCTACTTCGTGCTGCCCTACACCATCGGCAACTACCTGTCGGACTTCTTGGGCGACCCCGCCTTGGGCATTACCGAGCCGGTGTTCGCCGACGCGGAGCGGGCGGTGGCCGACGAGGTGGACCGCTGGCTGTCCACCGGGGGCACCTGCTCGGTGGACCACTACCACCGGGAGCTGGGCAAGCTGGTGTGGGATTACATCGGCATGGCCCGCAACAAGACCGGCTTGGAGAAGGCCCTTTCGGAGATCCCCGCGCTGCGGGAGGAGTACCACCGCAACGTGCGGGTGCTGGGCTCAGCCGACACACTCAACCAGTCATTGGAGAAGGCCGGACGGGTGGCCGACCTGTTCGAGCTGGCCGAGCTCATGGCCCGAGACGCCTTGACCAGGGAAGAATCGTGTGGGGGCCACTTCCGGGAGGAGCACCAGACTGAGGAGGGCGAGGCCCGACGAGACGATGAGAACTTCACCCATGTGGCAGCTTGGGAGTGGAACGGCGAGGGCACTCCCCCCACCCGCCACCGGGAAGAACTGGAGTTCGACAACGTCGAGCTGACCCAGAGGAGCTACAAGTGAGCGCAGAGATCAACCTGACGCTCAAGGTGTGGCGCCAGCCCGGTCCTTTGGCCGAGGGCCGCTTCGTCACCTATGAGGCCAGCGGCATCAGCACCGACGCCTCGTTTCTGGAGATGCTCGACATCGTCAACGAGCGGCTCATCGAAAACGGCGAGGAGCCCATCGTGTTCGAATCGGACTGCCGGGAGGGTATCTGCGGCACCTGCGGGCTGATGATCAACGGCCAGGCCCACGGACCCCAGAAGGGCACGGCCACCTGCCAGCTCCACATGCGCAGTTTCAACGACGGCGACCACATCGTGATCGAGCCATGGCGGGCCACGTCGTTCCCTGTGCTGCGGGACCTGGCGGTGGACCGCCGGGCCATGGACGCCATCGTGGCCGCCGGGGGCTACATCTCGGTGAACACGGGGGCCGCCCCCGACGCCAACCTCACCCCGGTGCCCAAGGAGACGGCCGACACCGCCTTCGACGCCGCCGCCTGCATCGGCTGCGGCGCCTGCGTGGCCGCCTGCCCCAACAGCGCGGCACAACTGTTCACCGCAGCCAAGGTGCAGCACCTGAACCTGCTGCCCCAAGGCCAAGCCGAGCGGTGGGCCCGCACCGAGGCCATGGTGGAGACCATGGAGGACTTCTTCGGCTCTTGCACCAACCACGGCGAGTGCGAAGAGGCGTGCCCCAAGGAGATCCCCATCGACTTCATCGCCTGGACCAACCGCGACTACATCAAGGCCAAGGTCAAGAACCGCAAACTGGCTGGCTAGCTGTAGCCTCGCGGCTTGATGTCGGCACGAGCAAGAGAGGCCGTCCTGCATGTGGTGCGGGGGGCTTGCATGGGGGCGGCTGATGTGGTGCCCGGGGTGTCGGGGGGCACGGTAGCGCTATTGCTGGGGATCTATACCCGGCTGATCGACACCGTGCGGGCCGGGGCCGGTGTGGTGGGCGTTTTTCTGCGGGGCCGATGGGGCGAGACGTGGAACCGGCTACGGAGTTTCGACTGGTGGTTTGCCGTGCCGCTGGCGGCAGGCATCGTGGTCACTGTTGCGGCCCTGGCATCGGTGATCGACGAGCTGTTGGTGGACGAGCCCGAGGCCATGGCCGGGCTGTTCTTCGGGCTGGTGGCGGCATCGGTGGTGGTGGCCTGGAATTTGGTGGAGAAACCCAGCGCGGGGTTGGCCGTGACGGCGCTGGCCGTGGGCGGGCTGTTCTTCTGGCTCTTGGGGCTTCAGTCGGGGCCGGTGGCCGACCAAACGGAGATCGCCCTGTTCGGGTCAGGGATCGTGGCGGTGTGCGCGATGTTGCTGCCCGGCATCTCCGGGTCGTTCATCTTGTTGATGTTGGGGGTGTACCCGGCGGCGATCGCCGCAGTGGACGATTGGGTTTGGGCTGACCTGGCCGCGCTGGCCGCGGGAGCAGCGCTGGGGTTGGCCTTGTTCTCAAACCTGATCGGCCGAGTCCTCGAACGCTGGCACGACCTCACCCTGGCCGCGATGGTGGGCCTGCTGCTGGGGTCTCTCCGGGTGCTCTGGCCCTGGCCCGCCGGGGTGGGCGTGATCAGCCGCCACGCCGAGGACACCATCAACGGCACCAGCTTGGGCTGGGCCCCCGCCCACGAGATTTGGCCCCCAACGGTGCTGGCCATCGCCGCCGCTGGTTTGGTTCTGGTCCTCACCGAGTTGGCCTCCAAAAGAAAACGCGCGGGCCGGGAACCAGACGCAGGAGCGGTATCGTCATAGGGGCATGCGTAAGACAACCTTGTTCTTGATCGGATTAGCGTTTGCCCTGCTGGCGGCGGCTTGCGGATCGTCGGATTCCGAGACGCTGAGCGCGACCGGCGGAAACGGCGACCAAACGGTCGAAACTCCGACCAGCCCAGCACCCGACGATGAGTCGAAGGAAGCGCCAGCCACCCCGACATCGACCAATGAGGCTGCGGAAGGCGGCCAGACCGCGGAAGACGACCAGGCCGGCGCTACCCCGGACCCTGATGATCAAATTGTGGAAGGTCCGGCCAGCCCGGCGCCCGAAGATGAAGCCGGAGAGTCGGGAACCAGCTCATCGTCTGAGGCCGACGAAGACGACCGCACGTCCTCCGATGCATCCTCGGCTAGCTCGTCCGAAGACCAAACCGAGGATGGACCCGAAGATGATGCTGGCAGCACAGGAGCAGACACGTCCTCAGGTTCGTCTTCATCCTCCGAAGACCACACCGACGGCACCCCATCGCCGGACTCGGCGGTGAGCGTCTCGTCGGACCAGGTTGGCGCAACAACCCCGACACCGAGCCCGACACCGGTCGTCCCCGAAAGCGACCGCCGGCCGGTGACCGTGGAGGATGTGCAGATCGTGGTGCGGGAGAGCTGGCCGATGCAGGTGGCCGTCTTGATCTCCGGGGCGTTGCCCACCCCTTGCCACGAGTTGAAGTGGACCGTCGAGCAAAGCGCCACCACCACGCAGGACGACTGGACCGTGGCCGCCAACGGCTCTGTCCATACCATCTCGGTCTGGACTACCGAGCTGCCCTCGGATATGGCCTGCGCCACCGTGATGGAACCATTCAGCGAGCAGGTGGAACTGGGCCGCTTCGTCTCCGGTGACTACACCATCGTGGTCAACGGCGAGCGCTTCCCCGTCACCCTCTGATCGCGGATCTTGAGTGGCACCCAGGGGCTCTGCTCCGCCCCCGAGCCGATACCGTTGGACCTGGTGACTCAGTACCTCAGCGACGAGTGGATCCAAGCGGCTGACGCCGCGCTGCGGGCATCGGCGTTGCGGACATCGGAAGGCGACCGGTTCACAGTGGAACAGCAAGTGGACGACATGGCGTTCCACATGGTGTTCGACGACGAAGGCGCCCGTGTCTGCGCCGGACCGGCCGTCGATCCCGAGGTGGTATTCCGCCAGAGCTGGGACACTGCCGTTGCCATCGCCCGAGGGGAGCTGTCATCGGAAGAAGCGGTTCTGAACGGGGAGATCGCATTCGAGGGCAACCCCATGGCTCTCCTGTCCTACCGTCGGTTGCTGGCCTCAGCCGACGACGTGTTCGCCGACGTGCGGGACCGCACCGTCTGGGAGCGGTAACGGCAGGCGAGACCACTCAATAGTCGAGGCCCTTCTTGGCCAGGATCTGACGGTCGAAGGCGTGCTTGACCTTGACCATCTCGGTCACGGTGTCAGCCACCTCGATCACTTCATCGGCCATGTCCCGGCCGGTCAGGATCACGCTCACTCGCTCGGGCCGCGACTCTAGTGCCGCCGCTACTTCAGCAGCGTCGATCCAGTCCCAGGTCATGGCGTAGCTGATCTCGTCCAAAACGACCAGGCGATAGTCGCCGCCAGCAACGAGTTGAGCGGCGAACTCCCAGGCCGCCACAGCCATTGCCCGAGACTCGTCGAGATCGTCGGAATCCCAGGTGAACCCGTCGCCCGCCGAAAACCACTGCACCCCGAGCTCTCGGCACACCTTCTCCTCGCCCGTGTTCCAGTCGCCGCTCTTGAGGAACTGCACCACCGCCACCGGCCAGCCCTGGGACACCGCCCGCAAGACGGTGCCGAACGCCGCGGTGGACTTGCCCTTGCCGTCGCCGGTGTTCACCAGCACGAGCGAGTCGACCGTCTTCATGGCGGAGAGGTCATAGGGGCGCTCCTGTTGGGGGGCCGCGTCATCGCCCATGCGATCTCCTTCTCGTCGCCTGCCGACGGGGAGCGGGCAGCACCACCAGCTCGCCGTCGATGTCCTGAACTGTAAGCGGGGTGGCGTACACCGCGGAGAGCAGATCGGCTCTCAGCACCTCAGCCGGGCTTCCCTGAGCCACGATGCGGCCACGGTCAATGAGCATGAGGCGGTCGGCGAACCGGGCGGCGGCGCTCAGGTCGTGCATGGCGGCCAGCACGCTGAGTCCCTCGGAACGGCGCAGATCGTCCACCAGCTCCAGCACCGACACCTGATGGCCCAGGTCGAGGGCACTGGTGGGCTCGTCCAGCAGCAACACCGGGCACTGTTGAGCCAGCGCCCGGGCCACCACCACCTGCTGGGCCTCCCCGCCCGACAATGTGGACACCAGGCGGTCGGCGAAGGCCGTGAGATTGAGACGGTGCAGCACCGAGGAAGCGATCTCCCGGTCGGCGCGCGACTCGCGAGCCAGCCACCCGAGGTGCGCGGTACGCCCCAGCAGCACGTACTCGGCCACGGTCATGCCCGCAGGCAGCACCGGCGACTGGGGTACGAGGGCCACGTCCGCCGCCCCTGGCGACCGACCGTCGCTCAGGGCCACGGTTCCGAGATGCTCAGCCAACCCGGCGACCGACCGCAAGAGGGTGGACTTGCCCGCCCCGTTGGGGCCGATGACACCAAGCCATTCCCCGATGCCCAACTCCAGATCGACGCCGCAGACCACCTCGGTGGTGCGGTACGACACCCGCACCCCTCGACAGGAAAGGGCCAGAGATTCCCGAACGGGAGGCGCAGCAATAATCGAGGGGGCCGCGCTCATGCGGTGCTCCAGCGGCCGCGCCACAGCACGAGGGCGAAGAACGGGGCCCCCACAAACGCAGTGATGACTCCCACCGG
Organism: Acidimicrobiales bacterium; assembly: GCA_963667085.2. GTDB lineage: Bacteria > Actinomycetota > Acidimicrobiia > Acidimicrobiales > Bin134 > Poriferisocius. The sequence continues at coordinate 663,106 of OY762975.1, forward strand.
CAGTTCGGCCGGGGCCAGCAGGGTGCGGGCACCGATGTCGGTGAACGCCAGGAACGCGGCGCCGACCACCGCCGAGAGCGGCACGATCACCCGGTAACTATGGCTCACCAGCAGACGGACGATGTGAGGCACGACGAGCCCGACGAACGCGATCATCCCGCTCACCGACACCGCAGCCGCGGTCAGCAGCGACGCGGCGGCAATCACCAGCAGGCGGGAGCGGGCCGGGTCGAGGCCCAGCGAGCGGGCCTCGTCATCGCCGACTCGCAGCACGTCGAGGTGCCGCCGGTGGACGAACAGGGCCGCCCCGCACACCACGGTGTAGGGGGCGAGCAGCCAGACCTGCTTCCAGCCACTGGTGTTGAGCTGGCCGAACAGCCATGACAGCACTTCTCGCGACCGGGTCTCGTCGAGCTGCTGGATGGCGTATGTCTGCGCTGCCGCAAAGAGGGCGGCCATGGCCACCCCGCCGAGCAACAGCGTGGCGGGCGACGTGCCTCCGCCCCGGGCGATAGCCATCGATGCCGCCACCGCCACCAGCGCCCCCAAAAAGGCCGCGGCCGGCACCGTGTCGAACGGCCCCCAGCCCAAGTCGAGGCCGAAGCCCAGGGCCAGCACCGCACCGAACCCTGCCCCGGCGGACACACCCAGCAGGTAGGGATCGGCCAGGGGATTGCGGAACACGCCCTGATAGGCCGCCCCGGCCATGCCCAGCGATCCCCCCACCAGCATTCCGAGCACCAGCCGGGGAAGCCGGATCTCGAACAAGATGCTCTCTTGGGTGGCCGACAGGGACGACTCCGCTCCGAGCAGCGGAACCCAATCGAACAAGGCGGCGAACACGCCGCCCACCGGCAGGCCGGCAGCCCCGCTAGTGGCGCTGAGCAGACCCACCGCGGCCAGCAGCGCTACACCGACGAGCACAGCCCCCACCGGCACTCCATAGGCCCGCTGCACCGCCCGGCGGGCGACATCGTCGTCGGCCACGGGGGTTGCCGGGAGGGAGGCGTCGGCCATTGCCGGGCCTAAGAATCCGACTCGGCTACCGTCTGAAGGGCCTCGGCCACCGCCGCGATGAACTGGGGCAGCCGCGGCCCCCATCGAGAGGCGGGGTCGGCGTCGACCATGACGATGTTGCCGTTTCGCACCGCGGAAACCTCGCCCCACCCGGGCCGGGCGGCCACATCGGCGGCGGTGTAGCCCATCAGATCGGTGATCACGATCAACTCGGGGTCGGCCCCCACGATGTACTCCTCGGTGAGTTGGGGGTACCCGTAGCCGTCGGGGTCGGCCTCATCGGCGATGTTGACCACCCCCATGGCGGCGTAGACCGCGCCGATGAAGCCAGCCGAGCTGACCGAGTAGTACTGGTCGTCGAGCTCGTGGTACACCCGCAGCGGCACGTCGGGAGCATCAGCCAGCGCGGCCTCGATTTCCGCCCGGAGTTTCTCGACCACGGCCAGCGCCTCGTCCAAGCGTCCAACAGCGATGCCTAGGTCGATGATCGAGGCGTAGCCGCTCTCAAACTCGGCTGGGGCTGGACTGAGCGTCACCGGAACGCCCACCGCGTCCAGCCCAGCCACCAGATCATTGGCGTCGTTGACGATCACCACCAGGTCGGGTTCGTAGGAGAGCACCGCCTCCACATTGGGATCCCAACCGGACAAGTCGGTGACCGGGGCTTCCGGCGGGTAGTAGGAGAACTCGTCGACAGCCACCACCTGCTCGCCCGCGCCGATGGCGAACAAGATCTCAGTGGCCATCGGCGACAGCGACACGATCCGCTGGGAGCGGACCGGCTCGGTCTCGATAGGCAACGGGGCTGCCTCGGTTGGGGGTGGCGGCGCAGGCTCTTGTGTGCCGACAGGCTCACCGGCGTCATCATCGTTGCCGCAGCTCGCGGCTACCAGCGTGAACGCCAACAAGATCGCCGCAAACAGACGGAATCGGAACGGGGGCATCAGCACCTCCTGTTGATCGAGGAACGGAAGCTCGACTGGCAGGTGCTCTGCCCTCGAGCCAACCCAACCCTCGGGGTTTATGGCTCGTTTCGGCGCAAAGCTCGACCGGACTTACTGGCTCAGGGCCAGTTCACCGTTGCGGGACAGTGCCGGGTTCTAACCGGACTTCGCCTCCACGCCGCTCAGCAGCATAGCCGCCCTGCCGGTGGTGACTACCCGTGAAAGTCAGATCAAACCCAATTCGGCCACGGTGTCGCGCTCCTCGGCCAACTCGGCCACGGTGGCATCAAGGCGGGATTGGGAGAAATCGTCCAGCTCTAGGCCGCCCACGATCGACCAGGCTCCTTCGGCGGTGGTGCAGGGGAACGACGAGATGAGGCCTTCGGGCACGCCGTAGGTGCCGTCGGAGGGAACGGCCATGCTCACCCAGTCGCCCGGCGCGGTGCCGTGGACCCAGTCGTGGACATGGTCGATGGCGGCGTTGGCGGCTGAGGCTGCGCTGGAGAGGCCGCGGGCCTCGATGATGGCCGCGCCCCGCTGCTGTACCGCAGGAATGAACTCATCGGCGATCCATGCTTGGTCGCCTACCACCTCGGCGGCCGACCGTCCTCCCACCTGGCAGTTGAACAGGTCGGGATACTGCGTGGCCGAGTGGTTCCCCCAGATGGTCATGCGGCTCACCTCGGCCACGGTCACCCCAAGTTTGGCCGCAAGCTGGGCCACCGCCCGGTTGTGGTCGAGGCGGGTCATGGCGGTGAACCGCTCGGCGGGAATCCCCTCGGCGTTGTTCATGGCGATGAGGCAGTTGGTGTTGGCCGGGTTGCCCACCACCAACACCCGCACCTCATCGGACGCCCCCGCGGCCAACGCCTCGCCCTGGGTAGTGAAGATGGCGCCGTTGGCCTCCAGCAGGTCGCGGCGCTCCATGCCCTTGCTCCGGGGCCGCGACCCCACCAGCAAGGCGTAGTCCACGCCGTCGAACGCCTCGTGGGGATCGTCGGTACACACCTTCCCAGCCAGCAGCGGGAAGGCGCAGTCGTCCAACTCCATGGCCACGCCGGCCAGTGCTCCCATCGCCGGGGGGATTTCCAGCATCTGGAGCACGACGGGCACATCGTGGCCGAGCATCTGTCCGCTGGCGATGCGGAACAGCAGGCTGTAGCCGATCTGGCCCGCCGCGCCGGTCACCGCCACTCGCTTGGGATCGCTCACCGGCAGGTCTCCTTTGTGCGTGAGGGGGTCAGGAAGGATTGACTGGAGTGGGTTGCCAGGCGACTAGAGCCGGTCCACGATGGCCGACGCGAACTCCGAGCACTTCACCTCGGTGGCCCCGTCCATGAGGCGGGCGAAGTCGTAGGTCACGATCTTCTCGCCGATGGTGGCCTCCACCGCGTTGACGATGTCATCGGCGGCGTCGTCCCAGCCCAAGTGCTCGAACATCAACACCCCCGAAAGCAGCACCGACGAGGGGTTCACCTTGTCCTGGCCGGCGTACTTGGGGGCGGTGCCGTGGGTGGCCTCGAACACGCCGTGGCCGGTCACGTAGTTGATGTTGGCCCCCGGGGCGATGCCGATGCCCCCCACCTGGGCGGCCAAGGCATCGGAAAGGTAGTCGCCGTTGAGGTTCATGGTGGCGATCACGTCGAACTCGGCCGGGCGGGTGAGCACCTGCTGGAGGGCGATGTCGGCGATGGCGTCTTGCACCAGGATCTTGTCGCCGGCGTCGCCGCCGCAGTCGTCCCAGCCCACAGCCACGTCGGAGAACTCCTCCCGCACCAGCTCGTAGCCCCAACCCCGGAATGCCCCCTCGGTGAACTTCATGATGTTGCCCTTGTGGACCCAGTGGACCCGCTTGCGGTTCCGCCTCACGGCGTAGTTCAGCGCGGCCCGCTGGAGGCGCTGCGATCCGGTCTTGGACACCGGCTTCACGCCGATGCCGGCGTCTTCGGCGATGTTCCAGCCCAGAGCATCATGGAGCAGTTCACGGAGCTTGGCCGCCTCGGGGGTGAAGGCCTCAACCTCGAGCCCGGCATAGATGTCCTCGGTGTTCTCCCGGAAGATCACCATGTCCACCAGCTCGGGGCTCTTCACCGGCGAGGGCACGTTGGTGAACCAGCGCACTGGGCGCAAGCACACGTACAGGTCCATGATCTGGCGGATCGACACGTTGAGGCTGCGAAAGCCGCCCCCCACCGGCGTGGTCAGCGGGCCCTTGATGCCGATGAGGTACTCGGTGAACTTCTCGATGGTGTCCTGGGGGAGCCAATCGCCGGTCTCGTTGAAGGCCTTCTCCCCGGCCAGCACCTCGATCCATTCGATCTTGCGCCCGTGCTTGCCGGCCGCGGCATCCAAAACGTGCTTGGCCGCGGGCCAGATGTCCACTCCGGTTCCGTCGCCTTCAATGAACGGAATGATGGGATTGTCGGAGACATCGAGCTTGCCGTCAGCTCCAATAGTGATCTTGTCGCCCATGTCAGGCGAGCATACCGACGAGCCTTCGCGCCCGACGAAGCCAAGCCACTGCCGGGCCAAAGTTCCCAATCCGGTAGCCAGGCCAGCGGCAATTGATGCCGAATCGCCGCCAATCGGTCCATACCATGACCCGCAATGACGCGGATTGCCGACCTATTGGGCCAGCGGCCGACGCTCTCGTTTGAGTTCTTCCCCCCGGCTGACGACATCGCCGGCAAGCAGTTGGACAAGGCGCTCGACGAGTTGGCCGGGCTGGCCCCCTCGTTCGTGTCGGTGACCTGCGGTGTGGGCGGCGACGGCCACGACCGCACCCACGACATCGTCACCGGCGTCTGCCAAGATCGGCCCTTCCCGGCCATGGCCCATCTCACCTGCGTGGGCCACACCCGACCCGGCATCGCCGCTCTGTTGGACGACTATGCCGCCGCCGGCGTGGCCAACATCTTGGCCCTGGCCGGCGATCCACCCGACGGATCGGCCATCAGCGGCGATTTCCACTACGCCTCCGAGCTGGTTGAGGTAGTCCAAGACCACCCGGCCGACTTCAGCGTGGGAGTGGCCGCCCACCCCGAAGTTCACCCACGATCGACTGATCGAGCCTCCGACCGCCGATTTCTGGCCGCCAAGCTAAACCAGGCCGACTTCGCCATCACCCAGTTCTTCTTCGACCCCGCCGACTATGTGCAGCTCTGCAACGAACTGGCCGACCTGGGATGCCACCAACCAGTGATCCCCGGGGTCATGCCGGTGATCTGGCCGAAGAGCATTCGCCGCTACGCCGACATGAACGGCTCCACCGTGCCCGAGGCGCTTTTCACCGATTTGGAGGCACTGTCCGGCCCCGATCGCATTGCCGCCGCCGCCGAGTCTGCCGCTGAGCTGTGCCAATCCCTGCTAGACGCCGGCGCCCCCGGCATCCACCTCTACACCCTCAACCGACCTGAGGCCTCAACTCTGATTGCCGAGTTGCTCAGCCTCTAGTGGCGGAAGTGGCGTTCGCCGGTGAACACCATTGACATACCGTGCTCGTTGGCGGCGTCGATCACCTCTTGGTCGCGCACTGACCCGCCCGGCTGGATGACGGTGGCACATTGGGCCTCGGCGGCGGCGTCGAGGCCGTCGCGGAACGGGAAGAAGGCGTCGCTGGCGCAGGCCCCTCCTGCCGCTCGACCGGCCGCCTTCTCGGCGGCAATGCGTCCGGCGTCGCGCCGGTTCTGCTGGCCAGCGCCGATGCCCACGGCCTGGCGGTCTTTAGCCAACACGATGCAGTTCGATCCGACCCGGGCCGCCACTCGCCAAGCCAGCTCCAAGTCGGCCCACTGGTCGTCGGTGGGGGCCCGCTCGGTCACCACCTGCCAGATTGAGCGGTCCATGGTCACGGTGTCGGGGGTCTGAACCAGAGCCGCGCCTCCAAGCGTGCGGATCTCCAAATCGGCCGACTCCGGCGGTGGGGCGTGGAGCACCCGCAGGTTCTTCTTGCGGCCCAGCAGCGCCAGCGCAGCCTCCTCGTATTCGGGGGCAATGAGCACTTCGGTGAACACGTCGGCCATAGCCTCAGCCATCGCCGCGGTCACCAGGCGGTTAACGGCCACAATCCCCCCGAATGACGACACTGGATCGCACTCGTGGGCCCGCCGGTAGGCGGTGGCGATGTCGTCGGCCACGGCCGCCCCGCAGGGGTTGGCATGCTTGATCACCACGGCAGCTGGATCGTCGCCCAGCGAGTAAACCAGCCGCCAGGCGGCGTCGGCGTCGAACACGTTGAGGTACGACATGGCCTTGCCCTGAAGCTGGGTTGCCTGGTCCCACCAGCTCGACTGGCTAGCAATCCGGTAGCGGGCCCCTGTCTGATGGGGGTTCTCGCCGTAGCGCAGAACCTCTTGGCGCTCCAGGGTCAGCGCCACGGTGGGGGGAAGTTCTTCTTCGTCGGCATCGGTTAGCCAGTCGGCGATGGCCGTGTCGTATGCGCTGGTGTGGGCATATGCCGCTCGGGCCAGCCGCCGCCGGGTGGCGTCCGACAACGAGCCGTCGCGCTCCAATTCCTCCAGCACAGCGTCATAGTCGTCGGGCTGCACCACTACGCCGACCCGCTCGTGGTTCTTGGCCGCGGCCCGCACCATGGCCGGTCCGCCGATGTCGATCTGCTCCACCGAGGGGTCGGAGCGGAACGGATACAGGTTGGATACCACCAAGTCGATGGGCACGATGCCCCGGTCGGCCAAATCCCTCACATGGCCGGGGTTCGTCAGGTCGGCCAGCAATCCCCCATGGATCACGGGGTGGACCGTCTTGACCCGTCCATCCATCATCTCAGGTGCGCCGGTGACTTCTTCCACTGGGATGACCTGGATCCCGGCGTCGGCCAGGGCGGCGGACGTACCCCCGCTGGAGATGATCTCCCATCCCATGGCCACCAGCCGCTGGGCCAGGTCAATCACCCCGGTCTTGTCGTACACCGACACCAGCGCCCGCGGCGGCTGGTCAGCTCCTTGGCTCATAGGACATATCCCCGATCGATGATCTCTCTGACGGTGCGGATGTAGAGGTCGCGTTCCACCGTCTTGATTCGCTCGTGCAGCGTGTCCACCGTGTCATCGGGCTCAACGGCCACAGCCTGCTGGGCCAGAATGGGCCCGGCGTCTACCTCCAGGGTGGCCACGTGCACGGTGCAGCCGGTGACCTTGACCCCGTATTCCATGGCGTCTTGCACCGCGTGCCAGCCGGGGAAGGCGGGAAGCAGCGACGGGTGGGTGTTCAAGATGCGCCCCCCGTAAGCATCCTGAATCGGCTGATCTAACACGGTGCCGAATCCGGCCATGGCCACTAATTCGATTTCGTCAGCCTGGAGGCACTCAGTCACCTGCCTTGTGTAGTCAACCCGGTCGAAGTCGGAACCGAAGCTGGTCCGCTCCACCAGCTCACACGCCAAGCCATGATTGGCCGCCACCTTCTCCGCCTTGCAGGGCCGATCTACCAGCACCAGCGAGATGGGCAGCCCGCTGTCGGCCATGGCGTCGAGGATCGTCCCACTGCCCGAGGCCAGCACCGCTAGTCGCATCGGGCCGAACCTACCACCCGCCTATATCAGAGCCCGGCCACTACCTCGGCCATGATGTCGCCGGCTTCGCTGGGGCTTTGGCCGATGCGGACGCCGGCGGCGGCCAGGGCGTCCATCTTGGCCTGGGCGGTGCCCTTGCCCCCCGACACGATGGCCCCGGCGTGGCCCATCTTCTTGCCCGGCGGAGCGGTGAGCCCGGCGATGTAGGCCACCACCGGCTTGGACACGTTGGCGGCGATGAACTCAGCGGCCTCCTCCTCGGCCGACCCACCGATCTCGCCGATCATCATGACCGCCTCGGTCTCGGGATCGTCCTCGAAGGCGGCCAGGCAGTCGATGAACGACGTGCCCGGCACCGGGTCGCCGCCGATGCCCACGCAGGTGGTGCAGCCGATGTCCTTCTGCTTCAGCTCGTAGAGCGCCTGGTAGGTGAGGGTGCCCGAACGGCTCACGATGCCCACCGGACCGCCCTCTTTGGCGATGTGGCCGGCGGTGATGCCGATGTTGGCCTTGCCGGGGCTGATGAGGCCGGGGCAGTTGGGCCCGAGCAGCCGCACACCGGGATAGTCGGCCTTGAGCTTGTTGTAGAAGTAGGCCTCGTCGTGCATGGGCACGCCCTCGGTGATCACCACGATCAGCTCCACCCCGCCCTCGGCGGCCTCCAGCACCGCGCTGCGCACCCCGGCGGCGGGAATGAACACGCACGACACGTTGGCGCCGGTGGCCTCAACGGCATCGGCCACGGTGGCGAATATGGGCACGCCCTCCACGTCGGTGCCCGCCTTGCGGGGATTGGTGCCGGCCACCACCTGGGTGCCGTAGTCGCGGTTCAGCATGCCGTAGTACCGACCCTGGCTCCCGGTGAGGCCCTGGTAGACCACCTTGGTGTTCTCGTCGACGAAGATGCTCATGATGCAGCTCCTTCTGCGAGGGCGACGGCTTCTCGGGCCGCTTCCAGCATGGTGGGCGCCATCATGAGCCGGTCGCTCAGATGAGGTGCCAGCAGCGCTCGGCCCTCATCGGCATTGGTGCCGTCGAGACGGATCACGATGGGCGAGGCGATGTCCACCCGGTTCATGGCCTCGATGATGCCGTTGGCCACCTCCTCACCCCGGGTGATGCCCCCGAAGATGTTGATGAATATGGACGCCACGTCGGGATCGTTGTTGATCACCTCCAGCGCCCCGGCCATCACGTCGGCATTGGCCCCGCCGCCGATATCCAGGAAGTTGGCCGGCTTTCCCCCCACCTGGTTGACCACGTCCACCGTGCTCATGGCCAGACCGGCGCCGTTGGCGATCACGCCCACCGAGCCTTCCAGGCCCACATATTGCAGCCCCTTGGCGTGGGCGGCGGCCTCTCGCTCGTCGCGGGGCTGGGTGGCGTCGAAGGGAGCCAGATCGTGGCGGAAGCCGGCGTTGCCGTCGAGGGTCACCTTGGCGTCGAGCACGTGCACCCGGCCCTCGGGGGTGACGATCAGCGGGTTGATCTCCACCAGGTCGGCGTCGCCGCCGGTGTAGGCCTCATACAGCTTCAACAGCAGCTCCACCGTTTGGTCGGTGACGTCGGGGTTGAGGTTGGCGGCCAGCACCCACTGGCGGCACTGGTCCTCGGAGAGGCCGTCCACGGGGTCGACCCAGATCTTGGCGATGGCGTCGGGGTTCTCCTCGGCCACGGCCTCGATCTCCACCCCGCCCTCGGCCGACAGCATCCCCAGGTGCTGCTTGGCCGACCGGTCGAGGGTGAAGCTCACGTAGTACTCCTCGGCGATGTCGGAGGCCTTCTCGATCCAAATGTTCTCGACGATGTGGCCCCGGATGTCGAGCCCCAAGATGTTGGACGCATGGGTGCGCACGGCCTCGATGTCGGCGGCGAACTTCACGCCCCCGGCCTTGCCCCGCCCCCCGGTATGCACCTGGGCCTTCACCATCACCGGCGTTCCCAACCGCTCGGCGGCGGCCACCGCGTCGTCCACGGTGGTAACCGCCTCGCCGGGCGACACCGGCATGTCATACGACGCGAAAAACTGTTTTCCCTGATATTCGAATAAGTCCACGGGCTCCCCAATGCAGCGCGATGGCCAAGTATGCGGTGTGGTCCGGCGATGGTTCGTACCGCCGTTGCTTCGCCGCGATACTAGGAGCAACGTCGTCTAGTGGAACGAACCGAGGAAGGACTCGTGCCCGTCGCATCTGGCCCCAAGATCACGCCGCTGCGAGCGGTTGTCTACTCCGTGATCAGCATCGGGCTCGGGGTGGGGCTGGTGTTCGCCGTGGTGTCGCTGGCCGGCTCCGACCAGATCGAGGTGAAGCTGGGCGACGACGACTTCAACGCTGGCGACGCCGAGAACCTGGCCGCCGAGATCGCCGACCGAGGACCGATTCCGTGGGCCCCGCTGAGCCGGGGGCGCAGCATCTGGATCAACCACACCGGCAGCGATCCCGGGCTGGGTTGGTTCGCCTTCGACGTGCAGTCGCCCGGAGCCAGCGACGATTGCGTGGTCGACTGGGACCCCGACCGGCAACTGTTCGCCGACACCTGCGACGAAACCCTGGTCTACTCCACCACCGGCGACGGCCTCACCCAGTTCGGCGTGTGGGTCAACGACGACGGCGACCTCATCGTGGACGTCAACGCCAACGACCTATCGCCCATTCCGGCTGTCGAGGAATAGGAAGTAGCCGAAGTCAGGCTTTTTCGAGGCGGGCGTAGGAGGCGAGGAGGACTTTGGGGCCTTCGGTGGTGAAGTTGACGGTGATCTCGGCGTCGTCGGGGGTTTGTTTTACGTCGGTGACGACGCCGAGGCCGAATTTGGGATGGTTCACGTCGTCGCCGATCACCACCTGAAGCGGACTGGGGTCGGCCTTCACGGGGATGCGGGGGGTTTGGGCGGCATCCACGATGCGGTCTCGGCCCGCGAAGGAGCGGGCATTGCGGTCGGTGTCCCGGCCGTAAGCCGACCTGGTTGAACGGTTGAGGCTGCTGCTGCGGTTGTCAACCAACTCTTCGGGAATCTCCTCCAAGAACCTGGATGGCGCGTTGTACATCGAGGCGCCGTGGATGTTTCGCGTCCAAGCATGGGTCAGATAGAGCCGCTGCTGGGCCCGGGTGATGCCCACATAGGCCAGGCGGCGCTCCTCCTCCAGTTCGTCGGGCTCAGTGAGCGAGCGGAAATGGGGGAACACGCCGTCCTCCATGCCCACCAGGAACACCACCGGGTACTCCAGGCCTTTGGCCGAGTGCAAGGTCATCAGCGTGAGCATGGAGTCGTCGGTCAGGTCGTCGGTGTCCGACACAAGGCTGACCTGTTCGAGAAAGTCGTTCATGTCGTCGCACTCAGAGGCCGCACTGATCAACTCGTCGAGGTTCTCCAGCCTCCCCTGGGCCTGGATGCTCACCTCAGTGCCCCCGGCAGCTTCTGCCTCGATCTGGGCCAGATACCCGCTGGTGTCGAGCATGTGCTCCAACACAAGGGCAGGGCCGCCGTCGAGCAGGCCGCGGGCGTCGTCGATCACCTTCAAGAAGGCGTTGACCCCCTTCAGCGCCCGCCCGCTCACCCCCGCATCCGACGCGTTCGCCAAAGCGTCCATCAGGGTCAGCCCGTGGGCCTCGGCCCAAGCCTCCAGCTTGGCCACCGACCCGTCGCCCACCCCCCGCTTGGGCGTGTTCAGCGCCCGGCGCAGGCTGACGGTGTCGCCGGGGTTGACCGTCACCCGCAGATAGGCCAAGGCGTCTTTGACCTCCCGGCGATCGTAGAAGCGGGTGCCGCCGATGAGCTGATAGGGGATGTTGGCCTCCATCAGCACCTCTTCCACCGCCCGGCTCTGGGCGTTGGTTCGGTAGAACACGGCCATCTCGTCCCAGCGGAACTGCTCATCGTCGTGGAGCCGGTACGCTTCCCGCACCACCCAGCGGGCCTCGTCGTACTCGTCGGAGGCGCAGTAGCGAACGATGGGGTCGCCGCCGGTCTGGTCGGTCCACAGGTTCTTGGGCTTGCGGGCCAGGTTGTGGGCGATCACCGCGTTGGCCGCGCTCAGGATGCGCTGGGTGGAGCGGTAATTCTGCTCCAACAGCACCACGGTGGCGTCCTCGAAGGCCCGCTCGAAGTCCAGAATGTTGCGGATGTCGGCCCCCCGGAATCGGTAGACCGACTGGTCGGCGTCGCCCACCACGAACACGTTGCGGTGCTCCTGGCCCAGCGTCAGCACCAGCTCGTTCTGGACCCGGTTGGTGTCCTGGTATTCGTCCACCAGCACGTGCTCGAATCTGCGGCGATAGCGGTCCAGCACATCGGGGTTCTGCCGGAACAGGTCCACGGTCGTGCCCAAGAGGTCGTCGAAGTCCATGGCCCCGGCCCGGCGAAGGCGCTGCTGGTACTCGTCGTAAATCTCGCCGATGCGGCGCTCGAACAAGTTGGCGGCCCGGTCTTTGTACTGGGCCACGCCGATCATCTCGTTTTTTGCCGCGCTGATGGCGGCGTGGATCGAGCGGGACGGCATCCGCTTGGGGTCGAGGTTGAAGTCCCGGCAGATGTAGCGGGTGAGCCTCACCGAGTCGGCCTGGTCGTAGATGGTGAAGGTGGAGGGGAAGTCAATGGCCTCGTGCTCGTAGCGCAGGATGCGGACACAGGCTGAGTGAAAGGTGCTCACCCACATCTTCTCGGCCACCGGGCCGACGAGGGCGCCCACCCGGTGCTTCATCTCCTGGGCTGCCTTGTTGGTGAAGGTGATGGCCAGCAGGGCAAAGGGGGAAACGCCCAGGTGGTCGATGAGGTAGGCGATGCGGTGGGTGAGGACGCGGGTCTTGCCCGAGCCGGCCCCGGCTACCACCAGAATGGGGCCTCCCGGGTGGGTGACCGCGTCGATTTGGGCCGGGTTCAGGCCCTCGGTGAGCGCGGTCTGTGGCATTTGGCCAACACTACCGACCACCATCCCCCGGCGTGACTGCGGGTCCTGTCTCCGAGGCGGCTCGGCGGACGGTGCCGCCGAGTCCTAGCCTCGGAGCCACCCACAGTCACGCCTATATTTGGACCCTATCTCCTACTAGTGAAGGGATGGGGATGCGGAAGTTTCGGTTTGGGGTGCAGGTTCGGGATGTGACTGATGCCCGGGAGTGGCGGGAGATGGCTCGGCAGGCGGAGGGGTTGGGGTATGACGTGTTCAGCGTGCCTGACCATTTCGATGTTGGGCCGGCGCCGATGGTGGCGCTGGCCTTTGCCGCTGAGGCCACCACCACGCTGGGGCTGGGGACCATGGTGCTGGCCAACGATTTCCGGCACCCCGCGGCGCTGGCCAAAGAGGCGGCCACCTTGGATGTGCTTTCGGGCGGGCGGTTTGAGTTGGGCATCGGCGCCGGATGGCAAAACAGCGACTACCACAGCACCGGCATCACCATGGACCGGCCCGGCGTGCGGATCGAGCGACTGGGTGAGGCGGTGGCCATCATCAAGGGGTTGCTGGCTGGCGAGACGGTCACGTTCTCGGGCCAGCACTACACCATCGACGGGCTGGAAGGACTCCCCGAGCCGGTGCGACCGGGAGGCCCGCCGCTGTTCGTGGCCGGAGGCTCTGAGCGGGTGCTGCGATTGGCCGCTCGAACAGCCGACATCGTGGGGGTGAATCCCAGCATGGCGGCCGGGGTCATCGACAACCGTGTCGGTCCGTCGGCCACTGCCGAGGCCACCGCGGCCAAGATCAACTGGATCCGGGAGAGCGCCGGAGAGCGGTTCGAAAGCTTAGAACTGCACTCCCGGGTTCACGTGGCCACACTTACCGACGACAAGCGGAACTTTGCGGGGGCACTGGCTCCGGCGTTGGGACTGGACACCGAACAGGCACTGGCGTCGCCTCACAGCCTGATCGGAACAGTGGACGAGGTGGTGGACAAGCTGGTTCGCCAGCGCGAGGAACTGGGCATCAGCTACATCGGCCTGTCGATCGAGTCCATGGAGGACATGGCCCCAGTAGTAGCCCGCCTGGCGGGAACCTGAGTTTGCCTTATCGGTATTCCGGTCTAGCCCATTAGTGTTAATTCCCCTATGTCTGAGGTAGAAGCCACTGCCGAAGAACCACAAGAGGCCGCCGCCGAAGAACCCGAGGCCGAACCCGCCGCAGAACCCGAACAGCCCGCTGCCGGTGTGGAGGAACCGAAGCCGGAGGCGCCGCCGGGGGAGCCGGCATCGCCGACGGTGGACGGGTTGGCCGGGGGGACCATCGTGTCCGGGTCGGTCAAGACCAAAGCCACCCACGAAATTGAGCTCGACTTGGGGGGCGGTCGGATCGGGGTCATCAGCCAGCGTTACTGGGGCGACGACCCGGCTGCCGACCTCGCCCAAGAGTGCGTGCTGGGCGAGGTGATCAACGCCGCCGTGCTGGTGCGGGAAGACCACAAGGGGCGCATCGTATTGTCCCGGCTGTGGGCCATGCAGCAGATCGCCTGGGTAAACATCGCCCGGGCGGATGCGGCCAAAGAGCCGGTCACCGGGACGATCACCGCGGTGGTCAAGGGCGGGCTATCGTGCGATGTGGGGGTGCGCGGCTTCATCCCATCGTCGCTCATCGACGTGGAACCGGTGGATAACCTTCAGGCGCTGGTCGGCCGGGAAGTGCAGTGCAAGGTGGTGGAGGCCGACCAGGTGTCGGGACGCCTGGTGCTGTCCCGCAAGGCGGTGGTCCGGGCCGAGCAGCGCAAGGCGGCCAAAGCGTTTATGGAGACCATGTCGGCGGGCGACGAGTACACCGGAAAGGTGGTGGACATCCAGGATTTCGGTGCCTTCGTCGATATCAACGGCGTGCGGGGACTGGTCCACACCACCGAACTGGGGTGGAAGCGGGTGCAGCACCCCAATGAGATGGTGAGCGTGGGCGACGAGGTGCAGGTGAAGGTCAAGTCGGTGCAAGTGCCCAAGCAACGGGTGAACCTCACCATGAAGCTCACCCCCGACCCCCTGACCGAACTTGAAGTCGGCGGACTGGTGTCCGGCCGTGTCACCCGCCTGGTGGACTTCGGCGCGTTCGTGGCCGTGGCCGACGATATCGAGGGCTTGGTCCACATCACCGAGATGGCCGAATACCGGGTGTACCACCCCGAGGAGATCGTCCTCCCCGGCGAAGAGGTATGGGTCAAAGTCCTGGCCGTAGACCGCAAGCGCCGCCGCGTCGACCTCTCCATCGCCCAAGCCATCGCCGGCTAATCGAAAAGATTTCGTTTTTTGGTTAAATTTGTGGAGTATCCTGCCGACGCCGATTTCTGAGAGGACGTGAGCATGTCAGGAGCAGTCGGAGTGCGTCATTGGTCGCACGTGATCATCCATCCGGTGGATGTGGATGCTTCGCTGGAGTTCTACACCAAGCTGCTGGGCTACGAGGTTCTGTCTGACGAGCAAATCTCAGGACCGGGACTCGACGCCATCGTCGGCCGAGAAGGGGTCCAGGGACGGGTCGTGGTCGGCCTGGTTGGGGGGCAGAAGGTTGAGTTCGTCTATCTCGGCGACCCAGATCTGGGTGGCCCCCAAGACAATGAGCGCGGCCTGCGAGGATTCACCGTGCGAGTGGCCGATATCAACGAGGCGGCCGACGCCTGCACTGCTCACGGAGTGCCGATTGTCAGCGGCCCGTCGGAGATCAAAGGATTCTGGCAGTTCATGATCATGGACCCCGACGGCGTCGCGATCGAGATCTCCCAACCGCCTCCCGGAGTGGAACTCTCCGGACCGCTGTCATGAGCGAACAGTCTCCGCAAACGCCTAGCCCCATTGCGCTGGTCACCGGGGCCAGTCGGGGAATCGGCCGGGCTAGCGCGCTGGCCCTGGCTGATGCGGGATTCGACGTCGCCATCACCGCCCGGACGGTGCGGGAAGGCGAGGGAAGGATCGGACCGCCCACGTCCGATGGCGGAGGCGACGTGACCGTTCCCGGAAGCCTGGAGACGACGGCTGCCGAGATCACCGAGCGGGGCCAGCGGGCCCTGTCCATCACCATGGATCTCCTGTCGGCGGAGTCGGTGCGGGCCGCAGCCGCAACCGCCCTTGACGAGTGGGGTCGGGTCGACGTGTTGGTGAACAACGCCATCTGGAGCGGCCCTGGCCTGCTCGACCCCGTTGGGGTGCTGAACCTCGAAGCCCTCGACACTGCGTTCACCGCCAATGTGCTGCGCCAGGTGCTTCTCACGCAACTCATCCTGCCGTCGATGATCGAGCGGGGATCGGGCCTCATCTTGAACCTGACCTCATCGGCCGGCCAGGTCGACGATCCCCCTTATCAAGTGGTCGAACTCAAGATGCTCGGCTTTGCCCACTGCGCCTCTAAGGGCGCCTTCCACCGCATGGCGCCCATGCTGCAAGCCGAGCACGAGTCTGACGGGATCACTGCAATCAACATCGACCCCGGCTTCACCTGGACCGAGACCATGGCGGCGCTCGACTTGCATAATTTCGGAGGCGCGCCCCCCGAGGCCACCGGGAAGGTCGTGGCCTGGCTGGCCGAGGAACCCGAGCGAGCAGCCGAATGGCGGGGACGCACCCTGAACTCCCTAGAGTTGTGCGCCGAACTCGGCCTTGTTGAGGGTTGGCCGCCACAGAATGGAACATGAGGGACTGTTGCCTTGAATTCCGACCCGACCGAGAGAGTCCTCGGATTGGACGAATCTGAGAACCCCGAAATCCTGCCAACGATTCACCTTCGGAGCTTGCTGCCGAGCCTGACGCCGAAGCTGGCGGTGGTGGCCGAGGAGATCTTGGCCGACCCGGCCTTGGTAGTCCGGCAATCGGTGTCCGATCTGGCCCAGCGCACCGGAACTTCGATGTCGACCATCGTGCGCCTGTGCCAAGAGCTGGGCCTGCGGGGATTTCAGGACCTAAAGCTTCGACTGGCCGCCGAAGTCTCCACCACCGGTTTCGCCGGGCCGTCGGAGGGCGACGACCGCGAGTCGGTCCTCTCCAAGGTCCTGTCTTCAACCGTCGACGCCATCAGCCACACGCAGCACACGCTGGACAAGGCCAGCTTCAACCAAGCCTCAGAATTGCTGGTTAACGCTCGCTCGATCATCTTCATCGGGGCCGGAGCCAGCGCCGCGGTGGCGTTCGACGCCGCATTTCGATTCCGCACGCTGGGTCACCGAGCCGAGTTCCACAGCGACTCGCACATGCAGCTCACCGCGGCCCGCTTCCTTCGTCCGGGAGACGTGGCCCTGGCAATCAGCCACTCCGGGTCAACTCGGGAGACCTTAACCGCACTGGAGGCGGCCTCAAGCGGAGGGGCGCAAACCGTGGCCATCACCACGTTCGCCCGATCCCCGCTGGCAGAACTCGCCGACCACCTCTTGCTGGCGGGTGGCACTGAGTCGGAGTTCCGGATTGCCGCCGTCTCCAGCCGACTGGCCCACCTGGCCGTGGTCGACGCCTTGTTCGTTGCCGCGGCACGGTTGCGGCCGGAGCGGGCCCGGGCCGCCCAAGAGCTGTGGAGCGACATGATCGCCGAACACCGGCTCAGCCCTCCATGGGCCACTCGCCGAGAGCCGGCCGACTGATCTAGCTCACGGTTCCAGCAGCAGCTTCCTCAGAGCATCGACTTCGGCTTGGGAGAGCGAGAGCTGATCCTGGGCATAGGCGTCAATGCCCCCGAAATCATGGTCGATGACGTCAAGCGCCAGCTCGATGTAGTCAGACTTCGCCAACCCCAACGCCAAGAGCACGTCGCGTGACTCCTCGGGGTACTCGGCCAGCCGAAGCTGAAACGTGCTGGACTGATCGGTCAGCCGATCATTGGTAAGCATGTAGTCCTCGACTATTTGCCCACGATCAACTCCGAGGATCGACAGAATGACCGCGGCCGCCACACCAGTCCGGTCCTTGCCTCCCGCGCAATGAAACAGGACCGGGGAGCGATCGACGATGGAGCGGATCAGCACGGCGAACGCCGCGCTGCCTATCTCAGCAATATGCCGATAGGAATCGAGGAGTATCTGGTGGGCGTCCTCCCGGGTCAGCTCCCCGGCAATCAGTGACTCCATCACCTCGCCCGCAGTTCTTTCCCCTCGGCCGAATGGAGCAGACACAACGGTTGCTCCGGGAGGAAGCCTCGATGGTCGGGCCTCGACCTCCTCGGAGCTGCGGAAATCAACGATGGTTTGGACTGATCGCTTCTCGAGTTCGGCCAGGTCGAGGGCGCTGAGATCGGCAAGGTCGTCAGATCGGTAGGCGAGGCCGAACTTCACCGACTGGCCGTTCGCGGTGGTCGCACCGCCCAGGTCTCGGACATTGAGGGCGCCGTCAAAATGGAGAATCCGGCGAAGATGCAGCGGCGTGGGGCTGGCAGCGCCATCGGGTTTGTTGGAGTTAGGGGGCATATTCCTCTCCACATTCAAAGGTCGGATCGAGCAATGGCCCGATCATCTGTTCCCAGATAGCTGGCAATGACGAGCGGATCGGCCCGCACCTGGTCGGGGCTGCCTTCAGCGATGACCTGCCCGGCTTCCAAGCAGTAGACATGATCGCTCACGCTCATGATCAGCGGCATGTCGTGCTCGATGATCAGCATCGACGACTGGAGTTCGCTGTTGATGCTCACCAGCAGCGGGCCGAAGGCCTCAGCCTCGCGCTGGGCCACGCCTGCGGTGGGTTCGTCGAGGCACAGCAGGTGGGCGTCGAGGGCTAGGAGGCCGCCGATTTCAACGATGCGCCGCGTTCCGGTCGACAGATCGCCCACATAGGAATCGCCATAGCGGCCCAAGCCAAGGAAGTCGATGATCTCGGTGGCGGCGCTTCTCTGGGCCCGGGAAATCCTGGTCGAGGCGGGGAGGCAGGCAGCAGTGGCCAGGATCGGCGTCCGCTCCCGGGCCTCAAGGGCCACCTCCACGGTTTCGCGCACGGTGAGCTCGGGAAACAGGGTCGCCCCTTGGAACGTCCGGCCCAAACCGAGCATGGCGCGCCGGTGCGGAGCCAGGCGGCTGATGTCCGTTCCATCGAGCCTGATCTGGCCGACGGCCGGGACGAACCCCCCGACGGCATTCATAAACGTCGACTTGCCCGCACCGTTGGTTCCGATGAGCCCGACGATGCGGTTGGGCGGGATCGATAGCGACGCTCCGTCCAGAGCCTGGTTGCCGCCAAACGCCACCGACAGATCATTGGTTTCGAGAACCGGGTGGCCGCCGTCAGACCGGACGCGATGCGACGCGGGCAGCCGGACCGAACCCTGAGCTCCCTTCGGAGGCGCCGACAGTCCATAGCGGTTCTCCGCCCATCTCAGCCCTGACGACCGCCACGAATAGAGGATCTGGACGAAGCCGCCAGGGAAGTACATCACCACCAGCAAGAGCCCGATGCTGGATGTGAACAGCGCCACCACACTGCTGTTATTGAACAGGGATGGGAGCCCCTCGATCCACAGGGCGCCAAGCACCGGCCCGATGATCGTGCCAAGACCTCCGATCACCACGATGCCGACCAGCCTGATCGAATCGTCGACGGTGAAGAACCGCTCGGAAAGCGGGATGCTTTGGACCAAACCGGCGAGCACCGCCCCGCCGAGGCCCACGATGCCGCCGGCCAGTGCGAAGGCCGATAGCTTCATGCGAGTGGAGCTAACGGTGTAGGCCGACGCGGCCTCGACGTTGTCTCGAATGGCAATGGTCCCCCGCCCGACTCCGGATCGGCGAAGCCGCTCCAAGATGAAGAGGACAACAGTGAGAAGTACCAGGCAGAAGTAGTAGTAGTTGCGCTGGCTGGCCAGGTTGATGCCGAACAAGTCGCCCCGCATGAACGGGACGGTGCGAGGGTTGCCGTCGGAAAAAATCGGTCGCCGGAATATGTAGAGCGACGCGGCCAAGGCCAGCACCAGGGTCGTGACGGCCAGCATGAGTCCTTGCACCCGAAGAGCGCCCACGCCCACTACCGCGGCCAGCAACGCAGTAAGCAGGGGCGCGATGAACACGGCCAGCGCAAACGGTATGGGGTCGGCGGTGAAATCGATGAACCAGAAGTCCATCTCGATGCCGCGGGTCAACGCGGCGGCGGTGAGCGCGCCGATTCCGGCGAAGCTCATCTGGGCCAGCGAGACCTGGCCCGACCATCCGGTGATGACGGTGAGCGAACTGGCACACAGCGCAAAGGCCAGAACCGACGCGTAGGCCAGATTCCGGCTCGGCTGGGTGATGATTAGCGGCAGCATAATCAACGCCAAGAGCCCGACTCCGAACCCGATCCGGCTCATGTGGCGTATCCACCAAATCTGGCGGAGGTGGTCGGGTATTGGGGGGATCTTTGGGGTGAACGAGAACGACTCGGTCGACAGGCGCTGGCTTCGCTGCAAAGCCACCGCGCCCAACACGGCCAGCAGCAGCAGGAATTCGAACAACCCCGGCTGGTCAAGGAAGTTGAACTGAATCGTGAACTCGATGATGCCTAGATAAATGCCGGCCGCCATGGCCCGGGGAAACGAGGTCATCCCTGCGATCGCTGCGGCAACCAGGGCCCGAGCCAGAGTGGAGGCGCCAAGCCCCCCGAGGTTAGACACGCTGCCGCTCTGCCCCGACAGCAGAACGATGGCAATCGTGGAGATGAGTCCGGCCATCACCCACACGAACGTTGAGACCACTTTCGGGTTGACGCCCGCCAGCCGGGAAAGGTCGGAGTCTTCGGCCGCGGCGGCCACGTTCTTGCCGAACCATGTGCGGTTGAGCACCAAATAGAGGCCGAGCGCCACAAGCGGGACCGCAACGAGGATGGTGAGCTGGGTACCGGAAACACGGATCCCCTTGGGCTCGCCCCCGCCCGATACCAGCGCGAGCACCCCGAAGGTCACCGCCAACCCGACGACCCATGTACTCAGCCAAGTGTTTCGCCGACTCGAGCGGTCTTTGTGGGTACGGAGCGCCAGCAGCCCCCAGCCCACCGCGGCGATCACCGCCGGGGCAGCAAGCACCGTCCAGAGCTGGACTTCGCTCACCCCCAGTGCTTCGAACGGCCGCCAACTGGCCGAGGTCACCACCGGATAGCGCCGAATTCCCTTGACGTCGAGCTCGGGGTACGTCAGCGGGATCACTTGGCATAGCTGGGCCACCCCCACCGTGGCCACCAGCAAAATGACCCTGGGCGAGCGGAACAGCCGCCGGATGACGGTGAGCTCGACGATTCCCCCGAACACCGCGCCCATCACCAGAACCAGGGCCACCGCCACCCAAAACGGGAAGTTGTATTGAAGCACGAGCAGTGGCAACAGCATTCCGCCGATCAGTCCCATGTTCCCTACTGCGAAGTTGATCACCTTCGTCGATCGAAACGTCAGCACGATCCCCATGGCCAACAGCCCGATGACGATGCCCGTGACCGCGCCGTTGAACATCACCTGGGGGTTGATTCGGCTGGCGGCGAGAACGGCCGAGAACATCGCTAGCCGCCCTCCTCTCCCAGGAACACCGCCCGGGCAATGTCGTCGCGCTCGGCCAATTCGGCGGTTCGCCCCTCGAACCGCACCTCGCCCTTCTCCAAGAAGACAGCCCGCTCGGCAATGGACAGGGCCACGTTCAAAGACTGCTCGACGATGATCATGGTCTGGCCCGTCTCCTTCAATGTCTCGACCAGCTCGAGAAGCTCAGCCACCACCCCCGGCGCCAGCCCGAGCGACAGCTCATCGATGAGCAGGATCTCGGGCTGGTGGAGCATCACCCGGGCCAGGGCCAGCATCTGCTGCTGGCCGCCGGACAGGTCGCCGGCCAACTCCTGTTGCCGGTTCTTCAGCATGGGGAACAGCTCGTACACGTAGTCGAGCCTCTGCTCCAGGGCAGCCCGATCCTGGCGGTAGTGGCCGGCGCCCACCAGGATGTTGTCGGCGATCGTCATCGACCGAAACACCCCGCCACCGCCGGGGAGCATCTGGATGCCCATGGCCACTCGCTGCTCTGGAGTGGCGAAGGTGATGGTGCGGCCGTTGAAGCGGACGATTCCCCTCTCCGGCGTGTTCAATCCGGTGACCACCTTGAGAGCGGTCGACTTGCCTGCTCCGTTGGTTCCCAAAAAGGCCAGGGTCTCGCCCTGTTGCACCTCGAAGCTGAGGTCGAACAGCACTTGCACTTGGCCATAGCTGAAGTCGACGTTGTGGAGTTGCAGCGCGGGTATGGTGGCACCCGGCTCGGTCCGACGCTGCTGCTCTTCCTCTTCTTCTTTGAGCTCGGACACCACCAGCGACAAGTCCCGCCGCATCCGGCTCGCCCCACGCATGATGTAGAAGGCGCCGAGGGGCATGGCGATCACCGTGATCGTGATGATCGTGGACCGCTCCCCGATCTCGTCTTGCAAAAGGGAGGCGAGGAGACCACCGCCCACCGCGCCGATGGCGAACATGAAGAACAAGATGATGGCCATCCCCATGCCGCGCAGCCGGTAGGGAAGAACCGTCTGCACCGCGGGTCCGATCATCGAGAACGACGCCCCCAGAAGCGTCCCGTTCACCACCGCCCAAGCCACGAACAGATAGACGTTGGGCATGAAGTACTGGATGGGCACCGTTACCGTCAGCGGGAACAGCAGTGAGCCGAGAATGCGCAGAGCCCGGTTGGGATCGCGTTTGAACGTCTGGTCGAACCGCTTGCCGATGAACGGCAGGAACAGCAGCAGGCCAAAGGCGGTCGGCGATATGGCCAACCCCCGCTCAAAGGCGTCCAAGCCGAACTCCTCCTCCAGGAAGAAGCTCTCAATGGAACTGGCCGGAAAGAGCGCGAAGCCCAGCGCTGCCAGCGCGATGGTCATGTACCGGATGGTGTCGATACGCCAGATCCGGGCAAAGGCAGCTTCTACGGAGATCTCGATGCCGTCGTCGGTGTCGAGGCCCTTGCCGAGAACCTCGCGCTTTTCCCATTGGCCCCGCTCGGGCTCGGGTAGGCGCAGGGCATAGAACCCCATCACTGCTATGGGGATGCTGAGAACCAGATAGGCCCAGCGCCATCCCTCATCGCCCCCGGCAACGGTGGCCACCGCGCCCACCAGGATCGGACTGATCGTTCCGGCCACGCGGGAGATGCTCTTCTCCAAGGCGTACATGCGGCCCCGGATGGCAATCGGGTAGGCATCGGCCAGCAACGTAGGGTGGATGGTGAGGCTGTTGGCCTTGGCGATGCCGGCGCCGAAGCGCAGCCAGAACAGCATGAATGCGCTCACCGCCAGCCCGGTGGCGAAGGAGAAGAACGAGAACACTATGGTGGCGATGGCCACGATGGGGGTTCGCCGCATGCGGTCGGCCAGCCAGCCCATGGGGGCGGCGCCAAGCATCAAGAAGGCAGCCGCCGCCACCGAGATGAAGGTGATGGTGCCGTCGGAGACGTCGAATGTTTCGGCAATGTCGGGGCCCAGAACGCTGAGCGCGGCACCCTCCAGTTCGTCGAAGGCTTCGATGGCGGCCAGGGTGCCGAACGTGATCATCCCGCCCCGGCGGAGGCCGTCCCGCAGGCCCATCTCCTCAACGCCAACGCCGGGCAACGCGGCATCCTCATACACCACATCTCGCTTGGCAGCCTGCGCGGCGTACAGCCGGGTCTCTTCGTTGTCAAGGATGGTGGAGCTCAGAAGGGAGGCGGCATTCTGATTCGGGTTGTCTGGGGCATTCCCTTCGACGGCCACGACAGATGGTTAGCACCTAAATCCGAATCGCGAAAGACAGCCTTTCGATTTTTGTCTACACTCATCGAAAATATTGCGAAATTCGGGTGGACCGCCACGAGGAGTCGCCGTTTTTCGCTACGTTGTGACCACCACAGTGACTTTGGAGGTTCAAGTGTTCAAACGGCTTCTTGGAGTGCTCGTCGCTCTTTCGCTCATATTCACCGCCTGTGGCGGCGACTCAGATTCCGACTCTTCCGACGACACTCCGGCCGCGCCGGCCACTAGCGCGCCCGAACCCGAAGCCGACGAGCCGGCCCCCGCGCCCGAGCCCGACGACGAGGAACCAGCCCCCGAACCCGAAGCCGACGAGCCGGCCCCCGCGCCCGAGCCCGACGACGAGGAACCAGCCCCCGAACCCGAGCCCGAGGCGACTCCAGTGCCGCTGACCGCCTCATTCCGAGGGGTGACCGAAACAGAGATCCGCATCGGCATGACCTCCCTCAATGCCGAGATGTTCGGATTCGACCAGGGCGACCTGGCCTCCAAGTGGCAGGTGGCTGTGGACGCGGTGAACGCCGCCGGCGGAATCAACGGCCGGATGCTCGTTCCCTTCATTGATGTCCTCGACGTCATCGGAACAGTGGAGGCCGACGCCACCTGCGTGAAGTTCGTAGAAGACAAGATGGTCTTCGCCTTCGTCGGTTGGCTTCGCGAGGACAACGAGCTCTGCTACACCGAGCGCAACAACACCATCGCCGTCAACGGCAACGATGTGACACCGGAGGCCATCAGCCGCTCCAATGGCCTGCTCTTCGCCACCGAGGCCACCAAGTTGGGAATCCAGCGTAACTTGATCGCCGCCGCCGCGGCCGACGGGCTCATCGATGGCAAGAGGGTCCACTTCAGCATCTTGGCCAGCGAAGACTCTCTCACCGACCCCCTCATCGAAACGCTAGAGGCTCACGGCGCCACCATCACCTCGGTGAGCAGGGTGACCGCGGTCGACGACGTGCAGGCCGCCGAGGCCAACCACGACGTGATCGTCCAGCGGATCGCCGATGAGGATCCTGATTTGGTGTATTCGCTGGAGCCTTCGCTCATGTCTGGGGCCATGATCAGGGCGGGGATCGACATCCCGCAGATCACCAGCGAGTCTAACGAAGACCTCTACCTGAACTTGGGCGTCGATCCCACCGCCATCCAGCTTCACGTGTACGCACCGGCGCAGATTAAGACGTTCTGGGACCGGGGGGACGATCCCCTGCTCAATGAGTGCGTGGAAAATTACAACAACGCTCAGATCACCGACGAGGACGGGAATGTCGAACAGGTCAACGTGACCGAAGATCCCAGCCAGCCCATCAACCTCGATCTGGTGGTCAGGGCCTGTCAGACGGTCTGGCTGTTCGCCGCCATTGCCACCGCCGCTGGCCCCAACCTCACCAACGAGACATTCCTGGAGGCGGCGGCCAACCTCGGGCCGATCGACCTGCCGGGCATGTCTGCGGCTTCAATGAGCGAGGGCAAGATAGGCGCCGACGACTCCCCGCTGGTCAAGGTGATATGGGATGCCGAAAAAGAGGAGTTTGTGTCAGCCGGCTGATGGGCATCGACGTCTTCAAGCAGCTCGTTCCCGTTGGGGGCACCAAAAACCTGCGCGACCTCGGTGGCCTGCGAACCGCCGAGGGCCGCGTGGTTCGCAGCGGAGTCCTCTTCCGCTCCGACACCCTCCACGAGGCCGATAGCGACGACCTGGCCCGGCTCGGCTTGGCGTGCGTGGTCGATTTCCGCAGCGAGGCGGAGGTGGAGCGCCGTCCCGACCGACTCAATGGCCTCGCCGTGCGCTGGGTGAATCTGCCCATCGACAACCCCCGAAGCCCAACTGCCCTTTTCGGGGATAGGCAAGACCAACAGGATGTGTCCGAGCTCCGGGCGGAGATCATCCATCACTGGCTCAACCAGGACTTCGACGCGGTGCTCAAACTCATTGACGAGCTGGGCCTCGACATCCCAGCCGACCGGGTAGAGCGTTATGTGAGCTTTGCCGCCGATTTCGCTCCGGTGTTCGCTGGGTTCTTCGCCGAGTTGGTGGCGATTTCGGGCCAGCCCTTGCTCTTTCACTGTGAGGGGGGGAAGGATCGCACAGGAGCGGCCGCTGCCATGCTGCTCGGCGTTCTGGGCGTGGACCGCGACACAGTGGTTGCGGACTACCTGGCCACCAACACTGTGGTGGCCGACGAACTGGAAGAACAGCGTCGGCTGGCTCCCGAATCACTTTGGCCGATTATGGACGCCCACGAATCGCAGATAGAGGCGTTCCTAAACCACATCGACAACGAGCTCGGCGGCATGGACTCCTACGCCCGCTCGCACCTCAATCTCACCGGCGAGACAATCGCCCAGCTCAGATCGACTTATCTCCGCCCCGCATAGCGGTTCAGTGCGTGGCCCGGCGGTGGCGGTGGGCGGTGAGTTGGGCGGTGAGCTCATCGGGAGGCGTCTTGTTGGCCAGGGCCTCGAGCACCAGGTCTTGCTGTGACGGGGGCGTGAGACCGCCGATGGGCACGTCGCGGTCGAGGTTGGTGGGAAAGGCATAGCCCTCGGCGCTGGCCGCCACTACGCAGGCGATGACTGTGGGATCAAGTCCTTCTTCTTGGCGGCGCAACAGCACCGGGTAGATGGCGTTCACGATGCGCTCTCGGTCTACGGCTTCGGTGGCCCGGCCCATGGCCGAGGAGATTTGCAGCAGGTTGGCCATCCGCCGCACGTCGGACGTTCGGTTGTGGCCCCCGGCGTGGAACACCGCGGGGCTGAAGAACACCAGGTCGCCCTTGTCCAGTTCGATCTGTACGTGGTGTTCGGCGAAGTACTCGATCAACTCGGAGCGCCGCCACGCCAGGTAGCCCAGCTCGTACTTGTGGGAGTGGGGTAACAGCATGGTGGCCCCCGTCTCCGGCGGCATGTGGCAGTGGGCTACTCCTCCCTGCAAGGTCAGCAGCGGCGACAGGCGATGGGCGTGGATCGGATAGCGCTCGGCCACCTCGTCGGTCATGAACCCCACGTGGTAGTCCCGGTGGGGCATCTGGGCCGCGCCGCCGGGATTGATGGCGTTCACTTGGGCGGTGATCTGGTAGCCGGGACCGAGCCAGGCCAGCGAGGCCAGGTCGATCATGTCGCTCCCGTGGTAGTCCACGAAGACCTCAGGGTCGGCCACGGCCAGCTTCTCCAGCGCATTCCACAACCGGTCGTTGGCACCGGGCTCGGCGTAGTGGTCTCCCCCACCGGTTCCGGCCTCGCGCTCGTCGGCGATGATCTGCTCGAACACCTCGGTGGCCCGATCCACCACCGAGTGTTCGATGGCCCCGATGATCACGATCACCCCCGGTCCGTCGTAAAGGGCTCGAGTCAGCTCGTTGCGAACGGCGGCGGCCTGGTCGAGATCGCGCAGACAACCCCGTAGCTCTTCGGAGCGGTACACCAGCGCCCGGTCCACCACCCGGTCAGCCAGCGGGTATTCCTCCAGAGCAACCTCAACCTCCACAACGGAGCGCAACTCGCCAAGATCGAACCCCTGCCTGCTCGTAACCGCAGCGTCCCCCGCGGTGACTCGGTTGGGGTCGAGCGGTGCGGTGGTCATGCTGGATTCCCTCAGCGCGCTTGGAGGGACTCGAACCCCCGGCCTTCTGATCCGTAGTCAGACGCTCTAATCCAACTGAGCTACAAGCGCGGGCTGCACCAGTGTACTCAGCCCCTTGGACATGGTTGCTACTGGTTTGGCGCGATCTTGATCGAGCGGGTCAGCATGATCCCGCCAACCAGGGCCACAATCGGGGCAGACCCAAAGGACTCGTACCCAAACACCGTCATGGCCAAGACGTTCGAGCCGGCGATCACCACGATGGCGATGCCTGCGGTCTGGCAGATCGCCATCAGCCACTGCCGTCTGCCTTCTAACACCATGCGGGGAACGGTGAGAAGGTCAACGATGAGCACCAACGCGATTCCCCCCAGAATGAGCACGGGGATGCCGAACTTCAAGTCGGTGTCCACACCGCTGAGCGGGGCAACGCCGTAGTCGGCATTCGTCCAATCAAGCCAGAACGAGGCCACTACTGCGAGCACAGCACCCAGTGCTCCCGCCCCGGGACGAATATCCAGAGTTGGCGCTTCTTCCTGCTCGTATGCGGATATCAGTGCCCCCAGCACGGCCACCGAACAGCCGGCCAAGCCAAGCCATGCGCCAAAGCCGAGCAATGGTGCGTCGGTCCCGACCAACAAGATGAAGATCAAGTTGATGGCGAAGGCGCCCAGCGACATGCCCAGGGAGGCGGCGACCGACTTGGCCCGCACCAGAAGCGACAACCCCACTAGGAAGACGGTGAGGCCGACACCAATCGTCGAACTACCGATGCCAGTTACGTTGGGGAAACTGTCAGAACCAATCTCGATCCAGCTGAACAGCGCCGACAAGACCATCGCTGCCCCGCCGATCCCCACCAGCATGCGTCCGGTGGAAGGAATCTCAAGAGGCCCCAACATCCCCGAGCCGCCCCCGTCGGCGCCCTCCGGCTCGCCCTCAACCATGGCCTCGTCGGATTCTTCGCCGGTTGAGCTGGTTGAAGGGGACTACTCGGGCATCGGCGGTAGGCAGGGGAGCATCGGAGCGGAACCAGCGCAGGCTGACCGATCCAGAAGGATGGCCGGCGGTGTCCAGCCAGTTGGGCATGTCAGGGTCTTGGTGGGCCACCACCAGCCGCACGGTGCCGTCGTCGCGGCGCACCGCGGTGTCGCCGTTGATGACCGCGGTTCGGGTTCGCCAGTCCACCGTCTCCCCCCAGTAGGTGAGCAGCACCCATCCCCAATAGTCGGCCCCGCCCGACGGGTCGAAATCCACAACCAGCGCCTCGTCGGGGCCGAGCTCCCAGTCGCCGAAGAGGTAACGCACGTTGTCGGGGGTGAGCAAGTCGCCATCGTCGGGCATTGGTTGAATGGTGTTGACGAGCTCTTCGATCGGCGGCGGCTTCCTCTGCTGCACCCACCAGCCGAACGAACCGGTGGTAAAGAGCACGGCCTGCTCCAGTCCTCGGCGCAGCTGATCAAGAGTGAGCGCAGGGGCAGGCCCCGCCGACGGGATGGCCTCGATGGAGGGCCGGGGATGGGCCAACCTCACGTCCCGATCGGTGAAATAGGTGCGAATGATGACGGTGCTGGCGTCGGGCTCAAGGCGCAGCTGATTGGGGTTGTCGGGTTGGGGGTCGGGGGTGAGCAGCAGCTCATAGGCGCCGTTCGGGTCCACCCGCAGCGTGGTGTCCTCCACCGCGTCGACCAGCCGGCGGCCGCCGTCGCTCCGGTAGTCCCCGGCGTACACCCCTACCTCCACCGCCACCGCCCCGGCCATCGTGGCGTTGATCCGGTACGACCGGTCGCCGCCGATAAAGGCGGAGAAATACGACTGGTCGGGGTTGTCTCCCATGTATTTGCGGATGGTGGTCTGGTACTCCACGAAGTCTGGTCGCTCCGGATCAGCTCGCTCCACAAAAGTCTCCAGCGCAAGAGTCGCGTAGCGGCTCAGAGCGCGGATTCCCTCAGCCCGCAGATCGGGATCATCCGGCGTCCCCGAGGCCAGCACCAACTCCCCGGCATCGGCCATGGCCTGGCAGTACGCCCGCCAGACCTCTACTGAAGGATCCACGGGTCTAGTACACACCGGGGAAGATGCGGTAGGGCACCTTCTCCTGGTACTCGGCCCACTTCTCGGGGCCGTACTTGATGGCGCAGTCCCTGTCGTCGAAGCGCTGGCGGATGGTGAAGAACGGGATTATGAAGAGGGCGTAGGTCCACGCCCAGAGCACCCCGAAGTGGCCGAACGACAAGGCGACCCCCACGCAGAGGAAGCCCTCGCCCAGGTAGTTGAAGTGGCGAGCAGCACCCCAGTAGCCGCTGATCAGGATCTTGCGATCGCCAGCCTGGATGTGCGTGGGCTCAATGAGACCGAGGAAGTGGCGATCCGGGAATCGCTTGAACATGTACTTCTGCAAGTTGGCGCCCCGCGAGATGCTCCATCCGATGACGAACAGCGCCGCCGCTACCACGAGCCAGAAGTTCCTCCACGCGTACGACATATCGGGGTTTGGGTAAGCGGCCATGCCGTACAGCGGGATGATGAACAGCCACCCGTAGACCACCAGGCCGCCCCACCACAGCTTGAAGCCGAGATGCTCGTGGATCAGGTCGTAGGTGTAGAGCTGGACCCGCTCGAAGACGAAGTAGTCGAACACATAGAACGTCATGAACGCCGCGTACATGTAGACGCCGGGGTTGGCGGCACCTCCAAACTTCTCGCTGTGCCACACGGCGCCTGACAATGCGTTGAGCGACAGCATCGTGCCGCCGACCACGTAGAACCACATCTTGATGTCGATGCGCTCGCCGAAGAACTGGAGCTCTTTGGCCCGGCCCTCCCAGAGCGCTAGCCAGGGATTCTGGATCTCGCCCTTGGGCTGGCTGAACACTGACCAGATGGCGAAGATCGCGGTGAAGACCGTTCCCCCGATCACGGCCCAGAGCGTGGACCGGTAGAACCAGTCACGGTCCAGTCCGGTGACCTCGGTGGCCCACAGGACTTGGGCGATGACGAACACCAGCAGGCCGTTGAGCCGGTAGGGGCGGGGCTGGCCGGTCTTGGGATTGACGACGTACCCGGTCACGCTCCGGGCTGGGAGTATCAGCTGGGCGATGAAGAAGGCCGCGAAGATGATCAGCGGGGTGAAGAAGGCCCAAACCTTCTCCGACCCGGAGAGCTCAAAAAAGTGTTCAATGCCAAGTGCGTCACCCATAGACCGGATACTACTTCCGCAAGGAGACAGTCATCCGCGATGCTTAGTCCATCGAAGATCGAATGGCCGAGCCTAACTTCGACATCGTCATCATCGGCGCCGGCGCCGCCGGGCTGTACGCCCTCCACCGGGTCCGCGGGCTCGGGCTGTCGGCCAAGGTCTACGAGAAGGGCGACGGGGTGGGCGGCACCTGGCACTGGAACCGCTACCCCGGCGCACGGTGCGACGTGGAGAGCTGGGACTACTGCTACACGTTCTCCGAAGAGCTCGAACAGGAGTGGGAGTGGACCGAGCGGTTTCCCACCCAGCCGGAGCTGGAGCGCTACTTCAACCATGTCGCCGACCGCTTTGACCTGCGGCGCGACATCGATTTCGAGACCCGGGTGGATCAGGCCCGCTTCGACGAGGACCAGAACTGCTGGCTGATCAGTACATCGAACGGCGAGACAGTCTCGGCCCGATTTCTCATTTCGGCTGCGGGCTGCCTGTCGGAGGTGAACACCCCCCGGTTCGAGGGCGCCGAGACGTTCGAGGGCCGACAGATCCACACCGCCCGCTGGCCCAAGGGCGGCATCGACGTCACCGGCCTGCGGGTCGGCGTGATCGGCACTGGGTCAACGGCCGTGCAGACCATCCCGCAGTTGGCCAAACAGGCCGATCACTTGTTCGTCTTTCAGCGCACCCCGCAGTTCGCCATCCCGGCCCGAAATCGGCCAATCGACGCCGACCAGCTTGAGGAGCTAAAGCACAACTACCGTGAGCGGTGGGAGCTCAAGCGATCCAACCCGGTCGGCATGGGGCGTCGGCCTCCCGAAGTCTCGTCGGCTCTCGAAGTCGACGAGGCAACCCGCACCAGGATCATGGAGGACTCATGGGCGCTGGGCGGCCCGGGCTTTGCCCGAACCTTCGACGACGTGATGACCAACGCCGAGTCGAATCAGATCACGTCCCAGTTCGTCTTGGACAAGATCAAAGAGAAAGTCACCGATCCGGCGGTGGCCGAGAGCCTTCTGGCCATCGATCACCCCCTCGGCGCCCGCCGGCTCATTGTCGAGATCGACTACTTCGAAACCTACAACCGGGAGAACGTGACGCTGGTGGACGTGGCGGCCAACCCCATCACCGAGATCACCGCTCAAGGGCTGCGAACCACCGATGGCTCCTACGACCTCGACCTGATCGTCTACGCCACCGGCTTCGACGGCATGACCGGTGCCTTGCTGGCCATGGACATCCGAGGAGTCGGCGGACTACCGCTCCAGGCCAAATGGGCCGATGGGGCCGGCGCTTATCTCGGCCTGGTGGCGTCGGGATTCCCCAATTTCTTCATGATCACGGGCCCCGGCAGCCCGGCGGTGTTCAGCAACGTGATCTTCTCCATCGAACAACACGTCGACTGGATCGCCGACTGCCTCGCCCACATGCTCGACCACGATCACGACCGCATCGACGCCGACCCCGAGGCCGAGGCCGAATGGACCCGACAAGTCCACAACATCGCCGCCCAGAGCATCGTCGGCAAGACCGACTCCTGGTGGACCGGCGCCAACATCGATGGCAAGCCCCAAGGCGTCACCTTCTACCTCGGCGGTACCCACACCTACCGCGAGATCTGCGACGACATCGCCACCAACGGATACGAAGGATTCGTCTTCCGGACGGCCCACAGCCCCGCAAGCGTCTAGTTGTACCCCTAATAGCGGATCAGGATTCAGTGGCCTCTAGAAGGGCGTGGGAGGATCGGGGAGTGGGGAGCTTGTTTAGGGTTGGGGAGTTGGCTACTGAGATCATCGAAGGGCCGGCTGGTCCTATCGAGGTGAAGATCGCCGGGGAGGGTCATGCGGCGGTGTTGATCCCGTCGCTGGGCCGCGGGGCTGACGACTTCGACGATCTGTCGGTGCGCCTGGCCGACCACGGCTACATGGCCGTGGGCCCCGAGCCCCGGGGCATCGGGGCCAGCACCGGGCCGCTCGACGATCTCACAATGTTCGATCTGGCCGCCGACACCGCCGCCGTCATCGAAGCTCTGGGCATCGCCCCGGCTTCGCTGGTGGGCCACGCGTTCGGCAACCGAGTGGCCCGGATGACCGCCACCGAACATCCAGAGCTGGTGGAAAGCGTGGTGCTTTTGGCCTGCGGGGGCCTCGTGCCGGCGGCACCGGAGCACATCGAAGCCCTCAGCACGATCTTCCTCACCGACGCTTCCGAAACTGAGCACCGTGCCGCGGTGGCTAAGGCGTTCTTCGCCCCCGGCAATGACGCCTCGGTTTGGTTCGACGGGTGGCACATCGCCGTCTCTCGGGCCCAGAGTCGGGCGACGACCGCACTCGACCCCCAGTACTGGTGGCAGGCTGGCCGGGCCGACGTGCTCGTCGTGCAGCCCGAAGACGATGTGGTCGCCCTGCCCGCCAACGCCCAGGCCACCGCCGAACAGATCGGCGACCGCGCCACCGTCGTCACCATCCCCCGCGCCGGCCACGCCCTGTTGCCCGAACAGCCCGAAGCCGTCGCCGCCGTCGTGCTGGAGTGGCTCAGCGACCGGGGTCTGGGCGGGGCGCAAACTTCGGCGTAGTCATCGTGGGGGCGACCCACTATCGCGGGAGCGGCTGACCACACTCTGAATGGCGGAAGGTATGGGATTCGAACCCATGGTGACCCGGAGGCCACAACGGCTTTCGAGGCCGCCCCATTCGTCCGCTCTGGCAACCTTCCGTCCATCAGGGTAGCGGGCCGCTTGAGCGGCCTCCCAGCCCATAACCTGACCTTGTGACCGAACCGGCGGCGCTCGACGATCGCCAGCTCATGGAGCTGGCCTTGGCCGAGGCCCGCCGGGCGGTTGATCGGGGCGAGGTGCCCATCGGCGCGGTGGTGGCCATCGACGGGGAGGTGGTGGCGGCCCGCCACAACGAACGGGAGGGCACCAATGATCCCACCGCCCACGCTGAGATTTTGGCCTTGCGGGACGCGGCCGCGGCGCTGGGCACGTCCCGGCTCGACGGGGCGGTGCTGGTGACCACCCTGGAACCGTGTCCGATGTGCGCGGGGGCGGCGGTTATGGCTCGGGTGGGCCGGGTGGTGTTCGCCGCCGAGGATCCCAAGGCCGGGGCGTGCGGCACGCTCTACAACCTGGGGGCCGACCCCCGGCTCAACCACAACTTCGAGGTGGTGGCCGGTGTGGGCCGAGACGAGTCGGCCGCCCTGCTCCGGAAGTTCTTCACCACCCGCCGCTGAATCAGTGGCTTTTCTTGCCGCGGGCGCTCCTTCGCTATGGGGCCCGGTCTGCCCCTCGGCGGCGGGGCCAGAAAAGCCAGGCAGCTAGAACCACGGCCACGGGGATGATCACCAACAGCGCCACGGTGGCCCCGCTGATGCCGCCGCCGCCCGACCATTCAGCGGCCGACTCGGGAAGCCGCTCGGGTGGGGCGGCCGACGGGTCGTAGGTGAACTCCCACTCCTCTCTGACCCAGTCGCCGTCGCTGTCGTCGAGCAGTTCCCAAATCACCGTATAGGTGCCAGATTCGGTCAGCGATTCGAAGCTAGCTCGCACCAAGCGTTTGTTGATCGCCAACTCTGTCAGAGCAATGGTGCCGTCGGGGTACACCAGCGCCACTGCATTGGCCTCATGGGGCCGGATGGGCTCGCGATACGCCATCTCCACCCGATCGACCATTCCCCCCACCACCTGGTTGGGCCTTGGAGCCGACTCACGTATCTCGGCATGGGCCGCAGCAGTGTCGCTGAACACAACCAACAGCGACAACAGCAGGGCCAACACGATGGCGATCGCCACCACCAGCGCCACTGCTTTCCGGGCCCGAACCCGCATGTCGCAACCCTACGGCCCGACAAACCGCCCATGGTCACTGGGTGGGGATATGGAGCGGAAATCTCATATCCGTTTTCTGGCAACCACACTCCACGCCTGTTAGCGTCGCCGGGAGAATCGTCTACTGGTCAAACAGCAGGGGGATGTCATGAGCCGCACCAAGCTGCGCACTTTTGCTATCGCGTTCATCGCGCTGCTTGCCCTGGTCGCAACAGCGTGCAGCAGTTCGGAGGATGCCGAGGAACCTCGAGCTGCCGAGCCAACGCCAACCAGCGCCCCAGCTCCTGCTGATGAGCCCGCACCCGAGCCTGAACCCGCGCCGGCCGACGAACCTGCCGACGTACCGGCCCCCGAACCCGAGCCCGCCGATGAACCAGCGGATGAACCTGCGGACGAGCCTGTCGACGAACCGGAGCCCGAGCCGACGGCTGCTCCCACTCCGATCCCAGTGCCCGAAGGATCGACGGTGGGCATTACCGATGACACCATCAAGATCGCCGTCTTGCGCAGCGACAGCAAGTCGCTCGAGGAGGCGGGCATTCTCCCCGACACCGGCGACATCCCGCGCAACTACGAGGTCTTCGCCGAGCAGGTCAACGCCCGGGGAGGCGCGGGCGGACGCAACATCGAAATCGTGTTCCACGCCTATCCACCGGGGGCGTCGGCCACCGACCAGCAGGCCGCCTGCATTGCAGCCACCGAGGACGATCAGGTGGCCGTCGTCCACTTTGTGGGCGGGGTGGCGGCCGAGACCGTGCTGTGCGCCACTGAGGGCCATGAGCGGATCGCCTACATGCTGTCGGGCATCCTGCCCCAGGAGATATACAACCGCTCCAACGGGCGGCTGTTCTCCCAGGCCATGACCACCGAGCGACTCGTGGGGGCTTGGCCTACCGTGGCGGAAGCCCAGGGCTTGCTGGAAGGCCAAACGCTCGGGCTCATGCGGGGCGACATCGGCGAGCACGAGGTGGCCGCTGGTGTGCTCAAGGGGGCGCTGGCCGACGCTGGATACGAACTCGCCGACGAGGTGGCCCTGCCCTGTCAAGGCACTTCCTGCTCTCAGGTCGACATCGGCTTGGAGCGCATGCAGGCCGCAGACGTGGACACGGTGTTCTCCCTGTTGCCCCCCTCGCCGTTCGGAATCGCGGTGTTCCTGGGCGCTCAGGCGGGCTGGGAACCGCAGTGGCTGGTCAGCGATATTGAGAATCTGGTGTATGCCTCGGTAGCCCAGGCGGTGTATCAGCGGAACGCCGATCCCACTCTCTTCTACGGCTTGTACGGCCTGAGCTACGGCCTCGACCGGCTGAGTCCCGACGAGCACACCATCGAGTGCAATGCCGTCTTCACCGAGGTCACCGGCATTTCCTACGACGCTGTCGAAAACGAAGACGCCTGGAGCGCGGTGGGCAGCACCTGCATGTTCATCAAGAACCTGGAGGCGGCAGCCAACTGGTCTCAGGAGACGTATGGCACCGTGAACCAGACCACGCTCATCCAGGGCTTCGAGACGCTCACCGACTACAAACTGGGCGACATCACCGGCTCGTGGAGCGCCACCAAGCACGACGCCCCCGACGCGATCACGCTCAAGGAGTACCGGGCCGATTGCGCCTGCTGGGTGGAGATCGACGGCGCTCGGATGCTGCTCGATCAATAGCCGAGCTCTTTTGGACTGACGGCGCTTGGAGCCATCTGAAGGGATGACCGAATCCCCCAGGTCGGAGACCCCGGCGGATCTGGTCGCCAGGGTCTTCGACGAAGAGGACCGCCGCCAACAAGAGATCGCCGCCGCCGAGGCCGCCCAGCGCGGGCCGGAGGGCAGCTTCGACGCCGAACAGCTCACGCTGCGCCAGGGCCTGCGCCGGGGCGGGAAGGGGTTGATCGGGTTCATCGGCCTGCTCGGGTTCGTGGAGACGCTGGAGACGTCGGCCTTTGCGGTGATCGCCCCCGACATCCAGGAGTCGCTCGACGTTTCCGACGGCACCATCGGCGCCATCGGGGGCGCCTTCGGCATCTTGTTCCTGCTGGGCTCCATCCCGCTGAGCTCGCTGGCCGACCGCATGCCCCGCAAGCTGGTGGTGGGGGCGGCAATGTCGCTGTGGTCTGTCGTGGTCATGGTGACCAGCGCCATTTCCAATGCGTTCTTGCTGTTCATCGCCCGTATGGGCGCCGGACTGGGGCAGTCGTACTACATCCCGGTGGCCGGGCCCATGCTGATGGACGGCTACCCCATCGGGGCCCGGGCCAAGATCTTCGCTCTGAACGGCTGGTTCCAGATGGCCGGCCAAGCCCTGGGCCCGCTGGTGGCCGGGCTGGTCGTGCTCATCGCCACCGGCGACGACGGTTGGCGGTGGGTGTTCCTCACCATGGGGGTCATGGGCATTCCCTTGGCGATCAGCGCCTTCTTTGTGCGCGAGCCCCGGCGGGGCAGCCACGAGATGCAGGCCGTGCTCGGCCAAGAACTGGAGCAATCCGATGACGAGCTGCCCATCTCGCTGTCGGTGGCCTTTGAGCGGCTCCGCAAGATCAAGTCGTTCTACTACTACCTAACCGGCATGGCGGCCATCGGCTTCGCCATATTCACCACCATCATCTTCATCAACCTCCATCTGGAGGAGCACTTCGGGCTGTCCGCGTTCGAGCGGGGCGTCTTTGGATCGCTCACCGTTTTGCCCGGCTTCGTGGGCGCCGCGGTGTCGGGCAAGCGGGCCGACGCCCTGTTCAAAGAGCACCCCTCCCGGGCCATGGTCTTCATCGGCATCCTCGTCGTCACCTTCGGCGCCATCCAAGTAGTGGGGATATGGATGCCCGCGGTCTGGCTGCTCGGGATATTTCTGGGGGCCTCCAACGCCTTTGCGCGGGCCGCCTTCGCCATCCTGCCGGGCGTGATCGCCTCGGTCATCCCCTACCGGCTGCGATCCCGGGGCACCGCGCTGGTGGGCATCTACATGTTCTTGTTCGGCGCGTTTCTGGGCGCGGTGATCACCGGCATGCTCAGCGATGTCCACGGCGAGCAGACCGCGCTCACCATCGTGATCCTGCCCGCCACGCTGGTGGGGGGATCGCTCATGGCCTACGGCTCCCGGTTCATCGAGGGTGACATTGCTTTGGTCATTGAAGAACTGCACGAGGAGCAAGACGAGGCCGAGCGCCTGAAGGCCGCCGATGCCGCGGACATCCCGGTGCTCCAAGTGCGCAACCTGGACTTCTCCTACGGCAAGGTGCAGGTGCTGTTCGACATCGGCTTTGAGGTACGCCGAGGGGAGTCCCTGGCCTTGTTGGGCACCAACGGCGCGGGCAAGTCCACGGTGTTGCGAGTGGTGAGCGGATTGGGGGTGCCCCAACGCGGCGTGGTGCGGCTCCACGGGCGCACCATCACCTATGCCGACCCGGGGATGCGGGCCAAGATCGGCATCGTGCAGTTGGCCGGCGGCAAGGCCGTCTTCCCCGGCTTGTCGGTGGAGGAGAACCTGCGCATGGCCGGGTTCCGCTACCGCTCCGGCGAGCTCGAACCCCGCTTGGAGCGGGCCTACGACCTGTTCCCGGTGGTCGCCGAGCGCCGTTCGGCCGTGGCCGGGGAGTTCTCCGGCGGGCAGCAGCAGATGCTGTCGCTGGCCATGGCGCTCATGCACGACCCGGAGATCTTGATGATCGACGAGCTGTCGCTGGGTTTGGCCCCGGTCACCGTGCAGTCGCTGTTGGAAGTGGTGGAGCGGCTCCGCGACGACGGGCAGACCATGATCATCGTGGAGCAGTCGTTGAACGTGGCCCTGGCCGTGGCCGACCGGGCCATCTTCTTGGAGAAGGGGCAGATCCGCTTTGAGGGGCCGACCCAGGAGCTGGCCGAGCGGGATGACCTGGCCCGAGCCGTCTTCCTCGGACAGTCGGGATCGGGCGGCTGAACATGCTGGCAGCCGCACACGCTGTGCTGGGCACCGTCGACACATCGCTCGGTGCAATGGGCACAGTGCTGGCGTTCACCTTCAACCGCCAGATCGTCTTCAACGGGCTGGTCACGGGGATCACCTACGGGGTGATGGCCGTGGGCCTAGTGCTGATCTTCCGGTCCTCGCGGGTGATCAACATCGCCCACGCTGAGGTAGGGGCATTCGGGGGGGCGCTTTTGGGGCTGCTGGTGGCCAAGTACGGCGTGCCCTACCCGATAGCGCTCATCGCCGGGCTGGCCTCAGGGGCTGCATTCGGCGGGATCATCGAGCTCACCGTGGTGCGGCGCCTGGCGCAGGCCCCCAAGGTGATCTTGTTCGTGGCCACCATGGGCGCCGCGCAGGTGGTGTTCCTGGCCGGATTCTGGCTGCCCAACTACACCGCCATCGCCAACTTCCCCACCCCATTCGACGGCCGCTGGGAGCTGTTCGACATCAGGATTCGCAGCGCGCAGTTGCTGGTGCTGATCGTGGTACCGGTGATCGTGGCCGTGCTGGCGCTGTTCTTGGAGCGCACCAAGTACGGCACCGCCATCCGAGCCTCGGCCGAGAACCCCGATGCCGCCCGGCTGTCGGCCATCAGCACCAAGGCCATGTCCACCGCGGTGTGGACCATTGCCGGGTTGCTATCGGCCATCACCGCGGTGCTAGTCGCCCCGCTCAAGGGCCAGGGCACGGTGATAGAGGCGGCCACGCTGGGGCCGGGGCTGTTGCTTCGGGCCCTCGCTGCGGCGCTGATCGCCCGAATGCACTCGCTGCCTGCCGCGCTCTTGGCCGGCACGGTGATCGGCGGGGTCGAGGCGACGCTGCTGTTCAACTACTTCGACGAGCCGGGGCTGATCGACGCGGGGCTCTTTGTGGCCATGCTGGTGGCGGTGCTGTCGTACCACCGGCGACAGCGGGGCGGCGAAGGGGCTCAGTCGATGTCGTTCGCCCCCCGGGTGCGACCGGTGCCCCGCCAACTGCAACAGCTCTGGTGGGTGCGCTATCTGCCCCAGATCACCGTCACCGTTGCGCTGGCGGTGGCCATCGTGCTCCCGCTGATCGTGACCCGCCCGTCCCGCCATTTCCTCTACTCCCTCATGCTGCTGTTGGCCATCGTGGGCATGTCGCTCACCCTGCTCACCGGCTGGGCCGGGCAGCTCTCGCTGGGGCAGTTCGCCTTCGCCGGACTGGGGGCCATGCTCACCACCGCGATGGTGCGGGGCGTGAGCTTCTCCATCGGCGACAGCGACTTCGAGCTACCGGTGGTGCCATTCGAGGGGGCGGTGTTTCTGGCCGCCTTCGCCTGCCTGGTCACCGCGGTGGTGGTGGGATTGCCCGCGCTGCGCGTCCGGGGGCTGTTTCTGGCCGTCATCACCCTGGCCTTCGCGGTGATGGCCCAAAACTGGCTGCTCGAGCGCGACGTTCTCACCGGGGGCGACTTGGTGGTGCGCCTGCCCCGGGCCCGGTGGGGCGACACCTTCGACCTCAAGTCGCAGCGCACCTACTACTACGTGTGCCTGGCGGCGCTGTGTTTCTGCGCCATCTTGGTGAGCCGCATCCGCCGCAGCGGGGTGGGCCGGTCGCTCATCGCGGTACGCGACAACGAGCAGAGCGCGGCGGCGTTCACCGTGTCGCCCACTCGGATGAAGCTGGTGGCGTTCGCGATCTCCGGGGCGCTGGCCGGACTGGCCGGCGGGCTCATCGCCGGGCTTCGGGTGCAGTTCGGGCCCACCGCGTTCTCCCCCGATGAATCGCTGCGGGTGGTGGCCATCGCCGTCATCGGCGGACTGTCGTCGATCTGGGGGGTGATCCTGGGCGCGCTGTGGGTGGTGGGCATCCCGTCGTTCTTCGCGGAGTCCGAGCAGGTGCGCCTGCTCACCTCGGGGGCGGGCGTCCTGATTCTGCTCATGTATCTGCCCGGCGGGCTGATCCAGGTGGCCTATTCGATTCGCGACGCCATCTTCGCCGCCGCGGCCAAGCGGATCCCCGATACCACCGAGGAGCGGGCACCCGCCCCCATCCCTGCTCGAGCGGTTTCGGCCGCCGTGGCCGACCGGGCTACCCCGACCGGAGTGCCCGCCCTCGCCACCAGCGGCGTGTCGGTGCAGTTCGGCGGGGTGCATGCGGTGGAAGACGTCGACCTCTGTGTGCAGCCGGGGGAGGTGGTGGGCCTCATCGGCACCAACGGGGCGGGCAAGACCACGCTGATGAACGCCGTCGGGGGGTTCGTGCCGTCGGTTGGCCAAGTGGAGATATTCGGCACCAACGTGACCCGATTCTCCCCCAGTCGCCGGGCCAGCCTGGGGCTGGGTCGCACCTTCCAGCAGGCCGACCTGTTCCCCGACCTCAGCGTGCGGGAGACCATTCAAGTAGCGCTGGAGGCCCGGGGCCGCTCCCAGGTCATCCCCACCTTGCTGGCGCTGCCCAGCGCCAAGCGCCGGGAGCGCACCCGTCAGGCCGAGGGCGACGAGCTCATCAGCTTCTTCGGTCTGGGGCGCTACGCCAGCTCGTTCATCAGCGAGCTGTCCACCGGCACCCGGCGCATCGTGGAGCTGTCGTGCCTCATCGCGCTGGAGGCCCGGGTGCTGTGCCTCGACGAGCCCACCGCCGGGGTGGCCCAGCGGGAGACCGAGGCATTCGCCCCGCTGGTGCTGCGCATCCGCGAGGAGCTGGGGGCGTCGCTGCTGGTGATCGAGCACGACATGCCCTTCATCATGGGCATCAGCGACCGGGTGTACTGCCTGGAAGCCGGAGCCATCATCGCCGAGGGCACCCCCGATGAGGTGCGCAACGACCAGCTGGTTGTCGCCAGCTATCTGGGCACCGACGAGCGGGCCATCGCCCGCAGCGGTGCAACCGCCCTCCGTGACAGACTCGATCCCAGGGAGGAACCCAGCCATGACTGATCTGGAAAGCCGCAACTTCTTCACCGACAAGGATCTGGTGGCCAACCCCTACGAGTACTTCGACCACCTCCGCTCGCGCTGCCCGGTGCATCCCGAGCCCCACCACGACGTGATGATGATCACCGGCTACGCCGAGGCCACCGAGGTCTACTACGACAACGACGGTTTCTCGGCCTGCAACGCGGTGTCCGGACCCTTCCCCGGCTTCCCGGTGCCGCTGGAGGGCGACGACATCGGCGAGCTCATCGCCGAGCACCGCGACAAGCTGCCCATGTCCGACCAGCTCCCCACCATGGACCCCCCCGTCCACACCGACCACCGGGCTCTGCTCATGCGGCTCATCACCCCCAAGCGCCTGAGCGAGAACGAGGAGTTCATGTGGCGCCTTGCCGACCGCCAACTCGACACGTTCATTGAGGAGGGCCGCTGCGAGTTCATCGCGGATTTCGCCCAGCCGTTCGCCCTGCTGGTGGTGGCTGATCTCTTGGGCGTGCCCGACGACGACCGGGACAACTTCACCGAGCAACTGCTGCGGCGGCCCAAGGAACACGGCATCGGCTCGACCGACGAGCACGCCATGGCCCACAACCCCCTGGAGTTCCTCTACGGCCAGTTCACCGCCTACATCGAAGATCGCCGGGCCAACCCCTGCGACGACGTGCTCACCGGGCTGGCCACCGCCACGTTCCCCGACGGGTCGACCCCGGAGGTGATCGACGCGGTGCGCATCGCCGCCAACCTGTTCGCGGCCGGCACCGAAACCACTGTGCGGCTGCTCAGCACCATGCTCTATTTCGTGGCCGAAGACCCCGAACTCCAAAATCGGATACGAGACGACCGCTCCCTGATCCCCAACTTCGTGGAGGAGTCGCTGCGCATCGAGAGCCCGATCAAGGGCGACTTCCGGCTCACCCGCCGTCCGGTGACCGTCGGCGGAGTGGATTTGGGGGCGGGCACCACGGTGATGGTTCTCAACGGGGCGGCCAACCGCGACCCCGAGCAGTTCCCCGATCCCCACACGCTCGACATCGAGCGCGACAACGCCCGCTCGCATTTGGCCTTCGGCCGGGGCGTACACACCTGTCCCGGTGCACCCTTGGCCCGGGCCGAGGCCCGGGTGAGCCTCAACCGCATCCTCGACCGCATGGACGACATCTGCATTTCCGAGGGTGTTCACGGGCCGCCCGGCAACCGGCGGTTCTCCTACGTGCCGACCCACATCCTGCGGGGACTGGCCTTCCTCGGCCTCGAGTTCACCCCGGTGGACGCGCCACAAGGCGAATAAAGCAAGCACATTGCCACCGCTGACAGAATTGGATATGGCCTCTCCCATCTGGTCCCAGCCTCGAGTTGCCATCGTGACCGGCGGCGGTGCCGGCATCGGCGAGGCGATAAGCCTGCGGCTCGGCACCGATGGCGCGGCCGTGGCCGTGTTGGACTTCGACGGCGATACCGCAGCAAGAACCGCTTCGGCCATCGAGGCCGCGGGCGGCACCGCCGTCGCGGTGAAATGCGATGTCGCCGATCGGAGTTCGATCGAGGCCGGAGTGGCCGCGACCGTCGACAAACTGGGCCGCCCGACGATTCTGATCAACAACGCCGGGATCTCCCCCTTTGAGCGGTTCCTGGAAATCTCCCGGGAATCTTTCGACCGGGTCATTGCCGTCAACCTGCGGGGCACTTTTGAGCTCTGCCAGATCGTGATTCCCTACATGATCGAAGAGAGCTGGGGCCGGATCGTCAACATCTCCTCCTCAAGCGCCCAGACCGGGAACTTTGGGCAAACCCACTACTCAGCATCGAAGGCCGCGGTGATCGGCCTGACGAAGTCACTGGCCCGGGAATTCGGCCGCAAGGGGATCACCGTCAACGCCATTGCCCCCAGCTTTATCGAGACGCCGTCGCTGCACCGGGCTGCCGACGAGGGCCATCTCGGCGGGGGGATCGAGGAGCACGTCCCCACCACGCCTGTGCGCCGGGTGGGCCAACCCGAGGACATCGCCGCGGCCTGCGCCTACCTCTGTCGAGACGATGCCGACTACTTCACCGGCCAATTGCTCGGCGTGAACGGGGGCCGGGTCATCGTTTGACCTCGGAATTGGGCATGGCAATCCTCCGAACCGCCGATTGTCACCGGTGGGGCGTATCGTGCAGGAAGTGCATGCGATGGGCGGCGCCCACGGCGCCATCGGCCACGATCCAACCGGGGTCAAGGGCAAGCAGATAGCCGGGCAGACAATCCGCCGGGTGGCCGGTTTCGCGCGCCCCTATCGGGGCATGCTCATCGGC
Source organism: Acidimicrobiales bacterium (assembly GCA_963667085.2). Classification (GTDB taxonomy): domain Bacteria; phylum Actinomycetota; class Acidimicrobiia; order Acidimicrobiales; family Bin134; genus Poriferisocius. Next base: position 705,975 of record OY762975.1, read on the forward strand.
TTCGTGGTGGTGCTGTTGCTGGGGGCGCTGCTGTCGCTGGTGCCCCCGCTGCTGTTCCGTCAGATCATCGACGAGGCCATCGCCAATAGCGATCGGGGCCAGGTGAACCTGTTGGCCGCCATCATCGTGCTGGCCGCCTTCGGCGAGGCGGCCCTTGCGTTCATCGAGCGCTATTGGTCGGCCCGTATCGGCGAGGGGCTCATCTACGACCTGCGGGTGGGACTGTACGACCATGTGCAGCGGATGCCGATGGCGTTCTTCACCCGGGTGCAGACCGGTTCGCTCATCAGCCGGATGAACAACGACGTGATCGGCGCCCAGCGGGCGTTCACCGGGACGCTGGGCTCGGTGGTGTCCAACACCATCGTGCTGGCCACCACGCTGGTGGCCATGTTCTTGCTTGAGTGGCGGCTCACGCTGATGGCCCTGGCCCTGCTGCCGGTGTTCATTTTGCCCACCAAGCGGGTGGGCCGGAAGCTCCAGGCTCTCACCCGGGAGTCCATGGAGCACAACGCCTCGATGAACACGGTTATGACCGAGCGCCTGAACGTGTCGGGGGCGCTGCTGGTGAAGCTGTTCGGACGCCATAACCAGGAGCGGGACGGATTCGGGGCCACCGCCGGGCGGGTGCGCGACATCGGCGTGCGCAGCGCCATGTACGGGCGGGCGTTCTTCATCGCGCTGAGCCTGGTGGGGGCGGTGGGGGCCGCGGTGCTGTATTGGGTGGGCGGGCAACTGGTGATCTCCGGGACGATCACGGTGGGCACGTTGGCCGCCATGGGGCTGATGGTGGTGCGGATCTACACCCCGCTCACCAGTCTGACCAACGCCCGAGTGGATGTGATGACCGCCCTGGTCTCGTTCGAGCGGGTGTTCGAGGTGCTGGACACTCCCAACCCCATCTCCGACCGGCCCGATGCCATCAAGCTGCCCAACCCCCGAGGGCGCATCGAGCTGGCCGACGTCACCTTCACCTACCCGCCCAGCGACGACCGGCTGGCGTCGCTGCAAGCCAACGCCGCCGCACCAGAGGCCACCGGCAAGCCGGTGCTGCGCCATGTGTCAACGGTGATCGAACCGGGTCAGCTGGTGGCGTTGGTGGGACCGTCGGGGGCGGGCAAGACCACCCTGGCCGCGTTGTTGAACCGGCTGTACGACGTGGACGACGGGGCGGTGCTGATCGACGGAACCGACGTGCGCGACGTCACCCAGGAATCGCTGCGGGCATCGGTGGGGGTGGTGCCCCAGGATCCCCACCTGTTCCACGAGACGGTGGCCGACAACCTGCGGTACGCCCGGCCCGGCGCCACCGATGCCGACATGGAAGCCGCCTGCCGCTCGGCCCATATCCACGACCTCATCGCCTCGCTGCCCGAGGGCTACAACACCGTGGTGGGCGAGCGGGGCTACCGGCTGTCGGGCGGTGAGAAGCAGCGGTTGGCCATCGCCCGGGTGCTGCTCAAAGACCCGTCCGTGGTGGTGCTCGACGAGGCCACCAGCCACCTCGACAGCGAGAACGAGGCCCTAGTGCAGCAGGCGCTGGGGCTCGCCCTCCAAGGGCGGACCGCGGTGGTCATCGCCCACCGGCTGTCCACGGTGACCAACGCCGACCAGATCCTGGTGCTCGACCAGGGAGAGCTGGTGGAGTCGGGTCGCCACGGCGATCTGCTGGCCGCGGGGGGGCTGTACGCCGAGCTGTACCGCACCCTGGTGCGCAATGAGCAGCGCTCTCCGGCGGAGAGCGCGCGATGAGCCTGTTCGACACTGCTTCGTCGGGGGCGTTTGCCGAGCCGATGACGTTCACCGTCGCCGAGCTGGCCGGGCGGATCAAGCAGGTGCTGAGCGACGCCTTCGGCGACGAGTTGTGGGTGGAGGGCGAGATCCGCAACCTGAGCCGGGCCCGCAGCGGGCACATGTACTTCGATTTGGTGGAGCCCGACCCGGACAACGGCGCGGGCAAGCAGCCCGAGGCATCGGTGTCGGTGGCGCTGTTCCGGTTCAACCGCGAGAGGGTGGAAGAGACGCTGCGCCGCCATGGGGGCATGGCGATGGAAGACGGGATGAAGATCCGCATACAGGGCAAGCTGGATTTCTGGCCCCCCGGAGGCCGGCTCCAGTTGTACATGTCGGGCATCGACCCCAACTTCACGCTGGGAGAGCTGGAGGCTGAGCGGCTGCGCCTGCTGGAGAAGCTGCGCGACGAGGGTCTGTTGACCAAGAACCAAGCCGTCCCCTTCCCCGTGGCCCCAATGCGGATCGGCCTTGTGACCTCCAACGGCAGTGCCGCCCACCATGACTTCTGCGACGAGCTCGAAGCCAGCGGCCTGGCCTGGGACGTGGTGCTGGCCGACACCCCGGTGCAGGGGGTAGACGCGCCCCCGCTCATCGCTGCGGCCATTCGGGCGGCGGGTCAAGCCGGGGTGGACGTGATTGCGGTGGTCCGCGGCGGCGGGGCCCGTACCGATCTGGTGGCCTTCGACAGCGAGGCCGTGGTCCGAGCCATCGCCAATGCCCCCGTGCCGGTGGTCACCGGAGTGGGCCACGAGATCGACCGGACCATCGCCGACGAGGTGGCTCATGAGGCTCAGAAAACGCCCACCGCCGCGGCGGTGTTCATCGTGACCGCGGCCCGGGCCCACCTTGAAGCCGCCGATCTGGCATGGGGCGGCATCGCGGCATGGGCCTCACGGCTGCTAGGAGACGCCGACCAGCGGCTGGCGGCGGTAAGCCAGACCACCGCCCGGACCGCCGAGGCCCATTTGCACCGGGCCGGCACCCGGCTTCAGGGCCGGGCTGCCCGGATCCGAGAGCTGGCCGAGAACCGGACCCGGGGCGAGACCCGCCGAGTGGACGACTGTGCGGGAACCATGCGCCACCGAGCGGCAACGGTCGTTTTGGACGGGCGGCGCACGCTGGAGCGGAAGAAGTCAAGCATGGCGGCCCAGGCTCTGCGGATCCCGGGGACGGCGGCCAAGGAACTGACCAACCTGGAGGGTCGGACCCGCCTGCTCGACCCCCGGGCGATCTTGGCCCGCGGTTGGTCGATCACCCGCCATAGCGGCAAAGTGGTGCGCGACCCCTTGGCGTTGACCATCGGCGACGATCTGGTGACCACCCTGGCCGAAGGCGAACTGCACAGCACGGTGTCGGAGAACAAGTGAGGAGCACGAGACAATGAGCACGCAAGAAATCGGCTACGCCGATGCATTGAGCGAGCTTCAGCAGATTTTGGGCGAACTGGAGGCCGAGGACATCGACATCGACCTACTGGCAGTGAAGGTTGAGCGGGCCGCGGAGCTGATCCGGGTGTGCCGGGGGCGGATCAACGATGCCGAGGTGCGGGTTAAGGAAATCGTGGCCGGACTGGACCACGAGGAAGACGAGCCCTCCCCTGCCGGCCATGTAGACGACTGGGACGACCCTTCCTCAGACGACTAGAACGACATAGTCAGCTCTTGCCGACAACAGACCCAGCCGGGAGCAGGTCTTGCCCATAGAGAAACTCGAAACAGTCGACGCCTTCATCGTGTTCGATTTGGCCGACGCGCCCGAGTCGGTGGGCTCGGTCCGGTCAGCCCGCAAGATCTTGCCCGGCGGGGCCAGTGATCTGGCCCGGTCGATGACCTACGCCTTCGCCACCTTCGAAATGCGCCGCAGCGGGGCCTCGGCGGGAATCAACGCCGTTGACGACGAACGAGCCGATGCGGTGGCCAAGTTCACCGCGGAGATTGCCCCCATGGTGGCCTCGGGCCGCTTTCTCCCCGAACCGGGCACCCGAGTACCTCGGACCGCCCTGGAGCCATTGGCCGAGACCGACTCCCGGGCCGCGATAGGCGATGTGGCTGATCAGGCGACCGTCGCTGGGGTAGTTGCCGCGGCGGCGTCTGCGTCCGGCGGGTTGGATAATCGCACCGTGGCCATCGAGGGCTCGGGACCGATTTGCGACGCCCTGACCATCGCGGTTGAGGATCGGGGCGGAACAATTGTGGAAATGAACGGCCAAGCCGACGTGCTGTTCGCCGGCTCCAAGATGGGCGCCATCGACCACACCGTGGCCGAGCAGCTCAGCGTGAGCACCCTGGTCCCCTACAGCCCGATCCCGGTCACCGCCCGGGCGCTGGCCATCCTCAGCAGGGCCGGCACCACGGTGGTCCCCGACTTCATCGCCACCGCCGGCCCCCTCTTCGCCTGGTGGCCCACCGGCGACCCCACGCCCGAGACCATCGTCGCTGACGCCGCGGCCAAGATCACCGCTTCTCTCGAAGAGATCGCCGACCACCCCGACGGCCTTTTCCTGGCCGCCGCCTACCGAGCCGAGTCGTTCCTGGCCACCTGGCAAGACTCCCTCCCCTTCGGCCGCCCGTTGGCGTCATAGGAAACGCAGCCTGAGCCCGGCTTCTATGGGTCTGGGGTCAACGAGGCCAAGAACTCCCGGGTGCGCTGGCTGGAGGCGATCAGCTCATCGCGGCCGTCGCCCACGGGCAGCACTCGCACCGACAGGTCAGTGACTCCGGCGTCGGCGAACGAACGCAGTCGGGCCAACACGGCGGCCTCGTCGCCCACTGCCATGATGTCGGACACCCCGTGGGCATCGCCCCGATCCAACAGCCGCTGGTAGTTGGGGGACACCTCGGCCTCGGCCAAGAGCCGCTCGGCCCGGTCTTTGGCCGCGTCCACCTGGCCGGGAGCACACAGGCACACCGGCACACCGGCCACGATCCGAGGCGGGGGCCGACCGGCCTCAGCAGCCGCGTCGTTGATCCGAGGGGCGATGAACTCGCCAATGGCCCGCTCGTCAGCCAGCCACAACACGGTGCCGTCGGTGCGAGCGCCGGCCAGCCGCAGCATGACCGGCCCCAGCGCGGCCAAAAGCACCGGGGTGGCGGCCTGATCGGTGATGTCCAGCGGGTTGTCGATGTGGAAGTGCTCGTTGTCGACCCGAACCGGACCGGGACCGGCCAGGGCCTGGCCCAAGACATCGAGATATGACCGGATCTCGGCCACAGGCCGCTCGTAGGACAATCCCAGCATGTCCTCCACGATCCAGTGGTGCGACGGGCCCAGGCCGAGGGTGAACCGTCCCTCGCAGGCCAATTGCACCGACAGCAGTTGCTGGCACAGGGCGATGGGGTGGCGGGTTTGGGCCACCACCACCGCGGTGCCCACCTCAACCGACGAGGTGGCCGACCCGATCAGCGCGGCTGCGGTCATGGCGTCGAACTCGTCGGGAATCTGGGGAATCCACACCGAGGCGAACCCGCCCGCCTCGGCCTCCTGAGCGGCTTCGATCATCCGGGCCGTCTTGGTGGCGTACCGGCGCCGCTCGGGTCCGACCATCAGTCCTATACGCACAACAACTCCTCACCGCCTGACGCTGCCCCGTTCATACCAGACATCAGCCGACGAGCGAGGGCTGACGCCGGTCTTTGCTTCTCATGGGTCGGTTACCATCCCAGAAGAAAGCCAAGGAGGATCGAGTGGGCAGCTCGACCGAGAAACCGGACAACCCGACCATGAGGCCTCGCATCGCGCCGCTGGAGTTGTCGGAATGGACCCCCGAGGCATTTGCCGCCATGGAGCCCATGCGCCCGCCGGCGGGCTCCACCTACGACAAGCGCAAATCCGACCGCAAACAACAGGTGAGGCGCCCCAACAACGCTTTATCTGTGATGGCCCAGTATCCCGAACTGGCCAAGGCCTTTTTGGAGTTCAACCGCCACCTGCTCTATTTCAACTCCCTGCCGGAGCGGGTCATTGAGCTGGCAGTGCTGCGGGTGGCGTGGCGGCGCCAAAGCGAATACGAGTGGGTCCAGCACGCGGCTTCTGCCCTTGAAGTGGGCCTGACCGATGAAGAAATCGACCGCACCGCCGTTGATTCCGTTGACGGCTGGGCACCAGATGACGCCTTGGTGCTGCGGGCGGTGGACGAGTTCCACCACAATCACGGCTGGTCGGACGGCACCTGGAATGAGCTGGCCGAGACGTTCGACACCCGCCAGATCATGGATCTGCTGTTCACAATCGGTGCCTACGACACCCTGGCGGTGGCGTTCAACTGCTTCGACCTGCCCCTCGACCCCGAACTGGAAGGCAAAGGGTTCCCTTCCGACGCCGAGGACTAGGAACCGGCCAACAGCTCGTCTTTCATCACCTTGCCGGTGGCGTTGAGCGGGAGCGAATTCCGCAGCACTACTGAACGGGGCACCTTGTAGTTGGCCATGCGCTCCCGGCACCAGGCGATCAGCTCTTCAGGATCGAGAGCCGCTCCGGCCTGGGCCACGATGTACGCCCGCCCCACCTCCCCCAGCCGCTCATCGGGCACGCCGACCACTGCGGCCTGGGCCACATCGGGATGGCCGAGCAGGGTGTTCTCGATCTCGGCGGGGTAGACGTTGAATCCGCCGACGATGAACATGTCCTTGATGCGACCGGCGATCCTCAAGTAACCCCGGGCATCCATCGTCCCCAAGTCGCCGGTGTGGAGCCACCCGTCGGCGTCAATGGCCGCGGTGGTGGCCTCGGGATCGTCGAAATAGCCGGTCATCACGCTGTAGCCCCGCACCAGCACCTCGCCGGTCTCCCCGGTGGCGGCCTCCCGGTCGCCGTCCACCACCCTGAGCTCCAAGTCGGGCATGGCCCGGCCCACGGTGGTGGCGATGATTTCAGGATCATCGCCGGATTGCGTTCCGGTGCAGGTGCCGGCTTCGGTGAGGCCGTAGCCGGTGCAGATGCGCTCGAACGGCAACTCGTCGTGCATTCGGCGGATCAGCTCCACCGGGATGTCGGCCGCCCCGGTAACCGCCACCCGCAGGCTGGACAGGTCTCGGTTTGAGCGAGCGGGATGACCCAGAACCGCCTGGTAGATGGTGGGGGGACCGGGGAGCACGGTGATCTGCTCGGCCTCCACCAACTCCAGCACCCGGTCGATGTCGAACACCGGCACCGGGTACACCGTGGCGCCCCGCAGCAGGCAGGCCAGCCAGCCGGCCTTGTAGCCGAACATGTGGAAGAAGGGGTTGATGATCAGATACCGGTCGCCTTGGCGCAGATCGGCGAAGTCGCACCAGTCGGAGAACTGCCGCAGGGTTTGACCGTGGCTCATCATCACGCCCTTGGGGGCGCCGGTGGTGCCCGACGTGAACAAGATGTCGCTGATCTGGCCGGGATCCACCGCCTGCCGCCGGGTCTGGACCGAGTCGAGCGTGACCGACTCGCCCGCGGCCAGAAAATCTGCCCACGACACTCCGATGGACAGGGTTTCGGCGGACTCGGCCGGCGGGAGCACCACGACCTGCTCCAAAGCAGACAAGTCTTGGTCGGGCTGCTGGAACAGTCCTGCGGGATCTATGCCCGCGAACCCGGCTTCGGCCACCAGCAGCCGGGCCCGACTGCGGGCCAGGATGTAGGCGGCTTCGGCCGGTTTGAATCGGGTGTTCACCGGCACCAACGCGGCGCCCGCCGAGTGAAGCCCCAGCGCGGCGATGATCCACTCCGAGCGGTTGGAAGCCCAGATCGCCACCCGGTCGCCAGCCTGCACCCCGGCCGCCAGCATGGCCGCGGCGGCCTGGTCGACTCGCTCCCCAAGTTCGGCGTAGGTGAGCACGGTGTCGCCCTCCACCACCGCAGGGGCATCGGCGAAGCGGGCCGCGGCCTCAGCGGCCATGGCCGGGATGCTGAGCCACTGCCCCCTTCCGCTCATGCCGGTTCGTCTCTGCCGTTCAGGCGTCGGGTTCGGCCAGGGTCTTGATCTCGAGGAACTCCTCAAACCCGGCCACGCCCATCTCCCGGCCGATGCCCGACTGCTTATAGCCCCCGAAGGGCGCGTCGGGGGCGTAGTACAGGCCTCCGTTCACACTGATCGTGCCCGAACGGATCTGCCGGGCCACCGACCGGGCCCGCTCCGGGTCGGCGCTGCTCACCGCGCCCGACAGGCCGTAGATCGAGTTGTTGGCAATCCGCACCGCCTCCTCGTCGCCTCCTTCATAGGGAATGACGGCCAGCACCGGCCCGAACACCTCCTCTTGGGCGACCAGGTCGTTCTCGCCCACCCCGGCCAGCAAGGTGGGCTCGTAGTAGTAGCCCACCGGCAGGTGGTCGGGGCGCTTGCCCCCGGTCACCAGCTTGGCCCCCTGGTCCTGGGCGTCGCAGACCAGCTTGTGTACCTTGTCGCGCTGGCGGGCGTTGATGAGCGGCCCCATCATCACGCTGGGGTCGGTGGGATCGCCGTAGGGAATGGCACCCAGCGTGGCCGAGACCACCTCGGCCGCGGCGTCGGCCATGGCGGCGGGCACCACCAGGCGGGTGGCGATGGCGCAGCCCTGCCCGGCGTGGGTACACACCATGAATGCGTTCATGGCGGCCGCAGCCTCGATGTCGGCGTCGTCCAGCACCACGTAGGCGCTCTTGCCCCCCAGCTCCAAGAAGGTCTTCTTCACCGTGGCGCTGGCCGAGGCCATGATCTTTCGACCGGTGGCGGTGGAGCCGGTGAACGTGACCATGTCCACGTCGGGGTGGGTGGTGAGCACCTCGCCCACCGAGTTCTCCGCCGAACTCAAGATGTTGACCACGCCGGGGGGGATGTCGGTCTCATTGGCGATCAAGTGCCCCAAGGCCAGCGCCGACCACGGCGTGTCCGGCGCGCCCTTCAACACCACGGTGTTGCCGGCGGCCAGCGCCGGGGCCAGCTTGGCCAAGTTCAATTGCACCGGGAAGTTGTAGGCGGTGATGGCGGCCACCACCCCCACCGGCTCCCGCTCGATCCACCGTCGGTGATTGCCCCCGTAGGCCTCGACCACCCCGAGATCCTGGGTCCACTGGTAGCCGTCCAGCATGTCGGCCACCCACTTGACCGAGGCCACCGGGGCTTCGAGCTGCGGACCGCCGTAGGTGAGCATCACCGGGGCGCCCACCTCGGCCACGGTCAGCTCCCGCATCTCCTCCAGATGGTTCTCCAGCGCGGCGTGGAACTGGCGCAGGCACCGAGCCCGGAACTCGTGGCTGCGGGCCCAGTCGGTGGTGTCGAAGGCCCGTCGGGCCGCGGCCACCGCGGCCGAGGCGTCGGCATCAGTGGCATTGGCCGCCACCCCGAGCACCTCCTCGGTGGCGGGGTTCACCGTTTCGAATACTCCACCCCCGGCCGCGCTCCGCAGTTCCCCGTCGACCAACAGCCGTTCCTCATGCCACATGGTGGAATTCTCCCTGATTCGACAAGAAATCGTCTAGCGGGGCACATCGCCCTCGAAGGTGAACTCTCTAGCGCGGCACATCACCCTCGAAGGTGATGCGGTGCATGACTCGGAGTTGGCCGGGGTAGTCGTTGATGGGGTTGTGCATGGCGCAGCGGTTGTCCCACAGCGCCAGCGAGCCCGCCTCCCAGCGGAATCGACAGGTGAACTCCGCCTTGGACTGGTGGGCGAAGAGAAACCGCAGCAGGGGCTGACTCTCTTCCTCGGTCATGCCCTCGAACCGGGCGGTGTGGGCCACGTTGACATACAGGGACTGGCGGCCGGTCTCCGGATGGGTGCGAACAACCGGATGGACGGCCTCATAGTCTTCTCCGGCGCCGTGCCCGGCTTCGGCGGCTTCGGCGATGCGGTCTTCCCGGGTCTTGGACACGTCGGCCAGCGCCGAGCTGTTCACCGCCCGCAGACCCCGGAGGAACTGCTTCAAACCGTCAGAGAGTGCGTCGAAGGCGGCGTACATGTTGGCGAACTCGGTGTCGCCGCCGGCGGCGGGCACCTCCCGGGCCAAGAGCATCGATGCCATGGGCGGCCGGTCTAGATAGGCGGTATCGGTGTGCCAGATGCCGCCGAAGTTGACGGTCTCGTGGGGCAGCTTCTTCACCTCGATGATCTCGGGGTGATCAACAAGGCCGGGCACGAACGGGTATCGGCCGGGAGTGCCGATGCGACGGGCAAACGCCGAGAATTGCTCGAGGGTCAAGGGCTGATCGCGAAAGAACACCACCAGATTCGCGAGCCATGCCCGGCGAATCTCGGCCACCGCCGCGTCGGCCAGGTCCTCCCGCAGGTCGACTCCGCTGACCTCCGCGCCAATGCAGCCGCCTACTGGGACCACCGTCAGATGCCGATACTCGCCCACTCGCGCTCCACTCTGGCCGGAAAGAAGTCTTTGGTTAGGGTAGCGACGGATGGGGTTGCGTGCTGATGTCTGAGCCTTATGATCTCGCCGGGAAAGTGGTGCTGGTCACCGGCGCCAGCCGGGGGGTGGGAGCGGCCGTTGCGATGGCGGCCGCGGCCAAAGGAGCCAAGGTGGCCTGTGCGGCCCGCTCCACCAGGGAGTCGCCCAAGCCGCTCCCCGGCACCATCGATGAGACCGTCGACGCGGTGATCGATGCCGGGGGCGAGGCCTTGGCCGCCCCCACCGATCTGACCTCGGCTGACGACATCGAGGCCATGGTGGCCGCCCCGGTGGAGGCGTGGGGCCGCCTCGACGTGGTGGTCAACAACGCGGCGGTGACCTTCGTTGGGGAGGTGGACATCCCCCTGAAGCGCTACGACCTCATCATGGACATCAACCTGCGGGCCCCGCTGCTCACCGTGCGGGCCGCCCTGCCCCACCTGCGGGCTGCGGGGCGGGGGCGCATCCTGAGCCTGTCGTCGCAAGCCGCGCTGCGCCCGGTGCCGGGCCTGATGTCGTACGGCATGTCGAAGCTGGCCCTCGAGCGGATGACCACCGACTTGGCCCGGCAACTCCACCCCGACCGCATCGCGGTCAACTGCTTCCGCATCGACATTCCGGTGGCCTCCGAGGGCACGCTGGCCAACATGGGCGACATCGATCTCACCGACTGGGAACCCACCTCGGTGCCCGCCGACGGCATCATCTGGATGCTGGAACAGCCCGACCACTACTCCGGGCGGTGCGAGAGCATGTGGGACCTGCGCCACCGGGAGAAGATCATGCCCACCCGAGCCCAACAGGAGTACACCACCAAGCCGCCGCTCCAGTTCATCAACGGCCTCTACGACCTCGGCACCGACGACGCCTTCGCCCGAGGCGCCCAGGAAGCGGAGAGCTGACCATGGACTTGGCTGGCAAGACCGCGCTGGTCACCGGGGCGGCTTCGGGCATCGGCGCCGCCTGCGCCCGCCGCTACGCCCAAGCAGGGGCTCAGGTTGTCTGCACCGACATCGTGGACGACGCCGGCCAGCAGGTGGCCGACGAGATCGGCGGCCGATACCGCCACCTGGATGTGGCCGACTCCTCGGCGTGGAGCGCATTGGCCGCCGAGCTGGTGCAGGATCCGGGCCATCTCCACATCGTCCATCTCAACGCCGGGATCATGCTGGGGCTGAGCAATATCGCCGAGATCTCCGACGACGACTATCTCCGCATCATCGGGATCAACCAGCACGGCGCGGTGTTCGGCCTGCGGGCCGCGGTGCCGCTGCTGGAAGCGAGCGGTGGCGGGCACGCGCTGATTACCGGGTCGATGGCCTCGTTCAGCCCGCTGCCGGTAGACCTGGGCTACTCCATGTCAAAGCACGCCATTGCCGCTCTGGTCCGCAGCGCCGCCCCCGACTTGGCCGAGCGGGGCATCAGCCTCAACGCCGTCTGCCCGGCCACGGTGGGCACTGGATTCCTGGGCGGGAATCGGGATCGTCTGGAGGCCGCGGGCATGGTCATCATGGATGCCGAGGAGGTGGCCGAGGCGGCCATGGCGGCCCTCGACTCCGGCCTCACCGGCGAGTGCTTCGCGCTGTTCAAGGGCCGACCGCCCGAGCCCTTCCAGTTCGCCACCATCCCCGGCGCCGACTACCGGTCGCGCCGCTAGCACGAGCCATGGACGAGCCAGCCACCACTCGATCGGGCGCCGCCGACATCGGGCTCACCGTGGCCGAGTCCACCCCTCGACCCCCCGAGCTGCCCCGGGCCCCTAAAGGCGCACCCAACGTTCTGGTCATCCTGCTGGACGACACCGGGTTCGCCCAGCTCGGCTGCTTCGGGGCCGACTTCGCCACCCCCAACATCGACCGCCTGGCCGCGGGCGGGCTGTCGTACAACCGCTTCCACGTGACCGCCCTGTGCTCGCCCACCCGAGCCGCCCTGCTGACCGGGCGCAACCACCACGCGGTGGGCATGGGCTTTCTGTCCGACATGACCATGGGGTTCCCCGGCTACACCGCCCGCATCCCCCCCTCGGCGGCCATGCTGCCCCGCATCCTGCGAGACGCCGGCTGGGGCACCATGGCCGTTGGCAAGTGGCACCTCGCCCCCCGGGGCGAGCGCAGCGCAGCCGGGCCGTTCACCTTGTGGCCCACCGGGGTGGGCTTCGAGCGCTACTACGGGGTGCTCCATGGCGGCGCCAACTGCTGGGCCCCCAACCTGGTGCGCGACCAGCACTACATCGATCCCCCGGCCCACTACGACGACGGCTACCACCTCAGCGCCGATTTGGCCGACCAGGTGATCGCCCACATCACCGACCAAAAGCACGCCGCCCCCGAAAAGCCGTTCTTCTGCTACTACGCCGAAGTGGCGACGCACGCCCCCCACCATGTGACTCCTGAATGGGTGGCGCCCTACCGGGGGATGTTCGACGACGGCTGGGACCGGTGGCGGGAACGGGCCTTCGAGCGGCAACTCGCGTCCGGCATCGCGCCGGAGGGCACCGCGCTCACCGAGCAGCCGTCATGGGTCCAGCCCTGGGACGAGCTCGATACCGACGCCCGGCGGCTGTTCGCCCGCATGCATGAGGTGTACGCCGGGTTCGTCACCCACACCGACGCCCAGATCGGCCGGGTGATCGACCACCTCGAGGCCATCGGCGAGCTGGACAACACCATCGTGATCCTGTGCTCCGACAACGGGGCCAGCGCCGAGGGCGGGCAGGTGGGATCGGTCAACGAGCACCGGTTCACCAAGGGCCTGCCGGAGTCGGTGGCCGCCAACCTGGAGTGGCTCGACGAGCTGGGCGGTCCCCGCACCTACAACCACTACGCCTGGGGCTGGGCCTGGGCCGGCAATACCCCGTTCCGGCTGTGGAAGCGCTATGCCTGGCTGGGCGGCACCCGCACCCCGCTGGTGGTGCATTGGCCCGCGGGCATCGCGGCCCGGGGCGAGGTGCGCACCCAGTTCTGCCACGCCATCGACTTGGCCCCCACCGTGCTGGAGCTGTGCGGAGTGGACGCCCCCGAATCGGTGGACGGGGTGGCCCAGATCCCGATGCACGGTGCCAGCCTGGCGGCCACCTTCGACGACGCCAACGCCCCCTCGCCCCGAACCGAGCAGTACTTCGAGGTTCAGGGGTCGCGGGCCATGTACCTGGACGGCTGGAAGGCCACCACCAATCATGTGGGCCAAGCCCATGGCGACGAGATCGCGCTGATGGAGGGAAGCCGCTCGTTCACCGACGACGCCTGGGCGCTGTTCAACCTCGACCAGGACTTCTCCGAAGCCCACGACCTGGCCGTCGAGCACCCCGAGAAGCTAGCTGAACTCGAGGCGGCCTGGTGGGGGGCGGCTGAGCGGTACGAAGTGCTGCCCCTCGACGACGGCTACGCCGGGCGGATGCCGGCCATCTACCCGCCCGCCTATCCACCCCCCGCCCAGACCCGGTACCGCCCCGGCGCGGGCCGGGTGGCCGACGAAGTGATGCCCGTGCTGGTGCGGGGGTTCACCATCGACGCTGCGGTGTCAGTGAGCCCGGATGGCGCCGAGGGCATCGTGTGGGCCATGGGCGATTGGACCAGCGGCCTGGCCCTCTACGGATTGGACGGCGCCCTCGTGCTGGGGCTCTGCCTGTCCGGCGATCAGTTCCAGTTGGCCACCCCGGCAGTTCCCATCAATGCCTCCACTCTGGGATGCCGGTATCAACCTACGTCGGCGGCTTCCAGCCTCATCGAGCTGCTGGTGGATGGCGAGGTGGCCGCTCGACTGGAACTCGATCGCACGCTGCCCAACTCCTGGCAGAACGGCGGCACCGGACTGATCATCGGCCACGACACCGGCTTCCCCATCAACGACGACTATCAGCCCCCGTTTCCGTGGACCGGCACCATCGCCCACATCCACATCACCACCCCCAGCGCCGCGCCCCCCGATCCCGCCCAGATCGCCCGGGAATCCCTTAACGCCGACTGACCATCGACCGGAACCATCGCCTCCCAGGCACCTCAGACTAAAGAGACGGCTCGCGCACCATCTCCAAGTCGGCCGATCCGCTGTCGGGCACCCGGGGCTGTCGCCACGCCTCCACCGGGAACGAGGCCTCGCACAGCGAGAAGGCCAGCAGCAGCAGGTTGCGGGCGTCGTCGGGCAGGTCGTGGAGGTCGAAGGCGTCGCAGTACTCCAAGATCTCGGCCAGCCGGGGCATCATGGCGTCGTAAAAGGCCTGCATCTCGGCCATCGTCGAGTCCAGGCGCTTGTCGTAGCGCTCCCGCCAGGTGTCGAGGGCCCAATCAGCGAACGGGGCCAATTCGGCGAAGTCGGCGGGCAGTGCAGGTGCGGTTTCGCTCATCGTCGCTCTCCTAGGCGCGGGCCGGCTCGGGCATCCACGGGTAGCGGGCCGGGCGACCTCCGGCCTGCACCTGCTCTCGCACCGCAGCATGGTGGTGGCGACAGAGGATCTCCTGGTCGTTGAGCATGAAGGTGTCCACCACTTCGCTCTCGATCATGGTCTGGGTGGCCTCCAGGGTGTTGGCGTCTTGGAAGGCGTACTCCTTGAAGGTGGAGAAGGCGAACTCCTGGGCGGCGCGTTGGCTGGCGTTCTCGGGGGGGACGAAGTTGAGGGTGGACTCGAACAGGTGCTTGCTGGGGCCCAGGGGCCAATAGGTGTAGGTGAGGTACCAGCCCGTCTCCCAGAACAGGATCATGAAGTTGGGCCACAGCACGAACGAATCGATGCCCCAGGCCCGGTGCTTCGACGGGTTGAGCAGCGGGGGCAGGTCCTGGTTGTCGTTGATCACTGCGGGCTTGTCCCACGGGCCGAACAGGCCGCTGCGCAGCAGGTTCTCGATGGGCTTGACCATTTTGGGGTCTTTGGGCGGCGACATGCCGCCCCACGACGACACCATCGAGTGGGGGCTGAATAGCTCGTAGTGGAGGCCTTCGAAGCCAAAGCCGGCCAGCTTGGCCGCCTCATCGGCCTCAGCCTGGCGCTGGTGCAGCACCGGGGCGTGGTAGAACTCCACGAAGGCGTCGATGAACAGCTTCCAGTTGCTGTTGATCTCCGAGCGAACCTCGTAGGTCTGGGTCATCTCGCCGAACGGATACCCGGCCAGGCCGTCGGCCAGCGGGGCCAGGGCCTCGGCGAGCATCTGCTGGGGCTCGGGGTCGAGGTTGACGAAGATGAAGCCCTCCCAGATGTCGCAGGCCACCGGCACCAAGCCGAGAGCGTCCTTGTCGACGTCGAAGAACTCCGATTCCTGCTGGATGAACACCAGCGAGCCGTCGAGGTCGTAGCGCCATCCGTGGTACTTGCAGGTGAGCTGGCGGCACACCCCGGAGGTCTCCTCATTGGGAAAGTCGTCCCACACCAGCTTGTTGCCCCGGTGGCGGCACACGTTGTAGAACGCCCGCACGGTGCCCTCCCGGTCTTTGACCACCACAATGCTGCGCTTGGCCCAGGGGAACTCCCGGGTGAAGTAGCTCCCCGCTCGTCCCAAGCGCTCCACCCGCCCCACGCACAGCCACTCCTTCTTGAAGATGGCGTCGATCTCCTGCTGCCAATACTCGGGGTCGTAGGAGTCACGGTAGGAGACCGGCCCGGTTCCCAGTCCGGGGTAGTGCTCGGTCCAGCTGCCCTCAGCCGGCTTGGGGAAATGGGCCATGATTCCTCCTCAGCGCCTGTAGACCTTGCCGTCTTTCATCACGAACTGCACCCGCTGGATCTCGGTGAGCGGGTCACCGGGCATCCCGACGATGTCGGCCAGCATCCCGGGGGCGATGCGACCGAGGTCGGGGGCATCGATGAGGTCGGCGCTGACCACGGTGGCGGCCCGAATGGCCTGAAGCGGGGTCATGCCCCGCTTCACCAGCACGACCAACTCCTCGGCGTTGCGACCGTGCCAGATGGCGGGGGCGTCGCTGCCGGTGGCGATCTTCACCCCGGCCTCGATGGCCTTGGCGATGGTCTGGCGGGCCTGGGGGAAAACCTCGGCCGCCTTGGCCTGGAGCTCCGGCGGTTGGTCGGACACGTCCCAGTTCTCGGTCAAAGCGGTGGTGCTCACCAGGAACGTTCCGGTGTCCACCATGAGCTGGATGGTGTCGTCACTCATCAAGAAACCGTGCTCGATGCAGTCGATTCCGGCTTCGATGGCCGAGCGGACCGCCTCGTCGCCGTGGCAGTGGATGGCCACCTTGAGCCCCCGGCGGTGGGCCTCGTCGGCGATGGCCGCAAACTCCTCGGTGGAGTACTGCTGGGCGCCGGCGGGACCGGTGTGCGACATCACCCCACCGGAGCCGCAGCACTTGATCACCTGGGCGCCGTATTTGATCTGGTAGCGAACCGCCCGGCGAATCTCGTCGATGCCGTCGGCCACCCCTTCTTCCACGGAGATGGGCAAGGCATCGGGGGCGAGGGCTTGGAACATGGTGGGGTCGAGGTGGCCGCCGGTGGGGGTGATGGCATGGCCGGCGGGCACGATCCGGGGACCGTCCACCCAGCCGGCAGCGATGGCCTCGCCCAGGGCCACGTCGAGCAGGTATCCGCCCGTCTTCACGAACAGGCCCAGGTTGCGCACCGTGGTGAACCCGGCTCTCAGCGTGCGCCGGGCGTTGGCGGTGGCCCGCAGCGTCATCTTGGCCGGGTTGACCTGCACCGAGTCGAACAGCCCCGCGCCGGGGCCGCCCATGAACAGGTTGACCTCCATGTCCATGAGGCCGGGCAGCAGGGTGAGTTCCGGAAGCTCGATCACCTCGTCGCAGTCGCTGGCGATGCCCCGGTCGGCGCCCACTTCGGCAATGCGGTTGCCCTCCACCCGCACATAGCCGGACTCGATCACCTCGCCGGTGTCGATGTC
Organism: Acidimicrobiales bacterium; assembly: GCA_963667085.2. Taxonomy (GTDB): domain Bacteria; phylum Actinomycetota; class Acidimicrobiia; order Acidimicrobiales; family Bin134; genus Poriferisocius. The sequence goes on from OY762975.1 coordinate 722,960, forward strand.
GAGCACCCCCCGCCCATGCAGGCCGGTGGCCGTCGGATTGCTCATCGCTGTCCCTTTCCAGAAACTTGGAACGTTGTTGCGATAATAGGGGAATCTCATTCCCAGCCTATCCTTGACTCAGATTCACACCGAGGAGGCGGCCGTGGCATTTGCCCCCGAGGAACTCATTCTGATCAGCGTCGACGACCACATCATCGAGCCTCCCGATCTGTTCGACGCCCATTTGCCGGAGCGGTTCAAGGCCGACGCCCCCCGGATCGTACGGCGCGACGACGGGGCCGATGTGTGGCGGTTCGGCGAGGTGGAGGTACCCAACGTGGCCCTCAACGCCGTGGCCGGCCGCCCCAAGGAGGAGTACGGGGTGGAGCCCCAGTCGCTGGACGAGATTCGGCCGGGCTGTTTCATCGTGGACGAGCGGGTCAAGGACATGAACGCCTGCGGGGTGCTGGCGTCGATGAACTTCCCGTCGTTCCCCGGCTTCGCCGCCCGCCTGTTCGCGGTCGAAGACGAGGAGTTCGGCCTGGCCCTGGTGCGGGCCTACAACGACTGGCACATCGACGAGTGGTGCGGTGCCCATCCGGGGCGGTTCATCCCCATGGCGCTGCCGGTGATCTGGGACGCGGAGAAGTGCGCGGAGGAGGTGCGCCGGGTAGCCGACAAGGGCTGCCACTCGCTGTCGTTCACTGAGAACCCGGCCGCCCTGGGCTATCCCAGCTTCCACGATTCCTACTGGGACCCGCTGTGGACGGCGGTGTGCGACACCGACACCGTGTTGTCGATCCATCTGGGGTCGTCGGGCCAGCTCAGCTTCCCCGCCCCCGACTCGCCCCCTGATGTGATGATCACCCTTCAGCCGATGAACATCCAGGCGGCGGCGGCCGACCTGTTGTGGTCGCGGGTGCTCAAGGAGTTCCCCCTTATCCGCATCGCCCTGTCGGAGGGCAGCACCGGGTGGGTGCCCTACTTCTTGGAGCGGGTGGACCGCACCTACGACATGCACCACCGCTGGACCGGCCAGGACTTCGGCGACCGGATGCCCAGCGACGTGTTCCGCCAGCACTTCCTCACCTGCTTCATCTCCGACCACACCGGGGTGTACCTGCGCAACCAGATCGGCATCGACAACATCAGCTGGGAGTGCGACTACCCCCACAGCGACTCGGCCTGGCCCGATGCCCCCGAGGAGCTGGCCCAGCTGATGACCGAGGCCGGGGTCTCCGAATCCGAGGCGGCCAAGATCACCCACCAGAACGCCATGCGGTGGTACTCCTTCGACCCCTTCGCCCATGTGCCGCGAGAAGAGGCCACCGTTGGGGGGCTGCGGGCCGCGGCGAGCGGCCACGACGTGAGCATCCGGCCGATGAGTCGTCGGGAGAAGCTGACCCCCGAGCAGATCCAGGCCCGCTGGCAGAACATGGGCCAAGGCAACGCGGGCACCGGCGCGGAGCGGGCCAACTAGAGCAATGAAGGCAGTCGGGCAGGGCGCTGACACGGTGTGGCGGGAGAGGGCCATCGAGCGGTCGACCCGCTCGGCCCGGGACCGGGCGGCCAAACGGGTCCAGCAATTCCTCGACGCCACCCGCGAGGTGATCGCCACCAAGGCCTCCACCGAGTTCACCGTTCAAGAGGTGGTCGACCAGTCCAAGCAGTCGGTGCGGAGCTTCTACCAGTACTTCGACAGCAAGCACGAGCTGTTGCTGGTGCTGTTCGAGGAGGAGATGGGCATCGCAGTGGCCCGCATCCGGGAAACCACTGCCGATGGCGACCCGCTCGACCGGCTGGAGCAGGTGGTGCTGAGGGTGTACGACTTATGCGCGCCCGGACGGGTGTCGGAGCAGCCGCTGTTTGCCGAGTTCGCCCAGCGGTTGCTAGTCGAACACCCTGAAGAGGTGGTGGCCGCGTACTCGCCCCTCTACGAATACGTGGCCGAGATCGTGGAGGAGGCTGGCAAAGCCGGGCTTCTTCGGGAGGGCCGACCCCGCCGACTGGCGGCCATTGTCCTCCAGGCCGCCACCGTGACCGCGGGGCGGAGCACCGGCGTGCGCCAGCCGATCACCGGCGAGGAGGTCTGGCGATTCTGCCTCCACGCCATCGTCCCCGATCACAAGCTGACATAGCCCACGGTCACGTCGCCGTCGGGATGGACTGGCCGGCTCAGCCAGCTGACGGCTCGGGGCGTTCGGGGTCGTGCGGACGGCCGGCGTCGCGGGCGCCGCTGCGGCGCAGGAAGGTCATCGAGCGGGTGGCCAGCCGCCAGCCCTGGTCCGTGCGGCGGTAGGTGTCGTTGTAGTAGCCGATGCGCATGTCGTGGGTGGTCTGGTCGACGAAGCACAGCGGCTGGGTGCCGGTGGCCTGGTCGCCGTCGAGATCGATTTCCGGCGGTCCCACCAAGAACAGGCCCTTGGGAGCGGCGGCCACCAGCCGTGGAAAGTCGGCCAGGGCGTAGTTGTCGCCGAACGCGCGATAGGTGCCGTCGGGAGTGAACACCTCCATTACGGCGTCGATGTCGTCTTTGGTCATCCCGACGGCGTAGCGGGCGAGCAGTTGCTCGATCTCGATGATGTCGGCCATTTGTGCCTGGTCCATGGATTCCTCTCGTGGTCCAAGTGCTGCTGGTGATCAGACGGCGGTCAGGGAATCACATTCTGGAGCTTCAGCTCGATGATCTGGTCGTAGTCGAGCCCCAGGATTCGCTGGAGAATGTCGTCGCCGTGCTCGTTGAAGTCGGGGGCCCGGCGGGGGGTGGCTGGCCGGCCGCCAAATTGCACTGGAGGCGACACCAGGGTGAACGGGTGGCCGTCGGCCGACTCGTAGTGCTGCACATAGCCATTGGCCACTGCCTGAGGGTCGGCAGCGGCTTCCAACGTGTCTTGCACCACCGCCCACTGGCCGGAGAAGTTTTCCAAGGCCAGGCGCCACTCGGCCAGGGTGCGCTCGGCGAAGGCTTCGGCCAAGAGCTCCACCCCCGCCGCGGCGTTCTCGGCGATGGCCCCGGCGTCGGCGAACAGCTCGTCATGGGCCAACTCGGGTCGGCCAACCACCGCACAGGTCTCGGCCCAGTACCTTCCCGCCTGAAGACAGGTGAGGAAGATAAACCGGCCGTCTTTGGTCCGATAGATGTTGCTGAGGGGGTTGCGGATCGGCATGTCCTTGGGTCGGCCCCGCCATGGGGTCTGGTGCTGGAGCGACATGGCGATGGTCGCTCCCATCGACCACATACCCACCCCCAACAGGGACACGTCCACGGTGGTGGCCTCGCCAGTGCGCTCCCGGTGGAACAAGGCGCCCATGATGCCCCCGGCAATGGTCATGGCCCCGATGGAATCGCCGAACGCCGGGCCCGGCGGACCGACCACCTGGTCGGCTTCTTCGGGGGTCAGCGCGGCGGCCACGCTGGAGCGGGCCCAGTAGGCCAGCGAGTCGTAAGAGCCCTTGTCGCGGTCGGGTCCCTTCTCGCCCTGGCCGCCCCCGCAGGCGTAGATGATGTGGGGGCTGTGGACCCGGATGTCGTCGAGTTCGATCCGCAGCTTCTGGCGGACGCTGGGCAGCTTGTTGGTGAGGAACACGTCGCTGGCCGCGGCCAGGCGGTACAAGATGTCGAGGCCGGCTTGGTTCGTAAGATCGAGGCCCAGGCTCTGCTTGCCCCGATTCGAGTGCTCCAACAGCACATGAGCGCCGTCGCCTAGCGAGACCGTGCCGCTCGAAGCCAGGCCCCGCATGGCGTCGCCCCGCTCCACGTGCTCGATCTTGACAACCTCGGCCCCGTATTCGGCCAGAATCGCCGAGGCCGCGGGCACGAAGGTGTGCTCGGCGACCTCAAGGACTCGGATACCGCCCAAGATGTCCGTCATTGAGGCCTCCCTGTTGTGTCGATCGCCGGAAACAGGCTCATCCGCTGCGGGGGACTTGGTTGAAGGGGAGGTCGCGGTCGGCGGCGGGCTCGCGGGGCATGCCGAGGATGCGCTCGCTGATGATGTTGCGGGCCATCTCGGTGGTGCCCCCGCCGATGCAAGTTTGCTGGCGCTGCACGTACTCCACGCCGAAGTCACCGGTGGACTCGCCCTGGTTCCAGACCAGAGCCCGATCACCGTGCAGCTCCATAGCCACCGTCTGGCGGTCGGCCCGGGAGAGGCCGTGGAACAGCCGCACCAGCGATCCGGCCGGCGCCGGGAAGTAGCCGCTCTCGATCCCCTTCACCACCCGGTCGGACAGCAGCCCCTCCACCCGGCTCAGCGTCTCTGTCTCCCCCAAGCGCTGGCGTTGCCGGCCCACGTTGCCGCCGAAGTCCCGGGCGATGGCGGCCAAGTCCTCCAGGCCGTCGGCCGACCGGCTCCGGTGGCGGCCCTGGGTGTAGGGGGAGGCGTTGCCCACCGCGGCCCGCTCGTGGAACAGCAGGCGGCTGGCCACCGTCCATCCGTCGTCCACCTCGCCCACCACGTTCTCGGCGGGGATGAGCACGTCGTTGAAGTACTCCTGGCAGAACTCCTCGGTTCCGTCCACCATCTGGATGGGGTGGATCTCGATGCCCGGGTGGTGGATGGGCACGATGAACATGGTGAGGCCCCGGTGCTTGGGCACCTCCCAGTTGGTCCGGGCCAGCATCAGGGCGTAGTCGGAGCGCTGGGCGAACGTGCTCCAGATCTTGGAGCCGTTGATCACAAAGGCGTCGCCGTCCCGGTCGGCCCGGGTCAGAGCCCCGGCCATGTCAGAGCCGCCGCTGGGCTCGGACATGAACTGCACCCACAGCTCGTCGCCCCGGATCCAGGCCGGGATGTAGCGCTGCTTCTGCTCCTCGGTGCCGCACTCCAGAATGGTCGGACCGCAGATCGACAGGGTGGGCACGCTGAACAGGATCGGCATGTCGAAGTCCATGCTCACATCGTCGATGATCCGCTGGTGGGCGATGGTCAGGCTCTGGCCGCCGTACTCCTTGGGGTAGCACACCGCGGCGTATCCCCCGTCGGAGAGCCGGCGCTGAAGCTCACGGTTGCGGGTGCTCTTCTCGTCGTCGTCATGGGTGGGATGCCACGGGTTGACCGGGTCGCGCCGGGGCATGTTCTCGTTCATCCACGTCTCGACCTGGTCCCGGTACTGGGCCAACTCGGCGGGATCGGTGGCGGCGTACACGAAGTCGTCCATCGTCTCCTCCTAGTACCCGACCAGTTCCGACAGGGCGTCGCGATGATCGGCCGGGGTGCCGAACAAGCCCCGGTTGACGGTGGCCCGGCGCAGGTACAGATGCAGATCATGCTCGTAGGTGACCCCGATGCCACCGTGGATCTGCACGCAGTCCTGCATGAGCTCCACCGAGTGGTCGCCCACGTACGACTTGGCCACGCTCACCATCCGGACTTCGTCCTGGCTGGCGGTCAGGGCATCGGCGGCCCCGTCCACCGCGGCCTGGGAGGCCTCCGACCACAGCTTCATATCGGCGAAGCGGTGCTTGAGGGCCTGGTACGAGGCCAGGGGCCGCCCGAAGGAGTACCGGTCGAAGGCGTACTCAACGGTGAACTCCAGCACCTTGGCCGCCGATCCGGCATTGTCGGCGCACTGGAGCAGCAGCATCAGCAGTCGTTGGCGCTCCACATCGGCCTCAGCGGCCGCCCCCGGCGCTCCCACCAGGGATTCGGGGCCGACAGCCACGCCGTCGAAGCGCACCTCGGCAAAGCGCCGACCCAGATCGAGCGACTCCTGGGGGGTGACGGTGATCCCGCGAGCGTCAGACGGCAGCAAGAACTGGGCCAGCCCGTCGGGAGTCCGGGCGGTGACCAGCAGGTGGTGGGCCTGGGCTCCGGCCTCCACCGCGGTCTTGGCGCCGGTAAGCACATAGCCGACGTTCGACGGGGCCGCCGAGGCGGCCACATGGCCGGCGGTCCAATCGCCGCCTGGCTCGCAGAACGCCCAGGCCAGGACTATCTCACCGGCCATGACCCCTTCGAGCAGCGACTGCTGATTGTCGGTTCCCGATCGGCCCAGGGTGTCGGCCACCACGTTGGTGGGCATGAACGGCCCTGGCACCACGCCCCGGCCCACCTCGTCGGCCACGATGGCGAGGTCCACGATCGGCCGCCCCGAGATGCTGCCCCCGCCCAGCGCCTCGGGCACCATCAGCGAGGTCCAGCCCAACTCAGCCGCCTCCTGCCACCAGCCCTGCGGACAGCCGTCGGGCAGGTCGTGCCACTCCCGCACCACGCTCACCGGGACCTCGGCCTCGATGAACCGACGAGCCGTCTCCCGGAAAAACTCCTGATCGTCGCTCAGATCGACTCTCACCGGGGCCATTCCACCACGACAGCGCCAACCGGTCACATTGAGCGGAGTATTGGATCGTTGGCCCCCCAATGCGCCCGGTACGCTTGAACGGTCCGGGGCTGTAGCTCAGCTGGCTAGAGCACCTGCTTTGCAAGCAGGGGGTCGTGGGTTCGAGTCCCATCAGCTCCACGCTCCGGAAGGAGTCAGACATTGCCGTCTTGAGCACTTGATGGTCGATTGCATATTTGTTCCGATTACGGTATATTTTTGATATGAGAATGATGGCAGTGGCCGAGGCCGCTGATGAACTCGGAGTCAGCGATCGGCGCATTCGGCAGATGCTGGCAGACGGCCGCATACCGGGCGAACGGGCTGGCCGTTCATGGGTACTCAAGGAGCAAGCGGTTCGAGAATATGCCAAGAGCAGATCGGGTGCAGGGCGTCCGTGGAAAGCATCGTCTGCGTGGGATGTACTCGCACTAGCCAGTGGCAGCAGGGTGCCAGGATCATCTATCGACAGGCACCGCGCCCAGAAGCGCCTTGAGTTGGGCATCGGATCAATCCTGGGGCAGCTGGCCAACCGGGCAGAACGTCATTGGTTCTACGCCCACCCCTCCGTACTAGAGGCGATACTGGGGCTTCCAAGGTTTGTGGCCTCAGGCGTCAGTGCTCTCGGCCCCAACCACATAGATTTGGTAGTTGCGGACCAGATCGAAGGCTATATCCCTGAGTCGGAGCTGGCTAGCTTGATCGATCAATTCGCGCTCGACAGCGAATCCGACAGACCAAACGTCTTGCTCAGAGTTGTGAGCGCCAACTGCTGGCCCTTTGCTCCACAACAGCACCATGCGCCTCTCCCGATCGTGGCAATCGACCTTCTCGACTCGGCCGACGAGCGATCGCGCCGAGCCGGCCGAGATCTCTTGAATCGCTTGTGAGCAACTGGCCGACGCTCGAGCAGGAACCGATCCAACTTCCGGTATTTCCTGGACTTGACGAGGTCCTATGGCTTTCCCTCATCGAGTTGGGTGGCGTGAGGCGAGGAGAATGGACGCTAATCGGCGGCCAAATGGTCTTGCTCCACGCCACGGAACACGGGATCCAGCCACCCCGTGTGTCCACAGATCTCGATGTCCTCGTCAATGCTCGTGTCGCCGCAGACAGCGTGCCCAGGTTTGTGAGTGAACTCGAATCGCGTGGTTTCGAACTCGCTGGCACTTCACCCGAGGGGCTGGCCCATCGCTATGGCCGCGATGGCGTGAGCATCGATGTCTTAGCCCCGGAGGGACTCGGATCGCGCACCGACCTCACCACGACCCCACCAGGCCGCACTCTGCAAGTGCCAGGCGGCACACAGGCGCTGAAGCGAACCGAGTTCGTGCCAGTTCAGATTCTTGACTCGACCGGTCTTGTACCCAGGCCCTCTTTGCTGGGGGCGATTATCTGCAAGGCAGCAGCCGTCGATGTCGACGACGTACCTGATGCGCAGCGGTCGGACTTGGCCCTGCTGTTGAGCATGGTTGAACAGCCCCTCATGTTGGCCAACGAGCTAACCCCGAAGGACAAAACCCGGCTCCGCAAGAGAGCGGAGATGGGCGATCGGGATCAACCCGCGTGGCGACTTCTTGGTCCTGAAAGCGCTAATCGCGGGCGAGCCGCTTACCGGCTCTTGTCCCGCTAGCAACTCATCTCTGTCAAATCAGGTACCACCGCGACGCTACGCTCGCGAGCGCTGATCGGCATGTGTGGAAAGATTCCACCAATGCTCGACAGCTATCACGCTCAGGGATTCTTCATTTTGGACGGATTCGCACCGGTCGAGGTAGGGAACCGGATGCTCGACGAGGTGATCGGCGTGGTGCGCGAGGTGGACGAGTCGGGGATCACTCCAGAGGGGATGCATGTCGCCCCTGAGTCCCAGGGGAACTTGAGCGGCGAGCGCCCGGAAGACACCGTTTCCAAGGTGTTCACCCTGCACGATCGGCCGGCGTTCTTGTCGTTCCTGCACGGTGAGCGGATTGCCGGGATCTTGCGCGATCTGATCGGCCCCGATGTGGACTGCTTCTTGTCGCAGTTCATCTTCAAGAACCCCGGCGCGTGGGGCCAGCCCTGGCACCAGGACAGCTTCTACTTCCCGTTCGATCCGCCCCGGCCCATCGTGGGGCTGTGGCTGGCGGTGACCGAGGCCAACCTGGAAAACGGCTGCCTGCACATCCTGCCCGGCAGCCACGCCGAACCGGTCCACGAGCACGTGCCCGACCGACGACCCAACGCCAACCTCGGCTATGTGGAGATCGTCGACCACGACATGTCAGACCGCCAGGCGGTGACGATGCAGCCCGGCGACCTGCTGGTGTTCGACAGCCACTTGATGCACTGCTCCACCGACAACATGTCCGACGGCATCCGCGCTGCCATGGTGTACCACTGCTGCACCGCCGACACCGTCGACTTGGGCTTCGAGCAGTTCGACGGCTTCAAGAACCCCATGCACCGCTTCGACCCCCTGCTCCGCGACGGCCAGTTGGTGGGCTAGTGGCCACGCCAACCGCCACCGTCTTGGTTGATCCCCGGCGCACGACGGGGGTAGTGGACGACCGGGTGTACGGGCAGTTCTTGGAGAACATGGGGCGGGCGATCTATGGCGGGGTGTACGAGCCTGGTTCCCCGCTGGCCGACACCGACGGGTATCGCACCGACGTGCTGGGCGCAGCCCGGGAACTGGCCCCGCCGGTGCTGCGCTGGCCGGGTGGCAATTTCGCCTCGGGCTACCACTGGCGAGATGGAGTCGGCCCGCCCGAAAACCGCCCGGCCCGGTTCGATCTGGCCTGGTCGATGCTGGATCCCAACCGGTTCGGCACCGAGGAGTTCTTGGCCTACGCCCGGCTGCTGGGCGCCCCCGCCTATCTCAACTTGAACGCCTCCACCGGGACCATCGACGAGGCCCTGGAATGGCTCGCCTACTGCAACAGCGACCTGCCGGTTCCCGAGGTGGCGCTGCGGCAATGTGGCCCCCACCCCGACCGCCACGACGTTCCCATCTGGGGCATCGGCAACGAGAACTTCGGCTGGTGGCAGCACCTGCACACCTCGGCCGATTCCTATGCCGAGTTGGCCCGGGAGTGGGGCAAGCTGTTGCGGTGGGCCGACAACCGCATCTCGCTGGTGGGGGTGGGCGCCAACGACCCCGACTGGAACTGGACGGTGCTCAACGAGGCCGGGGTGGTGCTCGACTGGCTGTCGCTGCACTTCTACTGGAATGAACTCAGCTACGAAGGCGCTCTGGCCGGTCCGGTGGCGTCTGAAGCGGAGATCTGCGACACCTGGGGGCTCATCGGCGCGGCCAAGCGGCGGCGCAAGCTCAATCACGATCTGCGAATCTGCATCGACGAGTGGGGGGTGTGGCCCGAACCCTACCTGTCGATGACCAATCAGCCCGAGGTAGTCAATCGGCGGATGCGGGCCGAAGTCGGGCCACCGGTACACACCGAGCCCGTCCCAATGATCGAATACCACTTCGACCTGAAGGACGCATTGGCCCACGCCACCTGGCTGCATGTGCTGTGGCGCCATCCCGACAAAGTGTCTTTGGCCACCCAGGCGCAGATGGTGAACGTGCTGGGCCCGATCCTCACCACCCCCGATGGCGTGGTGCGCCAGACCACCTTCCACCCCTTGGCAGTGGCCCGGCGTTGTGCCCAGGGGACCGGCCTGGATGTGGAGGTGCTGACTGAAGCCGGGATCGAGGCTCCGAACGCACCGGGCGGCGGGCTGCCGGCGCTTGATGCCGCGGGCACCTTCGATCCCAATTCGGGCCAAGTCCACCTATCGCTGGTCAACCGCCTGTATGACGACGAACTGCTGGTCAACCTCGACGGCATCGGCGGACCAGCAAGGCGCATCACCCTGTGGGCCGACGATACGGCCGCCGCCAACACACCTCACGACCCCGACCGGGTTGCGCCCATCGAAGACCGCATCGACATCGATGGCCCGCTGGTGATGCCGCCTCACAGCCACGTCACCCTGGTCTTTGCCGGTTCGCAATGAGCAGCCAATTCACCCCCCACCCCTGGAACCAGGACTTCGCCTGGAAGCCGGCTACTTCAACACCCGCGGCCCTCACTCCCGAGCAGACCGAGGCGTTCAACCAGCAGGGGTTTTTCGTGATGGAAGACCTGCTCGACGCAGGCACCATCGCGGCGGTCACCAAGGAGATCGACGCCATCGAGGCCGAGACCGAGGCCGGCCTTCGCCAAATCGAGGGTGAGCGGCTGATGATCGCCGAGGCCGGCGCTATCACGTTCACCCCCCACCTGGTGGCCCGGTCGAACACGCTGCGCCAGGTGGCCGCTGATCCCCGCATCGGCGCGGTGTGCCTCGACCTCGTCGGCCCCGACGTGAATCTGTACTGGGACCAGGCGGTGTACAAGAAGCCCGAGAAGCCCCGTCGGTTCCCCTGGCACCAGGACAACGGCTATACCTTCATCGAGCCCCAGCAGTACCTCACGGTGTGGCTGGCCCTCAACGACGCGACCGTCGACAACGGCTGTCCGTGGGTTGCTCCCGGGGTGCACCTCTACGGGACGCTGGCCCACACCTACGTCGATCCGCTGGGCTTCGAGTGCTTCGAACAGTGCGGGAACCCGGTGGCCGCCCCAGTGCCCGCGGGGGGAGCAGTGGTGTTCTCGTCGCTCACCCCCCATCTGACCGGCCCCAACACCACCGATGGTGTGCGCAAGGCCTACATCTTGCAGTACGCCCCCGACGGGGCCGAGCTGCTCACCGGCGATCCGGCCCAAGGACTGCCCAGCGGCCGAGTGCCGTGCAATGCTCCTGAGCGGCAGTACCCGGTGACCCGCTCAGGAAGACCGGTTATTCCTGATCGAATATGATCCTCTGGGCCGCCACAGCAGCTATTGGGCTGCTGCGGCGCCGAATGTCCCCACAGGACCGAGAGGGATTCTGATGTCGATCAAGAAGATGCGCTGGCTGATTGCAATGCTTGTGGCGCTGGCCATGGTCGCCGCGGCATGCGGTGGCAACGACGACGAGGGAGATGCCGACGCCCCTGCGCCCGCCCCGGCCACGGAAGCACCGGCCGCGCCCGACCCGGAGCCAGAGCCAGAAGCGACCGAACCCGAGCCCGAAGAGGACGCCCCCGCCGAGCCTGAACCCGCGCTGGAAGATGCTCCAGAAGAGGAAGAGCCAGTGTTCGAGCCGGCCCCCACCGAGGAGCCGGAGCCCGAGATTCCCCTCACCGCCACATGGCGGGGCGTAACAGCCGACACCATCACCATCGGCGTCACCTACCTCGACATCGACCAACTGGTGGAACTCGGTTTCTCGCCAGCCACCTGGGGCGACCAGGAGCAGGTGATCCAAGCGCTGGTCGACGACATCAACGTGCGGGGCGGCATCAACGGCCGCCAGGTCGAGGTGATCATGGACAAGTACAACCCCATCGGCGCCACCGAGGCCGAGGCCGCCTGCCTGCGGCTTACCGAGGACAACGAGGTGTTCGCAATCTTGTTCGGGTTCCTCGGCCCTGCCGAGGTGGCTAACACCTGCATCGTCGGCACACAAGAGACGATCCTGGTAGGGGGAACCATCACCCCCGAGCGCCTGGCCGATGCTCGGGCTCCTTGGGTCAACGAGCGAGTGACGCGCGAAGTCAGTACCGGCGCCCTCTTCACCCTGCTCGAAGCGGAAGGGATGCTCGAGGGAAGGTCGATCGCGGTAGTCGCCGACAGTTCTGCGGCCGCGCAACTCGAGGAGGTTGCCGGCCTGCTGCGGGCTAGAGGAATCGAGCCGGTGCTCGAGATCGCCACCTCCTCCCAGGTAGCTGATCTCATCGCCCAAAACCAAGAGTGGGCCGCACTATCCGAACGCATCCGAGCCGCCGGAACCAACACGCTCTTGCTGGTTGGAAACGCCTCGGCCGGCATTGAGAATGCCAGTCTCAACGGACTCGAGGTGGATATCTGGGCCACCGACGCCTCAGGACTGGGGAGCAACATCGGCAGCAATGTCAACCCCGAGTCGGCTCGGGGTGTGATCACCGTGGGGTCCATGACCGGGTCCCAGATATACGAGACCGATCCCAGGTTCAAGGAATGCCTGGACGCCTTCAATGCCAACCATCCCGATATCGAGATCAAGCACCCAGACACCCTCGAAGAGGGCGAACCGCTTTGGTTTACCGCCCTGTCCGGCCACTGCCGGTTCTTCCAGATCTTCGAGTTGCTGGCCACCGCGGCCGGGCCGATCCTGACCCACGAGACCTTCGCCGAGGCCATCGCCAACATCGGAGAGTTCTCGATTGCCGGCCAACCCTACGCATCGCTGGGGTCGGACAAGCTCTCCAGCAACGACTCCTTCCAGCTCTTGGAGCAAGACCCCGATCTGGGCGCAAGAGGCCAATTGGTGCCGATTGGCCCGATGCGGGACGCCACCCCGTAGGCGGCCCGGCAACGCGTATTACCCTGTGGGCCGACGACCCGGCCGCGGCCAATACGCGGTGACCCGCTCAGGGGCACCAATAAACCCTGATCGAATATGATTCTTTAGCCGGTCGGTCAGCCTGAGCTGATCCGAGTTCGGCACCCGCGAGGGACACAGAGGGGGACCTCATGAAGACCAAGAAGCTGCATTGGCTGATCGGAGTGCTCGTGGCCTTGGCCATGGTCGCAACAGCATGCGGAGGCAACGACGACGATGGCGATGCCGACGCTCCAGCCCCCGCCCCAGCCACCGAGGCACCGGCCGAGCCCGAGCCGGAGCCAGAACCAGAAGCGCCTGAACCCGAGGCCGAAGAAGCCGCCCCCGCTGAGCCCGAGCCAGAAGAGGCTCCCGAAGAGGAAGAGCCCGAGTTCGAGCCAGCCCCCACCGAGGAGCCGGAGCCCGAGATTCCCCTCACTGCCACATGGCGGGGCGTAACAGCCGACACCATCACCATCGGCGTCACCTACCTCGACGCCGACCTACTGGTTGAACTCGGCTTCTCCCCGGCCACCTGGGGCGACCAAGAGCTTCAGATCCAGGTGCTGGTCGACGACATCAACGAGCGGGGCGGCATCAACGGCCGTCAGTTGGTAGCCCTCACAGACAAGTACAACCCCATCGGCGCCACCGAGGCCGAGGCCGCCTGCCTGCGGCTGACCGAGGACAACGAGGTGTTCGCAATCTTGTTCGGGTTCCTCGGCCCGGCCGAGGTGGCCAACACCTGCATCGTCGGCACACAGGAGACGATCCTGGTAGGGGGAATCATATCCCCCGAACGTCTAGCCGAAGCCCGGGCTCCCTGGGTCAACGCGCGGGCGACGCGCGAGGTCAGCACCGGCGCCCTGTTCACCCTGCTCGAAGAAGAGGGAATGCTCGAGAGTAGGTCGATAGCGGTAGTCGCCGACCTCTCTGCTGCCCCGGAGCTCGAGAACGTTGCCAACCAGTTGCGGGATCGGGGAGTCGAGCCCGTGCTCGAGACCTCCACCTCCTCGCAGGTGGCCGATCTCATTGCCCAGAACCAGGAGTGGGCCGCCCTATCCGAGCGCATCAGGGCATCGGGTGCCGACACTCTGCTGTTGGTTGGCAACGCCTCGGCCGGCGTCGAGAATGCCAGGCTCAACGGCCTCGAGGTGGATATCTGGGCCACCGACTCCTCCGGGCTGGGCGGCAACATCGGCAGCAACGTCGACCCTGAGTCGGCCCGGGGTGTGATCACCGTGGGGCCCATGACAAATGCCCAGATATTCGAGACCGATCCCCGGTTCAAGGAATGCCTGGACGCCTTCAATGCCAAACACCCCGATATCGAGGTCAAGCACCCCGACACCCTCGAACATGGCGAGCCGCTTTGGTTTGTCTCTCTGTCCGCCCACTGCCGGTTCTTCCAGCTCTTTGAGTTGCTGGCGACCGCGGCCGGACCCAACCTGACCCACGAAACCTTCGCCGATGCCATCGCCAACATCGGAGAGTTCTCGGTTGCCGGCCAGCCCTACGCATCATTTGGGCCGGACAAATTGTCCAGCAACGACTCCTTCCAACTCTTGGAACAAGACCCAGATGTGGGCGCACGGGGAGAGTTGGTGCCGGCCGGCCCGATGCGGGACGCCACCCCCTGATCGGGCCGGTTTCGGACTGACCGCCCCTCCCCAGAGGGGGGTACGGTTGCGGCCATGAGCGACGCTGCATCCGCAACCCATCCGCTGGCCGAGGCCTTCGCTTCGGGGCGTCCGGCGCTGGGCGCCTGGGCCGGTTTGCCCACGGCGATGAGCTGCGAGGTGATGTCCAGAGCCGGATTCGACTACGTGTGCATCGACATGCAGCACGGCCTGGCCGACTACTCCGACGCGCTGGCGATGATGGCGGCCATCGACTTGGGCTCGGCAACCCCGGTGGTGCGAGTGCCGTGGAACGAACAGGGCATTATCGGTCGGATGCTGGACGCCGGGGCGCTGGGCATCATCATCCCCATGGTCAACAGCCGGGCCGAGGCCGAGGCCGCCGTGCGGTCGTGCCGCTACGCCCCCGAGGGGTCGCGCAGCTTCGGCCCCACCCGGGTGGCGCTACGCGACGGCCCCGGCTACTTCGCCGGGGCCAACGAAACGGTGAAGTGCATCCCCATGGTGGAGACGGTCGCCGCACTGGAGAACCTGGACGACATCGTGTCCACGCCGGGGGTCGATGCCGTGTACGTTGGCCCCGCCGACCTGTCGGTGAGCCTGGGCCTGCCCCCCGGCAACAACGACGGCACCACCGCCTTCGACGATGCCCTCGCCGCCATCGTGGCCGCCTGCCAGAGCCACGGCGTGGTCCCCGGCATCCACTCCACGCCATCACTCACCCCCACCCGCGTCGCCCAAGGCTTCCGCCTCGTCACCGTCACCGCCGACACCGCCGCCCTCACCGCCGCCATCACCACCCACCGCCAATCCGTCCTCGACGCCCTCAGCGGCACCACCCCCACCGCAAGCGAACCCACCAGCGAATCCCTCTACTGACATGTCAGGCGACATATCGGGTCTCACCCTGAATGGACAGCTTGTCGGAATCACCGGCAAGGCCTTCACCGCGAAGGTTGTTGTCTGGCTGGCCGTTCAGACCACCGCTGGGGAGTCTTCAACGCTGGAGACCATCACGGACGACGACGGAAACTTCTCGTTCGAGCTACCGGCCGAACCCCTGGGCTCCGCCAAACTCGGCGCAGTGCTCGAAGGTGTGCTGCCCCTGGACCTAGAACCTCAGGGCCAACCCTTGAATCCCGGAGAAATCCTGCTGTTCGTCGACGACTTCCTCCCCACCCACCTGAGATACGCCGGATAAACGCGCTTTGTCTGCCAGTTGCTCGGTGCCTTGTGCTGGTTCACACGAGTAGGCTGAGTTGCATCTCGTCCCTATTACAGTTAACGTGAGAAATATTTAGATAACATGAGATAAATGGACATTACCAGAAGGGAGTTCCAAAATATGGGAACGTTCGACTGCGAAGTCAGGATCGAGAGCATGGACGGCCAGGGAGGGCTGGAACTCGAGGCCATGGTGGATACTGGTGCCGCCTACACGATGGTCCCAGCCCGGCTGCTACACGAACTAGGGGTGCAGGCCGTCCGCAAGATGGAGTTTGTGATGGCCGATGGACGGCGAGTCCACCTTGACATGGGTGAAGTCCGGGCCACAATCAATGGCCGGACCGTCACGACCTTGGTGGTGTTCGGCGAAGAAGGAACTCGCCCCCTGCTGGGTGCCTACACCCTCGAAGGGCTGGGATTAGCAGCGGATCCCGTGAACGGCGAACTCATCCCCTTACCGTTCGCCTACGCATAGGACCGCCCATCACCGGTAGCGGCGGATTATGGAGGTGGTGTCTAGGCGGTTTTCGCCGGCGGCGGCGGTTTGGGCGGTGTAGTGGCGGCACAACTCCACCAAGGGGATGGGGGCACCGAGGGAGGCGGCGGCGTCTGCTACGAGGCTGAGGTCTTTGAGCATCCAGTCGATGGCGAAGCCGAAGTCGAACTCGTCGGCCACCATGGTGTGGCCGCGGTTTTGGAGGTACCAGGAGCCAGCTGCCCCTTTGGTGACCGCTTCGAGTACCCGCTCCATGTCGAGTCCGGCCCGCTCCCCGAAGGCCAGCGCCTCGGCTGCGCCCTGGACGGCACCGGCGCAGAGGATCTGGTTGACCATTTTGGTGAGCTGGCCTGAT
The DNA here is from genome assembly GCA_963667085.2 of Acidimicrobiales bacterium. Lineage (GTDB taxonomy): Bacteria > Actinomycetota > Acidimicrobiia > Acidimicrobiales > Bin134 > Poriferisocius. The sequence continues at coordinate 739,410 of OY762975.1, forward strand.
CCGGCCGGTCCCATGAGAGTGACCGCCGAGGCGTAGGCGTCGATCACCGGGCGGGCGGCCTCGAAGTGCTCCAGCTCGCCACCGCACATCACGGTGAGCACGCCGTTCTCGGCCCCGGCCTGCCCGCCGGAGATGGGAGCATCGAGCCAGCCGATCCCCTGCTCGGCGCAGATGGCGGCCAGCTCGCGGGCCACGTCGGCCGAGGCGGTGGTGTGGTCCACCAGCACCGACCCGGCGGCCATCGTGCTCAGGGCCCCCGAATCGCCCAGCACCACCGCCCGCAGATCATCGTCGGCCCCCACGCAGGTGAACACAAACCCGGCCCCGTCGGCCGCTTCGGCTGGGGTGGTGGCCACCGTCCCGCTGTGCTGCTCGGCCCAACGCTCGGACACCGCCGTCGTCCGGTTGAACACCCTTACGCCATGGCCCGCGGCCACCAGATGCCCAGCCATGGGATACCCCATGTTCCCCAAACCGATAAACGCGCAAACACTCACGTCGGCCACGATACCCACCCGGCCCCGACGGGCGAGCAGCCAAACCAACCACCTAGCATCAAGGGCGATGAGCGACAACGGCTTCGACGTATTCTCCGCTGACTCCCACGTGATCGAGCCTCACGATCTGTGGCAGATCTACACGGTGGAGGCCTACCGGGATCGGGCACCCCGCCTGGTCCACGAGCCCACCACCGACCGGCTGGTGTGCGACCAGGCCCGGCTGCCCCCGATCGGACTGCTGGCCGGGTGCATGCGCACCGACGACAACGTGCGGGTCAAGGGCCGCTGGGACGAGGATGTGCCCGACGTGGGCTGGGACCCCGAAGCCCGCATGGAGGCCCTGCGCACCGACGGCGTGACCGGCGAGGTGCTCTACCCCACCATCGCCATGCAGATGTACCCCATCCAAGACGTGGAGTTCCAATGGGCTCTTTTCGAGGCCTACAACACCTGGGTCGGGGAGTTCGTCAGCCAGATCCCCGACACGTTCGTGGGCATCGGGCTGTTGTCGCCGGTGGACTTGGAGCGGGCCGCCAAGGAGATCAAGCGGTGCCGCGACATGGGGCTCAAGGGGGTGATGATCCCGGTGGTCAACGGTGAGGACAACCCCTACCAAGATCCGGCGTTCGATCCGCTATGGGCCGCGGCGGTGGAGCACTCCATGCCGGTGAACCTGCACGCCGCCACCACCCGCAACCCCGACAAGGCCTGGGACCAGGGGACATCCACCCGGTCGGTGCTGCAAACGGTGGACATCCAGGAGGTGGTGCTCGATCTCATCTTCGGTGGCGTGTTCGACCGCTTCCCCGAGCTGATGATCGTCTCGGCCGAGAACGACGTGGGCTGGGCCGGCAACCTGCTGGAGCGGGCCGACTACTGGTTCAACCGCCACGGCCGGCTTCTCAAGGACATGAACTGCGAGCAGGAGCCGTCGCACTATTGGCGTCAGAACTTCCGGGTGACGTTCATGCGCGATCTCACCGGGGTGGCCGCTCGCGACATCATCGGCACCGAGACCATGATGTGGGGCAACGACTTCCCCCACCACGTCTCCACCTGGCCCAACAGCCAGGCGGTGATCGCCGAGCACTTCGCCGACGCCACCGACGACGTGCGCCACGCCATCGTGTCGGGCAACGTCCGCCAGCTCTACGACATCCAGGTATAGGGCGGCAGGGCCGATGACGAAGACCTGGGCCGAAGACCACCCCGCCTTCCAGGTGGCCGCGGCGAGGCGCATCCTCGGCCGGGAGGGCTGCGAGAGCCGGGTGGCCGGCCACGTGTCGGTGCGCGACGCCGAGCGCGCCGATGCCTTCTGGGTGTCGCCGTTCGGCTATTTCAGCGAAACCCTGCCCAGCGACGTGAACTGCTACGACATGGAGCTCAACCTGCTCGACGGCGACACCGCAGCCTCGCCGGCGGTGCGGTTCCACGCCGGTTTCTACGAGGCCCGCCCCGACGCCAACTCGGTGATCCACACCCACTCCCACTACGTGGAGGTACTGTCCACCACCGGCAAGGACGTTGGCCTGTACTCGGCCGACGCCTGCCTGTTCTACGAGGAGCAGGCCCACTACGCCGACAACGGCATCGACAACCCCGTCGACGGCCCCCGCATGGCCGAGGCGCTGGGCCAGCGGTCGGTGGTGCTCATCGGCAACCACGGCGCCTGCTTCGTGTGCCCCTCGCTGGAGGAGGCCACCGTCAAGGCCATCGCCTATGAGTCCTCAGCCCGAGCCCACTATGAGGCCAAGGTTGTGGGGGGCCACGAGATGCCCGAGGCCGAGGCGGCCCGGGCCAAGAAGGCGTACCACAAGTACTTCATCCCCATGATGTGGGAGGCCAACTACCGCCGCCTGCGCCGCACCGACGCCGACCTGTTCGAGACCCTGGCAAGCTAAATGGGCGACGACGCCGGGGCGGCCTCAGCCCCCCACCCGATGGCCCCTCACCCAATGGACGGCATCGGGGTGGTCGACCTCATGTTGGGCGTGCCCTCTGACCGGGATGCCTGGTACGCCAACTTCCAAGGGCTGCTGAAAGACGAGGAGAGCCGCAGCTTCGGCCACGGCGCGGCCTACATGTTCAAAGACCTGCCCCAAGTGGACGGGACGGTGGACTTCATCGCCTACCTGCTGGCCGAGATGGACCGCTGGGGCATCGACAAGGGGCTGTTGCCGGTGAGCTTCGGCGACACCTGGGGTACCCGAGGAGTCACCGAGCACCCCGACCGCCTCTACGGCAGCTACCTGGTGGACCCGAACCTTGGCGTGCAAGCGGTACGCGACCTGCGCCGAGCGGTTGACGAGTTGGGCGTGATCGCGGCGGCCTGCTTCCCCACCGGGCTGCACCCCCAGGTCAACATCAACGAACCGCTGATGTACCCGCTGTACGCGGCGTGCTGCGAGCTGGAGATCCCCATGTGCATCAACGCCGGGGTACCCGGCCCGCGGTTCCCGTTCGGCCCCCAGCACGTCGAGCACCTCGACCAGGTGTGCTATGACTTTCCCGAGCTGGTGCTGGTGACCCGCCACGGTTCCGAGCCGTGGGAAGACCTCATGGTCAAGCTCATGTTGAAATGGCCGGGGCTGCACTACTCCACCTCGGCGTTCGCCCCCAAGCACTATCCAAGAGCAATCATCGACTACGCCAACACCCGGGGGGCTGACAAGGTGATGTACGCCGGGTACTTCCCCTCAGGCCTGTCGTTAGAGCGGATCATGACCGAGATGAGCGGCGTGCCGTTTCGGCCCCACGTTTGGCCCAAATTCCTGCGGGAGAACGCGCTGAGGGTGTTCAATATGGGTAATGGGCATGATTAATCACATCTTCCGCCGGCGGGACTTGGGGGTGATCGACTCCTTCATCGGGGCGGGCATCCTGGTCGTGGCCGTGTTTGCCTGGGCTGAGCGCTCGGCGATGGTCGACCCCAATGCCGAACTCGTTGACAACTGGAAGTGGCAGCTCTGGCAGATCGGCCCCTTGGTGTTCGCCCTGGTCGGGGTGTGGCTGCTGTGGCGCAACACCAGCAAGGTGCCGTGGGTGCGCACGCTGTGCCTGTCATCGCTGGCCGTGGCCATCCTGCTCAACCAGAACACCGACATCTTCAACTACAGCAACAATCTCTGGTACACCATCGACCCCTTGGCCATAGCCTGCTCCACCGTGGCCGTCTGCACCGGGTGGCGCCGGGTGATGGCCCAGCGTCAGGGCTTGGAGCCGGCCAACCCGTTCACCCTCATTGCGGCGGTCTTCGCGACCGGGCTGGGCGTTGCGTTCTTCATCTTCGCCTACTTCCTCGCCGACAAGGCCACTGCCTGGCAGATCCTCGATCCCCTGATGATCCTGGCCCTGTTGACCTGGGCCATTGGCGCCCGCCGCACCAACGTCGGCGACGCCATCTGAGAAAGGAACCACAGCCATGCCCGAGAGGGGAAATGATGCCCAGGGGAGGCGCATGGCCCAGAGGCCCGAGCCCTATGAGGGGTGGGAGGGGAGAGCGGGGCGCACCATAGCGGGGTCGGACCCGTGGTGGCCGGAGGCGGTGCGGGCACCGGAGGGGGCGCCCAACATCGTGGTGGTGCTGGTGGACGACCTGGGTTTCGCCGACTTGGGCTGCTACGGCTCGGAGATCGACACCCCCCACATCGACCGGATGGCCGCCGAGGGGCTTCGTTATCTCAACTTCCACGTCAACCCCATGTGCTCGCCCACCCGGGCGTCGCTGCTCACCGGGCTCAACCACCACGACGTTGGGGTGGGCCACGTGTGCCACTCCGATCCCGGCTATCCCGGCTACACCTCCGAGCTCACCGAGCACTGCGCCACGGTGGCCGAGATCCTGCGGGCGGCGGGCTACGCCACCTTGATGGTGGGCAAGTGGCACCTGTGCAAAGACTCCAACCTGGTGGGCCCCCGCCACTCGTGGCCGCTCCAGCGGGGGTTCGACCACTACTACGGCTTCCTCGACGGGTTCACCAACTTCCACCACCCCCACAGGCTGATCCGCGACAACAGCGTGGTGCGCACCGACCAGTACCCCGACGACTACTACTTCACCGACGACATCACCGACGAGGCCATCGGTATGGTCCGCGAGCAGAAGGCGGCCCGACCCGACCAGCCGTTTTTCCTGTACCTGTCGCACGGTGCGGTCCACGCCCCGCTCCAGGCCAAGCAGGCCGATATCGACAAGTACCGGGGCACCTACGACGCCGGTTGGGATGAGATTCGCGAGAGCCGCTTCCAACGCCAGATCGAGCTGGGCATCTTCGGCGCCGACACCACGCTGCCGCCCCGCAACTCCGAGGAGCGCAACGACGTCACCCCGTGGGACGAGCTGTCGGCCACCCAAAAGGAGGTGTTCGCCCGGTACATGGAGGTGTTCGCCGCCATGGTGGACAACGTCGACCAGAACTTCGGGAGGCTGCGGGCCGCGCTCGAGGAGTTGGGCGAGTGGGACAACACGCTGGTGCTGTTCACCTCCGACAACGGAGCGTCCCGGGAGGGCGAGGACACCGGCTGCTCCCAGTACTTCGAGGTCTTATCGCCCACCCAAGGCGACATCGACGACGACCACGCCCGCCTCGATCTGCTGGGCGGCCCCCAGACCTTGGCCCACTATCCCCGGGGCTGGGCCATGGCCGGCAACACCCCCTTCCGGCTCTACAAGATCAACACCCACGCCGGGGGCCACCAGGTGGCCATGATCTCGTCGTGGCCCGGGCGGGTGGCCGACCCTGGCGGGTTTCGCCGCCAGTACCTGCACATCACCGACGTGCTGCCCACCGTCCTCGACATCGTGGGGCTCAGCGCTCCCACTGAGCGAAACGGCCAACCGCTGAAAGGGCCGCTGGTGGGGGCCAGCTTCGCCCCCACGCTCGCCGACGCCGAGGCTCCCGAGCACCACACCGAGCAGTACTACGAGCAGATCGGCCACCGGGGCTTCTACCGCGACGGCTGGGAAGCGGTCACCCTGCACTTGCCCATGACCCCGTTCGGTGACCACGAGTGGGAGGTGTACAACCTGGCCGACGACCCCACCGAGACGGTGGACCTCTCCGAAGCCGAGCCCGAGCGGCGCCAAGAGCTGATCGACGCCTGGGAGGCGGCCGCCCACCGCTACCAGGTGTACCCGCTGGACGAGGGGTCGATGCTCAAGTTCGTGCAGCGGCCGCCGTCGGAGGAGGTGTATGAGGCGCCGGTGCGGGTCGTGCCGGGCACCGACACCCTGGAGCGCTACCGGAGCATGAAGATGATCCAGGCCCGGTCGTTCAGCGTGGACATCGAGTTCGACTACGCCTCAGGCGACGAGGGGATGCTGGTTGCCCACGGCGACCAGGGCGGCGGCTACGCCTGCTACGTCGAGAACGGCGAGTTGGTGTACGTCCACAACGGCTACGGCCACATGCGGGACCTGTCGGGCGGAGCGCTGGCCGAGGGCCGGCGCTCGGTGCGGCTCGACTTCACCATCACCGACGGCTTTGCCTGGGATATTCGCCTGCTGGTGGACGGCGTCGAAAAAGACACCGGCGAGGGGTTCACCGGCATGTGGACCATGGCCCCGTTCGAGGGCATCGACGTGGGCATCGACCGACGCTCCCCCGTCTCGTGGGACGTCTACGAGCGCTACGGCCCCTTCCCCTACACCAACACCATCGAGTCGGCCACCTACACCCCCGGCGAACAAGGCCGCATGGCCGCCATCCACACCACCCAAATCCTCCAACAAATGGGCGCCCGCTTCGAATAATTGAAATTACATAATACTTATTGACAATTACTCTTTGGGGTGGCACGCTGGTCGGCGAAATGTCAGTGCGCGACACGCCAACGATTGTGCTACAAATAGCACAATGGATTCGATTGGGATTCGGGAGCTGCGGCAGCGGGCCAGTGAGTTCTTGCGCCGTGTCGAGGCGGGGGAGACGTTCGAAGTGACTGATCGCGGCCGCCCGATAGCGCTACTGAGTCCTATTCCCGACGTTTCGCCCTTGGAGCGGCTGCGAGCCGCAGGCGAGGTCGATTCTGCCGTAAGCGAGGGTCCCCTCCCCGGTCCGATCGAACCTGAACCAGGCAAGGAATTGCCGTCAACGGTCTTGTCAAGGCTTCGAGCGGACGAACGATGAGCACGGGCTCGGTCATCTATTTGGACTCATCAGCCATCGTCAAGCTTGTTGTAAACGAACCTGAGTCGGCTGCCTTGCACGACTTTCTAGAGAACCGGCGCCCACTTGTATCAAGCGCGCTGGCGAGAGTCGAAGTATCGAGGGCTGTCTTGTCATACGGCACTCAAGGGCACAGAGCCGCGCAGGAACTGCTTGTCCAGATGGACCTCATGAGGATAAGCAATCGGATCCTCGGCATCGCCGGGACCCTTCAACCCGATTCACTCCGAACCCTCGATGCCATTCATCTGGCCAGCGCACTGTCTCTCGAAGACACCCTGGCCGACTTTGTTTGCTACGACCGCCGACTCTCCCAAGCAGCTGCCGGCCAGGGCTGGAGGGTCGAGAGCCCGAGCTAAGCGAGTTCAGTCCCAGCGGGGGCGGGGGGATTGGGGGAGCCAGGTGTCGGGTTGTTGGGCGATGAGGTAGTTGTAGTCCCAGTATTCGCGCCAGTGGGCGATCTTGCCGTTGCGGATTTGGAGGCGGCAGAGGACGGGGAGGCTGGCGACGGTGCCGTCGGGGTGGTACCAGACCTCCACCCGCTCCACCAGCACGTTGTCGCCGTTGACCCAGATGTCGGTCACGCCCAGATCGAAGCGGTCCAGGGTGCTCAGGCCCATCTCCAGCTTGGCGATGATGCCGGCGTGGCCGACGGTGCCGCCGGAGTCGGTCTCGAAGGGCATGTCCTGGTACACGCCGTCGTCGGTGAACAGCTCGGCCACCGCGGGCCAGTCCATGGCCTCCAGGGCGGCGAACAGGGCTTCGGCCAGCGCCCGGTTGGCGGTTTCGTCGCTCATCGGTTTCTCCCGGTCACTCGGGGGCGGGCATGTCGAGGTACTGGGCCAGCATCTGGGTGGAGGGGTTGTTCTGCTCGTAGGCGGAGCCGTCCTCGGCGGTGAGGTAGCCGTACTTCACCTGCATGTTCACGATGGCCACCATGATGATCGAGAAGCGCAGGCAGCCCCAGGCCTCGAAGTAGTCGACGTTCTCGGCGGGACGGCCCCGCTTCTGCTCCCAGCGGGCGATGGTGGCGGCGCGGTCACCGAAGCCGGGGAGCCAGTCGAAGCCCCCGCCCTCGCTCAAGAAGCGGTTCATGAACAGGAACCACCCCAGGTCCACTTCGCCGGGTCCCAGGTCGGCCATCTCCCAGTCGAACACGGCCATCACCTTGAAGTCGTCGCCGTACATGAGGTTGCTGGGCCGGGCGTCGCCCCAGTTCAGCTCGGTGGGCATCGAGCCGGAGGGGTCGTTGGCGTCGAACCAGTCCAATGCGGCGTCGATCAGCGGCTTGGGCCGGTCCTCGGCGGCCCAGTCGGCGTAATAGCGCTGGTAGCCGAGCTGCTGGGCGAAGCCCGGACCGCCGTACTGGGGGCGCTCCACGAAGTCGAACCCGGCGGCCTGCCAATCGGTGGCGGCCACTGCGGCCAGGGTGTCCACCGACGAGTTGTACAGCGTTGCCTGCTGCTCAGCAGTGGCCTCGAAAACCCAGCCCTCGGAAAAGAACGGCGGGTTGTCGGTGGGCACCCGCCCGTGCAGCCGCTCCATGATGAAGAACGGCTCGCCCAACACGTCGCCGGTGTCCTCCACCCACAGCACCTCGGGCACCGGCACGCTGCCGCAGGCGGCCATGTTCTGCATGCTCCGATACTGCACGCTCATGTCGTAGGCAGGGAAGATGGCGTAGTCGGTGGGGCGCTTGCGGACCACGATGCCCGAGTCGCGGGTCTGGCCGTCAGCGGTGAAGACCGCGTCGCACACCAGGGTCTCGTTGCTGAACCCGGAGGCCTCGGGGTTCACCAGCTCGGTCACCTCGGCCCCGGACACGCCGGGCCGGGTGTTCATCCAATCCGACAGCGAAGCCTTGATGGCCTCGATGTCGCGGTCTTGGGGAATAGCCATAGAAGCCTGAGAATACCCACCCCGGCGGGCCGACGATCAGGCGGGGACGGGGACGACCTCCACCTTGATCCCGTTCACGATGGCGTTGCCAGAGATCTCGTCCACCAGCTCGCCCGGCGCCAGCAGGTTGTTGTTGACACCGGCGAACTCCTTGGCCACCGACAGCTGTACCCCGTCGAGGTTGTGGCCCCAGCCGTGGGGCAGGCACACCACGCCGGGCATCATCTCGTCGCTCACCTCCACGGGCACCTCGATGCTGCCGATCTCGGTGCTCACCCGGGCCACCGCCCCGTCGGCCAGGCCGATGCCGTGCGCATCGTCGGGGTGGACCAGCAGCGTGCAGCGGTCCTTGCCCTTCACCAGCACCTTCACGTTGTGCATCCACGAGTTGTTGGAGCGCACATGGCGGCGGCTCACCAGCACCATGCCGTCGTCGCGGCCCAACCGCCGCTGGAGCCGGCCCACATCGGCGGTGATGTAGGGCGGAGCCATCTCGATCTTGCCCGACGGGGTGTGGAGGATCTCCGGCACCTTGGGCACCATCGGGCCGAAGTCGAGGCCGTGGGGGTTGTCCTTGAAGTCCTGAAGGGTGATGCCTTCGGGATTCTCGCCGTAGCGGTCGCCCAGATGGCCCACCCGGATCATGAAGTCGGTCATCCGCTCGGGGCCGCCCTCGTCGTAGTGCGCCAGCACATGCTCAGCGTCGAGGCCGAAGAACATGCAGATCCCCGAGAAGAACCCGTCGTCGATGGCGCGCTCGTCGATCTCGTCGTTTCGCTGGCCGCCCATCAGCGCGCCCACCCGGATGAGCACCTCCCACTCGTCGGGGCGGTCGCCGAACTCGAACACCCGGTCCGACCAGTTTCCCGCGGTGCGGGCGGCCCACGACCAGATCATCTCATCCCAGTGGGGCTGTTCCAGCACCGACAGGCCGGGCAGGATCACGTCGGCGTGGCGGGTGGTGGCGTTGACCCAGTTGTCGATGCAGATCATGGCGTCGAGCATGGGCAGGGCCTCATCGAGGCGGCCGGCCTCGGGCGAGCTGATCACCGGGTTGCCGGCCACCACCACCAGCGCCTTTAGCTGGCCCTCGCCCGGCGTCATGATCTCCTCCGACAGGCACGACACCGGCACCTGGCCCAGCACCTCGGGGGCGCCGCGCACCCGGCTGTGCCAGCGGCCGAACTCGGGCTCCTTGGGCTCTTCGAAGTTGAGGGTGACGAACGACGGGGCGACGGGGTTGCCGAACATCATCCCGCCGGGCACGTCGAAGTTGGCGGTGAGCAGGTTCACCACGTCGATGAGCCAGGAGGCCAGCGTGCCGAACTCCTGGTTGCACAGTCCGATGCGCCCGTACACGCAGGCGCTGTCGGCGGCGGCGATCTCCCGAGCCAAGCGGCGGACGGTCTCGGCGGGCACCTGGGTGGTGTCGGCCACCATCTCCGGGCTCCAGTCGGCCACCAGGGCCCGCACCTCTTCGAGGCCGTTGACGTGATCGGCCATGGCGCCCAAGTCCACCAAGCCCTCGTCGAACAGCACATGGCACAGGGCCAAAAGGAAGGCGGCGTCGGTGCCCGGCGTGATGGGCACCCACTCGTCGGCGTGGTCGCAGGTGCCGGTGCGGCGCGGGTCGATCACCACGCACTTGCCGCCCCGCTCGCGGATCTTGTCCATCTCGCCCAGCACGTCGGGGCAGGCCAGCAGGCTCCCCTGGGAGGCGTGGGGGTTGGCCCCCATCACCACGAGATACTGGGTGCGCATGATGTCGGGGGTGGGGAACGTCCAGGAGTTGCCGTACATGCACTGCGACGACACGTTCTTGGGCCACTGGTCCACCGTGCCCGCCGAATACCCCATCTGCACGCCCGACAGCATCACGAGATGGCCGGTGTAGCGGCTGATGGAGAAGTTGTGGGCGGCGGGGTTGCCGATGTAATAGGTGATGGCCTCGGGGCCGTGGGTGTCGCGCACACCGTGGAGCAGCTCCTCGCAGCGGGCGTAGGCCTCCTCCCAGGTGGCCTCCTGGAAGGTGCCGTTCTCGTCCTTGACCAGCGGCACCCGCACCCGGTCGGGGTCCTCATGCAAGTGGCCCAGCGTGGTGCCCTTGGGACAAATGAACCCCTTGCTCCACACGTCATCCCGGTCGGCCCGAATCGGAGGCAGCACCTTGGTGCCCTCCGTCTTGATCTCCAGGCCGCACATGGCCTCACACAACGGACACGTCCGGTAATGGGTTTCGACAGTCATGGGCCGGATGGTAGTTGGGTCGCCGATTGTCGGTTGAGTTAGTCCTCAACCACAACTACTAATTCGTACTAATTCATGTAAATTTAGTAGTTGAGTCGCTGTTTTCCCTGGTCAGCGGAGTTGGTCTACGTAGAGGTCGGTGCCGGGGATGGTGGGGATGAAGGGGGCGGACAGGGCGAGGGAGGCTCGGGGGTGGGTGGCGAGGGCGTTGTGGTGGGAGGCGAGGGCGTCGGGGAACACGTCGGCGGGGGGCTGGTCGAGGAACCATAGGAGGCAGAGGCGCTGGCCCACTTTGGCGGTGGGGGCCACGGGCGGGGTGCCGGGTTGCTCGATGCGGCCCTGGGCGAACTCCCGGGGGGCGAAGGCCAGGCACATGGCCGCGGGAGAACCGTCGAGCACCGAGGGCAGGTGTTCGTGGGCCAGCCACTCTTCCAGGGCGTCTTGATCGGCGGGATCGGCAGCGTCCACCACCTCCACCACCAGCCCGGCGAAGGGGTGGTTCAGGGCCAGATGGGGCTTCATGGGGCCGCTGCCGGGGCGGACGACGCCGAAGCGGTAGTGGTGGAAGGCGGTGTAGACGTGGTCGCGGTGAGGGAAGCCCCGGCCGTGGGGCATGAGGGCCTCGGCCATAGCCAGAAAGCTCCACCGCTCGGTGTCGTCCTCGTGGCCCGGCGTGCTCCAGTACAGCGAGATGTAGCAGCCGGCATCGGCAGGCTCGAACGCCGGCTCGGCGACGGTGGGGCGCAGCTCCCGCAGCGCCTTGGGGGCCACCCAGCGCCGCCCGGCGTACACCCACGGCCCGTGCATGGCACCGGAGAAGAAGTGGTCGTCCTCGTACCAGCGGTTGTACTCGTGCTCATACCCCTCGTGGGGCTCCACCATGGTGATGAGCGCGCTGCCGATGCCGATGTCGTTGGGCAAATGCAACGCCAACCGCTCATACACCGAACGGTCAGCCGGGGTCCGATCGGGCTCGCTGTCAGTCATGGCAGGCCTCCTGGGGTCGGTGGGCGGCTAGGTGAGGGCGTTGGTGGTGGCGAGGGTGGTGATTTCTGCTTGGGTGAAGTTGAGGATCTCGGACATGACTTGGTGGGTGTGCTCGCCGACTAGGGGGCCGGCGCGCCAGGGGCGGGCGGGGGTGGCGGAGAAGAGGGTGACGGGGCCGTCGAAGGTCATGGTGCCGATGGCGCCGTGGTCGAGCTCGATGAAGAACTGGCGGGCCACGAGGTTGGGGTCGGCGTAGAAGTCGCTGGGCCGCAGGGCCACGTAGGCGGGGACGCCGGCGGCCCGAAGCTCTTGGGCGGCCTCGAAGCCGTCGCGGGGGGCGAACCAGGCGGCGAGCACCTCGTCGGCGGTGGCAGTCTCGGCCCAGCGGTCGGTCACCTGGTGCAGGTCGGGCACCACGGAGCACAGAGCCTGCCACTGCTGGTCGGTCTCCACGGCCACGGCGCAGAAGCGCTCCACCCCGGCGGTGCGGAACACGCCGTGGGGGGCGGCCCGCTCGCAGTCGGTTCCAGGCCGGGTACGCACCCGGCCGCTGTCGCGGTACTCCAGCACCAGAGGGGCCAGGAAGTGGATGGAGGCCTCGATCTGCGACATGTCGATGTACTGGCCCTGGCCGGTGCGGTTGCGGTGGTGCAGGGCGGCGCCGAGCGCGGAGAGGGCATAGCGGGGGGAGATGAAGTCGGTGTAGGCCCCCCAGGGCGGATGGGGCGGCCGATCGGGCCAGCCAGTGATGGCGGTGAAGCCGCCCAAACAGGCCCCGTGCAGGCCGAACCCGGTGTGGCGGGCCTCGGGACCGGTCTGGCCCCTCATGCAGCTCGACAGCATCACCGCGGCGGGGTTGAGCTCCCGCACCCGCTCATAGCCGAAGCCCAGGCGGTCGGCAGTACCGGGGGTGTAGTTCTCCACCACCACATCGGCCCACGACACCAGCCGGTCGATCACCTCCTTGGCCTCGGGCACGGTGAAGTTGAGCCCCAGGCCCAGCTTCGACTGGTTCATGTTGGCCATGGGGTGCCCGGCGCTCATGGGCGAGGCGTGGGGCAGATGCGGGGGAATCCAGCGCAGGGTGTCGAGGCGGGCCTCGGTCTCCACCCGCACCACGGTGGCCCCCAGATTGGCCAGGTCTTTGGAGATGAGCGGGCCGGCGGCGATCCAGGAAAGGTCGGCCACCTTCAGGCTCTCGAACAATGCGGCTCGGGGAACGGCCCACACGCTGCCGACGTCATCGGGTGCCGGAGCGGGGACCGGGGCCAGCCCGTCGAGCAGTTCTTGGTGCTGGCCCAAGGCGGGGGCGGGGTGGCGGTAGGCGATGGGGGTGACCGACAGGCGGGCGAACGGCCCGGCATGGACCGCACCCTCCACCTCCACCCAGAAGTCCCGGGCGGCCAGATGGGGGTCGGCGGCCAGATGGGCGGCGGTGTAGCAGGGAGCCACCAGCATTTTTCCGGCCACCGCCTGCTCCTGTATCTCGGCCTGGGTCTTGGACTTGATGAAGGCCAGCATCTGATCGAGGGCCCGGCCAGCGTCGGCCACGGTCAGCGTCTGGTCGCGCAGCATGTCGAGCCACCGCTCCCAGTCCACCTCGGCCAAGTCGTCGTCAAGGGCGCCCTCGGCGATCACCCAGGCCATGAGCGACTTCATCCCCCGGTTGCCCTGTTCGCCCAGCACCAGGGTCATGCCCACGTACCCGTCGGCGCAGGGCTCGATGAACGGCATCCGCAGGCCGGGCACGATCTCGGGGTGGGTCACGTCGGCCCGGTCGTCGCCCCGGCCGGGGAAGTCCTGGCCCAATGCGGCATAGCTGGTGATGGACATCAGCGACCACAGCACCGCCGCCTGAATGGAGCTGTCGAGGTGCTGGCCCAGTCCGCTGCGGTCGCGCTCGCACAACGCCATGATGGCGTCGGCCGCAGCCTGCATCGCCCCCAAGAACGAGGTCTCGGGATAGCCCACCGGGGTGGGCACCCGGTCGTGGTCGCCCTGCATGGCCAAGAGCCCGCCCGCAGCCGACAAGGTGAGATCGGTCATGGGCACGGCAGCGTCGGGGGTGCCGATGCCGAACGGGGTCACCGACACATACACCAGGGCAGGGTTCACGGCGGCCAAGTGGTCGGAGCCGAGGCCCCGCTCGGCCAGGTGGCCGGGTGCGAACGACTCCACCAGTACATCGGCACCGGCGGCCAAGGCCCGAAGCTCTGCCTGGCCTTCAGCCGTGTCGATGTCGACCACCACGCTGTGCTTGCCCAGGCCCCACGCCTCCCAGAACAGCGAGCGGCCGTCGGCGGCGAACGGCGGGGTGGCGCGGGCATCGCAGCCGACGGGGGGCTCCACCTTCACCACCTCGGCACCCAGATCGGCCAGCGTCTTGCCGGTGGCCTCGGCCATGCGGGTGGACAGATCGAGGACTCGTATGCCGTCGAGGGCGCCGCTCATCGAGATCACAGTAGCGGTCGGGAGCGGCAAAGAGCCTCGCCGCCGCAACAGCAAAGCCGCCGGATTATAGCGGAAAACGGGTGAATCGGGTCGCCGCGTTGAGCGACCGCGAGCTTGACAGATGTGGCTACGCTTGGTTGATGGCCGACTCGATGGCCGCAGCAGTTGGGGTTCAGCCCGAGCCCGCCTCCACGGTGGATTACCGGCTGGTGCGGGCCCATGCGCTGCATCGGCTCAAGAGCGGGGTGAGGATGGCCGACGACGTGTGCGACGCCCACCCCGAGTTGGTGCGGGCCGGTCGAGAGGTGGGAACGGCGGCAGGAGAGCCGTGCCCGGTGTGCCAAGGCGACGGACTGGCCTTGGTGTCGTATGTATTCGGACCCCGGCTGCCCGCCCACGGCCGCTGCATCAGCTACGCGGCGGAAATCGCCAAGCTGGCCCGGCGCAAGGGCCGCTTCACCTGCTACGAGGTGGAGGTGTGCCCCGACTGCCGCTGGAACCACCTTCGGCGCAGCTACGTGCTGCAACCCTGCTAAGCGGCGGCTACCGGGGCTGGGGCCAGAACGGACGCGAGGGAGGCGGCTACCGGGGTTGGGGCCAGAACGGGCGGACCTGCTCCAGTTGGGCGGCGAGCCGCAATAGCAGGGCCTCGCCGCCGTAGGGGGCGATGAAGTGGCTGCCCACCGTGAGACCCTGATCATCCCAGTGCAGCGGCACCGACATGGCCGGCTGGCCGGTGGCGTTGGCCATGGCGCAAAACGGGCTGTAAGCCCCCTGGCGAGCGCCCCACTCGGCCACATCGTCCTCTGTGGCGACCAGCTCGCCCAACGGCGGCGGCACCCGGGCCAGGGTGGGGGTGAGCACCAGGTCGATGCCCGACTCGTGGTAGTCGCCCATGCGCCTACCCATCAGATGGCTGTCCAGGATGGCCTGGGCGTAATCGGGGCCGGTGAGCGTGGCACCACGAGCGGCCAGCGAGGCGGCCACCGGCTCCAGATCGTCGGGGCCGGGGGGCCGACCGCAGGCGGCCTCCCGGCGCTTCATCATTGCCGCGATGTTGGCGGAGGTGATCACCCCCTGCGGGCCGCCCATTCCCCGCCGTATGGGCAAGTCGGCCTCCTCCAGATGGTGCCCGAGCTCCTCGCACAAAGCCACCACGGCGTCCAGCGCTCCCCGGGCGGTGGCATCGAGCTCGATGCCGTCGGCTGAGCCGTCCCACACCGCGATCCGCAGCGCGGGGGGCGGGGGCGCGGCGATGGCCGCCTCGAAGGAGCCGTCGGGGGCCGGGGCCACATAGGGGTCGCCGGGGGCCAGGCCGGAGGTGAGGTCCAACAGCACGGCGCTGTCGCGCACCGTGCGAGACACCACATGGGTTGTGGAGTAGCCGCTCCAGTTCTCTCCGGCGTCGGGGCCGAAGCTCACCCGGCCCCGGCTGGGCTTGAGCCCGAACAGCCCGCAGGCCGACGCCGGAATGCGGATGGAGCCGCCCCCGTCGGAGGCGTGGGCCACGGTCAGCATCCCCGACGCCACCGCCGACGCCGCCCCGCCGCTGGAGCCACCCGCGCTGCAAGTGGGGTCGAGCGGGTTGGCGCACGGGCCGAACAGGGCCGGCTCGGTGGTGGTGGAGAGGCCGAGCTCGGGCGAACTGGTGCGCCCCACCAGCACCAGGCCCGCCTCCCGGTAGCGGCGCACCACCTCGGCGTCGTGGTCGTCGGTCGGAGCGTCGGCGAAGTACCGCGACCCATGGGTGGACACCGTGCCCCGCATGGCGAAGTGCAGATCCTTGATGGCGAACGGCACCCCCCGCAGCCGGCCGTCGGCCGCCGGCTCGGGCGCCACCACCGTGGTGATGGCGTTCAGCTCGGGGTTGCGCTCGTCGATGCGGGCCATGGTGGCCTCCAACACCTCGGCCTCCGACACCTCCCCCGCTCGAATGGCATCCGCCAACCCCACCGCATCCGTCCGGTCCAACAAGTCGTCCATGGCTGCACACTAATTGCCTGGTTGACGGCGGCGCGATGTGGCACGGGCATATCGGTCCCCTGGGGTGTGGGCGGGGTGGGGTTGGCGGCGGCGCGATGTGGCACGGGCATATCGGCGGTGGGCTAGAGTGGAGGGCGACCGCTGGCAGCCGGAGTGCGCTGGACGGGGAAGGAGAACAACGATGGGCTCGAAGCTCACCGCGTTGGCTATCGGCAACCGCAAGCGAGGCTTGGGTGCCGACCCGCTCGTCATGCTCACCGCCTACGACGCGCCCAGCGCTCGCATGGCCGACGAGGCCGGGGCCGATCTCATCTTGGTGGGCGACTCGGTGGCCATGGTGGTGCTGGGCCACGACGACACCATGAGCGTGACCATGCACGAGATGGCCCACCACACCGCGGCGGTGGCCCGCACCCGCCCCCGGGCGATGGTGGTGGCCGACATGCCGTGGATGAGCTACCACGTATCCGCCGCCGACACGGTGACCAACGCGGCCACACTGGTGCGGGCCGGCGCCCAGGCGGTGAAGCTGGAGGGCGGCTCGGAGCGGGTGCCGATGATCGAGGCCATCATCTCGGCCGAGGTGCCGGTGATGGGCCACCTAGGCCTCACCCCCCAGTCGATGCTGGCCCAGGGCGGCTACCGGGTGCAGGGGCGCACCAGCGAGGCGGCGCTGGGCCTGGTGGCCGACGCCAAGGCGCTGGCCCACGCCGGGTGCTTCGCCATCGTGCTCGAGGGGATGCCCGCCGCGGTGGGCCAGATGATCACCGCGGCGGTGGACGTGCCCACCATCGGCATCGGCGCGGGCGGCCACTGCGACGGCCAAGTGCTGGTGTTCCACGACATACTCGGGCTGGAAACCAGGATGCTCCCCCGGTTCGTGCGCCGCTACGCCAGCCTGCACGACGACGGCGTGGGCGCCCTGGCCCGTTTCGCAGCCGATGTGCGCTCCGGGGCGTTCCCCCACGCCGACGAGTGCTACGAGATGAACCCCGACGAGGAATTGGCGCTCGGCCTGTACGGACACCGGGGATAGCCGGTAGAGTTCTCGGTGCAACAAAAGCCCCTGCCCCGGTTTTCGGGGCTCCGGCCGGTGTCGGGTCCACAGGGAGGTGAGCTCGCCATGCGGGCATACGAATTGATGATCATTCTGGACGCGGGCGTCGACGAGTCCGATGTGGCCGCCCGCATCGAGCAGGTCTCCGAGAACATCGCCGCCAACGGCGGTGAGGTGAAGACCGAAGACCGCTGGGGCAAGCGCCGCTTCGCCTACGAGATCAACCATCAACACGAGGGCTACTACCTGGTCCTCGAATTCGCGACCGAGACGCGCGAGATGGGCACATTGGAACGTCTCCTCCGCCTCGCGGACGATGTGGTCCGCCACAAGTTGATCCGTCTGCCCGACGACGAGGCCGCCCGACGCGGCCTGTTGGGCGACGGCACCCCCCTGGCTGCGGCCGGGTAACCCAAGGAGACACAAATGGCATTCGACAACACGGTGACCGTCACCGGGAACATCACCAGAGATCCCGAGCTTCGATTCACCGCCGGCGGCAGCGCGGTGACCACGTTCGGGCTGGCCTGGAACCGGCGCTGGCAGAACCGCCAGACCAACGAGACCGAAGAGCAGGTGTCGTTCTTCGACGTGACCTGCTGGAACTCCCTGGCCGAGAACGTGAGCGAGAGCCTGGTGAAGGGCACTCGGGTGATCGTGAGCGGGCGGATGGAGCAGCGCACCTGGGAAACCCAGGATGGCGAGCGCCGCTCCAAGATCGAGATCATCGCCGACGAGGTGTCGCCCAGCCTGCGGTGGGCCTCAGTGGAGGTGATGCGCAACGAGCGGCGCGACGGCGGTGGCGGAGGCCGCAACCAAAGCGACGGAGGCGGCGGGGGCCGCAACCAGGGCGGCGGAGGCGGCGGGGGCGGCGGGCGCCCACCCCGCAATCAGACGCCCGACTACGACTATGACGAGGAACCGTTCTGATGGCCAAGGGACCGAAGAAGCCGAAGGCCAAGGAGGCCGGCCGGCGGCGCAAGAAGAAGGTCAGCGTCCTCACCCAGGAGCGCATCGGCTATGTGGACTGGAAGGACATCAACCTGCTGCGGCGGTTCATGTCCGACCGGGCCAAGATCCGGGCCCGCCAGGTGACCGGCAACGACCAACAGCAGCAAAAAGAGATCGCCCGGGCCATCAAGAACGCCCGCGAGATGGCGCTTTTGCCCTACAACAACCGGATCACCACTCAGCGCAGTGCCTCGCGGACGCGAGACGACAGCCGATTTGAGGGGCCGGTTCCCCAGCCCTCCGCGCCGCCGCCCGGCATGAGGGCGCCCGACGACATGGACCCCGAGGAGCTCGAAGCGATGGAGTTGGCCGGCGAGCCGGAGGCTGCGCCTGTAGAGGCCGAGCCGGTTGCGGCAACAGAAGAGCCGGTGGTTGAAGAGGCGGCACCGGAGGCTGCGGAGGCGGAAACCGAAGAGGCACCGGTGTCATGAAGGTGGTGCTGCGCGACAACGTCGATGCCCTGGGCAAGAAGGGCGATGTGGTGGAGGTGGCCGACGGCTACGCCCGCAACTTCTTGATCCCGGCCGGCAAGGCCTTCAAGTCGTCACCGGGCGCCGAGCGCCAAGCCGAGCGCATGCGCCATTCCCGGGAGTTGAAGGACGCCAAGGAGCTGGCCGAGGCCCAGGAGATGGCCGCCCGGCTGGTGGCCACCCCCATCCACATTGCGGCCCGGGCCGGAGCGGAGGGCAAGCTGTTCGGCTCGGTGACCACCGCCGACATCGTGCGGGCGGTGGCCGAGCAGGCCAACATCATGTTGGAGCGCAAGGCGCTTGCATCCGAGGGGATCAAGGAGCTGGGCAGCCATTTGGTAACGGCCAGTCCCCATCCCGGGGTGGAGTTCCCCATCACCGTTGAGGTAATCGCCGCCGAGTAACCCTGGGGAAGCCGGCGTCAATAAATCCCCAGGTTATCCCACAATTTCCACGGCCCTCCCCCTAGCGTTCCACATGGGGGATTTGCCAGAGTAGGCAACCGTGAATGCCCATTCGATTGCCCGAAACTGTCACCGGGCGTCGATATGCTGCGGGGCCAGATGGTGAGCGATCCATTCGAGTATTCCGACGACGGCCGGTCCTCGTCGCCGCCGAGCCGCTTGGGGCGGGTGCCGCCCCACGACTTGGACGCCGAGGAGGCGCTATTGGGTGCGATGCTGCTGAGCCGCGACGCCATTGCCGACGCGGTGAACCTGATCCGGCCCGAGCACTTCTACCGCCCGGCCCATGCCCATGTGTATGAGGCGGTGTGCTCGCTGTACGCCCAAGGGGAGCCGGCTGATGCGGTGACGGTGGCCGCCGAGCTGAACCGGCAGGGCCTGGCCGACAAGGTGGGGGGCAACGCCGCACTGGTGAAGCTCCAAACCGGCACGCCGGCGTCGGCCAACGCGGCCAAGTACGCAACCATCGTGCATGAGGCGGCCACGCTGCGGAAGCTGATCGAGATCGGCGGGGAGATCTCCGAGCTGGGCTACGACGGCGGCGACGACGTGGTCAAGACGGTGGACTCCGCTGAGGCGATGGTGTACCGCTTGGCGGCCGACCGCATGGGCGACTCCACGGCCCGCATCTCCGAGCTCTTGCCGGCCAATTTGGAGCGCATCGAGATGCTCTACGAGCAGGGCGAGGTGGTCACCGGCACTCCTACGGGCTACCACGACCTCGACGAGATCACCAGCGGGCTCCAGCCCAACACCTTGGTGGTGGTGGGGGCCCGCCCGTCGGTGGGCAAGACCAGCTTCGCGCTGGGCATGGCCGCCCACGCCGCCATCCGGGCCAACAAGCCGGTGTTGATCTTCTCACTGGAGATGAGCCAACTCGAGATCAGCCAGCGCATCTTGTGCGCCGAGGCGCGGGTGGACGCCACCCGGGTACGCACCGGGAAGCTCACCGATCAAGACTGGTCCGATCTGTCGAACGCCATCGGGCGCTTGTCGGAGGCGCCTATTTGGGTGGACGACAACCCCGCGGTGACCATCATGGAGATCAGGGGCAAGTCCCGGCGGCTGCGGAGCCAAACCGGTGATCTGGGCATGGTGATCGTGGACTACCTCCAGTTGATGACCGGCCGCCACACCGCCGAGAACCGCCAAGTGGAGGTATCGGAGATCAGCCGAGGCCTCAAGATCCTGGCCCGGGAGCTGCAATGCCCGGTGGTGGCGCTCTCGCAGCTCTCCCGAAATCTGGAGCAGCGCCAGGACAAGCGGCCCATCCTGGCCGACCTGCGCGAGTCGGGCTCCATCGAGCAAGATGCCGACATCGTGATGTTCCTGTACCGAGACGAGATCTACAATCCCGAGACCCAAGACGCCGGCACCGCCGAGGTGCTGGTGTCCAAGCACCGCACCGGCCCCACCGGCAAAGCCCGCCTCGCCTTCATCAAACACCACACCCGCTTCGCCAACATGGCCCGCACCGCCTGAGCGAACTACAGCCGCTACGCAGCTTCGGCAGCGAGGGTATTTCAACCTTTCGTTGGTTGATCTGGGCTGGGGCGCGGGGCGGCCCGGCCACAGGGGCCGGGCCGCTCCGGTTCGGTTTTGCGGCTCGGGTTGGGAGCCGCGTGGTTGGTTAGCTGGTGGGCAGCGGTGTGCCGGTGCTGGCGGCGGGCGGTCGGTCGCACGCGTCCTTGGCCAGGTCGGCTGGGCTGTCGCCGAAGCCGGTGGTGCCCAGCGCCGCGCAGGCCGCCTTGAGGGCGTTGGCGTACTGGGCGTGGCCGGCGAACGCCGCGCTCAGGGCGTTTTGGCGGGCGACGGCCTCGCGGCGGGTGAACGGCAGCGAGCACACGTCGGCGACGCCGTCGCCGTCGCTGTCCATGGCGTAGGTGGTGGGCCCGCCCAGGCTGCTGTTGGCGCAGTAGCTGGGCCCGTCGATCACGCCGGAGAAGAACTCGTCGGCCTTGGCCGGGTCGACCGGCTTGGGCGGCGATGACACGCCCTTCTTGCCGTTCCCGCACGAGTCCGCGGCCAAAGCCGCAGCCGAGTCGCCCAGGTTCCTGGGCGCCGCGGCGCACTGGCTGGGAATCGACTGGAGGCTCTCGTCAACGTCGGCGGTGTCGGGGTCGTCGTCCACCTGCGTGCCGTGGAGGTGGTCCTTGAAGGCCTGCGGGTTGAGCGCAGCCAGGGTCTCCAGGGCGTTCTGGCGGGCCACGGTGGCCCGGCGGGTGGTGTTGAGCGAGCACACGTCGGCCACGTCGTCGCCGTCGCTGTCGTAGGCGTAGGTCACGGGGCCGCCCAGGCTGCGGGCCAAGCAGAAGCTCGGGCCGGTGATCTGACCGGAGTAGAACCCGTCGGTGATGGTGACCCTGACCAGGTCGGCCCTGGACTCTTGGTCGTCATCGGTGTCGTTCGGCGTCGCGGCGCCGTCGGTGACCACCAGGCGGAACGTGAGCGTCACGCTGTCGAACAGGCCGACCCTCGGGGCGTCGAAGTACGGGTAGGCGCTGGTGGGGTTCTTCAGCGCCCCGCCGGCGGTCGCGTCGTAGGCGCCCTTGACCTCACTGCTGTCGTCGTTGCCGTCGGCGTCTTTGCCGTCGTAGGGGAACCACTTGCCCTCGGCGTAGCCGTAGCCCTTCTCCGCGGCGGAGATGGGCACCCGCTTGTCGGTGGCCGGGTCGGTGGTGATGCCCACATAGGTCCACTGGTAGGTCAGCTTGTCGCCGGGGTCGGAGTCCGAGCTGCCCGAACCGTTCAAACGGACGAACGACCCGGAGTTCACCTGCTGGTCCGGCCCGGCGTTCGCCACCGGCGCGTCGTCGTTGTTGTTGATGAACACGATCAAGATCTTGGTGTCCTTGACACCCCACTTGTCGATCACCGTGAACGCGATCGGCACCGCCAGCACATCGGCAGTGGCGGCGTCGCCGTCGTGATCGACGAGCTGGTCCCGGGCGGTCACCTCCGGCACCCGGAACGAGGCGCCGTCCTCGCTGAACGCGTTGTCGATGCTCACCCGCGCCCTCAACGGCAGCTTGATCGCGCCCGGCATGTTCTCGGGAGCATACGTGGCCGACAGGCCCGGCATGACGACTTCGCCGCTGTCGTTGCGGGCCATGGCCAGCTCGGTCCAGTTGAAGATCAGCGCGTCGCCGTCGGGATCGAAGCCGATGCCCCGCAGCTTCACCACCCCGGTGCCCCTGCCGGTGGCCGGGTTGACGTCGCCGCCGTCGGGACCGTCGTCCACCGTGATCGACGAGTACAGCTGCGTCGCCGCCGGCGTGCCGGGGGCGACCGCGTCGGGCTTGGTGTTCGAAGCCACCACCAGCACCACCGACTTCGACCCGGTACGACCGGTGACATCGGCGGCCGTGGCCGTGATCGTGAACTCGTCGCCCTCCTCAGCGGTGGACGGGGCCGCGAACCTCGCAGTCAAAGCACCCGGGGCCGTGGCCTGCGCGCCCTCCCACGAAACCCTGGGCGTGTCGCCATCCGCGTCCGACGCGGTGGCCGTCACCGTGATCTTCGAACCCGGCGCGATCACATACTTGCCGCTCTTGGGAGGCACAACCTCACCGCTCAGCTTCGAGACGCCATCAGCGGCATCGGTCACCGACGGGAGCAGAGTCGCAACCCGCGGGTTCGCCGGCCGGTCATGCACCACGATCTTCACGACCGCGGAGTCCGTCGCGCCCTTGCTGTCGGTAACCGTCAGCCTGTAGTACGCAAAGAACGGAGGCGCCGGACGACCAGTGGTGGTGCTCAACGGAAGCATCGTCTCATCAGCGTCGACAGCAGTGGGATCGTCGTCGGTGCTGATCTTCTTGCCCGTGGTGTTACCCGGCAAAGAACCGCTCGGGGCGCCGTCGTAGGCACCGTCACCGGACACGAACACCTGCGCCCACGCATGATCGTCTGCGGCCAGCGTGCCGTTGGGATCGGAGCTGCCCGACCCGTCCAGGGTGATCAACGCGCCCTCGGCGATGTCCCACTCGTTGTCCGCGTTGCCGTTCTCGCCCGGCCCGTCGATCACACCATCGAGCGGATACCGCTCCGCGTTCTCGTCCATGACGCCGTTGCCGTTGTCGTCATAGCCCGCCACATCGGGATTCGCCGGATCCGCCAGCATCGCCGACACCGCGATATCCGCAGTCGGACCCTGGTTGATGTTGAACACCACCGTCGTGGAATCGGTAGCAGACGGGAAGTCGTCGTCGGTCACCGTCAACTTGAACTCGATCGACTGCCCAAAACGAGCCGCCAGCGCCAAAGACGGCACCGCGAACGTCGGGCTCTCCTCAGCCCCGTTGCTGGAAAGGCGCACCCACGTATACGCCTCCGTCATGACCTGCCACCTAAAACTCAAAACCCCGCCATCAGGATCGAAGCTGCCCGAACCGTCAAGCGTCTGCGTCGGCACACCATTGGCATCAGTCGAAGAAGAGCCAACAACAGCAACCGCCACCGGCGGAGACTCATTCTGCGCCTGCGACGGCGCAGCCCACACCAACACGCTCGCCAACAACGCCAACAAAGCCCCCAGCGCGAGCAAGGACCTGCGACGACCAGCAGCACTCCCGCCGCCGGACCAAACCGAGTGAAGCAACGTCATCATGGGCAACTTTCTATCAGAACGGGCCAACGGAGCAAAGTCTATACCGCTGAACACCAGTACACGAAAGTATTGAGGTGATCTGGGCTGGGGCGCGGGGCGGCCCGGCCACAGGGGCCGGGCCGCTCCGGTTCGGTTTTGCGGCTCGGGTTGGGAGCCGCGTGGTTGGTTAGCTGGTGGGCAGCGGTGTGCCGGTGCTGGCGGCGGGCGGTCGGTCGCACGCGTCCTTGGCCAGGTCGGCTGGGCTGTCGCCGAAGCCGGTGGTGCCCAGCGCCGCGCAGGCCGCCTTGAGGGCGTTGGCGTACTGGGCGTGGCCGGCGAACGCCGCGCTCAGGGCGTTTTGGCGGGCGACGGCCTCGCGGCGGGTGAACGGCAGCGAGCACACGTCGGCGACGCCGTCGCCGTCGCTGTCCATGGCGTAGGTGGTGGGCCCGCCCAGGCTGCTGTTGGCGCAGTAGCTGGGCCCGTCGATCACGCCGGAGAAGAACTCGTCGGCCTTGGCCGGGTCGACCGGCTTGGGCGGCGATGACACGCCCTTCTTGCCGTTCCCGCACGAGTCCGCGGCCAAAGCCGCAGCCGAGTCGCCCAGGTTCCTGGGCGCCGCGGCGCACTGGCTGGGAATCGACTGGAGGCTCTCGTCAACGTCGGCGGTGTCGGGGTCGTCGTCCACCTGCGTGCCGTGGAGGTGGTCCTTGAAGGCCTGCGGGTTGAGCGCAGCCAGGGTCTCCAGGGCGTTCTGGCGGGCCACGGTGGCCCGGCGGGTGGTGTTGAGCGAGCACACGTCGGCCACGTCGTCGCCGTCGCTGTCGTAGGCGTAGGTCACGGGGCCGCCCAGGCTGCGGGCCAAGCAGAAGCTCGGGCCGGTGATCTGACCGGAGTAGAACCCGTCGGTGATGGTGACCCTGACCAGGTCGGCCCTGGACTCTTGGTCGTCATCGGTGTCGTTCGGCGTCGCGGCGCCGTCGGTGACCACCAGGCGGAACGTGAGCGTCACGCTGTCGAACAGGCCGACCCTCGGGGCGTCGAAGTACGGGTAGGCGCTGGTGGGGTTCTTCAGCGCCCCGCCGGCGGTCGCGTCGTAGGCGCCCTTGACCTCACTGCTGTCGTCGTTGCCGTCGGCGTCTTTGCCGTCGTAGGGGAACCACTTGCCCTCGGCGTAGCCGTAGCCCTTCTCCGCGGCGGAGATGGGCACCCGCTTGTCGGTGGCCGGGTCGGTGGTGATGCCCACATAGGTCCACTGGTAGGTCAGCTTGTCGCCGGGGTCGGAGTCCGAGCTGCCCGAACCGTTCAAACGGACGAACGACCCGGAGTTCACCTGCTGGTCCGGCCCGGCGTTCGCCACCGGCGCGTCGTCGTTGTTGTTGATGAACACGATCAAGATCTTGGTGTCCTTGACACCCCACTTGTCGATCACCGTGAACGCGATCGGCACCGCCAGCACATCGGCAGTGGCGGCGTCGCCGTCGTGATCGACGAGCTGGTCCCGGGCGGTCACCTCCGGCACCCGGAACGAGGCGCCGTCCTCGCTGAACGCGTTGTCGATGCTCACCCGCGCCCTCAACGGCAGCTTGATCGCGCCCGGCATGTTCTCGGGAGCATACGTGGCCGACAGGCCCGGCATGACGACTTCGCCGCTGTCGTTGCGGGCCATGGCCAGCTCGGTCCAGTTGAAGATCAGCGCGTCGCCGTCGGGATCGAAGCCGATGCCCCGCAGCTTCACCACCCCGGTGCCCCTGCCGGTGGCCGGGTTGACGTCGCCGCCGTCGGGACCGTCGTCCACCGTGATCGACGAGTACAGCTGCGTCGCCGCCGGCGTGCCGGGGGCGACCGCGTCGGGCTTGGTGTTCGAAGCCACCACCAGCACCACCGACTTCGACCCGGTACGACCGGTGACATCGGCGGCCGTGGCCGTGATCGTGAACTCGTCGCCCTCCTCAGCGGTGGACGGGGCCGCGAACCTCGCAGTCAAAGCACCCGGGGCCGTGGCCTGCGCGCCCTCCCACGAAACCCTGGGCGTGTCGCCATCCGCGTCCGACGCGGTGGCCGTCACCGTGATCTTCGAACCCGGCGCGATCACATACTTGCCGCTCTTGGGAGGCACAACCTCACCGCTCAGCTTCGAGACGCCATCAGCGGCATCGGTCACCGACGGGAGCAGAGTCGCAACCCGCGGGTTCGCCGGCCGGTCATGCACCACGATCTTCACGACCGCGGAGTCCGTCGCGCCCTTGCTGTCGGTAACCGTCAGCCTGTAGTACGCAAAGAACGGAGGCGCCGGACGACCAGTGGTGGTGCTCAACGGAAGCATCGTCTCATCAGCGTCGACAGCAGTGGGATCGTCGTCGGTGCTGATCTTCTTGCCCGTGGTGTTACCCGGCAAAGAACCGCTCGGGGCGCCGTCGTAGGCACCGTCACCGGACACGAACACCTGCGCCCACGCATGATCGTCTGCGGCCAGCGTGCCGTTGGGATCGGAGCTGCCCGACCCGTCCAGGGTGATCAACGCGCCCTCGGCGATGTCCCACTCGTTGTCCGCGTTGCCGTTCTCGCCCGGCCCGTCGATCACACCATCGAGCGGATACCGCTCCGCGTTCTCGTCCATGACGCCGTTGCCGTTGTCGTCATAGCCCGCCACATCGGGATTCGCCGGATCCGCCAGCATCGCCGACACCGCGATATCCGCAGTCGGACCCTGGTTGATGTTGAACACCACCGTCGTGGAATCGGTAGCAGACGGGAAGTCGTCGTCGGTCACCGTCAACTTGAACTCGATCGACTGCCCAAAACGAGCCGCCAGCGCCAAAGACGGCACCGCGAACGTCGGGCTCTCCTCAGCCCCGTTGCTGGAAAGGCGCACCCACGTATACGCCTCCGTCATGACCTGCCACCTAAAACTCAAAACCCCGCCATCAGGATCGAAGCTGCCCGAACCGTCAAGCGTCTGCGTCGGCACACCATTGGCATCAGTCGAAGAAGAGCCAACAACAGCAACCGCCACCGGCGGAGACTCATTCTGCGCCTGCGACGGCGCAGCCCACACCAACACGCTCGCCAACAACGCCAACAAAGCCCCCAGCGCGAGCAAGGACCTGCGACGACCAGCAGCACTCCCGCCGCCGGACCAAACCGAGTGAAGCAACGTCATCATGGGCAACTTTCTATAGAGACCGGGCCAACGGAGCAAAGTCTAATTGATCGCCAGCACCCCGAAGGGGCAGGGCCGCTCGGCCCCGTACTGGGCGTGCTGAGGCTGACCCAGGCTCAGCACGAGGAACAGTTTGGCAGGTCTGCGGGGAAGTTTCAAACACTTCCGGGCAATCTTCCCGCTGTTTTTTTCGGGAGAGACATGAAAATGAAACAGTAGTGAAACGCGGCTAGGCGCAGACATCGAGGGCGAGGGCGGTGGGGCCGTCGCCGAAGTCGGTGGTGCCGAGGGCCCGGCAGGCCAGCGCCAGGGCGGTGTCGAAGGCCGCGGGGGGGGTGGTGAATGTGTTGAGGGCGTTTTGGCGGGCAACCGCCTCGCGACGGGTGTAGGGCAGCGAGCACACATCGGCGGTACCGTCGCCGTCGCTGTCGAAGGGATAGGTGCCGGGGCCGCCCAGGCTCAGATTGAGGCAGAAGTCGGGGCCGGTGATCACGCCGGAGAAGAACTCGTCGGCCTTGGTGGGATCAACGGGGGGCGGGGGCTCGGACACCCGGCGGGTGGCGCAGGCGTCGGCAGCGAGGTCGGCGGCGCTGTCGCCGAAGTCACCGGTTAGGCGATCGCACGCGGCCAGCACCTGGGCCCGGTAGCCCTTGTTGTCGAGGGAGGCCCGCTGGGCGAGGGCGTTTTGGCGGGCCACGGCCTCTCGGCGGGTGTAGGGCAGCGAGCACACGTCGGCCACGTTGTCGCCGTCGCTGTCGAAGGCGAAGGTGGTGGGGCCGCCCAGGCTGAGATTGAGGCAGAAGTCGGGGCCGGTGATGGCGCCGGAGTAGAACGGGCCTATCAGGGTGACGGTTACGGTGTCGACGGCGGAGGCGCCGCCGTGGTCGGTGACGGTGAGGGTGAAGGTGAGTGAGACGCTGGTGTAGCTGCCGAGCTGGGGAGCGGTGAAGACGGCTTTGGGGAGGGTGTCGACCTTGTTGCGGAATGGGTTGAGACCGGAGTAGTCGTCGAGTTTGGTGCCGGAGGGCACGAAGCCGGCCAAGGCGATGTTCTTATCGTAAATGGAGAGAGGGCGCTGGCTGAGGGGGGGCGTTGTGGCCAGGCCGGTGTACTCCCACTTCCACTTGAGCGTGGTGCCGGGATCGGGGTCGACGGTCTTGGTGCCGTCGAGCAGCACATCGGCGCCGGGGGCCACCACCTGGTCGGGGCCGGCATTGGTGATGGGACGGTCGTTGCGGCCCAGCACAGTGACGGTGACGTTGTCGGTGTGGCCCACGCCCCATCGGTCGATGGCGGTGAAGGCCAGGTGGATCTGGCGCATGCCGTTGGCCGAGAGCTGGGGGGCGTCGAACGATACGGTGGTGGTATTGGCGTTGAACAAGGTGACGGTGGGCCTGCTGAGTGGCTTGCCCTGGGCGTTCACCTGCGTCCAGCGGTAGGTGAGCTGGTCGCCGTCGGCATCGGTGCCGATGCCGGTGAGGATGACGGTGCCCTCGTTGTCGGTGCCGCCCCGGGGGCCGTCTTCGGCAGTAGTGTCGGCGGGGGCGGTGGCCACGGGGGGCGTGTTGCTGGCCACCACGAAGGTGATCTGATCTCGGCCGACGCGGCCGCTGGTATCGGTGACGGTGACGACTACGGGGTAGGTCTGGCCCTGAGGGGCGTTGGCGGGGGCGGTGAAGGTGGCCCGGGAGGTGGTGCCCTTGGCGGGGTTGGTGGGGCTGGGCTCGACACCGGCGCCCGACCAGGCGTGGACCAGGTTGCGGGCTTGGTTGAGGTCTTCGTCGCTGCCGGTGGCCACGAGCTGCACGGAGGCGGCGGCGCCCACCACGTAGCGGGCGCTGGGGTTGTCGGGGTCGGCGGCGTTGGCATCTTGCACCGGCTGGCTGTTGTTGGCCAGGATCATCTCGACGGTGGGGGCGATGGGCTGGTCGACCACGTTGATCCTCACCACGCGCCTGGTTTGCAGGCCGCTGGGGGTGGTAACGGTGAGCCGGTAGTGGGCGATTAGGTCACGGGTGCCGGAGGTGTTTTGGGGGAGGTCCACGTAGGCGGTTTGGAGGTATTGGCCGCTGGCGATATTGAAGGCTGGGAGGCTGGGCACGGCGTGGCTCTTTTGCCAGAAATAGCGGAGCTGGCTCAAGTCGGTGGTGCCGAAGCTGGGGGTGGCGGTGCCCTTAAGGGTGAGGCGGGCGCCTTCTTTGATGTCCCACTCCATGTCGGTGTTGCCGCCTTCGCCGGGGCGGGCGATGACGGCGTTGATGGTGTAGCGCTCGTCGTCTTCGATGATGCCGTCGCCGTCGAGGTCGGTGGGATTGGGGGTTTTGAGGTGGGCTGCTACGTCGATGGACACGGTGGGGGGGCCCTCGAAGTGGTAGGTAACGTCGTCGGTGCCCGACAGGCCGTCGGTGTTGGTGACGGTGAGGCGGAAGGTGATGGCGCTGCCGTATTGGCGGACCTCGGTGACCGACGGGGCGAGGAAGGTGGCCTCGCTGCCCAGCGGCTGGCCGGCGGGGAGGATGTCGATCCACTGGTAGGACGGGGTAACCACTGTCCAGGCGTAGGTGAGGGATTGGCCGCCGATGTCGAAGCTGTTGGTGCTCTGGAGGGTTCGGCGGGTGGTGCCGATGGGAAAGGTGCGGTCTTCGCCGGCATTGGCGACGGGGGGCTCGCCTTGGGCCTGGACAGCGGGGGCAGCGGCGGCGAGCAGGGTGGCGGCGGTGGCGAGAGCGGCCAGGGCGGCGAGGGCGCGCTTGGGGATGGTGGGGCGGATGGGATTGTGGGAGGCGCGCTTGGGGATGGTGGGGCGGGTGGGGGCGCTGGGCATGGTGTGAGGATACAGGGGTTGGGGGCGGCGGGCTAAAGGGGGGTGGGGTCGGGGCTAAGGGGTGGTGGGGAGGCCGTCGGTGTAGGTGAGGGTGTTGGTGGGGGTGGCGGGGATTCTTGGGGTTTCGAGGATTATTCCGGTGAGGTTGCAAGGGTCGCAGGCGGCGATGGTGATTTGCTGGTTGGTGCAGGGGCGGCGGCGGGTTTTTTGGAGCTGTTCGGCGGCGGCGGGGAGGGCGAACTGCTCGCCGCTTTGGCCGGCGACGAAGCGGCCGCCTCTGACGAGGCCGCGGTCTTCGAGGCGGCGGAGGGCTTTGAGGATGTCTCGCCACGGGGTTGCGGTGGGGGTGGCGGGGTGGTGGGCGAGGCTGCGGAACACGATGCCCCAGCAGGAGAGGAGTTGGTGGGCGACGGCCTCGGCGAGGTCTTCGGTTTGGATGGGGTTGGGGTGGTTGGGGTGGGGGACGAGGGACCAGCGGCCGGGGGCGGCGTGGGTTTGGGCGGGAGAGCGCATTGTTAAGGTGCGATTGGCACGCATTGCTCGGGTGCGGAGGGTTGGAGAGCGGAGTTCTTGGCCGGGGCGATGGCGGATGGGGCGGCGGCTGGAGCGGTTGAGCAGGGCGCGCACGGCGGCGAATCCGTCGGCGGTGAACAGGCCGAGGGCGACGCCGTTCCATAGTGCCCGTTCGATGTCGTCGGGCAGGCGGTGGGTGGCTTGGGCGAGGTCGGGGAGGAAGCTGGCGCCTTGGGTGGCGAGGATTTCGGCGATCTCTTGGACGGGGCCGGCTTCGGGGGGCTGGGGGATGTTGTGGGGGGTGCGGGCGGCGGCGAGGAGCCAGGGGAAGTCTTCTCGGAAAACGAGGGTGATGGGGGTGGCTTTTCTGGGGGCCATGGTGTTGGCCTTGGCGGGTGTTGCTGGCGGGGTGAGGCGGAGCCAGGCGAGCTCGCCGCGGTAGCAGAGTTCGTCGAGCCAGAGGGGGTCGTAGTCGGGGAGGCGTTTGGCGATGATCTGCTGTTCCCAGGCGCCGGCGGGGAGGTCGAGGCCTTGGAGCTGCTCGAGGACTTTGGTGAGGCCGGGGCGGCCGCGGACGGTGGTGTCGGGGGTGAGGTGGTGCCAGTCGAGGAGGAAGCGGATGAAGTCTTGGGGGGTGGCAGGTTGGATGGAGGCGCGCTTTTGGCGGCGGGAGAGGTGGGACATGCGTTGGAGGAGGCGGCGGGAGCACCATGTTTCGGGGGCCGCGCTGGGGAGGTGGGTGGCGCGCATGGCGGTGCCCTCTTGCTCTAGGGCGGTGAGGGCTTGTTGAACGGCGGGGAGGTTGAGGGCTGTTTGCTCGGCCAGGTGTTGGGGGGTGGTGGGGCCGGTGATTTCTAGGTGGCCGCGGATGGTTTCGGGGGCGGTGGTGGGGTTGAGGGCGGTTTCGGCTTGCTCTGTGGTGGTCCAGACCAATGTGTCACCGGCGGTGGTTAGGGTGCGGGCTCGGCCTCGGGATTCGAGGGCGGTGTAGAGGTCTTGCCAATCGGGGTTGGGCCGGGTGATCACCAGGGAGGTGAGGAGATCGTGGAACTCGTCGGGATTGCGGGGGTCGGGAGTGGCTTCCTCGACCACTTGGGCGATGGCGTCGGGGGTGATTTGGGTCAGGGTTGTCGGGTCGAGGGTGGCGGGCTGCTGTTGGCTTCTGGGGCGGAGGCCTCGGGGGAGGGTGACGGCGTTGGTGCGGCGGTCAACCAGCTCGGCGTCGTCCAAGAAGGCGTAGGGGCGGGCGTTGACGATCTCGTGGCTGAGCGGGGAGGGCTCGGCGGTGTCGCGGAAGTGGGTGCGGACTTCTCCGGTGCGGATGTTTGTGAGGAGCTGTTTGAGGCCGTTGATGTCGAGGGCTTCGTGGAGGGTGTCGTGGAGGGTTTGGCGGACCAGGAGGTGGTCGGGAATCTCGATGGGGCCGGCGACGTTCTCCTGGCAGGCCGCAGCACCGGGGAACACGGCGGCCATGATGTCGTCGGCCTCCATGCGCTGGATGGGGGGCGGGTTGCGCTTTCCGCCCCGGCTGCGGAGCACCACCAGGGCCCGGTTGAGGTTCCAGCGCCAGCGGGCAGTGAACATGGGCGAGTCGAGCACGGCCTGGGTGAGCACCTCTTCCACCGAATCGGGGTGCAGGAATTGGGGGACGTCGCTGAGGGGGAAGCTGTGGTGGGGGCCGAGCGACAAGATGACGGCGTTGTCGTTGGCCGCGGCCTGGAGCTCGAAGTCGAAGCGGCGGCAGAGGCGCTTGCGCAGGGCGAGGCCGAACCCCCGGTTGATGCGCCCGCCGTAGGGCGAGTGGACCACGAGCTGCTGGCCGCCGGTGTCGTCGAAGAAGCGCTCGAACACGATGTCGTCTTTGGTGGGGACGGTGCCGAGGGCGGCTTGGGCGGCGGCGATGTAGGTGACGGCCTGCTCGGCGATCTCGGCGGTGGTGTCGTGGGCTTGGGCGAAGCGCTGGGCGGCTTGGGCGAGGACGGCTTCTTGGAGGGGGTCGGTGTTGGGGCTGTTGGGGTCGGCGTCGGGGCTGTTGGGGAGGAGGCTATATATATAGGCGCGCAGGTTGGACACCTGCTGGGAGAGCTCGGCAGTGCGGGCGGGGGCCTCGCCGAGCCAGAAGGGGACGGTGGGTGGGGCGTCACCGGCGTCGATCACCCGCACGGTGCCGGCGGCCACCTGCTTGATGCGCCAGGAGTGGGAGCCGAGCAGGAAGATGTCGCCGGCCATCGACTCCACGGCCCAGTCTTCGTTGACGGTGCCGATGAAGGTGTCGTCGGGCTCGGCCACCACCCGGTAGTCGCCGTTCTCGCCGATAGCACCGCCGGAGGTGAGGGCGGCCAGCCGGGCGCCGCGTCGGCCCCGCACCTCTTGGTTGACCGAGTCGTGGTGGAGGTAGGCGCCCCGGGCACCTCGGCCGGTGACCACTCCCCTAGCGGCCTGCTCCACGGCCTCGTCGAACTGCGCTCTGGTGAGGCGGGCGTAGGGGGCGGCTTTGGTGAACAGGTTGTAGAGGCCGCTGGTGGTGTGGTGGTCGTCGGCGGCGGCCTCGGCGATGAGTTGCTGGACGAGGATGTCGAGCGGGGCCTGCGGGGGGCAGATGGCGTCGAGCTGGCCTTGATGCACGGCGTGGATCAGGGCGAGGCACTCGATGAGCTCATCTCGGGTGAGCGGCCACAGCCGGCCCTTGGGGGTGCCGTGGCGGCTGTGGTTGGAGCGGCCCACCCGCTGGAGGAAGGTGGCGATGCTGCGGGGCGAGCCCACCTGGCAGACCAGCTCGACGGGGCCGATGTCGATGCCCAGCTCCAGGGAGGCGGTGGCGACGAGGGCCTTGAGCTGGCCGGCCCGGAGGCGGTGCTCGGTGCGGATGCGGCGCTCGGTGGAGAGGGAGCCGTGGTGGGCGGCCACCGCATCGTCGCCCAGGCGCTCGGCCAGTTGGTGGGCGATGCGCTCGGAGAGGCGCCGGGTGTTGACGAACACGATGGTGGTGTGGTGCTCGCGGATGAGCTCGGCCATGCGGTCGAGGATCTGGTCCATCTGGGCGTGGGACACCACCGCTTCGAGCTCGTCGTCGATCAGCTCGAGGCGGATGTCGAGGTTGCGCTGATGGCCGGTGTCGATGATGGTGCAGGTGTGGGGGATGCCGGTGAGGAGGTCGGCGATGGTGGTGATGGGGTGCTGGGTGGCCGACAGGCCGATGCGGGTGGGGCGGGTGTCGGCCACATGCTCCAGGCGCTCGAGGGTGAGGGCCAAGTGGCTGCCCCGCTTGTCGCGGGCGGTGGCGTGGATTTCGTCGACGATCACCGTTTCGACGGTGCGAAGCACCTCCCGGCTCTTGGCTGCGGTCACCAGCAGGTAGAGCGACTCGGGGGTGGTGACCACGAAGTTGGCCGGTTTCTTGATCATGGCGGCCCGGGTGTGGGCCGGGGTGTCGCCGGTGCGCACGGCCACGGTCAACGGTGGGGGCTCGAAGCCCCGGGCCCGAGCCATGTCGGCGATCTCGGCCAAGGGGCGCTCCAGGTTCTCGGCGATGTCGGTGGCCAATGCCTTGAGCGGCGACACGTACACCACCTGACTGGCCTTGGCCACCGCTGCGCCGTTGGCGTGGCGCTTGTAGAGGTTGTCGATGGCGATGAGGAACCCGGCCAGCGTCTTGCCCGACCCGGTGGGCGCCGCGATCAGCGTGTCCTTTCCCGAGGCGATGGCCGGCCACCCCTGCGCCTGCGCCTCCGTCGGCCCCCCCGGAAACCGCTGCTCAAACCAAGCCGCCACCGCCGGATGAAACCCATAGCCGACATCAGCCAATGCCCTTGGTTCAGCGGGGGTCGGGGAAGCCACGGCGACAGAGTACCGGGCGGGTGTGACAACGTTTATCAGGTGGGACCGACGGGGGATGTGTGTATAGTTAGGCGTATGCCACGGATGCAGGTTTATTTGCCGGACGATTTACATTCGGCAGTCAAAGAGCACGGCTTCCCCGCCTCTGAGATGTTGCAGAAGGCCGTTCGGGAGGAGATTCGACGGCTTGAGCTGATCAAAGCCGGGGAGGAGTACCTGGCTGACCTGATCGAAGAAGTTGGAGAACCCTCACCAGCCGATGAAGCGTGGGCCAAGGATCTTTTGGATCGGGCTCTAGGACATTCGGAACAGGCTGCGAGCTAGATGGGGCTGGTGGTTGACTCGGGGGGCATTTCGTTTCTGGCAGGACAATCAGGGAGATCGGCTTCGCTGGTGCGCAATTTTCAGCAATGGGGCATGTGGCCTCCGGTTGTGCCGTCGCCGGTGTTGATTGAGAGTACGCAGGGCCACGCTGGAAGAGATGCAAGGGTGAATCTTCTGCTCAAGTCGTGCGATGTATTAGAAGTGATTGACGTGGAGCTGGCCCGGCGGGCGGGCTGGTTGCGAACCCGGGCACAGAAGGGATCGGCGGTGGACGCTCTGGTGGTTGCTGCGGCAGAGCCGGGGGGCATGGTGCTGACCTCTGACTACGACGACCTGAGCGCCTTGGCGGCGTATGCCAAGGACGTAGTGGTGATAGCCATATAGGTGGAGCCGCAGGGTGGGATCGACTTGGGGTGGGCGGATGTCGGGGCGGGACTATGACGCTCGGTGGGAGCGGTTGGCAGCGGAGGGGCGCAACCCGCATGGGGAGGCCGACTTTGTGGACTCGCTGTTGGGGGGCTCGGGGCGAGTGCTTGATGCGGGGTGCGGGACGGGGCGGGTGGCGATTGAGCTGGCCCGACGGGGGTACGACGTGGCCGGGGTGGATATCGACGACGAGATGATCTCAGGGGCTCGGGGCAAGGCGCCGGAGTTGGGGTGGCACCAGCTGGATTTGGCGGCGTTTGACTTGGGGGAGGCATTTGACGCGGTGGTGATGGCGGGGAACGTGCTGCTGTTCACCGGGGCGGGGACCGAGGGCGCGGTGGTGGGGCGCTGCGCGGCTCACCTCTCCCCCGGCGGTGCGTTGGTGGCCGGATTCCAGCTGCGGGCCGGGGGCTACAGGCTGGACCGCTACGACGCCGACTGCGCGGCGGCGGGGCTGAGCTTGTCGGAGCGGTATTCGACTTGGGAGCGGGGGGCGTGGGCGGGCGGTGACTACGCGGTCTCCGTGCATCGCCCCATGTAAGAGGCGCGCGGTGCGGGGCGCGAGACTGGGAGGGTGCTGGGGGGGCCCGAGATCATCACGTTCTTGCTGCTGGCGCTGGGGGGTGCGTTGGCGGTGGGGAATATCGCCGCGCTGATCAACCCCGATGGGCCTCGGAAGCGTCAGGCCGGCCGGCCCGGCATCCCTCCCCCGCCGGGCGCGCCCGATGAGCAGGCGAGGCCGAAGGTGGGCCGCAGCGTGGTGATGATCGCGGTGGGCACAGTGATCGTGGTCTGGGCCATCGCCAGTTTGATCGGGGGGTGAGGCTTCCCGGCACTGTCACCCCAGCGAAGTAGGGTCGGGGGGGTTATGGGGTTGTTGGAGGTGGCGGGGGTCACGGTGCGGTTTGGGGGGGTTACGGCGCTGCGGGACCTGTCGTTCACGGTGGACGAGGGGAGCATCTGCGGGCTGATCGGGCCGAACGGGGCGGGCAAGACCACCTTGTTTAACGTGGTGAGCCGGGTGTACGACGCCCAAGAGGGGGCGGTGGGCTTCGACGGGGCCGACCTGCTGGCCCGCCCGGCCCACGCCATCAGCGGTTTGGGCATCGGGCGCACCTTCCAGAACCTGGCGCTGTGGCCGGGCATGACCGTGCTCCAGAACGTGATGGTGGGCGCCCACCACCGCTCTCGCATTGGGGCGCTGCGGGCGGCATTGCGGTGGGGGTCGGGCCGGGAGGAGGCCGAGCTGACGCAGGCGGCATGGGCGGCGCTGGAGGAGCTGTCGCTCACCGACGTGGCCTTCCATCCCGCCGCCGGGCTGCCGTTCGGCACCTTGAAGCGGGTGGAGCTGGCCCGGGCGCTGACCAGTCGGCCCCGGCTGCTGCTGCTGGACGAGCCGGCCACCGGGCTGACCCAGACCGAGGTGGGCGAGCTGGCCGATCTGCTGGTGGCACTGGCCGAGCGGCACCAGCTGACGCTGCTTCTGGTGGAGCACCACATGGGGATGGTGATGGGGGTGTCCAACAAGGTGGTGGTGCTGGACTTCGGGGCCAAGATCGCGGAGGGCTCCCCAGCCGAGGTGCAAAACGACCCGGCGGTGGTGGAGGCCTACCTGGGAGCCCCGCAGTGAGCGCCCCCTACCTCGAAGTGCAGGGGCTGAAGGCGGCCTACGGCGACATCCAGGTGCTGCACGGCATCGACTTCACGGTGGCGGAGGGTCAGATCGCGGTGATTTTGGGGGCCAACGGGGCGGGCAAGACCACCACGCTGCGGGCGCTGTGCGCCATGGTGTCCACCGAGGGATCGATCAAGCTGGGAGGCGAGGAGTTGGCCGGGCGGCGCACCGCCGACATCGTCCGCCGGGGGGTGGCCCACGTGCCCCAGGGGCGGGGGACGTTCCCCGAGCTCTCGGTGGAGGAGAACCTGATGGCCGGGGCGTTCGTGCGCTCCGACGCCGACGTGCGAGCCGATGTGAGCCGGTGGTACGAGACCTTCCCGGTGCTGGGCGAGCGGCGGGGGCAGGCGGCGGGGAGCCTGAGCGGGGGCGAGCAGCAGATGCTGGCCATCGCCCGGGCGCTG
This sequence comes from Acidimicrobiales bacterium, assembly GCA_963667085.2. Lineage (GTDB taxonomy): Bacteria > Actinomycetota > Acidimicrobiia > Acidimicrobiales > Bin134 > Poriferisocius. The sequence continues at coordinate 776,400 of OY762975.1, forward strand.
ATGCTTCGGCCCTCGCTGTTGCTGCTGGACGAGCCGTCGCTGGGGTTGGCGCCGATGATCACCCGGTCGCTTTTCGAGCAGTTGGTGGCGATCAACGCCGACGCGGGGACCACCATGCTGGTGGTGGAGCAGAACGCCAGCCTGGCGCTGGGGGTGGCCGATGTGGCCTATGTGCTGGAGGCCGGGGAGGTGGCGCTTTCGGGCCCCGCCGATGAGCTGGCCGCCGACGACAGCGTCCGCCGGGCGTACCTGGGGTATTAGCGATGGGTGTGACGTCGATCCGGAGCAGTGCCCGAACCGGTCGAGGCCGGAGGTGCTAGCCGTGCCGGTATTGGCCTCACTGCTCGGCGTGTTCGACGCGTCGTTGGACAAGCTGTCGGACGGGGAGTTGTGGCTGGCCCAGTTCTTCCGGGGGCTGAGCGACGGGGCCACCTATGCGTCGGTGGCGCTGGCGTTGGTGATGATCTACAAGTCCACCGGATTCATCAACTTCGCCCAGGGCTCGATGGCCCTTTTGGGGGTGTACCTGGCCTACGTGTTCAGCGTGGAGCAGGGCCTGCCGGTGGCCGTCGCGGTGGTGTGCGCCATGGTGGCCAGCTCGGCGGTGGCGATGTTCGTGGAGCGGGTGTTCATTCGGCCGTTCCCGCCCGATCATGTGCTGCCGCTGGTGATCGTGACCCTGGGGCTGCTGTTGATCATCGACTCGGCGGCGGGAATCGTGTGGGGGTTCCGCACCCGCAACCTGCCCAGCATGTTCCCCAGCGGGGCACCCATCGAGTGGGGCATCGCCCAGCTCACCTGGCGCACCATCGGCAACCTGGGCACGGTGTTCGCGGTGGTGGGGCTGCTGTATCTGCTGCTGTCGCGCACCAAGATCGGGCTGGCGTTTCGGGCGGTGTCGTCGAATCTGGAGTCGGCCCGGCTGGTGGGCATCCGAGTGGGGCCGACGCTGGGGTTCGGGTGGGCCCTGGCCGCGGCCATCGGCACGCTGGGCGGATCGCTGGTGGTGCCCGACCTGCTGCTGGAGCCGTCGGTGATGCTGCGGGTGCTGATCTTCTCGCTGGCCGCCGCCGCCTTGGGCGGCTTGGACTCCATGGTGGGGGCGGTGCTGGGCGGGCTGGTGGTGGGTTTGGCCCGCAACCTGCTGGTGACGTTCTTGGACTTGAGCGAGCTGGCCCTGGCCACCGCGGTGGCGGTGATCTTGGTGGTGCTGCTGGTGCGGCCCACCGGACTGCTCGGATCGACCAGGGTGGAGCGGGTGTGATGCGGGCGTTGGCGCGTTGTTCCAGGGAGCACCGGGTATGACGGCGATGGGGGTTGTGGCCGCGGGCAGCCGCCAGCACCGGCGGCGCCAGATCGTCGGCTGGGTGCTGTTCGCCGTAGTGGTGGCGCTGATTCCGTTTCTGATCGCCGACACCTACAGCCCGACGATCTTCGGCAACCGCTACACGGTGGGCCTGGGCAACCTGAGCCAGGCCGTCGGGCTGATGGTGGCGATATTGGGGTTGAACATCGCCACCGGCTACAGCGGCCAGCTGTCTTTGGGCCACAGCTTCTTCGTGGGGTCGGGGGCGTATCTCACCGCGGTGCTGGTGAACGATTTCCACTGGTCGTATCTGTCCACCCTCGGCGTGGTGGTTCCGGGGCTGTTCGTGTTCGGGGTGCTGTTCGGGGTCCCGGCGCTGCGCATCCAGGGGCTGTACCTGGGGCTGTTGACGTTTGCGGTGGCGGCGGTGTTCCCGTCGATCATCCGACTCGACGAGGTGGCCGACCGCACCGGGGGCAGCAACGGGCTCTTGATCGAGAGCGATCTGGTGGCGCCGACGTGGGCGCCGCTGGACAAGGTAACCGAGTGGCTGCACGTGGTGCCGGGGGTGGGCTCACGGGTGCCCGACGGGCTGACCACCCGCCAGGAGGAGGCGGTGTACAAGTACTTCTTGTTGGTGATCGTGGCACTGGTGTGCTTCTGGCTGGTGCGCAACATCTTGGCCGGCCGGGTGGGACGGGCCTTGGTGGCCATTCGGGACAATCCGCTGGGGGCGGCGGCCAACGGGGTGAATCTGGCCGCCTACAAGACGCTGAGCTTCGGCATCAGCGCGGCGGTGGGCGGGGTGGCCGGCACCATGCTGGCCATGCACTCGGGGTTCGTGGGGCCCGACGAGTTCGGCTTCTCAATGGCCATTCTGTTGATCGTGGGTTTGATTGTGGGGGGCTCGGGAACGCTGCACGGCGCGGTGGCGGGCGGGCTGGCCATTCAGTTCGTGCCCCATTGGTCGAGCCAGACCCAGACGCTGCCGGGAACCGATGTGGCGCTGGAGGGGCCGTACGGCACGGCCATTTTGGGCGGGTTGTTGATCATCATCATCTTCGCGCTGCCCGGTGGGGCGGCCCACGGGTTCCGCCGCATCAAGTCGCGGCTCATGCCGGTGGCGCCTCAGCCGCCCACGGGCTGAAATTGTCGCTGTAGGGGCGTAGGGTTACGGGGCTGCTCCAAACGGAGAGCCCATCCAAGGAGGGACAACCCCATGACGAAGTCTTGGCGAATCTTGTTCGCGCTGTTTGCTGTGTTCGCGCTGGTTGCCAGCAGCTGCGGCAACGACGACGATGACGCTCCGGTGAGCGAGCCAGCCCCGGCTACGGCGGCCCCGACGGATGCACCCGATGAGCCGGCCGCGCCAGCCGATGAGCCTGACGAGTCCGATGCCGCCCCAGAGCCGGACGACGAGGACGAGCCCGCGCCTGCTCCTGAGCCGGACGATGAGGACGAGCCCGCGCCCGAGCCGGAGCCAGAACCCGCGGGCGATCCCAACATCGTGGAGCTGGGCGGCGGCGCGGTGATCGACATCACCGAGTGCCCCGACGAGTGGGACAACAACGCCGGGGTCACCGACACGGAGATCCGCTTTGGCAGCAGCCTGCCGCGGTCTGGTGCGCTGGCTGGATTCGGCAGCATCAGCGACGGCATCGAGCTCTATTTCAAGGATGTCGACCCCATCGACGGACGCAGGGTGGTGATGGTGAGCCGGGACGACGGCTATGTGCCAGCCCGCACGGTGACCAACGTGGAGGAGATGATCGACGTCGAGAACCTGCTGGGGTTCGCCGGGATTCTGGGGAGCCCCAACAACCTGGCGGTGCGAGATGTGCTCGATGAGAACTGCATCCCGCAGCTCTTCAACCTGACCGGTCTGCCCGAATGGGGAGATCCCATCAACTACCCCTGGACCACCGGCGCTCTGATGTCGTATGAAACCGAGGCCCGGGCGTGGTGCCAGCACATTGAAGAGGAGCTCGGCTTGGGGGCCACCGCCGCCGTTTTGGCCCTGGGCAACGATGCCGGGGAAGCGTGGCGGGTGGCCTTCAACGAATGCGCTGCCGACCACGAAATCGAGGTTCTGGACGAGGTCAAGCACGACCCGCAGGCCGACTCGGTGGGTGCTGACGTGATCAACTTGGCGGCCAGCAACGCCGATGTCTTTGTGGTGGCCTCATCAGGGTCGTTCTGCCCGCTGTCGGTGGCCACCGTGGGCAGCCTGCCGTGGGAGCCGATGGTGCTGGTGGCCAACGGCTGTCAGAGCATCGCCCTGTTCTGGGCGCCCATTGGGCCATTGGCCAGCGGAGTCCGGCTGGTGAACACCCAAAAGGACGTGGCCGACGCCTCTCTGGCCGACGACGAGTGGGTGCAGTTCGTGCGGACCTCGCTGGAGGGCCACGGCGTCGATCCCGAAGCCGCCTCTCATGCCTTGGGCTACACCTTCGCCGAGGTGTTGCACGAGGTGCTTCTCGACGCGGCTGGCATGATGGGCGGCATCAACCGCACAAACCTCATGCAGGCCATGTGGCAGATGGACTTCGAGTCTCGGGGGGCGATCGGCAACTCGCCGCGGGCCATGGACGGGGCCAACGACTCCTACATGGTGGAAGCCGGTCGGGTGGAAGAACTCGTGGTGGACGCCGACGGCGCCCGCTGGGTGCCCATCAGCGACGTGATCTCCTTCGAAGGCGAAACCGGCACCTTCGGCGGTTAGGAGACGGTGATGGGGACGGAGGAGTAGCCGGCCACGTTGGACATCTGCACGCGGCGCAGGCCTGCTTCTTCCACTTGGAAGGCGGGCCAGCGGCGGGCGATCTCCTCGATGGCCACCCGGCTTTCGAGGCGGGCCAGGGCGGCGCCCAGGCACACGTGGAGACCGTGGCCCAGGCCGACGGCGAGGCCGGGGTCGCGGGTGATGTCGAAGCGGTCGGGGTCGTCGTAGCGGCGGGGGTCGCGGTTGGCCGCGCCGGTTATCAAGAACACCGGCTTGTGCTTGGGGATGGTCACCCCGTGCCAGGTGGAGTCGACCACCGAGTAGCGGCCCTGGTACTGCGAGGGGGCCCAGTAGCGCAGGATCTCCTCCACGGCGTTGGGAATGACAGCGAGGTCGTCGAGCACCTTGGCCCACTGGTCGGGGTGGCGACCGAACAGCACCACGGCGTTGCCCACCAGCTTGGTGACCGTCTCTGAGCCAGCGGCGGCCAACAGGGTGCCGAACCCGGCGATCTCGGCGTCGTCGAGGCGGGTCGTCTCTCCGTCTTCGGTTTCGACCTCGGCCTCGATCAGTTCGCCCAGCATGTCGTCGGCCGGCTCTTGGCGCTTCTTTTGGACGAGTTCGTACAGGTACATGCCCTGGGCCATTCCCGCCTCGGCGGCGGCCTGGCTGCTCGTGGCCGAGCCCTCCTCGCGGTGGAGCATCGCGTCGGTCCAGTGCCTGATCTGCTGGCGGTCTTCGGGGGGCACGCCCAAGATGGTGGAGATGATCTCGACGGGGAACGGAGCGGCGAACTCCTCGAGGATGTCGATGCGGCGGCGGCCCATGAGCGGGTTCAGGTAGCCGGCGATGATCTCTCGCACCAGCGCCTCATAGTTGCCGATGGAGCGAGGGGTGAACGCCCGGGACACCAGCGCCCGGTAGCGGGTGTGCTCGGGCGGGTCCATGGAGATGATCGACCCCATGTCTGCGGGCTCACCAGATGACAGCTGCTCGTAGGTCTGGCCGTGGGTGGAGGTGAAGGTGGCGTGGTCGCGATGGGCGGTCACCACGTCGTCGAATCGGCTCAGGGCGTAGAAGTCGTACTGCTCGCTGTAGTAGCAGGGGGCGTGATCCCGCAGGCTTGCATAGGTGTCGTAGGGATCGTCGAAGAAGTCGCGGCTGAACGGATCGAACTCAACGGTCTTGGTGGCCATGCTTCCAGTATTGACTATTCGCTGCCGGTGTCAAACAGCGAGGCGGCCAGGGTTTCGGCGGCTTCGGCGGCGGGGCCCTGCCAGGTGATGGTGCCGTGGTCGAGGAGGATGGCTCGGTCGCAGAGGGCCAGGGCGTGGCCCATGTGCTGTTCGACGATGAGCAGGGAGGTACCGGTGTCGCGGATGCGGGTGAGCACGGCGTAGACCTCGTCGGTGATCTTGGGGGCCAGGCCCAAGGAGAGCTCGTCGGCGATGAGCAGGCGGGGGGTTTCCACCAGCACCCGGGCCATGGCCAACATGCGCTGCTCGCCCCCGGAGAGGGTGCCGGCGATCTGGCGGCGGCGCTGGGCGATGGGGGGAAACAGCTCGAAGGCCCGGTTGAGGGCGTCGCGCACGCCGGAGCGGTCGTGGGTGCGGGAGAAGGCCAGGGTGAGGTTCTCCTCCACCGTGAAGTCGGAGAAGACGGCCCGGCCCTCGGGCACATGGACCACTCCGGCCTTGGCATAGCGGTAGGCCCGCGCTTTGGTGAAGTCGTTGCCGTCCACCATGACCTCGCCCTCGGCGGGCTCCACCAAGCCGCTGGCCACCCGGGCCACGGTGGTCTTGCCCGCGCCGTTGCGGCCCAAAAGCGCCACGGTTTCGCCCTCCCCCACGGTGAGCGACACGTCGAACAGGGCTCGGAATGGCCCGTAGGCGGCGTTGACATGGCGCAGCTCCAGCACGGGGATGACCAGTGGCGCGGGGGCGGCGGTGGGGCCTGCGTCGGCGGTGGGGCCTGCGTCGGCAGTGGGGCCTGCGTCAACGATCGGCATTACGTCGGCGGTGGGGCCAACGGTGGGCTCAGTTGCGTCGGTCATGTTGTGCCTGCCACGAAGTCGCCCAGGTAGGCGGCCCGCACCTCGTCGTCGCGCATCACCTCGGGGGTGGGGCCGTGGGTGATGAGCCGCCCGAAGTCGAGCACGTAGGTGCGCTCGGTGAACGATGCCACCAGCTCCACGTCGTGCTCCACCAGCAACAGGCCGAAGCCCTGCTCCGACTGGATGCGGGCCAGGGTTTCGGCCAGGGCGGTGGTCTCGGCCCGGTCGAGGCCCGAGGAGGGCTCGTCGAGCAGCACCACCCGGGGCTGGGTCATGAGCGCCCGGGCCACCTCTACCAGACGGCTCTGGCCCAGGCTGAGGGCCTCGATGGGCTCGTCGCCCATGCCACCGAGGCCGAGGCTGGCCAGCAGGGCGTCGCAGCGCTCGATCTCGGCGGGCTTGGGCAGGCCGAGGCCGACCACGTCTTTCCACAGGGCGCCGGTACCGCTGCGAATGCGGTGGGCGAACAGCAGGTGGTCGCGCACCGACGAGCCGCTGAACAGCTCCACCCGTTGGAAGGTGCGGCCGATGCCGAGGCGGGCTCGGCGGTAGACGGGCAGGCGGGTGATGTCTTGGCCGTCGAAGGCCACCGATCCGGCGTCGGGGCGCAGCAGGCCCAGCAGGCAGTTGAACAGGGTGGTCTTGCCCGCTCCGTTGGGGCCGATCAGTCCCACCCGCTCCCCTTCTTCGAGCGCGATGCTCACGTCTTCGAGGGCGGTGATACCCGCGAACCGCTTGGTGATGCCATCGGCCACCAGCAGGCTCATGGCTCATCGCCCCTGTCGGCCGAGGTGTCGACTTCTGGTTGGGCACTGGCTACGGCCATGGCCGGCTGCCGGCGGGCGAACATGCGCTGCATCATGGCCTGCGACCGTCGTTTGCCGTGCTCGAGCAGGCCCTCGGGATGGCGGGCGAAGGAGATGGCCGCGAAGCCGAACAGGACGAATCGCCAGGCCCCGTCGAGGCCGAGCCAGCGGTGCAACACCAACTCGGGAAAGATCACGAAGGCGACGCCCGCTTGGATCCCGCCCTCCACGGTGCGGGCGCCGAGCACCACCACGATCACCAGCCAGAACAGCCCGGTCTGGGGATCGAAGTTGGCCTCGTAGCCCACCAGCCTCTCCTCCATGGCCAACAGCCCGCCGCCGATGGCGGCGATGCCGGCCGACACCGAGAACACGATGACCCGAGACCGCCACGAGATCACCCCGATGGACTCGGCCGCGGTCTCCGAGCCCCGCAGGGCGCGCAGGGCCATCCCGGTGCTGCTCTCGCGAATGAGGATCACCAGCACCCCCACCACCAACAGGATGGCGGAGCACAGGATGAGGAAGTTCTCGCGGCTGGAGAAGTCGACGCCGAAGAACTCGGGCCGGGGCACGCCGCGCCCGTGGAACAACGAGCCGCCCACCCAGCTGTATTTCACCAATACGTCGTGGAAGAACAGAGCGAAGGCCAAGGTGGCGATGGCCAGCCAGATGCCGCCCAGGCGCATGACCGGAATGCTGAGCAACGCTCCCACCGCGGCGGCGATAGCGGCGCCGGCCAACATGCCGACGATCACCGAGATGTCCCAGCGCTGGGCGAACTGCATGGCGCCGAACGCCCCGATGGCGGCGAAGGTCACCTGGCACAGGGCGATCTGGCCGCCCAGGCCGGTGAACACCACGATGGACAGAAAGATGATGGAGAAGATCACCGAGTGGGTGATGCGGGAGATCCAGAAGTTGTTGGCGTAGCCGAAGGTGAAGATGCCCACCGCGGCGAAGAAGGCCAGGGCCATGATGCGGGTGTAGATGGTCATGCCCCGGCTGCGGCTGGTGGCGGCCAGAGCGGGCGGGGGCGGGGACACCCCCAGGAGTGGGTCGGCCCCGGCGACCTGGCGGCGGATGGCGGGCCAGAACACGATGATGGCGAACAGCATCACGTAGGGCAGCGCGGGGCCCTGCAACTCGGCCAAGATGACGTTGTCTCGGGGCACATGGGTGCGCATCTGGGTGGTGACGATCCCCAGAGCCAGGCCGCCGAACAGGGCGGCGGGGAGGCTCACCAGCCGGCCCAGCGCGGCGGCGGCCAGAGCGGAGATCACGATCGGGAAGTAGCCGGTTGGCTCCAGCACCGTGCCCAGCGACGAGGTGATGGGCACCAGCAGCACCCCAGCCAGGCCGGCGAAAAAGCTGGACAGCATCCACGAGCCCGACGACACCCAGTCGGCGTTGACCCCGTTGAGCTCGGTCATGCGGGGGCTCTGCACCACCGCCCGAATGCGCAGGCCCAAGCGGGTGTAGCGGAACAAAGCGGCGAGGGCCAGCGCGGCGGCGACCACGATGACGAAGGCGGCGATCTCATCGCGGGTGACGGGGTAGCGGCCGAACAGCCGGTAGACGGTGGTGCCGTCGGGGATGATGCCCACCGCCCCGAAGGGCTGCTCGCGGTTGTAGTCCACCACGAGCTTGAACAGCTCGGGCAGGGCCACGAGCAGGCCCAGCGAGATGACCAGCTTGGCCACCGCGGAGGCGGCGTGGACGTGGCGGAATATCAGCCGCTCCAACAGCAGGCCCAGCACGGGGGCCACCAGCACCACCGCCACCAGCACCGCCGACCAGATGGGCCAGTCGCGCCGCACATGGAGTTCGAAGTAGGTGGCGGCGCTGATGAAGGCCTGGGCGCCAAAGGCCAGGTTGAACACGCCGGAGGTCTTGTAGGTGAGCACGAAGCTCATGGCCACCAGGGCGAATCCAGCGCCGATGGGCAGGCCCTGGAAGAACGCCCGGATGGTGTCCTCTAGGACCCCGGCGGCAAAAACCGAGTTGATCATGGTCGGTTCAGACCCCGTTCAACAGGCAGTATGGCAACTAGTTCACAAACGTGAGGGCCTCGGGCTCGTGCCAGTCGTCCCTGGCGGTCTCCCAGCACAGCCACGGCTTGCCGGGCTCGCCGGTCCACTGCTCGAAGTCACCGCTCACGATCTTGACGGCGTTGATGCAGCGGTACTGGTAGTCGGCACTGGGGTCGTTGTTGGGCAAGGCGATCTGACGGCTCCAGTCGACCGGGTTGGTGAGCCCGTTGTGGCTGTAGTCGTCGAAGGTGCGTAACGCATCGACCAGAGAAGCCCGGTCGAACTCGGGGCCGGCGGCCAGCAGGCCCTCGTAGAACAGATGGCCGTTGAGCCAGCCGACCATGGTCTGCTCCTCGAGCTTGATGCCCTCGGTGTACTGGAAGAACGCATCCTGGAGGTGGCTGTCGACGTCGGCCTCGAAGGGCACGAACTGGGTGAACACCAAGTCGCCCTCGAACAGGTCGGCGTTGGCGGCCACGAACTCGTGGTTGTAGGTGTTGGGGTGGTACATGACCACCTGGTCGCGGTAATCCTGCTTGACCAGCTCCTGGGCGATGGTGCGCATGCCGTTGAGGTCGAGACAGGTGTAGATGATGTCGACCCCTTTGTCCTTCATCTCAGAGACTTGGGGGGCGACGCCGCCGGCTAGGCCGAACTCGATGGCGGTGTCGAAGAACTCCACGGTCATCCCACCGGCCTCGGCGCTGTAGTGCTCGATGGAGTCGCGGGTACCCTCGGCGCAAATCTTTGAGTTCTCGCTGTTGCCGTAGCCGAAGATGCCGGCCTTGGTGGCCCCAACCTGGGTGGCGATGTAGGGGAACAGCTGATGGATGCAACCGATGCAGCTCGGGGCGATATGGCCGAAGATGTTCCGCCGGTCGGCGAACTCGTTGTGGATGTTCCAGCCGAATGTGGGCACTCCGGCATCGTTGAGGATGTCGGCCCCGAAGAACAGCAGGGTGGCCACGAAGGCGGCCAGCGAGTCGTCTTCTTCCACCATGGCCAATGACTGGGGCTGGTTCATGAACAGCTGGTCGTCGCGCTTGTTGGCCAGCACCAGCTCGCGGCCGTAGATGCCGCCGGTGGTGTTGATGAAGTTGAAGTAGGCCTCGATACCGTCGTTGTAGGCCCCGATGTTGGTGCCCAGCGAGTTGTTGCTGATGGTGACGATGGAGGTGACCTTGATCTCGGAGTCGCTCACCCCGGGCACGCCGGAGATGGGCACGAAGGTGTGGCGGTGCTCGGGCTCCTTGGGCTCCTCGGGCTCGGGTTCGGGCTCGGGTTCGGGCTCGTCGTCGTCGGGCTCAGCCGGGGCGGGGGCCGGTTCCTCGTCGTCGGGCTCAGCCGGGGCGGGGGCCGGTTCCTCGTCGTCGGGCTCAGCCGGGGCGGGGGCCGGTTCCTCGTCATCGGGCTCAGCCGGGGCGGGGGCCGCGGTGGGCGCGGGCGCACTGCCCTCGTCGTCGTCTCCGGCATTGCCGCAAGCCGTGGCCACCAGAGCCACCACGGCCAGCACAGCAAACATCAGCTTCCACCAACGAGCAGTCATCAGATCCCCCTTGTGGTACGTGGTGGTCAAACTAGCCCAACCCGAGCGGGTCAGGAAGGGCGGCTAGTGGCTCGTGCGGTAGTCGCCGAACTTGGAGTCGCGCTCGGACAGGGTGGTGGTGAGGCCCTTCTTCTGGATGGAGCCCACGAAGTCGGCCATGGCCTGGGTGTGGGTGCCCAGCGCGCACAGCTCGGTGCCGGCCCGGATGCCGGCCCGCATGCCCATGTGCTCCATCTGGCGGTGGACCACCCGCTTGTTCATCTGAAGCAGTTCGGTGGGCACTTGGGCGATGCGCTCGGCGATGTCGAGCACGGCGTCTTCCAGTTCGTCTTCGGGATAGGCGGCGTTGGCCCAGCCCCGCTCCACGGCCTCGAGGCCGGTCACGTAGTCGCCGGTGAGCATCATCTCCATGGCCTTGCGCATGCCGAGGAACCAGGCGTGGAAGTGCATGTCGGGCACGCCGAAGCGCACGGCGGGATAGCCCATCTTGGCGTCGGTGGCCATGTAGACCAGGTCGCAGCCGGTGGCCAGCTCGCTGCCCCCGGCCAGGCAGTAGCCGTGGACCTGGGCGATGACCGGCTTGGCCAGGTCCCAAATGCTCATCCAGCCCTCGGTGACGTGGCGGGGCCACTGCCCCTCGCCGCCGGGGGTGTAGAAGGGCAGCTCGTAGCCCTCGTTGCCCCCGCTGAGGTCGTAGCCGGCGGAGAATGACGGGCCGGCGCCGCAGACGATGCTCACCTTGACGTCGTCGTCTTGGTCGGCCTCTTGGAGGGCATCGAGAACGGCCCCCCGCAGCGGGTGGATGAGGCTGTTGCGCTTCTCGGGGCGGTTCATGGTGATGCGCCGGACGTGGGGGCGGGGGTTGTCGATCAGGACGATGTTGTCGTTCATGGCCGCCAACCGTAACCTGCGGGCCGATGTTTGCTCTCACCGCAGCGGCCCCGGTTTTCCGGCCATGAGCGGCCCGATGCTGGTTGATTCCTCGAAGGGCGCCCGGGTGGCGCTGCACGATTTGGGAGGCGACGGGCCGACGGTGCTGTTGACCCACGCCAATGGGTTCTGCGGGCGAATGTGGCAGCCGGTGGCTCGGGAGCTGGGGGCGATGGCCCGCTGCTGGGCGCTGGACTTCCGGGGCCACGGCGACAGCGTGGCCGCCCCTGATGAGGACTACCACTGGGACGGCATGGCCGACGACGTGCTGGCTGCGGTGGATGCGCTGGACCCGACGCCCCGGCTGGCGGCGGGTCATTCGCTAGGCGGGGCGTCGATATTGAAGGCTGAGCTGGCCCGACCGGGGACTTTCGACCGAGCCTGGATGTTCGAGCCGGTGACTGTTCCGTCGTTCAGCCTGCCCCGCGACGGGGTCAAGGCGCTGGGCGACATCGCCCGAATGCGCAAGGAGATCTTCGAGTCGCGCCAGGCGGCCTATGACCGGTACGGGTCCCGGCTCCCGTTCAGCCTTTTGGCCCCCGAGGTGCTGCGGGCCTACGTGGACCACGGCTTTCGGGATCTGCCCGAGGGCTCGGTGACCATGAAGTGCCCCCGAGAGGTGGAGGCCACCATCTTTGAGAACCCCGACCGCTCGGCGTTCGACCGACTGGGCGAAGTGGCCACCGCAGCGACCGTGGCGATGGGCACCGACGCCGACCCACCGGCCATGGCAGCGCCGCTCATCGCCGAGCAGATGCCCAACGCCACCCTGGTGCGCTTCGACGACCTGACCCACTTCGGCCCCTTCCAAGACCCGCCCCGCATCGCCGCCTCCGTCGCCGCCGCCCTATTCTCGGATTGAGATTATGGAACTCCATAAACTGCCCAGCAGGCTGAAGGCCGCGTACCGTGGATCGGATGTCGCCCGCCGCGTGCAGGACTTCGAGGGTTGGACCGACCGGGCGGACGCCGGGGACGTCGACGCCACCGCCTATAACCACAACGAAACCGTCCGGGAGTACTACAACCTCTGCAACGAGTTCATGGTGTTCGGGTGGGGCGAATCCCTGCACTTCGCGCCACTTTCGCCCCAAGAAAGCTTGGAGGACTCCAAGATCCGGCATCAGCGTCTGATGATCGACAAGCTGGAGCTGCGCGAGGACATGTCGGTGGTTGACATTGGCTGTGGCATCGGTGGTCCGATGCGCCGCGTCGTCAAGGAGACCGGCGTGAGGGTGATGGGAGTCAACTACAGTGAAGTCCAGCTGGCTAGGGCGAAGACCCTGAATGCCAGGGCGGGGATCGACCACATGGTCGATTACCTCGAATGCAGCTTCATGGACATGGGTGCCGTGGCCGATGACACGTTTGACCGGGGCTACGCCATCGAATCGACGTGCCATGCACCGGACAAAGCCGGTGCATTCGCCGAGATCTACCGGGTGCTGAAACCCGGCGCACTGTTTTGGGGCCAGGAAATGTGCCTGACCGACAAGTTCGATCCCCACAACGATCAGCACCAGGCCATCAAGCGCGATCTCATGCACGGCATCGCGCTCACGGATATCGCGACGACGACAGAGGTGGACCGAGCGCTCGAAGAGGTGGGATTTCAGATCATCGAGGGGAGGGACCTGGGCGTGATGGACGGTGACCAGACCACACCGTGGTATCAGCCCATGGAGACCATCCGAGGCACGAGAGGCATGGGGAGCGACTTGCGCAGGACTCCGCGGAGCCGCAGGGCATTGGGCGCGGTATCGAAGCTGGCCGAAGTGCTGAAGATCATCCCGAAAGACTCCGCCGATGTCGTCGAACTGCTCGATCACACCGCCAAGGCCTATGTGGCCGGGGGCAAGGCCGGGGTCTTCACGCCGCTGTACTGCTTTTTGGCCCGCAAGCCCGAGACGACCTAGCGAACCGCCGCGGAGCTGCCGGGCTAGAGGATGGCGCCGGACTCCTTCATGGCGGCGATTTCTTCCCAGGGGATGCCGGCTTCGAGGAGGAGGGTTTCGGTGTGCTCCCCGTGCTCGGGGGCGCGGTGTACGGACACGGGCTGCTCGTTGAACATGGCGGGGTTGGCCACAAGCTGGACCTCTTGGCCGTTGCCCGTGGTCATGGCGGGGAGGTAGCCATTGGCGACGACTTGGGGGTCTTCGTAGAGCTCGTTGAGGGTTTGGAACGGCACCCACACCCCTTTGAAGTCGGCTAGAGCCTCCTTCCAGTAGGCCAAGGGCTGGGATTCGAACACCTCGTCGAGGATGGCGATGCACTCCTCGTTGTTCTCGGCCCGGGCGGGCATATCGACAAATCTGGGGTCGGTGGCCAATTCGGGGCGGCCGATGCACTCGCAGAGCTGGGGCCAGTGCTTGTCGGCCTGGAGCAGGATGAAGCTGAGGTAGCGGTGGTCGGAGGTGCGGTAGGCGTTGACTACGGGGTTGACCATCTTGGTTCGGTCGCCGGCCGGGAGCCGGTCCATGCCGAAGAGCTTGGCCGCAATGACCAGGGGCGAGAGCTGCCACATGGCGGTGGCCAGCAGCGACACGTCGATCACCGAGGGCTCGCCGGTGGCCGACCGCTGATAGAGGGCGGCGGCGATGGCCCCGGCGGTGGCCATGCCGCCCATCACGTCGCCGAAGGCGGGGGCGGGCTGGCTCATGGGCCAGCCGTCGGGGCGGGCCGGGAGGGTGGCGCCCATGCCGCCCCGAGCCCAGAAGGAGGCGCCGTCGTAGCCGCCCTTTTCGGCGTCGGGGCCATGGGGGCCTTGGCCCGAGCCCCGGGCGATGATGATCTGGGGATTGCGCTCCCGCAGGTGTTCGGTGTCGATGCGGAGCTTGCGGCGCACGGGGGGCAGGTAGTTGGTGAGGAACACATCGGCGGTCTCCACCAGCTTGAGCAGCATCTCCCGACCGTCGGGATGGGCCAGGTTCAAGCCGATGGAGCGCTTGCCCCGGTTGGGCTGTTCGATCATGAAGTTGACCCCGCCAGCCCCGCCGGCAACCAGCCCGGAGGTGATGAGGCCCCGCTGGGGGTCGCCGGTGACCGGGTGCTCGACTTTGATCACGTCGGCCCCCCAGTCGACCAACACCGACCCGCCGGAGGGGATGAACATCCAGCTGGCCACCTCGACCACCCGGATGCCCTCGAGGGGGCGACTTGGCGGGGCAGGGCTGCCGCTGTCGCTCACCAGACCAGCTCCAGATTGTCGACTTGGCGGATGCCGGGGCTGTAGCGCAACTCCAGGCCGTCGGCCAGGCGATAGTCGGGCACGCGGGCGTGCCACTCCTCGAGGGCCACCCGCAGCTCCATGCGGGCCAGATGCGAGCCCAGGCAGCGGTGGACGCCGCCGCCGAAACCCAGGTGCTTGTTGGACTCCCGGTCGAAGTCCACCTCTTCGGGGTTGTCCCACACCCGCTCGTCGGTGTTGGCCGACCCGAGCAAGACCGTGATCCGGGTACCGGCGGAGATGGGACAGCCGCTCATCTCGGTGTCGGCCGTGGTGATGCGGGGCACGACGGGCACCGGGCTCTCATAGCGCAGCAGCTCTTCGATGGCGTGGGGGATGACGGCCGGGTCGTCGGCGACGCGTTGGCGGTGACCGGGGTTCTGGGCCAAATAGGCCACGATGCAATCCAGCGATGCCGAGACGGTGTCGAGTCCGGCCAAGAAGAACAGGTAGCCGATGTCGACCACGTCGTCGCGGCTGAGAGGCTGGCCGGCGACCTTGGCGTCGATGATGGTGGACAGGAAGTCGTCTTGGCGCTCGGCCATGCGGGCCTCCACCACCTCTTCGAGCACGGCGTAGATCTTCTGGCCGGTGGCCCTCACCATCTCATAGCGCTCTTCAAGGGAATGGGCCGGCGGTCGGATAATGCCGTCCTTGAGGGCCAAGAACTCGTCCACCCGACTCACGGGAAGGCCGAGCAACTCCAGGAAGATGGTGGAGGGCAGGGGCTCGGCGATGTCCTCATGGAAGTTGCAGTGGCCCTGGTCGGCCACCTCGTCGATGAGCTCGCGGATCAGCTCCCGCACCCGGGGCTCGTACTTGACCATCTGCTTGGGGGCGAACAGGGGGTCGAGCGCCTTGCGGTGCTTGCTGTGGTGGGGCGGATCGACTTGGAGGGGCACCAGCGGGCGGACGTTGCCGATCTGGACGGCGGAGGAGTCGGAGGAGAACAGCTCGGGGGTGCGCAGGGCGCTCATCACGTCTTCATGGCGGGTGATCGTGACCGTGCCCGTGGTGGACCGCCCCGACAGCGAGGCGACGGGGGTGTTGTCGCGCAAGTCCCGGTAGATGCTCTGGGGGTTTATGGCCTCTTCGGGGCGTTCCAGCGTGTAGTGGGAGTTGGGGGCGGCGTCGGTCATCAGGTCTCCTCGGTCAGGGTGATGGCGTCTTCGGGGCAGTTCATGAATGCTCGTCGGGCCTGGTCGGCCAGCTCGGCGGGCACGGTGCGCTCGTCGGTGGGCTGGCAGTAGCCGTCGTCGTCGGCCTCGAACAGGTCGGGCGCCAGCATGTAGCAGCGCCCGTGCCCCTGGCAAAGCTCGGTGTCGACCCGAATACGCATCCGCGGGAATGGTAGATGATGCTGTGAGCGCGGCTCATGGTGCAGGGAGGATGCCGAGGCCGTCGGGGAAGTTGAGGCTGAAGTCGAGGGTTTCGGGGGGCAGGGGATGGTTGTCGGCGTCGAAGCGGATGCGGCGGACGGTGCCCTGGCCTCGAGCAGGGCCGATGCCCCGTTCATTGATGGCCAGGGCCAGGTCGGCGTAGTACAGGGTGCCGTCGGGGCCGACAGCGATGCCCAAGGGGGAGCCGGTGCTGAGCGGCGTGGTGCTGAGGAACTCGCCTTCGGGCGGGGCCAGCACGGTGCGGACGTAGTTGCCTTCAGCGTCGTACTGGTTGATGAGGCCGGTGAGCACGTCGGACACGAACCAGCCGCCCCGGCCGTCGGCGGCAACGCCGCTGGTGAGGCTGAGGCCGTGGCCGGGGGAGATGAACAGATCAGCGGTGACCGCAGCAGGGTCGCATTCGGCTTTGTTTCGGGGCAGGTTGGCGTAGCGCCAGATGCCGGTGGTGGGGGTGCGGGCCGAGGACACCAGCACATCTTCGCCGTCGGCGGCCAGCTGTTGAGCGGTGGCGATGTCGTCGGCCACCACGCAGCGGGCGCCGTCATAGGGCGGGAACCACACGGTGAGCTGGCCGGTGCCGGGGCCGGACGACTGGTTGCCCACGTCGGTGGTGAGCAGGCGCCCGTCGGGCAGGAAGGCGCAGCCGTAGGGCTCGGGCTGGCTTTCGGCCGACTCGAAGTCGGGGGTGAGCTTGCCGATCTGGGTGGCGGTGAGGCTGCCGAGGGTGCTGCCGTCGAGCTGGAAGATGCCGAATCCGGCGGGGATCTCGGGCTGGCCGGTGTCCTCACCGGCGATGAAGCGACCGTCGCCGGCGAAGCAGACTTGACCGTTGATGTCGCGTCCGTCGGGATCTTCGCGGGCGTTGGTGATGAGGCGCTGGGCGCCGCCGGTGTCGCCGTACACCACCAGGTTGTTGCCCTGGGGGCTGAACACCAGATAGGCGGGCGGGTCGAGGGGCTCGGTTTGCAGGGGCGGGTTGAAGCCGATGCTGGCCACGAGGCGGTCGAAGCCGTCGGCGGGGCCGGGGATGGTGGTGGTGTCGTCGAGGGCCAGCAGGCTGATGCGGTTGTAGGAGGCACCGGGGCGGGGCACGGTACGGGCGACGCAGCCGCCGCTGTCGTCGATCACGCACAGGTAGCCGCCCGAGGGGCGGTCGTCGCGCTCGGACACCAGCACGCCATAGGCCGAGGCGCCGACGGCGGCGGCATCGCTCCCCTCGCGGAGCCAGGCGGCGGGGTCGCCCAGCCCGCTGGAGGTGACGGTGAGCTGGAAGGGGTCGGTTTGGATCGACAGGGTGAGCTGGGGGTCGGTGCCGGGCGGCGGGGTCTTGAAGTCGAAGCCGACCTCGCAGGGGCCGTCGATGCAGCGGCCCGACGCTTCGACGAGCCGGACGAGGCCCGCTTCGGGTTCCGGCTCTTGT
The DNA here is from genome assembly GCA_963667085.2 of Acidimicrobiales bacterium. Classification (GTDB taxonomy): domain Bacteria; phylum Actinomycetota; class Acidimicrobiia; order Acidimicrobiales; family Bin134; genus Poriferisocius. The sequence goes on from OY762975.1 coordinate 793,842, forward strand.
TCGGGGGCGGTTTGGGCGGCGGCCTCCACGTTGGGGGCGACGGTGTAGCGGAACACCCCGGAGGTCTCCGACGGGCCCGCCGATCCCGGCTCGCGGAAGCCGGCCACGGCCCACATGTCGTCGCCCACGATGGCCACCCCACCGGAGATGAGCCCGGTCAGCTCGTCGGACCACAGCACCTCGCCGTTGTCGAGGCGCAGAGCCCGGAGGGTGAAGTCGAGCGAGCCCACGAACACCACCCCGTTGACCTCGGTGGTGGGCGAATAGGTGGGTCCGACGGCGTGCTGCTGCCAGACGATGGTGCCGGTGGCGGCGTCGAAGGCGTGCATGCAGGGACAGTCGGCCACCCCGGTGCCGCCGGCGATGATCCCATCGGCGTAGGCGGCGGGGCCGATGAAGCCGCCGCTGGAGAAGTTGGGTCGGATCACGTTGTCGTTGGTGGCCCGAGTGCTCCACACCAGCTCGCCGGTGTCGCGGCGTACCACGTAGAACACGGCGTCTTTGTTGCCCAGGCCGACCAGGTCTTGGCCGTTGGCGGTGAACAGCACCGGCACCCCGGCGAAGTCGGAGTCGTCGTTGTTGGGGGGATGGGGCTGGAAGCTCCAGGCCGGCTCGCCGGTGTCGATGTGTACCGCGAACAGGGCCTCGGTGTAGGGGCCCCATCCCTCGGGCGAGGTGGGGCAGTTGGCGCTGCCGGCGAACATGAGGCGGCGCTCGAGATCGACCGAGGGCGACCCCCAGACGCCTCCGCAGCCCCGGTGGTCGCCGCCTTCGAGGTCGAAGTGCCAGAGCAGCTCGCCGGTGGCCAGGCTGACGGCCACCACGCCGGCGGGAAAGGGGGCGTTGTGGGTGTCGAAGGTGGCGATCACCCGGTCTTCCACCACGATGGGGGTGGTCTCCAACTCGGTGGGCCAGCCGGGCTCGCCCAGGGCGTGGGTCCAGATCATGGTGCCATCCGCGGCGTTCAGGGCGTGGATGGTGCGTCCGGCGTTGAAGACAACCGCAGGAATGCCGTTGATGACGGTGTAGGAGGCCGACGAGGTGATCTGCCCGGCGTACACATTGTCGTGGTGCTCGGCGTCGAAGTGCCAGATCTCGGTACCGTCGGCGGCGTTCAGGGCGTAGAAGCGTCCGGCCCAGTCGCCAACGTAGAGCACGCCGTTCACCACCACCGGGGCGGCGGTGACCACGTCGCTGGTGTTGAAGTACCAGATGCGGCGCAGGTCGGTGGCGGTGTCGGGGTTGATGCCGCTGTCGCAGGGGTAGGAGAAGGTGCGGTCGATGCCGTGGCCCCACATCGGCCAGTCGCAGGTGGGGCCGGCGGATGCGGCGTCGGTTGGTTCCGGTTGGGCGGTGGGGGCTGGGGTGGGAGCCGTGGGCTGGTCGGGCTCGGTGGGTGGGGCGGGGGTTGAAGCTGGGTCGGGGGCCGCGGGCTGGTCGTCGTCGCCTCCGCAGGCGGCCGCTATGAGGGTCAGGGCAAGAAGGACGACGGCAAGCCGCGGAAGCAGGATCATGGCTTGATGATGGTAACGAAACCGGCCATCCGGTGAGACGGGAAAGGGATGCGGGTGGGAGACTGAGGGGGAATGACCGTTGAGACTGCTCCGGCTGAGGTTGAGGTGCCTGCTAACGATGCGGCTGAGCGGCGGTTCAGCCAGTCGATGGTGGTGTCGGGAACGCGGTGTTTGCTGACTTATCTGGTGCTCCCGTTTCTGCTGCCGGTGCTGGGAGTGGCCGACTCGGTGGGGCCAGCCATAAGCCTGCCCATCGGGCTCGTGGCCATCGTGTTCAACGGGCTGAGCATCCGGCGGTTCTGGGGGTCCGACCACCGGTTTAAGTGGCCGGTGAGCACGGTGAACGTTCTGGTGATCGGGTTGCTGTGCTACTTGACTGTCAGTGACATCGTCGAGCTCGCCGGCTGAGCCGGGCGATACCGCTGCGCTGAGCCACTCCAAGGTGGCCAGCAACCCGCTGGTGCGGTTGCTGTGGGTTGTGGGGGGGCTGGCGTGTGTGGCGGTGGGAGCGATCGGGGTGATCGTGCCGGGGTTGCCGTCCACGGTGTTCTTCATCATGGCGGCGGCGGCGTTCAGCCGGTCGAGCGAGCGGTTGGAGCGGTGGGTGCTGGGGCTGCCCGGTGTGGGCAAGCTCGTGGCCGACTACCGGGACGGGTTGGGGATGCCCTGGCGGGCGAAGGTGATCGCGGGGACGATGATCACGGTGGCGGTGGGGATCAGTTCGGGGCTGTTCCTGGATTCATGGACGTGGCGAGGGATCGTGATCGGGTTGGGGATCGTGGGACTGGCCTACATCTTCGGGCGAGTGCCGACATCAAGATCTGGCTGAAAATAATTTTCAATTATTCTGAATCTATTTTCGTCTTATCCAGGTAGTATCGAAGTTGGAGCCGGGGCGGGCAAAAGGGAATTCGTCCGCTCTGCCACCCGCCCCGGCTTCTGATGAGGAGTGTATCCCCTGTGCGGGCCAGATTGAAACGCCTTTTTGCTAGAGGTTGGCGATTTCGTGTTCGATGCGGGATTCGATGTATTGGCGGGCGTTGGCTATGCGGGTGGGGAGGTGCATGGAGGGGAAGAGGCCGTCGGAGGGCTTGTAGCCCTTGAGTATCTGCTTGGCGATGGTGTCTTTGTGAACCTCGGTGGGGCCGTCGGCGATGCCCATGACCGGGCCGGACATCCACATGGAGGTGAGGGGCATGAGGTTGGACACGCCGAGGGAGCCGTGGGCGTGCATGGCCCGGTACACCACGTCGATCAGCACCTTGGGGGTGGCCACCTTGACGCCGGCGATGTGCTGGCGGACCTTGGCGTAGTCGCCCTCGTTGTCGATCAGCCAGGCGGTGTGGAGCACCTGGAGGCGGAACTGCTGGATCTGGATCCAGGAATCGGCGATCCAGTGCTGGATGGACTGCTTCTCGCCGATGAGCGAGCCCTTGGTCTCCCGGGACAGCACCCGCTCGCACATCATGTCGAGGGCCCGCTGGGCCACGCCCACTGAGCGCATGCCGTGGTGGACCCGGCCGCCGCCAAGGCGGGTTTGGGCGATCTTGAAGCCCGACCCCTCGTCGCCCAGCAGGTTCTCGGCCGGCACCCGCACGTCGTTGAAGCGGAGGTAGGCGTGGTCGCCGTCTTGGAGATCTTCGGTGCCGAGGCCGACATTGGCCACAACCTCGATGCCGGGGGTGTCGGTGGGCACCAGCATCATCGACGAGCCCCGGTACACCGACACGTCGGGGTTGGTGATGAGCATGACGATCATGAACTTGGCGTACTTGAAGTTGGAGGCAAACCACTTCTCGCCGTTGATCACCCACTCGTCGCCGTCGCGGTGGGCCCGGCAGGTGAAGTAGTTGGGGTCGGAGCCGCCCTGGGGCTCGGTCATGGCGTAGGTGGAGGAGATCTTGCCGTCGAGCAGGGGCTGGAGGTAGAGCTCCTTCTGCTCGTCGGTGCCGTAGTGGGCGATGATCTCGGCGTTGCCGGAGTCGGGGGCCTGGCAGCCGAACACCACCTGGGCCCACAGCGCCCGGCCCAGGATCTCGTTCATCAGGGCCAGCTTCACCTGGCCGTAGCCAAGGCCGCCCAGATGGGGACCCATGTGGCAGGCCCACAGGCCCTGGTCTTGCACCTGCTTCTGGAGCGGGCGGATCAGAGCGTTGGCCGTGTCGTTGGTGCGGTCGAAGGGGTTGACCTCGCCCCGGAAGTAGAGGTCGATGGGCTCGATCTCTTCGGTGACGAACGTGTCCATCCAGTCGAGCTTGGCTTGGAACTCGGGCTCTACGGAGAAATCGATGGCCATGGGATTACCGCACTCTCTGAGTTGGATTTACAGTGGCTCGACATGAAGTTCGAGATGACACCGGGCGAGATTTTAGCCGCCGCTCGAGCCCCCGAGCCCGGAGACGAAGGGTATGACCCGTTCCACGCCTTCGACCAAGCGCAGGGGGCCGACGAGGTGCCCGACCCCTACCCGATGTTCGCCGAGCTGCTGGCCGAGTGCCCGGTTCACCAGGGCAGCGTGGCCGACCGGTTGGGCCGGTCGTCGATGGCCGATCTGATGGCCGGGGAGCGACCGATCGTGAACGTGTTCTCCTACGACGGGGTGGAAGCGGTGCTGCGGGACGGGGCTCTGTTCTCCTCGTCTGGGTATGCGGAATCGATGGGCTTGGTGATGGGCCACACCATCTTGGAGATGGACGAGCCCGAGCACGGGCAATACCGCAAGCTGATCCAGCAGGCGTTCACCCGCCGGGAGATGGAGCGGTGGGAGCACGAGATTGTGAACCCGGTGCTGAACCACTACATCGACGCCTTCGTGGATCGGGGACGGGCCGATCTGGTGGCAGAGCTGATGTTCGTGTTCCCCGTGCATGTGATCGCCATCGCGCTGGGGCTGCCTGAGTCCGACCTGCCCGCCTTCTACCGCCGGGCGGTGGAGATCACCAACATGGGCAACGAGATCGAGCGGGGGTTCGCGGCCTCGCAGTGGCTGTACGACTACCTGGAGCCGGTGGTGGAGGAACGGCGGGCCGAGCCCCAGGAGGATTTGATCAGCCTGCTGGCCCACGCCGAGCTGGACGGGCAGCGCCTGACCAACGACGAGATCATCGCCTTCTGCCGGCTCTTGCTGCCCGCCGGTGCGGAGACCACCTACCGGGCGGCCAGCAACATGATGGCGGGGCTGCTTTTGGACCCGACCCAGCTTGACGCGGTGCGGGCCGACCGGTCGCTGGTGGCGGCTGCGGTGGAAGAGGCGCTGCGGTGGGAGGCACCCTTGACGGGAATCTCCCGCACCGCCACCGAGGACACCGTGGTGGAGGGTGAGCCGGTGGCCGCTGGGGCGCTGGTGAACACCTGCTTGGGTGCGGCCAACCGGGATTCGAGCCGGTGGGAGGACGCAGACCGCTACGACCTCTTCCGACAGCCCAAGGGCCACATCGCATTCGCCACCGGGCCGCACCTGTGCCTGGGCATCCACCTGGCCCGCATGGAGATGCGAGCGGTGCTGGAATGCCTGCTCGACCGCCTCCCCGGCCTCCGTTTGGACCCCGACGCCGAGGCACCGGAGATCGTGGGGCTGGCCTTTCGCGCCCCGGCTTCGCTGCCGGTGGTGTGGGACGCTTGAGCGGCTAGAGCGTGGTGGTTTGGGCGAGGGCGGCGGCGTCGCGGGCGAGGTCGAGGACAACGCGGCCGAAGGCTTCCATGCGGGGGTTGTCGGCGCCGCCGGCCACGAAGCGGGCGTAACCGCCTTCGAGCACGATGGCCAGCTTGAAGCGGGCCAGGATCACGTAGTAGTCGATCTCGCTTACGTCGCGGCCGGACATGGTGGCGTAGCGGTTGAGCAGGTCGTCGCGGAAGGGCAGGCCCTCGTAGTCGACGTAGCCCACCGAGGGGCGGCTGGCCTCGTCGGCGGGCCAGTTCATCACCACCCAGGCCAGGTCGAGGAGCGGGTCGCCCACGGTGCCCATCTCCCAATCGACGATGGCGGCCATCCGGGCCGGGGCGCCGTGGTGGAACATCACGTTGGCGAACTGGTAGTCGCCGTGCATGATGCCGGGCGTGTAGCTGCGAGGGGTGCGACCGCGGAGCCAGTCGCCAGCGGTGTCGAGGCCGGGGATGTCGCGGAACTTGAACCGGTTGAGGTGGGCGTACCAGCGATCGACTTGGCGCTCGTGGAAGCCGTCGGGGCGGCCGAGGCCCTCGAGGCCGTTGGCCTGCCAGTCGACCTTGGACAGCCGGGCGATGGCGTCGACCAGCTCGTAGGCCAGGGCGGGGCGGGTGCTGAGGTCGGAGGCGAACGGCTCGGGCCAGCCGGGTTCGCTGATGGGCGACCAGCCGTCGACGAAGTCCATGAGGTAGAAGGCCGCTCCGATGATGCTGGTGTCGTCGGTGCCGCCCGCGGCCCGGGCGTGGGGGACATCGGTGTCGGCCAGCGCCGAGAGGATGCGGTATTCCCGCATCATGGTCTCGTTGCGGCCCTCGGGAACCTTGCGGGGCGGACGGCGGAGGGCCCAGCGGTGCTCGCCCCGGCACACCTCGAAGATCTCGTTGGAGGCGCCGCCGGAGATGAACCGGCTGGTGATGGGCTCGCCTTGGCCGGGTAGCCCTTGGGCGTCCATCCACTCCCCCAGCGCGACCGGCTCGATCAGGCCCTTGGTGCGCTCGGCCTCGGAGGCCTCGTCGGTGTCGGAACGCGAGAAGACGCTCGAATCCGTGGTTGAATTGGTTTGCTCGCTCATGCGGCGGGGCGAAGGGGGATGCGGTTGGTCATGCCGCTGGCCTCAACGTGAGGAGTTCTTTGAGATTGCCGGACATGACCTTGCGCTGGTCTTCGGGGCTGCGGTCTTCGACTTCCTTGATGAAGTCGAGCGGCTTGCCGAGGCCTTCGGGGTGGGGGAAGTCGGAGCCGAACAACACCCGGTCGATGCCGATGTCGTCTATGAGGCCGCCGATGTCCTCCTCATAGAACGGGCTCACCGAGATGTGGCGGCGGAAGGTTGCCACCGGGTCTTCGGCGAACTCCTGGGGCATCTTGCCGTAGGCATGGGACAGTTCGAGCAGCAGCGGGGCTACCCAGGTGGAGCCGTTTTCGATGCAGGCCACCCGCACGCTGGGGTGGCGCTCGAACAGGCCGTGGCAGATCATGGCGGCCATGGTGTCGAAGATGGGCCGCCCGTGGCTGATGACCGTGCGGAAGGCGGCGGGCTTGAACGGCAGGAACTCGTCGCGGCCGCCCTCCCAATCGCTGGCGTAGGCGTCGTAGCCGGAGTCGGAGGCGTGGCAGGTGACCAGGATTCCGGTTTGCTCCACCGCGTTCCAGAAGTCGTCGAACTCGGGCAGGGCCATGGAGCGGGAGCCCCGCACGGCGGGCACCGGGGCGGGGCGGATCAGCACGGCCCGGGCGCCGTTGTCCACGCACCACTCCAGCTCGTCGATGGCCCGGCGGGGGTCGGGCAGGGTGATGATCGGGGTGGGGAAGATGCGGTCGTGGTAGTTGAACGTCCACTCATCCAGCATCCAGCGGTTGAAGGCGGTGATGGCGGCGTGGGTGAGCTCGATGTCGCCTTTCATGCGCTCTTCGAGCAGCGAGGCCAGGGTGGGGAACAGCAGGGTGGCGTACACCCCTTGCTCGTCGAGCAGCTTGACGCGGTCGTCGGGGTGGCGGAACGCGGGCAGGCAGCGGATGGGCTTGCCGGAGAACTCCCGCAGGGTCTTGCCGTCGGGATTGTTGCCCCGGTAGTACTCCTCCCACGCGCCTGGGGGAGCCACCACCTCGAAGGTGGGGTTGGGGATGTACTCGCTGATCTTGTTGTTGATGGCGATCTTGGTGCGGCCCTCGATTTCCACGTAGCGGATCGCGGTGCGGTAGCGCTCGGGCAGGTGGCGGGTGAAGGCGTCGATGGGCTCGTAGAGGTGGTTGTCGGCGTCGTAGGCGTGGTAGTCGAGGTTCATGGCGCCTCCGGGGAGAGGATTGCGGGGGTTGATTCGGTGACGAGGACCGTGTCGCGAGCATATTCGCCGCCGATGCGGGCGCTCACGCTGAGCACCATCTGGGGTTCGAGGACTTCGTTGGCGCCGTAGCGGGCGTTGATCACCGGGGGTTCGAAGCCCATGCCGCTTCCTCGGATGAGCCAGTCGCCGTCGGGGGCGGCTCGGCGGAGGTCGTGGCCGGTGGCACCGGGGGTGCAGGCGGCGATGAGGGCGGCGTGGGGGCGTTGGGCGGGCGGGGCGGTGTTGGCGGTGCGGCCGAGGCCGCCTTCGTAGTGGGAGCGGATGCAGCTGAAATCGACGATGGGGCCCTCGACTTGGGGCTCGGCGGCGGGGGTGGATGATCCGGCCAGGGCCATGGCCTCCACGCCAGCGGCCAGCCGCTCGGTGTCGGTGCCGGGGTGGGCGAGGGCAGCGGCTGCTCCAGCAGCGGCGACGGCGCAGGCGGCTCGGATGGCGTCGACCTCGGAGGGCAGCTTGATGCGGCGGGCTCGGAGCAGGATGTCGTCGACGGGGACGATCTCGGCATTGGGGGCCACCGCGCTCAGAAGCCCGGCCATGCCCGGCGACCAGGCGTCGATGCCGATGCGCTGGGCGGTGGCGACGCCGGGGGTGGCGGCGAGGCGCTGGTAGATGATCGCCCCGTTCCAGGTGATGCCGTGGAGGTGGTCGAGGTCGATGTCTTCGGGGACGCCCTCGTCCCAGGTGGACAGCAGGAAGATCTCGCCGGTGGCGGTGTTGAGGGTGCAGATGGGGCCGAACGGGCGGGTGCCGGCGGTCCAGAGCTGATGGGCGCCGGTGACCTCGTTGATGTGGTCTTGTCGTCCGGCGACCAGCATGTCGATCCCGGCGGCGGCCAGGGCGTCGACGGCCCGGGCCCGGCGCTGGAGGTGGAGGCTCATGGGGCTGCCCTACGGGAGTGGTGAAGGCGCGGGCTCATGTCGGCACCTCGAAGGGATCGTAGGGGTGGCCGCCGCCCAGGGGGATCCAGCCGTGGTCGGTGACGGCCACGATCTCCTCGGCCCGGTAGCCGCCGGTGCCGTCTTCCCAGATGGCGGGCTCCAGCACCATGACCATGCCGGGTTCCAGAGTGTGGGCGGCGTCGAAGTCGGGGCCGTTGTCGGTGCCCAGGAAGGGCATCTCGGCGCTCTCGATGCCCACCCCGTGAACGAGGTAGAAGTGGGGCATCCAGGGGCGGTCGCCGTCGGATCGGTGGGGGGCATCGGCGGAGGTGGCCGCGGCGCACACGTCGGCGAAGGTGGCGCCGGGGGCGATGGCTTCGTAGGTGGCGTCCATGACCGCGAGCCAGCGCTCGAAGCAGCGCTGTTCGGCGGGGGTGGGCGAGCGGCCAACGGTCCAGGTGCGGCCGAAGTCGGAGGCGTAGCCGTGGTAGTCGCTGCCGGAGTCCACCCAGATGAGGTCGCCCTCGGCGTAGACCGGGTCGCCCGACCAGGTGGGGAAGGCCAGATGGCCGGTGGTGGTGCGGGGGCCGTCGGCCATGCGGCGGGCCATGGGCTGGAAGATGACGTCGATCATGTTGGCGTCGATGCCCTCTTCTCGGAGGCGGCGGAGGAACACGGCGGCCAGCTCGACGCGGCGCACGCCGGGGACCAGGGCTTCTTGGACGGTGGCCATGGCCCGGTTGGTACGGGCTTGGGCCTGGTGGATGCAGGCCAGCTCGTCGATAGTCTTGTGGAGCTTGACCGCTCCCATGGTGTTGGCGGCGTCGGCAGTCTCAGCGCCCGACAGCACCCCGGTGCGGCGCATGGCCCCCGTCATCAAGTCGATGCCAACCCGTCCGCCGCGGGCCGTGCCGCCCAGGATCGAGTCAAGCTGGCCACCGAACTCGGCAGCCCCCTCATCGATGTCAGGCCACACCTCAGGACCAGCCTCAACATCAAGCCCGTCAGCCTCACCCCCCAACAGCCAAGGCCGGGGCTGGTCGGCCATCACCACCGCCACCGGACGATTGGCCGAGGCATGGGTGACGTCAACGCCCTTCGGCAAACAGTCGGTGGCATAAGCCACATGCGGCCCATGCAGCAACACCAGAGCATCCAGCCCGTCTGCCGCCATCTGCCCCTGCAACTTGTCGTACCTCTCCCCCCGCAACCGCCCCACGTCGAGCTCCAACTCGGGGCCGGCTTTGATGATGGGCATGGGCTGAGCTTATGGCGAGGGTGGTCAGATGGTGCCGTTGGCGCGGAGGGCTGCGAGGTCGGTGGGGGTGAGGTGGCAGAGGGTGGTGAGGACTTCGTTGGTGTGTTGGCCGAGGCGGGGGGCACCGGTGGGGATGGGTGGTGGGTGGGTGTCGAAGCGGGGGTAGGGGGCTTGTTGGTTTAGGGGGCCGACGACGGGGTCGTCGATGGGGATGAGGTCGCCGCGGGCGATGATGTGGAGGTCGGCGGCGATGTCGGCGGCGTCGTAGGCGGTGGCCACGGGCACGTCGTGGGCCACGCAGCGGGCCTCGATGTCGGCGGCGTCGAGTTGGGCGGTCCAGTCGGCCACGATCTGGTTGATCTCATCGCCGTGGGCGGCTCGGGCTTCGGCGGTGGCGAACTTGGGATCGTCGAGCAGGTCGGAGCGGTCCATGGCGGTACACAGGCGGGCGAAGTTGGCCTGCATGGCGGCGGCGATGCACACCCAGCGGCCGTCGCGGCTGGGGTAGTTGTCGAGGGGGGCGGAGTGGTCGAGGCGGTTGCCGGTGCGGTTTCGCACCAGCCCAAGGTGGTGGTAGGCGGCGTGGGTCCACTCCAGGATGCGGAGCACCGAGCCGTAGAGGTAGGCGTCGATCACGCCGCCTTCGCCGGTGCCACCGGCATCGCGCTCATAGAGCAGGGCGGTGGCGGCCTGGGCAGCGAACACGCCGGTGAGGTAGTCGGAGATGGTGAGGCCGGGGCGCACCGGGGGGCGGTCGGGCTCGCCGGTGAGGTGGAGCAGGCCGCCGTAGGCCACCCCGTTGCGGTCGAGGCCGGGGCGCAGCGACTTGGGGCCGTCTTGGCCGAACACGCTGATGCGCACGGTGACCAGGCGGCGGGGCAGCACCTCGGGGTGGATGTTCCAGCGCTCCAGGGTGCCGGGGCGGAAGTTCTCGCACAGCACGTCGGCTTGCTCAGCAAGCTGGCGGAACAGCTCTTGGCCTTGGGGTTGGCGCAGATCGAGGGTGACCGACTTGCGGCCACGGCCCTCCACGGCCCAGAACAGCGAGTAGGGGTGGTCGCTCCTCTCCCCCGCGCTGCCCTCGTCTCCGGGGTTGGCGAAGGGCCCGATGGTGCGCATGGGGTCGCCGGTGCCGGGCTGTTCGATCTTGATGACCTCGGCGCCCTGCTCGCCGAGGATGCCGGCGCAGAACGGGGCGGCGATTCGGGTGCCGATGTCGAGCACCCGGAGGCCGGCCAGGGGCTTACGCATCCTTATGCTCGTTCATTTGGCCCGCCGGCGACCTAGCCATCCTTATGCTCGGCGAAGACTTCCTTCATCGACGACTTCTGCATGCGCCGCTCCAGCGCACCCAGCGCGGTCTCGGTGTTGTGCATCCAGTGGTGGGCCATGAAGTGGTAGTCCCAGGCGTCCTTCTGGCCCATCAACTCCAGGGTCTTGTTGATGGACCGCTTCACCACCGCGGCGGTGGCCGGGGGGACCAGGGCGATGGCCTCGGCCATCTCTTGGGTGGTGGCGGCCAGCTCGTCGCGGGGCACTACCCGGTTGACCATGCCCAGGCGCTCGGCGTCGGCGGCGGAGATGGTCTGGGCGGTGAGGAGGAACTCCTTGGCCTTGCGGGGGGGCATCTCCCACGGCTCGATGAGGATCTCCACCGCGGCGCCGGTCATGCGCAGCACCGGGTTCTGGAAGGAGGCGTCGTCGGAGGCGACGATCAGGTCGCACATGCAGGCCAGCATCACGCCGGCGGCGATGCACTTGCCGTGGACGGCGGCGATGGTGGGCTTGGGGAAGTCCCGGATGCGCAGGCAGCGGTCGAAGTACATGGTCTTCTCGTGGTGGAACTTGCCCTCCGGTGTGTCCCGCATGAGCCGCCACTTGTCGGGTTCGACGTCACCCACCAGGGCTTTGAGGTCGTGGCCGGCGGAGAAGTGGCGGCCGTTGGCGGCCATGACCACCACCCGCACGTCGTCGTCGGCCTCGGCCCGGTCGAAGGCGGCGTCGAGCTCGTCGATGAGCTGGGTGTCCTGGGCGTTGGCCACATCGGGCCGATTCAGGGTGATGGTGGCCACGGCCCCTTCGACTTGGTATTCGATGGTGTCGAAATCGGTGCTCATGGGTGCTCCTAACGGGGTTCTCTCGGTAGGCCGAGGGTGCGTTCCCCGATGATGTTGCGTTGAATCTCGCTGGTTCCGGCGAAGATCGTCGCGGCTTGATAGTACAGCCAGGATCGCTGCCAGCGGCCCTCGCCGGGGTTGTGGGGGTCGCCCCGCCACAGGGGGGCGGCGGCACCGAGTACATCCATGGCGGTGCGGTGGAGGCGCTGGCTCATCTCGCTCCAGAAGAGCTTGGCGGTGGCCGACTCCGGGCCGTGGTCGTGCCCATGGGCCAGCCGGGACAGCACCCGCCAGTTCTGGAGCTGGAACAGTCGAACCTCGATGTAGGACCGGGCCAGAGCTTGGCGGATCACGGGGTCTTGGCTGCGGCCGGTGTCGGCGGCCAGGCGGAACAGCTCCTCAAGGAGCTGGAGGTGGATGACGAGCTGGCGGGGGTTGGTGCCCCGCTCCACGCTGAGGGTGGACTGCGACACCCGCCAGCCGTTGCCGGGCTCGCCGATCACCTGGTCGTGGGCCACGAGCACGTCGTTGAGGAAGACCTCGTTGAAGTCGGACTCGTCGGTGATCTGTCGCAGGGGGTGGATGTGTACCCCGGCGGCGTGCATGTCGACCATGAAGGCGGTGATGCCCCGGTGCTTGGGCTCATCGGGGTGGGAGCGGGCCAGGCACAGCCCCCAGTCGGCGAACTGGGCGTAGGAGGTCCACACCTTCTGGCCGCTGAGCCGCCACCCCCCGTTGGCGGGAACGGCCCGGGTGGACAGCGACGCCAAGTCGCTGCCGGCGTCGGGTTCGCTGAACAGCTGGCAGAAGAGCTGCTCGGCGGGCAGGATCGAGGGAAGCCAGCGCTGCTTCTGCTCGGGGGTCCCGTGGGCCAGGATGGTGGGGCCGATCAGGTTCACTCCCAGGCGGCCCACCAGCTCGGGGGCCCGGGCTCGGGCCAATTCCTCTTGGACGATGTAGTGGTGCAGCGGCCCAACGCCCCGGCCACCGTACTCGGTCGGCCAAGACACCCCCACGAAGCGGGCTTCAGCAAGCACCGCCTGCCACTCGCGGAGAAAGGCGACCTCCTCAGCCAGATCGTCGAACAGCGGCGGCAGCCCTTGGCCGTACTCCCAGGGCAGATGCTCCTGAAGCCACTGACGGCACTCGCGTCGGAATGCCTCTTGCTCCGGCGTGGGGGCTAGATCCACATCTAATCAGGCGCCCGGTCAGGCGGCGGTGACGAAGATGCGCTCGCTGGCGAAGCCGCCGATGCCGACGTGGTTGCCGGCGATCTCCACGGTGGTGGTGCCGTCGGGCGAGGAGGCGGTGATGATCCCTTCGGCGCCGGGGATCACCAATGAGCCTTCCAGGAAGTCGAGCAGGCCTTCGGTGAACTCCAATTCCTCGGTGATGCGAGTGACCACGAAGCGCTGGCCCACTTCGATCTTGGCCAGCGCTTTGGTTGGGGGGGCCTGGTAGGCGGAGCCGGGGATGGGGTTGCCGTGGGGGCAGGTGGTGGGATCGTCGAGCACCCGCATCATGGCCTGCTCCACGAGGGGTGAGATGACGTGCTCCCACTTGCCGGCCTCGGCGTGGGCGTCGGCCCACGACAGTCCCAGCACCTGGGTGAGGAACACCTCGGCCAGGCGGTGGCGGCGCACCACCCGCTCGGCCAGGTCCATTCCGTCGGGGGACAGCTCGATGGTGCGGCCCTTGAGGGTGACCAGGCCCTCGGCCTCCAGCCGGTGGATCATCTCGGAAACCGCTGGGCGGGATACTTCGAGGCGCTCGGCCACCCGGGCCTGGATCACGTCGACGTCGTCTTCGGCCAGCTCGAAGATGGTCTCGCAGTATTCCTCGAAGGCCGGGTGCCACTCGGGGGTCTGGTACTGGGCCACGACCCGGAGTCTATCGGGTGGCGGCTTCAAGCAACCGGGCCAGTTCGGTCTTGTCGGGCTTTCCTGAGGGCATCATGGGCATTTCGGCGATCGCGATGATGCGCTCGGGGGTCATGAAGCGGGCGGCGCCGACCTCGGCGAACCATCGGCGGCACTCGTCGAGGCCGAAGGGGCCATCGGCCACCACGAAGGCGGCCACCCGCTCGCCGAGCCGGTTATCGGGTTCGCCTAATGCCACGGCCTGGCTCACCGCGGGATGGGACTCGAGGATGGCCTCCACCTCGATGGCGTCGATGTTCTCGCCGCCCCGGATGATCTTCTGGCCGAGTCGCCCGACGACTGTGAGAAAGCCGTCGGCGTCGATCTGGCCCAGGTCGCCGGTGCGGTACCAGCCGTCTTCGGTGAAGGCGGCGGCGGTGTGGGCGGGGTCGAGGTAGCCGACGGTCACCTCGGGGCCGTGGATCTGGATCTCGCCGTGCTCGTCGACCCTGATCTGGGTGGGGGCGAACGGGCGGCCGTCGGTGTGAGCCATGCGCTCGGGATCGTCGCTGCTGGTGCAGGTGGTGACGGTGGGGGCTTCAGTGGCGCCGTAGGCCCGCTTGACGATGCAGCCGAACGCATCCCGGGCCCGGTTTACGAAGGCGGGGGTCACATTGGAACCGCCGATGGACAGGAAGCGGATGGTGGAGACCCGGCTGGGGCTGAAATCGGGCTGGGCCATGAGATCGTTGAAGAAGGTGGGCGGGCCGACCATGTAGGTGATCTGCTCTTGCTCAATGAGCCGCAGGGCCTCGCCGGGGTCCCAGCGGGACATGAGCACGGTCTTGATCGGAACGGCACCGGGGATGAGCACGGCGTGGAGCAGCCCGGCGACATGGGCGAGGGAGGCGGCAAAGAGCCCGGCGTCTTCGGGGGTGAAGCCCTGGATGGCGATCGTCTGGCGGGTTTTGTAGGCCAGCGCGGCCTGGGCGTGGACCACGCCCTTGGGAACGCCCGACGAGCCGGAGGTGAACATGATGAGGGCCTGGTCATCAGGCTGGGTCGGGGCGGGAAGGTTGGGGGACGCGGGACTGTCGGCGTGGCCGGCGGGATCGAAGAGCTGGGTGAGGCCCAGGAGGGCGAAGGCATGATCCCTCTGGCGACCGCCGTCGGCGGCGAGCAGGGGGACGGGCACCGCGCCGGCTCGCCAGCAGGCCCGGTAGGCGACCACGCCCTCGGGGCCGGTGGGGAGCTGGAAGGCCGTGGGCTGGCCCGGTTCGAGGCCAGCCGATGCCCGGTCGGCCCAGTCGATCACCTCGTCGGTGGACAGGCGGCGGTCGCCGGCGACGATGAGGTCGTCCCGGCGGGGCACCACGGTGAGAAGGTCGTGGATCAAGGTCACCCGCTGAAGCGCTCTGTGAGGATTTGCTGGACGCCGATGCGGTCGATCTTGCCCGAGTCGAGCCAGGGCAACTCGTCGGGAGTGTCGTAAACGGCGAGATGGCGGGGAACCTTGTACGACGCCACCCGCTCGGCGGTGTAGGCGATGAGCTCTTCGGCGGTGAGCGGCTGGCCCGGTCGCAGCACCACCGCGGCGGCCACGTCTTCGAGCCGGTCGGGGTGGGGCACGCCGCACACGAAGGCGTGCATGACCTCCTCGGGCTCTTCCAGCACCAGCTCGATCTCGCGGGGGGCGATGTTCATGCCCGCCGACTTGATGAGGTCGCCCATCCGGCCGGTGAAGAAGAAGTAGCCGTCGTGGTCGAAGTAGCCGCCGTCGCCGGTGCGGTACCAGCCGTCGGGGGTGAAGGCGTCGGCCCGCTCCACCTTGTAGAGCCCGGTCATGAGGGCGTAGCCCCTCACCCACACCTCGCCCTGCTCCCCCGTCGGGCAGTCGTGGCCGGTGACGGGATCGACGATGCGGTGCTCCATGCCGGGCACGGTCCAGCCGAACGATCCCCGCTTCTCCTCGGGCAGCTGGTTGCCCATGACGCCCAGGGTGTGGGGGCCGAGGGTCTCGGTCATGCCCAGCGAGTTGACCCGCAGCTCGACATCGCCGATCCGCAGCTCGGGGGGAAGGAGCACGTCGAGGCTGCCGCCCCGCACCGAGGAGAGGTCGCGCTTGGCGAAGTCGGGGTGGTCGGTGAGCATCTTGGACATGTGGGGCCAGCCGGCCACGATGGTCACCCGCTCACGCTCGATGAGGGCCAGGGTCTCGCCGGGGTCGAACCGCTCCTCGAACACCAGCGCGGCGCCGACGTGGATGACAGCCACCAGGGTGAACGACATGCCCCCCACCCAGAACAGGGGCATGGGGGTGTAGAGGCGGTCGTCGGCGGTGAGGTCGCGGTACTGCCACAGGTTGTGGGCGTGGCGCACCATGGCCCCCTGGGCATGGATGGCGCCCTTGGGTGCGGCGGTGCTGCCCGAGGTGTACACCACCACGAACTCATCAGCCGGGGTCACCTGGGTTTCGGCCGCGGCCAACAAATCGTCGCTGATCGCCTGGCCCGCGGCCAGCAAATCGTCCATCGACCTCGCCCAGGGCCGGTCGGGCTGGCCCCAGGCCCACACCGATCGCAGATAGGGGTGCGACAGGGAGTGAATGACGGGATCGTCGCCGGGGGCGGCGATCTCCTCCACTCGGTCGAGGTAGTTGTGCCCGAGATGGCTCGGAACGCACAGCAGCACCTGAACGTCGGCGTGGCGCAGGGCCCAATCCAGCTCGCGGGCCTTGTAGTAGGTGTTGAGCATGATGCCGAGCGCGCCAATGCGGCCGATGGCCAGCCAGGCGGCGATCCAGTCGGGGCTGTTGGGGGCCAGGAGCCCCACCCTGGTGCCCTTGCCCACGCCCTGGGCCAACAGCCCCTTGGCAATGGCGGCGGAGGCGGCGTCGGCATCGGCGTAGGTCATCCGCTGGTCGTCCAGCACGCCCAGCAGCCGGTGGCCGTGGGCGTCGACCGCGGCCCGGATCATCGCCGGGATGGTCGGCTCGTAGGGCGGGAACTCAATCGAGTCGACTGGGGCGGGAATCGGCAGGACGACAGGTCCGGTAGGGGCGGTGTCAGACATCTATGAGGCTCGCGAGGGGGCGATGACCGTCTCGCCGTAGCGGCGCATGGTGTCGAGGGTGGCTTCGATGTCGTCGCCGGGGAGATTGACGGTGATCCAGGTCACCCCCAGCGCTTCCAGGTCGGCCAGCCCGGCGATGTGGGCGTCGGCATCGAAATCGGGGTCGGCCGGTCGGCCGCCGACGTGGTTCAGATAGCTGACGTCGATGTCGGCCGGATCGCGGCCGGCCTCGTCGACATAGGCCCACAGCTCGTCGAGCAGGGCGGCCAAGTCGTCCAGGGTCTCCAGCGGCGGGGTTCTGGCCGTGGTGGCCAACACCCGGGGAGCGGGGAACGGGGTCCAGCCGTTGGCGACGGCGGCCACCCGGCGGCGGGCCCGCTTGGAGTTGCCGCCGATCCAGATGGGCGGATGGGGCTTCTGGACCGGCTTGGGGTTGGCGGTTTGGCCCAAGGCGGTGAACGTGCTGCCCTCGTAGGCGAAATCGTCGGTGGTCCAGATGCCGATCATGGCCTCGATGGCCTCGTCGAAGATCTGGTTGCGGTTGTTGAAGTCCACGCCGAGGGCCTTGAACTCGCCCTTGAGGTAGCCGGAGCCGGTGGCGAAGATGAACCGCCCCCCGGAGAAGGCGTCGATGGTGGCGATGGCCTTGGCCATGATGAACGGGTTGCGGTAGGGCACCACCACGATGTTGGGGATGAGCTTGATGCGGTCGGTGATCGCGGCGCAGAAGGCCAGGGCGGCGAACGGGTCCACCGCGTCGTGGCCCCCGGCGTTGAGCCAGCGGTCGGTGGGCGCGGGATGGTCGGTGAACCCCAGTCCGTCGAACCCGGACTCCTCGGCGGTGCGGGCGAAATCCACCACGCCCTGCTTGGTGATCAGCCGCTGGTCCCAGGGGTGGGCCACCATCGGAAACGTCACTGCGAACTTCATGGATCTCCTCTTGTTGGGCGCGCCTTACTGTGCAGCACCGACGCGAGCGTCGCAAGCGGCTCGCCATTGGGGGTAGCGGCGGTTGGCGGCCTCGGCCCAGTGGGCTCGGGGCTCCACCCGGCGGCCGGTACGGGTCCAGCGGCGGGCTTCGGCCAGGTCGCTGCGCTCCAGCCCCGCGCTGACGCGGGCCAGCCAGGCTGCTCCCCGGGCTGCTCCCTCGGGCACGGCGGCGACGTCCACCGGCAGGTTGGTGGCGTCGGCCAGGGCCTGCATCCAGCGGTTGACGTGGGTGCCCCCGCCGACGGCCACGATGCGCTCGGGAGTGGCGCCGGCCAGATCAAGGTGGTGGCGGACCACGAACCCGGCGGCCTCGTAGGCGGCGGCCAGCACGTCCTCGGGACCGTGGCCCACGTCGAGGCCGACCAGCGCGGCTCGGAGGTCGGGGTCGTGGCGGGGGGTGCGCTCGCCCCGGATGTAGGGCACCCACAGCGGCAGGCGGTCGGGGTGGGACGGCTCGGCGGTCGGGTCGCCGGTGAGGGCCCGGACCCGCTCCAAGAACAGGCCGCCAGCGTTGCTCGGCCCGCCGATGGCGGCCAGGCCGGGCAGGAGGTGGGGAATAGTCCACAGTCCCTCGGCTTCAGGCCATCCCTGGCACACTGCCCAGGTGATGAGGGTGGTGCCGCAGATCACCAGCACGTCGCCCGGTGAGTCGGCCCCGGCGACGAGCTGCTCGGCCAGCGCGTCCACCGTGCCAGCGGCTACGGGCGCGCCAACCCGGTGGCCAACGGGGGTGGGGTCCGTGACCAGTTGGGGGAACTTGGCGGGGTCGCACCACTGGGGGTCCCAGCCGTCGGTGCCGAACACGGGCAGGCAGGTCAGGGCGGTGACCGCGTCGATGGCGGCGACGCCGCACAGGGCGTGGCTGGCCACCGCCTGGGCGGGCCAATAGGCATGGGCATCGGGCACGGCCTGCTCCAGCGAGCGGAGGAAGCCGACGAACTCGCCGTCGGGGTGGTGGCCTCGGTGGTCGCCGTACAGGATTCCCGGCGAGGTCGGCATCCCGGTGGCATCGATGGCGGCCAGCGACGGGACCATGGCGGCCAAGCCGATGCCCGCCACTCGGTGCCCGGTCGAAACGGTGTCGCAGGCCTCGACCACGCTGGTGCGCCACACCGCAGCGGCATCGTGTTCGAGCACCGCGGGGGTGGGGGCGTGGACCGCGTGGGGGATGCGGGCGCGGGCGCGCACATCGCCGTCTTCATCGACGGCCACCGCCTTCACCGAGGTGGTGCCGACGTCGATGCCCACCGTCACCTCGAATGTCTCCCCCACGGCCCGCAACCGTAGTGGTCTGCTGGCGAATTGGCCGTGGCCGGTGGCATCGGTCGGGGATGCGCGCCCTACGCTCTTGGCGTGAGCCGACCGAGGGCGCTGGTGACCGCTCCGCTGCGGGGGCCGGGCTTGGACCGGTTGCGGGATGTGGCCGACGTGGAGTTCGACCCGTGGATCGAGCACCAGCCCATCCGGCTGTACAAGGCCGACGACTTGGCCGCTCGGCTGGCGGAGGCGGCGGCCGATTTGCTGGTGTGCGAGGCCGACGAGTGCCGGGGGCCGGTGTTCGAACAGCCGCTGCGGGCGGTGGCCTCCACTCGGGGCGACCCCACCAACGTGGACGTGGCCGGGGCCACCGCGGCGGGCATCCCGGTGCTGCACGCCCCCGGGCGCAACGCCGATGGGGTAGCCGAGATGACGGTAGCGCTGCTGCTTGCCGTCAACCGCCATGTGGTGATGGGCGACCGGGACATGCGGGCGGGCACGGTGTTCACCGACACCATCCCCTACCAGCGGTATCGGGCCTGGCAGGTGGCCGGCCGCACCGTGGGGTTGGTGGGGTTGGGCGCGGTCGGGCGAGCGGCCAAGTGGCGCTTCGAAGGCCTCGGGATGAAGGTGATCGCCTACGACCCCTATCAACCCGACGCCGTATGCGAGCTGGACGAACTGCTGGCCGCCGCCGACGTGGTGTCGATGCATGCGCCGGCCAACCCCGAGACGGCGGGAATGATCGGGGCTGAGCAGTTCGCGGCCATGCGGCCGGGGGCCATCTACGTGAACACCGCCCGGGCCGTGCTGCACGACACCGACGCGCTCGTGGAGGCGTTGGCCTCGGGGCATCTGGGAGGCGCGGGTCTCGACCATGTGCAGGGGGAGGTGCTGCCCGCCGACCACCCGCTGGCCGAACTCGACAACGTGGTGTTGACCCCCCATGTGGGCGGGGCTACCTACGACACCGAGGTCAATCAAACTGACATGGTGGTGAAGGACATCTGCCGGCTGCTGGACGGCGAGCGTCCCCAGCGCCTGGCCAACCCGGAGGTGTGGCAATGACCGACAGCGCCGACATTCGAGCCGCTGTGGTAGCAGCGGCACAGGCGATGGACGCCGCGGGGCTGGTGGTGGGCACCGCGGGGAACGTGTCGGGGCGGTCCGACGACGGGATGATCTGGCTGACCCCGTCGTCGCTCCCCTACGACCAGGTGAGCATCGACAACCTGGCGGCGGTGGACTTGGACGGGAACCTGATCGATGGCACGTCCCGTCCTTCAACTGAGAAGGCCATGCATTTGGCCTGCTATCGGGCCTTCCCCGAGGTGGGCGGGGTCGTACACTGCCACCCGATTCACGCCTCGATGTTCGCGGTGGCGCATCGAAGCATCCCCGCGGTGATCGAGGAGGTCATCGTGTATCTGGGCGGGGATGTGGCGGTGACTGACTACCGGCCTACCGGCTCCGATGCGCTGGGTGAAGAGGTGGTGCGCCATCTGGCCGACCGCTCCGCGGTGCTGATGGCCAACCACGGGATGCTGTGCATCGGCGAGTCGCCCGACCACGCCCTCCACGCCGCCCTCGTGGCCGAGCACACCGCCCGCATCGTCTGGGGCGCCACCCGCCTCGGCGATGTCGTCGAATTGCCCGACAAAGCCCGCTCCGACTTCGAAAACGTCTACACCTACCTCCGCCGCGAAACCTGGTCGGCCCCGTAACGGTCAGACGGTGGCGAGTTCTAGGGGGGTGATTTCTTCGAGGGAGATGGGGCGGGTGGCGACGCCTTCGAAGGCATCGTTGGCGGAGTAGACCTCTTCGCCCCGCAGACGGGCCTCGGGATCGTCGAGATCGACGGGCCACACGATGCCCATGCGGGACTGGGCGAGGTAGTAGGAATCCACGTCAGGAACGTCGATGCCCATGGCCTGAAGCGTGCGGCCGGGGTAGGCCATGCTCATCATCCCCTCGGTGAACACGGCGTCGTCGTCGACGATGACCCGGTCGCAGTCGAACTCCAGCCGGTGGGCGCCGGTTTGCACGATGCTGCGGTCGTAGAAGCCCCGGATGGCGTCGCGGTCACCGCCGGGGCTGGCGATGGGATCGTCGGGGTTCGACCAGATGATGTACTGGGGCTTGTCGCTGAGGGTAGCCACCACGCCCTCAATATCAGCCTGGGCCTCGCACTTCATGTGGGCCAGCACCAGCCCCAGCACATGGCGTCGCCGGGGATCGATCTCGGCTTCAAATCGTTCTTCCACCAGTCGCCATGTCTTATTGGGATTCATCTTCATCGGGCTCGCCTTTCACTTTGGCTTCGACGTAGAGGCTAACGGTCGAGACTCGGCCTACTCCAAGGGGGCGACCTCTTCGAGGCTAATGGGGCGGTCGGCTATGCCTTCGAAGCGGTCGCCCACGGCGTACACCTCTTCGCCCGACAGCCGGGCCACGGGATCTTCAGGGTCGATCGGCCACACGATGCCCATGCGGACTTGGGACAGGTAGTAGGACTCGGCGTCGGGCACGTCGATGCCCATGGCCTCGAGGGTGCGACCGGGGTAGGCCATGCGCATGACGCCTTCGGTGAACACGGCGTGGTCATCGACGATGACCCGGGCGAGTTCCAGTTCCCAGCGGTGGGCGCCGGTTTGCACCAGGGCACGGTCATACAGATCGCGGATGGCGTCTTTCGAGCCTCCGGGGCTGGCCACGGGATCATCGGCGTGGGGCCAGATCTTGTATTGGGGCTTGTCGCTGAGGGTGTCGATCACCCCCTCGATGTCGAGGCGGAGCTCGCGCTTCATGTGGTCGAGCACCAGCTCCAGGACATGTCGCCTCCGGGGGTCGGTCTCGGCTTCCAGTCGCTCGGCCACCAGCCGCCAGGAATTGTCGGGATTGAGTCGAATTACCATCATCGCTCGCTTTCGGCCCCGACGATAGGGGCTGGGCATTCAGCCGGACACAGACGACAAGTAGTGTGCCTAGCCGATGAGCGATCGGGAGTTCGCCGGGAAGACGGCCATTGTGGGCATTGGGAGCAGCGATTTCGCCCGGTTGTATCGCACCCCTGATCCCGAACGGACCGGGGAGGCACTGGCTACTGAGGCCATAGCGGCGGCCATTGCCGATGCGGGGTTGGAGAAGTCGCAGATCGACGGGCTCATCACCGGGGGACTGCCCCACTATGAGCCGGTGGCCTACCGCACCGGGCTCACCGATGTGCGCTTTGTGGTGGACTACCCCCAAGCCGGGCGGATGTGCGCCATGGCCCTTATGCACGCCGCCACCGCGGTGCATCACGGGCTGGCCGACTACGTGGTGCTGTTCAACTCGGTGGTGTTCCGCTCCCAGGGCACCACGTTCGGCGCCCAGCCCCAGGGCCTGCTGTACGACACGATCTACGGGATGGCATCGCCGGGGGCGCAGTACTCGCTGGGCTTCACCCGCTATCAGGCGGAGTACGGGGGCACCGAGGAGCAGTTGGGGGCCATCCCGGTAGCCATCCGCTCCCATGCCCGGATGACACCGGGGGCCATCATGCAGGCTGAGATGACCATCGACGACTACCTGGACGCCCGGTACATCGCCCAACCGCTGCGCCTGTTCGACTACTGCCTGGTGAACGACGGGGCGGTGGCCTATGTGGTGACCACCGCCGAGCGGGCCCGGGACCTGGCCCATCCCCCGGTGCTCATCGCCGGCACCGCGGGGCGGGCCAACTTCCGAGAGTGGTACGTGGACCTGGGGTTCTGGGACGAGGCCTGCCGATCGATGAAGGCCGACCTGTTCGACCCGCTGGGGGTGACCACCGACGACATCGACTGCCTCCAGGTGTACGACAACTTCAGCGTGTCGGTGCTGTGGGGGCTGGAGGGATTCGGCTTCGCCCCCCGGGGCCAGGGTTTGGAATGGGTGCAGGGCGGCCGCATCGCCCTTGACGGGGAGTTGCCGGTGAACACCAGCGGGGGGATGCTGAGCGAGTCGTACCTCCAGGGGTGGAACCAACACGCCGAGGCGGTGCGCCAATTGCGGGGCCAGGCGGGCGACCGCCAGATCCCCGACTGCGACTGGTCGCTGTATTGGTGCCTGTCGGCCCTGCCGGGGGCGACGCTGCTGTGCCGGGGCGGGCTGCTGTGACCGACCAAAGCGGTTACGCCAAGCCGCTGCCGACGGTCACGCCGGAAGATTGGGAGTTCTGGGCCGCGGCCCGCCAGCACCGATTCGTGCTCCCAAAGTGCCGGGCCTGCGGGCACGTGTGGTTCCCGCCCTATGCCTCCTGCCCATCGTGCCTGTCGTTCGACCGGGGATGGACTGAGGCGTCAGGCCAGGGCACGGTGTGGGGCTTCACCATCATGCGCCAGCCCTACATCCCGTCGTTCGAGTCAGAACTCCCCTACAACGTGGTGCTGGTGGAGTTGGAGGAGGGCCCGATGGTGTACTCCAACCTCATCGGTATCGACAACGACGACATCGCCTGCGGCCTGCCCGTCAAAGCCGTCTTCGAAGACGCCACCAACGAGATCTCCCTCATCAAGTTCCGCCCCGCCTAAAGGGCGGGCGCTAGATGGCGGTCAGGCCGTGGGAGTGGCCGGCGGTGTAGCCGCCGTCTACGGGCAGCGCCACGCCGGTGACGAACGAGGAGTCGTCGGAGGCCAGGAAGAAGGCGGCGCCGGCGATCTCCGAGGGGCGACCCCAGCGCTTGAGCTTGTGCTGGTCTCGGATGCTGTCGGCGATGGGGCCGAGATGGGGGATGACCGACTGGAACATGGGGGTGTCGATGAATCCGGGGCAAATGGCGTTGGCCCTGATGTTGGCCGGGCCGTAGTCGTTGGCGATGTTCTTGGTGAGCAGGATCACCCCGCCCTTGGAGGCGTTGTAGGTGCTGCCCCCCTCGCACCCTTCGAGACCCTCCACGCTGGCGATGGTGATGATGCTCCCCGACCGGGCCTCCACCATGGGCTTGAGGGCGGCCCGGCACGACAGCATGGTGCCCTTGAGGTTGATGTCTTGCACCCGGTCCCACTCCTCAACGTCGAGGGTGTGAACCTGGCCGCCGCCCGCCACCCCGGCCGCGGTGACCAGCACATCGAGCCGGCCGTGGTCTTGGACGATCTGGCCCACCAGCTCTTCTTGGGCGTCGGCATCGCGCACGTCCACGAGATGGAAGCTCGACGCCGGGGCGGTGTCGGCCACCGCCTTCCAGCCCTCGCTTTCGGCGATGTCGCTACCGATCACCACCGCACCCTCTTCGGCGAACCGCTCCGCAGTGGCCAGCCCGATGCCCGACGCCGCCCCCGTGATCCACGCCACTCTGCCTGCCAATCGTCCCATCGGTGTTGCCTCGCTCTCTTCTGGGGTCAGCGGAATCGTAGGGTGCAGAGCGGGGTCTTACGCACCTCTGGGGCCGATCAGCGTGCCGGGAAGCGCATCGGTGGGTTTGCCGTCCCACCAGGTGGCCAGACCGTTGGCGATAGTGGCTCGAAAGCCGCCCGGCGCCCGGCTGAACCGCCACGACCCGCCGGGCACGTCCCGCACCTTCACCTCTTGTCCCAGCGAGATCTCGTCCAAGTTGAACACGGCCACATCAGCAGCCTTGCCGGGGGCAATCACTCCCCGGTCAGTCAATCCGAAGAAGCCCGCTGTTCGGCCGGTGAGTACGTGAACCGCCTCTTCGAGGGTCAAGAGCCCGGTGTCGCGGTGGTAGTGGGTAAGCAGGTGGGTGCTCTGGCCAGCCCCGCAGAACAGCTGGAGGTGGGCGCCGCTGTCGTTCACGTTGGTGAGGGTGTGGGGCGAGCGGATCGCCTCCGCCAGCGCCGGTTCGTCGTGTACGTCGGGCAGCGCTCGCAGCGACGAGCCGATCCCGTTGTCCAATAGCCAGGATGCCAGAGCATCAGATACATGTTGACCGGTGTTGGCCGCGTGTTCAGCCAACGAGATCCCAAGGGGGCCGACGCCGGTTTCAGACAGGGCGAAGATCAGCGTGTGGGGGTGGTCGACCCTGGCCCGGCGGGACTTCTTGCGGTTGTCCCAGTCGAATCGGGCCTGATCCCGCCAGGCGGGGTCGGCCAAGAGGGTCATCTTGTCCTCAGAAGGACCGTTGACCAGGTCGTTCCATGCCGGGACCCGCTGGAACGTCAGCGCCTTCTCGAAATTGAAGTACAGGTCGAGCGGCCGGGTGCCCACCGTGGGCCAGAAGTCCACTCCCTGTTCCCGAAGGCGGCGGTCGAACGCCAGCGTGTCGGCCCGGTACTCGGTCTCGGCGGCAATGGCGGGGATGGCCGTCCACTGTCCTCGCACGCCGCGGGGTTGGGCGAGGTCGGCGAAACGCTGAACGTCGTCAAAGTTGTGCTCGGGCTCGTTGAACCGGGTGATGGCCTGGAAGGTGGTGCCGGGGTGGGCCGCCAGCACATCGAACAGCGCGGCGTACTCGTCATCGCCGGCATGGCGGCTGGGTACCAGCCGCAGCGTGCGATCGAGGTCGAAGCCGTTGGTGGACAGGCCGAGGGCTCCAGCAGCCAGTGCCTCGTCCAGTGCTTGGGCCATGGCGGTGCGCTCAGCAAAGGTGGCGGGACGCTCCCAAGCGGCATCGCCCATCACGAAGGTGCGCAAGCTGATGTGGCCGACATAGCCGGCGATGTTGGCCGCAGTGGGCTGCCCGTCGAGCGCGGTCCGGTATTGCGGCCAAGTCGCCCAAGTCCAGGGGACCTCTTCCTCGAAGGCAACCAGGGGCAGGTCTTCCAGGAAGCAGAACAGATCCACCACTTCGTCGCGCTGAGGGCCGGCCAGCGGCGCCATCGACATCCCGCAGTTTCCAAACACGGTGGTGGTGACCCCATAGCTGGGCAGCGGATCGAAAGAGGGATCCCACCACATGGCCCCGTCGAGATGGGTGTGGGTCTCGATAATGCCGGGGGTTACCAGCGACCCGGTGGCATCCAGTTCCTGCTCGCCGTCTGGAACCAGCCCGGGACCCACCTCTGCGATGGTCCGCCCCCGCACCCGCACATCAGCCCGTCGGGCCGGCGCCCCCGTGCCGTCCACCACCGTTCCCCCGCGGATCAACAACCCGTCCATACCCGTGACAGTACCCCCGCACTCCAATGTCGAGACAGGCAGAGACGGAACTAGGCGGCTGCTGCGGGGGGGTCGGGTTCCAGCTTGGCCTCGATGCGGGCCAGCCGCTCCCCGTGGGCCCGGACCTCATCGGCGAGCCCGTCGAACTTGTCCTCAAGTCGGCCAAGCCTGGCGTTCACCGCGGCGAAGCCGCTGTTCATCGTGTCGCTCAGGTTCTTGAACAGCATGAAGAACATACCGAACAGACCGGCGCCCAAGACGCTGATCACAGTGGTGGCGATAGCGGTATTCATTCAAAACTCCCTCAAAGAGGGTTGACGAGGGGGAAGTGAATGGGTCCAGGCTAGCAAGCCCCGGCCAGCCGGCCAGATGGAATTGGGCATGCCGGCCCTTTAGGCCACGAGGCGGACGGGTTGGTGCTTGACGGCACCGACGTGGAGGTGGCCGTGGCGCTCGGTATCGCCGGCTAGTTCGAGGCGGGGCAACAGCGGCAGCACGGCCTTGAGCATGGCCCGCAGCTCCCAGCGGGCCAGGTTGGCCCCCAAGCAGAAGTGGACGCCGTGGCCGAAGGCCATGTGGTGGTTGGGATTGCGACCCACGTCGAAGTGGTAGGGGTTGTCGAACACCGCCTCGTCCCGATTGGCCGAGGGGTAGAAGACTCCCACGGTGTCGCCTTCTTTGATGACCTGTCCGTGGAACTCGACATCGGCGGTGGCGGTGCGGGCGAACTGAATGACCGGTGAGGTCCAACGCAGGATCTCCTCGACGGCGGGCTCGATCAGCAACTCATCGGCAAGGAGCCGGTCGATCTGGTCGCGATTTTGGAGCAGTGCGGTCACGCCCCTGGTGGTGGCGTTGCGGGTAGTCTCGTTGCCCGCCCCCAACAGCAAGGTGATGTAGCCGGTGAGCTGCTGGGTGTTGAGGGGGCAGCCGTCCACCTGGCCTTGGATCACCGCGCCAGCGAGGTCGTCGCGAGGCTCGGCTTGGCATTCGTCGATGATGGTGCCGATGTAGGCACCGAACTGGCGGCTCATCCGCAGCTTGAGGTCGCTCATGGTCTCGCCCGGCTCGGCCCAGCGCATGTTCTCCTCGTCGTCGAACATCAACTCAGTGAAGCTGTGGATCTTCGACCAGTCGTCCACGGGCAGGCCCATGAGATCGCAAATGGTGGCCAGGGGCAGCTTCACCGCGAAGTCGAGCACCAAGTCGGCCTCGCCGTCGCGCTCAAGCTGCTCCTCGAACTCGGCGGTGAACCGGGCGGCGTACTGGGCCAAGTGGTCTTCGTGATCCCGCATGGCCCGAGGGGTGAACCGCCGGGCTGTGAGCAGGCGGAACCGGGTGTGGCGGGGGCGGTCCATGAACACCATGTCCATGGGCTCATCGAGGTCCCAGCCCAGATCGGTGAGTCGCTTGGTGCGGCGCTCCCACATGCCCTCGTCGTCCTCGATGCTGGCCAGGCGCAGGCGAGGGCCGCCGTTGATGAACAGCTTGTCGTTTGACGACACCCAGTGGATGTCCTCGTGGCGGGTGATAGCCCAGAACGGCTCGATGCCGGGGCGGTCGTACCAGTACACCGGGGCCTCGGCCCGCAGCAGATCCCACGCGGCCCATGGGTAACCGCGGTCGCGGTACTGCTCAGTGGAATGAATGTCGATCTCGGCAAGGGCTGACTCAGGCATCCCTTCGACACTAACCGCCTCGGCTGCCGGCCCACAGTTGGGAGCGGAGGGGCTCGGGGGCGACGAGTTCGAAGTTCTGGTTGTCGAGGCGCGCGAAGCCGTCCAGCGGGTGGCCGGGATGCCACCACAGGGCGTTGGGGCTGACCGAGTTGGGGCCGGCCAAATAGCGGATGAAGCTGGCGGCCAACATGGTGGCCGAGTCTTGCACGAACTGCTCGTTGAGCTCGATGGGGCAGACCATCACCGTGTGGGCCGCGGGAACGGTCACCACCGCGCCCTGCGGGCCGATGTCGGGAACGGTGCGGGCGAAGTCGAGCAGGTGGCCGGTGACGAACAGGGAGTCGCCGGTGAAAACCCGACAGTTGCCGGGCAGCTCACTGCCCTCCAATGGCTTTAGCGGCTCATCCATGAGAGTGTTGGCGAGCGCCGCGGCCATCACCTCGCCGTGCTCAACGCCCCATTCGTCGAAGTAGCT
The DNA here is from genome assembly GCA_963667085.2 of Acidimicrobiales bacterium. Lineage (GTDB taxonomy): Bacteria > Actinomycetota > Acidimicrobiia > Acidimicrobiales > Bin134 > Poriferisocius. Next base: position 822,027 of record OY762975.1, read on the forward strand.
GCGATCCACTGGGCAGGCGGCGCCGTCCAAGTCCACCGAGAGGCAGACGTAGAGGCCCAGCGGCAGGGGATCGCAGACGGGATCGATGTGGATCAGATGGTGGGGGCCGACCACCCTGACCCGCAGGTCGGGTTGGAGCCGTTCGTAATCCCCCAAGCGCTCGGCGAGGACACCGGGAGCGAAATCATCGAGCCGGGCCACATGGCTGTAGATGATGAGCCGCCAATCCTCGGGGTCGGCGGCCCGGCAGGTTTGGGCCAGGTTGGACAGGCCCAGCACGCAATCCATCTTCTCGACCGTCACGATGCCCTCGGCCTCATCGAGGGTGTGCTCGCCAAAGCGGGTTTGCACGACGCTCTCCACATGGTTGAGGAAGTCGCGGAGTTGCTCTGGGCTCCACCACGGTGCCCAGGGGCAGAAAACAGGCGGAGCAGACACGGCTCCTCCCCTCATTTGTCAGCTATAGAGGGGAAGGTTTGAGCCGACCGTAGCGCATCGGCGCTGGGGATCGCTTGTTGAAATCTAATTATTTTTCATTAATCTCCCGTTATTTCAAAGGACCGAGCTCGGTGGGCGGCGACCACTAGTGTGTGGACGTGGCTGACGCGGCGCTCATCGACATCATCAAACGGCAAGGTTTAAGGCGATTGGACCAGCCGATAGAGCTGGCCAGTGGGGCCATGTCAAGTGATTTCGTCGATGTCAAGGTGGCCCTCTGCCGATGGGCCGACCTCCAGGTGGCCTGCCGGGCGATTGTTCAGCAGGTGCGAGGGGCTGGCATCGAGTTTGATGCGGCCGGTGGGATGACCATGGGCGCTGACTCGCTGGCGGTGGGCATCGCCGCCGAGACCGGCGGCCAGTGGTTCTCAGTTCGCAAGGAGCCGAAGAAACGGGGAACGAAACAGCAGATCGAAGGCACTCCCCTCGGGCCAGGCCACCGGGTGTTGCTGTTGGAGGACGCAACCACCACTGGGGGCTCTACAGAAAAGGCCTACGAGGTAATACTCGAAACCGGGGCCGAGGTGGTGGCCGTGGCCACGGTGATCGACCGGGGCGACACCGCCCGTCGCCGCTTCGAAGCCCTCGGCGTGCCGTACTTCCCCGCCCTCACCTACACCGACCTCGGCATCGACCCGGTGGTGCCGCCGGGCTGAGCCCTCGTTGGGGCCGGCCTCACTCGGGCTGGCCGGGTCTCAGGATGAGCGGAGGGTGGTGGCGGGAAGGGTTTCTAGCTGGTCGAGCAGCGACTGGCCGTGGAGTCGGGTGGGGGTGCCGGCGATGAGTATGTGGTCAACGCCGGAGGGGGCGTCGGCGATGAGACGCTCACCGTTGGCGGGCATGTCGTGGACCCGGCGGATGGGGCCGACGTCGAGGTTGTCCCAATCGATCACGGTGATGTCGGCCACCGCGCCGGGGCGCAGCTCGCCCCGGTCGGGAGCGAGGCCGAGCATTTCGGCCAGCTCGCCGGTGAGCTTGTGGATGCCGGCTTCGGGGGTCATCACCTGGCGGTCGCGCACCCAGCGGGACAGGAAGTCGGTGGGCATGACCGCATCGCAGATTTGCCCGACGTGGGCGCCGGCGTCGGACAGGCCCATCACCGCCCCCTCGGCCTGCATCAGCGAAGTCACCCCGTCGACTTCGTCGTTGGCGAAGGTGATCTCGAAGCGGGTGAGCAGGCCGTCGGCCAGGGCGATGTCGCACATGGCGTCCCACGGGGTGCAGCCCCGCTCGGCGGCCACTCCCCCCACGGTGTTGCCCACCAGATCGGGCTGGTTGGGCGACTCCACGATGGCCAGGGTGTCCCACCGGGAGGCCAGCAGGCCGTTGGCGTCGAGGTCGGCTTGCACCCGGGCCCGCCAGTCGGGATCGGCGTACAGGGCGGGGCGGTCTTCGTGGGCCAGGGCCACCAGTTCCTTGAACGAACCCATGGTGTAGAAGGAGGTGGGCTCGATCATGGTGACGTGCTGGGTGATGGGACGGCAGGTGACCTGCACCCACACGTCAGCCCCGGCGGCCCGGCCAGCCAGGTGGTCGGCCAGCTTGGTGCGGTAGTCGGCCCGGGAGGAGGCCGCCGCCGGGTAGGTGAGGATGGACGACCAGTTGAGCCGGCGGCCCAGCTTGGGCTGGAGGTCGTACACCCAGCGGTAGTTCTCCCCCGGCGCAACATGCACCACGCCCCGGCCGATCTCGGCGGTGACCCCGATGAGGGCCTCGGTCTCTTCTTGGGAGGCGGCAATGGACGGCACCGGGCGGCCGCCGTCGCCCAAATGGAATCCGGCCCGGTCGGTGGAGAAACCCAGAGCGCCGCCGTTGATGGCTTCGGCCACCGCCGCCTTCATCCGGTTGACCTCGGTGGGGGTGGCTTCCCGCTCGTAGGCGTCCTGGCCCATCACATAGAGCCGCACTGCGGTGTGGCCCACGTAGCCGCCGAAGTTCACGGCCAGGCCCCGGCGCTGGATCACATCGAGGTATTCGCCGTAAGTCTCGAAGTTCCAGTTGACCCCGGCCTCGAGGGTGGCCACCCGCATGTCCTCCACCTTGTCGAGGGTGCGGATGAGCGAGGCCCGGTCGGCGGGCTTGGTGGGAGCGATGCTGTAGCCGCAGCTGCCGGCCACCACCGAGGTGACCCCGTGCCAGCAGGATGACGACAGCCACGGGTCCCATAGCACTTGGGGGTCGTAGTGGGTGTGGCAGTCGATGAAGCCGGGGCAGACGAGGCGGCCGTTGGCGTCGATCTCCACCGGGGCGGTCACGACGCGGTCAATGGCGGCAATCCTCCCCCCGGCAATGCCCACATCGGCCCGCTGGGCAGGTGCCCCCGTGCCATCCACCACCATGCCACCCCGAATGGCCAGTTCCATGCTCACGCCCCCAATGTACGCCGCAGCCCCGCCAGCGTCTCGCCCGCTCCCCAGCGGCGCTGTTCCAGTGCCAAAAGGATGGCCACCAGATTGTCGTCGCGGATGCGCTCCAGTTCGCGGGGGCTGCGACCTCCCGACTGGGAGTCAGACTGCTCGACGATGGCGGCGACGAGTTCGTGGTCCAACTTTGGAACGTCGGTGAGGCGTGACCAGGGCCAGTGCAGGGCCTCGCCGAACTGGACTAGAAATTGAGACATCCCGCCCTCGCCACCCGCTATTCGATAGGTGTCGAACAACCCCATCTGGGCCCAGCGCAGGCCGAAACCGAAACGGATGGCGTCATCGATCTCGGCGGTGGTGGCCACGCCGTCGCGCACCAGCCACAGCGCCTCCCGCCACATCGCCTCCATGAGCCGGTCGGCGATGAATGCGTCGACCTCCACCCGCACAAGCAGCGGATACATCCCCAGCTCCCGGTAGACGGCCATGGCCCGCTCCTCTGACTCAGGAGCGGTTGAGCGGCCGCCCACCACCTCCACCAGAGGCATCAAGTACACCGGGTTGAACGGATGGCCCACCACCAGCCGCTGGGGGCGGCGCATCTTGGCTTGGAGTTCGCTCGGCCGAAGTCCCGACGTGGACGAGGCGATGAGCGTGTCGTCTCTTGCAGCGGCCTCGATGTCGGCCAGCGCGGTGTGCTTCAAATCCAGCCGCTCGGGGACGCTCTCTTGCACGAAATCGGCCCCGTCCACCGCATCGGCGATGGCAGGGGCCTCGGTGAGTTGGCCGGGCGAGTCGGTGGGCAGACCGAGCCGCTCCCAAGCACGGCGGGCGTTTTGGAACACCTCGCCGAGGATTCGCCCTGAGTCGGGCGACGGGTCGAAGGCCACCACGTCGTGCCCGCAGAACCGAAGGCGGGCCACCCAACCGCTGCCTATCACCCCGCAGCCCACCACCGCTGCCTTCACAACCCGACTCCTCCCGGCACCGCCGTGGCCTTCATGGCCCGCCCCCTTTCGTCGCCACCTCGCAGCCTACGGATTCACCGGCTGACAGGATCAGTGCTTGACGAGATGGAGCTTGTCACGCACGGCCTCGGGGCCGAGCACCTCGTAGTTCATCGCCTCGAGGATGGTTACGGCTCGGGTTACTAGCTCGGCGTTGGTGGCTAGTTGGCCGCGGCTTAGGTAGATGTTGTCTTCTAGGCCGACGCGCACGTTGCCGCCGGCGATGGCGGCGAGGCCGACGTAGGGGAGCTGGCTGCGGCCCAAGGAGAAGGCCGAGAAGATCCAGTCGTCGGGCAGGTTGTTGACCATGGCCATGAAGGTGTTGAGGTCGTCGGGGGCGCCCCAGGGGATGCCCATGCAGAGTTGCACCATGACCGGATCGTCGATGAGGCCCTCGTCCACCAGGCGTTTGGCCAGCCAGAGGTGGCCGGTGTCGAAGATCTCGATCTCGGGGCGCACGCCCAGCTTCTGCACTTGGCGGGCCATTTCGTAGAGCACCGACGGGCTGTTGACCATGATGTAGTCGCCCTCGCCGAAGTTCATGGTGCCGCAGTCCAGCGTGGTGATCTCGGGCATCAGCTCCCGGACGTGGGCTAGCCGCTCGGTGGCTCCGGCCATGTCTGTGCCCTCGTCGGCTGGGGGGAGGGGCACTTCGGCCGATCCCAGGGTGAGATCGCCGCCCATGCCGGAGGTGAGGTTGAGTACCACGTCGGTGCTGGACGCCCGGATCCGCTCGACCACCTCGGCGTACAACTCGACATCTCGGGACGGCTCGCCGGTTTCGGGATTGCGGACATGGATGTGGACGATGGCGGCACCGGCGTCGGCGGCGTCGATGGCCGCCTCGGCGATCTGCTGGGGAGTGATGGGCACCAAGTCGGACTTGGACGTGGTGTTGCCGCTGCCGGTGATGGCGCAGGTGATGAAGACGCCGCTCATGCGGGGGCCAGTTCGCTCTCTTGGGCCCTGCGGTTGAGCACCCGCAGTTTGGAGTAGATGTCGTCGCTGTTGACGTAGCAGCCCCGGAACAGGCGGCGACCGGTGGCGGTTTCGAACGGCTCCCGGGCATGCTGCACCCGTCGATTGTCGAACACCGCAATGTCGCCGGGCGCCAACTTGTAGGTGATCTGGAATCGGGGATGGCGCGACAGCTCGCCCAGCACCTTCACCGCCCGGTAGGCCCGGGGAACGTCTTCGTCGGCCATGTCGGGGAAGGTCCGCACCGGGTAGAACGTCCGCAACGTGACGGGCGATCCGGCCACCCCCAAGTCGATGAGCGGTCCCGACCAGCGCCAGTCGACCTCCGCGCCCCGCCCGTGGAACACCCACCGAAGCGTGGTCAATGCGTCGTAGGCGTCGGGATCGTGCTCTTCGATGTGGCGGGCAATGGCTATGCCGTCGCTCATCTGGCTGGCCCCGCCCACGCAGGAGTTCTCGATGCAATGGAAGAACTGGAAGCCCGGCGGCGTCTCCAAGGAGGGCAAATCAGTGTGGGGGCCGAGTCCGATGCTCATGTAGGCGGTGGAGGTTGGATCGGGCATCGCCTCGATGTCCCACACCGGGCCGAAATGGGAGTCGCGCAGCACCCCGACCCGCCGGGCCACGGATTCCAACAGGTTGGGATCGACCGACAGCGACCTCAGCCGGGTCAGGCCGTAGGCCGCCAGATCGTTGAGCCAGAGTCGGAACATCTCGGCGTCGGCCAGCACCGTCGGCCCGTGGTAGGTGACCGGTTCGGGCAGCACAGACGAGTCCCACGGGGTGAGCGTGGGCAGGAAGCTCTCAGGGCGGAACTGGCCGTCGGCAACGTGGCGGAGCCAGCCGGGGTGGTAGCGGGAGACCACGTTGTCGTGGGCCCAGCGCACGGCCAGCGCCCCATCGGATTCGACCCAGGCATCGGCCACCTTCCAGTGGTCGCCCAGGTCGCAGGGCTCAAGCAGGCCCTCTCGGGAGGAGGACTCGAAATCGCGCTGCTCGGCCAGCCACCATCGGTAGCAGCGCAGATCGGCGCTGTCGGCCCATTCGACCACCACGAACTCGCCGTCGAGGCGAACGCCGCTCAGCGGATGCCACTCGTAGCGATAGAAGTCAGGCGTGAGCGGTCCCGCCATCGCCACCAGCGTACACCAGCAATATGATGGTGGGTATGCCTTCTCGCCAGCTCGATTTTCCGGTTTTCGACGCCGACAACCACATGTACGAGACCACCGAAGCGCTCACCAAGCACCTGCCCGACTCTCATCGGGGGCTCATCGACTACATCGACCACCATGGGCGCACCAAGATCATGGTTCGGGGCAAGATCAGCAACTACATCCCCAATCCCACGTTCCAGCGGGTGGGCTCGCCCGGCGCCCAGGAGGAGTACTTCAAGCACGGCAACCCGGAGGGCAAGTCGCGCCGGGAGATCATGAGGCCGATTGACGCGCTGCCGGCGTTCTTCGACCCGGCGCCCCGGCTGGAGCTGATGGACGAGCTGGGCTTGGACTACGCCATGATGTACCCCACCCTGGCGTCGCTGGTGGAGGAGCGGTTCCGGGACGCCCCCGACGAGTGCCACATCGTGATTCACGCCCTCAACCAGTGGATGCTGGAGCACTGGACGTTCAACTACGAGGGGCGCATCTTTCCGGTGCCCATCGTGACCCTGCCCATGGTGGACAAGGCCATCGAGGAGCTGGAGTGGTGCGTGGAGCGGGGGGCCCGGGCGGTGCTGATCCGCCCCGCGCCGCCTCCCGGCCTGCGGGGACCGCGATCGTTCGCGCTGCCGGAGTTCGACCCGCTTTGGGAGCGAGTGGTGGAGTTGGACGTGCTGGTGGCCATGCATGCCTCCGACAGCGGCTACACCCGGTTCACCAACGAGTGGGAGGGCGCCAGCGGGGAGATGGAGGCGTTCAGCCAGTCGCTGTTCCAGATGTCGGTGATGCACAACCGGGCCATCGAGGATGCAGTGACCTCGTGGGTGGCCCACGGTGCGCTCACCCGGCACCCCAACCTGAAGGTGGCCATCATCGAGAACGGCAGCTCATGGGTGCGCCCACTGCTGTCCCATCTGGAGACGTGCTACCAGCGGTTCCCCCACGCCTGGGAGGAGCACCCGGTGGACGCCATCAGGCGCAACATCTGGATCCACCCCTTCCACGAGGACGACCCGGTGGGGCTCATCGACGTGGTGGGAGTGGACAACGTGGTGTTCGGCTCCGACTACCCCCACGTAGAAGGCATGTCCGACCCAATCTCCTTCGTGGACCAACTCAACGGCCTGCCCCACGACCAGATCCGCAAAGTCATGGGCGGCAACATGTCCCACCTGATGAAAGTGGCCTAGGGCCTAGCTCCCTGCGGGGACAGGCAGTCGCTCAAGATTGAGGATCAGAGGTTGTCATCAGCAGCAGGGGTGCCTCGGGTGCGGCGGGCGTAGAACGCCAAAGCGGCGACGAGCAGCACCAACCCAGCAACGCCCAAGAGGCCCCAGTACGCACGGTGAACACCACCTGACGACTCCTGGTCGAGTGGTGCGATCACGTCGGTGAGGTCGAACAGGAATACCGCACCCTGCCCGGGGTTCAATCCGATGGTTACCGAGGAGGTACCAACGGCCAGCCAGCCTTCGTCCAACGCCACTGACCCGCCGAAGTAGCCATATTGGTTGTCGGGCGGGATACCCACATCGGACGCTTGTATCCGGGTCACAGGGACGGCGTCGGCCCATCCCGAGGGCGGCTTCACATATACGTATACGGATTCCTGCGCCTCGCAGGGAATCGGGCGACCACCGACAACGCCGAGAGCAATGACATCGGCATCTATTGCCGTTGAAACCCCGAACTTGTCTCCAGGAACGCCCGCTGTGGCCCTCAGGCCAACTGGCGGGATGGCATCGGTCCAACCCGAAGACGGCTTTACATACACATCGGCGGCTCGGTTTGGAGCAGGCGGCGACGCGAGGACGAAACCGTAGGTGCCGGCCACAATCACGTCACCGTCTACCGCTACTTCCCCGTCAAAGCCGACCGCATGGTCGAAGGGCAATAGCTGGGCTGTTTCCGACCAGCCCTGGCCAGACCGGACGAAAACGTGCAGCAGCCAGCGGCCAGCGACGACGATCAGATCGTCGTGAACGTCTCCACCCAAACTGAAGAGACCGTCGGCAAGCCCCTCAGACGGCACCAAGCGCTCGCTGAACCAACCCTCCTCAGAACTCTCGAACACATACACCGCATTGGCCGCGCCCGCCGCAATCACATCGCCATCCAGCGCCACCCAGCTTCCCAGCGACGGTTCATCGGGGACGGTCAGCTTGGCCGTCTCCACCCAACCGCCATCGCCTCGAGCGAACACATACACCGCGCCCGCCGCCCCCACCGCCAACACACCGCCATCCAACGCCAACGAACCGCCGAACCTCCTGTCGCCGGGCATGGTCAGCTTGGCCGTCTCCACCCAACCGCCATCGCCTCGAGCGAACACATACACCGCGCCCGCCGCCCCCACCGCCAACACACCGCCATTCAACGCCAACGAACCGCCGAACCGATCTTGCACGGCCCCGTCAGACCCCACCAGTCGATAGCCGGACACCGGACCGCCTGAGGTTGAGATGGTTGTCGGGCAGTCTGCTGCGATGGCGCCCTGAGCAACGCTGGACAGGTCAAAGAGCTTGACTGCGCCCGGTGATCGATGGACGTTTCTCCAGATGTAGTCTTCGCCGCGCTCGTAGGAGGCCAGATGGGCGCCGACTGCCACCGTGTCGCCGTCCACTGCCGCGGACTGGGTTTTCCAACCGGCATCGACCGAGATAAGCGTCGCAGCCAAAGAGTGTCGGTCCATGGATTGGTCGAACTCGAACACATAGGAAGGTAGTGGGCTTGTCCCTGGGCCAACAGGAGTCTCTTGAGGGGCAAGCACCACAGTGTCTCCGTCCATGTCCGCGTCCCAACTAAAGATGCCGTCGCCGGGTCCAGAGGGAGGTGTCAGGCGCTCGCTGGTCCAGCCTTGGGGTGACAGTTCAATGGCATATGCAGCACCAGATGCGCCTGCGGCAACTTTGGCGCCCTCCACCGACACCGACCGGCCGAATCCATAACCGGTAGCACCATCAGGGTTTGTCAGCATGGACTGCTCCGACCAGCCATCGGCCGTGCGCTAGAATACATGAACCGCCGCCGTGCCCCCGACTGCCACCACGTTGCCGCTGACCGCCACCGACCGGCCGAACCACTCAGACCCGACGCCACCTGGCGCAGTGAGCTTCGCGGCCTGAGACCACTCATCGTCTGATCGGATGAAGACATAGGCTGCCGTGGGATGTTCCTCAAGCCGAGGCCACGATTCCTCGTTTGTGGAGGGCATGTTTATCGTGCCGCTGGCACCAACCACGATGGTGTCCCCGTCCACCGCCACCGACTGGCCGAACCCGCCTTCGAGAAACCCAAGAGTTGAGCCCATTCCCGTTGTGCTCGCGTTCTCTCCCAAGGGCCCCAAGCCGCTGAGGTCGTCAGGCCCAGTCAGTTTGGCCGTCTCTGCCCACTCACCCTCGTCATATATGAAGACATGAGCCGCCTCGTAGGCGCCTACCACCACCACCTTGCCGTCTATTGCCACCGACCGGCCTAAACCGCCGTATATGGCACCCTCTCGATCCAAAAAGACGTCTTGACCCTCAACCGGGACATAGCGCGACTGGTCATCATCATCAAAGCGGTTGGCCGCCAAGCCCGGAGGAGCGCCGGCGACGGTCAGCTTGGCTGTCTCCGACCACTTTCCATCAGAGCGGGTGAAAACATAGGCCGCCCCAATTGCTCCGACCACCATCACATCGCCGTCGATATCCACATCGTGGCCGAAGCCATCGCCGGCAAAGCCGTCGGAAGCCCCAAGTTGGCCAGCCGGGTGGAGGCTTACGGAAGAATCGGCCTGGGCCAAATTGCCGGCCGCAGTAGTTAGACCCGCGGTCGAGAGCAGCGCCGCAATGGCCACCAGTCCGGCTCCCCGCCCTCGAACAGCCACCCCCTGAACCTATCGGCCCCAACGCACGCTACCGCCCGTCGCGGCCAAGTCCTTCACGACATAGCGGAATTGAAGAACGTGGCCTAGGAGGCCTTTAGGCCTCCGCTCCGCCTAAGGGGCCAAGGGAACGAGCAGCAATCTGGCATCCAGCGCTTCGGCTATTCGCTGCAAGGTGCGCGCAGTCGGATTCACCGAGCCCCGCTCTATGCGGCTGATGTCTCCTTGATCCACCCCACACCGCTCGGCAAGCTCAGCCTGAGTTAACCCCAACTTCTCGCGCAACTCGATCACCTGCATCGCAATTTCGTAAGCCTGCTCGAATACTGCGCCCTGGGCCTTGGCATCAGCACCGAGCCGTGAACGACGTTCAGCCGTTGCGTCGCGATAGGTCAATGGCATGAGTCACCTCCACTTCACATCATATGGGGTTTGTCCCATGTCAATCAGCGAACCTCTAGCTGTCGATTCGCAGGCGGTTCATCATGTCGCGGTGGGCTTGGGCGCCGACTGCGGTGAGCAAAACGTCCACGGGGAGAGTGCCGATACCGCTGTCTGAAGTTTGGGCTGGGATCACCGAGGCGTTGGGGGCCACCAGATAGCTGTTGCCGTGAAAGCGGCGATGTCGGTTGATGAAGGCCGCCAGCCCAGCCCTGTCATGACGTGGAGATGAGGCAATCTCAAACGCCAAAGGGTTCCGTGGGTCGTCGTAGATGAGGTCCACTTCCAGCTTTCCCTGACGCCAATGGTGTAGGCGGACGCCGCTGTGTGCAGCGAGGGAGCGCATGGAAGAGGCCACTAGGTTCTCCAAGAGCAGGCCCATCTCGCGGGTGTCCTCCAGGGGTGCTATGCCGCGTTGCAGGGCTGCGTTGCGGACGGCACCGTCGATGAAGTACAGCTTCCTGCCCCGACGCTGCACCCCTGTCTCCGTTCCCGAGTAGTTGGGAAGCGTGAATATCAAAAATGCCTGTTCAAGGTAGGTCAGATACCGCTCAATGGTCGGCACGGCTAGGCCCAAGTCGCTGCTGATGTTTGTCGGGGAGAGCAGACTTGAGACCTGGTCGGCCAGCACATACAGCAGCCGCTCCAGCATCATCGGATTGTCCACACCGAAGGACTGCGGGATGTCCTTGTAAATGGCCCGCTCTACTGCGTCGGGCCTGAGTACCTGCTGAGAGAACAGCAGCAGTTCTGCCTCGGAGTACTCGAAGTCCGTCATCGACTCGTTTCTCTTGCCAGCGAAGCGAAGCAACTCAGGGAAACCACCGACCACCAAGAGCCGACGGCGGACATCGGAAAACACTTCAAAGATTTCCCAACCTGTCGATACCCGTTGAATGGCATCAGCCAAGCTCTCGCCAGCCAGGTTGTCCCACTCGACAACTTCTGGGCTGGCGATCAAGTCCAAGAACTCGGTAAACGAGTACGGCGTCAGGTGCTGCTCCTCCCACCGGCCGACACCGCTCTCCAGCCGCCCGTGATGGAGGGCGGCTGTCGCACTGGACGTAGCTGCGATCTGCACAGGCCACTGCTCGTCGTAGAACGTCTTGAGCCAAGTGTCCCAGGAATCTGCGTAGACCAACTCATCGAGCATCATGTACACCGGATCGTCAGGGGCGGCGTCGCAGGACTCCACAGCCAGGCGAACTAATTCTCCTAGGTCTTCACGGAGCAAGACCGGATGGTCCAGCCGGAGCCACCAGATTCGCGATGAATCCACGCCGTTGCCCAAGAGGCGAGACACGGTCTGGTAGAGCACAGTGGTCTTGCCCACTCGACGAGGTCCCAAAATGAGCTGATAGCGATGAGGGTCGTCGTTGAGAAGCCGCTGCCACAGGTGGCGGGCCAATGGCCGCTCTGCTGGTAAGGCAAGTGGACGCGGCACATGGCCTAGGCGCCACCAAGGGTTCTGCTCCTGGATGACTCGCTGGAGGTCTTCTGGTATGGATGTAGGCATAACGAAACAATCCTCGTTCCAGTGATGGCTATGTGCAGTCTAACCATCACTACTAGAGGGCTATACCTCAAATAGCAAACATTCAGACGAGGGTGTGTGCCTTGTCGGGGTCGAGGTTGAGGAAGCGGGCCAGGTTGTCGCACATGATGGTTTTGGTGTCGGCGTCGCTCATGTCTTTGAGTTGGGTGGTGGCGTAGAGGGCGGGGAAGGGCAGGCCCTCGCTGTGGGGGAAGTCGGAGCCGAACACGATGGGCTCGATGCCCACCGCCTCGACCACTCGGGCCACGTTCTCCTCGGGGAAGGGGGCCACGATGAAGTGGTCGCGGAAGATGTCGCTGGGGCGGCGGTCGAGCTTCGGGCCCCACTTGGCCCCCCGACCCAAGAGAAAGGCGTGGTCCATCTTGCGGAGGATGTAGGGCAGCCACACCGTGCCCTGCTCCGACAGGCACACCTTGACGTTGGGGAAGCGGCCGAAGAGGTTGTGCAGCACCATGGCGGCCACCGTCTCCATGGCAGGGCGGTCGCCCCAATAGAGCACCCATTGGAGGGCGTCGAACTCGCCCAGCCCGTCTTCGGGGTCCTCGCTCCAGTCGGCCCCGTTCTTCTGGTAGTCGGTGGCCCCCAGGTGGGTCACCACCCGGGCCTCGGCCTCGTTGATGCGGGCCCAGAAGCCGTCGAAGACCGGGTCGGCCATGGAGCGACCGCCCCTCGGGTTGAGGCGGCCGCCGTGGGCGTGGCCGCTGATGATCTGGACGACGGTGGCGCCTTGGCTGAGCACCAACTCGACCTCGGCGACGGCCTCGTCGGGGTCGGCAAGCGACACGTAGGCGGGCAGGAATAGGCGATCCTGGTAGCCCCAGCCGATCTCCTCGTTGATCCAGCGGTTGTAGGCCCGGGTGTTGGCGTAAATGCCGTCGACGTCGTCGGCGAACTCGTATTCCAGCGACAGCACCTGGTTGGGGAACATGAGGGCAGCGCCGATGCCCTGGCTGTCCATGAGGGCCAACCGAAGATCCCGGTTGCCCCACGATTCCTCCTGGTCGCGGAAGTAGGCGATCAGCTCGACCCGCTCGTCCATGGAGAGGTTGCGGTAGGGGTTGAGCCGGGACAGCGTCATCCCCGGGGAGTGGATGTTGGATTGGCCGGCCTTCATCTGGCTCTCGTCGCCGGCGGTGGGCACCGCTCGAGCGGCCACCTCGGCGGCGGCCTCATCGTCGGAAGCCACCAGGGCCACTGCCTGGTTGAGCCGAGACGGCCGCCCGCCGAACACCCCCACCCAGCGGCCCTGCTCATCGGCTTCGAAAGTGACCGCCTTGTGCCGCCACTTGGGGCCGACATAGTTCACATACAAGTCGCGGGGCTCCACAAAGTGGTTGTCGGCATCGTTGATGAGAAACGGCAACTCGACATGCGGCTGCGTCTGGGCCAAAGCCATAGCCGCCATGGTACGGGACGCTCGAATGCCGGTGTCAGGTGGTGCAGTTGCGCAGAAGGCAGCCCGCGCTGAGCAACCGGGCTAGAGGCCGAAGGCGTCGCGGAGGGCGGGGCGGGGGTTTAGGTGGGCGAGGGCGGCTTCGGAGCGGGCCAGGAAGGCGGCGGCGAAGGCTTGGCGGGCGGGGGAGGCGTCTTCGGGGAAGGTGACCACCTGGCAGCTGGCGGGGACGGTGTAGGCGGCGTGGATGCGGTGGGCCAGCCAGGCGTCGTCGAAGGTGATGGGCTGGGCACCGTGTTGGATGCGGGCGTCGAGATAGCGCTGGATAAGGGATTTGTCGTGGGCGAGGCGGTCTTCGGGGGCCATGGACATGTTGAGGAAGTAGCTCACGTCGCGCAGGGGGGCACCCACGTTGATGAGGCCCCAGTCCAGAAAGCCCGGCCCGCCGGTCTCGGTCACGAACAGGTTGCCGATGTGGCCGTCGCCCTGGAGCACGGTGGCCGGTCCGCCGATTGGCCCGGCGGCCCACGCCTGGTGGAGCTCGGCGGTGTGGTCGATGTAGAGCTCGGCGATTTCGGCGAAGGCATCGGTGAGCTTGTCGCGGTGGTTGTCGAGCCCGTAGCGCAGCAGGCGGGCGCCGTAGTCGCTGCCCTTGGCGGCCAGCGGCACCCAGCTTGCCTCGGCGGCTCGGCGCTCGGGATCCTCGTAGCGGGCATGGAGCCCGGCGAAGTGGTCCATGGCCTCGGCGGCGTACGCCACCGGGACCCCTTTGCTGTAATCGGGGAGGGACTTGGCTGAATTGTCCAGGTCTTCGAGCAGCAGCACGAAGGCCCCGGTGTCGGAGTCGAAGGCGGCCACATACGGGGTGAGCGTTTGCATGGGCACCCGGAGGGCCAGGTGCTGATAGAACAGGGCCTCCCGACGGCCCATGCCGGTTTGGTTGATCTGGGCCCGGCGGTCGGGATCGAGCGGGGGGAGCTTGGCGAACATGGTGGGCGGCAGGTGGGTGTCGCCCTGGTAGGTGAGGCCGAGCCGGGCATTGGCGTTGGTGCCGGCGTGGATGGCCAGCACCTCCACCGCGGTGACCACCGTGCCGGGGTAGCGCTCGGCCAGGTTCTCGGTGAGCCAGTCGGGAGTGATGGCCTCGGGGTGGTCGGGCAGGCTCACCGGGCCTGGTCGGCGGGCACCCAGCCGCCGGGCTCCAGGCCCAGGTAGCGCTCCAGGTGGCGGTGCATGTTGATGATGCGGCACTCCTCCCCCGACAGCCACACATGGGTGAAGCCGGGCTGGTGCAGGCCGGACTGCATGGTGCGGATCACGCTGAAGTCCTGGTTGAGCACGAACCCGAAATCGGCCTGGTCCATGGGCACCGTGACATGCACTGGCGAGGAAGCCGGGGCGTCGGCCGACGGCATCCGGCTGAGGTGGATGGTGGCCAGTTCGCCCTCGTCGGGTTTGGGGCCGGGCCGGGCGGTCAGCACGGTGAAGATGTCGGCGCTGATGAGCACGGTGGTGTTGGGGAAGAGGTTGTACTGGCTCAAGTGGGTGATCTGGGCGGTGTCGTAGCCTGAGAGGTCCACGCCCACGGTGGCCTGGTGATCCCTGATCTTCTGGGCGATCACGTCCTGAAGGGTTAGGCCGTCGGGGACATCAGGGACGGGGCTGCCGGGCTCGGCGTACTCCGGCCCCATGCGGCCGCCCTGGGTGACCACGAATGACTCCCACACCGTCTGGTCGTCGACATTGCGGCCCAAGCGGGGACTGGGCACGCCATAGGGCTGATACGACACGCCGTGGCGGTCCCAGATGCGCTGGGGGGAGTTGACGTCGTTGATGCTGCCCAGCATCTCCCGGTGCAGCCCCTGAACGTGATAGGTCTCGGAGAAGCCCTCGTTGACCACCTTCCAGTTGCAGTTCACCGGGGTGGCGGTGGAGTAGGTGCCCCGGAACTCGTCGAGGTTGGCCCAGGCGATGTCGTCGGGGATGCCCTCCAGCCAGTCGGCCAGCGGCTCAGCACCGAGGTCGAGGTTCACGAACACCAGGCGGGCCCAAGTGTCAACCTGAACCGGCACCAGCGGGAGATCGTCGTTGCTGACGGGGCCGAAGCCCCGGCGGGAGGGGATCTCCCGGAGCCGGCCGGTGAGGTCCCAGGCCCAGCGGTGGTAGGGGCAGCGCAACTCGGTGATGCCGGTGCCCGAGCCCTGGCAGATGGAGTTGCCCCGGTGGCGGCAGACGTTCTGGAAGCCGCGGAGCACGCCGTCCTCCCCCCGAACCAGAATGATCGAGTACTTCCCGAGGCGGTGCTCGAACCAGTCGCCGGGGTTGGCGATGTGGTCGACGGTGCAGGCCACATGCCACACCTTGGGCCACATGCGCTCGTACTCCAGCTCTGCGAAGTCTTGGGAGATGTAGCGCTGGACGGGGATCTTCACCGGGGCTTCGGCGGCGAGGCCTGAGGCGGTGACGGCGGTGCCAATGATCTCGGCCTCGTCTGGCGCTGCAATGTCGACCATGCCGGTAATCGTGGCACACGGCTTGTGGGCGGGCTAAGAGCGGGGCTCGGTGATGAAGATGGCTTCGGCGGTGGCGCAGATGGTTTCTCCGGTGCGGATCTCTCCGGTGGCGATGTGTTTGCGGCCTTCGGTGTGGGAGTAGCGACAGGTGACCTCGAGTGGGGTGTGGAGGGGGACGCCGGTTTTGTAGCGGATGTTGATGCCGGCGGTGAGGCCGGTGGCCCCAGCCCGGGTGGCGGCGGTTCCGAGGGCCTCGTCCAGGATGGTGGCTACCACGCCGCCGTGGGCCCGGTGGGGCGGACCGGAGTGGGCCTCGGTGAGGGTGACGGTGGCTTGCATCTCCACCGGGCGGGGCTCGGCGTCGGGGTCGGGCGGAGACACCAGGTCGAAGATGAGGCGGGGGGCGTGGGGGTTGAGCAGACCTGATCCGGCTTGGGTGAGGTTGTAGATGGTGCCGTCGTGGTCGCGGGCCACCACGATGTGGGGGTCGCGGGCGTGGGCCCGGAGTTGTTCGGTGAGGTCGGCGAGCGTGGCGGCGATCTCAGCCCGAGTGGCGGGGTCGGCGTCGTTGGCCGACACGGCAGCGACCAAGTCGCGGGTGCGCTCCACCAGCTCGTAGGCCTCGGGACCGAAGTCGTCGGGGTGGGGCAGGTCGCCGAGCAGCTCGGCCAGCCGATAGGCCGACGCGGTCTCGGGGTGTTCCTGTTCAGCCATCGGCTCTATCGCTCATGGTCGGCCACCGGGATGTCGAAGCGGTCGATGTAGCGGGCGAAACGGGACCGGACCTCGGCTCGGGTGAGCCCGAGGTCTTCGAACTCATAGCGGTGCTCGCCGTGCTTGCCAGGCGGGGTGGCGGCCACGTAAGTGGCCATGGCCGCTTCCGCCTCGGGGGAAGGCTCCATCCCGAGCTGCTCATACACCGAGCGGGCGGCGGCCATTTTCTCGGTGCTCACCAGTTTGTGGGGAACTTGGGCGATGCGGTCGGCGGGCAGGCGGCCGGAGTCGATCAGGTCGATGAGGTTGTCGAGGCTGCGGCTGTAGAGCTCGAGGTGGTGTCGGCCGATGGCGGCAAAGTCCACTCGGTCGGAATGGGCCCAGCGCATGGTGGCGATGAGGCTGGTCACCGAGGGCAGGATGGCGGTGGGGTCGCGGTGGGTGATCACGAAGCGGGCGTCGTCGAACACCTCCAGCAGGGCGGGCAGCCCTTGGAGGTGGGCGGGCGACTTGAGCACCCATCGGCGGGTGGGCATGCGCCGCTGCAACACCTGGAGCACCCGGCGGTAGGTGCGATAGGCGGGGCGCAGGTCGGCGGTGTCGTACCAAGCCTGGTAGCTGGGCACGTCGGTGCGGCTGACCATCTCCTCGGAGCGGAACTCGAACGACATGGCCGACAGGCACTCCTTGAACATGCGCCCGGAGTACTCATGGATGGCCAGCATCCCGCTGGCCACCGTCTGGGGCATGACGAGTTCGGCACCAGCCAGGGCGATGCGGGGATCGGCAGCCCGGATGTCGGGATCGGGATGGGGCGGGGGCACCGGGCGCAGCAGTTCCCAGCCTTCGGGGGCCCGATGGGCGGGGTCTTGGGCCAACACGCCGTGCATGACGGTGGTACCGGTGCGGGGGGCGCCTATCACGAAGATGGGCTGGTCGATGGGCTCGTAAAGGGTGCCGGGATCGGCGACCAGGTAGTCGGTGATCTGGATGCGGACTTCCAAGAGGCGCAGAATCATCCGCCGCGACATCCACCGGCCCATGACGGTGAGGTCGGCCTCGTGCTCCAGACCGAGGCAGAATAGGGTGAGCGGCTCAATGAAGTCGGCGTCGCCCAGCGCGGCCCGGTCGTCGGGGGTCCGGCCTTGGCGAACCAGGGCCTCGGCCATCAGCAACTCGGGGTCGAACGGGCGGCGGGCCTCGTCGACCACCGGACCGGCGTCGCCCCGATTCACCGCGGCCACCCAGTCGGGCCGGGGATCAGGAGACCAGCTCATGGCCGACACACCGAGAGCGGAAGCAGGATCGCACTGCCTAGAACAGTACGCTCACGCGATGCTGGAAGGGCAGGTTGTGATCGTCACCGGGGCATCGAAGGGGATCGGCCGGGGCATCGCCGAGTACCTCGTGAATGGGGGTGTGAAGCTGACGGTGACCAGCCGCAAGCCCGAGCGGATCGAGGCCACCGCGGCCGAACTGCGAGAGCAGGGTGGCGATGTGCTGGCGGTAGCCGGGTCGGTGGGCGACCGAGCCCACACCAGCGAGGTGGTGGATCGCACAGTGGAGCGGTGGGGCACGGTTGACGGTTTAGTAGCCAACGCCCAGTCGTTCCGCCCGACCATGCCGCTGCTGGAGGTGGACGAGTCGGACATGGACCTGCTGCTCAATACCGGCCCCAAGGGCACCCTGTGGTTCATGCAGGCGGTTCACCCCCACATGGCGGCCAAGGGCCGGGGCCGCATCATCACCTTCGGCACCAACGTGGGGATCACCGGCGGGCCGGGCTACGGACCCTACGGAGCGGCCAAAGAGGCCATTCGCTCGCTGACCCGCACCGCGGCCCGGGAATGGGGTCGGGACGGCATCACCGTGAACTGCGTGAACCCGGCCTCGGTGGCTCACCGGGCACCACCCGACGACGATCCCGACCGGATGGCGTCTTACAAGGCCCTGTTCGACAACCATCCCATGGGTCGTGACGGCGATCCGATCACCGACATCGCGCCGGTGATCGGGTTCTTGCTGTCGGATGCGAGTCAGTACGTGACTGGGGAGACGTTTCAGGTGGACGGCGGCGGCTTGATGCGGCCCTAGGTCCTAAACCGATGTCGCAGGTGGGATTGGCGGGCGGCGAGGTCGGCGGCGCGTTCGGGGAGGAGGACGGTGGGGTGGTCGAGGGGCAGGGCGGCAGCTAGGTCATCGAGGGCGACCACTTCGGTGGTGGGGGCCATGGCCTGGTCGCCGGTGGGCCAGAACCAGCGCAGGGTGCAGAGGCCGTTGCGGCGGTTGGCGTTGTCGAGCCAGTTGGCGACGCCGGGGTCGGTGCCGCACACCACATAGCGCACCTTGCCGTCGGAGTCGACGGCCGTCTGGGTTTGGTTGCGGCAGGAGATGTGGGCGTAGGTGTCGACCAGCTCGAACGTGCCCATCATGTAGAGCTGGGCGCCCCAGTAGTGGGCCTCGGGCACTTCGGCGGTCACCACCAGCGCCTGGTCGGGGGTCAAGTCCCAGAAGCAGAACTCGTAGCGGGCCATGGACAGGCCTTTGGACACCTCCAGGGTGCGGTTGGTGAAGGTGTTGTCAATGCGCTCGGCCCGGTTCATCACCATGTAGGCGTTCCACCGCTCGATGGAGTCGGTCATCTGCATCATGGCCCGGCGCACCCGGTTGGCGAAGGTCGGGCCGTCGAGCACGGGGGCGGGTTCGGGGTCGAGGCACTCGACGGTGAAGAAGGCGGGTTCATCCGCGGTCCAGTCGAAGTAGTACTCCCGGATCGAGGCCGACAGCACCCCCTCGGGAATGGGCACCGCGCCGGGCTCGTCGCCCCCCAGCAGGATTTCGATGTCGTCGTGGCGGGCGAGTCCGAGGTCGTGAGCGGTGATGGTGGCCTTGGTGCCCCAGATGTCGTTGTGCATGAACCCGGCCCGCAGGGCGATGATGAAGTCGTCGCAGCCGTGCATGTTGCCGGTGATGCGGTAGCGGCGACCAGGTTCGATACGGGCGTGGCGGTAGACGTTGTCGGCGTTGGGACCGCCCCACTGGGTGATCAGATCGTTTTGGCGGCTGAACATCGGGCGGGTGGGATCGGCGTGGAGCACTTCCCACCCCAAGAACGCCTCCACGTTGTCGGCCAAGTGCTCCAACATCTCCAGTCCGCCGCCTTCGCCCGTCGGGTAGGGCGGGGCAACCACCTCATGGCCCAGCCGCTTGAGCAGATCGCACCACTCATCCCAGGCCTCGACCGCAGTGCCGATGTCGCTCACGTCTGTCACGCTGGGAAGCTAGCCAAAAACGGCTCGACGGCGGCCAGAAAGCCGGGGGTGTTCTGGCCGTGGACGTTGTGGCTGCAATCGGGCACCGTTACGAGCTGGCCGTTGGGCAGGGTGTCGGCGAACCGCTCAGCGGCCTCGGCGGTGAGCACCCAGGAGTCGGCCCCCCGAACCAGCAGCACCGGCTGGTCGATGCGCTCGGCATCCTCCAGGGTGAAACGGTCGCCGGCTCGGCGGTGCTCGGCGCCGTGGGCCAGGCGGGGGCCGTGGTCCACCTTGGAGATGTAGGTGCCGTCCACCCGCTGGAGCAGGTTGTACTTGACCGTTCGCTCGATGTGCTCCCGGCTGCGATAGGGGTCGTACTTCTGCACTGCGGCTACGAAGTCGTCCAAGTCTTTGAATTCCCGGTTCTCGGTGACGAAGGTGCGGATGACCTCGGTGCCCACCTCGGAGATCTCGGGACCGATGTCCACCAGCACGATGGCCTTGGCCAGATCGGGATGCTCGAGGGTGAGGCGCATGGTGTTCATACCCCCCATGGAGTGGCCCATCACGATGGGGTCGGCCACTCCGAGCGCCTCGCAGAAGGCGTCGGCATCGGCGGCCATAGCCCCCGATGAGTAGTCGGCGTCGCGGGCCCATTCGCTGTCGCCGTGGCCCCGCTGGTCGAGGGCCAAAACGTGATAGCGGTCGGCCAGCGCCAGGCTGACCAAGTCCCAGGAGTGGCAAGACTGGTTGCCGCCGTGGAGCAGCAGCACGGTTTGGTTCTCGGCGCGGCCCCACTCCGAGAAGTGAAAGCGGTGATGGCGGGCCACGATGTTGCGCGACACATAGGAGATGTCGTCACCGTGGGCGATGCCGAGGTCGGCGGCACTGTTACACAGGCTCTCGAACTCGGCGGTCACCGTCATGTCCAGCGGCTCGGAGGTGGCGGCGAACTCGTTGAGATGCATCAGCCGCGCCCTCCCTTGAGGTCGGCGTAGAAGTACTTGACCAGCTCGTTGAACACGTCGGCCCGCTCCCACTGGAGGAAATGCCCGCACTCGGGGATCACCACCGGCCCCACCCGGTTGGCAAAGGCGATCTCGCAGCGCTTGGGGAAGTCCTTGGGCACCACTTGGTCGTCAGGGCCGTAAAGGATGAGCGTGGGAGCCTGCACCTGGGTGCCCATCATGGGCGGCTCGGACATGGGCCGTCCGTATTCCAGTTGGTACACCGACCAGCCGGCGGCCAGCCGCTCCAGATCGGCGAACGGCTCGGTCATGAAGTCGATGTCGTCCTCCTCGAAGGAGTACTGGGAGGCCCACAGCCGGTGCTCGTAGCAATCGCGCACGTAGCGGCGACAGCGCTCGGGGGTGTCGAGGTCGACCCGGAGCTGGTCGGGGTCGCGGCCCTGGCGGATGCGGTAGTCGCCGGTGGGGCCGTGGGGCAGCGGGTTGAGCGACAGGCCCCGCTCGGTGTACCAGTCCACCTGATCGACGATGAAGGGGGCCACGGTGTTGAAGAACACCATCCGGTCGACGAACTCGGGCCAGCGGTTGGCCATGTCCACGATCACCGCGCCGCCCACGTCGCCGCCCAGCAGTCCGACCCGCTCGTGGCCGAGCACGTCGTGGACCAGAGTGTGGATGTCTCGGGAGTACAGCACCAGGTCGTACTGGTCGTTGTCGGACAGATCGGAGTCGCCGTAGCCCCGCAAGTCGGGCACGATCACCTCGTAGCCGGCCTCGGCCAGCGGCCCGATGTTGCGCCACCAGATGCGCTTGGTCTCGGGATAGCCGTGGACCAGCACCAGGGGGTAGCCGCCCTCCCCCTCTCGGATGTAGGCCAGCGACAGGTCGCCGTCAACCGGCGCCTGGTGGATGGTGTAGGCATCGGCGGGCGGCGTGGGGGGCTGGTCGGGTCGGATGGGGGGCACGACCCGGAAGCCTAGGGGCCAAGGTGTGAATGCGCTAAGGAACGCCAGCCTTAGGCCATTTGGCGGGCGGGATGCTAGGAAATATCAGCCGAAAACCAACAGAGAGGCTGACATGGAGTTTGGACTTTTCATCCAGGGATACGTGCCCCAGCACCGCCGGGACGTCGATCCCGACGCCGAGCACACCGCGTTCATGGAGGAATTGGAGCTGGTGATCGCAGCCGACAAGGCCGGGTTCAAGTACGTGTGGCTGCCCGAACACCACTTCCTCGACGAGTACTCCCACATGTCGGCCAACGACGCCATCGCCGGGTATTTGGCCCACGCCACCGAGCGGATTCACATCGGGTCGGGCATCTTCAACCCGCTGCCCCAGGTGAACCACCCGGCCAAGGTGGCCGAGCGGGTGGCCATGCTCGACCACCTCTCTGGCGGCCGGTTCGAGTTCGGCACCGGGAGGGGCGCCGGCAGCCACGAAATCCTCGGCTTCCTGCACCGGGAGGGCATCACCGACACCTCCCATACCAAGGAGATCTGGGAAGACGTGATCGGCGAGTTCGCCAAGATGTGGACCCAGGAGACCTACGAGGGCTACGAGGGCAAGTTCTGGTCGCTGCCGCCCCGCAAGGTGCTGCCCAAGCCGTGGGGCAAGGGCCATCCGGCCATGTGGTACGCGGCGGGCAACGTCACCAGCTATGCCATGGCCGCCCGCAAGGGGCTCGGCGTGCTGGGATTCTCGGTGGGGGCCCTCGACGAGCTGGCCCCCGTGCTGGAGGCCTACAAGCGCGACATCGTCAACGCCGAGCCGGTGGGGGCGTTCGTGAACGACAACTTGATGGTGACCACCGGGGCGTTCGTGGCCGAGACGACCGAGGGAGCGGTTGACGCCATCATGCGGTCGTCGATGACCTACCTCCAGTCCAACGTGTTCCGATACCACGACACCTTCCCCCGTCCCGAATGGGTGCCGCCGTGGCCCCAGACCATCCCCATGCCCCCTATCGAAGAGGCACAGGCGATGATCGGCCAACCGGGTGCCGTGATGGGCGATCCCGACCAAGCGCTGAAGGGCGCCCAGCAGTGGGCCGACGCGGGGGCCGACCAACTGGTGTTCGGCATGGGCTCCAGCGAGCGGGCCGACGACCTCAAGATGATCGAGCTCTTGGGCGAGCACGTGATCCCCAAGATCGACACCGATCCGGTGCATCGCACCACCCGACTGCGGGAGGCCGCCGCCTAGTCGGACCACTAGGGTCACATCCATGGCTGACGATCTGGCCGGCCACGCCAACGCCGCCATCGACATCGACGACGGGATCATCACCGTCACGCTCGACCGTCCCGACAAGCTGAACGCCATCAGCCACGGCATGACCGCGGCCCTGTGGGAGGCGGTGATGGCGCTGGGCGACCGCGACGACCTGCGCTGCATGGTGATCACCGCCAAGGGCCGCTACTTCACCGCGGGACAGGACATCTCCAGCCCGGCCGGGAACCGGCCCGGCGACCCCGAGACCATGGACCAGCACCCCGGGTGGAATTTCCGGCGGGACTACCGCAGCCACCACCTGCTCTACGACGAGATGGAGGCGGTGGAAAAGCCGGTGGTCATGGCCGTCCAGGGCCGGTGCCTGGGGGCGGGGGTGGAGATGGCCGGGTCGGTGGACTTCCGGTTCTGCACTCCGGAGGCCTCGTTCGCGCTGCCCGAGGTGAAGCTGGGGGGCATCGCCGGCAGCGGGGGCACCAGCAGGCTGACCCGGTTGATCGGGCCGAGCTGGGCCAAGTGGATGGCCATGGCCACCATGGAGGTGGGCGCCGAGCAGGCCAAGTCGATCGGGCTGGTGCATGAGGTGTACCCGGCGGAGTCGCTGCTGGATGAGGTGTACGCGTTCTGCCGCCACCTGATGTCGCTGCCCACCGAGGCGTTGGGGCTGGCCAAGATGGCGGTGGACGTCCACGCCGACGTGACCGACCGGAACATCCAGCGCCAGTTCGACCGGGTGGCGGTGTATTCCACGCTGGCCGCGTTCGAGAAGTCAATGGAGCGATTTGGCCGCGAGCCGAAGCAGGGTCCTTAGATTCTGAAGAGCTTGCGGGCGTTGGTCTCGGCGAATTTGCGGGCGGCGTCCTCGGTCATGGGGACGGTAGTGTGCCGGAGGGAGTCCATGCTGTGGGGGAACAGGGTGGACTCGTGGGGGTAGTCGGATTCCCAGGTGATGTTGTCCTCGCCGATGGCATCGAGGGCGGCGATGGCGGTGTCGTCGCGCAGCATGCACACGGTCATGTGCTCGGCGAAAGTCTCCCGAGGGGGACGCTCGGCGGGAAGCTGCACCCGGAAGCTGTCGAAGACCTCGCTGGACTGTTCCAGCAGGTAGGGGGCCCAGCCGGCGCCGCCTTCGGAGAAGGCCACTTTGATGGAGCGGTGGCGGTCCAAGATGCCGGAGAACAGCCAGTCGGAGCAGGCGATCATGGAGTTGGCCCCCACATAGGGCAGCACGGTGCAGGGCGGGGCATCGTCGGACGACTTGATGAGCTTGGACGACGAGCCGATGTGCAAGCACACCACCAGGCCGGTCTCGTCCACCGCCTCCCACAGCGGCTCCCAGTGATCGGTGTACACCGACGGGAGCCCCAGCGAGGTGGGATTCTCGGAGAAGGCCACCGCCCGGGCTCCCATGGCCGCGGTGCGTCGCACTTCGCCAGCGGCGGCGGCCGGATCCCAGAGCGGCACCACAATCAGGGGGATCAATCGCTCGGGGTCGGTGGCGCACCACTCCTCCAGAATGAAGTCGTTGTAGGCCCGCACGCACAGCACGGCGAGCTCGAAGTCGTGGCTGACCACGAACCGGTGGCCGGCGAACCGGCTGAAGTCGGGGAAGTTGACCTGGGCCCAGATGCCGTCGAGATCCATGTCGTCGAGGCGAGCCTTCGGGTCGTAGCAGCCGGGGCGCATCTCGCTGAACCGGGCCACGCCGAGCGGGTCGTCGTCAAAGCCCGGCAGCGTGCGGGTGTTGCCCCGCACTGTTTGGATCACCTGATCCTCGTACAGCCACGCCTCGGTACCGTCCTCCAACTCCACCACTCGGGGGCCGCGGTCGCGGTGGGCGGCCGGCAGCCGGCTCTGCCACAGATGCGGCGGTTCGATGATGTGATCGTCAACCGATATGGGCTTGACATCGGCAGGGAGCATGGTCGCTTCAGGATAGTGTTCGAGCGTGATTCGTTGGATATGGACCGCCTTGGTGGCAGTGGCCCTTGTTTTGTCGGGTTGTGGCAGTGACTCCGAGAGCACCATCCCCGAAATCTCCGAAACCATTGGCCTGGGCGCGACGCCCGAACCCCGGCTTTTGGAGCTGATGGTATGGCCCAACACCCCGCCGCAGGAGTGGCCGACCACGCCCGACGAAGCGGCCGCGGCCTTCGCTGAACATGTAGCCCTTGGAGAAAGGGCTGCGGTGCCGCGGCCTGCCGTACAGGACGGGACAACCGCCACCGCCGAGCTGCCCCGGCTGGCAGAAGACGGAACCCCGTTCGGCGTGGCCTCTGTGATCAACATGCAAACCGTGCTGCTGGACGACGGCTCGACGGCCTGGGTGGTAATCGGTGCCCAGTCGGAGGAGATCGTGGTGGACTTCCCTGCGACTGGCGAACTGCTGGCCGGCGGCACGTTCGTCCGGGGTCAAGGACGGGGTTTCGAGGGCACAATCATCTTTCGGATCGAAGACCGAGACGGTCAGATGGGAACCGCTCTGGCCCAGGGAGGCGCGTTGGGCGAGAATCAGCCGTTCGAAACCCATGTGCTGTTCGACCAACGCCCCGCCTCCGGCGATTGGGCCATCCTCACCGGCTACTCCACCTCACCCGTCGATGGCAGCCTCTCCGCCCTCACCATGGTGCCGACCCGGCTGGTCGACAAGTCCTGAGTTAGAGAAGGGCAGAGAGCCCGAGAGGAGAATCGAACTCCTGACCTATTCATTACGAATGAATTGCTCTGCCGACTGAGCTACTCGGGCGCGGTGGTCAGGCTACCAGCCTCATTGGCGGGGGAGAGACAGGAAAAGGGCTTGGAGGAGGAGGGGTTCGTTGGGGTTTCTGACGAGGCAGGCGTGGGCGTCGCGGATGCGGGTGATGGCGGCAACGGCCTCCTGGGCACGGCGGTCGTCGGCCAATTGCTGGCGGTAGTAGGCGGCCAGGGTGGCCAAGCCGAAACGGAGCTCGTCGGCTCGCAGGAGGCGCTGCTCTCGGCGGTGGCGGGCGTCCATTTCCCGGCGCAGACGGCCCTGGGCGCCGAGGTCGGCTTCGACGCGGGCCAGATCGTCGGACTCGGCCTGCTGGCGGGCGGTCAGCGGGGCTTGGGCTTCGTCGATGAGCGCCCGGAGCTCGTCCACCAACGTTGACACCATGGCACCGGTGCCGTTCAGGCGGCCCGGAGCGGCGGCCCACGCCTGTCGGCGAGCGCCGAGGCCTTCGTCGGTGGCCAGGAGCCGGGCCCGGGTCACGTCGCCGGCGGCGGCGACCACGATGTCGTCCAGCCCCTCGGGGCTCACCCCCTCACGCTCCAGGATGGCCCGCACATCGTGGTCGGCCACCGGGTCGAACTCCACGATGACGCAGCGAGACGCCACGGTGGTGTGGTCGGGGGGAATCTCCTCGCTCAGCAAGACGATGACCGCGGTGGGAGGCGGCTCTTCGATGGTCTTGAGCAGGCTGGCCACTGCCTCGGGCTCCGCGGTGTGGAACCGGTCGCAGACAATCACTTTGAGGTGGCCTTCCACCGGGCTGCGGGACGCCTCGAAGATGATCTCGTCGGCCTCCACCACGCGCAGGGTGCGGCCCTCGGGCTCGTGTATGGACACGTCGGGGTGGCGACCGGCTAGAGCCAAGCGGCGACCGCGGGAATCGTTCCCGATCAGCGCGGCGGAGAAGGCCAGCGCAGCAGCGCGCTTGCCGGTACCCCGCGGGCCGCAGAACAGGTAGGCGTGGACGGGCTGGGCCGCGGCCGCGGCCAAGGTCTCGGTCACCCGGGGCTGGCCCTCCAGCGCAGCCCAGACATCATCCACAGCTTCGGCGACGCCGGAAAGCGAGTCAGACATCAAGCCGTTCCCGCACCGCGGTGTACACAACCTCGGCCACCTTGTCAATCGGACGGTCGCCGTCGATCACCACCCACTGATCCGGGTTCTGCTCAGCCAGCGTGCGATACCCCTCGAGCACCCGCCGGTGGAACTCAGCAGTTTCGGCTTCCATCCGGTCCCCGGGCGATGCCTGGCGCGACTGGACCACGTCCTCGGACACCGCCAACAGCACGTTCAGGTCGCTTTGGAGTCCCCCAGTGGCGAAGAGCGACAGGGCCAGCACCTCGTCAACCCCCAGGCCTCGGCCGAACCCCTGGTAGGCCAAGGACGAGCCGATGAAGCGGTCGGTCACGACGTGGGTGCCGGCGTCCAGAGCGGGGCGGATCACCTCGGCGACGTGCTGAGCACGGTCGGCGGCCATCAGCAAGGCCTCAGCCCGGTGCGAAAGCGGCCGGCCAGTTGCCGTCAGCACCAGCGAGCGGATCTGCTTTCCGAGTTCGGTGTCGCCAGGCTCAAACGTCAGCCGGGCCTCCAACCGCTCGGCCAGAATCCGGGCCTGGGTGCTCTTGCCAACGGCCTCGCCTCCTTCGAACGCGATCAGGCGGCCGGTCATGGCTTGGCCCCGCGCCTTGTGGCCAGGGTCAAGAACCCGGCGGCCACCATGATGAGCGCGGCCAGCCACAGGGTGAGGCGCACGCCGGGGATGATCACGTCAAAGCCGAAGATGTTCACATCTTTGTCGAAGAACTTGTCCGACAGCCCGTTGAGGAACAGCGCCAGTGCCGGTCCGAGCAGCAGGGCCAGCATCACCGACGACCGCACCAGCGTGAAGAGCCCGGCGAAGACCCGGGCCCGCAAGTCCTCCGTCGCGCTTTCCTGGAGGAGGGTTATCCCCAACACGTAGACCGTCCCCGCGCACACGCCGAGCCCGCCAACCAGCAGAGCCGACCCCACCAGCGTCCACATGGAGGTGGCCACAAACAGGCAGGCCCCGGCCCCGAAGACCGCGGCAAGGAACACCTGTTCTTTGTGCAAGCGGTTCTGCCCGACGGTCAGCCCCACGATGCCCAACGCCACCCCGATCCCCAACGCGACCATGAAGACCCGGAATCCGTCGCCCCCGTCGACGCCCAAGACGTCCTCGGCGAACACCGGCCCCAGGGGCACGATCATGCCGCCGCCGATCAACCCGAAGGCTAGGGCAACGTTCACCGTCCGCACGGTGGGGTTCAAGAATATGTAGCTCCAACCCTCCCGCAAGTCCTGAAAGACCTGCTCCGGCGCCCACACTCGGGTTGAGTCCTCGGATTGGGCGGTGGCTGCCTGAGGCCCCCGGGGCAGGACAAGCCGGGAGATGATGGCCGCCGACGCCACGAAGGTCACCGCATCGATATAGAAGGCCATCGACTCGGCGTCGATGCGCAAGAAGTTGACCGCACTGAATCGCTCGATCACGTCGGCCAATTCGGCTAGGCCGATGGACACGCCCGCGGCAATCGGGAACGTGCCGTAGGCGGCGACCAGCGACAGGGAGTTGACCCCGGTCAGCTTCTCTCGGGGCACCAGATTGGGAACCGAGGCTTCTTTGGCCGGCGCCCACAGCAGGGCGAACCCCTCGAGGATCAGCGAGGCCAGCACCAACTGCCAGACAAAATCCACAAACGGCAGCCAGAGCAGGGTGGCGGCCCGCCCCAAATCGCACACGATCATTGTCCGCTTGCGGTCCCAGCGGTCCACCAGGACCCCGGCCGCCGTGCCGAAGATCAAACCGGGCAGGAACCGGGCGATCATCACATAGGCCACCGACGCCTCGGGGGTGCCGCCGCCCACGCGGTCGGCGGTGATGAGAATGGCGAACAGGGCCAGCCAATCGCCGCCGGACGAGAAGATCTGGGCAATCCACAGCCGGAAGTACTGGGCGCTGCCGAAAACCCGGTCAACCCGAGTGGAAACCACCGCAGAGGACTCGTCAAAAGCCATGCCGGGCCGCCTCCACCCGCTCAGGCTAGCTACTGGCTCACGACCCAGACCGAGGCTGCGGCTTTTTCTTGGCCGCCCCTGACTTCGCCGTGGTCTTCTTCTTGGCCGGGGACTTGCGGCGGGCCGCGGGCTTGCCACCACCGGCGGCTATCTTGTCGCGGCGATTCTGGAGCAGTTCCGACGCCCGCTCCACGGTGAGCGTTTCCACCGAGTCGGCTTTGCCCAGCGAGGCGTTCACCTCACCGTCGGTCACATAGGGGCCATAGCGACCATCCTTGATCACCATCGGCTTGTCGGTGGCCAGGTCGGGGCCCAGTTCTCGAAGCGGGGGCTTGGCTGTTTGTCCCCGTCGGCGCCGGGGCTGAGCCAAAAGCTCCAGACACTGCTCCAAGGTGATGGTGAACAGCTGATCCTCGGACTCGAGGCTGCGGTTCTCCTTGCCCTTGCTGAGGTACGGCCCATAGCGCCCGTTCTGCACCACCACCTCAGTGCCATCAGCAGGATCGGTGCCCACCACTCGGGGCAGCGACAGCACCTTGAGGGCGTCGTCGAGGGTGACCGTCTCCGGCTGCATGTCGGCCAGCAGGGACGCCCGCTTGGGCTTTTCCCCGCCATTGGCGGGGTCGTCGCCAACTTGGACATAGGGGCCGAACCGGCCGGTGCGCACCACCACGGGCAGGCCGGTCTCGGGGTCGTCGCCCAGCGTTCGGTCGCCTGATGGCGCGGTGATGAAGGCCATCGCCCGATCCAGGGTCAGCTCGTCGGGAGGCAGGTCTTCGGGAAGGCTGGCCCGGTCTTCGCCGCGTTGCACATAAGGCCCATATCGGCCGACCCTGATCACCACCGACTCGCCGCTCTCGTCGGTGCCGATGGGAATGGAGTTCACCGCTCGAGCGTCGATGTCGCCCAAGCGATCAGAAACCGCGGTGCGAAGCCCGTACTTGGCCACACCGTGGGCGGACTCGTCGTCGGGCGCCCCGTCGGCCGGCCCGAAATAGAACCGGCTCAGCCAGGGAATGGCCTCCCGGTCGCCCGAGGCGATGCCGTCGAGGTCGTCTTCCATGCGGGCGGTGAAGGCGTAGTCCACCAGGTTGGGGAAATGCTGCTCCAGCAGGCTGACCACCGAAAACGCCGTGAACGACGGCACCAGCGCCGAGCCCTTCTTCCACACATAGCCCCGGTCGACGATGGTGTTCATGATGGTGGCGTAGGTGGAGGGACGACCCACACCCAGCTCTTCCAGCCTCCGCACCAGCGATGCCTCGGTGTAGCGGGCCGGGGGCTGGGTGGCATGGCCAGAAGGCGTCAACTCCTCGATGGCCAGCGGATCGCCGGCGGCCAGCGCCGGCATGCGGCGCTCGGCCTCTTCCTGATCGCCGTCGTCATCGGTGCCCTCGGTGTACACCCGGCGGAAGCCCTCGTGGGTGATCACCGTCCCGGCCGCGGAGAAGGCGGCGTCGCGCCCGTCGTCGGTGGAACCGCCGAGGTCGACGTGGACGGTCTCGCCCACCGTGTCGGTCATCTGGGAAGCCACCGTGCGCTGCCAGATCAGCTCGTACACCTGGGCCTCCAGCTTGGGCACCTCGCCCCGCACTTCCTCTGGGGAGCGGAACCGGTCGCCCGAAGGCCGGATGGCCTCGTGGGCCTCCTGGGCGTTCTTGACCTTCTTGGCGTAGTGGCGGGGCTCGTCGGGCAGATAGGCAGCACCGAAGCGATCAGCGACCGCGGCTCGTGCGGCCCGCAGGGCAGTGTCCGACAAGGTGGTGCTGTCGGTCCGCATGTAGGTGATGTAGCCCTTCTCATACAGCGACTGGGCCGTTCGCATGGCCATGGCCGCCGACAGGCGCAGCTTGCGACCGGCCTCTTGCTGGAAGGTGGAGGTCATGAACGGGGCCGCGGGGCGGCGGCGGTAGGGCTTGACCTCAACGTCTCGCACGCTGATCTCGGCGTCGGCCAGACCCCGGGCCAATCCCTGGGCCGCCTCTTCGTCGAGGTGTACGGTGTCGGGGCTGCGGAGCTGGCCGTCGCGGTTGAAGTCCTTGCCGGTGGCCACCTTGGCGCCGTCCACCGCAGTGAGCGAGGCGCTGAAGGTCGCAGGATCACCGGGTTCCGGCTCGCCCAGAACCCTGAATTCGGCGCTCAAGCTCCAATAGTCGGCCGCGGTGAACGACATGCGCTCCCGCTCACGCTCGACCACGATGCGAGTGGCCACGCTCTGCACCCGGCCCGCCGAGAGACGGGGCAGCACCTTCTTCCACAGCACGGGGGAGACCTCGTAGCCGTACAGCCGATCCAGCAGCCGCCGGGCCTCCTGGGCATCCACCAGGCGGCGGTCCAGATCTCGGGGTGATTCGATGGCCGCCCGAATGGCCGACGGGGTGATCTCGTGGAACACCATCCGCTTCACGTTCACATCGGCCTTCGGGGACAGGACTTCGAGCAAGTGCCAGGCGATGGCCTCTCCCTCTCGGTCTTCATCGGTGGCGAGGTACAGCTCGTCGGCTTCCTTCAGCAGCTGCTTCAGCTTGCGGATTTGGGCCTTTTTGTCGGAGGGCACCACGTACAGCGGCTTGAAGTCGTTGTCGACGTCGATTCCCAGACGGGACCACGACTCATTCCGATAGGCGGCCGGCACCTCGCTGGCGTTGCTGGGCAGGTCGCGGATGTGCCCGATGGAGGACTCCACCACGTACCCGGACCCCAAATAGCCCGCGATGGTCTTGGCCTTGGCCGGAGACTCGACGATGACGAGGGCGTTGGGCACGGGGAGAACGTAGGGGGTGAGATGGAGTGGTTGTCAAACAGACCCTAAACCCAACCGGTGACAATTCCGGGGATCAGGCCTTGTCGGAGTACTTGGGCGGGGGTTCGGTGCGGGACAAAATGACCAGGCCAACCACCGCGGCGATCAGCGATCCCACGAGAATGCCGATCTTGGACTCATCGGCGATAGATGGATCGTCGAAAGCCAGCCGGGAGATGAACAGCGACACGGTGAAGCCGATACCGGCCACCATGGCCAACCCCACCATGTGAAGGCCGGTCATGGACTTTGGAATGGTGACCCAGCCCAACCGGTGGGCGATCCATGAGAACACCGAGATGCCCGCGGTCTTGCCCACCACCAGCCCGATCACCACCCCCACGGTCACCGGCGAGGTGACCGCATCGGAGAGCACGTCACCAGAAAGCTCAACTCCGGCGGCGGAAAGGGCGAAGAGGGGAATGATGATGTAACCGGCGATGGGGTGAAGCAGCTCTTCAATCCGCAGGCTGACCGGCTGCGACTCCCGAAGGTGGAATCCCACTCGGCGCACATCGTCGAGGTCCACCACATCCTGCATTTGGAGCCACTTGGCCCAGCGCCGGGCATCCTCTTCTGACTGAAGGGGCTTGGCCGGCGTGATCAAACCGAGGACCACCCCGGCAATGGTGGCGTGGACCCCGGATTCCAGCACGGCCAGCCAGAAGGCCACCCCGACAACGAGGTACACGGGGAGATACCAAACATCAAGCCGGCGGAGCGCCAGAATACCGGCCAGCAGAACCGCGGCGGTGAGCAGCCAATTGCCCGAGAGATCGCTGGTGTAGAAGATGGCGATCACCAAGATGGCGCCGATGTCGTCCACGATGGCCAGGGTCAGGAGGAACACCTTCATCTGGCGGGGAATGCGGTTGCCGAGCAGCGACAGGACGCCGATGGCAAAGGCGATGTCGGTGGCCATGGGAATGCCCCAGCCGTCCTGGCCTGGTCCGTCGGAGTTGAAGGCGAAGTAGACGAGGGCGGGCACCACCATGCCGCCGAGGGCGGCCACCGCGGGCAGCGCGGCGAAGCGGGGATCCCGGAGCTGGCCGTTCACCAACTCCCGCTTGATCTCCAGGCCGACCACGAAGAAGAAGACCGCCATGAGGCCGTCTTGAACGATGTGCTCGAGATCGTGCTCGAAGTGGTAGCCGCCAACCGAGAACGACACGTGGGTATGCCAGAAGTCGTAATAGGAGTCCTGCCACGGCGAGTTGACCCAAACCAGAGCCACCACGGTGGCAATGAGCATGAGAACGCCGCCGGCGGCTTCGATGGCCGCGAATTGATGGATGGGACGACCGATGTATCGAGCCAACCGACTGGAGCCGCCCAAGAAGGTCAGATCGCTGAGAGGGTTCTTGTCAGCCATCAGCGCCGAACGTAGCTTCTTGAGGCTCGGCTTACTCAGTCACAGCAGGCAGTTGGCCGTCAGCCCCTCATGAGTTCAGGCACTCGAATTGCCGGACGAAAGGTGGATGGCCAAAGAGACTTCGGTGCCGTCGGGGCCGCTCTTGATCTCAACGTCGTCAGACAGCACCCGCATGAGATAGATGCCCAGGCCCCGCTCATAGTTCAGGCGGCTGGGATCGTCGGGTTCGGGGAGAACCTGAACCTGGTCGGGGTAGAAGCCGAAACCCCGGTCGGTGATGTGGAACTCAAGGCGGTCTTCGGTGATCTTGCAGCGGATCCGAATGGACTCGTCACGGCAGGCCCGGGCATGGGCTTCGATGGCGTTGGTAGTGGCTTCGGAAACCGCCACCTTGAAATCCTCGATGCGCTCCCGATTCAAAGTGGCATCCGTTTCGGCGGCTTCGACCACCAGCGAGCGAACCAGCGAGAGGTATTCCGGGCGAGCGGGAATCTCGAAGTCGAAATGGGCGGGATCGGAGGTCACGCCTCTGAGTCCTCAGTAGCGGCAGAAACCGAGTCGAACACGTCGAGAACACGGTCGAGCCGGGTGAGCTCGATCAAGTCGGCGAGGCGAGAGCCCGTCATCACCAGCCGAATGTCTCCTCCGGCGCTCCGCACGCGCTTGGCCGCTCCCATGAGCACGCCCAGCCCGGTGGAATCGATGAAGTCCACCTCGGAAAGGTCGATCACCACGTTCTGGGCCCCAGCGCCGACCACGGCCAGCAGCCGCTGCCGGAACCGGGGGGCGGTGGCCATGTCAACCTCACCGGCGACGGTCAAGACTTCCCATTGCCCTCGTGTGGTCGCGGTGACACCGAATTCCACAAGAGGTCAGACTACTTGGACCCAGTTTCCGTTTCTGCCTGCGACAGTTATTCCACCCGGACGATCAACACCTCTTGGATGGTCACGACGGGAAACAGGCGGCCCACGAGGGGCACGGCGGGCTCGGCGCGGTAGCGCACGGTCACCTGAAGCAGGCCGCCGGTGGTGCGGCTGCCCTCGGTCTGCACCTGCAACTTGCTTGGATCCAGTCCGGTGGCGGCCAGGGCGGCCGCGGCGGCCGCTTCGGTGGTGGGGTCGACGGCCGCAGCTCGGGCTGCTTCGCGGGCCGAGTGGACCACCAGAATGTGGTCGCGCACCAACAACCCCACCTGCACCAACGCCAACACCACCGCCATGATCAGCGGAAGCACCAGCGCGGTTTCCACCGCGGCCTGGCCCCGGTCGCGAGGGGCTGACCCCGCAGGCCGGAACTCCTTGCCGCTGCTAGCCAACAAGGCCGGTGATGTGGCGGAATACGGCGTCGAGGAGGTTGGAGATGCGGTTGGTTCTGGTGACCCAGGACACCAGCAGCATGGCGATTGCGGCAGCCCCCAAGAGGATGAGGGCATACTCGGCCGTGGCCTGACCGCGGTCGGATCGCAGCCGGCCCAGCCACGAATGCAGGGTGATCAGCAATCGAAGCAAGATCATTCGGTACACCTGTCGGAGTTGGACGGGGAGGGGGAAGCTGGGGACTTGTTCATTGGCGCAGGACGGTCAGGGTCTCGGCGACGACCGGGGCCAAGGTGAGGAGGATGAAGGCGGGCAGAATGCAAGTAACCAGAGGCAGCAGCAGTCGCAGGGGCAGTCGGCGGGCGTGCTCTTCAGCCCGGCGGCGCCGGAGCAAGCGGCTGTCGGCGGCCAGCTGCTCCAGGGCGGGCTCCATCTCGGTGCCATAGCGGTCGCCGTCGATCAATACCCTGACCAGCGGCCGCACCGACTCGCCCACGGTGTCGGGGAGCGGTTCCAGCGCATCGCCAAGACGCATCCCGGCCTGAGTCCGCTCGACGGCCCCGGCCAGTCCGAGCCCCACCGGCCCGCAGAGACGCTCCCCCACCTCGGCCACCGCCAGGTGAACATTGAGCCCTGAGGACACCGCCAGGCGGAGCAGGTCGATGGCCTCGGGAAGCTCTTCGATGGTCTCCGCCTGCTGTCGACGATGGAGTTGGGCCCGTCTGCGGTGGGGAGCGATCCACATCAGCAACCCCATGGCCACCCCCAACACCGGATGGACGGCGATGGCGACCACTGCGGCCGATGCGAACCCGGCGGCGGGAATGGCCATCGGCGAACGAACTTGCGGCCCGGTTGGCGCGGGAGAGCGAACTTGTCGAGGCCGCTGCTGCCAGCCCCACAGCACCACCACGGCCGTCCACAGCAGCCCCAGAACGACCGGGAGAATCATTTGGAATTGACGATTCGGCGCATCCACAGCCCGCCGATCACATCGAGGCCCAGTCCGCAGGCGAGAATCGCCCAACCGAGCCGGGTGGTGAACAGGAAGCCAGCCGAATGATCGCCCACGCTCGCCGCCATGAGCATGAATCCGGCGGGCAGCGCGGCGATCATCATGGCGGACGCCCGGGCCTGTGCAGTGAGCGAGCGCACCTCCATCTCCAGAGCGGCCCGATCCCGCAAGGTGGCCGCCACCCCGTCGATGGCTCGGGCCCGGGCGCCTCCCGCGGTGGCGGCGAACGCCATCGCCGCCGCGGCCAGGCCAGCGCCGCTGCCGGGGCGACGACGGGCCCAACGGTCGAACACCTCGGCGCTGCGAAGCCCTCGACGAAGCTCATCAGCCAGCGGCGTCACCTCATCCAGCAGCGGCGGCGGTGTGCTGGAGGCGGCTTCCACCGCGGCGGGACCGAGTTGCAACCCGGTTCGCAACCCTCGTGCGATGGCCTCCAAGAAGCCGGGAAGCTGCGCTTCGATCACCCGGTCGCGGCGATGGCGGTTGGCCCTGAGCACCACCAGGGCGACGGCGACGCCCACCGGCGCTCCGATACAGGCACCGACGAAGCCAGATTGAACCGCGCCGAAGCTGGCACCCAGTACCGCAGCGGCCCCCAGGCCCTTCGCGACCAGGGGCAAGGTCACATCCAAACCGGCTTGGACTGCCATGGCCTCGACCCGCTCGACGGCGGCGAGGAT
Organism: Acidimicrobiales bacterium; assembly: GCA_963667085.2. Taxonomy (GTDB): domain Bacteria; phylum Actinomycetota; class Acidimicrobiia; order Acidimicrobiales; family Bin134; genus Poriferisocius. The sequence continues at coordinate 857,948 of OY762975.1, forward strand.
TGCTCTGGGGGGAGTCACTGGGGCAGCCACCGGGGATCGGGATCGGCGGCGTCAGGCACCCGAGGCTCAATTGCGGGCAGGCTGAGCAACTTGGACTCATCGGCAATCCGACACAGCCGGGGCCGACTGCCGTCGCCGCGGTCGCCGGAGCGGTCGATCACCGCCAGCGAGGTGATACGGCGCTGGCCGTGGGGGCGACGGGCGACGTGGACCACCATGTCCACCGCCGCGCTGATCTGGTCCCGCACCGCGGCTAGGGGCACCGCGCCGCCATCAAGGAGCACCATGGTCTCCAGCCGGCTGATGGCGTCAGCCGGGCTGTTGGCGTGGCAGGTGGAGAGCGAGCCCTCATGGCCGGTGTTCATGGCCTGGAGCATGTCCAGGGTCTCCGCGCCCCGGACTTCGCCGACGATGATCCGGTCGGGCCTCATCCGCAGCGCATTGCGCACCAGTTGGCGAATGGTGACCGGCGCCACCCCGTCGGTGTCGGTGGGCCGGGCCTCGAGCCGCACGACGTGATCGCTGGCCAAGGACAGCTCGGCGGCGTCCTCCACCGTGACCACCCGCTCGCCCGGTGATATCGAAGCGGCCAGCGCGTTCAACAGAGTGGTCTTGCCCGCCCCCGCGCCGCCCGACACCACCAAATTGCAGCGGACGGCCACCGCCCACCGCAGAGCACCCACCACCCCCGGAGGGGCGAAGTCCTCCAAGGGAACGGGGCGGACCGAGAAACGGCGGATGGTCACGTAGGGGCCGTCCACCGCCACCGGGGGCACCACCGCGTTGAGACGGGAGCCGTCGGGCAGTCGAGCGTCCACCATCGGAGAGCTCCGGTCGATGCGACGGCCCAGCGGCGCCACCGTCTGCTCGATGAGGAGCTCGATGGTCTCGGTGTCGAGAACCGTGCCGGTGGCCTCCAATCGGCCGCGCCGCTCCACCCACACCGGACCGGGGCCGTTCACCATGATCTCCGACACCGATGGGTCGCGCAGGAAGGGCTCAATGGCCTCCTTGCCTCCCCCGCTGCGACTCCAGGCCACCGCTCAGAGCTCCTCGGTAAGCCGACCAAGGACCTTGATCGCACCCTTGGGGACCCGGGTCCGCAACATCCCCGCATCCACCGCTCGAGCAATATCGGGGTCGACGGCCACCGTGGCCAACACCGGCGCGCCGATGGCCCGCTCACAGTCGGTTCGAGTCAGGGCCCGGCCCGCCTCGGCCACCAGCACCACGCCGCTGGGCCGCACCGGGAGCGAGACCGCACGGCGAAGGGCCAGGTAACAGGCCCGGGTGACCAGCACCGACCGGTCGGCCTCGGCGGCCAACCGCCAGCGCAGCTCATCGTTCGGGCCGCCAGCCGATGTCCCCGCTTCGGCCCTCAGCACCCCCGCGTCCACCACGACGAGAGCGCCGGAGGCCAGCCACTCCACAAGCTCGTCGGCCCGCCGTGCGATCAGTGGATCCTGGCCTCGGGGCAGCAGCGACAGGTTGGGGGTCAGCTCGTCGAGCACCCGCTCCAGCGAGCAGGGAGCGAGGTCGCTGCGAAGCCAATCCCCCAACCCGGACGCTGTCTCGGCACTGCCGAAAACCGCGGGCTGATCGCCGCAGAGATCGACCAGGAGAACGGGCCGGTTTCGATCTTGAGCAGCATGTAGGCTAACGAGAGCCGCGATCACCGTCGTACCAGAACCCCCCTTGGTTGACCAACAGGTCACCAGCATGAAAACCTCCACATGTTGATTGCTTCGGTGGACAGAGGGGAACTCAGAACAATCTATGTTGAAAATGTCTGATAATCAACAGAGATTTATCTCTGGGTTTGATATGGGTCGTCTGTTGCGGCCGTTTGCCGGACTGGCGGTGCCTGCGGGGGCAGTGGTCGCCGCCTTGGCGGTGGGTGCCATCCTGCTGGGGGTATTCGGCGCCAACCCGCTCACCGGCTACCGGGAGTTGTTCACCGGGGCCTTCGGAGGACCTGACGAGCTGGCCGCCACCGCCCTGAAGTCCATCCCCCTCATGCTCGTCGGGGTTGGTATCTGCATCGCCTTTCGCACCGGCGTCATCAACATCGGGGGCGAGGGGCAGATCATCATGGGCGCCATCTTGGCCACGCTGGTGGCGCTGGCTCTGCCCGATGTCCCCCGCCCGATCTTGGTGCCGCTGGTGATGATCGCCGGCGGCATCGGCGGCGGGATCTGGGGGGCGATCCCGGGCGCGCTCAAGGCTTATAGCGGGGTCAACGAAATCCTCAGCACCATCATGATGAACATCATCGCCGGGTTCTTCATGAGCTTCTTGCTCGAAGACTGGCTCATCGAGCCCGGCGCCATCAGGATCCAGCAGACCAAGCGCTTGACCCAGAATGCCGACCTGCCCATCTTGCCGGGGGGAACCCGCCTGCATCTGGGCATCGTGGTGGCCCTGATCGTGGCCATTCTCGCCTACCTGCTGTTGTTCCGCAGCAGCCTGGGCATGCGGCTGCGGGCGGTGGGCCACAACCCCCACGCCTCTCGGGCTGCGGGCATGAAGGTCGAGATGAGCATCACCCAGGCCTTGGCGTTCAGCGGCGCCTGCGCCGGTATCGCCGGCGCGGTGCTGGTGTTCGGGAGCGAATCGCACCGGCTGATCGGTGAGGGAGGCCCGCTGGCATTCACCCAGAGCGCGGGGTTCAACGGCATCGTGACCGCGTTGTTCGGAGGGCTGCACCCGCTGTTCACGGTGCTGTCGTCGTATCTGTTCGGCGGAATGCTGGCCGGCGGCATCTCCCTGCAACGAGCGGTGCAGGTGCCCCAGGCCCTGGTGATCGCCCTCAACGGCGTGGTGGTGGTGTTCGTGGTGGGGAGCCTCAAGCTGCGAACCCGAGTGCAGCGATGGGCTGAAGGCGATATCCAGATGGAGGATCGGGCGTGAACGATTTCTTCACCGTCGCCATCATCACCGCCACCTTGGCGTCGGGTATCCGACTGGCGGTTCCCTTCCTGCTCGCCGCGCTGGGTGAGGCCGTCGGCCAACGGGCCGGGGTGCTGAACCTGGGGGTCGAAGGCGTCATGCTCATCGGCGCGTTCGCGGCCTACTACGCCGCCCTGGAGACGGGCAGCGCCGCCTTTGGACTGCTTATGGGGCTCGTGACGGGGATGGTGATGGGGCTGATCTACGCCTTCATCACCGTGGTGATGCACGCCGAGCAGGGGATCAGCGGCATCGGCATCTACCTGTTCGGCTTGGGCTTCACCGACTTGTTGTTCCAGAAGCAGGTGGGCACCCCGAAGCCCATCAGCGGCCTCCAAACCAAGCCCTTCAACTGGCTGGCCGATGACACCGGGCGGGCGGGCGAGCTGCTGTTCAGCCACACCGTGCTCACGTATGTGGCCTTTTTGCTCGTACCCGTCATCTATTGGCTCATCACCAAGACCACCTTCGGCCTCAACGTGCGAGCCGTGGGGGAAAACCCGCAGGCGGCCGATACCTTAGGCGTGAGCGTGAACGGCATCCGCACCGCGGCCATCGTCATCGGCAACACCATGGCCGGGCTGGCCGGGGCGGCTCTGGCCTTGGAGATCGGGATATTCCAGCAGAACCTCACCGCAGGCCGCGGATTCATCGCCATCGCCCTGGTGTACTTCGGGGCGTGGCGCCCGGTAGGGGTGATGGCCGGCTCGCTGCTGTTCGGCATCGTGTCGTCCACCGTGCTGCAACTCCAGGTGCAAGACGTGATCTCCGGCTCGGTGGCATCCATCGCCAACATGGCACCCGCGGTTTTGACGGTGATCGTGCTGGTGGTGGTGAGCCGACGCATCGGCCAACCCGCCGCCCTCACCCGCCCATTCACCCGAGACGGCTGACCTAGCTGATATAGCCGGGCGCGTACGGTTGGGCTGTGCGGGCGCGGCATTGGGCGGTCTTCTGGGTGTGCATGGGGGCGGTGTTCCTCATCACCCTGGATGCCACCCTGCAACCGCTCGCTCTGGTGAGCATTGGGGAGAGCTTTGACGCCAGCCGTCCGTCAACGGCCTGGGTGCTGAGCGCCTACTCCATCTCGCTGGCCACCTTCGTGGTAGCGGCTGGGCGTCTTGCCGACCGGACAGGCCGTCGGCGGGTGTTCCTGGTCGGGTTGGCGCTGTATGTGCTCGGCTCGCTGGGGGGTTGGCTGGCACCGGAGCTGTGGGTGCTGGTGTTGTGCCGGGCCGCGCAGGGGGCTGGTGCTGCCTTCGTCATGCCGGCGTCTCTGGGCCTGATCCTGGCCGTGTGGCCTGCCGACGACCAGACCCGAGCCATCACCACATGGACCGCGGTGGGTGGGATCGCCGGTGCGTTGGCGCCGACGCTGGGCGGTTTGCTGATCGACGTCTGGGGTTGGCGGGCGGCGTATGGACTGAATGTGGCCATCGGGGTGCCGTCGTTCCTGGCCGCTCGCGCCCTGCTCTCCGAGACCGAGCGCAAGGTGGCGTCGCGGCTGCCTGACTTTGTAGGCGCGCTCATGGTCGCCGCCAGCCTTGGCCTGCTGACCCTTAGCCTGGTGCAAGGCCGGACGTGGGGCTGGAGCGACAGCCGTATCGTCGTTGCCTTCGCTTTGGCCGCCGTGTTGGTGCCGCTGATTCGACAGCGCATCCTGGGCCATCCCGCACCCATCGTCGAACCCCGACTACTGAAACTGCGGACCTATCGACGGGCGCTGTTCATCGCCATCGCCATTCCCAGCTTTTTGTTCCCCTATTTCGTGATGATGGTCCAGTATCTCGAGCAGGTTTGGGACTACCGGCCGCTGAAGGCGGGGTTCGCCCTGCTCCCGTTCCCCGCCGCAGCCACGCTGGCCAGCGTGTTGGCCGGACGGTTGAGCCGCCGTTTCGACGAGCGCACCATCGCGGTGGCCGCCATGGCCACCACCACGGTGGCGGTGGTGTGGCTGCGGCTCGTGCCCGGCCCCGATCCCGCCTACTGGACCGCGTTTTTCGTGCCCATCATGCTGGGCGGCATCGGGGGATGGGGAATGGGACTACCCATGATCAACGCCATCGGGGCCCGAGACCTCGACAACGAGACCTACAGCCTGGGCATGGGCGTGCTCTCCACCGCCCGCCAAGTGGGTGCGCTCACCGGGTTGGCCGTCGCCTTCGGCCTTCTCGGCAACGTGTCCGATGCCCAGCTGTTCGACCGTTTCCAACAGATCTGGACCGTTCTGGTGGTGCTGTCGGTTCTGGGAGTGCTCGTCGCCCTGTCCCTCCCCCGCCGCTCGCTCGCCGTGGACTCGCCATAGAACACCCTTCGCGGGCCGGGTACGGTGTCGGAGTGATGGAGTACCAGTTGGTGTCGGCGGACTCCCATGTGAATGAGCCGCCTGATCTGTGGGTTGATCGGGTGCCGGAACGCTACAAGGACCGGGCGCCTCGCATGGAGAGCTTCGAGCAGGGCGATGCCTGGGTTCTGGAAGGGGCGCATGACCCCATCAACTTCGGCGGCAACTGCTCCGCTGGGCTGCCCGCGGATCAGAGGTCGGGGTGGGTGCGGTGGGAGGACGTCCGCGCGGGTGGCTATGACCCCGCGGCTCGCCTCGGGGAGCAGGATCAGGACGGCGTCAACCTGGAAATCCTGTATCCCACTCCCCGGATCGGCAACCAGCTGGTGTGGCACCGCGACGACGTTGACTTCCATATTGCCTGTATACAGGCCTACAACGATTGGCTGGCCGAGTTCTGCGCCTACAACCCCGACCGACTGTGGGGGGTGGCCATTCTTCCCAATGTCGGGACGGCAACCGCGGTGGCTGAGATGCAGCGGGTGGCTGATATTCCGGGCATCAGTGGGGTGATGCTGGGACGATGGCCGAGCGGGGATGAGGTGCTATGCGAAGACGACGACGCGGTGTTCGCTGCCGCATCCGAGGCCGGACTGCCACTTTCCATCCATGTGGGCTTTGCCACCCACGCTCAGGGCGATGTGGCCAAGATGAAGCTCACCGGGTCGATGCGCTTCTTCGACATGCCGGTTCGCATTACCCAGCTCATAGAGGGCGGCGTGTTCGACCGACACCCCGGCCTTCAGTTCTTGGCGGTGGAAACCGACAGTTCCTGGTTCCCCTACCTGCGGGAGCAGATGGACGACCGCTTCCGTCGGGCCAACCCCGCCACTAGAGCCCCCATCCAGCGGCTGCCCGGGGAATACTTCGACACCAACATCGCCTCCACATTCATCACCGACCGCTACGGCATCGTCAACCGCCACCACATCGGCGTGACCCAGATGATGTGGTCAAGCGACTTCCCCCACGGCGGATCGGATTGGCCCGACTCTGGCGCCACCATCAACCAGCATTTCGACGGGGTGCCCAACGATGAGCGCCACGCCATCTTGGCCGGAAACGCCCTCCGCATCTACGGACAGGAAGTGAACCCATGAGAGTCGGCGACATCACCGCCCCCGAGCACGCGGCCAACGGCAAGCCCCTCGACGGCATCCGCATCCTGGCCGTCGAGCAGATGCAGTCGCTGCCCTATGCCACCCAGCTCATGGCTCGGATGGGCGCGGAAGTGGTCAAGATCGAGCACCCGGTGCGGGGCGATTTGGGCCGGGGCTCGACACCCGGCGTCGTCGATCCCGAAGGCCGAGCGGTGGGCGGCACCTACCTGCGCAACAACCTCAACAAGCGCTCGGTGGGGATGGACCTGAAGAACTCCACCGCCATCGACCTCATCCGCCAGATGGTCCCCAACTTCGATGTGCTGGCCGAGAACCTCAAGCCCGGAACACTGGACAAGAGCGGCTTGGGCTACCAGGATTTGTCCCAGCTGCATCCCGGCCTCATCTACCTGTCGGTGTCGGGTTTCGGGAACCTGGGTGAATCCCCCTACGGTCATTGGCCCGCCTACGCCCCCATCGCCGAGGCCATGGGCGGCCTCTACGCCATCAACCGGGCCGACGGCGAGAACGTGAAGGTGTCCCCGGTGGGAGCGCTGGGCGACACCGGCTCGGGTCTTTACGCCGTGATCGGCGTGCTCATGGCGCTGCGGCAGCGGGAGCGCCACGGCCACGGCCAGCATGTGGACATCGCCATGTTCGACGCCATGGTGGCCTTTGGCGACATGGTGCCCAACTACTGGTCGCTGGGCCAGGATCCTCGGATTCCCACCGCGATCATCAACGACGGCTTCCCCATCGACTCCGGTGAATTGGTGATGCAGGTCGGCCGCGAGCACCAGTTTGAGCGCCTTTGCCATCTCATCGGCCGCCCCGAATGGCTGGAAGACGAGCGGTTCTCCACCCGCGACGGATGGCGGGAGCACCTGGACGAGATCCGGGCCGCCGTCCGCACGTGGGCCGGTGACCGCACCACCGTCGAAGCGGCCAACGACCTGGCCGAGGCCGGGCTGGCCGCCGCCCCGGTGTTCGAGGCGCCTGACGTGATCGACGATCCTCATGTGGCCGCCCGCCAGATGATGGTGGAGATTCCCCGCCCCGACGCCGACACCCCGGTGCTGACCCCCGGCAATCCAGTGAAGATGTCGGCGGTCAGCGAGGGCCCCGACACCCGCCCCCCGTGGTTGGGTGAGCACACCGACGAGGTGCTGGCGGCCGAACTCGGCTTGGGCGAGGAAGCACTGGCCGAACTCCGGGCCGACGGCATCATCGGTTGATGACCTCGCCGCCGCTTCGCTTCGACGGCCGCACCGCGGTGGTCACGGGGGCGGGCCAGGGATTGGGCCGGGCCTACGCCCGCTTGCTGGCCGACCGGGGCGCACAGGTGGTGGTCAACGACATCGTGGCCGAAACCGCTGACCGGGTGGTTGATGAGATCACCGCCGCGGGCGGTGCCGCCGTCGCCGACCACCACAGCGTGACCACCCCTGCGGGCGGCATCGCCTTGGCCGAACAGGCCCAAGACGCATTTGGCGCAGTGCATGTCGTGATCAACAACGCCGGTGTAAACCGCGCTGCCGAGTTCGCCGCCATGACGCCGGAGACCGGCCCGGAATTGTTCGACGAGATGATTGCCATCCACCTGCTCGGCCCCTGCCATGTGCTGTGGCCCCTGTGGCCCGCCATGATCGAGCAGGGCTATGGCCGGGTGGTACAGGTCGCCTCGGGTGCCGTGTGGGGCCTGCGGGGCCAATCCGCCTACGCCGCTTGCAAGGCCGGGGTGATGGGCCTCACCCGCACCCTGGCCCGGGAGGGCCGCTACCACGGCGTGCAGGTCAACTGCGTGCTGCCCTGGGCGGTTACCGACCAGAGCCCCGACCGCTCCAACGAAGAGCTCGGCCCCATCATCGAAGCCCACATGCACCCCGAGAACGTCGCCCCCGCGGTGGCCTGGCTGGCCCACGAAAACTGCCCAACCACCGGCGAGTCCTTCACCGTCGACGGCCCCCGCATGGCCCGCCTCGCCTGGGTCGCGAGTGCTGGTCACACCGATCTCGCCCCCGCCCTCGAGTCCTATCGCGACCACTGGGATCAGATCATGGACCTCGCCAACTTCACGGTCCCCACATCAACGAACGACCACATGCGCAATTCGGTGATGCCGGCGTTCGCACCCCCTAGTCCATCGCCAGAGGAACCGCCTCAACGCCGGTAATCCAAGGCCGCCCCGCCGCAGCGAGCGCCTCCCACTTCTGTGAGGCCTCTTCCGGGTCGGTTTGGCCGAGCTCCTCGGGGGTCGGGCCGATTCGATTGACCAGCGGAGCCAGCGCCTCGGTGTCGAAGCCGTAGAACTCCGCCGCGTTCAGACCCAGGATGGCCGCAGTGTCGTCTGCGGGGATATCCCAGAACGCCTCGGCCAGAGCCTTGCGGGTGTGGGGCCAGGTGCCCTCGGGGTGGGGGAAGTCGTTGCCCCACATGATGTTGCCCACGCCGATCTCGAATCGCCGGGCCAGTTCGCGTCGCTTGGTGCTGGCCGCTCCGATGGCGCAGTTGCGGTCGAAATAGTCGCTGGGCCGCAGGCTCAAATGGGCGTAAGCATCGGCGGCCAGCTTTTGCGCACCGCCGTGCTCTCGGGAATAGGTGGCGTCCATCGTCCACAGCAGGTCGGCGGCCCAAAAGCAGCCGCATTCGGTGATGGCGTAGCGCAGCCCGGGGTACCGCTCGAACACGCCGGAATACAGCAAGAACCACAGCGGACGGGTGGTCCACCACCGCACTTCGGCCACATACATGCCAATGAACCCGGGACCGGTGCCGTAGTCGCTGCGAGGAGCGGCCCCCGAGTGGGTGTGAACCGGCATCTCCAGGTCTTGGCAGGCGGCCCAGATCGGGTCGTAGCGGCGCTCGTGGTAGCCAGGACCCTCGTTCCACATGGAAGCGATGAGGATGCCGCCCCGCAGCCCCGACTCCCGGGCCCGGGCGATCTCGGCCACCGCGGCGTCCACGTCGGCGATGATCGGCACCACCGCCACTCCGGCCCGCCGCTCGGGACTGTCGTTGCACAGGTCGGCCAGCCACCGGTTGTGGGCCCGAGCCCCGGCCAACAGCAACTCGGGGTCTTCGGCAAACGACATGCCCAAGCCCGCGCCGAACGGCGCCGAGGCACCCCCGGTCACCGCATCGGCATCGGGAAAGATCACCTCGCCGGCGACACCGTCGCCGTCCAGCTCGGCATCCCGCCGAGCAGCGTTCCAAGCCCCTCGAAGCCCTTCCTCGTTCTCGCCGAACCACTCCTCTTCGAACTCGGCATTCCCCATGATGTTGCCCTGGGTGCGGATCGCGGCCCGCTGAACCATGAAGTCATCGAAAGCTTCGTGGTACTTCGATTCCAAATAGTCCCGGTACTCAACGTTGGGCAGCCCCGCATGGCAGTCCGCAGAGATAACCAGATAGCGCTCAGTCATGTCCGCCCCCTTTGGCAAGACACTAGCCAAGGAAACTCCAAGAGACCCTTGGTCGGGCAGGCGGGATTTGAACCCACGACCTCTTCGTCCCGAACGAAGCGCGCTACCAAGCTGCGCCACTGCCCGTCCCCCAAACTCTACCCACTGGGGTGGGGAAACAACATAGGTGGGGCGGTGGGTGGCTCCGAGGCTAGGACTCGGCGCCACCGCGCGCCGAGCCGCCTCGGAGACAGGCCCCGCCGCCCCACCGGAGGATGGTTACGACAAAACCGCCAAAACTGCCCGCTGCAACCCAACCGCATCCAACGGCTTAATGATCCACCCATCCGACCGCGCCTGCTTCGCCAAGTAAACATCAGCCTCCCGATCCAGCAGCATCAACACCCGCGTCTCCGGCACCCGCCCCATCTCCGCCTCCATGCGCAGATCCAAGCAAGTCGCCATCCCCCCCATATTGCCGATCTGGAGATCGCAGATCACCACGTCCGGCTGCTGCTCCCGCACCGCATCCAGTACCTCCACCCCAGCCCGCACCCGACTGACCGCCGTCGCATCACTCCCCAAAGCGGCATCCACCGCGTCGTGCACAGAGTCGCTGTCGGTGGCCAAGAGCACATGGGTCACGCCGCGATGGTATCCAAAGCGAGGCCGCCACAACCTGCTGGGGAAATGTGGCTGGCCGATGGCTTCGGGGCTGTGTCGCGTTAGCATCAGGGGCGGTCAAGGGGAGGCGTTTTGCTCGAGATCGATGTCGAAAACTTGGACACCCACACGGTGCTTCGTCCCCGAGGCGAGATCGATGCCTACACCGTGGCCCAATTCCGGGAGCGTATTGGCGATCTGGCCCTTGAGCCCCGACTGCTCATCGACTTGGGATCGGTTCCGTTCATGGACTCAGCCGGTTTGGGCGCCCTGATCGGCGGCATACGGCGGATCCGCGATTCCGACGGCGAGGTGGTCGTGACCTGTGGCGAAGGGGCGCTGGCCCGACTGCTGCACACCACCGGCTTCGACCGGATCGTTCCGGTGGTAGAGACCCCGGAAGAAGCGCTGGCATCGCTGTTGGACACTGAGTCTCCCGAGGCGTTGTAAATCGACAGTGCGGACGCCGCGGTTGAAACTGGCGACTGCCTGCCTCATCGGCGGTGCCGTCTTGGCTGCGTTCGGCTCCGGGGGCAGTGCGACGGCGCTCAGCGACCCCGCCGACCCCGGAGTGGCTGTGGTGGTGAGTGATCCTGCCGACCCTGGAGTGGCTGTGGTGGTGGAGGTCACCGGCTTGCTCGATCCGGTCATGGCCGAACTGGTTGAGGAATCAGTGGCTGATGTGGCTGACGCTGGCGCCACCCTGCTGGTGTTCAGAGTGGACAGCCACCGGTCGGTGGTCTCCGATGAGCGCCTCGCGGAGTTGGCCGACGCCATCGCCGCCTCGCCGGTGCCCATCGCGGTGTGGGTCGGCCCGAACGGCTCCTCTCTCGAAGGCAAGGTGGCCCAGCTCTTCGCTGTGGCCGATGAGGTGGGCATCGCCCCGGGCACCAGTGTGGGCGATCTCGGCCCGCCGCTTCCGGGGCTGGCCGACCACCCCGTGGCCTGGTCCAACCAAGAGCTGATCCGAGATCAGAAACTCGGTTGGCGCCAGCTCATCGCCGAGGGGGTGTTCCACTGCGATCTCCTCACCATCGACGATCTTCGAAGCCGGTACAGCGAGGCCGGCATTGCCTTCGATCCCCAAACCGTGCGGGTCCCCCCCCAAGAAGAACAGTGCGTTGCCCCGCTCATCGGCGACTTCCTGGTGGACCTCGACCACCTCGGCTTCGCATCCAACCTGGTTGATGTGGACGGCCAGCCTCGCCTGGAGCCGAGAACCCAGGTGCAGTTCCGAGGCTTGTCGCTCGCCCACCAGCTGTTCCACACCGTGGCCAGTCCGCCGGTGGCCTATCTGTTGTTGACCATCGGCATGGGGCTGCTGCTGTTCGAGTTCTTCACCGCAGGCATCGGAGTGGCGGGCGTTGTGGGCGCCCTGCTTTTCATCTTGGCCGGCTACGGGCTGGCGGTGCTGCCCCACAACACCTGGGCGCTGGTGTTGTTGGCCGCTTCGATGGTGGCGTTCGGCATTGACGTCCAAACGTCGGTCCCCCGCTTTTGGACTGGCGCCGGCATGGTCATGTTCGCGGCGGGAACCTGGTGGCTCTACGACGGGGTGTCGATGTCGTGGATCCCCATGGTGGTGATGACCGGGGCGGTGGCGGTGGCCATGTTCTCGGGAATGCCCTCGATGGTGCGCACCCGCTTCTCCACGCCCACGATCGGTCGGGACTGGATGATCGGCGAGTCGGGTGAAGTGGTGGAGGACGTCGCCCCCGACGGGGTGGTGCGGATTCGCGGCGCCCTGTGGCGAGCTCGGTCCAACCGGGCAACGCCGGTGACGGCTGGTGACCAGGTCAGAGTGGTTGAAATTGACGGCTTATGGCTGGAAGTGGAGCCGATGGAGGGCGCCGCTCGCGACTATCGAGAGCCCCGTCGAAAGGACTCCGGGCAATCCTGAGGCCCGGAAAGCGGCCAAGAATCATTCTCGATTGCTTTGCTCTCATCTTGTGTTCGGCGATCTTCGCCTATAAGGTCCGCCCAAAGGGGGTAGGCAAGAGTGAGCGCTGTCACCAGTGAGAGGGCCTGGCAAGTAAAGGCAGCCTGTCGTGGGCCGCACGCGGCGGTGTTCTTCCCGCCCCCGTCGTTTGAGCGCAAAGAGGAGAAGCTGGAGCGGGAGAGCCGGGCCAAGGCCATCTGCGAAGAGTGCAGCGTGGTCGACGAGTGCCGCGACTATGCCCTGGAGATTCGCGAGCAGCACGGCATCTGGGGCGGCCTCAACGAATTGGAGCGCCGGGAAATCCTCAGCCGACGGCGGAACTAGCCGTCAAAGGCGCGGACCGGCAATCCGCACGTCGCCCCTCCGACGGGTGGCGCCGTGGCCGTCGAGCCACGCCAAGAGCGGCAAGGCGTACTTGCGCGTGGTTTCCAAGCGCTCGCGCACCTCGGCCACCGTGACCCCTTCGGGCTGATCGGCCAGCATCTCAGCCAGCACCGACCGGGCTGTCTCCAGGGTGGAGGCCGCAAAGAACACACCATCTTGCTCCACGATCAAGCCTCGCTTCACCAGCTCCCGCACTTCGCTGCGGTCCACGCCCGTCGCTTCGGGATCAGGCGGGGTGAACGGGGCCGCTTCCAATGCCGCGGTGTACCGGTGGTTCTCAAAGGGGTCTGACTGCCCGATGGGGCGAACTCGGCCGCCCTCGGTCGCCACGTCCTCCATGAGACCCAGCACCGCCCGATCCTTTTCGTCCAGCCCGGCGATGTCCAGCCCCAGGGGTCCGGCTTCGTCCACCGCCTTTTGGAGCCGAGCCCGGGCGGCATCGAGCACGGTCGAGCTCACCACCCACCGCCCGACATCGGGTTCCCGCTGCTGCCCGGTCAACAGGGCCAGTCGGTCAGCCTCCACCCAACCCCGCTCGGCCACCACTCGGTCAACCGACAGATCGGGTTTGGCCTTGGAGGCGGGCAGTACCGGATCGACGTCGAGGACGGTTCCACCGCCGATGGTCTCGGCCCGGCCGCTCTCTCGCACCACAAAGCGGTCGCCGGGCAGCAGCGGCAGTCGGCGGGGGAGGTGAAGCCGAACCAGTCCGGTTTCGCCGGGAGAAAGCGCCTCCAGCCCGAGAATGCGCATGCGGGCCGGCAGCTCGCACGCCCCCAGGTACACGGCGTGGGCCCCTCGACGGGACACCTCGTGGTCCAGGGTGCTCAACACGGTCAAGGAGGCGTCGAACCGGTTGGCCAGATGCCACTGCCCGGCTCGAACCAGCACATCGCCTCGGGCCACCTCCTGGTGGCCGATGCCCGACAAATTGACCGCCACCCGATTGCCCGGCCCGATCTTGGTGCGCTGGCTGTGGTGGCTCTGCAAGGCCCGGATCCGGACCGCGGCGCCGCGGGGCCGCAACTCCAGCTCGTCGTCCACCCGGATCTGCCCTCCGCCCAGCGTGCCGGTCACCACCGTGCCCGCCCCTCGGGCCGCGAATGCCCGGTCAACCCACAGCCGTGGTCTGCGATGATCGGCGGCAGCGGGAGTGCGATCCACCAAGTCATCCAACCCGGCCCGCAGATCATCGACGCCCAGGCCGTCCACCACGTCGGTTGCCACCACTGGCGCTTCGGCCAAGAACGTGTCCTCGACCCGTTCTTCGACCTCCAACCGGGCCAGCTCGGCGATGTCGGCGTCGCACAGTCCCACCTTGGTCAGAGCGATCAGCCCGTGCGACACCCCCAGCAACTCCAGGATGCGGAGGTGCTCTTCGGACTGCGGCATCCACCCCTCGTTGGCCGCCACCACGAACAAGCAGGCATCCACCGCTCCCACTCCGGCCAGCATGTTGCGAATGAACCGTTCATGGCCCGGCACGTCGATGATGGACACCGACCGGCCTGAGGGCAACTGGGCGGAGCCGAAGCCGAGGTCGATGGTCAGGCCTCGGGCCTTCTCCTCGGCAAAACGGTCGGGGTCAACCCCGGTGAGGGCCTCCACCAGCGTGGACTTTCCGTGATCGACATGGCCGGCGGTGGAGACGGTGATGCTCATCGCCAGGCGTGGACCGCGGCGTTCGTGAGCCTGCGGGCGGCAAGTTCCACGGTGATGCTCACCCCAGCGCCTTCAGGGCGGTGATCACGTGGCGGTCATCACCGGGCGCCACGGTCCTCAAGTCGAGCCAGGTGCGGCCGTCGCTCACTCGGGCGATGACGGGCGGGGTTCCGGCCCGCAGCGCGGCCGAGTGATCGCCGTTGAGCATCACGCCGCAGGAGGCAATCTCGACGCCGGGAAGCGTGCCGCCGCCGGGCACCGAGGCCATCTCGGTCGCCTTTCCCGCGCCAGACTCGGCGACCACCGCCAGAGCCCGGCTCTCCAGTTCGGCAGTGGCCAGCGACGCCATTCGCCAGAACTCGATGGCCTGCCCGTCTCGGCGCAGATAGGCCAAGGCCACCTGTTGGAGGGCGTTCAGCACCAGGCTTCCCGGTCTCAGCGCCCGAGCCAGGGGATGCCGGGCGCATTGCCTCACCAAGTCGGCCCGCCCGGCGATGATCCCCGCCTGGGGGCCGCCGAACAGCTTGTCGCCCGAGAACGTCACCAGCGCGGCCCCCTCGGCCAGGGTTTGGCGCGCCGCGGGCTCGCCGGCCAGCCACGCGGGGGGGCCGACGGCCAGCCAGGGGCAGGCGGCATCCACCAACCCCGAGCCGATGTCGGCCACCACCGGCACGCTGAGCGAGGCCATCTCAGCCACGGTGACGTGCTCGGTGAAGCCCACGATGCGGTAGTTCGACTGATGCACCTTGAGGGCGAGGGCGGTGTCGTTGGCCGGATTCTCCACCGCCGTGGCGAAATCGGCCAGCCGGGTGCGGTTGGTGGTGCCCACTTCCACCAGCTGTGTCCCAGACTGCTCCATCACCTCCGGGACCCGGAACCCGCCGCCGATCTCCACCAACTCGCCTCGGGACACCGCCGCCCCCCGTCCGGCAGCCAGCGCGGCCAGCACCAACAGCACTGCTGATGCCCCGTTGTTCACCACGATGGCGTCCTCGGCTTCGCACAGCCGGGCCAGCAGGGCGGCGGCGTGGTCGTGGCGAGATCCTCGCCGGCCCGATGACAGATCCAATTCCAAGTTGGCATAGGCGGCGTCGGCGGCAACCGCCAGCGGCGCCCGTCCCAAGTTGGTGTGCAGCAGAACCCCGGTGGCGTTTATCACCGGCTGGAGCATCGACCGAGCCGCGGCATGGGCGTGGCCCCGGGCTCGCTCTTCGACATGCTCAGGGTCGCCCTCGGCGATGGCTGCTCGGGCGGCGTCCACCAGCAGCGGATGGGGCAGTCCGGTGTCGGCCAACGACCGGGCGAGGGCGTCCACCGAAGGAGGTCTCACGGGTCTCAGCGTATGGCCCGACCGAGATGCCGTCATCTGGGGTCGGTCAATCGCCGTTGGCGAGATCGGTGTCGTGGATGGTGCCCGGTCCGGTTTCGCCCGGGCCGAAGTAGGTCACCCGATGGCGGAACCGGCGGATGATCAACGGACGGATCGCCATTCGGGTGGGCGGGAACAACAGCAGCAGGCCCACCGCGTCGGTCACGAAGCCGGGGGTGAGCATGAGCGCGCCGGCCAGCAGCACCAGGGCACCGTCCACCAGCTCCCGGCCCGGCATCAGGCCCTCGGCCAGCTTGCTGCGCACCCGCCACAGCACCGCCAGCCCCTGCGCTTTCACCATCCACGCCCCGACGACGCTCACCAAGATCAACAGGCCGATGGTCTCCAGTGTTCCGATGCTTCTGGCCGTCTCCACGATCACGTACAGCTCCGCCAGCGGCACCGCGATGAACAGGAGCACCAGCCAGACGATCAAGGCATTTCCCTACGAGGAGACGATGTCGAGTTGGGCCAGGGCCTGCTCGGCGGCCTCGAAGATCCGAGCGGTGCAGGAGGCCATGTCCACCGGGGGGATCTCTTCCAACAGCCGGTCGGCGATGGCCCGCAATGCCTCCGCCGCCGGGCCGGGGGTTTCTTGCAGCACCACCGGATCGCCGTCGTCGCCGCCGGGGGCCACGGTGCCATCGATGGGCACCTGGCCGAGCAAGGGCACGCCCAGCTCATCGGCCAGCTCTTGTCCGCCCCCGCGGCCGAAGATGTCGTACGACTCTCCATCGGGGGCCACAAACGAGCTCATGTTCTCAATGACCCCGGCGATGCGGAGATAGTTGGACCGCCCCATGGAGGCCACTCGGGTGGCCACCTTCTGGGCGCTGCGGGCCGGCGTTGTCACCACCACCATCTCGGCCTGGGGAAGCATCTTGGCGATCCCCATTTGCACGTCGCCGGTGCCCGGCGGCATGTCGATCAGCAGGTAATCCACCGGACCCCAGCGCACGTCTTCCAGAAAATGCTGGACGGCCCGGTTCAGAATGAGCCCTCGCCACATCAGCGCGGTCTCCTCCCGATCCACCAGAAAGCCCATCGACACCACTTCGAGGGTTCCATCGCCCACCTGCTTCTCATTGGGGGCGATCTTCTTCTCGTCCTCCGCACCGGCCAGACGGCCCTCGACCCCCAGCATTCGGGGCACCGAATAGCCCCAGATATCGGCATCCATAACCCCGATGCGCATGCCCCGACGGGCCAGCTCAGCGGCCAGATTCACCGTCACGGTCGACTTGCCCACGCCGCCCTTGCCCGATGCCACCATCACCACCTTGGTGGTGGGGGGCACCGCGGTGTCGGGGGCGTTCTGGGCCACGTTGAAGCGGGCTTTGGCCATGGCTGCGGCCTTCTCCTCCTGGGTCAGCTCGCTCCAGTGGATCTTCACCTTCTCCACGCCGGGCAACCCGCCCACCCGGCTGCGGACATCTCGCTGTATCTGGGCCCGCAGCGGGCATCCTGCGGTGGTGAGCGCCACCGTCACCTCCACCAGGCCATCGGCATTCACCACAGCACCCCGGGCCATACCTAATTCCACGATGTCGCTGCCCAGCTCGGGATCAATCACCCCCCGAAGCACGCCCATGACGTCGTTCGGCGTCGGCAGGGCCGGGGCGGTGGCGTCGCTCACCCTCGCCATGCTATCGGGTGTGTATACCAGTCAAGCCTGCGGGTAGACTGACATTGGTTCACAGCACCGAGCAGGGAGAAGTTTGTGATCACGCTCACTGATACAGCCACCAGCAAAGTCGGCGCCCTGGTACAACAGGAGCAGGCCGACGACGAGGAGCTGGCCCTACGGGTAGCGGTGCGGCCCGGCGGCTGCTCCGGTTTCAGCTACGAGATGTACTTCGACGCCGACTTCGGCGCTGAAGACCAAGAGGTTCTGTTCGGCGATGTCAAGGTGGTGGTCGACTCCTCCAGCGCCGCTCTGCTGGAAGGCGCGGTTCTCGACTACAAGGACGGCCTCACCGACGCAGGGTTCTCCATCACCAACCCCAACGCCCAGCGCACCTGCGGCTGCGGTCAGAGCTTCAGCTAACTCCTTCGCCGCACATGGCGGCCGTATTGGAATTCACCGTAGACGGCCGGCCAGTACAGGTACCCGACGACGGCGCGTCGCTCATGGAGGTGCTGCGCGACCGCCTCGGCATCCGCTCGGTGAAAGACGGGTGCAGCCCGCAAGGCCAGTGCGGCTGCTGCACCGTATGGGTTGACGGCAAGCCCCGAGTTTCCTGCGTGACCCCTGCCCGCCGTGTGGCTGGCCGGGCCGTCACCACCCTGGCCGGGCTGCCTGCGGATACCCGGACGGCTTGGGGCGAGGCATTCTGCGCCGCCGGCGCCAGCCAATGCGGGTTCTGCACCCCCGGCATCATCATGCGCCTGGCTGGTCTGCGGGCCCGCTCGCCGATGGCTGAGGCGGGCTCGAGTGCGGGCGCCGGGTCGTCACCCACAGCGGTGCCTGGCCAATCAGCGGTGGCCAACGCCTTGGCCGCCCACCTGTGCCGCTGCACTGGCTGGCAGACCATCACCGAGGCTTGGGAGGGCTACGGCGCAGCGGTGCCTGAGCGCGATTGGGCAGCATCGGCCCAGCGGGCTGAGTTGGAAGGCGGCGGCGTCCAATCAGTGGGGCCGGATGTGGCCCTGGGAGAAGGAGGCTTCGCCGACGACACCGGGCCCGAGGGCGCGCTGGTGGCGTTGTCCGATGGCCGGGGCGGCTGGGCGTTGGGGGAAACGGTGGCCGAAGCCCGGGCCGAAGCCGGGAAGGTGCAGGGCCGACGCACCCCCGACGAGCTCCCCATGCCGCTGGAGTTCCCCGAGGGCGACTGGGCGATGCGGCTTCGCACCTCCTGGGTGGAGCCGGCCTATCTTGAAACCGACGCTTCGTGGTGTGAGCCCGGTGGCGACCCGGCCAGCCCTTTGGCCAATGGCGGCGCTTTCGGCGGCAAGCTGGCGTCCCCGCTGCCCGAAGTCGCCCGGCGCCTGGCCAACGAGCACGGCCGCCCGGTGCGGGTGCTGTGGTCCCGCGAAGACGCCGTTCGGAACGGTCCCAAGCGCCCGCCGGTGGCCATTGGGATCAACTCTGACGGCCGCGGCGTGGTCCGGGTGGTCCGCACACCGGGGGTGGCTGACGCAATCACGTCGGTTGCCCCCGGCCTTACCGTGGAAGAGGTGGACATCGGTGGCCCCCCGACCTCCGCAGATATCCGAGGTGCGGGATGGGCCGAGGCCACCGTGGCGCTGAGCGCGCTGGGCAAGGGCACCGAGACGGTGACTGCCCCCCGCGGCGGCACAGCCCGAGCCGTATGGCACAACGGCACCCTGCGAATCCAGGTGGACGGCGGCGACCCCCTCGACGAGGTCGTGCTCCGCTCCTACTGCATCGGCGCGGCCCACATGGCCTATAGCTGGGTGACCTCCGAAGCGCTGGCCGTGGACACCGACGGCACCGTCCACGACCTCACCATCCGCTCCTTCGGCATTGTGCCCGCATCCCGGATGCCCCCAGTAGAAATAGCGATCGAGCCGTCTGACGGTTTTCCCGTCGCCTGCTCCGACGCGGTGTTTGCCGCCGTGGCCGCCGCCACTTGGCGAGCTGCCGACTTCCGCACCGACTGGCCCACCGGTCCGATTAGCGTCTAGCTGTCCTCGCCGTAGAGCAGCCGGTTGGCCACCTCTCGAACGGCCTCGGTGACCTCCCGATAGTCGGCCTCCAAATCCTTGTTGCTGGGATAACCGAGTCGACGGGCCAACAGCAGTTCTTCGTGGTCGTCGTCGGGAAACCCGTCGGAGGCGAGCCCCGAGAGGTGGTAGCGGGCGTTGCGAAATCGCTGGCAGAAGCGGTAGCCCACATCCAGGGTGGCCCGGTCGCCGATGTCCAACAGGTCGTGCTCCGACAGCCCGGCCAGCGCGGGCAGCGTGCGGTTGTCCCTGATCGAGTCCCGCCCGAAACCGTGCTGAAGCTGCATGAGCTGCACGGTGAACTCGATGTCGCTGAGCCCGCCCGCGCCGAGCTTCACATCCCGGGCTTTGCTGCCGGTCCCCAGCCGCTCGGCTTCGATGCGGCGCTTCATGGTTCGGATTTCCTCCACCTCGGCCTCACTGAACGCCGACTGGTAGCACCACTGGTCGGCCAACTGGAGGAATCGGCTTCCCAAGTCGGCATCCCCAGCGACGAAGCGGCGCTTGAGCAGGGACTGGCGCTCCCAAAGCTGGCCTCGCTCGTCGTAGTACCGCTGGTAGCCCTCGAGCGACCGGGCGAGCTGCCCGTTTTCACCCTCCGGGCGCAGGCGGGCGTCGATCTCCCAAGCCCGGCCCTCGGCGGTTTGGGCGCCGATCTCCCGAAGCAGGCCCCGGGCGGTGCGGTTGGCGGCGCGAGCCTCATCGGATGTTGAGCCCTCGTAGACGAAGATCACATCCAGGTCGGAGGCGTACGACAGGTCGAGGCCCCCGTACCGCCCCAGTCCGATCACGGCAAAGGGCACCTCGGGGGCCAGCGCATGGACGGCAGCCGTCAATGCGGTGTCAGCGATGTTGGTGAGCTCTTCGGGGATCTCGATGATCGAGGCCAGCCCCAGGATGTCCCGGGCCGCCACCCGCAGCTGCTCGCGCCGCACGAACCGGCGCAGCTCGGCCATCTGAAGGTCGTGGTCGCCGGAGGCCGACTGCATGGCCTCGGTGGCCTCAGCGGCCAGGGCCTCGGCGGTGCGAGCCTCAGCCAGCTCTTCGGGGTTCATCAGCGAGCGGGCGAACTCGGGGTGGTTGCGCATCCAGCCTGCGGCCACCCGGCTCGACCCCAGCAGCCGGGCGATGTCGCTGATGGCGATGGGCGAGTCGCGCAGCACGGGAAGGATGGCGCCGATGCGGTACGACCCGTCCAGCAGCCAGGCCAGGCGCACCAGCCCGAGGTCGGGGTCGGGGGTGGTGGCCAGCGCCTCCACCATGATGACCAACACCTGCTGCATCACGTTGGCCCGGCGGCCGAGGTTCTCCGTGAGGCGCTCGATGGTTTCGGCGGCCCGGTCGGGGTCGGCGAAGCCCAGTTGCCGGAGGTGATCGGGGAGCAACTCGCTCACCAAACCGGTGTCGTGCATCCGGTCGAGAGTCTTGCGGTAGAAGATCCGCTGGTGGATCTCCCGCACCGAGGCCTGGTGGCGGCGGTGGGAGGTTTGAAAGGCGTCCAGGCTCTCGAAGCCCGAGGCCCGGGCGGCCCATTGCTGGTCGGCTTCGGCGGTGGGCAATTCGTGGGTTTGGCGCTCGTCGCGGAGCTGCAACCGGTGCTCCACCGTGCGCAGGTGAATGTAAGCCGTGGTGAAGTGGACGGCGTCGGCCTGGTCGATGTACTCCCCCCAGCTGAGCTGGCGCAGGGCGGTGAGGGTGTTGGGAGAGCGGATGGTGGGATCGGTGCGGCCGTGGACCAGTTGCAAGAGCTGCACCGTGAACTCGATGTCTCGCAGGCCGCCGGGTCCCTTCTTGAGTTCCCGGTCGCCCTTCAGCTTGGCCGAATCCTCCACTCGCTTCTTCATGGCCTGAAGGGAGGGCACCGTCGTCGCCCCCAGGTTCTCCTCCCACACGCCGGGCCGGATGGCGTCGAAGAAGGCGTTGCCCACTTCGGGGTCGCCCGCGCACCGGCGGGTCTTGATGTACGCCTGCCGCTCCCAGGCGTGGGCCCGCTGCTCGAAGTAGTGCTGGTAGGCATCAGAGGGCAGGCTGAGCGATCCGGTTTGGCCGTCGGGGCGGAGGTCGGTGTCCACCCGGTAGACCGCGCCCTCGCTGGTGAAGGCAGTGAGGGCTTGCACCACCTTGCGGGCTCGGCGAACGGCGGCCTCAGTGCTCCCGTCGTGGACGAACACGATGTCCACGTCGCTGGCGTAGTTCAGCTCGCTGCCTCCCAGCTTGCCCATCCCGATGATCGCCATAGGCGGGCCTTCGTCGGCGATCTCCAGGGCCCGGGCGAAACAGGCGTCGGCCAGCAACGAGAGCTCCCGGCCCACGGTGGCCAGATCGGCCTCGCCCAGCAGGTCGCGCAGCGCGATGCGCAGAAGCTGGCGCCGTTTCCAACGCCGCAGGCCGTCGAGGGCATCGTCGTCGTCAGGGGTGGTCAGCGAGATTTTCTCGGTGGCGAAGTCAGCGGGGGGGTCGAGCACGCCCAGCAGGCTGGGATCGCGCCGCACCGCTTTGCTCATGCTGCGGGAGGCCCCGGCCAGCATCGCCGCCGCCCGGGCCCGCCGCTCGTCGGTGATGCCCAAGTCGTCGATGAGAGATCGAGCGTCTTCCGGCCACGGCGAGGAGGCGATCAGTTGCTCGATGTCTTGATCCCGGCCATCAGCGTCCATACGCCCCATGCTACGAGCACTCCCGTTGGCCCGTATTCTCTTCAGCCATGAGCACTCCGGTTGGCCCCTACTCCCCCATCGTTCGAGCCGGTGATTTCCTCATCTGCTCCGGCCAGATCGGGATAGCCGATGGAGCGCTGGTGCCCGGTGGCCTGATCGCCCAGTTCCGCCAGGCAATGGCCAACGCCGAGACCGTGCTGGCTACCGAAGGCGCCACCCTGGCCGACGTGGTGAAGGCCACCGTGTTCCTGGTTCACATGGACGACTTCGGCACCATGAACCAGGCCTACGTCGAATGCTTCGGCGACAACCGCCCCGCCCGCTCCGCCGTCGGCGTCGCCGCCCTCCCCCTCGGCGCCCTCATAGAAATCGAACTCTGGGCCTACGCCAGCTGACCGCTCAGCGCTCCCAGCGGGAGAGGCCGAAGCGGTAGCCGACGGATCGCACGGTGGTGATGAGGCCGGCATGCTCTTCGCCGAGCTTGGCCCGGAGACGGCGGACGTGGACGTCCACGGTGCGGGCGCCGCCGAAGTAGTCGTAGCCCCATACCCGGCTGAGCAGTGTCTCCCGGGTGAAGACCTTGCCGGGGGAGCTGGCCAGGAACTTCAGCAGTTCGTATTCCATGTAGGTGAGGTCGAGCGGCCGGCCGGAGATGGTGGCCTGGTAGGTCTCCACGTTCAGCACCAACGGCCCGTATTCGATCAGCTCGGGGCGCACGGCGGTGCCCGACCGCCATACTAGGTGGGCCAACCGGGCCTCCAGCTCCCGCTGGTGGAACGGGGTGAGGCAGAAGTCGGTGTAGAGGTCGTCGCGCATCTCCAGTTCATCCAGGTGGGCGCCCGAGATCAGCACCAGCACCGGGATGTCCAAGCCCCGCCGGTTCAGCGCCCGGCAGAAACCGAACGCATCCTCGGGGTTCTCATCCACCGCCACCACTGCTCCCAGCCATCGTCCCTCCGGCTCCTGGGCGCTGCCCACCGCCTTCCAGTTGTAGCCGCCCAAGTCCAGCGTGCGCACCAGCTCCGGCGGCGGCGGATCGGGGAAAACGAGGAGCGGCTCCGTCACTGCGCCTACCAGGTGTTCAGGTATCGGCGGAGCTCGAAGGGCGTGACCTCTTGGCGATACTCGGCGAACTCGGCCCGCTTGTTGCGCAGGAACCACTCGTGGATGTGCTCGCCCAGCACGTCGGCCATCAACGGCGACTCCTCCAGCACATCGAGGGCCTCCGACAGCGACATAGGCAGCTCCTCGAACCCCTCGGCCCGGGCCTGTCCCCTGCTCATGGTGTAGAGGTCGGCCACCGCTTCAGAGGGCAATTCGTAGCCCTCCTGCACCCCTTTCAGGCCGGCGGCCAGCACGGCGGAGAACGCCAGGTAGGGGTTGGCCGCCGAGTCCAGCGCCCGGTATTCGATTCGGGTGGACGACTCCTTGCCCGGCTTCACCACCGGCACCCGCACCAAGGCTGAGCGGTTGTTGCGGGCCCATGACACGAACGTGGGCGCCTCATCGCCGGCCACCAGCCGCTTGTAGCTGTTGACCAACTGGTTGGTCACGGCGGTGATCTCCCGAGCGTGGTGCAGAAGCCCGGCGATGAAGGCCTTGGCGGTTTTCGACAGCCCGTAGTCGTCGCCGGCGTCGTGGAACGCGTTCACGTCGTTCTCGAACAGCGACATGTGGGTGTGCATGCCCGACCCCTGCACGCCGTTCAGCGGCTTGGGCATGAAGGTGGCGTGCAGATCCCGGTCCAGCGCCAGCTTGCGCACCACCAGCCTCAGCGTCATCACGTTGTCGGCCATGCTCAGCGCCTCGGTGTAGCGCAAGTCGATCTCGTGCTGGCTGGGGCTGTCCTCGTGAAAGGAGTACTCCACCGGGATGCCCATGGCCTCCAGCATGGTGATGGTGTGCTTGCGCAGCGGGCTGGCCACATCGGCGGTGGTCAGATCGAAGTAGGAGGCGTTGTCCAGCGGCACCAGCGGCTGGTCGGGGTCGCCGCCGCGGAAGTAGAAGAACTCCACCTCCGGGGCGGTGTAGAAGGTGTAGCCCATCTCGGCGGCCTTGGCCAGACTGCGGCGCATCACCCAGCGGGGGTCGCCATCAAAGGGGGTGCCGTCGGGATTGCGGATGTCGCAGAAAATGCGGCCGGAGGGCTCCTCGGGGTCGGCCCACGGCAGCAGCTCGAACGTGGCCGCGTCGGGCACGGCCAGCACGTCGCTCTCCTGCACCCGGGAGAACCCGTCGATGGCCGAGCCGTCGAATTGCAGCCCCTCGTCGAAAGCGTCGGCCAGCTCCGCCGGGGAGATGGCCACCGATTTGAGCTGGCCCAGCACGTCGGTGAACCAGAGCCGGATGAGCCGCACCCCCCGCTCCTCCACGGTGCGAAGCACGTAGTCCTTTTGCGGTTCCATGGCGGGCTACTCGGGTGCCTCGAAGGGCGAAGTTCGCGGTTCCATAGGAGACCACCAGAGTGCCCCGCCATCGCCTGCTTGCGCCAGCCCATTGGAAGCGTTCACAGAGCTTTCACAATCGGGAAAATCTTTGGAAACTCACCTGCGCGATGATGAGCCTTCCGCTGGCAGGCAAGCAGCAAATCCATAGAGGCACAATGAGCCGAGCCCTTGCCTGTTGTGGGAAAGTAAGGGCGCGAAAAAGGAGGAACCCACCGTGTCAACTCCCCAAGAAGTCATTGCGCTGGCTGCATCCGAGGGTGCGGAGTTCGTGGACATGCGCTTCACCGACGTCCCCGGTGTGCAGCACCACTTCTCGCTTCCCATCCGCGAGCTGACCGAATCGGTCTTCGAGGAGGGCCTCGGGTTCGACGGCTCGTCGGTGAGCGGATTCCAGACCATCGACGCGTCGGACATGCTTCTCATCCCCGATCCCGACACCGCGATCTTCGACCCGTTCACCAAGCGCAAGACCTTGGTGCTGCTGTGCGATGTGAAGGATCCCGTCACCGGCGAGATGTACGGCAAGGACCCCCGCGGCGTGGTGCGCCGATCCCTGTCCTACCTGGCCAGCACCGGCATTGCCGACAGTGCGTACTTCGGGCCCGAGGCCGAGTTCTTCATCTTCGACAGCGTGGCCTACCAGAACCAGCCCGACGTGTCCGGCTATCAGATCCGCTCGGCCGAGGGCATCTTCGAGAGCGGTCGCCCCTCGGTGAACGGCGCGCCCAGCCCCGGCCACCGCATCCCCTACAAGGGCGGGTATTTCCCGCTGGCCCCCATGGACACGTTCCAGGATCTCCGCTCCGAGATGGTGGTGGCCCTCGAGTCGGTGGGCATCCCCATCGAGGTCCAGCACCACGAGGTGGGCACCGCCGGGCAGGCCGAGATCGACATGGTGTTCGACGAGATGCTGGCCATGGCCGACAAGGTCCAGCTCTACAAGTACGTGGTGAAGAACGTGGCCCGCGAGCACGGGCGCACCGTCACCTTCATGCCCAAGCCGATCTACGGCGACAACGGCTCGGGTATGCACACCCACCAGTCGCTGTGGCGAGACGGCGACACGCTGATGTACGACGAGCGGGGCTATGCCGGTTTGTCCGACATTTCCCTTTGGTACATCGGCGGTCTGCTGGCCCACGCGCCGGCCATCCTGGCCTTCGCCGCCCCCACCACCAACTCCTACAAGCGGTTGGTGCCCGGCTACGAGGCTCCGGTGAACCTGGCCTACTCCCAGCGGAACCGCTCGGCGGCCATCCGCATCCCGCTGATCTCCGACAATCCCAAGGCCAAGCGCCTGGAGTTCCGCTGCCCCGACCCCAGTGCCAACCCCTATCTGGCGTTCGCCGCCATGCTGATGGCCGGCATCGACGGCATCCAGAACCAGATAGACCCGGGCGACCCGCTGGACAAGAACATCTACGACCTGCCGCCCGAAGAGGCAGCGGGCATCGAGACGGTACCCGGCTCGCTCAGCGCGGCCCTGGCCGCTTTGGAGGCCGACCACGACTTCCTGCTGGCCGGCGACGTGTTCAACTCTTCGCTGATCGAGTCGTACATCGAGGTGAAGCAAGAGGAGGTGGACGCGGTCAACCTGCGGCCCCACCCCCTCGAGTACGAGCTGTACTACTCCGTCTGATTCCACCGGGCTGCGGCCCTTTGACAAGCCACCACTAGCCTGTTCTCGTGGCCAAGCTGCGAGTGGCCTTGGGCCAGATCAACTCAGTGGTTGGCGACATCGACGCCAACACCAAGCGGATTCTCGCCGCGCTCGCCGCGGCGGAGGAGGCCGGGTGCCATGCCGCGGTCTTCCCTGAGCTGGCCGTCACCGGGTATCCCCCCGAGGATCTGGTGCTCAAGCGTCGGTTCGTGGCCGACAGCCGCACGGCCATGGAGCACATTGCGGCCCAATCGGGGTCGTGTACCGCGGTGGTGGGCTTCGTGGACGCCGCCGACGGCTGCCAGAACGCGGCGGGCGTGGCCGCCAATGGCCAGCTCATGGGGGTGTACCACAAGCGGGAGCTACCCAACTACGGCGTGTTCGACGAGCGCCGCTACTTCCAACCCGGTACTGGCGCTCCGGTTCTGCACGACGTGGCCGGTGTCGCCGTCGGGGTCTCCATCTGCGAGGACGCCTGGGTGTCGGGCGGCCCGATGAGCCAGATGGCCGCGGTCGGAGCCGAGGTCGTCTTCAACCTGAATGCCTCGCCCTATCACGTCGGCAAGCTCGACCAGCGCCTAGAGATTCTTCGCCACAGAGTCTCCGAAACCGGCTGCCCTGTGATCTACACCAACTTGGTGGGGGGACAAGACGAGTTGGTCTTCGACGGCACTTCGTTGGTGCTGGACACCGATGGCGAAGTGATCGCCAAAGCGCCCTCCTTCCGGGAGCAACTGTTGATCACCGAGGTGGAGGTGGCCGACAGACCGGAGTTGTGTGACCTGCGCGCCAGAACCCTACCCGCCTCCGTGACTGCGGTCCTGGGCATCGCCCAGGAGATCAACCACATCGATCCTGGGTTGGACGCGCTCGACGAGCAGTATGAGGCCCTGGTGCTGGCCACCCGGGATTACGTACACAAAAACGGTTTCACCGATGTGGGCGTCGGCGTGTCGGGGGGGATCGATTCCTCGCTGGTGGCGACGATCGCGGTGGACGCCCTCGGCGCCGACCACGTCCACGGCGTGCTGATGCCCTCCCGCTATTCCAGCAACCATTCGGTGGCCGATGCCGAAGCACTGTGTCGGAATCTGGGCATCGACCACCGGGTCATCCCGGTAGAGCCGGGTCACCAGGCCTTTCTCGACATGCTGGCCCCTTCTTTCGACGGCCTCGATCCCGATCTGGCTGAGGAGAACGTGCAGTCTCGCATCCGGGGCACGCTGCTCATGGCCCTGTCCAACAAGTTCGGCTGGCTCATCTTGACCACCGGCAACAAGAGCGAGAGCGCAGTGGGCTATTCCACCCTGTACGGCGACACCGCCGGGGCCTACGCCGTGATCAAGGACCTGTGGAAACTCCAGGTGTACGCCTTTGCCCGCTACCGCAACCAACGGGCCGGCCGCGAGCTGATTCCCGAGAACGTCTTGGTCAAGCCGCCGTCGGCCGAGTTGCGCCCCGACCAGCGGGACGACCAGAGCCTGCCCCCCTACGACGTGCTCGATCCGCTGCTGGAGGCCTACGTGGAGGGCGACCTCACCCCCGCCGACCTGTGCGGTCAGGGCTATGACCCCGAATTGGTGAGCCGCATCACCGGGCTGGTGGACCGGGCCGAGTACAAGCGCCGCCAGAATCCCCCCGGCGTGCGCATCACCGCCAAGGCCTTCGGCCGAGATCGCCGTTTGCCGATCACCAACCGCTACCGAGGCGGCAGCTGAGCATGGACATCGACACCAACCGCTACCGAGGCGGCAGCTGAGCATGGACATCGAGCAGTTGGCCGATGCCTGTGGCGGTCTGGCCTGGATTTCAGAGCGGCTGTTCGAGATCGAAGGCCGTTTGGCGGCCGATCTGGTCGCCGGGGCACCGCTGGATGCCCGCACCAGGGCGCTGCTGGCCCGCTCCAGCCGCCGCCATGGGCAGCACGCCCAGTGGTGGCGGGCCTCACTGCCCGATTCGCCGGCTCTGGCCGGCGCCGAACGGGTTCGACCTCCCACCGAGGCGTGGGTGCGTCTGGTGGGCCGAATGGAGGATGCGGCACCGGACGACGCTGTTGTAGCGCTCCGCGAAGTGGCTCTGCCCCGACTGGTTCAGATGATCGAGCACTTGGGTCAAGACCTGTCGCCGGTAAGCGACGGCGCCGTGATCCGCACGGCCCGCATGGTGGCCGCCGATTTGGCCGAAGAGATTTACGAGTGAAGTGCCGCATCCGCGATGAAGCGGGTATCGTTGTTGCCTAACAGTTGTTCGTGTCTCTGCCTGGTCAGCGTCGACCGGTTGGACAGCGACACCGGTGACCCAAGAACGATCGAGAGGGTGTGACTGTGCCGAAAGAGCGTGTTGAGCGCGACGACGAGGATCTCGTCCGCCTCTATCTGACCGACATCGGCCAATACCCGCTGCTCACCAAAGACGACGAGGTTGAGCTCGCCCAGAAAATCGAGGAAGGCAACGAAGCGCAAGCCCTCCTTGACCAGGACAAGGAATTCGGGCCTGGCAGCCCGGATCGTCTCACGCCCGCCCGACGTCGCATTCTGCGCCGCCAGGTCAAGGTCGGCGAGCAGGCCGAACGCCGCTTCGTCCAGTCGAATCTCCGCTTGGTGGTGTCCATCGCCAAGAAGTACCAGGCATCCGGCCTTCCGCTGCTTGACCTGATCCAAGAGGGCAACCTCGGGCTGATGCACGCGGTGGAGAAGTTCGACTGGCGCAAGGGGTTCAAGTTCTCCACCTACGCCACTTGGTGGATCCGCCAGGCCATCACCCGGGGCATCGCCAACACCGGGCGCACCATCCGCCTGCCGGTCCACGCCGGCGACACCCTGGCCCGCCTGCAAAAGGCCCGGGCCAACCTGGAGAAGAAGCTGGGCCGTCCGGCCACCCTGGCCGAGTTGGCCGTGGAGGTGGACCTTCCCGAAGAGAAGGTCACCGAGGCGCTGCGCTTCGCCGCCGAACCGCTCTCGCTGAGCGAGCCGCTGCGGGAGGACGGCGACGCCGAGCTGGGCGACGTGGTGGAGGACCGCTCCGCCGAGTCCCCCTTCGAAGTGGCCGCCACCGCGCTGTTGCCCGAGGAGATCACCCGACTGCTCGGCCCCCTCGACGAGCGCGAGCGCGAGATCCTCAAGCTCCGTTTCGGCCTCGACCGCGGCGAGCCCCGCACCCTCGAAGAAGTCGGCGAGCACTTCAACCTCACCCGCGAGCGCATCCGCCAAATCGAAGCCCGCGCCATGTCCAAACTCCGCCACCCCTCCAGCGACACCGGCGCCCGCGACCTGCTCGCTGTCTAGGACCCGACGCCACGCCGATCACGCGCTGAGCGGAGGTGGACGGGAATCGAACCCGCCGGACGGGGATCGCCCGTCCCACCCGCTTTGAAGGCGGGGGAGCCCACCAGGTACTCAGACACCTCCCAAAGGAAGGTTCAGCCTACTGCCGTTTGCTCTGAACGGCCCAGGCTTGCCTAACCCGCTACTGCCGCACCCTCCGGCTCGCCCACGCCGCTCATCAGCAGTCCCACCTGCTCGACGGTGGCATCGGCCCGGTTGACCCGGCCCATCACCGAGCCCTCGTACATCACCACCAGCCGATCCGACAGGGCCATCACCTCGTCCAAATCCTCGCTGATCAACAAGATGGCCTTGCCCTGGGACCGCTGGAGCAGCAACTGCTCGTGGATGTACTCCGCGGCACCGATGTCGATGCCCCGAGTGGGCTGGGCCACCAAGAGCACCTCGGCGTCGCCGCTGAACTCTCGGGCGATCACCACCTTTTGGATGTTGCCCCCCGACAACTTGCGGGTGAGCGTGCCGGTGTTGGGTGTGCGGATGGAGTAGTCGCTCACCAACTGCTTGCTGCGCTCTTCGATGGTGTTGAGGCTCAAGAGTCCGTAGCGCACATACGGCGACCGGTCGTAATCGACCAGAACCAGGTTCTCGGCCACGGTGAAGTCACCGATGCTGCCGAACTTCATCCGCTCTTCGGGAACGTAGGCCAACCCCATCGACCGGACTCGCTTGGGTGTCGGGGTGCTCACCGGCTGGCCCTTGATGGCCACCTGGCCCGACTCGATCTCCCTCAGCCCCACGATGGCCTCGGCCAGCTCTCGCTGCCCGTTGCCCGAAACGCCCACAATGCCCACGATCTCGCCAGCCTGCACGTCGATGTTCACGTCGTGAACGGCCAGTTCTTCGCGGTCGCCCCGCACCCGCAGATTGGTCACCTCCAGCAGGGGCTCGCCGGGGGACTGCTCGGCCAGGGTGCGGGTGAACTCCACCGGGCGTCCCACCATCATCATGGCCAGCGATTCCCGGTTGGACTCCGCCGGGGTGGTTCGCCCCGAGACCTTTCCATCGCGCAGCACGGTGATCTCATCGGAGATCTCCATCACCTCGTTCAGCTTGTGGGAGATGAACACCAGCCCCCGGCCATCCGCGGTCAGCTGCCGGAGGGTGACGAACAAATCGGTGACTTCCGGCGGGGTGAGCACCGCGGTGGGCTCGTCCAGCACCAGCAACTTCACGTTTCGGTAGAGCGCCTTGACGATTTCGGCCCGCTGCCGCTCCCCCACCGCCATCTGCCAGATGTAGGCATCGGGGTCTACGTGGAGCCCGAACTCCTCGGACACTTCCCGGATGCGGCGCCGGATGGGCTGCAAGTTGGTGAGTCCCAGCGGCTTGCCCAGCCCGAGGGCGACGTTCTCCGCCACGGTCAGGGTGTCCACCAGCATGAAGTGCTGATGGATCATGCCGATGCCGGTCTGGATGGCCACCGCGGGCGAGTCGATGTTCACCGGTGAGCCGTCGAAGCTGATCGAGCCCTCGTCGGGCTGGTAGAGCCCATAGAGGATCTTCACCAGCGTGCTCTTGCCCGCGCCGTTTTCCCCCAAAAGGGTGTGAACCGTGCCGGGCAGCACCGTGAAGTCGACGTCTTCGTTGGCCACAACACCGGGAAAGCGCTTGGTAATCCCGCGCATCTCCAGCATCGGCGGTGGCTTCGGTGCTGCTGTGTCAGAGCTCATGTTCGCTCCACAGTAGCCAAAATGTGCTGCCTGGTCTTCAGTGATGCCGTTGCCAAGAGCTGACTTCGCTGATAGATAAGCGGGGATGACGAGCACATCAACCAAACCAGCATCCTCGCGGACCGACGAGCAGCGCCTCATGGACGGGATTTACTGGTACGGCATCCCCACGCTGTTCCGCTGCGACTACGACCCCGACCCTCGCAACGCCGACATCGCTCTCGTGGGCGTGCCCCACAGCACCGGCAACGGCACCACCCAGCGCGACCAGCATCTCGGTCCCCGGGCGGTGCGGGACGTCTCGGCCATCGGCCGGCGGGTCCACAACCAATTCGGCATCGACCCCTGGGAGATGTGCCGCATCAACGACCTGGGCGATGTGCCGCTTTCGGAGGGCAACAACAACGAGCGCTCTATCGAAATGATCACCGACTTCTACCGGTCCATCGACGCGGCCGGAGCCCGGCCGGTGTCGATCGGAGGCGATCACTCCATCACCGGCGGCATCCTGCAAGCCATCGGCGGCACCGAGGCCAATCTCACCGGCGGCGAGCGGGCCTGTCTCCTGCATTTCGACGCCCACACCGACGCCTACCACAACATCCCCCACTTCATGGGGGCGATCAAGTCGGCCGCCCACTGGGCCAGCTATCTGGTGACCGACGGCCACGTGGACGCGGAGCACAGCGTGCAGGTCGGCATCCGGGGCAACACCCGCAGCCTCGACTGGACCGAGCCCAGCTACGCGCTGGGATACGAGGTGATCAAAAAGACCGACTACGACCAGATGGGGGCCGAGCGGGTTATCGAGATCATCCACGACCGCATCGGCGACCGGCCCGTCTACATCACCTTCGACCTCGACTGCCTGGACCCCACCGTGGCGCCGGGCGTGGCCAACATCGAGGCCGGGATCGACGGCTTTGGGATGGACCAAGCCATGGATTTGATCCGCTCGATGCGGGGCCGCAACGTGATCGGCGGCGACGTGGTGTGCCTGATGCCAACGGTTGACTCGCCCAACCAGATCACCAGCTACCGCTCGATGTCGGTGATGTTCGAGATCCTGAGCCTGATCGCCGACCGGAACTTCTGAACCGCCGCACGCGGCGGGGGGCGGGGCCGAAGCCCCGCCCCCCGCTCGGGAATTGCTTTCAGGCCCGAGGGCCCGAAGCTCTGTGCGTGTTTGTCAGTGCTACTGACCGGTGGAGATGGACCCGTCGGACAGACCGGCGATGGTCGCCTGGGCTGAGTCCATCACGGCAGCGGGGATGTCCATGGCATCGTTGAACTGGATATCCAGCCCGCCGCCGTCAAAGGTCATGATGAAGGTCGTGCCACCCAAGGTGCCGCCTTTGACCTGATCGACCACCTCAGAGAGGATGACCTCCCAGCGGTACACCTGCGAGGCCACCACGATGTCCTCGCCGAGTGCGGTCTGGTTGGCCTGGGTGCCGAACCACAGCACGCCGTTCTCCTGGGCCACTCCGGTGGCGCCCACCACCATCTGGGCCGAACCGGTCAGCACGTCGGCGCCGGCGGAGATGTGCGATTGGGCGGCCTCCGCGGCCAGCGCTACGTCGGCGAACGATCCGGTGTAGACGATGTTGACCTCAACATCGGGATTTTGAGCCGTAGCTCCAGCTGCGAATCCGTCGACATAGAGCTTGGCGTCGCCTACCTCGATCGGGCCGATCACGCCGATCACGTTGCTCTCCGTGAGCTGTGCGGCAACCACGCCGTTCACATAACCCCCGAGGTCGGAGCGAACCGAGTAGGAGTTCACGTTGGGAATGCCGAAGGTGTCAACCGCGGTACCCCAAGCGAACGATACGTCGGGGAAGTCCGGCGCGATCTCCTGGAGCGGCCCGCCGTACTGGGAGCCGTGGGCGATGACCAGGTCGTAGCCATCCTCGGCATAGCCCCGAATGGCTGCGGCGGCATCTTCCACGATGAAGGTGCCGTCGGTAATGGCGAACTCAGTGATGTCCCCGGAATCCACCAAGGCGGTCACCGCGTCAAACATGCTCTGGGTGAACGCCAAGTCGTTGCTGGCGCTCGGCGCCACCACCGCGACCCGGAACGGCTCCGCGGGGGCCGGTGCGGCCACGGGGGTAATCGTGTACGAGGTGGCGCTGCGTGCTTCTGCCAGCCAGCCGTCGACGGTGCCGCGGTTGGCGGCGATCCACTCGGCCGCATGGCGGTTCACGTCGTCAGTGGTGTTCTCGCCGCCGGTGTCATAGCGGGCATTTTGCAGGGCAATGTCAACCACGCTGATCTCCACCAACTCGAACAGCCTCGCGGCTGATGGGTTCTCAACGAGAAAATCGTTGTTGGCGGTCACCGTGATGTCCGCAGTAATCAGAAGGTTGCACGGATCATTGGTGCAGACATCGGTGCCGAGCAATGTGGCCGCACCCTCCTCCTGTGCCAACCACATGGACAGGTCGCCAGGCGAAAGATGGTTCGTGTAGAAGCTCGGACTCCACGTGTAGGCGATGAACGGGGTCCCGTTGTTCGCACGAGCGACCGCATCGGCGATGGTGGCGTCGTAGCCGCCGACCTCGATCTGTTGAACCTTGCCGGTCCAGCCGCGATCCTCGATCACCCCGCTGATGACCACGTTGCATCCCCAGCCCTCGGGGCAGCCGTAGATTTGCAGCACGCCATCGCCAGGCTCCTGGTCGGCCGCCTCGTACAAGTCGAACAAGGCGTCATCGTTCACCAGCTGCTCGAGGGTGCGAATGCCGTGCTCATCGACAAGGGACTTGTTGGTCAAAAAGCCCTCAATACCGCCGCGTTCCGCCTCGAGGCCCACCCTCGACACGTGATCGCTGACAAGCGAGCCGTCAGGCATCTCGGCTGTGTATACGAACGAATCGTGGTTGGGGTACCACGAGTTGGCCCAGAAATCGAACTCCCGTTGGGCCATGGCAACGTACGCACTTGAGGGGGCCAACTCAAGGTCGGCCGGCTCACTCACCTCGTAGCCCAACTCTTCTAGCAGGTGGTGATAGATGGCCGCCTGCATGTAGCCGGTGCTCCAGTTCGCCCGAGCCTGAGTCACACTGACACCCTCACCAGGAGTCATGTTCACCTCGTCAGGAGCAGCGGCATCATCAGTCGCCGGGGCCTCCGCGGCATCATCAGTCGCCGGGGCCTCCGCATCATCAGTCGCCGGAGCGGTCCCCGGATCATCGTCGTCGTTGCCGCAGGCTGCGACAACCAAGGCCAGTGCCGCAAACAGCGCAAGCCAAACCCTCCAATGCTTCTTCGTCAGCATTCTTCCCTCCTTAAGATGTTTTCTCCCGCCTATGGAGAAATGCCCGAAGTGGCAGATGGAAGGCTAGCCCAATAGCTCCCAAGGGCACAAGAGCCGTCGGGGTTTACGCGACAGCAGCCGCTGCTCCCTCCGGCGCCGCTTCAGGCTCGTCGACGGCGACGTACACCTCCGACCGGTCGAACTCCTTCAACACACCGGCCGTGCTGGCCATGAGGAGAAATCCCGCGATGAGGCAAAGAAAAGAACCGGCGCCGCTGCTGAACCTCGGGTCGGCAACCCGGAGCAACGAAGAGACCCACGCGGTGGCCACGACCAACAGGCCCAGGCCGATCCCGGCAACCGCGGCATTCCAGCGCCGCCGCCTCCGGTCATCGGCGCCAAAGACCCCGGCAGCAGGCAGGGTGAACACAACTCCGATGATGCCGAGGATGAGGGCGAGGGAGCCGTATCTGCTGCCATCGACAGAGAAACCATCGATGATCCTCGTCTGCGTCCGCTGCGCTTCGGCGTACAGCGCGATGATCTCTTGGGCCAACCGGGCCTCTTGGGCCGGATCATCGCTCCGCTGCTGCTCCAAGGCCTCAATCTGAGCCGCGAGCTCCGGCGAGACGACAGATTCAACGCGCTGGTCGAAGGACCACCCCGAGAACCCGGAGATCACAAGCAGGGCCACAACGAAAACAGCCACACCGATATGGGCGTACGAGACGCCGGCGCGTAAAGGCCTGCGGGCAGAGTAGGGAGCTTCCCAGAGCCACAGCACGGCACCGGCTATGGCCAGCGCTCCGGCAATAACAGCCAGCCACGGGCCGACGCCCACGGAGTGGGAAACGTTGGCCGGGGCGGTCGCCGCCCATAGGTAGGCGACCGCTGCGGCCACTAAGCCGAACGCGAGCGTCAGCACGCCGTTGGATCCGAACAGGCGCACTCCTCCACCCGGCCGCCGGAAGTTGGCGCCGACCGCGAGGAGCATCAGCAATGCGAGTCCAAGAACCAGAATGCCGTAGAACGAACCGCCGGAGGCACTCAAGCCACTGAAACTGCGCCCTGCCAAGGGATTGGAGAGCCGCGCGATCTCGTCCTCGATGTCGGTCAGGACAGAAACGACCTCATCGTCAGTCACAAGCTCAGCGCCCGCCGCGGTTATCGCCGCTCGCCGCTGCGCCTCGAGCACCTCTATCTCCTGAGCATGCTCAATGGGCGGGTCGTCGCTTGCCTCTCTGATCTCGAAGAGGCCCGGTGACCCCTCGGGATCGATCTGCACGTTCTCGTAGCGACCCGTGTCAACCAGACGGGCGTAGCCAGAGATCTTGCCCGAGTCGTGTCCCCACGGCAGGAATACGGCAACAACGGCGATGAGCGCTCCGACAGCGATGATGGCCAGGCCGCGGTGCTCTTTGCCGGAGAGCGGTGCTGAAAGGCCTCGGGTCTTGGCCGCGACACCAACCGTCGCGGCCTCAGGCAGCAATGCCTCCGGGTCGCGGCGATGGGCCCAGGCCCGGCGGATCCGCTTGAAGAGATTCTCGCTGTCAGTGGCCTCGGTCTGCGAAACGCGGTCGAGCACCACGGCCACAATGAACAGGGCGAGGCCGGACGATGCGGCCAACCCGATGTCGAGGTTCTGCACGGCCCGGAAGACCAGCAGACCCAGTCCGCCTGCCCCCATGATGGCGGCGATGCCGAGCATCGAGATGGACAGCAGCAGCGTCTGGTTGAGTCCGGTCATGATGGCTTGGCGGGCCAAGGGCAGCTGCACGTCGAGCAGCACGCGCCACTCCGGTGCCCCATAGGCCCTGCTGGCCTCCACAACATCGTCGGGCACCTGTCTGATCCCGAGGTTGGTGAGGCGAATGAGGGGCGGCAACGCGAACACCATCGTCACCATGGTGGCCGGCTCCGTGCCGATGCCCCAGAAGAAGATGACCGGCAACATGTAGACGAAAGCGTGAACCACCTGCATGGCATCGAGCACGGGGCGCACCGCGTTCCACACACCATCGAAGCGGCCACAGAGGACGCCGACCGGAATGCCGATCAGCGCGCAGAGCGCAACAGCGACGATGATCATGCCCAGGGTGAGTGCCGTCTCCTCCCAGTACTCGATACCCAGAAGTCCGCAGATGGCAAGGGCCACGGCCACAAACCCGCCGACCTTGACGTTGCGGACGAGGGTGCCGATCGCAAAGAACAGCAGACATACCGCAATCCACGGCATGTCGGTGATCTCCCACCAAGGATGGTGGTCAGGGCTTCTGACGATGTTGCGGAACAAGAACGTGAAGGGCCACTCGATGATGCTCAGCAACCAGCCCAGGTTGAGGGCGATCCAGTTGACCATCTGCTCGATCCACTCCCCGAAGGGAATGGTCCACTGGTCGAGGACCTTGTTGTCCGCAACTCCGGGAGATTCGGTCTGCGCTAGCAGGCTCACAGGAACACCTCCCGCTCGAAGTCATCAATAAGGTGCTCAACCCGGCCCATCTCCTCCATGATGTGGCGGGGGTCGAGGTTGCCGACCAGCGCCCCCGATTCATTGCACACCGCAATGGAAAGGCCGCGGCCCGCGGCGGCGTACACCTCGTTGAGCCGGGCCTCTGGCCCGCAGCGCTCGAAGTCGGTGCGCAGCGCCGGGGCCAGATCGGTGGTGCCCATGCTTGCGGCCCGCGCCGCGTCTTCGACGGTGAGCAGGTGCGTCGGCGCGCCCGCGGCATCCAGTACGAATGCACCGATGCGATCGCCCATCGCACCGAGGGCCTGAGCGATGGTGGTGCTCGCGGTAACGGGGGAAGGTTGTTGCATCACCTCATGTACCTGGATGACTCGGCCCTGGTCGACATCCTGCACGAACTCGGCCACATAGCCGGTGGCCGGCTGCGTGAGGATCTCCTCGGGGGTGCCGATCTGCACGACGGCGCCGTCTTTCATGATGCAAACCCGGTCGCCGATGCGGAGCGCCTCGTTGAGATCGTGCGTGATGAACAGGATGGTCTTCTTGAGCTGCTTCTGGATCTCCAGCAGCTCATCCTGCATCTGGCGGCGGATCAGCGGGTCGAGGGCGCTGAAGGCCTCGTCCATGAGCAATATCTCCGGATCCGATGCCAGGGCCCGGGCCAAACCCACCCGCTGCTGCATACCGCCGGAGAGCTCCGACGGCATGTTCTGCGAGTAGGCATCGAGGCCGACCATCGCCAGCGCTCGCATGGCCGCCTCGCTGCGGGCGGACTTGTCAACGCCTTGGACCTTGAGGCCGTAGCCCACATTGTCGATGACATCGCGATGCGGGAACAGCGCGAAGTGCTGGAAGACCATCCCCATGTGCTGGCGGCGAAAAGCTTGCAGGGCGGAGCCCTCAAGTTCTTGCACATCGGTGCCCTCGACCCTGACGGTGCCGGCGGTGATGTCGTGGAGCTTGTTGACCGTTCGCAACGCAGTGGACTTGCCGGACCCCGACAGCCCCATCACCACGAACATCTCCCCCCTGGTTACCGAGAAGCACACGTCGTGGAGGCCGACCACATGGCCCGTCTCGGCCTGCACTTCGTCTTTGCTCATCCCCGAGCTGGCCAGTTCGAAAGCCCGGCCTCGGGGCTGGGGGCCGAAGATCTTGAAGACGCCGTCTAACGCAATGATCTCATCACCCGCCTGTGCCATAAGGACTCCTCCCCCAAGTCGTCACGCCGAAACCGTAGTAGGTCTCGCCGGGTGGTGCCGCCGCCTTGGGATTCCCCGTCGGTTTATCGGCGGCGGCGGCGGAGGCGGCGGGCGTGGGCTTCGAGTTGCTTGCGCTGTTTGCGGGTGAGGCTTTCGAGGCCCTGGCTGGACACCTGGTCGAGCAGGGCGTCGATCTCGGGGCTGACGCTCTCTCCGCCCGAAGGGACCGCCCGCAGATGGTCCCGGCCTCGGGATCGGCGGCGAGACCTCGACGAGCCAGTGCTGGTGGACTGCTGACCCGAACTCGACGACAGAGACAGCTTGGGGATCCACGTCAGGTTGGCGGCGTAGCCGAATGCCCGGATGCCAAGCAGGGCCACGGCAACCGTGCAGGCCAGCACGACAAGGGCAAACCAGTTGCGGTTGCCGAGGGCTTGGATGGCATCGAGCCCGACGATGACCACGGCGATCACCCAACCGGGAATGCCGGGCCAGAACCGGGCCTGGGCGTATTGGGCGGCAAAAGCCACCAACACCCCGACTTCCACCATTCGCAGGCCGGCTACATAGCCATCAATGCCGGTCGCCACCTCCACCCCGGTCACAATCACGGCGGGAACAAGCGTGAGAGCGGCGAGGAAGAACGCGAATCGCCAGCGTCCAAGCAGGGACTCGATCTGGGAACCCAGCATGTAGAAGATGGCGAACAAGATGATTGTCCAGAAGTGGGGCTCGTTGGGGATCGGCCAGGTGACCAACCGCCAAATGTCGCCTTCCACCACACTGCCGAGTGAGGCTGAGTAGTTGTCCGAAAACAGCACCAACTCGCGAAAGATGGGTCCAAAGCGGCCTTCAATCCCCCAGATGATCATCGAGGCCACCCCGAGGCCGACGACAAACGCGGTGGTGGAAACGGGGAACCCCCCGATGCGGAACCAGGGGTCGTCGCTGTAGCCGAAGCGCCGGGACGGATACATGGCTATTGGTGGCGCATGGCGTGGGCCATCTCCGCGTCGAAGTCGAACGGGGGCAGCGGTCCGGTCTCAATTACCAATGAGGCCAGGGTTTCGGGAGCATGGAACGGCGGCTCGTAGTCGTCGCACACGGGGAACGGGCGGCCATAGCCCACGGTGAGGAAGGCGCCGTCAGGGGCCCAGTTGGTGGGCAAGGGCACCGGCTTCGCTCCCCGACCGATCTCGGCGTCGTCGGCGACCAGCGTCACCGTGAATAGGCCGCCATCAGTCGGGTCGACTACCGCACCCACAAAGCGAGCGCCGGTTGGCACAGGGGCAACGGCCCGGTATTCCCGTCCGTACACCACCGCCGCCCAGCGGAGCTCGCCATCGGCCAGGAACATCGCCCAGCCGGAAGTCCAGTCGCCCTGCTCGCAGATGATGCCGGCGGCGTTTTGGGGCAAGCCATCAGGAAACGCAGCCACGGCTCGGTAGCCGCCGAACTGCAACGGACCTGAGGCTTCATGCACCTGGTCGCCGGGGACCAGCTCGTAACGAGACCGCAGCGACATCCACGGGACATACATGTGGGCAATCCGATTGGCCGCGGTGTCGTCAATGGGCAGCACCCCATTGCGGTCGGCTTCGGCGTCCCACAGCTCGATCATCTCGGCCAGCTTCTCGGGGTGCTGGTCGGCCAGGTCGTTCGATTCGGTGGGATCGGCCACGGTGTCGAACAGCTCCCAGCGGTCTTCGGAGAAGTCGTGGCTGCCCACGATGTTGTTCCGGTCGGCGGCGGTGAGCTGGTTGACGTGGTTGGTGACCGCCTTCCACCCCTGGTGGTACATGGCCCGGCTGCCCCAGCACTCGTAGTACTGGCTGGTGCGGTGGTCGGGGGCATCAGCATTGTCGAGCGCTGTCCGCATGCTGGCGCCGTCGAATGACATCTGCTCCACCCCGCCGAATACAATCGGGGGTTGCACTCCGGCCAGATCCAGGATCGTGGGCATCACGTCGGTGACGTGGGAGTACTGGTGGCGCAACTCTCCCCGGGCGGCGATTCCGTCCGGCCATGACAGGATCAAGGGGTCTCGCACCCCGCCCTCGAAGGTGTACCGCTTCCATCGCCGGAATGGCGTGTTGCCGGCCAACGACCATCCCCAGGGGTAGTGCCCGGCGGAGCGGAACCCGCCGAGATCGTCGTAGTGGGACAGCTCCAACTCCAGGTCGTCTTCGTCGTCGCTGATGACGTGGCGGAGATGGTTCCAGCTTCCGTTGGGACCCCCTTCGCCGGAGGCGCCGTTGTCGGATATGAGGGCGATCACGGTGTTGTCGGCGTCGCCCGACTGCTCGAGATGGTCCAGAAGTCGGCCGATGTGGTGGTCGGCGTGGCTCAAGAACCCGGCGTACACCTCCATCATGCGGGCATACAACCGTTGGCGGTCGGGGTCGATCTCATCCCAAGGCGCGACCCACTCGGGTCGAGCCGACAACTCCACATCAGCAGCGATGACCCCCATCTCCTTCTGGCGGGCCAGCACTTCTTCTCGCCAGACGTCCCAGCCCTGGTCGAACTGCCCGGCATAGCGGTCGATCCACTCCGGGGGCGCCTGATGGGGGGCGTGGGGGGTGCCGGTGGCGTACCACATCAAGAACGGCCGCTCGGGGTCGGCCAGCCGCAGGTCGCGCAGGTAGTTGATGGCTTGGTCGGCCAGATCGGCATCGAGGTGGTATCCCTCTTCCGGGGTGGCAGGCGGCTCGATGTAGGTCTTGTCGCGGATGAGCTGGGGGGTCCAGTTGTTGGTCTGCCCGTTGAGGAATCCGTAGTAGTGGTCGAACCCGACTCCGGTCGGCCAGGTGTGATACGGGCCGGCAGCCCGCTGATCGCGGGGCGTGAGGTGCCACTTCCCCACCGCGAAGGTGGCCCAGCCCTCCGCTCCCAGGTAATGGGCCAACGTCCCGGCGGAGTCGGGGATTTCTCCGTTATATCCGGGGAAGTTGACGGGCAGGTCGGTGAGCATCCCCACCCCCACCCGATGGTGATTGCGTCCGGTGAGAAGGCAGGCCCGGGTGGGAGAGCAGATCGCGGTGGTGTGGAAGTTGGTGAACCGCAGCCCCCGAGCCGCCAGGCGGTCAAGGTTGGGAGTGTCGATGTCGCCGCCATAGCACCCGAGCTGGGCAAAGCCGAGATCGTCCATCACGATGGCCAGCACGTTGGGGGCGTCTGGGTTGTAGGGCCGTTGCACCGGAGGCGAAGTCGAGTCGGCCAGCGTGAGTCCGATGCGTTGCTCTGTCATCAATCGGTGAGAATACCCATTTTGCCTGTGGATGCTGCAACAAGGCGCGATATATTGAATACACGTAGTCGCCTAGGCGAGCGAGGTACCGAAATGCCTACATCGATTCGACTAGAACCTGAAATTGAGGAACGGCTCAGCCAGCTTGCCTCCTTGACTGGGCGGACAAAAGCCTTCTACTTGCGCGAGATTATCGACCGCGGGCTTGAGGACATCGAGGACTACTACCTAGCCGCCAACGTCGTTGAACGCCTTCGCAAGGGACAAGAGCAAGTCCATTCTGCTGCTGACGTGAGGAACGAGCTTGGCTTGGACGATTGACTACACCCACACAGCGAAGAACCAACTCAGGAAGCTCGACAAGAACTCGGCCCGCCGCATCATGGACTACATGGATGGGCGTGTCGCGTCGACCGACCCCCGTCGTGTCGGAAAGGCTCTGTCTGGCCCGATGGGAGATCTGTGGCGATACCGAGTAGAGGACTACCGGGTTGTCTGCGATATCCAAGACGAATTGGTTCGAGTGCTCGTGGTACGGGTGGCAAAGCGAGACAAGGTTTACCGATGAGCAGTCTCCGTTAGCCAGTGAGGTCGAACCCTTCGTAGCTGGCGGCAGCCACTTCGTCGCACTTCTCGGCGTAGGGCGGGAAACCGGGCAGGGGCATGAACACCCGGGTCTTGCCGGGGATGTTGGCCCCCAGGTACCAGGAGTTGCAGGTGGGGTACAGCGTGTAGCTGGCCACCAGGTTGACATGGTCCACCCAGGCCTCCGTGGCCTCCTCGGTGGCCTCGATGTGGCGATGGCCGTTGGCCCGCAGGTAGTCGATGCAGTCGCCGATCCAATCCACGTGCTGCTCGATGCACACGATCATGTTGGCCAGCACCGACGGGCTGCCCGGACCGGTGATGGTGAACATGTTGGGAAAGCCGGGCACTCCCAGGCCCAGATAGGTGCGGGGCCCGGCATACCACTGCTCGGCCAAGGGGCGCCCGCCGCGGCCCTGGATGTCGATGCGGAGTAGCGAGCCGGTCATGGCGTCATAGCCGGTGGCGAACACGATCACGTCAAGGTTGTATGAGGTGCCATCAGCGAGCCGCAGGCCATCGGGGGTGATCTCGTCGACGACGTTCTCGCTGATGTCCACCAGGGTGACGTTGTCGCGGTTGAACGTCATGAAGTAGTCGGTGTCGAGCACCAGCCGCTTGCAGCCGATGTAGGTGGTGGGGATGAGACGCTCGGCCACTTCGGGGTCCTTGACCGTCTCGCGGATCTTGGCCTTGACGAAATCGGCGGCGACGTGGTTGGCCTCTGGCGTGCGGGCAATGTCGCCGTAGGCCCCGAGGAAGGCGAAGCCGCCGATCTCCCAGCGGGAGTCGAACTCCTTGAACGCCTCCTCCGCCTCGGCGTCGAGCACCGAGCCCTCGTTCCAGTCGAAGCGGGCGCCGAGTGCGCCCTGCTGGGACTTGTTCTGCTCCCGGAGTCGGCGATAGTTGGCCTTGACCTCGGCCTGCTCGGCCGGATCGAGGGGGTGGTTGCGGGCCGGAATGGCGAACTGCGGGGTTCGCTGGAACACGGTGAGGTGTTCGGCGGTTTCGGCGATCACCGGGATGGCCTGGATGCCCGACGATCCGGTGCCGATGATGCCGACCCGCTTGCCGGCGAAATCGATGCCGTCTTTGGGGTAGCGACCGGTGTGGCAAAGCTCGCCTTGGAAGGAGTCGATGCCCTCGATGTCGGGGACGTTGGAGGAAGACAGGCAGCCCACCGCGGTGATGAGGTACTCGGCGGTCACCAGGTCGGTGTCGGGACCCGCCGGGGCGTGGTTGTGATCGATGTGGTCCACCGCGGGGGCGCTGCTGATGTTCCAGCGCCCGGTGTCGTCGTCGAACGCCGCTTTGGTGACCTTGGTGTTGAACTGGATGTCCCGGTACAGGTCGTACCGTTCGGCAACGTGCTGGGCGTAGCGCAGAATCTCCGGTTGGCCGGGATAGCGCTCGGTCCACTCCCACTCCTGCTCCAGTTCGGGGTCGAAGCTGTAGCAGTACTCCAGGCTCTCCACGTCGCAGCGGGCACCGGGATAGCGGTTCCAGTACCAGGTGCCGCCCACGTCGTCGCCGGTCTCGTACACCTTGGCCGTGAGGCCCAGTTGGCACAGCTTGTAGAGCATGTAGATGCCGGCGAATCCGGCGCCGATGACCACGGCGTCGTAGTGGACAGGATTTCGGTCGTTGATGCTCATGGTTTTGGGGAAATGGTCAGGGTCGGGTACGGGAATCAGGCGGCGGGGCGCAGCTTGTATCGCACCGGCAGCTTCTTGGCGCCGACGATGAGGTTGGACTCGGTGCGAACGAGCGGACCGGCGGGCTCAATCTCAACAACC
Organism: Acidimicrobiales bacterium; assembly: GCA_963667085.2. GTDB lineage: Bacteria > Actinomycetota > Acidimicrobiia > Acidimicrobiales > Bin134 > Poriferisocius. Next base: position 901,786 of record OY762975.1, read on the forward strand.
CGCTCGGCCAACTGCTTGATGAGGGCCTGGGTGCTGGCCCGGGCCAGGTGCGCCCCCAAGCAGTAGTGCTCGGCCCATCCGAACCCCAGATGGCGGTTGGGATGGCGGCCGATGTCGAAATCGTTGGGACGGTCGAAGACCGTCTCGTCCCGATTGCCCGAGGCGTAGAACATCACCACAAAGTCGCCTTCCTTCACCGGCTGACCGGCCACGGTGGCATCAGCCATGGCGGTGCGCTTCATGTAGTTGACCGGGGTGGACCACCGAATCACTTCTTCCACCGCATCCTTGGTTAGTTCCGGGTTCTCCTTCAGCCGCTGAAGCTGGTCGGGATTGGCCAAGAACGCCTCCAGCGCTCCCGACAATCCATTGCGGGTGGTGTCGTGCCCGGCGGTGAACACGATGAGGTAGTAGCCAAAGGTCTCGATCTCAGGCAGGGCCTCGCCGGTGGGCAGATGGGCGTTGGCCAGCATGGTGGCCAAGTCGTCTTGGGGATTGGCCTGGCGGTCTTTGATGATGCGGTCGAACATGGCGTAGAACTCCAAGCCCACTCCCAGGCTGGCCTCGTAGCGGCTGTCGGCCTTCCGCTGGTAGTCGGGATCGTCTCCCGACAGCAGCTGCTGGGTCAGAACCAGCAGGCGCTCCTCATCGGTTTGGTCAATGCCCAGAATGGTGGACAACACCCGCAGCGGATGGCGCTGGGCGATGACGTCCACGAAGTCGCACTCCCCCTCATCGCCCAGGCTGTCGAGCAGGGCCTTGGCGCTGTCGTGGACGATCTGGTCGAGCTCGCTGATGCCCCGGGGGGTGAAGAACCCGCTAGCCACTTTGCGGTAGAGCCGATGCTCAGGAGGATCCATGCTGATGATGGTCCGCATTTGGCTGATGATGCTGCCGTGCTCCTCCAAATCGGCGACCTGTTGGTCGCTGCGCACCGCGATGCTGTCAGCCTCGTTGCTGAACAGCTCGGGCTGCATGGAGACTTCGATGATGTCAGCATGACGAGTAACGGCCCAGAAGTTCTGAAAGCCGTCGGGCTCGCACCAGTGCACCGGAGAGTTCTGGCGCATCCACGCCATCAGTTCGTGGGGATGTCCGTTGGCGCCGTAGCGCTTGGGAGAGATGAGATCAAGAGGGTCGACGTCCACGTGTGAAACGTTAGTGCAACCTTTTACTGACTCAGTATTCCGCTGGATTGGATAATTTCTTCGGTGGTTTCGAAGCCGCCGCCGAGGGCGTCGAAGTCGACGGAGCCGATCGACAGGGCGGTCAGCGGCGGCAGCACGGGGTTGGACTCGACCCCTCCGGCCAGGGGGTATTCGTAGGTGTTTCTGGTGAAGTAGTTCTGCACTGAAGGGGAGAGCAGGTAGGCGATCAGGCTTTCAGCTGCCTCTCGGTCGGCCACGTCGTTGGTCATGGTGGCCGCGGTGATGATGAGCAGTGAGCCGATGTCCTCATCGGACAGGTCGTAGTTGGCCGCCCGATGCTGCTCGCCCGCTGCCTCGGCGTCGGCAGCCAGCCGGTAGTTGTAGTAGTGGTTCACGAGGCCCACGTCGATCTCGCCCCGGGCGGCGGCCTCCACGATGGCCACGTTGTTGGGGTAATAGCGGGCGTCGTTGTCCACCATGTCGCTGAGCCACTGGGTGGCTACGTCGTTGCCGTACTGGTCGCGGAATACGGTGAACCAGTCCACGAACGATCCGTTGGTGGCTGGTATGGCCACCCGGCCCTTCCACTCTGGACCGATGAGGTCGAACACCGAGTCGGGCAGTTCAGATGGCGGGACATTGTCGAGGTTGTGGACCAGAACCCGCTTGCGACCGGAGAAGCCGATCCAGGTGCCATTGGACCCATGGTGGTCGCCGTCAACCAGGTTCAGCACACTGCTGTCTATGGAGGTGAGTAGACCCTTGGACTCCAAGAATCCCACTGGACCAGGAGAACGGGAGATGAAGACATCAGCTTCGGTGCGGTCGCCTTCGGTGTCGATCAAGAGAGCCAGATCGGTGGATGATCCCCAGCGAACCCGCACCGATGTGCCGCTCTCGCAGGCGAATGCGTCGTAGACGGGCTTCATCAGGTTCTCGCTTCGACCGGAGTAGACAGTGACCGAAGAGCCGTTGTCGTCAGCGCAGTTGCCGTCATAGACAGTGGCGGCAACGCCTTCCAGCTTTGTGCCACCGTCGCCACCGCAGGCCGAAGCCAAAAGAGCCAATGTGAGCAATGCGCCAGCCAGCCCAGTACGGGAAATCATGGTCATGGGCGAGGAACCCTAGAGTGGCTTCCCCTCGTTGTCAAGTTAGCCTAACATTTGATGTGTAGGCCGCGAGACATCTTCCTAGGCAGCGGGGTTGACCGCGCTCCAGCGCAGGGGCATCTCGACGTAGCCGTCCACGAGGCTGGAGTGCAGGCGGGGCAGGGTGCGGGGGTCGTCCACCCCCAGCTCCAGACCCTCGAAGCGGTTGATGATGGCCTCGAACATCATCTTGGCCTCTAGGCGGGCCAGCGACGCCCCCAGGCAGAAGTGGGGTCCGCCGGCGCCGAAGGCCACGTGCTGGCTGGCGTCGCGGGTCACGTCCAAGGTCTCGGGATTGTCGAAGGCCCGCTCGTCTCGGTTGGCCGAGGGGTACCAGATCACTACCGGGTCGCCGGCCTTGATCTCCTGATCCCCCACCACGGTGTCGTAGCGGGGCCGGCGCACGAACTGCATCACCGGGGTGGTATAGCGCAACAACTCCTCTACCGCATTGGGGATGAGCGACAGGTCGTCCTTGAGCATCTGCATCTGCTCGGGATTGCGGATCAGCTCCAGGGTGCCGGTGGTGATGAGGTTGCGGGTGGTTTCCGACCCGGCGTTTTGGAGGAGCATGAAGAACACGTCGATCTGCATCTGGTTGAGCGACTCCCCGTCGATGTCGGCCTCCAAGAGCACGCCGATGAGATCGTCGTGAGGCTCCTTCTTGCGTATCTCGCACATCTGATCGGCATAGGCGAACATCTGCGCGCCGGCCTCGATTTGCTCATCCATGGTGTACTTCTCGTCAAAGCCGAAGGTGATCTCCGTCCAGTGGAAGATCTGGTGGCGATCTTCTTCGGGCACGCCCACCAAATCGGCGATCACCTGCAAGGGCAGCTCGACGGCGATCTCGTTGACCATCTCGCAGCCGGTTTTGTCTGCCACCTGATCGATCAGCCGGTCGACCTGAGCTTGGATCCTCTCCTCCAGGTCGCGCACCCGGCGGGGGGTGAACCCCCGATTGACCAGCTTGCGCATCTTGGTGTGGTCGGGCGGGTCCAGGCTGATGAGCATCTCCGAGTTGGAACCGTCATCAACTGCGGGGCCCCGGTCACCAGGCAAGAAGGGGTTGGGCTGGTTGCTGTAGCAATCCGAATCGCGAGACACCCGCTGCACATCGGCGTGCCGGGTGACGTTCCAGAAGCCCTCCCAGCGAGGATGCTCGCTCCAGAACACCGGTTCGTTGTCGCGCTTGTTGCGGAAATAGTCGTGGGGGAATCCCTTCTTGAAGGTGGCGGGATTCCAGAGTTCCAGGGCTTCCATAACTGCCTCCTCAGTTCTCTAGTTCGAGGGCTTTCGGCCGACTACGGCGATCGAGACTGTGCTCATCATGACAAATCCGGGCGCTCGAACCTGAGCCAGAGCGACCTCGCCGTCTTCGGTGGTCACCAGGCCGGCCTCCACCAGCCGGGGTATGGCCCGTTCCAGGGCCATGAACCACCACTCCCCGCCATGCTCGCCGGGCCGCATGGCCCACACGTCGCCGACGACGTCGATGTCGGCCGCCCCCAGATCCCGGAAGCGACCGACCAGCCGCACCCCGTAGTCGGCGTCGCGCCACTCGGTGATGGCCCCCGAGGACACGTAGCGGTGGACGGTGGCGTAAGGCTCCGGCAGGGTCTGCTCGGCAAAAGACGCGAACGCGCCGTCTTCGGCCACCAGCCAACCCCCGGGCACCAGGGCATTCCACAGCTTCTCCATCACTTGGTCGCGCTCGGGCAGGTGCTGGAGCACGGCTCGGGCGTGGACGAGGTCGAACGCCGATTCGGGCACGGGGTCGCGGGTCACGTCGTGTTGTTCCACCACCACGTTGGGCAGCACCGGGCGGTGGAATTGCAGATCGACATCGGTAGACCACACCGAGCCGTCGGGGCCGACCCGTTTGCCCAACCAGGCCGAAACCGTGCCGCCGCCTGCCCCCACCTCCCAGCACCGCCACCCGGGACTCAGCCCCGTGCCGTCCAGGAGGCGGCGAGTGCGGGGGTCGCGGGCCTCGGCCAGCATCTCAAGGCGGTTGCGCTCGAGTTCCACCTCTTCGTCGCGAACCCCATATCGCTCATCGGCCATGCGCGCCTTCCCTCTGTGTCGGTTGGTCGGTCGAACTTGCCGTCTGATTCTCCGGCAACCCCGGCCTTCCCTCTGTATCCGTCGTCGCAATACCGTATCGTCGCAGCGTGGCCGAGAACTCAGAAGACACCGCCGAGCAAGCCGCCTATCGAGCGGAGGCCCGGGCTTGGCTTGAGGCCCGAGCCCCGTTGCGAGAAGACGGCGACGGCTGGTCAACCCGCACCACCCACTCGGATGCCGCCGCGGAGAAGGCCCACATGGACCGCTGCCGGGCGTGGCAGCGGGAGCTGTACGACAGCGGCTGGGCCGCCATCGACTGGCCAGTGGACCACGGGGGCCAGGGCGGTGAGCGGTGGCAGCGGCAGATCTTCCAGCAGGAGGCCGCCCAGTTTGACGCCACCAGCGGCTTTCTCGCCGCGGGCATCGCCCTGGCCGGGCCGGCCATCGGGCACTTCGGCACCGACGTGCAGAGAGCCCGCCATCTCACGCCCATGCTGCGGGGCGACGTGGTGTGGTGCCAGCTGTTCAGTGAGCCGGGCGCTGGGTCGGACCTGGCAAACCTCTCGACCAGGGCCGAACGGGACGGCGACGAGTTCGTGGTGAACGGGCAGAAGGTGTGGAACTCGTCGGCCCACCTGTCGGACTGGGGAATCCTGCTGGCCCGCACCGATCCCGACGCCCCCAAGCACAAGGGGATCACCTTCTTCCTGCTGGACATGGCCACCACCGGGGTGGATCCCCGTCCCATTCGCACCATCAACGGGTCGGCCCACTTCAACGAGGTGTTCTTGAGCGACGTGCGGGTGCCGGCGGAGAACGTGGTCGGCGAGGTGAACCGCGGTTGGGCGGTGGCCCGGCTGGTGCTGGCCAACGAGTCCACCATGATCGGCGGTGGCATGGATCGGGCCGACAGCACCGCCAACCTGATCGCGCTGGCCCAGCGGTGGGGCGCGGCCCACGACCCGACGGTTCGCCAGGAGCTGGCCCAGGCCTATACCAGAGAGAAGCTGTTGGACTGGATGGGCCAGCGACTGCAAGAGGACGTGCGCCGGGGTCGTCAGCCCGCCTTCGACGGCTCGGTGCTGAAGGTGTACTGGTCGGAGAGCCGCCGCGATCGGGGCAACCTCGGCGTGGGCATGCTCGGGGGATACGGGGTGGCCGGCGACCACGCCGACACCGGGGTGTGGGCCAACGAGGCGCTGAACCGGTTCTGGGGATCCATCGGCGGGGGCACCGACGAGGTACACCGCAACAACATGGCCGAGCGGGTGCTGGGCCTTCCTCCCGAGCCCCGGGTGGACAAGCACGTCCCATGGCGAGAGCAAGTGGGCGGAGGATGACTCGCCGAATTGCTCTCCATCGCGATCCCCGGTGCCGGTAACGGCAGTAGGCTGAAACCGAGATGGCTGACCAAGCCAAATTCGCCGATCAAGCCATGGTCTACATGGACCAACTCTACTCGGCGGCCCGGCGCATGACCCGCAACACCGCCGACGCCGAGGACTTGGTTCAGGAGACCTATCTGCGGGCCTACCGGGGCTTCGGCAACTTCAAGGAGGGCACCAACCTGCGGGCCTGGCTGTTCCGCATCCTCACCAATGCGTTCATCAACTCCTACCGGAGCAAGCAGCGCAAGCCGAAATCGGTGGACCTGGCCAGGGTGGAAGACCTGTACCTGCACCAACGCTTGGGGGGCGATACCTGGGCTGCGCTGGGGGCCAGTGCCGAGGACGTGCTGATGGAAACGATCACCGAATCGGAGATCGTGGACGCCCTGGAGTCGCTCCCCGAGGAGTACCGGATCGCCGTGCTGTTGGCCGATGTGGAGGGCTTCGCCTACAAGGAGATCGCCGAGATCATGGACGTGCCGATGGGCACGGTCATGAGCCGGCTGCACCGGGGAAGAAAAACGCTGCAAAAGCGGTTGTTAGAGTTCGGACAGAGCCGGGGCTGGGTTGATCCGCCCGACCCCGACCGGGCGCCGGCGCCGGCCGGCATCTGATTATGGGAGGCATCGACATGGGCAGTGATCGACATTGCTTGGGGGTTCCCAACCAGTGCGATTACTCGCGCGACCTCATCGCCCGGGCCCTCGACGGCCAGCCCACGATGGAGAGCATCAGCCGAGTGCAGGTCGAGCTGGGTGACTGTCTTCCCTGCGTGCAGGTTCTCGATGTCGAGGTCCGCTTCAAGCTGGCCATGAGCCAGGCCTGTCGGGAGTCGGCCCCGGCCTCCCTGCAAATCCGCATCACCGAGACCCTCCAGCGCGTCGTCCTCGACAATCTGGACATCAAGGACTTTTGAGCCAGCGGGGCCGACTGCCCAGCATGGAGTCCAAGCAGGCCGACCACTAGGGTGAGCACATGGATTTGATCGCGGCGGTGGTGTGGCACTGGTGGATCGCGCTGCTGTTGGTTATCGCAACGGTTCCCCTCGTCATCGCCACCATTGTCGGCTACTTCACCAAAGTGGTCGCGCCCCGCTACAACAATCGGCACCAGCGGGAAACCAGATCTCAGAGTGCCGTCGAATCCGACTAGAAGCGACGGGAATCCCCGGTGGTGGCAACAGCCGATCCCGTCGACTGGCGGCTGGCTGAGCGGGTAGCCAAACGGGTCGGTGGCCACGAGCCGTTCCTCGACTCCTATCACTACCGCAACCTCGCCCCCGAACTCGCCGATTACACCGCCCAGGCCGAGGAGCTGGTGGCCGCGGAGACCGGGTTGAAGTCGATGGCCGGGGCGGCCCGGGCCACGGTGACCACCCGGGCCGGGTGGGTGGACGCCAACGTGGCCTCCTTCCAGCGACTGCTGCGCCCGGTGACCAACAAGATGGCCGAACGGGTTTCGGCTTCCTGGTTCGCCCCGGTGGCCCAGCGGGTGAGCGGCACCGAGATGGGGGCGGTGCTGGGCTGGATGTCCACCCGGGTGCTGGGCCAGTACGACCTGCTCATCATCGAAGACGACCGGCCCGAAGACCAGGACATGGTCTATTACGTGGGCCCCAACGTGATGGCCCTGGAGCACAAGCACGGATTCGACCCCCGCCAGTTCCGGCTGTGGCTGGCCCTGCACGAGACCACCCACCGGGCGCAGTTCACCGGCATTGAGTGGTTGCGCCCCTATTTCCTGGGCCTGGTGCAAGAGGCCCTCGATGCGGCCGAACCCGACCTGGAGCATTTCAAGCAAGTGGCCAAGCAGGTGATGGAGGCCCGGCGGCGGGGCGACGATCTGCTGGCCGACGGGGGCCTCCCCGCCCTGTTGGCCACCCCCGAGCAGAAGGCCGTGCTCGACCGCATCGGCGGCATGATGAGCCTGCTGGAGGGACATGGCGACGTCACCATGGACCGGGCCGGGGCCAACCGCATCCCCGACGCCACCCGGTTCGCCCGGGTGCTCCGCCACCGCCGCAATTCGGCCAAGGGGGTGTCCAAGCTGTTGCAGCGTCTCATCGGCATCGAGGCCAAGCTGAACCAGTACGCCGCCGGGGAGGCGTTCATCGAGACGGTGGAGTCCCGAGGCGGTCCCGATCTTGTGAACCGAGCCTGGGAGTCGGCGGATCGGCTGCCCACCATGACCGAGATCCGCAACCCGCAGCAATGGATCGACCGGGTCAACGGCACTCCTGCTCTGGCTGGGTAGGCCGGAAGTGATGCCGGCGCCGCCGGTGCGATGATCCCCGACCTCCTGGCCCGCTGCCCCTTTCCCCCTGCGGGCACCGCGGTGGACTGCGCGGTGTCGGGCGGACCGGATTCGCTGGCCCTTTTGGTGCTGGCCTCTGAGGCAGGCTGCCCGGTGACCGCCTGGCACGTGGACCACGGCCTGCGGCCCGGCTCAGCCGCCGAGGCCGAGGTGGTGGCCCAGGCGGCGGCCCGTTGGGGCGCGGCCTTCGAGGCCGTCGCCGCACACTGCGAACCCGGTCCCAACCAGGAGGCCCGGGCCCGGGCGGCCCGCTATCGGGTGCTGCCCCCCGGCGTGCTCACCGGCCACACCGCCGACGACCAGGCCGAGACCGTGCTGTTGAACCTCATGCGGGGAGCAGGGCTGGACGGCTTGGCCGGCATCGGCCCGGCCCGACGCCCGCTGCTGGCCCTGCGCCGCCGCGAAACCCAGGTGCTGTGCCAATCCCTCGGGCTTGAGCCGGTGCAAGACCCGTCCAACCTCGACCCCGCCCACCGCCGCAACCGCGTCCGCCACGAGCTGCTGCCCCTTTTGTGCGACATCGCCGAGCGCGATGTGGTGCCCGTCATCGCCCGCGGCGCCGGAATCATGGGCGGTATCCGCGACCTGCTCGACGAGCTGGCCGCGGCCATCGACCCCACCGACGCCAAAGCGGTGGCCGAGGCCCCCGAGCCCCTGGCCCAGATGGCGCTGCGCCGGTGGATTCAGCGAGAGACCGCCGCCGAGCACCCACCGGATGCGGCCGCCGTCGAGCGGGTCATGGCCGTGGTCCGAAATGAGGCCCGGTCCACCGAGATCGGCGGCGGTTGGCGAGTTACCCGATCCTCCCAACGGCTCGGCCTGACCAAGTAGGCGACACTAGGTTGACGCCGTGTCCGACGCGGCGACCACCGGCAACGGCGACCCCGGCCCAATTCTCATCTCCGACGACGAGCTGACCGCCTGCATCGCCGACCTCGGTTCCCGCATCACCGCCGACTACCAGGGCCGGGCCCCGCTGCTGGTGGGCGTGCTCAAAGGCGCCTTCGTGTTCATGGCCGATCTGGCCCGGGCCATCGAGCTCCCGGTGGAGTTCGACTTCATGGCGGTGTCGTCGTATGGCAGCTCCACCCGCACCAGCGGGGTGGTGCGGATCGTCAAAGACCTCGACCTGGACCTGGCCGGAAGGGATGTAATCCTCGTTGAAGACATCATCGACAGCGGCCTCACCCTCAACTACCTGCGCAAGAACCTCCACGCCCGCAACCCGGCCAGCCTGGAGGTGTGCGCCCTCCTCGTGCGCAAGGGCCGCCAGCACGAAGACCTCGACCTGCGCTACGTGGGCTTTGAGATCCCGCCCGATTTCGTGGTGGGCTACGGCCTCGACGTGGGTGAGCGCTACCGCCAACTCCCCCACATCTGCCAATACCAGCCCAACAGCAATTCATAGAATTATCTGAAATATATCTTGCTTTATTGAACCGGGTGTGGCAGATTGAGGCCCTCGGAGCGACTCGACGGCTCCCTCCCCAACCTCTCGGACACAACCCATGCCGATGGCAAATGAGGATCGTCGACATCAGCTTCCCTGGGTCGCACTCGGTCTAACCGTCACCCTCACCGCAGCAATCATCTTCGCCCTCTGGGGATCGTCGCTCAGCAATCGCACCGCAGTGGCGGTGGCCAATCGCGATATCCCCACCGGCTCGACAGTCGAGATCGACGACCTCCGAGCGGTCGAGGTAGCCAGCGGCCAAGGGGCGGCCTTCGTACCCATAGCTGACTTGGACACCCTGGTGGGGCGCACCGTTCAGGCCGCCATCCCCGAGGGGACGATCCTTCACCCTGGCCTTCTGTCCGCGAACTCGCCAATCGACGCTGGGATGGCCGTTGTCGGTGTTGTGCTCCTGCCGGGCGAGTACCCGATTGACCACCTCGGACCAGGACAGCCGGTCGGCGTGGTTATGACCGGTGACTGCCCCGCGCTTGAATGCCGCGCTCCATCGAATGCAATCGAACGCGATCCGATGGGTGTTGTCGCATCGACCGGCATCGCCACAACGACCACCAGAGCCACCGTCGCGGAGGTGAGCGAAGTGCTGGACTCAGGCCGCGATGCCCTGTTCGTGTCACTCCTGACCGCCGCGGGTGACGCCGAACTTATCAGCCGTGCCGCGGCTGCCAACGAGTTGCGGCTGATCCTCTTGCCCAGAGAGTCCCAATCGGCAACCAGTCAGCCGACCCACCAGCAGACCGAGGCCACGGCAGCCCAATGAGCATCATCGCGGTAGGCAGCGCAAAGGCCAGCCCCGGCGTCACCTGTCTGTCGGTCGGTCTCGGACTGTCCTGGGAGTCCACCACCGGACGGCGAGCAGTTCTGGTTGAAGCAGACGCAGACGGCGGGGTTTTGGCGGCCCGCTTTGGACTGTCCTCGACACCGTCCTTGGTGGAACTCTCAGGCACCGCCCGACACGAAATGACGATGGATCGACTGCAAGCCAGTTGCCAGCTTCTCGCTGGGCAATTGCCAACTCTGCTTGCTCCTGGTTGCGGCCAAGCAACCACGTTGGTGCTCGCTACCCTGACCCAGCGGCTGGTAGACAGCCTCGGCAGCCTCGACGACATCGATGCTGTGGTTGATGTCGGACGAGTACGGCCCGACTCCCCTGCTGCTGAACTCATCAAGCGCTGCGATCTGCTGCTGCTCGTCGCTCGACCCCAATTCGATCAACTTGTGCCCTTAGTCCATCAAGCCCGGAGGGTGGTTTCCGACGACATCCCAACCGCATTGGTCTGTGTCGGCGATCGGCCCTACCCCCCAACGGAGATGGCAAAGGCCTCCCAACTGCATCTATTGGGGGTCATGGCTCACGAGCCGAGAATGGCCCAAGTGCTGGAGGCCGGCCTGCCCGACCAACAGCGCCACCGCCGGCTGTTGCTGTGGAGAACGCTGGGCGAACTTGTCCATCGCATCCACTTCCGCCTGCAAGCGGCGGCTGGCCACGAGGCGGCGTGAGTGGCTTCCCCTCTCTTCGACCGGGTGCTGGCCATGGTCACTCGAAAGCTCGAGCAGACCGAGACAGGCCAACTCGACAATCGGCATGAGCAAAAGGCCATGGCTGGCCAGTTCGTCCTTGAGGCACTCGACGCGATCGCCGCTGATCGGGCCAGAGCATTTCTTCCCCCGATCGAGGAAGCCGAAGAGGCTCGAATTTCCGACGAAATCTTGGCCGCCTTGTTCGGACTCGGACCCATTGAGCGATTGCTGGCCGACGAATCGGTGGAGAACATCAATGCAAACGGCTGCGACACGGTCTGGGTACACCATGCGGGCGGCGTCAAGCGTCGAGCGGCGGCCATCGCCGACTCAGATGATGAGCTGGTCGCCCTGATTCGCCGAGCGGCGGCCCGGCTGGGTCGCAATGAACGACGGTTCGACATCGCGAATCCGTTTCTCGACCTGCAATTGCCCGACGGATCCCGTTTGAACGCAGTGATGGCGGTCTCCGAGCGCCCCGCGGTTTCCATCCGCCGTCACCGCCACGAGCAAGTCACCTTGGCCGATCTCTGCGAACTGGGCACTGTCGACGAACTGCTGCGGGACTTCTTGTCCGCAGCGGTGAAGGCCCGGATGAGCATCATCGTGTGCGGTGGCACCAACGCAGGGAAGACAACCCTGTTGCGCGCGCTTCTCAACGCCTGCGATCCCGAGGAGCGGCTGATAACCATTGAAGACCGCCTGGAGCTGGGCCTCGCCGAGGATCCCGCTCGGCATCACGATGTGGTTGAACTGGAAACCCGGACAGCCAACATCGAGGGGGCAGGCGAAATCACCATGCAGCAGTTGGTTCGCAATGCGCTGGCCATGTCGCCCGACCGATTGATTGTGGGGGAGGTACGAGGTTCCGAGGTCGTGGACATGTTGTCGGCGCTCTCCACCGGAAACGACGGATCGATGTGTACGATCCACGCCAATTCCTCCCAGGCGGCATTCAGCAAAATTGCCACCTACGCCCTGCGGTCCGCGGAGCACATCCCGGTAGAGGCAACCAATCGCATGATCGCCGAGAGCATCGATTTCGTCGTCCATGTGAAGAAGGGACGCGACGGCCACCGCCGAGTCGGTTCAGTGCGTGAGGTGATCGGTACTTCATTGGGCGAGGTAAACAGCGTCGAAGTATTCGCAACCAATGGATCAGACACGGCCCGTCCCAGCGCCGCTCTCCAATTTTCCACGCAGCAGCAGTTGGCCGGCGCCGGGTTTGCCTTCCCTTCCTCAGAATGGGGTCGAGTCCAAGAGGGTGGAAAATGACCTCATTGTTCGGCGCGTTGCTGGGAGCAGCAATGGGAAGCGGAGCTTTCGCCGCCGTCATGGGCTGGCGCGGCTTCCCGTCACCATCAACAAGAGGCGAGCTCAAGCTGTTGAAGCGGCTCCTTGAGCCTCCCACTTCGCTCGCGCTCCGCTTGACCATCGCAGTTGCCGGGACCTTGGCTGCCACCGTGGTCACAGGATGGCTCGTTGTTGGATTCATCGCAGGCACAGCCGGGTTCATCTCGCCGACCATTCTGAGGGCCAAGTCGAACCGGGGCCGAGAACTCGAGCGAATGTCCGCCCTGGCGACATGGGTGGAAATGGTGCGGGACACCATTGGTGCGGCGTCAGGGCTGACCGAATCCCTGCAAGCCACGGCAGCCACCGCGCCACGGGTATTGCGCCGCCCAGTCCGACAGCTTGCCGCTCGGGCCGAGCGGGTGGCATTGCCTGATGCCCTGGCCAAGTTCGCCGACGAGGTTGATCACGCGGTCGCCGACACTGTTGCCGTAACGCTCAGTCTGGCGGCAGCCAACCAGGTGGGCTCAGTGCAAGAAACACTGGCCCAACTGGCAGAGAGCACGCGTCAAGAAGTGTCGATGCGATTGCGGGTCGAGGCTTCTCGGGCCCGGCAGTTTGCCTCTGCTCGCTTCATTGCCGGCGTGGTAGCCGTGTTCTCTGTCGGCATGGTGAGCTTCAGCCGATCGTACTTGGCCCCCTTCGACACTGCCTCAGGCCAGGTTGCCCTTGCAGTAATCGGCGGGCTGTTCATCGGGTCGGGGGTTGCTCTCATGAAGATGAGCCGGTTCAGCAACCCGCCCAGGATTCTTGACGTGGGTCGAGTTCCGGCGTCCCCAAACGCGGCCACGGGGCTGGCCCCATGACCGTTGGGCTGGCCTTGGGCACGGTGGTTGGAATTGGCCTTGCCATGATCTTCTGGGGCCTGTTTCCCCCCCGTGAACCACTGCACATCCGGCTGAACGCACTTGAGCAGCCCGCGGACGGCAATCACCGGGTCTATACGCGTCGCGAAAAACTCGGGCGGGCCGCGGCGCAGTCGTTTGGCCGCGGGGCATTGCAGAGGCGCGGGGTCGAGCGCGATCTGAGAGTCGCCGGCCGAAGCCTGGAGCAACTGGCGGTCGCAAAACTCGGGATGGCCGTCTTGGGGGCTGGGTTGCCGGTTGGCGTGTGGATCACGGCCTGGTTGGCTCAAGTGTGGATTTCACCGGTACTCGTGCTCATGGCATCGACCTTGGCCGGCGGACTGTTCTTTCTGGTTCCAAATCTGTCATTGCGAGAATCAGCCCGAAAGCGGCGTCGAGAACTACGCCACCAGCTCAGCACATACCTGGACTTGGTGGGCCTCCATTTGTCGGGAGGATCGGGGATTGAAAGGGCATTGACTGACTCGGCGGCCCAGGGTTCCGCTTGGGGTTTTGTCGAAATCCAAAGGACGTTGGGTCAAGCACAGTTGGCCAACGAGCCACCGTGGACCGCTCTGGAGAAGCTGGGTCGAGATCTTGGCTCAACAGATCTCGAGGAGCTGGCCGCGTGGCTGCTGCTCGCCGGCGCTTCGGGTTCACGCGTGGGAGCGTCACTGCACGTCAAGGCCCAAGGCCTACGGGAGAGGGCCTTGAACGAAGCGGAGACGGAGGCCCAGCAGGCCACCGAGCACATGTCGCTCCCTGTAGTTCTCATGTTCTCGGGCTTCTTGGGACTGATCGGCTATCCGGCCATTGCCGCCATTCTCAGCTCATGAGTGGTCAGGCCCGGCATGTCCCCGAGGCACGAATCTATCGGCGCTTTCAACCGCCCCAATCAAACTTTCACAGGAGATGCAATTGAGAGCGATGTTCAAGCTCAACCAACTAATCGTCGCCGCTCTGACGGGCTTCGATCAGCGAGTCCGCCGGGTGTGGCGAGACGAACGAGGAGACGTGACTTCAACCGTGATCATCATCGCGGTCCTCGTGGCCGCCGCGGTGGCCGCCGGCGTGGTCATCACTTCGTTCATCTCTGGCCAGACCAGCAAGATCAGCTGATCGAGCGCGGTGAAGCGGACCCGAGAGTGTCGCGTGAGCGTGGCGAGGCAACGACCGCGGTCTTGGTCGTTCCCATTGCCATGTTCTTGATCCTGGTCGTTGTACAGGCCGCGTTGGTTTTTCATGCCCAAGCCATTGTCGACGCTGCTGCACAAGACGGCGCCTATGCCGGCCAAGGCGAATCTGGCACCGATGCAGCTGCTTTGTCAGCCGTTGAAGCAATCCTCGGAACGAGCTCGGGAAATCTATTGCAGGATGTAGATGTCTCCCTCCGCACGAACTCATCACAATTCACGGTGACGGTGCAGGCCACCGTGAAGTCGTTGATTCCTGGATATGCCCCGAGGATTTCCTCCATGGCGGCAGGTCCCCGCGAGGTCTTCATCCCCAGGAACCGAAGATGAGGGCGAGTGCCCGGTGCCATCAGCAACTCGACAACACATCAGAGCGAGGCAGCAGCGTGATCGGACTGGTGGTGCTGACTCCGGTCATGGCCATGCTCTTCTTTTTCGTGGTCGCCGCCGGCCGGGTCGGGGTGGTCGAAAGCAAGTTGACCACCGCGGCCCGCAACGCGGCCCGGGCCGCCACGCAATCCCAGTCGGCTTCTTCGGCCCACGCAGCGGCCACAACGGTCGCGGATGCCACTTTGAACCAGTTGAAGGTGAGCTGCCGTGGCGGGCCCCAGATTCGCTTCCGGGAGATGGACCTGCGACCGGGAGGAACAGTGGATGTGCAGATTTCCTGTGCAGTGCGGTTGTCCGATCTGACTGTGCCCGGCATCCCCGGCAGCCGGACAGTGTCAGCGGACATTTCATCCGTGGTGGACCGCTACCGAAGCGGGAACCCGTAATGGCGGGTTGGCGCATTCCCAGCCGATGTCCTGGGCATTCACCGCCATCTCATAACAGGCAACGGGGACAGGTCACCGTGATGTTCGTCACTTTGGCCACCGTGCTCGTCGTGCTTGGGGGACTGGCCTACGACGGAGCCCAGATATTGAATGCCAAACGAGCCGCTTACAGTTTGGCCTTGGAGGCAGCCAGAGCAGGGGCGCAGGCCATATCCGCCGAATCGATCTATGGCGCGGAGGGGAACGTGTCCGTTGATTCGAGGCTGGCACAAATCGCGGCCTCCGAATACCTCGGCCAACACAAGGAATGGTCGATTTCGGTGCGGGGGGACACCGTTGCCGCCACGGTGTGGCTGACCCAGCCTCTTCAAATTCTCTCAATGCTCGGCATTGAGTCACGCCGGGTGGCTGGTTCCGCCACTGCCCGCGCGGTACAGGGCATCAGCACAGGAGACGACCGATGAATCTGAATGAAGAACCTCGCAAGGAGATTGTCCGCGGCTTGGCTTCCGCCTCAATGCTCGCCAGTCTGCTGATTGGCGTTCCGATACTCCTGATGGTTGGGGTGGGTTGGCCACTGCCCAAAGGAATCCCATCAGGCTCGGAGTTGCTCAACGCCATCAGGACCGGCGCAATTCCTCCATCGCTGATCTTGAAGCCAATCGCGCTCGTGGTGTGGATTCTCTGGTTTCAGCTGGTGGCCGGAGTGGGGATAGAGGTGTGGGCCCACATCCGCGGTCAGGTCGCTCCTCGAGTTGCCTTCATCCCCTCGTTTATCCAGCGCTGGACCGCCCGGCAGATGGCAACCGCTCTGGTCATTGCATTCTCCCTTCAGCATGCAGGGACCGCGATGGCCGACAACCAAGAGCTCCTTGCCCCGGCGACAATCGAGGTGGATGTCGAAGCTTCCGATGCAAGACCGCTCATCCACACCGTGGAGCGACGCGACAGCCTGCGAACGCTGGCTGAGCGGTACTTGGGCGACCCCAACCGCTGGACGGAGGTATTCGTTCTCAATCAAGGGCAAGATCAAGCTGTCGGGGGCGCTCTGGCCGATCCAGCACGGCTTCGGCCTGGATGGCGGCTTGTCATGCCCGCTGATGCTCATCTTCCAACTTCGGCGAGACTCACAATCAATGAGACGCCCGACGGCAGTCAGGAATCTGAAGGCTCGGTGACGGAACGAGAAAACTCCCTGGTCACCGTACAGGAGGGGGACACACTGTGGGGGCTGGCAACTGATCATCTCCAAGCCCCGGAGAGATGGGAAGAGATCTACAACTCCAACCAGGACATCATCGAAGATCCCGAAGTGATCTTGCCTGGATGGCAACTCGAGATTCCGACGGATGCTGGCGAACCGACAGCAGTTGATCTTCCCATGCAACCACTGCTCGAATTGGCCGCCGATACCGCGCCCGAGACCCACCCCCTTTCGGATACGAACGACCGGGCCGCACCGGTCGCGGCTTTCACAACCGTCAAGCCCACCGTGGTGGCGAGCGTTCCCTCCTCCAGTGTCGACGAGCAGCCTGTTCCCAGTGGGCAGGCGATCCTCGCGGTGGGAGGTCTCGGAGTGTTCGCCAGCAGCCTCGGTTGGGTGCTAACCCGGCTTCGGAAGGCCCAGCGTCGCCGACTGCCAAGCGGTCGGATCCCCGTGCCTCCTTCCACGAACGCGGTTCTTGTGGATCAGCAATTGCAGGCTGCTCCCGATCCCGACCGTGCCCTTTTCTTGGACGCTTCCTTGAGAGTCATGTCTCGTCGAGTCGCTGGCAATCCTCCACCCGACATGATCGGAGCAACCCTGAACTCAGACCGCGTGTCCATTCACCTCAGTTCCCCTGCTGAGGCACCTCCCGGATTTCACTCCAGCAACGACAACACGACTTGGACACTGCTTCGAGGCGCGGTGCTGGAGGACCTCCTGGCTGAAGCTGATGGTGTCCTCGCCCCAGTGCCGACATTGGCTTCTATCGGAACAAGAGACGGCAACGAATACTTGTTGAACCTCGAACACATGGTCGCTCTGAGCTTGGAGGGCGATCCTGAGGCAACCATGGAATTGTGCGCTGCTATCGCCACTCAATTGGCCATCAGTCATCTGGCCGATGACCTCACCGTGATTTGCGTGGGATTCGGCCAGAATCTCACTGCGTTCGAGAGGGTTGAACATGTTCCTGATGTGGCTTGCGCCCTCGACCAGATCAGCCATCACAAACGCCAGAACCAAGCCTTGTTTGGAAATCATCCTGCTCCAGACGGCAGCAGGATCGGCAGCAGCGGTGACCTTTGGCCACCGGTGGTGACGTTGGTTCCCAATCGACTCAGCAAAGAAGAAGCCTCCCTTCTTCTCCTTGCATGCGGCTCATCGGTCTGTGTTGTCGCCCACGGGCTCCATGGTGCAACTTGGTCAGTCCACCTCGACGAAGACGGTGTTCTGCTGCAACCTATTGGCCTCCGGCTTGAAGCCCACCGTCTTTCCGGTGCCACTGTTGCTGCCATCGCTGAATTGGCGTCAACTGCCAATGACACCGAAGGGGTGACCTTGGCGCATGTTCCGATGGGCTGACTTCGGGTCATGGCCGAACTAGCGCCTTCTGCCTCCGGCGGCGGATCCACCAGATAATGGCGGCGACCACCGCTATGAAGGGCAGGAACGGCAGCAGCACGCCGACCACGATCAGGATCACGCTGAACACGGCCACCACGCCGCTGGCGCCGTCGGAGACGGAGTCGCCGAAGCCGGGGAGGGCATCGTCGGTGTCCACCTGCACCCACACCACCGACTCGCCCCATACCTCGTCGAGGGCGGTGCCGTCGAAGTTGACGGGGGTGGCGGTGACTTCGAGCTCGATGGGCAGTCCTCGGGTGGCCACCCGGCCGGCCAGTCGGCCCTCTTCGATGGGCAACTCCAGCACCGCGGCCATCAGCTCGTTGGCCTCGATGCGGGTGAAGCGGCCCTGGGTGGTTTGGAAGTTGTCGAGGTTGAGGCGCAGGTTGCGGGTGCTCACCTCCACATCGGTGAGCGCTGAGGTGCCGGTGTTCTCCACCTCTAAGCAGAGGTAGACCCTGGCCTCGGGCTCCACGGTGATGTTCTGGACGCCCAGGCACGGGTCGTCGGCGTCCTCGGACACCCAGGCGGTGACCATGATCCCGGTGTCAGGCAGCACGGTGGGCGACTGGGTGATGGCCAGTGTGATGGTGGCCAGATCAACCTGGTTTTGCAGGGTGCGAAGCTGGCCTCGCAGGCGTTCCAGGGTGGTCTCCCGGTCGAGCAGTTCCCGCTCAAGCTGGGCTACGTCTTCGAGATCGGTGGCCTGTTGGAGGAAGTTCCGCAGGCGGTCCACGCTGGCTTCGGCGGTGATGATGCGGCTCCTCAGATCGACGATGATCTCGGTCACGTCGTCGGAGCTGATGGACTGGTCCACCAGCTTGCCCACCCCCGACAGCCGCTCGAGGGCGGTGGAGAAGTTGTCGGGCAGCACCTTGAAGGTGATCTCGGTGCGGGGCCGGGGTTCGGTGCGGGTGGTTTGGGAGAACACGATGCCGCCCAGCCCCTGAACGATGGTCATCGCCTCCCGGCTGGCCGCCTCCACGTCGTCGGCCTGCACGGAGATCTCGGCGGTATAGATGATGTCGCGGCCCAGGTCAGCGGGGGTGAGGGCGGTGGGAACGGCCAGGCCGCTGTCCTCGCTGACTAGTGCAACTTCCATATCGTCAGCCGGTTGGGGCTCGGGGGCCTCCGTCATTGCTTCTTCCGCTGGTGCCGAACGCGCAACTCCCGCCGAAGTCCCCTCAGCGGAATCTGCGGCAACATCGAAATCGGCTGGAGCGGCTGTGCCAGCGTCATCATCACCATTGGCGCCGCAGGCGGCAAACAACACAAAGAAAGCACTGAGCACCGCCAGCACGATGAAGATGAACCGGCGACGTCGGGTTCTGGTTGGAGTGCGGTTGGCGTCGGACATGGATTTCCTCCCCCGTGAGTGGTGACAGATAAGACGACGGCCAAGCCCCCTGAGTTCCCCGAGCCGCGGGCAGAAGGTGGGTACCCTCGGGGAATCAGAGGCGGAGCCGACGACACCGAGCTGGTGACGAGGGCCCAGAAGGGCGACCAGGCCGCGTTCGACGCCCTGCTGCGGCAGCACTACAACCAGATCTACGCCATCTGCCGACGGCTGGCCGGCAACGAGGCCGACGCCCTGGATGCCACCCAGGAGGCGCTCATCACCCTGGTGCGGCGAATCGACCGCTTCGACGGGCGCTCCCGGTTCACCACCTGGATGCACCGAGTGGTGACCAACGCCTGTCTCGACGAGCTGCGCCGACGGGGCCGGCGCCCGGTGCCGAGCGCGCTGGACGAGCAACCCCTGGTGGCCAGCGAGCGGCCGGTGGCCGAGTCGGTGAGCGATCGGATGGACATCGAGGCCGCCCTGGTCCAGCTTCCCGAGGTCTTCCGGGTGCCGGTGGTGCTGTGCGACCAGATGGGCCTCAGCTACGAGGAGATCGCCGAAGAGCTGGACATCGCCCCCGGGACGGTCCGGTCCCGCATCTCCCGGGGACGCCGGCGCTTGGCCGAGCTGTTGAGCGGGAACCCAGACGACCCCGGCCAACGTCACACTGGGGAGCAACCATGAGCGACGAACGCCCTGAGATGACCCCAGAGGAACTCGACGAGCTGGCCTCCGCCTACTTGGACGGGGAGGCCACGGTGGAAGAGGCGGCCCTGGTGGAGAGCGATCCCCGGTTGCAGGCGCGGGTGGAAGAGCTCCGGGCGGTTAGGGATCTGGTGGCGGCGCCAGTCGAGGTGCCCTCCGACGAGGTGCGGGACCAGATGATCGCCCAGGCGCTGGACCACCGCGCTCCAGTGGTGTCGCTGGAGAAGGCCCGCCGCCGGCTGCGGGCCGTTCCCCCGCAGGCCAGGGTGATCCTCGCCGCGGCTGCCGTGGTCGCAGCCATCGCATTGGTGGGGGTGACCGTTCTCGACCGGCAAGGAGATGAATTTGCGGATGACGATATGGCGGCAGCCCCGGCGATGGACGACGCGCCCGCGGACACAGACGACATGGCGTCGTCGGCGCCCGTTGCCGAAGCCGAGAGCCTGGAAACGGCTGAAGAGTCGGTGCCCATGGATGATTCTGACGACTCCGCAGAGGTTTTCATGGCCGAAGCCCCTGCCGAAGAGATGATGGCCGAGATGATGGAGAGCGAGATGGCCATGGACGTTGCGCCGACATCGGGAGACGCCCTCCAGGTGTTCGCCACCGAGGCCGACCTGTTCACTTACCTTGTGGAGCTCGTGGCTGAACCCGTAGCGGAAGGATCTGAGGACATGGCCGACCCCATCGACCTGACGGGATGCCCACAACCGCTTGAGGCGGGAATGGCGCTGCTGACCCGATTTGGCGCGGTTGTGGAAGGCACCGAGGTGGAGGTGTCGGTTTATGAATCCGATGGCGAACTGCTCATCTCCCAAACCACTCCACCCCCCGAATGCGCCCCGGTCAAACCCCTCACCCCGCTCCCCTAGCCCTCCCCCAACATCCGATGTGACACACCTCGGCGGTAGTCTGAACACCTATGGCTGATGCCGCTGAGCCGAAAGAAGAGGCCACCTCCGCTTCCACGCTGGGGCTGTCGGAGGATTGGCCCGAGCAAGCCGCCGATGCCGTCGTGAACGCGGTGGACAAAGTCCGCGGCGTGACCACCGGCCCAGTGGTCAACCTGACTCGTCTGTTGGCCTATCTCATTTTCGGAGTGTTTCCCCTGATTATCGTGCTGGTGCTGAGTATCATCGCGGCCGGGCGCGGCTTGGAAGTGGCTACGGGGCGGGCTTGGGCGGCTCATGGGATCCTCGGCCTGGTCTTCGTTTCGCTGGGCACCTATACCTGGTCGAGGCGGCCCTCATGAGCACCGCTCCCATGCCTGATGCCCTTATGGCGGATGAAGGCATCCGCAACGTGATTATCGTCGGCTCGGGTCCGGCCGGGCTGACCGCGGCCATTTACTCGGCCCGGGCCAATCTTGCTCCCTTGGTCATCGAGGGCGAGCCGTCGTCCACCAGCGACCAGCCCGGCGGCCAGCTGATGCTCACCACCGACGTGGAGAACTACCCCGGCTTCCCCGACGGGGTGATGGGCCCGGAGCTGATGATCAAGTTCCGGGAGCAGGCGCAGCGCTTCGGCGCGGAGATGCTCACCGACAAAGTCACCCGGGTCGATCTGTCGGGGCCGCCCCACGGGGTCTGGGTCGGCGATCCGGATGCGCCCGAGCCCACCTACCGGGCGTGGGCGGTGATCGTGTCCACCGGGGCCCAGTCGCTCATGTTGGGGCTGGAGGCCGAAGAGCGGCTCATCGGCCACGGCCTGTCCACCTGCGCCACCTGCGATGGGTTCTTCTTCCGCGACCAGCACATCGCCGTGGTGGGCGGCGGTGACTCTGCCATGGAGGAAGCCACTTTTTTGACCCGTTTTGCATCGAAAGTCACGGTCATACACCGAAGAGACGAGTTGAGAGCCTCCAAGATCATGCAAGACCGGGCCTTTGCCAACGATCGCATCGAGTTTTTGTGGAACAATGTGGTGCTCGACATTCATGGCGAGGAGAAGCTCACCGGCATAGAGGTGCAGAACGTGGTCACCGGCGAGGCCTCCCTGCTGGATGTGACCGGACTGTTCATCGCCATCGGCCACCGGCCCAACACCGATCTGTTCGAAAGGCAGTTGAAGCGCAAGGAGAACGGATATCTGGTGACCGAGCCCGACTCCAGCCGCACCGAGATCGAAGGGGTGTTCGCCTGCGGCGACGTGCAGGACGACTTCTACCGCCAGGCGGTGACGGCCGCCGGTTCGGGTTGCATGGCTGCCATCGATGCTGAGCGGTGGTTGGAGTCCGCTGGACACGGCTAAACCACAAGGCCGCTGATAGGCTGACCGCTCGCCGACCGCTGCAAACGACCGCCGGCGGATTGTCGCCGGTCATTCAAACGAAGGGATCACCCAAGATGGCCGAGAGCATCACCACGCTCACCAATGAGACCTTTGACGAGGTGATCGGCAGCGCGGAGCTACCGGTTGTCGTTGATTTCTGGGCTGAGTGGTGCGGCCCCTGCAAGATGATCGCCCCGATACTGGACGAGATCGCCGTGGAAAAGGCGGGCGTGATCAGCGTGGCCAAGCTCAATGTGGACGACGCCCAAGACGTGGCGCTGCGATATCAGGTGATGAGCATTCCCACGCTCATCGTGTTCAAGGACGGCGAGCCGGCCAAGCGAATCGTGGGGGCCAAGGGCAAGCAGCAGCTGCTCCAAGAGATCGGCGAAGTCGCCTTTTGATTCCCTGCTAGCCTTCACAGCCTGCGGGGGGTACAGCAGGAGCGCAAGACGTGTCGAACTTCCACCCCCCTACCCTGAAGCGAGGAGACGAGAGTGACGACGTCATCCTCCTACAGCAACATCTGGCGTCGGCAGGCTTTGCCCTGGCTCTCTCGGCAAACGGGTGCTTCGACGCCTCAACCGCGGGTGCCGTAGCCGACTTTCAAGCCAGTCGGGGTCTCAGCGTCGATGGGATCTGCGGGCCGCACACCTGGATCGCCCTCAAAGAGGCCAGTTGGTCGCTGGGCGATCGCAACCTGTATTTGAGCCAGCCCATGCTGCGGGGTGACGACGTGGCCGAGTTGCAGCTGCGGCTGGGCTCATTGGGATTTGACGCCGGTCGGGTAGACGGCATTCTCGGACCCGACACTGCCGGTGCGGTGGAGGAGTTCCAGCTCAACAGCGGCCTTGTCGCCGATGCGGTGTGTGGGCCCGACACCACGGCCGCCCTGATCCGCATGTCGGCCAGAGTTACGCCGGCCACCGTGGCCGCGGTTCGAGAACGGGCCAAGCTCCAGCGAGCCCCCCGGCGGCTGACCGAGCAGCACATCATGATCGCGTCAACCAGCACGATGGCCGCGGTGGCCGGGGAATTGGCCACCGGCTTGCGTCGCTCCGGGGCAATCGTCAGCGAAGTTCGCGACTGGCCCGAATCCGAACGGGCCGATGAAGCCAACCGGCTGGAAGTAGACGTGTACTTGGGACTGCTCCCGTCTGAGGAGGATGCGTGCCGGGTGGCCTATTTCGCCACTGAGGGATTCGTGTCCCCCGGCGGACAGCGCTTGGCCAACGTTTTGGGCCAGCGGCTACCGGCCGCGTTGGACATCGACCACGCCGACGTGCGGGGTATGCGGCTGCCCGTGCTGCGGCACACCCGCATGACCGCGGTGCAATGCCTCGTCGGCCCCCCAGGCCTCGTCCAAGCCCGCCTCTCCCCTCTCGCGCGCTCCATCGAAAGCAGCCTGGCCTCCTGGGCGACGAGGCCCGCGTAACCCACTTAAGCCTGGAGCATCACCCGGTAGATCCGCTCCAGATCATCCAAGTCGGCAAACTGAATCACCAGCTTTCCCTGGCCCTTGCCCAGCGTCACATCTACCTTGGTGTCGAGATGATCACTCAGCAGGCCCTCCAACTCCAGCACCGCCGCTCCCCTATCGGCACCGCTCGGCCTTTGGGCGGATTGCTTGGCCCGATTGCCCGCTGACGCAACGCCCCGAGCCGCTTCCTCCACCATTCGGACGGTCAACCCATCGGCAACCGCCTTCTTTGCCAACTTGACCAAGCGCTTTTCGTTGGCCACGCCAAGCAGCGCCCGAGCGTGACCGGCAGACAAGGCACCGGTCACGACCATCGCCTTGACTTCGTCGGGGAGCTGCAACAGACGCACCGAGTTGGCCACCGCTGATCGGCTTCGGCCCAATCGCTTGGCCACGGTTTCCTGGGTAAACCCGAATTCATCCATCAGCTGCTGGCAGGCGGCAGCCTCTTCAATGGCGTTCAGATCCTCCCGGTGCAAGTTCTCAAGAAGAGCCTGCTCCAGAGACTCGGCGTCCTCCGCGGTCCGCACGACCGCGGGAATTCGCTCAAGTCCTGCCTGTCGGGCCGCCCGGCAACGGCGTTCGCCGGCGATCAGCTCATAACTTCCATCGGTGCTGGGGCGGACGAGCACCGGTTGCAGCACACCGACCGCCCGGATGGACTCGGTCAGCACGTTCAACGACGCCTGGTCGAACTTGTCCCGGGGCTGATACGGGTTCACCGAGATGGCATCGAGGGGGAGCTCCAGGTACGAGGCCGAATGCACGCCGTCGCCTGGCGACGGGGAGTCGGATATAAGGGCGCTGAGTCCCCTACCCAACCCCGGCGAGCGCGCCATCGGCCACCTCCTTTGCTAGTTCGCGGTAGGCCAGCGCGCCGCGTGACCGGGGATGAGTAATGGTCACCGGTGCTCCATACGACGGCGCCTCGGCCAAGCGAATGTTCCGGGGGATTATCTGATGGCAGACCTTGTCGCCGAAATAACTGCGGATCTCCGAAGCCACCTGGGCCGACAGCTTGGTTCGGCCGTCATACATGACAAGCACGATGAGAGAGATATCCAGATCGCTGTTGAGGCCGTTGCGGACCAACTCAATGTTCCTCATCAACTGCCCGAGGCCCTCCAGGGCGTAGTACTCACACTGGATGGGGACCATCACTTCCCGGGCGGCGGCTAACGCGTTGACGGTGAGCAAGCCGAGCGATGGGGGACAGTCGACAAAGACGTAGTCGAAGTCGCCGCTCACCGTGGACAGCGCACCATCGAGCCGCCGCTCGCGGCTGAAGGCCGGCACGAGTTCGATCTCGGCCCCGGCGAGGTCCAAAGTGGACGGCGACACCCAGAGGTTCTTGATCTGGGTTGGAACGATGCTCTCCCGCATGGTCCCGTTTTGCAGCAAGACGTCGTAAGTGGAAACGCCGCCGGAA
This sequence comes from Acidimicrobiales bacterium, assembly GCA_963667085.2. Classification (GTDB taxonomy): domain Bacteria; phylum Actinomycetota; class Acidimicrobiia; order Acidimicrobiales; family Bin134; genus Poriferisocius. The sequence goes on from OY762975.1 coordinate 926,850, forward strand.
AACGGATCAATGCCGAGCCCGGTGGTGGCATTGGCCTGAGGGTCCAAGTCGACCACCAGCACGCGGTGGCCGATCTCGGCCAGGCAGGCCGAGAGGTTGACGGTCGTGGTGGTCTTTCCCACGCCGCCCTTTTGGTTGGCGACCGCGATCACGCGGCATGGCCCAGTTTGCATTACTTCGTGAAGGGACACTGGGACAATTCTCCCTCACCCTCAACCTCGTATCAAGCATCCTCGCTCATTGTTTCATGTGAAACATCTGGCGGTACCACCACCCGACGGGTTGGCGGGTCCTGTCCGGGCTCAGCCCGCCGTCCTCCATGGAGTCCGGGCGGCGGGCGCCCAGAGCCCGGCCACCCCCCAACCCGCCTACCATTGGGAAACATCTCGCTCGGGAGGGATAGGGGCGGTACCACCCAACGTCCTCAGTTGGTCTTTGTAGATCGGTGGAATCTTGGACGGGTGTCAGCCAACCGGTCGGGGTTCATTCCATTCTTGGCCAGCTGCTCAGGGGGCCACGGGGCGGCGTCGGGGGCGGCGCTGACGATGAGCTCGCCGCCGAGGCGGAGCAGGGGAGCGGCGGCTTTGATGACGGAGGCTGGGGGACCGAAGCCGCGGGCGGTTACAAGATCGGCGTGGCCGTGATATTGCTCGTTTTCACCCAAGCGTTCAGCGGCGATGTGGAGGACGTTGACGCGGTCGGACCACCCCAGACGAGCACAGTGCAGCTCCAAGAAAGCCGCCCTGGGCAGTGAAGACTCCACCAGTGTCCACTGGGATTGCGGCCAGACCGCAACGAGAACCAAGGCAGGCAGGCCCCCACCGCTCCCCAAGTCGACAGCAACAGTGGGAACGGTCGCAGCGGCGGCGGCGAATCCGAGGGAGTGGTCAATCTGTCGGTCAATCGGCTGGGGGCCGATCCACCCCCGCTCCTGGGCCTTACTGAATACCGCGGTCAGCGCGGCGCGGTCGGCACTGTCCAAGTACACGGATCAATCGGGAATGATCACGACCCAGCGGCGAGGCTCCTGGCCCTCAGAGACGGTGTTGACGCCCTCCATTTCGGAGACGACATCGTGGACGACCTTGCGGTCCGCTGCGTTCATGGGCTCGAGCGGTTGCTCCGTGCCACTGTCTCGAACTTCCACGGCGATCTTCTCGCAGAACACCTCGAGGGCCGCCCGGCGACGCTCGCGGTAACCGCCGATGTCGACCCGGATACGGCCTTCGCAGTTGCCGTCCGACTTGCGCTGCACCAGCATTCGAGACAGATCCTCAACCGCCCTCAAGGTGTTGCCCTTGGGTCCGATGAGCAAGCCCACGCCCTGCACGTTCTCCACCCGCATTTCCATGGTCTCGTCGTCGACCCGCTCGGCATACACCTCGGCATCCAATTCGAAGGCATCCAAGAGTCCGTCCAAAAACTCGACCACCAGGGTTCTCTGCTCTTCCAAGCTCATCGGGTCATCCATGGGTTTGCTCTCCTTCGCTTTGTTCCCTCCGGGAACCTTTGGTTGACGATTCTTGTCCGCTCCGCCGGTGTTCTTGCCAGCTCCGTCGTTCTTCTTGCCGGCACTTTGCGGTTTCTTGTCCTTCTCGCGTGGGCGCCTCTCCCCATCAGGAGATTTGGAACCCCGATTCTGGTCCTGACCGCCTTGGCCGCCTCGATTCCTGCTCTCCTTCACGTTACCCCGTTCAGGCTTGCGATTTCGATTGCGATCCTTGGTGTGGGAAGGGCGGCGATTCCGGTTTCGCTTCTCTCGGGGCAGCACCGGGCGAACTCGCGCTCTGATCCGGGCTTCTGTTCTCCGCAGGCCCAAAAGCGCAGACTTCGGCTCGTCGACAACGGAAAACTCGGCTTCGCTCCGATCCACACCAAGGCGATCAAGCGCCGCCTCTTCGGCTTGGGCAATGGTCTTGCCGGTGACCTCCAGCCACTCCATGGCTACCTTCTCCTCTTCTTCCGCCGGCGCCGACGATCCGTGGGATGTGACTGTTGACCCTTTTGGGTGGTCCGGCTCGTCTGGCGCTGGACCGGCGTTGTTTTTGACGATTTTGTGCTGCCTGCTTTGGCCCCGGAGGCCTTCGCGTCCTTGGCCCCAATCTTCTTGGCACCCGCGTCCTTGGCCCGAGTCTCCTTGGCGCCCGTGTCTTTGGCCACTCGGGGTGAGGTCTGCGATCTCGACGAGGTGCTTGTGGTTCGACGGCTGTCCGTGCGCCGCCTCGGTGGTGTCCTCGATGTGGGCCGGCGGCTGCCGTGGTCAGCGACGGGCGCACGAGACCGGGCAACGGGATGAGGGGAGGGTTCGACGGGCGCGGGAGGCTCTTCTGCCTCGTCGTCCTCATCGTCAGCCTCGCTTTCAATAAGGGCTTGGCGTTCCTGATGGGGCCGGTAGATCCGGCGGGTAATCACCGCTTGCTGGCCGACCCTCACGATATTCGAGCTCACGAAGTACAGATTCAGACCGGCGGGGAACCCGACCGAGATGATCGGCAGGAACCAGGGCATGAGCTTCATGATCATCTGTTGTTGAGGGTTGACTGGCGCATCCGGGTCGCGGCGCCCGGCGATCTGACGCTGCTGGACGTAGCTGGTCACCCCGATCAAGACGATCAACAACAAGAAGGGCAGCGCAGCAGAAAAGGAGTCTCGAAAGGCATCGGTGAGGCTGGATGACAGATCCATCCCCCAAAAGTTCATTTCTGTGGACCCCTCGAGAGCCTCCCGCAGCTCCGAACCGGCTGCCAGGTACTCTGGGTTGAATGTCCGTTCGGGAAAGTCGGGGGCTGGCACCGCGTTCTCTCCAAACGGCAATCGCCAACCCGCATGAGTTCCTAAATCACTAACACGCCGTGTGAGTCCTCGAATAAGTCGAAATAGAACAAAAAATACTGGAAGCTGTGCGAGTAGCGGTAGGCAGCTCCCCAAGGGATTCACGTTGTTGGCCTGATACAGGCGCATCATCTCTTCGTTCATCCGCTGGCGGTCGCCTTGATATTGCGCCTGAATCTTCTTGACCTCTGGCTGGAGGGATTGCATCCGAAGCATTGAACGCGTGGTGTAGAAGGTGAGCGGTGTCAAGACCAGCATCACCGTGAGCGTGAACAGCATGATGGCGATGCCGTAGCTGCTTCCCAGCGTGTAGTAAACCGCCAGCAGCCAAGCAAGCCCGTCGAACAAGGCGTCAAACACCGGATACCGCCCTACTTGCCGTCGGGTCGGGGGCCAACCGACCGTTCTCGTCCGGTACCGGATCCCAGCCCGACGGCGCTCCTGGGCGGCACCGCAGCAGCCGGCGCAAACTCAGCCACACACCCTTGGCGGCACCATGTACCTCGACTGCCTCCACGGCATAGTAGGAGCAGCTCGGGACGTAGCGGCAGGGGCTCGGCCGATAGTCGGTCGCCCGCTGATACCCCGTGATCAAGCTCCTCGTGGCCCGAGCGGCCAGGCTGAGCTGCAACCCTCCGCAAGAGCGATCCGCGCTGCTCGCGATGTTGGTCACAACGCTGGCCGATCCAATTCGGCCAAACAGGCCGCAAGCGAAACCCGCAGGTCAGCGTAGGAGAACTGCCGACGTCCTCGACGAGCACCAATCAGGTACAGGCCAATAGGCAGGCCATCGGGGGACTCCCGATCGATGCTCCTCACTACGGCGCGCAAGCGGCGGCGGATCTTGTTCCGGATCACGGCTGAACCCAGGTGCCGGGGCAGGGCATAGGCAACATGGGCCGCGCCAACCGAGGAGTCGGGCAAAAACCGAACCCAAAGCAACTCATCGTCAGCGCGAGCACCATCGGCTTGCAGCCGAGCGAACGCCGAGCGTCCTCGAAGCCGCTCAATCAGGCCGACAGCCTTTTGCGGCCGCGGCGCCGGCGAGCATTGATGATCGCCCGCCCGCTTCTTGTCATCATCCGGTGCCGAAATCCGTGCCGCCGAGCCCGACGTTGCACATTCGGCTGATACGTACGCTTCACAAATTCCTCCAAGGCCGGGGTGCCATCCTCTGGGGACCGCCCTACTAGCGCCTCCCGTCTCCCGGCGTCCCCTCTACGCTACGGCCTCACCCGGCACCACGACAACCAATTGGCGAAGCTGGGAGCCGACACCTCACAATTGCCACCTGAACGACAATGGCAACATTCTCCACATAAGCCTCTGACCTGCGAAAACCCTCCCAGTCACCCGTGCATGGACAGAGACGAGGTGCTACAGTCCTGAATTCCAGTCGAGGCGGTGCCAACTTGGTTGGGCGAAAGGAAATGATCGACGGTTATCCACAGCTTATGCACATTTGTGGATACCACACGTCCAAATCTTGGAGTTACCACCAAAATGGTGTCAGCAACATTTCTCTGGTCTTCATGCGCCAACAGCATTCGAGCTCAAGTCCCCGACGCCGTCTGGCAGTCCACTTTCAACCGGGCGAAAGCAACCTCTCTAGAAGAAGATGTTTTGGAACTCACGGTCCCGAACACGATCATCAAGGATAGACTTGAAGGTGAATATTTTGAGGTTTTGCGAGATGCTCTCGCCACCTCAAACGCCACCCACATCACCCTTAAGATCTCTACTGAACAAGGCACCAACGGCGAGGATTCCCACGTTTCTGTCTCTTCTCCTCCGATGGCAATTCCCGAGGTTGACAGTCCCACGCCAGAGAACAGGACAAACAACGCGCTGCATCCCAACTATGTCTTTGACAAGTTTGTCACTGGGCCTTCTAATCGATTTGCCTTGGCAGCCGCCCTCTCCGTGGCAGAAACCCCTGGTAAATCATACAATCCACTGTTCATTCACGGCCACGCTGGCCTAGGAAAGACCCATCTCCTCCAAGCCATCGGCCACTACGTCAAGAGCCACTACGTGGACGATCATCGACACCCAATCAAACGAATCGTCTATGTATCGACGGAAACATTCCTAAACCAATTTGTTGATGCCATCCGAACCAATACACGGAGTGATTTCAAAAGGAACTATCGAGAAGTCGATGTACTTCTTGTCGACGACATTCAATTTCTGGAAGGAAAAGAGGGGCTTCAGGAAGAGTTCTTTCACACATTTAACTCTTTACACGAAGTAAACCGACAAATTGTTCTCACCAGCGATCGACCGCCAGATGCCATCCCAACTCTTGAAGATCGCATGACCAGCCGGTTCAAAATGGGACTCCTTACCGACATTCAACCCCCAGATCTCGAAACACGGCTGGCCATTCTCCGCAAAAAAGCTGAGCAGTCCAACATTGTGATCGACGACGAAGTGCTCACCTTCATCGCCAGCAACATCAAAGACAACATCCGCGAACTCGAAGGGGCACTCACTCGGGTTACCGCCTATGCCAGTTTCAACGACAAATATCTCGATCTCGAGCTAGCTCGATATGTTCTTCGCGACATAACCGCTCGCCGCGAACCGCTGCCAGTCACCGCGGACGTCATTTTGACGGCAACCGCCGATCTGTTCGGATTCCAGGTCGATGACATCGTCGGACCCCGTCGGCAGCGCCCCCTGGTGAAGGCCCGGCAAGTCTCGATGTACGTGTTCCGTGAACTGACCGAGCTGAGCTACCCCGACATCGCCCGAGTCTTCGGTGGCCGAGATCACACCACCGCGATACACGCGGTGCAGAAGATCACCAAGCAAATGGCTGAGCAACCCGAGACGTTCAACCAAATCACTGAACTCATCCAGAGGATCAAGAATGCCTGAACGGCCACGTTGGGGAACCGCAGGGGAACAAGCTGGGGAAAGGTGGCCGTCGGCTGGGAATAACGCAGGGTCGTTCCACAGCGGCCTGCGTCCCACCAAATACAATCCCCTTGCCTGGGGAAACAGCGAACGAAGGGAAATAGGTACTGACCTGGGAAAATATCAGGTTTCCACATTTCCACCGACCTACTGCTACCAGCAGTTTTAATTAAACGAATACAGGTAAGAAAGCGAGAGTCCTGTGAAATTCCGGTGTGAGCGAGATGCTCTCTTGGACGCATTATCAGTGACGGGTCGAGCCGCGGGAACACGCGGGGGATTCCAATTGGTGCTGTCGGGTGTCCACATGGCGTTGGCTGGAGACGAACTGACCCTTACAGCGACCGATCGCGAGCTGACCATCACCGTGCAGCTGACCGTGGCCGGGGCTGGTGATGGGGAAGCGGTGGTGACGGCCCGGTTGGCCAGCGATGTCGTTCGATCGCTTGACGCTGGCGCGGTGAACGTGGCGGTAGATGGTGACGGCATCCATATCGAGTCGGCCCGTTCGAAGTTTTCTTTGCAAACGATGGGAGCAGAGGACTTTCCCGCCGTGGCCGCGTTGGATGGAGACCCAGTGGTGCTGGAGGCCGAGGGCTTGTTGACCGCACTGCGCCAGGTGGTGAAGGCAGCGTCAGCCGATGAGTCTCGCCCGGTGTTGACCGGCGTGTTGTTGTCGGCCGAGGAAGAGGGCCTCCGTTTGGTAACGACCGATTCCTACCGGCTGGCTTGGTGTGACCTCCCTGGTTTAGAGGTGCTTGGCTCTGATCAGAGCGTTCTGGTCCCGTCAAGGGCGCTCCAAGAAGTGATCCGATTGCTCGGCGACGTTGAACAGGTCAGTGTGCGGTTCAGCGACCGCGAGGTATCGTTCAGCGTGGGATCGGTCACGGTGAATACCAGGCTGATCGAAGGAGAGTTTCCCAGCTACCAGGGGCTGATCCCGACGCATCAGCCCAACCGATTGACGATAGGCCGGGAGGGCTTCATCAATGCGGTGCGGCGAGTTCGCCTCATGGCCCAGGATTCAACGCCGATTCGCTTGGACATGTCGGCATCCGGCCTTGAGCTTTCGGCAACCACTCAAGATGTGGGCGAGGCCCGCGAACAAGTGGACGCGGAGTTCGAGGGCGAAGATCTCACGGTGGCCTTCAATCCCGAGTACCTGCTGGATGGGGCAGAGGCAGCGCCGGGCGAGGAGATCGTGCTGAACACCGTTGATGCGCTGAAGCCGGCGGTGATCCGCACGACTGAATCGGAGCAGTTTCTGTACCTGTTGATGCCCGTTCGCATCAACTGACCGGGGTGTGCGGCTCCAACGGCTCTGGCTCGCCGATTTTCGCAACTATTCCCATCTGGAGCTGGAGTTCCCGCCCGGCACGAGCCTGATTGTCGGATCCAACGGGGAGGGCAAGACCAACCTGTTGGAAGCGGTCTTCTACTTGGCGACCATGACATCGTTTCGGGTCAGCACCACGGAGGCGTTGATCCGAACGGGGCCGGATGTCTCTGAGGCGGTGGTTCGAGGCGAGATGGCAGCCGATCATCGGGAGGTGCTCTTCGAGGCCGCGTTGCGTCCCACCGGTCGCTCCCAGTTCCAGGTGAACCGCCAGAGGGTCCGCCGCCGTGAGTTGCTGGGCTTGGCGCCGGTCTCGGTCTTCATGCCTGACGACTTGGTGTTGCTCAAAGGAGGGCCGGGCGAGCGGCGCCGGTTCCTCGATGATGCCCTGAGCCAGATCGACCCTCGTCTCGATGTCGTCCGGTCGGACATGGAGAGCATCTTGCGCCAGCGGAATGCTCTGCTGCGCCAGTCGGGGGGCCAACTCAGCTCCGAAGCCGCCGTGACTCTGGACGTGTGGGATGAGAAGTTGGCCGATGTCGGGGAGCGGCTGGCCGACGCCCGCCGAAGCCTGGTGGCCAAGCTCCATCCGAAAGCAGCTTCGGCCTACGAGGAGATCGCCGTCCAGGCCATCCCGATGGATCTGGCCTACGAGTCGGTCTGGCCGCCGGGAGGGCTGGAGGAGGCCCTAGGTCAGGCCCGCCGAGAAGATCTGCGCCGAGGGGTGACCACCGTGGGTCCCCATCGCGACGATGTCTCGGTGGTTCTCGACGGCCGGCCGGCCCGGACTCACACATCCCAGGGCGAGCAGCGGTCGTTGGCCTTGGCACTGCGGCTGGCGGCCCATCGAGAGCTGGAGGAGGCCACCGGCCAGTCGCCCTTGCTGCTGTTGGACGACGTGTTCTCCGAATTGGACCCAGAGAGGTCGCGAGGCGTGCTGGGAGCATTGCAATCCGAGCAGACGCTGGTGACCACGGCTGGCGCGCTGCCGGCGGATATCGACTGCAACGCACGATTCCGGGTGGCGGGTGGTCGAGTCATCCGGGAAGTGTGACTTCCCAGTCGCCATGGTCGCATTGTCGGGGCAGACTGGGATGATGGCGTGGGAACCGTTGCGAACGCCGTCGGGACCTCGGCGGCTGAAGGAGGCTCTGGACCAGGTGGCATCGAGGCTGAAGGCGCCGCAGGCTCAGGTGCTGAAGATGGTTTTCGAGTCCTGGGAAGAGCTGGTTGGCTCGGTTTTGGCGGCCCACTCGTCGCCGGTGCGACTGGTTGACGGCGAGTTGGTGGTTGCGGTGGACGACCCGGCATGGGCCACCGAGATCAAGTTTTTCGGCGGCGAGCTCATCGGCCGGATCAATGCCGCCGCGGAGGAGGAAGCCGTCACTTCTCTGACGGTCAGAGTCCGCCCTCGATGATTGGCCCAAGAGGCCGAGAACCGGCTCTCCGGTGAGCCAAATGGACCGGCGAAACTGGTAGAATCGCGGTATCGGAGGCAGCGCTTTCGGCTGGGCTGATCGCATGGCGAACAGGCCGGGAGAAGCGCCCGCCTAACCCGCCTACAAGGCCCGTCTAGCAGGGCAGAAAAGCCAGTTCGTGACTGACACGTCTGAGTCCTATAGAGCTGAAGACATAACCGTTTTGGAGGGTCTCGATGCCGTCCGAACGCGTCCGGGCATGTACATCGGGTCGACCTCGGTGACCGGGTTGCATCACTTGGTGTACGAGGTGGTGGACAACGCCGTGGACGAGGCGATGGCCGGTTACTGCACGGCCATCGAGATAACCCTTCTTGCCGACGGCGGCTGTGAGGTTCGAGACAACGGGCGGGGCATCCCGGTTGACCCTCATCCCCAACACCCGGAGATGAGTGCGGTCGCCGTGGTGCTCACGCTCTTGCATGCCGGGGGCAAGTTCGGCGGCAACGGGTACAAGGTATCGGGGGGCTTGCACGGGGTGGGCGTGTCGGTGGTGAATGCGCTGTCCACCCGCTTGGAGGTGGAGATCGATCGAGACGGACGCCGCCACTCGATGTCATTTGCCAACGGTGGAGAGATCGTCGAGAAACTGCGGGTCACCGCCGACAGCCCCGACGGCCGCACCGGCACGATCGTTCGCTTCTGGCCCGACGACAGCATCTTCGACGATGTGCGGTTCCGAGCGCAGGGGCTGCTCGAGCGGCTCCAGATGATGGCGTTCTTGAACCGCAATCTGGAGATCAAGTTCCGAGACTTGCGCCCCGACGGCACCGGGGGTGCCGACTGGACGGTGTACTGCTATCAGGACGGCATCAGCGACTTCGTCCGCGAGGTGAACAGCTCCAAGGACGCCTTGTTCGAAGAGGTTGGGTTCTTCTCGCAGCAAGAAGACGGCGACGAAGTGGAGATCGCCTTCCAGTGGAACACCGGCTACAACACCGACGGGCTGCATTCGTTCGCCAACGGCATCAACACCGTCGAGGGGGGGATGCACGAAGAAGGCTTTCGCAAGGGCCTCACCCGAGTGGTCAACGACTACTGCCGGGCCAAGGGACACCTGAAGGACAAGAACGACAACCTGGCGGGCGAGGACATTCGCGAGGGGCTGACCGCCATCGTCAGCGTGCGGTTGCAGGAACCGCAGTTCGAGGGCCAGACCAAGTCCAAGCTGGGCAACACCTCCATGCGCTCACTGGTGGAGCGGGCCACCAACGAGAAACTGGCGGAGTGGCTGGAAGAGAATCCCACTGATGCCCGCAAGATGGTGACCAAGTGCCTCCAAGCCCAGAAGGCTCGGTTGGCGGCCCGACAGGCCCGGGATGCCACCAGGCGGAAGTCGGCCCTTGACGGCGCGGGACTGCCCGGCAAGCTGGTGGACTGCACATCGACTGATCGGGATGAATGCGAGCTGTTCATCGTGGAGGGCAACTCGGCTGGCGGCTCGGCCAAAGAGGCCCGCGATCCCAAGACCATGGCCATCCTCCCCATCCGGGGGAAGATCTTGAACGTCGAGCGAGTGCAACCCGACCGAATGCTCCGCAACGCGGAAATCCAAGCCCTGGTCGCGGCCATTGGCGCTGGTTTCGGCGAGGAGTTCGACTCGGCGGAGACCAATGGCGCCAAGGTCAACGGGGACGAAGATCATGAGGCTGAGACCAGAATCCGCTACGGCAAGGTGATCCTGCTGGCCGATGCTGATGTGGACGGCAGCCACATTCGCACGCTGTTGCTCACGTTCTTCTACCGCCAGATGCGAAAGCTGGTGTTGCAGGGCCATGTGTACATCGCCCAGCCCCCGCTCTATTCCACCGAGGTCGGCCGGTCGAAGATCTATCTCAAGGACGACCACGCCAAGGAGGCCTTCCTGGCCGAGAATCCCAAGCACAGCGCGGAGTTCCAGCGGCTCAAGGGCCTCGGTGAAATGGATGCCGAGGAGCTGTGGACCACCACCATGGACCCAGCCCAGCGCACCTTGCTGAGGGTCTCGGTGGAACAGGCCGCGGCGGCCGACGAAGTGTTCTCCAAGCTGATGGGGGAAGACGTTCAATCTCGCAAGCGGTTCATTCAGACCAACGCCAAAGACGTCCGTTTCTTGGATATATGAGCGGCAGGGAATCCCGTGTCTGACCAGGCTGACATCTCGCCTGAACCGGAGGCGGCGCTGAGTGGCGCAGTCCAGGACATCGACATCCAAACCGAGATGGAACAGTCGTTCTTGGACTACGCCATGTCGGTCATCACTGCTCGGGCCCTACCCGATGTGCGCGACGGGCTGAAGCCAGTCCATCGCCGCATCTTGTGGGGGATGTACGACCAGGGCACTCGTCCCAACCGGCCCTATGTGAAGTGCGCCCGAGTGGTGGGCGATGTCATGGGCAAGTACCACCCCCACGGCGACCAGGCCATTTACGACGCCCTGGTTCGGCTGGGGCAGACCTTTTCGCTGCGCCACCCGCTGATCGACCCCCACGGGAACTTCGGCTCGCCCAACGATCCGCCGGCGGCCATGAGGTACACGGAGTGCCGCCTCGACGAGTTGGCCATGAGGCTGTTGGACGGCATCGACGAGCAGACCGTCGACTTTTCTGACAATTTCGACTCCACCGAGCAGGAGCCGGTGGTGCTGCCGTCTCGATTCCCCAATCTGCTGGTGAACGGCAGCCAGGGCATCGCGGTGGGCATGGCCACCAACATCCCGCCCCACAACCTGGGCGAGGTGATCGATGCAGTGAATCACTTGTTGGAGAATCCTGAGGCCACAAACGAGGATCTGATGGCGTTTGTGAAGGGCCCGGATTTCCCCACTCGGGGCCTCATCATGGGCTACCAGGGCATCCGAGACGCCTACGCCACTGGCCAAGGCGCCATCAAGGTGCGGGCCGCTGCGGAGATCGTGGAAAGCGGGGCCAAGGCTCGAATCGTGGTGACGGAGATCCCGTATCAGACCAGTGCGGAGATCATCGAGGAGAAGGTGGCCGACTTGGTGAACCGGCGGGTGATCGACGGCATTCGCCAGATCCACAATGAGTCGGCCAAAGGCCAGACCAGGCTGGTTTTCGATCTGAAGAAGGACGCCCCCGCGCTGGTGGTGCTCAACAACCTCTACAAGCATTCCCCGCTGCAAACCAACTTCACGGTGAACATGGTGGCCTTGGCCGACGGGGTGCCCCGGACCATGACTCTGCGCGACTGCCTGGTGGCCTACGCCGGCCATCAGGAGGAGGTGGTGCGCCGCCGCACCCAGTTCCGCCTGGACGAAGCCCGACGCCGGGAGCACATCCTCGAGGGCCTGGTCCGAGCCGTGGATATGATCGACGAGATCATCGCGGCCATTCGGGCGTCGGAGAACCGGGCCGCGGCCCGAACCACGCTGATGGGCGAGCATTTCGAGTTCAGCGAGATCCAGGCCAACCACATTCTGGATCTGCCGCTTGGCCGGCTCACGCAGCTCGGGCGTCAGGAGCTGAACGACGAACTGGTCGAGAAGCGGAAGCTGATCGGCGAATTGGAGGCCATTCTGGCCGACGACGCCAAACTGCGAGCCGTGATCCACGAAGAGCTCTTGGAGGTGCGAGAAGCCCACGCCACCGACCGGCGGACTCAGATCGTGGCCGACGAGGGCGACATCGACATCGAGGCGTTGATCGACGACGAGGACTTGATGTTCAGCTTGAGCGCGGCCGGATACGTCAAGACGGTGACCCCCGACGAGTTCAAGACCCAGGGGAGAGGGGGCAAGGGGGTGATTGGGGCCAACCTGAAGGACGGGGACTACATCGCCTCGCTCATCCACACCACCGCTCACGCCTACCTGATGTTCTTCACGAACATGGGCCGGGTGTATCGCATCAAGGCCCATGAGGTACCCCGTACCAGCCGCACCGCTCGGGGCATGGCCATCGTCAACCTGCTGCATCTGGCGCCCGATGAGACGATTTCCGCGGTGATCGACACCCGGGATTACGAGACGATGCGGTACTTGCTGTTCGTGACCCGCCAGGGGGTGGTGAAGCGAACCCGGTTTTTGGAGTACGACAAGACCCGCTCCCGGGGGCTCATTGCCATTAACCTGAAGGAGGACGACGAACTGGTGCGGGTGCTGCCCACCAGCGGATCGGACGACATCTGCTTGGTGAGCGCATCAGGCCAGCTCATGCGGTTCGAGGAGAACGAGGCTCGGTCCATGGGGCGCAACGCAGCTGGCGTGAGGGGCATGAAGCTGCGAGACGATGACGTGGTTGTGGCGGCCAGTGCGGTGCAGCCGGGCGACGAGATGCTGCTGGTTACCGACCAGGGCTTCGGCAAGCGCACGCCGCTGGACGAGTTTCGGGCCAAGCATCGAGGCGGCTTGGGCATGCGGGTGATGAGGATGATGGACGGCCGGGGCACAGTGGTCGCGGCGCGAGTTGTAACCCCGGATGATGAGGTGTTTGTGGTGGCGTCCAACGGGGTGACCATTCGGATACCGGTTTCGTCGGTTTCGGTGAAGGGACGCGAGGCCTCGGGCGTGCGGGTGATGAGCTTGGCCGACGATCAACTGGTGGCCGCGGTGGCCCCTGTCTTGTCCAGTTCAGAAGACGAGGAATAGCCTCCTCTTCCTCGAAACTTCCCCCTCAACATGACGACGGAGCAGCGATATGGGCGAGCGGGGATCGATCTCGTTGGTGGGCGTGGGAATCTTGGCGGTGATTGGGATGGCAATGGTGCTGGTGGGGCAGCTTGGTGCGGAGGCGGTCGCCCGGGCCCGGGCCACCGCCATTGCCGACGTGGTGGCAGTAGCCGCGGCCGCTGATCCGCAGGCGGCCCCCAAGGTTGCGGCGGCCAACCGGGCGGCACTGGTCACGTCGACGGCAGAGGGCTTCCAGACCGAGGTTGTCGTGCGCCGGGATGGGGCTACGGCGATGGCCAGGGCAGAGTTCCGCCCTGTCGGGTGGTGGCGGTGCCAATCATTTCCGACCAGCCATCCCGTACACTTCGGGGCGTGTCCATCGACCCCGGTCAGGTGAGCAACCCTCCTGCTGCACCGCTGCCGAGTCAGGCAGCGGCGCGCCAGCCGGTGCGGGTCACGCCGAGGGAATACCGCCGGGCGGTGCGATTGCAGGCCCGCAAAGTGCGACGGGTGATCCGGCACATCGAGCCCTGGTCGGTGTTGAAGATCTCGCTGATCTTCTACTTGTGCCTGTGGGTGATCGTGATGCTGGCCGGGGTGATGTTGTGGAGCATCGCAGTGGGCTCGGGAACGGTGGATGACACCGAGTCGTTCATCGAGGAGTTGTTCGCGTTGCAAGAGTTCAAGTTCAACGCCAGTCAGATATTCCGGGGCTTCGCCGTCGGCGGCCTGGTGCTGGTGGTGGCGGGCACCTTCTTCAACGTCTTGCTGTGCGTGCTGTTCAACCTCATCAGCGATCTGACCGGGGGAATGAGGGTCACGGTCATCGAAGAGGAGTCGGCCCGCCAGCGGCCCCGGACCCGACCTCGGCGAATTCGTTGGCCTGCCTGGAACCCTCGTAAGTAGGCTCTGCACTCGGTTTGGCTTTGGGGCTATAGCTCAGTCGGTTAGAGCGCACCCCTGATAAGGGTGAGGTCGCTGGTTCGAATCCAGCTAGCCCCACAAGGTTCGTCCAACGCTGGCCAAGCAAGCCCGGTTGCACCTTGGCCAGGGAGGATTAGGATGGAACTCGTGAAGATTCTGCGAAGGGCGTTGGTTGCTTTGGCCGGGGCGGCCGCGATTGCGGCCATTTTGCGTGCTCGGGGCACCGGGGGCATGTCGCCTCAGTCGGGCGGGTGGCGCCAGATCAGCGGCAGCAACAAGTTCTGATATCCACCAGCTGAACGGCATGGACATCTTGGTTGTCGGCGCGGGCGTGGTCGGCGCCGGCGTGGTGAAACGCTTGGCCGAGTCGTCGTCGGTGCCGGTCGGCCGGGTGGCGGCGATTGATCGGAATCCAGACCGGGCCTGGCATCTGGCGGAGAAGTACGGTTCGCCGGTAACCGTGGGGAGGCTGGAAGACCCTGTCGATGTGGTGGTGCTGGCCACCGCCTCCGGCAGCCAGGCCCGCCTGGCTCGCCGATTTCTGGGCAGTGGACGGGTGGTGCTGGCCACCTCTGACTCGGTGTCCGATGTGCGGCGGATGCTGGGCATGAACGGTGCAATTCGACAGCAGAACTCTTTGGTGGTGGCCGGGGTGGGGATGGCACCCGGATTGAGCGACGTTCTGGCCAGCCGGGCGGCGGAGGAATTCGACCGGGTGACCGAAGTACACGTCGCCAAGTTCGGCACCGGGGGACCGGATTGCGCCCGCCAGCATCACCGGGCCCTGAGTTCGCTGGCCTTGGAGTGGCGGGGTGGGTGGAAGCAGCGGCCCGGTGGATCGGGCCGGGAGCTTTGCTGGTTTCCGAGCCCGGTGGATGCGGCCGATTGCTATCGGGCCGCGCTGCCCGATCCGATGTTGCTGGTGCGGAAGTTCAGCAGGGCGGATCGGATCACCGCTCGCATGGCAGCCACTCGGAGGGATCGCTTCAGCTCATGGCTGCCGATGCTGCGACCGCCGCATCCGGAGGGGAAGCTGGGGGCGGTCAGGGTGGAGGTGCGGGGGCAGCGGGGTGGTGCTTGGGTGGGGCGGATACTGGGGGCTTCGGGGGCGCCGGGGTTTGTGGCTTCGTCGGTAGTGATGGGGGTTTTGGAGTTGATTGGGGCGGGGAAGCTTGATGGGACAGGGGTTGTGGGGCTTTCTGAGGTTGTGGACGCGGGGGAGTTTTTGGATTTGGTGGCGGGGCAGGGGGTGGTTTCGGAGGAGTTTGCGGGGGCTTAGCCGCGGAGCGTGTTGAGAAGCTGGTCGTGGATGAGGCCGTTGGTGGTTAGCCAGTCGCCGGATTCGGGGGTGCTGTTGCCGTTCCATTGGGTGATTCGGCCGCCGGATTCGGGGATGATGGTGAGCATGGGGGCGATGTCCCAGAGGTTGAGGCCGGGGTCGATCATGGCATCGGTGCGGCCGGTGGCGACCAAGACGTAGCCGTAGCCGTCTCCCCAGGTGCGCATCCGGGCCCCGGTGCGGCTTACCCGGCAGAAGGCCCCGTCGGGCCACCATTCGAAGCCCGACGCGCACAGGTAGGATCGGCTGAGCTCGGCTTGGGAGCTCACTTGGCAGCGGCGACCGTTGTGGTAGCAGCCCAAGCCGCGGCCGGCCCACACTGCTTCTTCGAGAGGGGGGACGACGGCGACGCCAATGGCCGGGCCGTGCTGGTCGAACATGGCCAACAGGGTGGTGTAAAGAGGCACGCCGCGGACAAAGCTGCGGGTGCCGTCGATGGGGTCGATGATCCAGGTTCGCCCCGACTTGCCCTGTTCTTCGGGGAACTCCTCGCCGATGACCGCGTCGTCGGGGAACTTCTTGGCCAAGGCCTCCCGCAGAAGCGACTCGGCGGCCTTGTCGGCGTCGGTCACTGGCGAGCCGTCGTCTTTGCGGCTTACTGACAGCTCGTGATCGTTGAACCAGTCCAGCGTCAACACCCCCGCTTGGCGAGCCAGATACACCGCCTCATCCAGCAGTTCGGCTGATGCCGAACCGGGGTCGGTCGGCAACGTCGACCGTTGTGACAAGACCCCAGTCTCCGGCCGATCCATCATCCGAGAATGCCCTGATCCCGGAGTGCGGCCAGTCGGTCTTCGCCCAGGCCCAGCACCTCGCTCAGCACCTCGTCGGTTTGCTGGCCGACGGTGGGGGCGTGGGTGGGCACGGGGAGTTCCTCATCGAAGAACTTGACCGGAAGGGGGAGCTGCTCGCAGCCCAATTGCTCGGTGGTGAACAGCGGCATCCGGTCTTGGAACTGCGGGTCGTCCACGACGGTCTTGGCGTTGTTCACCGGGGCGATGGGGGTGTTGACCCGGTCGCCGAACTCCAGCCACTCGGCGCTGGTCTTGGTGCGGAAGATGTCACGCAGCTCCCGCTGCAATTCCAGGTTGCCGCGGGCGTGGTCGGCGTACTTCGAGCCGGGCCAGCGGTCGAACAGGTCCATTCGGTCGAGGGCCTCGCAGAAGTTGCGCCAGAAGGCCTGCTCGGAGGCCATGAACAGCACATGGCCGTCCGACGACTCGTACATCTGGTAGCGGACGCCCTCCCACATGCCGGCCAGGCCCGGTGCCCGACGCTCATAGTCGTCCGATGGGTTGCCGGTGACCTCGTCTTCGGGTCGCTCATAGGCCTTCCAAGTCTCGATGCGGTACCAGTCCATGTAGGCGGCGCCATCGGACTGGGCCAATTCGAGTCGGCAGCCCTCACCGGTTTCCCGAGCTCGGATGATGCCGGACAACAGGGCGAAAGCGCCGATGAGCGGGGCGATGTTGATGCCGATGTTGGGCATCTCGGGGATGCGGCAGAAGCCGTCATCGTCGTAGGCGGGGGGGATGAGCCCAGCCCAGGTGTCGTAGGCGATGCCGTGGCTGGGCATGTCCTTGTACGGACCGGTCATGCCGTAGCCGCTGATGGTGGCGAACACGATCTTGGGGTTCACCTCCTTGAGCTGCTCGTAGCCCAGGCCCCGCCGCTCCAAGGCCCCCGGCCTCATGGCCTCCACCACGGCGTCGGCGTTGCGGGCCAGATCCAGGTACAGCTCCACCCCCTCGGGCTGGCGCAGATCGAGCACGATGCTGCGCTTGCCTCGGTGGGTGTGCAGGTGCAGGAGCGACACCCCGTTGACGATGGGCCAGGTCATCTGGCGGATGTAGTCGCCCTGGGGAGGCTCCACCTTGATGACATCGGCGCCGAGGTCGGACAAGAACGTGGTGAGGAAGCCCGGGCCGAGCAGCGAGCTTTCGATGACCCGAAGCCCGCCCAGGGGGGGTGCTGAGTGGCTCATGTCATTGTCCCTCCATCAACTCTGAGGATGATCCCATTGCAGTAGCTGGCGTCATCGCTGGCCAGAAAAGCGAATGCTGCGGCTAGTTCCGAAGGTTGGCCTGGACGCTCAAAAGGCATGATGCGGCCCATGAGGGTGAGGTCTGCGTCTTCCGGAGGGGTGAATTGGGCCCCGATTGCTGTCTCCACGCCGCCCGGTGCGATGCAGTTGACCCGTATGCCCAACTTCCCGTTGGTGATGGCCATGGTTTGGGTGAGGGCGATGACACCGCCTTTGGAGGCGGAGTAGGCAGAGCTCCACGGCTGGGCATGCGTGCCCGCAGTTGAGGCGGTGTTCACGATGCAGCCCCGCGATTCGAGCAAGTGAGGCAGGCAGGCTTGGGACATGAAGTAAGTGCCGGTGAGATTCACCCCGATGACCCGATTCCATGCTTCGAGGGTCTCTTCTTGGTCGCTGGCGAAGTGGCCGATCCCGGCGATGTTGCACAGCACGTCGATGCGGCCATAGGCATTCGCCACGTGGTCGACGGTGGAGCTGATGGCGTCGAGGTCGAGAAGGTCGAACTGGATGGCCATATCAACATCGTCGACTGGGTCTCGGTCGATACCCACCACGGTTCCACCCTCAGCCCTCAGCCGAGCGACGGTGGCCTGGCCGATCCCGGAGGCTGCGCCGGTGACAATGGCGACTTTGTCCTCAAATCGATTCATGTCCAAAAGCATGGCCTATGGCGCGCGCCGGCGATGCATCAGACCCCCGCGAACTGTGAGGGCCGGCGAGCAGGGGCTTCGACAACTCCGGAGAGCATGTCCACCAGGTTGGCCGCGTATTCGTGGTTTTCGGTGGACAGCAGGTCGCCGGCGTCGATCCGGCGGGCTCGCTCCGCCAATGAAGCGGTCATCAATTGGATCATGCCGAGAACCCGCTCATCGCGCTGAGCGGGATTGGTGCCCGAGGCCCGGTCCCGAAGCAGCCGCAAGATGGCGTTGAGTTTGGCCGGGACGTGGGTGGGATCGATGTCCCACCGGCTGAACTCGGCGCTGAGCTGGGCCACAATCCGCAGGTAGCACCGCCCGCTGGCGGTGGTGAGCCGTGCGGTGAGAGGCAGGATCAAGGCCTGGATGAGTGCCGAAGTCCCGTCGTCGTCCCCGTCGTCCCATATCTCGCCCCGCTCCCGGTCGATCGGCTCTCCATGGTCTCGCAGAATGGCGTCGAGCACCCCTTGGCGGGAGCCGAAGTGGTAGGAGAGCGCGGAACTGTTCCGCTGGCCGGCCGCGGTCACGATGTCCTGCACCCGCACTCGCCAGATGCCCTGGTCGGCGAACAGGCGCTCAGCTTCGGCGATCAGCCGGCTTCGGGTTTCCGTTGCGTCGCGCGGCATGGCCGCTCGCTCCTCGGTCTGGGCTACTTGCCGTGGCCCAAGGGCAACAGTGCGGTTTCGGGAATCAGATCCACATCGATGCCATCGGGCAGCGGGAACTGGAAGTCGGGGTAGCGGCGCTGCGCGGTGGCCCGGTAGCGGTCGGTGGAGTGGACCGGGTCGGGGTCGTACTCGGGGATGACCTTGGTGCCGAACACCTCGAGCATCTCGTCGATCTCGTCGTGCTCCATGCCCTCGCCCGGAAGGCCGAACACCACCTGGTCGCAGCCCACCGTCTGATAGCGGGCCACCTGCTCGCACACCTCTTCAGGGTTGCCGCACAGCATGTAGCCGCCCGCGATGGCCCCGTCGAGCATCTCATCGGTCCATTCAATCTGTGTGGGGGCCGACGGCCAGGTGATGGCGTCAGGCGACTTGGGCATGGTGTCGTGGTAGAGGTTCACCATCGTGACCAGGTAGCCCCGGCCCTTGGACTTGGCGATCTCCCGGGCCCGCTCCCGGTCTTCGAGGCAGACAACCGCGTTGGTCATCATCACGTTGTCGTTCTTGAACTGGCCGATCTGCTCCACGGGGCTGTCGATGGCCTCCTTGTAGGCGTCGATGCGGCCTTGGAGGTTGAAGATGGGCTCGAAGTTGAAGGCAATGGCGCCGATGCCCAGCGAGCCGGCCTTGGCGAACGTGGGCGGGTTGCCGCACGCCACCCAGATGGGGGGATGGCCCTTGCCGAAGGGCTTGGGCAGCACGTTGTGGGGCTTGGGCACCGAGAAGTGCTCGCCCTGGAAGCAATAATCGCGCTGCTCCCACATACGGGGGATCTCGCGGATGACCTCGTCCCACATTGATTTGGTCTCGGGCGGCGTGAGCCCGCCGAAGGTGGCCACCTCATGGCTGCCCGCGCCCCGTCCGGTTCCGAATTCGAAGCGGTTCTCGGTGATGTGGTCGAGCATGGCGGCCCGCTCGGCGATGCGAACCGGGTGCTCTTTGGCCGTGGGCAGGCTGGTGATGCCGGTGGAGAGATGGATGCGGTTGGTTTTGGCGGCCACGTAGCCCATAACGGGGGCTGGCGCCGACATGTGGCTGTACTCAGTGAGGCAGTGGTGCTCGCCAAACCAGACGTACTTCCAGTTGTACTTGTCAGCGGTGATGGCGTAGTGAGCCTCCCGCATCAAGGCGGTGTGCTCGGCCTCGGTGTCGTGAGCCGCCGGGCCGGGGATGTAGCCGTTGCAGAAAATGCCGAACTCCATGGTTTCCTCCGCGTCCGTGGGGGCGTGATTGCCGACAGTTCTAATGAATGCTATTAGAACCTGTCAAGTCAATCGATCGCCACCTGGCCGCGCAACTCCTCGATCCAGCTCTGGGCGTCGGCCCAGGCGGTGGATGCCTCGCTGTTCTTCTCCCCGCTGCCTCGAATCGTGGTGGGGTAGGAGCCGAGGAACTTCACTTCCCCGTGCTTGGCCACGATGCTGGTGAGGCAGTCGGCCACCAGCTGATCGGCGACGTGGCCCTCGAGGTCGATGAGGAAGCAGTAGTCGCCCAACGCCTTCTTGGTGGGACGAGACTCCAGCTTGGTGAGGTTGATGGAGCGGGCCGCGAACTCGGCGAGAATGCCCATCAGCGAGCCCGACCGGTCGGAGCGCTGGAAGACGACGATGGAGGTCTTGTCGTGCCCGGTGGGGGCGGGCACCCCGGCGCGGGACACCGCCACGAAGCGGGTTTGGTTCTCCGGGTGGTCCTCGATGTCGGTGGCGATCATGTCCAGCCCGTAGATCTCCTGAGATAAGGCGGTTCCGATGGCGACAGCGGTCCTGTCATCGGAGACGGCAAGATCACGGGCGGCGGCGGCGGTGGAATTGGCTGCGATCTCCTCTGCGTGGGGCAGGTTCTCGGTCAAATAGCGTCGACACTGAGCGGTAGCGACCGGGAAGCTGATGACGCGGCGAATCTTGTCAATGGAGGTTTCGGAAAGGCCCAATAGGTGGAGGCGAACGTCGATGACTACTTCTCGCTGGATGAGCAGGTCGTGCTCGAAAATCAGGGCGTCAAGGGCCACATTGACCGTCCCCTCGATGGAGTTCTCGATAGCGGTAAAGCCCAATGCAGCCCGGCCATCGGCCGCGGCGCCGAGGACTTCGGGGATCGATCGGCACAGGAGGTGGTCGGCTTCTGCCAAGTCGGGCTGGGTCAAAAGGGCTTCCTCCGTGAACGTGCCTGGTGGTCCTAGATAGGCCACATTGATTGCGGATCGGGCAGAGGCGGTCACAAAGGGGCAGGATAGTGGTAGTGGACGAGGCCTTTGTTCGGCAATTGATGACAAGTGTGCGCGATGGCACGGTGACAGCGGATGACGCGGTTCGGCAGCTGCGGCGGCTGCCGTTCGCCGATTTGGGGTTCGCCCGGGTGGACCATCACCGCAGTCTGCGTCAGGGGCTGGCTGAGGTTGTCTATGGACCGGGCAAGACCCCCGATCAGTGCGCGGCCATTGTGAAGGAGCTGCTCGATCAGCCGGGCGGCCCGGTGCTGTTGACAAGGGCGTCAGCCGAGCAGGCGGCGACCTCGCTGCACATCAATCCCCACGGGGAGCGCTATGACGCCACGGTGGTTTGGAGGCCCGCTCCGCCCCGGTCCGAGCGGGTGGTGCTGGCGGCCGCGGGCACTGCCGATCTTCCAGTGGCCGACGAATGCGGGGTGGTGCTGGCTGCTCACGGCCTGGCCCCGCAGCGATTGAATGATGTGGGGGTGGCTGGCCTTCACCGGATTCTCGGCGAAGTCGAGGATCTGGCCTCGGCCGATGCCGTGGTGGTAGTCGCCGGCATGGAGGGCGCCTTGGCCTCGGTTGTGGGCGGGCTCACAATGGCGCCAGTGGTGGCGGTGCCCACCAGCGCCGGCTACGGCTCCTCGCTTGATGGGATCACCCCGTTGTTGGCCATGCTGTCTTCGTGTGCTGCCGGGGTGACCGTGGTAGGGGTGGACAATGGATTTGGAGCGGCCTGCGCGGTGCTGCGATTGCTCAAATCGAGAGAGCGAGCAGCAACGGAGGCTAAATTGAGCGGGGCGAGCGATGGCTGAACCGGCGCAGGTTGCTTGGTTTCACTGCTTCAGCGGAATTGCCGGTGACATGGCGCTGGGGGCGCTCATCGATGCCGGGGCCGATGTTGCTGAAGTGCGAGAGATGTGCGAATTGCTGCCCCTGGGCGGGTGGGATTTGCAAGCCCATCCCACTCTGCGAGGGGGCATCGCGGCCACCGACGTGCGGGTGATCACCCAGGAGACGTCGGTGGTGCGCACAGCCAGCCACATCAACGCCCTCATTGGGGAGGCTCGATTACCCGACCGGGTGGCCGACCGGGCGCTGGCGATATTCGATGCCCTGGCCCGGGCTGAGGGCAAGCTGCATCGTCGACCACCAGAGCAGGTCCATTTCCACGAGGTAGGCGGGTTGGACGCCATCATCGACGTGGTGGGCACCTGCGCCGCGTTGGAGGTATTGGGGATCGACGAGGTTTATTCCAGTGCGGTGGCGTGCGGGCGGGGAATGATCCGCAGTGCCCACGGGCGGTTACCCAATCCTCCCCCTGCGGTGGTGGAATTGCTGGTGGGTTGCCCGACATTCGGCTTGGACGTGGGTTTGGAGCTGACCACACCAACCGGGGCGGCGATTCTCTCGGCGTTGGCGGAAGGCTGGGGGCCCATGCCCCCGATGACGATCTCGGCCAGCGGGTTCGGCGCGGGCGACAATCAACTGGAGGACCGTCCCAACCTGACTCAGGTGGTAGTGGGGACGATGGCGGCGTCTCGCCCCGCAGGCCAGCCGGTGATGTTGTTCGAGACCAACGTGGACGACGCCACCGGGGAGACGCTGGCTCACACGGTGGCGTCGCTGTTGGAAGCGGGGGCACATGATGCTTGGATCACGCCGATAGTCATGAAGAAGGGGCGGCCGGCCCACACAGTGAGCGCGTTAGCCGATCCCGCGGTGGGCGATCAGGTGGCAGCCACGCTGGCGGAGGAGACGGGCACACTGGGGGTGCGGGGGCAGTTGGTCGAACGTTGGCCTCGGGAACGTCTTGAGCATGAGGTAGATGTGGATGGGCGACGGGTTCGGGTCAAGGTGAGTGCGGGGCGCGTGAAGGTGGAGCACGATGAGGCGGTGAGGGCGTCGAAGCTGTTGGGGTTGCCGGCGCGCGAGGTCGTCTCGCTGGCTGAAGAAGCCTGGCGGCGACAGGGCGACGACGAGCCAGTTGCCTAGTATCGAACAAGTGGAAGACGAGCGGTTGTATTTCCGGCAGTTGTTGTCGGGGCGGGATTTGGCGGTCGGGGACATGATGGCCCGACAGATGGTCAACTTCGTTTACTTGATCGGGGATCGGGAGACGGGGGAAGCGGTGGTGGTGGATCCGGCGTACGACCCAAAGGGGATCGTGGCGCTAGTGGAGGCTGATGGGATGCGGCTCACCGGAGTGTTGGCCACCCACTATCACCCGGATCACGTGGGCGGCTCGATGATGCAGTTTTCCATCACGGGGGTGGCGGAGCTGTTGGAATTGGTGTCGGTTCCGGTCCATGTGCAAGCCGACGAGGCCCGCTACGTCACCATGACGACGGGCATCGGGGAGGACGACCTGTGCCAGCACGCCAGCGGCGATGTGCTGTCGGTGGGGCAGGTGGACATCGAGATGATCCACACGCCGGGTCACACCCCGGGCAGCCAGTGCTTTTTGACCAACGGGCGCTTGGTGGCCGGGGACACGCTGTTTCTGGAGGGGTGCGGGAGAACCGATCTGCCGGGGAGCGATCCGGCGGCGATGTATGAGAGCCTCACCCAGCGTCTAGCCAGGGTCCCCGACAGCGCCACGCTGTACCCCGGCCACCTGTACTCGCCCCAGCCGTCGGCTTCGATGGGCGAGACCCGGCGCACCAACTACGTGTTCATGCCCCGATCGGCCGAGCAGTGGTTGGCCATGTTCGGGGGCTGATCGAGATGGCCTCGCCGTCAACCGACAATCCCCTGTCGGCATTGGACTCCCATGTGGCCGACCCGTTGGATGAGTTGGTGCAAGCCCTTGACGATGTGGGGCTGGATCCCGGATTGCTTGAGCTGTGCGCCGCTCGTGTTGAGCAGATGATCGGTGGTGGGGCGATGACCGTCTCTCCTCAAGACGACCGAGAGAGGGTCGTGTTGGCGTTCACCGAGCAATATGTGCTGGATGCCCACGGGGTGACCGACGAATTGTGTGCCGAGCTGAATGCCCATCTGTCGCCACTCGAATTGGCTGCGATCACCACGGCTATTGCCACGTTCGAGGCCCTGGCTCGCAGCCGGGCCGTGTTGAAAGGAGTAATGAAATGACCAGGATCGCCATTCCTGAGGGCGGAATGTCGCTTTTTGATCATCAGCCTGAGTTGTTCGCTGCGTTCAACCGCTTCTACGGCACGCTGTGGAGCGAAGGGCAGCTCGACCAAGCCACCAAGGAAGTGGGCCGACTCCGCAACGCCCGGGTCAACGACTGCAACATTTGAAAGAACCTCCGCTTCGCAGGTGCGAAGCAGCAGGGACTCACCGAAGAACTGGTAGAGCAGATAAAGGACGACTACGCCGACAGCAACCTGCCGGATCGATTGAAGCTGGCCTTGCGGATGGCCGACGCGGTGATCTCCGACCCGACGGGGCTGAGCGAGGCAGATCAGAAAGCGCTGAGCGAAGAGTTCACCCCAGCCGAGCTGGCTGAGTTGGCCTTGACCGTGGCCATGGCCGCCGGCTTCTCTAAAGCGGCCATTGCCTGGGGCCCGCCCCCGGTCATCCCCGTCACCGAAGTCCCTACCCCCACCCCCGACGGGACGGTGGGTTGAGCCCCGAAAAATGTGCGCGAGGGGGGACTTGAACCCCCACGTCCTTGCGGACACAGGAACCTGAATCCTGCGCGTCTGCCAATTCCGCCACTCGCGCTGGTTGCCAGGGTGGTCAGCGTACAAGACAGGGGATCAGATCAATAACTGAGAATCGGCTCGAGCTCAGACAGGTTTGAGGCCGACTGCCAATTCTGACGGGCGCTGGTTATAGTCCACCGCAAAGTGGGGGCACCACCATCATGGAACTCTGATGATCCGGCTGGAAGCGGCACAAGTTACCGATAAAGGTCGACGTCGAGAACAGAACGAAGACTCGATGCTGGTTGAAGGCGACCTCTTCGCGGTTGCCGACGGGTTGGGAGGTCACCAAGGGGGAGAGGTGGCGTCGGCTTTGGCAGTCGAGGTTCTGGCTGCCCAAGTCCAGGCTGCGGTTGAGGCCCGGATCGGAGGTCGCCGCCGCCATCGGTTCGCCCGCCGACCGCAGCCCCTGCCTGCTCCAACCGTCGACGAGCTGGTGGATGCGGTCGCCCGAGCCAACGAGGAGATCTTGGCCCAATCCGCGTCGAGACAGGATTTGGCAGGCATGGGGACGACCCTGTGCGCATTGGCCGTAGTTGAGCAGGAACACAGCAGGGCGTTGGCTGTGGTGAATGTCGGCGATTCTCGGGTGTATCGCTGCGATGAGAGCGGCCTCCACCAGTTGACCGAGGACCACACCGTGGTGCAGGAGATGGTCAAAGCAGGAATCCTCACTCGGAAAGAGGCCGAAGTCCACGCGCACCGGCATCACCTCAGCCGAGCACTGGGCATCGAGCCGAAGGTGGTAGTGGACGACTGGACCCTTGAGCCAGTGAGTGGGCACCGCTACCTGCTCTGCTCTGATGGATTGACCAATGAAGTAACCGATCGGGATATCCATGCGGTTCTGTCGCAATTCGACACGCCGGGCGAGGCGGCGGCTGCGTTGGTGAACCTGGCGTTGCAGCACGGTGGGAGCGACAACGTGACAGTTGTCATCGTGGACGTGACAGATGTAGCCCTACCTTAAGTCGAGCAGGTCAAGAACTACGCTATTTTTGCCATGCCAGACAACGATTCGGAGCTTTTGGGCGGTCGATACCGACTGCGAAATCAGATCGCTCGCGGTGGCATGACCGATGTTTTCTTGGGGCAGGACACCCTCTTGTCTCGCCCAGTTGCCATCAAGCGCCTGTTTCCCGAGTTTGCTGCCGATCCGAGCTTTGTCGAGCGGTTCAGACGGGAGGCAACGGCGGCGGCAAATCTCAATCATCCCAACGTGGTGGCGGTGTACGACTGGGGATCGGCCGAGGGCACGTACTACATCGTCATGGAGTACATCGAGGGCCAGAGCCTGGCCGAACTGGTGCGCTCGGTCGGGCCGCTGCCTCCCGAACAGGCCGCAGAAATCGCCATGTACGTGGCCGCCGCGCTGGGTTTTGCCCATGACAACGGGGTGATCCATCGCGATGTGAAGCCCGGGAACGTGCTGCTGTCACCCGATGGAAAAGTGAAGGTAACCGACTTCGGCATCGCCATCGCGGCCTTTGGCGGCGCGGAGTCGAATCTCACCCAGACGGGCTCGGTTATGGGGACAGCCACTTATTTCTCTCCCGAGCAGGCCCAGGGGCAAAACCTTGATCACCGCAGCGACCTGTATTCCCTCGGAATCGTGCTGTACGAGATGCTCTGCGGCCGGCCTCCGTTCACCGGCGACAGCCCGGTGGCCGTGGCCTACAAGCACGTCCAACAGCCAGTCCCCGCTCCTTCATCGCTGGGGATTGTGCTGCCGGAGTCGCTCGAAGCCATCACCATGAAGTTGCTGGCCAAGAATCCGGTAAAGCGATATCCGACGGCCAAAGATCTCCAGGGGGATTTGCGGCGCTTTCGCGAGGGGCGCCACCAACTGTCCGCCCGCAAACAACCGGCGGAAGCTCAGCCGCCGCCCGAGGCTCCGCCCGGCGAAGAGGCGGAAGAACTGGCGAGCCCGCCGCCGTCCGCCCCTCCGGCACCCTCCGCAGCGCCGCCCCAGGCGCCGGTGCCCCAACCGCCGGCCCCGGTTGCGGTGCTGGAGCCATCGTCGCGGGCCGGGTTGTACACCGCGGCCGCGGTCATATTCATCGCCGTGGCCGTGCTGGTGTTCTTTGTGCTGTCGAATGTGCTTGACAACGGTGAGGACGCGGCGCCGCCAGTGGCAACAGCCGCTCCTGTTCCCCTGGTCGCCGTACCCAATGTGGTGGGGTTGTCCGATCAGGCGGCGATCCGAGAGCTTCGCTCCTCCGGGTTCTTGGTGAGCGAGGTGTATGAGGCCAGCGACACGGTGGCGGCCAACGTGGTCATCGCCCAGTCCCCCTCGGCGCGGACCGAGTTGGAGCAGGGGGAGGACATCGAGATCACAATCAGTTCCGGTCCAAATCCGGTGACGGTACCGGGCGTGGTGGGCCAAAACGCCAATGACGCCGCTCGCTTCTTGCAAGATCGAGGGTTCCCTTCCGAATTGGTGGTGGAACCGGGGTCCACTGCACCGGCAGGACAAGTGCTGCGCCAAGATCCAGCGGCGGGAAGCGAGGTGGCACCGGGCAGCACAGTGGTGCTCTTTGTGGCGGAGGGGATTCAGGCCGTAGAAGTCCCCAATGTGAAGGGGATGACCCTGTTGCGGGCCACCCAAGTTCTGGCCCAAGCCGGCCTTGAAGTGACCGACGAGATTGTTGAGGAACCGTCGACGGAAGTCGAGGAAGGTTTGGTAATCGGCACAGATCCCTCGCCGCCGGTGCTCCTGCTGCCCGACAGCCCCATCACGATCGTGGTTTCTCTGGGACCGGAGAGCGTAGTGGTGCCCAGTCTGATCGGATTGACCCCAGAAGCGGCTGTTCTGCGGCTGGCTGAACTGGAGTTGGTCTTGGTCCAGCCCGTTCCCCAATGCGACTTCGCCAATACCGCTCAAGAACTGGTTGGACGGATCATGGACCACGTACCGCCCGCGCGAGAAGAGCACCCCGCGGGAACGGAGATAAACGCCTGTCTGGGCCTGCCGACCTCGGTTCTGCCGCCACCGGGCACTTCGGGTCCAGTTTCCCCTGGCCGTCCCGTCGGCCCTCCTGACGGCCTCGATCCTCGCCGGACGGAGGCGTGGAACGCAGCCTTGCAGGTGACGTCCAGAGCCATAGCCGCCGGACGCCAACCGGATGCTTTGGGCACCATCGCGAAGTGGAACAACCTGTCGAGCCGGTTTGAAGCAGAGT
The DNA here is from genome assembly GCA_963667085.2 of Acidimicrobiales bacterium. Lineage (GTDB taxonomy): Bacteria > Actinomycetota > Acidimicrobiia > Acidimicrobiales > Bin134 > Poriferisocius. The sequence goes on from OY762975.1 coordinate 954,762, forward strand.
GCAGAGGTCTGGTGACGGCCTACTCGGATATCCCCGGTTTCGCTGTCGAGTGGAACATCGAGCTTCCCTATCCGATGCCGGCCTCGGCGGCGAACGCCGCCAATTGGGCCAAAGGCCTTGATGGGGACACCTTGGGGGTGGACGACGGCTGTGCCGTGTCTTGGAGCTAGGGAGAGGTCTGGGCCAAGAAGTTCGACAGAATATCGTGGCCAGTGGCGGTGAGGATCGACTCGGGATGGAACTGCACTCCCTCCACGGGGTGATCGCGATGGCGTAATCCCATCACTAGGCCGTCGTCGGTCTCCGCGGTGATGGTCAAGACGTCGGGCACCGAGGATCGCTCCACAATGAGCGAGTGGTAGCGGGTGGCCTCGATGGGGTTGGGCAGCTCGGAGAAAACTCCTTCGCCGGTGTGATGGATGACGGATGTCTTGCCGTGCATGACTTGCGGGGCTCGAACGACCTGGCCGCCGAAGACTTCCCCGAGGCACTGCAATCCGAGACATACCCCGAGCACTGGTCGGGCGCCGCAGAACTCCTGGATGAGGGCGTTGCTCAGCCCGGCGTCGGAGGGCCGCCCCGGACCGGGGCTGATGAGAACGCCGTCGGGGTCGAGGGCGAGCGCTTGATCGAGGGACAGCGCGTCGTGGCGATAGACGATCGGTTCAGCCCCCAGCTCGCCCAGGTACTGCACCAGGTTGTAGACGAACGAGTCGTAGTTGTCGATCACCAGAATTCTGGGCTTCACCGGAGTCAACGTTATCGGGAGGCCGCTGACCACGAGCGCCAGATAATTTCGGGTCTATCCTTGGGGCATGGCCAAGCCAACCAAGCGCAGAGTGCAAGGGGGCCGGGTAACGCCGAGGGGCACCCGGCCCGAGAACGAAGCCGTCCCCCGAGTGCCGGTCGCCGCCGAGAAGGTGAGCCCGACCTGGGTGCCGGTGCTCATGATCGCGCTCTTGGCGCTCGGCGCCATCGTGATCGTGCTGAACTACGTGGCGCTGCTGCCCGGTGACACCAACAACTGGTACTTGCTGGCCGGTCTCGGGTTGCTGCTGGCTGGGATGATGGTGGCCACCCAGTGGCATTAGCGGTCTGGTTGCCGTCAAATTACGCGTGAGTTACCGGCTTGTAGTTTGTGCCCAGATTTGTCCACAACCTGTGGATAACTAATCCTCGACCGGGGCGAGCAGGTCCATGTCGTCGCCGCAGTGGCGAGGAGGCTCCGGGTCTTCCTCGGGGGCAACGGTCATGCGGACTTCGGCATAGCAAATGCAGCATCGGTAGGTGATCTTGACCTTGCGCAGTTCTCCCGGCGGTGGTGGCGGGGGAAGAGGCTGGCGGATCATCAGCAACACGCCGATGCCCACCCGGATGAGGATCATCCCGGCCAGGATGGCGATGAGAACGCTGAGCCACAGAGGCACCCATCCAGCCTAGGCGTACCAGTACTGTGGGCCTATGGACGAGATGAATCTGGCAATGCTGATACTGCGGGTGGGCATCGGGCTCACGTTTGCGGTCCACGGATACGGCAAGATCTTTCAGGGCGGACGCATCCCCGGTACCGCGGGCTGGTTCGACAGTATGGGGATGAAGCCGGGCAAGCTGCACGCCTGGATGGCGGCACTCACCGAGATCGGTGCCGGGCTCCTGTTGGCATTGGGATTCCTCACCCCTTTGGCGGCCGCCGGCATGGTCGGGGTGATGGTGGTAGCGGGATGGACTGTTCACCGCCACAACGGGTTCATGATCGTGCGGGAGGGATGGGAGTACACCTTCGTGCTGGCCCTGGTGGCCGTGTCGGTGGCCACCTTGGGACCCATGGAGTGGTCGCTGGACGGCGCGCTGGGCATCGACGACGATTGGGATGGATACGTTGGTTTGGCCATTGCCGCCGGCGGTGGTGTGCTGGCCGGGATGACCCAGCTCGCAGTGTTCTATCGCCCGCCAAAACCTGATGAGGCCACCTAAACCGTGACTTCTGCCAACGTGGTCCTCTTGGATCACGACGTGCTGCGGCGCTACGAGATCGCCATCCTCGAGGGATTGGGGGTTCCCTCCGATCAGGCTGAGATCGTGGTTGACAACCTGGTGGAGGCCGACCTGCGGGGGGTGGACTCCCACGGGGCCCATTTGATCGAGCTGTATGTGGCCCGGCTGAGGTCCGGCCACCTTCGGCCGGTTGCGGAAGTGTCGGTGGTGCGCGACGACGGTGCCACGGTGATGCTGGACGGCGGCATCGGATTCGGCCAAGTGGCTGGGGTGGCGGCCATGGAGTTGGCCGTGGAGCGGGCCAAAGCCCACGGGGTGGCGGCCGTCACGCTGCGGGAGGGAACCCATTTGGGGGCCTTGGCCTACTACACCCTTCCCGCGGCCGAAGCGGGCTGCTTCGCGATGGCGGTGCAAAACGGCCCGACCATCGTCCCTCCCTTCGGCGGCCGAACGGGCATCTTCTCCACCAACCCGTTCTCGTGGGCCGCGCCGGCCGGGGAAGAACTGCCGGTGGTGTACGACATCGCGACCACGGCGGTGGCCGGGAACAAGATATTGCTGGCCAAAAAGCGCGGCGACGCGACCATTCCCGAGGGTTGGGCCAACGACGACCGGGGACGGCCGACCACCGACACGGCCGCGGCGTCGGCTCAGAATCTGTGCTGGTTCGGGGGCTACAAGGGGTTCGGGATCGCCCTGATGGTGGAAGTCCTGTCGGGGATTGTGGCCGGGAGCAGCTTCGGGCACACCGAGCAGACCGATTGCGAGTTGGTGGGAAATCGTCGTCTGGCCAAGGGTTGGATGTTCTTGACCTTGGACCTGGAGCGGTTCTGCGGCCTGGAGCGGTTTCGGGGACAGATGGATCAGCTCATCCGGGATGTTCACAACACGGAGCGGGCCGAAGGAGTGGACCGGATCTATGTGCCCGGCGAGATCGAGCACGAGAACCGGGCTGAGCGGCTGGCCCAAGGCATTCCCCTGCCGGCTGCCCTGGTGGAGGAGATCAGTGCTATTGGGGCCGACTTCGGCTTGGCCCCGCTGGGCTCACGGTGATCAAACGCCCTGTTCGAAGACCACCTTGACCGCACCGCGAGAGCCAGCCTCAGCGGCGTGGGTGATGGCCTCCCGGTAGCGGTGCAAGGGGTAGCGGGCCGACACCAACTGCTCCAGCTTGGCTGAGGCCACCAAGTCGAACGCCAAGGCGAAGCTGGTGGCCGTGTTTCCGCCGTGGAGGGTTTCGGTTCCGTAGGTGTAGGCGCCGACCAGCTCGGTCTCGCGATGCCACAGCCCGGTCAGGTCGATCCGAGCGGATTCGGGCATTCCCAGCAGCACCACCCGTCCCCGGGGCCGGGTGATGGCGATGGCGTCGGTGACGGAGCCCGGATTGCCCACCGCGTCGATCGTGATGTCCACGCCGCCCGACAGGTAGTCGCCCAGCATTCGACAGCCGGTGAGCCGTCGCACGGCACGGCGAGCCTCGCGGGGATCGACCACGATGTCCGCGCCCAGCGCGGTGGCCAGATCCCGCTGGTGGGGGTACTTGGCGGTGACGATGACCGTGCCCGCGGAGGTCAGCGACCGCAATGCGGCCAACGAGCACAGCCCCATGGTCCCCGCCCCCAGCACGGCCACCGAGGCGCCCGGCTCGACTTGCGCCTTCAAGGCGGCGTGAACGCCCCCGGCGGCCGGCTCCAGCATCACAGCGGCTTCATCGCTGAAGTCATCGGGCACCGGGTGGAGCTGACTCTGGTGGGCGACCAGCGCTTCTCCCCAGCCGCCTCCCGTGCTGGAGCAAAAACCGATCTGAATGCCGTCCTTGATGGTGCCTCCGAGGAGGTAGCCGTAGTCATCGCCGTCGCCCGGGGCCGCGTCGGGGAAGGGGAGAGGCTCGTCTCGGGCCGCGGCGCCCAAGACCGGCTCGAGGGCCAAGCGGCGGCCCTCCTCGTCGATTCCCACCACTTCGTGTCCGGGGACGAACGGAAATGAGACCAGCGGTTCAAAGTAGCGGGAGGACCGTCCTTCCACGGTGGCCAAGTCCGACCCGCAGATGCCGGTCAGCCGGGGCCGAATGGTCTGCCATCCCGGTCCGGGCAGCTCAGGCGGGTCGATGTCGCGCAGGCGCAGCGGGCCCATCCCGCCGCCAGCGCCGGGGACCACCCGGGAAGCCGCCGCCGCGGCCACATAGCGGGCGAGTTTGCGCTCGAAGACCAAGGCCTCCATTCGACCAGTCTTGCCGGGGGATTGGAACGGGCACAATCAACCCCGGCTAGAGATACTTGGCTGGATCTTGGGGCACGCCCTCGAAGCGAATCTCGAAGTGAAGATGCGGCCCGGCTAGAGATACTTGGCTGGGTCTTGGGGCACGCCCTCGAAGCGAATCTCGAAGTGAAGATGCGGCCCAGTGGACCAGCCGGTGCTGCCGATCGCGCCGATGGTCTGGCCGAGGTTGACTTCTGCGCCAAGGCCCACCGCAAAGCTGGAGAGATGGGCGTAGAGCGTTGTCCAGCCCTCGCCGTGGTCGATGATGACCGTGTTTCCGTAGCCCTCTCGATTCTTGACCTGGATGACGGTTCCAGATGCGGCGGCTTGGATGGGATCACCCATGTCGGCCCCGAAGTCCACACCGGCATGGAATCGGACGGTGCCGAAAATGGGGTGGACCCGGTTGCCGAAGCCAGATCCGATTTCTCCCGGTACCGGTTGGAAGAAGGCGGGGTTGTCGAACTGGCCCTGGCTTTCCTTCCGTTTAAGCTCTGCCAGCCTGGCCTCGCGCTGGCGCCGCTCCTCTTCCAGCTTGGCGAGGCGCTGGCGTTCTAACTCTTCTCTACGGAGTCGGTCCTCTTCCTGCTCGATTTCGGCTTGAAGTTGTGCGATTGCCTGGGTGTTGGAGTGTATTTCGTCTTCGACAGCGCGACTGGCTTGAGCCTCCGCCTCGATCTGCTGTTGGAGTGCTGCCTTCCGCCGGTTCCACTCTGTTTGCAGCCGTTCGTGGGTTGCCGCGAGCTCGTCGAGTTCAGAGAGCGTGGCCTCGATCTCGATCTGAGCCTGGGCGATCTCGAGTTGGGCCTGTTCGGCCTGCGCCAGGGCGACTTGCTGGTCGTCCTGGGCTTGGCGCAGACGGTCGATGAGCACTTGAGCGTCGGCACCGAGTTCTTCGATGTAGTACTGGCGGCGGGCGTTCCGGTTGGGGTCGCCGTCCTTCAGGAGAAAGTTCTCCTCGTACACCAGATCGAGGTAGAACTCGACAACCTGACCCTGCATCTGTTCTCGGATGTCGGCCATCTCTTCATCGAGTTCAGCGGCTCGCTCTTGAGCAGTAGCCACCCGCTCCTGAGCAGCCTCTCGGGACAGCTGCACCGATGCCAAGCGGGTTTGCGCGGCGGCGATCCAGGAATTGACCCGTCTGAGGTTGGCGTCCACTTCTTCGATCTGCGCGTTGGTGACGTCCAACTCGTTTATGGCAAACAAGGCTTGGCGCTGCTGGGCTTCGAGTTCTCGGCGCTGGTCCTCGATTTCTCGCTTCTTGTCTTCGATCTTTTGCTGGCGTTCTTCAATGAAGGTGTCTTGGGCCGCGCCAGGGGTGCTCAGTGCCAGCGGCAACATGGCCGCTACAAGGAAGACGACTTGGAAAAATCTGCGCATGGGCAACTACCGATGGCCGCAGCAGCTTTCGGGTTGCCAACAAACGTAACCAAATCGCAACACTGTTCCAAGTACCGCCTCGTATGATCAGTGTGGCTTGTGTGGCTCATGTGGTCAATGAATTGACGGGGTCTGTGCCGGTTTCTCCGGGTGTTCGTGCGATGGATACCCTGAGGACATGGCTGGACGATCCGACCTTTTGAGCCGCCGCGAGCGAGTCGTGCTTGCCGAAGACTTGGCCGGGGTTTCCGAGGGGACTCCCGGCGAAGTGATGATGCACACCGGTATGCGCTGGTTGCGCTACTGGGTGCGGTTCGACAGCGGGGCGGAGCGGGGCTCGATTGACCGCAACAAACTGGTACGAGAGGCCGATTGGGACGATTTTCTCATCAATCGGTCCGCCGCAGAAGCCGCGGCGGAAACCGCAGCCGAGTTCGGGGGTGAACTCAGCGGCGATGTCGAGGACGAGCCAGTCGCAGACGGGGGCGGCGATGGCGCAAAAGACGTGACAATCAATGGGGCCACGCTCCCGGCTCACTTGCTGGCCCGCAGCGCCTCGGCCCGCCAGCGATTGGGTGGCTAGCCCGGCGGCTCTCCTAAGGCGGCAACGCCGCCGGTAACGGCGGGAAGCAAGGCGGGGGCTTTCGGGAGGATCTGGTCGAGGTAAAAGCGGCTGGAAGTCTGCTTTGCCCTCCAGAAGTCGGCCCGGCCCGGTTCGGCGGCTTCGAGTTGCTCTGCCGTGTCCCCGGCTCCGGCCATGACCCAGCCGCCAACGGTGAGCCCGAGCAATTCGAGAAACGGGGTGGCCCCGGCCAAGGAATCGTCTCCGGGGTGCTCGGCCAGCCAGCGGGCGGCTTCGGCCACAGCGGAAGCAGCCTGGTCCAGGTTCTTGTCCCAACCGGTCATTTCTTCGAGCAATGCCGCCAACGGGGCGCCGTTGTCCATGGGGAGTTTGCGTCCGACCAGGTCGATGGCCTGGATTCCGTTGGTGCCTTCGTAGATGGGTGCGATGCGGCTGTCGCGCCAGTGTTGCGCCGCTCCGGTCTCTTCGATGAAGCCCATGCCGCCGTGTACCTGGATGCCCAACGACGCCACCTCCACGCCCTGGTCGGTACACCAGGCCTTCGACACCGGTGTGAGCAGCTCGGCCCGCTGCTGAGCTTGTCGGCGGTGGGCTGGATCGGGATGGCCGGCGGCTTGATCTGCGGCCGCGGCGTTGAGGAAGAGCAAACCCCGCATGGCCTCGGTGCGGGCCCGCATGTCGAGGAGCATCCGGCGCACGTCGGGGTGTTGGGCGATGGGGGCCTGGGCGCCGGGCTCGGTGTCGGCTCGTCGGCCCTGGCGCCGCTCGGCGGCGAAGGCCGCCGCCTGCTGGTAGGCCCGCTCGGCCACGGCCAGGCCTTCGAGTCCCACCAGGAGGCGGGCCTTGTTCATCATGGTGAACATCAGGCGCATGCCCTCGTGCTCCTCGCCCACCAGCTCGCCGACTGCGCCGTCGAGCTCCATGATGCAGGTGGGGCTGGCGTGGATGCCGACCTTGTGCTCCAAACCGATGCACCGGATGGCATTTCGCTCCTTCGGCCTGTCGTCGTCTCCCACCAGGTGCTTGGGCACGAGGAACAGGGAGATGCCTCGGGTGCCGAGTGGGGCGTCGGAAGTGCGGGCGAGGACGCAGTGGACGATGTTCTCTGCCATGTCGTGCTCGCCCCAGGTGATGAAGATCTTCTGGCCCCAGAGGCGATAGCTCCCATCGCTCTGGCGTTCGGCCCGAGTGGTGAGCGCGCCGACATCGGAGCCGGCTTGGGGTTCGGTCAACAGCATGGTTCCGGTCCACGTGCCGCTGATGAGCGAGGGCAGCCAACGGTGCTTCTGGGTGGGGCTGCCGTGGGTGCCGATGGCGCCGATGGCGCTCTGGCTGAGCATCGGGCACAACGAGAAGGCCATGTTGGCCGAGGTGAACATCTCTTGGATCGCCACATCGACAACCAGCGGAAAACCGGCACCGCCGTACTCGGGGTCGGCCGAAACCGCCGTCCACCCGCTGTTGATGTACTGCTGGTAGGCCGACCGGAAGCCGTCGGGCGTGACGACGTTGCCGTCGTTGTCGAGCACGCTGCCAACCTGATCGCCCAGTCGGTTGATGGGGGCGATGACCTCGGAGGCCAGCCTTCCGGCTTCGGTCAAGAGGTCTTCGGTGTGGTCGAGACCGACATTGGCCCAGACGGGCAGCTGGGCCAGCTCGTCCAAACCGGCAATGTGGTGCAGCGCGAACGCGATGTCGTCGAGAGGGGCGGAATACGTGCTCATTTCAGCCTTCAGGGGGGTTGTCGGAAACTAGCGATGCCAGCAGCAGTTCGGCGGCGGCGGCCGGCGAGACCTCACCACGGTCGACTCGGCCAAGAGCGGTTGCGCCGGGCTCGTTCTCGATGATCTGGTGAGCTTTGTCACGCAACTGGAGCTCAATCCGGTCGGCCACCTCGTTTCGGCGGCGGCGGCAGCGGCGGCGGAGCAGTTCGCCGGATTCGTGAAGGTGGGCGGTATGGCGTTCGATCTCCGTCCACAATTCGTCGATGCCCTCCCCCTCGGTGGCGGTGGTCATCACCACCGGGGCGCGCCAGCCGCTTTGGTGCCCGAGGTCCAGCATCAACTCCAAGTCCCGGCGGGCGCCGCGGGCATCGGGCCGGTCGGCCTTGTTCACCACGAAGATGTCGGCCACCTCCAAGAGCCCGGCCTTGTTGGCCTGGACCGCGTCACCCCAGCCGGGGGTGACCACCACGATGGTGGTGTCGGCGGCGGCGGCGATGGACACCTCCACCTGGCCGACGCCCACGGTCTCCACGATGACCGGGTCCGATCCCACGGCGTCGAGCACCCGGATGGCGTCGGGCACCGCCACCGCCAGTCCGCCGGCGTGGCCCCGAGTGGCCATCGAACGGATGAAGGCACTGCTGCTGACGTGGTTGTCCATGCGGATGCGGTCGCCAAGGATGGCCCCTCCGGTGACCGGAGAGCTGGGATCGATGGCCAGGATGGCGGGCCGGGCAGCACCCGAGGCTGCGGCCAGTCGGCCGGTGATGGTGGATTTGCCCGTCCCCGGCGCGCCGGTGACCCCGACCACTCGGGCCAGCCCCGCATCGCGATGGGCCCGCTCGGACACCGCGGCGGCGTTGTCGTCTCGCCGCTCCACCATGGTGAGCAGCCGGCCCAGCGCCCGCCGGCTGCCTTCTCGGGCCGCTTCGAACAGCTCATCGAGCGAGTTTGGGGTCATGATGCAAGCAGTTCGCAGTCGAGGTGGGGGATCACCGGGGGACCGTTCACTGGACGGCGGTTTGGCGGGCCACGGCGTCGGCTACCGCGGAAACCACTTCTTCGGCCGATGCCCCGGGACCGAGGACCGCGGCCACCCCAGCGTCGACGAGGATGGGGACATCGTCGGCGGGCACGATTCCGCCGATCACCACCGGGACGTCCAAACCGGCCTCATCAACGGCCTGGACCATTCGGGGGGCCAGGGTGAGATGGCCGGCGTTGTGCATCGACAGCCCGATGACATCGGCGTCCTCCTGCTCGCAGGCGGCCACGATGCTGTCGGTGGTCTGGCGCAACCCCAGGTAGATCACCTCCATGCCCGCATCCCGCAAGGTGCGGGCCACCACCTTCAAACCGCGGTCGTGGCCGTCCAGCCCCAGCTTGGCCAGCACGACTCGAATCGGGGCCCCGTCGTCGGTGGTCAGCGAAGAATGGCCCGATGCCTCGCCCATCGGCTCACACCACCGCGGTCTCGACGTAGGTGCCGAACACCGACTCCAACGCGGCGACGATCTCCCCCTCGGTGGCGTAGGTTCGCACCGCGTCGATGATCGGCGGCATGAGGTTGACATCAGGCTGCTCGGCGGCTTCGATCAACGTGGCGAGGGAGGCTCGCACCGCTTCGCTGTCGCGGTCGCCGCGGACCTGTTCAAGACGCTTGAGCTGCATCTCCTCGGTGTCGTGGCCGATGGACAGCAGATTGGCCTCATCGTCGTCGTTCTCGGTGAACTCGTTGACCCCGACGATGATGCGCCGACCCGCGTTCACCTCTCGCTCGAATCGGTAGGCGGCGTCAGCGATCTCCCCGACGAAGTAGCCGTCGTCAATACCGGCGTAGGCCCCCTCGAGCATTGAGCCGTTGCCGAGTTGATCGATGTGCTCGAAGATCTCATTGGCCCGACGCTCCATCTCGTCGGTCATCCATTCCACGAAGTGGGAACCGCCCAGCGGATCGACCACAGAGGCGGTGCCGGTCTCGTGAGCGACGATCTGCTGGGTGCGAAGGGCGATGCGAGCGGCCTTCTCGGAGGGCAAAGCCAGGGCCTCATCGTAAGAGTCGGTGTGCAGGCTCTGGGTGCCGCCCAACACGGCGGACAGGGCCTGGAGAGCCACGCGGGCGATGTTGTTCTCGGGCTGTTGGGCGGTGAGGGAGACACCCGCGGTCTGGGTGTGGAAGCGGCACATGAGCGACCGGGGGTTGGCAGCGCCGTAGCGGTCCTTCATCCAAGTGGCCCAGATGCGGCGGGCGGCGCGGAACTTGCCGATCTCTTCGAAGAAGTCGCTGTGGGCGTTGAAGAAGAACGAGAGCCGGGGTGCGAAGTCGTCAACATTGAGTCCGGCGGCAACGGCGGCCTCCACGTAGGCGAAGCCGTTGGCCAGCGTGAAGGCCAGCTCTTGGGCCGCGGTCGAGCCGGCTTCGCGGATGTGGTAGCCGGAAATGGAGACCGGATGCCAGCGGGGCATTTCCGCGGTGGTGAAGCGGATCAGGTCGGTGACCAGACGCACCGACGGGCGGGGCGGGAAGATGTATTCCTTCTGGGCTTGGTATTCCTTGAGGATGTCGTTCTGTATGGTGCCGCCCAGAGCGGCTCGGCCCACGCCGCTTTGCTCGGCCACCGCGACGTACATGGCCATGAGGATGGCGGCGGGCCCGTTTATGGTCATCGAGGTGGTCACCTTGTCCAGTTCGATCCCGGCAAACAGGTCCTCCATGTCGGCCAAGGTGTCTACGGCCACCCCGGCCCGGCCCACTTCTCCCTCCGACCACTCGTGGTCGGAGTCGCGGCCCATGAGGGTGGGCATGTCGAAGGCGGTTGACAATCCGGTGCCCCCGGCCCGGAGCAGGGCGTGGAAGCGGGCGTTGGTGTCGGTGGCGGTGCCGAACCCGGCGAACATCCGCATGGTCCAGAGCTTGCTGCGGTAGCCGGTGGGGTAAAGGCCGCGGGTGAACGGGTAATCACCCGGTTGCAGCCCGTCGCCGTAGGAGGGGTCGAGGGGGACTCCCGACATGGTCTCGACCATTGGGGAATTCTATCAAGGAAGTCCGATAGTTGGAAGTGCAACTATCGACATCGGGTGGGGAGTGACAGGGGAGGGGTGGTTAGTGTGGGCAGGCATGAGTGATGAGTTGGCGGTTCGGAATGTGGTGGCTCGGTTGGCGATGCTGGCGGATGAGGGGGACTTGGAGGAGTACGTGGACTTGTTCACCGAAGACGCTCGGTGGGACATGCCGGGTGGAGAACTTCAAGGGCGGGAAAATCTCTTGGCGGGGGCCATCGAGCGCCGAGCGGAGGGGATGGTCGGCCCGGGTAGCAACACGCGGCATGTGATTGCCACCCAGTCGGTGCTGGTGGACGGTGATGGGGCCGCCTCAGATGCCTATTTTCAGTTCTGGGTAAACACCGCGAGCGAACCGTCAGTGGCGCTGTTTGGAAGGTACCGGGATCGCTTGGTCCGCACAGACAGCGGTTGGAAGCTGGCCCATCGCATCATCTCGTTCGGGTAGCGCGGCGCGCCATGTCTGAGGCCGATCGGGCTGTTCTCAGGGGCCGGGTGGTGGTAGTCACCGGTGGTGGTCGAGGGATCGGCCGGGCCATTGCCCTGGGGATGGCCCGTGAAGGAGCGTCGGTGGTGGTGTCGTCGCGAACGCAGGAGCAGCTTGACGCGGTCGTAGCCGAGATGGAGGATTCGTGCGGATCGGGGCGGGCGGTGGTGGCCGATGCCGCCGATGAGGACCAAGCCCGATCGCCGGTGCGGGTGGCGACGGCTGAGTTCGGGCGAGTGGACATCTTGGTCAACAACGTGGGGGGCTCTTCGGGGGGTAACCATGACCCGTTCTCCGGCGATTCGGGGGCGTTCATGGGCACTTTGACGTTGAACCTGATCTCGGCTTTCTGGACCAGCCAGGAGGCGCTTCCCGTTATGCGCGAGCAGGGGTACGGCCGCATCATCAACATCGGCTCGGGGGCGTCCAAGCGGGCCGCGGCCAGTGTGGGCTACACCGCGGCCAAGCACGGTTTGGTCGGCCTCACCAAGCAGCTGGCTATGGCAGCGGCACCCCACGGGATCACGGTGAACTGTCTCTGTCCGGGGTGGACCAACACGGCGTTGGTGGACTTCGAGAGGCTGGGCGCGGCCAGGGGAATCAGTGCGGCCCAAGCCGAAGCCGATGCCCATGCCGAAAGCGCCCAGCGGCGGATCTTGGAGCCCGAAGAGCTGGTCCCGATGGCCGTGTTGTTGGCCTCGGAAGCGGGCGGAGGCATCACCGGACAGGTGATCAGCGTGGACGGCGGCTACCGCCTCTGACCGCCGCGATAGGTAACGTGCGGCGGTGGAGATCGCAGCCTTTCAGCAGCTCATGGAAGAGCTGTACGGGCCCCAAGACCGGGAACGGGGTGTCCCGGCGACGGTGGCGTGGCTGTGTGAGGAACTGGGGGAGTTGGCTCAGGCGGTACGGAAGGGCGATGACGCGGCGCGGCTGCACGAACTGGGCGATGTGCTGGCTTGGCTGGCGTCCTTGGCCAACCAGCTTGGTTTGAGCTTGGAAGAGGCGGCGTTGCGGTACCGCGACGATCCACCGCGTTAGGTATCGAGAAGCGCTTCGGCGATTTGGATGGCGTTGAGGGCGGCGCCCTTGCGGAGGTTGTCGCCGGCGACGAAGAGGGAGAGCCCGTGGGGGACGGTGGGGTCGGGGCGGATGCGGCCGACCAGGGTGGGGTCGATGCCGGCGGCGGCCAAGGGGGTGGGGATGTCGCTGACCACCACGCCGGGGGCGCTGGACAGCAGTTCGGTGGCCCGTTCGGGGGAGAGGGGGCGGTCGAACTCCGCGTTGATGGCCAAGCAGTGGCCGGTGAACACGGGCACTCGCACGCAGGTGGCGCTCACGGCCAGGTCGGGCAGTTCGAGGATCTTGCGGCTTTCCTCGACCAGCTTGCGCTCCTCGGAGGTCTCGCCCGAGCCGTCGTCGATCCAAGAGCCGCACTCGGGGACCACATTGAAGGCGATGGGGGCGGCGAAAACCGCGGGGGTCGGCAACGAGACGGCCTGGCCGTCGTGGGTGAGGCCGATGGCGTCGTCGGCCACTTTGCGCACCTGCTCGTCCAGTTCGGCAACACCGGCCAAGCCGCCCCCCGACACTGCCTGATAGGAGGAGATCACCATGCGGCGCAGCCCGGCCTCTACCGCCAAGGGCTTGAGCACGGGCATGGCCACCATGGTGGTGCAGTTGGGGTTGGCCACGATCCCCTTGGGTATGTCGCCCAGGGCGTGGGCGTTGACCTCGGGCACCACCAAGGGCACATCGGGATCCATTCGCCACGCGGACGAGTTATCGATAACTGTGGCCCCGGCTTTGGCAACTCGGGGGGCCAGTTCTCGGGCCGTGCCTCCGCCGGCGGAGAACAGGGCGATGTCGACCCCGCGGTAATCAGCGGTGGCGGCATCCTCCACGAGGAGATCCTGATCCCGCCATGACATGGTGCGCCCGGCAGAGCGAGCCGATGCCAACACTCGTAGTTCGTCGACTGGGAAATTGCGCTCGTCCAGCAGTCGGCGCATCACCCCGCCGACCTGACCGGTAGCGCCCACAACAGCGACTCTCACGGCGGGAATCCTACTGTCGATAGACAAAAAACCTGATGTTGTTATTGGGCCAGGCCGAATGCGGTGTGCAGCGCTTGGGTTGCCGCATCAGCATGTTCTTGGCGGATCACGCAGCTGATGCGAATGGGCGACGTGGAGATCATCTCGATGTTGACCTGGTTCTCCGACAGGGTCTCAAACATGGTGGCGGCCACGCCGGGATGAGATTTCATCCCCGCCCCCACCAGGCTGATCCGGGCGATGTCTCGGTCGGCAGCCACTGCCGCGGCACCGATGTCGGCAGCTACCGCCTCGGTGATGCTGACGGCGGCGTCGGCGTCACCGTCGGGGACGGTGAAAGAGATATCGGTCTCGCCCTGCTCGGAGGCGTTCTGCACGATCATGTCCACGTTCACCCCCGCGTCGGCCAGCTTCCGGAACAGGGACGCGGCCACGCCGGGGCGGTCGGCCACCCCGGTGACGGTGATCTTGGCCTGGGACGTGTCGGGGGTGACCGAGCGGATGATGGGTTGCTCCATGGCAGGCTCCTCTTTGACCACCCAGGTGCCCTGCTCCCAGGTGAATGCGGATCGAATGTGCAGCTTGACCCCGTAATTCTGGGCCACCTCGACGGAGCGCATCGCCGGCTTGGGACAGCCCACCGCGGTCATCTCCAGTAGCTCGTCAAAGGAAATGCTGCTGAGTTTCCGGGCGTCGGCACACACTCTTGGATCGGTGGTGAACACCCCGGTCACGTCGGTATACAGCTCACAGGCGTCGGCCCCCAGCGTGTGAGCCAGCGCCACCGCCGTGGTATCGGAACCGCCCCGGCCCAGGAACGTCACATCGTTCTCGGTGCTGACCCCTTGCGATCCGGCCACCACCGGCACTCGGTTGGCGTTCAAGGCAGCCTCCACCCGGCCCGGGGTGATCTCCAAGATCTTGGCGTTGCCGTGATTGGTGTCGGTGAGAAACCCAGCCTGGCTGCCGGTAAAGGAATCGGCGGGCACCCCGAGATCATGGAGCGCCATGCACACCAAGGCGCAGGCCTTGCGCTCGCCGGCGGTGATGAGCATGTCCATCTCCCGGCCCGGCTGAGTGTCGGACACCGCCGAGGCCAGCGCCAGCAACTCGTCGGTCTCCTTGCCCATGGCGCTGATCACCAGAACAATCTGGTCGCCCCGGTCTCGGCACCGGCGCACGTGGTCGGCCACCTCGCGGATGCGGTCGGCGTTGGCCACCGACGTGCCGCCAAACTTCTGCACCACTAAGGCCACGGCCTAAAACGCTATCGGCCCTTGCTCACTACGCCGGTGGTTGTATTCCGAGTTTTTTCGGCCACTAAGTTTCATCCAATGGCCACCAGCAAACGGCAGCGGCAGAGGGAGCGTCGACAGGTCGCCCAGCAGCGGGCCAAAGCAACCGCCACCCGCGGTCGAGTCCGTTCAGGAGGGGTGCGAGTGGCCTTGATCGCAGCGGCGATTGTGGTGGCAGTCTTGATCCTCTGGCTCGTGGTGCGAGACGACGGTGACGACGGCGCCAGCGAGGATGGCAATGCCGCTGCGGTGGTCGATGGAACGGCAGACAACGGCGACGGCGATGCTGGTCCGGCTGCCGGCGGTTTTCCCGAGCTGCCCCCGCCGCCCGCCCCCGGCGAAACCCTGGTGGGCGAGACGCCTTGTCCTGATTTCACCGGAAGCGAGGCCCGGGTGACCCAGTTCGACTCGGCGCCGGACCAGTGCCTCGACCCAGACCTCGACTACACCGCAGTGTTCGACACCACCTTGGGCCCGATCAGAGTGGTACTTGATCAAGAGGCCAACCCCGCGGCGGCGAACGCATTCGCGGTGCTGGCGGGCTACGGGTACTACGACGGAACAGCCATCTTCTACACCGATCCCACCGGTGGGTACATCCAGGGTGGTTCACCCCACACCAACGGCGCCGACGATCTTGGCCCTGGGTTCACCGTGGCGGCGGTCGAGGAAACTGATTTTCAGCAGGGTCAGCTGCTGTGGTCGGCTGAGGGAGATTCGACGGGACAGTTCCTGTTCTTGGCCTTCAACGAGTTTCTCCCGTCCCAACCGGTTTCTGGGCTGACCAGCTTGGGCCAAATCGCAGACGGCAGCCTGACCGTGGTACTGGATACCCTGGTCACTCACGTGGACGACCCGGGCACTCCCTTCGGGGGCCGGCCTTCGGAGTCGGTCATCGTCAACTCCATCGACATACAAACCACCGACCTCACTCCTGAAGGGAGCATTGACTTGAGCGGATGTCCACCAGCTGACGGATCGGGACCCCAGGTTCTCGATTTCGACGGTCCCCAGCCCATGTGCCTGGACGCTTCCAAGCAGTACACCGCGGTGTTCGACACCACCGCGGGGGAGATGCGGATCGCCCTCGACATGGCCAACACGCCGATCACGGCCAACAACTTCGCGGTGTTGGCCCGGTACCACTACTACGACGACACCCTGTTGTTCCGCACCGACCCCGGTATCGGCATCATCCAGGGTGGGGCACCCCACACCAACTCCCCGTCCGATCCCGGCCCGGGCTACACCATTCCCGACGAGGGCTCGGGCTTCACCTACGAGCCGGGGCAGATCGTGATGGCCCGCACCGGGGCACCCAACAGCGCCAGCGCCCAATTCTTCTTCGCGGTGAATGAGAACACCGCCCTGCTCAACAATCAGGGCACCTACGTGGTGTTCGGCCAGATGGACGCCGAAAGCCTGGGGGTGGCCGAGGCCATTTTGGCCAGCCACGTCGACCAGCCCGGCAACCGGCTAGGCGGGGCGCCCGACCCTCAGGTGATCGTCACATCGGTGACCATCGAAGAAACCGGGTGATCGTCAACTCCGTGACCATCGAAGAAACCGGCTAGTCCCGCGGCCCCCGCCTCTCTGGGTGGGGCAGAGTATGGGGGTGAGGCTTGTCCCCGAGCCCAGCCAGTGGGAGTTTCCCCCGGCGGAGTCGGCTGATGAGCATGGCTTGGTGGCGGTGGGGGCCGATCTGGCCCCGGGCACGCTGCTGGCCGCCTATCGGGCCGGTTTGTTTCCGATGCCGCTGGGGCGGACCGACAAGCTGGGATGGTGGTCGCCCGATCCCCGGGGGGTGATCCCCCTCGACGATCTTCGGGTGACCCGCTCGCTGCGCCGCTCGCTGCGCCGCTATCGAATCACCACCGACGTCGCTTTCGCCGATGTCATCGACGCCTGCCGCATCCTCGAGCGCCCCCATGGGTGGATCTCGCCGGACATCCGGGATGCCTATGTGCGGCTCCACAAGATGGGGTGGGCCCATAGCGTGGAAGCGTGGTCAGAGGGTGGGGAGCTGGTAGGCGGGTTGTACGGGGTGTCGATCGGCGGGTTGTTTGCCGGAGAGTCGATGTTCCATGTCGACCGCGATGCGTCAAAGGTGGCGTTGGTGTCGCTGGTGGGACGGCTGGCCCACGGCGACGCTGCCCGGCTGTTGGATGTGCAGTGGGCGACCGAGCACCTGCAAAGCCTGGGGGCGATTGAGATTCCCCGGAGCGAGTACTTGGCTCGATTGAAGGGGGCGGTGAAGCAGCCTTCGGTGCCGTGGCCCCGTTGATCGCTACCACCACCGGCCCACCTACCACGAGAACATCAACGCCTATGTCTGGGTAGAGAATTAGGGCTGGCGGACAACCGAGTCGCCTCGGTGGACGGTGCCGGGTTGGACCACTCGGGCGTTGATGCCGCGGAGGTTGAGGGCGCGACCGGTGGGGGAGTTCACAAATCGGAGGGCGTCGAGGCCGAAGCGGGCGGAGAACTTGCCGCAGCCGGTATGGGGCTCCGCGGTGACCTCGATCACCGCCTCGCCGATGGCCAGGCGGGTGCCGGCAGGCAGAGTGTCGAGGCTGATGTCGAGGTCGATGTAGAGCTGGTCGCCGGCGAGGGGCCAGCGCTCGATGGGACCGGCGATGGCGGCGGCGGCTCGGGCGTTCATGATGTTGAGCTGGGCGTCGAGCAGGGGGCCGCCGCCGGGGGTCTTCGAGGAGCCTCGCTGGTTCCAGGTGTCGCCCACCAATCCCTCCTCCAGGCTGAGCGTCCCGGATTCCAACACCTCTCGCTCGTCCACCGCGGGACGCCGCACGATCAACTCCAGCGTGCCGTGGTCGGCGGGCGCTTGGCGGATCTGGTCGAGGGCTGCTTCGAGCTCGTCGGGGGTGCGGTGGCAGGCGGGGTCGGCGGTCATCGCTTCAGTGTCTGCCGTTGGCGGCGGGTGACCGCGGGGGCGGTCCACCAGCGGCCGCTGAACCGCCAGCGGGTCGCGGAGGCAGCGGGCGGTTCGTGGGCGGTCGGACGGGGCCAGAGGGCCTCGTAGGCCGCCATGATGGCCACCACTTCGGCATCGCTGGGCGGGGGGGAGATTTGGATGATGCTCATGGTGGTGTTCTAGCTGGTCATCTCAGTGGTTGACGGGGCGATTTCTGTCCGACTGCGACTAGAGCGGGATGACGCCGTGTTTGCGGGGGAGCAGCTCCTCGCGCTTGGAACGCAGCATCTCGAAACCGGCGATGGCCAGGCGCCGGGTGTCGGCCGGGTCGATCACGTCGTCGATATAGCCCCGCTCGGCGGCGATGTAGGGGTTGGCGTAGCGCTCGGTGTAGTCGTCCACCAGCTCAGCCCGTCGGGCCACAGGGTCGGCGGCCGACTGAAGCTCGCGGCGGTGGATGATCTCCACCGCCCCCTGCGGACCCATGACGGCCAGCTCGGCACCCGGCCAGGCGAAGGACAGGTCGGAGCCCACCGACTTGGAGTCCATCACCACGTAGGCCCCGCCGTAGGCCTTGCGGGTGATGATCTGAATGCGGGGCACCGTGGCCTCGCAGTAGGCGTAGAGCAGCTTGGCGCCGTGGCGGATGATGCCGCCGTGCTCTTGATCGACGCCGGGCAGAAAGCCGGGCACGTCCACGAAGGTGAGCAGCGGGATGTTGAAGGCATCGCAAGTCCGCACGAAGCGGGCTGCTTTGGAAGACGACTCGATGTCCAGCACGCCGGCCAGCACCATCGGCTGGTTGCCCACCACGCCGACGGTGTAGCCGTTCAGCCGGGCGAAGCCGCACACGATGGACTGGGCCCAGTGGGCGTGGTACTCCATGAACTCCCCGTCGTCCACCACTGCCTGGATCACCGTGCGCATGTCGTAGGGAAGGTTGGGGCTGTCGGGCATGATGTCGCGCAGCTCGGGGGTGAGCCGCTCGGGATCGTCGGTGGCGTCGATCTGGGGAGGGTCCTCCAGGTTGTTGGCGGGCAGATGGCTGATGAGGAAGCGGACCTCGTCGAGCACCTCCTCCTCGGTCTGGCCCACGAAGGTGGCCACCCCCGACTTGGTGGAGTGGGAGCGGGCGCCGCCCAGATCCTCCAGGGTGACCTCTTCGCCGGTGACCGTCTTCACCACGTCGGGGCCGGTGATGAACATGTGCGACTTCTCGGCCACCATGAACACGAAGTCGGTCATGGCCGGGCTGTACACCGCCCCGCCGGCGCACGGCCCCAGGATCACGCTGATCTGGGGGATGACGCCCGAGGACTTGACGTTGCGGTGGAAGATGCCGCCGTAGGAGTCGAGCGACACCACGCCTTCCTGGATGCGGGCGCCGGCACCGTCGTTGAGGCCGATCATGGGGGCGCCCACCGACAGGGCCAGGTCCATCACCTTGTGGATCTTCTCGGCGAACACCTCTCCCAGGGCGCCGCCGAACACGGTGAAGTCCTGGGCGAACAGGAACACCTTGCGGCCGTCGATGGTGCCCCAGCCGGTGATCACGCCGTCGGTGTAGGGCCGCTCCTCGATGCCGCTATCGAGGGCCCGGTGGCGGGCCAGCATGTCGAGCTCGTGGAAGGAGCCGTCGTCGAGCAGGTATTCGATGCGCTCCCGGGCCAGCATCTTGCCCTTGTCGTGCTGGCGGTCCACCGCCCGCTGGGGTCCGGCGTGCAGGGCCTCGTGCTTGCGGCGCTCAAGGTCGTCGAGACGATCTTTCATCGAGTGCTCGGCCATGACCTTGACAGGCTACATGGGGTTCGGGTGGGTAGCCTCACTCTCGTGACTTTGGAATCAGGCCAGCGGCGGGTGGCGGTGTTTTGCAGTTCTTCGCTGGGGAGTGAGGCGGGGTACCCAGCGTTGGCCGCTGAATTGGGGCGGCGGTTGGCCGATGAGGGGATTGGGGTGGTGTTCGGCGGGGGGCGGGTTGGGCTGATGGGGGTGATGGCTGACGCGGTGATGGACGCGGGGGGTGAGGTGATCGGGGTTATTCCGCAGTTTCTGGACGAGATCGAGGTGGCTCACCAGGGGTTGACCAAGCTCCACCTGGTGAGCGACATGCACGAGCGAAAGCAGCTCATGTATTCGCTGTCGGACGGGTTCTGCGCCCTGCCCGGCGGGCTGGGCACCCTGGAGGAGCTGTTCGAGGCGGCGACGTGGACGCAACTCGGGCTGCACGAAGGTGGGCGGCGCAAGCCGGTGGTTTTGCTTGACGACAACGGCTTCTGGAAGCCATTGGCCGGATTCTTCGGCCAGGTCATCGAAGCGGGGTTTGTGAAGCAGAAGCAGGCGGGGATTATTCGCCGGGCCGGTTCGATTGATGAGGCGCTGGCGCTGCTCTATCCGTCGTCGAGCTGAGCGTTGAGGCTTTCCACGGCCTCGATGAACTCTTCAACCAGGTTGTAGACCACTTGGCGAGTGGGGAGGGACTGATTCATGGCGCCCACGATTTGGCCCACGAAGTAGTTGGTGAGCTTTTCGGCGCCGCTGCCGGTGTGGTGGGCCACCCGGTCTATGCGGCGGCGGGGCTCGCCGGTCAGCATGATCTGGAGCGGCATGGGGAGGGGGTCGGGGGTGTCGGGCCGGTTCCACTCCTCGGTCCAGGCCGAGCGCAGCATCCGGGCCGGCTTGCCGGTGATGGTGCGGGACCGCTCCGTGTCAGACGAGCCAGCCGCCAGGAACTTCTGCTTGACCGCGGGGTGGGTTTCGGCCTCCTCGGTGGTCAGCCACACCGAGCCGCACCAGGCCCCCTGGGCGCCCAGCGCCATCGCCGCGGCCATTTGGCGCCCTCGGCCGATGCCCCCGGCGCCCAACACCGGCACCGGGGCCACCGCGTCCACCACCTCGGGGATGAGCACCATGGACCCCACCTCGCCGGTGTGGCCGCCGGCCTCATATCCCTGAGCGACAATGATGTCGACGCCACCGGCCACATGGCGCTCGGCGTGGGCGGCCCGGCCGGCCAGAGCGGCGACCCGGGCGCCGGCGGCGTGGCTCTGGGTGATCATCTCGGGGGGCGGCGGGCCGAGCGCGTTGGCCACCAGCGCAGGCTGGTGGGCCAAGGCGATCTCGAGCTGGCGACCGGCTCGGCGACCCGACAGCGGGGCCGCGGGACCCCAGTCTCGGGGTGAGCTGTCGTCAGGAGGCAGGGGCGGCACGTCATAGCGCTCGAGCAGATCGTCGAGAAATCGCCGGTGCTCATCGGGGATGAGCGCGTTGGCCTGCTCGACGTCCAGCCCGCCCTGTTCGGCGCCCTCGTAGCGGGCGGGAACCACGAGGTCGACGCCGAAAGGACGGTCGCCGACCTGCTCGCGGATCCAGGCCAGATCAGTTTCCAGTTCGTCCTCGGTGTGTCCGACAACGCCCAGCACGCCCAGGCCGCCGGCCCGGCTGACCTCGGCAGCCACATCGCGGCAATGGGTAAAGGCCAGGATCGGGAACTCGATGTCGAACATCTCGGTGACCGCAGTACGCATGTCTGGTCTTCCTTTCAGGTCTTTCCAAATCGGTGTTTGAGTTTGTCGGCCCGCTCGACGAGATGGTCGCCACCCAGTCTGCCCATCAGCTCAGAGAACTCCGGGGTGGGACCAGCCCAGGCCAACTCGTCGAGGCCGTCAAAGGTCGGGGCCTCCTCGACGATGGTGGCGATGCGGCGGAACAGCAGGGCTAGATCCCGGTTCTCGGCCAGGGTGGCGGCCAGCTTGGCCGACCCCCGCACGCTGATCTCCCACTGGCCCACCGCGTCGGGGATGCTCTCCAGGTGGCGGTAGTGGGAAAGCACCGTGGCGGTGGATCGGGCCCCCCAGCCCGAGAGGCCGGGGAAGCCGTCAGCGGTGTCGCCCACCAGGGCCAGATAGTCGGGGATCGACTCGGGAGGCACCCCGAATTTGACCACCACCCCATCATGGTCGATGAGCTTCTGCTGACGGCGGTCGTACTGCACAATGCGCCCATCAGCGGACACGCACTGGGCCAGATCCTTGTCGGGGGTGCAGATCAGCACCTGCTCCACGTCGGGCTCGCGGGCCGCCTTCTTGGCCGCGGCCCCCAGGGCGTCGTCGGCCTCGTAGGCGACCATGGGCCAGACGCAGAATCCGGCTGCGGCCAGGGCCTGCTCGACCAGGGGGAATTGGGCCATGAGCTCGGGCGGCACTCCGGCGCCGGTCTTGTAGTCGGGCCACAGCTCGTTGCGGAATGACTCAACCACCTGGTCAGTGGCTATTCCGATGTGGGTGGCCCCATCGTCCACCATCTGGAGCATGCTGTGAACCACTCCTCGGGCCGCGCCATGGTCGGGGTCTCGGTTGCCGGGCGAGAAGTGGTAGCGGAACAGCTCGTATGTCCCGTCGACCAAGTGGACCCGCACAACATGACCGTATCCTGTGGGACGACCGTGCTGGGCAGGGATGCAGGAAGGACAGACTGGGGCAATGAGCGAGACGGTGATTTTGGCCGGAGCCCGAACTCCGATTGGGAGGATGTCAGGAGGACTGGCGTCGTTTCGGGGCACGGAGCTGGGGGCATTGGCCGTTCGGGCCGCGCTGGAGCGGGCTGGGGTGGCCCCCGAGCAGGTGGACTACGTGTTCATGGGCCAGGTGCTGTTGGCCGGGGAGGGTCAGGCCACTGCCCGCCAAGCGGCGGTGGGGGCGGGCATCCCCATGACGGTGCCGGCCACCACGGTGAACAAGGTGTGCTTGTCGGGGATCAACACCGTGTATCTGGCTCACCAGATGATCTCCTCTGGCGATGCCGAGATCGTGGTGGCCGGGGGGATGGAGTCCATGACCAAGGCCCCCTACCTGCTCACCCGAGCTCGGGAGGGGTACCGCCTGGGCGACGGTGACCTGGTGGATTCCATGATGTACGACGGGTTGTTCTGCGCCTTCGACCACTGCGCCATGGGCACCGGAACCGAGAAGTACGCCGCTTCGAGTGGGCTGCCCCGGGAGCCCCAGGATGCGTTCTCGGCCCAATCCCACCAGCGGGCCGCGACGGCGGCCGCGGCGGGGTTGTTCGACGACGAACTGGTGCCGGTAGAAGTGCCCCAGCGCCGAGGTGACCCGGTGACGGTGGCGGCCGACGAAGGGGTGCGGCCCGAGGCGACCGCGGAGTCGCTGGGCCGGCTGCGACCGGCTTTCGCTGACTCGGGCAACATCACCGCGGGCAACGCCTCTCAGATCTCCGATGGGGCCAGCGCGCTGGTGGTGGCAAGTCGGGAGCGGGCCGAACAGCTCGGCGTGGCGCCGCTGGGCACGTACTTGGGATACGGCCAAGTGGCTGGTCCCGATCCTTCGCTGCTCACTCAGCCGTCGCGGGCCATCTTCCAGGCGCTCAAATCGGCTGATTTGAGTTTGGGCGACGTGGACCTGTTTGAGATCAACGAGGCGTTCGCCGCAGTGGCGCTGGCGTCGATGGCCGATCTGGGGATTTCCGACGACGTGGTGAACGTGAACGGCGGTGCCATCGCGCTGGGCCATCCCATCGGGGCCAGCGGAAACCGCATCGTGCTCTCGCTGCTGCACGAGCTGCGCCGCCGGGGTGGCGGCGTGGGGGCGGCGGCTCTGTGCGGGGGCGGCGGCCAAGGGGATGCGCTGCTGGTGCGGGTTTGATTGTTACAAATTTGGTATGACTTGACTTTGTTTCGTCATCTTTGTAATGTAATTGCAACAAACAAGCACCGCCTTATGCGTGTCGGTTCCCAATGCCCCCCGCCCGGCTCGCTAAGGCGGTGTCTTGCGTCTGAAGGCAGGTTGGCTCAGCCGGGCGAGGTCTTGCCTTTGGGGAATGTGAGAGGCTCAGCCGGCGGTGATGCGCTGGCGTCCCTCCAAAGCCCGGCTGAGGGTGAGTTCGTCGGCGTATTCCAGGTCGCCGCCCACCGGGAGGCCGCTGGCGATGCGGGTGACGGCCACGCCGAGCGGCTCGATGAGTCGGGCCAGATACATGGCGGTGGCCTCCCCTTCGATATTGGGGTTGGTGCAGCAGATGACCTCGGTGACGCTTTCGTCGTCGATGCGAGCCAGCAGCTCTTTGATCCGGAGTTGATCAGGGCCAATGCCCTCGATGGGGTTGATGGCGCCGCCGAGCACGTGATAGCGGCCCCGGAAGCCCCGGGTCTTCTCCAAGGCCGCGATGTCCCGAGGTTCTTCCACCACGCACAAGACCCCGGGGTCGCGCCGGTGGTCGGCACACAGCTCGCATTCGGCGTGCTCGCTGATGTTGAAACACCGCTGGCAGAACCGGATTCGAGCCTTGGCCTCCTTGATGGCTTCGGCCAGCCTCAGAGCGTCTTGCTCAGAGACCTTCAGCAGGTGAAAGGCGATGCGCTGGGCTGACTTCGGGCCGATGCCGGGGAGACGGCCCAACTCGTCGATCAGCACTTGAACGGGGGCGGTGTAGACGCTGCTCACGCTCGGGCCTGATTTCCGTTATCCCTGTTGGCTGGAAGCAGCCGGCGGGTCGAAGGTGACAAGCTCGGAGTCGGGGAACGCGGCCATGAGATTGGAGATGGACTCTTGGGTAGCTGCCTCCTCGTTCTTGGGCGCGTCGGGGTGCATATCGGGGGCGGTGGCTTCGTCGTGTTCTGAGGAGGCTGGGCGCGACGAGGTGGGCTGAAGGTCGGGGGGCGGGGCGGTGCTCTCGTCGTCGATGGCCAAGCGCAGGTGTACGGGCCGCCCGAAATGCTGGCGAAGCGCGTCGTCCACGTCGCCGCGGACTTGATCACAACGGTCCAGATTGATCTTGTTGGGGAGCGCGAACACCAAGCTGCCACTGTCGTTGGCCAGGAATCGGCCCACTTGGAATCGGGCCCGGACCTTGGTGGGCAGATTGGCCAAGATGGTGTCCCCCCAAGCGAGAACGATCTCCTCTCGGGATGGCAGCGAGCCGTCGGTGTCGGTGGCACCCGTGCTGGCCTCGGGGGGCAAGCCGGCGTCGACGGTGGGCACTGGCGGGGAGGGGGATGTTCCGGCCCGCACTGCCCCCAGCGTGGGCCGCGGGACTCGGTCGGGGGTCGGGGCAGCCCCCGATTCGGAATCCTGGGGGGTTGAATGCGGCTCGGCTTGGGAATCCTGGGGGGTTGAATGCGGCTCGGATTCGGTTTGTTTGGCCTGGATTTGGGCGATGGCGGCTCGGGCCTGCTCGTGACCACTGGTGGGACCTCCAGTGCGGCGGGCCGGGGAAGAAGCCGGAGAACCAGACGCAGGGACATCGCCACCACTGGTCCCAGATGCAGGCGGGCCGTGACGTTCCAGCCGCTCAATGCGTTCCAACAGGGCGTTGATGTCGGTGTCCAGATCGCGGCGGGCAAGTCGTCCCAAGGCCACCTCCAAGTCCACCCGGGGGTCGGGGGCCTGGCGCATGTCCACCAAGGCGGTGCCCAGCACTTCCAGGGCCCGGGTGAGACCGGCGGGCGGGATCTGCGCCGCGGTGGCGCGGGCGCTTTCCTGCTGGGCATCGGTGAGGTGGCTCAGATCGGCCCCCATCGCACTCAGGAAGGCGTTGCGGAGGCGGTCGAGCAAGGCCTCACCGACGATTCGGGGTTCTCGCCCTGATCGCAAGGCCTCGTGGACGGCGACGAACGCGGGACCGTAGTCCTGCCCGCCCAAGGCTTCGACTATGGCGTCCACCGCTTCGAGCCGATCAGCCACGCCGCCCGCGGCCGCGATCTGGTCGAGGGCCGACAGGGTGTCGCGAGCTGAGCCTGCTCCCCGGTGGACGGCGTGGTCAATGGCGTCGTCGTCGACCTCCAGCCCGGCCTGCTGAACCACCCAGCGGGCATGGTCGGCCAGCACATCGCCGTCGATGAGGTTGAACTCCAAGTGCTGGGTGCGGCTGCGGATGGTGGGCACCACTTTGTGGGGCTCGGTGGTACACAGCACGAACACCACGTGGTCGGGGGGCTCCTCGAGTGTCTTGAGCAGGGCGTTCTCCGCCCCGGGGGTGAGCATGTGGACCTCGTCCAGCACGTACACCTTGGCCTTGCCGGGAGAGCCCATCGCCACCCGGGAGATAAGGTCGCGAACGTCATCCACCTTGTTGTTGGATGCGGCGTCCAACTCGATGAGGTCGTAGGAGGTGTTGTTGGCAATGTCCTGGCAGGACTGGCACTGGTCGCAAGGCTCGCCGTCGCTGCTCAAATCGGTGCAGTTGAGGGCTTTGGCCAGGATGCGGGCGGTGCTGGTCTTGCCAGTGCCCCGAGGGCCGCTGAACAAATAGGCATGGCCGACCCGGCCCAGTTGGACCGCGTTCTGCAAGGCCCGCACCACGGGTTCTTGCCCTCGCAACTCGGCGAAACATGCCGGTCGATAACGTCGATAGAGCGACTGAAGGGCCATTGCGCCGACTTTACTCACGCTGAGTGACAGCTAGACCCAACCAGGCCGAATGTCCCGGTCTCGAAAGTGATGGCCAGGCGGTCTGCGGCACACTCCAGGTTCCGCTGAGAGCTGCTGCCTCCCGGCCCTGACTCGGTTCACGGGCTGGCGTTGCACAGGACCCGACCATCACATTCCAAACCGGGCCCACGGCCCAGATGCCGCAAGGATAGCGGCCCGATGCGGCAAGCGGCACGCTAGCTTCATGGGGTTCCGGGCTGAGTGCTGGCCGTTGGGCGGCAATCGGTTCAGGTCTGCTTGTTGGGTTGCGGTAGTTTTTGGCTCTGGGAGGGGTGCGAGAGCGGCCGAATCGGCACGCTTGGAAAGCGTGTGTGGCGCAAGTCACCGTGGGTTCGAATCCCACCCCCTCCGCTTATCGGCGGCGGCACCTTTGAAGAGTGGTGGGGTCGGTCTATTGTGATTGTGGGACCGGAGGCGAGATCGCGAGGAAGTTATGTCTGACGGTGATCAACAAATGAGCAAAAGCGAAACGCTCAGCGCGCGTCTGACCGGATTGACCGATGCCAGCTTGAGGATCAGCGAGGACCTCGATATCGATATCGTCTTGCAGGAGGTTGCCGACAGCGCTCGGAAGCTGACCAGCGCCCGCTTCGGCGTCATCACCACACAGGATGAGAGCGGCAATTTCCAGGATTTGCTGCTCTCGGGTCTGACGCCCCAAAAGGAGAAGCAGATGCTGGGGTGGCCGCTCGGGGACGACCTTTTTGCCCACCTCAGGGATCTGCGGGTGCCGTTGCGGACCGCCGATTTTGTGGCCTACGCCGCCGACGCCGGATTCCCCGGTTTTCCGTTCGAGGTCGGCTCGTTTCTCGGGTTGCAGATCCGGGTCAGGGATGTCCGGGTGGGCAACATCTATATCGGCGGGAAGGCCGGTGGTGGAGAGTTCACCGCCGATGACGAGCAGACCTTGGAGATGTTCGCCGCCCAGGCGACGATGGCGATCACCAACGCCCGCAGGTACGGCGACGAGCAGCGGGCCAAAGCCGATCTAGAGGCGCTGGTGAACACTTCGCCGGTGGGGGTGGTGGTCTTCGACGCCCGTACTCGGGAACCGGTGAAGGTGAACTACGAGGCGCGTCGCATCGCCGGGGCGGCCAAGGCCGAGGAGACCGATTTCTCGATGTACGTCGACCAACTCGCGTACCAGCGGATCGACGGCCAGGAAATCCCTCGCAGCGAGCTTCCGCTGGAACGGGTGATCCGCACCGGCGAAGCGGTGCGAGCCGAGGAGATCGTAATCTTGCGGCCAGACGGCGACACAGTGACCACGTTGTTCAACGCCACCCCCATCCGCTCCGACGACGGAGACATCTTGTCGGTTGTCGCCACCGTCCAGGACATGACCCCGCTGGCGGAGATGGAGCGGCTACGCGCCGAGTTCCTGGGGATGGTGAGCCACGAGCTTCGGGTTCCGCTGACATCGATCAAGGGCGCCGCGGCCACCGCACAGGGCGCGTCGTCGCCGCTGGACTCCTCGGAGACGAACCAGTTCTTCAGGATCATCGAAGAGCAGGCCGACCTCATGCGCGACCTGATCAACAATCTGTTGGACCTGACCCACATTGAGACCGGGACGCTATCGGTGTCGCCAGAGCCCGCCGACCTCGCGCCGGTGATCGAGCAGGCCAAGGCCGCATTCGCCGCCAGCGGGCAGTCCGTCGATATCAAGGTGCAACTGGACTCCGGTCTGCCCCAAGTGCTGATCGACCCCCGGCGCATCGGGCAGGTCCTGCACAACCTGTTCGCCAACGCTTCGAAATTCTCACCCGAGTGGTCCACCATTGAGGTGACCGTTCGTCAGCGCGACCTGCACGTCGTGGTCGCGGTGAGCGACGACGGGATCGGCATCGAGTCACAGCGCCTGCCCGGCCTGTTCAACAAGTTCTCCCGGAACGACAGCGGCGGCGAGGGTCGGGTCCGCGGCTATGGCTTGGGCCTGGCCATCTGCAAGGGCATTGTGGAAGCGCACGGCGGCCGGATATGGGCTGAGAGCGACGGACTGGGCTACGGCGCCCAGATTACCTTCACGCTGCCCTTCGCCAACACCGTCGAGGCCGCCACCGAAACCGGTCCTCAAGCATCGAGCTCGACGACAGCGCCGACCAGGATTGAGCGGATCATGGCGGTTGACGACGACCCCCACACGCTGCGCTACATCCGCAGCACCCTCGCAGACGCCGGCTACACCCACATCCTCACCGGCGACCCCGCTGAGTTTGACCGCCTTTTGGAGGCCGAAGAGCCCCATCTGGTCTTGCTGGACCTCGTACTGCCCGGCACCGACGGGTTCCAGCTCATGAGGCGCATCCCCAGCGGCATGGGCGTCCCGGTGATCATCCTGTCCGGGCGGGGCGGCGATCAGGAACTGGCCCGAGCATTCGAGATGGGTGCCGCCGACTACATCGTCAAGCCGTTCTCCCCTACCGAGCTTTTGGCCAGGATCTCCGCCGTCTTGCGCCGGCGCACGTTGACCCAGCAGGCCAACGTCTACCGGCTGGGCGACCTAACGGTCGACTTTGCGGCCAGAACCGTGAAGGTGGGGGGCCAGCTCGCCAAGCTGACGCCTACCGAGCACCGGCTGCTGCACGAGCTGTGCTCCAATGCGGGCCGCGCGCTGACCTACGACCAGATATTGAACCAAGTCTGGGGTCAAGGCACTCCTGGCGACGAGCGGCGGGTGCGGACCTCCGTCAAGGATTTGCGCCGCAAGATTGGCGACGACGCCAGAAAGCCTAAGTACATCATCACCGTCTCCGGCGTCGGCTACCGCATGGCCACCACCGAAAGCCCATAAGCCAGCCATCAGGTGGCCTCGCCGGCGAACTGGGCAGCGTGGAGGTCGGCGTAGGGACCGCCGCGGGCCATGAGTTCGTCGTGGCTGCCCTGCTCGGCGATACGGCCGCCGTCCATCACCACGATGGTGTCGGCACCCCGGATGGTGGAGAGGCGGTGGGCGATGACGAAGCTGGTTCGGTCGGCCCGAAGGGCGTTCATCGCCTCTTGAATCAGCACCTCGGTGCGGGTGTCCACCGACGAGGTGGCCTCGTCGAGAATCAAGATGGCCGGGTCGGCGAGGAAGGCGCGGGCGATGGTGAGAAGCTGCTTTTGGCCGGCGGAGATGTTGTCGCCCTCGTCGTTGATGACGGTGTCGTAGCCCTCGGGCAGCGAGTGGACGAAACGGTCCACATAGGTGACTTGGGCGGCCTCGATGATCTGGGTGTCGGTGGCGTCGGGATTGCCGTAGCGGAGGTTCTCCCAGATGGTGTCGCCGAACAGCCAGGTGTCCTGGAGCACCATGCCGAATTTCGAACGCAGCTCTTGGCGGGGGATGGCGGTGATGTCGACCCCGTCGAGGGTGATCCGGCCGCCGTCCAGCTCGTAGAAGCGCAGCAGCAGGTTCACCAGCGTCGTCTTGCCGGCGCCGGTGGGGCCGACGATCGCCACCGTTTGGCCCGGCTCGGCGGTGAGGTCGAGCCCGGTGATGAGGGGCTTGTCGGGCTCGTAGGAGAAGTGAACGTCTTCGAACGCCACTCGTCCCCGGGTGGGCGACAGGTGGGGCGCCGGTTCGGGGTCGGCGCTGATCTCGTCGACGTCGAGCAGCTCCACCACTCGCTCCAGCGATGCGATGCCTGACTGGAAGGTGGCGGCCATCGAGGCGACCTGCTGAACGGGCATGGCGAATTGCCGGGTGTACTGGATCATGGCCTGCATGTCGCCGATGGTGATCGCCCCGCTGGAGATGCGCAGCCCGCCGACCACGGCGACGGACACGAACTGGAGATTGCCCATCAGCATCATCACCGGCTGCATGGCCGACGACAGGAACTGGGCCGCTCGGCTGGAGTCGTAGAGCTTGGCGTTCTCGTCGGCAAACCGCTGGCGTTCCTGGTGCTGGCGACCGAAGGCGGTGACGATGGCATGTCCACTGACCACATCTTCGGCCTGGGCGTTGAGCGTGCCGGTGGTGCGCCACTGCCGGAGGAACCGGGGTCGAGCCCGAGTGGCGAAGATCCGGGTGGCGAACACCGAGAGCGGAACGGTGACGAAGGCCACCAGCGCCAACAGGGGCGAGACCGTGAGCATCATCACCGTCACCCCGACGAGGGTCAACACGGCGGTGAGCATCTGGTTGATGGTCTGCTGGAGGCTCTGGGAGAGGTTGTCGATGTCGTTGGTCACCCGGCTGAGCAGGTCGCCTCGGGCGTGCTGGTCGACGTAGGAGAGGGGCAGGCGGTGGAGTTTGGCCTCAATGGTCTCTCTGAGGCGGAACATCGACCGCTGGAGCGCTCCGCTGAGCAGATAGTTCTGGATGTGGCCCAGCGCCCACGCCAGGGCGAACACCCCGCCAATGGTCAAGAGCCGATCCCGCAGCCGGTTGGTATCGATCCCGCCTTCGCGGACGCCGGTCACGATGATGTCGGTGGCCCCGCCCAGGAGCCAAGGGCCGATCACCGTCAAGCTCACGCTCATCACCGCCAGCACCATCACCAAGATCAGAATTGGGGTCTCCCGCCCAGTGATCTTGGCCAGCTGGCGGACGGTGCCCCGAAAGTTGCGGCTGGCCTCTGCGGGCATCGGCGCGCTCATGCGGCCGGAGTAACGCAGCGCTTCCCGTCCGTATTTCTGTAAGGCTTCTTGATCCTCGTCGTCTTGGCTGTCGTCGCCGGGAATGTCGTCGCCCGGGTTTCTCTGGTTCATGCCGCCTCACCTCCTCTCTGGGAGGAGACGATCTCGGCGTAGGTCGGGCAAGCGTCCACCAGTTCGTCGTGGCGCCCTTGGCCGACTACGACTCCGCCCTCGAGCACGATGATCTGATCAGCGGTCTCGATGGTGGAGATCCGCTGGGCCACCACCAAAACGGCGGCATCGCGGGTGCGGGGTTCGAGGGCCTGGCGCAGTCGGGCCTCGGTGGCGAGGTCGAGGGCGGAGAAGGAGTCGTCGAACAGGTAAACCGCCGGTTGGGCCACCAGGGCCCGGGCGATGGACAGACGCTGGCGCTGGCCGCCCGACACGTTGGTGCCGCCCTGGGCGATGCGGCTCTTGAGCCCGTCGGGCATCGACTGCACGAACCCCGCGGCCTGGGCGATCTCCAGGGCGTCCCACAATTCGGTGTCGGTGGCGTCGGGGCGTCCGTAGCGGAGATTGGAGGCCACCGTGCCGCTGAAAAGATAGGCCCGCTGAGGCACGTAGCCGATGGCGCCCCACAACAGCGCCTGGTCGAGTCGGCGGACATCGACGCCGCCCACCGAGACCTGGCCGGAGCTGGCGTCGGCTAAGCGGGCGGCCAGCGTCAACAGCGTGGTCTTGCCGGCGCCTGTCGACCCGATGATGGCGGTGGTCTCCCCGGGCACGGCAGTGAACGAGACGGCCTCGAGCACGGGATGGTCAGCACCGGGATATCGGAAGCCCACCTCCTGGAACTCCACCGTCCCGGGCCGGGTGAAATCCTGCACTGGGTCGCTCGGGGGGATCACTGACGACTCGGTGTCGAGCACTTCGACGATGCGCTCGGCGGCCACCGCGGCGCGGGGGATCATCGACACCATGAAGGCGGCCATGGTCACGGCGAGGAGAATCTGGAGCAGGTAGGTGAGATAGGCCACCAGCGATCCGATCTGGGTGGAACCGTCTTCGATCCGATCGGCACCGATCCAAAGCAGAGCGACGCTCGACAGGTTCACCAGCAGCGTGACCGCGGGGAACACGGCGGCCATAAGCCGCGCCGCCCGCAGTGAGGATTCAGTAAGGCGGTGATTGGCCTCGGCGAAACGGGCGCTCTCGGTTGGCTCCCGGGTGAAGGCCCGCACCACTCGCACGCCGGTTATCTGCTCCCGGAGCACAGCGTTGATCCGGTCAATGCGCTCCTGCATCTGCTGGAACGCCGGGTTCATGGCGACGATGATCGCGCCTGCCACCACGATCTCGAGGGGCACCACCACCAGCAACAGCACCGACAAGCCGGCGTCCTCGCGGATGGCCAGCACTGTGCCGGCGATCATGGTGAGCGGAGCGGTGATCATCATGATCGTCACCAGCGCAGTCAACGTCTGGATCTGGTGCGTGTCGTTGGTGATGCGGGTGATGAGCGACGGGGTGCCGAATCGCCCGATCTCGCGGGTGGAGTAACGGGTGACCCGGTCGAACACATCGCGCCGGATGTCGCGGCCGAAGGCCATGGCCACCTCCGACCCGTACCAGACCGCCACAGCGAGCAGCACCACCTGGATGAACGAGACCAGCAGCATGATCCCGCCCATCCGCCAGATCACCGACTGGTCGCCAAGGAGCACGCCGTCGTCGATCAGGGTGGCGTTCAGCCCCGGCAGCAGCAGTCCGGTGGTGGTCTGACCGGCCTGGAGGATGAGGACGAGCACGATGGCCCGGCGATGGGGGGCCAAATGGCTCTTCAGAAGTCGTCGCAGGCTCATGGCTATTTCTGTGACACTCCTATTGCGGAGGGAGGGGGATTCGAACCCCCGGGACCCCGGAAGGCCCTACGGCTTTCAAGGCCGCCGCAATCGTCCGCTCTGCCATCCCTCCGAGGGGGAGATTAGTTGTCTGAGAGTGGTGCTGAAGATGTGGATTACGCCCAAGAGTTCCAGGCGATGATTTCGTCGGGGTCTTTGCGGGCGGGGGGTTTGAGGTCGTCGCCCCGCAGGTAGGCCACCGGAATGAGGCACATTTGGAGGTACTCGTCGGGGATGGCCAGCAGGGAGGCCACCTCGTCGGCGGCTAGCAGGTGGGCGGTGGTGACCGCCAGGTGGAGGCTAGGCCCCGGCGGTGGAGGCTAGGCCCCGGCTGTGGAGGGCGAGCTGGAAGCTCCACACCGCGGGCAGGATCGAGCCGAACAGGCTGGCCGTCCAGGCGAAATCGAGGCCGGGTTCGAGCCGGCCCCGTATACAGGGGATGACCAGGGCGGGCACCTCGTGGAAACGCTCGGCCAGATACAGCACCGCCTCAGAGTGGCGGACCCCGGCGGCGTCCCCGTCGGCCTGCCGCCGCTCCAAAAGCTCCTGCATTGGCGGGAGGATGCCCGCCCGGTAGTGATCGGCGATGGTCGCGCGGAGCTCGGGATCGGTCACGATCACCCAGCGCCAGTCCTGGGCGTTGGAGGCATTGGGGGCATAGGCGGCTAGGCGCACGCACTCGCGCAGGATGTCGGGATCTACCGGCCGGTCGAAGTCCAGCCGCCGACGCACCGAGCGAGTGGTCGACAGCAGCCGATCGGTGGTGCCTGTGTCGAATGGGGTCATGTCATCGGATCGTAGAAGGTCATAAAGCAATCCAAAGGGCCAGGCCGAAGACGAACCGCTAGGGTGGGGTGGCCTGGAGAGGTGGCCGAGTCCGGTTGAAGGCGCTTCCCTGCTAAGGAAGTAACTGCCGCAAGGTGGTTCGTGGGTTCGAATCCCACCCTCTCCGCTCATTGCCGGTGGCCCGTGGCTGGGGTTGCGAGCCGGGATAGTGTTCGACGCCATGGGAATGCTTGATGGGAAGACGGCCATTGTCACCGGCGGTGGTCAGGGAGTGGGTCGGGGGATCGCCTTGGCCTTGGCGGCTGAGGGGGCGGGGGTCACGGTGGCGGCTCGCACTGAGTCGAAGGTGCAGGCGGTGGCGGCCGAGATCACCGAGCGGGGCGGATCGGCGCTGGCGCTGGTGTGCGACGTTAATGAACTCGACGACATTCAGGCGTGTGTGGACCGCACGGTGGAGCATTTCGGCACCGTGGACATCCTGGTGAACAACGCCCAGCAGGTGCCCCACGGGCATTTGCTGGAGGTGAGCGACGAGGCCTGCATGACGGCGTGGACGTCGGGGGCGCTGGCCTCCATCCGGTTCATGCGGCTGTGCCACCCGTACCTGAAAGACGGCGGGGTGATCATCAACCAGGGCTCGGGCTCCAGCCTCAAGACCGATCCCAGCGGCATGGGGGTGTACGCCGGGGTCAAGTCGGCCATCCAGTCCATTACCCGGGCCGCGGCCATGGAATGGGGCGCCGACGGCATCCGGGCCATCACCTTGATGCCGGTGGCCATGTCGCCGGCCATGGAGAACTGGAGGGAGTTCAACCCCGAGGGCTTCGCCGCCCTCCAAGAGCGCTTCGCCCTCAAGCGGGTAGGCGACGCTGAAGTCGACATCGGCCGGGTCGTCGCCTTCCTATGCAGCGACACCGCCGGCTACATGACCGGCACCACCGTGAACATCGACGGTGGTGATGCCTACTTGCGCTAGCTGGGGGGAGCGATGTGGCCTTCGAGGCCGTAGGGGCGGTAGGGGCCGAAGATGGATTGCTCCAGGACGCCGATGCCTTGGCGGTCGCCCATGCGGACCTTCATGAGGTGCTGGACATGCTGGTTCTCGAACGCGGTCTCGTCGACGTCGGCCAGCTTCCAGCGCTCCGACTCCATCGCCAGCTCGCCCTTCCAGGCGCCATGGGGCCAGGTGGGGTGGCTGTAGCCGATGCCCTTCATGCGGTAGGTGAACTGCTTCTCGAAGGTGATCTCGTGGCGGGTGTCGTCTTCCAGCGAGGTCATGGCCAGGGTGGCGGACTTGATCATGCGGCTGCCGGACTCGAACTCGAGCTGGTGCTCCAGGCGGTGCATGGGCTCGACGCCGGGGTCCTCCACGCCGGGGTTGTCGGCGAGGGAGTCGTAGGCGGGCAGGAAGGCGCCCACGTGGAACCGGGGGCGGCCCAGGGTGTCCTCGAAGAGCTGGTAGTGGCTGCACATGTCGTCCCAGTGCAGCGGGGCCCACAAGAAGAACAGCCCCATGGCCCGCGGCGCTTGGGGGGCGCCCCGGTTGTCGCCGCCGGCTACGGGGCGCACACCCCAGGAGCGGTCCTTGGTGCCGTAGGTCTCGGTCCGGTCGACCTCCATGCGCTGGCCGTCGTACTCGATCCAGCCGTGCCAGCGGCCGAACTGGGTGAACCGGGTGGTGTCCATGATCCTGCGGCTGCCGTCGGACCAGTGGTGGCGGGGCTCCTCAATGGCCGCGGTGCGGGCCTCGAAGGTGAGATCGGCGGTGAAGTCGGTGTCGTTGGGCGCCAGCACCACCCGGCAGGCCTTCATGGGCTCGGTGATCTCCAGGTTGAACGGGCCGACGCTGAGGTCGGATGGCTCGGGGTTGGCCCGGGCCGAGGCGTGGAAGGCGTGCTGCACCCCGT
This sequence comes from Acidimicrobiales bacterium, assembly GCA_963667085.2. Classification (GTDB taxonomy): domain Bacteria; phylum Actinomycetota; class Acidimicrobiia; order Acidimicrobiales; family Bin134; genus Poriferisocius. The sequence goes on from OY762975.1 coordinate 990,138, forward strand.
TGTGGACGATGCTGATGCCGCAGTCCTGGATGTCGAGGTGGGGATAGCGGGCGGTGCCCACGCCGAGGTACAGGTCGCCGGCCTTGGAGTAGCCGTTGAACCAGTAGCGCTCGTAGAAGTCCTTCTCCCCAGTGGAAGGGGTGGAGATGGGGTCGGGGGTCTGGTGGATGGGGAAGTCGTCGAATTTGGTCAGCACCCGCCTATGGTGACAGACCAGGCACCCCTGATGTTTGTCGGAGGGGCTGGTACCATTGCCAACAGCACTGACAACTCAACGCCACAGTCAACGGGGAGGCACTGACATGAGCACCGCCAACGGCGATCAACACACCTTTCGCACCTTCCAGCTCCGCAACTTGGAGGACACCCCCGGCTTCGATCGGCTGAGCGAGCATCAGAAGATGGTGACCCGGGTGGTGGGCTCGGTGCTCCCGTTCAAGACCAACAACTACGTGTGCGAAGAGCTGATCGACTGGGACAACGTGCCCGACGACCCGATGTTCCAGCTCACCTTCCCCCAGGAGGGGATGCTCGACCCCGAGCACTTCTCCCGCATCGCCGATCTGATCAAGGCTGAAGCGCCCCAACCCGAGATCAAGGCCGCAGCCCGGGAGATCCAACTCGGCCTCAACCCCCATCCCGCGGGTCAGGTGGAGATGAACGCCGGGTTCTTGGAGGAAGAGGTGGTGCAGGGCGTGCAGCACAAGTACCGGGAGACGGTGTTGTTCTTCCCCACCCAGGGCCAGACCTGCCACGCCTACTGCACCTATTGCTTCCGGTGGCCGCAGTTCGTGCAGCTCGACGATCTGAAGTTCGCCAGCAAGGAGATCGACCGGCTGGTGGCCTATCTCAAGCTCAACCCGACGGTGTCCGACGTGCTGTTCACCGGGGGTGATCCGATGATCATGCGCACCGAGCTGATCCGCCGCTACGCCGAGCCGCTCATGGACGACGACCTTGAGATCAGCACCATCCGATTCGGCACCAAGGCCCCGGCCTACTGGCCCTACAAGTTCACCGAGGGCGAGGAAGCCGACGACCTGCTGCGGCTGTTCGAGGAGATCGTGGCCTCCGGCCGCCACTTGGCCATCATGGCCCACTACTCCCACCCGGTGGAGTTGGCCACCGACGCCTCTCGCGAGGCGTTGCGGCGCATCATCGAGACCGGAGCGGTGGTGCGGTGCCAGGCCCCGCTGATCCGCCACGTGAACGACAGCGCCCGGGCGTGGGCCGACATGATCACCACCGAGGTAGCCCTGGGAGCGGTGCCCTACTACATGTTCGTGGAGCGCGACACCGGGGCCAAGCGCTACTTCGAGGTCCCGCTGGTGGAGGCGTATCAGATCTACACCGATGCCTATAAGCAGGTGTCGGGGCTGGCCCGCACCTGGCGGGGGCCGTCCATGTCGGCCACCCCGGGCAAGGTGCTGGTGGACGGCATCGCCGAGATCGGCGGCGAGAAGGCCATCGCCCTGAAGTTCGTCCAGGCCCGCGACCCGGACTGGGTGAACCGGCTGTTCTTCGCGGCCTATGACGAAGAGGCCTCGTGGCTCGACGAGCTGCGGCCGGCGTTCGGTGAGGAGAAGTTCTTCTACACCGACGAACTGAACAACATGAAGACCGACACGCCTCAGCGGGTGCAGCTCATCACCACTCGAGCCGCGTAGCCTGCTAGCTCGCCGTCAGGCTCACTCCCACTCGATGGTGCCGGGGGGCTTGGAGGTGATGTCATAGGCCACCCGGTTGATGCCGTCCACCTCGTTGATGATCCGGCTCGACATCTTCTCCAGCAGTTCGTAGGGCAGCCGGGCCCAGTCGGCGGTCATGGCGTCCTCGCTGGTCACCGCCCGGATGACCACCACCTGGCCGTAGGTGCGCTCGTCGCCCATCACGCCGACGGTGCGGATGTCGGGCAGCACGGCGAAGGCCTGCCAGATCTCCCGCTCCAGTCCGGCGGCGGTGATCTCGGCTCTGACGATGGCGTCGGCTTTGGCCAGCAGGGCTGCTTTGTCGGGAGTGACCTCGCCGATCACCCGCACACCGAGGCCGGGGCCGGGGAAGGGATGGCGCCACACGATCTCATCGGGCAGCCCCAACTCGTGGCCCACGGCTCGCACCTCGTCTTTGAACAGGTCGCGCAGCGGCTCGACCAGTTCGAAGTCCATCTCCTCGGGGATGCCGCCCACGTTGTGGTGGCTCTTGATCTTGGCCGCGGAGTCGGACCCCGACTCGATCACATCGGGATACAGCGTGCCCTGCACCAAGAAGGCGGCGCCGTCCACCCGGTTGGCGGCTTCCTCGAAGATGCGGATGAACAGCTCGCCGATGATCTTGCGCTTCTCCTCAGGATCGATCACCCCGACCAGGGCGTCGAAGAACCGGTCGGCGGCGTCCACTGCGATCAGCTCGATGCCCTGCGAGCGGCGGAAGGCGTCGATCACCTGTTGGCCCTCGCCTTGGCGCATCAGACCGGTGTCGACGAAGACACAGGTGAGCTGCTGTCCCACCGCCCGGTGGACCAGGGCCGCGGCCACTGCCGAGTCCACCCCGCCGGAGAGGCCGCACACGGCCCGGCCGTCGCCGATCTGAGTGCGAATGGCGGCCACTGCCTCGTCGATGAACGACTCGGTGGTCCACGACGGGGCCAACCCCGCGCCCTGGTAGAGGAACCGCTCCAGCACCGCTTGGCCGCCGGGGGTGTGGGCCACCTCGGGGTGGAACTGGACCCCGAAGATGCGCCGGTCGGGGTGCTCGAGGGCGGCCACGGGGGCTTGCGGGGTGGAGGCGGTGACCACGAAGCCGTCGGGCGGGGTGGCGATGGAGTCGAAGTGGCTCATCCACACCGGGCGCTCAGAGTCCTCATCGGGGCCAAAGAGCGTGCCCGAATCGCTCACGCTCATGGCGGTGCGGCCGTACTCGCCGATGCCGGTGCGGGACACCTCCCCGCCGAGTTGGGCGGCGATGAGCTGAGCGCCGTAGCAGATGCCCAGAATGGGGATTCCCAGCCGGTAGACATCGGGATCGATGCGGGGCGACCCCTCGACGTGAACCGACTTGGGGCCGCCGGAGAAGATCACCGCCCCGGGCTGGCGGGAGGCGACCTCGGCGGCCGTGATGGAGTGGGGGACGATCTCGCTGTAGATGTGGGCCTCTCGCACCCGCCGGGCGATGAGCTGGGCATATTGGGCCCCGAAATCCACCACCAAGACCGGGTGATCCCGGCTGGCGGTTTTGGCTGGGCTGATACTCATGGCCGCTGATAATCCGTCGGCATACTCAACGGCCCATCCCGATGCCCTGGGACCGCTGGAGCGACTTGCCCTCGGTTTGCAGGGAGGGGGCGATCATGATGTCGGCCTTCTGGAACTCCTTGAGCGACTCGTAGCCGCAGGTGGCCATGGAGGTGCGCAGTCCGCCGAAGAGGTTGAGGCGGCCGTCGTTCTCCTTGGCCGGGCCGACCAGGATCTCCTCCAGGGTGCCTCGGGGGGTGGTCTGCACTCGGGCGCCGCGGGGCAGGGTGGGATGGAAGGTGGCCATGCCCCAGTGGTGGCCCCGGCCGGGGGCCTCGTGGGCGGCGGCCAGCGGGGAGCCGATCATCACCGCGTCGGCGCCGCACACGATGGCCTTGGCGATGTCCCCGCCGGTGGACATCCCTCCGTCGGCAATGACGTGGACGTACACCCCGGTCTCGTCGAGGTGGCGCATTCGGGCGGCCCGGGCGTCGGCGATGGCGGTGGCCTGGGGAACGCCGATGCCCAGCACGCCCCGGGTGGTGCAGGCCTGGCCCGGACCGACGCCCACCAGAATGCCGGCGGCGCCGGTGCGCATGAGGTGCAAAGCGGCGTCGTAGCTGGCGCAGCCGCCGACGATCACCGGGATCTCCAATCGCCGGACGAACTGCTTGAGGTTCAGCGGCTCGCTGGACTTGGACTTGTGCTCGGCGGTGACCACCGTGCCCTGGATGACCATGAGATCGAGCTCAGCGGCCAGCAATTGGGGGGCGAGCTGCTCGGTGCGCTGGGGGGTGACCGAAGCACAGGAGATCACCCCGGCGTCCTTGATCTGGCGGATGCGCTCGCCGATCAGCTCGGGCTTGATGGGCTCGGCATAGAGTTCCTGCATCCGCAGGGTGGCCTTTTCCGGGGGCTGGGTCGCGATCTCGTCGAGGATTGGCTCGGGATCGTCGTAGCGGGTCCAGAGCCCCTCCAGGTTGAGCACTCCCACCCCGCCGAGCTGGCCGATGGCGATGGCGGTCTCGGGGCTGACCACCCCGTCCATGGCCGCAGCCATCAGCGGCAGGTCGAAGCGGTAGGCGTCGATCTCCCAGGCGATGCTCACATCTTCGGGGTCGCGGGTTCGGCGGGTGGGGACGATGGCGATGTCGTCGAACCCGTACGCCCGCCGTCCGGTCTTGCCCAGCCCGATCTCCACCTCGGCCATCGCGACGCCCCTTTTCTGTTGGAAACTACGGATTCTAAAGCCACAGCGGCAGCTAGAGGGGGATTTACTCTCCCGTCACGAGGGAGGCGAAATCAAACGGCTGATTGGATGAGGCTCCAGAGCTCTTCGACGTGGTGGTGCTCGGTTTGGGGGCTGCCGATGGCGACGCGGAGCACAAGCTGATCGTCAAGCACAGTGGAGGTGAGGTAGGCCCGGCCGGACTGGTTGACGGCGTCCAGAACCCGCTGGCTGGCGTCGTTGCCATCGACATGGCGGAAGCACACCAGGCTGACCACGGTGGGAGCGACCAACTCGAAGCGACGGTCGGCTTCCACCCATTCGGTGAGTTCGTTGGCCCAGGCAATGTGGCGGCGGATGTGAGCCCGCAGTCCGTCGGTGCCGTAGTGGCGGATGACAAACCACAGCTTCAGCGCCCGGAAGCGGCGGCCCAGGGGAATCTCCCAGTCTCGGTAGTCCACCACGTCGCCGGAGTCGCTGGCCCGGTTGCGCAAGTACTCGGGGTTGATCGACATGGCCTGGATCAGGTGTTGGGGATCGGCCAGATACAGCGCGGAGCAGTCGAAGTTGGTGAGCAGCCACTTGTGGGGGTTGAACACATAGCTGTCGGCGGTGTCCAGCCCGTCGTTGAGGAACCGCATCTCGGGGCACACGGCAGCCGATCCGGCAAAGGCGGCGTCCACGTGCAGCCAGGCGTCGAAGTTGCTCGCCACCCAGCCCAGTTCGGCCACCGGGTCGATGGCGGTGGTGGAGGTGGTGCCCACGGTGGCGGCCACGAAGAACGGGATCAAGCCGTCGTTCTTGTCCTTGACGATCTCATAGGCCAGGTGGTCGGCCCGCATGGCGTAGCTCGGCGTGGTGGCGATGGCCCGGACCCGCTCGGCGGGCACCCCGGCGATCCGCAGCCCCTTGACCACCGATGAGTGGGCTTGCTCGGAGGTGTAGGCCACCATGCTGGGCAAGGCGTCGATGCCCCCGGCCCGCTCCCGGGCGGCCAGCGCGGCGCACAGGGTGGCGCTCGACGCTGAGTTCTGGATGACGCCGTTGCCTCGGAACCGCTCGGGCAGGCCCAAGGCATCAACCAACCAGTCGAGCATGTGCTGTTCCACTTCGGTGACCGCGGGCCCGGAGTTCCACAGCATCCCCACCACGCCGAGGCCCGACGACACCAGGTCGCCCAGGATGGCCGGTCCGCTGACGTTGGCCGGGAAGTAGGCGTAGAACCCCGGCGCCTGCCAATGGGTCAGCCCCGGCACGACCACCCGGTCGAGGTCGGCCAGCACGTCGGCGAAATCCTCGCCCTGTTCGGGGGCCTCGGCGGGCAGCATGGCCCGGATGTCGCCCGGTTCCACTTGGGCCTTGACCGGAAAATCGCCCAGGCGGGCCATGTAATCGGCCACCCAGTCCACCGCCCGGTACCCCGCTTGGCGGAACTCCTCCGGCCCCATGTGATTCGGTCGCTCAGCCATGGCTGCCATTGTTGCCCACCGGCGCTATGGCAAAGCGGAGCGGGCAGCTACATCATGCCGCCCATGCCGCCCATGCCTCCCATACCGCCCATGGGATCGCCACCGGGGGGCATTGGGGGGGCGGGAGGCTCGGGCTTGTCGGCCACCAGGGCCTCGGTGGTGAGCAGCATGGCGGCGATGGAGGCCGCGTTCTGCAAGCCGGCCCGGGTCACCTTGGCCGGGTCGATGACGCCAGCGGACACCAGGTCTTCGGTGGCGCCGGTGGCGGCGTTGAACCCGATGGTGCCGGAGGTGGCCTCGATGTCGCGCACCACGATGGAGCCCTCGAAGCCGGCGTTGGAGGCGATGAGGGAGCACGGCACGGTCAGCGCGTCGAGCACGATCTTGGCGCCGGTGGCCTCGTCGCCGCTCAGGCCCTCGACCACCTCGGCCACCGACGGGCGAGCCCGCAGCAGGGCGGTGCCGCCCCCGGCGACCACGCCCTCCTCGATGGCGGCCCGAGTGGCCGACAGGGCATCTTCGATCCGGTGCTTCTTCTCCTTGAGCTCCACCTCGGTGGCGGCGCCCACCTGGACGACGGCCACGCCGCCGGCCAGCTTGGCCAAGCGCTCTTGGAGCTTCTCCCGGTCCCAGTCGGAGTCGGTGTTCTCGATCTCCTGGCGAATCTGGGCCACCCGGCCGTCAACGTCGGCCTTGGAACCCGCACCCTCCACGATGGTGGTGTCGTCCTTGGTGACGATCACCTTGCGGGCGGTGCCCAAAAGATCGAGGGTGACGCCGTCCAGGTTGAGCCCGACCTCTTCGGCCACCACTTGGCCGCCGGTGAGGATGGCCATGTCTTGAAGCATGGCCTTGCGGCGCTCGCCGAAACCGGGGGCCTTGACGCCCGTCGAGTTGAAGGTGCCCCTGATCTTATTCACCACCAGGGTGGCCAGGGCCTCGCCCTCCACATCCTCGGCGATGACCAGAAGCGGCTTGCCGGTCTGCATGACCTTCTCCAGCACCGGCAGCAAGTCCTGCACCGAGCTGATCTTGCCCTGGTTGAACAGGATGTAGGGCTCGTCCAGCACGGCCTCTTGGCGCTCGGGGTCGGTCACGAAGTAGGGGGACAAGAAGCCCTTGTCGAACTGCATGCCCTCCACGAAGTCGAGCTCCATCCCGAAGGTGTTGGACTCCTCCACGGTGACCACGCCGTCCTTGCCCACCTTGTCGATGGCATCCGCGATGACATCTCCGATGGCCGTGTCGGCGGCCGAGATCGAGGCCACCTGGGAGATCTCCTCCTTCTGGGAGATGTCCTGGGATTGGTCGGCCAACGAATCCACCGCGGCCGCCACTGCCTTCTCGATGCCCCGCTTGAGGCTCATCGGGTTGGCGCCCGCAGCCACGTTGCGCAGCCCATTGTGGACCATGGCCTGAGCCAGCACGGTGGCGGTGGTGGTGCCGTCGCCGGCGATGTCGTTGGTCTTGGTGGCCACCTCTTTGATGAGCTGGGCCCCCATGTTCTCGAACTTGTCGTCCAGCTCCACTTCGCGGGCGATGGACACGCCGTCGTTGGTGATGGTGGGGGCGCCGAACTTCTTGTCGAGGACAACGTTGCGGCCCTTGGGACCCAAGGTCACCTTGACCGCATCGGCAAGCTGGTTGACGCCTGCCTCGAGGCCGTGGCGGGCCTCTTCTCGGAACTTGAGGATCTTGGTCATTGGACGATGGCGAGCACGTCGCGGGCCGACAGGATCAGCAAATCCTCGCCGTCCACGGTGATCTCGGTACCGCCGAACTTGCTGTACACCACGGTGTCGCCAGCGGAGACGTCCATCGGGATCAGCTCGCCGGTGTTGTCAGACCGCTTGCCCGGTCCCACGGCGATGACCTCGCCCTGCTGGGGCTTCTCTTTGGCGGTGTCGGGGATGACCAGGCCGCTGGCGGTCATCTCTTCAGACTCGCCGGGGCGGACAACGATTCGGTCATCAAGGGGCTTCAGAGCCATCTTGGCCTCCAAATGGTTGGTTGATTTGAGCGTTAGCACTCTCAATAGGCGAGTGCTAAGCGTAGGGCTTCGGCTGCCCGGAGGCCAATTCAGGCCGCCGGTTCGGTGGTCGGGATGGTGGAGAGGTTCAGGCCCCCGGTTCACCCGTCGGGATGAAGGGTAGGGGCAGGTTGGGGTCGGCGCCGGTGTCCAGCGGGGAGGGGCCGTCGAGTTGGAGCCGCTGCCACCCGGCGGCGGCCACCATGGCCGCGTTGTCGGTACACATGGATCGGCTGGGCAGAAAGCCGCTGATGCCCACCGCCACGCAGGCGTCGAGCAGGCGCTCCCGCAGGGACGAGTTGGCTGCCACGCCGCCGGCCAGGCACAGGCCCTTGGCTCCGTACTCCTCGGCGGCCTTTCGGGCCTTGTGGACCAGCACGTCCACCACGGCTTCTTGGAATGACGCGGCGACATCGGCCACGTCGAGGTCGGGGTGGTTTCGCACGTGGTTGACCACCGCGGTCTTGAGGCCGCTGAAGGAGAAGTCGTAGCCGTCGTCGTACATGGGGCGGGGGAAGGCCACCGCCTCGGGGTTGCCGTCCATGGCCAGTCGGTCGATCACCGGGCCGCCGGGATAGCCCAAGTCCATGAAGCGGGCCACCTTGTCGAACGCCTCGCCGGCGGCGTCGTCCAGGGTCTGGCCGATGAGCCGATAGCGGCCGAACGCCTCCATCAGCACCAGGAGGGTGTGGCCGCCGGAGACCAGCAGCACCACAACCGGCAGCTCCAAGTCGGGCTCCTCCAGGAACGAGGAGTACAGGTGGGCCTCCAAGTGGTTTACCGCCACGAAGGGAACATCCCAGACCAGGGCCAGCGATTTGGCCGCGCTGACCCCCACCAGGAGGGCGCCGATCAGGCCGGGACCGGAGGTTGCGGCCACCGCTTCCACGTCGTGGTCGCTGAGGCCGGCCTCGATCACCGCCTGGGCGACCACGGGGGTGAGCATCTCGACGTGGGCGCGACTGGCGATCTCGGGAACCACCCCGCCGTAGCGGGCGTGCAGGTCCACCTGGCTGCTGATCACCGACGAGAGAACGGCAGAGGGGCCGGAGACCACGGCGGCGGCGGTCTCGTCGCAGGAGGTCTCGATGCCCAGCACAATGGAGGGGATGGGGGCACTGCGATCGGGGTCCAGCACGGTGGCGGGGCCCACTGGGGGGGAATCCTCGGTGGTCATGCGTAGTCCAGTTCTACCGCGATCTTGGTGAGGCGGTCGGCATAGTCGGACTGGTGGATGTTGTCGGCCCGCATCACCACGGCATCGGGCGACAGGCCCATATCGGCGTAGTAGCCCCGCTGGATTCCCACCGGGGCCAGTCCGAAGCGCCGGTACAGGGATTGGGCGGCGGGGTTGTCGGCGGCCACTTCGAGGGCCAGGCTGGTGTTGTGGCGGCGGGCGGCCAACGCAAGAGCCAAGAACAGCCGGGCGCCGATGCCCTGACCCCGGCAATCGGGGGCCACGGTCACCGTGGTGATATGGGCTTCGTCCTCCTCAAAAGCCACCCCCGCGTGGCCCGCCAACCGTTTGTCATTGATGGCGAGGCGAGCCACCAAGTACAGCCGGTCGCGGGAGCGGGACAATTCGGCCTCGTAGACTTTCCGACTCCACGGAATCGGATAGCACTGGGCGTCGATTGTCATGACCTCGCTGAGGTGGGCTCGCTTCATGGGCTCGATCATCGGATCAAAGCCCAACAAAGAGCAAGAACGATCATCGGGTGTTCCAGTTGATGTCGGCGTCGGGAACCCGAAGGTACAGCGGCTTCAGCTCCCACGGCTTGACGAACTCCTCGCGCAGCGCCCGGGCATGGGCCAACTGGACCAGGGAGGCGGCGGAGGGATGGGCCAGGTCTTGCTCGGCGATCTCGGTCTTCTGGAGCCGGTCGAACACGTCGGAGTAGCGGCGGGCGCCGTCGCCCACCAACAGCACCTCTTCGCTGGTGGCCAGAAGCTGGGAGGCCAGATCACGGGGCGTGCCCACCTTGGCGTCCGACACCCGTTGAACCCCTCCGGGAACTTGGCGGTAGAAGGCGTAGAACAGCTCGCTGCGCCGGGCGTCGATGGCGGCCACGATCACTCGGTTGGTGTGGCGCACGGCGAAGGCCAGCAGATCGAGGCTGGACACGCCGATCATCGGCACTCCCAGGGCGTAGGCCACGGCCATCGCGCTGGAGATGCCCACCCGCAAGCCGGTGTACAGGCCCGGCCCGAGGTCAACGGCCACGCAGCCCACCTCTCGCAGCTCAACTCGGGCCTGGCGGGTCACGAACTGGATCTGGGGTGCGATGGTCTCGGCGTGACGGCGGCCCCGGGCGCTGTGGGCCGAGGCCAGCACCCCTTCGTGGCCGCCGAGGGCACATCCCACCTGCTGCGTGGCCGATTCGATGCCCAGAATCAACATGGTGGGGTCTCCAGCCACTGCTTGATCGCCCAGATGTATCCACTCATTGCTGTCAAGCCTCCAGCCAGGGTTCGGCGGCGGCGGTCAAATGGTCGGCTCGGGCTTGCCATCCCGACCCCACGGGGGTGAGCACCACCACCCTTTCGTCGGCGGGGCTGGGCTGATCTTCGGTGAAAGTCAGCGCCACTTCGAGATAGTCGTTGGGCAGGGTCTGGCGGATGGCGTCGCCCCACTCGATGAGGATGACCCCATCGCTGTCGAGCAGTTCGGGCAGGCCCAGATCGAGCACCTCGGAGATCTGGTCGAGGCGGAAGACGTCGAGATGGTGGAGGAGCAGCCGCCCGTGGTATTCCCGTGCCAGGGTGAAGGTGGGGCTGGTGACGGGCTCGCTGATGCCGAGCGAGGCGGCGAACCCCTGGGTGAAGGTGGTCTTGCCCGCGCCGAGATCGCCGACCAGCAGCAGCAGGTCGCCGGGTTGGGCCAGATCGGCCAGTTTGGCGGCCAGACTTCGGGTGTCTTCAGGAGAGCGGGTGCGGGCGCGGATCATGATGGCGCCTGGGCACACTCGGGCCGACGCGTGGGATTCATCCGGAGATCGCCAGGCGGGCTCGAACCAGGTCAGAGCGCATCTGGGCCTCCTGAAGGCCGCCGCCCCGCAATACGGCCGCCGGATGGTAGGTGGGGATGATCACCGTGCTGACCCCGGTGATGCTGTCCATCGGGTAGCTCTGGCCCCGCAGCTTGGTGATGCCGGTCTTGGTGTCCAACAGCAGCTTGGACGAGAAGTTGCCCAGGGTGACGATGACGCGGGGAGCGATCAGTTCGAGCTGCTGCTCCAGCCAGGGTCGGCAGGCGGCCACTTCCTCGGGCTTGGGGTCCCGATTGTCGGGGGGTCGGCACTTGACCACGTTGGCGATGTAGCACTGGTCCCGGGTCAGCCCGATCTCCTCGGCCATCAGCCGGTCGAGCAGCTTGCCCGAGCGGCCCACGAACGGGAGGCCCTGCTTGTCTTCTTCGGCCCCGGGCCCCTCGCCCACGAACATGAGGTTGGCGCCGGGGTCGCCCATGCCAAACACCACCTGGGTGCGGCCTTGGGCCAACCCGCACTTGGTGCAGTCGGCAGCCTCGGTGGCGACCTGCGCCAACGTCAACGTCACGCGTCAAGGATACGTCTCCCGCCGGCAAATGAGAATGCCCGATTCCCCGCTGACCCTGCTGTGGGACGGCGGCAAATCGGTGCGGTACCGTCGGCGGTGATGTTGGGAGTTGGCGGCGGAGTGCGGGTGGGGCACTGGACCGATGAGACGGCCCGCACCGGTTGCACGGTGGTGGTGTTTCCCGAGGGGACGACGGCCTCGGGGGAGATTCGGGGGGGCGCGCCGGCCACCCGGGACTTCGCCCTGCTGGCGCCAGAGCGGACGGTGAGCCGAGTGGACGCGGTGGTGCTCTCGGGGGGCTCGGCCTTCGGTCTGGCCGCGGCCGATGGGGTGATGCGGTGGTGCGAGGAGCAGGGTCGGGGGTTCGAGACTCGAGGCGGTCGGGTGCCCATCGTGGTGGGTCTGTCGCTGTACGACTTGATGGAGGGTGACGGGTCGGTGCGCCCCGACGCCGAGGCTGGCTATGCGGCCGTGCAAGCCGCAGCTGAGGACGTTTCCGAGGCGGGCCGATTGGGGGCTGGCACTGGGGCCACCATGAACAAGTGGCAGGGGGCCGAGCATCGCCGGCCGGGTGGGCTGGGCCGCGCGCTGCTCCAGGTAGACGATGTGCTGGTGGGGGCGTTGGTGGCGGTGAATGCCGCCGGAGAGATCAACGATGGTGCCGTGGCGGAGGCACTGGTGGCGGGCGAATACGAGCACCAATCGGTTGATCCGTTTGCCGATGGCGAAGAAGACGAAGCGCACGCCAACACCACCATCGGGGTGATCGCCACCAATGCGATTCTCGACAAGGTGGAATGTTTCCGGGTGGCTCGCAGCGGTCACAGCGGACTGGCCCGGGCGTTGCTGCCCGCCCACACCGACGGCGACGGGGACGCACTGGTGGTGGGAGCGACCGGCCTGGTCGAGGCTGATCTCGGGCTGGTCCGGCTCATGGCCGCCGCCGCCGTGGAGACGGCCATCCGCTCGGTGGGGGCAAATTAGGCGCGACCGGGAAAAAGCCCGCCCGGTGCGTCATGATGACAGCCACCAAGACGACCGCGAAAGGTGTTGACATGAGGGATTTGGCTGGGAAGGTGGCGGTGATCACCGGGGCGGCCAGCGGGATGGGCCGGGCGATGGTGCGCAAGGCGGCCTCCGAGGGGATGCATGTTCTGGCCGGCGACATCGACGAAGCCGGGCTGGCCGAAACGGTAGGCGGGTTGGAGAACGCCCAGCTCATGCTGACCGATGTGACCAGCCCCGACGCCAACGAGGCCTTGGCTACTGCGGCGCTGGAACGGTTCGGCGGAATCCACCTGGTACACCTCAACGCGGGGGTGCTCACCGGCGGGTTCACCTGGGAGAACACGGAGGACGACTGGCGCTGGGTGCTGGACGTGAACCTGTGGGGCGTGATCCACGGCGTGCGGAGCTTCATCCCCCGGATGCTGGAGAAGGGCGAGGAGGGCCATGTGGTGATCACCGCCTCAGTCGGGGGTCTCACCTCCGGGGGGCTGCTCGGCCCCTACACCACCTCCAAATACGGGGCGGTGGCCATCGCCGAGTCGCTCCATCGGGAGTTGGACATCATCGGGGCGCCCATCGGGGTGTCGTGCTTGTGCCCCGGTCCAGTGGCCACCGGCATATTTCGGGCCGAGCGCAACCGCCCCGATGCATACGGGGACACCTGCGGACCCATGTCGGCCGACGCCGAGGCGGCTGCCTTCCACCAAGCGTTGATCAAAACCATTGACGAGAGCACCGACCCGGCGGTGATCCCGGAGTTGGTGTTCGATGCGGTGCGCGACGACAAGTTCTGGATCTTCCCCCACCCGGACTTCAAGGAGAGGATCGCGGCCCGCACCGAGTCGATCATGAACGAGACCAACCCCGAGTACACCGTGGGGTTGCCCAACGTCCCGCCGCCGTCCGGCTAAGAGAATCTGAAGGGGACGCGGCGGCCGAATTGGCAGACGATTTCGTAGGCGATGGTGTCGAGGGGCTGAGCGATCTCGGTGGCGGTGATCTCCTCGTCGCCCTGGCGACCCAGCAAGACCACCTCTTCGCCGGGCGCCACGGGGTGGTCCAAACCGCAGTCCACCATGGTCTGGTCCATGGTCACCACCCCGGCGATGGGGCGTCGATGGCCGCCGATCAGCACTTCGCCCCCGACCACGCCGAGACGGCGGGACCAGCCGTCGGCGTAGCCGATGGGGATGGTGGCGAGCTGGGTGTCGGCGGGGGCGGTGTAGTGGTGGCCGTAGGAGACGGGGGTGCCTGCGGCGATGGCTTTGACCATCGACACCTCGGTGCGCACGGTCATGGCCGGCTGAAGCGGAAGGCAGTCGGCCAAGGCTGGCGACGGTGGGATGCCGTAGATGGCGATGCCGCAGCGCACCATGTCGAATCGTCCGGCGGGGTGGGCCATGGCCACCGCTGAATTGGCCAAGTGGCGGCAGAAGTCTTGATGGCCGCCGAGTCTGAGCCGGGACAGCAGATGGTTGAACTGCTCGATCTGGTAGGCGGTGAATGGATTGTCGGTCTCGTCGGCCACCGCGCAGTGCGTCCAGACCCCGGCCAACTCCAGGGTGTCGCGGTCGGCGATGGCGTCGGCCAGCATCAGCACCTCGGCGGGCGGGGCGCCGACTCGGGCCATGCCGGTGTCCACTTTGAGATGGACGGGCAGTCGCTGGCTGGCGGCGGCGGCGGCGGCGGCGGCGGCGGCCAAACCCTCGCCCTGGTAGACGGTGGGGATGAGCCGGTGCTCGACGACCTCGGCAAACTCGTAGGGGCGGGGCTCGGACAGCACGAGGATGGGGGCCTCTATGCCGTCTTCACGAAGCAGTCGGCCTTCGTCCACCAGAGCCACCGCCAGCGTGGTGGCGCCGGCGTCCACTGCGGTTCGGGCCACCGGAATCAGGCCGTGCCCGTAGGCGTCGGCCTTGACCACTGCGCAAAGCTCTGCGGGATGGACCAGTTCGGCCAGCAGCCCGGTGTTGTGGGCGATGGCTTCGAGGCTGATGTCCGCCCAGGTCGGTCTCATGGGGCGGCCTTCTGCTGGGTGGCGGTCTCCCATGCGTGGGGCAGGGCGAGGAGCAGGTCGGATGCGGCCATTCCTCCCGAGGGGCGGAGATTGGCGGCTTGTCCGTGGAGCCAAGCCGCACTGGCCGCGGCCCTCAACGGCTCGACTCCGGCGCTGAGGAGGCCGCAGATCAGCCCGGCCAGCACGTCGCCGGTTCCGGCGGTGGCCAGCCGAGCGTCGCCGTTGGCTATGGCCAGCGCGGCCCCGCCGGGCTCGGCCACCACGGTGGTGGGGCCTTTGAGCAGGATGTGGACCCCGGTGGCCGCAGCCAGGGAGCGGGCTGCGGCGAAACGGTCGGGGTCGGGGGCCTGGCCGGTGAGGAGGCGATACTCGCCGTCGTGGGGGGTGAGGACGGTGGGAGCGGTGCGGTTGGCCAGCACGTCGGCGGCATCGAGACCGAGAGCGAACAGGCCGTCGCCGTCGATGACCAGGGGTAGCGGGGTGGTGCCGGCCAGCTCCCGCACGGATTTCACGGTGCCCGGCTGGCGCCCCAGCCCGGGTCCGATTGCCATCGCCCGAAAGCGGGCCTGATCTTCGGCCCTGATGGCGTCGGCCCAGTTGTCGGCGGGCAGGGGGTGGCCGACGGCCTCGGTGGGTGCGGTGGGGTCGGGCAGCACGGCACCGGCGTCGAGGCCGGGCGTGCTCAGCCGGACGTAGCCCGATCCGCTTCGCATTGCCGCAGTGGCGGCCAAGTGGGCGGCGCCGGTCATGCCGGGCGACCCGGCGATGACCCAGCAGGCGGTCTGCCACTTATGCGCCTCGGCGGGCCGAACGGGAAGCCAACCGCCGATGTCGTCCGCGGTGACCAGGTGAGTGCGGGCGGAAGAGGCGTCGAGTCCGATGGGGGCCACGGCGACCTGGCCGCAGTACTGGGCACCGGGATGGAGGACAAGGCCGGGTTTGAGCGCGCCGAAGGTGACGGTTTGATCGGCGGTCCAGGGTTCGCCGTAAATCTCGCCGGTGAGCCCGTTGATTCCCGAAGGGATGTCGGCGGCCAGGATTGGGGCAGCCTGATCGGGCTGGTTGAGCAGGGGTGCCGGTGGGGGCGGGGCATACGGTCGGCGCAAGCCGGTGCCGTAGGCGGCATCGATGGTCAGGTGGGCGGGGGGGAGAGCAGGCGGCGAGTCGGCGGCGTCGATCACGACCACCCTCACCCCTCGTCGGCGCAGCCACTGGGCGGCGGCCCTCCCGTCGGCACCGTTGTTGCCCTTGCCGGCCAGCACCGTTACCCGTCGCCCGTAGCCTCCCCCCAACATGTCGAGGGCGGCGCGGGCCAGCGCGGCACCAGCCCGCTCGATCAGTTCTTCGACCGGCTCAGGAGCAGCTGCGTCGATGGCGGCCATCTCATCTGGGGTGACGATGGGGATCATGTCAGCCGGGCCTCTGTTGGCCGCAGTCAGTCCGACCGGTCCTTTTGGTGCTTGTCATCGCTGGGATCATGGACGCCAGCGGTTGGCCAGCTCGGTTACCGGTTCCAAGAGGAGGTCTTCGGTGCTGAGGTCGCCCAGTCGGTCGAGGCGGAAGTCGGGTTCGGTCTCGGTGACCTCATCGTGCAAGGCGGCGAACCGATTCCGGTAGCCCTCCAGCACCTGCTGGGCCACCTCGGGGGTTAGACGGGTCTCAAATCGCACATGCAGCAGGGTGAGGCCGGTGGTCTGGCGGTCTTTCACTTCGGGAATCAGCACGATGGTTCGTCCATCGGAACGGCCCCGGGTTGCTCGTACCTGCCGCTCGACCGCCACCAGATGCTTGCTGCCCCGCAGGGCGGGATCGCGTTCAGTGCGCGAGGCCAGCCCCACGGTGATGCCGCCTCGGTCGATCACATGGATGGTGGTGCTGGGCGACTCCGGGTCGCCGTTGATGCCGTAGCGGATGTAGCCAGTGACCTCGGCCACCGCGGGATCGAGAGCGGTCAGCGTGCGCAGGGTTTGGTAGCTGAGCTGGTGACGGGGGGCACCGGCGTCGAGGGCGGCCCGGACCAAGGGCAGCTCCAGCAGCGACTCCTCGGCCCGGGAGATGCCGACGGTCACGGTCTTGGCCTGATGGCGGATGGCGTCCACCGGTCGGGTCAGCTCGCCCTCGGCCACCGTGAGCATGGCGGTGAGGTCTTCCAATACCACCGCCGGGGTGCCGATCCGGCCCCGCTCCAGTTGGTAGGCGTCGAGGGGGGCGATGCCCAGCGCGTAGCGGTACATGGAGGCCATATCAGCGGCGGTGCCGGCTTCGAGGCATCCGTTGTAGCGGCCTTGGCGCAAGTCCTGGAAGAACTGCTGGGCGGCGGGGGCGAACTTCGTGCGGAGCGTGGTGAGCATGTCCTGGCTGTCGACGCCAGTGTCGCTGCCAATATTGTTGGCGGCCACCTCGGCCTCGATGGCGGCCCGGGTCTCCCGCAGCGGCTGGGCCAGTTCGTCGATGGCCAGGGCCGATTCGTAGCCGAACAGGTGGCCCACCATAGTGGCCAGCACGAAGGCCAGCTCGGGCGATGCGGCGGCGGGGGTGGTGATCACCTCTGCGGCGGCGTCGAATCGGACTTCGGTGCCGCTGGTGATCACGATGGGAGCGGCTTTGTGGGCTCGGAAGATGGCCACCTCTTTGGCCACGTCATCGGCGGTGGAATCGAACAGCCCGGCCGCGCACACCAGAATGAGCGGTTCCGAGGACAGGTCAATGTGCTTCTTGTCCTCGGTGGTGTCGCAGGCGATGGACTTGTAACACAGCTCGGAGAGCTTGATGCGAACCTCTTCGGCGGCCACCCGGTTGATTCCGTTGCCCACCACCGCCCAATAGGTCCGCCCCAAGGCGTGGCGGCGGACGATGTCGGCAATGCGGCTGTGGAGGTCCAGCACGTCGGCCATCGCCTCGGGGAGATCGCGCAACGACGCCAGGAGCTGCTGACGCCGCTCGTGTTGGCGGGAGTCGGCGGGCTGATCCCCCTTGGCGGCCTCGGCCAGGGCCACGGCCAACAGCACGCCCGCGGCCACTTGGGCGTAGAAGGCCTTGGTGGAGGCCACGCTCATCTCCACGTCCCGCCCGTCGGAGGTGTAGAGCACCCCGTCGGCCTTGTCGCACAGGTCGCTGTTGCGCCGGTTGACAATGGCGATCACGCTCGCTCCCCGCCGGCGCACCAGATCGACGGTGCGGTTGGTGTCGGTGGTGGTTCCCGACTGACTGATGGCGATGACCAGGGTGTCGCTCATGTCGGCCTGCATCCCGAATCCCGACAACTCGGTGGCCAGAACCGAGCTGATGTGGCGCTCCGGCAGCTCGAGGCGCAAGAAGTGAGCCAGGCTGTGGGCGGCCACCGCGGCGGTGCCTTGGCCGATGACGATGATGTTGGCTATGTCCCCGTCGGCCAGCCGCCTCACCAGCTGCTCGGGGAGTGCCTCGGTACCCAGCTCTACCCGCAGCGATTGGTCATCTTCGGTGCTGATGATCCGGCCTCGCAGGGTCTTTCGGAAAGACTCGGGCGACTCGGTGATCTCCTTCAACAGGAAGTGGCGGAACCCCCGGCGGTCAACGTCTCGGGTGGTGATCTCGGCGTTGACGATGTCGGTGTCGGCCACCGGCAGCGAGGTGCCGTCGTAGGAAAAACGCTGGATCGCCGTGAGGTCTCCGGCGTGGTCGCGGTTGAGAACCACCACTTGGCCCCGGCTGGTGTCGGCGTTGTCCGGGTCGGATGGGGTCTCGCCGTCCATGCGCAGGTAGCGGCTGGACTGCTCCACTAAGCCGTAGGGCTCGCTGGCCACCACGTAGGCATCCTCGGCCGCGCCGATATACAGGGCCTGGCCGCTGCCCCGCAGGGCTAGGAGCAGTTGGCCGGGGTCGGCTGCGCTCTGGCCGACGATGGCCACTGAGCCGTTGAGGTCGGCCACTGTTCGGCGGAATGAGTCAACAGGGGTAGCTGAATCGGTCAGCCGAGCTGACCAGAGGGAGGGGATGACCTTGGCGTCGGTGGTGATGCCGGGGTCCAGGCTCAGGCCGTGGTCGGCCACCAGATCGGTGTGGTTGTCGACGTCGCCGTTCAGGGTGCCGACGGTGTAGGGCCGGGACAGGCTATCGGCCAGTTCGGAGTTGAGCGGGTGGGCATTGGCCTCGTTGATCATGCCCACGCTGGCCCAACGGGTGTGTCCGATGACCACAGCGGAGGCCTCCGGAGCGTCCAGGGCGGCGGCCAGCAGCTCATCGGCGGCGATGGCGGCTCGCAGCGCTGCGGTGTTGTCGCCCAGTTCGCCGATCTCGGCGGCCGCCTTGTACACGAAGCTCAAGCAGCCCTCGGCCCAGCGCACCGAACCCGACCGGAACAGCGGATCGGCGGCTCGCTCGGCCAGAACGGCGGCCACCGCGGGGGTGGTGGGGTCGAGGCCGTGATTGCTGATCAGCAAGTGGAGCCCGGCCGAGTCCCGGCCCCGAACCTCGAGGCGGTCGAGCGCCGACAGGGCGATCTGCACCGAGCTGAACGCGGCCAGTGCGGCCTCGCCCGCGGCGGATCCGGCCAACTCGGCTACGGCGTCGGCGGTGTTCAGCCGGTCGTTGCCGATGGCCCACGCCGCATCCTTCATCTGGATCAGCGCGGCGTTGACGGCCTCTGAGGCCCGGTTGCCCGCCAACCAGTCGAGATCGGCTTCCAGGGCGCCGATCAGCAGGTCGATTTCGCCCAGGGTGGCTCGGATGGTGGCCCGCAGTGGCTTCTCGGCCAGCAGCGCCTGGAGCCCGGCGGTGCCTTGGAGCAGTCGGTCGGCTCGGGCAAGGCTGTCGGCCGCAGCCCCAATGTGCCCGGCAAGATCACTGGTTCCCCTCAGGTCGCGCAAACCCACGACCACCGGGCTCAAAAGGTCGAGGACCTCGGCCGAGGTCGGGGGAACACGCTCAGACCAGCGCCGTACCACCGCGACAATGCCGCACATCTCCCCCAAGGTTAGTGGTCCGCATGCCCGATGAGTCGGCGCGACCTCGTGCGGGTCAAACGGTGATGGCGTTGGTTACGTCGGCGGCGACGGCTTCGGCGGCTTCCAGGGTGTCGGCTTCGACCATGATGCGGAGGACGGGCTCGGTGCCGGAGGGGCGGACCAGGATTCTGCCGCAGGCACCGAGGGCTTGCTCGGCGGCAGCGATCGCGGCTGAGAGGCGGTTCTCGTCGATGGGATCGTCGCCGAGGGCCACGTTGTGGAGCACTTGGGGCATTTTGGTCATGGCCTCGGCGGCCAATTCCCGCAGCGGCAGCCCACGGCGAACGACCACCTCCAGGAGCTGCAAGGCGGTGATCATGCCGTCGCCGGTGGTGGCCAGGGAGGGGAAGATCACATGGCCCGACTGCTCGCCACCCAGCGCCCAGCCGCCTTCTTGTAGGGCCGACCACACATGGCGGTCGCCCACTGGGGTGGTCACCACTTGGATGCCCTGCTGGGCCATGGCCCGGTGGAAGCCCAGGTTGGTCATCACGGTGACCACCACGGTGTTGCCGGGCAGCTGACCCTGTTGATGGCGGTCAGCGGTGCAGATGGCAATGATCTGGTCGCCGTCGACCAACTCGCCGGCGTGGTCCACGGCCAGCACCCGGTCGGCGTCGCCGTCGAACGTGAGGCCCAAGTGAGCGTTCTGCTCGCAAACCACCTGAGCCACCGCTTCAGGATGGGTGGAACCACAGCGGCGGTTGATGTTGCGGCCATCGGGGGATGAGTTGATGACGGTGACGGCTACGCCGTGCGCTTGGAGCGGGCCAGGGAGGACGGCGGTGGCCGATCCGTGGGCCGCGTCCACCACGACTCGGAGATCGCTTCCGTCAAAGGCAGCCGTGCTTGCCACCGCCTGTTGATATTCCTGCAACAGCCCCCAGCCGTCGGTAGCACGGTGCGGAGCACCGAGGGTGGACACGGTGGTGCGGTCGAAATCGCCCAGCGTCGACTCCAAGGCAGCTTGAACTTCATCGTCGAGTTTTCGACCGTCGGGACCGAAGAGCTTGACGCCGTTGTCATTCCACGGATTGTGCGATGCCGAGACCACGGCGCCAGGAGTGCCAGTTCGAGCTGCGGCCCAGGCCACGGCAGGAGTGGGGGCCACCCCCAAATCGATGATGGAAACGCTGACCGAGCTGAAGCCAGCGGCCAAAGCTGCGGCGAATTCGGCGCTAGATTCCCGGGTGTCGCGCCCGACAACCACCGGCCCCGCCGGAGCGAGGACTTCGGCCGCGGCCTGGGCCAGTTGGATGACGTGTTCGGGACGGAGTTCTTTGTAGGCTCGACCCCGAATCCCGTCGGTTCCGAAACGAAGCATCGGGTGCAGACCCCAGTAAGAGGCTTAGCGTTTGGGGTTGGGTCCCGCGGGCATCCCGTTTAGCGCTTGGAGTACTGGGGTGCCTTGCGGGCTTTCTTCAGGCCGTACTTCTTGGATTCCTTCTTGCGGTCGTCGCGGGTCAGGAATCCCGCTTGTTTGAGGATTTCCCGCAATTCGGGATCCAACGCCACGAGGCCCCGGGCGATGCCCAGTCGCAGTGCGCCGGCTTGGCCGTTGGCCCCGCCGCCGTGCATGTTCACGTCGATGTCATACACCTCGGCCGTGTTGGTGAGCCGGAGGGGCTCCATGAACGCCATCCGATGGCTTCGGGAGGGGAAGTAGTCCTCGGCTTCGCGACCGTTGACGGTCACCTGGCCGGTGCCGGGGCGGAAGCGGACGCGGGCCACCGCTCGCTTGCGCCGTCCGGTGGCCTGGGTCAGGGGGTCGGGCATCAGGAGTCTCCGATGTGGGATCGAGCCCCGGCGATCTCCAGGGGCTGGGGCTGCTGGGCTTCGTGGGGGTGGAGCGGCCCGGCGTAGACCTTGAGCTTGCGGAGCATCTGGCGGCCCAAACGGTTCTTGGGGAGCATCCCCTTCACGGTGCGGCGCACGGCTTCAGCGGGTTGGGTTTCCAACAGGTGTCCGTAGCTGGTCTGGCGCAGGCCGCCGGGAAACCCGGAGTGGCGGTAAACCTGCTTGTCGGTGCTCTTGGTGCCGGTGAGCACCACCTTGTCGGCATTCACGATGATCACGTGATCGCCGGTGTCGATGTGGGGGGTGAAGGTGGGCTTGTGCTTGCCCCGCAGCACCCGGGCCACTTCGGTGGCCATGCGGCCGAGAATGAGGCCGTCGGCGTCGACGACGTGCCACGCGCGTTCGATGTCCTTGATTTTCGGGGTGTAGGTGGGCATCGGCTTTCCTTCAGATGCGATCCCGGGAAGAGCCATGATACGGCCCGAATCGGGGGAGTGACAACTGCCCCGGTGAGTGTCTCGGCCCGCGATTCACGGGTAGGACACCGACCAGAGACAGAGGCCGTGGGGTGGGGCCAGGTTGGGGACCCCGGAGCGGTCTTTGGCGGCCAAGATGGTGGCCATGGCCTCGGGAGGGCGTCGGGCCGCGCCGATTTCCACCAGGGCGCCGGTGATGGAGCGGACCATCTGGTGGCAGAAGGAGGAGGCCTCGATCTCGAAGCGCAACTGGTCGTGATCGGTTGTCTGCCATTCGGCCCGGCGGACGTTGCGAACCCGGGATTTCTCCGTGCCGTTTGCGGTGTGCTGGCGGCGGCAGAAGGAGGAGAAGTCGTGCTCGCCCACGACGGCTCGGGCCGCGGCGTTCATCGCCTCGATGTCCAGCGGGCGGGGATGGTGCCAGGTCGTGGCGGCCAGGAAGGGGTCGGGCACCTCCCGGTTCAGGACGGTGTAGCGGTAGGTGCGGCCGGTGGCGTTGAAACGGGCGTCGAAGTCCGGGGGAGCGGCCTCGATGGCCCGGATGACGATGGCCGGGGCCAACATGCGGTTGACCGCGGTTCGGACACCAAGCAGATCAGTGCCGTCGGGGGCGTCGAAGCTCACCACTTGACCCCAGGCATGGACGCCGGCATCGGTGCGGCCCGCGCCGGTCAGCACCACCGGTTGGCGCAGGCACTTGGAGAGCGATTCGGTGAGGTCGCCGCCCACCGTGCGGACTCCCTGGTTGACGGCGAACCCGTGGAATGGTCCGCCGTCGTAGGCGACCGTGGCGCGGACTCGCACGGTCGGCGAAGAACTAGACCAGCTCGATGCGGGCCATGGGGGCGTTGTCGCCGTGGCGGGGTCCCAGCTTGAGGATGCGGGTGTAGCCGCCGGGCCGGTTGGCGTAGCGGGGGCCGATGTCCACCATGAGCTTGTCGGTGATCTCCGGGTCGCCCAGCTGGGCCAGGATCTGCCGGTGGTTGTGCCGACCGCCCTTCTTGGCCTTGGTGATGAGCTTCTCGGCCACCGGACGCATGGCCTTGGCCTTGGCCTCGGTGGTGGTGATGCCCTCCGCTGCGATCAGCGACGCCACCAGGTTGGCCATCATCAGCTTCTGGTGCTGAGAGCTGCCCCCGAAGCGGCGCCCCTTGCTTGGTCGTCCCGGCATCGCGTCGCCTCTCCTACGAACGGGGGCCGGCCAGCGCGAGGCCGCGCTCGTCCAGCTTCTCGTTCACCTCGTCCAGCGACTTCTGGCCGAAATTGGTGATGGCCAGCAGCTCGTCTTCGGTGCGGGCCAGCAGCTCGCCGATCATGTTGATCTGGGCCCGCTTGAGGCAGTTGCGGGGCCGCTCCGACAGCTCAAGGTCTTCGATGGGCAGGTCGAGGTCGGGGGCGCCGGCCGGTGCGCTGCCCGCCTCGGCCATGCTCAGACCCTGGGGCTCGTCGCTCATTTCCTCGACCAGCTGAACCAGAGTGCGCAAGGTGGCGCCGGCCGAGGCCAGCGCTTCTTGCGGGGTGATGGAGCTGTCGGTCTCGATGTCCAGCACCAAGCGGTCGAACTCGGTGGACTGCTCCACCCGGGTGGGCTCCACGTTGTAGGCCACCCGGCGCACGGGGGAGAAGATGGAGTCGATCGGGATCACGCCGATGGTGGAGTCCACCTTGTTGGTCTCGGCCGATACGTAGCCCCGGCCTTGGGCAACCGTGACGTCCATGGCCAGGCGGGCCTTGTCGTTCAAGCGGGCGATGACCAACTCCGGGTTCAGCACCTCGACGTCGGGGTTGACCGCCAAACTGGCCCCAGTGACCTCGCCCGGCCCCCGCTGGTCGATGCGAAGCTCCACCGGCTCTTCGCTGTGGCACCGCAACACGAGGTCCTTGAGGTTCAAGATGATGTCGGTCACGTCCTCGGCCACGCCATTGATCGTGTCGAACTCGTGGAGGGCGTCGTCGAAGCGGGCCCGGATCACCGCGGCCCCCGGTATCGACGACAGCAGGGCGCGGCGCAGGGAGTTGCCGAGCGTGTGTCCGAAGCCCGGCTCCAATGGGCCGACGGTGAACTTCTGGCGGTTGTCTTCGAGCTCGGTAACAGACTCGACGGTGGGTCGTTGCATTACCAACATGTTCCGGCTCCCTCAGTTCTTGAACTTGGAATGGTGATGGTCAACTTGATTGAAAGTTCTTCGTTGGCAGGCAAGAGACGGCGTGGCCTACTTGCTGTAGAGCTCGACGATGAGCTGCTCTCGAACCGGCACGTCGATCTGCTCCCGCAGGGGGGCATCTCGTACGGTGGCCTCGAAGCCGTCATCGGCCCGGCTCAACCAGGCCGGCGGTGTCCGGTCGAGAACATCCAAGTTCCACCCCACCACGATCATCTCCCGGGCCTTGTCCCGCAGGGCCACAACGTCGTCCTTGCGGAGCCGGTAGCTGGGAATGTTCACCCGGCTGCCGTTCACATTGATGTGTCCGTGGGAGACGAGCTGGCGGGCCTGGGGTCGGGTGGCGCCCCACCCGAGGCGGTACACCACATTGTCGAGGCGCAACTCCAGAAATCGCAGCATGTTCTCACCGGTGACCCCTTTGTGGCGGGCCGCCTCCTTGAAGACGTTGCGGAACTGGCGCTCGTTGAGCCCGTAGGTGTAGCGGGCCTTCTGCTTCTCCTGAAGCTGGAGAAGGTATTCGGAGACGTTGCCCCGGCGTCGGGACCTGCCGTGCTCACCCGGGGGATAGGGACGGCGCTCGAGGGCGACGGTCTCTCCCTTGGTGCCCCAGACGTTCACCCCGAGGCGTCGGGAGACCCGCGATCGCGGACCGGTGTAGCGAGACATATCAGACCCTCCGCCGCTTTGCCGGGCGGCAGCCGTTGTGGGGAATGGGGGTGACGTCTTTGATGCCGGTGATCTCGATGCCCACCCCTTGAAGCGAGCGTATGGCGGTCTCGCGG
This sequence comes from Acidimicrobiales bacterium, assembly GCA_963667085.2. GTDB lineage: Bacteria > Actinomycetota > Acidimicrobiia > Acidimicrobiales > Bin134 > Poriferisocius. The sequence continues at coordinate 1,014,882 of OY762975.1, forward strand.
CCCGAGCCCGGACCCCGGACGTGAACGTCCACCTTGCGGATGCCGTGCTCCATGGCCTTCCGGCCCGCCTCCTCAGCGGCCATCTGGGCGGCGAACGGGGTGGATTTGCGAGATCCCTTGAAGCCGACGTTGCCGGCCGACGCCCAGGAGATGACGTTCCCCTGCTGGTCGGCGATGGTCACGATGGTGTTGTTGAAGGAGCTCTTGATGTGGGCCACCCCGTAGGAGATGTTCTTGCGCTCCCGGCGGCGGGGCCGACGCCCTCCGGCTGATGGCTTGGCCATTAGCGGTAATTCCTTTCCTGCATCATTTCTTCATCACCTTCTTTTTCCCGGCCACCGTCTTCTTCGGCCCCTTGCGGGTGCGGGCGTTGGTGTGGGTGCGCTGCCCGCGCACGGGGAGGCCCCGCCGGTGGCGCAGGCCCTGGTAGCAGCCGATCTCCATCTTGCGCTTGACGTCCTGGCTGGTCTCCCGGCGCAGGTCGCCCTCCACCCGGAGGTTGCTCTCGATGAAATTGCGCAGTCGGGCCACTTCTTCGTCGGTGAGATCCCGCAGACGGGTGCTCTCGTCAACGTTGGTTTCGGCGCATACCTGGCGGGCCAGGGTCGGTCCGATGCCGTAGATGTAGGTCAGGGAAATAACGGTGCGCTTCTCGCGCGGGATGTCGACGCCGGCGATACGGGCCATGGCTCAGCCCTGCCTCTGCTTGTGGCGGGGGTTGGTGCAGATCACCCGCACGCGCCCGTGTCGGCGTATGACCCTGCACTTGTCGCAGATTTTCTTGACACTGGGACGGACTTTCACGGTGTGCCTTTCGATGATCCGTTGCGCCCTCTGGCTATTGGTAGTGGGGTTATTTGTATCGGTAGGTGATCCGACCCCGCTGGAGGTCGTAGGGCGTCAATTCCACTTGGACCCGGTCGCCGGGGAGAATCCTGATGTAGTGCATCCGCATCTTGCCGGAGATGTGGGTCAGCACCTTGTGCCCGTTCTCAAGCTCGACTCGGAACATGGCGTTGGGAAGAGACTCGGTAACCGTCCCTTCCATGATGATGGCGTCTTCCTTGTTTTTCGCCAAGGGCGACCTCTCCTGACAATTTGGCAAGCTGATGCGGCGAACCGCGCGAATAACGGCCCACTAGATGGGCCGACATTCATGGTATCGGGCAAAAACGATGGGAACAAACCGGCTGGCCATTGGGAGCGTCACGCCCTCGCGAGCGTCATGGCAGGGCGTCGACAACCGCGGCGAAGCGGGCGGACACCTCGGCCTCGGTTCCCAGCCCATCGACCACGGCCAGGCGGCCCCGCTCTTCGAACCAGGCCAGCAGCGGAGCAGTCTCGGCCTCGTAGAGCTCCAGCCGGCGGGAGATGACCTCGTTGGTATCGTCTTCGCGGCCTCGGGCCAGCATCCGCTCGGTGACCTCGGCGATGGGCACGTCCAGGTTGATGGCCAGGTCGGGGCCGCTTCCGCCCACGATCTCGGCCAGGGCGTCGGCTTGAGCGGTGGTGCGGGGAAAGCCGTCCAAGAGCACGCCGTTGGCCTTGATGTCGGCTGCGGCCAGCCGCTCGTCCACGATGCCGATCATGATGTCGTCGCCCACCAGATTGCCGGCGTCCATCACTGCTTTGGCCCGAAGCCCCAACTCGGTGCCCGCGGCCACCGCGGCTCGCAGCATGTCGCCGGTGGAGACGTGGACCACCCCATAGCGCTCGGCCAACCGCGCGGCCTGGGTTCCCTTGCCTGAGCCCTGTCGGCCCAGGATGACCAGCACTAGCGGCATTACTTCAGGTAGCCCTCGTTCTTGGGAGTGATGAGCGTGTCAGATTGCACTGCGGACCGCTGGTCACTTCAGGAAGCCCTCGTAGTTTCTCATCATGAGCTGGCTGTCGATCTGTTTCATGGTCTCGAGGGCCACGCCCACCGCGATGAGCACGGAGATGCCGCTGAAGCTGTACGCCGCCGCGCTCTGGCTGTCGATGTACTGGGAAAGGCCGATGGCGGGGATGACGGCCACCGCGGCGATGAACAGCGCTCCGGGCAGCGTGATGCGAGACAGGATGCGGCCGAGGTAGCGCTCGGTTTGGCGGCCGGGTCGGATGCCGGGAATGAATCCCCCTTGCTTGCGAATCTGGTCGGCCTGCTTGACCGGGTCGAAGGTGATGGCGGTGTAGAAGTAGGCGAAGCCCACGATCATCAGGGCGAAGACGATCAGGTACACCGTGTCGGCCGGGTCGCCCAAGTGGGTGTTCACCCAGTTCTGGAGGCTCTCCCCCCAAGTGTTGTGGTCGGGGTCGGAGTCGGACGGCAGCACCGCGGAGAGCAGGATGGGCAGGTACAGAACCGAGCTGGCGAAGATGATGGGGATAACGCCGGACTGGTTCACCTTCAGCGGGATGTACGTGCTCTGCCCCCCGGCCATGCGACGGCCCACCACCCGCTTGGCGAACTGCACCGGGATCTGGCGCTGGCCGTTCTCCACGAAAACGATGGCCACCAACAGAGCCAGGTACATGAGGGCGATGACGAATACGGCCCCCCAGCCCTCAGAGGCCTTCACCAACGAGAACTGGTTGGGAATCGTGGACACCACCGAGGCGAAGATGATCAGCGACATGCCGTTGCCGATGCCCTTTTGCGTGATGAGTTCGCCCATCCACATCAAAAGTGCGGTGCCGGCGGTGAGGGTGAGCACCACCAGGAACACCCGGGGGGCGGTGAAGTTGGGCAGCAGGTCGATGGCCTGGTTGGCGTTGCCGCCGGTCAAGCTGAACCCGCCGCCGCCGTTGTGGAACAGGAAGGAGAACGAGGTGGCCTGGATGATGGCGATGGCGATGGTCAGATAGCGGGTCCACTGGGTGATCTTGCGCTGGCCGACCGCTCCCTGATTCTGCCACTGCTCGATGCGGGGGATCACCACTCCCAGCACCTGCATGATGATGGACGCGGTGATGTAGGGGAAGATGCCCAGGGCGAAGATGGCGAACTGCGACAGGGCGCCGCCAGAGAAGAAGTTCAACAGTCCGGTGACGCCACCGGCATCGGCCTGGTTGCGGAGCTGGTCGACGGCATCGAGGTCGACGCCGGGGGATGGGATGGCGACACCGAGGCGGAAGATCACCAGCATCGACAGGGTGAACAGGATCTTGTTCCGCAGGTCGGCAACCCGGAACATGTTGAGAACCCTGGTGAGCACGGCGATTCCTACTCCTTCGACCCCATCGGGCTTCCGCTATCGGTTGGTGAGTGCGTTGCCTTTGGCCGGTGGCCGCCCGGTGAAGGGCTTGGGCAACACCTCTACGCTACCGCCTGCGGCGATGATGGCCGCCTTCGCCGACTCCGAGAAGCCGTGGGCCTTCACGGTGACGGCTCGGGTCAGCTCGCCGCGGCCGAGCACCTTGGCCAGCGCGCCCTTGTGCAGGAGCCCCCGCTCGTGAAGCACCTCCGGGGTGATCTCGTCGAGCTCGGTGGCCTCGATCACGTCGAGGTTGATGGCCTGGTACTCCACCCGGAACGGGTTCTTGAATCCCCGGAGCTTGGGCACCCGGCGGGCTAACGGCATCTGGCCGCCTTCGAACCCGACCGGGATCTTGCTGCGGGCCCGCTGCCCCTTGGTTCCCCGGCCTGCGGTCTTGCCGCCCTTGCCGGCAATGCCCCGAGCCTTGCGCTGGGGCCGCTGGCGCGATCCAGGGGCCGGTTTCAGATCATGGACCTTCATGACTCGTCGGTCTCCTCCCAGGAGATCAGGTGGGACACCTTGTCGATCATCCCCCTGATTTCGGGGGCGTCGGGCAGGGTGTTGGTCTGGCCGATTCCCCGCAGGCCCAAGGCCCGCAGCGTGCCCCGTTGCTTGGGCCGGGTGCCGATCTGAGACCGGATCTGGGTGACTTTGATGGCCATGTGTACTACTCCTCGTCGTCCCCCGGACCAGCTGCCGACTGGCGCTCCGACTCCCGGTAGGCCGCCAGCAGCCCGGCGGGCACGAACTCATCGGCGGGGATGCCCCGGTGGCGGGCGACCTCGTCGGGTCGCTTCAGGGCCTTGAGCCCGGCGATGGTGGCCCGAGCCACGTTGATGTGGTTGGGCGAGCCCAGTGACTTGCACAGCACGTCGCCGATCCCGGCCTCTTCCAAGATGGCCCGAGCCGCGCCGCCGGCGATCACGCCGGTGCCCGGTGCCGCCGGCTTGAGCAGCACCCGTCCCGCGCCCATCTCGCCGATCACCGGGTGGGTGATGGTGGAAGCGGCCAGCGGAACCCGGAACAGGTTGCGCCGGGCTTCCTCGGTGCCCTTCTGAATGGCCAGCGGCACCTCTTTGGCTTTGCCGTAGCCCAATCCGACCCGGCCCGCCCCGTCGCCGATCACCACCAGCGCAGTGAAGGAGAAACGGCGACCGCCCTTGACCACCTTGGCCACCCGGTTGATGTTGATCACCCGGGAGTCGCGGAGCTGGCCGTCGCCGGTTGGCGTCGAGGTTGAAGTTGAGGTGTCGGTCATGGGTGTCTCCGCCACGAGGCAATTCGGTGAGTATTGGGGAATGCGGTGATGAAAGTCATCAAAACTCCAGTCCGGCTTCTCGGGCTGAGTCGGCGAGGGCGGCGACTCGGCCGTGGTAGCGGAAGCCGCCCCGGTCGAATACGACCGCGGTGATGTTCTTCTCCTTGGCCCGCTCGGCGATGAGCTTGCCCACCGCGGCGGCCCCGGCCATGTTTCCGGTGGGGCCGGACCGCAGGTCGGCCTCGGTGGTGGACGCCGACACCAGGGTGTGGCCCGCGGTGTCGTCGATGACCTGGGCGATGATGTGGCGGTTCGACCGGTACACGGCCAGGCGAGGGCGCTCGGCGGTGCCCTGGATCTTCTTGCGGACCCGGCGATGGCGCCGGACCCGGCTCTCGTGCTTGTGTTTGACGCTGCTCATGTCGATTCCCAGAACTTCTACTTGGCTGCTTTCCCAGCCTTGCGGATGATCCGCTCGCCGGCGTAGCGAATTCCCTTGCCCCGGTAGGGCTCGGGCTTGCGGATGGCCCGAATGTCGGCGGCCACTTGCCCGACCGCCTGCTTGTCGATCCCCAGCACGTGGATGCTGGTCTGGTTGGGCACCTCGAACGTGACGCCGTCGGGGGCCTCCACATGGACGGGATGGCTGAACCCCAACTGCAACTCGATCTTGCCGTCGCCCTGGGCAATGGCCCGGTAGCCCACCCCGACGATCTCCAGTTCTTTGCGGTAGCCCTCGCTAACGCCGGTGACCATGTTGGCCAGAAGCGAGCGGCTCAACCCGTGCAGCGCCTTGGTGTTGCGCTGCTCGTCGGCCCGCTCGACCACGACGAAGCCGCCGTCGACCCGGGCCGAGATGATGTCGGGGAGGTCGTGCTCCAGCGTTCCCCGGCGGCCGGTGACGGTGACGCGGGTGCCGTCGATGGCAACGTCCACGCCGTCGGGCACGGGGATCGGGTTCTTTCCGACTCGTGACACGGCAGGCTCCTACCAGACCACGCAGACGACCTCGCCGCCCATGCGGCGGCGTCGAGCCTCGCGGTCGCTCATAAGCCCCTTGCTGGTGGACACGATGGCCACACCCAGCCCGCCCAGCACTCGGGGGATGTTCTCCGACTTGGAGTACACCCGCAGGCCGGGCTTGGACACTCGGGTGATGCCGGAGATGACCCGCTCCCGCTGGTCGGAGTACTTCATGTCGATGGTGAGCGTCTGGCCCGGGCCGCTTTTGGCCTCAGCCACCGCGAAGTTGGTGATGTAGCCCTCCTGCTTGAGGACGTCGGCCAGCGCCACCTTCATCTTGGAGGACGGCATCGTCACCTCGTCGCGCATGGCCGTGTTGGCGTTGCGGATGCGGGTCAGCATGTCGGCGATGGGGTCGGTCATAGTCACAGCCGCATCACCTCACCAGCTCTTTAGGGTGGATCATCGTTTCAGTCACCTCACCAGCTCGCCTTGGTCAGACCGGGGATCTCGCCGGCGTGGGCCAGCTCCCTCAGACACACTCGACAGAGGCCGAATTTGCGGTACACGGCTCGAGGCCGGCCGCAGCGTCGGCAGCGGGTGTAGGCCCGCACCTTGAACTTCGGCGTTCGCTGTTGCTTTTGGACAAGTGCCTTTTTTGCCATTGAGTTACTGTCCCTCGGCTCGGAATGGGAATGAGAAGGCCTCGAGCAGCGCCCGGCCCTCCTCGTCGGTGGTTGCGGTCGTGACGATGGTGATGTCCATGCCCCTGATGACATCGATGGAGTCGTAGTCCACCTCGGGGAAGATGAGCTGCTCGGTGACCCCGAAGGAGTAGTTGCCGTTCCCGTCGAAAGAGCGGGGCGACAAGCCGCGGAAGTCCCGGATGCGGGGGATGGCCAGATTGATGAGGCGGTCCAGGAACTCCCACATGCGGACGCCCCGCAGGGTGACCTTGGCCCCGATGGGGTTCCCCTCGCGGATCTTGAAGTTGGCGATGGACTTCTTGGCCCGAGTGATAACCGGGCGCTGGCCGGCGATGGTGGTCAGGTCGGCCACCGCGCCGTCGAGCAGCTTGGCTTGGGCCACGGCTTCGCCCACGCCCATGTTGAGGACGATCTTCTCGAAGCGGGGCACCTGCATGATGTTGTCCAGGCCCAACTGCTCTTTGAGCTGGTCGCGGATCTCTTCCCGGTACAGGGTTTGCAGCCGGGCGGCGGTCGCAGTGGCAGCCATCACAGATCAACTCCTGTGCGCCGGCAGACGCGGATCTTTCGGCCATCGGTGTCGAACCGGTATCCCACCCGAGTGGGCTGGCCGTCGGCCGGGCTGATCACGGCCACGTTCGAGGCCTTGATGGGCATCTCCTTGTCGATGATGCCGGTCTGCATGACGCCCTGGCGAGGACCCTGGTGCTTGGTGGCGATGTTCACGCCGTCCACGATCACCGTCTCCTCGGCCGGGAAGGCGAACATGACCTCGCCCTCCTTGCCCCGGTCTTTCCCGTTGAGCACCCGGACTCGATCTCCCTTGCGAACCTTCATGGCGCTAGAGCACCTCCGGCGCGAGCGACACGATGCGCATGAAGCGCTTGTCGCGCAGTTCCCGGCCCACCGGGCCGAAGATGCGAGTCCCCCGAGGCTGCTGTTGGTCGTTGATGAGCACGGCAGCGTTCTCGTCGAAGCGGATGTAGGAGCCGTCCTTGCGGCGCTTCTCCTTCTTGGCCCGGACCAAGACGCAGCGCACCACTTCGCCCTTGCGGACAGCGGCGCCGGGCATGGCGTCCTTCACCGTGGCCACGAACACGTCGCCAATGGTGGCGTAGCGCTTGCGGGACGATCCCAGCACGCGGATGCACAGCACCTCTTTGGCGCCCGAATTGTCGGCCACCCTGACCCGGGTCTCTTGCTGAATCATCGGGCCCGCTCCACGATCTCCAGCAGCCGCCACCGCTTGGTCTTGGACAGGGGCCGGGTCTCCTGCACCCGAACCCGGTCACCCACCGCGAGCTCATTCGACTCGTCGTGGACGTACAGGCGGGTGTTGCGCTGCACCGTCTTGTTGTACCGGCGATGGCGGACGCGATCGGTAGAGACCACGATGGCGGTCTTGTCCATTGACACCGACATCACCAGCCCCTCCCGCACCTTGCGGCGGTTGGGCCGGGGAGCCGACGGCGCTTCGGCGGCAGGGCTTGCTGCTTCAGTCGATTCGATACTTGCTTCAGCCATTGCCGGCCTCCTGCATTTCGGCTTCTAGCGCTTCAGCGGCTTGGATCTCCCGCATCCGCAGCTCGGTCATGGCTCGGGCCACTTCCTTCTTGGCTTCCTTCAGACGGGCGGTGTTGTCCAAGCGGCCGGTGACGATTTGGAAGCGGAGCTTGAACACCTCGTCTTTGGCCTCGTCCAGCCGCTCGATGAGGTCGGTGTCGCTCAGGTTTTGCCAATTGGCTTTGCGGGCCATGGTTACCCCCTCTCCCCGCACCAGGTGGTGTTGCCGATCATGGCGATCACCCTTCCTGGCGCTCGACGAATCGAGCCTTGATCGGGAGCTTCTGGATTCCCCGCTCGATGGCGGTCCGGGCCACCTCGCGGTCGTGGTAGGACAGCTCGAACAGGATGCGGCCCGGTTTCACCACGGCCACCCACCGCTCGGGGTTACCCTTGCCCGAGCCCATGCGGGTCTCGGCCGGCTTCTCGGTGACCGGCTTGTCGGGGAAGATGTTGATCCACACCTTGCCGCCCCGGCGGATGTGCCGGGTGATGGCGATACGGGTGGCCTCGATCTGGCGGGCCGTGATCCATCCCGGCTCAAGGGCCTTGATGCCGTACTCGCCGAAGGTCACGGTGGTGCCGCCCTTGGCGACGCCCTTGGTCCGGCCTCGATGGTGCTTGCGGTGCTTGACCTTCTTGGGCATCAACATGGCTGGACCTGGCCTTTGGGGTGTTCGGTGACTGCGGACGTCAACATGGCAGTCAGTCCGCGTCGCCCGGCCGGAAGTGCGGTGTCTCGCGGTGCTCGCGAGTCGAGCGGAGGATGTCCTCCTCCTCCTCGAGCAGCTTCTCGAACTCTGGATCGGCTTCTTTGATGAGGGGGGCGGGCTCTTCGGTATCTTCGGCGCGCTCAAGTTCGCCCTGGCGGGGGGCGGCGGCCGACGACACCACGGCCCGGGGCTTTTGGGTCCCGGAGGCCTCGCCCACGGCCATTGCCGCTTCTCGGCTGATCTTGTCTTCGGCCTGGGTCTTGTAGGGGAGGATGTCGCCCTTGTAGATCCACACCTTGACCCCGATGCGGCCATACGTGGTGTGGGCCTCTCGGAAGCCGTAGTCGATGTCGGCTCGAAGGGTGTGCAGAGGAACCCGGCCCTCTCGGTACCACTCGGTGCGAGCCATTTCGGAGCCGCCCAAACGGCCCGAACACTGCACTCGGATGCCGAGAGCGCCGGCCTTCTGGGCGTTCTGCACCGCCCGCTTCATGGCCCGGCGGAAGGCCACCCGATTGGCCAACTGGTCGGCCACCCCTTGGGAGATGAGGGCGGCATCCAGCTCGGGTTGCTTGATCTCCTGAATGTTGAGCTGCACCCGGTTGTTGCCGGTGATCTTGGCCAGGCCGTTGCGGAGCCGGTCGGCTTCGCTGCCCCGTCTCCCGATGACGATGCCCGGCCGGGCGGTGTGGACGTCAACCCGGAGCCGGTCGCGGGTGCGCTCGATCTCGATGCGGCTGATGGCGGCGTGGGGCAGTTCCGACATCAGGTAGTCGCGCACTTTCCAGTCCTCGATGATGAAGTCGCCGTACTCCCGCCGGTTGGCAAACCAGCGCGACTTCCAGTCGGTGGTGACCCCGAGTCGGAACCCGTAAGGATTGATCTTCTGGCCCATCAGGCTTCCTTCTCGTCGTCGTCTTCTTCGGCGTCGTCTTCGGTCTCTTCGACGACTTCGGCGTCGTCTTCCAATTCAGCTACCGCTTCTTCTTCAACTTCTTCTTCGGCATCCTCTTCGAGAGCTTCGCCGTCAAGGTCTTCCTCGAGTGCCTCGATGTCGTCCTCGTCGTGTTCAAACTCCTGATCTTGCTCTTCGGCTTGCGCCGCGTCGCGCTCGCGGCTGGCGGCCACGCGCCGACGACGGGCTTCGGCCGCCGAGCTGCGTCGACCAGTGCCCTTGAGGGCCATGCGGGCGTCGATGGCGGCCAACTCTTCGTCGGTGTAGCGGGCCACCACCATGGTGATGTGGCAGGTCCGCTTGCGGATGCGGGTGGCTCGGCCCCGGGCCCGCGGCCGCCAGCGCTTCAGGGTGGGACCCTCGTCGGCGTAGCAGGCGGCCACAAACAGCTCGTCACCGTCGAGCTCGTCGTTGTGCTCGGCGTTGGCCACCGCGGAATCCAGGCACTTGGCGATGGTGTCGGAGATCCGCCGCTCCGAGAAGGTCAGAATCTCTCGGGCCTCGGAATACGACTTCCCCCGCACCAAGTCGAGCACCTCCCGGGCCTTGAAGGCCGACGAGCGCACGTACTTGGCCACGGCTCGGCTGCCCGGACGGGTCTCGCTGCCCACGGTGACAACAGCCATCAGCGACGGGCTCCCCGCTCTTGGCCGGCGTGGGCCCGGAATGTGCGGGTGGGGGCGAACTCGCCCAGCTTGTGGCCCACCATCGACTCGGTGATGTACACCGGCACGTGCTTGCGCCCGTCGTGGACCGCGATGGTGTGGCCCACCATGTCGGGGATGATGGTGGAGCGGCGGGACCAGGTTCGGATGACCTGCTTGGTGTTCTGGTCGTTGAGCGCATCGACCTTGCGCAGCAGGTGGCCGTCTACGAACGGTCCTTTCTTCAAACTCCTGGGCATGTCGGCTCCCCCTAGCGACGCCCGCCGCGGGTGCGGCGCCGTCGGACGATCATCTGCTGTGACTTCTTCTTCTTGTTGCGGGTGCGGCCCTCGGGCTTGCCCCACGGCGACACCGGGTGGCGCCCACCGGACGACTTCCCCTCGCCGCCGCCCAGGGGGTGGTCCACCGGATTCATGGCCACGCCTCGAGTCTGTGGCCGCACTCCCTTCCAGCGGGACCGGCCGGCCTTGCCCAGCTTGATGAGCTCGGCTTCGGCGTTGCCCACCGATCCCACCGTGGCCCGGCAGTCGATGGGCACTCGGCGCATCTCGGTGCTGGGGAGCCGGATTGTGGCGAAGCTGCCCTCTTTGGCCACCAGCTGGGCGCTGGCCCCAGCCGAGCGGGCCATACGGGCGCCGCCGCCGGGCTTCAACTCCACGGCGTGGACCGTGGTGCCCACCGGGATGTAGCGCAGGGGCAGGGCATTGCCCGGCCTGATCTCCGAGCCGGGGCCGTTCTGCAACACGTCGCCCACCCCGACGCCGTCGGGGGCCAGGACGTAGCGCTTCTCGCCGTCGTGGAAGTGCAGCAGCAGGATGCGGCAGTTGCGGTTGGGGTCGTACTCCACCGAGGCCACCGTGGCCGGGACGCCGTCTTTGGCCCGCTTGAAATCGATGACGCGATAACGCTGCTTGTGGCCGCCGCCCCGATGGCGGGCGGTCTTGCGACCGTGGTTATTGCGCCCGCCGGTGCTGGTCTTCTTGGCCACCAGCGACCGCTCCGGCTTCGAGGTGGTGATGCCGGAGAAGTCCGACACCGTCTGAAAGCGCCGGCCGGGACTGGTGGGATTGCGCCTACGTACTGCCATGGTGTGCCTTAAACATCGAACAGCTCGATCTCGTCGCCATCGGCCAAGGTGACCAAGGCCCGCTTGGTGTCGGGCTTGCGGCCATAGGTGAGGCTGCGCCGGTTGCGGCGGCGCTTGCCCTTGCGGTTCATGGTGTTGACCTTGAGAACGGTGACTTCGAACAGGGTCTCGATGGCGTCTTTGATCTCGGGCTTGGAGGCGTCGGGGTGGACCCGGAAGGTGTAGACGTTGGACTCCAGCAGTTCGTAGGACTTCTCTGAGACGATGGGGGCCAGCACGACATCGCGGGGGTCTTTCATGACTCATCCCCTTCGTCGTCGGCGGCTTCGCCGGGCCCTTCGTCGTCGGCTTCGGTCTCGGCGAGGTCGGTAGAGGGCAGGGTGTCGAGGGTGAACACCACCACGTCGGACACCAACACGTCGTAGGCGTTCAGCTCGTCGGGGCTGATGAGATGAACCAGGGGGAGGTTGCCGAAGCTCTTCCACACGTCCCGCTCATCGCGTTGAGCCACCAACAGGACCCGGCCGTCGGCCTTCAACGCCGCGAGGGCCGCGATTGCGTCCTTGGTGCGGGGGGACTCGAACCGCCAGCGGTCGACCACCACGACTTTCTCGTCGCGGGCCCGATCAGACAACGCCGATCGAAGGGCCAAGCGGACCATCTTCTTCGGGGTGCGCTGGCGATAGCTCCGAGGCTTGGGGCCGAGGGCCACGCCCCCTCCCCGCCACTGGGGATTTCGGGTCGAACCGTGGCGGGCCCGGCCGGTGCCCTTCTGTCGCCACGGCTTGCCGCCACCGCCTCGTACTTCGGCCCTGGTCTTGGTGTTCTGGGTTCCCCGACGCCGGGCGGCCAACTGGGCGGTGACCACCTGGTGCATGACGAACTCATTGGGCTCGATGCCGAACACCTCGGGGTCCAAGTCCACTGATCCGGTCTTCCGGCCGGAGGGGTTGCGAACGGTAACGGTGGTCATCTCGCCCCGTTCTTCACCGCGCTGCGGATCAGCACGGTGGCGCCTCGACGACCGGGAACCGAGCCCTTGAGCAGGATCAGGTCGTTCTCGGCGTCCACCCGCACCACCTGGAGGTTCAGCGTGGTGACCTTCTCAGCCCCGGCCCGACCCGGCATCTTCTTGCCTCGGAAGATTCTCGAGGGGGTGGCGCACTGGCCCACGGCACCGGGCTTGCGGTGGACTTTGTGGGCCCCGTGGCTGGCCTTTTGGCCGCTGAAGTTGTGCCGCTTCATGACCCCGGAAAAGCCCTTGCCCTTGCTGACGCCGGTGACGTCCACCCGCTCGCCCCCGTCGAAAACGTCGGCACCGATCTCCTGGCCGGCTTCGTAGGCGCCCACGTCGTCGATGCGCAGCTCCACCAGCTTGCGACCGGGGGCAACGCCGGCCTTGTCCAGGTGGCCTCGCTCCGGTTGGGTGAGGCGATCAGGGCTTTGGGTTCCGAAGGTCACCTGAAGTGCGGAGTAGCCGTCGGTCTCCGGTCGCTTGACCTGCACAATGCGGCAGGGTTCCACCCGCAGCACGGTCACGGGCACGACGCGGTCGTCCTCGTCCCACACCTGGGTCATTCCTATCTTTTCGCCGACAATCGCCTTGGCAACCATCGCGACCCTGCCTTCACGCGAACGCTCCGCACGGGTGCAGACCCAGTGGTGGGACTTTCCGGCGGAGCGGGCTTCGGTTGTGCCGTCCGGTTCCCGGAGCAGGGTGATTGCACCTTGCAGGCCTAGACGGACGTCGTTTGACACGAACAGTGCCGACCGGAGCCGGCACGAAACAAAAAGGATAGCGGTTGCTGGAGCAAGGGCCAAATCCCCGATTGGGCAAAAGGCGAGGGTTAGCGTGAAATCGTGGACGACGTTTCGCCCGAAGAGACACCGTCCCGAAGGGTTCCGCCGTGGCTGTTCCGCGCCATCCTGACCGGTGCGGCGGCTCTCGGCGGCCTGTATGTGCTGGGGTGGTTGATCGAAGAGCTGAAGACGCTGCTGGTAATCGTGCTGGTGTCGTTCTTCGTGTCGTTCGCATTGGAACCGCCGGTAAACCGCATGGAGCGGATGGGCATTCGCCGGGGGGTGGGCACCTGGATCATGTTCCTGGCGCTATTGGCGGCAATGGGATTGTTCCTCTGGGCCATCGGCGCAGTCCTGGCCGACCAGATTGGAGAGTTTGCCGAGGATGCTCCCGGCTACATCAGCGACATTGAGGACTGGGTCGAAGACACCTTCGACATCGAGGTCGACGCTCAAGAGCTGCTCAATGAGTTTCAAGAGGGTGGCGCGGTGGCCAACTTGGCCACCCGGCTGGCCGACAACTTGGTCAACCTGGGCGCCACCGTGCTGCAAGTGCTGTTCCAGATATTGACCATCGTTCTGTTCACCTTCTACTTGGTGGCTGAAGGACCCAAACTGCGGCGCAACATCTGCTCGCTTTTGCCCCCCGAGCGCCAACGTTTGGTGCTGAACATCTGGGATCTGGCAATCGACAAGACCGGTGGGTACATCTACAGCCGACTCATTTTGGCGGCGTGCTCGTTCTTGGTTCACTGGCTGGTTTTCTGGCTGGTGGGCGCGCCTTTCCCGGTGCCGATGGCGATGTGGGTGGGGCTGGTGTCGCAGTTCGTTCCGGTGATCGGCACCTACATCGCCGGGGCGCTGCCGGTGCTGATCGGGCTGTTGGACAGGCCCTCGACCGGGCTGGCCATCCTGATCGCAATTGTGGTGTACCAGCAGGTGGAGAACTACCTGCTTCAGCCCAAGGTGACCGCCCACACCATGGAAATCCATGTGACCGTGGCGTTCGGCTCGGTCATCGTCGGCAGCCTGTTACTTGGGGCAGTGGGGGCGCTCTTGGCCCTTCCGGCCGCGGCCACCATCCAGGCTTTCCTGTCCAGTTACCTCGAGCGCCAAGAGGTGGTGCAAGAGCTCGAAGACGCCGAAGCGGCCCAGCACCCCGACCGCGACCCCCTCGGGGAACGAATCCGTCGGGCCTTTCGGCGCGAGGTCGAGTCCGAGACGCCGGAATAGCCGGTCTCAGGAGCAGGCGGCGAGGGCGGCGTCGTAGTCGGGCTCGTTGGCGATGGCCTCCACCAGCTCGGAGTGGGCCACGTTGCCCTGGGGGCCGATGACCACCACGGCTCGGGCGGTGAGGCCCGACAAGGGGCCGTCGACCATCTCCACGCCGTAGGCGTCCAAGAACTCCCGGTTGCGGAAGATGGAGCCGATAGTCACGTTCTCGATACCCTCCGCACCGCAGAAGCGGGAACCGGCGAAGGGCAGATCCATCGAGGCGCAGATCACGGTGGTGTTGTCGAGCCCGGCGGCTCGCTCGTTGAAGGCCCGCACGCTGGTGGCGCAAACCCCGGTGTCGATGCTGGGGAAGATGTTGAGCACCACGTTGCGGCCCGCTAAGCCCTCCAGCGTGACGGGTGACAGATCACCCCCAGTCAGCGTGAACGCCGGCGCTGCTGATCCCACCGCAGGGAGGTCGCCGCCAGTATTGATTGTTGTCTCTCCGAATGTGGTCTGACCCATAGCCGTTTTGTAGCACCCCGGCGACTGACAGTTGCTGCCGGAGCACCAATCCGTTGTCTGGAGGCTCTTGATGGCCTGACTTCGGTGCTGGGGCTATGCAGCCAAACTGTCGTAGCTGCCTCGTACAATCGGACGATGGCTCCCGCTGAGCACCGAGATGAGGAGGCGCTGAACGCGGCCATTGCCGCGGCCATCGGGCGATGCCACCCGCAGTCGGTGGTGGAGGCGGAGCGCGCCAGCAAACTGGTCGGCTCAGCCAAGCAGCCCGACATCACGGTGGATGCGCCGGGCCGAGAGCGAGTTCTCGTAGAGAACAAGTATGCCGGTGTCTCTCCCCGCGCATTGGAGCAGCAGTGCTTGGCACACTTCGGAACGCAGTGGGCTGGGGATGATCGCCCGGTGAGGGTGGTTGTGGGGATGAGAAGCCCGGAGCGGCTTGACCAGTTCTCTGATGGGGATTTGGCCCAGGGTGCGTTCACCGAGGTCACGTTCCAGTGGTCAATGTGGTCGGTGAACGGCGACAGCACTCCCGTTAGGTTCCCTGAATCGGGGTGGCTGGAGGGCAGGATTGCAGAACTCGCCGCGTTCATAGACCGAGCGGGTGCCGACGGTGCCGATGCCGGCGCCCTGGCCGATCTAGTGCAAATGCGCCTGTCTGCCGCCGCGGTTCAAGCAACCGATGGGGTCGGGACAACAGAAGCCTTCGGTGAGGTACTGAACCAAGAGCCGGGGGAACAGACCAACCGCATGGCCATGGCGATTTTGTTCAATGCCGTACTGTTCCAGTTTCACATTGCGAGGCATCATCCGGCAATACCAACCCCGTCTCAGATGATGGCTGACAACAAGCTTGATCAGCTTCATGTTTTCGAGATGTGGCAAGAGATTCTGAATGTCAACTACTGGCCCATCTTCGGGGTGAGCCAAAAGCTGTTGCGGGCCATGAACAGTTTCGTAGGCGCCAAGCGAGCCCTTGAAATCCTCTGCCGTACTGCGGGAAATATGGTCGATGACCCGAGTTCGTCTGGCCTGGTGGGGCGGCTCTTCGGTGAATTGATCGGAGACCGGAAATTCTTGGCCACCTTCTACACGCGCCCAGCGTCAGCGGCCTTGTTGGCCGAGTTGGCGGTTGATCGCCTGGAAGTGGACTGGTCCGACCCCGAGGCCATTGCCAGATTGCGGGTGGCCGACATGGCCTGTGGCACCGGGGCACTGTTGACCGCGGCCTACCGCCGCATCATTGAGCGGCACCGGGTGGAGGGGGGCGATGATGCCACGATTCACCGGACGCTCATCGAGGACGTGATGATCGGCTGCGACATCATGTCGGCGGCTGTCCATCTGACCGCGGCCCGATTGTCGGGAGAGCGACCTGACATTGACTACACCAGTACCAAAACGTGGGTGATGCCCTACGGACATGTAACTGATTCCCTCGGTGTGTCGGGGTACTGGATCGGGGCTCTTGATCTGCTCCACTCCAACAAGCGAGCTGCCTTGTGGGGCGATGGAACACTGGCCGCGACCGCGCTGGGAGAACGGGCCATGACCGAAGCCGACATTCCTGCCGAGTCGCTGGACATCGCCATCATGAACCCGCCGTTCACCCGTCCCACCAACCATGAAGGACGCCATGTCGACGTTCCCAATCCAGCGTTTGCCGGATTGGGCAATGATCCGAAGGCCCAGCAAATGATGTCGAATGCGCTGGCGGTAAGCACAAGGGAGATCAGAGGTCTGAAGGCGAGCCAAGGCAACGCCGGAATCGCCTCCAACTTCATTGACTTGGCCCACGCCAAGCTCAAGCCCGGCGGCGTGCTGGCATTGATCCTACCTGCTTCGATGGTGTCGGGAGCGGCGTGGCGATCAGCAAGAGAACTTCTGGCCGTTCAATACGAGGATATTTCTGTTGCATCCATCTCAGAGCATGGAAACGAAGCCTCTGAAGGTCGCGCGTTTTCAGCTGACACTGGGATGGCTGAGGTGGCGATCGTTGCTACAAAAAAGTCCAGTCCGGCGTCGAAAATGGCATTGAATGCCACCCATGCCATCTTGAACAACCGACCGCATTCGCCGATTGCCGGAATCGAGACGGCTCGGGCATTCAATGCCAGGTCTGGCAAAAGCGGCCTGTTGAAGGTCGGCAGTCAAGATGTGGGGCTCCACGCCACCTCAGCTTTCGGCGAAAATGTGCTGGGCAATCCCATTGGAGTGTCGAATGTTGGAGTGGCAGTGGCCGCCACAGAACTGGCGGCAGGCAGACTGTCCTTACCGCGCCACGCTCTCGCTTCCCTACCAGTTTCCCATCTGAATGAGTTGGGCTACAGAGGGCCAGTTCACCGTGATGTCTCCGGACGCAACCCTGATGGCACTCCTCGCGGCCCGTTTGATATTCAGAGGTTGGCCGATCGAGCAGAGCACGACCAGGCAAGTTGGCCTGTGCTTTGGTCGCACGATCACAAGTCCGAGACCTTCATGCAAGTTCTGCCATGCTCTCAGGGCATTGAGCGCCCGGAACTGAGAGGTTCGGGTCTCGTGCTGTGGGAGGGGCGCTTCGACCAGCCGGGACACTCAATTGCTGGCGCGACCCGATTGCATGTCAACAGCGACTTTCAAGTGAACTCGCAGCCGATGGCGGCTTGTCTAACCCCCAAGCCTGCCATCGGCGGGCGGGCGTGGCCCTCGTTTCAGCCGACGGCAGAGAACGAGGCTGAAAATGAGAATTGGGAGAAGGCCCTCTGCGTGTGGCTGAACAGCACCCTCGGGTTGCTCGGGCGCTGGTGGGTCTCCAACCGACAGCAGAAGGGGCGGGCCAATCTGACGGTGACCACCATGGGGAGCATCCCGGTATTGGACTTGCGGGCGATTTCCGCCGATCAGCGGCGAGCCCTGGCCGAGGTGTTCGATCAGTTTGAGAACCGGACCATGCTGCCCGCCAACGAGGCCTACCGAGACGAAGCCCGCCAAGAGTTGGACGAGGCGGTGCTGTGTGGTGTGCTCGACCTTCCCAGCACCATCCTTGATCCCCTCAGCACATTGCGGCTCCAATGGTGCGCCGAGCCCTCTGTCCACGGCGGCAAGAAGACTCGGCCCTGAAGCCTGCCGTAGCAGCCGTTTTCGCTAGCAGAGGCCGAGGCGTTTGGCGCGGGTGAGGTTTTGTTGGGCGGTGAGGAGGTGGGCGTGGTCGATGAGGCGGCCTTGGTGGCGGAAGGCGCCGATGCCTTGGGACTCGTGGGATTCGACGGCGGCGATGAGTTGGCGCCAGGCGTCGATTTCCTCGGGGGTGGGGGAGAAGGTCTGGTTGATGATCGGAAGGTGGCTGGGGTGGATGGCCATCATGCCGTCGTAGCCGAGTTGGCGGGTCTGTTGGGCGAACACGGTGAGGCCTTCGAGGTCGTCAATGGTGCTCCAGAGACCGGACAGGGGGTTGGGGACGCCGGCGGATCGCACGTCGATGAGCACCTTTTGGCGCAGGTACAGGGTCTCGGTGCCCTCGGGGGTCCAGTGGAAGCCCACGGAGCGGCCCAGATCACCGTGGCGGCCGGTGGCGCCGCCCATGTAGGCCACCCGATCAGAGGCGGCGGCCAGCTCGTAGGCCAAGCGGACGGCAGAGGCGGTCTCAACCAGGGGCATGATCCGAGCTTCGGTGCCGTCCAGGGCAGCGTCGGCGGCGGTCACCTCGTCGGGTCCGGTGACTTGGGGCAGCATCAGCGTGGTCAGCGACGGGTGTCGGCAGGCGTCCACATCGGGGGCGAAGTCGGCGGTTTCCACTGCCGAAACCCTCACGAACACCGCGGGCTGATCAGGGGTGTGGGCCTCTAGGGCATGGCGGACATAGGCCCGGGCCTCGGTAGCCGCCCCTCGGGGAATGGCGCTCTCCAAGTCGAACACCACCCCGTCGGCCTCGGTGGCCAGTGCCTTTTGCATGCGGTCGGCCCGGTTGGCGGGGACGAACAGCAGGCTGCGGATTGGGGGCGGTTCGGTGTTCATCGCGACGACGGTCAGATTCCCTCGGCTTCGACTTCCTCGCGGCTGACCCCCAGCAGGAACAGCACCGCATCCAGATAGGGGACGCTCACCGCGGTCTCCACCTCCTCGCGCACCTTGGGCTTGGCGTTGAAGGCGATGCCCAAACCGGCGGCGGTGAGCATGTCGATGTCGTTGGCTCCGTCGCCCACCGCCACCACCTGCTCGGACGACACTCCTTCGGCGGCGGCCACCTCGTGGAGGATCTCAGCCTTGCGGGCTCGGTCTACGATCGGGCCTTCCAGGTTGCCGGTGAGCTTGCCGTCAACAATCTCCAGGGTGTTGGCGTAGGCGTAGTCGAGGTCGAAGTTCTGCTTGAGCCGATTGCAGAACCGGGTGAAGCCGCCGCTCACGATGGCGATGGCGAAGCCCAGCCGCTGAAGGGTGGTCAGAAACGTCCTGGCCCCGGGAGTGAGGGTGACTTGGTCCCACGCCCGCTCCAGCGCAGCCTCGTCCAACCCGGCCAGGAGGCGAACCCGGTCGCGCAGGGCGGCCTCGAAGCCGATCTCACCCCGCATGGCCTGCTCGGTTAGCTTCTGGCACACCTCCACACACCCCGCCTCGGCGGCCAGCAGGTCGATCATCTCGTCTTGGATGAGGGTGGAGTCAACATCCAGCAGGGCCACCCGCTTGGCTCGCCGGGCCAGGCCCTCCCGCTGGATGGCCACGTCAAACTCGGGGTTGGCCCCGGCCACCGACAGCAGGTTGCGGCGGATGGCGTCTGCGTTGCCCCCCTCCACCAGCAGCTCGTAGCTGTAGATGGGATAGCGGGAGAGGCGCACGATGCGGTTGATGTTGCCACCGCCCTCGGCGATGGCGGTGGCGGTGGTGGCCAGCATCGCCGGAGTCAGGTCCCGGCCCAGCACGGTGACGGCGTGGGCGCCGGTGTGGGCGGTGGGGGTGGGATCGACCACGTCGAACTCCACGGTCACCTTCTGCTCCCAGCCGAACAGCAGCAGGTCTTTGAGCAGGTCTTGACCGGGGGGAACCTCCATCACGATGCCCAGGGTGAGCTGGCGGCGTATCACCACCTGCTCCACGTCTTGAATCTGGGCCCCGCCGCCGGTGAGCACGTTGAGCAGGGCTGCGAACAGCCCTGGACGGTCGGGTCCGGAGACCCGGAGCAGAATTACCTGGAAGGCCACACCACTATGGGTTCTTTGGCCGTCAGCCGTGTTGGAGCTTGATCTCGATGTCCACGCCCGCGGGCAAATCCAGCCGCTGAAGGGAGTCCACGGTCTTGGGACCGGGGTCCACGATGTCGAGCAGGCGCTTGTGGATGCGGATCTCGAAGTGCTCGCGGCTGTCCTTGTCCTTGTGGGGTGACCGGATCACGGTGAAGCGGTGCTTCTCGGTGGGCAGCGGGACAGGTCCCCGCAGATCGGCCTGGGTGCGCTTGACCGTCTCCACGATCTTCTTCGTGGACTGGTCGATGATCTCGTGATCGTAGGCCTTCAGCCGAATGCGAATCTTCTGTCCTGCGGCCATGAGAGCTACTTGACGATCTTGGTGACGGTGCCCGCGCCCACGGTGCGGCCGCCCTCGCGGATGGCGAAGCGCAGGCCCTCGTCCATGGCGATCGGGGCGATCAAGTCCACGACCATCTCCGTGTTGTCGCCGGGCATGCACATCTCGGTGCCCTCGGGCAGGGCGATGGTGCCGGTGACGTCGGTGGTGCGGAAGTAGAACTGGGGCCGGTAGTTGCTGAAGAACGGCTTGTGGCGCCCGCCCTCTTCCTTGGTCAATACGTAGACCTGGGCTTCGAAGTTGGTGTGGGGGGTGATGGATCCGGGCTTGGACAGCACCTGGCCCCGCTGAACCTCATCTTTGTCGGTGCCCCGCAGCAGGGCGCCGATGTTGTCGCCGGCGCGGCCCTCGTCGAGCAGCTTGCGGAACATCTCCACCCCGGTACACACCGTCTCGGCGGTTTCCCGGATGCCGACGATCTCCACCTTGTCGCCGGTGTTCACGATGCCCTGCTCCACCCGGCCGGTGACCACGGTGCCCCGTCCAGTGATGGAGAAGACATCCTCAATGGGCATCAGGAAGGGCTTGTCCACGTCCCGCTCGGGCTCCTCGATGTAGGAGTCCACCTGCTCCATCAGATCGACCACCTGCTGGGCGGCTTCGGCGTCGCCGTCGAGAGCTTTGAGGGCGGACACCGGCATCACGGGGATGTCGTCGCCGGGAAAGTCGTACTCGTTGAGCAGCTCCCGGACCTCGAGCTCCACCAGCTCCAGCAGCTCCTCGTCGTCCACCATGTCGACCTTGTTCAAAGCCACCACGATGGCCGGCACACCCACCTGGCGGGCCAGCAGCACGTGCTCCCGGGTCTGGGGCATGGGGCCGTCGGCGGCCGAGACCACCAAGATGGCACCGTCTACCTGGGCGGCGCCGGTGATCATGTTCTTGATGTAGTCGGCGTGGCCGGGCATGTCGACGTGGGCGTAATGGCGGTTCGAAGTCTCGTACTCCACGTGGGCAACGTTGATGGTGATGCCCCGCTCCCGCTCCTCGGGGGCCTTGTCGATGTTGTCGAACTCGGTGAACTGGGTGGTGGTGGGATCGGCTTCCGACAGCACTTTGGTGATTGCCGCGGTGAGGGTGGTCTTGCCGTGGTCGATGTGGCCCATCGTGCCCACGTTCAAGTGCGGTTTGGTGCGCTCGAATGTTTCCTTCGCCATTTTCTCTCCTCCGAAAACGGGCTCTTCGCCCCTGGTTACTCGCCCCGAATGCGGGCGACGATCTCCTCCTGCACCTTGGCCGGTGCCTGCCGGTAGGTGTCGAACTGCATGGTGTGCGTTGCACGCCCCTGTGTCCGCGACCGGAGTTCGGTAGCGTACCCGAACATTTCCGAAAGTGGCACATGGGCCTTGACAATTTGTTCGCGGCCCCGCTGCTCCATGCTGTCGATTTTGCCCCGCCGCCCGTTCAGGTCGCCGATGACGTCGCCCATGTACTCCTCGGGGGTCACGACGTCGACGGCCATGATCGGCTCCAGCAAAACGGGCTTGGCCCTGCGGGCGGCATCGCGGAAGGCGGCGGTGGCCGCGATCTTGAAGGCCATGTCCGATGAGTCCACCTCGTGGTGGCGGCCGTCGGTCAGGGTCACCTTGAGATCGACGACGGGAAAGCCGGCCAGCGGCCCGGTGGTCATGGCGTCTTGCATGCCGTTGTCCACCGCGGGGATGTACTCCTTGGGAATGCGCCCGCCACTCACCTCGCTGGCGAACTCGTAGCCCTTGCCGGGGTCGTTGGGCTCCAGGTTGAAGGTGATCTCGGCGTACTGGCCCGAGCCGCCGGTCTGCTTCTTGTGGGTGTAGGTGAACTTGGCCACCGGTGCGGAGACGGTCTCCCGGTAGGCCACCTGCGGCTTACCGACAGAGGCATCCACGCTGAACTCCCGCAGCATCCGCTCCACCAGCACCTCCAGGTGCAGCTCGCCCATGCCGGCGATGAGGGTTTGCGCGGTCTCCTCGTCGGTGCGGACCTGGAACGTGGGATCCTCCTCAGCCAGCGCCGACATGGCCTTGCCCAGTTTGTCCTGGTCAGCTTTGGTCCGGGGTTCCACCGCCACCTGGATAACCGGGTCGGGGAAGTCCATCTGCTCCAGCTCGATGGGGTGGTTGGTATGGGCCAGAGTGTCGCCGGTGCGCACGTCCTTGAGGCCGATGCCGGCCACGATGTCGCCGGCCCGCACGACGTCGAGGTCTTCCCGGTCGTTGGCGTGCATCTCCAAGATGCGCCCGATCCGCTCCTTGCGGCCGGTGCGAACGTTGACCACCTGGCTGCCCTTGTCCATCTGGCCGCTGTACACCCGGAAGTAGGTGAGCTTGCCGACGTGGGGATCGCTCATGATCTTGAACGCCAAAGCACTGAACGGGGCCTCGTCATCCGCGGGCCGCTCGGACTCCTCTCCCTTATGGATGCCCTTGACCGGGGGGATGTCCAGCGGGGAGGGGAGGTACTCGATGATCGCGTCCAGCAACGGCTGCACGCCCTTGTTCTTGAAGGCCGACCCGCACAGCACCGGCACGATGTCCAGCGACAGGGTGCAGGCCCGCAGCGAGGCCCGCAGGTCGGCAGCCGTGATCGAGTCCTCGTCCTCGATGTACTTCTCCAGCAGGGTCTCGTCGAACTGGGTCAGCAGGTCGATGAGCTCGAAGCGGGCCTCCTCGGCCTTGTCTTTGAGGTCGTCGGGGATCTCGGTGACGTCCCAAGTGGCGCCTAGGTCGTCGCCCCGCCAGACCAGGCCCTGCATCTCCACGAGGTCGACCACGCCGAGCAGGCCGGCCTCGATGCCGATGGGCAGCTGCACCACCGCGGTGTTGGCCCGCAGGCGCTCGGTAATGGTGAGCACGGCGCGCTCGAAGTTGGCGCCGGTGCGATCGAGCTTGTTGATGAAGCAAATGCGGGGGACGCCGTACTTGTTGGCTTGGCGCCAAACCGTCTCCGACTGAGGCTCCACGCCGGCCACGCCGTCGAACAGGGCCACCGCGCCGTCGAGCACCCGCAGGGAGCGCTCCACCTCCATGGTGAAGTCCACGTGGCCGGGCGTGTCGATGATGTTGATTCGGTGCCCAGCCCACTCCGCGGTGGTGGCGGCTGAGGTGATCGTGATGCCCCGCTCTTGCTCTTGTTCCATCCAGTCCATGGTGGCGGCGCCGTCGTGGACCTCTCCGAGCTTGTAGGCCTTGCCGGTGTAGTAGAGGATGCGCTCGGTGCAGGTGGTTTTGCCCGCGTCGATGTGGGCCATGATGCCAATGTTGCGGGTCTTCTCCAGCGGGTGACGAGACATGACGCTCAGAAAGGTAAAGCCGCTTACCAGCGGTAGTGGGCGAAGGCCCGGTTCGACTCAGCCATCTTGTGCAAGTCGTCGCGTCGCTTCACCGACGCACCCAGGCCATTGGAGGCATCCAGGATTTCATTGGCCAGCCGATCGGTCATGGTGCGCTCACGCCGCTCGCGGGCGTGATTGACGATCCAGCGGATGGCCAGGGTGTTGGCCCGGCGAGGGCGCACGTCCACGGGCACCTGATAGGTGGCCCCGCCGACCCGTCGACTGCGGACCTCGAGTTGGGGTCGGACGTTGTCCACGGCCCGCTTCAGGGTGCCCAGCGGCTCGGCGCTGGTCTTCTGCTCCACGATGTCGAGCGCGCCGTACACGATTCGCTCCGCGGTGGAGCGCTTGCCCCGCTGGAGGATCTTGTTGACGAACTGGGTGACCAGCAATGAGTCGTAGACCGGGTCGTTGGGAAGGTCGCGTCGCCCTGCCGGGCCCTTGCGAGGCATCGTCAGGCTTCTTTCTTGGCGCCGTAGCGGCTGCGGGCTTGGCGGCGGTCGGAAACCCCGGCGGTGTCGAGGGTGCCGCGGATGATCTTGTAGCGCACGCCGGGCAGGTCGCGGACCCGTCCGCCGCGCACCAGCACGATGGAGTGCTCTTGGAGGTTGTGCCCCTCGCCGGGGATGTAGGCGGTGACCTCCATGCCGCTGGTCAGCCGGACACGGGCCACCCGCCGGAGCGCGGAGTTCGGCTTTTTCGGGGTGGTGGTGTAGACCCGAGTGCATACTCCCCGCCGCTGGGGCGCGCCCTTGAGAGCCGGCGTCTTCTCCTTGCGGAATTTGGACTGGCGACCCTTGCGCACCAGTTGCTGAATCGTGGGCACAGCACTTCCTACGGCTAATGGGAACAAGATTGAGGGCGCAGCGAAGGCCGCGCGCCAAATCGAAGTTTACGCCCCCAAGTTTCCTATCGGCAACACGTCGGCCCCCTCGTCGTCGGCCGCCGACGCCCACTGGGCAAATTGATCTGCCAGGTCAACGTCGTCGTCCGCAGAGGTGTAGTACTCCATCGGGGTGTAGTCGGGGGCGTGGGTGGCGATGTCCCGGTAGATCTCCATACCGGTTCCGGCCGGGATCAGCTTGCCGATGATGATGTTCTCCTTGAGGCCGATGAGCCCGTCTCGACGGGACTCGATGGCCGCCTCGGTCAGCACCCGGGTGGTCTCCTGGAACGACGCGGCCGACAGCCAGGAGTCGGTGGCCAGCGAGGCCTTGGTGATGCCCATGAGCTCGGGCCGCCCCTCGGCGGGGCGCTTGCCCTCTTGGGCCAGCTCGCGGTTCTTGTTGGTGAAGACTTGGGAGTCCACCCGCTCGCCGGGCAGGAACTCGGAGTCTCCCGGCTCCTGGATGGCCACTCGACGGGTCATCTGGCGAACGATCAGCTCGATGTGCTTGTCGTGGATGGAAACGCCCTGGTCGCGGTACACCCGCTGTACCTCGTCCACCAGGTACTGCTGGGTTTCCCGCACGCCGCGGATCTCCAGCAGCTCCTTGGGATCGCGGGGACCATCGGCCTGAGCCACCGGATCGCCGGCGGCCACCTCCTGGCCCTCCGCCACGGCCAGCTTCCAGGCCGGGTCGATGACGACGGACCACTCGGCGCCGTCGTCGCCCACCACGGCCAGTCGGCTGGCCTTGCCGTCTTCCTCGCTGATGCGGACCACGCCGGAGATGCGGGTGAGCTCGGCCTTGCCCTTGGGGGTGCGGGCCTCGAACAACTCCACGACCCGGGGCAGACCGCCGGCGATGTCCTTGCCGGCCACGCCGCCGGTGTGGAAGGTCCGCATGGTGAGCTGGGTGCCGGGCTCGCCGATGGACTGGGCGGCGATCACGCCCACGGCCTCGCCCACCTCGATGGCCTGGCCGGTGGCCAGGGAGAGCCCGTAGGACGCACGGCTGATCCCCACTTCGGAGTCGTCGGTCAGAGGAGACAGCACCCGGACCCGGGTCACCGTGGGATCGTCGCGCAGCAGGGCCATCTCCAGGTCCCCGACAATGGATCCCCCTTCCAGCACGGTGCCGTCGCCCAAGGTCACATCCTCGGCCAGGGTGCGGCTGAACAGGCGGGTTTCCAGATAGGTGCGCTTGCCCGGCTCGTCGGGCATGACGTCTTCAATCCAGATGCCCCGCACCGGCCCTCCCGCTTCGAACGGGTCCCGGTCGTTGATGATGACCTCTTGGGCCACATCCACCAGTCGGCGGGTGAGGTACCCGGAGTCGGCGGTGCGAAGGGCGGTGTCCACCAGGCCCTTGCGGGCGCCCGGAGTGGCGATGAAGTATTCGAGCATCGCCAAGCCCTCGCGGAAGTTGCTCTTGATGGGGCGGGGGATCATGTCGCCGCGGGGGTTGGCCACCAGGCCGCGCATGCCCGCGATCTGGCGGACCTGCATCATGTTCCCCCGGGCGCCGGAGCCCACCATCATGTCGATGGGATTGAACTTCTCAGACTGGAGCACTGCCTCCATGCGCTGGCGCACCATCTCGGTGGCCTCGGTCCAGATCTCCACCTCTTTCTGGCGGCGCTCACCGTCGGTGATAATGCCCCGTCGGAACTGGTTCTCGACCTTGTCGGCTTCCTTCTCGTAGCGGTCCAGGATGCTCTTTTTGTCGTGCGGCACCTTGATGTCGTCCACCGACACGGTGAGCCCGGACTGGCTGGCGAACTCGAAGCTCAGATTCTTCAGGGCATCCAGGCTGCGGGCCACCACTTCCTTGGTGTACTGCTGGGCCAGCTGGTCCACGATGGTGGTGATGTCCCGCTTGGTGGCCACCCGGTTCACATAGGGGAAGTCGTCGGGCAGGGTGCTGTTGAACAACACCCGCCCCACCGTGGTGGGGGTGTATGTGGCGGCATCGCCGTTGGCCGGGGTGTCCACCAACTCGGGGATGCGGTACTCGATGCGGGCGTGAAGCGCGACCTCGCCGGCCTCGTAGGCCCGCTCGATCTGGTGCTGGTGGCGGAACACCCGCCCTTCGCCGGTTGCTCCCTCCACTTCCTCGGTGAGGTAGTAGGCCCCGATGATCATGTCCTGGCCCGGCGTGACCAGTGGACGGCCGTGCGCCGGGCTCAGCACGTTGTTGGCCGACAGCATCAGCACCCGGGCCTCAGCCTGGGCCTGGGCCGACAGCGGAAGGTGGACCGCCATCTGGTCGCCGTCGAAGTCGGCGTTGAAGGCGGTACACACCAGCGGGTGGATCTGGATGGCCTTGCCCTCCACCAGCACGGGCTCGAAGGCCTGGATTCCCAGACGGTGCAGGGTCGGGGCCCGGTTCAACAGCACGGGGTGTTCTTGGATGACCTCGTCGAGCACATCCCATACCTGGGGACGGCGCCGCTCCACCATCCGCTTGGCCGACTTGATGTTCTGGGCCAGGTCTTCCTCCACCAGCTTCTTCATGACGAAGGGCTTGAACAGCTCCAACGCCATGAGCTTGGGCAGGCCGCACTGGTGCAGCTTGAGGGTGGGGCCGACCACGATGACCGATCGGCCCGAGTAGTCCACCCGCTTGCCCAAGAGGTTCTGGCGGAACCGGCCCTGCTTGCCCTTGAGCATGTCGGACAGCGACTTGAGGGGCCGGTTGCCCGGACCGGTGACCGGGCGCCCCCGCCGGCCGTTGTCGAACAGGGCGTCGACCGCCTCCTGGAGCATGCGCTTCTCGTTGTTGACGATGATCTCGGGCGCCCCCAGATCCAGCAGCCGCTTGAGGCGGTTGTTCCGGTTGATGACCCGGCGGTAGAGATCGTTCAGGTCGGAGGTGGCGAATCGACCGCCGTCCAGCTGCACCATGGGGCGCAGTTCGGGGGGGATGACCGGGACGGCGTCCAAGATCATGGCCCGGGGGTCGTTGATGCGGCGACCGTGCTGGTCGCGCCGGTTGAACGCCGACACGATCTTCAGCCGCTTGATGGCCTTCTGCTCGCGCTGCTGGGAGAGCTTCTTCTGGCCCTCGGGCGGGTCGAGCTGCTCGCGGAGCTTGCGCTCCTCCTCGTCGAGGTCGACGCTGTCGATGAGCGTGGCGATGACCGCCGCGCCCATGCCCCCGGAGAAGAGGTCGCCGTAGCGCTCCTCCATCTCCCGCCACAGTTCCTCATCCTCGACGATCTTGCGGGGGAACAGGCTGCTGAACTCCTCGAAGGCCAGCTCGACCCGTTCGATCTCCTCGGTGTACTCCTCGTCGAGGGCTTCCAGGTCTTTCTCGGCGGCCTTCCGCCGCTTGTCCAGATCCTTGGCGTCGGTGTCCTCGAGCTCGGCCAGTTCCGCCTCGAGCTCGGCCAAGCGCTCGTCTTTGCGCTCTTGGAGCTCGTCGCGGATGGCCTCGATTTCCTCGCGCATCTCCCGTTCGAGTTCGGGAAGCTGCTTGTGGCGCTCCTCCTCGTCCACCTCGGTTACCAGGTTGGCCGCGAAGTAGATGACCTTCTCGAGCTGCTTGGCCTTCAACTCCTCCTTGGGCTCGGTGCCCATGAGCAGGTACGCCAGCCACGACCTGGTGCCCCGCAGGTACCAGATGTGGACTGCGGGAGCGGCCAGCTCGATGTGGCCCATGCGATCCCGGCGCACCTTGGAGCGGGTTACCTCCACCCCGCAGCGCTCGCAGATGATGCCCTTGAAGCGGATGCGCTTGTACTTGCCGCAGTAGCACTCCCAGTCCTTGGTGGGACCGAAGATCTTCTCGCAGAACAAGCCGTCCTTTTCGGGGCGAAGCGTGCGGTAGTTGATGGTCTCGGGCTTCTTCACCTCGCCGTTGGACCAGGTCCGAATGGCATCGGCGGTGGCCAGCCCGATGGAGAGCTGGTCGAATGCGTTGACGTCCAACATCTAGAAACTCCTCCCCATGACTCGGCGGTCGTCTTCATCGTCTGATCCCCGTTCGGGGCGGGAGATGTCGATGCCCAGCTCCTCTGAGGTGCGGAAGGCGTCGTCGTCCAACTCGGTGATCTCCACCTGCTGGCCGGCGGTGTCCCGCACCTCCACGTTCAGGCACAGGGCCTGCATCTCCTTGATGAGCACCTTGAAGCTCTCCGGTATGCCCGGCTCGGGGATGTTGTCGCCCTTGACGATGGCCTCGTACACCCGCACTCGGCCGAGCACGTCGTCGGACTTGATGGTGAGCAGCTCTTGGAGGCAGTAGGCCGCGCCGTAGGCCTCCAGCGCCCAGACCTCCATCTCGCCGAAGCGCTGGCCGCCGAACTGCGCCTTGCCCCCCAGCGGCTGCTGGGTGATCATTGAGTACGGGCCGGTGGAGCGGGCGTGGATCTTGTCGTCCACCAGGTGGGCCAGCTTCAGCATGTACATGTAGCCGACCATGATCCGGTTGTCGTAGGGCTCGCCGGTGCGGCCGTTGTAGAGCACGGCCTTGCCGTCTTCGCCGATAAGGCGCTCGCCATCGACCGTCTCCGGCTTGATGTTGGCCAGGAGCTGCTGGATGGTGGGGTGCTGCCCGGAGTGCCCGGCCTCGTCCCAATGGGCCCCGTCGAATACCGGGGTCGAGACCAGGGTGGCGGCCCGGGTGGTGGGGCGGGTCTTGCGGCCGTCGCCCCGCTCGGGCTCTTGGCCCGACGCATCTTCCTGATCCCAGCCCCAGCGGGCGGCGTAGCCCAAGTGGGCCTCCAGCACCTGTCCCACGTTCATGCGGGAGGGAACGCCCAGCGGGTTCAAGATGAGATCCACCGGGGTCCCGTCGGCCAGATGGGGCATGTCCTCCATGGGGAGGATCTTGGAGATGACGCCCTTGTTGCCGTGGCGCCCGGCCAGCTTGTCGCCCACCGAGATCTTCCGCTTCTGGGCCACGTACACCCGAACCAGCTGGTTCACTCCGGGGGGAAGTTCGTCGCCGGCAAAGCGGTTGAACTTCTTGACGTCGATGACCTTGCCGTTCTCGCCGTGGGGGACCTTGAGGCTGGTGTCTCGCACCTCTCGGGCCTTCTCCCCGAAGATGGCCCGCAGCAGGCGCTCTTCGGGGGTCAGCTCGGTCTCGCCCTTGGGGGTCACCTTGCCCACCAGCACATCGCCGGGGCCGACCTCGGCGCCGGGGCGGATGATCCCCTCCTCATCGAGGTCGGCCAGGATCTCCTCGGAGAGATTGGGGATGTCCCGAGTGATCTCCTCGGGGCCGAGCTTGGTGTCGCGGGCATCGATCTCGTGCTCGTGGATGTGGATGGAGGTGAGCACGTCGTCGCGCACCAGCCGGTCGCTGAGGATGATGGCGTCCTCGAAGTTGTAGCCCTCCCAGGCCATGAAGGCCACCAGCAGGTTCTTGCCCAAGGCCATCTCGCCGTTGTCGGTGGAGGGGCCGTCGGCCAAGATGTCGCCCTTGCGGAACCGGTCGCCCACCTTCAGCAGCGGCTTCTGGTTGATGCAGGTGTCCTGGTTGGACCGCTCGAACTTCATCAGCTTGTAGGTGGACGAACCGGCCTTCTTGTACTCGACGGAGATGCTGTTGCCGGCGATGTCGGTAATGGCGCCGTCCTCGGTGGCGATGATCATGTCGGCGGCGTCGCGGGCGGCCTTGCTCTCGATGCCGGTGCCCACATACGGGGCCTCCGGTCGGACCAAGGGCACGGCCTGGCGCTGCATGTTGGCCCCCATGAGGGCTCGGTTGGCGTCGTCGTGCTCGAGGAACGGGATCAGCGCAGTGGCCACCGAGACGATCTGCTTGGGGGAGACATCCATGAGCTGGACCTCATCGGGGGGCACCGAGGAAATCTCGGTAGTGGCCCCGAAGAACACCTCCTGCTCGAGCTGGGCCTGCAACCCCTTCATCGTGGCGGCCTGGGGGGAGCGCCGCACCAGCACCCGGTCGTTCACGAACCGGTTCTGGCTGTCGAGGGGGGCATTGGCCTGGGCCACCACGTACTCCTCCTCGTCGTCGGCGGCCAGCCAGATGATCTGGTCGGTGACCTGGCCGTCGATCACCTTGCGGTAGGGGGATTCGATGAAGCCGAACTCGTTGACCCGGCCGTAGGAGGCCAGCGCGCCGATGAGGCCGATGTTGGGACCCTCAGGGGTCTCGATGGGGCACATGCGGCCGTAGTGGGAGAAGTGGACATCGCGCACTTCGAACCCGGCCCGCTCCCGCGACAGGCCGCCCGGGCCCAGCGCTGAGAGGCGCCGGCGGTGGGTGAGCCCCGACAGCGGGTTCACCTGGTCCATGAACTGGGAGAGCTGGCTGGTGCCGAAGAACTCCTTGATGGCGGCGGCCACCGGCCGGTTGTTGATGAGCGAGGTGGGGGTGATGGCCTCCACGTCCTGGGTGGTCATGCGCTCGCGCACCACCCGCTCCATGCGGGACAGGCCGATGCGGACCTGGTTCTGGATGAGCTCGCCCACCGAGCGGATGCGGCGGTTGGCGAAGTGGTCCTGGTCGTCGAGGCGGTAGCCGGGCTCGAACTTCACCAGGTGCAGCAGATAGGTGCAGGTGGCCAGCACCTCAGCAGGCGAGAGCACCGGCTGATCGGGCTCGGGACGCAAGAACTGCTGGGGCAGATCGGCGGGGGCCGATTCGGAGCGATGCAGCCGCAGGTCGAAGAGCTCCTCGATGCGGTCGAGCTCGGGGCCGAGCTTGCGGTCGAGCTTGTAGCGGCCCACCCGGGACAGGTCGTAGCGCCGGCTCTCGAAGAAGGCGTTGCGGAAGTAGTTGCGGGCCGCCTCCACCGATTGGGGTTCGCCGGGACGGGCGCGTTTGTAGATCTCCAGCAGGGCCTCATCCTGGGTGGTGTGCTGGTGCTTGTCGCTTTCCCACTGGTCGGCGAGGAAGTCGAAGTGGGCCACGAAGCGATCCAGGAAACCGGGGGCCCGGTCCTCGTCGTAGCCCAGCGCCCGCAGCAGGGTGAACAGGCTCATGCGGCGCTTGCGGGCCACCCGGGCTCCGGCGGTGGGGTTGCGGCCGGGCTTGTGCTCGACGTCGAACTCGATCCACTCGCCCCGATAGGGATGGATGGTGCCGGTGACCAGCTGGTGCTTGCTCAGGTTGCGGAGCCGGAACCGCTCGCCGGGCTGGAAGATCACGCCTGGGGAGCGCACGAGCTGGGACACCACCACCCGCTCGGTGCCGTTCACGATGAACGTGCCCTTGTCGGTCATCACCGGGAAGTCGCCCAGGAACACGATCTGCTCGATGATCTCGCCGGTGTTGCGGTTGGAGAACCGGGCCTGCACCAAGATGGGCGCCGAGTAGGTCATGTCCTTCTCTTTGCACTCTTCCACCGAGGTGCCCCAGCGGGGGCCGGGGTTCAGGTCTTCATCGTCGGGGTCGAACTCCAACTCGAGCTGGAGGGTCTCCGAGAAGTCCTTGATGGGGCTGATGTCGCGAAAGGCATCGGCCAGTCCTTGCCGGATGAACCATTGGAAGGAGTCCTTCTGCACCGCGATGAGATCGGGCAGAGGCAGCACCTCCTCCAGGTTTCCGAAGGAGTAGCGGTCGCGGGTCGCCAAACGGGGGGCCAAGGTGAGCTCCTGAGATGATGTGTGGTGGACGGGCAACGCCGGGTGGCTGCTCGAATCCCTGAACGTCAACGGGAGGGCGAGTCCCAAAACGCGGCCGCGTCAAAAGAGAAGGCGTGGCCGAGGACACAAGCGAGCGGGTATCCGGGAATGATACGCGGCGCGGGCATGATTTACAAGCCATGCCCGGCAGGAATTGGCTGGTCGCGGGTTACTTGAGCTCCACAGCTCCGCCGGCGGCCTCGATGAGCTCCTTGGCCTTCTCGGCGTCCTCCTTGGAGGCCTTCTCCAAGACCGGGTTGGGGGCGTTGTCCACCAGTTCTTTGGCGTCTTTGAGGCCCAGGTTTGTGAGAGTGCGCACCTCTTTGATGACCTGGATCTTCTTCTCGCCCGCGCTGGTGAGGATCACGTCGAATTCGCTCTGCTCTTCCGCCGCGCCACCACCGTCGCCGCCGTCGGCGCCGGGCGCCGCCACCATCATTGGCATGGCTGCGGCCGGGGCTGCGGCCTCCACGTTGAAGCGCTCCTTGAACGCCTCCTTGAGCTCGGACAGCTCAAGCACGGTCATGGACCCGATGGAGTCCAGAATCTCGTCAACCTTGGTCATTGCTATTCCTCATTCCTTTTGTTGGTGCTATTTGTTGTGGTCAGTTGTCGATGCTTCTGCTGGTCAGGCCGCTGCGCCGCCCTTGCCGCCCAGCGATTCCAGCAGCCCGGCGGTCTCGACCAGCGGGGCTTCGAGGAGCCCGGCCATCTCGACCAGCGGGGCTTCGAGGAGCCCGGCCATCTCGGTCATGGGGGCTTCCAGCAGCCCGACGATCTCGGCCAGAATCTCGGCCCGGGTCCCCAGTTTGGACAGGGCGCTCACCTCGCCGGAGGAGAGCACCTGGCCGTCGAGCACCCCGCCCTTGATCGACAGGAAGCTGGAGTCCTCGGCGTACTGGCAAAGGGCCTTGGCCAGCGAGACGGCATCGCCGGGGGATCCGTCTTCGCGGGTGCCCACGAACGCCAGCGCCGTCGGGCCCACCAGCATCTCATCGAGGTCAAGGTTCAGCTCACGGGCTGCGAAGCGGGTGAGGGTGTTCTTGTACACCTTGTATTCGCCGCCGGCCTCGCGCAGCTGGCGGCGCAGATCGGCTAGGGCGGGCACGTCGAGGCCGCGGTAGTCGGTGAGGACCACGGCCTCGGTCGAGGAGATGCGGTCACGCACCTCCTCCACGACGGCCACTTTCTCCGGGCGGGGATTTTCCATCAGAATGCCGAACCCTTCATGACAACGTGACTCTTCTCCAAAACTCCAAAACGAATAGGGGGGCGCCGCTGACCAGCGAACGCCCCACGGGTTTCGGGAGGGTTCACCTCGTCAGGCCCGCCGATGGCCCGATCCGTTGGAGACCGGGTGTCAGCCGATTAAGCGGTGCTGGGCACTGCGCCTGATGTCTGCGGCAAATCGATCAATTGTGAGCGACAAAAGGTACCAGATCAGTTGGTTGCCCCCAAGTCGGCGGGATCCAGCCGGACACTGGGTCCCATGGTGGAGGAGATGGCGACCTTGCGGATGTAGCGGCCTTTGAGGGCGGCGGGCTTGGCCCGGCTGATCTCCTCCATGACGGCACGGATGTTGGCCACCAGTGCGTCGGCCTCGAAACTCACCTTGCCCACCGGCACGTGGACGTTGCCCTGGCGGTCGGTGCGATACTCCACCTTGCCGCTCTTGAACTCGCCCACCGCTCGAGCCACGTCATCGGTGACCGTGCCGGTCTTCGGGTTGGGCATCAACCCCCGGGGACCCAGGATCTTTCCGAGCTTTCCCACCACCGGCATCATGTCGGGGGTGGCGATGGCCACGTCGAAGTCCATCTTGCCTGCCTGCACCTCCTCGGCCAGATCGTCGGCGCCCACCACATCGGCGCCCGCTTCGCTGGCTTGGGAGGCCGCCTCGCCCTGGGCGAACACGGCGACGCGAACATCGGTGCCGGTGCCCGAGGGCAGCGAAACCGTTCCCCGGATCATCTGGTCGGCTTTGCGAGGATCGACGCCCAGTCGGGCGGCGAGCTCCAGCGTCTCGTCGAATTTCGCGGCCGACAGGCTCTTCACCAGCTCGACGCCCTCTTGGGCGGTGTGCGGGTGCTGCTTGTCGTAGCGCTGGGCGGCGTCGCTGTACCGCTTGCCATTCTTCGCCATGTTGGCTCCCTTCCCTACTCCACCTTGATGCCCATGCTGCGGGCGGTTCCGGCCACTTGCAGCTTGGCCTGGTCGAGGTCATCGGTGTTGAGGTCGGGCATCTTGACCTTGGCGATCTCCGCGCACTGGGCATCGGTGATGGCCCCGACCACGTCGCGGCCCGGCTCCATCGACCCCTTCTCCAAGCCAGCCGCCTCCCGGATGAGGAAGGATGTGGGAGGGGTCTTGGTGATGAACGAGAATGTCCGGTCCTCGTAGATGGTGATCTCCACCGGGATGATCTGGCCCCGCTTGTCCTCGGTCTTGGCGTTGTAGTCCCGGCAGAAGTCCATGATGGCCACGCCGTGGGGGCCGAGCGCGGTGCCCACGGGGGGCGCCGGGGTGGCTTGTCCCGCGGGGATCTGGATCTTGATGGTGGTGGCTACTTTCTTTTGCGCCATGGCTCTTTTCCTTCCGGCCTGGTTCGCGTACAGCTTTGCGACTTGAGAGAACTCGGATCTTCTTACAATTTGGCCACTTGAGAGAACTCAAGTTCCACCGGCGTCTCTCGGCCGAAGATGTTGACCAAGACCTTCACCTTGAGCTGGTCTTCGTTGATCTCGGCCACCTCCCCGGAGAAGTCGGCGAACGGGCCTTCTTTGACCCGGATGGTCTCGCCCACCTCATAGAGCAGCCGGGGCTTGGTTCGGCGCACCGTCTGTTCGCCATCGGTCTTGACTTGGAGGAAGTTCTCCACGTCTTTGCGCTTGAGGGGCGACGGCTTGCTGCCCCGGCGACCGTGGCCCACGAAGCCGGTCACGCCGGGGGTGTTGCGGATCACATCCCAGGAGACGTCGTTCATCTCGGCTCGAACCAGCAGGTAGCCGGGGAACATCTTCTTCTTGGTGGTGACCTTCTTGCCGGCCTTGAACTCCACCACGTCTTCCATGGGGATGACGGTCTCGTGGATGTGGCTCTCCATGCCCATGGTCCTTCGCCGGGCCTCGATGTTCTGCTGCACCTTGTTCTCGTAGCCCGACTGGGTGTGGACCACGTACCACTTCCCCGGCATGTCATAGGGGCTGATGGTCTCGACCTCTTCTACGTCGGCCTTCTCGTAGACCAGATCGTCGGCGTCGATTACCTCGTCTGTGTCGTCTGGCG
Organism: Acidimicrobiales bacterium; assembly: GCA_963667085.2. Classification (GTDB taxonomy): domain Bacteria; phylum Actinomycetota; class Acidimicrobiia; order Acidimicrobiales; family Bin134; genus Poriferisocius. The sequence continues at coordinate 1,050,208 of OY762975.1, forward strand.
GAGTTGCGTCGCCCAGGAGGGCGGGATCGTCCAGCAGGCCGGCATCGCCCAGAATGCCAGGATCTTCCAGCAGGCCAGCGCCCTCGGTGCCGGGCGGGGCACCCGGCCCGGTGGGCAGCAATGCGGCGGCGGCTTCGGCGGCGTCGATCGCCTTCGACTCAGAGTCGGCTGCTTCGGTGGTGGTGGCAGTCATCTCGGTTTCCTCTACTTCAAAGCTCATCGGTCGAACAACTTCAGGATGGCTTCGCTGAAGCCCCAGTCGAGCAAGCCGATGGCTGTGGTGAGCAGCACGAGGACCACCAGCACCACGATGGAGTAGTTGACCACTTCCTCGCGCCGCGGCCACGACACTTTGCGGAGCTCGCCCCTAACCTCGCGCAGGAACTGGACCGGCCCCACCCGCTCTTCGCCGGGCCGCGGTTGGTTCCGGGGCTGGCGGCGGTCGCGGACCGGGTCGCCTTGCTCATCGACGAAGCCCTGCCGTTTGGCCATCCGCTTCTGTTGTCGGTTCATGTCAGTCATGGAGACTCCAGTGCGCCCGGCACGAGGGAGACGGGATCGCTTGCGCAGGGCAGGAGGGACTCGAACCCCCAACCGCCGGTTTTGGAGACCGGTGCTCTACCAATTGAGCCACTGCCCTTCGTTCGTTAGGGGCAAGACAAGGCTACCGTGCCGACACCTGCCATCCGCAATGCAAAAACTGCGGTGCCGGGCTGGCTATCGGCGCGAACGGCGGCGGAAGAAGACGGTAATCACCGCCAGGGTGGTCGCGGCCAGGAAGCGCCGGATGAATTGGCGGCGGCGGTCGTATTGGTCGAGGCGGGCCATCACCTTCCACACCAGGGTGGGGGGCGCCTCAGCGGAGGGGCGGTGGTCAAGGGATCGGGTGGCGTCGTTGATCATGAGGCCGCCTCGTCTTGGTTGTCGTGGGCGGTTGGCGCTGTTTGGCCGGTGCCCAGTTCGGTGGTGCGTTGCAGCACGGCGCGCAGCCGCTGTCGGGCCCGGTGGAGTCGGACTTTGGCCGCTGAGGTGGTGATGCCCAACTCGGCGGCGATCTCGCTGTGGGAGAGGTCGTGCAGATCGCGCAGCACCACCACCTGGCGCAGTCGTTCGGGCAGCGCCCGGATGGCCCGGTCGAGGTGATGGCGAAGAATGGCGGCCTCGGCTCGCAGGCTCGGGTCCTGCTCGGGCCGCAGATCGACGATGGGCACGTCGTCGCTCAGCTCCTCGGTGCGCTGGCGGGATCGCCGGCTCAGGTGGGTGGATGCGCAGTTGCTGGTGATGCGGTACATCCAGGTGGAGAAGCTGGAGTCGCCCCGAAAGCGGCGGATCGCCCGGTAGGCCCGGACATAGGCGTCTTGCACCACGTCGCCGGCGTCGTCCCGGTTGCCGGTGAGCCGGTAGGCCAGGGCGTAGATGTCTCGATAGGTGGACCGGACCAGCTCGTTGAACGCGTCGCGGTCGCCCCGGCGGGCAGCATCCACCAGCGCGGCGTCCTCCGAGACCGGTTCACGAGATGCTGCGGCTTCGATGGGGCCAGGTTATCCCTGGCTGGTCGCAGGGCGCAGATAACCCTGGTCGCCCGCTGGGCGAGGGGGAGGTGGTAGCGGCGGCCAGACTCGAACTGGCGACCTCTCGATTATGAGTCGAGCGCTCTTACCGACTGAGCTACGCCGCCCCGGGGCCTTTCAGCGGCTGGACACCGCCGAAGTGGCCCTGAGCCTCCTGAGAGAATCGAACTCTCGACCTTTTCCTTACCATGGAAACGCTCTGCCGACTGAGCTAAGGAGGCGGGCTGGGAACTCTATCCCTTTGCGACGCCAATATTGCCACTCTGTGCCTGCGGCGGGAAAGCCAGAATTGGGAGGTGACGGGCGATACGGTGCCGCCAGTGGCGATACGAGCAGCGCGGCTATCGGATGCCGAGGGCATCCGAGAGATTTACAACTATGAGGTGCTCAACGGGACCAGCACTTTCGACATCGAGCCCCGGACTCTGGCCGCGCAGCAGTCGTGGTTGCAGGATCGCAGCGGCGTTCACGCCGTGCTGGTGGCCACGCCGGACGAAGACGACAACTCGGTGATCGGATATGCCTCCCTGTCGCCCTTCCACACTCGACCGGCCTACAACACCACCGTGGAGAACTCGGTGTATGTCCATGTAGACCACCGGGGCGAGGGCGTCGGGCGGGCGCTGTTGGAGGAACTGGTTGCCTTGGCTCAGAGCCACGGGTTCCACACCATGATCGCCCGCATCTCCGGGGGCAACGAGGCGTCAGTAGCCGTCCACCGCTCCGCAGGCTTCGAAGTAGTGGGCATCGAACGCGAAGTAGGCCGCAAGTTCGGGCGCTGGTTGGATGTCACCGTGATGCAGCTCATGCTGCGAGATTGGGGTGGGCCGGGGAGCCGTCGTAACCGTCAATCGGCGAAGCACAGGTATAGCGGCTAGGGCCGGTCGGTTAGATCGCGTAGGTACTGTCCCATTTGGGGAACAGTGAAAGATAGCTGTCCTCGTTCGGGTGCGTAGATGAGACCTTTGCTGAGCAGGCCGTCACGCTGTTGCGAGGCCTGAGAGGCGATCCCAAATCCTAGTGATAGGGCGACATCGCTGTTGCACAAAGGCGGCCCCTTCATCGGCTTCTGCCCCTACTGGGCGGTGACTGTTTCGTAGATGCCTCTGGCTAGGCCGACGAACACGATTTCTCGGAAATCGGGGTCGTTGAGGCAGCGTTGTCATGGAATGGACGCTGGGCGAGATTGAAGCATCCATCGAGTTCGGTGACTCGTCCGAATACGCAACCGTTGCCTCATGGAACACTGCAACAGACGAACACCGTTACGAGGAAGGTTTCCGAGTCGACAGGAAGTTCCTGAGAGACTGGCTGGGTGGCCTCACAGGCATCCAAGTGCGGCGAGTTGGCCTGCACTTGAAGCTGGAGAAGCCAAAATATTTGTGGGCCGGGGAGGATTTGAACCTCCGAAGGCGAATGCCGACGGGTTTACAGCCCGTTCCCTTTGGCCGCTCGGGCACCGACCCAACGAGGGACCACCCTACCGGCCCGCTAGGTGGCTTCCCCACTCGAATTTGGAGCACTGGGGTGCGGTAGGTTCGGGTGATGCCTACGTTTGATGTTTCTTCTGAGCTGGATATGCAGGAGGTCCGCAATGCGGTGGACCAGGCGGCTCGGGAGATTCACAGCCGCTACGACTTCAAGAACACGAGCAGCGAGGTGGCGCTGGGCGACGGCATGATCACGCTGCGGTCGTCCAGCGAGGATCGGTTGGCGGCGGCCCGTCAGGTGTTGGAGGAGAAGCTGGTGCGGCGCAAGGTGTCGCTCAAGGGCGTGACGTATGGGCCGGTGGCTGATGCGGCCGGGGGGACGGTTCGCCAAGAGGCGGCGCTGGCCGCGGGCATCTCGGCCGACAAGGCCCGGGAGTTGAACAAGTTCATCAAGAACTTGGGCATGAAGGGGATCTCGTCGCAGACCCAAGGCGGTCAGCTGCGGGTGAGCGGCAAGAAGCGGGACATGCTCCAAGAGGTGATCGCCGCCCTCAAAGAGGCCGACTTCGCCATCCCCCTCCAGTTCGGCAACTTCCGGGACTGATCGGTTTTCTTGGTCGCTTAGTACGCTTGGGGGACCCATTCGCCGGCGCGGAGGCGGCGGATGCGCTCTTCGGCGGGGGGGTGGGTGCTGAACAGGCTGCGGAAGCTGACCCGGCCGGTGAGGGGGTTGACGATGTAGTGCGACGCTTGCTCCACCGGCACGTTGACAGGGATGCGCTGGGAGGCGGCGTTCAGCTTCTCCAGCGCTCGGGCCAATGGCTCGCCGTCGCCGATCAGCCGAGCCGCGGAGGCGTCGGCTTGGTATTCCCGGGTGCGGCTGATGGCCATTTGAAGCATCGAGGCAGCGATGGGGGCCAAAATCGCGGCCAAGATCATGCCGACCAGCTCTCCAGGGCCGTTATCGCGGCCCCGTCCACCGAAGAAGATCATGCCCCAAATTGCGATGCGGGAGGCGAAGGTAATGGCCATGGCGATGGCGGCGGCAACCGATCCGATGAGGATGTCGCGATTGCGGATGTGAGCCAGCTCGTGGGCCAAAACGCCCCGGATCTCATCCCACGTCAGATGGTTGATCAGCCCCTCGGTCACCGCCACTGCGGCGTGTTTGGGGTTGCGGCCGGTGGCGAAGGCGTTGGGCTGGGGGTTGGGGCTCACATACAGCTTGGGCATCGGCATCTCGGCCTTGGCGGTGAGCTCCTCCATGATGGCGTGGTACTGGGGAAGCTGCTCAGGGGTGACCGGTACGGCCCGGGCCGAGGCAATGGCCAGCTTGTCGCTGAACCAGTACGAGCCGCCCACGATGACCACCGCGATGACGATTCCGATGGCCAGTCCGCCGCTGCCGCCCAACAGCGCGCCGACGCCGACGAACAGCGCCGCCATCAGCACCAGCAGGAGAAATGTCTTGAACGTGTTCATGCCCGGGGTTGCTCCTCTTTGGTCTGCTAGCAGGTTATCGGAGCGCGGCGAGCATTCGGCAATGACCGGCGGGACACGGTCTGCGGCATGATCTTGGCCAAGCCGCTTTCTCAATAGTCGGGTTCTCGGAGTTCGGCGTAGCCGGCCTCGGCTTCCAGCGAACGGCGCCGCCAGAGGCCGCCCAGCCACACGGCGAAGATGGTGAGGACGAAGGGGATCATCAGTACGAATTCCCGAGGTACTCGCTCGGTGATGTTGATCTGCGATTGGATGCCGATGGCGTCAGCGAAGCCGAAGAACAGCCCGGCAAAGGCTGCGCCGATGGGGTGCCAGGCCCCGAAGATGACCGCCACAAAGGCGATGAACCCCCGGCCGTTGGTCATGTTCTCGGTGAAGTTGCGCAGCGCCCCCACCGACAGCTCAGCCCCGCCGAGTGCGCAGAGCGCCCCGGCAATGAGCAATGCCTGAAGCCGCACGATCGATGGGTTCACACCCACGGATCGGGCCGAGAAGGGATACTCGCCCACGGCGGCCAATCGCAGGCCGAACCGGCTGCGCCGCAGTACAACCCAGGCGGCCAGCACAATCAGCGGTGTGACCCACACGAGGATCGAGAGTTCGGAGACAATGACCCCAGCCCCCGAGGTGATCCCGCGCACCGGTCGGGGCAGCACCACGTCGGTGAAGATGGAGCCGCGCTTGTCGAAGATGGCACCGAGGGCGAAGGCTGTGCCGCCCAGGCCGATGGAGGTGAGCCCCAACCCGGCGATGATCACGTTGGCCCCGAGAGGGCCGATCACCCACCAGTACAACCCAGATAGGACAAGGTTGACACCGACGGCGGCGAGAATCCCAAGCTCCACCGAGCCGGTGGCATCGGCGACGGCCACGGTTGTGAATGCACCAGTGATCATCAGCCCTTCAAGGCCCAAGTGGAAGATCCCAGCCCGGAAGGCGAAGACGCCTGCGGTGGCCACCAGCACTAGGGGGGCGGCCGAGCGAAGCGTGGTGGCGAGAATCTGCTCCATCAGCCTGCCGTTGCCTTTGGAGCCGCTCGCCGCCACACCGCTTTGAATTTGATGGTGACCAAGAACGCCACCATGCCGTGCAGCAGCACCAGGGCGGGCGGCGGAAGATCGGTGACGATCGGCAAGAACAAGATGGCCGACTGCAAGCCACCGAACAAGACGGCGGCCACCACGGTGCCTCCCACGGTCAGCAGGCCGACGAGCGCCACGACAACGGCAGTGAAGCCCACTTCGGGGGAGAACCCGGTGACCAGACGAGCACCGGGGCCATACAACTCCACCGCCCCGGCGAGACCAGCCAGCGCCCCGGACAGGGCAAAGGCAGCGAGGCCGACGCGCCCCACATTGATGCCCTGCCAGCGGGCCATCGTGGGGTTCCGGCCCACCAGGGTCATGGCCAGCCCGAAGCGGGTGCGTTCCAGCAAGAGCCACACCAGCACGGCCACGGCCCCCACGAGCACCAGCACGGTGGCCGACACGCCGGAGCCGTCGGTGATGCGGAACGCGTCGGGTATGCGCTCGCTGGCCGCGGTTTGGCCTGTGCCCGAAGGGTTACGCATGGGTCCGGCGGTCAGATACTGGAGCACCAGCGCGCCGATGAAGCTCATCATCAGGGTGGTCAGCACCTCGTCGGTGCCGAAACGCACCCGCAGGTAGCCGGGGAGCAGTGACCAGGCTGTCCCCGCGCCGATCGCCGCCAGCGTTCCGCACAGGATCACCAACGGCGCCGGACCCTCGCGCCATCCCAACGACACAGCCAGGGCGCAGCAAGCGCCAATGTAGAATTGTCCTTGGCCGCCGATGTTGAAGAACCCGGCCCGAAACCCGATCACCACCCCCAGACCGATGAGCAGCAGCGGGATCGCCCAACGGATTGTCGAAGTGGAGGCCCCGGTGGCGGTGACGGCTCCTTGGATGATGCCGGAGAACACATCGCCGACGCGGTAGCCGCTGACCCACAGGATGAGGGTCGTCAAAAGAAGGGAGACCACCACCAGCACCACGGTGGACACCACCCGTTGCAGGCCGCCGGTCACCGCAGAGCCCCGGTCATGGCGTCTCCCACCGCGCGGCGGTCATAGGGCGCTTCGAATCTCGCCACGATGCGCCCGCCGTACATCACGAGGAGCCGGTCGGATAGCTCGAACAGCTCATCGAGGTCGGATGACACCAAGAGGACGCCTGCGCCGCCGTCGCGCAGCTCCCGCAGCGATCGGCGCACGAAGTTGGTGGCGGAGAAGTCGAGGCCGCGGGTGGGCTGGGCCGCCACCAGCACCTCCACTCCGGGCGCCAACTCCCTCGACAGGATCAGGCGCTGCACGTTTCCGCCGGAGAGGCTTTCGGCTGGCTGTGCGACGGCGTCATAGCGCACCCGCCAAAGGTCCATCGACTCGGCTGACTGACGCTTGTACTGGCGAAGCGAGATCAACGGGAACTGCCAGCGGTGCCGCCCAACAAGGCGAAGCGCCGATTGGTTCAGCCACAAAGAAGCACTGCGACTGATCCCCTCACTGTTTCGGTCAAAGGGCACCAAGCGCAGTCCCCGCAGTCTTCTGCGAGCGGGACCGGCGCGGGTTGCGTCGGCACCGCCGAGGCGCACAGAGCCGTCGGCGATGGGAGTCAGGCCGGCGATCGCCGAGACCAGGCTCCGCTGCCCGTTGCCCTCCACGCCGGCGATGCCCACGATCTCCCGGGATTCGACGCTGAGGTCAATTCCGTTGAGACCGAGCTCGAAGGCCGACTCCCGGCTGGAGACCCCTACCAACTCCAGCAGCGTCTCCTGGGGTCCCGCAGCCGCGGGCGCCATGCTGATCGTCCGGTCCGCTCCGGATGCGGGTCCGACGATGGCGTCGCTCAGCTGCCCCTCAGAAACTTCGGCCATCTCGCTCGGGCCGAGGACCAGCTCACCGTCGCGCAGCACGCTCACCGTTTCCGCGACAGCGGCCACCTCACGCAGCTTGTGCAGCACGATGAGGATGGTGACCCCGTTGTCGCGAAGCCGCAGCAACCGCTCGAACAGCTGGTCGGTGGCCCCAGGCGTGAGCAAGGCCGTAGGTTCGTCCAACAGCAGAATCCGCGCGTCGCCGGCCAGCGCCCGCACGATTTCCAGCGATTGACGGGTTTCTACCGGAAGATCCCGGATGCGGGTCGACAGCATTGTCGGGCCGCCCAATTCAGCCACGTCGTTCTGCCATTGCCGGTGCAGGTCGGCCCGGCGGAAGAACGAGCGACCGCCCTTTCGGGCCGCGGTCAGCTCGAGAGCTTCCGCGACCGTGAAGGAGGGGGGCAGCGAGAAGTGCTGGTGGACCATCGCCAGACCGGCGAGTTGGGCGGCCCGCACGTCGCCGGGGGGAATCTTGCGACCGCCGACATGCACCTCGCCGGTCTGCGGTGCTTGCAGACCGCCGAGCACCTTGGCCAGCGTGGTCTTGCCGGCCCCGTTCTGGCCGACCAGCGCGTGGATCCGCCCCGGTGCAAGGTCGAGGCTGACGTCGCGCAGGGCCTGGACGGCGCCGAAGGAGACGCCGAGCGACCGGCAGCGAACCGCCGGGGTTTCGGCGGATGCCGATCCGCTCGGCGTCGTCATCGATGCGAGGTTACCGGCCTCAGAGTTCGGGATTGAAGGGCACCTCGAGGGATCCGTCGGTGATCTGCGAGCGAGCCTCGTCGATCTCGTTAAGGGTGGCGTTGATGATCTCCACCATCTCGGCCGGGCCGTCGGCCAAGAAGGCGGGGTTGACCAACAGGTCCACGCCGCCTTCGGCCACTCCGGCGCCGACGTAGCCGGGCGTGTAGTTGTCGCTGAGGGCGTGCTCGACTTGGTCGTAGAGAACCTGCGCCCAATACAGCAGGACGCTGGCGATCACGGCGGGGCTGTCGAAGTAGTTCTCCGAACCGCCGATCACATAGCCGCCCTTCTCCTCGGCGGCCTGGATGACCCCGAGGTCGGTGGCGGCCGCGTCGGTCATGATGATGTCCACGCCGCCGTCGTACAGCGCAGCGCCGAGTTCACGACCCTTGGCGGGATCCTCGAAGGAGTCTGCGAACGCGGCCTCCCCGGTGATGTCGGAGTTCTTGGTTTGGGCCGCGGCCACGAAGGCGTTGTAGTCGGCGTTCAGCGGCGGGATCGACACGCCGCCCACAAATCCCACCTTGCCGGTGGTGTTCAATGCGCCAGCCAGGATGCCGGCCAGATAGGTGCCTTTGTAGTAGTCGAAACCGACAGAGACGAGGTTGTCGACGCCTCCTTCGAAGCCGAAGACGTGAATGAAGCGGGTGTCGGGGAAGTCCGGGGCCACGACTGTGACGGCATCCTGCATGGGCGGGAAGGTCACGGCGATGATGTCGGTGCCCTGGTTGGCCAGGTTGCGCAAGGTGGTCTCGAAGGTGGACGGGTCGGTGGCCTCGATGAAAGTGGTGTCGGCGCCGAAGTCGGCCTCCACCCTTTCGAGACCCCGCACAAGGTCGTCAATCGGCCCTAGGTCGCCTGCTTTCTGGTTGACCACGAGGGCCACCGACGGCGCATCGGCTGGTTCCGGGGCGGGCGGCGGCACCTCGGTGGGATCAGGCTCAGGTGCCGGCGTTGGCGCTTCCGTCGGCGCCGGTATCGGCGCTTCTGTTGGCGCATCGGCTGGTTCCGGGGCGGCGGCGCCTCCGTCGTCATCGTTTCCGCAGGCGGCGGCAACGAGGGTGAGGGCCAGCAGGATGGCCGCGAACTTGAGTCGATTTCTCATCAGATTCCTCCCTGCTCGGGGCAGTGAGTTCACTATAATGCAGTTCTTCAATTAATCGAAAGTGTAGATTTTCAATTAATCAAAATCGGCTCGATGTCCGACCGGTCAGGGCGGCTCAGCGGCCCTCCCAGCGCGGCGGTCGCTTTTCGCTGAAGGCTCGAATCCCCTCCTCGCAGTCCGACGACGTCAGCACCTCCACCAAGGCGGGGAGATTGGCCATACGGGCGTCGGCCGCGGTCATGTGGGGGGTGCGGCGCACGATCTGCTTGATGGCCCGCAGCGACAGCGGGGCGCACGCCAGCAGCTCCTCCAGCCAGCGGTCCACCGCGGTGTCCAGTTCCGCGGCGGGGACGACCTCGTTCAGCAGGCCCAGGGCCAGTGCCTCGGCGGCGCTGAATCGCTTGCCGGTCAACAGCACCTCCATGGCCCACTTGGCCGGCAACTGCCGCGCCAGCGACACGATTCCCCCATCCAGCGGGAGGCGGCCCAGCCGGGGCTCCACGAAGCCCAACACGGCGTCCTCCGATGCCACCGCCAAGTCGCAACCCACCACCAGCTCCAGACCGCCTCCGAGGGCATAGCCGTTGACCCGGGCCAGCACGGGCACGTCCAGTGAGTCGCGCAGCGGGAGGTGGCCGAAGCCGTCTCGGCGGGGTCGCAGCCAGTAGTCGAGGTCGGTGGCGCCCTCGGCGCGCATGTCATCGCCAGCGCAGAAGGCGCGGTCACCGGTGCCGGTGAGCACCACCACCCACACCGAGCGGTCGGCCTCGATGGCCTCCCAGGTTCGCAGCAGTTCGTCTTGGTGGGCCTCGTCGATGGCGTTGAGCCGTTCGGGGCGATTGATCGTAACCCGAGCGACGTGATCGGCCACAACGAGGTCGATGCTCATGCCAGTACTCTGTGGTCAGCCACAAGTAGGTACGCATTCATGCCAGTACTCCCGCGGTGATGAGCGCATCCACGCGCTCGGATTCGATCCCGTAGTCCGCCAGCGCATCGGCTCTTCCCTCGCCGAGGCCCGGCGGGGCGTGTCGCACGGAGGCCGGCGTGTCCGGCAGATGCACTGGAGAAGCCAACGAGCGCAACGGCGTCGAAGCCGGTCGGGGCATCTCAACGATCATCGGTGCGGTGTGCGGGTCGTCCAAGGCCTCTTCGAGGGTTCGCACCGGCGCGCAGAGCACGTCTTGGGCCTCGAGACGCTCGATCACCTCGGCAGAGGCGAACCGCCCGATGGCCTCGGCGATCAAGGCCTGAAGACGGGGCCGATTGGCGGCCTGCTCGGCCATGGTTGCGAAGTTGGGCTCGGCCGAGAGGTCTGGCATATCGAGGGCGGCGCAGATATCGCGCAGCGGATTCGCTTTGAAGGCGCCCACCACAACGACCTCGCCGTCGGTTGCCGCGAACGTGCCCACCAGGGGGAGTCGGGCCCAGTTCACGATGTCGCGGCCCATCAACGACATCGTGGCCTCCAAGATCTGCATGGCGAGAAGGGAGTCGTACAGCGAAACCTCGACCCGCTGGCCGTGTCCTGTGCGAGTTCGCTGAAGCAGCGCCATGAGAATGCCCTGCACCATGTGCATCCCAGCCGTGTAGTCGGCCAGCGAGACGGGGTAGATGGCGGTGGGGTGGTCGTCGTCGGCTTTGTGGGCCATGGCGCCGGTGAGGGCTTGGGCCAGGATGTCTTGACCGCCTTTGTGGGCGTACACCCCTTCGGTGCCGAAGCCGGTGCCTTGGGCGTAGACGATGCCGGGATTGATGCCCGACAGGCGCTCGTATCCCAGACCCAGGCGGTCCATCACGCCCGCCCGGTAGTTGTTGACCACCACGTCGGCCACCGCGACCAGATCGTCGATGAGGGCCAGTCCCTCGGGCACGCGGACATCGACCACCACGCTGCGCTTGTTGCGGTTCACCGCGCCGAAGGCGGGGTGCTCGGTGCCGTCGGGATCGACGATGGCCTGGCGGAAGATGTCGCCGCTGCCAGGACGCTCGATCTTCAGCACGTCTGCGCCGTGGTCGGCCAGAAGCTGGGTGGCGACCGGACCCATCATGATCTGCGAGAAGTCCAGGACCCGTATCCCGGCCAGCGGCTGGGCCGCGTTGTTGTCCGCGGCCCAACCGCTCACGGGGCCCCCTTTGTTGGGGGGCTGGCCGGGCGTGCCCGGGCGGAGGGGATGTCTCCCGGGTCGGCGCCGTTACGGCGCAGGCGGCGCTGGATGGCGGCCACGTCCGCTTTGCGGACGGCAACGCCAGTGTCCAGCGCCTCGACGGCGGCCGTGCCCGCCGCCTCGCCCATCGCCATACAAGGCGGAATCTCCCGCGACAGCTTCTGGGCCTCAGGGGTTACCGAATAGTGCCGGCCAGCGACCACAAGCTGCTCTACGTTGCGCGGCAGCATCGCCCGATACGGGGTGTAGTAGCCCCGGCCGCGGGCCACGCTGTCGGCGAAATGAACCCGGTTCACCACGTCGTCTTTGGTGACGACGTACTCGCCATCGATGAGGCGCGACTGACGTACCCCGATCTGAGGTGCCACGTCGATCACCACGGCCTTCTCAAACCCCGGATAGTGCTCGCGCACATAGTCCACGAGACCGGCGATCTTCTTGCGCCCCTCCCGGTCGGCGGCGGTGAGATCCACCACGCTCAGTCCGTCATAGCCAGTCATGTGGGGACAGTTGCACCAGACCACTCCCGGCAGCGGCGTCTTCAGCCACCAGATGGCCCAGGAACCGCCGAGGATGCGCCGCGCCTCGCGGTTCACCGCATGGCATTCAGCGGGCTGGGAGTGCTCGAAATGCTCAGCAGCGTCGGTGTCCACGTTGCCGAGGCGAAAGACCGTGGTCACCATGTACGACCCCTCCACGAAGGGCGCTCCGGCCCGAGCAGCCACATCGGCGTCGCCGCTGGCGTCGATCACCACATCGCCCAGCACGGCCTGAGGGCCGGTCTTGGTCTCGCAGATCACGCCGGAGACGGTGTCGCCCTCCATGATCGGCGCTGAAAACCACGAGTGAAGCCGGACGTCGACCCCCGCTTCCTCCACGAGGTTGTTGGAGACCCGCTTCCACCCGTCGGGATCGAAGGCCACGGCGTACACGATGGACTTCTTGGGGCCCTTGGCGTAGAGGTCGAACACCCCCCACCGGGACCAGCGATTCCACATCTCGTCGCTCAGGATTCGGTCTTCGGGCGGCGGGTAGACGGCCAGGCCCAGGGTGTCGAGGCGCTCCACCATCTCCTGGGCGATGCCATGAACGGTGATCTCCTCGGCGCCGTCGGCGAAGTCGTCGAGCACCAGCACCATGCCCCCGGCCGCCAGACCCCCAAGGTAGGCATAGCGCTCCAGCAGGGTCACGCTCGCCCCTTGACGGGCCGCCGACACCGCCGCGGCCAGCCCGGCCGGTCCGCCCCCGACGACGACCACATCGCTTTGGGCCATCACCGGCGCATCGGCGGTCGCTCGGGTGACGGAGGCGTTCATTGCTTCAGAAGCTCGGCGGGGTTACCACCCACAGCGACACCGATGTGACCTCGCCGGGGTTCTCGTACCAGTGGGGAATGGTGGAGTCGTAGGAGATGGAGTCGCCCGCCCGCAGCACGTAGTGGGTGCCGCCGACGTTCACGGCGTGGGTTCCCTCCAAGACGATGCCGAACTCTTCGCCCTCGTGGACGAACGGCGTGTCTTCGCTGGAGTACCCCGGCTCTGTCTCGATGCGGATGACCTCGAGGGCGCTGTCGGGTCGTACGGTGAGCAATTCAGCCACGACGATCTCGTCGTTGGGGAGATTGAGCCGGCGGCGATCCTCGCGCCTCAGCACCGGCGAGGTCATCTGCTCGCCGGCCACGAGACGCGCCACCGGGATGCCGAGGGCGTGGGCCACTTGCACGAGCGTGTTGAACGACGGGTTGCCCTGCCCCCGCTCTACTTGCGAGAGCAGCCCGGCACTGACCCCGGAGGCCGAGGCGAGCTGCTCGAGCGTCCACCCTTGGAGCTTGCGCAACCGCTTGATCTCATTGCCCACCACCTGCACGGTGAGCGGGGGCCGGTCGGCGATGGCAAGGCGAGCGGCGGTGGCCGGAGTGTGCCAGTTGGACTTGTCGCTGTTCGGGTCGGGCGAATGCACGGCGGTCACTTCCACGAGAGGGTGTCTATCTTCAGCAAAGTATATTATTTCAATATGGTGACGCAGGGGCACCAATCGCACGTGGTGATAATCGGCGCAGGCGCCTCCGGCTCGGTGGCCGCCCTTCGCCTGGCCACTGCTGGTTTTGATGTGGTCTGCCTGGAGCAGGGTGACTGGAGTGGCCCGGCAGACTACATGGGCGCTCAACCAGAGGCTGAGCTGGCATGGATCGAGCGCTGGAATCCTGATTCCAACGCCCGACAGGGGCCGGCCGACTATCCGCTGACCGGCGAGGCGGACGTGCGCCCGGTGATGTACAACGGCGTCGGCGGCGGGCTGGTGCAGTGGGCGGCCATGTGGCAGCCGCTGTTGCCATCGGATTTCAAGGTGCGCACGCTCGACGGCATCGGCGACGACTGGCCGATCGGCTGGGGCGATCTGGCTGATGCCTACGCGCAAGTGGCCCGGGACATGTCGGTGTCGGGCTTGGGCGGCGATCCGGCATTGCCCGAGATGGACCCCTATCCCAACCCGCCGATACCCATCGGAAAGATCGGGCGGGTCGCCGCCGAGGGGATGGACCGCCTCGGCTGGCACTGGTGGCCCGGTGCCAACGCCATTTCCTCGCGGCCCCACGGCGCTCTTCAAGCCTGCCAGCGGCGGGGCACGTGCATGACCGGCTGTCCCGAGAACGCCAAGGCCACTCCATCGCTCACCCATTGGCCTGCCGCGCAAGCCGCGGGTGCTCGCCTGGTGACCGGTGCCCGCGTGATGGAGATCCCCGTGGATGAGCGAGGCCGGGTGCGCGGCGCTATATATCGAGACCGCGACGGCGTCGAGCACTTTCAACCGGCACAGGTGGTGATGTTGGCCGCCAACGCGGTGGGAACGGCTCGTCTGCTGCTGTTGTCGGCGTCGCCACGATTCCCCGATGGTCTGGCCAACTCTTCGGGACTAGTGGGGCGACGACTCATGCAGCATCCCTATCGAACGGTGACGGTCGTCTGCGACGAACCGCTCGAAAGCTGGCAGGGTCCTTGGGGGCAAGCCATCTATTCGCTGGAGTTTGCCGAGACCCACCCCGATCGAGACTTTGTGCGCGGCGCCAAGTGGATGGTGATGCCGCACGGCGGGCCCATGTTCGCGGTGGCTGAGTACCAGGAGGCTCACCGGCACAAGGGCTTTGATGCGATATGGGGGGCGAATTTTCACCGAGCGGCCGACGAGGTCTTCGGGCGCGCCTTCACCTGGGGCATTCAGGCGGAAGACCTCCCGGAAGACGACAACCGGGTGGTTCTGGATTCGTCGGTGTGCGACTCGTCGGGACTCCCCGCGGCCCGCATCGAATACCGGGTGTCGGAGAACACCCGCAGGATGCTCGACTTCAATGTGACACGCGCGGTCGAGGCGGCGGAGGCGTCGGGAGCGGTGTCCACCCTGGTGCGCGACGTGTGGCCCACCGGCATCGGCCACGTATTGGGCACAACCAGAATGGGCAACGATCCTGAGTCCTCGGTGGTGGATCGTTGGTGCCGCAGCCACGACGTGCCCAATCTCTACGTGATCGACGGGGGCGTGTTCGTCACTGGGGGATCGGCCAATCCGACGGCCACCATCATGGCCAATGCGCTCCGAGTTGTCGACCATGTGATCGAGGCTCGGGCCTCGCAAGAGGGGCCTTCGTGAGCTCCGCCGGGCCGACTTTGGCACAACGCCTAACGCTGGCGCGACTGGCCGACATCCTCGTGGCCGAGGGACTGGACATGCCGGCCGCCTCGACGGCTGGCGTGACTGGCGACCTGTTGGACCGGTGTCTTGCCGCCGCGCCCTCCTTGTGCGAACCACTGCTTGCCCTGCTCGACGAAGCGCCTGCCGACGACCTTGACGCCTTCTTGCGGCGACTGGAAGTCGAGTGCCCCGACGATTTCGCCGTTCTATCCACGGCCGTAGTGGGTGCCTACTACCTCAGTCCTGATGTGCGGGAACTGATCGGTTATCCCGGCCAGCGGCCCAGCCCATTTTCGGTGGCCGCCGAGCCCGAGTACCTCGACATGCTGGAGCGGGTCGTCGAGCGTCACCCCGGCTTCCGGGAGTTCCCATGACCTACGTCATCGGTCCTCCCTGCATCGATGTCAAGGACGCCGCTTGTGTGGCCGAGTGCCCGGTGGACTGCATCTATGTGGGCGGGCGGATGCTCTATATCCATCCCGAAGAGTGCATCGACTGCGGGGCTTGCGAGCCGGTGTGCCCCGTTGAGGCCATCTATCCAGAAGAGTTTCTTCCTGCCGACTTCCAGCCGTTCACCGAAGTGAACGCCGATTTCTTCCCAATCGCCGGGCTCGGTGTACCGGGTGGGGCCGCTCACGTGGTGCCTGTTGAGGTCGATCATCCCCTGGTGAGTGGCTGGCCGGAGTCCCCGCCTTCTGAGATGTCCGCTCCGAGCGCCGATTAGCGGTCGTAGTAGCCGGAGTGGATGTAGACGCAGGGGACGGCGGCTTCGGCGTACATCTCGACGTTGCGGGGGTCGTCTTCGAGGGCGTAGAGCAAGTTGAATCCGTGGTGGCGGAGGTTGTCGACTTCGGTGGCCTTGTAGGCCCGCGACCGGACGCCGCTGTTGGGGGGGCGCAGGATCAGGAGGTCCCAGCGGACGCGGTGGGCTTGCAGCCAGGTCACCGTGTCGTCCAGCAGGGGCCAAGGGCGGGCGGTGAGAAGGACGACGGTGATGTCGGAGGACAGGGAGTTGACCAGGGCCACCGTCGCTTCGAGCGGGGGGTCGTCGGGGCAGCTTGCGAAGAACTCATCCCAACGGCGAGCTTGGGCCAAGTGCTGGCGGTTGCTGCCGTCGGAGATGACTCCGTCCACGTCCACGATCACGGCGGGGCCGCCGTCGATAGGGCTGTCCCGCCAAGTCCAGTGGGAGGGGCCGGTTTGCTGGCTCAATCTTCTTGGGGGGACTCGGCGGCTCGGGTTCTGATCTCGTCCACCACCGACTGGTCGGCCAAGGTGGTGGTGTCGCCCAGGCTGCGGCCCTCGGCCACATCGCGCAGCAGGCGGCGCATGATCTTGCCCGAGCGGGTCTTGGGCAGGTCGGGAACCAGCACCACCGTCTTGGGCCGGGCGATGGGGCCGAGCTTGGTGGCCACGTGCTGGCGGACCTCCTCGCCCAACTCGTCGGTGGCGTCGTGGCTGCCCCGCAAGATGACGTAGCCGATAATCGCCTGGCCGGTGGTGTCGTCGGCCGCGCCCACCACCGCGGCCTCGGCCACTGCGGCGTGGTCCACCAACGCCGACTCCACCTCGGTGGTGGAGATGCGGTGGCCGGAGATGTTCATCACGTCGTCCACCCGGCCCAGCAGCCACAGATAGCCGTCGTCGTCGAGCTTGGCCCCGTCGCCGGCGAAATAGCGGCCCTCGAACCGGCTCCAATACGTCTCCCGGTAGCGCTCGGGATCGCCCCAGATGCCCCGCAGCATCGACGGCCACGGGTGGGTGATGGTGAGGTAGCCCCCGCCCCGCTCCACCGGGCGGCCGTCGTCGTCCACCAGCTCGGCGAACACCCCGGGAATGGGGTGGGTGGCCGACCCCGGCTTGGTGGTGGTGACGCCGGGCAGCGGGGAGATCATGTGGCCGCCGGTCTCGGTCTGCCACCAGGTGTCCACGATGGGACAGCTGCCGCCGCCGATGTGGGTGTGGTACCACATCCACGCCTCGGGGTTGATGGGCTCGCCCACCGTGCCCAGCACCCGCAGGCTGGACAGGTCGTGCTTGGCCGGCTCCTGGGCGCCCCACTTCATGAAGGTTCGAATGGCGGTGGGGGCGGTGTAGAGCTGGGTGACACCGTAGCGCGCCACGATGTCCCACAGCCGGTCGCGGCCGGGGGTGTCGGGGGTGCCCTCGTAGATCACCGACGTGGCCCCGTTGGCCAGCGGGCCGTACACGATGTAGCTGTGGCCGGTGACCCAGCCGATGTCGGCGGCGCACCAATACACGTCGGTGTCGGGCTTCAGGTCGAACACGTACTTGTGGGTGAAGGCCACCTGGGTGAGGTAGCCGCCAGTGGTGTGCATGATGCCCTTGGGCTTGGCGGTGGTGCCTGACGTGTAGAGCAGGTAGAGCAGCGCCTCGGAGTCCATGGGCTCGGGGGGGCAGTCGGCGGTGGCGTCAGCCATGAGATCGTGCCACCACAGGTCCCGGCCCTCGGCCATGTCGACGTCGGTTTCGCAGCGGTTGACCACCACCACGTGTTCCACGGAGGCCGCTCCCTGGCTGAGGGCGGTGTCCACGTTGGGCTTCAGCATCGACGGGGCGCCCCGGCGGTAGCCGGCGTCGGCGGTGATGATGAGTCGGGCCTCGGCGTCCTCGCAGCGATCCACGATGGCGTCGGGGGAGAAGCCGCCGAAGATCACCGAGTGGGCCACCCCAATGCGGGTGCAGGCCAGCATGGCCACCGGCAGTTCGGGGATCATCGGCATGTAGATGGCCACCCGGTCGCCGGCGCTCAAACCCAGGCCCTTGAGCACATTGGCGAACTTGGACACCTCACTCAGCAGGTCGGCGTAGGTGATGGTGAGGGTGTCGCCCGGCTCGCCCTCCCAGTGGAAGGCGATCTTGTCGCCCTTGCCGGCTTCGACGTGGCGGTCGAGGCAGTTGTACGACACGTTGAGGGCACCGCCGATGAACCAGCGGGCAAAGGGCAGGTCCCACTCCAGGGTGGTGTGGAAGTCGGCGTCCCAACTGAGCAGGTCGCGGGCTTGGCGGGCCCAGAATGACTCATAGTCGGCGTCGGCCTCGTTGTAGAGCGAGCGGTCGTTGGCCAGGGCAGCAGCGGCGAAATCGGCGGCCGGGGAGAAGGTGCGGTCCTCGACGTAATAGTCCTCAATGGTGGCGTCGGCCATGGGTCAGTCCTTTCCGGTGTTCTCGCGGGACAGCGCGGCGAGCCTACATTCTGTCGCTTTGGAGAGGTTATGGTCATCTAGTGGCGTTCCTACGGGTAGAAGGCTGATCGGCGGCAATGGACATTCGGGTTGCGACGCTGTGTGATTTCGCCCAGGTGCGGGAGGGGCTGCTGTTCGTGAGTTCGGCGGGCATCACCCGGGTGTATCGGGAGTCGTTTCCCGCGCCCATCGGGGTCATGCTGGCGCTGGTGCTGGAGATGTCGCCGGTGGAGGCCGCCAACGCCAACAAGATCAAGGTGAGGGTTGAGGACGCCGACGGCCAGAAGCTGGCCGAGATGGTGGGCGAGGTCCAGGTGAAGCTGGGATCGGGCCATGATCCCGGCGAACTGGTCAACGTGCCCTTTGTGGCCGACTTCCGGGCGATGAAGCTACCGACGCCAGGCCGCTATCAGGTGGCCATACATCCGGAAGTCGACGGGGCCAACCCGGTAGCGCTGGGATTTCGGGCCGCAGTGCGGGCCAAGAACTGATTCAGTTCGCCGCTGGCACATCCCATTCGGCGACGGTGAAGTTGCCGAGTCCGGCGGGATCGAGGAGGGCCTCGGCTTCGATGGCTCGGCTGCGTCCAGTTAGTGCGGCTAGGTCCCCCTTGGCTGCTCCGGCTTGCCAGGCGGCGGTGCCCTCGGCCACCAGTTCGTCGATGCCATGGGTTCGCAGCCAGGTGGCTTGATCGGTGACACGGGTGGGGGGGCGCACGGTGGAGAGCTGGTCGAGGACCACCTCGCAGGTGATGTCCTGGGTGCCGGGGGCGGTCCAAGGATCGTCGCCCCGCTCGTGGCCCCGGTAGGTGCGCAGCCACTCGGGCCAGGGGCGGGCGGCCATCTCCTCGGTGGTGCTCATGTAGTCGATCACCACCACCGTGCCTCTCTCCAAGACGGATAGCGCTTGGGCCAGCCAAGCACAGGCCTGGTCTTGGCGGGGAGTCAACCGGGTCTCGGGACTCGGACGATGTTCGCCCACTTCGTCACCCTCCGGGTCGAACAGGCGCAATGGCAGGTTGTCGAGCAGCTCGTTGGCCACGATCACACCGGTGATCGGCCCCTCGGGCATGACGGGGGATGACTCTCCTACGGTGTGAGTCCCCCGTCCTGCGGCGCTGCGCTCCACGTTGACCCACCGCAGTACCGGCGTGCAATCCGGTTCAGCCTTGAACACGGTGCGGGCCAGCGTGCCCGGTCCGGCGCCGGCGTCGATCACGGTGAACGGGTCGGGTCGGCCCAGCTCATTCCACCTCTGGTCCAGCATTCGGCCCAGCACTGCGCCGAACAGCGGTCCGACTTCGGGGCTGGTGATGAAGTGGCCGCTGCGCCGCCCGGCTTGGCCTGACTCGTAGAACCCGTGGTTGGGGTTGTACAGCGCCTGTTCCATGAACTCGGCGAAATTGGTCATTTGGCCGCGGGAGACCGGGTGTTGATCTCTGAGAACCCCACGGTTCCAGTATGGCGATGCTGGCAACCGGGAGCCTCAGCGGTGCGCTGCTTTCTCGTTCTCAATACACTGTGGCCATCGAACGAGCGCAACCGCGTGGATCGCGGTAGCCAGCACTGGAGGCACCATGACTGAGACCCCGATGAGCAGGCCCGGCGAGGTGGACGGTTGGCCGAAGCTGACCGTCGAGTACCGAACCGACCCTGCCGGCATTGAGCAGGTTCTCCCGCCGGGGCTCACGCCAGGCGAGCCGATTGTCACCGTGGGGGTGTACTGCGTGCCGGTGATGGGCGAGCCGGAATACGGCATCAGTGTGAAGGTGCCGGCCAGTTGGAAGGGGGTGAGCGGTCAGTACAGCCTGGGGTTGGGCATCGACCAGGAGGCCGCCATCTTCATCAGCGGCGAGACCAACGGCCAGCCCAAGTTTCCGTGCGACATCCGCTTCTACCGCTTGGGCAACCGGGTGGAGGCCCGGACCATCCATCAGGGCTACACGTTCATGGAGTTCGAAGGCGATGTCACCGGCACGGTGGCGCCGAAGGCTGGCCAGTACACCGAGCACGAATGGTGGACCAAGTACTCCCGGGCCATCGGCGGCGCGGAGAAGGAGTACGACTTCCCGCCCCACGTCGTAGATGTGGCCACCACCTTCGAGCAGGTCCACGTTGAGGAAATCGACGGCGAGCTGCGGTTGCTGGATAGCCCCTGGGATCCCGTGGCCCGCTACTTCCCCATCGTCGAGCAGCTGTCGGCGCAGCTGGTGACCAACCGGATGATCGACCGGCAGATCACCAATGCCGGTCCCCTGGACCCCGATGCGTTTTGGCCGAGCGCCGACGTGATCAGCGGCTCCCGCTGGCCCGGCACCCGAGGCGGCCCCCGCCAGCCCTAGCTAAACCGACAAATCAACCAGGCGTTCGCTGAGCTCCCAGAGGGCGGCCTCGGTGGGCGGGTTGTAGATGTGGGGGGCGTAGCCGATTTCGCCTGTCCCTGGCTCGGCGATGTTGCAGTCGGCCAGATACTTGCCGCTTTGCTCAACCAGTTCCGGAGCGGTTGCCGCCCAAACCTGGGTAGCGGCGCCTGACTCCAAGGTCTTGTATTGGAGACCTTGGCCTGAGGACGAACTCGCCTTCGCTCGTTCCCTCATGCCTTCGATCATCTCTTTGGTCATGTGCCGGCCCAGCTTGGTGGGGATCGCGCCAGGGTGTACCGAGAGCGAGAGCAATCCATCGCCGAAGCGCCGAGCCAACTCGGCGGCGAAGTGGATGTTGGCGCTCTTGGACCGGCCGTAGGCCACCCAGGGGTCGTAGGGGGTGTGCTCGAAGTTGGGGTCTTCGAGGTCGACGTCGGAGATGCGATGGCCGCCGGAGGAGAGGGTGACCACCCGGGGATTCTCGGCTTGGCGCAAGAGCGGCATCAGCCGGGCGGTCAGGGCGAAATGGCCCAAGTGGTTGGTGCCGAACTGCATCTCAAATCCGTCGGCCGTTCGCCCGAACGGACAGCACATCACCCCGGCGTTGTTCATAAGCACGTCGATGCGGTCGAATTGGTCAGCGGCCTCGGCGGCGAAGCTCTCTACGCTGGCCAAGTCGGAGAGGTCGAGTCGGTGGGTTGACAATTCGGCGTCGGGCACTGATGAGCGGATGCGGTCGGCGGCCTCAAGATTGGCCTGGGCATTCCGGGCCAGCATGGCTACCTGGGCTCCGCGGGCAGCCAGCACCCGGGCCGACTCCTCTCCCAGCCCGCTGGTGGTGCCGGTGATCATGTAGACCTGCCCCGACAGGTCAAGTCCATCAACCACCTCTTCGGCAGTGGATTCTCGACTGAACGAACTCATGCTCCGGCCTCCTCGCTGACATCGGGAAGATAGTTGGTTGAGGGGGAGGCTGCCGATCAGTCCTCTAGGTCTTCGATGCTGCGGGGCCAGTCGTCTTTGAGCAGGCGGGACAGGGATCGGTCGGCCAGGATGCGGCCATCGGTCTGACAGCTAGGGCAGTAGTTGACCTCGTTGTCGGCGTAGACGATGCGCTGGACCGGAACCGCGCACGCCGGGCAGGGCTGGCCGAACTTGCCGTGGACGGCCATGTCGTCGTGGAAGGCGGTCACCTTGTCGGGGAAGCCGTCGCCCACAGTTTGACGATGGCGTTCAGTCCAGTCCACCAGCGTGGTGCGGGTGGCCTCGAAGAGACGGGCGACCTCCTCGTCATCGAGATTGCCAGTGCGCTGCACCGGGGACAATCCGGCGTGGAACAGGATCTCGTCGCTATAGGCGTTGCCGATCCCGCTGAACGCGGTGGGATCGCACAGGGCTCGCTTGAGCGTGCGGTTACGAGCGGTGAGGGCGTCGCGGAACTCAGCCTCGTCCACCTCCAGCGGCTCCACCCCGCCCCGGTCATGCTGTTCAGCCAAGGCTTCGGCCCCACGAACGAGCCACAGCGACGCCTTCTTTTTCTTGCTGGCCTCGGTGAACACCAGCGTCCCGTGGTCGAAGTCGAACGCGGCCAACCCGATCTTCCCCGGTGGCTTAGCCCCGGTCTGATCCCGCCACCGCAGCCGCCCCGCCACCATGAGGTGGATCACCAGATACAGCTCATCCGGCCCGTCCATCTCCAACACCAACCGCTTTCCCAGTCGCCGGGTACCCACGACAGTTCGACCCTCGGCTTCACTGATCGGCGGGTCGAACGACTTGAGCAAGCTGATGCCGACCACCCGGATCGTGCGCAGCTCCCGACCGACGACGTACCGGTCCAGCGCTTCCAGATACACCACCACATCAGGCAGCTCAGGCACGTCTGGGGAGCCGTTCTGTTTCAGTCATTTGCCAAAGACTACGGCTTGGGTTCAGGGTTCGAAGTGGTAGCGGATGGGGCAGCGGTCGACATGGTTGACCATGACCCGGGGCAGCCAGTGGGGTTCGGCGGTGAGTTCGAGGTCGCGGGTGTGGCGGGCTATGGCGGCGGCGGTCTCTTGGAGCTCGGCCCGGGCCAGGGCCTGTCCCAGGCAAAAGTGCGGTCCCATGCTGAAGGTGAATGACCAAATTGTCGGGTCGCGGGTGATGTCGAACCGGTCAGGATTGGAAAAACGGGTTGGGTCGCGGTTGGGACCGCCGATGATGATGCTGAGCGGTTCCCCCGCTTCAAATTGAAGCCCCGCGGCCTCCGCGCCGGTATTCGCCTTGTTGCCGCTGGCGTAGAACGCCGGGCGGTAGCGGAGGACTTCTTCCACGGCACTCCGCTTGAGTCCTTCGGGGTCTCGGCGCAGCAACTCCAGTTGATCGGGGTGGCGGGCGAATTCGAGGAATGTGCTGTTCATCATGCTCGAGGTAGTCTCGATCGCACCGCCGAAAATGTTGGTGAACAACACGATCAACTCGTCATGGCTCAGCCGGTGGCCGTCTTCCTCGGCTGCGATCAATCGGGTGAGCAGGTCATCACGCGGCGTCGAACGCCGGCTCTCCACCAGCCCGCCGACGAACTCCATCAGCGCCGCGAACGTGGCATTGGCCCGGTCCCGTATCTCCTGGGTCACGTTGGGGCCAAAGGCCTCGGCACCGGCTCCCGCCATCTGCTGGCCGATGGTGGCGGCCTCGTCCATCTCGATGTCCAGGAACGAGACGACGGACATGAAGGGGATCGCAGTGATCTCCTTTCTGACGTCGAACTCACCAGTGTCGGCATGTCGTTCAAGGAGCGACCGCACGTGCTCCCGGGTCACCGGGCGGACTTTCTCCACCGATCTCGGAGTCAAGGCCCGGCTCGCAAGGCTGCGAATCCGCCGGTGGTCTGCGCCGTTGAGGGCTCCGATGGAGTATCGACGCCACTCATAGAGGGGGTCACCGGGCTTGAAGCCTCGCTTTTCGATGTACTCGAGGCCCTCATTCTCGAACTCCGGGCGCTTCTTGATCTCTTCGGCATCTGACCAGCGCAAGATTGCCTTCATGCCCTCAGGGGTCACCGCCGTGCGGTGGCGATCCCGGAGCTCAGCAATGATCGGATAGGGATCAGCCCAATATTCGTCCTTGTCGAGCGGGATGACCGGTGTGGTCGTCAGTGCCACACCCGAGACTCTAGGGGAGGGCGAGGAGGGGGCCGTCGGTGAAGTGGGTGATGGTGGCGGGGTAGATGCCGAAGAGGAGGGTGGCGGCGGCGGTGAGGGCGAGGGCGGAGACGAGGGAGGGGGGGACGCGGAGGGATGAGGTGTCGGCTTCTTCGGGGGTGTCTTCGAACCACATCATGCGGGCGACCTTGGCGTAGTAGAACAGCGCGATCACCGAGTTGACGGCGGCGATGGCGGCGAGGGAGTAGCCCCAGCCGGTGTCGGCTTCCACCACGGCCCGGAACACGGCGAACTTGGCGAACCAGCCGCCCAGCGGGGGGATGCCGGCCAGGGAGAACAAGAAGATCGACATGACCACGGTCATACCGGGGGCGTACTTGAACAGCCCGGCAAACGAGCTGATCTCGCCGGAGGCGGTGCGGCGGGCCACGGCGATGATCACCGCGAAGGCGCCCAAGTTCATGGCCGCGTAGATCAGCACGTAGATGATCACCGCGGAGAGGGCCTCGCCGCCGATGTCGCCCGCCACGGCCAGAGGAGCCAGCATGAAGCCGGCCTGCGACACCCCGGAGTAGGCCATGAGGCGCACGATGTTGTCCTGGCGAAGGGCGATGAGGTTTCCGGCGGTCATCGAGCCCACGGCCAGTATCCACAACAGCGGCTGGTACACGTCGTCTCGCCCGGGGAATCCGGCGTACACCAGTTGCATGAGGGCCACGAACCCGGCGGCTTTGGAGGCCACGGCCAAGAAGGCGGTCACCGGGGTGGGCGCGCCCTCGTAGGTGTCGGGGGCCCAGGTGTGGAAGGGGAAGCCCGACACCTTGAAGGCGAACCCGACGATCACGAAGATGATGCCCAGAATGACCACCGGCTCAGCATCGCCGCCCGACACCGCGTCGGAGATGGCCGAGAGGCGGGTGTCGCCGGCCAGCCCGAACAGCAGCGACATGCCGTAAAGCATGATGGCCGAGGCGAACACCCCCATCAGGTAGTACTTGAGCCCGGCCTCGTTGCTCCTGGGGTCGGCCTTGCGCCACGCGGCCATCAGGTAGGCGGGAATCGACAGCAGCTCCAGGGCCACGAAGATGGTCACCAGATCCCGGGCTGAGGCCATCAGCACCATGCCCATCACCGACGCCAGCAGCAGGCCGTAGTACTCGTTCTCCCAGTAGTCGCCCTCGGCGATGTAGTTGGTGGACAACAGCACCACCACATAGGCGACCACGATGAACATGGCCTTCAAGATCAACGCGAAGTCGTCCACCACGAAGGCCCCGCCGAACATCTCCCGAGTGGTCCCATCAGCGGCCAAGGTAACGATGGGTACCAGCGCCACCAGCAGCCCTATGCCCGCTAGCGCCGAGGTGTAGGCCCGACCCCGCTCCAGCAGGACGATGTCGAGCAGGGTGACCACCGCGCCCACCCCCAGCAGGGTGAGTTCAGGCGCGACGGCGTGCCAGTCGATGTCCGGTCGGACGAAGCCGACGATCGATGGCAGGGACGAGAGCATCAGAGGGGGCTACTTTCCGGCCGCCGCGTCGAAGCAGGCCCCGCTGGTCACGGAGTCCAGACATTCATTGAGCGAGTTGACCACCGCAGGATCGGTGGCCCCGAACAGCAAGTGGGGATACACACCGAGCACCAGAATCAAGATGAGCAGCGGGGCCCAGGCCAGGTACTCGGAGACCGTGGCGTCGTGAACATGGGGATCGTTGGCGAACTCCTCCCGAGGGTTGCCGAACGCCGTCTTCTGGAGCATCCACAGCAGATAGCCGGCGGCCAGCACCGTACCCAGGGCGGCGATCACCATGTATGACCGGAACGTCTCCTCGGCCAGCACCTCCGCGGGGTTGTAGGAGGCCAAGATGGCGGGGAACTCGCCCCAGAAACCGGCCAGGCCGGGCAGGCCCAGCGAGGCCATGGCGCAGAACCCGAGGATCCAGCCCATGCGGGGGGCCTGCACCAGCAGCCCGCCCAGTCGGTTCATATCCAGGGTGTGGTAGCGCTCCTTCACCGATCCGGCCAAGAAGAACAGCATCCCGGTGATGAGCCCGTGGGCCACCATGCCGAACACGGCGGCGTTGATGCCGAAGTCGGTGAGGGTGGCGATGCCCAGCATCACGAAGCCCATGTGGGCCACCGACGAGAACGCCACCAGCCGTTTCAGGTCGCGCTGGGCCAAACAGCCCAAGGCCCCGTAGATGATTCCGATCACCGCCAAAAGCCCGATGAACGGGGCCCACTCGGCAGCCGCCTCGGGCAGGATGGGGATGGCGATGCGGACGAACCCGTAGGTGCCCAGCTTCAACAGCACCGCGGCCAGGATCACCGAACCCACCGTGGGGGCCTCGGTGTGGGCGTCGGGCAGCCAGGTGTGGAACGGGAACATGGGCACCTTGATCCCAAACCCCAGGAACATGCCGCCGAACACCCAGACCTGCGACGACTTGGCTATGCCCGCCGCGGCCTCGGGCAGCAGCCGCATGTCGAAGGTACCGGCATCGGCCAAGAAGTACAGGGCCAGGAAGCTCACCAGCATGAGCGCCGAGCCGAACAGGGTGAAGAGGAAGAACTTGATGGCGGCGTAGCGCCGGTTCTCGCCGCCCCACACCCCGATCATGAAGTACATGGGCAACAGCACGACCTCGAAGAACACGAAGAACAGGATCAGGTCTTGGGCCGCGAAGGTGCCGATCATCCCGGTCTCCAGGATGAGCAGCAGCATCAGGAAGGCCTTGGGGTTGTGCGGCTCGGGGAAGTGGTTCCACGAATAGATCACGCACAGAGGCACGATCAGCATGGTGAGTAGCATCAGCGGCAGTGAGATGCCGTCGACCCCCATGATGTAGCGGGAGTCGATGACGTCGATCCAGCCCTTGTCCACCACGAAGTTGAGTGCCCCGTAGTTGTCGTTGTCGATGAACTGGATCAACAGCAGCAAGCCGAAGA
This sequence comes from Acidimicrobiales bacterium, assembly GCA_963667085.2. Lineage (GTDB taxonomy): Bacteria > Actinomycetota > Acidimicrobiia > Acidimicrobiales > Bin134 > Poriferisocius. The sequence continues at coordinate 1,076,971 of OY762975.1, forward strand.
CGGCCACCGCCACGGTGGTGGCCAAGGCGATCAGCTTGTGCAACTGCTCTCGGTCCTTGGGAATGAGCAGCATGACGGCCGCGCCGATGATCGGCAGGAACGTCGGGATGCTCAGCCCCCAGTCGTTGAGAAATTCACCCATGTGTACGTGTGCTCCCTAGATGACGATGATGAAGATCCCGGCCAGGATGGTGGCGGCGGCGAACATGATGGCGGCGTACTGCTGTACCTTGCCGGTTTGGATGCGACGCAGCTCCTCCCCCGAGCTGTCGGAGATTTTCCCGGTGGCGTTGACGATGCCGTCAACCACCAGCTGGTCCACCTTGTGGTAGACGATTTCGCCGGCCTGCACCGACCGGGTGCCGGCCTCGTTCACCACCCGGTCGATGACGTTCTGGTTGGTCCAGTAGGCGGCCCGGGCCAACGGCCCCTTGACGAAGCCGACGATCACGGTGGTGTACAGCCAGTCGAGGTAGTACTTGTTGACCAGGATCCGATGGCCGAGACGGGCCACCGCCGACCTCGTAGTGGGGCCGTCGGGCAGCTCGGTGGCGGCCGGGCTCACCGCCCGAACCCGGACGAAGTAGTAGTAATAGGCGGCGCCGATGCCGATGAAGGCCACGATCACCGACACGATGGCCAGCGTCCACGACGGGGTGGCGTGCTTGATGGCCGGGAAGTAGCTCACCCCCACCGGCTCTACCCACTGGAGGAACTTCTCCTCCCATGAAGCGGGAACCAACTGGAACCCGGCTGGGAAGTTGATGAATCCGGCCACCACCGCCAGCCCGCCCAAGATCCACAGCGGCACGGTGATCCGGGGGCCGGACTCGTGGGGGGTGCCGTGGCCTCGGAACTCCCCGAAGAAGGTGAGGTACACCACCCGGGTCATGTAGGCGCCGGTGAGCGCGGCGGTGATCATGCCCATGGCCAGCATCACGGTGTAGGCCCCGTTGCCCCCGGTGCCGCCGAACAGGCCCCACCCGCCGGTGCCCACCAGGATCTCGTCTTTGGACCAGAACCCCGACAGGATGGGCAGCCCGGCCAGCGCCACCGTGCCGATCATGAACGTTCGGTAGGTGTGGGGCATGTGCTGGCGCAGCCCGCCCATGTCCTTCTTCATGTCGAAGGAGTGGACGGCGTGGCTCACCGAACCCGACCCCAAGAACAGGCAGGCCTTGAAGAAGGCGTGGGTGAACAGGTGGAACAGGGCTGCGGTCCATGCCCCCACACCCAGAGCCAGCACCATGTAGCCGAGTTGGGAGACGGTGGAGTAGGCCAGCACCCGTTTGATGTCGTTCTGGACGAAGGCCAGGGTGGCGCCCACCAGGGTGGTGACCCCGCCGATCAGGGCGAGGAGATTGATGCTGGATCCGCCGATGGCGTAGCCCTCGAAGAACACCCCGTAGAGCCGGGCCACCATGAAGATGCCGGCCACCACCATGGTGGCGGCGTGGATGAGGGCCGACACCGGGGTGGGTCCGGCCATGGCGTCGGGCAGCCAGGTGTGGAGGAAGAACTGCCCCGACTTGGACATCACCGCAGCGGTGAGGCACAGCGCGGCGGCCAGGGTGACCGTGTGGCTCATGGTGCCGTTGATGGCGGCCTCGTTCACGCCGATCACGTCGAAGGTGCCCGCGCCGAAGAACAGGATGGACACCCCGATGATGATGCCCATGTCGCCCACCCGGTTGGTGAAGAATGCCTTGAGGGCGGCGTCGGAGTTGTCCTTCTCCTCCCACCAGTGGCCGATGAGCACGAACGAGCACACGCCGACCAGTTCCCAGCCCACCAGCATCTGGAGGGTGGTGGAGGCGGTGACGAAGAACAGCATCGAAGCGGTGAACAGGCTCAGGAAGGCGAAGAAGTGGGTGTAGCGGCGGTCGCCGGCCACGTAGTCGGTGGAGTAGATGTGCACCAGCAGGGACACCACCGTGACCACGAAGATCATCATCACGGCCAGCCCGTCGATCATGATGCCCGCGCCAATGGCCTCGGCCCCGTTGGTGAGCCAGGTGATCGACCGGGTAAGGGCGCCCACTCCACCGGATGCCTCGCCCTCGGCGGCGGCCACCAGACCCCCGGCCCCCGCGGCGTACTCGCCTTCGGCACCTCCGCCGCCCGCGCCCTCCACCTCGCTGATCCACTGGATGGCGGTGATCAGGCCGAACACGAATGAGGCGCCCACGGCGGCGATGCCGATCTCCGAGCCTCCTCGGGGGAACCGCTTGCCGAACAGCAGGATCAGCAGGAACGACACGGCGGGGAACAGCCAGATGAGCCAGGCGTTCTCCAGGAACCAGCCCGAGGCGGCGACGGCCTTGCCGGTGGACTCGGCGGCGGCGATAGCGCTCAGCACCGGCCCATCACCCCTTCATCAGATCGACTTGGTCCAAGTCGATGGATCGGCGGTTCCGGTACAGCAGCAGCACGATGGCCAGGCCGATGCCCACTTCAGCGGCAGCCACGGTGATCACGAACAGGGCGAAGATCTGGCCTTGAACCGTGTCGTGGAACGCCCCGAAGGCCACCAGGTTGATGTTCACCGCGTTCAAGATGAGCTCGATGGACATGAGCACGAGCACGCCATTGCGGCGGGCCAGCACGCCGTAGACGCCGATGCAGAACAGCACCGCGCCCAAAAGGAGCATCTCGTTGAGCAGCATCAGCGATCAGCTCCCCATGCCAGGGGGCACCAAATGGTCGACATCAGCCGCCCTCCTCTCGGCGGGCGATCACGATGGCGCCGATGAGGGCGGCCAACAGCAGCACCGACACCGCCTCGAAGGGCACGATGTACTGGGAGAACAACTCGTCGGACACCTGCGCGGTGGTCTGGGGGACTTGGCCGCCGGGAAGGTTGGCATCCAGCTTCACGTCGGTGAAGCGGTCCACCAGCGCGCCGACCATCACCGCCAGCAGCAAAAGGGCGGTCAAGATCGCTGGGAACTTGCGCTTGTGGTCGGTTTCCTCGTCTTGATCGAAGTCGGACCGGGTGAGCATGATGCCGAACAGGAACAGCACGATCACCGCGCCGATGTAGATGAGCACCTGGGTGATGCCGGTGAACTCGGCACCCACCAGCAAGAACAGGGCGGCCACCCCGGCCAGCACGATCACCAGGTACAGCGCGGCATGCATGATGTCGCGGGTGGTCACCACTCGCACGGCGGCGGCCACCATCACTGCGGCGATGATCCCGAAGGCGACGTGCTCGGCGATCACTGGGGAACCTTCAGCACCTTCTGCTCGGATCCCGGCTCATAGGGCTCGAAGTCGGGAACGGTGTCCATCCACTCGACAAGGCGCTCCTTGTCGTGGAGCAGGTCGGCGATGCGGGGCTCGGAGTACTCGTACTCGGGGCTCCAGAACAGCGCCTCGAACGGGCACACCTCCACGCAGATGCCGCAGTACATACACAGGCTGTAGTCGATGTCGAAGCGGTCGAGGGCGTTCTTCTGGCGGGGCTTGCCCCCTTCCCGGCGGGGCGGGGCCAGGTACTTGTGGCCCTCGATGTAGATGCACCAGTCGGGGCACTCCCGGGCGCACAGCATGCAGGCGGTGCAGTTCCCCTCGTGGAGGGCGATCACGCCGCGGGCCCGGTCGGCGGGCATCTCCTTCACGTGGGGGTACTGCACGGTGTGGGAGTGCTTGGAGGGGGCCGGCACCACCGGCGGGCCGTCGCCGAAGAGGGTGCGGAACATGGTGCGGGCGGTGACTCCCAGCCCCTTGATCAATCCTGGTACCAGTGCCATATCCAGCCTCCTACAGAACGACCTTGAAAATGCCGGTGACGACGATGTTGACCAGTGACAGCGGGATCAGGAACTTCCAGGCTAAGCGCTGGAGCTGGTCCTCCCGCAGCCGCGGATAGGTGAAGCGGAACCAGAAGATCAGCGCGGCCACGGCCAGCATCTTCACCAGCATGATGACCGGTCCGGCGATGTTGAACGCCCAGTGCTCGATGTCGCCCCAGGGCAGCGCCCAGCCCCCCAGGAACAGCACCGCGGCCAGCGCGGCGAAGGCGAAGGCGGTGCCGAACTCGCCCATGAAGAAGAACAGGAACCGAAAGCCGGTGTACTCCACCTGGTAGCCGCCGACGATCTCCGACTCGGCCACCGGCATGTCGAACGGCGGCTGGGTGAGCTCGGCCTGCACCGCCACCAAGAAGATGAAGAATCCCACGAACTGGGTGAGGATGAAGGGGTTGCCGATGCCGCCCCAGCCGAAGATCTCCCCGGTGGCCTGGGCGGTGACGATCTTTTGCAGGTCGAGGGTGCCGGCCTGGATCACCACGCCCATCACCGCCAGCACCAGCGGCAGCTCGTAGGCGATGAGCTGTCCCGCGGCCCGCAAACCGCCCATCAGGGCGTACTTGTTGGCCGAGGCCCACCCGGCCATCAAGATGCCCACCACCGACAGCGACGACACCGCCAGGGCGTAGAAGATGCCCACATCCAACTGGGCCACCACCGCGTCGGGGCCGGTGGGGATCACCACATAGATCAAGAACGTGGAGATGAGCACCACAAGCGGGGCCAGCGCGAACACCGTCCGGTCGGCCTTCTCGGGGAAGATGTCCTCTTTCTGCAAGAACTTCACGCCGTCGGCCAACAGCTGCAAGGAGCCGTAGGGACCGGCCTCCATGGGGCCGAGGCGGCTCTGCATGAAGCTCATGATCTTGAGCAGGAACACGTAGCCCAGCACCAGCGCGCCGGTGGGGATGACCAGGGCGATCACGCCCATCTTGATGATGGACGAGGCCCAGTAGGGCACCTCCACGGCCAAAAGGCCCGAGATCACCGGGGCCGCGCTCATCGGTCGATGTCTCCCAGGATGAAATACAGGCTGGCCAGAATGGTGATGATGTCGGGCACGTACACGCCCTTGAGCAGCCACGGGGTGATGGAGATGTTGGAGAAGCTGGCCGAGCGGATCTTCACCCGGAACGGCACCAGGTCGCCCTTGCTCACGACGTAGTAGCCCATCTCACCGAGCGGGTTCTCGGTGGCGGCGTAGGCCTCCCCGGCCGGCACCTTGATGATGCGGGGCACCTTGGCCATGATCGGCCCGGCGGGCAGCCCGTCGAGGAGCTGGTCCACGATGTGGGTGGCCTCCCGGGTCTCTTGGAGCCGCACCCAGTAGCGGGCGAAGGAGTCGCCGTCGGGGTGGGTCCACACCTTCCAGTCCACTTGGTCGTACACGAGGGCCTCATGGCCGTCGCGACGGAGATCCCAGTCCACCCCGCTGGCCCGGATATTGGCGCCCGACAGCCCGTAGGACAGGCCGACCTCGGGGGGGATGATGCCGATGCCCCGGGAGCGGGACTGGAAGATCTCGTTGCCCAGCACCAGAGCTTCGAACTCGTCGCAGAAGTCCCGGATCTTCTCCATGGCCTGCTTGGTGTCGTCGATCCAGCCTTTGGGGAGGTCGTCCTTGACGCCGCCGATGCGGTCGAAGTTGGGGTGGAACCGCCCGCCGGTGACCGCCTCGATCTGATTCAACACGAACTCCCGGTCGCGGAAGGCCATGAACACCGGGGTGAGGGCCCCGAGCTGCACCGCCATATCGCCCAAGAACAGGGTGATGTTGGCGATCCGGCTCAACTCGAACAGCAAGGTGCGGATCCACTGGGCCCGGGGTGGGGCCTCCACCTCCATGAGCTTCTCGGCGGCCAGGATGAACGGCACCTCGTTGGCGAAGCTGCCCAGCCAGTCGATGCGGTTGATGAGGGTGGTGACCTGGGGGTAGGTCCGCACCTCGGCCAGCTTCTCGTAGCCCCGGTGCATGTAGCCCATGATGGGCTCGGCCTCCACAACCTGCTCGCCGTCGAGGCGGGCCACCAGCCGCAGCGTGCCATGGGTGGCCGGGTGCTGGGGGCCGATGTTGAGGGTCATGCCCTCGGTCTCGATCTCCACGTTCAGCCGGGCGTCGGCGGCCTGGGTGGCCACGTAGGCGAGCTGCTGCCGCTCGTCAACCCCCACCGCGGTCATGGGCCCTCCTCGCCGGGGAACAGCTCCACGTCCACGATGCCGGGCCACGGCTTCACCCGCCGGGCCAGCAGCGGGAAGTCCTTGCGGAGGGGATTGCCCTCGAACTCGCCGGGCAGGTAGATGTTGCGGAGGTCGGGATGACCGTTGAAGCCGATCCCGAACATCTCCCAGGCCTCGCGCTCGTGCCAGTTGGCGCCGGGGAACACCCCGATCAGGGTGTCGATGCTCAGGTCGTCGTCGGGCAGGTCGGCCTTGACGGTGAGGCCCATGTGCTCGGTGGTGGAGTAGAGGCGGACCACCATCTGGAACCGGGTGTCGCCCCCGGCGTGGCCCTGCTCGATGGGGTCGGCCGCTTTGGGCTCGGGGTTGTCCTCCTGGGCGTCCATGTCCCGCCCGTAGGGGGAGGGCAGCCAGTCGATGGCCGACAGCCAGTCGAAGAAGTTGCAGCCCAGTTGGTCGCGGGCCGCGGCGGCCGCATCAGTCCACGAGTCGCGGGCCACCCGAACCCAGAGGTCGCTGCCAGAGATGATGTGGTGCTCCAGCCAGCCTTCGCCCAGCCCATCGGCGAGTTGGGCGGCCCAAGCCTCCCGACGCTCGTCGGGCGGCGGACCGGCTTCGGCGGCTTCTTCGGCGCCAGCAGCGGCGTCGGTGTCAGTCGACGACAATGGGGTCACCTCGCCACCGCACAGCCGGGTCCTCGTTGCCGATGCGCTCCTGGAGCAGCACGATGCCCTCGAGCAGGGCCTCGGGCCGGGGCGGACAGCCGGGCACGTACACGTCCACGGGGATAATCTGATCGACGCCCTTGGTCACCGAATAGGAGTCCCAGTACGGGCCGCCGCAGTTGGCGCACGAGCCCATGGAGATGACGTACTTCGGGTCGGGCATCTGCTCGTAGAGGCGGAGGATCGACGGAACCATCTTGTCGGTGACCGTGCCCGAGATCACCACCAAATCGGCTTGGCGGGGGCTGGCCGGGAATGGGATCACGCCGAGGCGCATCACGTCGTAGCGGGGGGAGCCGATCACCGCGCCCATCTCGATGGCGCAGCAGGCCAGGCCCCACTGGTACATCCAGATGGAGTACTTGCGGCCGAGGTTGAGCAGCTGGGTCAGGGGTTTCGGCGCTTTGCCGCTGGCAACCAGTCCCACTGCCTACCTCAGATCCACCGAAGAACGCCCTTTCGCCAGGCGTACACCAAGCCCAGCGCAAGGATGAAGATGAAGATGGCCATCTCGACCAAACCGAACGTGCCGTAGGCCTCCAGTCGGGTGGCCCACGGGAAGATGAACACTGCCTCCACGTCGAACATCACGAACAAGAGGGCGAACACGTAGTAGCGGATGTTGCTCTGCGACCAGCCCAGCCCCACGGGGTCGACACCGCTCTCGTAGGTGAGGTACTTCTGGGGTTGCGAGCGGGTGGGCCGCAGCAGGCTGCCCAGTCCTAGCATCCCGAACACCAACGCGCCCGCCAGCACGAGGAATAAGACGACGAGGAGGTAGTCGCGGAGGAACTCCGACACGGCTCGAAGGTTACCGACGGCGTTTTCTGCGGGCCAAGACGGACTTAGGGGGCGGGCACGATGGCAGCGGCGATAACGCCGGAACCCGCGTGAGCGCCCACAACCGGGCCGATAGTGGCCACGGTCAAGGGGTTCTGAGCGGGGGATTCGCCCAGGCCGGCCACGAACGCGTCGATATCGTCGGCCGCACCGTGGGCGATGGCCAAGTGCTCCAACTCGCCGGCCTCGGCCACCCGCGCCGCGAGCCAGTTTCGGGCCTTGCCCCTGGTTCGCTGTTTGCCGGCCTCCTCCACGACCCCAGAAGTGATGTCTATACAGGGCTTGATGGACAGCGCGCTGCCCAAGAGGGCCTGTGCGGTGCCGATACGGCCACCCTTCTTGAGGTTGTCCAGCGTGTCCAGCACGGCGTAGAGCAAGACCCGGTCTTTCATCTCAGCCAGCAGGGCCTCGATCTCATCGGCGCTTTGGCCGGCCTCGGCCGCCGCGGCGGCGGCCTTCACCATGATGCCCAGGCCCACCGAGACTTTGCCCGAGTCCACCACCCTCACGTCCACCTCGCCTTCGGTGGCTCGGGCCGCAGACTGAGCCGACTCCCCGGTGGCCGATAAGGCGAACGACAGGTTGATGCACACCACGGCGTCGGCCCCGCCCGCGGCCAACCCTCGGAATACGGTTTCGAACGCACCGGGGGCGGGGGCGGCGGTGGACGGCAGGTCGTCGCTGGCCGCCATCTTCTGATAGAAGTTCTCCGCCGACAGGCCCACGCCGTCGGTGAACTCCTCGTCGCCGAACCGGATGGTGAGCGGGACCACGGTGATCTGGTGGCGCTCGATCTCGGCGGGGCTGAGATCGCAGGAACTGTCGGTCACGATTCGAACGGTCATACCGCGACACTACTTTTTTCCGGCTCGGCTTTGGAGCGATGTCGAGACCACCAGTTCCGAGCCCACCACAGCATCAGAATGGCCAGCGCGGCGGCGGCAATCCCCACCCCGGTTCCCGAGAGGGAGGTCGCCCGCACCGTGAGCTGGGATTCGCCCAGGGCCAACAGGCCGGTGGGGGAGTTGACCTTGATCTCCAGCACGGCGTCGCCCGATGTCTTGGCCTGCACCGGCACCTGCACCTGGTTCACGCCGGGGGAGAGCCGCCGGAGCAGTGAGTCGCCGTCGGGGAAGTCCAGCTTGTCGCTGTTGAGGTCCAAGCGGACGATCACATCATGGTCGAGGTTGTTGCGAATGAGCATGGGGATGCTCTCCGACCGGCTGGTGAGGGTGATCCTCTGGCGGCTGGGAGGTTGGATGGCGGCTACGGTGTCGCGCACGGTTTGGGCCACCACGGCCAGGTAGGCGTCTCGCTGGGTCTCGGGCAGCCCGTAGGCGCCGGAGAGCAACAGAGCCCGGTCCAGAGTCTCGATCAACTGCCGCTCCGGGGTGCCCACCGTGGCGATCGGGTCCACCATGTTCTGATACGAGCGGGCGATGCGCTGGCCGTCGCTCAAGGCCGCCTGGTAGTCCTCCCCGAACCCGTTCTCTTCGGCAGGGCGCACTTGCCGGAGGATTTCGGGTTCGAGGTTTTCGACAATCGCAGTGGGATCGACGGAAGAGAGGATGGGGCTGGCGCTGGTCTCGTCCAGCAGCACCCCAAGCCCGGCTGAGTCGGGCAGGGAGTCCAGCGGTGGTGCCAGCACGATCCCCCGGAGTTGCTGGGGGTCTTCAAACCAGCGGACGGCCAGATCGGCCAACACCAGATAGGGGGCGACATCGGCTCGGTCGGCTCGGGTGAAGTGAGCCGTGACCGTGCTGTCGATGGCCACCGCCTCCATGGGCTCGTCGAGGGCGGGCAGCAAGAACGATGTCTTGGCCGATGTGCTGACCACCTCGTCAGCGGGGTCGAGCAGGGCATCGGGGACCAGCACCAACTCGACTCGCTCCCGTTGCAGTCGATGGAGCAGCTCGGGGGAGGCAGATGTGGTCAGCACCATGATGGAGCGATCGGGTGGAGAGCCGAGAAACTCATCCAGCACCGCGGCCCCTGCCTCGATCTGCCAGCCGATCTCGAGGCTGAGGTCTTGGTCGATCCACGCATCGCTGTCCAGGGGAACGTAGGTGTTGCTCGTGATCTGGCGGTTGGTCGTGGCCTGCTGGATGCGAGACAAGAGCGTGGCGTGCTCAGGACGCTCGCTGATGGCCAGGGCGTCGATCAGATGGGGATCGACGGAGACGGTGGCCAAGGGCTGGGGCCGGACTCGGGGGTCGAAAACGTCGGCCAGTATTTGCAGGCCCTGGCCGGCGGGCCCCAACTCCACGCTGCCTTCGGGGGTGACGGCGGGCGGCCCGCTCACCGAGAGCACCGTGCTCACCAGCAGGGGAGGCTGGTTGGCCTCGGGTGGGGGGGTGCGGACCACGAAGGTGTGGACGGCGTCCAATCGACTGCCGTCGGGACTGCGAAGGACAAGGCTCACCGGGTACACGCCCTCGGCGGGAAGGGCGAGGAGTGGTCCGTCGGCTTCTGCCTGTTGCCCGCTGGTGGTTGCCACTTGCAGGGAGGTGATCCCGTTGGCGTCGGGTTGGGGGACGCCCAGCCGGGAGATCTGGTGCAATGCCAGTCCGGTGGAGGGGTCGGCCAGTCGATCCAGAAAGGCGGATCGAGACCGGATGGGCAGACCGACGCTGATGTCCACGGTGGAATCGTCAGGGGCGTGCCGGAGTCGCAGGGAGACTCGGAAAACGTCCTCCCCGGCGATCCACACGTTCTGGCTGACCAGCTCCAGGGCAGGAGCGCTTTCTTCTGAGAGTGTGTCGCCGTCTTGGGCGGACGCCGCGGGAAGCCAGAGGGCGGGCGCGGCGATCAGGGCCAAGGCCGTGAACAGCCCCACGGCCCAGAAGGCCGTCGGCCGGTTCCCCGAATCTCTCGGGCGGGAATCACTGCCCAAGGCCCAACTCCAGTACTTGCAGGCCGGGAGGAACCTCCTCGAACCCCAGGCGCTCATAGAGCCGTCGCGCCCCAGAGTTGTGCTGGGGGGTGTTGACCCAGGCTTGGGTGGCGCCCCAGCGGGCCATCCACTGCAACCCGTCGGCCACGAGGGCGGCCCCGGCCCCCTGTCCTTGCTGGCTGGGGGCGATGGCCAAGCGCTGGAGATAACCGGCCGGGCCGCTGCGACCCGAGATGGCGTATCCCGTCAGCGCGGCGTCGGCATCTTGGCGGGCAACTCGAAAGTGCCGGAAGGGGGTGGCCCGCAAGGCGTCGTTCAGCCCGGCTTGGTCCAGCCGCCAAAGGGGCTCGAAGGCGGCATGATCCACCGCCAGCACCAAGGGGTGGTCGCGGCGGCGGGCCCTTCGAATCGCGATGCTGCCGTTGCCATGAGGGGAGCTGTCTTGGGAGGGCTGGGCTTGAATGGGCCGGGACAGCAAAACAAGCTGCTGGCGGGGCTGGAATCCGGCCCGAAGAAACGGCTCTGATTCGAGATGCGACAGCGCCGATGTCCGCAGGCGCTGGTAGCCCCGGTCGAAGGCGGTGTCCACCGCCGCGGCTGCGGTGGATTCAGCCACCGCCCGGCCCGAGGTCAGCAGGATGAGCAGTCCGGTCCCGGTCTCGCCGGCCCACGGCCTGAGCCGCAGACGGTCTTGTCCCAGTCGGAGCGTCACAGACTTCTGCCCCGACCGTCGGCCCAACATGTCACCGAGGCTAGGTCCGAGCAGGGCGCGGCGTACACCGGGAACCGGGTTTCTTCGTGGGGCGGAAAAATAGTTGATCTTTGGGTTTCGGCGGGCGCGGTACCGTGGGGCGGTGTCGGTTCTTTGGATCACCGATGACCGCTTTCTCGACCACGACACCGGGCGTTCCCATCCCGAGCGGCCGGCCCGGCTGGGGGCGGTGATCGAGGGGGTGCAGCGGGCGGGGCTGGCTGACGCTCTTGTACCGACTGAGCCCCGGATGGCTACTGATTCTGAGTTGCTGTCGGTTCACCATCCCTCGGTGCTCGAATCGGTCCACCGGGTGGCGCAGGCGGGGGGTGGCCGACTGGACCCCGACACTGCGCTGTCTGCTGAGTCGGAGAATGCGGCTCGGTTGGCCGCAGGCGCCGGATTGGTCGCCATCGAAGCCTTGGACGGCGGGCGGGCCGATGCCGCGTTCTGCGCGGTGCGCCCACCAGGGCATCACGCCACGCCGGTGCGGCCGATGGGGTTTTGCCTGTTCAACAGCGCGGCGGTGTGCGCACAGGCGCTGGCCGACCGAGGAGAGCGGGTACTGGTGGTGGACTACGACGCCCACCATGGCAACGGCACCCAGGATGTGTTCTGGGAAGACAGCCGGGTGATGTACGTGTCGTGGCACCAGTATCCGTTCTTTCCGGGGACCGGTGGACTGCTGGAACGGGGCGCAGGGGCTGGTGCGGGCACCACCATCAACCTGCCCATGCCCATGGAGGCCACCGGCGACGCGTACCGCCGAGGTTGGGACGATGCGGTGCTTCCGGTGGTGGAGGCGTTCGACCCCGACTGGCTGGTGCTGTCGGCGGGATTCGACGCCCACCGGGCCGACCCGCTGACCAACCTGGGTTTGGCCGTGGGGGACTTCGCCGACCTCACCGAGGCGATCATCGGAGTGGTGGCGCCCCGCCGGCGCATCGCCTTTCTGGAAGGGGGCTACCACCTGGATGCCTTGGCCGACAGCGCGGCCGCCGCGGTGGCTGTCTTGGCCGGTACCGAATGGCGACCGGAGCCGGCTACGGGTGGTGGTCCGGGCGCGGAGGTGGCGGCCGCGGCGGCCGCGTTGTTGCCGTGAGCATCGACCGTTTGGCCCCCGTCCGCGAGGAGGCCCGTGAGCTGGCCGAGCGGTTTGCCGCCCGCGGCTACCGGATCTATCTGGTCGGCGGCGTGGTGCGCGACGGGCTGCTGGGCCTTCCGCTGGACGCGGCGTTCGACCTCGACCTCACCACCGACGCCCAACCTGAGGCGGTGAAGTCGATCCTGGACGGCTGGGCCGACGCCCTGTGGACCCAGGGCGAGCGTTTCGGCACTATCGGCGCCCGTCGAGGCGACCGCCGCATTGAGATCACCACCCACCGCCAAGAGCGCTACCTGCCCGACTCCCGCAAGCCTGAGGTGGTCTTTGCCGACGCCATTGAGGCCGACCTCTCCCGCCGCGATTTCACCATCAACGCCATGGCCGTGGAGGTGCCAAGCGGAGAGCTGGTGGACCCCTTCGACGGGGCGGCCGACCTGTTTGCCCGCCGCCTCCGCACCCCGCTCGATCCCGAGGACACGTTTAGCGACGACCCCATACGCATGCTGCGAGCGGCCCGCTTCCTGGCCCAACTCGATCTGGCTGCCGATCCGGCTTTGGTCGCAGCGATCACAGCGATGGCCGACCGGCTCGAAATCGTGGCCCACGAGCGCATCGGCGATGAGCTGGATCGGCTCTTGACCCTGCCTGATCCCGGGCCCGGCTTCGAGCTGTTGTTCGAGACCGGTTTGGCCGAGCGTGTTCTGGGACCAGTAGGCGACGAAGCCGCTGCACTGGAACGGCTTGCCCAGGTCGGCGACGACCCGATCGCTCGCTTGGCCGCGCTGCTGGCCGACGCGGGCACGCCCGAAGAAGTTCGGGCGGCTTTGACCGAGCGTCGGGCCACTTCCGCGGTCAGCCGGGCCGTGTCCGCGGTGCTGACTTCAGCCCGTCAGGCCGTGGAACAACCGCCCCAGACCTTGCCCGAGTTGCGCCGCTGGGTGGTCGGCACCGGTCCCCATCGGGACAAGGCGGTGATCTTGGCCACCGCCCTCGGCGCAGTGAGCACGCTCCCCGCCGACGTAGCTGCTCTCGTAGAAGCCGAGCCCGACCTGGGTGGCCCCCTGGTGCTCGACGGCGCCGAGGTCATGGCCCTGCTCGGCCTGGAACCCGGCCCCGATGTGGGCACAGCCGTTGAAGAGCTACGCCGCCACCGCCTCGACTCCGGCCCGCTCACCCCAGATGAGGCCCGCGCCCACCTCCTGGCGTGGCGCGATTCGTCGTCGGCTAGCTGACCTCGCCTCGGGCGTAGGCCTCGACCATCTCGCGGGCCTGCTCGTCGCGGTACTGGATGGGGGGGCTCTTCATGAAGTAGGCGGAGGGGCCGAGGAGGGGGCCGCCGATGCCGTGGTCCAGGCCGAGTTTGGCGCAGCGCAGGGCGTCGATGATGACGCCGGCGGAGTTGGGGGAGTCCACCACCTCCAGCTTGAGGTCGATGTTGAGGGGCACGTCGCCGAAACCGCGGCCCTCGAGGCGGATGTGGGCCCATTTCCGGTCGTTCAGCCAGGGGACATGGTCGCTGGGGCCGATATGCACGTCATCGGCGGCGATGCCGTGGTCGAGCTGGCTGGTGACCGACTGCGTTTTGGAGATCTTCTTGGACACCAGCCGGGTTCGCTCCAGCATGTTCATGAAGTCCATGTTCCCGCCGAAATTGAGCTGGTAGGTGCGGTCGAGTTCCACCCCGCGATCCTCATAGAGCCGGGCCAGGGTGCGATGCACGATGGTGGCCCCCACTTGGCTCTTGATGTCGTCGCCCACCACCGGCACTCCGGCGTCGGTGAAGCGCTGGGCCCACTCCGGGTCGGAGGCGATGAACACCGGGATGGCGTTCACGAAGGCCACCCCGGCCTCCAGGCAGCACTCGGCGTAGTAGCGCTGGGCTTCCTCCGATCCCACCGGCAGGTAGGAGATAAGCACATCGGCGCCCGCCTCCCGCAGTGCTTCCGCCACGTCCACTGGCTCGGTGGGGGATTCCTCGCATTGAGTCCGGTAGAACTCGCCGAATCCGTCCAGGGTGGGCGCCCGCTGCACCCGCACGCCCAAGTCGGGCACATCGCAGAACTGCACGGTGTTGTTGGGGGCGGCGCTGATGGCCTTGCCCAGATCGAGCCCGACCTTGGAGGCGTCCACGTCAAAGGCCGCCACCGGCTGAACGTCGTTGATGTGGTAGCCCCCGAGCACCACGTGCATCAGACCGGGGACGTGGTCGTCGGGTTCGGCGTCGGCGTAGTAGTGCAAGCCTTGCACCAAAGAACTGGCGCAGTTGCCGACACCGGCGATGGCGATGCGTATGGGATTGCTCATTGTGGTTGCCCTCCCTGGGCGCGTTGGGATCGACCGAGATCGATCATCGGTCGTTCGGTTCCTGGGGCCGGTTGGCGCGCTCACCGGCGATCAGCCGGTCGAGCCAAATCAAGTCGTGTTCGCGGCGCTCCTGGTCCCATTCGAACAGGGAGCGCACGTAGGGATCGGTGGTCTGCACGGGGTCTCGGCGGGCCATGGCTTGCAGGTTGACCAAGTGGGCTCGGCGCAGATCGAAAAGCGCCAGCCGCCGGTCGGGAGGCAAGAAGCGGCAAAAGGCCAGCTGCAAGCGGAAGCGGCGCTCGTTGTTGGCGTCTTCCTGGAGGAGCTCCAACAGGTAGGACTCCCCGGCCTCGGTGATGTGGTACACCTTGCGGGTTCGACCTGATTTGGACCGCGTGCCGCGCTTTCGGTTGCGGCGAGCGTGCCCCTCAGAAGCCTCGTCATCGGTGACGAGCTCTGGGGCCACGGCGGTGGAGCTCACCCAGCCCCGCCGCTCGAGTCGGGCCAGTGCGGGGTACAGGGCGCCGAACGAAGTGGAGTATCCACCGACCAGCGACTTGAGGCGCTTGTTCAGCTCGTAGCCGTGAAGGTCGCCCTCTTTGAGCAAACCGAGCACCGCGAGATCCAACATGGAGTCGCGATTATATCGAATCGCTATATCTGATCAACTTGTCGGCGCGCGATAGCCCCTTCAGCCGTCAACCCAATAGGGCGACAGAGAGGTCGTCGGGACCGCGGATCGACCGGGGATCGTGGGGGGCGGGGTCGGAGTTGGGCACGGTCACCGAGTGGTCAGTGATGTAGTTGCGGTGGTCGATGGCCCACTGGCCGTCACGGCGGGACCACTGGTCGACATAGCGGCCCCTGGTGAAGATGTCGGCCACGTCAGCGCTGTCGCCGAACGGCAGGGTGCGCAGTGCAACGGTAACGTAGGCCTCGCTGACGGCTCGGTCGCCGTCCACCTGGATCAACACGTTGGTGATCTGGTGGCTGTGGGTGGACATGGCGGCGTGGGCGGTCCACACCCAGTCCACGAATTCCCAGCCGGTTCCCGTGAAGATGTCCTGGCCATAGTTGGCGGTCCCATCGGGGTGCCAGACCGCGTAGGCCGCGTCCTTGTCCATGCGGTCGAGCGCTCGGCAGTAGCCGTAGATCACCTCGGTGATGGCCTGCTTGGCCAGCAGCGTCTCCAGCGCATCGGTGCTGTTGGGTTCAGTCATGGCTCCATTTTCTATCGCGGGAGCGCATCGGTGCTGATGAGATGAGCGGCAGTTCTGTTGTTTATCGTTTGGCCCATGTCTGATCTCATCATCCGCGGCGGCAATCTGATCGACGGCACTGGTGCCCCGGCCCGATCTGCCGACGTGCGCATCAACGGAGGCGTTGTCACCGAGGTTGGTCCCAGTCTGGCCCCCGATGACGAGACCGAACTGGATGCCGGCGGCTGCTACGTGTCCCCCGGGTTCATCGACTCCCATACCCACCTGGACCCGTCGATGTTCTGGGACCGGGGCTGCGACCCGATGCCCCAGCACGGGGTGACCACCGCGCTGATCGGCAACTGCTCGCTCTCGCTCGCCCCCGCCAAGCCCGAGCAACTCGACGAGCTCATCGACGTGTTCTGCTACATCGAGGACATGCCGGTGGCCGACTTCGAGGCGGCCATTCCCTGGACCTGGGGATCGTGGCGCCAATACCGCGACGCCATGAATGAGGGGGGCATCGCCCTCAACATGGCCTCGCTGGTCGGCCACTCCATGTTGCGGATCTACGTCATGGGCGATGATGCCTGGACCCGAGAGGCCACCGAGGACGAGGTCGCCGCCATGGCCGCTGAGATGGCCGATGCCATGGCCGCTGGCTGCTACGGCTTCAGCACCTCGTTCTTCGACTTGGACCGGCGCAGTCGCCCGGTGCCCAGTCGGCTGGCTTGCGATGGGGAGTTGAGCGCGTTGGCCGACGTGCTGGCCGCCTCCGGGCACGGTCTGGTGGAGTTCATCCCCAACCTCACCGGCGAAGATCCCGAAGCAGATATCCGCCGGATGGCCGGAATCCTCGGCCCCCGAGGGGTGACCTCCATCTGGAACGGGATTTCCCACAGCGACATGGCTCCGCACCGTCCCGAGGAATACATGGCGTTCACCCAGGCGATCCGGGAAGAGGGCTGCGATATGTGGCCCATCTCCTCGCCCCGCACCGTGGACCTGAACGTGAGCTGGGACCAGACCATGGTGTTCATGATGCTCCCCAAGGGGTGGAACCAGATCATGGGGGTGACCGGCGAGGCTCGGCGCGAGATGCTGGCCGATCCTGGCTGGCGGGAGATCGCCCGCACCGAATGGGATGCCACCGAGAAATCGCTGTTTCCCATCAACCGGCCCGACTTCGCGCGCTTCACCTCGGTGACCCGGCCCGACAACGAGGCTTGGCTGGGCCGCTCGCTGGCCGATTTGACCGAGGCTCGGGGCGGCCACCCCTCGGATGTGTTCGCCGACTGGATTCTGGAGAACGACCTGGAGCCCGGGGTGGTGGCCATGGGGGTGAGCAACAGCAACATCGACGGCGTGGCCCGAATGATCACCGACGACCGCTGTCTCATCAGTGCCTCAGATGCGGGGGCCCACGTGCAGATGATGTGCGCGGCAGGCGACACCACCTTGCTGCTGACCCGCCATGTACGCGACCGGGGTGACCTCGAGTTGGAACAGGCCGTGTATGAGATCACCGGTCGACAGGCCGAGATACTGGGGTTCAACAACCGAGGACGCCTGGCGCCCGGCTATGCAGGCGATGTGACGGTGTTCGACTTGGACGAACTGTCGTGGGACACCGACGGGTTCGTGTCCGACCTGCCTTCGGGGGCACCCCGTTTGCGCCGTCCGCCCGGTGGCTACCGGGCCACGGCGGTCAACGGGGTGCTCACCCAGTTGGAGGGGTCGCTCACCGGGGCCAACCCCGGTGCGGTGCTCGACGCCAACACGCCCGCGCCCTGAGCTTGTTGACTAGGGCAGTGCGGCGAGCTTGAGGGGGAACAGCTCGGCCACTCGGTGGAAGTCTTGGTCCGCGGTCAAGATCTCTGCTCCGGACCGCAGCGCGATGTTGGCGATCATGCACACGATGTAGCCCGGTGGGGCGACACCGTTGGCCCGGCATACACGGTTGATGCGGGCCGCACCCTCGAAGTCGGCCACATGGTCGACGGAGATCCACGACACCGATGTCAGCAGATTGAATAGCTGGCGGTGGCTCTGATCGTTTTTGGCACCTCCCAGCACTTCCATGAGAACCGGTTCGGTGACGGCAACGCTGTGGCCCCCCACGGCGATGAGCTCGGCCAGCTTTCGGTGGACAGGGGAGTCGGTGCCGCGGTCAAACTCCATCCACGCTGAAGTATCGGCGAGGATCACCCCACAGAGTCGAAGTGCTGGAGGCCGGTGTCGGCGGGGATTTCACCGATGAGTTGCGCGCCTTGCATCGACAGCATCTCGTTGGTGGACAGGGGTTGGCCGGCCGAGTGGCGAAGGGCGAGATGAACGGCTTCGGTCTTGGTGCGCACCCCGTAGCGTCGCATGACGATGTCGATGAGCCGGTCGTCGATCTCGATATTAGTACGGGTTCGGTCATCCATGACATCAGAATACACCTAATAGGTGTAATAAGTGTGTCAATAGTGTATTTTGCTCAAAAGTCCTGGCCACGGGAGGCGTTGTGGTCGCCCCAGCCGCCGGGGATATAGCCGTCCATGGTCACTGACCGCTCGGTGAAGAGCCATCGTCCGTCCACCACGCCGTAGCGGTCGATGTAGCGGCCCCAGTGGTCGAGGCCGTGCTCCATGATCACGTGGTAATAGCAGCGGCCCTTGGCTTCGGTGGGCGAGAGCAGGTCGATCTGGTGGGTGGCGGTGTGGTGGCGGATGTACTTGGGGGTGCCGCCGCCGATCTCGGACAGGGTGTCTTGGGCGCCGGTGAAGATGGTGCGGACCTCGTCGATGCCGTACTTGTCGGGCTGCGTCGGCGTGCGCATGATGGCGTCGGGGGCGAACAGGTCCATCACTTGATTGAACCGTCCTGAGTCGCCATTGGCGTTGTACCGGGCTACTAGGTCCCGGATCGATTCTCTGGCGATAAGTTCCCACTGCTCCATAGCCCGACGGTACAGGGTTAGGGTTCGGGCGTGGCGATTGACGACAGGACTCCGGTGGTGGTGGGGGTGGGGACGGCTGTGCAGCGGCTTGATGACCCTTCTGATGCTGTAGAGGCAGTGGCGCTGATGGCTGAGGCGCTGGAGGTGGCGGCTGATGATGCGGGGGCCGGTGGGCTGTTGGGGCGGTTGGACCAGGTGAGGGTCACCAAGGGGACGTGGGGGTATAGCGATCCGGCTCGTTGGGTGGCTGAAGCGGTGGGGGCGAACCAGGCTCGGAGCTATCTGGCTGATGTAGGCATCTTGCAGACCGCGGTGATGGGGGATGCGGCGGCGGCCATTGCGTCGGGCTCAGCCGATGTGATCGCCGTGGTGGGCGGAGAGGCCAAGTATCGGGGCTTGCGGGCGGCCATCACCGGCGTCGGCGCCCCTGACACCGACCAGGGTGGGGCCGAGCCGGATGACTTCGTGACTCCCCACGGGATGATCATCAGCCAGGCGGAGATCGACTTGAGGTTGGTGATGGCCACCCACCACTACGCCATGATCGAGAACGCCCGTCGGTATGCCGATGGGCAGACCATCGAGGAGCACCGAGACCAGGTGGCCGGACTGTGGGCCCGCTTCGCCCAGGTGGCTGCGGCCAACCCCGATGCCTGGTTCCGGGATGGATTGGATGCCGCCGCCATCGCCACCCCGGACAACGGCAACCGGATGCTGGCTTGGCCGTACACCAAGTGGCACAACTCCCAGTGGAATGTGGATCAGGCTGCGGCGCTGATCTTCTGCTCAGCGGGGACCGCTCGGGCGCTGGACATCTCGTCGGATCGCTGGGTGTTCCCGTGGGCCGCGGCCGAGTCGAACCACATGGTGCCGGTGACCGAGCGGCCCGAACTCCACCGCAGCCCCGGCTTCGCCCACGCGGGCCGGGCTCTGAGCGATTACTTGGGCATGGCCCCCAACGAGGCCGACCACGTTGATCTCTACTCCTGCTTCCCCATCGCGGTTCGCACGCAGGCTCTTGAGTTGGGCCTCGGCTTCGACCGGGACCTGACCGTGACCGGGGGGATGACGTGGGCCGGCGGGCCGCTCAACAACTATGTGATCCAGGCGGCAGTGAAGCTGGCCCAAGTGCTGCGGGCCGATTCGGGAACACGGGGTTTGCTCACGTCGGTCAGCGGCATGATCACCAAGCAAGGGGCCAGCATGTGGAGTACCGAGCCGCCCGCCCAGCCGTTCGCCAATCTGGACGTGACCGACGCAGTAGCCGCCGATCTCCAGCCCAAGCCCTACCGAACCGGTGACAACGAGCAGGCCACGGTGGTGTCCTACACCGTGATCTGGGGCCGGGAAGGCCCCGAGCGGGCCGTGGCCGTCGGCGAGCTCGCCGACGGCGCCCGAACCCTAGTCGTCTCCACCGCCCCCGACGTCATGGCCGCTGTCACCGTCGAGGAGTTCTGCGGTCGCTGCCTCGTCGTCTTCGCGGACGGTTCGTTCACGCCCGCGGGCTGAATCGGGAGTTGGCTGCTCGGCATCGTCGTCGGCGTCGCCTTCGTTGCGGATCCAGACGGTGCGCTGGGGGAAGGGGATTTCGACGCTGGCCTCGTCGAAGGCCTTCTTGATGCGGGCCCGGAGAACGCGTCCGACCGCCCACTGCTCGCTGGGGTCGGTCTTGACCACGAGGCGGATGACCACGGCGTCGTTGCCCAGCTCCTGAACCCCCCATACCGAGGGCTCCTCCAGGATGGTGAGGTCCGGGTCGTTTTCGTGCCAGAGCTCGTCGGCCACTGCCTTCATGATCTCGCTGGCATGATCGATGTCGGTGTCGTAGCTGACCCCGATGTCCAAAATGGCCCTTGACCAAAGCTGCGAGTGGTTGGCCGTGCGGCGGATCTCCCCGTTGGGCACGGTCCACACCGTGCCGCTCACGTCCCGCAGGGTGGTGGTTCGCAGGCTGACCTTCTCGATGGTGCCCGAGGTGTCGCCCACGTCCACCACGTCGCCCACCCCGAACTGGTCCTCGATCAAGATGAACATCCCGGCCAGGAAGTCCCGCACCAACGACTGGGCGCCGAAACCCACCGCCAGGCCGGCGATACCGGCACCGGCGATCAGGGGCGCCAGGTCGATGTTCAGCTCGCTCAAACATAAGAGGGCGGCCACCGCCAAGATGAGCGCGGTGGCCAGGCTCTTCAGCACGGCGGCGATGGTTTCGATGCGCTGCGCGCTGCGCGCCTGGCGCTCGTGGATCCGGTTGATGGCCTTGGCCGCCCGAGCGCCGAAGTCCAGCCTTCCGGCGTCTTCGAGCTGTTCTTCGTGCTCGCTCTCGCTTTGGCGCACCAGTCGGCCCACTGCCCGCTGGATCACCTTGTGAACGATCTTCTTGACGATCCACGCCACCAGCAGGATGAGGATGATCCGCAGCGGCCGCTCCACCAGCCAACCGACGATTTCGGCCAGCCGCTCGTTCTCGGTGTTGTCGAAGATCAGCTCGCAGAAGAACCCGGGGTCGGGGCCGCAGGCATCGTTGACGGTCGCCGCAGGAACAACAAGAGCCATCGGCTCAGCGTACCGGCGCGCCCGCGCTTTGAGTCAGTCCTGTGGGTATGCCTTCCGTCTTCAAGCGTCGAGGGGGTTGTCGGGGGCGGAGGCGAGGAGGGCTTGGCCGAGTTCGAGGGCGGGGCCAGCGCCGGCGAAGTAGTGCTGGGTGCCGGCGTGGATGTCTCGGAAGGCTCGCTGGAGGCCGCCGGAGCGGAGGGCGTCGGTTCCGGCCAGCAGGTAGGCCCGGCGCAGGATGTCGGCCCCCTCTTGGGTGATGTATGCGGTGGCTTGGCGGGTGAGGAGCGTTTCCATGGGATCGGGCGATCCTGTTTCGATCACGGTGCGCTCGGCGGCGGCAAAGGTATCGTGGAGCCAGCAGCAGGCCGCTCGGAAGCGGGACTCCAGCTCTCCGATCTCGTGGATGAAGCGGTCGTTTTGGGCCATCGGGGCGGCGTCGCCCATGCGGTGCTTGGAGCGGGCCACCGCGAGCAGCTCGTCGAGACCCCGCTGGACCACCCCGATGGCGAACCCGGCGTGGCCGGCGGCGGTGAGGGGCAGCACCCCCAGCTTGTAGAGGGAGCCGCCCCGGTACACGGTGAGGTCGAACATGTCGAAGGTGGCGGTACCGGGCACGTACACGTCGTCGAGGGTGTAGTCATAGCTGGCGGTGGCCTGGAGGCCCATCACATCCCAGTTGCCGGTGATCTGGGCCTTCTCCACCGGGTAGATGGCGAACAAGAAGCGGGGGTCGGTCCCCTCGGGCTCCTCGGTGAACACCCCCGCGCCAGCCCACTGGGCATGGTTGATGCCGCTGCCGAACGAGTAGCGGCCGCTGACCCGGAAGCCGTCGCCGTCGGGAATGGCGGTGCCGTTGGGGGCGAACTGCCCGGCCGACAGGGGCACCCCGTCGGCGAACATCCGCTCGATGTGCTCATCTCGACACCAGGCGCCGAAGTAGGCCGTGGCCGCGCTGCTAGCCATCAGGCACCAGCCCACCGAGCCGTCAGCCCGAGAAATCTCGGCCCAGATGTCGATGCAGTCGTTGATGGGAATCTCGATCCCGCCCACCGCCTCCGGCACCATCACCTTGTGCAACTCGGCGTCCGCCAGGGCGTTGATCGTCTCCTGGGGAATGGGCAGTCCATCGGTCCTGGCCGCGTTCTCATCGATGAGCGAACGCAGCTCCCGAGCCCGATCCAGATACTCGCTGGCCATGACCAAGACGATAGAAGGCAACGCTCACGAAGGGGAACCCGCCGCGGCAGGGCCTTAGACGTCGGCGGGTTGGCGGGTGGGGAGGCGGAGGATTTCGACGGCTTGGGTGGCGGTGGCGACCGGGCGGCCCATTTGGGTGGCCAGGGCGGCGACTTCGGCCACGAGTTCCCGGTTGGGGCGGGGGCGGTCGCCGGCGTAGTCCTCGTGGCCCACGCGGAGATGGCCGCCCCTCTCCAAGGTCAGTTGGGGGATCGGGGACTCGATGAGGTCGCCACCTACCACGGCGGAGAACCAGGGCAGGTCGCAGCCGGCCAGCTCCAGCATCTCCAGATAGGCGTCCAGCGCCTTCTCGGTGGGGGGCAGGCCGAAGCTCACGCTGTCGCCGATGGCGAAGTAGCCGCCGGGGCCGCCGAAGTAGAACTTCACGAACGAGCCGGGGGTGAGCTGGCCGTAGCGCCAGTAGGAGAGCACATTACGGAGGAAGCCGGGCTCGAAGATGGCGAAGTGCATGCCCAGGCCCAGCCGGTTGCACTGCTCGATGGCCACCTCCATGTCGGCGTAGGTGTTGATGTACACGTGGCTGTTCGGGTCGGGCAGCCCGTTGGCGCCGGCCTTGCCCAAGATCATGGTGCCGGGGTCGATGAACCCCAGCCGCTGCAAGCCCCCTTCGGCCAGATATTCCAGGTGGCCGAGCTTCTCGGTCATGTCCTGGCCCCAGCCCAGGGTGGGCAGCACCAGCACGTCGGGGTCGGCGGCCACCCACGGCTCGAAGGTGGCCCGGTACTCGGCCGCGGCCTCCGCAGCCGGCACCCGCATGTTGGCGATGTGGCAGTGGATGATGGTGGCCCCGGCCTCGATACAGGCCAGGCCCTCTGCGATCAGCTCTTCCCGGCTGATGGGCACATGGGGATTGCGCTCCCGGGTGGTGGTGCCGTTGAGGGCGACTTCAATGATGACGGGCGTGGTGTCCATGGCCTGAGAGTACCGTCGGGAATCGTGAGTCGGGAATGGAAGGCCCTGTGGTTGGTGTCTCTGGCCTCCGCGTCCAGTTCGTTGGATGTGACGCTGATGTTCGTGGCCTACCCGGAGATCATCGACACCTTCAGCAGCACCCCGGCCACCCAAGTCTCGTGGGTGATCAGCGGCTACAACATCATGGTGGCGGCCCTGCTCATCCCCGCGGGGCGCTTGGCCGACCGGATCGGCCACCGGCGGGTGTTCCTATGGGCCATCGCCATCTTCGTCACCGGCTCAGCCGCGGTGGGGCTGGCGCCCAACGTACCGGCCATGATCGCGGCCCGTTGCTACCAGGCCTTCGGCGGCTCCAGCCTCATCACCTCCGGTTTGGCCCTGGTGATGTCCACCCTCGGCCCTCAGCGACGGGCCATCGCGGTAGGGGTGTGGTCCACCGTGGCCGGCGTGGTGGCCTCTCTCGCCCCCACGCTGGGGGCGCTGGCCATCGAATTCGCCTCGTGGCGGGCCGGTTTCTTCCTGGTGGCACCGGTGGGGGTGACGGTGCTGGCTCGCCGGAGCCTCATCTCCGAGTCGACGGCAGACGAGGACGCCGAGTTGCCCGACATGGTCGGGGTGGCATTGGCCGGGCTGAGCACGGCCGCGCTGGTGCTGGGCATCGTGCAGTTCAACGAATGGGGATCGGACGACCCCCGGGTCATTGGGGCGTTCGCAGCGGCCGTGGTGGGCATGGCGGCATTCCTGGTTCGCTGCGGTCGGCACCCCTCGCCGGTGATCGACCTCGCCTTGTTTCGCCATCGGGTGTTCGCGTCCACCGCGGTGGTGGCCGCGCTGGTGGGGGTGGCGTTCTTCGGCGTCTTTCTGGCGCTGGTGCAATTCCTCCGGGGACCGTGGGGGTATTCCACGCTGGCCGCAGGACTGCTGCTCACTCCGCTCACTGCGGCGTCCAGCACGGTGGGCTATGTCACCGGCCGGATTATGGAGCGATTCGGCCATCGGGTGGTCATGGTGCCAGCGGCTGGCTGCATCGCCTTGGGCTGCCTTTGGGTGGCGGTTTTCGCCGGGCCGGAGAGGGAATGGGCGGCAGTGTGGTTTCCGGCTGCGCTATTGATGGGTTTCGGGGTGGGCACCGCATTCCCGGGTGTCAACAGTGCCATCGCCTTTGGCGTGCCCCCTGGCCAGCTGGGACTGGCCGCGGGCACCGTGCAGACCGTGATCCGCATCGGAGGAGCCGTTGGAGTGGCCGCAGGGGTGGCCATGCTGGGAGGGGACTTGGACGACTACGACCTGTTTTTCACCGTCCTGGCCATCGTCTGCGGGGTCGCTGGGTTGGCCTCCTTGGGTATGGTCACCAACAAGAAAGAAAATTGAGTGGAATACCCTCAACTTCTGGCGGTTGTCCATAGAGGAACGAGAGAATTACGACCAAACGAGGTATCCGCTAATGCTTGACCCCACCCGGTGGACGCTGAAGACCAGGGAGGCCTTCGACGAGGCCGTCGCCCTGGCTGAGTCGAACAGCCATCCCGAGGTGACCCGCGATCACCTGCTGCTGGCTCTGATCGGCCAGGCCGATGGAGTGGTGCTGCCGGTGTTGCAGCGCACCGGGGTGGCGCTTCCCGAGCTGCGGGCCGACCTGGAGGGGGCCCTGGGCCGGCTGCCGTCGGCCTACGGCGGCGAGGTCGGCACGTCACGCGAGGTGGTCAACACCATGGAGGCGGCCGACGCAGCCCGCACCGCGCTGGGCGACGAATACGTGTCCACCGAGCACCTGCTGTTGGCCATGGCCGGCCGCGTGGGGGTGGACCGCAACCGTCTCCTGGAGGCGCTGGACGAGGTGCGGGGATCGCACCGGGTGACCTCCACCACGCCGGAGGACTCCTACCAGGCGCTGGAGAAATATGGCCGGGATCTCACTGAGCTGGCCCGCGACGGCAAGCTCGATCCGGTGATCGGCCGAGACGAGGAGATTCGCCGCACCATTCAACTGCTGGGCCGCCGAACCAAGAACAACCCCGTGCTGATCGGCGACCCCGGCGTGGGCAAGACCGCCATTGTGGAGGGTCTGGCCCGACGGATCGTCGACGGCGACGTTCCCGAGGGCCTGAAGACCAAGCGGCTGGTGGCGCTGGACATGGCGGCCATGGTGGCGGGGGCAAGATACCGGGGGGACTTCGAGGAGCGGCTCAAGGCGGTGCTGAAGGAGATCGCCGACGCCGACGGCGAGGTGATCACCTTCATCGACGAACTGCACACCATCGTGGGCGCAGGCGCGGCCGGTGGGGCCATGGATGCCGGCAACATGATCAAGCCCATGCTGGCCCGCGGCGAGCTGCGCATGATCGGTGTCACCACGCTGGACGAGTTCCGCACCCACATAGAAAAGGACCCCGCCCTGGAGCGCCGCTTCCAGCAGGTGTTGGTGGGCGAGCCGTCGGTGGAGGATGCGGTGGCCATCCTGCGGAGGCTCAAAGAGCGCTATGAGGTGCATCATGGGGTCCGCATCCAAGACGCCGCCCTGGTGTCGGCCGCGGTGCTGTCCGACCGGTACGTAACCGGGCGGTTCCTGCCCGACAAGGCCATCGACCTGGTGGATGAGGCCGCGTCGATGCTCCGGATTGAGATCGACTCCATGCCCACCGAGGTCGACGTGGTTGACCGCCGCATACGCCAACTAGAGATTGAGCGGGTGGCGCTGGCCAAAGAATCCGACGAGGCGTCGGCCGAGCGGTTGGAGGCCCTCGACGAGGAGCTGGCCAACCTGCGGGAGGACTTGGCCGGGATGCAGGCCCACTGGCAGTCGGAGAAGGAGGCCATCGGCCGGATCAGGGGACTGAAAGAGGAGCACGAAGCGCTTAGCACCGCGCTGGAGCGGGAGGTGGACCTGGAGCGGGCCGCGGAGATCCGCTACGGCAAGCTCCCCGAACTGGAGCGCCAGATCGTCGAGGCCGATCAGCATCTGTCAGAGCTTCAAGCCGACCGCAAGATGCTCAAAGAGGAGGTGGACTCCGACGACGTGGCCGAGGTGGTGTCCCGCTGGACCGGGGTGCCGGTCACCCGGCTCATGGAGGGGGAAACCGAAAAGCTGCTGCGCTTGGAGTCGGTGTTGGGCCAACGGGTGATCGGTCAGGAGGAGCCGGTCCATCTGGTGTCGTCGGCCATCCGTCGCAGCCGAACTGGGCTGTCAGACCCCAACCGGCCCATCGGCACCTTCTTGTTCATCGGACCCACCGGGGTGGGCAAGACTGAACTGGCCCGTACGCTGGCCGACTTCTTGTTCGACGACGAGCGGGCCTTGGTCCGCATCGACATGTCCGAGTACATGGAGGGCCACAACGTGTCCCGCCTCATCGGAGCGCCCCCCGGCTACATCGGCTTCGACGAGGGCGGCCAGCTCACCGAGGCGGTGCGGCGGCGGCCTTATGCCGTGGTGCTGCTGGACGAGATCGAAAAGGCCCACCCCGATGTGTTCAACGTCCTCTTGCAACTGCTGGACGACGGTCGGCTCACCGATGGACAGGGGCGCACCGTGGACTTCACCAACGCGGTGCTGATCATGACGTCCAACCTCGCAGTCGATCCCAAGCAGTACTTCCGGCCCGAGTTCGTGAACCGCATCGACGACATCGTCACGTTCGGCGAGCTGGCGCCCGAGCACCTGGCCCAGATCGTCGACATCCAGATTGACCGGCTAGCCGAGCGCCTGGCTGACCGCCGCATCCAGCTAGAGGTGACCGACGAGGTGCGGGCCAAGCTGGCCGCCGACGGCTACGACCCGGCCTACGGCGCCCGCCCCCTCAAGCGGGTGATCCAGCGGGAGTTGGCCGACCATCTTGCCGAGGCCGTCCTCAGCGGGAATATTGCCGAGGGGGCGACGGCAACGGCCACCCTGGATTCCTCCGGGGAGATCGCGATATCGGATCAGTCGTCGTCTTCGAACTCAATGCCGAGCTCGGCGGTGGCCGTCCGCAGGGCGGTGTAGGCCTGGGCGCTGGCCGGCCAGCCGGCGTAGTGGGCGATGTGGACAACCCACTCGGCCAGTTCGTTGGTGGTGAGGTCGCCCGACTCCAAGGCTGGCTTCAAGTGGTGGGGAAGAATCGGGCCGTTGCCGGTGGCGGCGATGGCAGTCAGCGTGACGAGCCGCCGCTCCCGCCGTCCCAGCCCTGGGCGGGCCCACACATCGCTGAACACCCGCTTCGTGAACCGGAGGTACAGGTCGTCGCTGTCGGGGGGATCGACCAGCATGATGTTGTTCCAGGCGACACGATCTGCTTCTTTGTTGTTCATCTGCGCAGCGTAGGCTGAAACGGTGCAGATCGCCTTCATCCGCCACGGCCAGCCTGAACGGGAGTGGAATACCGACAAGGTGGCCGATCCCGGGCTGAGCGAGCTGGGCAAGTGGCAGGCCGAGCGGCTGGCCGACTGGCTGGAACACGAGCCCTTCGACCACATCATCTCCAGCACCAAGCGGCGGGCCATCGAGACCATCGAGCCGCTGGCCGTCCGGTTGGGTCTGGAGATCGAACTGGAAGAGGACTTCACCGAGATCGACCGCAACTCCAAGGTGTACCTCCCCACCGAGCTCCTGGCGACCGAAGGCGGGGAGTACTTCGAGGCCATTCGGACCCAGGACTACGCCGCCATCGGCTGGGACACTCCCGAGGAGTTCCACAAGCGGGTGATGGCCGCCTTCGAGCGGCTGTGCGAGGCCCAGCCCGGCCAGCACATCGCGGTGGCCTGCCATGGTGGAGTGGTCAACCGGGTGGTGTCGGAGCTGGTGATGGCCTCGGAGCGGATCCACCTCCAGGTTTCCTACTCCGGCATCTGCCGGGTGTGGGTTGACGACGAGCGCCGGATGCTGATGAGCATGAACGAGACCGGCCACTGCTGCGCCACCCGCACCGAGGTCACCGGACACATGCGCGACGGCATCGTGGTCGCCCCTCAGTACTAGCGGCCTGCGTTTGGGCCCTAGAATTTCTGGCATGCACCGATTGCCAAGGAAGACGGCGTCGTTGCTGTCGGTCGCCTTCTTGTCGACGCTGGTCATGGTTGCCGCGCTGCTGACGGCATGCGGCGGAGGAGATGACAGCGCTCCGGGCGTCGAGCAAGACATCACATCGTCGGCTCCTGCCGCAACTCCAACTGTCTCTCCCACCGCAGCGTCTACCCCGACTATGGCCGCAACCCCCGCGCCCACTCCAGAAGATAGAGCGACGCCCGAACCAGTTGAGCAAACACCTGTCGTCACCCCCACCGCGACGCCGACGACAAGCGCACCGGAGCCAGCCGTCGCCGAACTTCCCCCCGTTCCGACTCCAGTGGCCAGCACGGTGCGCGAGTCGTTGGCGTTGGGGCGGCCGTTGGTGATTGCCCACGCCGGGGGCGACCGGTCGTGGCCCCACTCCACCATGTACGCCTTCTCCCAGGCGGCCTACGCCGGAGTTGATGTGCTGGAGATGGACTTGCAGATGACCGCCGACCGAGTGCTGGTGGTGCATCATGACGACACCGTGGACCGCACGACCGAGGGGACCGGGCGAGTGCGGGACATGACCTACGAAGAGCTTCAAGCGCTCGACAATGCCTATTGGTGGTCGGAGGAGTGGCCCAGCCACGATCTGGCTCCCGATGCCTACCCCTATCGGGGCATCCGCACCGGTGATGTCGCTCCCCCCGAGGGCTACGGTCCTGACGACTTCCGGGTGGAGACATTCCGGGCGGTGGCGCAGGCGTTCCCTGAGTATGTGCTGGATGTGGAGATCAAGACCCCCGCGGGCGACGACGGTGAGGACGACATCGACTTCATTCTCGAGATGGCGGCAGTGCTGGCCGCCGAGATCGAGGAGTTGGGCCGTACCGACTCGGTGGTGGTGGTGTCGTTCAGGGACGAGGCGCTGGTGGGATTCCGGGAGTTGGCGCCCGAGATCGTCACCAGCCCCGGCCAGGATGCCCTGCCGGCGTGGGCATTCGGGTCGGTGCCCCTGCACCCCAACGACCTCATCTTGCAAGTACCGCCCACTTTCAACGGTCTCGACGTGCTCACCCCCGACCTGCTGGGCAAAGCCGCCGACGAAGGCATGGCCGTGTGGGTGTGGCCCAACGAGGACTGGCAGGAACACCCCGATTACTACGCCGAACTCATCGACTTGCCGGTTGACGGGGTGATCGCCGGCCGGCCCGCCGAAGCAGTCGAGCGCTTCCGAGCCGACGGCGATATCCCCTGATTCAACTTGTGAACGCCGGGGTCGCTCGCTGACTCACGCGGCGGTCCCGCCTTCGCTCCCGCCGCGGCTGAGGCCGGATTCGAGGGTTGCCAGGTTGGCTTGCCAGCACCCCATCAGATGCGACGGGCGGAAGCCCATCTCATTGTTGATGGCCAGCATGGCGGCGTTGCTCTCGGCGTTGCCGGTGCGCAGCATCGCCACCTCTGGGGCTTCGGCGCACAGTCGCTGCCACATAGCGGCCTTCATCCAGCGTCCGATGCCCCGGCCCCGGTAGGTGGGCAGCACGACCGTGTTCCACTGCCACGAATAGGCAGGCCGAAAACGGTTGACGAATACCTCGGTGGCGCCCGCGGCCGACCTGTCAGCGCAGAGGGCCAGGATGCCCAGATAGTCGATGCCGCAGGCATTACGGGCGTCGAAGTCAGCTCGCAAGATATCCGCGTCGAACGACATGTCTTCGATTTCGAGATCGTCGGTGGGAGCGTCATTCATGGCGTTGGCGGTAGCGACGAGCGCGTCCATGTGCTCATCGGGGCAGCGGCCAGCCCAGTACACGAGATCGACGTCGGCGGGTGCCGCCTCGATCCACCGCCCCATCAGCTCGGCGTCCACCGAGGCCATGTCCAAATCGGACTCCTGCTCGGTGGAGCGCAACTCGGTGCCTAGCCCGGTCCAGAAGGCATCGGCGTCGGGTTTGCAGTCGCCCCAGACAATGACCGAGGTTCTGCCGTCGGCTCGCGCCATCTTCAGCAGCTCGCTCAACACAAGTTCTGAAGCATCGCTGGGGACTGGAGCTATCTCTACGATCGCCAGCGTCGCGTTGGCGGGATCGCGGGTCAGTTCAAGATGACCGATGGCGACGGCCTGTCCGTAGTCGAACGCCACAATCCGCTCGTGGCGGGCGTTCTCACTGGCGTCGTCGTCGAATGTCGCTCGCAGTTCGGCAGCTGGGGTGACGGGAAGATCGGGATCGCGGGCGCGGTCCAGCCGTTGCTGAAGCTCCAGAGCAGCCTCAAAGTGGATCTGATCGAGTTCCCGAGCATTGAGGAACTGCATCATTGGAGCCTACGGGTGAGGATGGAGATTGCCTCCGAAGTCAGCGAAGTCCGAGGGCTGCCCAGCTCGCGGCCAGGTCGTCGAACCAGGACTGGGCCCGGTCCATACGCCAGCAGAACAGCGACATCACCACGTTGATGGTGGTGGCGCCGGCGTCGACCCACTGGGGGGTGGCCTCCATGCTGGCCGTGATGGAGGGGCGGCCATCGTCGCCGGGCACCGAGTCGATGTCGCCCTGGATGCCAAAGCCGTCCAGGTTCCGGCCAGCGGCGGCTAAAGCCTCTTTGAGCTGTCCCACCCCTTCGGCCACGTCGTGGAGCGCGCCATAGGGAGGCGGAATCCAGCCGTCGGCGTACTCGACGAGGCGGGCCATGTTGTTGGGATGAAGCGTGCCAGCCACCCAGATCGGGATTCCGCCCGGCTGGGCTGGTTTGGGCTCGCACCAGATGTTGTCGAAGTTGACGGTGCTCGAATGGAATGAGGCCGGAGAGTTCCGCCACAGCGCCCGGCAGGCGGCGATGGTGTCGGTGAGACGCTGGCCCCGCTGATTCCAGGGAACGCCGACAGCCTCGTACTCCTCGCGCTGCCAGCCAGTGCCCATGCCTACTTCCAAGCGACCCTGGGATAACACATCCATAGTGGCCAGCGTCTTGGCCAGCACCGCGGCCGGACGCAAGGGGGCGATCAGAATCTTGGTGCTGAACCTCACCCGCTCGGTGACAGCGGCCATGTGAGTAATGGAGGCCAGCGGCTCCAGCCAAGCAGTGTCCGGTGGGAAGGGGAAGGGGCCGTAGGGGTACTTGTCGGTGTGCTCGCCCATGGCCACGTGATCGGTGAGCATGATGCGGTCCACCCCAGCCTGCTCGGCCATCTTGGCCAGGTCGGCTATCTGGTGGAAGTTGTTGTCCCTGAAGATGGGCCCGAACGACGGCAGCGTGACGGACAAGGTTGGCATGGCTCTAGTTTGGCGGGGCGGTTGGATTAGCGGTCGAGTCGGGCGTCGGGCCATCGAAGTGCAAGACGCTCGAGTAGGCCGATCACGTTGAAGAAGACGACTCCGGCCGCAGACGAGAGAGCGATTCCGGCGAACATCAGTCGGGTGTCGAGGCGGTAGCTGGCCTGGATGATGACGAAGCCGATCCCCCGGTCGGCCCCGGTGAACTCGGCGACAATTGCGCCGATAACCGACAGCGTTGAGGCCACCTTCAGGCCGGCGAAAATGTAGGGCAGGGAGCTGGGAATCCGAACCCGCCAAAAGAGCGACCACTTGCTGGCCGACAAGATGCTCATGAGCTCCACAGCTTGGCTGCTGATCGACCGCAGGCCCTTGGTTGCGTTGACGAGCACGGGGAAGAAGCAGATCATGGCGGCGATCAGCACCTTGGGGGTGAGCGTGAACCCAAACCAGATCGTCAACAGCGGGGCCACTGCGACGATAGGCACGGTCTGCAAGACGATCGCCCAAGGAAAGAACACCCGCTCCAAGAACCTGGCATGGACGAACACGATCGCGGTGAAGAGGGCCACCGCGCTGCCGAGCAGGAACCCGAGAACCGCTTCGATCATGGTCCAGCGGAGGTCGTCCACCGCAAGCGACACCCCTTCGTCTCGCAGCTCCTTTCCGATGTCGGTTGGGCTCGGGTAGAGGTAGGCGGGAACGTCTCGGATGTTCACCCACAGTTCCCAAGCGACGAGGCACAGAGCGAATATCGCCAACGAGGGCAGGGCTCTGAGCGCTGCGGCAACGAATCGGTTGCGTTCTCGAGTGCTGCTCATGGCCGATCCAGGGCCATCTCGTCATCGTCAACACCTTCAAGGAGGCCGCGAAGCTCCCCGGCCAGGGCGGCAAACTCGGGTTCGTAGCGGATTTCGAGGGTGCGAGGTTTGGGAAACGGCACCTCAGCGATACGGGCGATGCGTCCCGGCCG
This sequence comes from Acidimicrobiales bacterium, assembly GCA_963667085.2. GTDB lineage: Bacteria > Actinomycetota > Acidimicrobiia > Acidimicrobiales > Bin134 > Poriferisocius. Next base: position 1,109,661 of record OY762975.1, read on the forward strand.
GGGGCTGAGCATCACCACCCGGTTGGCGAGGAAGATGGCCTCTTGAATGCTGTGGGTGACGAACAGCACCGTTGAGCCGGACTTCTTGCACACCTCAAGAAGTTGCAGGTTGAGCCGGTCGCGGGTGAACTCGTCGAGTGCTCCGAAGGGCTCGTCCATCAACAGGGTGTTGGGGCCGTAGCTGAGCGCTCTGGCCAGAGCCACCCGCTGCTGCATACCACCGGAGATCTGGCCCGGGTAGTGGTTCTCGAATCCTTCCAGGCCCACATCGCGCAGCAACTCCCGGGCAATTTCCTTGCTGGCAGGTCCGCTGTTCGGACTTCGACGTCCCAGCACCCGGTCGGGCAACAGAACATTGCCCAGCACTCGAAGCCAGGGGAACAGCGTTGGCTGCTGGAACACGAACCCGAACTCAACGTCGCGCCTCGCCTGGCTGGGTGTCTTTCCACCCACGTCCACGCTCCCCGAAGTGGGTGCCAACAGCCCGCCCACTATCCGCAGCAGGGTGGATTTTCCGCAGCCCGAGGGACCCACAATCGCCACGAACTCCCCAGCCGAGACATGCAGATCGATGCCCTCAAGCGCCGTTACGCCCTGGCTGCCGCCGAACCTCATGCCGACGCCAGATATCGCGATCCCCCCGCTGGCGGTCATGGCATGTTGTGGTCCGCCTCGTAGCGGGCAATCGCTTCGAGAGCCACGGCAATGGCGTTGTCCCATCCGGCGACAAGGGCGTGGTTCTCGCCTTCGAAGTCCACGTCGTCGGGGTGCGTGTAGTTGTAGGACACGGCGCAGACCATCGCTGCGAACAGGCCCCTCAAGTGGGCGATGGTGAATATGGCTGAGCTCTCCATCTCCACGTTGGAGATGCGGTGCTTTTGGAGTTCTTCGACCAGTTCAGGCGTCTCGGCGTAGAACGCATCGCTCGAGGCATTGACGCCCACGTGTACACCGAATCCTCGTCCAGCGGCTAGGTCTTGGGCGGCGTCGATCAGGTGGCGAACCAGGAAGTGGTCAGCCACCGCGGGGAATCTCGGATCGACGTAGGCGGCGCTGGTGCCGTCGAGTCGCATTGTTGCCGTGTTGATGATCAGGTCGCCCTTGGCGATCTCCGGTCGGTAGGCCGCGCTGCTGCCGACCCGGATGAAGTGGGTGGCTCCGACATTGGCCAGCTCCTCAACGGCAATGGCCGCCGATGGGCACCCGATTCCCGTTGACGTGCCGCTGACCTTGATCCCCTTGTAGCTGCCGGTCACGGTCCGATACTCGCGGTGAAAGGCGATCTCTTCGGGGGTGTCCAGTTGCTTGGCGATCATGAGCACACGGGCGGGATCGCCTGGCAGCAGCACGAATTTGCCGATATCGCCGGGACTCACGTGGAGGTGGTACTGGCGCTTGTGGAGCGTTCTTGCATTCTTGTCCAGAATCGCCATGAAGGCTCCTCTCGCTGGTGGCTAGAAATTGCGTGGCCAGCGCCACCGAATGCGCCGGCCACGCAATTTCCGGAGGGGAAATCTCAGAAGCAGTAGTCGTCGTAGACGCTCTCTAGGTCGACCTCTGCATCGAGTCCACCATACTGGCGAAGGACATCTTCCACGGTTTGCCACCTCTCGGCGGTCATGGTGCCGATTCCGTTTGCCTGAGCAGATTCCGACAGCACACTCGGTCGAACAGCATCGAGGGAGGCCGACTCCTTTTCGACGGTGAGGTTGTCTGAGTCCACGGCGACGACGATTTCTACCGCCTCTTCGGGATTGTCGAATGCGTATTGCCAGCCCCTGGCCATAGCCCGAACCATTCCGCACACCACCTCAGGGTTGTCTTGCCTGAAGCTGGTGGTCGTGAACAGGGCGTTGGCCGCTGCCTGCACTCCATAGTCGTAGGGAATGAAGACGTCCACGGGGAATCCTTGCAGCTCGGCCAACACCGGCTCATTGGTTGAGAACACCGTGATCAGGTCGATGTCTCCCTCGAACAGAGGCGTGAGGTCGAAGCCGACCGCCACCTGGTTGAGGGAGTCTGGATCGATTCCATTCTGAGTGAGCATGGCCTGGGTGAGCTGCCACGGGCCGCCCTCTTGGAAGCCGATGGTGGCCCCCTCCAGATCGTCCAGGGACTCGAAGCCCGACGACTCAAGCGACATGATCGCGCCGGGGTGCGCGTGCAGGTAGGTGGCCACCGTGACGAGGGGAATCTCCTCGACGGATGCGAAGATGAGCGAGTTGGTGTCGTGCAAGCCGAAGTCGTCGGAGCCGGCGGCCACAAGGGTGATGCTGTTGACGTCGAACCCACCGGGATTGATGGTGACGTTCAGTCCCTCCTCCTCGAAGAAGCCCTTGGCCGCAGCGACATAGGAGCCTGCGAACTGAACGCTCGGGAACCAGGGCAACCGCAGCGAGACGTCTACCAGTTCTTCAGGCTCAGGCTCGGGTTCGGGCTCAGGTGCTTCTGTGGGCTCGGGTTCGGGCTCCGGCTCGGGTTCCGGCGCGCTGGTTGCGGCGGCGGGATCGGGCTCGCTCTGTGCCGGGGCATCGTCGTCGTTGCCGCAAGCAGCCGCCGTGATGGCCAACACAGCCAAGATCGCTAGCCACTTGGTGAAAAATCTTCTCGGTTTCATTGGTTTTCCTTTCGGCCCAGCAGAGCTGTGCACTTCATTTGGAAGGGTCATCGGCAGCCGCAAGACCGCCGGGTTACTAGCGAGGTTTGAATCGGAGCGACTTGGGTTCGGCTTCGGCCGTCGATGGCATCACGGAGGTTGGCAACCGCAAGCTCTCCCAGCTCGCGCGCCGGGAGGCGAGACGACGAGAGCGGGGGGCCCGCCAACGATGAGAACGGCAATTCGCCGTAGCCCATGATGCTCACGTCCTCCGGGACGCGTATTCGGATGTCCTGCAAGTGCTGAAGAGCACCCAAAGCGAGGATGTCGCCGGCGCAGAAGATCGCTTCGGGGGGGTCGTCGAGCAGCATGAGGCTTGACGCTGCTTTGGCGCCGGCGTCCAGCGACATGTCCCCCGCGGCAATCTCAAGCTGTATATCGGGCTCCAAGCCGGCCTCTTCGAGCGCTTGCCGGTATCCATGGCGCAGTTGGCTGCGGGAGCTCCACCCGATTGGAGTTGAGATGAAGGCTACGCGTCGATGGCCGTGGTCAAGGAGGTGTTTGGTGGCCTCCAAGGCGCCGGCCACCCGATCCACCATGATCTGATGGCCAAATTCGAGCGGGGCGCTGTCCACGAACACGAATGGCAGAAAGTCGGCGGCTCTCGCCAGCACTGCCGTCGTCTCGGCGTCATCTGGGGTCTCGAAGTGCAATGCGATCAGTCCGTCCACGCCGCGGCTCGCCATCTGGTCGACGTAGCGCGCCACCGTTCCCGCTTCGTACTGCCGCGTTTGGCAAATGATCGGGAGCCAGCCCTCGACCTCGGCCGACTGCGCCACCGCTTGGAGGAACTCGGCGTAGTAGTCCGAGAAGTGAGGCACCATGACGCCGATGGTGAACGTGGGAATGTCCGTTCGGCTTGTGCGCGCCGCGGTTGCGTCGAAGCCCAGCACCAGGGCTCGGCTGCCCCGTTGCATTGCAATGACCCCGTCGTCTGCGAGCTGGGCGTAGGCCGCACGCACCGTATGCACGTTCACTTCAAGGTGGTCGGCTACGTCGCTCGATGCGGGGAGCCGGTCCCCTGCCACCAAGACGCCTGACGCAACTCGTGAAGTCAATTGCTCTGCGATCTGTGTCGCCAGCGGTGTGCGTCCCGTACGGTCGATTCCGAGCCGCAGTGCGAGAAGGTCATCGGCTTCGGGCTTCGTCATGAAACCAAAATCTATATATCTATAGATATCTAGTCAACTAGCGAACTTTGTCCCCAACGTTGGAGTCGGCACCGGGGTGTCTGCTGTGTTGGGCAGTCAATTGGGTTTGCCAAAGTTCTAGGGTTCTTGGCGTGTTGAGCGGCGGGACGTTTTGGGGGATGGTGGAGCGGCGGGCGGAGGTTTCGCCGGATGCTGTGATGATCATTGATGATCGGGAGCGGGTGTTGACGTTTGGCGGGTATCGGGATGCGGCGTTGCGGGCGGCGGCGGGGCTAGTTGAGTTGGGGGTGGGGCCGGGGGTATCGGTTTCTTGGCAGCTGCCCACATGGCCGTCCACGCTGGTGTTGCAGGCGGCGCTGGCTCGGTTGGGGGCGGGGCAGAACCCGATCATTCCGGTGTATCGGGAGCGGGAGGTGGGGTTCTGCGTTCGCCAGACGGGGGCGCGGCTGTTCTTGGTGCCGTCGGTGTGGCGGGGGTTCGACTACCAGGCCATGGCGGAGGGGATCGCTGCTGAGGTCGACGGACTGGATGTGGTGGTGTGCGATGGCGAGCTGCCCGCTGGTGACCCGTCAGTGTTGGACGACATTCCTGGCCCCGACGATCCCGAGGAGATCCGGTGGGTGTACTACACGTCGGGCACCACCTCTGATCCCAAGGGCGCCCGCCACTGCGACACGTCGGTGATGGCGTCGGGCATCGCCATGGTGGAGCGTCAGCACGTGACCGCCGACGACAAGTTCGGGTTGGCCTTCCCATTCGCCCACATCGGCGGGGTGTCCAACCTGTCGGTGTCGTTGAGCTCGGGCTGCACTCTGGTGATTGCCGAGGCCTTTGATCCCACCGAGACCACCGCTCTGTTCGCCCGTCACGATGTGACCCTGGTGGGCGGGGGTCCGGCTTTTTTCATGGCCTTTCTGGCTGAGCAGCGCAAGCAGCCTGGTCAGCCGATCCTGCCCCGGCTCCGGCTCTTCTCCGGCGGCGGCGCGCCGATGCCCGCGTCCCAGCACTATGAGGTGCAGGCCGAGATCGGGGGGCGGGGGTGCGGCCACGCCTGGGGGATGACCGAGGCGCCGATCATCGCCCAGAACACTCCCGACGACCCTGATGAGAAGCTGGCCGAGACCGAGGGCCGGCCGCTGGCCGGAGCGGAGATCAAGGTGATGGGTTTTGACGGCGAACCTGCCGACGTCGGAGTGGAGGGGGAGCTGTGGATCCGGGGGCCGATGGTGTGCCGGGGCTACATGGACGAGGCGTTGACCGCGTCAGCGTTCGTCGACGGATGGTTCCACACTGGCGACGTGGGCTACTTGGATGCCGAGGGGTATGTGACCCTTACCGGGCGGGTGAAGGACATCATCATCCGCAAGGGGGAGAATATCTCGGCCACCGAGATTGAGGATCTGCTGTTCGCCCACCCCAAGGTGCTCGACGCCGGGGTTATCGGTCTGCCCGACGAGGAGCGTGGGGAGCGAGTGTGCGCGGTGGTGGAACTGGTATCTAGTGCCGATCAGATGACGTTGGCGGAGCTGGGCGACTACTTCCGGGCCTCGGGTGTCATGCCGCAGAAGATCCCTGAGCAGATCGAAGTCGTGGAATCGTTGCCTCGGAACGCCACCGGCAAGGTGCTGAAGCACGAGCTGCGGGCCCGATTCAGCGACTAGAGCAGCTGCTTGATTCCGTGGATGGCTAGGCCGGCTAGGGCTCCTATGAGGGTGCCGTTGATGCGGATGAATTGGAGGTCGCGGCCGACTCGGCGCTCGATGCGGGAGCTGGTGTCGTCAGCGTCCCAGCGGGCCACGGTGGTGCCGATCACGTTGGCCACTTCGGCTTGGGCGTGGCGGGCCAAAAGGCCCACTGCGGAAACCAGCCATCCGTCCACCCGGTTCTGGAGGGTGGAGTCGCTTTGCAATGACTCCCCGGCCCGAGCCAGAACTGCCTCCACCCGGATGGCCAATCGCTGGTTGGTTTGGAGTCGCTGGGCATAGCTCCGCAGCCCGGCGTCGATGCGGAGTCGCAGCTCGTGGTTGGAATCGTCGGCCATGTCGGCCAGCACTCCACGCACCCCCCTGTGGAGGCGAGTGAAGATGTGGTGGTCGAGCACCTTTGGGGTATAGACGGGGGCTTCCTCCACGATGCGGTCTCGCAGCACCTCGTAGTTGTCCACCAGGAAGCGGTCGGCCCGCTCCACAGCGGCATCCACCATTGAGCGGTGGTGCCCGCCGTCCACCATCGACTCCAACAGCCGGCCCAGTGCGGGACCCGACACCAGCCCAGCATCCCCTTCGGCGGCCAACCATCGTCCCAGGGCTTCGGCGGGGGCCCGATCGGCCAACCATCGGGCCAAGTCGTCGGGCTCGAAGAAGTTGTCTTGGACGAACTCGCCCAGGCTGGCCCCGATGGCGTCTTTGCGCCGGGGGATGATGGCGGTGTGGGGGATGGGGATCCCCAGCGGGTGCTTGAACAGGGCGGTTACCGCAAACCAGTCGGCCAAACCGCCGATCATGGCCGCCTCGGCGGCGGCCTCCACATAGCCCGACCAGCCGTCGCCGTCGGTGAGCAGCCGCATCACCACGAACAACACGGCAGCGGCCAGCAGCAGGCCAGTGGCCCGCCGCTTGGCCCGCCGCAGCGAGGCCGGGTCGCTCAGGCGACCGTTTGGGGCATCCATGACCCGCGGATCTGCTCGGCCCACGGGTAGCGCAGCGGCTCGATGAGCTGGAACGGCCCGTCGAGGCCGATCTCGGTGGTATCAGGCCGGGTGGGGGTGGCGGCCCGGAGCACGGCCACCACCTCGGCGGGGTCGCCCTCGATCATGTGCAGGTCGATGGCGGTGTCGGGGGCGAAGCGGGAGGTGAACGACACCACCGCGTGTACGCCGTCAACCGCGACGGCCGCAGGGGCATAGACATCTTGGTGCCATTGCTGATCGCCGAGGCCCCGGCGCAGCACCACATGGATGTCGGTGTGGGAGATGTGGGGGATGTCGCCGGGGTCGGCCTTCAACTCGGGGTCGGCTACTGCCCAGTCGAGGGCGAGGGCGTCGCCCAGTCGCACGATCTTCTTCTCGTCGGGGAACATCCGGTCGGCTTCCACCAGCACCTCCCGGTACTCGGTCATGGTGGCCATCACCCCGTCCACGTCGCCGCACAGCCAGTAAACGGTGAGAAAGGCGCTGCGCCCGCCGGAGAACGCCTCATCGCAGCCGTCGGGCCGAAGCTCTTGGTGGCTGGGCGGGGCCACGTAGCGGCGGCCGTGCATCACATCGGTCAGGGCGATGTTGGGGGGCAGGTGCTCCAGGTCATACCAGCGGTTCCAGTCCTCGATGGCGTCGGCGTCGCAGTCGAGGCCGGCGAAGATGATTCCGGTTGTCTTCATGGATTCATGGTATGACGCAGGGGTGGAGTTCGTTTCACTGGATGGCGGGTCGTTTCTTATGGGCACCGAGGAGGTGTGGTTCGAGGGCGACGGCGAGGGGCCGGTGCGGGAGGTGGTGCTGAGCCCGTACCAGATTGGGGCAACGGCGGTGACCAACGCGGCATTCGCGGCCTTTGTGGCGGCCACCGGGTATGTGACCATCGCCGAACGGGAGGGGTGGTCGTTTGTGTTCGGCGGATTGCTGCCCGACGACTTTCAGCCCACCCGAGGAGTGGTAGGTGCCGAGTGGTGGCGCCAGGTAGAAGGGGCGTGTTGGTCTCGCCCCGAGGGGCCTCAATCGTCGGTGGAGGATCGGGGCAACCACCCCGTTGTGCATGTGTCGTGGTTCGACGCCGCGGCCTGTGCGGCGTGGTACGGGGCCCGGCTGCCCAGCGAAGCCGAGTGGGAGCATGCGGCTCGGGGCGGGCTGGTTCAGGCCCGGCTGCCGTGGGGTGACGAGATGAGCCCCGACGGTAATCCTCGGCTGAACATCTGGGAGGGGGAGTTCCCCAGCCACAACACCGCGGAGGACGGCTACGTGGGCACCGCCCCGGTGGACGAGTACGAGCCCAACGGGTTCGGCCTCTACAACTGCTCGGGCAACGTGTGGGAGTGGTGCGCCGACTGGTTCGACAACCGGTTTCCCCCCGAGCGGCCCCTGGTCGATCCGGTGGGGCCGCCCGAAGGCCGGGTGAGGGCTATCCGGGGCGGGTCGTACCTGTGCCACGACTCCTATTGCAACCGGTACCGGGTGGCGGCCCGCCACGCCAACGAACCCACGTCCACCACCGGGAACATGGGGTTTCGGTTGGCGGCCGATGCTGGGGCCGAGGTCGGCCCAGGAGCTGGCTCCAAAGTGCGCTGATCGAAGGCCGGTCGGTAACGTCGCCGCCATGAAGTTGGATTTGCTGTACGAAGTGGACGCCCCCAAGCCGTGGGGAAAGCCCCATCCCTGGGGCCAGCGGGAGCGGGAGCAGAAGGCTTACCGGGATGCCGTGGAGCAGATCAAGCTGGCCGACTCGTTCGGGTTCAACACCATCTGGGCCGTGGAGCACCACTTCCGGGAGGGGCGCTCGCACTGCCCCGCTTCTGAGGTGCTGCTCGGCGCCCTGTCGATGGTGACCGAGAACATCAAGATGGGCTTCGGCGTGACTCTGACCCCGTTCGGCTTCATCCCGCCGCAGCGCATCGCCGAGAAGGTGGCCACCGTGGATATCTTGTCCAACGGCCGGGCGGTGTGGGGCACCGGGCGCTCCACCCCGATGGAGCAGATCGCCTTCGGGGTCGACCGGGAACGCTCCCGCGACGACTGGCAAGAGGCCATCGAGATCGTGTGCGGGATGTGGCGGGAGGAGTACTTCGAGTACGACTCGCCCCGGTTCAAGTTCCCCAAGCGGATGGTCACCCCCAAGCCGATGCAGTACCCCCATCCGCCGGCGTGGATGGCGTGCGCCTCGGAGAACTCGGCGGCGGTGGCCGGCAAGGCGGGCATGGGCATGCTGTCGTTCTCCATCATGCAGCCGCTGGAGGCGATGGCCCGCCACATCCGCAACTACCGGGCCGCGGCCGAGAACCCCGAGCCCATCACCGACGTGACCACCAACGCCACCGCGGCCTACACCTTGGTGCACTGCGCCGACACCCCCCAGCAGGTGCTGGACAACGAGGTGTGGAAGTCGGTGGAGTGGTGGTACTCCAACCTGGCCCAGTTCACGTTGGACTGGGAGCTGCCCGAGCTGTCACAGGAAGAGCGGGATGCCACCTTCCCGCTGCTCAAGCCGCTCATGGAGGAGGGGATCGACGATCTCATCCACCACTTCGACGAGGCCGACATGATCGTGGTGGGCGACGTGGACACCTGCTACGAGAAGATGAAGCACTACGCCGACATCGGCGTTGACCAGCTCATCTGCTACGTGCAGTTCGGCTACCACTCCCACGAGTCGATCATGCGCACCATCGAACTCCTCGGCAAAGAGATCATCCCCGAACTCGAGAACTACACCCCGTCGCCCAAGGACTCCTGACATCACAGCTAGGCCATTGAGGAAGAAAAAGAAAACAGTGAAGATAGTGAAGATGTGGAAGAAAAAGAAAACAGTGAAGATTTGAGATAGGCTGCATGGATGGAGGGAGAACGACCTCGCTACTTTCCAGATGAAGGAGATATCCCGGACTCGCTGCCGTTCACTCCTGGGTTTGGCAGCACGCCGCCATGCTTGGTGGGGAGGGATGAGCTGATTCGCGACGTGTGCGCCCTGCTGGCCGGTGATCCCGCTAGTGAGGGAGGAACAAATGTGCTACTGGCTCCCCGGGGTTTGGGCAAGACGGTTTTGTTGAACGAGATAGAGGATGCCGCCCAAGCAGAACGTGGTTGGCTGGTTCTTTCGGTTTCAGGCACTGACGGAAACCTGATCGAGGAGACGCACAAGGCGGTATACAGGAGGCAGGACGCATGGGGGCAAGCCCATGGTGACCCTGCCAAGCGGTCGGTGTCGGGTGTGAACCTTGGAGCTGGCGGTTTGTCGGCCGGAGTGTCATTTGCGGAGGAGTCCGATCCGAGGCGGACAGGGTACGGCGATGACCTCCGACGCGATCTGGGTGATCTGGCGAGCGCGGCTGCTCGGGTAGGCAGCCGTGTGCTGCTCACCGTGGACGAGATGCACGCAATCCCATTGGCCGAAGCCCGCAAGCTTGGGTCGTACATCCAACACATCGCCAAGCGAGAGCGACAAGGGCTGGTATTTCTCGGGGCGGCACTGCCCTATATCACCGAAACGCTGCTGGCAGACAGGAAATCGACATTCTTGCAGCGCCTAGCTGTTCACACGGTGGACCTGCTGACTGAGCCGGAGACGCGTCGCGGCCTACGAGAGCCGATTGAGATGCACGGGGGACTCATCAATGATGACGCTCTGGATGCGTCCTCTTCGGCTGTGGCGGGCCATCCGTACATGCTTCAGTTGGTGGGCGACAGAATGTGGCATGCCGCAGGCGGTTCGGGCAACCCCATCACCATCAATCACGCCAAGAAGGCGGTCGCGGAAGCCGAGGAGTCGCTGGAGGACCACTTGTTTGCTCCGACATGGCAAAGCCTGTCCGACAACGACAAGCGTTTCCTGGCAGCACTAGCCGCCCTTGTCCAAAGAGAGGATTCACCCCGGGTTGTCGCGGTGTGCGAAGAGGCTGGCATTGGCAAGTCCAGCGCTAGCGCGTATCGCAGGCGCCTGCTCCTGTCGGGGATGGCGAGCCCTGGCAGTCGAGGCAGATTGAAGCTGGCCCACCCGGCAATCGGACCATGGTTGCTACGGTCGATCGCAGCAGGCTCAGTGCGCGTCCCCGAAGCTCCCTTGCCTGGGATCTGAGTTCGGAGGCGCTCAGTACGGGAGGCCGACGGCTTTCGTCAGGAACTCCGTATACGGCGAGGCCGTGCGGCAGGCGTCGGCGAACGATTGGATGAAGCCTGCGGTTGTGACCTCTTCTTCGGAGAACGGGGTTGTGGCGACGTGATCTTTGCGCTTGAGGTCTTCGATGCTCGGGTGGTCGGGGTCGAATCCCTTTGGGGGGCGCTTCAGGGAGTCTCCGGTCAGTTCGAATGCATCGGCGAATCCAGGGGCTTGCACCGCGCGATCCCACCCCTGGGGATCGTCGACGATCTGGTGACGGATCCCTGCCAGCGCGGTTGAATCCGGACGCCAGAGGCCGACCCCGGCGAAAACCTCGTCGGGGGCCAGGTGAAGGTAGAAGCCCGGCGCGTGGGCCGACTTGCCGGCCTCGTGGCGGAAGTGGACCGCGGCCTGGGTCTTGTAGGGGGACTTGTCCTTGGAGAAGCGGACGTCGCGATAGATCCGGAACATGGAGCCGCCGTTGGCCCGGGCGTCGGCGACGAAGTGCTTGCTGATCGAGTGCAGGTACGGCTCGAAGTCCTCTATGAAGTCCAGCAGGGGCTGCTTGACATGCCGCTCGTACCGTTCTTTGTGTTCTCCGAACCACTCGCGGTTGTTGTTGGCCTGCAACTCGACGAGGAACTCGAACAACTCGTTGTCGAAGTTGGACTGCATCACCATGTTTCTAGACCTGCCAAGGTTCGCCGTGCATGTTTTCAGGGGCGGACTTCGATGAATCCGGCGGCGGTGAAGTCGCCGTCGAATGCCAGGGCCTCTGTTATCCGCTCCCGTCGCATGATCTCGAAGCTGACTGCATCCACATAGGAGTAGGCCCGCTCATCGTGTCGGCGCAGCCATTCCCAGGCTCGCTCGTCGATGTGGGCATTCACCGGGGCTCGGGAAACACGGCCTGATTGGCTGATGGTGTCCAGGAATCGGACAGCCGTGTTGTGATCGGCCCGGTATCTCAGCAAAGTCCACGTCTCGCCGAGCACCAGATTGGAGGTGCGGACAGGTTCGTTGTCCCTAGACCACAGAACGGTGGCATCGGGGTGCCGCCGGTCGCGGGGAAGCAGCAAACCCACCCAAAAGGAAGTGTCTGCGAACCTCACTGGAGATAGATGGCTGCGTCAATGTCGTCGATGGGATCGATGTCAACAGATCCAATCAGGGCGTCGACTGGGTCAGGGCTTTCGGTGAACGCATGCTCTAGGGACTGGCGCACGGCCATCCTGACCAGTTCGGACCGGGTTCGCCCGGACCGTGCCGCCTCCGCAGTAAGGGCGTGGTCCAGATCGTCGTCCATATATAGCTGTATACGCCGCACAAGGTCAATATACACCACTATCCGGCTACTTGTGCCCGATGGGGCCTTGAATTCGTCAGCTCACGAGGCGGAGGCCGTTGTCGCGCATGATCTTGCGCTGGTCTTCGGCGGGGAGGGTCTCCAGTTGGTGGATGAAGTCGGCGGGCTGGGGGAGGCCTTCGGCGTGGGGCCAGTCGGAGCCCAGCACGATGGAGTCGGCGCCCATGTCGCGCACGATGGCGGCCACGTCGTCTTCCGGGTAGGGGGTGACCAGCACATGCTGGGCGAAGATCTCGGTGGGGCGGGCTGGCAGCCGTCCGCCGATCCACGGGCCGTTGCGGCCCATGCCCCGCATCTTGTTCATGAGCCGCACCAGATAGGGGGCCCACTCGGCGCCGTTCTCCACCGACACTGCGGTGATGTTGGGGAAGCGGCCGAAGAAGTTCTCGAACACCAGGGCCGACAGCGTTTCCATGATGGGGCGGTCGCCGTAGCAGTTGGTCCACTGCCAGGCCGACATGGTGAAGTTCGACGGATTGGGCTCGTAGCCCCAATAGGGAGAGACCATCTCGTTGTAACCCGACTCGGTGAGGTGGAAGGCCACTGAGCCCCCGGCCTCGTTCAATCGGGCCCAGAACGGGTCGAAGTACGGGTCGGACGGCGATCGACCGTACTGGGGTCCGGGGCGCAAGGCGATGACCTTGGCGCCCTCGCTCAGCACCCACTCCAGTTCGGCCACCGCGGTGTCGAGGTCCCACAGCGACATCATGGGCGGGGCGAAGATGCGGTTCTGGTAGGCGAAGCCCCAGTCGTCCTGGAGCCAGCGGTTGAAGGCGTGGAAGTTGGCGTAGCACTGCTCGGGGGTGGCCATGAAGTGCTCCACGGTGACCCCTACCGACGGGAACATCAGGCAGGCCTCCACGTTCTGGGCGTCCATGACGTCGAGGCGCAGATCCCGGTTTAGGTACTCGGGGCGCACCGGCTCGAATATGGAGAACTCCTCGGCCTCCCCCGTCTTCTTCATTCGGCGCAGCTTCTCCTTGAGGGAGCCGGGCTTGCCCACGTTGTCGTACAGGTCGTGGCCGGGCAGGAAGGTGAGCGGCTGCTCGCCGATCATGATCCACTCCTTGCCGTCGTCGCGGATCTGCTGGTGTACGGCTTGGTCGCGGAAGCCGGGGTCGATGTAGCGGGTGAAGGAGTCCCGGGGCTCGAAGCAGTGGTTGTCGGCGTCGATGAGCCGGTAGTCGAGCGCAGTCATGGCTATGAGGGTACCTGTCCTCTTTCTCAGGGAACAGGCGGAGATGCCGTTCAGCGGGCTTGGCGGCCGGCCCGCAGGGCGGCCCGCTGCAAGTGAGCGGCTTCGGCCAGAGCGGTCCGCAGTCGGCGGCGGGCATCGACGTCGTCGGTGGTGGCCATAGTGTGCTCGGCCAGTTCCAGCAGGCGGCGGTTCTCGGCCAGGGGGTCGCCGTCTTGGGGGTCGACTCCCAGGGCATCGGCCATGATCTCGTTCTCCCGGCAGAGGGCTTCGAATAGGTGGGGCCAGGCGCCGCCGATGCGCTCCAGCATCTGGGCGACCCGCTGGGCGTGGAACCGGTCGACGTCGTCGCCTTGGGCGTTCTGGGTGGCCACCGGTTCGGCCGCAGCCTTCAACAGCCCTCCCATTACCTCATAGAACACGGCTCGCTCCGATCATCGGGGTACATCTTTCCAGGCGAGGCCCTGGTAGGGGTCGGGTTCGCGGGGCAGGCCCAGGGCCCGCTCGCCCACGATGTTGCGCTGCACTTCGGTGGTGCCCCCGGCGATGGTCTCGGCCCGGCTGTGCAGGAAGTTGAGCACCACGTAATCGGCAATGTGGCCCTCGTCCCAGGCCATAGCCGGCGAGCCCAGCAGATCCACCCCAGTGGTCTGCACCCGCTGGTTGAGCTGGCTGTACATGAGCTTGCCCACCGACGCCTCCGGCCCCGGCGGTCGGCCGGCTCGCAGGGCGTCGCGCACCCGGGCATTGGTCCAACCCACGATCTGCTCCTCGGACCACAGCCGCATGAGCTGTTGGCGCACTACCCGGTCGCCCCATCGGCCCGACTGTCGGGCCCGCTCGATGAGGCGCTCGGTGCCCGACCCGATGCGGCTCTGTCCTCCCGACCCCGGTCCCGACACCGCCAGCCGTTCGCCGCTCAAGGTGGCGTTGGCCAGCCGCCAGCCGTCGTTGACCTCGCCCAGCACGTCGCGGTCGGACACCCGGGCCCCGTCGATAAAGGTCTCGGCGAACTCCTCCTCGCCGCTGATGGTGCGCAGCGGGCGCACGTCGATACCGGGCTGGCGCATGTTCAACAGAAAGTAGGTAATGCCAGCCCGCTTGGGAGCGTCGGGATCGGTGCGGGCCAGACAGATGGCGTAGTCGGCGACCATTGCCTGAGTGGACCACACCTTCTGGCCGGTGAGCACCCACTCTTCGCCGTCGCGCACCGCCCGGGTGGCCAGCGAGGCCAGATCGGAGCCGGCATCCGGCTCGCTGAAGAACTGGCACCAGATCTGCTCGGCGGTGACGATGGGCGGTATCAGCCGGGTCTTCTGCTCGTCGGTGCCGAAGGTCAAGATGGTGGGACCGGCCAGGGTGAGGCCGAGCTGGTTGCGACGCACCAGGTTGTAGGGGGCCAGCCGGGCCTCGATGGCCCTCGACACCCGGTTGCCCACTCCCAGGCCGCCGAATTGGCGGGGCCAGGTGGGGACCACCAGCCCGCTGCGGGCGAATTGCGGATACCAGGCGTCGTAGTCGGCCGGGGTGCGGACCTTGTGCAGGGCCGCCCTGCCCCCGGTGCGGGCCGCCTCCTGCCAGGCCTCAGGGACGGTGCGGGCGATCCAGTGGTCGACGATCTGCTCGGCCTCTCCGACCGGGGTCTCCTTGCCGATGTCGAGGAGATCGAATGCGGTCATGCGGTGGCCTGGTCGACGAGCACCCGGCGAAGCACCTTGCCGACCTCGCTGCGAGGCAGGGCGTCGATGGAGTCGAAGGCCACCGGCACCTTGAATGGGGCGAGATGCTGTCGGCAGAGGCTTTCCAAATCGTCGGTACTGGGCGGTTTGCCCCCACCAGCGGGCACTACAAAGGCATAGGGCACCTCGCCCAGCCGGTCATCCGGTACGCCCACCACGGCGGCATCCGCCACGGCCTCCGACAGCAGCAGCACCTCCTCCACCTCGGCGGGGAACACCTTGAGGCCACCCCGGTTGATCATGTCCGACACCCGGCCCTCGATCCACAGAAAGCCGTCGGCGTCGAGCCGGGCCACGTCACCGGTGCGGAAGAAGCCGTCAGGAGTGAGACGGTCGCCCAGCCGCCCGTCGGGGTCGAGGGATGCGGTGTAGGCGGTGCGGACCCACAACTCGCCGGACTGCTCTCGGCTCTTGGTGTCACCCTCGTCGATATGGTGGCTGTTGTCGTCGGATTCGGTGCCGGGGCTGTCGGCATCGCTCCTTGAAAACTGAATATCAACTCCCTGGTAGGGACGTCCGACGGCGCCCAGCTTCTCGGGGTGCTCGCGGAAGTCTCGGGCGGTCCAGCCCACGATCTCGCCACCCACCTCGGTCTGCCCGTAGCCGTTCAGCACCATGACCCCGAACCGGTCGTAGAAGCGGCGGGCCTGCAACGGCGACAGCGGCGCAGTGATGGAGCGGACGATCTTCAGCGGATCAAGGCTCTCGATGCCCGGTTCGTCGTTGAGCATGGTGATGGCGGCCGGGGGGATCACGGTGGAGGCGATCTGGTACTCGCGAACCACCCGGGCGTATTCGAGGGCGTCGAACTTGGGCATCAGCAGCGCGGGGCTGCCGGTGCGGATCGCGAAGATCACGTTGTAGATTCCGGCCCACAGCGAAGTGGATACCGGGATGACGTGGGGCATGGTCGGGCGCTCGGTGATCTGCTTGCCTTTGCGCACGGTGGAGATGATGGTGTCCATGAGCCGTATCACCGCGCTGGACTGGAGCTCGATGGGCTTGGGCCGCCCGGTGGTCCCTGAGGTGAACGACACGATGGTGATGCCCTCATCATGAGTGGCCGGCTCGGCGCTCCGACGTTCGGCTACTGACCAGCCCATGTTGCTGTCGGCGGCGATGAGGGTGATAGGTGTCTGTACCCGGTCGAGCTGCTCGGGCAGGCCGATCACGGCAGCGGGATTCACGTCGTCCAGGATGTAGGCGATTTCGGTGTCGGACAAGCGGGGGTTCACCGGCACGTACACGCAGTCGGCCGCCCACGTCCCGAAGAAGGCGGCCACTACATCAGCGCTGGGCGGGAGCAGGCAGGCCACCGGCGTGCGGGGGGCCACTCCGGCATCAGCGAGGGTGGCGGCCACCCGCTTGGCCGCGTCCACCAGATCGAAGTAGGAGGTGATCTCATCGCCACCGGGGTGGGCCACGATCACTCCCGGTGTGTCCGGCTCGGCAGGAAATTCGGGCTCCAGAAGGAGCGAGGCGAAGCTCATACCGCTTCGACGATAACCCACCGATGAGCAGCCTTGGCCAGAGCCGGTAGCCTCTCAGGTCATGCGCATGGAGCACCTCATCCACGTCAATCTCTGTGTGAGCGATCTGGACCGCTCGCTGGAGTTCTACCGGGATCTGCTCGGCGGCGTGGTGGTGGACGAGTCGGCCAAAGACCGCAGCGAGTTCATGGAGAGCCAGGGGGAGACCGGCGACACCGGCCACCGGGCCGCGTTCTTGGCCTTCGGCGACAACCTCCGGGGCCCCTATATCGACCTGCTGGAGTGGAACACCCCAGATCCGGGTCGGCCCCTTACCTGGAAGAGCATCGGCATTCCCCGTATTGCGGTGGGAGTAGACGACGTGGACGCCTTCTATGAGCGGCTGTCGGAGGCCGGGGCCGACATCCTCGGCCCGCCGGGATCGTTGAAGGTGGGCCGGTCGTCGATCCGGGCGTTCGCGGTGCGCGATCCCGACGGCATCCTGATCGAATTCGTCACTCGCCAGTGACCGCGCTCACCCCTGAGCAGCGGGCAGCCCTGGCCGATTGGTTCGGACGCGGCGTGGTCGGGGTGGAGGCCCGCACCGGCGGCCTCTCCTGGGATGTCTTCACCGTTGCCTTCGACGATGGCGAGCGGGCGGTGGTCAAGCGGGCGCCTTCCTACGGCACCATCGACCCCTACGACGTGCATAAGGAGGTGGCGGTACACCAGGCCGCGGCCACCGTCGGTATCCCGGTGCCCGACCTGCTGGGGGCGTGCGACGATCCTGATCTGATCGGGCAGCAGTTCTTCGCCATGGCTCACGTGGATGCCGACTTCCCCCACCTCGCCCAGCTCGACGACTGGCCTGTCTGGCAGAGCGAGGCCGGTCGACGCCGGGCGGCCGAGCAGATCGTCGACGTGATGGGCAAGCTCCACCGGCTCGACTGGTCGTCGGCCGGGCTGCCTGAGCTGGTCACCGGCCCACCGGGGGCCTCAGGGGCCGAGCTGATGGCCGGGCTGATCAGTCGATGGATAGGCAACGTGGAGCGCGACGTGTACTCCGCGTGGGCACCGCTGCCCATTCTTCGGGACGCGGCCCGATTCCTGCTCGACCACGCCCTCGAGATGCCTGACACCCCGCCGGTGCTCAGCCACGGCGACTATCGCATCGGCAACCTGGCCTTCCGGGGCGATGAGCTGGTGGCGGTGCTCGACTGGGAGCGGGCCGCGGTGGGGCCGCCGCTCTTGGACTTGGGCTTCTTCTGCCACCCGCTGTCGCGCCGTCGCCGCCCCGAGCTGATGGGCATGCTGGTCACCTGGGACGAACTGGCCGCCCTCTATGCCGCGGCCACCGGTACCGAACCCGACCCCAGGTGGGTCCACTACTGCATCATCTACTGGATCTTCGTGGAATCGGCGGTCGTGCCCCGAGGCCTCGCCCTGACCGTGGAGGGCAAGATGCGCTCGTGGCCCGTGTTCACGCAGATCCCCCTCAACACCGAGAACCTGGCCCACCACCTCGATGCCTGGGAGGCGGGTGACACCAGCTGGATTGAACAGGCGCTGTAGTTGCCCCCGGCCGATGAACCGGCTCGACTACTGCTGTTGGCGCTTGGCTTCCATCTCGGCCTCGTGGCGCTCGCGGGCCTCTTGTCCGGCCGCCGCGGCCCGGCCCAGGAACTCCTCCCGGTTGGCCGCAGTCCAAGCGTGCGAGCTGGTGCGCCGCCGGATCGACCCCTGGTAGCGAGGGGCTACCTCCTCGATCAACAGTTCATAGGAGCGGCGGGTGGCCGCCGGGTTGGCCCAGTCATTGCCGAACACCAAGAGAGCGCCGAACCCGCCCGACTGCTCCCACAGCCGATCAACCAGAGCGGCGGCGTCATCGGGGGTGCCGATCACCGCGAAGCCGCCGTCCACCATGGCCCGGACGAACTCGTCGCGGTCGTCGGTGTCGGGGGCGCCGGGGAGGGCCACCACCTCCCGGAAATAGCGCACCCACGGCTCGATGCCGTGCTCCACGTCTTGGAACGCCTGCTCGGTGGTCTCGGCGATATGGACGGGGGCCACGATGCGCCACTTGGACCGATCAGCGGTGTGCCCGTGCTCCCCGGCCTTCATGTTCCAGATGTCCCAGTGGCTGCCCAGCGCCTCGAAACCGGCATCGGTGGTCGCGCTCATCGACAGCACCGCTCCCCCGAATCGCCCCGCGCTGCGGGGACCGTTGGGCGAGACCGTGGTGGCCATGCAGATGTCGAACAGCGGGTCGGAATAGGGGGAGAGTTGGAGCCTGGCCTCGCGGAGCTTGAACCAGTCGGTTTCCATGGTGAGCGGCTCATCGGAGCGCAGCAGATGGCAGATGGCCTCAAGGGCCTGCTCCATGCGGGGCCGGGTCTGGGTGGGGTCCATGCCCATCATGTAGGCGTCCGACGGCAGGGCGCCCGGGCCCACCCCGAACATCACCCGGCCCTTGGTGAGGTGGTCGAGCAGCACCATGCGCTCGGCCACCTGGAACGGGGTGTGGTACGGCACCGACACCACGCCGGTGCCCAGCTTGATTCGGCTGGTGCGCTGAGAGGCGGCGGCGATCATCAGATCGGGCGAGGTGATGATCTCCCAACCGCCGGAATGGTGTTCGCCGAACCAGTACTCGTCGAATCCGAGGTGGTCGAGCCACTCGCACAGGTCGAGGTCTCTCTGGAGCTGAACCGTCGGGTTTTTCCAATGGGCGTGGAACGGCGCCTGGAAGATGCCGAACCGCAGACCTCCGTGCATGGGGCGAGAGGATAACGTGCCTGCCGATGGCTAAGCCCATAGAGGCCACCGACCAGGCAGCCTACGACGCCGCGCTGGCCGCCGACCTGCTGGTCAACACCCAGCTGTCCACCTGGGAGATGCTGTGGCGGACGGCCCAGCGGGTGCCCGACAACGCCGCCATCATCACCGGGGACACCCACATCGGCTATCGGGAGCTGGCCGAGCAGACGCTGCGGGCCGCCGCCGCGCTGGCCGAGTTGGGCGTGGACAACGGCAGCCGGGTGGCGTTTGTGTTCCATCCCAGCCCCGACTGGGCGGTGCTGCACTATGCGCTCGGCCGTTTGGGGGCCGTCGGGGTGCCCATCAACACCTCGTACATGGCCGCTGAGCTGGAGCACCTGTTCACTCTGGCCCAGCCCGAGCTGCTGATCACCGTGGACCGCTTTCGGGACGTGGACATGGCGGCTCGGCTGTCGCCGGTGGCGGCCCGTTTCGACGGTATTGCCGAGACCGTGGTGCTGCCGGTGGACGACGACGGGTGGGTGGCCCCGTCTTCCGGGCGCGACCGAGTGTTCGGCCCTGAGGGCGGGCCCGCCCTGGCGCCGGCCAGCGGGGTGGGGGGCGGCGATCCGGCCTACATCATCTTCACGTCGGGCTCCACCGCTGCTCCCAAGCCGGCGCTGATCGCCCACCGGGGCATGGTGGGGGCGGCCACCGGCTTGCAGCACGCGCTGGGCTTGGTGTCCGAAGACCGGTTTGTGGCCTCCAATCCGGTGTTCCACACCGGCGGCATCGTGTGGAACCTGACCATGCCCCATTTGGTGGGGATGACCTCGTGCC
Organism: Acidimicrobiales bacterium; assembly: GCA_963667085.2. Lineage (GTDB taxonomy): Bacteria > Actinomycetota > Acidimicrobiia > Acidimicrobiales > Bin134 > Poriferisocius. The sequence goes on from OY762975.1 coordinate 1,129,634, forward strand.
TGGTGGGGGTGTACGAGACCGCCAAGGTGCTGCGGGAGATGGAGCGGTCGAAGATCACCGTGATGGGGGCGTTCGACACCAAGCTGACCATGATGCGCAACGCCCCCGAGTACCACACGGTGGACCGCAGCTCGGTGCGCAAGTGCAACGTGGGGGCCACCGGCAGCTTTCTGCGCAGCGTGCTCGGTGATTGGAACTGGGAGACGGTGGCCCAGGTGTACGGGTCCACCGAGTCGGGGGGGCTGGGGTCGATCACCCCCCGTTACGAGGCCGACCCCAAAATTCGCTACGACGCCAACGGCCGGCCCATGCCGGGCATGGAGTTCGTGATCAAAGACCCCGACACCGGCCAGCGGTGCGCCCCGGACGAGCCGGGCGAGATCTGCTTTCGGGGGTGGGGCACGTTCATCGAGTACGTGGGGATGCCCGAGGCCACCGCCGAGGCGTTCGACGAAGAGGGGTTCTTCCAGTCCGGCGACTACGGCTTCATGGACGAGGCCGGCAACCTGTACTTCCGGGGCCGCTACAAGCTGATGATCAAGACCGGCGGGGAGAACGTGTCGGAGCGGGAAGTGGAGATCTTTTGCGAGGACAATCTCGAAACGGTGAAGTTCGCCATCGTGGTGGGGGTGCCCGATCCGCTGTGGGGCGAGGCGGTGGTGGCCTTTGTGGAGCTGCACGAGGGGGCCGTCGAGACCTCTGACGACCTGGTGGAGGCGTGCCGGGGCCGGATCGCCAACTTCAAGATCCCCAAGCGGTTCTTCGTGGTCGGCGAGGATGACTGGCCGCTGCTCGACTCCGGGCGGCCAGATCGCCATGAACTGCGGGCCCGGGCTGCGGCCCTAATGGGGGCTGGGGGCGAGACGCGTTTACGCTTTGGAGATGGCGCAGGAGGGTCTCAGCCGGGCTGAGTTGATCGAAGCGTCGGGTTTGGCTGGCGAGCAGGTGGATTTGGCCATCGACGCTGGCTTGGTGATCCCCGACGATTCTGGCCGGTTCAAAGAGGATGCGGTCACGATGCTGCAAGCCGGGGCCGCCCTCGTGGCGGTCGGGGTCAGCGTGCCCGATTTGGCCGCGCTGGCTGTCCGCCACGCCCGCAACGTGGAGGCGGTTGTGGATGAGGCGGTTGACCTGTTCTTGGCCGCTATAGGCACCGAGAGCTTGGACAGCAGCGATTTGGAGAATCTGACCCCGCTGGTGGAGGCGCTGGTGCCCCAGGTGGTGGCGCTGGTGGGCGAGCACTTCCGTCGCACCCTGCTCAGCAGGGCATCGGCACGGCTGGCGGAGCGGGTGCAATGACGCCTCTGGACCAATTCGCCTCATGGTCTGGCGACGACCGGGTGTACTGGCGGGCCCCGGGGGCTGATGCGATGGCCGGGCTGGGCGCAGCGCGGGCCGTTGAGGTGGATGGTCCGTGGCGGTTTGAGGCGGCTGCGGCGGCCGCTGCCGATGTACTGGGCGAGGGGGAGGTCGCCTTTGCCGGCTTCGGTTTCACCGATCGTCCGGGATCGGGGGCGTGGGACGGATACCCCAGCGGGCGGTTGGTGGTTCCGGAGCAGGTTGTGCGGGGACCACTTGTGGGCACTGGCGGCTCAGGCGAAGGTGAGGCTGTTCGGGTGGAGGACGCTACCCGGGCCTCGTATCGGGATGCGGTGAAGCAGGCGGCGGCAGCCATCGACGCCGGGGAGTTGGGCAAGGTGGTCGTGGCCCGAGAGGTGGAGGCTGTCGGCAGCATCGACCCTGCTCTGGTGCTGGCCCGACTGTCAGACCGCTTTGAGTCGTGTGCAGTCTTCGGCTTTGGCCGCGGGAAGTCGTGCTTTGTCGGTGCGAGCCCCGAAGTGCTGGTGGAGCTAGACGGGGACTTGGTGGCCACCGACGCAGTAGCCGGCACCGCTCCTCGGGGCCCGACGCCGGATGAGGATGCCGCCAACGCCCAGCGGTTGGCCTCCGATCCCAAGGAGCAGGCCGAGCACCGCTACGTGGTGGACTACCTGCGGACCCGGCTGGCGCTGGCCGGGGTGGACTTGGATCCCACTGGCAATACCGAAGTCCGGACCCTGCCCGGCATCCACCACCTGAACACGAAGGTCACGGGGAGGATCGCCCCAGAGCCCGGCTTGGCTTTGCGCTTGGCGGGTGCCCTGCACCCCACACCGGCGGTGGGGGGCACGCCGAGCTCGTTCGCCCAGCAGTGGATCGCCGAGCACGAGGGGTTCCACCGGGGGTGGTACGCCGGTCCAGTGGGATGGATCGACCACCGGGGTTGCGGCTCGTTCTATGTCGCCCTGCGCTCGGCGCTGGTCGACCCCGACGGGCTGCGGTTGTTCGCCGGGGCGGGCATCGTGGCCGGATCCGACCCCGAGCAGGAGCTGATCGAGACTGATATCAAGCTGGCCGCGGTATTGGGCGTGGTGACATGACTGATCTGGCCTACCGGGCCACCGGGCGGTTCTGGGCCGAGCTGGCGGCCTGCGGCGTGACCGATGTGGTGGTGTCGCCCGGGTCTCGGTCCACCCCGTTGGCGGTGGCGGCCCGCAACCAGGAAGGGCTGCGGGTCACCGTGCAACTCGACGAGCGGGTGGGCGGGTTCTTCGCCCTGGGGATGGCGAAAGCGTCAGGCCGTCCTGTGGCGCTGGTGTGTACGTCGGGCACCGCGGCAGCCAACTATCTCCCAGCGGTGGTCGAGGCTCATCACAGCGGGGTGCCGCTGGTGGTGTGTACCGCGGATCGCCCGCCGGAGCTTCGGGATGCCGGAGCGGGCCAGACCATCGACCAGGTGAAGCTGTACGGGGACCATGTCCGCTGGTACGCCGAGACACCGTGTGACTTCGACGATCCCGACTACTTCGCCCGACTGGCGGTGCGGGCAGCCACCACTGCTGGTGCGGGGCCCGATCCCGGCCCGGTGCATCTGAACTGGCCGTTCCGAAAGCCGTTGGAGCCGCAGGGACCCGTTCCCCGGATCGAGGCTGCGGTTGGTCGGCCGGTTGTCCCTGTCCGCCCCCTGGTTGACGCCGACGTCGACGCAGTGCGCCGTTTGGCAGGCCGTCGTGGGTTGATCGTGGCCGGGGCGCTGGATGTGGAAGACGCTGGTGCCGCAGCCATCGTCGCCTTTGCCGAAGCCTCAGGCTGGCCCGTGGTGGCCGATGCCGGATCCCAGCTTCGGGGCCGGGGGTCGTTGGTGCTTGACGGTGCGGAGTGGGTATTGGGCCGCGCCGACCTGGCCCCCGACGTGCTGGTGCGCCTCGGGGGCCCGCCCAGCAACCGAGCGGTCATCGACTTCGTGGCGTCGTGCGGTGCGGCGGATCGGCTGCTGGTGGATACCCGCCGACGGTGGGAGGACCCATCGTTCGGGTGGAGGGAAGCGCTGGCCTCCGATCCAGTCGCCGTATTGGATAGGGCTGCCGGTCAGATGGATTCGGCCAATGACGCTTGGGCGGCGAGTTGGGTCGAAGCAGCTGCTGATGCCTGGGAGCGGGTTGAGGCGACCCTGGGCCACGACGAGCTGTTCGAGCCGCTACTGGCTGCCACCTTGCTGCGGGCGCTGCCTCCGGAGGTTCCGCTGTATGCGTCGAGCAGCATGCCGGTGCGGGACATCACCTCGTTCTGGCCCCCCGACGCGCTGTCCCGTCGGGTGTTGGTCAACCGGGGAGCCAACGGCATCGATGGGGTCATCTCATCGGCTTTGGGTGCAGCCCTCGCCCTCGACCAGCCGGTGGCTGCGCTGGTGGGTGACGTGGCCCTCCTGCACGACATCGGCGGCCTGCTGGCCGCATCCCTGTCGGGAGCCGACCTCACCGTGGTGGTGCCCAACAACGACGGCGGCGGCATCTTCTCGCTGTTGCCGGTGGCCGACGGCGGCTCCGACGTTCACTTTGAGGAGCTGTTCCACACCGCTCACGGGGTTTCGCTGGGTGATCTGGCCAAGGGATTGGGCGTCCACTATCACGAGGCTGAGCAGGCTGACGACCTGGCTGAGGGCGTGGCCAAGGCCACTGGCGTGACCGTGATCGAGGTCCCCATCGACCACGAGGTGGCCATGAGCCAGCGCAAGCTGCTGGCCGACCTCTCCACATGAAGGCCGCGATTCGGCCCAGCGGCCCCTCCCCGTTTCGGCAGAACTGACGACATGGGCGGCCAGACCACCGTGGTCCTGCACGGATTCACCGGATCGGCCGCGGCGATGTCTCCCCTCACCAGCCGACTGCCCGACCCTGTGCTGGCCCTCGACCTGCCCGGCCACGGAACAGGGCCGATCTCCGGCGATCCGGCCGACTACACCATGGCTGCTGCGGTCAGCGGTGTGGTAGCCGCCACCACACACCTGGAGCGCTTTGCCTTAGTGGGCTATTCAATGGGGGGTCGGGTCGCGTTCCACTTCGCGTTGGCCCATTCGGACCGAGTAGCCGCATTGGCCCTCATTGGGGCTCGCGCTGGCATCGATGATCCGGCTGAGCGGGCCAAGCGCATTGCCGCCGACGAGGCCTTGGCCGACCAGATCGAGTCAAAGGGCATCGAGTGGTTCGCCGATTACTGGGCCGATCAACCGTTGTTCGCTTCTCAGTGCCATCGGCTGTCAGGCGAACAGCAAACCGAGCTGCGAGCCCAGCGTCTGGCCTGCGATCCCCGGGGCTTGGCTCTCAGCTTGCGGGGGATGGGGGCAGGCGCCGTGGAGCCGGTCGGCTGTCGTTTGGGGGAATTGTCCATGTCCTGCACCCTGATTGCGGGGGCCGAAGACGCCAAGTTTGCCGCCATCGCCCACGAGATGGCTGCGACCATCCCTCAAGCCACCGTCTGCGTGATCCCCGAGGCTGGTCACGCTGCTCATCTGGAAGCCCCTGATGCGACCGCCGCCGCGGTGACCCAATGCGTGTCGAGCTGAGCGGAGTCTCCCTGAAGTTGCGCCGTTCGGTGATGACCGGGCGGAGAACCATCACCCAAAGGGATGGGATTCTGGTTCAGATCTCCGACGGCGGCATCAGCGGGTGGGGAGAGGCCATGCCCCTGCCGGGCTGGCCTGGCGCCGACTTGTCGGCGACTCGCCGAGCGTTGGAAGAGTGGGCCGCCAACCCCGACTTCGACAATCTGCCCTCAGAGCGCTTTGCCCACAGTGCTGTCGAACTGGCCCTGCTCGACTTGGAGGCCCGGCACCGCGGCCAGACCCAGGCTGAGGTGCTGGCCAATGATGGTCCCGTGGCCGACTTGGTGGAGTTGAACGCCTTGGTGGCAACAGCAAAGGGTGCCACCGCTGCGGTGGCTGAGGGCCATAGCACGGTGAAGCTCAAAGTCGGCGCGTCAGGTTTTGTCGATGACATTGCTGCCGTAGGCGCAGTGCGAGAAGCCATCGGGGAGGCCTGTGGCCTGCGGTTGGACGCCAACGGAGCTTGGACCGTGGACCAGGCGATGGCCGCGTTGACGATGCTGGAGCAGTACGACATCGAGTATGTGGAGGAGCCAGTGGCTGGCCTGGAAGCCCTGTCCCGAGTGGCTGGGCAATCCCCGATCCCGGTAGCGGTGGACGACAGCCTGGGGGGCGTGAATGCCGAGGTCCCCGAATCAATCTTCGTGGTAGTGGTCAAGCCCATGGCACTAGGTGGCCCCCGCACCGCCTACGCTGCGGCCTGTCGCTGGATCGACCAGGGCCACAAAGTGATCATCACCAACTACCTCGACTCCGCTTTCGGCCAACACGCCGCCCTCAGCGTGGCTGCCGCCCTCCCCGGCTCTCCTCAAGTCCACGGTGCCATAACCCCCGCTTTGTTCACCGGTGATATTGCCGATCTGCCGCCGATTGCCGAGGGCCGCTGCCCCCTCCCTGCTCGCGGGCCAACTCCGCTGATGTGACGGACCTCTAGGGCTCCCAGACCACGGTGTCGGTGTTGGCGTCGATGATGATGCGGTTGTCGAGGGGTTGGTTGAGGGTGATGTCAGCGGTTTGCTGGAGGCCGGAGCGCTCGCATTCTTCCGTGACGACTTGGGCGTAGATGGTGACCTTGATTTGGGTGATGCCGTATTCGACCTCAGAGTCGCTGAACTCCTCACACTCGGTGCCCCAGTAGCGGACGGTGAGGGTGCGGTCGTCGTCGGCCACCTCTACGTCGTTGATGATGCGGATTTCCCGGGGCGGCCCTTGGGGGAGTTCTTTGGTCTTGGTGGTGCAGCCCGCGGCCAGCAGCACCACCGCCGATAACGCAGCGATCCAGCGGAAGCTCACGACTGCTCGGCCCGGCTTGCCACCATCTCCACGCTCTGATCATGCCACCCGAATGCACGATGGTTGAGGTGGAGCAATACCGTCGGGCCGTGGGACTCCGGCGGTCGCAGCTTGTGGTGGTGTGGTTGATCGGGGCTGCGGTGATCCTTCCCAACGCCACCATCGCCCCGGCCATCCCCGACATCGCCGATGCCTTCGGTATCTCCGACCAGACTTCGGTGTTCATCTTGATGACTGCCCACGCCCCCGGTTTGTTCATGGCCTCGGTGATCGGCGTGGCCGCCGACCGCTACGGACGCCGCCGGATCATCGTGCCCTGCCTGCTGGTGTTCGGGCTGGCCGGGCTGGTCATCATGGCCTCCACCAACCTGGCCATGCTGCTGACCTTCCGGTTCGTTCAGGGGCTGGGCTCATCGGGGTTCTTGAGCTTGGCCCTGGTCATCATCGGCGACAACTACGAAGGGGTGGAGCGAACCCGGATCATCGGTCAGAACGCGCTGGCCATGAACTTGAGCGTGGCTCTGTTACCTGCCGCCGGGGGCCTGCTCACCGAGCTGTTCGGCTGGCGGGGCCCCTTCGCCTTGCACGCCGCCACCATTGTGCTGGCCTTGTTCGCGGCCACGCTGTTGCCTCCCGATGAGCGGCGAACGCCCGAGCCGCTGCGCCACCAGCTCCGCCAAGCCCGCCCCCACCTGATGCAGCGGGAGGTCGGAGTTCTGCTGCTGGTGGCGCCGTTCACGTTCCTGGTGTTCTTCGCCGTGGGAATCACCACCATGCCCATCCACCTGGAAAACGAGTTCGGGGCCTCGGCCGGGATCCGTGGCGTGATCCTGTCGCTGCCTGCGGTGTCGGCCGGATTGATTGCGCTCAGCATGGGACGAATCGCCAGCCGTCACTCCATCTCGACCATGGTGCGGGCCGGCTACATCGGGTTCGTGATCTGTCTCACCGGCATGGCGCTCTCGCCCTCTCTGGCGGTGATCATCGCCCCCGTGCTGGTGCTCGGCGCCGCCGACCAGCTGGTGGTGGTCCCCCTGCAAAGCCGGGCCGCCTCGTTGGCCCCCGAAGAGCACCGAGCCGTCATGGTGGCCGCCTGGGGCACCGCCATCCGCATCGGCCAAGTCAGCGGCCCCGCGGTCGTGGCCGGCCTGCTCGCCGTCGGCAACACCCGCCTCGTCCTCTGGGCCGGCGCCGCCCTCTCCGCCGCCATGCTCATCTTCATCACCCTCGCCCGCCACCACATCGACCGCGACCCCAAGTTCAGATCACCATCCCCCTAACCTGGCCTTTCGCCCTACAAGACGTAACCCCGGCCGTTTGCCGAAGCAGGGACGGTTCCGGGGTCTTGAATCACCAATCTACGAGGCGCTGCCGCTCGAGTCAACGCATTTTCTGCGACAGTGGTTTGAGCCAGAGAAAGGCGTAACCCCGGCCGTTTGCCGAAGCAGTGACGGTTCCGGGGTCTAGGACTTCAAGCATACGGAGTGGTTCAGGGCAGAGCAACCATTTTTCTAAGGATGAGCAGTTCAAGTGAGCATCAGGCTGGTCTAGAGGCCAACACGGCAGGGATGCGAGACAAGCCAGCTATCCAGGCGTAGGTGTCGGCGCACATCCATTGGGCCAGTTCGAGGATGCTCTTCTCGTCGTCGGCAAGTGCCCTGCGATGTATCGGCTTGTGATGAGCGACTCTGTTTCTTAAGAAGTGGGGTCGTGCCATTCGAAGGTCAGGCGATCCAGGATGACCGCGGGATTGAACGTTGAAGGGGCTGGCATCGGCTGGTAACCTCACTTCTGAAGACCCCGGAACCGTCCCTGCTTCGGCAAACGGCCGGGGTTACGTCTTGGTGGGGGAAGTGAGGGCGACCGGAAGGTCGCGATAGATGCCGTTAGACAGCAGAGATGAGGATACCGACTGTGGCGGACGTTAGCGCCCTGCGGCGGAGCGGAAGGCGGCTATGACTTCGGAGAGGTAGTCGTGTGTGGTTTAGGTGAGGGGGAGGGTCGCCGATTCCTTGACGAACTAAGCCAATAGGTTGTTGTCAGGGCGTCAGCCAGCACGAACCCGTCGGACTCTCTTGTAGGCACCTGTCATATTCAGGCGCCAGGTCAACATCTGCTTGCTGACCCCCCACCGTTCTAGTGCCTCTTGCTTCGTGAATCGCCCGCGTGCAACGGCGAGCGCCATGTCCTCAGTGATGAGCAATACCCCAGCCAGCCAATCTGCCTCGTCTTCCTTCGTGGGATCCCAAATCCTGCAGCCGGTCATTCCGTCGAGTGCAGGAGTCGGCTCATGGAGAAGAAGGCCATGGCTCAGTTCGTGGGCCAGGCTGCTGTTCTGTCGTGCCATTGGGTGGGAGTCGTTGTAGACGATGATCCTGAGCCGGCCGTCGAAGACGGTGCCCGCGGAGAAGGCCTTTGGCTCGTTGTCGAGGAGGTAGCGGGCGCCATCGCATTCATCTAGAAGGTCGCTGAGGGGAAGGGTGGGGATCGCGAGGTGGTGGGCGAGGGAGTGCGGGTCTAGTCGGTCGAATAGATTTAGGCCCAGCTCACGTCGGACCTCCCTAGCCAGATCAGCAGCTTCTGCCTTGAAACCTCGTCGAAGCTCCATTGTCTACTCTTGGGTGCGAAGACGCTCGTAAGTCACTTTGATCACTTGATCGAGAGCGATAGCCGCTTCAGGGGTGAGATTCCTATCTGATCTGAGGTAGGTAGATATCACCGCGAGTGGCTCAGGGTTCGGCCGCTCAGTGTCAGATCTCACAAAGTCGTCTGCCTGGAGTCCAGACCATGAGGAAAGTGCGGCCAGCCCATCGACATCGGGACGCCTTCCCTGAGCCATCCGCGTAAGCGTCGAAGCGCTGACACCCGACGCGGCAGCGACCTGCTTCCAATTCAGGTTCTTGGCCTGGCGGGCTGCGTCCAGCGCGTCGAAAAACGCTTCGTTGTCAAACCACCCGATTTTTCCGTTCACGGACCCCCTCCAAATGATTGCAAGTTCACAATTGATAGGCTACACTGCAATAGCTCAGTAGAAACTGAGCGTCGAAAACACAATCACGAGAGTGAGGGTAACTGATGACCAGTACTGAATCCAGCATGACACCAGACAGGCCTGAGCGGCCCGTCCCTGTGACCATCATCGTCAACAACAAGCCGGTCAAGCTCAGGGAGTCGCGAACCAGCGGCCTGGTGATCAAGAAGGCTGCCATTGCTCAGGGCGTGGCCATCGAATTGGATTTCCAGTTGGCCATGATCCTCGACGACGGCAGGCACCAGATCATCGGTGACGATGAGACCATCCGTGTGAGTCGAGGCACGAAGTTCGTCGCCACCGCCCACGACGACAACTCTGCTGACGGGCATCGAGCATGACCCCAGAGGTCAAAGCTGCGATCCAGGAGTTGGAGAGTTGCTTCCCCGAAGCCGAAGTTGTGACCACTGACACTGGTGACGGCGGTGCAGATGTCTGCATCAGCCAGATCGATCTTGGGTCGATGTACGCACAGCGCGAGACGTGGCTCAAGTTCACCATCAGTTTCCAGTATCCGTACGCCGACGTGTACCCACTGTTCGTCCGCCCCGACCTGAGCCGTGCTGATGGCCAGGAACACGGCGAAGGCATCTCCTTGCAAGAGTTCAAGGGTGAACCGGCCATCCAGCTATCCAGACGGAGCAATCGGCTAAATCCTGCTTCCGACACTGCCGCCGTCAAGGTCATCAAGGTCTTGGAATGGCTACGGTCACAGTGAACGGACCAATCAGCCTTCGGTTGCCAGAAGCGATGATGGCGCAACTGCGAGGACACCTTTTCCCTGGTGACAATGATGAGCACGGAGCGGTCTTGGGGGCTTCGGTCGTTGAGACAGATCGTGGGCTACGCCTACTTGGGCGTCGGCTGTTTCTCGCAACCGATGGTGTTGACTATTTGCCGGGGCAACGCGGCTACCGCATGCTCACGGCCGACTTCGTGAGGCGGTGTGCCCTCGTTTGCGCGGAAGAAGGCTTGGCCTACTTGGCCATCCATAACCATTTTGGAACCGACAGGGTGGCGTTTTCGGGGGATGACATGGCATCGCACCGCCGGGGTTACCCAGCGCTTCTCGATATCCTCAATGGGCCCCCGGTCGGAGCACTGGTCTTCGCCCGTCAGGCTGTAGCCGGTGACATCTGGTTCTCAGCTCGGAATCAACTTGAACTTGATCACGCCGTGGTGGTTGGCAGAACCCAAGAGATGATGTACCCGTCACCGAGGACACCTCGCGGAGCTGATCCTCAGTATGGCCGGCAGGTGCAGTTTCTAGGGGAACGCGGCCAAGACATCCTTTCGGCCCAGAAGGTCGGCATCATTGGAGCCGGTGGTGCTGGCTCACTGCTCAACGAATACCTTGCTCGTCTCGGAATTGGCCATCTAGTGGTCGTTGACTTCGACCGACTCGACCATACGAACCGGCCAAGAGTGGTTGGGGCACGGCGAGAAGACATTTGTCCGCGATGGCTTCCAGTTCCGGTTGCCAAGGTCCTGCGTCTCGAGGGAACGCTGAAGGTCGACATAGCTAGGCGAGTGGCCCGAGAAGCAAATCCCCGAATTGATTTCGAGGCGATCGCTGGAGATGTCACCGATCCAGATGTGGTCCAGGAGTTGGGCGACTGCGATGCCATTTTCTTGGCTGCTGACACCATGCAGGCACGACTGGTGGTCAATGCACTTTGCCATCAGTATCTGATCCCAACATGGCAGGTAGGAGCCAAGGTGCAGGTCGACCCACCGACAGGCAAAATCCAAGATGTCTTTTCTGTGGTTCGTCAGCTCATCCCTGGGGAATCGTGCCTGTGGTGCAATCAGTTGATCAGTCCCACCAGATTAGCGGAGGAAGCGGCGTCACCTGAGCAACGCAGCGCGCAGCGCTACGTGGAGGAAGTCCCCGCGCCGAGTGTCATCACTCTCAACGCTGTTTCTACGGCACATGCGGTGAACGACTACCTCTTCTCCGCGCTTGACCTGCAAGATGCAGATCAAGAGGCCACATGGACCAAGCACCGGCCGCTGGAACCAGAGTCGACAGTCGAGACTCCCCGCCGAGACCCGACATGCCCTGAGTGCGTAGGAAGGATCGGAGCCGGGGAACTCAAGTCCCTGCCAGTACGAAGATAGGTACCCCCACCTCTCTGCCGTCCTCTAGCACTCCGAGCCCTAGGGCCGTCTAGTGTCTGCGCATGCTTACGTTGCCGCAGCTTGAGAGGCATTTGTTTGCGGCGGCGGACATCTTGCGGGGGAAGATGGATGCGTCGGAGTTCAAGGAGTACATCTTCGGGGCTCTGTTCTTGAAGCGGGCGAGCGATGTGTTCGAGGAGGAGCGGCGGCGGGTCTTCGAGGGCCAGCTTGACCGGGGGCGTTCGGAGGAGGAGGCGGAGAGGCGGGCGGACGATCCTGACTTCTACGAAGACTTCTTTGTGCCGAAGGAGGCTGGGTGGGAGTACTTGCGGGACGAGCTGCATCATCAGGTGGGTGATGGGCTGAACAAGGCTCTTGCAGCCCTGGAGGAGTCGAATCCCGCGCTGGAGGGGGTGTTGCAGCACATCGATTTCAACCGGCGGGTGGGTAACACGACCGTCTCGGACAAGAAGTGGCGGGATCTGATCGACCACTTCTCGAAGTTCCGGCTTCGCAACGAGGACTTTGAGTTTCCCGACCTGCTGGGCGCAGCCTACGAGTACCTGATCCGGGACTTTGCTGACTCAGCTGGCAAGAAGGGCGGCGAGTTCTACACACCCCGCCCGGTGGTGCAGTTGATGGTGCGCCTGGTGGACCCGCAAGAGGGCTGGTCGGTGTACGACCCGTGCTCGGGGTCGGGCGGCATGTTGATCTATGCCCGCAACCATGTGGCCGAGAACGGCGGCAACCCTGACGATCTCGAACTTGCGGGGCAGGAGAACAACGGAACCACCTGGTCGATTTCGAAGATGAACATGCTTCTGCACGGCATCCGGGACGCTGATCTGCGCAACAACGACACCTTGACGACCCCGGAGCACACCAGGGGTGGGGAGCTGAAGCGGTTTGACTGCGTGATCACCAATCCGCCGTTCAGTCAGAACTATGACAAGGACTCTCTGGCCCACACCGAGCGGTTCCGCTACGGCTACACCCCCGAGGGCGGCAAGAAGGCCGACCTCATGTTCTTGCAACACATGCTGGCCGTGCTGAAGGTCGATGGTGTGGTGGCCACGGTCATGCCCCACGGCGTGCTGTTCCGGGGCGGGGTCGAGGGTGAAATCCGCAGGAAGATCATCGAGGACGACCTGCTCGACACGGTCATTGGCCTGGGGCCAAACCTGTTCTACGGCACCGGCATACCCGCGGCCATCTTGATCCTGCGGGCAAGAGGCTCCAAGTCAGATGAGCGGGTGGGGAAGGTGCTGTTCATCAATGCCGACCGCGACTTTGGGGAGGGTCGGGCCCAGAACTACTTGCGCCCTCAAGATGAGGAGAAGATCGCCGTCACCTATCGGGACTTCGTGGATGTTGACGGCTTCGCCAAGGTCGTCACCATTGACGAACTCGCCGAGAACGACTTCAACTGCAACATACGCCGCTATGCCGACAACGCACCGCCGCCGGAGCCGCAAGACGTGCGAGCGCACCTCCACGGCGGGGTGCCGATGGCCGAGATTGATGCCGCGAAGGATCTGCTGCAACGAGCTGGCTTGGATGCAGAGATCCTCTTTGCCGACCGGGGCGACGGTTATGCCGAGTGGTGTCACAACATCGCCTCCGACAAGGGCCGAGGCGCTGCCCACGGAGCGATCAAGTACGCCGTCGGGCAAAGGGCTGGAACCAGTCCTTGGTCTCAGTGGTGGTCGGAGACTGTCGAGCCGAGACTTCTCACCTTGCATGCCGCGGACGACCTTGCTGATCTGCGTCGCCATTTTGTGGACAGTTTCACCACCTGCATGACGGCTGGTGGATTGGACCGTTTCGAGGCCGCGGGGATGGTCGCAGAGTGGTGGCAACAGAGCATCAACGAGCTTCAGACTGCGGCCAATCGAGGGTGGAAGGCCGCGATTGAAGCCTGGCTCACTACCGCTGAAGCCAGCCAAGACGAGAAGAACGCCCCCGACCTGGCTGATCAGACTGCCATCAAGCTCCTCGCTGGAAGCCAACTTGCCAAGAGGTCTGACCTGGTGATCGAACACGCCCGTCTCGTCGTTGAGATCAATGCCGCCGAAGCCTCAGAAGACGACGATGAGCCTGGCGATGACATCATCAGCCCGACTGAGGTCAAGCAATTGAAGGCTGACCGCACCAGAGTCAAGAGGGCGCTCAGGTCTCTCGATGACGCGCTGCTCACGGAAGCTCATCAAGCCCTCCAGGCCATGCGGATGGATAATGCCCCTGCCGAAGCCGTCGGGGTGCTGCGCAGCCGGATCGAAGGGCTCGTAGCCGACCACTACGCCGCTGTGGAGCGAAGTACCGTTGCTTGGTTCGACAATCTTGTCGCCAAGTACGGCGTTACCCTCAGTGAGTTGCAAGCCGACCGAAACATCACTGCCACAAACCTGGACAAGCTCCTTGAGGAGCTGGGGTATGGATAGGGGCCGACTTGATGATCTGGTAGATCAGGTCACTGCGAAGGCCACTGGCCGAAAGCCCGCTGGATTCCCATATGTGGGTCTTGAGCACATTGAACCTGGTGCTCGAACGCTGACGGGCGTAGCGCCGTTATCCACGTCAGAAAGCACAAATGGGGTCTTCGCAAGAGGAGACATACTGTTTGGGAAGCTGCGACCAAACTTGCGCAAGGCTGTCCAGGTTGATTGTGATGGCTACTGCTCGACCGACTTCCTCGTCCTGCGTCCTAAGGCTGGTGTTGATCCTCGGTATGCAAGTCATGCCGTAGCCAGTCAAGCTGTTTTTCGACACGCTGAACGCAATTCCATTGGTACAGGCATGCCGAGGACGTCTTGGTTCGCGATATCTCAGACTAAAATCTGGGTGCCGCCACTGGAGGAACAGCGGCGGATCGCTGAAATTCTCGACACTATTGACCAAACGATCCAAGCTACTGAACAAATTGTGTCGAAGCTCTTGCGCGCAGAGCAGGGACTTAGGCGAGATCTACTAGATGGGCAGTTCGGAGGGGCGAGGCCAGAGGAATGGGCACGACGCCGGATCGGGGAATTTGCAAGTGTGCAGAGGGGCGCGAGTCCACGACCGATTGACAATCCGGCCTGGTTCTCGGCAGACGGTCCTGGCTGGATTCGGATTTCCGACGTTTCAGCCGCAGGAGATTTACTTCTTGAAACTCGCGATCATTTGTCTCCTGCTGGTGTGGCCCGAAGTCGGCGCGTACATCCAGGTGAAGTGATCATGAGCATTGCTGCAACAATAGGAGTCGCGATTGTTGTTGGTATTGACGCTTGCTATCACGATGGTTTCGTCAAGATCGACCATGACGAGTCGGTGATTCCGGAATTCCTTGTGATGCTTCTTGAACATCACAAGGAGGACTTCATTCGAAGCGGTCAGACGGGTACACAGTCCAACATCAACTCCACGATCGTTGCTGAGACTAAAGTCAAACTTCCCGCTCTTGAAGTACAATCGGCGATTGTCTCTGCGACGTCATCTCTCAGAGCGACCATTCGAGTTGAGAAGGAGTCAATTCGGACGCTTCGAGAGACACGAGACGGCTTGGCCGCAGATTTGCTGTCGGGCCGGGTTCGAACGGTTGCTGCGTGAGTTCAGGTCCAGAGTGGGAGCGGGTTGAGAGACCGCTGCTAGAGCATCTGAAGTTGTTGGGGTGGGAAACGCTGGTTTGGAGGGAGCAGCAAGAGGCAGATTCTGTTGGCCGGGACTCTGAGCGAGATGTGCTGTTGGAGCAGCGCTTGGGGTCGGCGCTGCGGCGGGTCAACGCGGGACCAAAGGGGGAGCCCTGGCTTGATGAAGGGCGGGTCAAGGCGGCTATAGCTGAGTTGCGGTCGGTGCCGGCAGGGGCGAGGTTGTTGGAAGCGAACCAGCGGTCAACTGAACTCCTGTTGGGCGGGTTTGCGGTTGCGGGATTGGATGGGTGGGATGGGGGTCGGGACCAGACCATCGACTACATCTGCTGGGACGACTGGTCGGCAAATGACTTTTTGGCAGTGTCGCAGTTTCGGGTGGCCACGCCGGGCAGCCGGCCCAATATCCGGCCGGATGTCACGCTTTTCGTGAACGGCATCCCGCTCGTGGTGATCGAGGCCAAGCCGCCGGGCACCGAGAGCGGTATCACCGACGCCATTGACCAGTTGCGTCGCTATGCCAACCAGCGGGGCAGTGAATCGGCTGAAGGCGCAGAGCAACTGTTCTGGACGAATCAGTTCACGGTTGCCACGACCGGTGAGCGAGCCGAGGCAGGCACGTTCTCTGCCTTGCCTGAGCACTACTTGGCTTGGAAGGACCCGTTCCCGACTTCAAGGGAGGAGATTGCCGCGTCGCTGGGAATGCAGGTGGAGGCGGTCACCCCGCAGGAGGTCTTGACGGCGGGGATGTTGGCGCCGGAGCGGTTGTTGGACATCGTGCGGCACTTCACGGTGTTCAAGGATTCGGACCCGGGCCGCACAATCAAACTGGTGTGCAGGTATCAGCAGTACCGAGGTGTGCAGAAGGCACTGGAACGCCTGCTGAGCGGGACCACTCGGGCAGAAGACGGCCATGTGGATCGCCGGGGCGGGATCATCTGGCATACCCAGGGGTCGGGCAAGAGCTTGACCATGGTGTTCTTGATCAGGGCGATGCGGAGTGATCCCGAGTTGCGGAAGTTCAAGATTGTGCTGGTCACGGACCGGACTGATCTGGAGATTCAGCTTCGCGACACCGCGGCGCTGACTGGTGAGACGGTGAAGGTGGCCAAGAGCGCAGCTCAGGTGCGCGAGCTTCTGTCTCAACCCGGTCCGGGCCTGGTGATGGCGATGATCCAGAAGTACCGCGACACCAGCGGTGGTAGCGGTGACGGCTTGGGGGTCGAGGAGACGTTCGGGGAGCTGAACGACTCAGAGTCGATATTGGTGATGGTGGATGAAGCCCACCGCTCGCAGGCGTCAACGCTGCACGCCAATTTGATGGCTGCGGTGCCCAATGCGGCCCGGATTGGGTTCACCGGCACCCCGATCATCATGGGCAGGCGGAAGAAGACGCTGGAGATCTTCGGCGGCTACATCGACCGCTACACGCTGGCCCAGTCGGAGGCTGATGAGTCGACGGTGCCGATCTTCTACGAGGGACGCACTGCCGATGCGGCGGTGAGCGGCGCATCGAGGATGGACGAGGTGTTCTTCCGCTGGTTCCGCGATCTCACCGACCATCAGCGCGAGACGCTCCAGAAGAAGTACGCCACCACCGCTCAAGTGCTGGAAGCGCCTGAGCTGATAGCGGCCAAGGCCAAGGACATCTTGCGTCACTACATCGGCACGGTGACGCCCGACGGGTTCAAAGGCATGATCGTGGCCACTAGCCGGGAGGCCTGTCTGCGGTACTACGACGCGCTGAACACAGCCCGAGACGGGTTGGTTGTTGAGCTGGATCAGCGTCGGAACGAACTGCTGGGCCGGTCGGGCGACGCACGCGACCTTGATCCCGACGAGTCTTTTCTGCGGGCCGCGGCGGGTCAGGTGGACTTGATCCGCGCCCTGGAATTCGCCCCGGTGATCTCGGGGGATCACAACGACCCGCCGCACTATGCCGAATGGACCGACAAGCTGCGCCAAGAGGCACGAATCAACAACTTCAAGCTCCCGTTGGGGCATGGTGGCGAAAACCGCAGTCCGCTGGCGCTGTTAATTGTGAAGTCGATGCTGCTCACTGGATTCGACGCACCTTGGGCCCAGGCCCTGTATCTCGACCGGATGATCCAGGAGGCCGAACTGCTCCAAGCAGTCGCGCGGGTCAATCGAACGGCACCGAAGAAGACCTATGGGTTGGTGGTGGACTACTACGGGGTGTCTTCTCAGCTCACCCAGGCACTGGCCGCCTACGCGGGCGACGGCGGTGAAGTCGACCCCGACGTGGAAGGGGCGCTGCGTCCACTCACTGCGGAGATTGAGAAGCTGGAACCGCAGCGCCAGCGGGTTCGCCAGATCTTCGTGCAGCGGGGTGTCGAGCCGGCGGGAACTGTCGATGCCATCGAAGCCTGCGTCTACCTGCTTCGAGATGAGCGGCTTCGAGCGGAGTTCGATGTGGCTCTGCGAGCGTTTCTCACCACCTTCGACACCGTGCTGCCCCGGCCCGAGGCGCTTCCGTTCGTGGACGATGCCAACCTCTTTGTCGAGATTCAGATAGCTACTCGACGCCGCTACCGGGACACGCCAGACGGTGACTTCGATCCGCTCAAGTACAAGGAGAAGGTCCGCCGCCTGATCGACGAGCACATCACGGTGCTCGACCTGTCTCAGAAGATCCCTTCGGTGAGGATCACCGACCCCGATTTCCGAAGCCGTATCCAGGGGATCGACTCCGATCGGGCCAAGGCATCGGAGATGGAGCATGCGGCGCGTCACCATATCCGCGAGCACCTCGACGAAGACCCCGCCTACTACGGGAAGCTCTCGAAGCGCATTGACGAGATTCTTGAGCGGCTTGAAGACCGGTGGGATCAGATTGCCTTTGAGTTCGAACAGCTGATCGCCGAGATCAACACTGGGCGCACCGACGAGGACAACACCGGGCTTGATCCGACTACTGAGCTGCCCTTCCACGGAATGATGGTGGAGAAGGTGACCAGCTCGGCATCCGACACTTCTGAGCGACTCATTACGTTGACTCGCCAGCTTGTGGCTGATGTCCGCCGGATCATCAGCACCGTGGGGTTTTGGGACAACCCCACCAAGCAGGACGAGCTTCGCAAAGCTGTGAAGCGCCAGCTTGACAAGAGCGAGCTGTTCGACTTTGACAGCCTCGACGAACTGGCTGTTGAGCTCGTTGACCTGGCCAAGGCCAATCAGCAGCGGCTGGCATGACAACTGCTGCTGTTGTTTCTCTCCACGAGCTTCCCGAACTCGTCGTGGGCGATCTGGTGTTGGCGGTCGCTCCGCCTAGCGACCGCACCACCATCGAAATCACGGTTGAGCGCGATGCCTCGCTCGTGCTCAAGGCACCTCCCGACACGACCATCGAAAGAGCGACCCAGTTCGTGATCGACAAGCGCCAATGGGTGTATCGCAAGCTGGCCGAGAAGGACGCCCTCACCGGCCCGCCGATCACCAAGCAATTTGTCGAGGGGGAGGGCTTCGCCTATCTAGGTCGCAGCTACCGTCTCACTCTCTCCGAACAAGTTGACGACGTTCGTCTTGAACGAGGCCGCTTCCATATGAGCCCATCCCAAGTCGGTGAGGGCACGGCGGCTATGCGCCGCTGGTACACCGCCACCGGTACTCAATGGCTTCAGCGGAGAGCCCGCCCCTGGGCTGCCCGGATGGGGGAGGACACCATCGACGTCGCTGTACGCGACCTGGGCTACCGCTGGGGTTCAGCCCGCCCGACAGAGGGCTCCCAGCGCATCAACGTCCACTGGGCCGCCCTCCAACTCCCGCCCAGCCTCATCGACTACATCCTCGTCCACGAACTCGCCCACCTCCACGAAACCAACCACACCCCCGAGTTCTGGGCCATCGTCGCCCGCCTCATGCCCGCCTACGAAACCCACAAGTCCATCCTCGCCACCTTCGGCAAAAACATCTGGCTCGGCGGAAGCTGATGCGCCGCCAAGGATGGAGATTCCCACTTTTCGTGGTGCTAAATGAGGAGTTAATCTTAAGTTAAAATGGCAACAGTCATTAGAAGCTAGCAGAGCAAAAAAGGAAATCTGTTACAGGGCATCTTAATGCATTTAATTACGAATAATTCATTCGAATCAGCTAAATTTATGGTTGAATGCGAAGTGGAATGTTAGTGCGAGGTACGAGCGCTTGAAGTTGAGTAGCATAAGTACGCAATACCCTGTCGTATAGATCGGGGGTACGTTTGGATTCCACAGTTATGACCATGGCATATCGAAGTTTAGGTGCGTAAGAGGTGCCATCGTGCCCGCCCGAACGCGCATTGTAGTGGATATCAAAGACTGGATTGTTTAGACTTGAGCCATATTTTGTGACTGTCTCATGGAGCACCGTTTCCCATTTGTGGGCATCGGCACGCAACTCGGCTTCACTAGCTAGCCGTTTTTTGCTGAAGAATGGCGAAGATTTGGCGGCGGTTGAAGTTCCTGCCCCGAATTTAGTCTCGTCAGGTCTAAAAACAACCTCTAGTCCACTCATTGTGTAATTCGACGGTTGGTCGGGTTCGACTGCGCTTGCGTAGACAAGCGTAGCAGTGATTTTAATCCTTCCTTCCAATCTTTCGACTGGAATCGGAAGTTGAGCTCGAAGATATTTCGCGGGTGTAAGGTCTCCCTGATAGACGACGCGAGCCATTCCATCTCTACAAACTACGATGGGTTCGAGTTCTGGACTTACGCGGCCCCAACCGTATTCGTGTGGATTATGTTGTTCATGTTGTTCTGCAGTATGGATCAGCAGTGCCTTTAGAGCAAGAGGATCCAGTCTCTCTCCAAAAAGTCCACGGACCCCTAAGGCGGTTCGAAGAGCTGCTGGGGAGGCGAAACTTGTCCCAGTTATGGCGATCAGAGAGCTGTCTTCGGCAATCGTGAGGAACGGTTCGGCTTGGGTCCCACCGAATGTCACTACATCAGGTTTGACGATGCCAGGTGTCCGTCCGGGCCCCAATGCAGAATAGGGCGCCCGGACCCAACTGTCACTTTGTGAATTGACGGCACCGACAGATAAGGCGTTGACACAGTCGCCAGGAACTTGAATTCTGGCATTGCCGCTCGGGCGATCATTACAACCATTGTTTCCTATTGCGACGGTTGCAAGTGTCCGCCCATCCGAAAGGTGGGAATCGAGGAACGCCGTCCATGAATGCACTTCATCATCTTCAATTGGAAGATACGGCCCTATGCTGAGGTTAATGAAGGAATAAGCGTTTTGGCTCAGAACGGTCTCTATTCTTCTGAGGACATCGTAGAGTTCATAGGGGTCGCTGTTACTCTTGTCGTCAAGAACTCGGTAGTGGTCTACGTGTGCGAACGGTGTAGGTAGAACAGAACCTGAGTTGATTGAACCAAATAGAAGAGATGAGGTTACTGCCATGCCGTGGTCCAGATACTCGTCTACAGGTGCACCGATACCCGGTACGTCTCGACTTGTCACCCAGGGGGCTAAAGGGGAGTTGGACTCCGTCCCACCATCGAATATTGCAACACGAAGTTCAGGGTCTAATGGCTGGTCTATTGGCAGCGACACATCTACGTCCTTGACTGCTCTAGAGATCATGCCAACTGGCTCAAGGAGTCGGAGTCGCGGCATTTCCCTGGCTACCCGTATGAAAGAGAATTGGGCGAGGTTTTCCAATTGGCTTGCAGGAGCGAAGGTTGGGACGAAGCACAGCCCTCCCACAGCAATGCGGCGATCTAGATCTGCGTCTACACCAAGCTCACGAGTGAACGCTTCGAACGCTTCGAGTACGAAGCGGTATTCGATTGCCCCGGCAGAGTGGAGGACTATCTCAAGAGGCAATTCCTCCGGAAGGTCCATAGGAAGCCGGAGCCGTTCTTGGGGTGATTGCAGGCGGTACTCTTCGACGATCACAATTCGCTCTGCCGACTCGTGCAACTCTTCCTCTTGATTTTCAAGATGATTTGCCCAGCTTTGAAGATCAGATCGCGTTGATTCCACGAATAGCTCAGTGGTGGGTCTTTCTTCGGTGCCAGCGCTAGGTTCGTAACTCGGTTTACCGCCGACTTTGCCTATCTGATGCATATTGAGTTCTGGCACGATGTGACGCGGCCGGCTACCGACAGTTTCGAAACCAGCGGCCCGCAGAAGCCGTGCTGGGAAATGGCTCTTGGCGATGAAGGACGGATGCAGAGTGAGGGTCGAAACAACACGATCTTCTGGACAAGCTGTCGATGGGAGTTGCTGGGCCTCGTGGGAACCTTGAGTGAACTGAGGTGCCAGTCGGGCACGTGCCTGCGTCAGCTCATAGGGAGGCGGTGCTCCACCGCCTCCAGAAGGTGGCAACACCGGTTCAGTCAGGCGTTCTCCGAATCCAATCAGAAAGCGGGGAGCATCTGCCATATCCAAGCCTCACTTGCTCGTTTGGGCTGATTTGCGGATGGTGTCTCTGCTGACACCAGTGAGGTAGTGAGCGCGTCGCTGCGACAACCCGAGATCCTTGACAAAGGAGGTGGCTAGCTTGCGACGCGCATTGGGTTCTAAGCGGTGCAATTGCTCAGCACACACATTGGCGATGCATTCTTCTAGGGTTCCGTAGCCCAGTGCCGATGCCCGCTGCGCTTTTCGAATCGCTGTCTCAATACCGCCAAATGAGAGGCCATCGAACGATTGGGCTAGGACCGACTCTGTCTGTTGCGAAAGCAGGCCGACTGTGAAACGGTTCACAGCTTTTAGCCGAGCGTCGAGGTCTGGAAGCGGGAACTCGATAAGCGCTTCGAAGCGTCTCCACATAGCGGGGTCGAGAAGTTCCGGGTGGTTGGTGGCTCCCAGGAGCAAGCTCCCGAGCGTTGGCCAATCGTCTATCTGTTGGAGCAGAACGTTGACCAATCGCTTCAACTCACCCACATCCGCATCGTCGTTGCGCCGCTTCCCGATCGAGTCAAGCTCGTCAATCAGGAGCACGCAGTCTTGGCCCTTCGCAAAGTCGAGGACGTGACGTAGATTGACTCCCGTGCGGCCGAGAAGGCTGCTCATCACTGCAGACAGGTCCAGCAGCAAGAGTGGGAGGTGGAGTGAGGCTGCGATCCATCGAGCTGCCATTGTCTTGCCGACGCCAGGCGGGCCAACCAGGAGTGCTGTGCGAGTCGGTGCAAGACCTGCCTCTACAAGTTCTTCAGTGCGCCGCCTCTCGTCGATCAAGATCGACAGGCCGCGCAAGATCGAATCCGGCAGGATGGGTACCTCGTTGGTCAAAGGTGGGTCTTCAACACGAATAAGGGCGAGCCGACTGTCGGTATCAACCGGAATAGTTCCCTGGGAAGCGCGTCGCAGTGGCGAAGATCGGGTTGGGGCCTCTCGGAGCATGTCTACCAGGGCATCAGCCAATTCCGGTTCAGTCTGGCGGAACTTTCGACTGAGGCGCTGCAAGTAGAGGGTGGTGTCCTGCTCG
Organism: Acidimicrobiales bacterium; assembly: GCA_963667085.2. Taxonomy (GTDB): domain Bacteria; phylum Actinomycetota; class Acidimicrobiia; order Acidimicrobiales; family Bin134; genus Poriferisocius. Next base: position 1,152,064 of record OY762975.1, read on the forward strand.
CGTCCGGCAAGCGAGAGTCGCGCCAACTGGACTAGGGCCGAGTGAAGATGATTAACCTCGTCAGTCGTTGAAGAGTGTATTTCCGCAGGCATGCGGAGATAGTATCAGTAGAGTGGACTAGCTGCACCATCTTGTGAAGATTTTAGTCCATCTAATGTTGTAGGTACGGGGTCTGTTCCGGCTGTGGCTGCTATCTCCCGGCGGCGGGGCGGAATGCCTGCACGACCTCGGCCAAGAAATCGTGGGCGGCGGGGGGGTCGGGGGGGATGGGGAGGTGGGAGCGGAAGTCGGTGACGCCGGCTTCCACTAGGGCGGGGACGCGGTCCATGGTGGCGGGGAGGTCGATGCCGTCGTCGGTGCGGATGACGGGGAGGGTGCCCACTACGCCGATGTCGGAGGGGTCGCGGTCGTAGCCGGCCACCATGTCGCGCATCTGGGCGATGTTGGCGGCCATGTCGCCGCCCATGTCGTCGCCCCAGGGGATCCAGCCGGCGCCGAATCGGGCCAGGCGGCGCATCGAACGGGGGTTGAGCGTGCCGCTCACCCACACGGGCACGCCGCCGGGCTGCACCGGCTGGGGCTGCATGTAGATGCGGGAGAACTCGAGTTGGTCGTCGCTGAAATCGGACGGGCAGGAAGTCCACAGGGCTTGGCACACCGCCAGGGTGTGGTCGAGCTGGCGGCCCCGCTCGGCGAAGTCCAGGCCGGCTGCCTCGTACTCCTCGGCCTGCCAGCCCACCCCCACGCCCAGGTCCACCCGGCCGCCAGTAAGCACGTCGAGGGTGGCCAGCTGCTTGGCCAGGATCACCGGGCGGCGCAGGGCGGCCAAGAGGATGTTGTTGGCCAGCCGGAGGTTGCTGGTAACGGCGCCCACCGCGGTCAAGATGGTGGTGGGCTCCAGCCAGTGGCCGTCGGGGCCGGTGGGCTGGCGGCCACCGGCCATGCCGCCCAGTTCGGGCTGGCCGTAGGCCGCCAGGTTCTCGCCGAACACCACGTGGTCGCTGACCACGATCTTGTCCACCCCGGCGGCATCAGCCGCTTGGGCCAAGTCCAGCACATGCTGCCATCCTCCCGGCCCGGGGTCGGAGGCGGCGAACGTGCGGAGTTGAATGGAGAGCAGCGGTGTCATGGGACCTTGCTTAGCATCTCCCATGACACCGCTGGCATGTCGATTCAACTAGGAAGTCGAGGGCGACACCAGGCCCTTGTAGGACGCATGGCTCAACGCAATGACCCAGAGGGCCAGCACGAAGGCGGTGATGCCTTGTACGACGCTCCAGAAGTCATGGGACTCCACTGCTGCGGCCATGAGAAGGAGCACTGCGGTCGCCAACATCACCAGTGAGGCGATGCCCTGCACCATTCGGTGAATGCCTGAGGGAAGCAGGCGCATGCCGCCAAGACCGGCAACGCCGATTGATGCGTAGAGAGTGGGCAAAACGATCAAGATGATTCCGAGCTTCACCGACAACATCGACACCGCGATGTCGTCCATGCTGCTGCCGCCGATGCCGTCATCCAGCACTCTCACCGCCATGTGGTCGAATCCCTCTATCACGCCGAGAACGAAAATGGACAGCATCCCCAGCAGTGTCCCGCCGCGAACCATGTCTCCCACCAGGCCCTTGTCGGTGACAAAGCTCCTCACGCTGTTGAGACCGGTGAGAACGAACATCAGGCCGAAGGCGTACAAGACCGCTGAGGTATGGGTGAGAACCTCGTTGTCGGCCATCGTTTGCGCCAGTCCGTCGAGGTCGTTCCAGTCCACCTGGTCAACGAGCAATCCCGGTTTGAGTGCCCTGCCGACGGCCGACACCACCGCCCCGAAAATGATGTAAACGCCTCCACGCTGTTGTTCATCCAACGAAGACAACATGTCAACCCCCGATTTCACTCTTGTCCGGCTCGATGAGCCGGAATCCGCTCATATTGGTGTACGTGAAACTACATCTCATTCCTTGAGAGGGCAAGGATGCTCAGGCCGGGCATCTCGGTGTAGGCCTGGCCTTCCGGATTAACCTGGCCAGCGGCCAGACTCGTGGGGTGACGCTCACCCTTGCCGAGTTCGCCGCGGAGGCTCGGACGTTCCTGGATGCCAACGCCGAACGGGTGGTGCGGGATGAGTTCACCTGGGGCGTCGGCTCCGATGAGATCACCGTTTACGCCGAGAAGAGCCCGGCCGACGAAGAGGCGGCAGTCAGGGCCGCCCAGCAGTGGCGAGCCAAGATGTGGGAGGCGGGATTCGGATGGATCACCGGGCCGCCCGAGTATGGCGGACGGGGCCTCGACCCGGAATACGAGCGGGTCTATCTCGACTTGGAGGCTGGCTATCGGGTGCCGTCGCAGACCATGTTCGGCAGCTCCTTGGGGGTGGTGGCGCCCACCCTTGTCGCCCACGGCTCCGATTGGCTGAAGGAGCGGTACCTGGCCCGGCTGCACCGGGGGGAGATCCTGGCCTGTCAGTTGCTGAGCGAGCCGGGGGCCGGGTCGGATCTGGCGTCCCTCAGCACTCGGGCCACGGCCGATGGCAGCGAGTGGGTGATCAATGGCCAAAAGGTGTGGAGCTCCCGGGCCCACTTCTCCGACATCGGTCTGCTGTTGGCCCGCACCGACTCCGACGCCCCCAAGCACAAGGGCATCACCGCCTTCATCTACCCGCTCGACACTCCGGGCACTGATGTGCGCCCTCTGCGACAGATGACTGGCGGAGCGGAGTTCAACGAGGTCTTCTTTGACGATGCCCGCATTGACGACCGCCACCGGGTGGGCGAAGTCAACGCCGGTTGGTCGGTGTTCCGTACCTCTCTGCAATCGGAGCGGGCCTCCATCGGGTCGAGGGGGGCAGGCTACGGAGGCAGCGGGCTGGCCGGGCTGGCCGCCCCGGAGAAGATCGTCCAGTTGGCCCAGCACTTCGGCCTGGCCGCCGATCCGGTGGTGCGCCAGGACCTGGCCCGCTTGTACACCGGCTACCGGCTGGTGGAGTGGAACGCCAGCCGCCGACCCCCGCTGGCCCCGGCGGCAACCAAGTACGCCACCGCCCGGCACGTGAATTGGGCGGCGTCGATGATCGCCCGCCTGCTCGGCCCCCGCATTTGCGCCGACACCGGCGAGTGGGGCACCTACGCGTGGAAGCAACTCCTGCTGGGAGCGTGCGCCATGCGCATCGGCGGCGGCACTGATGAGGTGATGAAGAACGGCGTTGGCGAAGGAGTGTTGGGACTGCCGAAGGAGCCCCGCTAGGCCTCGGCTGCTTCGAGGGCGCTCCGGTCGATTTTGGACATGGGGGTTAGGGGAAAGGCGGCGGTGAGGCGGAGGTGTTCGGGGAGTTTGTGGGAGGCGATGTGCTGCTGGCCGAAGGCTTGCAGCTCTTCCAGGGTGGGCGGGTCGGCGGGATCGGTGGGGATGACCACCGCCACCCCGACAGCGCCCAATACCTCGTCGGGCCGGGGCACCACGCAGACGCCGGCCACCTTGGGGTGCCAGGCCAGCACCTTCTCGGCCTCGACAGGGAACACCACATAGCCGCCGCGGTGGAAGCCCTCCCCCCGACGGCCCACCAGACGCAAGCAGCCGGTGTCGTCGATCCAGCCTTGGTCGCCGGCGTAGAGCCAGCCGCCCCGCAACGCCTCAGCGGTGGCGGCTGGATTGCGCCAATACCCGGCCATCACGGTGGGGGATCGGAAGCACACCTCACCCACCGTCCCAGGGGCCACGGCCACATCGCTGTCGGGGTCCCGCACTTCCACCTTGATGCCGGGCCGGGGCCGCCCCACGGTGTAGAGCATCTCCTCCATGGGGGCGTCGATCCAGGTGAAGGTTCCAATACCCCCGCCCTCGGTGCAGGCGTACCGCTGGGTCCAGTCGGCCCCGAACCGCTGGCGGGCCTCCTCGATCACATCTGGAGGAGACGGCGCCCCGCCGGTCACCACGAGCTTCACCGATGAGAAGTCGTACTGGTCGAAACCGGGGTGGCGAAGCATGAGGGCGATCTGCGGGGCCACACCGCCTACCGCGGGCATCCGGTAGCGGGATACGGCGTCGAGCACCGCGGTGGCGCTCCACTTGTCGATCACATGCAGGGTGGTGCCCACCGCGAACTGGGCCGGGATCTTGCCCATCACCCCGATGTGGGCCATCTGGGTGTTGGAGGTGATGGGGCCGCCCTCCCCCCAGCCGTTGCCGGTGTCCACCACCGCGATGTCGGCCAAGATCTGGTTGGTGAACGTCGCCCCCTTGGGCACCCCGGTGGTGCCCGAGGTGAACACCACCGCCACCGGACGGTCGCCGTCGGGGGGCAGTGGCGGCGGGGCCTCGCCCCGGACTCGGAGGCTGGCGCACACCGAGCCGGGCCCATCGGCCAGCGCTACTTCGATGATGTCGATGTCGAGGGCCATGCCGTCGGCCATGGCGGCAGTGGCGATGGCCCGGTCGGCCCCGGCCACGTCGTTCACTAACACGGTGCGCTCTGGGGCGGGCAGGCGGCTGCTCACCCCGGCGGTGATGGCCCCCAGCTTGGCCAGCGCCCCGTAGAGCACGATGTAGTCCACCGAAGACGGCACCAGCAGGGCCACCACTTGGCCGTGGCCCACTCCCCGGCGGGCCAGGCCCACGGCCACCTCGTCGGTCAAGCGGTCGAATTGGGCGAAGCTGACCCGCCAACCCTCCTCCGCCACCAGGGCCGGGCGGTCGGAGAACCGCTTGCCCGACGCCCGGATAGTTTCGGCCCACATCTCCTGAGTGTGGCATCTCGGAATGACTGAGTACCCGCACCACAGGGGGAATACGGTTGGCGAGTCCGAACAGCAAGGAGCGTGGTCATGGGCGAATTTGTGCGGATTGAGACCGGTGCGGCGGAAGGGGTGGCCACTCTGCGGCTGGATCGTCCCAAGGTCAACGCCTTGAACATGCAGGTGGTGGCCGAGTTGCACCAGGCCGCCGACGAGCTGGCCGGGCGCAGTGAAATCCGGGCGGTGGTGATTTGGGGCGGACCGAAGGTGTTCGCCGCCGGCGCCGACATCAACGAGTTCTCCGGGATGGATTCCGCCGGGGGCCGGGGCCTGAGCCAGGGGATCAATGACGCGCTGCGGGCGTTGGAGCAACTGCCCCAGATCACCATTTGCGCCGTCAACGGCTACGCCCTCGGCGGCGGGTGCGAGCTGGCCATGGCCGCTGAGTTCCGCCTGGTTGGGGAGAGCGCGGTGCTGGGCCAGCCCGAGATTCTGCTGGGCCTCATACCCGGCGGCGGCGGAACCCAGCGGCTGAGCCGCTTGGTGGGCATCACCAAGGCCAAGGAGCTGATCTACAGCGGGCGAAATGTGCGGGCCGATGAGGCCGTGGCCATCGGGCTGGCCTCGGCCGCCTACCCCGACGCTGAGGTGTACGACGAAGCGGTGAAGCTGGCCGCCCGCTATGCCTCGGGACCCGCGGCCATCACCCTGGCCAAACGAGCCATCCTCGACGGCTACTTCCTGCCGCTCGATGAGGCTCTCGAGGCGGAGGTGGAAGCGTTTGCCGCCTGCTTCGACACCGACGACGCCCGCATCGGCGTGGCCAGCTTCCTGGAAAACGGCCCCGGCAAGGCGGTGTTCACCGGGGCCTAGTCGGTTTCTGTCAGACAACCGGGTTGTTGTCGGGGACGGCCAGGGCCTTTTCTTCAGGGGGCGTCGGGCCGAAGCGCCGCCACAGCCAGCCGAGGGCCGCGCCGATCGCGATCATCAACACCCCGATGATGGCCATGTCCATCAGGCGGTCGCTCAAATCGCCCAGCAGGGCTTCGTGGATCGACTGGGCCACCCGAACGGTGTCGGTGTTGTCGATGAGCACAGCCAGCAGCGCTCGGGAACCGTAGATTCCCACTCCCAGGATGCCGGCCATGGCCACGATGCCGGTGCCGATGCTCCACACCACCCGAGTGCGAGACGGCGATATCAACAAAGAGCCGATGCCGCACAGCAGGATCAAGGTGATGGTGGAAGACCGCCGGTCTTGGAGTTGGCCGAGGAACTCCCAGAACCGGTCGCCGGGCTCGGCACGCTCAAGCACGGTCACCACTCCGGCGTCGGCCGGAGGTGTGGCGGTGCCGAGAAAGGCCAATTCCTCGTTGGCCGCGATCTGGCTCACCATCTGGTTGAAGATCGGCCCCAAGTCCACCTGCACGCTCCGAACCGGCGGGTTGGCCACCAAAGTGCCGCCCTCCACGGCGAGCACGTCGCCGTGCGCCTGCCGTATGGCCCGCTCCAGCAGGCCGTCGTTGGCCTCATCGATGAGCAGGGCGGCCACCACCGCCGGGATTTCCTGCTGGATGGTCTGCTGGGCGCCCGCTGAGCCGGCGGGGGTGACCGGCAAATCGGCCATCTCCACCGTGGTGGCGGTGAACGAGGCGGCCACCAGGTTGTGTACGTCCTCGTCATCGAATATCCCTGCGAGCTCCTCGGTGAAGCGGTCTTCGTTGAACACCACGAGATCGGCGTAGGTGGTGAGCGCGGAGAAACCCGAGCCGAACACCACGATCAACAGCAGCAACACGGCAACGGCCTCGCGCACCGTTCGGGAGGTGACGCTGCGCCAGGAGCGCACCAGCTGCTGGAAATAGTCCTCCACCGTGTTCAGTTTGCCCGGCCCAGTGGGTTACTTCATGCCGCCTGGCAGCGGGGGGCCGAACGAGCTACCCGAACAGCGGGCTGACCGAGGCAACCTCGTACTTCTTGCCGTCCATCCCGGTAATGCCCAATTCAGTGATGGCCGCGCCGAAGGCGGCGATGTGGGGAGCGGTGAAGTGGGCGCCCAGCGCCTCTTCGCTCTCCCAGATCTCGAAGAAGCGGATCTTCCCGGGGGCCTCCACCGAGAAGCAGTACTCGATGTTGCCGTCCTCGGCTCGGGACGCGGCGGCCATCTCATTGGCGGCGGTCATGAAGGCCTCGGTGTTCTCAGGGGGAAGGGTGCCAGTGCCGGCGATGACGATCATGGGATCTCCTCAAAATGGTGATGAGCGGTCACAGCGTAGCCAGGGGGACGCCGAGATTGGTGATCGGGCTGCTAGCCGAACAACGGGGCGACCGAGGCGATCTCGTACTTCTTGCCGTCCATCCCGGCCATGCCCAGTTCGCTGACCGCGGCCTGGAAGGCGCCGAAGTGAGGGCCGGCGAATTGCGCCATCATGGCCTCCTCGGTCTCCCAGATTTCCAGGAACCGGAACTCGCCCGGCGCCTGCATCGAGATGCAGTAGTCGATATTGCCGTCGAGGGCACGGGATGCGGTCGAGACCTCCGCGGCGGCGGCCATGAACGCCTCGGTGTTCTCGGCGGGTACGGAAACGGCGCCGGCGACGACGATCATGAAGACTCCTCACGGTGCGGTGGGCGGCCAAAGCGTAGCCACCCTAGAGTGGCGAGCGGATGTTGCCGTTCGATCCCATCGGAGAAGCCCGGCGAAACTGGGAAGCCAACGACTGGCAGGCCGTCGACGCCATGTCGGCGGCCACGTCGATCACTCGGGCCAATCAGCTGGTGATCGGGCGGATCAACGAGGCTCTGGCCCCGTTCGACCTGACGTTCTCCCGGTTTGAGGCCCTGGCTCTGCTCCATTTCACCCGTCGCGGATCGCTCCCCCTGGGCAAGATGGGCAACCGGCTGATGGTCCACCCCACCAGCGTCACCAATGCCATCGATCGATTGGAGCGAGATGGGCTGGTCCGCCGGGTGCCCCACGCTGAGGACCGCCGCACCGTCTTGGCCGAGATCACCGATGAGGGACGCCGGGTGGTGGCCAAGGCGGCCGATGCCCTCGCCGACATCGAGTTCGGCCTGGCTAGCCTGTCGGCTGACACCCTGGGCGCTCTGGACGACGCCATCCGCACGCTGCGCCGAGACGCGGGGGATTTTGCCGAATAAGCAGCTATGACTGCCTTGGACATCCGCCCGTTGACCTCCGACATCGGAGCCGAGATCTTCGGGGTGGACCTGCGTGAGGAGATGGACGACACCACGGTCGGCGCCATCCGCCAAGCGCTGCTCGACCACTTGGTGGTGTTCTTCCGCGACCAGCCCGTCACCCCCGACCAGCACTTGGCCTTCGCCCAGCGGTTCGGCCCCATCAACGTGGCGCCGTTCGGTCCCAAGCTCGACAGTCACCCGGCCATCACCGTGCTCGACCAGATCGCTCCGGTGGGCGGTCTGGCCGCCCGCTGGCACAGCGACAACACCTACATGCCCAAGCCGCCGCTGGGCTCCATCCTTCGAGCGGTGGAGCTGCCCGAAGTGGGGGGCGACACCTGCTTCGCCAATATGTACAAGGCCTACGAGGAGCTGTCGGCGCCGATACGGGCGCTGGTGGACAGGCTGGACGCGGCCCACGACCTGACCTACACCCTCACCCGGGCCATAGACGAGGGGCTGGCCAAAGAGCACCTCGACACCATGCAGGCCCAGTACCCGGAGTTGATCCGACCGGTGGTGCGGGTGCATCCCGAAACAGGGCGGCGGGCACTATTCGTGAACAGCAACTTCACCAGCCGGTTGGTGGGGCTGACCGAGGCCGAGAACAACACGCTGCTGCCGTTCTTGTTGAACCACGTCCGCTCCCCCGAGTTCCAGTGCCGCTTCCGCTGGGCCCCCGACTCCATCGCCTTCTGGGACAACCGCGCCGTCCAGCACTTCGCAGTCCCCGACTACACCGAACGCCGCCTCATGCACCGGGTCACGGTGGAGGAGTGGGACTAGCGGCTAGACGGTGAAGGCGCCGTCGATGTCGAGCTTTTGGCCGCTGATGTAGTTGGCGGCGTCGGAGGCCAAGAAGCAGGCGGCCTCGGCGATGTCCACGGCCTTGCCGAAGCGGCCCAGGGGGATGTTGGTGCGGGCCACCTCGAGAGCCCGGTCGTCGAGGTCGCCGTCGGCCATGAGGCGGGCGGCCATGCCGTCTTCCAACATGCCTGGCCCCACGCAGTTGGAACGGACTCCGAAGCGGCCCTCTTCCACGGCGACCGCCCGCATCAGCGATTCCACCGCGCCCTTGGGAATGGACGACAAGGCATCTCGTTTGGGGAACACGGTGGTGGCCGCGGTGGTGACATACACGATGCTGCCGCCGGTGGCCCGCAGGTGAGGGAGGGCGGCGACGGTCAGATTGAATGCGCCGATCACGTCGGCCTCGATCTGCTCAGCGAACAGGGCGGGATCAGTTTGCGAGAGGTACATCTGGGGGACGTGGGGACCGGCGGCGCTGACCACGGTGTGCAGACCGCCCAGCTGTTCGGCGGCCTCGTCGGCGAAGGCCCGCAGGGCGTCGGCATCCTCCAGCGCGGGGTTGCCCATGTGAACCTTGACACCCGCGGCCCGCAGTGAGTGGGCCACTTCTTCGGCGACTTCCTGGTTCGACCGGTAGGTGAACGCCACCGAACTGCCCCGCTGAGCGAGGAGCGTGCAGATCGCTGCGCCGATGCCGCCGCTTCCGCCGGTGACCAGTGCCCCACCGATGCGGCCCGAGAAGTCGCTCATGGGAGGCAACCCTAGGGCCGGGCGTCCGGTGATCGGCTAGTTCCAGGTCACGTCCAATGGCAGGTGCTCGTGGCGACGGACGAAGACGCTGCGTTCCCACCGGGGAGGGTCGTCGTCGGCCAGGGTGAACCAGGAGCTCTCTTGGAGGAGCCGCTCGAGCGAGCAGAGGGTTTCCAGGCGGGCCAGCGGCGCGCCCACGCAATGGTGGATGCCTCGACCAAAGGCCAGGTGGCTCCGGGAGATGCGGCGATCCAGCACCACCTCGTCGGGGCGGTCGTGCTCTGCGGGGTCGCGATTGGCCGAAGACCACAGCAAGAATGCGGTGGTGCCGGCCTTGAGGGTGACGCCCCCGAGTTCGCAGTCGCGCTTGACCTGCCGGTAGTGGCCCCGGAACGGCGACTCCAGCCGAACCGCTTCCTCAATGAAATTGTCGATAAGGCTGTGGTCGGCCCGGAGCTGCTCTTGCAGGGCAGAGTTCTCGGCCACCATCCGCACCGCGTTGCCGATGAGCGAAGCCGTGGACTCCCCGCCGGCGCCGAGAAGAACCGTGAGGGTGCCGATGGCCTCGCCTCTGCTTATGTCGCCGTTGGCCATCGCCTTGGCGCACACCCCCATCATGTCGTCGCCCGGGTCGTTGCAGGCCTCGGCGAGCTTTGCGTACAGGAAGTGGCTCGCACCGGCGTTTTCCTGGGAGATGGCGTTCATGGTCTCGCGTGTGTGGAAGCCGGCCAACAGCTGGCCGCCGTGGAGGGCCCACTTCATCACATCGGGCCAGTCCTCGTCGGGCAGCCCGATCAACCGCCCGATGACCCGGGCGGGAACGGGATGAGCCACGGTATTGGCCCATTTCACCCTGTTGCCCTGCGAACGGGCGACCGAAAACTGCTCGTCAACGAAGGCTTCGATCTCGGGTCGCATGGCCTCCATGCGGCGGGCTACCAGCTCGGGGAATACCACGCTGCGATGAACGGTGTGCTCGGGCGGGTCGGCGGTGGCCAGGGTGGTGGTGCCTTCGCCGAACTCGTCGGTGCGGAACAGGGTTGGGTTGCCGTCGTCACCGGTGATCAATAGCACGTCGAGGTGGTTGGAGAAATCGTCGACCCGGCGGAGGGCGTCCACGATGAGCTCGTGGGTGGCAACATAAGCCAGGTCGAGTCCCGGTACCAGCCACACCGGCTGCTCCCGGCGGAGCCTCTCGTAGAACGGGTAGGGATCGGCCCAAACGTCCGGATCGATGACCGTGCGAGCTTCCAATGGAACGGTGGATGAAGCAGCCGAGCTCATGGCAAATCTTGGCACATGTTCAGGCAAGGCGACGGCTCGCCTCGGCTGATTGACCGCTGATTTGGGAGAGTGGGGAAATGACCGATTTCTTCTACGAGCACGACGCTGATCTCGCTGCTGTGGCTGGCCAGCAGGTGGCGGTGGTGGGTTACGGCAACCAGGGGAGGCCGTGGGCGCTCAACCTGCGCGACTCGGGCTTGGTGGTATCAGTGCATGTGCGGGCCGATGAGACTCGGGAGCAGGCCATCGCCGACGGGTTCGAGGCTGGGGACATCACCGATGCCTCATCGGCCGACGTGGTCTGCGTGCTGGTGCCCGATGACGCCATCCCCGGTTTGGGGCTGGCTCCGAGACCGGATGCGCTCACCATCGTGGCCAGCGGCTACACCCTGGCCTTCGACCGGTTCGCTCCCGACGGCGACATCGCCATGGTCGCCCCCCGGATGTTGGGCCCCGAGGTGCGGCGCTGCTATGAGGAAGGGGTTGGCTTCATCTCCGCGGTGGGCGTCCACCGCGACGCCACCGGCACCGCCAAGGCCCGGATGCTGGCTGTGGCCAAGGCCATCGGCGGGCTGCGCCAAGGGGCCATTGCCATGACCCCCCATCAAGAGGCCGTGTTGGATTTGGCGGTGGAGCAGCTGCTCTCGCCAGTGCTGACCTTTGTGAACACAAACTTCGTGCTGGTGATGCTGGAATTGGGCATCCCCTTGGAGGCCATCACCACCGAGCTGTTCTTCTCCGGCGAGGTGGAGCGCAACTATCGGCTGCTGCGGGAAGAGGGCTTTGTGGCCCAGCTCGACCACCACTCCCCGGCCAGCCAGTACGGCCAGCTCTCCCGGCGGGGTCGATTCGACCATGTGGACGTGGCCACCACCATGCGGGAGCTTGTGGAAGACATCACCTCGGGGCGGTTCGCCGACGAGTGGGACGCCGAGGCGGCGAAGGGCGCGCCCACGCTGGCCGAGCTGCGCGACCAGCACGCTGGGGAGCTGATCAAGGCCGTCGAGGACGATCTGCGGGCCAAGCTCGGGCCCGACGCCGGTCCAGCGGCCGGAGGGTGAGCCAGTGGGCTGACCGGCGCCGCCAGTTTCAGGATTGGCCCAACTACCGCTGGGCGGTGCTTGGCCTCACCATGGCCGGCATTGCCTCCACCAGCTTCCCCATCACCGTGCTTTCGGCGTCGTTGCCGGAGATCGCCGACGACCTCACCACGTCGGAGAGCGCAGTGAGCTGGGTGCAGACTGCTCCACTGATAGCCATGGCGGTGGGGACTCCCATCGCCGGCAAGGTGGGCGACCTGTACGGCCATCGGCGGCTCTACCTGTGGGGGTACGCCTTGGCCACTGGGTTTGCAGTGCTGACTGGCTTGGCGTGGAATGTCGGATCGCTGGTGGCCATGCGGACTCTCGGCCAGTTCATCGGGGCGGCCACCCTCCCCGCGTCGATGGCCATCATCATGACGGTGTTCGCCCGGCGGGAGCGGGCGCTGGCCCTGGGCTACTGGTCGGCGGTCACCGCCCTATCGCCGGCCATCGGGGTGGCATTGGGCGGGTTCATGGTGGACGCATTTGGCTGGCGAACCATCTTCTTCATTCAAGCCGTGCCGTCGATGATCGCGTTGTTGGCCGCTATTCCCCTGCTGCCCGATACCGCCCGCAAGCCGGAGGTGCGCTTCGACATCGGCGGCGCAGTCAGCCTGGGGATGGCGGTTGCCGGCCTGCTCATGGCCATCAACCGGGGTCCAGAATGGGGCTGGGGCCACCCCCTCGTGGCGGCAGGGTTGGCGGTCGGTCCAATCGCCCTTGTGGTGTTCGCTGCGGTCGAGCGTCGAACCGCCGACCCGCTGTTCCCGCTGGAGTTCTTGCGTCGACGCGGGTTTGTGGTTCCCAGCCTGGTCACGTTCTTGGGCCACATGGCCTATATGGGCACGCTGGTGGTGGCGCCCTTCATGCTGGAGCGCTCGTTCGGGATCACCGAAGTCAGCCAAATATCGGCGGCGCTCATCGCCCGACCGGTGGGATTCAGTGTGGGAGCGTGGTACGCCGGACGGGTGGAATCGCGAATGGGGGGCCGGACGGTCATGGTCTTTGGCGCGCTGATCATGTCGGTGGCCTTGGCTGGAACAGGGGCGTCAATTCAGGCCGGTTGGCTGGCTGGGGTGATCGTGCTGCTGTTCGTGGCTGGGTTGGGGCAGGGGACCATCCGGCCGGCGGCGGTGACCGGGGTGGCCAACTCGGTGGAGGACGCTGATCTGGGGGTGGCCACAGGATCGTTGCAAATGATCGGCCATATCGGAGCGGCCACCGGCATCACCATCATGATCACGGTGCTGGGGCGGAGCGGCTCGACGGAGCGGTTTTTCGCCATATTCATGCTGGCCGCGGCCATCGCCTCGTTGTCGGCCTTGTCGGCCCGATGGTCGCCTGGGTTGGGAATCTCTAGGACAGCGGGGGCAGGTCGCCGAAGTCGATCGTGAAGGGCATATCCGGCTCGGGCTCGTCGTCTTCTTGCTGGATCTCCACCCGGGTTTTCTCCGGCTCCAAGATCTCGCCCAAGGCCACCATGGCTGCGCCGATTGCTGAGCCGCCCGCGGAGCCGGTGACCTTGCGGATCATCCCCTCCGGGGGCTGGTAGTCCCGGGGATCAGTCCACTGGAACTCCAGATCCTCGGTTTCCTCCGGCTCGGGCATCGGCCCAGTCTACCGGCCTACGCCGTGGCGGCTTCGGGGAGGGCGCCGCTGAGGATCTCGTAGGCCACCCGCTCGGCCTTGAACCGGGCCCGGCCGCCGGTGAGCGACCGGAGCTCGATGGCATAGCGCACCAGCTCTGCTTCGGGGACGATGGCGTGGATCACCTGCTCGCCCCACGGCCCGGCGTCGGTGCCCTGCACTTGGCCCCGGCGAGACGACAGGTCGCCCATCACGTCGCCCTGGTATTCGGGGGCCACGGTGATCTCCACCTGGGCCATGGGCTCGAGCACCACCGGGTTGGCCTGGGCGAAGGCGGCGCTGAACGCCAGCTTGCCGGCCATGTTGAAGCTGAACTCCGAGGAGTCCACCGAGTGGTGCTTGCCGTCGTACACCGTGGCCTTGATGTCCACGATGGGGAAGCCCAGATCGCCCCCGTCGCCCATGGCGTCGCGGATGCCGGCCTCCACAGCGGGGATGTACGACCGGGGTATGGACCCCCCGGTGATGGCGTCCACAAACTCGAAGCCGCTGCCCCGGGGAAGCGGCTCAATGCGCACATAGGCCACGCCGAACTGTCCGTGGCCACCGGACTGCTTCTTGTGCTTGCCCTCGGCGTCGCCGTTGCCGGTGACGGTCTGGCGATAGGGAACCCGCAGGTCCTCGGTCTCCACTTCTATGCCCATGCGATCCAGCCGGGCGATGGCCAGCCTCAGATGGGCCTCGCCCAAGCCCCACAGCAGGGTCTGGCGGGTCTCCTCGCTACGCTCCAGTTGCAGCGAGGGGTCTTCGTCGGTGAGGCGCCGCAGCCCGGTGCCCAGCTTGTCCTCGGCGGCCCGGGTCTTGGGCAACAGCCCGTAGGCCAGCACCGGCTTGGGCCACGGTTCCAGCTGCACCACAGCCCGACCGGCGTTGGTGAGGGTGTCGGTGGTGCGGGTCTGCTGGAGTTTGGTGACCCCGCCGATGTCTCCGGCGGCGATGGCATTGATGTCCTCCTGCTTGCCCCCGATCAGACTGACCAGGCCCCGCAGTCGCTCGCTGTCGCCGGTGGTGGAGTTGGTGAGGTTGTCGTCGCGGTTGATGGTGCCCGACAGCACCCGGAACAGCGAGATCTGGCCCACGTAGTCGTCGCTGATGGTCTTGAACACGCAGGCCAGTTGGTCGCCGTCGGGATCGCAGGCGGGCTCGGAGTCGATGTCGCTCATGGTCACGGTCATGGACCGAGAGGTGGGAGAAGGGCCGATCTCCACCAGGAAGTTGGCCAGCCGGTCCACCGCGACAGGGCCAGTGGCTGAGCCGCACACCACCGGGAACACCGACCCGTCGGCCACGCCCCGCCCGAGCACCACCTCGAGTTCGGCCGGGCTGGGGACGTTCCCGTCCAGGTATTGCTCCAGCATGTCGTCGTCGGCCACCACGATGCCCTCGATGAGCTGCTCGTGGACCTCGGCCTCCTGCTCCTCCATCTCGGCGGGGATGGCGGCTTCCTCAGCCGATCCGCTGTCGTAGATGTAGGCCTTGTCGGTGAGCAGATCGGCAATCCCGTGGAAGCTAGGACCGGCGCCGATGGGCAGCTCCAGCGGGGCGACGCCGGCGCCGAAGGCGTCTTGCAGCTCGGTAAGCACGTTCTCGAAGCTGGCGTGCTCCCGGTCGAGCTTGTTCACGAACACGATGCGGGGCAGGCCGGCGTCGGCCGCTTGGCGCCAGATGGCGGTGGCCCGGTGGTCCACGCCGCTGGAGGCGTCGATCACGAACACCAGGAGGTCGGCCACTTGGAGGGCGGCGTGCAGCTCACCGGCGTAGTCGGGGGCGCCGGGGGTGTCGAGGAGGTTGATCTTGTGGCCGTGCCACTCGAAGCTGGCCAGAGCCAGCGACTGGCTGTGGGTGGCGGCCTTCTCCTCGGGGCTGAAGTCGCACACCGTGGTGCCGTCCTCCACCCGGCCCGTGCGGTCGATGACACCGGCTCGGTACAGCAGCGCCTCGGCCAGCGTGGTCTTTCCCGATCCCTGCGACCCCACCAGCGCGACGTTGCGGATCTTCTCCGGTGCGACAGCCATCTATTTCCCCCTCTGGGTTTTGGGTTCCCCCCGCGGTAGCCGCCGAGCCTATCCCCAACCGCGGATTGGTTCCTATGAGGAAACTGATCTCGGCACTACCCGTCCCCGTTGGCCGAGTCGGGCTCCTCTTCGGCGGCGGGGGGCAGCGGCACCTCGATCAGGCTGCTGCGGTGCCAAATACCTTCGGTGAGGTCGGCGGGGAGGTAGGCGATGTCGGGGGTGATGCTCTCGCCGTCGGCGTTGATGAAGCCCATCTCGACGCGGCCGTCGGCCAAGTGGCGAGCACGGATCTGGCCGATTTTGCTTCCGTCCAGCTCCACGTCGCTGGTGATGTGCCACACGCCAGGCTGGGCGTCGGCGGGCAGGAAGCGCCTCGTCGGCTGGATTTGGAAGCCGCTGAAGAGCTCCACCCCGTGCTCGACGCGGCCATCGTCGCCGAGGCGGGCCATGATGCGCAGTTGCAATGGCGGATCGGCCTCCGGCTCCATTTCTGGCTCGGGAAGCGACTCGGGTTCGATCAAGGCCAGAAGCTGCTCGCTCTGGCCGAGCCTGAGGCGCTCGAGGAACCGGGAGTTGGCTGCATCGACGTTCTCGACCGCGCAAAGCACGTTGTCGATGGCAACGATGTAGGCGAACTGGGCGGCCCTCATCTCAGCGTCGAGTTCCTCCAGCGCATCGGCATCCTCGATACCGGCGAGGGCCAGCGGCTCGCTCAGCGGACCTTCGCCCGTGGAGCAGCTCGGCTGGTCAGACAGCATGGCCTGGACTTCAGGATCATCCCAGCCCAGTTCGGCGGATTGGGCCGCGTCAACGATCTCGCCTGCCGCCACCACCGGGGCGATGACGTTTTCGACGTAGGCCAGCTGAGCCTGGACGGCCGATGCTTCGTCGAAAGACAATGCTCCGCCGTCATCGACCCGCTCAAGAAGCGCTCGCCAGGATTCAGCCAGAAACGCGTAGCTCCCCAATACCCCGTCGGCCAGGGTGAGCACCAGGTCCTCAACTTCTGTCGGGCTGATCGCCTCTCCTGCGCTCAGCGTCTCGAGCAGTCCCGAATCTCGGACCCGGGCCGCATACCGCGGGGCGGCGGTCTTGAGGAGTGCGGTCGATGAAGCGCCTGTCACGGTGACCGATACCGGGTCGGCCGATTCTGACAGCCCTGCGATCGCCGGTCGCTCGAAGATGCCGTCCAAGAGCTGCGTTCTCACGCCCGCTGCATACTGGGCCTTCTCCTGGGTGTCGGAGTCGATCTCAGCCTCCGGGTCGGCCACCGAGGCCACCGAGGTAGTCACCACCCCGTTTTCGTCGGCATCGGCGGAGACGGTGTAGGCGTCGCCATCAACCGCCACCGGGACCGGGTCGTAAGTCGGGCCGCTCAGCACCATCAAGTCGTGCCAGATTCCGTGGAATCCGAATTCGTCCTCGTTGCCGTCGTGGACGGCGACCGCCGTGAACACCCACGAGGGGCCGGGCTTGTTGAATGTCAGCGAGAAGGGGGGCACCTCGGGGATCGATTTGCTCGTGGCGCTGGCCGCGTCATCCCCGGAGTGATACGCGATGCCGGCTGGCCAGAGGTCGGAAGAAATACGTGCGGAACGGTCATACAGATAGCCGCGACCGAAGGCATAGAGGACGGCATAGCCCTCCCCGTCGGGGAAGTTATCGCCGCCCACATTGCCCACGCGGAAGTTGATGGCGAGCGGGTCGCCGGCCACCGTCTCGGCGGGGATGTCTACTTCCTCGATCTTCAGCAGGGGAGTGCGCTGTTGCGCCTCCTCTTCCACGATGGTGAGGGTGAGGGTGAAATCGATCTTCGGGCCCTGGAGGTCTCTGGTGCGGAAGGTGGTCGCCTCGATTGCATAGGCATCGGGTGGGAAATACTGCTCAATGCGGGAGTTTCGGGTGCCGTCGACGTCATCGTTGTGGGCGACCTGGCCGGGAATCACCGACCGCAGAGCCACCACCGGGGCGACGATGAGCACCGTATCGCCAATCTCCGATGTCAGGTCGACACGCACCCTCGCCCCTTGGGGCAGGGTGAACAGGAAGTAGTGGGAGGGGTGGCCGGTGAGGAAAATCGACTGGCAGGAATCGGGTGTCCAAAAGCCCGTGATCTCTATTTCTTGGTCAGGGGTCAACGCGCCGAGATCTTGCGGTACGCAGGTGGCGACTTGCGTGACCACCACTTCGAAGTCGGCCGGCCCTCGGACCCGGCCCGCGGTGGTGGTGGCCTCAATCTGATAGACCCCCGCTTGGAGTTCTCTTTCGAGGCGGGCATCGAGAGCGCCCACGCCGCCGTCATCGTCCTCGGCAATCCGGTTCCCATCCCCGTCGAGCAGGTACAGGTAGGAATCGGCATCGGTCGACATCAGGTCGATCCTGATTCGCCCCGTGGCGGTGGTCTCGAACCGATAAGTGTGGGCATCGCTGTTGGCGCGGAAGCGGGAATCGCAGTCTTCGGTGGTCCAGCGACCGCTCGCCGTCAGCGTGCTGCCCGGAGTGGTGGCGAGCAACCCCAGATCGGTGGGGTCGCAGTTCAGGGAGATGGTTACCGGCACCGCCGACACCGGCACCGCCTCTTGGGCCGATGCGGTGCTCGCTCCGGCCAGGGCGAGAGCGCTGGCGACCAAGGCCACCACTGCACCCGCCACTGCCAGGGAGCGCATCCCAGTTTTGCCAATCGCGTCACGGGTCATTTCCGACCTCCTCATCGGCAGACGCTAGCAAGCAACTCGCGCATTCTTTGGGGCGGGAGGTGCTGTTCGCTGATTTCGATGTTGAGGTGGCGCACGGCATCGGCCACGGCGTTGGTGATGGCGGCGGGGGCGCCGATAAGGCCGCCTTCGCCCACCCCCCGCCAGTCAGCCTCGTGGAGCGGCTCGACCGCCAAGTGCTCCACTTCGATGACCGGCATCTCGGAGGCTGAGGGCACCAGGTAGTCGGCCAGCGAGGCGGTGAGCAGGTTGCCGAGGTCGTCGTAGTGGTGGCGCTCGAACAGCACCGCGGCGATGCCCTGGGCCACTCCGCCCTGGATCTGCCCGTCCACGATGGCGGGGTGGATCATCTCGCCGCAGTCCTCCACCACCACGTAGCGGGGAATGGTGATCTCTCCGGTGTCGGGGTCGATCTCCACCCAGCAGCAGTGGGTGGCCGACGCCCAGCCGCCCGGCGGCGTGCGGTACTCCACGGTCACGTCGAAGCCCTGGTCCATGCCCTCGGGCAGCGACGACGGCGCGAACCAGCCCTGTTGGGCGATGGCGGCTAGTGGGACGGTATGGCCGGGTGTGCCCCGCACCGAGATGCTGCTGTCGACGATCTCCAAGTCGGCCGGATTGGCTTCCAGCCGCTCGGCGGCGATGGCCAGCACCTTGGCCTTCACCTCTGCGGCAGCGGCCTTGGCTGCGCCGGCGGCCATCATCGAGGCCCGGCTGCCGCCGGTGCCCAGCACGGTGAACGGAGTGGCGTCGGTGTCGCCGAACACCACCCGCACCCGGTCGAGGCCCACCCCCAGCTCGTCGGCGGCCACTTGGGCGATGGTGGTCTCGTGGC
Source organism: Acidimicrobiales bacterium (assembly GCA_963667085.2). Taxonomy (GTDB): domain Bacteria; phylum Actinomycetota; class Acidimicrobiia; order Acidimicrobiales; family Bin134; genus Poriferisocius. The sequence goes on from OY762975.1 coordinate 1,171,132, forward strand.
CCTGGCCGTGGGGCGACTGGCAGCTCGCGATGGTCAGGTCGCCGGTGGGCTCCAACCGGGCTGAGGTCAGCTCGCCCCGCAGGTCGAAGCCGGCCGAGGAGGCGAAATCGGGCGGACCGGGGGCGATCTCGATGAAGGTGGCGAATCCCAGGCCGAGCAGCCGCCCCTCGGCTCGGGCTGTGGTCTGCTGCGCGGTGAAGCCTTCGAGGTCCATCAGCTCAGCGGCCCGGTCGAGGGTTTGGCGGGCGGTGATCCCCGACACGGAGGGGCCGGTGATCATCTTGGTGGGCTGATCCTGGTCGATGAGGTTGCGGCGGCGAATCTCCACCCGGTCGATATCCAAGGCGGCGGCGACCTCGTCCAGCATGCGCTCTCGCACCCAGGTCTCCGCCGCCCACGGCCCCCGGTAGGCGATGTAGCTGCACTTGTTGGTGGTCACCACTCGGCCCCGGAATGCGTAGGCCTTGAGCCGGTAGGCGTTGGGTATCAGCATCTTCACCAGATTGCAGAACAGCGTCGATGGGTAGGGCGGCATGGGGTAGGCCCCCTGATCCATGGTCATGTCGGCCCGGATGCCGAGCAGCGTGCCGTCTTCGGTGACTGCTACCTCCACGGTCAGGTCCTCTTCTCGGGCGTGCCCGGCTGCCTGGAGGTTCTCGGTGCGTTCTTCGGTCCACTGGACCGCGGCCCCAAGCAGCTTGGCCGCGGCGGCCACCGAGATGTCCTCACGCCCGACTTGGCCCTTGGAGCCGAAAGCACCGCCGATGTCGCCGGTGCGCACCCGGATGTTGTTGAAGGGGATGTTGAGGAGGCCGGCCAGGTCCAGCTTCACCGCGTGGGGGCGCTTGGTGGCGATGTCGATCTCCAGCCGGCCATCCGAAGGGGTGTACGACGCCACCATCACCCGGCCCTCCAGGGGGGCGTGGCCGAAGCGATGCTGGGTGAACGTGCGGGTGAACACGTGGTCGGCATCGGCGAAGGTCTGGTCGATGTCGTCGCCCCACGACTGGGCGGTTTCGTACACCACGTTGGTGCCCAACTCCTCGAACAGCAGCGGAGCGTCTGGTGCCGCGGCGGCGTGCATGTCGACCACCGCAGGCCGGGGGCCGTAGTCCACCGCCACCGCGGCGGCACCGTCGGCCGCGGCCTGGCGGTTGCGGGCGGCAACGATGGCGATGGGCTCGCCCACGGTGCGGACCTTGCCCGAGGCCAGCGCGGTGAACGGGCTGCCCAGCAGCTCTGGAGGCCCGACGATGTTGATGGGGGTGACCACACCGGTGAGCTCGTCGTTGGTGAACACGGCGACCACACCGGGAATGGCCTCGGCCTGCCCAGTGTCGATGCTGCGGATGTCGGCATGGGCCATCGTGCTGCGGACGAAGGCGGCGTGGAGCAGGTCGGGATGGCGGATGTTGCCGACGAAGCGGCCCTCGCCTCGCAGCAGGCGGGGGCCTTCGACTCGGTCGACGCTCTGGCCGGTCAAACGGGCAGCCATGGCCCGACAGTCTCGCGGATGTCGACCGGCGGGGTTGAGATCAGCAGCCTCTACACTGGCTCCATGGGATTGTTCGGGATGAATAAGTCGATGATGGTGGACCCCGCCGACGCGCTGCCGGGCCGGGACATCGAGATGCCGGTGCCGGAGTCCCACTTCGTGAACGGCAACCCGTTGAAGCCGCCGTTCCCCGAGGGGATGCAGCAGATCGTGGTGGGGATGGGCTGCTTCTGGGGGGCCGAGCGGGTGTTCTGGCTGGCGCCCGGCGTGTTCACCACCGCGGTGGGCTATGCCGCCGGTTTCACCCCCAACCCCTCCTACCAGGAGGTATGCACCGGCCTCACCGTCCACAACGAGGTTGTGCTGGCCGTGTTCGATCCCGCTGCCACCAGCTACGAGCAGATGTTGGCTCTGTTCTGGGAGAACCACGATCCCACCCAGGGAATGCGCCAGGGCAATGACGTGGGCACCCAGTACCGATCGGGCATCTACTACTTCGACGACGACCAGAAGGTGGCCGCCGAGGCGTCACGGGAGCGGTTCGCCGCCCGGCTGGCCGATGCCGGTTACGGCGAGATCACCACCGAGATCATCGCCGCCCCGCCCTTCTACTATGCCGAGGACTACCACCAGCAGTACCTCGCCAAAGTCCCCAACGGCTACTGCGGCCTCGGCGGCACCGGCGTCACCTGCCCTGTTGGCCTAGATACCGACTGAATTGTGCTCGTGTCTACTCTAAATTGTTTAGAGTAGACGCAAAACCCCTGCTAGTTGGGCCAAATCCCGGTTTAGAGCCTTTAGAGTAGCTTTAGAGTATGGCCTAGCCAACTACTCGATTCGCCTCTTCCAGTAAGCCTTCAGCAATTCAGGCCGACCAACTCCCGTGCGGCGGCAAGCCTCCTATTCAGTGCTTCTGCGAGCGGGTCGGTGAACTGATCTTCGGTTATGCCTTCCCTGCCGGAACCGAGGGTCGCAAAGGTGAAGGCTCTACTCGCAGCGTTCAGAGCATCTGCGTGGGCTTTCCACATAGCGGCAGGACTTGTAACGGCGGGCGCGCGTAACCACGCCGCCCGCCACTCGGCAACGCCAGAAGCCAGCAGCACAATCCCTCCAGTGGTCCCGGCGGCAAATTCCTTGCCGACGCTTAGCCGCCCAGCAGCATCGACAGCGACTGCCATCGCCGCTTCGCCAGCGATGTCCCACAACTCCGGGTTGTCCCCGAATGATTCGGCAACCGCCCAGGATTGCTGCCACCCGGTCACCGCCGCCCACCCTTCCTCGTCCAATAGCATCTCCGTGAGACCAGCAGTCTGCGAGAGGGCCTGATACCGGTTGACGTGGCTCCCATCTATCTCCGGTTCGGGCAACCCTTCGGGTACAGCCGCTACGCCGCGGGCCAGCGGACTGGTCAGAAAGCGTTCGATTGCAGCGGCGGCGGTCAGGGCTTCAGCCTCAGCTTCACGCAGTACTCCAGTAGCGGCATCACATTCTGCCAATGGCGTTGGCTCCGCGGATGGGGTAGGGGTGGGTGTGGATGTCGCCTCCATAGATGGCGTGGGAGTGGCCGAGGGGGACGGGTCAGTGAGGGTTGCCTGTGTGGCCATTGGTGTTGAAGTCATCTGGCCTGCGTGTTCGATAGCGTCAGAGCTATCTGAGGTCGACGATGGTGGCTGCAACCGGTCACCGCTTCCGGCGCAGCCGAACAGGAATGTGGCCAGCACAGCTGCAAGAGGCCATCGGACCACTTTCATGCTTTATGGAGGAGCCACTTTGGCCGCATTACGGAGCTTTTCTGATGGCAGCTCTATTTCCCTGATACCAGAGGGGGATTGAGCAGAATGAAGTCCTCTTCGGAAACTCTTTTCCTGTGAGCGGCATATGCATCGCCATCTGTGCGGCTCCCGTAGAAGTGGATGTAGTCGTCTTTGACGACGATCCTGGTGACCATGATCTCAAGCGGGTCATCTTTGTGCCGGATCAAATCTCCAACTCGGATGTCCGTCGGGGCGATCTTGCGAGGTCTCGGTAGTGGCACCGAGCACAATTCTAGCCGGGTTGTGATGTAGGTACGGTCAAGGTGAGGTCCAACTATCCCCAATCGAGCATTACTCTCCACGCCGAGCCTCATGGATCCTGCGATGGATAGGGCCGAAGTTGGAGCCACCATGTCCAATCTTCGCCGTCGACGGGTGGGTGTTGCAGGAAGTGGTCGAGGGCGGCGATGAGATTGGCGGGGTAGGCGGCGGAGCGGCGGTTGAATCGGGTGGGGTTGGTGTAGATGATTCCGGCGTGGGGTTTCGTGGTTGCGGCCCATTGGGAGGCCAGCACGGCGAAGTCCGACACATTTTCCGTGACGATGGCTCGGTTAGTCTCAGCTGCGAATTGGAGCAGCTTCGCATCAGCCATGCCTCGCAGCAGTGGATCGCTGGCCACCGCGTCGACATCGTGGCCGGCCTCCTGTAACGCCCGAGAGACTGTCGGGCTGTGCATTTCGTCGAGTAGCAGCCTCACTGGGCGAGCAGTGCTTGCTGGCGCATCCAGAGCTGCTCTTGTCTGTCAGCAGCCAGTTGCCGAGCGGCGATCTCGGCATCGATCTCGGACATGAACTCGGCGTAGTAGGCCAGAGCGGCATCCACCAGGGATTCGCGCAGGCACATCATCTCGGCGACTCTGGCCCGGCGTTCCTCAACTGGCACGTCTCCACCTATGAGAGCAGACACCACATCGGCCACCTCGGGGCCTCCGACCAATACGGCACGGCGGCCGGCTGGTCCGTCGCGAAAGCAGATGGCAGGGTGCTCTTCCATCCGGAGACCTTCTTCAATCAGGCGCGCAGCCAGTGCTGACATTGAAGAGTCGCGTCGATGGGCTTGGTCCCTGAGCCGGTCGAGGGTCATCTCATCGGGGAAACGGAGCGACATTACACACATGACTACATCGTAGACAGTTGTAGTGAGAGTTGCTCAGCCGATTCCGAGTCTTCTCAGGCTGGGGTTAAGATGCAGCAACTGGTGGAGTTGTCGGTGCGGATGTCGCCAGTCCGGTCCATGACCTCGGAGGCCAGTTTGCTGTGGGACAACTGGCGGGCTTATGGCCTGTGGGCACCCCACTACTCAATCTATTTTATATTTTTATATTAGTAATCTGCTAAAGAAGGAAAAAAATCTCATATAAAGATTACTTTGAGAATTTTTGTTGAATAATACTACTCGTGGTCACTAGAGTTGGTACGTGGCGCGAGCAACACCCTCCTACTGGCCAACAGGGCCACGAACCGCTTTCTTCGATGACGATGAAGGCGTTGCTTCGGTGCCGACTCTGAGGCGAGCGGTGGCCGAGGGGCGCATTCGCCGGTTGGCGCCCCGGCTGTACACCGCCGACCTCGTCAGTGACCCGGTCGAGATTGCGACGGAGAACCGCTGGTACATCCTGGGTCGATTGCTCCCCGGGGCGGTCATTGTGGACCGCTCCGCTGCCGAAGGCGGCAAAGTGGTTGACGGCCTTCTCTACGTGGCCACCGAAGAGCGGCGAACTGCTCTGAAGTTGCCAGGCATGGAAGTTCGGATTCGCTCCAGCAACATGAGTGATGAGATCGCCGACGACTTGCCGTGGTCGCATGGTCTGCGCATGTCCCGGCCGGCCCGCGTCTTGGTGGACAATTTGGCTCCATCTCGGAGCAGCGGAGGCCGAGCCGCCCGCACTTTGTCGCGGGCCGAACTGGAGGACTGGTTGGCTGACAAGGCCGTGGTCTGGGAGGAGAGGCGCATAGACCGGCTGCGCGAGGAAGCGGTTGAACTGGTCAAGGCAATCGGTGCTTCCGATCAGGTGGACGATGTCAACGGCCTGTTCGAGCGGTTGGCTGGTCGTGAGCCTCTGCGCTCCAACACCGGGGAGCTCTTTCAGGCCGTTGTTCATGGGAAGGGCTGGGACGAACGGCGGGTTGAAATGTTCAGACGGCTGGCCAGAGGACTGGCGGAGCACTCTGACCCTGATGTTCCTGCGTTTCTGCCGGGTGGGCGATACAACCCGGAATTGCCGTTTTTCGAAAGCTACTTCTCCAACTACATCGAAGGCACGGTGTTCACAGTGGAGGAGGCCCGCCAGATAATCGAGACCCAGGAACCACCGGCATCCCGCCCAGCCGACGGTCATGACATCTTGGGCACATATAGATGCGTGGTCGATGCTGTAGGGCGCAAAGCAGTATCTGAATCTCCCCAGAGTCTGATGGGCTATCTGGGTGACCGCCACAAGATGATTCTCGGAGGTCGCCCGGAGATGGGGCCGGGGCAGTGGAAGCAAACGCCCAACCGGGTAGGGGCGTATCTGTTTGTTGACCCCAAGCTGGTGGAGGGCACACTGCACATGGGCTTGGAGCTAGTTGGATCCGTTCCAGCTGGCTTCCCCCGAGCGCTGTTCATCATGGTGGTGGTGTTCGAGGTCCACCCCTTCGCCGACGGGAACGGGAGAGTGGCCCGGGTTATGATGAACGCTGAACTGTCGGCCGTTGACGCAGCCCGCATCGTCATTCCCAGCGTCTACCGCAACGAGTACATCGCCGGATTGCGACGCACGTCGACCTCCGAGGGGGCAGACGTGTCGGCGCTGATGAGGGTCATGGGTTTCGCTTGGCGGTGGACGGCGGCCATGCCCTGGGAGGACCGGGCTGCCACCGAGGGTCAGTTGGAGGCCACCAACGCTCTGCGAGACCCTGACGATGCCGCGGTCAGTGGGATCAAGCTCACACTGCCCTGAGGGCGCAGCAAGTCGACTTCAGGCCATAGAGCGAATGGTTCAGGTCGGGGTGAAGATGCAGCGGTTGGTGGCGTTGTCGTTGTGGACGTGGCCGGGGCGGCCGACGGCTTCGGAGGCCAGCAGGTCGCGGAGCAGGTCGGGGTTTTCGAGGGTGTTGGCTAGGAAGCGGCGGCCCTTGGAGCCGTTGCCGTTGAGGCGTCCGCAGACATACCCCGTAGACGGCTGGCCGTTGCGGTCGTGCATGACGGTGTAGGCCTCGATGGTGCCGGGGCCGGTGGCTGATTCGTCGGGCACCGCGGGGGCGGTGTCCATTGAAGCTGACGGGGGTGGGCCGTTGGGATGGTCCCAGCCGCCTTGTTTGGGTCGGGCCGAAAGGACGGCAGCCGCGTGCTTGGTCAAGATGTACCCGTTGCCGGTGACCAATCCGACGGCCCCGTTGGAATCCCGCAGTCGCTCGACCATGGCGGCCAGGGAGTTCATGGTGTAGGCCGAGCCGGGACCGCCCCCGTAGGGCAGGCCGCCGGTCACGGTGAACGGCCGGGGGTCGAGCTCGCTGATGCCGAGCATGGCACAGGCCATCCGCACGGCGATGGGGAAGCAGGAGTAGAAGTCGAACAGGGCGATGTCGTCGGTGTCCACTCCGGCTTGGGCCAGCGCCCCCTGCGAGGAGTCCTTCATTGACGGGCACTGGGCGAAATCGGGGCGGGCACTGACGTGCCAGGCCTCCTCGGCGGCGTGGTGTCCGCCCCACCAATGCACCCAGCGGTCCTGGGGGACGCCCAGCTCGCGGGCCTTTCGAGCCGAGGTCATCACATAGGCCCCGGCCTGGTCGGTGCTGATCACCGCATTCAGGTACTTCGTGTAGGGGAAGCCGATCATGCGGTTCTCGGCTGTGGGGGTGACGATCTCTTCAGGGCTCCGCTCGGTGGGAAACCAGGCGTAGGGGTTGGCCGCGGCCACCGCGGTGAACTCGCTCATCATCTGGCCCAGTCGCCGGGCGTGCTCGGCCAGGGACATCTCCTGGGCGGCCCGAAGCGCGTTCTCGAACAGGGGATAGGACTGGATGGGCTGGGTGAGCCCGTGGCGCTCTTCGATGTCGGACATCATCGGCTGGGCCGGCTGAGCGAAGCGGTCGTCTGTGCCTGTTGGATCGCCGCCAATTGGCCAGTCCAAATCCACGTCGGCGTCTTTGGCGCGCATGGCCGTCTTCCAGACATTGCCCCCGGTCATCACGGCTGCCTCAGCTCGCCCGGCCAGAATCTCGCCGGCCAGATGGTTGGCGGCTAGCACGCCGATCTCCCCGCCACCTCCCGTGTGTTGCACTCGGGCCCGCTGGTTGATGCCCAGTCGCTCGGCGACGAGCCCGGCACCATTCACCGGATTCCAATGGGCCAGGGGGATCTGCAAGTAGGCGTCCACCTGGCCGAACAGCCGCGACCCGATGCCCGCGTCCTCAGCCGCCCGAGTGGCCACGTCGGCCAGTATGGTCACCGGATCAGGCGCAGCCGTGGGGTCGGTTTCCCGTCCCACATACTGGGCCACCCCCACAATCACCGGTGCCCGGTCGCTGCTCACGGGGGAGATGTTATGGCACCAACTCTTGCCTCTCGCTGGTCGCGATGGGTTGGCGTAGGCTCTGGAGGGTGAAGTTCGGCGTCTTCTATGAGCATCAGCTGCCTCGGCCGTGGCAGCCCGGCGATGAGCAGCGGCTGCTGCACGAGGCCCTCGAGCAGGTGGAGCTGGCCGACCAACTGGGGTACGACTACGCGTGGGAGGTGGAGCACCACTTCTTGGAGGAGTACTCGCACTCGTCGGCCCCCGAGGTGTTCTTGGCCGCGGCCAGCCAGCGCACCGAGCGGATCAGGCTGGGACACGGCATCGTGCAGATGCCGCCCAAGTACAACCACCCGGCCCGGGTGGCCGAGCGCATCGCCACCCTGGACCTCATCTCCAACGGCCGGGTGGACTTCGGGACCGGCGAGTCGTCGGCCGCGGTGGAGTTGGGCGGGTTCAACCTTGAGCACGCCGACAAGCGCCCGGCGTGGGCCGAGGCCACCGAGCAGTGCTGCAACATGATGGTGATGGAGCCCTATCCGGGGTACGAGGGCGAGTACTTCTCCATGCCGTGCCGCAACGTGGTGCCCAAGCCGGCGCAGAAGCCCCATCCGCCGCTGTGGGTGGCGTGCTCCAACCGGGACACCATCAAGCTGGCCGCCCGACTGGGCATGGGGGCGCTCACGTTCGCCTTCGTCGACCCCGATGAGGCTGCTCTTTGGGTGGAGGACTACTACCGAATCCTGTCCACCGAGTGCGTGCCCATCGGCCATACCGTCAACCCCAACATCTCCATGGTGGTGGGGCTGTCGATTCACCCCGACGGCGACGAGGCCGAGCGCCGGGGCCTTGAAGGGTTCCAGTTCTTCGGCCACGGACTGCTGCACTACTACGTGATCGGCCAGCACCAGCCGGGTCGAACCAACGTGTGGGACAACTTCCAGGCCATGCGAGAGTCTTTTGATGGGCTGGGGGAGACGCTGGGCATCGGCACCCCCGATCAGGTCACCAAGCAACTCAAGGGTTACGCCGATGTCGGGGTGGACCAGGTGATGTTCATCCAGCAGTCGGGCCGCAACCGCCACGACCACATCTGCCAGTCGCTAGAGCTGTTCGCCAAAGAGGTCATGCCCGCTTTGAAAGAGGGCGAAGACGAGCGGGAGGCAGCCAAAGCCGCCCGCCTCGCCCCCCACATCGAAGCCGCTTTGGCTCGCCGCACTCCCATGGCACCCCTGGCCGAAGACGAGATTCCCGTGGTGGAGTCGTTGGGAACTTCTTGACCCTGGTTCAACTCACGGGAGTGAGGTAGGCGGCGAAGACCCAGCCGTCGACGGTGTTGGAGCGGATCTGGACCCAGGTGCCGCTGGTGGGGGACTCCACCACTTGACCGGTGAGCGTGACGGTGGACCCCAGGTTGGCGGTACCCAGCACTTGGTGGTCGGTGCTGGGGCCGGCCCTCACGTTAAGCGCGGAGGGCACGTCGAACACCGTCCATTGGGTGTTGGGGGGATAGCGGGGGTCGATCTCCAATTCGGCCACCACCGCGACGGGCTCGGGCAGGGGTGCCTCGGTGGGGGTGGCCTCGGGTTCGGCGGTGGCCTCCGGGTCGGCCTCCTCCGACTCGATGGTCACCCAGTCGAGCCCCCAGGTAGACACGATGCCGGCCAGGGAAAGGGCGACGAACGCCAGCCCGGCCACTACCACGCAAAAGACGATGGTCCGTAGGCCCACTAGCGAGCCTGCCAGTTTGGGGGACGGCCCTCGGCCCAGGCGGTCATGCCCTCGGCAGCATCCTCGTTGGCACCGGCGACGAGTCGCATAGTCTCGCCGAAGCGCACCGCTTCTACCCACGACATGGTGCGGGTGCGGGTGGCCACTTCCTTGGTGGCCCTCACCGCCAGTGGTGCCGAGGCCACGAGTCGCTCGGCCAGGGTCCGGGCTTCGTTCATGAGTTGGTCGTGGGGGACCACGCGCCACACCAGGCCCATGGCCCGGGCCCGCTCAGCGTCGATCCGCTCGCCGGTGAGGAGCAACTCCATGGCATCGGCCCACTCCACCCGGCGAGGGAGCCGGATGGCGCCCACGATAGTGGGCACCCCGAGGCGTACCTCTGGGAAGCCGAACGTGGCCTGGTCGCTGGCGATGAGAAAGTCGCAGGCCAGCGCGCCGGTGAGCCCGTATCCCAGGCAGTGCCCGTTCACCGCGGCGATGGTGGGTTTGAACAGTTCCAGGCCCGACTCGAAGGAGTTGATGGTGGGCTTCTCCCAAAATGTGCCCTCGAACACACCCACCGATCCCTCGCCGTCGCGCACGTCAGCCCCAGCGCAGAACGCTCGGCCCGCTCCGGTGATGATGGCCACCCAGGCCTCGTCGTCGCCCCGGAACCGGTTCCAAGCAGCGTTCAGGTCTTGGCGCAATTCGCCGTTGATGGCGTTGAGGGCTTCGGGGCGGTTGAGGGTGATGGTGGCCACATGGCCGGATAACTCATACAGCACCGTGTCGGGCATGGCTGGCTCCTTCGGGCTCAGTCGAACACCAGGATGGACCGGCCGGCGATCCGCCCGTTCTCCAAGGCGTCCACTGCCTCATTGATCTCATCGAGAGCGAACCGCTGGGTGACCAGGCTGTCGAGGTCGAGGATGCCCTGGCGGTACCAGTCCATGAAGATCGGGAAGTCCTGCTCGGGATGGCTGGTGCCTCCGATGCTTCCGGTGAGGTGCTTCTCGTGCATGAGGAGATCGCCGATGTCCACCTCGGGGATGGCCGTGGGAATCCCTACGAGCACCGCCACCGCTCGCTCGTCTGATCCCCAGCGCTTGTTCCGCAGCGACGGCGCCACCTGGCCGACGGCGGCGCCGATGCAGTCCAAGGCGAAGTCCACCCCCGAGCAGGGTGCGCCCATCAGGTCGAGGCCTTCTCGGGGGGTGAGCTCGTGGATGCGGGCCACCGGGTCGCATTCGGAGGCGTTCACCCCGATGGTCGCTCCATGGCGGAGGGCGAACTCCAGCTTCTCTTCGGAGAGGTCCACGGCAATGATGGGATCGGCCCCCAGCGCTCTGGCCGCGGCCAGAGCCGAACACCCCACGCCGCCCACCCCGAACACGGCCACCGATGACCCGGCGGTAACCCCCGCGGTGTTCATCACCGCTCCGGCCCCGGTCATCACCGCGCAGCCGACGATGGCGGTCACATCGGTGGGGGCGTCGTCGGGCAAGGGCACGATGAACATCTCGTCGGCCACGGTGTGGTCGGCCCAAGTGAACACCCCCAGGCTGGTAGCCACCGTCCCGTCGCTTTGGACAATCTGGGCCGGTGCCGGGCGTCGGTCAGGAGGCTGGACGCTTCGGGGCAGCCAGGTCACGAACACCCGGTCGCCAGGCCTCACATGGCTCACCTCGCTGCCCACTGCCACCACTTCGCCTGTGGATTCATGCCCCAGCACGACATCGGAAGCCCGAGGGCTGTGGATCTCATGAAGCTGGCTGTGGCACACCCCGCTGGCGAACTGCCGCACCACCACATCGGTGGACCCGGGATCGGGTAGCTCCACCGTTTCAATCCGCAGGGGTTGTCCCATCTCGTGGGGGACGACGGCAACTCGAGCTTGGGTTGGCATGCCGCCAGATTAGGGGCGAAGTCGGCTACCGGGTATTCACCAAGGTCAGGGGTATTTGATGGAGAGTTGGCGGAGGGTGCGGGGGCCGGGGCTGTGGGGGAGTTCGCGGCGGTGGACGGTGCCGACGGTGTCGAAGATCACCACATCGCCTTGTTGCCAGCGGTGGGTGTAGGTGCGCTCGGGGACGATGGCGTGGTCCATCGCTGCCTGGGTGAGGGCGAAGGCCTCCTCGGGGTCGTCGATGCCGACGAAGCCGCAGGAGAACGAGGACACATACAGCGCGACCCGACCGGTGTCGGGGTGGGGCATCTCTACTGGGTGCTCGACCACCTGGCCCGAGCCGGGATAGACGATGTCGGGGTTGGCCGTCAGACGGCGGGCGGCGGCCTCTGCGGGGTCTTCGTCGTGGTGGTTCTGGCGCAGGCGGGTGTTGTTCTCCGAGGTGATGGTGTAGCGCCCGGTCCGCCCGGCCAGCTTCTCGGCCAAGGGGTCGGGCAGGGTCTCATAGGCGGTGTACATGTCGCAGAACGAGGTGTCGGCGCCCCCGTCGGCGGGCACCCGCTGGGCGTTGAGCATCGACTCCCGGGCGATGGTGTCCAAGAAGGCGTAGTCGGTGTGCCACGGCAACGGACCGCTGCCGGCGGTGCCGACCTCGTGGCCGTCATCGTTCAACTCGTTGGACACGGCCAGCACTTCGGGGGCCTCAGTAGGAATGTTGTACAGATCGTCGGCGGGAAACGGCTCGCCCATTCGGCGGGCCAGGGCGGCCAGCTCGTCGGCGTCGCACTCCCGCTGGCCCCGCAGCACCACCACCAGCCGGTCGGCCAGCGCTTGGCGCAGCACGGCGAGGTCGGCGTCGGACAGCGGCGCGCCCGGGTCCCACCCAGATACCAGCGCACCCAGGGGGGCATCGATGGGCTCGGTGCGAATCATGTCTCTATCCCTATCATGTCAACGTCGCGTGCTCGCCGTGCTAGTACAGGGTGAGCAATGGTCGAGGAGGCACGACGATGGACGGCAAGAAGATTCTGATCACCGGGACCGCAGGGCAGATCGCGTTGCCCATGACCCGACACTTCGCCCAGAACAACGAGGTGTGGGGCCTGGCCCGGTTCAGCCAGCCGGAATCGCGGGAGTTGGTGGAGGAGGCGGGGGCCATTCCCCACAAGGCCGATCTGGCCTCGGGCGACCTCAACGGGCTGCCCGATGACTTCGACTACGTGATCCACATGGCCGCGTTCATGTCGGCTTCCCTCGACTACGACTTCGCCCTCACCCAGAACGCCGAGGCCACCGGTCTGCTGATGGCCCACTGCCGCAACGCCAAGGGCTTCCTGCACGCGTCCACCGCCGCCGCTTACAAGAACAACCCCGACCAAACCTACGCCTACGCCGAAGGCGATCCGCTGGGCGACAGCGAGCAGCCCTACTCGGAGACCTACGGGGTGACGAAGATGGCCGCCGAGGCCGTGGCCCGCACCATGTGCCGGCTCTACGACCTGCCCACCGTGATCGGCCGCATCAACGTGGCCTACGGCCAAAACGGGGGGCTTCCCGCCATCTTGCTGGCCATGATGACCAACGGCATGCCGGTGCCCCTCAAAGACTCGGCGCCCAACATGTTCTCCCCGGTCCACGAGATCGACATGTGCGCTCACGCCGAGGCCTTCTTGGAGGGGGCCACCGTTCCGGCCACCATCGTGAACTGGGGCGGCGACGAGAACGTGAGCATCGAGGACATGTGCCGCCGCATGGGGGAGCAGGTCGGGATCGAGCCCGAGTTCCAGTATTTCCCGGTGGGTACCCACGGCCGGGCCTACGACAGCACCAAGCGCATCTCCATAACTGGGCCGTGCACGGTGTCGTGGCAGGAAGGGATCGACGACATGGTGGCCGCCTGGGACCCCGACCAGGGGGCCAGGATGATCGCTCGGCTCATGGGCGAGGGTTGATCCAGCGGTACGAGCATTCGGGGGGAGCTATGCCCAACCACCCCACCCTTGACGGGGTCAACTTCATGGACGGCTTCTGGTTCCAGCACGAGCCCCACGAGGCGTGGACCTGGATGCGGGAGAACGCCCCGGTGTACTACGACGCCAACAGCGATGTGTGGGGCATCTCCCGCTACCACGACATCCTGGCGGTTGAGAAGGATCCCAAGACTTTCTCGTCGTACCGCAGCCCCCGTCCCCACGGCGACTCGCTGCCCATGATGATCTCCATGGACGACCCCGAGCACAAGCAGCGCCGCAAACTGGTGAATCGGGGCTTCACCCCCAAACGGGTGCGGGACCGGACCCCCGAGGTCGTCGCCATCTGCGATGAGATCCTCGACAGGGTGTGCGAGCGGGGCGAGTGCGACTTCATCTGGGATATTGCCGCGCCGTTGCCGCTGATCCTGATCGGCGACATGCTGGGCTTTCCCCGGGAGAGCTACGACGACCTGCTGGAGTGGTCCGACGACATGATGCGGGCCACCACCGAGACCGACCAGGAGGCGCTGGAGAAGGGGATCATGGCCGGCGTGGCCTTTCGGGAGTTTCTGATGGGAGTGATCGCCGACCGCCGCGCCCGCCCGCCCCAGTCCGACCTGGTGAGCGTGCTGTGTCACGCCGAGGTGGACGGCGACAGCCTCGACGATGAGTCGCTGTATCAGGAGGGGCTGCTCATATTGATCGGTGGCGACGAGACCTCCCGCCATGTGATCAGCGGGGGGATGCTGGCACTGATGGAGCACCCCGAACAGAAGGCGCTGCTCAACCAGTGGGCGGCCGACGACGCTTGGATGGAGCGGGCAGTGGAGGAGATGCTGCGCTGGGTGACCCCCATCAAGAACATGTCCCGCAGCGCCACCCGGGATGTGGAGATGCACGGCGAGACCATCGGCGAGGGCGACCAGATCATCTTGTTCTATCCGTCGGCCAACCGGGACGACCGGGTATTCGACGACCCGTTCACGTTCGACCTGGAGCGCGAGCCCAACCACCACTTGGCCTTCGGATGGGGAACGCACTTCTGCCTGGGGGCGTCTTTGGCCCGCCTGGAGCTCAAGATCATGTTCCAGCGGCTGGCCGAGCGGATGCCCGACATCCAACTGGCCAACGACGAGCCGCTGCCCTGGCGGGCGTCCAACTTCATCGTCGGCCCCGAATCGATGCCAGTGACGTTCAGCCCCAGCGCTCCGGTGGGAGCTTGATCCTGTCTCGTTTCCGGCGGGGGAGTGCATTCGGCACCCTGCTGGTGAGCGGCCTGTTCGCGCTGGTGGCCTGTAGCGGGGGGCCGGATTCGCAAGCACGCATCGACCCGCCTCCGCCCTCCACCTGCGTGGACCAGGACGGCACCGAAGTCCCCTGTCCAGAGGCTTTTGGCACCACGGCATCTCAGGGTCTGGTCGAGCCCCAGACAGTTGAATCGTCAACCGTGGGCAAGGCCGTGTACTTGCAGCGCTGCGTGGGGTGCCACGGCGTCAACGGCATCGGCATCGTCGGCCCCGACATCCGCCCCGACAAGTCGCTGGAGAGGTATCCAATGGCGGCAGACATGGAAGCGCTGGTTCGCGACGGTGCCGGTGAGATGCCCGAGTTCGGCTCGAAACTCACCGACGCCGAGATCGCCGCCGTGGTGGCCTACGTCAGAGGCGGATTGGGCTAACCACTACCCCGCCCAGGCGTTGACCACGTCGATGGTGGTGGTGATGGAGGCGACGATGCCGAGGGTGTGCTCGAAGACGGCGTCGACGTAGTCGGGCGGGGTGCCGGCCACGGCATCGCGGGGGATCACCACCACGTAGCCGGCGTTGACCGCGTCGAAGGTCAGGTTGATGATGGCCACGTTCACCGAAACGCCCACCGCCACGATGGTGCGAATGCCCTCGTTGCGCAGCAGCGAGTCGAGCTCGGTGCCCTCAAACGGCGACAGGCCGTGGTGGCGGGGCAGCACGATGTCGGCGTCATCCACCCCGATCTCCGGCACCACCTCCACTGCTGGCGTGCCCACATGCAACTGCACCGGCATCTTGGGCATGGCCCGGAACAGGCGCGCGTTGCGGTTGCCGCCCCACCCGTCAGGCCGATGCTGGGCCGTGCAGTGAACCACCCGCACCCCTGCCGTGCGGGCCGCAGCCGCCAACGCCGCCACGTTGGGAATCAGCCCCTCCTTGGCCGCCTCAGCCAGCGCCGGCAGCGCCGACAACTCCCCGATCACCCCGTTCTGGCACTCCTGGAGCACCAACGCCGTCGTCTCCGGATCGATTACCTCACGCAGCTCCATGCCAATTCACCCTCCCGTTCCGGGTTCACGCGATGCGCCATCCATAATGACCACCCTATGGCTGGATCGATTTTGGGGACTGAAGTTGTGCGCCGGGAGGATAGGACCCTCCTGACTGGGGAAGGTTGCTTCACCGGGGATTTGCGGCTCGACGGACTGCTGACCGCCTGTTTTGTGCGCTCGCCGGTGGCCCACGCCGTGATCGCAGGGATCGACCTGGGGGAAGCCGCCGACTTTCCTGGAGTGGTCGGGGTGTACACCGCCGAGACCATCGGGGTGGAGCAGGTGAAGCCCCGGTTTCCCCTCGATCCCCACTTTGTGCGGGGGCCGGTGGCGGGTGAGAGGGTTCGCTTCGTGGGTGAGCCGGTGGCTCTCGTGGTGGCCGAAACATTGGCCGCGGCCCAAGGTGCGGCCGATGAGGTGATGGTGGATTACGAGCCGCTGCCGGTGTCGCTGGATGCCGAGGTTGCGGTGGCCAACGGCGACGCTGCGCTGTTCCCCGAACGGGGGTCGGACTCGATGGTTAGGAAGTTTGACCCGGTGGCGGGATTGCACGACGAAGCCGATCGGATCATCACCGGCCGCATCGTCCACAATCGGATGGCGGTGGTGCCGATGGAAACCGACGCTGTCCTCGCCGATCCCACCGGGGAGCAGCCCACCTTGTGGGTGTCCACCCAGGGGGCCCACAGCACTCGCGCCGGCATCGCTGAGTCGCTGGGTTTGGACCATGACCAGGTGCGGGTGATCGCCCCTTGGGTTGGGGGTGGCTTCGGGGCCAAGGGCGGATGGCGCGTGGAGCATGTGGCGGTGGCTGCTGCCGCTCGGCAACTGGGGCGCCCGGTGGCGTGGACGGAGACCCGGGCCGAGAACCTCATCTCCATGCAGGCTCGCGACCAGGTGCATTACGCCCGACTAGGGGTTACCGACGACGGCCGCATGGTGTCGCTGGAGGTGGTGGTGCTGGTGGACGCCGGGGCCTATCCCGCCTTGGGTGGCGTGCTCCCCATGATCACCAGGGTCATGGCATCCGGGGTTTACAAGATCGGCCAAGTGCAGTTCGACTACGGCTTGGCGGCCACGAATCGGGCACCGCTGGGGGCGTTTCGGGGGGCGGGCCGGCCTCAGGCCACTCTCACCATCGAGCGTATGGCTGATCTGGCCGCGGCCGAGTTGGGCATCGATCCGGTGGAGTTCCGCCGCCGCAATTTCTTGGCGCCCGAGGATTTCCCACTGGTGACTCCCACCGGTGGGGCTTACGACACCGGCGACTACGAGAAGGCCCTGGACCGGGCCTGCGAGCTGGTGGGCTACGAGGAGTTGCGGGCCGAGCAGGCCGCCCGTCGGGCCGCTGGCGACCCCCGAAGGTTGGGCATCGGGCTGTCGAGCTATGTGGAGGTGACCGCTCCCACCGGCCAGGAAGAACACGCGGTGGTGGAGGTTCACCTCGACGGCTCAGCCACGGTGTCGGTGGGCACCTCATCCCACGGACAAGGTCACGAGACGGCGTTCACCATGATCGTGGCCGACCGGCTGGGCATCGATCTGGATCGGGTCGCCTTCGTGCAGTCCGATACCGCGCTGGTGGCCCGAGGCAGTGGTACCGGCGGTTCGCGCAGCGCCCAGCTCGGAGGGAGCGCCATCCATGCCGCCTCCATGGAGGTGCTGGCCATCGCCCGGCAGCGGGCGGCCGAGCTCTTGGAGGCCAGCGCCGACGACATCGTGGTGACCGACGAAGGCCGTTTGGGAGTGGCCGGAGTGCCCTCGGCCACGGTCAGCTGGGCCGAGGTAGCCGAAATGTCGGACGAGCCGCTGCGGGCCGAACTCGATCACACCACCGACGGCCCCACCTTCCCCTTCGGCACCCACATCTGCGTGGTGGAGGTGGACACCGAGACCGGCCTGGTCACGTTGCTGCGCTTTGTGGCGGTGGACGATGCCGGCAACCTTCTCAATCCTCTGATCGTGGCCGGCCAGCAGCACGGTGGGGTGGCCTCGGGCATCGGCCAAGCGCTGTACGAGCATGTGGTGTACGACGACCACGGCAACCCGCTGACCACGGGCCTGGCCGACTACGCCATGCCCTCGGCCGCCGAGTTTTGCGACTTCACCGTGGACAACACCATCACCCCCACCCACCTCAACCCCTTAGGCGTGAAGGGCATCGGCGAGGCGGCCACCATCGGCGCCACCCCAGCAGTGCAGAACGCGGTGATCGACGCCCTCAGCGACCTCGGCATCCGCCACATCGACCTCCCCCTCACCCCCGAGCGGGTATGGCAGGCCATCCAGTCGGCGGGTGATCCTGCTCCCGCTATAGCGTGGCCTTCACTATGAGCACTGCCACCACTACATCAGGCCCCGAGCAGATCATTGCCGACATCATCAACCCGGAGACGCGGGGAAACCTGTACCCGCACTACCACGCGCTGCGAGAAGCCGCCCCCATCCACAAGACCCATAACCCGATCCTGCACGAGGCGTGGGTGTTCACCCGCCACGCCGACGCCGACCAGCTCTTGCGCAACCCCAAGGCCATCAGCGACCGGCGCACCACCGAGATGTACAACGTGGGGGCGGGGGGCACCGAGTACTACGACATGATGAAGCGGATGCTGCTGTGGCTGGACCCACCCGATCACCAGCGCATCCGCTCCATGGTGGCCCGGGTGTTCACCCCCCGGGCAGTGGAGAAGATCAAGCCGGCGATAAACGACGTGGTGACCGGCCTGCTCGATGCGGTGGCCGACGACGGTCAGATGGATGTGGTGAGCCAGTTCGCCTATCCGCTGCCGGTGCATGTGATCTGCGAGATGCTGGGCATTCCCCGCAGCGACATCCCCGACATCGAGCAGTGGATGTGGGACTTCGCCCGCCGGGGCGACATCGCCGCCCTCAGCGACGAGATGATCGCCAACGGCGAGAAGGCAGTGCGGGGATTCACCGAGTACTTCACCCAGTTGGCCGCCGAGCGCCGGGCCAACCCCGGCGACGATCTGATGACCAAGCTGGTCACGGTGGAGGACGAGCGGGGACCGCTCACCGACCATGAGATCGTCCCGACCTGCATAATCCTGCTTCAAGCCGGCCACGAGACCACCGCCGACATCATCGGCAACGCCACCAAGGCGCTGTTGGAGAATCCCGACGAGCTGGAGCGCTTGCAGGCAGATCCCGAGCTGATTGGCGACGGCTTCGAGGAGCTGTTGCGCTACGACAGCTCAGTGCAGATCAACCACCGGGTGCTGGCCGCCGACGTGGAGGTGGCCGGCCAGACCTTCCCCGAGGGCGACCTGTGCGTGGTGATGCTGGGGGCGTGCAATCGCGACCCCGAGGCATTCCCCAATCCTGACCGCCTCGACCTCACCCGAGACGCCAGCAGCCACAACGGCTTCGGCCTGGGCGCCTACTACTGCCTGGGCTCATCCTTGGCCCGAGCCGAGGCTATCGCCGCCATCGATGCCCTCATCCAGCGGTTTCCGACCTTGGAACTGGACACCGACAAGCCCGCTCCCGTCTATCGCCCCACCCTGGTTCTCCACGGCCACGAACACCTCCACGTCCGCTGGAACTAGCGGACTAGGCCGGGTGGAACACCAGGCTGAGCCAGCGGTCGGTTGAGGCGGTCCAGTCTTTGGGGACGACCACAGTGAGAGGAATTGTTATTGTAAATCAGTTATATCTATTTTATATCAATGTCAGCAGGCCAAATGGCAAAGACAGGCGAAGGACAGGCAAAGAATCCGAACAATGAGGAGGCGTCACCGTCAAACGCTGGAACGGATGCGAACCGTGCCTACGCCCACGGACATCCGTTGGGCAGAGATAGAGTCATTGTTGGGGGCACTTGGAGTCGCCGTGGTTGAACGGGCTGGCTCCAGGGTTCAGTTGGTCAAGGGGTCAGAGGCGATTGTCGTTCACAGACCGCATCCCAGACCTGTGACCAGGCGCGATACCATTCGTGACATTGTCAAGTTTATCGAGCGCATAGGATGGAACTGATGCAGGAGCTGATGCTGGAGCACAAAGGCTATGTCGGCGAGGTGGTGTACGATGATGAAGCCAAGGTTCTGCATGCCAGGGTCATCAACAGCGGCCCGTACCCCATAGCAAACGCTGAAGCGGTAGACATGGAGGGGATCAAGCAGGAGTTCTGCTTCTCAGTCGATGTCTATCTCGACGGGTGCGCGGAATTGGGCATCCAGCCGGTCAAACCCACTGCCATTTCGGTCGAGTTGTAAGCAAGCCGACGCTTATCGTGCCCTTGACTGCGACCAGCCACAAGCACCCAATCGTCCACATCATCCCCACGAGTGAGAAACCGTTGGGGTTCTTGGGATGCGTCCCGGAATGGCGGGGGCTGATGGCCGACCCGGAGTATTCCCCGTATAGCGAGGGGGAGTGGGCGCAGTTCGCCGGAGATCCGCTGGAACTAGCCGACTAATCGGGGCGTAGGACCAGGCTGAGCTGGCGGTTGGTTGAGGTGGTCCAGCCTTTGGGGACGACCACGGTGGAGGAGGGCTCTTCGATGATGGCGGGGCCGGGGATGGTGGGGCCGGGCAGGAGGGAGTGGCGGCGGTAGACGGGGGTGTCGGTCATTTTGCCGCCGGACCAGGTGGGGCGATAGGAGTGGGGCACGGGTGGGGCGGTGGCGGTTTGGTCGGTGGACCAGTCGGGTTTGGGGACGGGGCCGATGACCCGGACTCGGTAGTTGACGAACTCCACGGGGTCGGATTGGCGGATGCCGTAGAGCTGCTCGTAGAGCTGGTTGAAGGCGGTAGCGGCCCCGGTTAGATCGCAGTCGTTCAGGGGAACGGTTAGCTCGTGGGCCTGATGGCGGTAGCGGACGTCGATCTCGCGCTCAAACACAATCTCGTCGGCGGCGAATCCCTCCGCTCCGATCTCGGCGACAGCCACAGCTTCCAACCCGGCGTAGATGGCCTCGACAACGCTGGCATCGGCATCGACAGAGTCAATCACCTGGGTGCGGACATGGTCGGTCACCACGTCGGACGCCAGCAGGCCCACCGCCGAGCCCACCCCGGGGTTGGCCGGGATGACCACCGTGGCAATGCCGAACTCCTCGGCCAGGCGGGCCACGTGGACTCCCGCGGCGCCGCCGGAAGCCAGCAGGGTGAAGTCGCGGGGGTCGATGCCCCGCTCCAGGGTCACCACCCGCACCGCGGCGGCCATGGTGGCGTTGACCACCTCATACACCCCGGCGGCGGCCTCCTCCGGGGTCAGCCCCATGGGCTCGGCCAGCTTCGCCAGCGCGGCGTGGGCCAGGTCGGCCCGGATGTCCATACGGCCCCCGAGGAAGAAGTCCGGGTTCAGGTAGCCCAGAACCAGATCGGCGTCGGTCACGGTGGGCTGCGCGCCGCCCCGGTTGTAGCAGGCCGGCCCCGGCTCGGCCCCGGCGGAATCCGGCCCCACCCGCAGAGCGCCGCCGCTGTCCAGATAGGCGATAGACCCTCCGCCCGCGCCCACCTCGGCCAAGTCGATCACCGGGATCTTGATGGGATAGCCGGTGTTGATCTGCTTCACGCCCGACGAAGCGGTGCCTCCAACAAAGAACTCGTGGGCGATGGCCGCCTGGCCGTCTCGCACCAGCCCGGCTTTGGCGGTGGTGCCGCCCATGTCGAAAGAGATCAGGTCGCTGATGCCGCTGAGTCCGCCGATGTGGGCGGCGGCCATTACCCCGGCGGCCGGTCCAGACTCCACCAACTGCACTGGCCGGCGGGCCACGGTGGCGGCCGAGATGATGCCGCCCGAGGAGCCCATGATCTGCAATCGGGTGCTGATGCCCTGGTGGGCCAGTTCTTCGTCCAGCCGGGCGATGTAGCGGGTGACGGTGGGGCCCACGTAGGCCGACATCACTGTGGTGCAGGCCCGGGGCAGTTCCCGGTACTCGGGCCACACTTCGCTTGACACCGCTACGTAGAGGTCGGGGTTCAGCTCGGCGATGATGTCGGCCACCTGGCGCTCGTGGTTCCCGTTGGCGTAGGAGTGCAGGAAGCACACCGCTACCGCCTCCACCGGCTCGCGGGCCAGCAGGTCGGCCAGTGACGAGCGGGCTTGCTCGATGTCGAGCGGGACAACCACCGAGCCGTCAGCCCCTGTCCGCTCCACCACGTCCACTGTGCGGCGCCGGGGGACGATGGGCGCTTGCTTGGTGTAGAAGAGGTCGTACTTCTCGGCGTCGCCCTTGCGCTCGTTGCCGATGATCAAGATGTCGCCGAATCCGGCGGTGGTGACATAGGCCACCGGACCGCCTTTGCGCTCCAAGATGAGGTTGGTGGCCAGGGTGGTGGCGTGGACTGCTTGGGACACCTCGGAGGCGTCGTAGCCGGTTTCGGCCAGTAGTTCGGCGATCCCGGTGAGGACTGCGGTTGCGGGGTCATCGGGAGTGGTGAGGACTTTGGCTGTGTCGATGTTTCCGCTGTCGCGATCTATGACGACGAGATCGGTGAATGTGCCGCCGATGTCGATCCCCAGCGCGACGGTCATCGGTACGTGGCAGGGTCCGGGCTGCGGGTCCTGTCACCGGAAGCGGCCTGGCCGTCGGTGCGGCCAGGTCCGCCA
This sequence comes from Acidimicrobiales bacterium, assembly GCA_963667085.2. Classification (GTDB taxonomy): domain Bacteria; phylum Actinomycetota; class Acidimicrobiia; order Acidimicrobiales; family Bin134; genus Poriferisocius. The sequence goes on from OY762975.1 coordinate 1,193,403, forward strand.
CCGGCGCCACCCACAGCCCTCACGGGGTGCTCCGCCGACTCCGAAGGGTCGCGGTGGCAGTCTGGTCTACTTGGCCGGTCTCAGGGTCGATGACCACGCCGTAGTCGCGGCGGGCTGCCTCAGGCGAGACTCCTCCGTCGCGCACGTCGGTGGCTACGAGGTCGGGGTCGCGGTCGAAGGGGTTGCCGTAGCCGCCGCCGGCGGAGGTGAGCATCGTTATGACATCTCCGGCTTGCAGCGGGTAGGCGGTGACCTTGGCGGGCAGCGGCTGCTCCTCGGGGGTGCCGTGGTTGAGCACCCAGCCGCCGCCCGCGCCGGGGGCGCCGCCGTAGATGCCGGGAGGGGGGCGGCGGCAGCGGTCGGTGGCCCTGCCGGTGAACTGACCGTCGGTGAGGATGCGGATGTCGCGGCGCGATCCGGTGCCGCCTCGCCACTGGCCCGGCCCCCCCGAGTCGGTCCACAGCTCAAAGCGCTCGAAGCGCACCGGGTGCTCCTGCTCGTAGGCCTCCACGGTGTGGAACGCCCCGCCCGCGCCCAGTACCAACGGGCCGGTCACGTCCACGCCGTCGCGGTCGGAGCGGGCCCCGGAACCGCCGAACTGGGGATCCATGAACGCCCACGGCCGACCGTCGGCCCCGGTGCCGTTCATTATGTAGACGTGGACGTTGCACGAAGCGGCCACCGCCCGGGCCGGGTCGAGTTGCGCGAAGGCACCCAGCATGGCCTCCACCACGGCCATGACGGTGGCCATGCGGGCGTTGAGCGCGGCGGGAGGATTGGGATTTACCAGCGTGCCCCGGGGCAGGCGCAGCTCCAAGGGCCGGAAGGCGCCGTCGTTCACCGGGATATCGGGGGCCAGCAGGCAGCGGACGGCGAACAGCACCCCGGAGGTGGTCTGCGACACCGCGGCGTTGATCGGGCCCGGCGCTTGGGGTGACGTTCCCTCGAAATCGGCGGTGATGGTGGAGCCATTGATGGTGAGGGCGACATGCACCTCGTGATCGGCATCGGGGTTCACCCCGTCGTCGTCGATGATGAACGAGCCGGTGTAGATGCCGTCGGCCAGCGCCTCGATGCCCGCCCGGGTACGGCGCTCGGTGTAGTCCAACAGCTCGTCGGTGATCTGGTGCAGCCGCTCGAGGCCGTAGCGAGCGGACAGTTCGGAGAGGCGGTCGGCGCCCAAATTGGTGGCCGCCATCATCGCCCGGATGTCGCCTAGCACCTTCTCCGGGGTGCGGCTGTTGGCCGCGATCACATCCAGCATCGGCTGGTTGGGCACCCCGGCCTTCGCCAATGGCACCGGGGGCAGCACCAATCCCTCTTGGAACATCTCGGTGGCGTTGGCCGGGAGCCCACCGGCGGCCATGCCGCCCAGGTCGGCCACGTGCAGCAGGGCGCAGGTGAAGAATGCCAGGGTGCCGTCGATGAACACCGGGCGGAACACCATCACGTCGTTGGAGTGGATGCCGCCCCGGTAGGGGTCGTTGGAGGCGTACACATCGCCGTCGGCCATGTCCGAAGGCGGGAAGTCGTCCAGCAGCGAGCGCAGCGACGGGCGCAGGCTGGACAGGTGCATCAGCGGGGCGCCCATCGACTGGGCGATGAACTGCCCCCGGCGGTCGAAGATGGCGGCGGTGGAGTCACCGCCCTCTTTCACCACCGAGGAGTAGGCCGATCGCACGGTGGTGAGCCCCATCTCCTCGGCAATGGCCCCCAAGGCGTTCTTTACCACCTCCAGCGCGATGGGATCGGAGGGCCGGGCTTCGGTGGTCATCGGCTAGGCGCGATCCATGGCAATCAGAGCCTTGTGCTCAAAGCTCGAACGGCCCCTTGCCCATTTGGTCGCGGATGGTGGTGACGGCGGGGTTGGTCATCGAGCGGCGCTGCCAGTTGGCCCCGTCCACCACCATGGTGTGGCCGCTAATGAACCGGGCGAACGGCGAGGCCAAGAAGGTGGCCGCCCAGCCCAGCTCCCGCAGCCGCCCGACCCGCATGGCCGGCTGGCACGGATCCTTCTCATGGGTGCGGTCGAGGCTGGAGCGGATGTCGGCGGTCATGTCCTCATGGGGGAACAGCCCCGGCACCAGGCCGTTCACCTGGATGCCGTAGGGGCCCCACTCCACGGCCAGGCTCTCGGTCATCGACTTGACCCCTGCCTTGGCCGCGGCCGAGTGGGCGAAGCCAGGTCCACCGGTCCAGGCGTAGGACGCCCCGATGTTGATGATCGAACCCGTGGTGCCGGCTGCCAGATGGCGGCGGGCGAACTCCCGGGCGCAGAAGAAGGTGCCGTTGAGGGTGATGTCCACCACCGTGCGCCAGGCGTTGGCCGACATGTCCTCGGCTGGCACCGGAAAGTTGGCGGCGGCGTTGTTGATGAGCACGTCGGGCATGGCGAACCGCTCGGTGGCGGCGTCGAAAGCCTCGGCGATCTGCTCGGCTTGGCGGATGTCGCAGCCCACCACCAGCACCTCGGCGCCGATCTCCTCGATGGCGGCCTGACCGGCCTCCAAGTGCTCGGGCTTGCGGCTGGCGATGACCAGGTTGGCGCCCAGCCGGGCGAACTCAGCAGCGATGGCCTTGCCCAGCCCGGTGCCGCCGCCGGTAACGAACACGGTCTGGCCGTCGTAAGTGCCGGGAACCAGGGCGGTGGCGCCCTCTGGGGCGGGTTCGGGCAGTCCGATGATCTCAGCCATTGGTCAAAACCCTCCTAAGACCGCTTGTACTCGGGGTCGCGCTGTTCGGCTCGGGCGGCTCGGAACTCGGCGAAGTCGTCGGAGCGGTTGACCAGCGTCTGGAAGGCGTACTCGTCATTCATGGAGCTGCGCAGCCCCTCGATGGCCAGGTTGCGGATCACCCGACGGGCGAGCTGCACCGTGTAGGGGGAGGCGGCGGCGATTTTCGTCGCCATCTCCATCACGGTGTCGTCCAACTCCTCAGGCGCCACGATGCGGGACACGATGCCGTGGGACAGGGCCTCGTCAGCGCTCAGTATTCGGCCGGTGAGCACCATGTCGCTCACCAGGCCCGACCCGCAGATCTCGAACAGCCGGCCCACCCCGCCGGTGTCGGGGATCACGCCGTGGGTCACTTCGGGGAGCATGAAACGGGTGCCCTCGGCGGCTACCCGGATGTCGCACAGCAGAGCCCGCTGAAACGAGCCACCGATGGCCCAGCCCTGGATTGCCACGATGATGGGGGCGTCGATGTCCCATATCTGTTGGATGCCCCTTTGGCCCCGCTCCATCAGGGCGTGGTGGGCCATTTCCACCTGCCCGCCGCCAATGGCCGACACGTCTCGGCCCGAAGACCACGACTTGCCCTCGCCCCGCCACACCACGGCCCGGATGGACTTGTCGGCTTTGATCTCGCCCAAGATGTCGAACAGCGCCAGATCCATGTCGTCGTCGAAGGCGTTGTGTTTGGCGGGATTGTTGTTGGTGATGACGGCGATGTGCCCGTCCACCGTGAGCTGTACTCGGTCATCGGCCATGGCTTCACCGTATCTGTCGCTGGGTCGGCGGGAAGAATGGGACCGATTTGGGACACAATGACACCCATGGCGATGAACTTGGACATGGTGGGGCACCGGGGAGAACCGAGCCAGCGGGGATGGCTGCCCCGGGACTGCACGCTGTATGCGCTCAGCGTTGGGGCGGGTTTCGCCGATCTGTCCTTTGTAGGGGAGAAGGCATCGGGACACCCTCAGCAGGTGTATCCCAGCTTCGTCTGCTCCGGGGGGCGGTCGGACAAGCCCAGCAGCGGCGACAATCCCATGTTCCGGTTCGGCGACTACCAAGTGCACCAGCTGGTACACGGCGAGCAGGAGCTCACCGTCCACGGCGAGATTGGGCCGACGGGGTCGGTGATCAGCACGTCGACCGTGGTCGGCATCTACGACAAGGGCTCCGGGGCGGTGGTCCACAGCGAGAGCGAGTCGGTGGACGCCGCCACCGGCGAGCCGATGTTCACCACCGGCTCCAAGCTGTTCGTGATGGGCGAGGGCGGCTTTGGCGGCGATCCCGGACCCAAGACACCGCCCTGGGATGTGGGCGACGCCCCACCCGATGCCGCGGTGGATTGGCAGACCCTGCCGGTGCAGTCGCTGCTCTACCGGCATGGGGGCAACGACCCCAACGTCATCCACTACGACCCTGCGGTGGCCGCCGCTGCTGGATTCGACGGTCCCATCCTCATGGGGCTCAACACCTACGGATTCGCCTGCCGGGCGCTGGTGGAGACGGTGTGCGGCGGCGAACCGCTGGCCTTGGGCTCGATGGCGGGTCGTTTCGCCTCCCCCGGCTACAACGGCGATGTGCTCACCACCCAGATCTGGCACAACCGCCACGAGGAGAACGAGGTGCTGTTTCGGGTGGTCTCCGGCAGGGGCACCACGGTCTTCGACAAAGGCCGGGCCACGCTGCGATAAGCGGCAGGAGGGGAAATGCCATGAGCAGATTGGTGATCGACGCCGACGGGCACATCAGTGAACCGGCGGAGATGTGGGAGGAGTTCTGCGATCCCGAGTTTTTGGCATTTGCGCCCCGGCGGGTGTTGGACAGCCAGGGGCGGCCCCGCACCTTCGTGGGGGGCGAGATGGCGCCCTACATCCCGTTCGACTCCGAGGCCTATGACAAGGAGCGCCCCAAGGGCGGGGTTGATCCCCATGCTCGGCTGGCCGACATGGACAGCGAGGGCATGGACATCTCGGTGATCTTTCCCACCACCGGGCTCATGTTCGGCGGCATCGCAGACGCCGCGGTGAACAATGCCCTGTGCCGGGCCTACAACGACTGGCTCCGCACCTACTGCGATACCAATCCGTCGCGGCTGCTGGGGGTGGCGGTGGTGCCCCAGGTGGATCCGGCCCTGATGGTGGCCGAGTCCCGCCGGGCCATCGACGATCTGGGATTCGTGGCGGTGATGCTGCGGCCCAATGTCATTGCCGGCCGGACCCTGGACCATCCGGCCTATGACGGCTTATGGACGCTGCTGGCCGACAGGGGAGTGCCCGCTGCCCTGCACGAGGGAACCACCCAGAATGTCCCCCAATCGGGGCGCGACCGCTACGACAACTTCATGTTCCGACATGTGTGCTCACATCCTCATGAGCAGCAGATGGGCTGCTTAGAGCTGATCGCCGGCGGGGTGCTGGAGCGCTATCCTGAGTTGCGGGTGGTGTTCTTGGAGTCGGGCTGCGGCTGGGCGCCCCACTGGCTGGAGCGCATCGACGAGCATCTGGACTCCTGGGGCCACGCCTCGGCCCCGCTGGAGCTGAGCGCCGCCGAGTATTTCCTACGGCAGTGCTTCATCTCCTGCGATCCCGAGGAGCGGACCGTACCCGGGGTGTTGGACTGCCTGGGTGACGATTGCGTGGTTTTCGCCACCGACTACCCTCACCCCGACGGAGTTTTTCCCGGCGTGGTGAAAGCACTGGCCGACCGGGACGACCTGAGCGACTCCCGCAAGGACAAAATCTTGGGGCTAAACGCCAAGCGGTGTTTCGGCCTCTGAGTCCGAGGCTGCGCTGTGGAACTCGGATCTTGGAGTGAGCAGAGCGAAAGACTGTGGGAGTTGGCCAGCGGTGAGGGGATGCCGCGACGCCAGTTTCTGGCGCTGCTGGTTGCCGGTGGGGCAGCGGCGGTTCTGGCGGCCTGCGGTGGCCGCGGTTCGTCTTCGGTGTCTATTACCGGCGGACCTGTCTCGACGGTTGATCCGGCCGCGCTGTTCAAAGATCCGACGCCGTTCATTCAGCGGGGCGCATCGCTCGAGTCCCGCCTGGAGTTGATGCCAGGGCTGATCACGCCCAACGACCTGTTCTTCGTTCGCAACAACTCCGCCAGTGTTGACATCTCGGTGGATGACTGGTCGCTGGTCGTCGAGGGCGACGCCGTGGAGCAGCGCCTCGACCTCGGCCATGACGACATCCGTCGTCTCCCGAGCCGCTCGGTGACCGCCTATCTGGAATGCGCGGGCAACCATCGGGTGATGTTCGACCGCTTGCAGGGCCGAGCCGCCGACGGAACGCAATGGGGACGAGGCGCCATCGGCAACGGCATTTGGACCGGCGTCTCACTGGCCGATGTGCTGACTCTGGCCGGGTTGGCCGACGACGCCGTCAGCGTGCTGCTGATCGGCCTGGACAAGGATTCGCCCGAGGGGGGCTTCCAGCGGGTTCTGCTGCTGGAGAAGGCCCTGGATCCCGACACGATCCTGGCCTATGAGATGAACGGCGAGCCGCTGCCCCGCGACCACGGCTTCCCGCTGCGGGCCATCGTTCCCGGTTGGGTGGGCAGCTCGCAGATCAAATGGCTGGGCCGCATTGTGGTGTCGTCCGATCCGCAGTGGACCCGCAACAACACCACGTCCTATGTGCTGATCGGTGACGACTACTCACCCGAGGGAGAGGCACTGGGCCAAGTGGTGACCGAGCAGAACATCAAGAGCGCCTTGGCCCTGCCGTGGCCAGCTCGGCTGGATGCCGGCCAGCACACCCTGAGGGGCTATGCCCACTCACCCCACGGCCGGATCGTCCGAGTGCAATGGAGCGACGACGGCGGAGCCAGTTGGCAGGACTCCCGGCTGCTCACCCCCCAACCCCAGTATTCGTGGGCCCAATTCGAATTCGACTGGTCGGCCACCGCCGGCGAGCACACCATCATGACCCGAGCCACCGACACCGCAGGCAGCACCCAGCCTGATCGGGTCCCGTTCAACCAGAAGGGCTATTTGTTCAACCAGCCCCTGCCCCATCCCATTCGGGTGATCGCGTAGCCACTAGGGAAGGTCTACAACCCCATGTCGTGGTAGTCGGGGACTTCGTAGCGGCCGATGGCTTCGGCGCGGCGGTGGAGGAGGGCGACGGTGTCCTCGATGTTGCGGCCGATGATGAACTGGCGCTGTTCCACGCAGTCGACCACGAAGTTGCCGTGCTCCACCAGATCGGCCACCTGGGGTTCCTCACCCCTGACCTCGGTCAAGATGTCCTTGAGCTCTTGGAAGGTCATGCTGCGCCGCCCGGTGGCATCGCCTACCCGGGCGAAGTGGTCGGGGCGATTGCGCTGGGCGGTGAACAGGCCGGTGTCGAGCATGCCCCCCGACGGGTAGAGCACCGAGGCCCGCAGGTCGCTGCCCTCTCGGATCATGTTGATGTGTACGGTCTCGGTGAAGCAGCTCACCGCGGCTTTGGAGGCGGCGTAGACCGACGCGGTGGGCACGGGGGCGAACCCGCCATCGCCCGACGAGGTGTTGATGATCTGGCCGGGCTCGCCGCCGGCCAGCATCCGGGGCACGAATTCGGTGGTGCAGATGGCCACGCCGAACACGTTGACGCTGAAGCACCACCGCCAGTCGTTGGGTTCCTGCTCCCAGGGCTTGCCGCCGCCGCCTGAGGTGACGCCGGCGTTGTTGAAGAGCAGGTTGCAACGACCGTGGGCCTCATAGACATGATCGGCCAGGGCGGCCACCGAGTTCTCGTCGGCCACATCGGTGGGCCAGCCCGAAACCGGACCCAGATCGGACAGTTCTGCCACGGTGGCCTCGGTGGTGTCGGCTTCGATGTCGGCGATCACCACAGTGGCGCCCCGCGACAAGAGCGCGGTCACGATGCCCTTGCCGATGCCGCCGGCCCCGCCGGTGACCACTGCCACCATGCCGTTGACGTCGAGACGCTCAGATGGGGTGTCGCTGCTCATGGTTCCTCCTGTGTTTGGCCGTTCGGCAAATCTAAACGATGCGGGAATCAGACTCCGAAGGCCAGTAGCGATCTCGCAGGAAACGCTTCATCAGCTTGCCATTGGGATCGCGAGGCAGCGACTCATCGAAGTCCACAACCCGAGGACACTTGAAGGCGGCCAGCCGCTCCCCGCACCAGGCCAGCAGGGCCGCCTCGGTGTCGCTTCCCGCCTGGGTGGGGTCGATCAGCTGCACAACGGCTCGCACTTCTTCGCCCAAGTCGTCGTTGGGGACACCGATGACGGCCACGTCGGCCACCTCGGGGTGCATGATCAGCGCGTCCTCGATCTCTTGGGGGTAGATGTTGACCCCGCCGCTGATGATGGTGTGGGCCACCCGGTCGGTGAGGTACAGATAGCCCTCCTCATCGAGCCGCCCGATGTCGCCCAGAGTGCGCCAACCGTTGGGGTGGGCGGCGGCCGCGGTGCGCTCGGGATCGTTGTGGTACTGGAACCGGCGCCCGCCGTCGAAGTACACCACCCCGATCTCACCCGGCGGCACCTCGTTGCCGTCGGGGCCGACAATATGTACTGGCTGAAGCGGCCGTCCTACCGAGCCAGGGTGGGCCAGCCACTCCTGCGAAGAGATGGCGCTGTGGCCGATGTCCTCGGTGCCGGCGTAGTACTCGAACAGGATCGGGCCCCACCACTCGATCATCTGGCGCTTGACCTCCACCGGGCAGGGGGCAGCGGCGTGGATGGCCAGTTGCAGGCTGGACAGGTCGGCGGCCTCTCTCACATCGGCAGGCAGCTTCAGCATCCGGGAGAACATGGTGGGCACGAACTGGGCGTGGGTCACCCGGTATTGGCCGATGAAGCGGAGGCAGTCGGCCGCGTCGAACCGCTCCATGAGCACCACGGTGCCCCCCACCCGGTGTACGCACATGCAGAACACCAGCGGGGCCGAGTGGTACAGGGGCGCGGGGGACAAATACACGCTGGTGTGGTCGACGCCGTAGTTGGCCATGCCCAGCGCGGTCTGCACGGCGGGGTTGGCGGGGTCGCCGATGGCGGTCTGGGCCGTCGGCTTGCGGATGCCCTTGGGCCGCCCGGTGGTGCCCCCGGAGTACACCATCTCCCGGCCCTCGCCCTCGTCGGCGACTGGTGTGGTGGGCAGGCTGGCGGCAGCGTCGGTCACCGGCTCGAACCCTCCTGCGGTGCCGGTGCCGGTGGTGAGCCTCACGGGCATCCGGGCCAGGTCGAGGTCGGCCACCATTGGTGCGGTCCGGGCCGAGGCCACCACTGCGGTGGCCCCGCAGTCGTCCAGCACGGCTTGGATCTCGTCAGGCGTGAGGTGGTAGTTGATCGGGGTGTAGATCAGCCCGGCCAGCTGCGCGGCCCAAAATACGGCCATGGACTGCGGGGTGGTCTCCGACACGATGGCCAGATGGTCACCGGCATTGAGGCCCCGGGCCCGGAGCAGATGGGCCAGCCGGTTGGCCTCCTCGTCCAGTTCCCGGTAGGTGATCACCTCCCCGGTCCCGCCCATGATCACCGCAGGATGGTCAGGGGTTTGAGCTGCGTACCGCCGGGGGTGCAGCATCTCCGAGTCCATCGGCCGGACGTTACTCGGGGGTTTGGTCGAACCGGAGCTTCAACTCCCGCCTCAAGGTCTTGCCGGAGGGGAGCCGGGGGATGGCCTCCACCATGTGGACAGCATGGAGGCCCTTGTAGCTGGCGAGGGTGTCGGCCACCAGCGCCTTCAGCTCATCCCCAGAGGTGTCGCGGCCGGGGAGGGGCTGCACCGCGGCTACCACCGCTTCGCCAGACTCGGGATCGGGTACCCCGAACACCGCGCAGTCGGCCACGCCAGGATGGCCCAACAGCACCGCTTCCACCTCGGCGGGGGCCACTTGGAAGCCCTTCACCTTGATCATCTCCTTCACTCGGTCGGTGATGTGCAGCCACCCGTTGGGTTCCATCCAGCCCACGTCGCCGGTGCGGTACCAACCATCGGCAAAGGCGTCGTCGTTGGCCTCGGTGGGCAGGTAGCCGGCCATCATCGCGGGGCTCTGGGCCTGGATCTCGCCGACCTCGCCGGGGGGCAACACCGCTCCGGTCTCCAAGTGGGCGATGCGGATGTCCACGTCGTGGACGGGCGGGCCGGGGGAGTCCAGCCGCCACATATCGGGCCGGTGGACCGGGTTGCTGGTGAGCACGGGGGCCTCGCTGGCCCCGTAGGCCGGCATGAACGGCACACCGGTTCGCTCGGTGACCCGCCGGGCCACGCTCTCGGTCACCGGGGTGGCCCCCCACATGATGTAGCGCAGCGATGACAGGTCGTAGTCCTCCAGGCGGGGGTGGTTGGCCATGGCCAGGGCGATGGGGGCCACCGCCATCTCCAAGGTGATGCGGTCGGCTTGGGTGGCGGCCAGCATGGCCTCGAGATCGAAGCGGGGGTGGAGCCGCACCGACGAGCCGGCCCAAACCGAGGAGAACATGTTGAGCAGTCCGAGGATGTGGAACGGCGGCGTGGTGATCTGGAAGCGGTCGTCGAGAGTCAGCCCCAGCACTGATCCCCAGATGATGGTGGCGGCGACCATGCTGGCGTGCGTGTGGCGCACCGCCTTTGGCATCCCGGTGGTTCCCGAACTGAACATCAATACCGCTTCGGTGCGGTCCCAATCGAGGTCCACAGCGACGGCCTCGGCCGGGCTGTCGGCCACGGCGGCGACCGCGGGATCTTCGTCAAGGTGGATCACCCGGTCGGCCAAATGGGAGGGCAGGCGCAGATGGGTGTCGCCGTCGGTGATGGCGAGCACAGGCTCGGTGAGCTTTACGGCGTGGGCGGTCTCGGCCTGCTTCCACGCCGAGCTGATCATCACAGCGGAGGCCCCGAGCTTGAGGGCGCCGAAGACGGCGGTGAAGAACTCGGGTCGGTTCGAGGCCATCACCGCGATCCGCTGGCCGGCCGCTACTCCCCGCTCGGCCAGCAGATGGGCGAACCCATCGGCTTGCCGGTTGAACTCCCTGTAGGTGAGTTCATGGTCTTCGAACCGGATGGCCACCCGATTGCCGAACCGCTCGGCAGCCGACTCCAAGAGGTTGTGGACGCTGGCGCCTTGGGGATAGTCCAGGGGCGGAAAGATTGATGACACGCCGGTCCCTGGACTTGTCTCTGGCTTAGGTCGCGGGCTGGATCTGATTGAGGGGGTTCATGCCCGGACAGCCCTTGGCCCGCTCGGGGATGTCGGAATAGTCGATGGGGGTGGCCACCTCGGCCTTGGTGGGGCAGAACTGCTCGGCCAGCGGGGCCAGCGCATTCAAGTCGAACCCGTACACCTCAGCGGCGTTGGTGGTGAGGATTTGGGTGGTCTCCTCCTCGGTGAGGTTGGCGAACGTCAGCCGCAGGTGCTGGCGGGTATAAGGGTGCGACCCCTCGATGTGGGGATAGTCGGAGCCCCACATGACGCGGTCGATGCCAACGGTTCGGGCGAGCAAGGCCTCCGACGGCCGCAAGAACGACGCCCCGATGTAGCACTGGCGGGCGAAGTACTCGCTGGGGGTGAGCGACATGTCGGCCACCGCCTGGCTGCCGAACACGGTCTCAGAGCCGTACTTGGAGTACCGCATCCGGTGGAAGAAGCTCTCCAGCCTCTCCAGTGTCTCGGGCACCCAGGAGGTACCGGTCTCGGTGGTCACATATTTCAGCGTGGGATAGCGCTCGAACACCCCCGAGAACATGAGGTGCCACAGCGCCCGCTGGGTCCACCAGGTGGCCTCGAGGATGAACATGGCCAACGACGACGGGAAGTGGTTGCCGTAGTTGGGCGATCCCCCGCCGGCGTGGTGGTTCAGCGGCAGGCCGGCCGCCGCGGTGGCGGCCCAGATGGGCTCGTAAGACTTGGAGTACAGCGGCTCGAACGGTGAGTCGGGCGGAGCTCCGGGAATCAGCACACCGCCCTTCAGTCCATTCTCGGCGGCCCACTCGATCTCCTTGACCGAGCCCTCCACGTCGCCCAAGAACACCTGGGCGATGCCGGCCCGGCGCCCGGGGGCCTGGCTCACGAAGTCGGCCACCCACCGGTTGTGGGCCCGCAGCCCGGCCCAGCGGTGCTCGAAGTTGTCGCTATAGGGCGGCGCTTCGAACGCGGTGGCGGCGGGCGGGGCGAACGGGGGCTGGGTGTTGGGGAACAGCACCTCTGCGATGAAGCCGTCGGCCTCCTGTTCGGCCAGGCGATCAGATGACGACCAGTTGCGATGGCCCCACACCTCGGGATCGCCGTCCACCCCCACCTCCATGGGCGAGCGCTCCAAGTCGGCGAACATGGCCTTGCGCCGCTCGTTGTGGTCGTCCATGAAGTCGGCCCACTCGTCGAACTCGTCGTGGTAGCGCGACTCCAAGTAAGGCCGATAGCCCCTCAAGTCGGCCCCGCAATGAGTGTCGGCACTGATGACAATGTGATGTTCCATCGGCTTCCCCCGTTGGCAGGAAATCTAGCGTTTGACGTCGATCACGACCCGGCCGCGGATTTTGCCGGCCAGGATTTGGGCGGCGGCGGGGGGGACTTCGGATAGGGCGATGGTGTCGGTCATGGCGTCGAGCTTGGCGGTGTCGAGGTCGCGGGCCAGGCGGTTCCAGGCTTGGGCTCGGCGGTCGGGGGGCTCGTAGACGCAGTTGACGCCGGCCAGGGTGACGGCCCGGAGGATGAACGGGGCCACGGAGCTGGGGAAGTCCATGCCCTGGGCCAAGCCGCAGGCGGCCACGCATCCGTGGGGCTGGGTTTGGGAGACGATGTTGGCCAGCGTGTGGCTGCCCACCGTGTCGATGCCGCCGGCGAATCGGGCCTTGCCCAGGGGTCGGGCTGGGGCGGACAGCTCGTCGCGGTGGATGAGATCGGACGCTCCCAGCTCGCGCAGATAGTCGCCCTCAGAATCGATGCGGCCACTGGAAGCAATCACCTCGTAGCCCAGCTTGGCCAGAACCGCCACGGCCACGCTGCCCACTCCTCCGGCGGCCCCGGTGACCACTACCGGGCCGGAATCGGGGGTGATGTCGTGCTCCTCCAATGCCAGCACGCACAGCATCGCGGTGTAGCCCGCGGTGCCCAACGCCATGGCCTGGTGGGTGGTGTAGGCGTCGGGCAGGGGAGTGAGCCAGCCGCCGTCCATAGCGGCCTTGGTGGCCATGCCCCCCCAATGCGATTCGCCAACGTCCCAGCCGTTCACGATCACCCCATCGCCCGGCGACCATTCCGGGTCGTCGCTGCGGGACACCGTGCCGGCCAGGTCGATGCCGGGGACCATGGGCCAGGTGCGCACGATGGGGGCGCCGTTCACGATGGCCAGGCCGTCTTTGTAGTTGAGCGTGGAGTAATCCACGTCGACGATCACCGGCCGGTCGGGCAACTCGGCGTCGTCCAGCTCGGTGATGGAGTGGGAAAGGTTGCCGTCGTCGTCTTGGCTGAGCAGGAGGGCTCTGAACATCCCGCCACTCTGCCAGACCGTCGGTCTATCCCAGAACTCCGGCGGATTGAAGGCGGCCTATTTCCGCCTCCGAAAGGCCGGCAATTTCGCTTAGTACTGAGTGAGTGCTCTCTCCGAGGGTTTCGGCGGGGGTTTGGTCGGTGTTGGCTCGGGAGAATTTGACGGGGAAGGCGGGGCCGAGTCGGTTGGTGGGTTCGGGGGAGTGGGGATGTTGGAGGGGGACGAGGGCTTGGCGGTGTTGGATTTGAGGGTCGTCGGCGGCGGCGTAGGCGGAGGCCACCGCCCCGGCGGGCACGCGGATGTCGTGCAGTCGGGCCACCAGTTCCTCAGTGGTTTGCTGCGCCATCCACCGAGCCACTTCCTCGCAGATCTCGGCCCGGTTGGCCGCTCGAACGGGGATGTTGGGGGCCAGCTCCCATAGGTCGGGGCGGTCCATCTCCTCGGTGAGACGTTTGAATTGGGCGTCGGAGGTGATCACCAGGGTTACCCAGCCGTCCTGGGCCTCAAAGGTGTCCAGGATGCCCCTCGGGTCGCCGTTGCCGATGCGGTCGGGCATGCCCCGTTCACGGTAGAGGTCCAGAGGCTCGTCCCAGATCATGGTGACCAGGCTGTCGAGCATGGCCACGTCGATGTATTGGCCCCGGCCGTCAATGTCTCGCTGACGCAAAGCAGCCACTATCCCGAGGGCGCAGAGGGCGGCCGGGAACTGGTCGCCGACAGTGGCGCCAGCCTTTGTGGGTGGGCCATCAGGGAAACCCGACTTGGCCATCAGCCCCGACCGTCCCTGGATGATGAGATCCATAGAGGCCAGGTCGGCGTCCGGCCCATCGGGGCCAAATCCGGTGATGGAGGCATGAATCAGCCGAGGGTTCAGCTCGGCCAGCGTCTCATAGTCCAATCCCAGCGAGGCCATGACCCCCGGGCGAAAGTTGTCCACCAGCACATCCACATTGGCCACCAGTCGCCGAAATGCGTCCACCCCCTCGGATTGCCCCAAATCCAGTACCACGCTCCTTTTCCCCCGCCCCTTGCGCAAGTAGCTGATGCCGATGTCGTCGGGCCCCATGACCTCCGACTGCTCACCATCAGGCCCGACCCACGGCGGAATCCGCCACGTCACATCCCCACCCGGCGGATCCACCCGAATCACCTCCGCCCCCAGCGAAGCCAAAAACCAAGTACAAACCGGCCCCGAAACCACCCGAGTCAGATCAATTACCCGAACACCCCCCAACGGTTTCATGCGCTCATCACCCCCATCTTCTCTCTGAGTGGCGTCCCCAGCGTAGGCGGGTTTGGGGGTGGTGCCGGTGGCGGACCTGGCCGCACCGACGGCCAGGCCGCTTCCGGTGACAGGACCCGCAAACCCGCCGGAGGATGGTAAACCCATTACCCGCCGACTAGACATTGAGGCCGTGGCCAAACATCCGTTTCACGACGTCGCCATTGTCGGCATCGCCAATTCCGAACAGGCCCGTGTCCTCGAAGGCCACGATTCCACAACCATTACCTTCCAAGCGGTCCACCGGGTGCTGGCCGACACCGGCCTTGGCCCGTCGGACATCGACGGCGTCGCCGCTGGCCCGTTCAGCGGCCCGCTCACCTACTACATGCGCAACGGCCCGTCGTGGCGGCACTACATGGCCCCGTCTATCCCCACCATTCTGGATGCCGCCTCCGCCATTGCCACCGGCCAGTGCCACACCGTGCTGGTGGCCCATGGATCGGCTGGGGTCTACACCGAGCGGGCCTCCACTGCGCCGTGGACCCGGCCGGCCCACGAGTTCGTGGTGGCCTACGGGATGTTCACCGCCGCCGAGTTCGCCCTCATCGCCCAGCGCCACATGCACATGCACGGCACCACCCCCGAGCAGCTGGCCACGGTGGCCGCCACCATCCGCAACAACGGCCACGCGCACCCCGATGCGGTGTACCACGGTCGGGGGCCGTTCACCCCCGACGACATCCTGGCGTCGCGCATGGTGGCCGACCCGTTCCACCTACTCGACTGCGCCATGACTTCCGAGGGGGCGTGCGCGCTGATCCTCACCACCCGGGAGCGGGCCCAAGACCTGCCCACCAAGCCGGTGTACATCCTGGGCGGGGCCTGTGACAGCTTCGGCCCCTCGTACCAGCACCCTCCAGCGTGGGATCTGGCCGGCCCCGACGGCCAGAACAACGGCTACACCGGCCGGTGGGCGGCGCGGAAGTCGTTCGCCATGGCCGAGCTCGGTCCCACCGACGTGGACGTGTGCGAGTTCTACGACCCGTTCTCGTTCGAGATCATCCGCCAGTTCGAGGCCTACGGGTTCTGCGAGGAGGGCGAGGGCGGCGATTTCATCATGGACGGACGCATCGGTCCCGGCGGCCAGTTCCCCATAACCACCGACGGGGGCACGATGTCGTTCAGCCACGGCGGTGCGGCGGTGCAGCAGCTCCAGCGGGTCATCCGGGGGGTGGAGCAACTCCGGGGCACCTGTGTGACGTCCCAAGTGCCCGATGCCCAGGTGGCCATGTGCTCCAACGGCGGCGCCGGCGCCCTGTTCACCGACGTCATGCTGCTGGGAACGGACACCCCATGAGCGAGTTGCTGCAACCCCAGTCGCCGGGGATTCCCCTGCCGGTGCCCACCCTGTATTCCCAGCCCTATTGGGACGGCTGCAAGGTGGGCGAGCTGCGCTATCAGCGGTGCCAGGACTGCGGGGCCATCACCATGGACCCGGCCCCGGCCTGCTCGGCCTGCTTCTCCACCAACCTCGACTGGGAGGTCAGCACCGGGCAGGGCGAGGTGTACTCCTGGACCACCGTTTGGCGGCCCCAGACCCCGGCGTTCACCGTGCCCTATGTGGCCGTGATCGTGACGCTGGACGAGGGATTTTGGCTGCTGGCCAACCTCATCAACTGCACCGTCGACGCCGTTCACGTCGGCATGCGGGTCAAGACCACGTTCGTCGAGTTGAGCGACGAGATCACCCTGCCCTACTTCGAGCCGGCTGACTAGCGAGAGGGTTCCAAGTAGACGTGGGTGGCGGCGGGGACGGAGGCGCGCAGGCGGGCCTCCACCGCGGCTACCACCGCGGGCATCTGGTCGCCCGATAAGTCGTCGGCGAAGTCCACCTCGGCGGCTACCAGCAGCTCCTCGGGGCCGAGGTGCTGGGTGCGCAGATCGACCAGCCGGTCGATTTCGGGCGATTCTTCCAATACCGCTCGCAGGCGGGCCCGATCCTCTTCGGTGGCGCTCTCGCCGATCAGCAGGCTCTTCATCTCGATGGCCAACACGATGGCGATGATCCCCAAGAGCACGCCGATCACCAGGGTGCCCGCGCCGTCCCAGCGGGGCTCGCCGGTGACCTCGGCTAGCACCACCGCGATCAGTGCGAACACCAAGCCGAACATGGCTCCCAGGTCTTCCAGCAGCACCACCGGCAGTTCGGGAGTGCGGGACCGGCGGATGAACGTGCCCCACGAGAGCTTGCCCCGCACCTTGTCGGATTCCACGATGGCGGTGCGGAACGACAGCGACTCCACCACGATGCCGAAGATGAGGATGCCGATGGCCACCCAGAGCGATTCCAGCTTGTGGGGGTGGCGCAGTTTCTCGATGCCCTCGTTGATGGCGAACAGCGCGCCCAAAGTGAACAAGATGATGGACACCACGAACGACCAGAAATAGCGCTCCCGGCCGTAGCCGAACGGGTGGCGTGGGGTGGGCTCCCGCTTGGCCAGGCGGCCGCCCAACAGCAGCAGGGCCTGGTTGCCGGTGTCGGCGCAGGAGTGGACCCCCTCGGCCAGCATGGAGGCCGATCGGGTGACGGCGAAGCCCACGAACTTGGCAATGGCAATGGCCAGATTGGCGAAGAGCGCAGCCAATACGGCTTTGGTACCACCTCCTGCGGCCATGCCCAATGGGTAGCACACCGTAGGCGGGTAGTCTCAGTTGCGTGTTCAACATCGAGATCGAGGGGCCGGTGGCCCGGCTCACTTTGGCCAACCCGCAGCGGCGCAACGCGCTGAGCCTTGAGCTGATGCGGCGCCTCACCGAAGCACTGCAAGAGCTGGGCGACAAGACCGGCATCGGGGTGATCGTGGTGGCTGGCGAGGGGCCGGCGTTCTCCGCCGGTCACGACCTTTCGGAGATGGTCGACCGGGATGCCCAGTTCTACGACGATTTATTCGAAGCCTGCACCGAGTTGATGGACGCCATTCACGCCGTGCCCCAGCCGGTGATCGCCGAAGTAGACGGTGTGGCCACCGCCGCCGGGTGCCAGTTGGTGGCGGCCTGCGACCTGGCGGTGGCCTCCGCTGAGTCGACTTTCGCCACACCCGGCGTGCGCATCGGCCTGTTCTGCTCCACCCCGATGGTGCCCATCTCCCGGGCAGTGGGCCGCAAACGGGCGATGGAGATGCTGCTCACCGGTGAGCCTATCGACGCGGCCACCGCCGCGGAATGGGGCTTGGTCAACCGGGTGGTGCCCCCCGACCAGTTGCGGGCCGCGGTCGGCGAACTGGCCGCCCAGATCACGCGGTACAGCGACGACACCATCGCCATCGGCAAGCAGGCGTTCTACCGCCAGCTCGACTGTGGCGAGCCCGAGGCCTACGAGCTGACCAAGCAGGTGATGGCGGCCAACGCGGGTACTGCCGACGCCCAAGAGGGCATTGATGCCTTTCTCACCAAGCGCTCCCCATCGTGGTCGGGCCGCCAGGGCAACTAACTTCCCACCTATGGGAACCGTCTTTGCCACTGTCGATGATCTGCCCGCCGCCGTCGGACAGCACTTGGGATGGAGCGACTGGATGGAGATCACCCAAGAACGGGTGAATCAGTTCGCCGACGCCACCGGCGACCACCAGTGGATCCACATCGACCCCGAGCGGGCCGCCGCCGAGAGCCCCTATGGGGCCACCATCGCCCACGGCTACCTCACGCTGTCGCTGACCAACATGTTCCTGCCCAGCCTCATCACCGTGGAGCAGATCTCGATGGGCATCAACTACGGCGTCAACAAGGTCCGCTTCCCCGCCCCCGTCCCCGTGGGGTCGCGCCTCCGTGTCGGCGCCGAGCTCACCTCCGCCGACGAGATCACCGGCGGCATCCAGGCCGTCATCACCATCACCGTCGAAGTAGAAGGCAGCCCCAAACCCGCCTGCGTGGCAGAGAGCCTCACCCGCTACCTGCGCTGAGCCTGGCTACGACACTGGCCGGTAGAGTTAGTCGGCGATGGCGAAGCGGAAGCGGTCGCGGGGTGCGATCTTGGAGCGGGTGCCGGTCTCCGATCCGCCGGTGAGGCCGGGGTTGGTGGGGCCGAGGCGGCGGGTTCCTCGGGAAATTGAGCGGCCTCCGTACGCGCTGACGGGGGAGCCCGGGCCGGCGGTGTCGTCGGCGGTGCGGAGCCCAGGAGAGATCGAAGCCATGCGCCGGGCGGGGCAGATGGCCGCGGAGGTGCTGCTGGTCGCCGGGGAGCTGGTGGCGCCGGGGGTTACCACCGACCGCATCGACGCCGAAGTCCACGACGAGATCGTCCGGCGAGGGGCCTATCCCAGCCCGCTGAACTACCGGGGCTATCCCAAGTCGGTGTGTACGTCGATCAACGAAGTCATCTGCCACGGCATCCCCGACAGCCGGGCGCTGGCCGAGGGCGACATCGTCAACATCGACGTGACCGTGTACCTCAACGGCGTGCATGGCGACACGTCGGTCACCTTCGAGGTGGGCGAGGTGGACGACCACTCACGCCAGCTCGTGCGGGAGACCCGGACCGCCATGTACAAGGGCATCAACGCGGTACGGGACGGCGCGCCAGTAAGCGCGATCGGAAAGGCCATCGAGTCCCATGCTCGACTTCACCGGCTGGGGGTGGTGCGGGAGTTCATCGGGCATGGAGTGGGCACCGAGTTCCACTCTGGATTGCAAATCCCCCATTACTACGACCGCAACCACCGAACGCTGCTGGCCACCGGAATGACCTTCACCATCGAGCCCATGCTCACGCTGGGCGCCCCCGACCTATACCTGTGGGACGACCAGTGGACCGCGGTGACTGCCGACCAGCGCCGTAGCGCCCAATTCGAGCACACCCTGCTTTGCCTTGATGACGAGGCCGAGATACTTACCCGCACACCGGCGGGGGAGGGCGCCGCCGAGGTGTACGCCGGGGACTAGTCCCAGTACCAGGCCAGGCCGCGGACGCCGGTGCCGGAGTTGATCATCATGGCTTGGCCGAATTGGCTGATGAAGGCGTCGGCGGGCCGCGTTTCGGCGGTGACTGCGTCCAGTAGTTCCTCGGCTCGCTCGGGCGCTTCGGCGTGGAGGCTGACCAAGTGGAGCTGGCCGATGCCGTCGGTTGGGCGGGTGCGCCGCCAGAGGTCCAGTATGCGCTGGTGGGCGGCTTCGTCGCTGAGCGCAGGCCGCAGGCGACCGATGGCCCCGTCGTGGATGTCGAACATGGGGCGCAGCCCGATCAGGTTGCCGGCTCGCCCCGCTAGGCCCGGCACCCGACCGCTGCGGATGAGCTGGTCGAGGTTGCCCAGTGCCCCCACCAGCTTGACCTGCCTCGCCACCTGCTCAGCCCGGGCTACCACCTCGTCCAGTGTCGCGCCCGCCTGGGTGGCCCGGGCGGCGGCCACTGTCACCAGCCCCTGGCCCCCGGCTGCGGTTCGGCTATCCACAACCGCCACCGGACACGATGCGCTCTTGGCGGCCAACACCGCCGACTGATGGGTGCTGCTGAGCGTTGATGACACGGTCACCACCACGACCCCACCGCCCTGATCTTGGCTGGCAATTGCCTCTGCGAATGCCCCCGGTGAGGGACTGGAGGATGAGTAGCTCTTCGCAGCCAACACCTCCTCAGTGGCCAGCTCCCCATCGGCCACCGTTCGGCCGTCCACGGTGATCATAAGCGGGACCACCGCGATGTCCCAGGCAGTCCGCACCGCCTCGGGCAGGGCCGCGGTGCTGTCGGTGACGATGCTGACGGTCACTAGCGGGCCTTTTCGACATCCACGTCGAGGATCGGGCGGACGGTGGCGGCCGAGGCCAGCACCAGCAGGCCCGATGCCAGCAGTACCGAGCGGGTGCCGGGCAGCCCGGCTTCATTCAACCCGTCGCCGATGGCCCCAGCGCCCAGGGCAGCCACCCCCAGCCCAATGCGAATCACGACGTGAAAGGCCGAGAAGGCCAGCACCCGCTCCTCCTCATGGGGAATCCGGGCTTGGAGCGCGCTCATCCCCGATGTGAGGGCCACCGTGGCCCCGGCCCCGAAGCCAGCCGCGCCGAGGAAGGTCAGCCACACCGTCGGGCTCTGGCTCATCAGCGCCACCAGCGCGCCCATGACCAGCGCGCCCCGCCGGGTGAGCACCAGCAGGTCCACATGTCGGGATTTATGGGTGAGCGCCAGGCCAATTCCCGCGCCGGCGCCGAACAGGACGATGAGCACGCCGTATTCGATGTCGGACGCGTTCAACTCCTCTCGTACCAGCTTGATGCCCAGCGAGAACAACGCCCCCAGTCCGACCGCCGCCGCCGCGGTAGCCGGCAGAATTCTGCGCACCAGCGGCACCGACCAGGCGTCGCGGAGCCGGCTGGGGGAGACCGAGAGTTCGCTGTCGGAGAGAGCGGCCTTCTCCGGGTCAACCCCGGCGGAAGAGCCCTGGCCCTTGAGCCCCAGTGCTCGGGCGATGAAGAAGGCGGAGACGCCGAAGGTGAGGGCGTCGATCCAGAACACCAGGGCGTAGGGGTGCGATCCCAGCCAGCCGTCGTCGAGCGGAAGGGCGGCAAAGGCGGCGAACAGGCCCGCCCCGATCGGGATGTTGCCGTACGACGATCCCATCATGGCCGCGTTGGCCAGCGGCAGATCGGACTCTTCGACCAGATCGGGAATAGAAGAGTCCCGAGAGGCCAAGAACACCACGCTGGGGGCCTCCAGCGCGAGCGCCCACAAGTACACCCACCACAGCTCTTGCACGAAGGGGACCACGGCGATCATCCCGGCTCGCAGCAGGTCCATGGTGATCATGGTTCGCCGGCGGTCCCACCGGCTCACCAGCTTGGCGGCCAGGGTTCCCCCCAACGCCGCAGGGATGAGCCGGAAGGCGAGGATGCCGCCCACCGCGGCGGCCGAGTCGCTCAGATGGTCTACCAGGGCCATGAGGGCAAAGGTGCCCATCCAGTCGCCCAGCGCGGACGCCCCCTGGCCAACGAGGAGGCGGCGGAAGTCGACCTGGGTGCGAAGGCTCAAGGTTCTCTCGCGGCGGGGCTGGCCGGGGCCTTAATTCTCAAGGGTTGGACGGGGATGTGGTGACCCAGCTGTCGTTGTCGAAAACCAGTCGGTGGGCGGCGGCCTTCCAGCGGTGGGGGGTGGGCAGGGGTTCATTGCCCAAGACGCGCTTGATCAGTATGGGAACGATGATCACGGTGCTGGCGATAGCGGCTTGACCGTCGGCCACCAGCAGCAGGAAGGGGGGAAGCGCCGGCATGGTGATGAACACCACCAGTCCGGTGTGGCGCAGCATGCGGCCAAGAGCCAGCCCGCCCAACAAGAACAGGGTTGCGGGCCAGGCGATCACCGCAAATGCCCCCAGCGCCGGTGACAGGCCCCGTCCGCCGGCCCCGTTGAGGAACAGCGACCAGTTGTGACCGATCACCGACACGGCCCCGGCGAAGGCCATCAAGAGCCAGCGATCCCCGGCCAAGAACGGCCCGAGGGCGCCCTTGCCCACATCGCACAGCCCGCCCGCCACCAAGGGGATGAACCCGGCCACCCGATAGAGCCCGGTGCCCGAAACGGTGCCGCTTCCCACTTGGCGCAAGTCGGTTCGGGCCAGCGAATGGGCGATGAGGTAGGAGAAGGGAACTGCTCCAGCGGCAAAGGCCACGATCAGCACCATTGTTCCCCACATCATCGGTAGAGATTCTGCCCCATGCCAGGGCTGCATTGCCACAGGATGCCGAAGATCGATTCACAGACAGGCCGCCAAGTTTTCGGCATGGCAAGATGGGGCTGACATGAGTTCCGGCCAACGAACCCGCTTGCTGTTGATCCGCCACGGTGAATCGGAGGTGACGGTCAAGCAGATCATCGGCGGCGACCTGTTCTGCACAGGACTGTCGCCGCTTGGCCGCCGTCAATCCGAGGCTCTGGGGGAGCGCTGGATGGGGGGCCATGAACCCAAGGTGGATGCGCTGTGGTCCAGCACCCTGCCTCGGGCGATTGAGACGGCCGAGCTGATATCCCCTGCGCTGGGGGGGTTGGAGTTGCACACCCACCCCGATCTGGTAGAGCGCCGCCCCGGTGAGGCCGACGGAGTGGGCTACAAGGAGTTCGGCAACCTGTTCGAGTGGACCGGCGACTTCCACCCCCACTTGCCGCTGGCACCGGGTGGGGAGAGCCTGGGTGCCTTCTCTTACCGCACCGGCCAAGCCCTATACGAGCTTGTGGAGGGGCATCCCGGCACCACCATGATGGTGGTGTGCCATGGTGGGGTGATCGACATCGCCATGCGGCTCTTCATGAGCTTGGGCATGAACACGCAGTTCGTGCTCTGGACGCTCAATACCTCCATCACCGAATTCGTGACCACTGATGAGCCCGGGGTGTGGCGGCTGGTGCGATACAACGACGCCGCCCATCTGGACGGGCTGCCACCACGCACCGAGCCCGCCGAGTAGCAGTCAGACAACGACTACTGCACCGGGATTGGTGGCGGTGAGTTCACCGATCACGGCTGCGGCGTGGCCGTTGTCGGTGAGTCGGGCGACCGCGTCGGCGGCACCCCCCGGTGAGCAGCAGAACAACAGGCCGCCGGAGGTTTGGGCGTCGGCCAGCATGGTCAAGGTCCGCTGGTCGTCCGACCCTCTCACCCACGGGCGCACATGTTCCAGGTTGCGGGCCGTGCCGCCGGGGGCGAACCCCTGGTCCAAGAGTTCCCAGGCGCGGGGAAGCACCGGCACTGCTTCAACTCGGATCACCGCGCCGGTTCCGCTGGCCGCAGCCATCTTCTGGAGGTGGCCGAGCATTCCGAATCCTGTTATGTCGGTGGCCGCGGTGGCCTTGGCCTCCAGGGCGGCCGAGGCCGCCTCGTCATTCAGCCGGGTCATCTCAGCCACGCCTGCGGTGTAGGCCTCTGCCAGCCAGCCGCCAGGCTCTATCGCCTCGGGCTCAGAGCGCTTGACCGCGGTGGCTAAGAGTCCAGTGCCCAGCGGCTTGGTCAGCACGAGCGATTGGCCCGGCTGAGCCCCGGCGTTGGTCAGCAGGCTCTCCTCGTCGGCCTCCCCGGTTACCGCTTGGCCGTACATTGGCTCGGGTCCGTCCACGGTGTGGCCCCCTACCACCGCCCATCCCCCCTCGTCGGCGGCCGCGGCCCCGCCCGCCAGCACCTCGGTGAGGACCTCCAGCGGAAGGGTCCCATGGGGCCAGGCCACCAGGTTCAGCCCAAACCGAGGGGTGCCGCCCATGGCATAGACGTCGGAAGCGGCGTTGGTGGCCGCAATGCGCCCCCAGGTGTGGGGGTCGTCCACCACCGGGGCGAAGAAATCGGCGGTCGAGATCAGGGCGCGGCCTGCTCCTAGACGCCACACCGCGGCGTCATCACCGGTCTCTGTCCCCACGATCAGGTTCTCGTGGGTTGGGGTGGGCAGTGAGCGCACGACCTGCGCCAACTCGGAAGGTCCGAGCTTGCCGGCTCAACCGGCGCCGTGGCTATAGGCCGTGAGCCTCCCAGTTTGCGGGTCCACGGTTCTGACGCTACCGGGCCTGCGCTCCACTAGCTTTGCTTTCGTGACTTCACACGAGCAGGCAGTGCGGTCGATCAAGGCCCTCATGTACACCTATGCCGAGTGTGTGGACTTGGCCCGCTTCGACGAGCTCGGCGAGCTCTTCTCCCACGGGGTGCTCACTTCCACCAGTTCGGCCGACCCCGACGACGGCATGTCGGGCGATGATGTCGCTGCGTTCTATGCGGCCACCAACAAAGTCCACGGCGACGGCACCCTGCGCACTCGGCATGTGGCCAGCAACGTGATCGTCGAGTTGGCCGATGGCGGACAGACAGCTGCCGCCCGCTCCTACTTCGCCGTTCACCAGGGCACGGACGCTTTGCCGTTGCAGCCCATTGTCGCGGGCCGTTACGAAGACGATTTCGCGCTGGCGGACGGGCAGTGGCGGTTCGCCCGCCGGATGGTGATTGTCGACCAAATCGGGGACATGCGCGAGCACCTCACCTTCGACCTGTCCAAGGGAGATGTGCGCTATACCGACCATGTGGAGTCGGGATGAGCGACCCGCCGGCTCGCCGGGCGCCACCCGGCTGGTACTCCGAACAGGGCCAGCACGGCTTTCGATATTGGGATGGCGAGTCGTGGGCCGAACCGAGGGGGGGCACGCTTGGGTTCCCGGTTGCTATGGGGGGCAGAGGGGCTTCCCCGATCCACCAAAGAGTGGGGCTTGCCTTCATGGGTGCCGCGGTGGCCCTGCTAATCGCCGGTTTGCTGCTTCCCTGGACGGAAGCCGACACCGGGAAGCAGGGTGTGGTGGATGCCGACATCCCGTGGCTGGTGTCGCCGGGAAGTGTGGCGGATTCCTGGCTGCTGATCCTGCTTGTTTCCCTGATGGTGTGGGCGCTGGGAATGGTGACGATGGGGGGGTTCAGCCCGCGGGTGTGGCTGACGGCGCTGGTCGGGGGACTTGTCATCATGGGGTTCTGCGTCGCCGAGGGGCTGGCCTTCGACAACGATCTGGACTCGAAGGGTGCAGAGGTCGGCTTGGGGTTGTTCCTGGCCTATGCCGGAGGCGCCTCGTCTGCGGTTGGCGGGGTGCTGCTCAGACCATCCCGATAATGGAGACCGCCTAAGCGTCATCTTCCCCTTCACCGTCCTCGCCTCCGTCGTATTCGCCGTCTTCGCCAACGGGGGTGCTCTTGGCGCGAACAAGCGGCAACTCCACCACCATCTCGGTGAACTCTCCCGGCTCGCTGTTGACGGAAATGGTGCCGCCGTGCTCGCGGATGATGTCGTTTGACAGCGCCAAACCCAGTCCGGTGCCCTCATTGGTGGGTTTGGTGGTGAAGAACGGGTCGAAGATTTTCGCGGCCACATCCGGGGGAATACCGCTGCCGTTGTCTCGCACGCTGAGTATGGCGCTGTCCTCGCCGCGGCGGCTCTTCAAGACGACGGTGGGAACGTAGTCGCCCAGGGTGCCGGTCTGGATCAATTCCTTCTGCTTCTTGTTGGTGGCGTAACCGGCGTTGGCCACAAAGTTCAGGAACACGCGTCCGAGATCTTGGGGGACAACCTCCAACTGGCCCATGTCCGGGTCGAACTCCTCCTCCAACAAGACTTGGAACTCCGGGTCCTGGGCCCGGGCGCTGTGATAGGCCAGCAGGGAGTGCTCGTGGATGAGGTCGTTGATGTCGATCATCTGGGTCTCGCCACCACCCCGACCCATCAAGAGCATGTCCTGCACGATTCGGTTCGCCCGCTTGCCGTGGTTTTGGATGCGCTCGAGGTTGTCGTTCAGGTCCTTGTTGATGTCCGCGATGTAGTCCCGCTGCTCATCAGAGAGGCTGTCTTCGAACTCCTCGTAGACCTCGGCCATCTCTTCCAGCAATTCCGCCGACGCTGCGGAGAAGTTGTTGATGAAATTGAGCGGATTGCGGATCTCGTGGGCCACACCCGCGGTGACCTCGCCCAACGCGGCCAGCTTTTCCCGGGCAACGATCTGGTCTTGGGCGTTGCTCAACTCCTCTAGCACTGCCTGAAGCTCGTTGTTGCGCTCGCCCAGTTCTTGGGCAAGCTGCTCCACCAGGTTCAACCGCTGGACCTCCAGCGCGTGGCGACGGAACACCTCCAGAGCCGAGGCCATCTCGGCGATCTCATCGCGACCGCTGACCTCGATCTCCCCTTCGAGCTCTCCCTTCGCCAGCGTCCTCATACGGCCGGACAAGCGTCCGATGCGACGCAGCAGAACCCGGCCCACATACAGAAAGCTGATCAACATGGCGCCGAGCACGCCCACCGCGCTGATGACAACGAGGAGGATCCGAGCGGTGCTGATGGTGTCGGCTGAGTTCTCGGTGGCCTGATCGGCGCCGGCTTGGGCGGCTTCAACCAGAGCATGGACCTCGCTCAGGAGTTCCACTGCGATTTCTTGATTCTGAGACAGCAGCCGGTCTTGCCGCTCGATGATCTCCAAGCGGTTGACGGACACTTGGAAGGCGCTTCGTTCGCCAGTGCCCAGAGCCAAGAGCCCGTTGACGGTTGGTTCTAGTCCGGGAGCGATATCCATGGCGGATATCGACGACATGCTGATCTGAATCCGGTTGGCCGCCGATTCGAAGCTCTCTTGGAGCGGCTCGACAAAGGCCGCTGTGGATGCGATGAGGGCGCTGCCCATCAGTTCGGACGCTTGGGCCACATCGGCTTGTAGCGCATTGAGATGACGGTAGCGAAGCAGTTCATCGGAAGATGTGCGCGAGATGACGCCAGCTGGCGTGGAGTCCAAGTCTCGATAGCCGGTGACTTGGTAGAAGAGCTGGTCGTCGATGGCGGGGAGGATGATGCTGTTGGCCTCATCGTAGAGAGATGGGATGGCGATTTGAAGATCTTCGATTCTGTTGCTGTAGCTGTAGTAGAGGGGCATATCGGCGGTGATGGTTGCGATGTTGCCTTCTAATGTGTTCGCGGTTGCCCGGATTCTCCGAATGTGGGTGCCGGTGGGGTTTTGGAGGGTCAATGACTCGAAGTGCTGCTCGAACTCCGATTGAGCTGTTGCCACTTCTGCGGAGATGACAGAGAATTGATCGGGAGGAGCGGTGGTGAGCCGGGGGGCGGCAGCCACGAGGGCGTTGCTGAACTCGGCCAGCCTGAACGCGCCCACGAGGCCGGGCACGCTCAATTCGCTCACCCTTTTCTGGCTGGTATCGACATTGGAGAAGGAGATCCAACTCACAATGCTGGCCACAATGGTCAGTGCGACGGCGCCGAATATCCCGGCATAGAGCTGGGTCGAGATTCGTCGGTGGACCGCGGGCCGCTGTGTGCCGCTCGCCTCGGTTTCGGGCTCAGCGCCGGAGGTCTGCGTGCTGGTGGGTTCGCTCACGGGTTGGCTCCGCTGAGAGAAGTCGCCGACCGGTAGCGGCTGTTGGCGTCGATGACGGTCAAAAACACGGCATCTGAACCCTGGTTGTCCACTGCTCGCTTTTCTTCCTCGCCAAAGTCCAGTGCGAAGCCGTCGATGTCGATTTGACCGGCGCCCAGGATGTTCTCCAAGAAGCAGTCGCGGGTGAGAGCAGCGCCACACGCCTCAAGCCCGGCGATGGCAAGCCTGCCGGCCAGATACCCTTCTAGAGACACGAAGCCAGGAGCGGCATCGGGGTCGAGTGCGGCCAACGCGGCGGTGTAGGAAGCCACGACCGGTATCGAATCGTCATGGGGGAAGGGAACCACCTGCGTGACGTACACCCCTTCTCCGCGGGCGCCGAGTTCTGCGGCCAACGCGTTGCTGCCCACAAAGGACACCGTGATGAATATGGGGTCGAAGTCGATATGGCGGGCCCAGGAGATGAGGGCGGCGATCGGCTGATACGCGCCCACCAGTATCACCGCCTCGGGCTCGCCCAACCGAAGGTCGAGCAGAGCCGACTTCACCGCCGTGGTGTTGCGCGGGTACACGCCGGTGGCCACCGGCGCCATGCCCCGGCGGTCGAGTGCGGCCAGCGCGCCGTTGTACCCGGCCCTCCCGAACGAATCGTCTTGGAACATCACCGCAATACGGGTGATGCCCGCATCGGTGGTCAAGCGCTCCACCATCTCCTCGGTTTCCTGGGCGTAGGAGGCTCGAAGGTTGACGATGTTCTCCCAGCTGTCGTCTCGCAAGAAGCCTGCTCCGGTAAAGGGGGCGACATAGGGGATGTTGGCGTCGGCAGCCACCGGTGTGGCCGAACGCGAGGTCGGCGTGCCCACGGCGCCGATCAGGGCGAACACCTTTTCGTCGTCAATCAGGGCTTGGGTGTTGACTATGGCCGCTTCGGGCTCATAGGCATCATCCCGGGATGTCAGCTCCAATAGGCGGCCGTGTACACCGCCTTGCCGGTTGGCCTCCTCGAATGCGGCCTGAATACCGAGCCTCATATTGATGCCCAGTTCTTGCGCGGGACCGGTGAACGCCGCCGACTGTCCGAACACCACCCGATCCTCGAAGACGCCTGGTGATCCAACGACTGGTGTCGGGGTGGGTTCTGACGTAGGGGTGGGCAACAACATCTCTTCGATAAGCGTCTTGGGGTCCGACCCGCACGCTGACAAGACAAGGGCCAATGCGGCGATCGCCACGCCGACTAGCCGCACTGGACGCAAGATCTCCAGTGCCGAATCTCTCACGACTCGGGGCGTACGACCAGCTTGAGATGGTTGCGGTCGTTTTCCCGACGATATTCCAGTTCTTCGCCCATGGTCCGCACCAAATAGACCCCCAGCCCGCCGATCGGGCGCTCGTTGAGGGGAAGGGTGACATCGGGTTCGGGGGCGTCGGTGAGCGGGTTGAAGGGCGATCCGTCATCGCTGATGCGGATCGTCAGGGCATTGTCCTTGGACTCCAGTTCGAGGTCGATCTCCGTGAGCCCGGTGGTGTCACCGTGGGTCAGGGTATTGAGCACCAACTCTTCCAGGATCAGATTGGCGTGCATGGCCAGCGTTAACGGCCAATCATCTGCTTCGGCCATCTCATTGAGCAGGTCCTCGATCAGCGGCAAGACATCGGAAGGGTGCCCCTGCTCTGGCGGGTGACACAGATGCAGCGACCGTTGCATTTCAGCAACCCCTCGAATGAGCAATGGTGAAAGGCGACTGAGCGAGGACAGACATCAGGGGCGTCGCAGTGTGAGGCAGGTGATGTCATCGGATTGGGGAGCATCCCCCGCGAACTTCCGCACATGCTCGAATACCGCCTCGTTGGCCGTCGTCGCGCTTTCGGGCGGGTTGCCGTCGAACACCTCCGTCAATCGACTCATTCCGAACTGCTGGTTATCCGTGTTCATAGCCTCGGTTACGCCGTCGGTGAACAGCACAACAGTGTCACCAGGGTCCAAGGTGACCGTCTCCTGGGTGTAGACGACATCAGGGGCGATGCCCAGCGCGACGCCCTTGGTGAGCGGCAACTCGGTAACGGAGCCGTCGGCGCTCACCAACAGCGGTGGGTCGTGGCCCGCAATGGAGTAGGTGAGAGTTCCGCTGTCCGGACTGAACAGGGCGTAGATCAAGGTGACGAACATGAAGGTGGGGTTGTCCTGCTGGAGCTGGTTGTTGACTTCGGTCAACACCTGTTCCGGCTCCCGCACACCGATGGCTGCCCCCTTGAGCGCGGTCCGGCTCGACATCATGAACATCGATGCGGGGATGCCCTTGTCGGACACATCGGCCACCACGAGGCCGATGTAGTCGTCGAGCTTGAAGTAGTCGTAGAAGTCGCCGCCCACGTTGCGGGCCGGCTCCATGTTGGCCGAGACCTCGCACCCTTCCGTCACCGGGGGAATCCTGGGCAGGATGGACTGCTGGAGTTGGCTGGCGATGCTCAGCTCATTTTGGAGGGCAACGAGCTGGTCGCGCGATGACAGGGCCTCCCGCCACTCGGCCAAATGCTCCAGCGTGCGGGCGATTGTGATCTTGAGGTCGTCGAAATCGATGGGCTTTGTGACGAAGTCGAACGCCCCCCGGTTCATAGCGGTGCGGATGTTGTCCATGTCGCCGTAGGCCGAGACGATCACTGCTCGGAGATTGGGGTCGACGTCGGGAAGCTGCTGGAGCAGGGTGAGGCCGTCCATCTTGGGCATATTGATGTCCGACAGGACCATGTCGATCGTCGGATCGGCGTTGAGCTTTTCCAGTGCGTCCACTCCGTTGCAAGCGAACACGAATTCGTACTCCTTGGAGCGGATTTGCCGCCGCATCCGCTGGAGGACCAGAGGTTCAAGATCCGGCTCGTCGTCGACAACCAGTATCTTGTAGGTGTCGGTCAAGGGTTTACCCCTGTTTGGCGTCGTCTACCGATGGAAAAACGTTGATGATCTGGTCGAAGCCGCTGATGCGGAACACGTCGCCCACTGCTTCGGTCAAAGAGCAGATGCTGAAGGACTTGTTCTGCTTGTCGAGGTTCTGAGCCGCCATGAGCAGTACACGGAGGCCCGCGCTGCTGATGTACTCAAGGCCGCCGAGATCCAGGATGATCCGCTGGTCGCCGGGGTCGAACATTCCTTGCAGGGACTCCAGGAAATCCGACGCATTGGAACCGTCTACCCGGCCCGAAGCATTGACGACCAGTGTGTCGCCTGAGCGGTCGTGGCTGAATTCCATAGTTGGGCCTCTTTCGTTAGGTCCTGTCTTGGGTCATTCTGTCAGTCGGCATCATACACAAGCCAATAGGCTGAGGGGCAGGGTAGCGGAAATCTGGCAGTCGGCATTCACGGGGAATGGGCCATCGCACGGGGGCCTCAGCGGGGTTGGGAGAGGATGAGCGCACTGGTGGGGACCGCGGTTCCTGCGGTGGCCAACACGTTCTCCACGTTGTCGATCTGATTGACCGAGGTGCCTCGGATTTGGCGCACGCCTTCGGCGATGCCGTTGAGGCCGTGGATGTAGGCCTCTCCGAGCTGGCCGCCGTTGGTGTTGATGGGCAGGCGGCCGCTGCGTTCGAGGTGGCCGTCGCGGATGAAGTCCTTGGCCTCGCCCCGGCCGCAAAAGCCGAACTCTTCGAGTTGGGGGAGCACGAGGGGGGTGAAGTGGTCGTAGATGATGGCGGTTTGGATGTCGGCGGCCGACAGACCGCTCGACTGGTAGAGCTGGCTGGCGCAGAGTCCCATCTCGGGGATGCCGGTGATGGAGTCCCGGTAGTAGCTCCTCATCATGTGCTGGTCCTCGGCTGCCCCTTGGGCGGCGGAGGCGATGACCGCCGGGCGCTGCTGGAGGTCTTTGGCCCGCTCCGCGGTGGTCACCAGCAGGGCTTGGGCGCCGTCGGTCTCCTGGCAGCAATCCAGCAGGTGCAGCGGCTCCACGATCCAGCGGCTGTTCTGGTGGTCTTCCAAGGTGATGGGCCGCTGGTAGAAGTGGGCATACGGGTTGGTGGCCGCGAAGGAGCGGTCCACCACCGACACCCGACCGAAGTCCTCGGAGGTGGCCCCGTACTCGTGCATGTAGCGGGTGGCGAACATGGCCACCCAAGACGCCGGTGTGACCAAGCCGAAGGGCGAGCTCCACGAGAAGCTGACCTCGGACGCTTCGGCGCCGGCGGGCCGATCCTGCACCCCGGCGCCGAAGCGGTGCCAGGAGCGCTCGTTGAAGGCCCGGTAGCACAGCACGTAGTCGGCGGCGCCGGAGTAGACAGCCTGGCAGGCCACCGCGATCACCCCGCAGGCCGCTCCGCCGCCGTGGTGGACCATGGAGAAGTGGGTCAGCTCTTCGATGCCCAGATTGCGGGCCAGCTCGATCTCGGGGTTCTGCTCAGCGGAGTAGGTCACCATGCCGTTGACCTTCTCGGGGGGAAGGCCGGCGTCTTCGCAGGCTGCTAGGCAGGCCTCTACGGCCTGGTCCATCGGGGTGCGGCCCGATTCCTTGGTGAAAGGGGTGGCACCGATCCC
Source organism: Acidimicrobiales bacterium (assembly GCA_963667085.2). Classification (GTDB taxonomy): domain Bacteria; phylum Actinomycetota; class Acidimicrobiia; order Acidimicrobiales; family Bin134; genus Poriferisocius. The sequence goes on from OY762975.1 coordinate 1,225,184, forward strand.
GGCGATAGCGCAGTGGTAGGCGTACTTCAGGCTCATAGTGTCCTCCTATGACCGGGGCAGGGCCAGATCGATGGTTCCGGTCACGTGGGGTCCTCGGCTGTTCTGGCCCCGGAAGGACACCTCGGCGATGGCCTCGCCGTCTTCCTCTCGCTTGGCGGTGACCGCTCCCGACATGGTCATGCAGTCGTAGGGGTAGTTGGGGGCGCCGAGGCGGATCTTCAGGTTCTTGAAAACCGCCTCGGGGCCGGCCCAGTCGCTGACGTAGCGGGCGGAGAGGCCGCTCGACGTCAAGATGTTCATGAAGATGTCCTCGGAGCCCTTCTTGATGGCCATGTCGCGGTCGTGGTGTACGTCCTGGTAGTCGCGGGACGCGATGGCGGTGGACACGATCAGCGTGGGGGTGAGCGGGACCGGGCACAGCGGCAGCTCATCGCCGACGCTCACTTCATCGAAGGTGAGCGTAGTCGGGTTGCGAGACGCCCGGGCGGGTCGGAACACCGGCAGGCTCACATCCTCGTGGGTCGACATGTGCCAGGCCTCGAGCGGCATGCCCACCTTGAGCTGACCGGAGTCGCAGTCGGTGATGTTGGTGACCAGGCGGACGCCTTCCTCCAGTTCCACCAGCCCGATGTTGAGGGGGTAGTCGAATGATGGGACCCGGGGGTGGTGGGCCACCACGTAGGAGTACAGCGTGCCCTTCCCGGAGGCCACGGTGTAGCCCATTTTGGTAGCGCCGCAGGCCGGACAGCGGGTGCCCGGTGGGTGCTGGAGGCGTCCGCACTTGAGGCATTGCTGTATGCGCAATTCCCCCGCTCGGCTTCCCTGCCAGAAGAAGTCGGTGTCTTGGTTGCGGCTGGGGCGGGGGCGGGGCGGGCGCTCGGCGGGGGTGTCGCCGTTGCCCCCGGCGCTGGCGGTGCGCCCGGTGCCGGGCCGGAATTTGAGGATGCGGAAGAACATGGAGCCGACGTGCTCGCCGTGCTGGTCGTGGTATTCGGTCTCGGTCGTGACGAAATGGCCGATGCCCAACGCGGTCTGCTTCTCCTCGGACACCTCCACCAGCTTGACGGTGCCAGTGAGGTGGTCGCCGAGCTTGAGGTAGCGGTGGTAGACGTGCTCGGAGTTGGTGGCCACCACGCCGACATAGCCGGCGGCGTCGAGCATGGCGTACACCCCGGAAGCCGGGTCCTTGGGATCGTTGACCCGGGGGATCAGGCCGATCATCGTCCAAGCGTTGAGCATGGCCGGAGGGGCGGTGATCTCCCCGAAGGGGCCTTGGCTGGCGGCGTCGGGCTCGGTGTAGAGGGGGTTGGCGTCGTCCATGGCATCGCACCAGTGGCGGATCATGGGCTGGTTCACCGGATCGCGAGCAGTTGAAGGGGTGCCGGTGCTGCCGACCTGTTCACGGAGTTTGGCGACGAACACTTCCTTCTGCTCGCCGGTCATCACATCGCTCATGTGCTTCCCCCTTGCTCGTGGGACGCTAGCGCGGCTGACATTGAGGGCAGAAAGTGAGGGTGCGCGCGTCGTAAACCCGGTGTTGGAGCGGGGCACCGCAGCGCAGACAGGGTTGTCCTGAGCGGCCGTAGCAGGCCAGGGCATTCTGGTGGCTGCCTTCGCCACCGTCGGCGTTGCGGTAGTCCCGCAGCGTGGTGCCGCCATCGGCCAACCCGGCCTGGAGCACCTGCACGAGCGCAGCATGGAGCTTCTCGGCCGCTGATCGGCTGATTTGGCGCTTGGCGGGATGGATCCCAGCCATCCACAGCGCCTCGGTTCCGTAGATGTTGCCGACGCCGGCCACCGGCTTCTGGCTGAGGAGCTGAGTGGGGATGCGTCGGCGGCTCTTGCGGAGGGCGAGGTAGAAGCCCTCGGCGGTGAAGTGGGGGCTGAGGGCGTCGGGGCCCTGGACGGCCAGGGTGGGGATGGTGTCGTATTGGCCGGCGGGCACGCAGCGGATGCGTCCGAAGCGGCGGACATCTCGGTAAACGAGGACCTCGTCGCGGTCAAGTTGCCACCGAGCCCGGATGTAGGGGTCGTCGGGGAGTTCAGGGGTGATGGTCAGTGAGCCGGTCATGCCCAAGTGGACGATGAGCTCCCGCCCGTCGTCGAGGGGAGCGATCAGGTACTTGCCTCGGCGGCGTACTCCTTGGATGGTGGTGCCGATTGCGGCGACGGCGGGGGTGAATTTCTCCGATGGGTGGCTGTGGGCGTTTTGGATTCGGCGCCCTCGGAGGCGGGGGGCCAGTTGACGGCGGATGGTCTCGACTTCGGGCAGTTCGGGCATCAGCTAGCGGGACTTGAGGGCGGTGCGGGCGACCTCGAGGTCATCGGGGTTGGTGACGCCGATCCAGGTCTCTTCGGTGGTGACGACCTGAACGGTGAGCGCACCCTGTTCCATCTCGGCGGCAACGGCGTGGGGGAGGAGGTATTCGGCGGAGGGGCTGTCGCCGTTTTCTGCGAGGAAGCGGTGGTAGCCGTCGCGAAGGGCGTTGAAGAACGTCGGGGGGAAGGCCCAAAGATTCATCGATACGACAGTGTCTTCGGGGAACTGGTTGTCGGCTCGGGAGATGCCCTCTTGTTCAACGATGCCGACGAGGCGGTCGCCGTCAACCTGGCAGACGCCGCGGGTGACAGTGCCCTGCGCGGGCAAGGTGTGGTCGAGGCGGTAGCCGCACAGCCAGGCCTCGTTGTCGTCCGTGGTCCGCATGGCTTGGGCGAGGGCGGCGTAGGCGGTGGGGCCGTAGTAGTCGTCGGCGTTGCACACTACGAACGGCCCGGTTACCGCTTCGCCAGCCGAAAGCACGGCGTGGGCGGTGCCCCATGGCTTGGTGCGAGGCGGACCGTGCTCGTCTTGGCGCACGTAGGCCATGTCGAGGTCACCAGGGAGGCCGCCGCGCTGCTCGAAGTGTCGTTGGACGTCGGCTTCGATGTCGCGGCGCACGATGAGCACCACCCGGCTCGCGCCTGCGGCTCGGGCATCGGCGATGGCAAAGTCCAAGAAGGCCTCGCCATTGGGGCCCACTTGGGCCAGTTGCTTGGTCCCCCCGAAGCGCGACCCCAGCCCCGCCGCCATCACCACCAACGTGAACATGATCGTGCCTTCCTAAGCCGCAGCAGACGCCAGCTTCTCCCGGACCATTTGCTGGGCCGAGGCTAGATCGTTGCCCTCGATGGTGACCTCTCTGGCGGGTTGACCTTCTTGGGCGAACACCAGCACGCAGCGGGTGACTCTCTCACCCGCTGCGTGTTCTACTGCTAAGGCGTACGCGGCCACCTGGAGCCTGTAGCGGTCGATCTTGTCTTGGAAGATGTCGTCGTCATGGATGTCGTCGGTCTTGTAATCCACTACCACCAAGCCCTCGGGGCCGCGGTAGAGCAGGTCGATGTAGCCTTCCACCACCGTGCCTTCCACTGGAGCGGCCACGAACAGCTCCTTCCAGTGTTGATGGGTGGCAGCTTCTCGCACGGAGTCGGATTCCAAGGCTGATTGGGCCAGGGAGCGGATGTTGCTTCTGGCTTGCGGGACACCCTCAGACTTGGCCTGGGTGTCGGCAACCCCGCCAAGGTCTTCCGCGTCGCTGCTCAGGTCCACGGTTTGCAGCACGCCGTGGACAGCCCTGCCGATCTGCGTGCCGCCCCGTCCCTTGCGCCGCGGGGTTTGTTGGCCGTCGCTGTCGTGGTCGTCGGGAATGTCCTTGGGGTCGGGGCTGGCTGAATCAAGGGGTGCGCCAGCCGCGATTTGCCCGATGGCCGAGCCGCTGATTGCCAACGGCCTCTGAGCCGCGGCCAACGCAGATTCCCGTTCGTTTTCCCAGTCGGCGTACGACATCAAGAGTGCGCCGGCAGCCTCGCCAGCCGACAGGGTGCCAGGTTGCCACTCAATGTTGGGAAGTTCGGCCGCGTGTTGCACCACCAAGTCAGCCATTGTCGGCTTGGCAGTGCTGTTCTCGGGGCGCGCGACGCGATGGGCTGACACCATCAGGTGGTCCCTGGCCCGAGTGAGAGCCACATACAGCAGGCGCACCCGTTCGGCCTCCTCCATCTGCTCCTCTTGTGCTCGGTGCTCGGCGAAGGTCTTGGTCAAGAGAGAGTTGGTAAAGCGAACTCCGAAGCCGCCGGAGGCGGGCCACACCAGGTTGGCGGTCATGGCAGGGGGACGGGCGTAGGTGCCCGACAAGATCACAATAGGGAATTCCCGGCCCTTGGCGGCGTGGACGGTGGTGATTCGAACCGCGTTGTCGTCGGTCTCCGACAAGATGACGTCGGACTCCCTTGTCCGCTCGCTCACCTTGCGATCGACCCAGCCGATGAACTCCCGCAGCCCGCCCCCGGCGGCCTCTTCGAACTGGCGGGCCTGGTCGATCACCAAGTGAAGGCTGCGCCACACGTCGCGGGGGCGCTGGCTGCCGAAGCAGCAGGACTCCATCAGTCGCCGGTCGGCCACGATGCGCTCGATGAGTGCGCTGGGACTCAACCACCGCACCTGGTTGTGGAGATCAGCCAGCCAGTCCATCGCATCCGCCACCGGGTGACCGGCAGGCAGTGACGGGGGCGGCGATGCCAAGAAGTTCCAACGGCCGCCGTGCCCCACCCTGAAGGTGTAGAGGTCGTCGTCACCGCAGCCAAAAGCTGGGGAGCGCAGCGCGTTGAGCAAAGCCACCTCGTCGGAGGGATCGGCCGCCGACCTGACGACGGCCATCACATCGCGAATAGCACGGCTGGCCCAGATCAGCGAGCCGGCCTCGATCCGGTAGGGGATGCCGTGGCGATCCAGCGCTGGCTCGAGTTGGGACAGCGACGTACGGGTGGGCAGCAGGACGCAGATGTCCCCCAGCCGGGCCGCTCGCCAGCGATCTTGCCCATCCTCGTCTCGCCCATCGCCTACCGACCACTCTTGGCCGACGGCGGTCAAAATGGCCTGGGCAACTTCCTCAGCCTCGGCTTCGCGAAGCCCCCCAGTACGTGTTCCCTGGGGATGCTCTGTGTTCAGTACGACCACCGGAGCTCCCGTCGGCGGTTCGCCGCGGACGGGATCGAGCCGCTGGTAGAGGGGCTGGACATGCTGCTCGCCGGTGTCGGGCGGCACCATGAACCCGTCGAACAGGTCGTTGACCCAATCGATGATGGGCTCGACTGTGCGGAAGTTCCGAGTGAGCGATTTGCGGGCGACGGTCGGCCCGCTTCCGGCTTCGGCGAACACCCCGATGTCGGCCCGTCGGAACCGGTAGATCGACTGCTTGGGGTCGCCCACGTAGAACAGCCGTCCGGGCTGGTCTTGGAGACTGGGCCAGTCTTCCGCGTCTTCGGGTGGGGCAGCGATGAGTTTGGCCAAGTCGATCTGAATGGGATCGGTGTCCTGGAACTCGTCGAGCAGCAGACGCTGGTAGCGCTCCGCCAGGGCAGCCCGCACTCCTGCGCCGTGTCGGGGGTGTCTCAGCAAGTTCCGGGCCAGCACCAACAAGTCATGAAACTCCAACACACCCCGTTGTCGGCGGTCGTCGGCGGCTTCCAGGGTGAGCGCACCCAATACCAGGGCTAGCCGCTCCAGGACTGCATCGGCGGTGTTCTGTTTGGCCTGGTTGATGGCGTCACCTAGCTCTCGAAGCTGGTTGGCCACCTCCGATAGCGAGGGTCGGTCGTCGTCTCCATCGGGCCAGTTGGCTGTTCGGCCTGCTTTGGTGAACTTCAAGCCCGGCTGTACCAGCAACGCCAGTATCCGCTCGTTGCTGCCCTCGGCTCGGCGAAGCAGTTCGGCTCGCTGCCCGACCGCTTCGAGCCGGGGCAGCATCTTGTCGTCAGGGTTCAGGCAAGACTCGGCCAAGTCGGCCACGGCTTGGAACCAGTCGGCGAAGCCACTGAGGTCGGGCAACTCGACCGGCCCGGTGGGAGGGGGAAGGGTTCCCATGCGTTCGTCTACCAAGTCCCAGTTGTTGTCCAGTGCTTGGGCCAGGTCATGGAGATGAGTGATGGAGATTCCCAGGATTCGAGCCAACACGAGGGAGTGCTGGTGTTCGGGGCCGTGCAGCAGTTGAGCGCGCGACTCCACCCAGCGATCTTCGAACGTATCGAAGGGGCTTACCTCCAGCCGGGGCGGCAAACCGGCTTCGATGGCGTGCTGGGAGAGGATGCGGAGCGCGAATCCGTGGAGGGTGGTGATGGCCGCGCTGTCGAGCTGGTCGAGAGCCTGGGGGTGGTTGCCGGTGTGGGAGAGCCGCTGGCGCAGGCGGTTCTTCAGCTCGTCGGCGGCCTTCTCGGTGAAGGTGATAGCCGCGATGTTCTCCATGGCCACGCCATGGTCGAGCAGGGCCAGCACCCGCTCAACCAACGCGGTGGTCTTGCCCGACCCGGCCCCGGCCTCTACAAACAAGGTCGAGTCCAAATCGGCGGTGATGGTTTTTCGGTCGGCTTGATCTTGAGCGGTTCGGGAGTGGTCAGGAGCGGCCATGGTCAATCCACCTCGTTGCGGGGATCTTCCTCGGGGGGCTCGGCCAGGTTGCGGTAGCCGGCCAGCTCATCTTGGTGCTGCATGCGCTCCCATTTCCGACGTCGGTCCTCGGTGCCGAGACGGTCGGCGTTGCAGTAGTCGCAATACTGGCTGTACGCGCCCTCGGTTCGGCCGGGCTGGGGCCGGTCGCAGAACACACCAGCCCCAATGCCCTCGGTGATAGTGCCCAGCGCATCGCGAAAGCGGCTCAGCGCACTCTCATCCAAGGAGTAGCCGCAGGTCTTGAACTCCTGTTCGCCGGTGACAAACCAGTACTGGGCCCGCACCGGGACATCGGAGTTGGCTAGGCCAGCCCGAGCCGCCAGCCCGTACACCGGGAGCTGGAGCCGGGTGCCCCGTTGGACGGGATCCCAGTTCTTGCTGCTCTCGTCCAGTCCCCGGTAGGGATCGGCCTTGCCGGTCTTGTAGTCGGTTACCAGCAGGCCGCCCTCCCCCTGGTCGACCCGGTCGATTTGGCCTCGGAACCGCACCGCTTGGCCATTGGGCAACTCGACATCAATGACGTCGTGACCGCCGGGCTTCCTCCCACCCATCCCGAAGGCCAACTCGCTGGCCACGGGAGCGACGAGGCGCTCTTGGCGCAGCTCGTTGTCCTCTCGCAAGAATCGGTCCAAGTCGGCCATGATCCGGCTGCGGTCGTGGTGCCAGTACACCGGGGTGCCGGTCAATCCCTTGGACTCGGCCTCGGCGCACTGCTGCGTCCCGATCTCCAGTAGCCGGTTGTGCTGATCTTCGCTCCAAGGCTGGCCGGGGGGTGGCACCTGCCCGTTGTTCAATTGCTCCTTCATAAACTCGTCCAGCGCCTTGTGCATCAGCGAGCCCTTCTCTAAGGCGGAGATGGCTACCAGCTCCTCAGGCTGTTCTGCGGTTTGCACCCCCAAGACGTGTTGGAAGAGGTAGCGCATCGGACAGTCGGCCCACGCCTCCAGGCTGGTGGGCGACATCACGCTCTGGGTCAGCTCGGAGGGGTCGAGGGGGCCCAGGTTGCCGTCGAAGCGGGTGAACTGGTCCGAGGCTCGGGCCGCGGCCAACTCGGCCCCTCGGATCAGCGCCGGGTCGTTCGGAAGCTCTCGGTTGTCGCAGTGACCAGCCGAGGCCAGTACCCGCAACCGGAATTCCTGGTCGGTGGTGGGGAATTCGGCGGCAACCACTCGGCCTGAGAATGAGGGGACGTGCTCGAACCAATCGCAAGACCCGTCATCGGCTAGGCGTTCCAGATTGGCGCTGTCCACCCGATGGCCGGCTAAGGCGGTGGCGGTGTCGAGCAGCCAGCGGGATGGGTGGTGCTCGGAAGCCCGTCGAGAGTCGCCTCGGGCGCAGACCAACGTAGTGGACCGGGCAGAGGCCAATGAGGCGAGAAAGCTGCGGTGTTGATCGTGATGCTGGTCGGCCAGCAGGGACAGATCCTCTCCGGCCGCCTTGCGCTCCCGGTCGGGGAGCAGCGGATCGTCGGCAGGACTGTGGGGGAAGGTGCCTTCGGCCATGCCGATGATGATCAGCCGGTCGAGTTCCATGCCCAGCGGGTCGCCAACCGACCCGACCAGTACCCCCTTTCCCACCACTCCGGCTCTATCTGCGGGCGCGCTCAACGTCGAGGCCAGTGTGGGGAAGAAGGCGCTCGTTCGAGGACGGCCCTCGATGTCATCGAGCCCCCCTAGCCGGGCGACGACTTCCCGGATGGCTATGGCTGTTTGCCTCTCGTGCTCCGGCCAGTCGTCGTCGAGCGCTTCGCCGCCCAAGTAGGTGTCGATGAGGCCCTCGACCCACTGGCACCAACCCTTCCAAGTGGTTGGCGCGGGGCTGGGGGAGAGGCGGCGTTCCAGCTGGGTCATGAACTGGGCCAGCGAGTCGGCATGGCCTGCTCGGCGGTTCAGCCATTCCGCCCGCCCATCGGTGCTGTCGGGGTTTTGTTGTTCACTCTTTGCTTTGTCCTGAAGCTCGTCGGCGAGTTGGCGGAGCCGCTTTTGCCACTGATCAGCACCCCGGGCTACACCAGCGCGGCGTGACACTTGCTCCCAGGCCATCACCGGGGCAGCCAGGGTATTGGCGTTCGCCGATGTTGGAGCGTCCGATTCGGGATCGACGGTGAGGAAGGCCACCGACAGCAGGGCGAACACCTCGTCGCGGCGAAAGTCGCGGCTCTTCAGGTTCAGCAGGGCGAGGAGCCCCCGACCCACCAGAGAGTCGGCCAGGGTGCGCCCGCTGGGGCCGTTGAACTCGATACCGGCAGCGCTGAGATGCTCCTGCACTTGTCGGATGACGGGAGGCCCGCCGCCGCATAGCACGCCGATGCGGGCCAGCGGAATGCCCTGTCGAGCCGCCTCCAGCACCTCTCGCACCGCCACCTGGACTTCCTCGGCCACGGTGGCTGCGGAGATGATCCGCTGGCCATGCGGGGGGGATGGGGCAGGCTTGGTGTTCCGCGGCCCGCCCATGCGAGTCACTGACGCCTCCACCAGGGCATCGGCCTGTTCGTCGCCGGCGAACCCGGCGATGACTACCACTGGAACTTTCTCGGCTACCGCCGACATCATCCGCCCCTGCGACCTGGTGACCCGCTGGGGCAGATATACGATCACCGGGCCGATCTCGCCGAGAGCCGCGTTGCCCAACTTGGACTCAAGCGCTTCGACTGCGAGGTCAGCCAGATCTTGCCCGTCGTACCAGTTGTCGCGCAGCTCGCCTCGGACGTAGCGGCACAGGCGGACCACGTCGGCGGCCCGGGTGCTCTGTGCGGCCAGCCTGTTGAGCCCGTCGTCGGACACGTCCCGCAGGTCGCGATACGACCGCACCAACGCCTGCTCAGTGGCCGGGTGGTGGGCTGAGGCGCGGAATAACCCGGGGTCGGCGTCCAGCGCCCGACGCATGGCCACGCCGATCTCCAGATCAGACAGCGGTAGGTAGCTGCTTTCATTTTGCTGGGCCGCTTTTGGTGCGCCGAGCCGCTCAGCCAAATCGAAGAGCTTGAGGAAGTCCACCGCGGCGATTCCCGGGCTCTTGGCTCCCAGCGCCCGTCGAGCCCCCAGCCCGGCGATGTTGGTGGGCACTACCACCGTCACGGGGGAAAGCGGATCGCCACCCTTGAGTGCGTCGATCTGCTCGCTCAACCGTTCGGTGGCGGGAGGCCCGTAGGGGGTGCAGACGACCTCGATGCTCACGGGCATGACTCTAGATACTGCCAGTGACAGCTTCTGAGTGGTTGTGGTGCAATTCGCGAGACGATAGGGTCCTCAACACCACTCGTGGACGGTGCAGGCGGTCCTCCTCATTGATCACCAAACAAGAGAGGCTGACTATGCTTGCCAGCGAGGACAAGCGATTGGCGCTGCTCAACCGTCTGAGCGAGGTATTGGGAGAGGAGGAGGCAAGAACCTTGATGGAATGCCTGCCTCCTGTCCGCTGGGACCAGCTTGCCACGAGAGACGACGTCCGGGCGAGCGAAGAGAGGCTCCGTACTGAGTTCAACGGGCAGTTTGCCCTCGTCAATGCCAGATTTGCCGAAGTGCACACTCGTATCGACGGCTTGGAAAACAAGATGGATGCCGGTTTTGCCAAGGTCTGGGCCGAGTTTGACAGTGTGCGGGCCGAGCTCGGCAGTGTGCGGGCCGAGCTATCACAGCACCGCGGTGAGGTGGCGGTTCAGATTGCCAAGCTGACCCGGACCATGGTGTTCATGATGTCGGGATTTATGCTGACGATCTGGGGCACCATGCTTGGCATCGGCTTGACATAGCTGCTTTCCCTGCTGCTCAGGGACGAGGTAGTTGGGCGTGGGCCAAGCGGCCCATGGCGGGGGCCATGAGGGCTTGTTCCCGTAGGGCTTGGCGGGCCAGATAGGCGGCGAGCTGGGCATCGTCGGCCAGGTCGAAGCGATCCCGGTCGGCCTGGTCCTGCTGGGCCAGCGCGGGACCGATGCGGTCGGCCATTTCCAGGTACCGCACGAGGCGGGCGACGGATTTGGCTCGGGCCGCGGGATAGCCGTCCAGGGCGGGGGCGATGACGGTGCGGAGGTCGTCGAGGACTGCGGCATACACGGCGCTCATCTCGGTGTCGGCGGGGTCGGGCAATTCAGGGGGCTCGGCGGTCACGCCGAGGGTCTCGCACAGGAGTTCGGCGGTCACCCGGCGGTGGAGGGCGGCGAACAGCATGCCCATGCCCAGGTCACCGCCGGCGGCCCCGGTTACCCCGAGTCCGATCAAGCTGCGGACCTCGCAGGCCAGTTGCCAGTAGCGCACTCGATCGGCGTCTACTGGACCGTCGTACCAGCCAAGAGCGGTGTTGATATCGACTAATGGGGTGAGCATGGCCCGCACCGTGATCCAGGCCAGATCCTCCATGGGGTCGCCCACATGAGCCAGTTCCCAGTCGCACAGCCCGGTCACCGTGTGGCCATCGTGAAGCACGTTGCCCGGCCCCAGATCGCCGTGGACCAGCACCGCCCGCTCCGGGGGGCCGGGCGCGGCCTCCGCCAGGTGGCGCAGGCCGAGATCGATAAGCGGGTCGGGCTCGGGGCAATGCTCCTGGTAAGCCCTGGTCCACACGGCCAAGTCGTCAATGGCTAGATGGTCGGGGGGTTCGAGGGCGTGGAGGGCGCTGACCTGATCCATGAAGTCTCGGGCCAGCTTGGGATCGTCCAACGGCCCCGGCGCACCATCCACGAAGCCCAACAGCAGCGCGCGCCCATCAGGGCTCACCCCGCAAAACCCAGCTGCCCGCACTGGCGTGTCAGCCAGCCATTCGTACACCCGGGCCTCTCGGTCCAAGTCATAGCCAACCGCGGAGAGCGCCGATTCGCCCGAGTCCATCCGCAAGAACCGCCGCGTCCCATCGGCCAGCGTCACCACCCACGCTTGGCGAGAGGCACCCCCCGGAATCCTCTCCGCATCAGCCACCCCGCAGCCACAGCACCCCTCCACCCATCCCACAACTGCCGCATCCAGCCCGCTCACGCCACCAATCTAGAGCCCCTCGGAATGGCAACACCCCGAGAGGGCGATAGGTGGCCTCAGGGTCAGGACTCGGCGGCTGCCTGGGCGATGCGCGCCAGCGCCGGTGCGTCAGCGCGCAATTTGCCGGCCTTTTCCCGATCGAGCACCTCGGCGGTGCCCTCGGGGCACTGGGCCACGAACGGACACCAGCCACACAGCGGGCCGGTGGAGGCGTCGAACTCCTGGCTGATGCAGCTCTCCATGATGGCCAGCCAGGTGGTCCGCAGCTCGTCGACGGCCTCGGCGAGGCTTTCGTCGGTGATCTCCACCTCCACTGCCTTCTGGCCCAAGTAGAGAAGCTGGGCTTTGACCGGCTTGCGGCCCTCCAACTCGGTCAGCGCCGCGGCGTACAACAGCATCTGGGTGGCGTACTGGGTTGAGAACCGCTCAGAAGGCGCCTTGCCCGACTTGTAGTCGGTGACCACCAAGCCCTCGGCGGTGTTGTCCACCCGGTCGATCACGCCCCGGAAGGGGACCCCGTTGATCTCGATGCGGACATCCTGCTCAGTGGCCGCCACGTTGATCGCGCCCGGGTCTTCCAAGTCCCACAGCCCCTCGATGGCCTTCCAACCGTTCCACCGGAAGTTGCGGCTGGCGTCGTCGTCCAGTGCCAAGGTCCGGTAGTCCCGGCTGTTCTCCATCGCGGGCCACAGCTCGCGGGCCAGTTCCTTGGCCCGGTCCACCGTGCGGTTCACTTCCGGCTCCTGCATCAGCTTCTCCAGCACCATGTGGGCGAAGGTGCCGGTGACCGCGGCCTCACCCGGCGGGTCGGGCAGCCGGTCGACGTAGCGGAACTTCCAGCGCCGGGCGCACTCCCGATAGGACGAGGCGCTGGAAGGGGATAGGTGCTTGGGCACGTAGCGCTCGGGGATGTCCAACAGCTTTTCTTCGGCGGGCGCCTCGGCCTGCTCGACGGGCTCGGTCATGGTCATGTCTGTTTACCTGATTTCTCCCATGGCCGTCAGTAGTCGAGGGCGTCGCGGTCGACCAGTTCGCTGTGGGCGATGAGGAAGTCCTTGCGGCGGCTCACATCGGTGCCCATCAGGGTCTCGAACATGTCCTCGGCTGCCTTCGCGTCGTTGAGGGTGAGCTGGCGCAGCGTGCGGGTTTCGGGGTCGAGAGCGCACTCGGCCAGCTCGTCGGTGTCCATCTCTCCCAGTCCCTTGAATCGAGACCACCGGATGTTCTCGGCCTTGCGGTTGCCCTTGCTGAGCTCGGCAGTGACCTCGTCCCGCTCGGCATCGGACCAGGCCCGGTAGGTCTGGTCGCCCACCTTGGCGGTGTAGAGCGGGGGTTGGGCCGCGTACACGTTTTCCGCCTCCAGCATGGGGCGCATGTAGCGGTGGATGAGGGTGAGCAGCAGGCAGCGGATGTGGCTGCCGTCTACGTCGGCGTCGCACAAGATGACGATGCGCCCATACCGGGCCTTGTCGATGTCGAAGTCGTCGCCGGAGCCGGCCCCCATGGCGGTGAACAGGGCTTGGGCCTCGGCGTTGTCCAACACCTGCTTCACCGTCGACTTGGCCGCGTTCACCACCTTGCCCCGCAGCGGCAGGATGGCCATGTTCTCGGCGTTGCGGCCCGCCTTGGCCGGACCGGCGGCCGAGTCACCCTCCACCAAGATCAGCTCGGAGTCCGGTCCGTGGACCCGGCAGTCAGCCAGCTTGTCAGGCATGCCGGTGGAACCCAGCGACGCGGCCCGGCGCTTGTTCTCCAACGTCTGACGAGCCGAAACCCGGTTCACCACTGCGTCGGCGACCTTGGACTGCAAGGCGGTGACGTGGCTCTTGGGGCCGGTTTGGAACCAGCTCTCCAGCCCGTCCTTGAGCACGTTGTAGACGATGGACTGCACCGGCGGTGTGCCAAGCTCCTGCTTGGTCTGGCCTCGGAACTGCGGCTCGGGCAGGGTTACCTTGACCGCGGCCACCAAGCCCTCCTGGACGTCCTCACGCTGAGCCCGGTCGTTGCCCTGCTTGGCCAGGCGGGCCAGCTTTTTGGAGTCGGCCAGCAGGCTGTCGTTGACTGCCCGGGTCAAGGCCCGCTCAAAGCCGGCCAGATGGGTTCCGCCGTGCGGGGTGGGAATGGTGTTGACGAACGTGGCCACCTGGGTGTCGTAGCCCCTGACCCAGCGCATGGCGATGTCCACCTGGCACTGGCGGGTGACCACCGTCATGGCACCGTCCACTGGAACCTTCTCCTCGAACTCTCCCTCGCCGGGAATGGAGATGACCTCGGTGACGGTCTCAGCGGTGGACAGGTGGGCCACCAGGTCGGCCAGTCCACCGTGGGAGATCAGATCGACCGGCTCGTTGTCGGTGTCCCGGCGCTTGTCCTCCAGCCGGATTCGCAGTCCGGGCACCAGGAAGCAGGCTTGCTGGGCTCGCTGGCGGATGGATTCGAAGTCCACCGCGGCGTCGGGGTCGAACATGTCGAGGTCGGGCCAGAAGCGGATGCGGGTGCCGGTCTTGCGAGTGGAGCGGACCCGGCGAAGCTTGTGGCCCTTGGCGAATTTGTCGCCGTCCAGCTGTCCGGCCTTCTGCTTGACGAACCAGAGCTGCCAGGTGGCGCCGTCTCGGTCTACTTCGGCCCGCAGCCGGGTGGACAAGGCGTTGACCACCGAGGCACCCACGCCGTGCAACCCGCCCGACGCGCCGTAGACCCCGCCGCCGAACTTGCCGCCGGCGTGCAGCTCGGTGAGGACAACCTCCAGCGCCGACACCTTCTTGGTGGGGTGGGGGTCGATCGGGATGCCCCGGCCGTTGTCGCTCACCTCCACCGATCCGTCGGCATGCAACGTCACGTCGATGCGAGTGGCGAATCCGGCCCCGGCCTCGTCCACCCCGTTGTCGATCAGCTCCCACACCAGGTGCATGAGGCCGTCGCTCCCGGTGCCCCCGATGTACATGCCCGGGCGCTTGCGGACTGCTTCCAGCCCTTCCAGGGTGACGATGTCGGAGGCGTCGTAACTGCCGTTGCCGTTCCCCCTGTTCGGGGGCGTGAACAGGTCGGCGCCGCGGCCCTGGGTGCGGGCGGTTTGGGTCACCATCGGGGCATCCCCACCTTCCGAACCACCGTGTGGTCGGCCTGCCCGTTGGCCAGGGGGAACGGCACTGGGGCTTTGGCCGGCTTGCCGTCGTCCTCGACTTCGGCCAGAAGATCGGCGGGAGGGGCAACCAGGGCCGTCGCCAGCTGATCTCCCTTGGCCAGCTGCGTGCCCACGCCGCCCCGAGAGGTGGCGGGGATATCGGTCACCGGGGTTACGCCCACTGACCCGGTGGTGTCCACACAGATCACCGCTTCTTCGCCGTGCACGCCATCGGCGGCAATGACCCGGTCGCCGTTGCGCAGCTTTATGCCGACGACTCCGGCTGCCCCCCGCCCCTGGACCCGGACCGATTCAACCGGCGCACACAACACTCGCCCCTGGACGCTCACCAGCACCATCTCCGCGGCCTCCGGGGCGCAGAAGGCGGCCACCACCTTGTCGTTGGGCTTCAGCTTGATGACCTGCTTGGCCGCCCGGCCCTTGTCGGCCTCGGCCAGGTCGACACGCTTCACCACGCCGGCGGAGGTGACGAGTACAAGATGGTCGCCGCCGGGCAGCACGAGAGTCAGCACCGTCTCGCTGCGAATGGTTCCGAATACCTCCGACGCGCTGGCCCCTCGGCTGCGGCCCGAGACCTCGGGGAGGGCCGCAACGGTCGAGGCGATGATCCGACCTCCCGAAGTGACCGCCAGCACGGTGTCGCCAAGATCGGCCTCCACTGATGCGGTCAGCATGTCGTGGCGTCCGAACTGGGATCGCCGGCGCTCCCCGGCCGGCGCCCGACCCACGATGCCGGTGGTGGACAAGGTGACCACGCAGGGGCCCTCGGCTGTCGGAGTTAGCTCGGCCGGCGGGGTTGCCTCATACACCGGGGCATCCTGGTGGGCCACGATCTGGGTTCGGCGATCCCGCCCGAACTGCTCGACCAACTCGTCCAGCTCCCTCAGCACCACGGTGCGCTGGCGCTGCTCGGAACCCAGTAGCTTCTCCAACTCGTCGATCAAGGCGATCAGCTCGTCGCGTTCGTCGATGATCTTCTGCTTCTCCAGCGCGGTCAGCCGCCGAAGCTGCATGTCCAAGATGTGGGCGGCTTGGATCTCGGTTAGATCCAGAGCGTCTTGCAACCGCTGGCGGGCCTCGGCGGCATCATCGGAGCCTCGGATGATGGCCACCACCTGATCGATGTTGTCCAGGGCGATGACCAGACCCTCCAGAATGTGGAGGCGGTCTCGGGCCCGGCCCAGGCGGTACTGGGTGCGGCGCACCACCACGTCGAGGCGGTGATCGATGTAGTGGCGGCACAGGTTGTACAGCCCGACGGTGGTGGGCACGCCGTGTACCAGCACGACGTTGTTGACCGCGAAGGTCTCCTCCAGCGGGGTGAGGCGGAACAGGTCGTAGTACAGCTTCTCGGGTTCGACGCGGGGCTCGCACTCGATGAGGATGCGCAGCCCGTGGTGGCGGTCGGACAGGTTGCGGGCGTCGTGGATGCCGGGCAGCTTGCCGTCGACGATGAGGTCGTTGATGCGCTTGACCACCTTCTCGGGCCCCACCATGTAGGGCAGTTCGGTGACCTCAATGCCCTTGCGGCTGCGGGTGAGCTTCACCGGCGCCATCTTGGCCTGGATGCGGACCGAGCCCCGCCCGGTGGCGCAAATCTGGCGCAGCCCATTCTCCTCGGCGTCGATCACCTGGCCCCCGGAGGGGAAGTCGGGGCCCGGCAGCACCTCGAGCAACTCGTCAACGGTGGGCTTGGGCCGGCGTTTGGTCATCACCAGCCGAATGGCCTCGGCCACCTCTCGTAGGTTGTGGGGGGCCATGTTGGTGGCCATGCCCACCGCGATGCCGGTGGTGCCGTTCACCAGCAGGTTGGGCAGCCTCCCCGGCAGGCACTCCGGCTCGGCGCTCTCGCCGTCGTAGGTGGGCCGGTGGTCCACGGTGTCCTCGTCGATCTCGGCCAGCATCTCCATGGCCGAATCAGCGAGGCGGCACTCGGTATAGCGGGGGGCGGCGGGGGGATCGTCCAGGGTGCCGAAGTTGCCGTGGGGGTCGATCAAGGGGATGGGCCGGGAGAAGTCCTGGGCCAGCCGCACCAGGGCGTCGTAGATGGCGGCGTCGCCGTGGGGGTGGTACTTGCCCATGGTGTCGCCCACTACTCGGGCACTCTTGCGGTGGGGCCCGTCGGGACGGATCCCCATGTTGAGCATGGAGTAGAGAATGCGGCGCTGCACCGGCTTCAGGCCGTCGCGGGCATCGGGGATGGCCCGGGAGGTGATGACCGACAGGGAATAGGCCAGAAACGACTCCGACATCTCCTCGGCCACCGGGACGGGCACGACTTCGCGGGCGAAGTTGACGGTGCTCTCGGGGTCGCCTGGTGTGCGGTCGAGCGATAGCTGTGTTGACTGGGGCATGATTGCCTTGGCGGGTTTTCGTCGGGGGAAGTTGGGCTGTTGTGCCTGATTAGACGGTACCCGGTAGCTGCGACACTTATGGGTCAATCAGCCAGATCAACCCGGTATTCCGGTCAGATTCTCGGAATCTTGGCCCGGCTGAGGCGCACGGTTTGGCCGAAGGAGCGGCCCGCGGCCCGAAGCGCCCGCCAGCCCAGGATGGAGACTGCCCCGGTGGTGCGGTCGTGGTGGGGCACGGGCACCTCGGCCAGGCGGGCGCCGGATCGGGCCAGCATGCCCGAGAGCACCACGTTGGGGGCGAAGGTGTCGTCGGGAATCATGTCCAGCAGCGGTGTCAGCGCACTCGACCGCATCAGCCGGTAGGGGCAGTTCACGTCGGCCAGGCGGCAGCCGAACGCGGCCCGAACCGTGAGCCGGGCGGCCCGGGTGATGGCCCGCCGGCCAACCGTCTGGATGCGACTGGTGCGAATCCCGATCACTGCGTCCGCGTCGTGGCGCCGGTCCCACAGCTCTCCGAACGAAGCGGCGGGCATCTCGTTGTCGGAGTCGGTTTGGAACACCCAGTCGGCGGTGAGCGCGCCGCGCCAGTAGCCCCGCAAGATGGTCGGCCCGTGGCCGCTGTTGGGCTTCACGTCCACCACCAGGCGCTCATGGCGCTCGGCCACGGCCAGCAGAACCTGCTCGCTGGCGTCGGTCGCGCCGTCCACGATGGCCAGCAGCTCGTATTCGATTCCCAGGCCGTCGAGAACCTCGAGCCAGCTCTCGGCCACCTCACCGACGATCTCCTCCTCGTTGTACACCGGCATCACAGCGCACAGGTCGAGCCACCGGCCCGACCCATCGCTGGCCGTGTCCGAAGCGGTAGCCGGGCTGGCCGCGTCTGGAGTGTCCGAAGCGGTCACTCTGGGGAGCTCTCGGCCAGGAGCTGGGCTTCCTTCTCGGCCAAGACGGCGCCGCTCAAGTCGTAGCGGATGGCGGCGGTGTTGGGCTCCGGTCCGCTCCAGCCCGGCAAGAGCCCTCGCTCGTGGCAGAAGAATTGGGCTTCGATGTTGGCGCCGTTCAACTCGCTGGCCTCGGGATCGGTGGCAAGCCAGGCCACCACCGCGCCGATCACATCGGGGGGCTGGCCGGTATCCTCGAAGCCGAACTGGGCCATGTCCTGGGCGATGCGCTCGGTGGAGATGTAGCCGGGCTGCACGTTGAAGGTGTTGATGCCGTCTCTGCCGTGCTCCACGGCCAAGAATCCGGCCACCCGGTGAAAGGCCCCCTTGCTTATGCCGTAGCCCATGCCCCAGCCCCCGTCGCCCGCTGCCTCGGTGGGGTCGGCGTAGCCCGAGGCGGAGGTGATGTTCACGATGGTGCCGCCGCCCCGCTCGAGCATCTGGGGCAGGAACGCCTTGGTGAGCACCAGCGGGGCCAAGCAGTTGGCCTTGAGGTGGTGGTCGAGCAGCTCGATGGGCGTCTCCAAAAGCCGGTCCATGTGGCCGGGCCCGATGTAGCGCCCGTTGTTCACCAGCACGTCCACCCGCCCCCACCGCTCCAGCGCCGTGGCGGCCGCCGCCTCCAGCGAGTCGAAATCCAGCAGGTCGGCGGCCACGATCAGCGCCTCGCCCCCCGCCTCGCCCACCAGCGCCGCGGTGGCCGACAAGCTCCCCGGCAGCGGCGACGTGTCCGATCGCTGCACCGTGGACGAGTGCTCCCGCTGCTCGCCCTCAGCCACCGTCCGGGCCGACACCGCCACATCGAACCCCGCCTGAGCCAAATGCACCGAGCAAGCCTTCCCGATCCCCCGACTCGCCCCCGTCACAAACGCCACTGGCCGATCAGACATGGCGGATCTCCACCTCGTGCCAGTCGCTGCGGAGGTCGTCGGGTGGGGTGGGGAAGGCGCCGCGGGCCCATTGGGGTTTGGCGGTGCGGGCGGTGATGAGCCAGCGGTTGTCGAAGCGGGCCACGTCGTCGCAGTAGTGCAGGCCCAAGATGAGGTCGTCGGCACCGGAGGGGTCGGCCCGCATGTGGTAGGCCACCGCCCAGGTCTCTATGTGGCCCTCATCGGCGCCTTCTTCGAGGTCGATGTACTGGTTGCCCATGAAGTGCAGGGTGGCCTCGAACTTGTGCAGCTCTGCCTCGGTCCAGTCCAGGTAGGGGTCGAGTGGCCCGGAGACAACCGTGCCGCTGATCTGGCAGTCGGGGTGGAAGTTGGACCGCACCAGATCGAAGTCGATGCGGTCGATGCCCTGGGCGTACCGCTGGGGGAGCTCTTTGATGAGCTCGCGGTCCTTCAGCCATCGCACGGTGGTCTCGATGTCCATGTCGCCTCCTTTGCCCTGTGCCCGAGCCCGCGCCCCGAGGGTGCGGCTCGCGCTACGGTTGCCCCATGAAAGAGCTGGTTTATCACCGGCTGTTCTACCCGGCGGTGGAACGGTACGCCGAAAAAGAGGCAATTGTCGACGGCAGCTATCGGACGAGCTTCGCCGCCCACGGCGAGCGGGTCACCCGATTGGCCAACGCCATGGGCAGCGAACTGGGGATCGGAAAGGGCGACCGGGTGGCCATCATGGCCCTCAACAGCGCCGCCTACCTGGAGCTGTACCACGCCTGCTACCTGGGCGCAGGGATCATCAACCCCTTGAACCTGCGGCTGGCCGGCCCCGAGCTGGACTACATCGTGCGGGACTCGGGCACCGAGGTGGCCTTCGTGGACGCCTTCTTCGCCGAGGCGTTCGTCAAGGCCATGGAGGCCGCGGGCGACAGCCCCATCCGCACGGTGGTGCTCATCGGACCGGGCGACGTGCCCCACGACGTGGCCTTCGATGATCTGGTGGCCGCGGGCGACGACACCATCCCGCCCGAGCCGGAGGAGGAAGACTCGGTAGTGCTCATGTACACCGGGGGCACCACCGGGCTGCCCAAGGGCGTGCTGGTGCAGCAGCGGGCCGAGATGCTCAACGTGTACCACGTGGCCATCGGCCTCCGTGGCATAGCCGACGACGAAGTGTTCTTGAGCCAGACTCCCCTGTTCCACGCTGCTTCTATGGCCAGCCTGCTGGTCGTTCCTGCCGCCGGTGCGAAGTTGGTGACCATCCCTGCGTTCGACCCGGCCGGGGTCATGAACCTCATCGAGGCCGAGGGCATCACCCAGACGGTAATGGTGCCCACCATGATCGGCATGTGCATCCAGCACCCGGAATACCGGCCCGAGCGGCTGGCCTCGATGCGGAATCTCATCTACGGCGCTTCCCCAATGCCCGAGGCCGTTTTGGACCACTTGCTCAAGCATTTGCCCGAGGTGAACCTGCTCCAGGGCTACGGGATGACCGAGTGCTCGTCGGTGCTCACCCTGCTGCTGCCCGAAGACCATGTGCCGGGCAGCCCCCGACTGCGGTCGGTGGGCTCGCCAGTGTTCGGGGTGAACCTGTGCATCCAAGACGAACACGGCAACGTGCTGCCCGCCGGGGAGATCGGCGAGGTGTGCGCCAGGGGCGGCAACTTCATGCAGGAGTACTGGAACAAGCCCGAGGCCACCGCCGAGGTGTTCCGGGACGGCTGGTACCACACCGGCGACGCCGGATATCTCGACGAGGAGGGCTACCTGTTCCTGGTGGACCGGGTGAAGGACATGATCGTGTCCGGCGGCGAGAACGTGTACTCCTCCGAAGTGGAAAGCGCCATCTCCACCCATCCGGGTGTGGCCCAGGTGGCGGTGATCGGCATTCCCGACCCGACATGGGGGGAGGCGGTTCATGCCATCGTGGTTCCTGTGCCGGGCAGCGAAGTGACCGAGGAGGAGATCTGCGAGCATGCCCGACAGACCATCGCCGGGTACAAGGTGCCCAAGTCGGTGGAGTTCCGGGGTGAGCCGCTGCCCTTGTCGGGGGCCATGAAGGTGCTCAAGCGGGAGCTGCGGGCCCCCTACTGGGAGGGCCAGGACAAAGGCATCGGGTAACCGGCACGAGAACATCTTCCGGTGCCACCCCAATTGTCAGAAGCAGTGGGTAGGCTGCCCGCTATGCAGGTAGAAATTCGTCATGCCCCCAGCTTTGCGGTGGCCCGGTGCATCCTGGGCAGCGGCGAGCAGGTCAAAGTTGAAGCCGGGGCCATGTCGGCCCATTCCTCCGGGATGTCGCTGGAGGCCAAAATGGAAGGCGGCGTGCTCAAGGGGCTCAAACGGAGCGTTCTGGGCGGCGAGTCGCTGTTCATATCCACCTACACCGCTCCGGCCCAAGGCGGCTGGGTGGATGTGGCCGCCAAGCTGCCCGGCGACCTCCGGGTGATCGAGCTGGACGGCTCGCAAGCATGGATCATCGAGCGGGGCAACTGGCTGGCCTCCGACGCGTCGGTGGTGGTGGACACCAAGTGGGGCGGTTTCAAGTCGCTGGTCGGCGGCGAGGGCGGGTTCATGGCCCACGCCGAGGGTGTCGGCAACGTGGTGGTGGCCTCCTATGGGGCCATCGACGTGATCTCGCTGGCCGCGGGCGAGACGGTGGTGGTGGACACCAACCACATGCTGGCCTTCCCCGACACGGTGAGCTACGAGCTGCGCCGGGCAGTGGAGGGGCGCTCGATCCAGTCGATGAAATCGGGCGAGGGCTTCGTGTTCCACTTCACCGGCCCCGGCGACATCTTGACCCAGACCCGCAACCAGCAACAGCTGATCGCCTGGATCAACACCGAGATCGGCGCCCGCGAGTAGCCCGGTCCAACGCAGCTAGCCGCACCGGTACCCGCAAGCAGGGATCTCTATCGCAGGCAGCAGTCTTCAGGGCAGGGTGTCGGCGGGGGGGCCAGCACCAGATCGGCGATCATCTTGACGAAGGCGGGATGGGTGCCGACGGTGGGGACGCGGGTGAAGCGCAGTCCCAGCAGGTCGGCTCGGTGGCGGGCTTCGGTGTCGAGGTCGTAGATCACCTCCATGTGGTCGGCCACGAAGCCGATGGGCACCACGATCACCGCGTCGGCCCCGTCAGCGGCCAGCCGATCCATCTGGTCGCCGATATCGGGTTCCAGCCACGGAACTTGGGGCGGGCCGCTGCGGCTTTGGTAGGCCAGCGACCATTCGGATGCTCCGGTACGGTTCGCCACCTGGCGGCAAGCCTCACTGAGCTGGGCCACATAGGGGGCGGTGGCGGCCATGGTTTCGGGAATGCTGTGGGCGGTGAACACCACTGGGGCGGTCGGCTCGGACTGTCGGGCGACAGCCAGGTTGTCGGCCATAGCCGACAGGAAGCCGTCTTGATTCCAGAACGGGGGCAGCTTGTACACCACCGGCGCATCGGGGCCGACCGACGCCCGAGCCCGCTCGATGTCCCCGGCGTATTGGCGGCAGCCCGAGTAGGAGCCGAAGGCCGAGGTGACGAAACCCACCGCACTGTCGATCCCGTCGTCGCGCATTTCGGCCAGGGTGTCGGCCAGCAACGGCGACCAGTTCCGGTTTCCCCAGTACACCGGCAGTTCCGACCCGCGCTCTGCCAGCTCACTCTCCAGAGCGGCGATCAGATCGCGACTGCACTGATTGATGGGGCTGACCCCCCCGAACAGGTGGTAGTGCTCGGCCACCGCAGCCAAGCGCTGATCGCTGATGTCCCGCCCTCGGGTCACATTGCGCAGAAACGGCATCACGTCGTCTGGCCCCTCCGGCCCGCCGAACGACACGATCAAGATGGCGTCCATCTCCTGGGCCATTCTGGGTTGGGCCGGACTGTTTGAAGCAATGGTGGGCATAGTCGGTAGATTTGTGGCAGCCGATAGGGGTTTTGCTGCCCTTGAGGGCGTTGCGGTAAACCCGTTTCGAGGGTAGCCGAACTGGGGAGAGAGTTTGCGGGCCCAAAAGCGCGATCGTTTGACCGTTCTCATTGTGGTGGTGGCGGCCATCGCAGTGGTCGCGGGCGGAGTCGCCTTCGGACAGGCAGACAACGATGGCGATGCCGCTCAGCCCGTCGCGGTGGAGGCCGCGGTGCCCCCATGGCGTGATCTGGAGCGGGCACAGCACGACCTGGATGCGGCCATTGAGGCACGCGGGGCAGTGCAAATTGCCGTGGACCGCACGGTTGACGAATTGCACCGCGAACTATCCCGACTGGATCAACTCAACAGCGTGGACGCTGGCAAGCGGCTGCTGATGGACGAGGCCGAGCAACTTGTGGTGCAGGAGTACATGGCGGGAGGCCAGGCTGAAGACTTGGTGTTCATACTGGGAGTTTCAGAGGCCACCGACGCCCTGTGGCGGATTGCCTTGCTCTCAGAAGTGTCCGAAATGGTTGACGAGGCCCTGGAAGCAAGGGAGAACGTGCCGGGAGAACGGGAGAGGACCGAAGCCCGCGTCAAGCGACTCGACGATGCCCTCCCGTACCTCAACAGCCGTCTGTTCGACGCGGAGGATGCCATTGAGGCAGCCGAATGGGTGGTGTACATCGCGGAGATCAACGACATGGCCGATCGAGAGCGAGCCGAGAACGGATTCATCGAACCCACCGAACAGCACTGGTACAACCTCCGCTTTTGCGAGTCCACCGACAACTACACCGCCGAGAGCGCCAACGGCTTGTTCTATGGCGCTTACCAGTTCGAGCCTCGAACGTGGAGGACCGTGGGCGGCACCGGCAACCCGGCCCACGCCCCGCCCGAAGAGCAGGATGCCCGAGCCCGCCTGCTCTACGCCCGCAGAGGCGACCAGCCCTGGCCCCGGGAGTATTGCGGTCGGTGGCTGCCCCGAAACTAGCGTTATAGGCCAATGAAGCTGTGGGTGGTGCTGCTCCTGGCCGACTGCGTGCTCGTCGGCATCGGCCTCACCTACCTCACCGGCCTGAAGCTCCGCGTCGAAGAGCGGGTGGCCTTTGGCGCAGTCGTCGGTTTCATGGCGGTCACCCTCGTGGGTTATGCCGCGGGCTGGGTCGCCGGAGGATTGAGCGGGCGGGTAGTGGGCGCGGCGGCGCTGGTGGCCACTGCCATCTCAGCCCTCGGCTGGTGGACGGGCATTGAGCAGGTTGGCGCCGAGTGCCGTGATTTCCGGCGCCGCCTGATGCGGCCCATCTCTCATCCGCAGAACCCGGCCCCCCTGCTGATTCTGACCGTCCCAGCTTGGGTAATCACCGTGTGGATCTTGAACCAGGCCTATCTGCCCGACGGGTCGGGGGGTGTGCTGGCTGGCCATCTCTCGTCGTGGACCGACTGGCAAGCGCACCTGACCTACGCCTCGTCGTTCGCCCACGCCGAGAACTTTCCCCCCGAGTTGCCCACCGCATTCGGCGTCGACCGGCTGCCCTACCACTTCGGCATCGACTTCTTCGCCGCCATGCTCGACCGAGCCGGTTTGAGCGCTTTCGGCGGTTTGGAGGTGTCGTCGGGCTATCTGGCGTTCGCCTTCGTGCCCACCTTGTACTTGGCCGGGGTGCGCCTGTTTTCCAGTCGAGCAGTCGGGGCGGTCGCGGTGCTGGTGTTCTCCCTGTTCGGCGGGCTGGGGTGGATTCGCTTCTTCCACGACCGGGCCGAGGGCGGCTGGGGGATCATCTGGAACCTGCCCACCGACTACACCCGCCACCACGCCGGGAACATCCTGATGGAGAACGCGGTCACCGGGAACCTCTTCCCCCAGCGACCGACCCTGGCCGGATTCTCGCTTCTCTTGGTCGTGGTGGTGCTCATGTGGGAGGCCCACAAATCGGGTTCGCGCCGGCTGTTCGCCGCCGCCGGGGTGATCGTCGGGCTGATGCCGCTGTTCCATGTGTACTCCTTCGGGGTGGCGCTGGGGTTGGGCCTGATCTGGGCGGTGCTCGACCGCCGCTGGCAGTGGCTGCTGTTCGCCCTGCCGGCGTTTGCGTTCTCGCTGCCTGCGGCGTTGTGGATCGAGCCGCTGAACACCGAGATCGTGTGGGAGACCTGGGTGAACGGCCCGTGGATGCAGCCCCCCGACTACTCGGCCGACCAAGACAACCTGCTCACGTTCTGGTGGCGAAACGCCGGAGTGTTCCTGTTGTTGATGCTGGCAGCCCAACTGTGGAAGGGCACGTTGCCCCCGATTCTGGTGTGGGGGTCCATCCCGGTGTGGTTGTGGCTCATCGTGCCCAACTTCGTGCGGGTAGCCCCGTCTCATCCGTGGAACAACACCCATTGGTTTGTGCCGGTGATTCTCCTGGGGTCGCTGTTGGTGGCCGCGGTGCTGGTGAGGTTGGCCTCGATCGGATGGGTCGGGATCGCGGGGGCGGTGGTGCTGTTCTTCGCCCTCACCTTCGCCGGCGCGCTGGACATCTGGAAGGCGGTTGACCCCGAAGTGAATGTGTGGCCCCACCCGATCGCCTCGGGCGACGGGGTGGCCGCGGCGGAGTGGGCCCGGGATCACACGCCGCCTGACAGCGTGTTCCTGATCGGCTTCGAGCACACCCATCCGGTGCCCGCCCTCAGCGGACGCCAAGCAGTGGTGGGATTCGCCGGTTGGATCAACGACCTCGGGGTGACCGACTGGCCGACGCGCCATCTGCACGCTCAGGCCATGTTGAACGGATCCGAAGGAACCGAGGAACTGCTCGATGCTTACGAGGTGGACTACGTGGTGGTTGGGCCCATCGAGCGCCGAGCCGGGGTGAACGAGCAGTTCTGGGCGGCCCGGGGGGCTGTGGCCTTTGCCAAGGGTGAATACACCGTCTATGAAGTGGGCTGAGCAGTGCGAGACATGATCCGTGAACGAGCCGTGCCCTTGGTGGGTTGGCGCCCGATGGAGTTCTGGCGCCGCCGTCCGGAGACGGCGCTGGCCCTAGCCGTCGGGGCGATGGCGGTGGCCGGGTTGGTCTTGCGGCTGGTGGAGTTGGCCGAGCGTCCATTCCATCACGACGAGAGCATCGACGCCTGGTACTCGTGGCAGTTCCTGGAGGGCACCTTCGAGGGATACGACCCGGTGTACCACGGACCGCTGCGCTTCTATCTGACGGCGGCGTTCTTCTGGGTGTTCGGGGAGTCGCATACCACTGCCCGGATGGTGGCCGTTCTGGCCGGGGTGGGGCTGATCGTGCTGCCATGGTTCCTGCGCCGGTCCCTGGGACCAGTGGTGACCCTGACTGCTTCGGCGGTGCTGGCTTTCAGCCCGATCGCCCTCTACATGACCCGACTGGGGCGGGAGGACTCGCTGACCGCGTTCATCACGCTGGCCATGATGGTGGTCATCGTCCGCTTCGTGGACCGGCCCCAGCTGCTATTGCCCGCCTTCTTGGGGTTCCTGCTGGCTGCGGGATTCGCGGTCAAAGAGACCACGTTCATTGCCGTGTTCATCTTCGGGAGCTTCTTCTTGGCCCTTTTGGCCGAGCAGGCAGCCTCACAGAGAAGCGAGGGAAGCGCCGAGAACCAGCGCGGCGGGTTCGCCGGGTGGTCGTGGATGCTGCCGGCCGGATTGGTCCCGATGGGCATCGCTTTCGGTTTCAGCGCCTATTACAACGTCGAGGTGTTCCTCACCCTGGGCATCTACGGAGTGCTCATGGTGATGGTGGTGCTCATGCTGGCCAGTCCCCAGGCGATTTGGGAGCTGTCGGTGGTGCGGGCCGCTCGGAGCGTGCCCGGCTGGGGATGGGCGCTGGCTGCCGCGGTGTTTCTGTTTTTCTTCGCCCTTTGGTTCACGGTGCTCTTCGACCGGCCCGATGGCTTCATGGACGGCTTCACGGAAGGGATCACATACTGGCGGGGCGAGCAGGACACCAACCGGGGCAGCGAGCCGTGGCACTACTACCTGTACACCATCACGCTCTACGAGTACTTGACGTGCATCCTGGCAGCGGTTGGAGCGACCCACGTGTTCCGCAACCCGACGTTTGTCGGCAAGTTCATGCTGTGGACCGCGGTGGCCAGTTGGTTCTCGTACTCCTGGGCCAGCGAGCGCTTCCCGTGGCTGGCGCTGCACATTCTCGTGCCGATGGGCTTTTTGGCGGGCTACGGCGTCCAGGTGCTGTGGCAGGCCCGGAAAAAGGTGTGGATGCTTCCGGTGTGGGCGGTGGTGGCCGCGCTGCTGGCCACCACGCTGTTCTTCGCCTGGAGAACCAACTATGCCAACCAGCGCGATCCGCGGGAGTTGCTCACCCAGGTTCACACCACCGACGACTACCTCGGAACGGTACGCCGCATCGAGGCGCTCGATGACTACAGCAAGTCCATTGGCGAGGCCCCGGTCACCGTGGCGGTGGACTCCGCCATGTCGGTGCCCAACCTATGGTACTTCCGGGACTACGAAGCCTTTCAATGGGCGGACAGCGCCTCGGCGGCGTTCCTCTCCGCCGATTTCGTCCTCCACCTGCCGGAGAGCAACATCCTGGGGTTCGCCTCCAACCTGGCCGACCACGAGACCACCCGTCTGCCGCTGCGGGACTGGTGGGCCCCCCAGTTCGAGTCGTACCACGACGGCTGGTTCTCAGGCTGGGCCCAATGGATGGTGGACCGGGAGGTGTGGAACGAGTCGACCCTGGGCAGCACCGACTTTGATCTCACCGTGAGCCCCCGGGCGCTCGACCTCGAGGCAAGGATGGCCGAGGCCGGGTAATCCTTGCCGCCGGCGGGGCTGGGCTCAGTTCACATAGCGCAGGTTCAACACCACCTGCTGGCCCAGGTCGAGGTCGCCGTTCAGGGCCACCAGCCCGCTGTTGAGCGCGTTGGCGGCGTCGGTGCGGCCGCAGCACAGGGCGTTGTAGGTGTCCACGTCGGCGCGAATGGTGACGGTGGGGTTGTCGGGCGGGGGCGTCGGCTTGGCCCGACCGTCGACCACGGCCACGGCTCGGGGACTTTCGGCGTCGCCGTCGATGTCGAACACCACGGAACTTCCCTCGGGCGCCCCTACCTTCTTGCCCACTACATAGCCCATGTTGCGGGCGTGCCAATCGAGGCAGAAGTCCACCACCGGGCCGCTCAGATGCCCAGGGATGCCCAGTGCCCGGCGCATGTCCTGCTCGTGGACCCAGCAGTCGAATGCCCGGACCTGCATGAACATGCGGTAAGGGCCCTCCCCGACGGGGGTGAAGCCCACCTCGTCCCACTTCTCGGCGGGCATGGAACGCAGCATCTCCAGCCGCTGGGCGCAGATATCGTTCATCTCGGCCAGCACCTCAGCGCCGGGGCGAGAGCGCCGAGGGGCGATCTGGGCCTCGTTGAAGGCGGCCACGCCGTCGAGCTCGCCGTCGGTGGCCGGGGGCTCGGTGTCCAAGCCGGCCAGCATCCGCTCGAGGCCGATGATGTGGCTCACCTGATCTCGCACCGACCAGCCGGGGCACTCGGTGGCCGTGTCCCACTGCTCCTCGGTCAAGTCGGCGCCGAGTGCGGCGATGGACCCCCAGACCGTCTCCAACAGCGCAATGGCCGGCTCGCTCATGGTGCTTGTCCTCCCTGGATCGAGTTGTCGCCTATGTCGCCAATCCTACGGTGAACGACTGGGTGTCGCCGTCGAGCATCTGGCGCACGGCGTCGGCCACCGGGCCGCGGATGACGCGCCGTACGCCGGCGAAAGCCTTCAGCGAGAGGTTCTCGGCCAGCCCGGCCGCCTCGGCCCGCGCCGCCTGCTCCAAGTCATCAGCAGGGACCACCCGGTCCAAGAAGCCGGCATCGGTTGCGCCGTCGGGGTCGTAGAGCTGGGCCAACAACACCGAGGAGTGGAGGTGGCGGGGCGACAGCCGGTCGCGGGCCAGGGTGACCACCGACGTAGGCAGCACCATGCCGATGGCGGTCTCGTTGAGGCCGATCTTGGCCGGGGCGTCGGCCCCGATGCGCACATCGCAGCTCATCAGCCAGATGGCGCCGGCGGCCAAGGCGTGCCCGGTGCAGGCGGCCACCACGGGAATGGGGAACTCGTACAGCCGCACGAACAGGTCCATACCGGCCCGGAACAGGTTGCGGGCCTCTTCGGGACCGGCCTGCATCACCCGGAGATCGAAGCCCGCGGTGAACTTGCCCGGCCGGCCGATCATCACCACGGCCTTGGCCTCCTGTTCGGCCCGGTTCAGCCCGGCGTGCAGGGCGTCGACCACCTCGTGGGACAAGACGTTCACTTTTCCGTCGTCCAGGCGGATAACGGCCACATCGCCGTCCAACTCGTAGCTGACCGACTCGCTGGCTGCCTCTGACATGGGAGTGAGGCTATCCCACCGCTGGCGAATAGCATTGCTCGCCATGTCGTCTGCGATTTCGGCGAGGGGTCTGCGCCGCACCTACGGGGATGTGGTGGCGGTGGACTCGGTTGATCTGGAGATCGCCGCCGGCGAGGTCTACGGGTTCTTGGGGCCAAACGGCGCGGGCAAGTCCACTGTGGTGCGCATGCTGTGTACGTTGGCGTCGATGACCGCGGGCACCGCCTCGGTGGCCGGCTACGACGTGGCGGCTCAGGGCGACCTCGTGCGGCTCAGCATCGGCGTGGCCCTCCAAGACGCGGCTTTGGACGGCAAGCTCACCGGGCGGGAGACCCTGGTGCTTCAGGGCCGCTACTACGGCTTGGAGAAGAGGGCCATCAGCACCCGCATGGAAGAGCTGGCCCCCCTGCTGGAGATGGACGCCATCGACCGGCGGGTGTCCACCTACTCGGGGGGCATGAAGCGCCGCCTCGACTTGGCCGCCGCGCTGATGCACAACCCCGAGGTGCTGTTCTTGGACGAGCCCACCACCGGGCTCGACCCCATCAGCCGGGCCGTGGTGTGGGAGCAGATAAGGCAGTTGAACCGCGATCTGGGCATGACCATCTTCCTCACCACCCAGTATCTGGAGGAGGCCGACGCGCTGACCCGCCGGGTGGGCATTTTGAACGAAGGGCGTCTCGTGGCCGAGGGAACGCCCGCCGAGCTCAAGCGCACGGTGGGCGACGACGTGGTGGTGGTCCGGGTAGACGGCGACACCGAGGCGGCCGCTGGTGCCATCGGCAAGGTGGCGGGCATCAACCACGTTGAGGTGTACGGCAACGAGGTGAGCGCGGCCACCGGGGATGGGGCCTCGGTGATCAGCCCGGTGGCGGTGGCGTTGGCCGCCGCCGGTGTGGAGGTGTCGGATTTGTCGATTCACCCCACCACACTCGACGACGTGTTCTTGGAGCTCACCGGGGCCCGGATCGAGGTGGAGGAATGAGCGACACCGCCCACGCCGGCTTGCCCGAAGCCGGCGTGATCAAGGCCCGGCCGTCGGGGTTCTTCGGCGACATGGCCTCGGTGTCCAGCCGGGCGCTGCGGCTTTTGCCCCGTGACCTGGAGGCGATCGTCCCCGCCTTGCTCATCCCGCTGTTCTTCTTGGTGGTCACCATCGGCGCCATCCAGAACCTCGTGGATGAGGCCGTGACGGGCATCGACTACAAGGCCTTCCAGTTGCCGGTGGCCATCATGACCGCGATCACCGGCATGTCTCGGGCCAATGCGCTGGTGATCGACATCGTCGATGGCTACTTCGACCGGCTGCTGATGACCCCGGTGAACCGCTACGCCCTGCTGCTGGGGCTGATGGTGGCCGACTTCACGCTGTTCATGGTGATGGCGGTGCCGGTGGTTGCGCTGGGCTTCATCATCGGCGTGAGCTTCGGCGCCACCGGGGTGTTGGGCTTGGTGGTGTTCGTGGTGTTGGGCGCGCTGTGGGGGCTGGCGTTCACCGGATTCCCCTACGCCATCGCCCTGCGCACCGGGAACCCCGCCGCGGTGAACTCCAGCTTCCTGCTGTTCTTCCCTTTCATGTTCCTCACCACCGCCTGGGTGAGCCGGGAGGTGATGACCGACTGGCTGGCCGCCATCACCTGGTTCAACCCCATGACCTATGCCCTGGAGGGCATGCGCTCGCTGTTCACAGGCTGGGACGGCTGGGCCTTGGGGCGGGCGCTGCTCGCTATCGTCGTGGTGGGCATCGTGGCCCAGACCCTGGCCTTCCGCTCGCTGCGGGGCCGCGTCCGCCGGGGCTGATCTCGGCGAAAACAAGCGTTCGGGCCGTGGTGCCGGGGGACGGGCTCGGGTAACCTTGAGGCTGTGAGCGAAACTGTCGAAGCCCAACTGTTCGAGGTATCTGAGGCGGCCATTGCCAAGGTGCTCGAAATCCGATCCAACGAGGACGATCCCGAAGCCCTTGGCCTGCGTATCGAGATCACCGGGGTCAGCGGAGCCGACTACACCTACGACCTGGCGTTCGAGGAGGTGGCTGAATGCACCGAGGGCCACCGCCACATCACCTCTGAGGGCCTCACCGTGATGATCCCTGAGGAGTCGGTGGAGAACTTGACCGGTGCCACCCTCGACCTGCCCAACAACCCCATGCAGGGCGGGTTGGTCATCCGCAACCCCAACAAGCCCGATCTGTTGGCCGGTGCCGACCTGGAGCTCTCCGGCACCATCCCCGAGAGGCTCCAGCAGCTCTTGGATCAGCACATCAACCCCTCGCTGGCCTCCCACGGCGGGTTCGCCAACCTCTTGGGGGTTGACGGTTCCACCGCCTACATCACCATGGGCGGCGGCTGCCAGGGCTGCGCCATGAGCGCGGCCACCCTGCGTGAGGGCATCACCGTGATGATCACCGAGTCCATCCCCGAGATCACCGACGTGGTGGACGCCACCGACCACGAAGCCGGCGACAACCCCTACTTCGCCCGCACCTGAGCCAACTGGCTCTCTTATCCGTAACTAGCGGGCAGCCCCTACTGCAACGGGCTCGGGGATGCCATGAGAGGGCCAGACTGCCTGGGCCGAAGTGTGCTGGTGGGGGTGGGGCAGCCGACTCCGGAGGGTTGGGGAGATTGTCGACGGGTGGCGGTTCGCCCCGATCGCTTCAATCCCGAAGTTGGGCGGGAGCTGAGGCGGGCTTGGGTGGAGCGGGTGCCGCTGGTAGTCGAGTTGGACGGTGAGATGCCACCAGCGGAGCCGGTGATGCATGCCCGGTGGTGGGACCTCAAACCGGGTTTGACCATGCCGGATGAGGTGGTGCGCCACCTGTTGCTTTCCAACACCGTGGATTGGCGTGATCCTGAGCAGCCGGGGTTTGAGCCGCTGGAGCGGGCGCTGGGGTTGGGGGCTCGGCTTGCGGGGGTAGACGTGCCGGGGGATGTGGTGACAGAGGCGGGGCCGGTGTGGTGCGACGGGGGGCCGTTCAACGTATTCCCCAGTGAGGCGTTGGGTGCAGGTCAGGTTGGCAGCGGGGGCGCAGTTGACGCGCGGGGTGCGGGGTGTGCCGGGGTTGTTCCGGCGGTGAATCTGGCGGTGGGCAGCCTGGTTGAGCTGAGCCCGGCGTCGCCCGAGGCTGATCTGGCTGACGATCAGCGGGCGGCGGTCGGCCACTTGGGTGGCCCGGCCTGCATCGTGGCCCCGGCTGGCTCGGGCAAGACCCGGGTGCTCACCGAGCGGGCCCGCTACTTGGTGCGCGACCTTGGGGTAGACCCTCGGGCCGTCTGCCTAGTGGCGTTCAACGTGCGGGCCCGGGCCGAGATGCAAGAGCGCACCGCCGACTTGCCCGGCCTGGAGGTGCGGACCCTGAACAGCCTGGCGCTGGCCATCTGCAATGGCACCGGGCCGTTCGCCCGCCCGCAACAGCATGGCCGGGTGCAGGTAGTGGACGAGCGGGGGGTGCGGGATCTGCTAGCGGGGATGGTACCCCGCAAGCGCCGGGCCATGACCGACCAGCTAGCTCCCTGGATTGAAGCGCTGGGTGCCTCCCGACTGGGCTTGCTCGATCCCGCGGAGGTGGAGCGCGACTTCCACCCCGACGTGCCCGACTTCTCGGTGATCGCGCCCCAGTACGCCGACCTGCTCGACACCGAGGGGCTGGTGGACTTCGACCAGCAGATCGTCCGGGCCATCGACATCTTGATGAGCGACCCCGCGGCTCGAGCAGCGGCCCGTCGCACTTGCGGCATCTTGCTGGTGGACGAGTTCCAAGACCTCACCCCTGCCCATCTGCTGTTGGTACGGCTGCTGGCCGGGCCCCGGTCGGATGTGTTCGGGGTGGGCGACGACGACCAGACCATCTACGGCTACTCCGGTGCCTCCCCGGAGTGGCTGATCGGCTACCAAAAGTTCTTTCCCGGTGCCGAGCGCCACGAACTGCACGTCAACTACCGCTGTCCACCCGATGTGGTGGACGCGGCGACCAACTTGCTGTCCCATAACCGCCGCCGCATTGACAAGCAGATCACCGCGGCACCCGGCCGGTCTCGCACCAGCGACAGCAGCTCGAGCGCCACCCTCAACGTCGATTCGGCCGCCGACGGCGCGCCGGTGCTTCGGCGGGTTGCCGAGTCGCTGCTCGAAGGCGGGGCCCGCCCGAAGGATGTAGCCGTGCTGACCAGGGTGAACAGCACCCTGCTGGTACCCCAGATCGTGCTGGGAGACATGGGGGTGGCGTCGAATCAGCCGGTGGGCCGCGGGTTCTTGGAGCGCACCGGGGTGGCCGCCGCGCTGGCCTGGCTCGACATCGCCACCGCCCCCGAGCGCGGCCTACCGTCCCGAGCACTGTCGGACGCGGCCCGCCGCCCGCCACGGGGCATATCCCCCCGGGTGATCGAGTGGATCGCCGAGCAGCACAGCACCTCGCAGATCAAGGCCCTTGCTGGCCGGATCAAAGACGAGCGGTCTTCCAAGAAGGTGGCTGAATTCGCCGACGATGTGGAGATGCTGCGGTCGAAGGCGAAGCAGGCCGATGGTGGCATCACCACCCGGTCGCTGTTGGAGACGGTGCGCGACGAGATGGGCTTGGGCGGCAGCCTGGACGCCCGCCTGGACGCCTCCCGCCGCTCGGTGGACCGGTCGGCTCACGGCGATGACCTCCGCGCCCTCATCTCCGTGGCCCACCTGCACCCCGACCCCACTGAATTCCGGCAGTGGCTGGCCAATCGACTCTCGGACGGATTTGAGGGCGAAGGCGAAGCCTCCGGTGTCCAGTTGGCCACCGTCCATCGGGTGAAGGGCCGGGAATGGCCCCATGTGATCGTCTACGAGGCGTCAAAAGGCCTCATGCCCCACCGCTTGGCCGGTGACCTCGAAGAGGAGCGACGGGTGTTCCATGTGGCCATCACCCGGTGCTCCGAGTCGGTGACCCTCATCTGCGGCGACCCGTCCACCGACTTCCAAGCCGAGCTGACCACCCGCTACCAGCCTCCTCCTGAACCCGAGTCCCAGCCTGCTTCCGAGTCGTCGGCTGGCCTGCTGACTCCTCCCGTCGTGATCGGCCCCGCCTCGTCGTCGCAACCGAGCACCACCGCTAAACCGTCACACCGATCCAAACCTCAGCCCCCCACCGACCCTGCGGGCGCAGCCGCCTTCGAAGCACTCAAAGCCTGGCGGTTAGAGCGCAGCCGGGCCGACAACGTGCCCGCCTACATCGTGTTCAACAACACCACCCTCATCGAACTGGCCCACCGTCGCCCCACCACCGACAAAGAACTCCTAGCCACCCCCGGCATCGGCCCCGCCAAACTCACCGCCTACGGCGAATCACTCAAAGAAATCCTACTTCAAGACTTCCCATAGATATCCGTAGAGTTGTTAGCTGTCCTCAGAGTCGATGTCGAAAATCCTTCCAATTTCCAGGCCCCATGACTCTGCAAGAGCATCGAGAAATTCCAAGCTTGTAAGGAACCACTCTTTTTTTGCTCTAGTTCGCCTGTGTCCGGCCGCGTCAAGGAGTTTGTGGAATTGGCCTTCAAGTTTTCGAGAGAGTTCCTCGATACCTTCAGTTGCTTCTGCTGTTTCCGTTGTTCGGTAGGCGCGATATATGAGGGGTTCTTCTGGGGCTGCGGTTGAAATCTGTTGGTTTATGCGGGCCCTGATTCCATCCTGTCCAGCAGTCTGTCCAACCTTCATGATTGTTCGAGGTGGGTCAGAATCATTGTCTACTGGGTTCCAATGGTAGTGAGGAAAAGTGTAGACGTATACACCTTGCCAAGCCTGAAATTCGGTGTCTGCTAACTCTCCGGCCTTAGCGACTTAAAGGCGCTTCTGGTATATCCTGCTACTGAAGGCTTGTCGGGAAGGTCTCCTTCCAATAGCGCTTTGATGTCTCGGTTTTTGTGATAAAACCAGCCTACTGTGTCGATTCCAAGTTCTGACGATATATCAGCAGGTGTACGGTTGTCCCGAATTCCTCTATAGGCATCTCTCAGCCTCGTTGAGTCTTCTTTAAGTAGCAATTCAATATTCGCACGGACTTTGGGAGGTGGTGGCCTTCCTTTTTCAAGGGATTCATTTTCTGGGAACACGGTGGGGAGTGAATCTGTCTCCGGCAGTTGAGGTTACTCTTTCGGGGGTGCGGCGAGGGAGAGGATCCAGTCTCGGGTTGCGGGGTGGGTGAAGGCGATCCGGCCTTTGCCGGTGGCGGCTATCACCCCTGCTCTGAGGAGGCGTTGTCGGTAGACGCCTGCGTAGCTGGTTGTCACCCCTAGCCGATCGGCGATGTCGGCCAGTTTCGACTCGCTGTGGTCGGCGGTCATGGCAATAAGGAAATTGCGGTCTACTTCTGAGAGATCCTTCCACGTGGGCCGCAGTACGAGGCGGCCGATGCGTCGTTCTGCCTCGTTGATGCCCTTGGAAACATCGACGAGAGTGATTCCGGCGCCCGGGTCTTGGGCCGCCTTCCAACTGTGGAAGCCGACGAGTTGAACCATGAAGGGATAGCCAGATGTGGCTGCCACCGCCGCGTCAAGTCCCTCTTGGTCGATGCGGGCGCCGTGGTTGTAGATCGGTTTGGAGATTGCGTCGCGGGTTTCTCTGGGGTTGAGGGGTCCGATGTCGTGCATGGAGCATCGTTGGAGGAAGGTGGCGGTGTCGCCGGCGAGAAGCCCGTCTTCAATGCTGGGCAGGGCGGCCCCGATGAAGGCGATAGGCCGTCCCTCGCGGCGAGAAACGTGCTGGAAGACACTTCCGAACTCCCGGACCTCGTTGATGTCTCCAGCTTGGAGTTCGTCAATGGTGATGAGGAGGCCGACCCCGTTCTGGCTGAGTGCATCGCCGAGGGGTGCCAGCACAGTGCGCAAGTTTGCGAGACCGTCGTCGCTGTCGCCGTGGCGTTCGACGGTGACTCCGACACCAGCAGCCTGCAAGCCGGTGATCCGCCAGCGGGGCTGGTCATCATCTAGTTGGACGAGCAACTCTGTGGCGTGGCGGGTGATACGGCCGGGTAAACCCGTGGGAAAGGCCGTTTCTGAGATGGTCAGCCAGCCTTGGGCGCGAGCCCGTTCTTCGATCGCTTCGAGCATCACCGTCTTTCCGGTGCCTCGTGCGCCGATCAGCAGGGCGGAGTAGTCGGGATGGGTAGGGCCGTTGTCGAGGGCGTCTCCAATCGCTTCGATGATGTCGTCTCGGCCTGCCAGTTCTGGGGGCGAGGCACCGAAAGTAGGCGAGAATGGATTCCCGTTGGCCACAGTCTAACTTTACCCGGCCTGGGGGCTTTTGTTTCTTTTAGTGTTTTTATTTCTTTTAGTGTTTTGGTGCTTCGCGGGCGGCTTGGGCGATTCCGGCCCGGTCCAAAGAGAACACCACTGGTTGGCTGTGCAGCCCCACATCTCCAAGCAGTCCCAGTATGGGCGTTGTCGCTATGCCCTGACAGAATGGCGGGCATGGTTGATTTGTTGATCCGCGGGGGCATGGTTGTCGACGGGACGGGCGCTGCGCCGACCGTGGCTGATGTGGCGGTGTCCGATGGGCGGGTGGCCGCGGTCGAGAGCCGCATTGACGCTGATGCCGCCGAGGTGATCGACGCCACGGGCCGCTATGTGACTCCCGGTTTCGTGGACGTCCACACCCATTACGACGGTCAGGCCACTTGGGATCCGATCATGGCGCCCTCGGCGTGGCACGGGGTGACCACGGTGGTGATGGGCAACTGCGGGGTGGGGTTCGCCCCCGCCGATCCCGCCCGCCATGACTGGCTGATCGAGTTGATGGAGGGTGTGGAAGACATCCCTGGTGCGGCTCTGCACGAGGGCATCACCTGGCGGTGGGAGACCTTCCCCGAGTACCTCGACGAGTTGGAGCGGCTGGGGCGCACCATCGACGTGGCGGCGCAGGTGCCCCACGGGGCGGTGCGGGCCTATGTGATGGGCGACCGAGGGGCCACCACGGAGTCGGCCACCGCAGGCGAATTGGCCGAGATGGCCCGCATTGTGGGTGAGGGGACCCGGGCCGGCGCGGTGGCGTTTTCTACCAATCGGCTGCCGATGCACACCTCGCTGTCGGGAGTGCCGGTGCCGGGAACGTTCGCCGACCATGAAGAGCTGGCCGCCATCATGGGCGCGCTCGATGGCCGGTCGCTGGTGGAGGTGGTGCCGGCTGGCTCGATGGGGGAGGATCCCGATGCTCCCGTCCGCGAGGTGGAGCTCTACCGGCGCCTGAGCCTGGAGACCGGTCGGGCTATCACCTTCACCATGGTCCAAGTCCACGTCAACCCTGGCCAGTGGCGCCAGCAGATGGACATTGTGGAGCGAGCCAACGCCGAAGGGGCCAAGCTGGTGCCCCAGGTGCAGGGCCGCCCCGGCGGGCTATTGGCCGGGTGGGACCAGTTCAACCCGTTCAAGAAGCGGCCCACATATGAGCCGTTGGACCAGCTTCCGCTGGAGGAGCGGTTAGTCGAACTGCGCCGCCCAGAGGTGCGGTCTGCCATCCTGGCCGAGAACATCCCCGGCGATCCGGCCATGGGTATCCTGCGCCACTCCCTCCACGCAACCTTCCCGTTCGACGGCGGTCCGGTGTTCGAGCCCGACCCGGCCGATTCGGTGGCCGCCATGGCTGAGCGGTCGGGCGGCGATGTGATCGAGTTGGTGTACGACCTGATGTGCGAGCGGGGCATGCTCCAGGTGTTCTTCACCGGCTATCGCCACGGCGACCTCGAGGACCTGCGCGAGATGATGGTGCATCCCATGACCGTGGTCGGGCTGGCCGACGGCGGGGCCCATTGCAGCGTGATCTCCGATGCCAGCCTGCCCACCTACATGCTTCAGCACTGGGTGCGCGACCGCCAGCGGGGGCCGAAGCTGTCCATCGCCGAGGCGGTGAAGATGCTCACCTCTGAGCCGGCCGATCTGTACGGCTTTGACGACCGGGGCGTGCTGGCCGTCGGCAAGCGGGCCGACATCAACGTGATCGACCTCGACGCCATGCGCCTGCATCTGCCCGAGGTAGTAGCCGATCTGCCCACCGGCGCCCGCCGCCTGCTGCAATCCGCCGACGGATACGACGCCACCATCTGTGCCGGTGAAGTCACCTTCCGAAACGGCCACCCCACCGGCGCCCACCCCGGCACCCTCATCCGCCGCTAGATTTACTCCTAGCGCGGGAAATCAAGCTGCGGTCAGAGAAAGTCCTCTGCCGGCTCGCTAGACCTTGACGGCGAGCGCTTCGCGGGCGGCGGTGGCGATGCCACCGGCGTCGAGGCCGCAATCGGCGAGGATCTGGTCGGGTTTGCCGTGGGGGATGTACTGGTTGGGTACGCCGAGGACTCGGATGGTGGGCACGGGGCCGTCGCGGCCCGACAGGGCGAGGCGGTCGGCCACGCAGCTTCCGGCGCCGCCTTCACGCCAGCCATCCTCGATGGTCACCACCGCCTTGTGGCCAGCGGCGTCGGCCAGCATGTCCTCATCCAACGGCTTGATGCAGCGCACGTCCCATACCGTGGCTGACACGCCGTCGGCGGCCAGCAGTTCGGCGGCTTCTTCCGCCGGGGCCAGCATCTTGCCCACCGACAGCAGGCACACGTCGTCGCCCTTCCGCACTTTGCGGCCCTTGAGGCCGAAGCCCACTTGGTCTTCGGGCACTGAGGGGGCGGCGGTCTTGGCCCACCGCAGGGCCACTGGGCCGGTGGTGATCTCCAGCGCGTCGTGGAGCATCTGCTGAAGCTCCTGATACGACGACGGGGCCAGAACCGTCATACCCGGCACCTTGGTCAACAGCACCATGTCGAGCACGCCGTGGTGTGATGCCCCGTCGTCGCCGGTGATGCCGGCCCGGTCGAGGCAGAACACCACCGGCTGGCCGTGCAGCCCCACGTCGAGGTTCACCTGGTCGATGGCCCGGGTCAAGAAGGTGGAGTAGATGGCCACCACCGGCCGGAGCCCGCCCATGGCCATGCCCGCCGCCGCGGTCACCGCGTGTTGCTCGGCGATGCCTACATCGAAGCACCGGTCGGGGAAACGCTCGGCAAACGGCAACAGCCCGGTGGAGTCGGGCATGGCCGCGGTGATGGCCACCAGCTCGGGCCGGGCCTCGGCCTCTTTGATCAGCGCATTGGTGAACGCCTCGGTGTAGCTCCCCGGTTTGGCGTACGAGGTGTCGTGCATATTCTTGACCGGGTCGTTCTCGGCCGGAGCGTATCCCCGGCCCTTCTGGGTGAGCACATGCACCACGGTGGGCCCCTCCAAATGGGACACCCGGCTGAACACCCGCTCGAGCTTGCCCAGGTCGTGGCCGTCGAACGGTCCGAAGTAGTTGATGCCCAGCTCGTCGAAAAATGTGCGGGGCTCCACCATCTCCCGCACCGCGGCCTTGGCGGCCCCTACGGTCCGGCCGGCCAGGTCGCCCACCCAGGGGATGTTCTGAAGAACTTTGCGAACCTGGTTGTCGGTGCGGACGTAGCGGGGGTCCATCCGCACCCGCAGCAGGCTCTCCGACAGCCGGGAGATGGTGGGGGCGTACGACCGCCCGTTGTCGTTGAGCACCAGGGTCACGTCGCAGCCCGAGTGGCCGATGTTGTTGAGCCCCTCGAAGGCCACCCCACCGGTGAGCGAGCCGTCGCCCACCACCGCGACCACGCGACGCTGATCGCCGCCTTCGGCCTGCTGGGCGGTGGCCAGACCGTGGGCGTAGCTCAACACCGTGGAGGCGTGGCTGTTCTCGATCCAGTCGTGGGGCGACTCCTCACGGCTGGGGTAGCCCGATAGGCCGCCGGGTTGGCGCAGCGTCTTGAACTGGTCGGTGCGCCCGGTGAGCATCTTGTGGACGTAGGCCTGGTGGCCGGTGTCCCACAAGATGATGTCGCGGGGCGAGTCGAACACCAGGTGAAGGGCCAGCGTCAGCTCTACCACGCCCAGATTGGAGCCCAGGTGGCCGCCGGTGGTGTTCACCGTCTCGACGATGAATTCGCGGATCTCCTCGGCCAGCTCGGTCAGTTCTTCGTCGCCCAGGCGGCGCAGATCAGCCGGACAGGTGATCTTCTGAAGATGGTTGGTGTCCACGTCCCCTCCAATTGGGTTGGGGGGTTACAGGTTACTCGCGGTCTCGCCATTTGTGATAGCCCCGAGCCGCCAGCCAGCCCACACCCAGCGCGCCCAGTCCGCCCAGCGCGTCGATCCAGTAGTGGTTGGCGGTCACCACGATGGCGAATAGGGTGAGCCAGGGGTAGGCGGCAATGGCCCACTTACCCGCGGGATGGACGAGATGCTTGCGCAGCGCCAGGTAACACCACATGGCCCAGGCGAAGTGCAGGCTGGGCATAGCCGCGTACTGGTTGGAGAGCGTTTCGGCCGCCCCCGAGGTGAACGACCACAGCCCCCCGAGATCGGTCACCGTGTCGACATAGCCGGTTTCGGGTAGATCACCCCCGTAGCGCCCGCCCACCGACAGCAGGCGGGGCGGCATCAGCGGGAAGAGCGCGAACCCCACTAGGGCCGACCCGGTGGTCAACAGCCCGGTGGTGCGCCAGAACGGGTAGTGCCGGGGGAAGCGCCAGTAGAGCCAGATGAGGGTGAAAGCGGTGACCGCGAAATGAAACAGCCCGTAGAACAGATTCCAGAACTGAATGAACGCAACCCAGCCGATGAACAGGTCTTGGAGGTCGCGCTCGAAGTACAGGCCGATGCTGCGCTCCCAGTCGATCACCAGCTCAGCGTTGGCCTGGGCCTTGGCCGGCGACACTGCCGCCGATCCGAACTGGTTCCGCACCCAGGAGTAGATGCCGTAGAAGGCACCGATGACGGCCAGCTCCAGATACCAGCGGGGCCGGATTCGGCGTTTTGACTTGGCGCCCGGTTTCAACAACGACAGTGCCATGTCTCTGGGAACCAGCGGTTGCTAGCGGTGCAGTCGGGCGCGCCTAACCCGCTGCCAATGGCGACCGCCGAAAACCAGCGTCGGCAGCCCCACCAAGCTGCCGGCAACGGTAAGGAAGTACAGCAGCAGGCCCATGGCGATGGCCCTCTCGTCAATGACCCCCAGATCATGCAGGAACAGCACCAGCGCGCCCTCCCGCAGCCCAAGCCCCCCCAAGCCGATGGGCAACACCTGGATGATGAGCACGGCGGGGATGAATGCCATCAGCTCGGTGGGCCCCAGACCGTTGATCCCCACCACCTTGGCCGCGCACCCGGCGGCGGCCAGCATCACGGCCTGGTAGGCGAAGGCGGTGATCAGCACGCGTCCGGTGTCGCGGGGTTTGCCCCGCAACTCGTCGATGCCGGTGTGGAGTCCGTTCACGAAGCGGACCCATCCGGTGTGTTTGCGCACCCAGCGGCCGAATCGCTGATTGCCCACCAGCAACAGGATCAGGCCGAGGGCCAAAAGCGTGAGTCCAGCCGTGCTGGCCGCCACTCGGGTCGGGGCGCCCAGTCCCCGCAACTCGTCGTCCAGCGCGAGGCCGACCAGCGTGAAGACGGGCAGCACGATCCAGCCGCTGAGCCGCTCCAACAGCACCGATGCGAAGCTGTGGGGACCGTCGTCGGTGTCATTGGCCAGGCGGCTCATCCGAAGCACGTCGCCGCCAACGGTGGTGGGCACGAAGTTGGAGACGAACATACCCGCCATGTAGTGCGAGAACATC
Organism: Acidimicrobiales bacterium; assembly: GCA_963667085.2. Taxonomy (GTDB): domain Bacteria; phylum Actinomycetota; class Acidimicrobiia; order Acidimicrobiales; family Bin134; genus Poriferisocius. The sequence goes on from OY762975.1 coordinate 1,266,842, forward strand.
CGCCGGGGCTTCACATCGAGTCCGAGGGCGCGGGCCACCTCGTACCAGCGGGCGGTGGCCACCACGTTGCCGGTCACGGTGAGTGCGAATGCCCCGACGAGCCAGAAGGGGGTGGCCGAGTTGAACTCGGGCCACAGCTCATCGGCGTCGAACGACGGGAGCCACCAGATCAGCAGGGCCAGCAGGGCCACGCTGGCCCCTACTCTGAGGGCGAAGCCGAGCGCTCGACGCTTGGTGTGGCTCTCAGTCAAACCAGGGCTCGCTGACGCCGGACAGTCGGCCCCCGAAGCACGCGCAAGCCACAGAGGCGGCAATCGGGGTCATTCCGCCAAGGCTATTGGCCCGGCAAGGTTCATTGGAGATTACGGTGAGGCGAATGTCGGGGACACAGATGACGGGTCATGGGGGCGGGTGGTGAGTTCGATGGCAGAAATGAATGTGACGGGCCATGGGGGAGATCAGGTGCTGGCCGCGCTGGCCCCCTTCGGCGTGCAGGAGCTGTTCACCCTGTCGGGGGGCCATATCTTCCCGCTGTACGACGCTGCGGTAAAGCAGGGCGGGGTGACGCTCTACGACGTGCGCCACGAGCAGACCGCGGTGTTCGCCGCCGAGGCTCTGGCCAAGCTGACCCGCCGTCCGGGGGTGGCCGCGGTGACCGCCGGCCCCGGGGTGACCAACTCGGTGAGCGCGGTGACCACTGCCTGGCTCAACGGCGCGCCGCTCGTGGTGCTGGGGGGCCGGGCGCCGGAGGCCCGCTGGGGGTCGGGCTCGCTCCAAGAGCTGGACCACGTTCCCATCCTGGCCCCGGTCACCAAGCGCTCGCTCACCGCCGGCGGCGGCGGCGATCTGGCTGCCGCCACCTACCGGGCCGTGCAGGACGCCATGACTCCTCATCGGGGTCCGGTGTTCGTGGACTATCCCATGGACGTGCTGTTCTCCGAGGGCGCCGGGACCGTGCCCGACGAGCCCCTGCCGGTGGGCGCGACCCCCGACCCCGACGGGGTGGCTGCGGTGGCCGACATGGTGGCCGCAGCCCGGCGACCCGCGGTGCTGGTGGGCACCGACGTGTACTGGGACGGGGCCTGGGACGCGCTGCGGTCCTGGGTGGAGGCCCAGCGGCTGCCGGCCTTCGCCAACGGGCTGGGCCGGGGGTGTCTGCCCGCCGACCATGAGCTGTTCTTCAGCCGCACCCGGCGAATGCTGCGCTCCGACGCCGATCTGGTGATCGTGGCCGGCACCCCGCTTGATTTCCGGCTCTCGTTCGGGCGGTTCGGCGATGCCCAAGTGGTGCATCTGATCGACAGCGCCGAGTCGGCGTCCGCTCACGCGCCGACCGCCGCGGTGGTGTCGGGAGACTTGGCCCAGATGCTGGCCGCATTGGCCGCCGGCCCTGCGCCGGCCCACCCCGCTGAGCGCACCCAGTGGGTGGCCACGCTGCGCGACGCCGAAGACGCGGCCCGGGCCGAAGAGGAGGACCTTCTGGCTGCGGCGGCCGATCCGATTCTGCCCACCCGGGTGTACGGGGAGTTGCGCCAGGTGCTGGATCGGGATGCGGTGGTGATCGGCGACGGCGGCGATTTCGTGTCCTATGCCGGGCGGTTCGTGGATTCGTACCTACCGGGCCACTGGCTCGACCCCGGCCCCTACGGATGCCTGGGAACCGGCTTGGGCTACGCCATGGCCGCCCGAGTGGCCCACCCCGACCGCCAGGTGGTGCTGTTGTTGGGCGACGGGGCGGCCGGGTTCTCGCTGATGGACGCCGACTCGCTGGTGCGCCACAACCTGCCGGTGGCCATCGTGGTGGGCAACAACGGCTGCTGGGGCTTGGAGAAGCACCCCATGCGCCAGCTCTACGGCTACGACGTGGCCGCCGACCTCCAAGAGGGGTGCCGCTACGACCAAGTGGTGGCTGCTCTCGGCGGCGCCGGAGAGACGGTGGAGCGCCCCGACGAGATCGCCCCCGCCCTCAAACGGGCCCTCGATGCCGGTGTGCCCTACGTGGTGAACGTGATCTGCGACCCCGAGCACGCCTACCCCCGCCGCTCCAACTTGGGCTGAGATCTGCGCTGGCCCTGTTCCCGGTTTGGGCGACAGGCCGGTAACCTACGGCGGCAAGAAAGAGGGAGAAACTGTGATTGACTCGCTAGGTGAGAGACGGGGAGCAGAATTGTGATTGACGAGTCTGTGGTTACGAGCGCGCTGTCGGAGGCGCTGCGGACCGGCGGCGAGTTCGCCGAGGTCTTTGCCGAGGACCGGCGCTCGTCGTCGGCGCTGTTGGACGACGGCAAAGTGGAGGAGCTGACCTCTGGCCGCACCCGGGGGGCGGGGATCCGGGTGGTGGTGGGGGAGACCACCGGCTTCGCCCACACCTCCGATCTGAGCGAGGCCGGTTTGGCCAAGGCGGCGCGGGCCGCGGCCGCGGCGGCCCGAGGCGGCGGCGGAGGCCGTCAAATGGTGGCGCTTGACCGGGTTGACGCTCCGTCGCCCAACGAGGTCGAGGTGCTGCCCGAAACCGTGGCGAAGGCCACCAAGGTGGAGCTGCTGGGCCGGGCTGACGAGGCCGCCCGAGCGGCCGGATCGGCCATCACCCAGGTGTCGGCTCGCTACGCCGACGGTCGCCGCCGCATTCTGGTGGCCAACAGCGACGGGCTGCTGGCTGGCGACGACCAGGTGCGCACCCGGTTCGCGGTGTCGTGTGTGGCGGTGGGCGACACCGGCATGCAGACCGGGTTCGAGAGCGTGGGCCGTCCCATCGGCTTCGAGCTGTTCGATGAATACGAGGTGGACGCCTTGGCCCGCACCGCGGCCAACCGGGCGCTCACCAAGCTGGCCGCCCAGCCCGCCCCCAGCGGCTCGATGCCGGTGGTGATCGGCCCCGGCGGCGGCGGGGTGCTGTTCCACGAGGCCTGCGGCCATGGCCTCGAGGCCGACCTCGTGGCCAAGCAGGCCTCGGTGTTCCGCGACCGGGTGGGCGAGCAAGTGGCTCACCCCGAGGTCACCCTCATCGACGATGGCACCATGGCCCGGGAGTGGGGGGCGTACGCCATCGACGACGAGGGCCGGCCCGCCCAGCGCAACGTGCTCATCGAGAACGGTGTGCTCACCGACTACATGTGGGACCTGCTGCGGGCCCGCAAGGAGGGCCGGGAGAGCTCGGGCAACGGCCGCCGCCAGAGCTACCAGCACCTGCCCATGGTGCGGATGACCAACACCTACCTGGCCAACGGGTCCGAGGATCCCGCCGACATCATCGCCGCCACCGAACGGGGCGTGTATGTGGCCCACTTGGGCGGCGGCCAGGTGAACACCGCCACCGGCGACTTCGTGTTCGGCATGAGCGAGGCCTATCTGATTGAGCACGGCGAGATCGGCCCCCCCATCCGGGAGGGCAACCTCATCGGCAACGGTCCCGAGGTGCTGGCCGGCATCGAGGCCCTGGGCAACGACTTCGCCATGGGATCGCCGGGCACCTGTGGCAAGGATGGCCAGGGCGTCCCGGTGGGCGACGGCACTCCCACGCTGCGGGTGGCGTCGATGACCATCGGTGGAACCGCGGCGTGACCGGTCGGCGACGGGGGCCAAACATCGACAGGATCGCAGCGTGAACCCCGAGGAGCTGCTGGAAATCGCCGAGCGCATCGTGGGCTGGGGCCGCGACGGCGAGCAGATCGAGGCAGTCGTCGGCCACAGCCAAGAGACCGACGTGCGGGTCTACGAAGGCGAGATCGAGTCGCTGTCGGTGGCCGAGTCGCAGGGGGTGGGCGTGAGGGTGATCGCCAACGGCCGCCAGGGGTTCGCCCACGCTGGCACGCTTGATACCGACGTGCTGGAGGAGACTCTGGCCGAAGCCCGCGACAACGCCGTGTTCGGCTCGCCCGACGAGTTCTTCGGCTTGGCCGAGCCCGACGGAGTGGCGCCCCCCGAGCTCGACCTCTACCACGAGGCCCTTCTGGAGGTAAGCACCGAGGCCAAGATCGACATGGCCCTGGAGCTGGAGCGAGCGGTGCAGGCTGGCGACCCCCGCATCGTGGGGGTGGAGTCGGCCGACTACGGCGACGCGGTGGGCGCCGACGCCATCGCCACCACCACCGGCATTCGCAGCTCGGGGCGGGACACCTCGTGCTATCTCACCGCCTACTCGCTGGCCTCGGAGAACGACGAGACCCAGACCGGCTTCGGGTTCTCGGTGGGCCGTGAGCCCGGCACTCTCGACGTGGCGGAGGCCGCGGCCGACGCGGTGGAGCGGGCCACCCGGATGCTGGGGGCCACCCAGCCCCCCACCGAGCGGGTCACCGTGGTGCTCGATCCCTTCGTCTCCGCCCAGTTTCTGGGCATCATCGGCGGCACCCTGTCGGGCGAGGCGGTGCTTAAGGGCCGGTCGCTGTTCGCCGACCGCCTGGGCGATCAGGTGGCCGCTGCTGGTGTCACCTTGGTGGACGATCCCACCAACCCGGAGGCGTTCACCGCCTCCGACGCCGACGGGGAGGGCCTGGCCACCCGGCGCAACCAGCTCATCGGCGCCGGCCAGCTTGAGCGGTTCCTGCACAACAGCTACACCGGCCGGCGCTCAGGCAGCGCGTCCACCGGCTCGGCGGTGCGAGGCTACGCCAGCACTCCCGGCGTGGGCTGCCAGGCGCTCTCGCTGGTTCCCGGCGACCGCACCCCGGACGAACTCATTGCCGGCATCGACAACGGGGTGCTGGTGCAAGGGGTGTCGGGGCTGCACTCGGGGGTGAATCCGGTGAGCGGCGACTTCTCCACCGGCGCCGAGGGGCTGCGCATCCGCAACGGCGAGTTGGCCGAGCCGGTGAGGGAGATCACCATCGCCTCCACCCTCCAGCGGATGCTCTTGGACGTGGCCGCGGTGGGGTCCGACCTCACCTGGCTGCCGATGAGCTCGGCCGGAGTGACGCTGGTGGTGGCCGAAGTCACCATGTCCGGCGCCTAGTGAGGTGCCGTTGGTGGTGGCCGAAGTCACCCCGTCCCGTGCCTAGTCGGTAGAAGGACCATGTCGGTCCTCCACGCCATCTTGTTGGGCATCGCCCAGGGGCTGACCGAGTTCCTGCCGGTGTCGTCCAGCGGGCACCTCCAGATCATTCCCTGGCTGGCCGAGTGGGACGATTTTGAGGGCCGCGATGATCTCAAGAAGGCGTTCGATGTGGCGCTGCATCTGGGCACGCTGGTCGGGCTGGTGGCCTGTCTTCGCCGGGAGGTGTGGGCGCTGGTGAGAGATGGGATTGGGATAGTGGTGCGGCGGGATGCGCCGATGTCTGAGCAGGGCCGGCTGGCATGGCTCTTGGTGCTGGCCACCGTGCCGGCTGCGGCGGTGGGGGTGGGACTGCGGTCGGTGCTCGACGAGGCCGACGACGAGGTGTGGCTCACCGCGGTGCTGCTGGCGGTGTTCGGCGTGCTGCTGTGGTGGGCCGACCGGGGGCAGGGACGGCGGGAAGTCGATGGAGTCGGCGTGCGCGACGCGCTGCTGCTGGGACTGGTCCAAGCCTGCTCCCTTCAACCCGGTGTGTCGCGCTCGGGGGTGATCATCACCGCCGGCCGCCTTTTGAGCTTCGACCGCGAGGCGGCGGCCCGGTTGGCCATGCTCATGAGCGTGCCGGTGATCGCCGGGGCCGGGGTGTACCTGTTCATCGACATCGGCGGGTGGGGAGGCATCCCCGCAGATGCCCGGGCCGGGTTTGTGTGGGGCACGGTGGCATCGGCGGTCACCGGGTTCGCCGCGGTCAAGGGGCTGCTGGCCCTGGTTCGCACCCGCAGCTTCGGCCCGTTCGCGGTGTACCGGGTGTTGGTGGCCCTGCTGGTGCTCAGCCTCATCGCGGCTTCAGTGCGCTAACCGGCCTGCACCAGGGCCAAGGTGACCGAGCCTTGGATCACCGCGGATGCCACGGGGAGCAACTCTTGTTCGGTGACCGCGATGGTCACGGCGTGCTCGGCTTTGTTGGTGACCACCGCGGCGGTGGCCACCGTAAGGGTGGCCTGGGTCTGGGCGCCGCTCTCGTCGGAGATCGGCAGGGTCACCAACACGTCCACCCGGTCGCCTGCGGCCAGCGGGGGCATGGCGGTGTGGGCGGGAACGGCCACCTCGGTCCGATACCCGATGGGGATACCGCCCAGCCGGGCCGCGGTCACCACGTCGCCGACATGGAGGGCCGCCGACGCCACCTCATCGCCGGAGAGGTCAGACATAGCGTCGGGCGGCAGCACGAGCGCGGGGTAGCGGCGGATCTCGGTGTTGGCCTCGTCCAGCGGCTCTCCGGCCTCGATGGGCTGGGTGGCCACCACCACCGAGGTGAGATCGCCCAACGAGGGGCCACCCCCGGCCAGCCCCGCCACCGCCGCCACCATCAGCCCGGTGACCGCCGCAGCCGCGGCCACCACAAGCCAATAGCTTCGCCTTCCGCCCGGCAGCCGGGCCAGCAGAGAGCCCCGCCACGTCAGCGTTTCGTTTTCAGATCCAGGAGCAGCGTCCACGGGCGCGCGCCTCCACCACATTCGAAAAGGGGGAAGCACCGCTCAGCGTAGCGGCAAGTAGCCACCAAGAAAAGGGGGAGTCAGCCGTGCGATGGCGGCGGGCGAAACGGGATCAGGAAGGGGGCTGGGGTGGCTCGATGCCGTTGGTGCGGTCGGAGCAGTCGGGGAGGTTGTGGGCCACGGCTCGGATGGCGCCGAACAGAACGGCCCGCATCCGGTCGAGGTTCTGGGCGAAGAAGGCGAACACCTCGTCTTGGGTCACCGGGGTGATGTCGGGATCGTCGTCCAGGCCCACGTCGTAGTCGGTGACCAGGGCGGCGGTGGCGTAGCAGATGCCCAACTCGGCGGCGAGGGCGGCCTCGGGGTATTGGGTCATGCCCACCACGTCCCAGCCGTTGTTGCGGAACCAGCGAGACTCGGCGCGGGTGGAGAAGCGGGGGCCGGAGATCACCGTCATGGTGCCCCCGTCGTGGGCCGTCATGCCCTCGGCCCGGGCCGCGTCCAGCAACGCGTGGCGGAGCTCGCCGCAGTAGGGGTCGGCCAGTGAGACGTGGTTGGTGACGGTGTCGAAGTAGGTGTCGGCCCGGCCCGACGTGCGGTCCACCAGCTGATCGCACACCACCACATCGCCGGGGGCCAGTTCGGGCCGCAGCGAGCCGCAGGCGCTGGGGCCGAAGACGGCCTTGACGCCCGCTTGGCGAAGGGCCCACATGTTGGCCCGGTAATTGACCTTGTGAGCAGGGAAACGGTGGCCGGGGCCGTGGCGGGGCAGAAAAACCACCTCGACATCGTCCACCGAGCCGATGGTGAGCGGTCCCGACGGTGGCCCGAAGGCGTCGTCGCCAGAAACTTCCACCGCGTCGTCCAGCAGGGAGTACAGACCGGAGCCGCCGATGACGCCGATCTCGGGCATGGGTTCAGTGTCCCTCGCGCCCACAGTGAGGTTCAGACACGTCGGTCAGCTAGTCGTCGGATGAGCCCGAGGCGGCCTTGGCCGGCTCGCGGCTGGAGGGCTCCGAGGTGTTGCTGTCGGACTTCGCGGTGCTGGACTTTTCTGAATCCTTGGAGCTGTCGCCGTTGGTCGAAGCGCCAGCCACGGTGGACGATTTCGCCCCCGAGCGGCTGTCGTTGCGGTAGAAGCCGTCGCCCTTGAAGGTGATGCTCGGCACGCTGAACACCTTGGCCACTTGGCCCTTGCCGGGCTGGGTGCAGGCGGCGGGGCTGGCGATGGAGTCGGCTTGGGGGCAGAGGGTGAGGGAGTCTTCGGAGAACGACTGGATGACTTCGAAGCGGGTGCCGCAGGTTTGGCAGCTGTAGTCGTAGGCGGGCACGGGGTTTAAGGATAGGGGTGGGGGTTGTTTCGTTACTATTCGGATGTGGACTGGGCTTGGTGGCTCGTGCTGGCCGGGTATGCGTGGGGGACGTTTCCCGGCGCGCTGCTGGTGGGGAGGTACACGGGGCACGATCCGACTCGGGAGGGATCGAACAATCCGGGGGCCAGCAACGTGTACCGGGTTGCCGGGCGGTGGCCGGCGGCATGGGTTCTGCTCAGCGACGTGGGCAAGGGGGTCATTGCCGCCGGGCTGGGTTTGGTCTTCGGCGACCAGTTGATCGGAGCGGCGTGCGGGGCAGCCGCGGTGGTGGGCCACATCGTGCCCCTGGGCCGCTACCGCCAGGGCGGCAAGGGGGTGGCCACGTTCGGCGGGGCGCTGCTGGCGCTCACGCCGGTGGTGGGGGTGATCCTCATTGGCGTGTGGGCGGTGGCTCTGTCCACAACCAAGCGGGCCGGGGCGGCCTCGCTGGTGGCGGTTGCGGCGGGGCCGGTGGCGGTGGCCGTTCAGGGGTGGCCGGCGCCAGAAGTAGCGGTGGTGATCGGGGTGACGGTGGTGGTTCTCGCCCGCCACCATGAGAACATTCGCCGCATGTGGCGACGAGAAGAACCAGCGCTCTGGTGATGATCCCGCTGGCTGAGGCCCAAGAGCGGGTGCTCGCCGGGTGCGCCGTGCTGGGCGAAGCGGTGATGGGAGTCGACCAGGCCCGGGGGTTGGTCACCACCGAGACCGTGGTGGCGCCGGAGTTGGTGCCCCCGTTCGACAACACCGCGATGGACGGCTTCGCCGTGCGCTCGGCCGACGTGGCCGATGCCCCGGTGACCCTGGCCATCGCAGGCACGATGGCCGCGGGTGCCGTTCCCCAAATCACCGTGGGGGCCGGCCAGGCGGTGCGCATTATGACCGGGGCGGTGATTCCCCCAGGCGCCGACTCCGTGGTGATGGTGGAGCTCACCGAGACCAGCGCCGACGGCGCCCAGGTGACCGTGGCCCAGCCGGTGCCGGTCGGCAACCACATCCGCCGAGCCGGCGAGGACCTGTCGGTGGGTCAGACGGTGTTCGGGCCGGGAGAGGTGCTGACGCCGGGGCACTTGGGGGTGCTCACCAGCCTGGGCATGTACCAGGTAAGGGTGCGGCCCAAGGCCCGGGTGGGGGTCATGTCCACCGGCGATGAGTTGGTGGAGGGGCCGCAGCCGCTGGAGATGGGCCAGATCCGCGACTCCAACCGCCACACGCTGCTGGCCTTGCTGGCTGAGGCCGGATGCGACGCAGTGGATTTGGGCAGCATGGCCGATGACGAAGCCGAGATCGCCGCGGGCATCGGGGCCGGGGTGGAGACCTGCGACGCTCTTTTGACCTCGGGCGGGGTGAGCATGGGCGACTACGACTATGTGAAGAAGGTGCTCGACGAGATCGGCGCCATGTCCTGGATGCAGGTGGCCATCAAGCCGGCCAAGCCCCTGGCCTTCGGCCGGGTGGAGGGCATCCCGGTGTTCGGGCTGCCGGGCAACCCGGTGTCGTCCATGGTCTCCTTCGAGCTGTTCGCCCGGCCCGGACTGCGCAAGATGATGGGCCACCCCCCCGCCGCCTGGCACCGCCAGCCGGTGATGGGCCGGGCGGCCGAGCCGCTGCACCGTCGCTCCGACGGCAAGACCCACTTCGCCCGGGTGCGGGTGGAATACGCCGACGGCGAGTATCTGGCCCGCTCGGCCGGTGGTCAGGGGTCGCATCAGCTCTCGGCCATGGCCGCTGCCGACGCCCTGGCCGTGGTGCCCGACGGGGAGGGTTTGGATGTCGGGGATGCGGTTTCACTGCTGATACTGAGATAATGCAGGGGTGAGCGTGCCGCTGATCGACGGCTTCGGACGGGTCCACCGGGATCTCCGCATCTCGGTGACCGACCGGTGCAACTTCCGCTGCACCTACTGCATGCCCGCCGACGGGCTCGACTGGCTGCCTCGCGAAGATCTACTCAGTTTCGAGGAGATCGAGCGCATCGCTGCTCTGATGGTCAACCTGTTCGGCATCGACAGCATTCGGCTTACCGGCGGAGAGCCCACCGTGCGGGCCAACTTGCCGGTGCTGGTGGAGAAGCTCGCCGCGCTGGGCGTCGATCTCGCCCTGACCACCAATGGGGCCACCCTGGGCCTTCTGGCCGACAAGCTGGCCACCGCCGGGCTTCGGCGGATCAACATCTCGCTCGACTCCCTCCGCCCCGACCGGTTCGAGCAACTCACCCGCCGGGACGACTTGAGCCGGGTGCTCGACGGGATCGACGCCGCCTTGGCCGCCGGCCTAGACCCGGTGAAGGTCAACGCGGTGATGATGCGGGGCATCAACGACGACGAGATCGTGGACTTCGCCCGGTTCGGTCGGGACAAGGGCGTGGAGGTCCGGTTCATCGAGTTCATGCCGCTGGATGCCGACCTGTCGTGGAGCAACGACAAGGTGGTCACCCTCGATGAGATCGTGGCCACGGTGGGCGAGGCGTTCCCGCTGGCACCGGTGGAGCGCTCCCACTCGCCGGCCGCGGTGTGGCACTACGCCGACGGGCTGGGCTCGTTCGGGGTCATCGCCAGCGTGACCGACGCCTTCTGCGAAAGCTGCGACCGGGTTCGGCTCACCGCCGAGGGCATGTTCCGCAACTGCCTCTTCGCGGTAGACGAGCACGACCTCCGGTCGCTCTTGCGCTCAGGAGCGACAGATGAGGAAATCGCCGCCGTCATCTCAGGAGTTGTAAAGGACAAGTGGGCCGGGCACGCCATCAACCAGGTTCACTTCATCCGCCCCGGCCGTTCGATGTCCCAGATCGGGGGCTGACCATGACCGACGTCGGGTTCACCCACATCGACCCCTTGGGCCGGGCCCGCATGGTTGATGTCACCCCGAAGGAGCCGTCCCACCGCCGGGCCATCGCCCGGGCCAAAGTGTTCATGAGCACCGACACCGCCTCGGCGGTGGCCCGGGGCGCCATCGGCAAGGGAGACGTGCTGGCGGTGGCTCGGGTGGCAGGCATCCAGGCGGCCAAGCGCACCCCCGAGCTCATCCCGCTGTGCCACCCCCTGTTGGTGGGGGCGGTGTTGGTCAACTTCCGGATTGAAGACACCTACATAGAGATCGAGGCCGAGGTGGAAACGGTCGATCGGACCGGGGTGGAGATGGAAGCCCTCACCGCCTGCTCGGTGGCCGCGCTGACCATTTACGACATGTGCAAATCGCGGGACAAAGAGATGGTGATCGGGGAGATCTCCCTGTGGGAGAAGTCGGGTGGACGTTCCGGCCACTACCGGCGCCCGGGGGATGCCGAGGAGGCTCTCAACGACTGATCGGCATCGGCGGACGCTCTGGGGAGACCGGCTGGCGCGGGTGGACTTTTTGTAGTAGAACCGTAACAAGTGTCAAGTCCCTGTAATGTCCGTCGTCAGATGGTCACGAAGCATCCTGACGTTTTCCACAGGGTGCGGAGGCACGACTATCCACCAGTAGGCACGTTGTTGCGGCTTACCATTAATTCTGCAAGGGATCCCCGAGATTGGTGACATCAGTGTTGCTCATGATCTTGGCAGCCGCTTGGGCTGCCTTTTTGCTACCGCCCCTGATTCGTCGGGCGCGCAACGGCCAGTTCGGTAGCAGGCGCCGGTCGACGCAGTTGGGATTGAGCGCCTCCATCCGCTCGGTGCATCCCCGTTTGGCTGAGCGTGGTGCCATGGCGGCGCCGGTGGTGGCCCTTCGCCCCAATGTCGCCTTGCCGCCTCGGGTGTACGCTTCTCAGGTGGCTTCGAATCCGACTCGAGGCATTCCCCGCACGTTGATCGATGCCCGCCGGCGGCGGCGGCGCATCTTGGTGACGCTCATCGTGGGCGCGCTCGTTTCATTTGTTCTCGCCGTGCAATTCGGCGGTTTCCTCCTCGTAGTCCATCTGCTGATTGATGCCTTGCTGTTGGGTTACGCCATGCTGCTGGTGCAGCACCAGCGGACCCGCGAAGAGCGGCTCAACCCCATCGACGTGGATGCGCCGCAGGCCCGCTCTTGGGACGTGGCCTCCGGCGGCCAGCGCTGATCTCCTCCCGCTGCTAATCCAATCGTTGCTCGGGGCTCGATCCCCGTTAGGCTTGACTCGCATTTGGGGCTGTAGCTCAGTTGGCTAGAGCGCCTCGTTCGCAACGAGGAGGCCGGCGGTTCGAGTCCGCTCAGCTCCACTCCGCCCTGCGCTACTAGCGTGATGCGCTGATGACCAGTGAATTTGACATGGCGCTGGAGGGGTTTGTTCGGCGGCGCTTGGGGGATGTTGGCGAGCTTCGGGTGGAGGGCGAGGCTCGGGCCATCGGTGGCCAATCGAGGGAGAACTGGCCTTTCAACTTGCTCTGGGAAGACGAAGGGCAGCCGCATCGCCGGCGGTTGTTCCTGCGACGTGATCCGGTGGGGAGCGTGCTGGAGACCGACCGGCGGGTGGAGTACGAGGTGCTGCGGCGCTTGCACGACCAGCCGGTGCGGGCCCCCGAGGTGGTGTGGCTGGACGCCGACGGGTCGGAGCTGGGTCGCCCGGCGCTGGTGATGACCCGCTACGACGGGCGCAACGACCATTTTGTGCTGGAAGGCGGCATCAGCCAGTTCGACGAGGACACCCGGGCGGGTATCGCCTCCCAGATGGTGGATCTGATGATCGAGATCCACACTTTGGACTGGCGGGGGGCGGGGTTGGACGACGTGTTGACCGTGCCGAACGACCCGGCGACAGCGGCTATCGACGAGTGGACCGCAGTGATCGAGCGGGATGCGCTCGAGCCCCAGCCGGTGCTGGCCCTTGTCGAACAGTGGCTGCGTTGTCACCGACCGCCGCCGGGCAATGTGACCGTGGTTCACGGCGACATCAAGCCGGGCAACGTGCTGCTCGACGGCGACCAGGTGCAGGTGCTGCTGGACTGGGAGACGGTCCATTTGGGCGATCCCACCGAAGACGTGGGGTGGGTGACCAATCCGGTCCGCCGCCGAGAGCACCTGATCCCCGGGCGGTGGGAGGTGGACCACTTGGTGTCGGCCTATGAAACGCGCACCGGTCGGACGGTGGACCGGGCCGCGCTGCGGTTCTGGCAGGTGCTGGCCAACTACAAGCTGGCCGCCATCATGATGACCGGGGTGCGGACCTTCTGCGAGGGCCGAAGCCACCGGGTGTGGACCGGGGCCGGACTGCTGGCCAAAGTGCTGTTGGCCCAAACCGAGGGAGAGTTGGGATGAGACTCGCGCTGAGCGAGCAAGCAGAAGGGGAGCAGGTATGAGGCCCACGCTGACCGAGCAGATCGAGGGTGCCCGGCGGGTGCTGGTTGAGTTGGCCGCCCCTGAGGTGGCCGACTCGTTTGCCCGTGAGCAGATCACCCACGCGGCCGCCGCCCTGGAGCACGTCGCCGCCCGTTGGCCGCAGGTGCTGCCCGACTTGGTGGCCGACATCCGTGCGCTAGAGGAGGTGTTGGGCGTCGAGGCCGCAGAGCTGAGCGAGGCGGTGCCCGGCGTGCCAGACCTGGCCGCGGCCGAGCAATACCACCGGGGGCTGCGGGCCCGGCTCACCGATGAGATCATGGCCGCCGATGAGCCCTCACCCGCACTGCGGGCCTATCTGTCCAATTCCATCGAAAGGCTGAAGTAACCATGCTCGGACCCCTAGACGACACCCTGTGGCACCAGATCGCCGAGCCGTTCGAGCATGTCGGCACCTCAGACCCCCGGTTCTTCGACCGCTACTGGTTCGCGGTCTACGACCCGGCCGGGGCCGGGGCGATGCAGTTCACCATGGGCTCCTACAACAACATGAACGTGATCGACGGCGGGGTGGTGATGGTGCGGGGCGGCACCCAGTACAACCTGCGGGCGTCGCGGGCCCTTCGTCCCCGATTTGAGCCCGAGGTCGGCCCGATGCGGGTAGAGCCGACGATTCCCCTAGAAGAGCTGCGGGCGACCCTGGCCCCCGGCGACCACGCCATCGCCTGCGATTTGGTGTGGCGGGCCGAGCTGGCCCCGGAGATCGAGAAGCCTCACGTGGAGCGGGAGCGGGGCCGGGTGACCCAGGACTACCAGCGGTTCAACCAGGTCGGCGTGGTGGACGGCTGGATCGACGTGGGCGGCGAGCGCTTGGCGGTGGATCGCTGGTGGGGCGGCCGGGACCACTCCTGGGGAGTGCGCCCCGCCATGGGCATCCCCGAGCCGGTGACCGGCCCGCCCCGCCGCCACAGCGAGGTGGGCACGCTGTTCTACTTCCTGTTCTTCTCCACTAACCGCCGCGCCGGCCATGTGCAGATCATGGAGCGGGGAGCGGAGCGGGTGTATCTCACCGGACTGATCCGCGACCGCGAGGCCCCAGATGTCGACCACCATGTGACCACTGCCGACCTGTCGCTCGACTTCTTCGCCGGTACCCGGCGGTTCTCTTCAGCCGACATGGCCGTGACCCTGGACGACGGCCGCTCGCTCCGGCTGCATTCGACGCCGCTGGGCTCGGCGGTGGCCATGGCCGGGCTGGGCTACAGCGGCGGCTGGAACGACGAGCTCGGCCTCGGGGTGTATCGGGGCGAGTCCTACGTCGAACACGAGATTTGGGACGTGAGCCACCCCGCCGATGTGGTTCCCGCCTCCGGCGAGGCGTTCACCCCGATGCACCGCATCGCCCCCGTCACCGTCACCACCGACGACGGCGACGAGACCGGCACCGGCAGCCTCACCCTCATCGCCAACGGCCGTCTCCCCCAGTACGGCCTGGATTGAGCTGCCCCCCCCCCCCCCCGGTCAGGGCGCGTCGGGGAGGTTGGTGAAGCCGCGGCCGTCGGCGCGGCGGTACCAGCCCTGGGCGGTCATGGTGCCGCCGTCCACCGGGATGGTCTGGCCGGTCATGAAGCGGGACTGGTCGGAGGCCAAGAACAGGGCCACCTCGGCGAAGTCATCCGGGTTTCCGAAGCGGCACAGGGGGATGTTCCGGGTGACCTGCTCGAGGGGGCGGTCCCGCAGCATCTGGTCGAGGGGGGTTTGCAGGGTGACGGCCATGTCGGGGGCGATGCAGTTGACCCGGATGTTCTGGTCGGCCATCTCGAGGGCGATGGAACGAGTGAAGGCGATGATCGCGGCGTTGGACGCCGAGTACACCGCGATCCGGGGCATGGCCCGCATGGCCTCCACGGTGGACACGTTCACGATGGTGCCGCCGCCCCCTTCCACCATGGTGGGCAGAAAGGCGTGGGTGCAGCGCAGCACATGGCGGAAGGTGATGTCGATCTGGGCGTCCCAGTCGGCCTCTGTGGTGCGGATGAACTTGCCGGCGCCGGGCCGGTAATCGCCCACGTTGTTGACCAGCACGTCCACCCGGCCGTCGCCGAACTCCACCGCGGCCCGGTGGAACTCGGCCACCACGTCGGCGTCGGTGATGTCGCCCACGACGGAGATGGCCCGCCCTCCGGCGTCGGTGATGTCGCCCACCGCGGCGGCGGCTAGGTCGGGGGCGATGTCGTTGACCACCACCGCGGCCCCGGCCTCGGCGAACAGTCGGGAGATGCCGCCCCCGATGCCCCCGCCTCCTCCGGTGACGGCTGCGATCTTGTTGGCTAATGGCGTTGCGCTCGGCATTGGTGGTTTCTAGCGCATCCCGCCGTGCCTCGCTCACATTGAGGAGGCGTTTGCGGTGGCCCGACAGCGGCGGCGCCAAGTGCCGTTTGCCAAGATGTTGCCATGAGCAAGCGGTTGCAAGGAAGGGTGGCCATCGTCACCGGTGGGGCCAACGGGCTGGGCGAGGCCATCGCCCACAAGTTCGCCGCCGAGGGAGCAGTGGTGGTGATCGCCGATGTGGACGAGGCGGCCATGGAGCAGGTGGCCGGCGAACTGGGGGCGCAGGCCCAGAGCTGCGACGTATCGGATCGGGCGTCGGTACAGGCACTGGTGGACGGCGTGGTGGAGCGCCACCGAAAGCTGGACATCATGGTGGCCAACGCGGGCATCGCCAACTCGCCTTCGTACTTGGAGATGGACGACGAGTTCTGGGACCGGATGATCGCGGTGAATCTCACCGGGGTGTTCCTGTGCAACCAGATCGCGGCCCGCCACATGGTGGCCCGGGGCGGTGGCGGCGTGTTGCTCAACACGTCGTCCATCCTCGGGGCTGAGGGCCACCCCCAAACCCCGGCCTACGCCGCTTCGAAGGCGGGGGTGATCTCGCTGACCCGCAGCGGGGCCATGGCGTTGGGCCAGTTCGGCATCCGGGTGAACGCGGTGGGGCCGGGCTACATGAATACCCGCATGACCGAGGGCCTGCGGGCGGTGCCGGAGTTGGAGAAGTCGCTGGCCGAGATGGTGCCGCTGAACCGCTTCGGCGAGCCCGGTGACATTGCCGATGCCGCCGTGTTCCTGGCCAGCGACGAGGCCTCCTACATCACCGGCCACACCCTGTTTGTGGACGGCGGCTGGTTGACCCACCACCTGCCCGCCCGTACCGAGGAACAGGAAGAACTCCGAATCCGCGCCCAAGCCGAGGCCGAAGCTCGCTGAGTCGTCAACTTCATCCCGGCGGCCTGCCCACCTGACCGGCTGAGCCGAAGGCGCTTTCTTGCGGTATTGATTTGTCACACCTATGCTTGCGGATAAGTCACATTATCCCCATAGCTAACTTATATAACACTGATATAAAGCAGTGAAAGTAGGAGGTGTGCCATGGTGCCAGGCTCCCCCCCCCCCCCCCGTGATCAGATGGTGACGAGACGGGCCCTGACTTTGGCGGTCGCGGCGCTGATTGCCTCCGTGCTTGCGGTGGTGGCCACCGCCGGACCCGCCCTGGCGGCCGGAGAGCCGACCGACCTTGCGGTGGCGTCGGGGGATGCCAGCCTGGTCGTAACATGGACCGCGCCCACCGATGTGACGCCTGTGGCCTACATGGTGCGGCACCGTGAGAAGGGCACCTCGACGTGGACCACGTCGTCGGCCATCAACCATCCGACGCTCACCTACTCCCTGTCGAGCCTGACCAACGGAACCACCTACGAAGTGGAGGTCAGCACCAGCAATCCAGGCCCGAGCAGCTGGGTGAGTGCCGAGGGGGTGGCCGGGGCGCCGGGCAATCCCTCGGGGCTGACCTTGGCCAGCGGCAACCAGCAGCTGGAGGCGAGTTGGACCGCACCGGCCAACAACGGTTCGGCCATCACCGATTACGACGTGCGCTACAGGCTCCCTGGGGCCGCTTCCTGGGGTGGTATCCATGACGGAGGCAAAGGCCAGTGGACCAATTCGGCCGACGCCAGCGATGGCACGAACGGCGATCCGGTGGACTTGGGCGAACCCACGGGCATGAGCATCACCCTCACACGGGAGGCGATCGGGGACAAAAACGGCGTCTACAAGCTGGGCGCTGCCGTTGACGAGATGTATCTCTGGTTTCATCTTGTGACTTCCTTTACCGGATCCGCGACCGTGCAGGTGCGCTACGCCTCGACGAAGCCCACGGCAACCAACCTGCTTACGCACGGCTCGCAGCTCGCTAGTAAAGCGGTTTCGCCGACAACGAGGATTTGGGGCACCACCCCGGCGCTGGCGGCTGGCAGCTACTTCTGGGTGGCAACATCTGCTGAAGGGTCTGTGACGAGTTCGACTTCTCGGGTCTGGGTGGACACCCAATCGACATCGACCTCGGAAACGCTCACGGGGCTGGGGCGCTCCCTAGAGTACGAGGTGCAGGTGCGCGCCTCCAACGCCCGCGGCAATGGCTCGTGGTCATCGCCGACGAAGCTGAAGACGAACCTGCCCGAGACGCCCGGCTCGCCGACAGTGACGCCGGGAAGCACCTCCCTTGCGGTTGCGTGGACGGCGTCCTCTGGCAACGGCCACACGATCACCGACTATGACCTGCGGTATTCGTCGGACAGCGGTGCGACATGGACGGAGTGGGATGCGTCCACGACGAGCACGGCGACTGCGGCCACGGTCACCGGCTTGACCAACGGCACCACTTATCAGGTGCAGGTGCGGGCGGTGAGCACGGCGGGCAACGGGCCGTGGTCGCCGGCGACCACCGCGACGGCAGGCGCACCGGTCGCGCCGTCGGCGCCCACACTGGAGAGCGACAATGCATCGCTGGAGGCCACATGGAGCGCACCCGCAAACAACGGTTCCAGCATCACGGACTATGACGTGCAGTATTCGTCGGACAGCGGTGCGACGTGGACGGAGTGGGATGCGTCGACCACCAGCACGGCGACCACTGCGACGATCACCGGTCTCGTCAATGGCACCCAATATGAGGTGCGGGTGCGGGCCGCGAACGGGCGCGGCGACGGTCCCTGGTCGGCGGCGACCACACTGAAGGCGGGCGCGCCCTCTGCGCCCTCCGCGCCGTCGCTGACTTCGGGCAACACGCAGCTTGCCGTCGCGTGGACTGCCCCGGCCGACAATGGCTCGTCGATCACCGATTACGACGTGCGGTATTCGTCGGACAGCGGTTCGACGTGGACGGAGTGGGATGCGTCTACCACGAGCACCGCGACGACAGCCACGATCACTGGCCTGACAAACGGCACCACGTATCAGGTGCAGGTGCGGGCCGCCAACGCCCGGGCCGACGGGAAGTGGTCGTCATCGGCGACGCGGAAGGCAGGTCTGCCCGCTGCGCCTTCTGCGCCCACCCTCACCGTCGACAACACCGCGCTGTCGGTCGCCTGGTCGGCGCCGGCGGCCAATGGCTCGTCGATCACCGACTATGACGTGCAGTATTCGTCGGACAGTGGTTCGACGTGGACGGAGTGGGATGCGTCTACGACGAGCACGGCGACTACTGCCACGGTGACCGGCCTCACCAACAACACGACGTATCAGGTGCAGGTTCGGGCGGTGAACTCGGTGGGCGACGGACCGTGGTCGCCCTCGGCGAGTGCCTCGCCCACAGCGCAGAAGCCCGCTGCGCCCGCCGCGCCCACGCTGGTGTCGGGGAACGCCTCGCTCGAAGTGAGCTGGTCGGCGCCGGCGGTCAATGGCTCGTCGATCACCGATTATGACGTGCAGTATTCGTCGGACAGTGGTTCGACGTGGACGGAGTGGGATGCGTCTACTACGAGCACGGCGACTACTGCCACGGTGACCGGCCTCACCAACAACACGACGTATCAGGTGCAGGTTCGGGCGGTGAACTCGGTGGGCGACGGACCGTGGTCGGCCTCGGCCACGCTGAAGGCGGGACTTCCCGCCGCGCCCGCTGTGCCTGAACTGACGCCGGGCAACGGCTCGCTGAGGGCAGCTTGGACCGCGCCCTCCGGCAACGGCTCGGCCATCTCGGGTTACGATGTGCAGTACTCGTCCGACAGCGGTACTACCTGGCTCTCGCACACCCATACGGGCACAGGCACCAGCGCCACGATCCCGACGCTGACGAACGGCACGTCATATGAGGTGCAGGTTCGGGCGGTGAGCTCGGCGGGCGACGGCCCGTGGTCGCCCTCAGCCACCGCGACCGCAGGCGCGCCGGCCCCTCCAATCGTGCCCACGCTCGCGGTGGGCAACACCCAGTTGGCCGTCGCCTGGGCCGAGCCGGCCACCAACGGCGCGGCCATCACCGACTACGACGTGCGTTATCGGGCCGACGGCACTACCACCTGGACGGATTGGAACGCGGCCAACACGAGCACCGCCACCGCTGCCACAATCACGGGCCTGACCAACGGCACGACCTACCACGTAGCGGTGCGCGCCGGGAACTCGCGCGGCGATGGGCCGTGGTCGGCGTCGACCAGCGCTGCGCCCGCCGCGCAGGCCCCCGACGCCCCGGCCAAGCCGACACTCATAGGCACCCAGTTGGCATATTGGACCGCCCCGGCCAACAACGGCGACGCCATCACCGACTACGACATCCAATACTCATCGGACAGTGGTGCCACCTGGACAGAGTGGGATCCGGGCGACACCAGCACGTCCACCCTGTTCTCCCTGAACAAACTGCCGGGCGGAAGCACCTATGTTCTTCAGGTTCGAGCCGAGAACTCTGTCGGCGCCGGTGCTTGGTCGCCGACCACCGACAGCGTCACGCTGCCTGCCCGGGCGCCAGCCACACCCGCGGCACCGATGCTGTCTTCGGACAACAAGTCGATGGAGGTGAGTTGGACCGCGCCGGAGGCCAACGGATCGGATATCACCGACTACGACATGCGATACTCAACGGATCAGGTCAACTGGACCACGGTGGAAGGTGGCACGGCGGATACGTCAACGTCGACGACGATCACCGGCCTCACCAACAACTGGACGTATTGGGTGCAGGTGCGGGCCACCAACTCAGTGGGCGACAGCGCGTGGTCGCGGTCGAACACGATCAAGGTGGGCGTGCCGAGTACGCCGTCGGCCCCCAAGCTGACATCGGGCAACACCCAGCTGGGAGTGAGCTGGACGGTTCCCGAGACCGGCGGTACGCCGATAACCGACTACGACGTGCAGTACTCATCCGACAGCGGAACAACATGGACCCATTGGGATGCGTCCACGACGAGCACGGATACCACCGCCACCATTACGGGCCTGACCAACGGCACGGGCTATGAGGTGCAGGTACGGGCGAAGAACCAACGGGGCTCCGGATTTTGGTCGGCCTCATCTTCAGAGACGCCGGGCAAACCCTCTGCGCCGTCGGCGCCCGCGCTGACGGCGGGACGCGCCGCCGGGGTTGTGAACACCGCCCAGCTGACAGTTACCTGGACCGCCCCGACAACCAACGGGCTGGCGGTGAACGACTACGACGTGCAGTACTCGTCGGACAGTGGCACAACCTGGACCGAGTGGAATGCCTCCAACACGAGCACCGCCACCACCGCCACCATCACGGGCCTGGCCGCGGGAACCTGGCAGGTGCAGGTACGGGCCGCGAGTTCCGCCGGCGACGGGCCGTGGTCCGCGTCCGCCAGCCAAGCCGTCACGACGGCGCCCGCTGCGCCCGCCATGCCGAAGTTGGGATCGGGGACCTCGTCCCTGTCGGCGAGCTGGACCGCATCGGCCAATGGCGGTTCGCCTATCACCGGCTACGCGGTGCAGTACCGCGCTGCTGGAGCCGCCGACTGGATTTCGTCTCCGCACACCGGCACCACGGCCAGCGCTTCCATCACCGGGTTGGACAACGGCACCACCTATGAGGTGCAGGTGCGGGCGGTGAACGCTGTCGGCTCCGGTCCTTGGTCGGCCTCGGCCGTAGCGACCGCCGGTGCGCCAAGTGTGCCGCTTGATGTGTGGGTGCTGGCGAGGGGCGGTTCGCTTGAGGTTTCGTGGTTGGTGCCGGCGACCGACAACGGATCGGCGGTCACCGATTATGACGTGCGCTACCGGGCGGTGGGCACTTCGGCCTGGTCGGAGACCGCCGACACCACTCAGAGCACTTGGTGGAAGCAGACGATCAGCAGTTTGACCAATGGGACGGTCTATGAGGTGCAGGTCCGGGCGGAGAACGCCAATGGATCGGGCCCCTGGACGGCGACAATCACTCGCGATCCGGGCGCGCCCGGCGAGCCGCGGCGGCCGTACCTGACGGCGGGCAACGCGCAACTCGGCGTTTCGTGGGGAGCACCGGCGGCGGATCACGGTTCGCCGATAACCGACTACGACGTGCGCTATTCGTCGGATCGCGGCTTGACCTGGACCGAGTGGGACGCCTCTACGACGAGCACAGCGACGAGCACAACGGTGACGGGCCTGGTCAACGGTGTGGTCTACTACGTTCAGGTGCGCGCCGCGAACGCGCGAGGCGACGGCTGGTGGTCCCGCTCAAGCGTTCGGAGGACGGTGATTGGCCCCGAATACCAGGCGTGCAAACCGAATCCTTCGCAAGACGAGAACTTGGCCACGGTTTTGATCTACGGCGCGAGCTGCGACATCAAAGCGGGTCGCGATGGGGTCAAGCCTTTCGACGAAGTCGAGATAGCCAATACGCCCAACGTGACTGGTGAGCCGCTGCTGGTTGAGAACCGCAAGAAGGACAACTATGTGAGGCTCTTTGCCTTCAACCCCAACGGGGGAACGGCCTGGGTCCGAACGACGCTGAACGGGATCAGGCAGGACCACTTCAAGATCACCATGCCGGCGTTCGGGATCAAAGGCGTGACCGCGGTGGGCAGCACGACCGGTGGCCCGGGCAGCACCTTCAAGTTGCGGGTGCAGCTGGACTACCCCGCCAACGTGACTGAGGTTGAGCAGACCTACTCCGGTTATCCAATGCGCTCGTGGGTGCAGTTGGGGTTCCCGGCCAATTCTGGCTTCACTGGCACCGACCACGCCCGCAGCGGTTACGTGAGTGATCCCAAACAGATAGTGGGCCAGCACAAGGACACGGTGGAGTTCACAGTCAAGGCTGGCACCACCGCTGGCCAGTTCCCGATTACGGTGACGGCCAAGTCTCCGTGGAGTGGCTGGTGGTGCTCGAACAGCCAGACAGGTGAGGTCTGCTTCAACCCGCCGAGCCCGACAGACTCCACCCTGAGATACAGCGTGGCCACTACCAACACTTCAGCCATCGTGACCGCGCAGGCTGGCGTGCCAGCGGTGCCACCACAGAGGGTGGTGCCGGAGCTGACCGGGACTGCCCGCTCGCTCACCGCGACCTGGAGTCCGCCGCTGTCGCCAGCGGGGCCGATCACCGCTTACGAGGTGCAATACCGCCACCACCCGAATGGGGCCTGGACCCGGTGGGAGACGCTGGGGGCTGAAGCCCGCTCCTCGGCCATCACGGGCTTGGAGTCCGGTGGGATCTACCGGGTGCGGATCCGCGCCCAAAACGCTTTCGGCTGGGGCAACTACTCGTGGCCGTTCGCCGAGATCACGCTGCCGAATCCAAAGGCCGCGCCGACCGCCGCGCCGACCGCCGTAGAGGTCAGCCGCACCACCGGGGAACTGCGGGTGAGTTGGCCCGCAACCGAAGGGGCCTCCGGCTACAACGTGGTCTTCAGCTCCGATAACAAATCAAGCTGGACGCGGGCTTACTCCAGGATCACCGAGACGAGCGTGACCATCAAGGGCGTAGACGACAACGCCGCCTACTACGTCGCCGTGCAAGCCTTCAACGCCGCCGGTAGCAGCGGTTGGACCGATTCCAGCTTGATCCCCGTCCGACCCGCCAATCTGCCAGGCCAGTTCACCCCCGAGCTGGTGCCTGGCCAAGACTCGATCAAGGTTACCTGGACACCCCCGATGGACAACGGCTCGGCGATCACCGCCTACGAGATCGAATACCGTCGCCACCCCGGCAGAACCTGGACTGTTCACGCAACGCTCGACGGAACGGCTCGAACCCACACCATTACTGGCCTTGAACCGGGAGGAACCTACCGAGTACGAATGCGCGCCCGCAATGCTGATGGCTGGGGGGACAAGTCCTGGCCCCTCGCCGAAACAACCCTCGGGGCCAGGGCCGCGAACGGCATCTCATAGTTGGGTGGCGCTGGACTGAGTTCTCGGGCGCGTCAGGGAGGGTATCTACTTACGCCGTCGTCGGGCGCGGTCGAGATCTTGGTCGGCCAGCTCTTCGGCCAACTCAAGGTAGCGCCGGAGCCGACCCGGATCGACGTTGCCCGCCACGGCACAGTCGGGCTCTCCTTGGTGCCAGCAGTCTTCGGCAAAGCGGCACTCGTGGTCGAGGGCGTCGATCTCGGCGTAGGCCGCGGCCAGCCCCTCCCACGCATCCCATGGCCCCACCGCCCGGATACCGGGCGTGTCGACAATCGAACCGCCCGCGGGCAGGGGGATGAGCCGCCGGGCGATGGTGGTGTGTCGGCCTTTGGCATCGCCGGCCCGTACCTGTTGGGTGGCCTGGACCTCGGTCCCCACCACCGCGTTGATGAGCGTGGACTTGCCCACCCCCGACGGCCCCAGCAGGGCCAAGGTGCGGTTTCCCTCTAGCAGGGCGGTGAAGCGGTCGAGCCCCTCGCCCCGCAGCGCGGCGGTGACCACCACCGATGCCCCCGGCGCCAGGGTGGCGGCCTTGTCGGCATCTCGCTGGGGATGGCGGCGGAGGTCGGCCTTGGCCAGGATCACCGCCACCGCCGCGCCCGATTGCCAGCCCACCACGCAGAAGCGCTCCAACTGGGCCGGGTTGATGCGCCGGTCGAGGCCGTGGACCACCCCCACGACGTCGGCGTTGGCCACGAGCGGCTGGGGCTGGGCGTGCTCGGCCGGGTCTCGCCTCACCACCAGCGTGCGCCGCTCCAACACCTGTTCCACCGCGGGGCTGTCTTCGGGCCCGGGAACGACGGTGACCCAGTCGCCGGTCACCGGGGCCACATCGCCTTGGGCCCGCTGGGAGTCAGACGAGGCCCGAATCGGACCTTCGTCGGTCATCACCTCGCACTCTCCCCGGTCCACCTGCACCACCCGGCCCAAGACGCCCGCTTGGCCTTGGGCCAGCTCCCGCCACCGCTGATCAGCGCCCAAGGCCTCCATCGGTGTCATGCGATTTCCACAATCCGGCTCCCAGTCGCGGGTTCAGTGGGCCCTACGGCACAAAATCACAATAGCCTTCGTTCCATGGCCCTGGATGAAGACCCCGGCATGCAGACATGAGCGAATCTGAAGCGAGCGGATCGGCGGAGCAGCGAGCGGCCATTTCACCGTTTCAAGCGATTGCGGCGGGCATCGTGGCCGCGGGCGGGGCGCTCGCCCTGAGTGAGATTTTGTCGGGGCTGAGCCGCCAGATCCCGTCGTTGGTGGTCTCGGTGGCCGATGTGATCGTGGACAACACACCGGGCTTCATCGCCCGCTGGTCCATCGACACCCTGGGCAGCGCCCAGAAGCCGGCGCTGGTGTGGGGGATCGTCGTCGTGTCGATTCTGCTCGGGGCGGTGCTGGGCTGGCCCTCGTGGAAGCGCTGGTGGGTGATGCCCGCAGGGTTGGTGGTTTTCGCGGTGGTAGGAGGATGGGCTGCGGCCCGCAATCCGCTGGCGGACGCGGGGCTGGGATGGATGTCGGGCCTGCTGTCGGGCGCCTTCGGCATCGTTGTGTTCTTGGCCCTGTACGTGCTGGGCGTGGCTGATCTGTCTTCGAGCGATGCTGATGATGCTGACGAGCCTGGGGAGGACCAACGGGTGCCGATGGTGGGTCGAGGCCGGTTCAACGACCGGCGTCGCTTTGTCGGGGCCGTGGGCATCATGGCCGGGGCGTCGCTTACCGGTGGTCTGCTTGGGCGCTGGCTGCGACGACGGGACACCGTGGAAGGGGCGCGTGTGGAAGTGGCCGAAGCCCTCCAAAGCCGCACCATCGCCACCCCGACGGCCCGGGCAACTCCGAGGCCCACTCAACAGGCTGCGGGAGACGACGCCGTGGCCGAAGCCACACCAGGGGTGACGCCCGAGGCCACCGCCGAGCCTGGCGCCGATCCCACCGCGGAGGCCACTGCGGAGGCCACCGCTGAGCCCACCCCGTCGGTCACCGCCGAGCCGGCGCGGGAGGCCAACTTCGACCACATCGCCGGGATCGCCCCGCTCATCACCCCCAACGAAGACTTCTACCTGATCGACACCGCCCTCTCGTACCCCCAAATCGACCCGGCGGACTGGTCGCTGCGGATTCACGGCATGGTGGACCGGGAGGTGGAGATCGGGTTTGAGGCACTGCTGGACTTGGGCTTGGTTCGAGAGCAAGTGACCTTGTCGTGTGTGTCCAACAGCGTGGGTGGCCGCTTGGTGGGCAACGCCGAGTGGGTCGGGGTTCCGCTGGCCACCGTGTTGGAGCAGGCCGGGGTGCAGCCGGGGGCCACGCAGATTGTGGGTCGCTCGGTGGACCGCTGGACCGCGGGCTTTCCCACCGAGGTGGCGCTCGACGGCCGGGTGGCGATGGTGGCCGTGCAGATGAACGGCGAGCCGCTGCCCATCTCCCACGGGTTCCCCGCTCGCTTGGTGGTGGCCGGGCTCTACGGCTACGTGTCGGCCACCAAGTGGCTGTCGGACATCGAGCTCACCACCTGGGAGGCCTTCAACGGCTACTGGATTCCCCGCGGCTGGGCTAAGGAAGGGCCGATCAAGACCCAGTCCCGCATCGACGTGCCCCGTAAGGATTCGGTTATCGATCCCGGCCCCACCGCCATTGCCGGGGTGGCCTGGGCGCCCAGCCGGGCCATCGAACGGGTGGAGGTGCAGGTTGACGACGAGCCCTGGGTGGAGGCCGATCTCAGCCGGGAGACCACCATCAACTCCTGGCGGCAGTGGATGGTGACCTGGAACGCCACCCCCGGCGAACACCGAGTGCGGGTCCGGGCTACCGACGGCACCAACACCACCCAAACCTCCGATATCAGCCCTCCCGCCCCCGACGGCGCCACCGGCTGGCACACCATCCAAGTCCGGACCGAAGAGGCCTGATTCCATTCTTGGATCGCGGGCGTTGACTTGCCTGCCAGTACAGTCCGCAGCGATGGACTTTGACCTCTCTCCGGCTGAGTGGGATTTCCGTGATGAGGTGCGGACTTGGTTGGAGGAGCATTTGGTGGGGGAGTTTGCTGGGCTGCGGGGGCGGGGGGGCATGGGGCAGGAGGACATTCCTGCGGAGGAGCAGATTGCCTGGGAGCGGGAGTTGGCGGGGGGCGGGTGGCTGGGTATTGACTTTCCGGCTCGTTTGGGGGGTCGGGAGTGCAGCTTGGCGGAGCAGGTGCTGTTCCACCAGACCTATGTGGAGGCTCGGGCGCCGGGGCGGTTGCCCAACATGGGGGTCACGCTGCTGGGACCGACCTTGGTGGCCTATGGCACCCCGGAGCAGCAGGAGCGGTTCGTGCCGCCGATCCTGTCGGGAGATGAGTTCTGGTGCCAGGGCTACTCGGAGCCCAACGCCGGTTCGGACCTGGCCAACGTGGGCACCAAAGCGGTGCTCGACGGGGACCGGTGGGTGGTCAACGGCCAGAAGATCTGGACCTCGCTGGCCCAATATTCCGATTGGTGCTTCGTGGTCTGCCGCACCGACCCGGACTCGGCCCGTCATGCCGGGCTCTCCTACCTGCTGGTGCCGATGGACCAGCCCGGCATTGAGATCCGCCCCATTGTGCAGATCACCGGCGGCACGGAGTTCAACGAGGTGTTCTTTGACGACGCGCTGACCGACGCCGATCTGGTGGTGGGCCAGCCCGGACGGGGCTGGGAGGTGGCCATGGGCACGCTGGCCTTCGAGCGGGGTGCGTCCACGCTGGGCCAGCAGACCTACTTCCGCCAAGAGCTGGACGCTCTGTTGGCCCAGGCGCAAGTCAACGGCACCGCCGACGATCTAGTAGTCCGCCAGGAACTGGCCCAAGCCTACGCCACACTGGAAATCATGCGGTACAACAACCTGCGAATGCTCACGGTGGTGGATGCCGGCGGAGTGCCCGGGCCGGAGATGTCCATCGGCAAGCTGTTGTGGTCGAACTGGCACCGTTCGCTGGGCGAGTTGATGGTGGCGGTGCGGGGAGCGGACGCGATGGCGGTGGCAGCCGACGACGGTGAGGCCTATTCGCTGGACACCTGGCAGCGCACCTTCTTGTACAGCCGAGCCCACACCATCTACGCCGGGTCGAATGAGATTCAGCGGAACATCATCGGCGAGCGGGTTTTGGGATTGCCGAGGGAACCGCGGTAATCGGCAAACCGAATTATTGGGCCTGCCCTGAGAGCCGCGATGATTGCAGGTACAAGAACGAGGAGCAGCCATGGCTGAGGCATACATCATCGACGCAGTCCGCACCCCGGTGGGACGACGGGGCGGCAGCCTGTCGCAGGTCCACCCGGCGGATTTGGGCGCTCATCCCATCTTGGGCCTGTTCGATCGGACCGGTGTCGACCCGGCTGCGGTTGACGACGTGATGTACGGCTGCGTGGACACCCTCGGCCCCCAAGCCGGCGACATCGCCCGCACCGCCTGGCTGGCCGCCGGGCTTCCCGAGCACGTTCCGGGCACCACCATCGACCGCCAATGCGGATCGGCCCAGCAGGCCGTGCATTTCGCGGCACAGGCAGTGATGGCCGGCGTGAACGACATGGTGGTGGCCGGCGGCGTCCAGAACATGAGCATGATTCCCATTGGGGCGGCCATGACCGTGGCCGAGCACGTGGGGGTGACCGACCCCGACCCCTTCACCGGCTCCAACGGATGGGTCGATCGCTACGGCACCCAGGAGGTGTCGCAGTTCCGGGGCGCGGAGTTGATCGCCGAGCACTGGGACATCAGCCGGGAGCAGATGGAGGAGTTCGCGCTGGCCAGTCACGAGCGGGCGGCCACCGCCACCGATGAGGGCCGCTTCGACAACGAGATCCTGCCACTGGCCGGCCTGGAGTTCGACGAGGGCATCCGCCGGGGCACCACCCTGGAGAAGATGGCCAGCCTGTCACCGCTGGCGGAGGGCGGGCGGCTGACCGCCGCGGTGTCCAGCCAGATCTCTGATGCGGGCTGCGCCATGCTGATCGCCGGGGAGCAGGCGGTGGCCGACCACGGGCTCAAGCCCCGGGCCCGTTTCCATCACCTGTCGGTGCGAGGGGCCGACCCCATCTACATGCTCACCGGCCCCATCCCGGCCACCGAGTACGCGCTGGCCCGAACCGGTATGGCCATCGACGACATCGACTTGTTCGAGTGCAACGAGGCCTTCGCCTCAGTGGTGCTGGCCTGGATGGGCGAGCACGATGTGCCCCACGAGAAGGTCAACGTGAACGGCGGGGCCATCGCCCTGGGCCACCCGCTGGGGGCCACCGGGGCCCGACTGATGACCACATTGCTGAACGAGCTGGAGCGCACCGGCGGCCGCTACGGCCTGCAAACCATGTGCGAAGGCGGCGGCCAGGCCAACGTCACCATCATCGAGCGCTTGTAGTCGCGGCATGTCCGAGTTCGCCGACAAGGTGGTGGTCGTCACCGGCGCGGCTCGAGGCATCGGGAGGGCTACGGCTGTCGAGTTCGCCGCCGCCGGGGCGACGGTGGTGGGGGCCGACCGAGATGTTGAGGCCCTCGACGAAGTAAGCGAACTGTCGCTGCGATTAGGCGGCGACGTGGGCGACACCGACGATGCCCATGCGATCATCGACGACACTGTGGCCGCCTTCGGTCGCCTCGACGTGCTGGTGAACAACGCCGGAGTCTGGCTGCTCAAACCCACTGCCGAGATCACCCCCGAGGAGTGGGACGACCAGCTCTCCACCAACCTGCGCTCGTTCTTCCTGCTCATCCGCCGGGCCTATCCCGCGCTGGCCGAAGCCAGGGGCAACGTGGTGAACGTGGCCTCCATTGCCGCGCTGCGGTTCACCACACCCCACGTGGCCTACGCCTCGGCCAAGGCCGGGGTGATCGCCATGACCAGGGACTTGGCCGCTGAGTACGCCCCCGACGTGAGGGTCAATGCAGTGGCCCCCGGCCCCATCGACACCATGCACCTCACCGCCTCGATGACACCCGAGGAGAAGGCTGACTTCGGCAGCCGCTACCCACTGGGCCGCATGGGCGAACCCGAAGACGTGGCCCACGCCATCGTCTTTCTGGCCTCCCCCAAAGCCGCCTACATCACGGGTGCCACCCTCCCCGTAACCGGCGGCACCGAGTTGGGGGTCCCCAGCCTGTTCTAGCCTCCATGCGGTCGATAAGGCCCCAGGACAGGGCGGTGGGGGGGTCGAACTCACGTAGATAGCATTCGCTGGTACGAACGTTGTGCATTTGCTAGTACGAACTATCTTCATTCGCTGGTACAAACATCGCGCACTGGCTGGTACGATCATGGTATGAGGTACAAGCCGCGGCTGATGGAGAAGCAGCTGGCCAAAGCATTGGCGGCGTCGCCTGCTGTTCTATTGCAGGGGGCGCGCTATGTGGGGAAGACCACCTTGGCCCAGCAGCTCGCGGCATCCGAGTTCGACCTGTCCAACGAGGTGGACGCCGACTCCCTGGAGCTGGATCCGCTGGGACGCCTCCGCGAGGCGGAAAAACCCGTGCTGGTGGACGAGTGGCAGATGCGCCCCCAGACGCTCTGGACGATCAAGAACCTGGTGGACAATGAGAGCGCCTCGGGGTTCATCATCGCCGGCTCGGCGGGATACTCAGAGGCGCACGGCTTCAATCAATTCCCCTTGACCGGGCGCTGCGACATCCTCCAGTTGCGGCCCATGTCGCAGGCTGAGTGGCTCGGTGTGACTCCAGCGCCCCTTGCCGACGTCCTTTTCGCCGGTGCCGGGGAGTGGGGAGAACCAGAGCGCATGGACCACGGGGCCTACATGGAGACCGCCCTCCGTTCCGGATATCCAGGACATGCCGGCCTCGACGAGCGGGAGACCCACCATGCCCTGCGCCGCATCTCCAGGGATGTGATCGAAGCCGACATCGTCCGCCACCAGACGCGGAGGGATTCGGCCGGCACGCGCCGCGGGCTGGCCAGGTTCATCGCGGCCTATGCCGGGCACAGCGGTCGCATTGTCGACCTGTTGAGCATCGCGAAGTCGGCGGGACTCAACTACAAGACCGCATCCAAGTACCGCGACCTGTACGACAATTCATTTCTGATCGACGAATTGCCCATCTGGCGGCCGACAGCAGACTCGCAGAGTTTCCGCCACCCCAAGCGGCTGCTCAGCGACCCCGGTCTGATAGCGCCCCTTCTGGGGGTCAGCAAGCAGCAGATACTGGCCTCATCGCAGCTGCTGGGGGGCATCATCGAGACATTCGTCCATGCCCAACTCTGCGCCCAACAGGCGGTGTCCGAAGAGCCCTATGAGATCGAGTGCTACGACCTGCGGAGGTCCAGCCAGGCAAACCGGTCCCGCAGGGCTTACCCGTTGGGGGAGATCGATTTCGTGCTGAAGTCCACTCGCCGGTCGGCCATCGGAGTTGTCGAGGTGAAGGCCAGGAATCGGGTGAAGCGAGAAGACGCCGACCGGATCATCGCATTGCGCGATGCCATGGACGCAGACGGCCAGGCCCATTGTGAATTCACTTCAGGAGTGGTGCTCTGCTGCGGCGACATCCGGCCCACGCCCATAAGCGACAGGGTTTGGGCCGCCCCCATGTCAGTGTTGTGGGCGTCGTAGAGGCGGCACTGAGTTGGCGACCCCCAGCCTGTTCTAGCCCTCGATGCGGTCGATGAGGCCCCAGGAGAGGGCGGTGGTGGTGTCGATTTCGGTGTTGGTGAGGGCGAGGTAGCAGAGGCGCTGGCGGCCGATGCGGCGGGCGATGCTGACGGTGCCGCCTGCGCCGGGGACCAGGCCCATGGCCACTTCGGGCAGGCGGAAGGTGGTGTCGGGGTGGGCGATCACGTCGTGGGCGTAGGCAGGCAGCTCCACACCTGCCCCCACGCAGGTGCCATGGACCTTGACTCGGGTCTTGGCGGCTAGGCGGTCGAGCCAAAAGGCGGCGCTGCGCACGGAGCGGACGCGATGGGCGGTGCCCGGATCGGGGGTGGTGCCGAACTCGGCCAGATCGCCGCCGGAGCAGAACGTGGGTCCGGCGCCGTTGAGCACGATGCCGTCGAGGCTGAGGTCGGCCCACGCGGCCCGGAGCTGTTCGACCAGGCCGTCGCGCATCTCGGCGCTGAAGGCGTTGTGCCGCTCGGGGCGGTTGAGGGTG
Source organism: Acidimicrobiales bacterium (assembly GCA_963667085.2). Classification (GTDB taxonomy): domain Bacteria; phylum Actinomycetota; class Acidimicrobiia; order Acidimicrobiales; family Bin134; genus Poriferisocius. The sequence continues at coordinate 1,298,194 of OY762975.1, forward strand.
AGGCGCAGGGTAGAGCCGTCTCGCTCAGCCAGTAGCGCGGGTTCGGGGTTGTCGGGAACGAGCCGGGTGGGCTGGCTGGCTAGCCAACCTTGGAACTGAGGGCCGGACTGAAGGGTGGAGTAGGCCAGCGACTCGGCCACCAGCCCGTCGGCGGTGGAGCGGCCCTCGCTGAGGCGCAGCAGTTGCACCAACGCCACCGCCGCGGCTGGCGACGCGGCGGCCGCCGCCGCGATCTGGTCGAGTTCGCTGGCGGACACGGCCAGGGGTACAGGTAGGTCATCGGCTGCCAGCACGATGTCGAAGGGCTGACACCGCTCGGCCACCTTGGAAACCTCAGCAGCGTCGACGTTGTCGGGCACGGCGACTGCCGTTACCGCGGGAGTGCTCTTGAGCAGATCGGGCATCTCATCAGGAGGCCGCTGGGAGAGGTCGGCGGAGGTCAGCTCGACGAGGATCACCGGGCAGTCAGACAGCCCCAGGTCCTCCCCGGCATAGGGTTGGGACAGAAGGGCGTGGGCATCGGTTAGGCCCGTGGATTGCAGCAGCGAAGCCATCGCGAGGTGACCGCAGGCTAGCGCAATCGGGTATCAGCGGCCTTCGGCGAGCTCATCGCGCAGGATCCGGCGCAGGAGCTTGCCGGTCTCGTTGTAGGGCAGCTCGTGGCGCACTTCGATGCGGTCTGGGGTACGCGACGACCGCATCTGGGTCTTCACGAACTCTTGCAGTTCAGCGATGTCCACCGTCTGTCCCTTGGCCGGCACCACCACCGCGGCCACCGCTTCCCCCCACTGTTCATCGGGCACGCCGACGGCGGCGGCGTCGGCCACGGCGGAGTGGCTCAACAGCACGTCTTCGATCTCGCCGGGGGAGATGTTCTCACCGCCCCGCACGATGATGTCGTCGATGCGGCCTTCCACGTAGAGGTAGCCGTCGTCGTCCAGCGAGCCGCCGTCGTTGGTGGGGAACCAGCCGTCGGGGGTGACCCGGGAGTTCCGCCCCAGGTACTCGCCCGAGACCTGCTCGCCCCGCACCCAAATCTCGCCGGAGGCGCCGGTGGCGACCGGGCTGCCCTCCTCATCTCGGATGTCCACCTCAATGGCGGGCAGGGGCCGGCCCGCGGAACCCAGTCGGGCCCGTACAGCAGGCTCGTCGGAGCGGTGGGCCTCCCGGTGCTCCTCGGGCCCGAGCACGGCCACCGTGGAGCTGGTCTCGGTGAGTCCGTAGGCATTCACGAAGTTGGTCTCGGGCAGCAGGTCCAAGGCTCGGGAGATCACCGGAGCGGGCATCTTGCCGCCACCGTAGGACAGGGCCCGCAACGTGGGCAGCCCGCCCCCGATGTCCTCCAAGCGGTCCACGATGCGGGCCAGCATGGTGGGCACGACCATGGCGTGGGTAACGCCCTCGGTGCGGACCAAGTCCACCCAATCAGTGGCGTCGAAGTTGGGGAGCTGCACGATTCGACGCCCGGCGTACACCGAGCTCAAGATCGCGGCCATGCCGGCCACGTGGTAGGGGGGCACCGACACCAGGGTGGCCTCGTCTTCAGCCGCGCCCATGAACTCCACCGAGCCGATGATGTACGACACCAAGTGCCGGTGTCGGAGCACCGCGGCCTTGGGAGCGCCGGTGGTGCCGCTGGTGTAGAGGAGGATGGCGATTTCCTCGGGGTCCACGTTCCAGTCGCTTTCGGGAGCGCTTCCCTCGGCCCACTGGGACAGGAAATCTGGCCGCACAACCGCCCGCACGCCGTCGAGGTCGCCGATGGCGGTGAGGGCATCGTCGTTGCACACCGTTACCGAGGGCGCCACCTCGGCGGCCAGGTGGCGCAGCTCGGGCACGGTCAGCCGATAGTTGAGGGGCACAAACGGCACCCCGGCCCAGGCCGAGCCGAACAAGGCGATCGGCAGGGCCTCGCTGCTGGTGTCCACCATGCTGACCCGGTCGATGCCCGCCTCCCGGAAGCGCAGGGCGGCGGCCCCGGCTCGCTGGAAAAGTCCCTCGTAGGTAAGCCCCTGCCCCTGAGAGCCAACGGCCGTGCGCTCACCGAAACCGCTGGACGCCATCTCCAGCAGCATCATCAGGTTCATGGGCTCATTCTCTGCGGCGCGTCTCCCGGCGGCTCAATGCGGTGGCTAGTCGGAAGCCGGGAGGGGCTTGGCCTCTTTCAAGCTGAGGGCGGTGCCTCCCAGCGCCAGAGAGCCGTCTCCCGGTTTGGTACACAGAACCTCGAGAGATTCGTCTTCGTTCACATACCGCTTGCCCAGTGCGGTGCCATCGGCCGCGTCGGCGGCAATCTCGCCGTTGCGCTCGGTGTCGGCCGGATCGGCCATCGGCGAACCACCGCAGGTGATGTCCACGTCGCCGCTTGGTGCTTTCACCACGATCAGCTCGGTGTCGCACACCGAGCTCTTGAGGCGGCTACCCGGTTTCAAGTCCATTCCTACCTCCTGGGAGATATCTCCCAATCTTTTCCCCTCAGCCTCAACAGGTACAAACTGCACTTGTGACGCAGACCTCGGACAGCGGTCGCCATCCGGCCCTGGTTTGGGCTGAGTCGGGGCTGATGGGCCTGAGCGGACCGGAACAGGGGCCTCCGGCGCCGGCTTCCGGTCGGTGGGTCGAGCGTCTTGACGGCGTTGTGAACGACATCGCTGAGTTATGCGGGCAGGCGTTGAGGACCGATGCCGCCGGTTTTCTGGGCGAGCGGGCGGCATTGGTGGGCCGTGGTAGACGAGGCTCCGTCTCCGTCGGGGGTGCCTGCCGCATGGCGGCGGCGGCCGACGGCGTGCTGGCGGTGTCGCTGGCCCGCACCAGCGACGCCGAGGCGGTTCCCGCTTGGCTGGAAGTCGGTGATTTGGGTGGGGGCGATGTGTGGGCTGTCGTGGCCGCCGCGGTGCGGGACAAGCCGGTGGCCGAACTGCTCGAGCGGGCCGACTGGCTGGGCTTGGCGGTGGGCGAGGCGGTCCGACCGCCGCCACCGTCCGAGCCTTGTTCGCTCACCGAAGCCGGACCGGCGGGACCAGACCGCAAGCTGGTGCTGGACGTGAGCTCGCTGTGGGCCGGGCCGCTGTGCGCGTCGCTGCTCGGTGGCTTTGGATTCGAGGTGCTGAAGGTAGAGGCGCCGGGCCGTCCCGACGGCGCCCGGTACGGCTCGCCTGACTTCTATGAGCGGTTGAACCGGGGCAAGCAGGACACGGTCATCGACTTGGGGTCCGAGGACGGACGCCGTCGATTTCTGGATTTCTGCCGGCAATCGGCGGTGGTAGTGGACGGGTTGCGGCCCCGAGTATGGGCGAACTGGGGTATCGACCCACTGGAGGTGGCCGAAAACGCCGGGCTGATCTGGGTTTCGATCTCCGGCCACGGCGACGGGCGGGCCGGATTCGGCGACGACGCCGCGGTGAGCGGGGGCCTTTGGCTGCCAGACCCGGCCGGGGGGCTTCCCTGGTTTGTGGCTGACGCGGCCGCCGATCCGGTCGCTGGCTTGGTGGCCTGTCGTGCTGCGGCCCAGGCCGTGACCGCGGGCCGTGCTGGCCTTGTCGAGGTAGCCATGAGCCAGGCGGTGAGCTGGGTTCGCGCTGGTGACGATCTGTCCGCAGACGGAGCTGAGCTATTCCGCCGAGGCAACCAGTGGGTGGTGCGGGACGACCACGATGAGCAGGTGGTTCTGCCTCCCCGGGGCCGGGATTGAAGCGCTGGCTGGTTCTTCCGCCGCGGGATCGCAAAAGGGCGATAGGTTGAGGCGGTGTTCGCACGCAAGAGCAGCGGCTCGGGGCATCTCGGTGAGGGGCATCACCGCAATGTGACCCGGGGCGGCTACCGGGCCGCGGTGTTCGGAGTGAGCGACGGGTTGGTGTCGAACGTGGCCCTCATCTTGGGGGTCGCTGGGGCCAATTCGGGACAAGAGCTGGTGCGGATCGCTGGGATCGCCGGGCTCATTGCCGGAGCGGTGTCGATGGCCGCCGGCGAGTACATCTCGATGCAGGCCCAGCGGGAGCTGTTAGAGCGGGAGTTGGAGATGGAGCGGCGGGAGCACGCCCGCAACCCGGAACACGAGGTGGAGGAACTGGCGGAGATCTACGAGTCTCGGGGGATAGAACACGACACCGCCGTGGAGATGGCCACCAACATCATGGCGGACCCCGAGAAGGCCCTAGAGGTCCATGCCCGGGAGGAGATGGGCATCGATCCCAACGAGCTGGGCAATCCGGTGTTCGCGGCCACGTCTTCGTTCTTCTCGTTCGCCGTTGGGGCCGTGCTGCCGCTTTTGCCCTGGTTCTTCGGCGGCGGCAACAGCGCCATCGTGGCGTCGATCCTCCTCGGAGTGGTCGGCGCGGTCCTGGTAGGCGGTGCGCTGGCCCTAGCCACCGGGCGGTCGGTTGTTCGGGGCTCGCTTCGCCAACTGGCCATTGCCGCGGCGGCCGCCGCCATCACCTTTGGGATCGGCTCTGCTGTGGGGGTAGGGGTATGACTGATTGGGAGTGGACTTTGGGCGGTCTGAAGAGCGACAAAGACCCCATTTGGAGTGATGCCAACATCCTCGACCCCTCCAGCGTGCTTCTCACCGACAGGGTGGCCATCGTCACCGGGGGCGCACGGGGTATTGGCGCGGCCACCGCGGTGGCCTTGGCCCGATTCGGCGCCGACCTGGCCATCTGCGACCGGGAAGCCGACGACATGGCCCGCACTGCCGCCGCGGTGGAGGCACAGGGCCGCCGTTGCCTCACCGGGCTGTTCGACGTGCGTCACGTCGAGCCTCGGGACGCCTGGATAGCCGAGGTCGCCGAGGCCTACGGACGAGTGGACGTGTTGGTGAACAACGCCGGCGGCACGTTCAACTCCCCGTTTGCCGATATCAACCTCAAGGGCGAGGCTGCGCTCATCGCCGAGAACTTCACCCAGGTCACCGGGTTCATCCGGGGATGCGTGCCCCTTATGAGCGATGGAGGGTCGATCATCAACGTCACTTCCATCGAGGCCCATCGGGCCGGTCCCGGCTTCTCGATCTATTCGGCGATGAAGGCGGCCCAGGCCAACCTGGCCATGAGCTTGTCGCTGGAGCTGGCACCCGCTGGGATCCGGGTCAACTGCATCGCTCCCGACGTGATCCCCACCGAGGGTGAGAGGATGCTCGGCGACGAGAGCACCGACGAACGATCCAGCCTGGCCCCTCAGCCGTGGCTGGAGGGCGGCTCGGTTCACGATTGCGCCGCCGCGGCGGTGTATCTGGCTGGCGACCTATCCCGGTTCGTTACCGGCACCACCATCCACGTGGACGGCGGCAACCTGGCCGCCGCGGGCTGGAAGCGCCGCACCACTGGCCGCTACTCCACGTAGCCCAACCGCCTAGGGTTCCAGCCGGTACATGACCGCGAAGGAACTGACATGGACATCGACGTTGACCGGGTAACCGAGCTGGCCGGAGAGGTGGCCACCCATATGGCCGGGGCCACCACCATGGCCATGGTCCACATCGGCGACGAGCTGGGCCTGTATCAGGCGATGGCCGGGGCGGGGCCGATGACTGCCGATGCCTTGGCCGACACCGTTGGCTGCAACCGCCGCCTGGTCACCGAGTGGCTGCGTCAGCAGGCCGCGGTCGAATTGGTGGAGATCGAAGGCCAGGGCGACGAAGATGTCACGTTCCAGCTGACCGATGAGGCTGCGGCGGTGTTGGCCTGGGAGGTGAGCCCCGCATTCTTGGCCGGGGGCATCGGCATGTTCCGGGCCATGTTCGCCGACATGGACGCCATCCTCGACGCCTTCCGAGGCGACGGCGGCTTGGCCTGGGGCGATCACCACCCCTGTCTGTTCACCTCCACCGCCCGCTTCTTCCGCCCCCAGTACGAGATGTACTTGGCCAACGAGTGGATCCCAGCGGCCGATGGAATCGACGAGCTGCTCAAGGCCGGGGCGACCGCGGCCGACGTGGGCTGCGGCTGCGGCGACTCGGTGCAGATCCTGGCCTCGGCCTATCCCGAATCCCACTTCACCGGCATCGACTTCCATGGCCCATCCATCGACCAGGCCATCGAGTTGGCCGCCAACGCCGGACTGGACAATGCCTCCTTCGAAGTGGCCGACTCGAAGGGCTACCAGGGCTCCTACGACGTGATCTTCTTCTTGGACTGCCTCCACGACATGGGCGACCCAGTGGGCATCGCCGCCCACGCCCGCAGCCAGCTGGCCGAGGGCGGTTCGGTGCTCATGGTGGAGCCATTCGCCCTCGACGGCCACGAGCACAACCTGGCCGAGAACCCCATGGCCGCCACCGCCTACGGGGCCTCGGCGGTGTTCTGCACCCCCTGCTCGCTGGCTCAACCCGTCGGCCTCGGCATGGGCGCCCAGTCCGGCGAAGCCGCCATGCGCGAAGTCTTCACCGTCGCCGGCTACTCCAGCTTCGAGCGAGTCACCGAGACCAACGCCAACATCATCTACCAAGCCCGCCCGTAATTTTTCGGGTCGCTCAGAACCGGACAGAGCCGGTACACTGCAACGTCCCCGCCCCGTTCGTCTAGAGGCCTAGGACGCCAGATTCTCAATCTGGTAACACGGGTTCGAATCCCGTACGGGGTGCTCTCAACCACATGCCTACGGCACGTTTAGCGCGCGAGACTGGGGCTGAGGCAGAGGCGCTCGGGGAAGGGAGCAGGCAATGGGTCGGTTGGATGAAAAGGTTGCGCTGGTGACGGGTGCTAGCGGGGGGATTGGTATGGCTGCGATGCGCCGGCTGGCGGGAGAGGGTGCTGCGGTGGTGGGGGTGGACCTCGCCGACGAGGCGGGTGAGAAGCTGGTGGCCGAGCTGACTGAGGGCGGGGCCCAGGCGGTGTACCAGCACTGTGACGTGGGCTCGCTGGATGATGTCACCAGCGCGGTCGAGCGGGCGGTGTCGGAGTTCGGCCGCATCGACGTGCTGTTCAACAACGCGGCCACCAGCACCGGGGGGTACATCCCCGATCTCGATGCAGACGGCTGGGATGCCAGCCTGCGGGTGATGCTCACCGCCGCCATGTACGGCATGAAGGCGGCCATCCCCCACATGGCCGCCCAAGGGGGAGGGTCCATCATCAGCACCTCGTCGATCTATGGGGTGGTGGCCTCGCCGGGCAATGCCCCCTACTGCACGGCCAAGGCGGGGCTCATCAACCTGACCCGCACCGCGGCGGTGGAATGGGGCCGCAAGAACATCCGTGTCAACGCCATCTGCCCCGGCGTGGTGGAGACGCCCATGTACGAAGCAGTGCTGGGCATCGGCCTCAAGACCCACGACGAGATCTCCGCCATGCACGCTTTGGGGCGCACCATCCAGCCCGAGGAGATCGCCAACTTGGTGCTGTTTCTGGCCTCAGATGAGTCCTCGGCCATCACCGGCCAGGCCATCGTCATCGATGGCGGACTCTTGTCCGACTGCAACCTCACCGGAGTGCCACCGGCCTGACGGTGCCCTGCTGTGTCGCACGGCGAACAGTTGGCAGGCCATTCCGGCGGTGCCGTAGGCGAGGTAGCCGATGCCGACGGGGGTGACGGTGCCGCTGATGGCCTGGTCGATGAGGGCGGCGAGGCCGGCGCCGAAGAGGGCCATGGTGAAGCCCAGGACGGCGGCGGCGGTGCCGGCCATCTCGCCCATGGGCTCGAGCGCCAGGCTCTGGCCCAGCGGGAAGAACGCCACCATGCAGGCATTGGCCAGGCTGAAGATGGTGATCCACAGGACGAACGGCGGCCTTCCTCCGGCGGCCAGGGCCAGGCCCAGCATGGTTGCCGCCGCGCAGATTTGCAGGGCTCCGGCCCCGAGGGCCACCGAGCGGGCCCGGAATCGGTGCAGTGCCCGGTTGTTGAGCAGCGTCACCACGCCCATGCCCGCAGCCATGATCGAGAAATAGGGGACGAACCAGCGCTCTTGGTCGAACACGTCGTCGAAGATCAGCTCGGAGCTGGCCAAGAACGAGAAGAAGGCGCCGGCGGAGAACATGGTGGCCAGCGTGTAGCCCAGCGTCACCGGATGGGTGGTGACCGACCGGAAGCCGGCCATCGTCGACCGGAAGGTCAACGGCCGCCGGTGCTCGGGCTTCAGCGTCTCCTCCAGTCGCATCGACCACACCATGATCACCACGGCAGTGAACACGCTGAACGCCATCACGTACCGCCAAGAGCCCAGTTCCACCAACCCCTTCCCCAGCGGCGGACCGGCCACCGGCGCCCAGAAGAACACCGCCATGACCAGGGTCATCACCCGGGCCATGGCGTCCCCGGAGTAGTAGTCCCGCACGATGGCCTGTGCCGCGGTGCGGGGGCCGGCTGCCGCAAAGCCCCAAATGAAGCGACTGATGTAGAGCATGCCCAGCGTCACCGACAAGGTGGCCATCAGCGACGCCAGGCCGTACAGCACCATGCTTCCGACGAGGATCCTCTTGCGGCCGAGGGAGTCGGCCAGCGGGCCATAAACCAGGTTGCCGATGCCCGACCCGACGAAGAACAGCGTGATGGTTAGCGACAGGCCGGTGGAGTCCTCCGGCAGTTTGAACGCCTCCCGCATGGCGGAGAACGCCGGGAGCAGGGTGTCGATGGCCAGTGCCGACACGGCGCTGATCGTGGCGATGAAGAGGATGAACTCCCGTTCGCCCAATCGGCGGCCGGTGCGAGTGGGTGCGGGAGTGCTCACACTGGCCGACTTCTCATAACGGCGTAGCCTGTCCCTCCTATGGCGAAGATGTCAAAGGAGTTGGAAGGCAAGGTGGCGCTCGTCACCGGCGCGGCTCGGGGGCTTGGTGCGGAGATCGTGCGCCGCATGGTGGCAGCCGGGGCCCGGGTGACCGCGGCGGACAAGCGAGTGGACGACGGGGCCGCGGCTGCCGCTGAGGCGGGGGCGCATTTCGTTGCGTTGGACGTGACCGACGTCGAGCAGTGGACCGCCGCGGTGGATGCTGCCGCCACTGCCGGCGGCGGTCGCCTCGACATCCTGGTCAACAATGCGGCCATCACCAGGGTGGTCCCGATCCTGGAATGCGATCCGGCAGAGTTCCGCAAGGTGATCGACACCAACCTGGTGGGCACCTTCTTGGGCATCCAGGCTGCCGCGCCGACTATGGCATCGAGTGGGGGAGGGTCCATCGTGAACCTGAGCTCGCCCAGCGCCTTTGAGGGCACGGTGGGGATGCCGGCCTACTCCACCTCCAAGTGGGGCATCCGGGGGCTGACCCGCACCGCGGCCCTGGAGCTGGCCGACTCCGGCATCCGGGTCAACGCCGTGGTGCCCGGCCCCCTGCTCACCGCGATGACCCGCCGACCGGGGTGGGAAGACGAGGACTACGAACGCCACTACGGGGCCACCGTGCCGCTTCGTCGCATGGCCGAACTCGGCGAGGTGGCCGACCTGGTTCTGTGGCTGGCCTCCGACCAGGCCTCCTACTGCACCGGAGGCGACTACGCCGCCGACGGCGGCCTGGGAGCGGGCATCCCCGCGCCCTTGTCCGACTGAGGGCTACCCCCGGTAATCGGGGTTGAACTCAACCTCGCCCTCAACCCGGTGGAGCCAGGGGTACAGCTCGGTGGGGCGGCGGGCGATGACGGCCAGCTGGTTGGACTGGCGCTTGAACACGGCGCAGAGCACCCGTAGCAGAGGCTTGGCCATCTGACCGGCCAGCCGCCGACGGCGGCCGGTGGCCTCGGCGGTGGGAAGCCGCAGGCCGTAGCGAAAGTCCACCTGAGGCTCCCCAGTGGGGTCATACGACCGCAAGGTCTTCACCACCTCGGACTCGGTCCAGCGGTACACATGGTTGGGCACGCTGGTGTTGTCCAGACCCCCGGTGCGGAACCCCTGGTCGGCAACCGCGGCCAGCTCGTAGGAGTCGGCCATTCCCACCCGAACGGCTAGCCGCATCAGCGCGCTGTCGCGGGCCTCGATGGCCACAATCCCCTCCCGGCACACCCGGTACATCTCCCCCAACCCCCGGTGGGGAGAGCGGCAGTGGTGCAGCCCCTCGGAGACGAACACCCAGTCGAAGGAGCGGTCGTCAAAGGTCAGCGACTGGGCATCCTGGTACGACCACGCGCCGTCGGGCACCAGCGGGGCGAACGCCTCGTCCAAGTTGGACACCACCACGTTGGTGAATCCCAGTGAGGCCAGCAACTCCCAGTCGTCGGTGCCGGCGCACACCGCCAGCAGCCGGGTATCGGCGTCGAGGCCCAGGCTGTTCAGGGTCGCAGCGGCGAAGTCGCGGTCCAGAATCCTTCTCCCGTCTCGGTGGTCGTTAGCCATCGTACGGCGACCACTAGGTTGCGGAGGGTGAAGTTCGGCTTCCCCTTCATTTCGCTGCACCCAGGCGCATGGGTCGAGGTGGCTCAGGCCGCCGACGAAGCCGGGTTCGAGTCGTGCTGGATCGCCGACCACCTGGTGTTCCCGGTTGACATGGAGGGAACGCTGGGCGACGTCGAGCACCCCAACGTGCCGCCCACCGTGCCGGTGTACGACGCCCCGGCCTACCTCTCGTTCTTGGCCGGCCAGACCACCCGCATCAACCTCGGGGTGTACGTCTACCTTGTTGGACTGCGCCACCCGTTCACCACCGCCCGGGGCTTTGCCACGCTCGATCAGGTGAGCAACGGGCGAGCGCTGGTCGGCGTGGGGGCGGGATGGCTGCGCAACGAGTGGACCGCCGCGGGGATGGATCCCCGAACCCGGGGCCGCCGCCTCGACGAAGCCTTGGACGTGTGCGTGCGGCTCTGGACCGAGCCTGAGGTGGAGCACCACGGCCAGTTCTACGACTTCGAGCCGGTGGCTTTCGAGCCCAAGCCGGTGCAGCAACCCCACCCTCCGATCCTGGTGGGCGGGTTGTCGGACGCCGCGCTGCGCCGGGCCGCCCGCTTCCAGGGCTGGATGGGCATGGGCGACACCTACGAGTCGGTTCGGACCGCGTCCGATCGCCTAGCCGAGCTGGGTGCGCCCGATATCGAGATCACGGCCCAAGGGCGGTGTGAGACGCTCGACGACTTGCGCCGGTGGGAGGAGGCCGGCGCCCACCGTCTTGTGGTCACCCCCTGGGAGAGCACCAGCAAGGCGGTTGATTCACTGCGGCGGTTCGCTGAGCGGTTCATCGGCTGAGACGGCGAGCGGGAACCGATTGGAAATGTGCCAAAACGCCCTGGGGAGGGCGTACAATGGCATTTCTGCGCAAACAACTTCTGACTAGGGATTGCCATGGGTCGAGGATCAGAGAGCTTTCAAAAGCGACAGCGAGAGAAGAACAAGCGGGAGCGGGCTGCGGCCAAGCAGGCCCGCCGCCACGGCAAGCTTGAGGCTCCCTTCGAGGAGGAAGTGGAGGTGCCTTCCTCAAACGGAAAGTCAGAGGCCGAACTGTACGAGGATTTCCGTCTGCTGAGCGAGAAGTACCAGTCCGGGGGAATGGACGAGGAGACCTACGAGAAGCGCCGGGCTGAGATCTTCGAACAACTCGGCCTTGAGGTTCACTGACCTCCTTCGACTTCCCCCGCTAACTCGCCGGTATTGCCCGGCTCGTGGGCATGCCCAACATGCACGACAGCCCCGCCGACTGAAGCCCCCCTGCGCCGCCGGCCACCAGGATCACGAAGTAGTCGGGGGACGGGACGATCGGCACCCGGTCGTTCTCGATGGCCACGCCCAGATTCTCAAGCACGTCTCTGGTGGGCTGTCGTCGGTACTGGGGGTAGAAGTCCAGCGGCACTCGGGCTTCTGCAAACAGATGCTCCCGCAGTTCCTGCTTGGTGGGCAGCAGGCTGGCCACCATCTCGGCGATGACCGGGCTCATCACCAGCACGGTCGGGAAGGGGTTGGGGGCATCGTGGCCTCCGCACGGCCCGCTGATGGCCAGGCCGTGGGTTACGTGGTGCAGCACCTGTTCGGGCTCGTGGTGCATGTCGGTGATGGGCCACATCCCGTTCACGGCCAGCACGGTGACCACGTCGTCGTCGGCATCGAAGCCCACATCGGTGTGGTAGGGCGGCCACGGGGAGGCTTCTTCGTTCTCGGCCACGCAAAGCGAGGTGGCTTTGCCGGGCCAGCCCAGCGGCGCCTTGTCCACCTCGCCGGGGATGGCCCCGCCGATGTTCACCAGCGCCAGCCGAAGGGCCCTCCCCACGGTGGCGTTGGTGTGCGATCCCGGCCCGAAGCACCCCGCGCCGTAATTGAATCCCAGCTGGTTGCGGATCGGGCCGTTCACCACCAGCATCGGGCCCACCGGGTTGGTGGTGGTCTGAACCCCGTGGGCGTTCATCTGCGGATCGCAGAAGGCGTCGATGGCGGCGATGAGCACCGGCATCACCTCGGGCGAGCATCCGGCCATCACCGCGTTGACCGCGATCTTCTCCACCGTGGCCGGCGCGTTGAGCGGTGGCACGTCGCTCACCACATGGTCGGCGGGCAGTCCGGCGGCCGCCACCGCGGCGCCCACCCGCTCGGGGGTGGGGGGAACAATGGGCAGCCCATCGGTCATGCCCCGTTCCCGAAGGTAGGCCTCAACTTCGTCGGGCCCGCCGTCGACCGTTACCTGCTGCGTCATCTCGCTCTCGTCAGACCACCGGAATGGCGACGCACCAAGTCATGTCACCAAAGCGTCCACAATGTCGTCGAGACGAGATGCGATGTCGGCCCTGATGTCATCCTCCGACCACTCGTCGTAGCCCGACGGCAGCACGATCAAGGGCTGGTTGTCCACTCGCAGCCCGCGGGCGGTGGCCTCGGCCAGGCCCCGGAACTGCTCGGTCACCAAACCCACGGCCGGCGTCCCCATGGCTTCCAGCGTGCTGCTGGCGTGGATACACCACGCCGTACACGAGCCTCAATTGCCCAAGCCGCTGATCACCGCATCGACTTCGCCGTGAAAAGCCTCCATCTCCTGCTGGTACTGCTCGGGATCGGCGCCGTGCATCGGACCGCTGGCCCGAACCACCACCCCGGCGGCCCCGGCCCGGTCCACCAACTGGCGGGACAGCTCGTCGGCCATGATGGCCATGGACCGCCACATGTCATTGTCGATGATGCCCACCGTCGCGCCGGCCAGCGAGTCCTTGCGGATGGCCAGCGGCTGGGCTGGCTCGTGTACCTCGCCGGTGGGCAACAGGATGGTGGTGGTTTCCATGGAAGCTCCTCGCGGAAAACTCCGGCAGACTCGGGCGAGCCCTTCCGATTCACCCTACCCCGTGTCGTAATGTGTCGCGATGCGCACCACGACGCTGCCCCGGCCGCCGGTCATCATGGAACAGGCCCTGGAGAACCCCGATGTGCTGCTGGGCATCTTGCAACGGCAGTCGCCCCATCCCCTGACGCTGGCCGGCGCGGAGTTTGTGCAGAGCCGGGCCGCCCTGCGAGCCGGGGCCCGCACCGGCGACGTGCCCCCGTTCGTCGATGTGGTAGACGGGGAACCCCGGGTGCCGCCCGTATTCCGCACAACCTGGGGCGCCGAAGAGCAGGCGGTGGAGGGGGCGGACACCATCGTCAACAACCCCCGGTTCATTGAGGCCGCCCGCCAGCTCTATGGCGCCGAGGTGGTGCGGCCCTACTTCACCTATGTGAACATCAACGCTCCCAGCGGCCAGTACGCCCGCCACACCGACATTCCCTCCTTTCGGGGGATCGGCCGGGACGACTACCCCACCTGGCTGCTCAACTGCATGATGCACTCGGGTTGCTTCGACCGCTGGCGGGTGCGGATCGCCACCGCCGTGTGCTGGTACTACGAGGGCAGCGGCGGAGAGTTCAGCTATTGGCCCGAGGGCTGGGACGGCGACCTCGTGACGGTGAAGCCGCCCTACAACTACGGCGTGATGGGCGACAACGACTACATGCCCCACCGGGTGGAGCCCATCGGCGCCGAGTCCGACTATGCCAAGTACGGCTTTGACGCCACCATCACGCTGACCCCTGATCGCCAGTGGGTGATCGAAGAGCCCGGACACGAGCCGGTGCGACATGGTTTCGACGAGGTGCGGGTGTCGCTGTCGTGGAAGGCCTTCGTGTTCGACGACGCCCATGAGGCCGAGGTGTACGACCGCCATCTGGACGACTTGGACGAGCCCACGCTGATCGCCACCATGGCCGAGGACTGCGGTCGCCGGGGTGTCGCCGTGCCGGACGGGTCCGACGCGCTCACTCGCCCCGAATTCGGAGAGCGGATCAGGGCTGCCTATTTGTCGCCTGAACTACGCTTCTGACCGCTTGTGAGGGGAGGTTTCTGGGTGTTCGATCGTTCTTGGGTAATGCGAAGCACGGGTTGGCGGTGGCTGGCCGCTCTCTGTCTGATCGCGCTGCTGGCATCAGCCTGCGGTGGGGGAGGCGATGGCGACAGCGGTGGTGCGGCGGTGGAGGGGACCTCAGCACCGACGGCGGCGAGCGACCGTGGCGACGGCAACAGCACCGACGGCGGCGACCCAGGCGACGGCGGCACCGAGGACAACCGGACTGACGACCAAGAAGGCTCCGATACCGACGAGGGCTCGCCAGCGCCCACCGAAGCGCCAACCACACCAGACCAGGACACACCGGCACCGGGACCAGAACCGGTCTATGGCGGCACGCTGGTATTTGCGCTGGAGTCGGAGACCACGGCGGGCTGGAACCCGATCACCACCTCGGCCGCCACGTCGGGGCATATCGTGTTGCGCCAGCTCTACGATCCGCTGGTCATCGAAGGGGCCGATGGCGAGGCCATTCCGTTCCTGCTGGAGAGCTTCTCCCCCAATGAGGATCACAGCGAGTGGACGTTTACCCTGCGCCCGGGCATCACATTCCACGATGGCCTGCCGGTGAACTCCGCGGCCCTTGCCCGCCATCTGGACGAGATGACCATGGGAACCTTGACCCGGTTGGCCGTCGAAGAAGCCGCCGTGCAGCGCTACGAGATCATCGACGACTTGAGCCTGAAGGTCATCCTGGGCAAGTCATTCGTCGATTTCCCCCTGGGCTTCACCAGCGCGGGCGGCTTTCTGGCTTCGCCGGCCATGTACGACCTCGGCCCTGACAGCGCCCGCAACCCGATCGGCACCGGTCCATTCATGCTGGAGGAGTGGGTTGAGCACGAGGTGACTCGGCTGGTGCGGAATCCGAACTACTGGCGCACCGATGCCGAAGGCCGGCAGCTTCCCTATCTCGAGGCCATCGAGTTCCGCCCCGTCGAAGACGACGAGGCTCGGTTCAACACCCTGCGCTCGGGCGAGGTGGATGCCAGCGTCGACAACGGCGGAAGGAGGGTGCAGGACTACAACGAGGGCTTCAAGGCCCACTGGCAAGGCGAGCAGTACTCGGCCACCACCTACGTGCAGATGAACACCACGAAGCCGCCGTTCGACAACGTGGAGTTTCGCCGAGCGCTGGCCCAATGCACCGACCGGCAGACGCTCAACACCCTCATCTGGGACGGGCAGCCCCCGGCAACCGGCCCGTTCTCGCTGGGAACCCCCGGCTATCTCGAAGACTCCGGCTTTCCCGACTATGACCCCGCCGCCGGTCGGGCGGTCATCGAGCGGTTGGGCGCGCCCAGCTTCGACATCACCACCACCATCACCTCGTTGGACCTTCTCCAAGCCGAACTGCTGGTCCAGATGTGGGGTGAGTGCGGGTTGGATGTGAGCATCAACCAGATGCTCCAGACCGAGGCAGTCACCGCCGCCGTCTTCGGGAACTTCTCGACCTTCATGGCCGTCAATCACAGCGGCTACAGCCTGGCGATGGAGCGGTTCTGGTGGCACAGCGGCTACGCCTTCCCGCCCCCTCTTCCGGCCATCAACTTTGGACGGGTTGCCGACCCCCGCATCGACGCGGCGCTGGATGAAGTCATCACCACCGACGATGAGCAGCGGCAACGGGAACTCTCCGAGGAAGTCAATCGGGCGTTCGCCGATGGCGTCTACAACATCTGGCTCTACCACTCGCGATGGCTGATCGCCGCGCACAGCCATGTGTACGGAATCGACAACCTCACGCTTCCCGAAGGCGAAGAGCATCCCAAGGTGTTCTTGGGCCGGGTCTTCTTGGCCGAGGCTTGGCTGGACGAGAGTTAGGGAGCAGGCTCCAGATTGCTGGAGTAACGTGGTCACGACAGCCGATACAAGGGGGTTGTGACGTGTTCGAGCTGAGGCGGGTATCGAAGTTGGCACGGTGGCGGTGGCTGGCCCTGCTCTGTGCCGCGGCATTGGTGGCGTCGGCCTGCGGCGGCGGGAACGACGACGATGACGGCGGTGGCACCGGTGTGGCCGCAGAGGCCACCGCAGCCCCCGAGGCCCCGTCGGGGGACGACGGCGGCGAGCCCCCCGCGCCGAGCGATGACGGCGAGGACGAGGCCCAACCCAGCACCGACGACGGCGGCGACCAGGACGTCGGCACCTCCGACGACACTGAAGCGCCAGCGCCTGCGGCGACGGAGGCCCCGGAAGCGGCCATGGAGCCCCAGTACGGCGGCACCCTGGTGGTGGGCTTGGAGGCTGAGACCAGCAACGGCCTGAACCCGGTCAACGCCCAGGCCGCGGTGTCGGGCCACATCCTTTTCCGGGCCCTCTACGACACCTTGACCATCGACGGCCCCAACGGAGAGGCCATCCCCAACTTGCTGGAGAGCATCACCCCCAACGACGAATTCACCGAGTGGACCCTCACCCTGCGCCCGGAACTCGTCTTCCATGATGGGACACCGGCGGATGCGGCCGCGCTCAAGCGCCATTTCGAGGAGCAGGCCAAGGGCACGCTGACCGGCATTTTCGTCCGAGACTGGGAGGTTCAAGAGATCGAGATCTTGGACGACGTGTCCATCAAGCTGGTGCTGGGGAGGCCCTATGCCGCCCTTCCCAGTTTCCTGTCCAGCCATCTCGGCTATTTCGGAGCGCCGTCGATGCACGACTTGGGCCAAGAGGGTGCCGCCCGCAATCCCATCGGCACCGGCCCGTTCATGCTGGAGGAGTGGATTCCCAACGAGGTCACCCGGATGGTGCGCAACCCGAACTATTGGCGCACCGACGCCGAGGGTCGCCAGCTTCCCTATCTTGATGCCTTGGAGTTCCGGCCCATTCCCGACACCGATGGCCGGTTCAACGCCCTTCGGTCCGGCGACCTCGATGCCAGCAGCGTGAACACCGGTTTGCGGATCGACGAGTACAACGAGCAATTCAAGACGTACTGGCAGAAGGAGCGGTACAACGAGACCACCTACCTCTTGTTGAACAACTCGAGGCCCCCATACGACAACCCAGAGTTCCGCCGGGCGCTGGCCCAGTGCACCGACCGCCAGACCTTCAACACCATCCGCTGGGACGGCCAAGTGCCCGTTACCGGCCCCTTCTCACCGGGAACCCCTGGCTACCTGGAGGACTCCGGGTTCCCGGCCTACGACCCGGATGCCGGGCGGGCCACCATTGCCAGCTTGGGCATTACCAGTGCGGAGATCGGCACCACGGTGGATTCGGCCAACCTCCTCAACACCGAGCTGATCGCCTCCATGTGGCGCGAGTGCGGTTTGGACGTCTCCATCACCCAGGTCGACCAGGCCGAGTTCATCACCAACGCGATATTCGGCCAGTTCACCGCGTTCTTGTGGCGCCAGCACGAGAGCCATGACGTCGCCACGGAGCGGGTCTGGTGGCACAGCAAGTTCGGCCAGGGGATTGCCCTCAATTTCGGCCGGATCAACAATCCGATCATTGACGGGGCGTTGGACGAAGCCTTGACCACCACCGACCGTGACCGTCTGACCGAGATAGCCGAAGAAATCAACCGGGCCTTTGCCGAGGCCGTCCACTACATCTGGTTCTACCATTCGAACTGGCTGTTCGCGACCCACGACCATGTGCATGGTGTCGACAACCTCACCCTCGCCGACGGAGCTGAGCATGAGAAGGTGTTCAGCGGGAGGGTCTTCTTGACCGAGGCGTGGATCGAGCAGTAGCGGCTGGTTTCGCAAAGGAGGGACGCTTCCCAGTAGAGGGGTAGGACGGGTCGGTGCTCCGGTTTTTCGGAATGCGGTTGGCCCAGCTTGCGGTGGTCGTGTTGGCGGTCACCCTGCTGTTCTATTGGATGCTGAACCTGCTGCCCGGCAATCCGTGTGTGGCCGCGTTCGGTGGGGCGGCCACCCAAGAGCAGATTGCCGAATGCGAAGAAGACCGCAACCTGAACGATCCGGTGATCGTGCAGTGGGCCAAATGGGGCGGCGATGTGCTCACCGGCGATTTCGGCAAGTCGTACCTCACCGGTCGCACCTTCGGCGAGGCCATCAACAACGCCCTGCCCCGCACCCTGCTGCTGTTGGCCTATTCCCAGTTCTTGGCCTTGGGTGCCGCCATCCCCCTGGGATTGTGGTCGGGTTACCGCCAAAACAGCGCAGGCGACAAGATGGTGAGCGGGGGGGCGTTTGCGCTGTTGGCCTCGCCGGTCTTCGTGGTCGGCTTGGTGCTGATACTCATATTCGCGGTGAAGCTGGACTGGTTCGATCTGAGTGGCTATGAGCCGATTTCTGAAGGACTGGTGGCCCACTTCAAGGTGATGTTCCTTCCCTCGGTGACCCTGGCCGCCGGGCTGTTGCCGGTGTATCTGCGGCTGCTTCGCACCGACGTGATCGGCACCCTGCAAGAGGACTTCGTGGGCACGGCCCGAGCCAAGGGCCTGCCGGTTCGCCATGTGCTGCTGCGCCATGTGCTGCGGCCGTCCAGCTTCACGCTGCTGACCATCTTCGGCATCCAGGCCGCTCAAGCGGTGAACGGCGCCATCGTGGTGGAGTTCTTGTTCGACCTCGACGGGGTGGGATCGCTGCTGGTGAGCTGGGTGGCCGCCCGTGAGTACCTGCTGGTCCAAACCCTGGTGGCGCTCATCGCCGCGGTGTTCGTGACCGTTACCACCATGGTGGACCTGCTCTATTCCGTGCTTGATCCCCGGATACGGCGAAAATGACCGACACCGCCAGCACCGTCATCACGGTTTCCCAACCCGAAGTCGCCCCTCGGCGGCGTCGGCACAACGTGGCCTTGTGGATGTCGGTGGCGTGGCTGGTCTTGGTGATTGCCAGCGCCGTGCTGGCCCCGTGGCTGGGGTTCTTGGACGATCCCCACAAGCCGCTGGCCGGACCGCCGGAGGAGGGGCCGTCGTGGTCGAATTGGTTCGGCACCGACCAACTCGGCCGGGACATGTTCGCCCGCTCGGTGTGGGGTGGGCGGCTGTCGCTGTCCATCGCCGGGCCGGCGGTGGGTATTGGCATCGTGGTGGGCGGCGTTCTGGGCGTTTTGGCCGGGTATTTCGGCAAGTGGATCGACCTCGCGGTCAGCAGCGTGGTCAACATCGCGCTGGCGCTGCCTGCGCTGGTGTTCGCCCTGTTCATTGTGACCGTGCTGGGTCAGAGCTACATGAACGTCACCATCGCGGTGACCATCCTGTCGATCCCGGCCATCGCCCGCATCGCCC
The DNA here is from genome assembly GCA_963667085.2 of Acidimicrobiales bacterium. GTDB lineage: Bacteria > Actinomycetota > Acidimicrobiia > Acidimicrobiales > Bin134 > Poriferisocius. The sequence goes on from OY762975.1 coordinate 1,317,602, forward strand.
GGGCCCAAGCACTGCGATTCGCGGCCCGGGAGTTCGTGACCGTGGCCCACATGATGGGGGCCCGGTGGCCCCGGCTGCTGTTCCGGGAAGTGCTGCCCAATGTGGTGCCGGCGTTGGCGTCCATCGCCTTTTTGGCCATGGGAATCGTGATCATCGCCGAGGGGAGCCTGTCGTTTATCGGGATCAGCGTGGGCTCGCCCAGCATCACCTGGGGCAACATCCTGGCCGCCGGGCGGGGAAGGATCGAGCAGTCGCCCCACATCGCGTTGATCACTGGTGGGGTGATGTTCGTCACGCTCATGGCGTTGAACTTTGTGGGCGACGAGATGCTGCGGCGCCTCGATGTGCGCGAGGCCCGCATCTGATTTCGTAGGTCGCTAGGTTGGTGACAACCGAAGCAGGAGGATCGTCCCATGACCCGCTTCCCCCGATTTGTGAGGAGCTGGCTCTGGTTGTTGGTCGCGCTGGCATTGGCAGCATCGGCCTGCGGGGGAGGCGACAGCGACGGTGGCGAGACGGTGGTGGCTGCCACCGAGACCCCTTCGGCCACCGACGACGGAGCCGGCCAAGACGATGACGCGGCTGGTGGCGATGGCGCGTCAGAAGGCCAGGGGGACGCGGGTGACGACGACGCTTCCAGCGACACCGGCGGCGATGACACCGCGCCAAGCGATGGCGAGTCCCAACCCACCACTCCGCCCGATGATGCGCCTGACGAGGCAATCGGGCCCGAGCCGGTGTACGGCGGCACCCTGGTGTACGGGCTGGAAGCGGAGACCACCAACGGGCTGAACCCCATCACCGCCCAGGCCGGAGCGTCGGGCCACACCGTCTTCCGCCAGATCTACGAGACCCTCACCATTCCCCACGCCGACGGTACGGCTCGCCCCTTCTTGCTGGAGAGCATCGTCCCCAACGAGGACCACACCGAGTGGACCCTGACCATGCGTCCCGGCATCGTCTTCCACGACGGGCTTCCGGCTGACTCGGCCGCTCTGAAGCGCCACTTCGAAGAGGTGGAGGCAGGCACCCTCACCGGAATCGCCTATGCCGATTGGGAACCGCAGGACATTGTGGTGCTCGACGAACTGAGCATCAAGCTGGTGCTGGGCCGGCCCGTCACCACGCTCCCCAATTTCTTGATGAGCCATGCCGGCTATTTGGCGTCGCCGGCCATGTACGACATGGGGGGCGACAGCGCACGCAACCCGATTGGCTCTGGTCCGTTCATGCTGGACGAGTGGATCCCCAACGAGGTCACCCGGCTGGTGCGCAACCCCGACTACTGGCGCACCGACACCGAGGGCCGAGCGCTCCCGTACCTGGACGCCATCGAGTTCCGCGTCATCCCCGACACCGATGCCCGCTTTGCCGCCCTCCGGGCTGGCGACCTCCATGCCAGCATGGACGACGCCGGCATCAATCTGGGCGACTACATGGAGGACTTCAAGGTTGTCCGGGAGGGCGAGCAGTTCCGGTCGGTCGGCTATCTCATGTTCAATGCCTCGAGGCCTCCGTTCAACAATGTGGAGGTCCGTCGGGCGCTGGCCCAATGCACCGATGTGCAGACCTACAACACCCTGATGTGGGATGGACAGCCCCCGGCCACCGGCCCGTTCTCGCCCGGCACCCCCGGCTATCTGGAAGACTCGGGCTTCCCCGCCTACGACCCCGATGCCGGTCGGGCGACCCTGGAGCAACTGGGCATCACGTCGGTGCAATCCGACACCGTCGCCACTGAGACCTTCCTGCGGAGCTCAGAACTAGTGGCTGCCATGTGGAGCGAGTGCGGCATCGACGTGACCATCAACACGGTGGACCAAGCCGAGCTGGTCACCAACGCCATCTTGGGTGTGTTCACGTCTACCGCCTGGCGGGGCCACAGCGGCTACGACCTCACCACTGAGCGAACCTGGTGGCACAGCAAGTTCGGCCGGGGCCTTCCGGCGCTGAACTTCGGGCGGATCAACGACGAGCGCATCGACCAGGCCCTCGATCAGGCGCTGGAGGCCACCAGCCCCGAGGAGCACAAGCGCTTGGCCGAGGAGGTCAACCGGGCCTTCGCTGACGGGGTGTACAACATCTGGTTCTACCACTCCAACCGGCTGGTGGCCGCCCAAGACGATGTGTACGGGATCGACACCGTCTCCAAATACACCGACGGCGGTTACCTGCCGGTGTTCGGAGGCCGGGTGTCGTTGGCCGAGACCTGGATCAACGGCTAGAGCGGCCCTTACTGCTGTTGTTGTTGCTGTTGTTCTCGCGTGCGGGGGGCTTTGACGGCACCCAATAGGGATGGCTGCATCGGCGGGGGAGGCTGGCGGGCCGGGTCCATGCGGCGAATCTCAACGGCGGCGTCCACCTCGGGGGTGCCGGGACCGGAGTAGACGCCGCGCAGGGGTGGCACATCGTCGTAGTCCCGGCCGTGGCCGATCTTGACGTGCTGTCGGCCCACCGCCAGCTGGTTGGTGGGATCGAGCGGCAGCCAGCCCCAGCCGGGGACCGCCGCCTCGAACCAGGCATGGGTCTGCACCCGCACGAGGTCGCCGTCGATGCTGCCGGTGCGGTCGTTGCTGGAGAACAGGTAGCCCGACACGTAGCGGGCCGGAATGCCGATGCTTCGGCACAGGGCCACGGCCAGGTGGGCGTAGTCCTGGCAGACGCCGCCCCCTTTGGCCAAGACATCGGCGATGGGTTGGCCGATCTCGGTGGTGCCGGGTTGATAGGCAAGCTGGGCAGCGGCGAACTGGTTCAGTGCGGCCAACGTGTCGGCGACGTCTGACCTGCTGGTGGTGGCGAGCCCTCGGGCCTCGGTGGCCATTGCCTCGTCCCATTCGGTGTGGCGGGTGGGCTTCAGGTATTCGTTGTGCTGGTTGAGGAAATCCGGGTCTCCCAGCGATTCCATCGGCGCGGTCGAAGCAATCGCCGGCGGGTCTTGGGTGTCCACTGAGGCCTCGGCCATCACCTCGAGGGTGCCGTGGGCGCCGGTCACGCCGAAGTGGTCCACTCGGGTGCCCCAGTAGTCGGTGAACGACAGCATTCGGGCCGAGGGCTCCACGGTCACCCGATAGCTCAGGAGCTGCTGGCGGCTGTCGGTGACCGGACAGGCCCGCAGCTCGTTCTGCGACTCCCGCACCGGGGCGTCGAACGCGAATTTCGTTCGGTAGCAGATGTCCAGCCTCACGTTGACGCTCCCAGGAGCGGGTTTCCAGCTGCCGGGGAGTTCACGTCGACGCTCCGGGGCTGATGGCCTGGCTGTGGAGGTCGAACACTTCGGCGTTGCGGAAGAAGTAATCGCCAACCAGTTCGGCGGTTTCCCGAACGCCAGACTCCAACATGGCCAGCTGGTTCGGCAGATCGGCCACCAGGATGGTGAAGTCGGCGTATTCCAGTCCCGAGCGAAGCTGGCCCAAGCGCCGCAGAGGCGGGGGCTTGGCGTCCTGGGCCAGGGCTTCAACTTGAGATTCGCTCAGTCGCAGGCAGTAGAGCACCGATCGGGGGAATGAGTCGTCGAGCAGCAGAAACCGGGCCACGTCGGCAGCCAGGGGGGACGACTGGTAGGCCCGCTGGTAGGCCTCCAGCGCGGACACCGACCGCAGGGTGAGCGCCATCTCGTCATACGACGATCCGTCCATCTCGGGGTAGCGGGATTGGACGAGGCGGCAGGTCATCAGCGCCCGCTCCAGGTTCTGGCCCAAAACCAGGAACCGGTAGCCCTGCCCGCGGGCCATCGACGTTTCGATCACGCCGTTGAGCGTCTGGCAGCTCACCTGGATGAAGTCCAGGGTTTGGAACGGGTCGTGCTCCAAGGTGGCCGCGAAGTCGGCTTGGCGAAGCCGCAGGTAGAACTGGTTGATCTGCTCCCACAGCTCCGATGGGATCTGATCCCGCAGGGAGCGGAAGTTCTCCCGGGCCCGGCCGATGCAGAACACCACCGACCCGGCCAAGCCCGATGAGGCCACTAAGCGGGTGGCGGCGGCCTGCACGTCGATGCCCAGCCCGGCCGCGCTGCGCAGCATCGGCGGCGACGGGGTCAGGTCTTCGGCCAGAGACTCCACGTCCTCAATGGGGGTTGCCACTTCCAAGCGCAGGGTGCGGATGAGATTCTGCATCCGGTCGATGGCCTGGGCTGGTGGCTCGGCCACGGTGCTGAGCAGGGTGGCCCGCACCATGCGGGCGGTGTCCTCGGCCCGCTCCAGGTAGCGGCCGGCCCAGAACATGTCCTCGGCGTGGCGGGCCAGCATCAGCTTTGGCTCGCTTGATTGGATTGGTCGGGGCTGCCCAGCACCCAGGTGTCCTTGGAGCCGCCGCCCTGGGAGCTGTTGACGATGAGCGATCCCTCCCGCAGGGCCACTCGGGTGAGCCCGCCGGGGATCACCTCGGTTTGCTCTCCGCTGAGCACAAAGGGGCGCAGGTCGATGTGGCGGGGGGCGAAGTGATCCCCGGCCCAGGCGGGCAGGCGGGACAGATTCACCACCTCCTGGGCGATCCAGTTGCGGGGATCGTCCAAGATCTTGTCGCGGGCCTCGGCCAGTTCGGCGTCGGTGGCCTTGGGGCCGATGACGATGCCGTAGCCCCCCGACTCGGCCACCGGCTTGACCACGAGCTGGTCGAGGCGTTCCAGCACCTCGGCCCGCTGGTCGTCCTCCCACAGCAGGTAGGTGTCGGCGTTGGGGATGATCGGCGCCTCGCCCAGGTAGTAGCGGATCATGTCGGGCACATAGGCGTAGACGGCCTTGTCGTCGCCCACGCCATTACCCACTGAGTTGGCCAGCGACACCGTGCCCGCCCGAGCCGCGGCCATCAGGCCGGGCACCCCCAGGGTGGAGGTGGGGTTGAACACTACGGGGTCCAAGAAATGATCGTCGATACGCCGGTAGATCACGTCCACCCGCTCCAGGCCCCGGGTGGTGCGCATGGCCACGACGTGGTCGTCCACCACCAGGTCGCGTCCCTCCACCAACTCCACGCCCATGCTGCGGGCCAGAAAGGCGTGCTCGAAGTAGGCCGAGTTGAAGATGCCGGGGGTGAGCACCACCACAGTCGGGTCATCGCCGCAGGCCGGCGGGGCGATGGAGCGCAGGGCCCGCAGGAGCGAGCGCCCGTAGTGGTCCACCGAGCGCACGGCCAGGTCGGCGAAGGCGGCGGGCAGCAGCTTGGTCATGGCGGCCCGGTTCTCGATCACATAGGAGATGCCGCTGGGGCTGCGCAGGTTATCCTCCAGCACCCGGTAGGCGCCGTCGGCGTCGCGCACCAAGTCGATGCCGGCCACCAGGCAGCGGGCCCCCAGCGGGACGGCCACGTTCATCGCCTCCCGCTCGAAGCCGGTGCATGAGGTGATGAGCCGCCGGGGCACGATTCCGTCGTGGAGGATGGCCTGCTCGCCGGTGTAGATGTCGTCGAGGAAGCGGTTGAGAGCGGTGACCCGCTGGATCAGGCCCCGCTCCAGCATGGCCCACTCCTCAGCGTCGATGACCCGGGGGAACAGGTCCATCGGCCAAGTGCGCTCGGTGCCCTCGTCGCCGCCGTACACCGTGAAGGTGATCCCCTGGCGGCGAAACGACTCGTTGCGCTGCTCCTCAAGCGCCCTCACCTGCTCCAGCGTCAGCCGGTCGAACCACTCCTGCACCGGCCGATAATGGGCTCGGGTCCGCCCCTGCTCGTCAACCGCCTCGTCGAAGAAGCTGGCGGCACCGGACATGGCCGCCATTCTAAGTGGTCGGCTTTTGCCGGCTTGGCCGTTGGTGGGGTCGGGCTGGCCGGATTTGAACCGGCGACCCCCTGCTCCCAAAGCAGGTGCGCTGACCAAACTGCGCCACAGCCCGTGCTGAGGTCAAGCGTACCCGCCGGTCGGGTAGTGGAGGGAAGCGAGTTTTGCCGGGCCGGTGGTCCCGGCGGGGTTAGGAGAGGGCTTGCTCCACCCGGTCGAGGGCCTCGTCCTCGGACACGTTCAACGAGAAGCTCAGCTCTGACACCAGCACGTTGCGGGCCTTGTTGAACAGGCTCTTCTCGCCGGCCGACAGCCCCTTGTTCTGGTCCCTCAGGGCCAGGTTCCGCACTACCTCGGCCACCTGGTAGACGTCGCCCGACTTGAGCTTCTCCTGGTGGTTCTTGAACCGGCGGCTCCAGTTGGCCGGCTCCCGCACGTCCCGCTTGCGAAGCACCTCGAACAGGTCTTCCACGTCCTCGGTGGAGATGGGCCACCGCATCCCCACCTCCTCGGCCTTGTCCACGGGCACCGACAGCACCATCTCGCCGTGGGCCATGCGCAGCACCAGGTATTCTGTCTTCTCCCCGAATGCCTCTTTCATCTCCTTTTTGACCACGGTCGCCGCCCCGTGGTGGGGATAGACAACCTTGTCGCCTCTTTTGAACGTCATCTCACTCCGCAGTCGGCTCGGGGGAACCCCTTAAGGATGCCACCATCAGCCGGGGTTTCGCATCTCAACTGCGTTCTTGTCGGCCTGCCTCCCGGTTTTCGGCCTGCGCCATGCACGGCGGCAGCCCAGCGGTCAAGATGGGCAAAGATGGCTTCGCTTCGCACTGAGATAACCGAGATCGTGACCGGGCTGGGAATGCTCGGGTTGGCTTCGGTGGACGAGGCGTTGGCGGCCCGGCCCGAGGCGATGGTGGGAGTGGAGGGCCGGCACTACGAGCGGCTGGGCGCGGCTCGGGCCGACGGCAAGTACGGGATGCAATTTGAGGAGGCCTGGGCCAACGGGGTGGCCTTTGCCGCTGCGGACGACGGGTTGCGGGGGCGGCAGCCAAGGCGGGTGGAGTGGAAGGGGCCGCACCAGGCGCCCTCCTATGAGCAGACGCCGGCTGATCTGCGGATCGACCATGTGTATCTGGTGAGCTGCAAGTACGGGTCGAGGCTGTTGCACAACGTGTCGCCGGGGCATCTGTTCGACCGCTTGTTGGCGGTGAGGCAGAGATCGGCGGGGGATTGGTACGCCGAGGTTGCTCTGGCCGAATACCAGGCCCTCTATGGTGCCGCCCGAGAGTTTCTGGCCGACCACGAGGAGGGGTTCGACGACCTGCCGTCTGAGGTTGGGGACTTGAGCGCCGACCAGCACAAGCGGCTGAAGCGGCCCTTTGCCCGCCGTTGGCCCGAGCCGTTGGCCGAGGCGGCCCACTGGTTCTCGGTGGCGGTTTCGCAAGCCTCCGCGGAGCGGTGGCTCAAGGCGCTGGGCCGTCGGGCCACCCGCCGGGAGGAGGCGTTGTGGCGCCTGCTGCGGCTCCAGCCCGCGCCCTACTTCGTGTTGGGCACCGATCACCGTCGTCGACCGGTGCGCTACCGGGTGGACACCCCGTGGGACTTCCGCCAGCGGTACGCATTCAAGTCGTTCGACGTGTGGCCGGAGGCCCGAGTGCAGCCGGTGGTGCGCTGGCGGGGCGATATCATCGTCAAGGCCACCGACACCCCGGTGCATGTGGACGGCCATGTGGAGGTGCGCTGGAGCCACGGCCGCTTCCAGGGCTCGCCCGAGGCCAAGGTGTATCTCAAGACCCCCCACTTGGAGACCCCCGGCTATACCGAGCTGGTTTGAGCCGCCCTGATTGCGAAGCGGGGGATCACTCGAAGCGGACTTCGAACACGGTGGGCCAGCGTTTGCCGGTGATCAGGAACGTGTTGGTGTCGGGCCGATAAGCGATGCCGTTGAGCACACTATTGCTGTCGGCATCAGCCGGGTGGGGGCTGATGATCCCGGCCATGTCGGCCTCGGCGATGACTGCCCCGGTGTCCGGGTCGATCACCACGATGCGGTCGGTGAGCCAGACGTTGGCCCACACGTCGTCGCCGATGCATTCCAGTTCGTTGAGCCGCTCCACCGGTTGGCCGTCGGCATCGACAACCGGTACCGATCCCAGCGCCTCGAACGTGGTGGGGTGGCGGAAGGTGAGGGTGTTCGACCCGTTGCTCATCACCAGGCGGGCGCCGTCGTGGCACAGCCCCCAGCCTTCGCCGGTGTAGGTGAAGCCGCCGGTTTGGTTGAGCGTGTCTCGGTGGTACACCCCGGCGGTTTCTGCCCGCCAGGTGAGCCAGATGAGCTGGTCGTCGACCAGGGCCAGGCCCTCCCCGAAGTGCTGGGGATCGGCCGCTACTTCTTGGAGCACGCGACCGGTGGGTAAGTCGATGATCCGCAGCACCGACTGCCCTCGCAGCCCGGTGCTCTCGTACAGCATTCCGTCGTACCACAGCAGCCCTTGGGTGAACGACGAGGTGTCGTGGGGATGGGTGGCCACCACTCGGTAAGTGAGGGTTCCCGACCAAGAGGGGGAGGAGGGCTCTGTGGTGGCCGCGGGCGTCGGAAGTGACTGTTCGGGGGTCGGCCTTGCCGTGGCTTGCGTAGTGGATGGCGTGGCGGATGGGGCCGAGGTCGCAGGGGCCTCTGGAGTCGCAGCGGGTGAAGCAGTTGGGGTGGATTGTTGAGATGTGGGGGCGGGGATTGAGGGCACCGAAGGAGACGGGATAGTTGTGGGGATTGCAGTAGCCGGGACAGCGGTCGACTGGGCGGCGGGGGGCGTGGTCAGGAGGGCGGTAGGAGTTGGGGAGACTGGCGCTTCGGTGGGCGCGGAGACCTCAGCGGTCACCGGGGGTGAAGACGCGTCGGTGCCGCAGGCCACCGACAGGATGTAGGCGGCCACCAGCCAGGTCGCGATCTTAACGGTGCGAATACGAGACAGAGCCGCCATTGTTGCTCAAATACGCCCCCCGGTCAGAGGGGTGCCACACTTGGCCGGTGGATTTCTCCCTGTCGGAACAGGAGCAGGCGGTCGCCGATCTGAGCCGTCAGATCTTGGGTGACTTGTCGGCCCCAGAGCGGCACAAACAATTGGAGGCCGACGGCGCCATTCATGACGAGCAGGCGTGGCAGGCGCTGAGCGATGCCGGGTTGGTGGGTGTGTCCCTGCCGGAGGATTGCGGCGGGGGTGGGCTGGGGTTCCTGGCCTCCTGCCTGTTGCTGGAGGAGATCGGCCGGACCACTGCCCGGGTGCCGTTTCTGGCCCCGGTGGCGGCGATGGCGGTGGCCGAGTTCAGCCCCGGCCACCAGTGTCTTGGGGGCATGGCCGATGGATCGCTACTGGTGTCGCCTGCGCTGGTGGAGCCGGGACGCGATCCCGCTGACCCCGCTGTTGTCGCGGCGGCGACGGGCGATGGCTGGGTAGTGAGCGGAACCAAGGAGATGGTCCCGTTTGCCGATCAGGCCGACTGTCTTTTGGTTCCCGCATCGGCGGGCGATGCCGTCGGCCTGTTCGTGGTGGACAAGTCGGCTCCTCAAGTCGAGGTTGTGCTCCAGGAAACCACCTCGGGGCTGGTCGAGGGGAAAGTGGTGCTGTCGGACACGCCGGCTGAGAGGCTGGGCGAGGGCTCTGAGCCAGTGGACTGGCTGGTGCAGCGGTGTACGGCCGCGCTGAGCGCGGTGGCAGTGGGGGTGGTGAGCGAGGCCCTGCGCCTGACTGCGGCCTACGCCAGCGAGCGGGAGCAGTTCGGCCGCCCCATCGCCACGTTTCAGGCTGTTGGCCAGCGGGTGGGCGACGCCTACATCGACACCGAGGCCATCCGGCTCACCGCCCTGCAAGCGTGCTGGCGGCTCGACCAGGGGTTGGAGGCATCGACCGAGGTGGCGGTGGCCAAGTACTGGGCTGCTGACGGCGGGCAGCGGGTGGCCAATGCCGCTCAGCATCTGCACGGCGGCATGGGAGTGGACCGCGACTATCCGCTGTGGCGCTACTACGTGTGGGCCAAGCACCTTGAGCTGTCGCTGGGCGGAGCCACTGCCCAACTCCTGCGCATCGGCGACGCCCTCGCCGCCGGCACCGCCTGAGGGCCGCGCCATGAGCGATGCCAAGGGAGATGTCCGGGCCACCGACAAGAAGTCGCTTCCCATGGTGGTTCGGGCGCTGAACGGCTATGGCCGCGCCGTCCGCCGCATTCGACCCTCACATGGACGGTTCAATGCCGATGCATTGGTGAGCAAGGCCCAGGAGTCGGCCAAGCTCGACGACTTCGGCCCTGACGGCTGGCAAGAGGGGTTCGAGATCCTGGTGGACTCGATCAATGACGAGGGGAATCTGAGTCAGCTGGGGCGGATGATCTTGGGTGGCTTGCTCGATTCCACCCTTCAGATGCGATTGCGGGTGGTGGACTGGGCCAACCAGCATCCCGAGGTGGCTCGCGAGCAGATCACCGCGCCGATCATCGTGAGCGGATTGCCCCGCACCGGCACCACCCTGCTCAGCAACTTGCTGGACCTCGACCCTCAGAACCGGTCGCTGCTGGCGTGGGAGGCAGCGGTGGCCCCGCCGCCCACCCTGTCGAACCACAAAGAGGATCCCCGCATTGCCGAATCGGTCAAGGGCTCGGGCCAGTTGGCCAAGCTGGCCCCCAGTGTGCAGGCGATGCACCCGATGGCGGCCACGCTGCCCACCGAGTGCGTCACGCTGCTGGGCGGGGAGTTCAAGTCGATCCACTTCGAGACCCAGGGCACGTTCGACACCTACGGCGCATGGTTCGAGACCTGCGACATGGTGCCGGCCTACCAGTTCCACCGCCTGTGCTTGCAGGTGCTGCAATCCACCATCCCCACCCAGCGATGGGCGCTGAAAACGCCGGGCCATCTGTGGCACCTGGACGCCCTCTACGCCGTGTATCCCGATGCCCGAGTGGTATGGACCCACCGCGACCCGCTCAAGGTGGTCGGCTCGGTGGCCAGCCTCAACTGCACCCTCCACGCCACCAACACCGACAAGGTGGACTTCGAAGGGGTGGGCAGACGCTGGCGGGACAAGTGTCTCCACGGCGTAGCCGTAGGCACCGAGTTCCGGAACCGCCGCGGATCAGACGACACAGTCTTCGATCTCCAATACGCCGAGCTCATGGACGACCCTGTTGGCTCAGTAGAGCGCATCTACCGCCACTTCAACATGGAGCTCGATGACTTGGGCCGCCGCCGGATGGCCGCCTGGATGGAAGAAAACCCCCAAGACCGCTTCGGCCGCCACCGCTACACCCTCGACCAGTTCGGCCTGGATGCCGACGAAGTCCGCGACCAATTCGCCAATTACGCCGAGCGCTACCAGGTTCCCTCAGAGGGGTAGAAGGAGCCTCTAAGGCCAGTGGGGTCCGGGGTAGGGGTTTGGGTTTTGGGTGGCCCACTGGTGTAGGTCGCGAGGTGATGGGCTAGTGCGCCACCGCGTGGGTGGTCGGACTTGCGGACTAGCACCACGGGGACACAGGGGTCGCCGTTGGCGAGTCGCTGGGCGGCGATTGCCGCGAAATCTGAGAAGTTTTCGGTGACTACGACTCTGCTCTGTTTGAGAGCTTCAGCATAGATCGACTCATCATCGGCACCGGCGAGCCCGGCGGAAGTGACGGTAGTGGCGTCGTGGCCTAGAGCGTTCAACTCCTCCGCAGTAGTCGGGGGCAGCATCTCGTCGATCAGCCACCTCAAGACGACAGCAAGTTCTCGCGTTGTTCTATCCGGCGGCGGATCTGCTCAGCAGCCTGTTCATTCGCTTCGATACGAGCGTCGATCTCCTCAGGGAAGGCGCTGTAGAAGTCTGCTGCCAAGCCGACCATGCTCGCCGACAGATCGAGTTCCTCGGCGATGCGCTCGATGCGTTCCATGCCTCGGCCCGGCCAGGCCCGCAGGTCGCGGATGACTTCCCACACATCTGGCCCGCCAACCAGCCCTGCTCGTCGCCCGGTAGGACCGGGTCGGTAGACCACGCCGGGGAACTCTCGGGTCTTCAGCCCTTCATCGAGCAGCGAGCTCACCAGCGATGTGGTAGTCATGGAAGCGGCCCGACTCTCGGCTTCGAGGCGCTCCAATAGCTCATCTTCAAGGCGAAAAGAAGTAGGACGGGGCACAGATCACCTCTCTTCTATGCTCGGTGCTTCTGCGGCCGATTTCATGAAGGATACGCTACATTGCACTACATAAGAATACAAACGCCTTGAACAGCAGTAGATGGCTCAGAGGTGGGGGAGGACTTCGGTTTCGAAGAGGCGGAGGTTTTCCCAGGCTAGGGCGGGGTCGAGGCCGCCCATGAGGGGGTGGAACATGAGGGCGTCCATGTCGCCCATGGCGTTGATCATCTCGATGGCCTCGGCCGGGGAGATGAGTTGGTGCATGCCCATGGCCCGGAGGGCGTCGGCGTCGTTGACGGGCTCGTAGCCGGTGGCGGCGCCTGATTCTGCGGCCCACTGGCCGTAGGCGTTCATCTCGTGGAGGGCGTGGGGGGCGACTTTGGCCCAGGTGGCATCGGCGTCGTGGGTGATGTGGAGGTAGCCGACGCCGCCGGAGGTGGCCGGGCCGGGGTCGGGGCGGCCGAGCTGGATGACCTCGTCGCGGTAGAAGTCCCAGAACTCGGGCATGGTGGGCAGGAACCCGTCGGCGATGCGGGCCGCCCGCCGGGCCGCCTTCTCGCCGCTGCCCCCCAGCCAGATGGCCGGTCGGGGATCTTGGTACGGGGTGGGGGTGACCCGCACGGTGCGGCCCCGGAACTCGAACGGCTCGCCGGTCCACGCCGCCTTGAGGGTCTCCACCATCTCCACGGTGAGGCGCACCCGATCACCGCTCGTGTGGCCGAACATCTCGAACTCCGACGGCACGTAGCCCCCGGCCACCACCACGCTGATGCGGCCTTTGCTGATCCGATCCAGCACGGCCAGGTCCTCGGCGATCCGCAGCGGGTCGTGCATGGGGGCGATCAATGCCGCCAGCATGATATGGATGTTCTCGGTGCGGGCGGCCATGGCCGAGGCCAGCGCCACCAGCGAGGGCAGGTAGCCGTCGTCGGAGCCGTGGTGCTCCGACAGCGTTACCGACACGAAGCCCAGGTCCTCGGCCCACACCACCTGCTCGATGGCGGCTTCGTACAGCTCGTCCACCGGCACCGGGCAGATGTCGGGGCACCGGAAGTCGTAGCGGATGTTGAGCAGGGCCATGGCGGCCTCCAGTCTTTGACTAGCTCTTCTTGAACGGGCAGTTGGCGGTCAAGGCGCCACCTAGCTCTTCTTGAACTCTGGGATCACGTATTTGCCCATGAGCTCGATGGAGGTCATCACATCCTCGTGGGCCATCTTGTACGGATTGAACAGGCAGAACAGCAGGTCGCACCCCACCGCCTCATAGCGCTTGGCGATCTCCACGCACCGGTCGGGGTCGCCGATCACCGCGGCGCCCGACTCCCAGATGTAGTCCATGGTGATCTGGCCCAGCAGACCCTCGTCGCGGCTCTTGGCCGCATCGCCGGTGTACTCGTAGGTGCCCAGCTCGGCCACTTCTAGGTCGGCCAGGTAGTCGGCCACCGAGGCGATGAGCCCGCCCCCGTAGCCCGGATACCACACGAACGACTCCTCGGCGGCGGCCCGGGCCTTCTCGTTGGTCTCGTTGCAGTGCACCATGGTGAAGGTGGCGGCCCGCTCGTTGCGGAACTTGCCCACCGGCTCGTCGCAGTCGGCGTGGCCCTTGCGGAAGGCCTCGAGCCGCTCGGCCAAGTCCTCGGGCGGCTGGCCCACGGTGAACGAGCACAGCCCGATGCCCCGCTTGCCGATCTCGTAGTGGCCGGGCACCGAGCTGGTGGCCCCCCAGATGGGCGGGTGGGGATCCTGGCGGGGCTTGGGGAGCACCCGGCGCTTGGGCATCGACCAGTACTCGCCCTCGAACTCGTACTCGTCGTTGGTCCAACAGCCCACGATGTGGCGCAGTGCCTCGTCCCACTGGGCCCGGGTCTCGTTGGGGTGGATGTTGAACCCCTCCAGCTCGGCCCGAGTGGAGGAGCGCCCGGTGCCGAACTCCACCCGCCCGTTGCTGATCAGATCGAGCACCGCCACCGACTCCGCGGTGCGCACCGGGTGGTTGTAGGGCTTGGGCAAAAGCCGCACGCCGTAGCCGATCCGCAGGTTCTCGGTGAGGGCCGCGATGTGGCCGTACAGCACCTCGGGGTTGGAGCAGTGGGAGTACTCCTCCAAGAAGTGGTGCTCCACCGTCCAAAAGGAGTGGAAGCCCATCTTGTCGCCCAGAACGGCTTGCTCGATGGTGTTCTGGTAGGCGTTGTACTCACTCTCACGAGTCCAGGGCCGGGCCACCGGAATCTCGTAGAACATCGCAAACTCCATGCCATTCCCCTTATGTGTGCGGCGACGCTGTGTCCGGGCCGATGGTAAACGGCGCGACCCGCTATAAGCGCATTGGGCTCGGGTAGGGTTCGGCCCATGGCACTGGATCCGGCTGCGAAGGCCGTTATGGACATGATGGAAGACAACGGGGTGAGCTTTGCGGGCATCGCCTCGATGACCGCTGAGGAGCTGCGCAATCGCATGCAGCTCGGCGACATGCCCGTGGAAGACGTGGCTCGCACCGAGGACCGGGTCATCCCCGGTGCCGACGGCGGCGATCTCCCGATCAGGATCTACTGGGCCGAGGTCACCGACGAGCCCCGGCCGGTGGTGGTGTTCTTCCACGGCGGGGGCTGGGTGATCGGCGGCATCGACAGCCACGACGGCCAGGTGCGGGAGATGGTGAACCGCACCGGCATGGTGTACGTGTCGGTGGACTACCGGCTGGCCCCCGAGGCCCGGTTCCCAGCCGCCGCCGAGGACTGCTACGCCGCCACCCAGTGGGTGGCCGCCAACGCGGCGGCCATCGGCGCCGATGCCGCTCGGCTGGGGGTGGCGGGGGACAGCGCCGGGGGCAACCTGGCCGCGGTGGTGGCCCAGATGGCGCGCGACCGGGGCGGTCCGGCCATCGCCCACCAGCTGCTCATCTATCCCTGCTGCGACATGGACTCCGACGCCTGGCCGTCGCAAACCGAGAACGGCTTCGACTACTTCTTGACCAAGGAGTCGATGGACTGGTTCTACGACCAGTACGCCCCCGTCGCCGACCGCAACAACCCCTACGCCTCACCCATCAAAGCCGCCGACCTCAGCGGGTTGCCGCCGGCGTGTGTGATCACCGCCGAGTACGACCCCTTGCGCGACGAGGGAGAGGCCTACGGTGCCCGCCTCCAAGAAGCCGGGGTGGCCTGCGAAGTCCACCGCTACGACGGCATGTTTCACGGCTTTTTCGGCATGACCCTGGCCATCCCCGGTGCCGTGGCCGCCCAGGAGACCGCAGCCGCCGCGGTGCGAGCTGGGCTGTCGGCCTGAGTTCGGTGCGAGCGACTGCCTAGCTGGCGAATCGGCCCTGGAGCGCAGCGGGCGGGCCGACCCCGTAGGCTGAGAGACATGGCGGAAACCGAGCAAACCTGGCACAAAACGGCGTGCATGCTGTGCGAGTCGAACTGCGGGGTCGAGGTGCGCCTCGACGGGCGGCGGTTCGCCCGCATCCGGGGCAACAAGGACCACGTCAGCTCCAAGGGCTACACCTGCGAGAAGGCCCTGCGGCTCGACCACTACCAGAACCACCGCGCCCGGCTCACGTCGCCGATGCGACGCCGCGACGACGGCACCTACGAGGCGGTCTCTTGGGACACGGCCATCGCCGAGGTGGCCGCCGGCTTGGCCGCGGTGCGCGACGCCCACGGCGGCGAGACGATCTTCTTCTATGGTGGGGGCGGGCAGGGCAACCACCTCGGCGGCGTCTACAGCCAGGCACTGACCAGCACGCTGGGGGTGCGCTATCGCTCCAACGCCATCGCCCAGGAGAAGACCGGGGAGGCGTTCGTGGAGGCCCGTCTCTACCGCACCCACACCCGGCCGGACTTTGAGCACACCGAGGTTGCCGTCTTCTTGGGCAAGAACCCCTGGAACAGCCACGGATTCCCCGAAGCTCGGCGCGTGCTGCGCCAGATCGGCAACGATCCCGACCGCTCGATGGTGGTGATCGACCCCCGGCGCACCAAGACCGCCGAGTTCGCCGACTACTTCTTGCAAGTGCGACCCGGCACCGACGCCTTCTGCGTGGCCGCCATCCTCGGTGTGATGGTGCGAGACGACTTGATCGACTGGGACTTCGTGAAGGAGCGGGTGGCCGAGATCGAGCCGGTGATCGAGTCGCTGGCCCGGGTGCCCATCGCCGACTTCGCCCAGCGCTGCGACATCGCTGTGGAGCAGATCGAATCGGTGGCCCACCGGATCGGCCGGGCCGAGTCGGTGGCCATCTTCGAGGACTTGGGCATCGAGCAAGGCCCCCACTCCACGCTGGTGTCGTACCTCCAGCGCCTCATCTGGATTCTGCGGGGCAGCTTCGCCAAGCCCGGCGGCGTCCACCCCCACACCGGCATCGGCTCGATTGTGGGGGGTGGCGGATCGGGCAAGAGCCGGAGCCAGCGGCCCAAGGTGACCCCGGTCACCGGTGCGCCGATCATTGCCGGGCTGATCCCATGCAACTCGATTGCCGAGGAGGTGCTTACCGACCATCCCGAGCGGTTCCGGGCCATGATCATAGAGAGTTCCAACCCGGCGCACTCGTTGGCCGACTCGCCCCGCTTTCGGGAGGCGATGGCCGCCCTCGAGTTCAGCGTGGTCATCGACGTCACCATGACCGAGACCGCCCGCCTGGCCGACTACGTGCTGCCCGCCGCCACCCAGTTCGAGAAGCCCGAGGCGGTGTTCTTCAACTTCGAGTTCCCCGACAACGTGTTCTACCTCCGCAAGCCGGTGCTCGACCCCGAGCCGGGCACGCTGGGCGAGCCGGAGATCCACACTCGGCTGGTGGAGGCCCTCGGCGCCTATGCCGACGACGATCTGGCCCCGTTGCGCGAAGCCGCGGTCCAGGGCCGGGCCGAGTTCGCCGCGGCCTTCGGCGAACTGATGGCCGCCAGGCCTGAACTGGCCGGCGTGGGCGCGGCCGTGCTGTACCGCACGCTCGGCCCCACCCTGCCCGACGGCCTGGCCGGTGCCGCTGCGCTGTGGTTCGCCTCCCAGATGTGCGCGGCGGCCTATCCCACCGCCGTGGCCCGGGCCGGCATCGAGCCCGGTGAGGCCGGTTTGGGCGACGGGCTGTTCGACGCCATCTTGGCCAGCGACGACGGGGTGGTGTTCACCCGCCACCTCCACGAGGAGGCCTGGGACCTGCTCCGGGTGGATGACGGCAAGATCCATGTCTTCATCCCCGCCCTAGTCGAAAAGCTCGATGCCCTGGCCGATGCCCCGGTGGACTACACCAGCGACGCCTACCCCTACGTGCTCTCTGCCGGAGAGCGCCGGTCGTTCACCGCCAACACCATCTTCCGCGATCCCGGCTGGCGCAAGACCGACGCCGAGGGCGCTCTGGCCATCAGCCCCGACGACGCCGCCACTCTCGGCCTCGAGGATGGCGACCGGGTCCGCCTCACCACCGCCACCGGCGCCGCTGAGCCCGTCGTCTCAATTGACGAAGCGATGCGCCCCGGCCACATCAGCCTGCCCAACGGCATGGGCCTCGATTACCCCGACGAAGCCGGCGAGCACCTCCGGGTGGGCGTCGCCCCCAACGAGCTCACCGCTCTGGAGTGGAAGGACGACATCGCCGGGACCCCCTGGCACAAACACGTCCCCGCCCACCTCGAACCCCTCGCCTGACCCTGCCATCGCCCCACGGTGAGGTTTGGCACTGCTCCGCTGATCGCCAGAGCGTGTCGATAGCCCCGGCCGACGACCGCTACCGGTTCCGTCTGATGGCGGCCATCGTCCCCGTGCAGTTCGGGGTGAGCATGAGCCTGACGGTGATAGCGGTGGCCGTCGGTGACATTGCCCGCGACCTCGACACCGGAACCGATGCCGCCAGCTGGACGGTGACCGGGGCCATCTTGGCTTCTGCGGTGTCCACATCGCTGGGCGGCAAGCTGGGCGACATCTACGGCCACCGCCGGGCATTCTTGGCCTCGGCGGTGATGCTGGTGGTGGTCACCCCTCTCAGCGGGCTGGCCTGGAACATCGAGAGCTTGATCGGGTTCCGGGTGGCGGCCGGGGTGGCCAACGGGGTGGCCACCGCGGCGGGCACCGCCATGGTGCTGCTGGCCTTTCCGATCGCCACCCGCTCCCGGGCCATCGGCTGGTACCAGTCGGCCTTGTCGGGGGCGCCCGCCATCGGGCTCATCGTGGGCGGGCAGATCGTCGAGCAGTTCGGTTGGCGCTGGGTATTCGCCTTCTTCGGGGTGATCGCGGTCATCGGCCTGGTGACCAGCGCAACGGTGGTCCGCCCCATAGGCGGCGGACTGGAGGTGTCCGTCGACTACTGGGGCGGCCTCACGCTTACAGCTGGCGTGGCGCTGGTGCTGGTGGGGCTCACGCTGCTGGGCAACGACGGCGTGAGCCTGGCGGTGAGCCTCGCCCTCATGGCCGGCGGTGCTGTGCTTCTGGGCGCATTCGCCCGCATCGAACAGCTTGTGCCCGAGCCGATCATCAGCATGGCCTACCTGCGAAAGCGCAATTTCTCCATCCCCATCTGGGTTGTCACCCTGGCCAACTTCTCGTTCATGGGCGGATTGGTGGTGACCCCGTTCCTGTTCACCGAGCGGCTGGGATGGGGCCTCGGGGCGGCAACCCTGCTGTTGGCGGTGCGGCCGATCACCTTCAGCCTGTGCGCGTTCGCCGGAGGTTACATCCACCCCCGCCTGGGGGCCCGCATGACCCCGGTGGTCGGATCATCGGTGCTGGCCGCGGGCATGGTGTTCTTCGCCCTGTCGGCCTGGCAGGCATCGCTGGGCTGGACGGTGGCGGGACTGTTCGTGGTGGCCATCGGACACGGCATCCAGCTCCCCTCGCTCACCACCACCGCGTCCGACGCCGTGGAGCCCGAGGACTACGGCGTGGCCTCCGGCATGCGGGGCACCCTCACCCAAGTCGGCGTCACCACCGGCATGCAGACCATGGTCATCATGATCGGCACCGACATCACCGGCAACTCCCTGGCCAACTCCTACCTCCTCGGCGCCGGCGCCGCCATCGTCGCCGTAGCCCTCTCCCTCGCCATCTCCCCCCGCTCAAGCGCCGTCAGCACCCATTAAGCAAAAGGAGCGGCGAATATGACTATTTATATGGTCATTTATGTCAGGGGCTGTTATCGTTGAGGGATGTCGCTGGATGTGCCTTATCGCACCATCTCCGCTGGGGAGTTCAAGGCCAAGTGCTTGAAGCTCATGGACGAGGTCAACGAGTCCGGGGAGCAGATAGTGATCACCAAGCACGGCCGCCCGGTCTCCCGCCTGGTACCGGCTGGGTTTGAGCCCCGAGGAATTCAAGGACGGTATCGGGGATTGATGCCCGCGATCGACGATCCTGGCGAAGGGGCCTATTCCGAACAGGAGTGGGACGAGATCATGGCTGAGTGGGAAGACAGCCAGCAGTGGTGGTCGGGGTCGGCCCCGCCCGATGAATCCACTTCGTGATTCTGCTGGACACCCACGTTCTCGTCTGGTGCGCCACCGGCGACACCGCCAAGATGAGCGGCGCGCGCATGGACCAGATCGACACCGCAATCATCGAGGGCCAGGCCGCGGTGTCGGCGGTGACCTTCTGGGAGTTGGAGCTGTTCCGACGCAAGCCCGCCAACAGCTCGCTCCGTCTGCCGCCCACAGCCAATCTGCGGTTGCGCCTGATGTCTGACGGCCTCCGGGAGATCGCTCCCACAGGAGACATCATGGTGCAGGCCGTTCAGCTGGGAGACGAAGGCTTCCACAAGGACCCGATGGACCGCTTGATTGTCGCCACCGCCCTCCAAGGCGGCTTCCAGTTGGCAACCGCCGACGCCCAAATCATCACCTGGGCCAACCACACCGGCCGCCTGGAGCTATTCGAGGTTCATAAGGACTGAATCCGGCTGGCGAAGATCGGCCTCCACGCCTAGAACCCACGAGAGCGCAGGTGTCGGGGAGCTAGAGGTCTGACCACTCGGACCTACGTTTTCCCCAGCGAGTAACCGGGCATCCGCAATCCGGGCAAGAGGCTGGTTGCCGACGCCGCAGAGCCATCACCACGCGTTCGGGAAAGGGCCCACTACGACCGCATCCGCTGCACTGCATGGCTCGCTGCCTCTTGAACTCCCACAGAGCCGCCACGCCAACGAGAACAAATGCAGCAACCACGACGATCTGAACTATGTCGCCTACTCCCACTGCACCTTCTCCAACATCTGACCCATCTTGCCACTCAACGGCAGAAGGCGTTCTTCAACCTACCCCGGCGTCGCACCTCATAAAGGCCGTGAGCAGTGAGAATGCGGCAGGCCTCCCGCCCGGAGAGGACGCGCAAACTAGCCAACCGCGACCTCGATTTGGGTCACGTAGATCTCTTCGCGCAGCCGCCGCTCGATTTCATCGACAGATGCGGTTTCGAAGAACAGCGTGAGGGCTTCGACAAGGTTCTCCCGTGCCTCGGTGACCGTTGTTCCTTGACTTGCAACATCGACCTCCGGGCAGAACGCGACGTAGCCGTCGCCCTCGCATTCGACGATCGCGGTCAAACGCCTGTTCATCTCGGACCTCCTGTTGCCAAGCTACCTGCTGGTGGACCAAAGTCGCACGCGTCAGCAGCGACTGGTGGACAGCTCACGCCTTTGCTCCACCAGCCTTGCGTTGTCTCGTACAGTTCTTCGGCGGACATCTCCGGTGACCAGAGCCGGGGAATCCGAAACAGGATCACCCGCTCGGTGATTTCCGGCGCTTGGCCCGTTTCCCTTGCCCACATAGAAGACCTCGCCGTCGCGCGGATCGATCAACAAATGGACGTACGCCTTGAGCTGCTCGCTCACGTAGGGTGTGAATCCGTTCACCGACCACACCCCCGTCGAAGCGCCCGTGACTTCTGTCTCTCATGGCATTAGGTCCAATGGCCTATTAGCGAACTAGTTGGGGTCTTACGGGACTGGCACGCTTTCAAAGCCGAACACGTTTACCTCGCGGTGGGCTTCATCTATGAGGTACCCAGCGCCAATGCGCCGTCCATCCTGGTTTGATATGTAGGCGTACCACTCGCCCGTGTGGTCGCGTTTTGCAAATATGTCGAAAGGGTCGATCGCAAGCCTTAGGATGAATACCTTGGCATCTGCTTCTTCGCTGGCTGAGATTCCGCGGTTCGCACTGAACTCTCTCCAGCGTGACAGGGCATTGGTGTGCCAGTGATTAGGCAAAGGGGTTCCTGCTATGTGGCGAGGAAGCTGTCCAAGTCCTCGCGAGCATCGGCTATGAATTCACGGTCCCGGGGGGCGTCCCGGAGGGCTTCGCGGAGCGGCTGCCATTCCTCTGGGAGTTGCTGGGCGTACCTTTTCATGGCTTCGTGGGTGATGATCTGGTTGTTGATATTGGCTCCCCCGTCGGTGACATCCACCCAGGGGCCTGCGTCGTGGGTGAGATCTACTAGGTCGCCCCCACCTTTCCCGGCGAATCTTGCAAGCACTGATGTCATCACGTTGTTCGTCTGCTCAGGGATGTCGCGCGATTCAGCCCCCGGCGCGGGTTTCCCGCGCCAGACATCTGCCACCACAGGCCCCTTCTTCCATGCCTCTATATTCTCCGAGAATGCTGGGATTCCATACCAAGCAAGATGCTCTGCCTGGATGAAGAAGAGAAGCTTGTGAAGCTTGAGGTTCCGAATCCGCGGTCGGCGGCGCTTCAGCTCTTTGGAGATAGCGAATGCGCTTGATGCCGCGCCTGCTTCATGGCTCATTTCGGGTGGCTCGCCTTCATGGGAGTTCTATCATAGAAGGCTTGTGTGACACTATAGCCAAGTCGGAGATTTTTCTTCAGGCACAAGCCCATAACCAGGGGTTTTAGCCCAGCAGCCTTCCTGTGACGCAGAACTTCGCTGCCTGCCGTGGCTTCTTCAGGGGATATTCCTCTAGAACCTGGTCTGTGGAGAGGTCGAAGAACAGCTCCTCATGGGCGTTGTGGGCTTCGCCGAGACTATTCACGAAGTGGACGACCATGCTCTCGACTGCAACCCGGTAGTGGCTGAGCGGCGGTTCGGTCGAGGCCGATGATGGAGCGGATGCGCAGGCCGAGGCAGCTGCCTCACATCAAGCCACAGGTGGCCGAAGGCAGTTGACGAGTCTTCGAGGGGTGAGGTCGGACCTCATGCAAGCCCGAAAGTGGGGGCAAACCGCCAGCACTCGATCCATATGATCTTGAGGTGTCCGAAGACTCCATCTTGCTTTTCTCCGCTGATGCACTCGAGGGCATTGTCGAGGCGGTTGCGTTGAGGCACCGTGAGTTGGCCGGGGTGCTTGGGGCAGTTGAGCCCGACATCCTCTCGGCTGACTCCCTACTGCCGGGATGGAGCCGGCTCAACATCGTCTGTCATCTCCGGTATGGGGCTCAGGCCAGCCATCGGATGACCGGCGACGCCCTGGCTGGACAACCGACCGCCTTCTATCCGGGTGGGAGATCGGCGCAGAGGCCGTCCACGCTTCATCCTGGCCCTCAAGAGAGCCCAGCCGATGCGGTGCGGTCGCTTGTCGAGGCCAGCGCGGCTCTCGACGAGTTGTGGGCCCAGATCCCCCCTGAGGCGTGGGATGGCACAACCGTCTGTGAACCCGAGGACAACCCCGACATCGGGCCGATCACCCTTTTGCAGCTGGCGATCTTGAGGTTGACCGAGGTCGAAGTGCATGGAACCGACCTCGACCTCGGCCTCTGCGATTGGAGCGATCCGTTCATCGACGCCGCACTCCCCATGAGGATCGCCTGGCTCCCACGACGGCACACCCCCAGCCAAGCCCCATCGGGCTCATGGAGCCTCGTGGCCACCGACGGCCCATCGTTCAACGTGGCACTGTCCCAAGGCGTGGTATCAGCTTCCCCCGGCAAGGCCTACCAAGCCGACGCAACCATCTCGGGGCCGAAAGCCGATCTACTAGGGCTGCTGTTGGGCCGCGTGGATGTCGCAGACCTGACCATCGCTGGAGACGAAACCACCGCACGCCGATTCGCCACGACATTTCCTTCGCCGTGACCATTCCGCAGACAACGCCTGCTGAACTCGTCCACGGGTTCTACAGCTAGGGGGGAGGTCGATCTTCGCAGTTCACGTACTTGAAGGATGAGGCGTGCCCTTGCTTGAAGAGGTGGCGCACACTGGCGTTCCGGTAGCGAGCGAGCTCATCGGCAATCTCGCCGCTGAAGCCCCATCTCTTTTGCGAAGTGGCACCTCTTTCACCCCATCCCCGGTCGCCTGGCCGCTGTTCTCGCCATTCTCCGATCCGATACACCTCGCGGATGACCCACCCACTGACGGCAAAGGCGTAGTCAGCTCGCTCGCGCCGTTCGCCTACCGGCCACCAGCCTTGTGTTGTCTCATACAATTCCTCGGCAGACATCTCCGGCGACCAGAGCCGGGAGATCTTGAGCAGGATCACATCCTCTGTGATTTCAGGCGCTTGGGGAGCCTCAAAGAGCGATATTGCAACGTCTGTGGTCATCCGACCCCGGGCCCAAACGTGATGGCCTTCGACCTTGTTCGTGAGCTCACTTAGGCCGAGAAGCTGAATCGCTGCCGCTTCGATCTCGAGTGCTGTGCGATTTGTGAGGCCGAAGCGGAGCAACTCATGTCGCACCTTGAAACCCGCTGCCCGAATCTCCCTGATCCGATCCAGCTTGTCGCTCGCCGCTTCTTCGTCGCCAAGGGCATCCAGGGCGTGGGCGAAGACCCGGTTCCCGTTTCCCTTGCCCACATAGAAGGGCTCGCCGTCGCGCGGATCGATCAACAGATAGACGTACGCCTTGAGCTGCTCGCTCGCATAGGGCGAATATGCGCTCACCGACCGTGCCCCCGCCCGAAACACCCGTGACTTCTGTCTCTCATGGCGCTAGGTCTAATGGTGACCGAGGTCGCAGACACCATTGCCGGAGCATCGGTATTCGGGAGTCTCAGATCATCGTCGGCAGGCGGACGATGACCGGCGACAAGGTGCTTCGGCTCGGCCACCGGTTCGGCGGTGAGGCGTGGGCGCCGAGGAATAGCCCCGCTTCGAGCATCCCCGTTCCTGATGAGCGCAAGGTAGGCTCTGCACCGCTGACGGGCCGGAAAGATTATGTAAGGACGGCCGAATAGCGAATATCCAAGTGAGCAACCTATTCAATCTCCTGAATTCTGAGTTGTCCGACACGTCCGGCTTTCCGCAGATCCAATGTCGGCTTGATTCCGCCGACGTCGACACAGCAGCTGGCGCAATTGCCGAGGCGATCGCCTCCAAGCGGCTCGGGCAGATGCAGCGATTGCATGAGGTCTGGCGATCCCGGCGGCTCGATCCAAGCGGCGGTTCCATCGAGGACGGCGATTTAAGAATCCTCAAGGCAGGGCTCCTACAGAACGTTGGAACTCCCGAGAATCCAGCCGCCGACAGCCATCTCCACGGTTTGGTGGCCGAATCCATCTGGTACGAAGTGGTTGCCAACCTCGATGCCGGTCTCGGCCTGCCTATTCGAGTTGAAGGCCACGACTGGTCGGCCACCGACCCTGGTGGGGACGGGCTGTCGGTCTACGCCGACGGGGCGGAGAACTACCTCTTCCGGCTGTGGGAATCGAAATACCACGGCACCGACTCTCCTGTGAAAGACACAGTCAATCTGGCCTGTCGTCAGGTCGGGTTGCAGTCATTGAGCTACCTCGCACGGTTTTCGCTCGTGGCCCAGCAGATAGCAGACAACGAAGCACTTGCACGGTTCTACGGCACGCTGGCCGACCTCTGGGTGGACTGCGATCCTGCCGCCGGTGTTGGCATCAGCGTTGGTGCTGGCAGCGATGCCGACGTCAACGACTGCTTCGGCAATCTCACCAGCTACTTTGACTTTGACTCTGCCCAGCATCAAGCACAGCTCCATTTGATCGGCGATTTCGGCAAACTGGCCCGTCGCGTCCAGGCCGAGCTATGGAAAGGGTGCGGCCTTTGGATCGGGCACTAGATGTGCGACTGACGTAGGCGGCTGACATCAGGGTCGGTTGGTTTTCTGTTTCAGTCTTTCATAGGGGGTCTGGCCGCCGAGGCTGCCGTGGGGTCGGTCGAAGTTGTAGTAGTCCTCCCATTGTTGGAGCTTGTCGTTGAACAGGTCGGTGTCGTCGATGACGACCCCGTCGAGCATGCGGTAGAACTCCTCTTGGTCGATGCGGTGCGACCTCTCGACCTTGCCGTTCAGCCTCGGGGTGGCGGGCTTGATGTAGGTGTGGCGTATGCCCCGGTCCAGGACGTGCCAGTGGAAGCCTGTCTGGAACTCGGCGCCGTTGTCGGTCTGGATCGAGTCGACCCGGAACGGGAGCCGCTCCAGCACGTAGTCCAAGAACTGGATGGCGGTCTTCTGGTTGTTCTTCGGGTAGACGCGCAGCACCCGGATCCGGGTGCAGTCGTCGATGGCGGTGAACTGGTAGTGCTTCTTGGCGGCGACACCTGGGATCGGGGCGATGAACTTGACGTCGATCTGCACCTGGTGGCCGGGCTGGGCCTTCTCGTAGCGCTTCCACCGCTGGGTGTGCCGCTTGTAGCGCTGGTTGGCCGGCAGCCGGCCCATGCCCAGGCGGTCGAGCACCCGCCACACGCCCGATTTGGACATCTCGATGTCGTGGTAGCGCTTGAGGTACATCGCGATCTTCAGCGGGCCGAAGTGGTAGTGCTGGCGCAAATACACGATCTTGGCCACAACCTCAGAACGGGTGGCCCTGGGGCTGTGGTGCGGCTTGGACGACCGGTCCCTGAGCCCTTCGTCGCCCAGCTCCTCGTAGCGGTTGCGCCACTTGTAGAACGTCGGGCGGCTGATGCCGTAGTAGCGGCACGTCGCCGCCACGCTTCCCGTCACCTCCTCCGCGTGGCGAAGCACCGCCAACCGGTGCCGGATCTTGCGCTGCTGGTCTCTCTCGTCCATCGGGTCTTCCTCTCACGAAAGACCCCGACTGTCAACAACCTCCGTCAGTTTTAGAACTAGACATCGGAACCATCACTTCTGCGGTCGGCAACCACGTCCGCCTCCCCGACCCGGACGAGCTACGCGAACTCTTGGCCCGAACAGAGATCAGCCTCTTCGTCCGACAAGCCCGCATTGATGAGGGCGTGCTGGACACCGGCTGGTACCTCCAAGCTGTGGCCACGGCGCGACCTGACCTAGGCATCTATGACCTTGTCCGCCAACGGCAGGCACATCAGGTTTCTGGGCACATTTTTGATCTGGCTCTGCAATCAGCCGGAAACGACTTGACCCCGACGGAGCAGCTTCGTCTTACGCTGGCAGCCCAGGTCGGATACCTCGGTGGCAACCTTGCCCCAAACGCAGGCGCGCTTGCCCGCCAAGCCCAACTCCCCTCCGAACCTTACGAGTGGAGCGATCCCGGCCGCATGTCACTCGAGGCCGGCGTCCTAGTCCTCGCTCTCGACCGTCCGGCACTGTATCCCCTGCTTCAAGCACGCCGGACACAACTCAACCAACTACGCGATGACCTCGGCGACCTTGCAACCACCCCCTACGGTGCAGTCAACGGCGTTATCCGCGGCGCCCTGGCCCTCACCAACTACCTGACCTATGGCCGTCCCCACCACCTCAACCAAGCTCAGGAATCGCTTATGGCTGCCCTAAACACCGATAGCGCGGAGTCCGACATCGACTCCCGCTGGGTCGCCGCCCACCTCCTCCGCATCAGTGACGACTTGGCCGACACCTCGGTATGGGCTGTCCTCCCACCAAATTTGCCGAATGCCGCCCGCGCAATGACGCTAGGCGAACCGCCGGTGTTGAGCCTTTGGCCTCCACAACTGGAATTCCTAGCCGGAAATCCAGAGGAGCCTTCACCACTTGATCCCGAGACCCGCCGTCTAGTGCTGTCGTTCCCAACCAGTGCTGGCAAGACCCTATTAGCGCAGATTCTCATCGCAACACACGTCGCGGGATCAGAGGGCGACGTGTGCGTAGTCGCTCCCACTCATAGCCTCTGTCGAGAACTGGCCAACAGCCTGGACCGCCGCCTGCGGACATTTGGACACCAACTCCATTTTGAAGGGCCACTAGGAACGGATATCCCGAAGCCTCCATCTGCCCGTGTCACTGTATTGACACCTGAAAAGTTGGCCGCCCTGCTCCGATCAGACCCCGCCGAACTTCTAGATCGCTACGCCATGTTTGTGATCGACGAAGCGCACTTAGTGGCCGACCCAGGCCGCGGTTGGCGACTTGAGGAAACCCTGTCGCTTCTTCACTACCTCACCAATGCCTCGTATCACCGCATACTGGTTCTATCGGCGGCCTTAGGACACCAAAGCCATGTCATACAGTGGCTGGCAACAGCCGACACCGAACCGGTACACCACCACACCGACTGGAGAGGGCCTCGCCGCCTCCACGCCATCTACAGCACTGAACTCGATTGGGAGAAGGCACAAGAAGTCCCATCCGACGGCAATAAATTGGCCCGACGGCGTGTGCCAATTGAGGGGGTGATCCGCCTCCGCTCTGGCGGCAAGACGTATAGAGGCAAGTTTCCGGATTCTGTCGGCACTTTCGTCCGGCGCCGGAACAGAGCCGGAACTTGGACCAAAGACGACGCTACGACTACGCAACGAGAGCGCCTCGTCCCGCTGATTGCCCACGTGGCCGAATCGGGCCAGGTGCTGGTTGTCCAGCCAACCAGGCTGGACGCGCAAAGACTGGCGCAAGATGTCGCGGCTACCCGAGCAGACGATGGCGGTCGGAACTTCACACTTGTCGACCTCGTCCGAGATCGGCTGAGCGACACCCACCCCCTCGCTGCAATGGTGGGCAAAGCGGTGGCCTACCACCACGCCGCGCTCCCTGTTGACATACAAGCCGAGATCGAAGATGCCGTTCGGGCAGGCCAGATCCGCATCCTTATCGCAACGTCGACATTGATCGAAGGGGTCAATCTTCCCTTCAAAACAGTGATCATCGGTCGAAGGGGATTCAAGAATCGGGACGGCGAGATGATCGAGGCGATTGACGCTCCAGGACTCTTGAATGCTGTCGGGCGAGCCGGACGGGCAGGCCAGGAGACCGAAGGGTGGATGATCCTGGCAGAGCAATCAGAGGAGTACTCCGACAAGATGTTCGATCCGCTGCAGCGGACCGGGGACGACCTCCAAATATTCTCCACCCTCACCGCCGAAGAAGCGCTTGCAGGGCTTGCCGCATTCGAAGAGGCCGCCCGAGCAAGCGAAGACGCCATTTTCCAGCACTATTCCACAACTGCCAACGGCTTCCTCAGCTTCATCTGGTTCGTAGCCCAGGCACTGGCAGACCTAAACCAGATTGAAGCGTCTCTCGCAGACATTCTCCCAGTAGTCGAAAACACCTTGGCTTGGCAACAGCTCAATCCCGAGCAAAGGGAAAGCATCGTCCAGTCAATCCAAGCCGCCCTAGCTGCCTACGATGTCCATCCCGTTGAGCAACGATCTCGTTGGGCTAGATCGGGAACCTCTCTTCCAACCGCACAAGCGCTTGATGCAATCGCCGAAGAGCTCCTTGCCCGGTTCGAGGCCAACCACGACCTTGATCTCGCGGACATCCCGGCCGTTATAGAGTTCATCGTCGATCACGAGACTCTCAGCAAACTACTGGAACTTGGAGAAAACAGTCTCCGCGGGTTCAAAGCCTCCCGGACAGCACTCCAAGGCGAATACATCTCAATCGACCTCAAGGCCTTGCTCTTGGACTGGGTCAGAGGCATGGAAATCCAACAAATCGCTGATCGCCACCTGAACCAGATCAGGAACGAAGGCTACCGATCCGAAGCACTGGCAGACTTCAGCGCCAGTGTGTTCGAGCATCACCTTCCCTGGACCCTCGGAATTGTTATTAAATGGGTCAACACCAAGCTGGAGGCAGACGGCGGCGAGCGTCGCATACCTGACCTTCTCCCCGCAGCGATCCACTACGGCGTCAGCACCAAGACCGCCCTCGACCTAATGACAGGCAGGGTCAGGTCAAGACGTCTAGCCAACACAGTCGCGGGCCACGCTGGCGGTCACGCCAATGATGAAGACAATGGCACAGCGCTACGCAACTGGCTCGCCGATCAGACAATCTCTGAATGGAGGCACCTTTTCGATGCCTCACCTACCGAACTTGCTGACCTCTTGTCGTTTGCAAGGGCACCCGGGGCACAAATCGTGAGCTCAATACTCGAAGGCTCGACCCATGAACTGAGAATCAATCCCTCCGATATCAAAGTCACAACCCCCCAAACAGCGAGACTTGAACTCGAACCCAACACCCCGGTACCGGCCCCAATCCAAGTCGTAAACTCAAATGGTGTAGCAGGCACCGTTCGAGCTTCAGACCATGACGAAGTGTCGTTGCTCATGAGCATGGGCATCCCCCTAACGGTCGAAGTCGGCCCCGGTATCAACGCCCCGCTTCTCTCGATCTCGCTCACCCCAGACCCCGATGACTGATTCAGCTTCTGCTTCAGTACTGGCCAGCCACCGCAAAATGAACTGCGCTAGAAGTGTGCCCAGAAGCGGCGTCGGAGGCGGCGGTGAGAATTCACGGGTGGAACCGGCCGGCCGACTCACCCGGCCTTTCTCTACCAGCTCTATCAGTCCCGCTGCGGACTTCGGGGCAATCGCCCTATCTAGGCCAAAGTACGGCGTATATGTCGGGATATCGGCATGTGCAGGATCGAGACTTGGGAGAGACCACCATCACGACAGGACCACCCCGGGCTTGGCGCTGTTCGCGTAGGCGCGAGTACAAGATTGCTAGGCGGTCCAGCGAGCGCTTACCAATAGATGGCGATGATCTCTGCGTCCAGAAACCGCACCGCTGCGCCAGCGGGCGTGGAGGGCGGTTCCGGAGCCTGGGATTCGCCTGAACTTGGATGGCCAATCCCAGAGTCCATGGTGGCCACCATTCGCAGGAGACATGCGCTCTCAGGGGTCGTTTCCACGCCCAGTGCTGAGTCGACACGGCGAGTGACTTCCGCGAGGACTGGACGGCGGTCGTCAACCGTCTCGGTCCAGCCCGAGGCTCGCTCCACGGGAGCGACCAAGTCGGCTATTCCAGAGGGGTCAGCTACTCGACCGTGGCTTTCGGTCAGCATTGTGGCGTAGCGCCGGAGCAAGGCGTCTTCCCCCTCCCCTGTGAGCGAGTGTGGTTGTTGCGATGCTTCTACGGCGACCTCCATTGCATGGAGAGCGGTCTCGCCCAGGTCTCCGATCTGCTCGCCGAACACGGGGTGGATGTCATGGAGGACTTCCATGAGCTTGATTGGGCGCCATCGGTCTTGAAGGCCATCGGCTCCGAGCCTGCAGAAGACGGTGAACCGGCTGCCTGAGAATAGGACTCGTCGTATGTCCTTCCAGAAGAGGTCCCGTTCGGCGACGCCAACCACGACGGTTTCGCGGAGTGCTGTGTCGCCTGGTTCGTCAAGCTGTTCGAAGAGGTCGCGGTGGACTAGATGTTCGCGGCCATCGATTTCCGCGACTCTGTAGTCAATGAGGGTCCCGCGGATCGGAACAAGGTCGGCAAGAAGGCTTTCGAGCAGCCGTCCGACCGATCGCATCTCTGCCAGTTGGGCGATGTCCTCACCGCTAAACAGCTGCATGTTCTCTTCGAGGATCTCGCGGATGGTCGTGATGATGGCGTTGACGCGGAAGATCGGGTCGGTTTCGAGAACGACTTCGACCTCGATGAGGTCTCCACGGCTGAGCGTTTTCGGAGCGATTACGTGGCCCGAAGAGACGTGTAACTCGAGGTCCCGCTCGAGGTCGGAGCGACTGCGCACGTTGGGCGTTTCCGAACTGTCGCGTGCGCCAGCCAAATTGAGTCCTGTTTGTTCGAGGTCGTGGAGCTCCTTGAAGCTCGTCTGGACGATCGCTTTGCGGAGCACCTGTGAGGTCCGCGACCGAGAGGTCTCGATCCGCGACCGGGCCTCTGCTTTGGTCACCCCGAAACCGCCGCCCATTGAGCCTCCGAATTCGCTGTTCAGCGAGGCGGTCTGGTTCTCGGTGAACTCGGTTGCGATGGCTCCCTTGCGTGAAGCGAGCAGGCTGTACACGGATACCTCGTCGAGGTATACAAATTCACGGAGGATCCCCGGCTGTTTCCTCGCTTCCTTTGCGCGGCCTCGCCGGTGGTGCCAGGCTCGGAAGCGCTTGAGGGGACTCATACGGCGGACTCGGCATTCTTGGGCCGATGCCCAACGCGCTTGCGCTGCTGTTCAACCCGCTCGAATCCGCCGATGTAGTCCTCGATGAAGATGGCGCTTCGGCTATCCGCTACAGCGAGTAGGGATGCCTCGGTCCAGATGGCTGCCAGCTCGGCCGATGTCCAGCCGTCGGTCCTGGCGGCCACGAACTTGTGTGGCAGCGGATCCAGCGTCTTCAGGTTCTGAGCGGACTTGATGAGGATGTCCAGCCGATCTTCCATGCTCGGCAGGGGGAACTGGATCTCCCAGTCAAGCCGCCCAGGTCGGCGCAGGGCGATGTCCAGGTCCTGTGGCCGGTTGGTCGCCGCGATCACCACGACGTTCCCTGTCGAATCGAAGCCATCCATCAGGGTGAGCAACTGGGCCACGACTCGCCGGCTCGCTTCGTGGGCGTCGTCGTCTCGGTGGGCCGCCACGCTGTCGATCTCGTCGAAGAAGATGATGGCCCGCTTCTCCTTCGCCGCTGTATCGAAGATACGTCGTAGGAGTTCTTCGCTTTGTCCGTACCATTTGCTGAATATCTCGGGTCCGGAGATCTCAAAGAACGCTGCGTCGGCCTGGGCCGCAATGATCCGAGCCAACATCGTCTTGCCGGTGCCCGGCGGGCCTGTGAAGAGCACTCCCTTTATCGCGCGTGCTCCGATCTTGGCCAACTTGTCATGCCGCTCAAGCGGCAGCTCGATCAGCTCGCGTGCACGCTTGACTACCGAACTGAGGCCACCGAAGTCGCCGAAGGTGAGATGGCGATCAGAGCTGCCTCCGGTTCGGAATCGGTTCACAACCTCGTCGTCGATCGCCGGCAGGTCGATGTACTTGATGGGTTCCTCCGAGAGGATGCGGACAACCCCCTGGACGTCCCCCGCCTCGACGGTGTTGCCGACCTCATAGGCGACATCCGCTCGGGTCGGAACCTTCCGATACCGACCGCTTGCCTCGATGACAGTGACATCGCTCAGCTTGATCTTGACGACACCGACCCAAAGTTCGTCGGGCCACGCGCTGGCCTCGACTCGGTGGGCGCGTTGATCGGGACCATCACCCGAGATCAGGATCACATCACCGGTGCTGAAGTCTTCCCCAGCCTGGTCGAACCAACCGCTGTTGCCGTTGCGGAGATCGAAGAACACCCTGTGGCCGTCCGCACTGACTCCGGTCACGCGTGCAAGCATTCCAATGTTTGTCGTGGAATCGGTCACGAGGGTTCTCCGCCTGCACTCTCTACTGCGTTCAGGCTGTCGTAGGCGCTACGGACAGTTGGTGGCGCGACCCTAGCGCAGCGCAGCGACATCTTGGGGGTGACGTCTCCGAGCAAGGCCATCAGCGCCGACGAGCACATGCTCGCCGTCCTCGCCCGCTAGTCGGCCCGCTTCGCCAGCTACATCCGGCCCAGCACCATGAAGGGTGCCACCCCCGCTGCCATCGACAGTTCGGCGGCAACCTCCTCCCAATCAACCCATGAAGAACAAATCATCGAAAGCGAACGCCGCCGTCTCGGGCTTGCTGGCCAATCCACATCAACAAAACGCTTCGGAATTCAGCGGATGGCGGGACAGCGATTCAACTGCGTAGATTGCGCGATACCTGAGGTTCCCCCCTTTTTGTGGAGGCATGCTCTATAAGGAGGAGCTATGTCCAGATCACGAAGAAGGTTCGACCGGGAGTTCCGTGATGGGGCTGTTCGGATCGTCGAGGAGACGGGCCGGCCGGTGTCGCATGTGGCCCGGGAGCTCGGTGTGCATGAGGGCACGCTGGGCAACTGGGTTCGCCGGGACCGGGCCGAGCGGGCCGGCGGGCTGTCGGCCGATGAGCGGGCCGAGCTGGCGGGGCTCCGCAAGCGGGTCGCCGAGCTGGAGATGGAGCGCGATGTCCTCAAACGATCCGTGGTCCTCTGGGTCAACGAGGCCACGCGGTGACCGCCGAGTTCATCGCCGCCCAGAGGACCGACCACGGCGTGCCCTGTGCGGTGGCCTGCCGGGCGCTGGGGGTGCCCGAGTCCACGTTCTACAAGCACCACAACCAGCCTCCCACCGAGGCGCAGCTTCGCCGCCAGGCGACAGACGCCGAGGTGAAGCGGGCGTTCGACCGCTCCCGGGGGACCTACGGGTCGCCCCGAGTCAGAGCGCAGCTCCGCCGCGACGGCCTGTCGGTGTCGAAGAAGACGGTGGAGGCCTCGATGGCCCGTCAGGGGCTGTGCGCCCGCCCCAACAAGAAGAAGGGCCTGACCGGTCAGAACCCCGGCGCCGCGGCCCCATCGGATCTGCTGGGGCGCGATTTCAGCGCGACGGGCGTCAACCAGAAATGGTGCGGCGACTTCAAAGAAGTCAAAACCGCCGAGGGCCCGGTGTTCCTCGCGACCGTCCTGGACCTGTGCTCGCGGCGCATGCTCGGCTTCGCCACCTCTGATGACTACCCGACCGCCGAGCTGGCCAAAGCCGCCATCAACATGGCCGTCGCCGCCCGGGGCGGCCACGTCAAAGACGTGATCTTCCACTCCGACAAGGGATCGCAATACACCTCCCTGGCCTTCGCCACAGCCTGCCGGCGCCTCGGCATCCAGCGCTCCACCGGCCGCACCGGCAACGCCTTGGACAACGCCCCCGCAGAGTCGTTCTTCTCAACCCTCCAACACGAGCTCATCGACCGGAACCGCTGGACCACACGGGCCCAAGCCCGCCAACACATCGCCACATGGATCAGCGGCTGGTACAACCAACACCGGCCGCACTCCGCCATCGGCATGGTCCCACCGGTAGAACACGAACTCGCCCACACACCAGACCCCCACAACCACCCCCTCCACAATTAGGGGGGAAGCTCACCTAGCGCAACAGCCACCGTTGCTGCCCCGGCGCCGATATCGACTACCAACAAGCGCTCGCCTTTCGTTGGCGGAGAGTGAGGTGCCTGTTTGTACACCTCTCGGAAGACGTCGGCGTGACCTCGCTGATAGCTGTAGGTGTCAAGCAGCGCAAAGGAGGCAGACGCATCCGGCGCTAGTTGTCCGTGGCGTTTCGGGAACTCGGCTTCACGACGCTGCTCGTCAGGAGTGTCGTTCAATCGGCGAAGGATGACCTCGGTAAACGCTCTGTCGTAGTCCACTTCCACGCCACTTACCTCTAGCACAGCCGACTGACGCTCTAGGAGGCTTGCGTGGAAGAGGCAGCGTTCGTTTCAAGCAATGCCGAGTCACGCGGCAGCCGTGTCGTGGAGCCGCTTCACGATGGTGAAGAACTCGTCGAGGTCGGGGTTCTCGAAGATGGTTTCGGGGCCCTGGGGGGCGACGGTGGTGAAGGGGGATTCGTAGATGCGGGCGGGGTGGATGGTGCCGTACTCGGTGAGGTAGTTGATGACGAGGTTGACGAATTCGATCTGGTTGCGGGTGTAGCGCTTGTCGTCGAGGAACTTGGCGAAGGCCCGCTTGGCGGCCGTCCGGTCCAATCCGACGATGGAGCGGATGAACAGGCCGAAGCTGCCGGCGCGTTGTGAGGCTTGGGCGAAGGTGTCGGTGTCGCCGATGCCGGCGGCGACGAGCACTCGCTGGAGTTCGTCGATGTCGGCGGCGGTGATCGGGGCGCCGCTTCGGACTTTGGCCACGATGTCGTCGGCCAGGTGCTCGTGGAGGAAGCGGCGGGCCTTCTTGTAGAACTGTTCGAACTCGTTGCCGGCGACGCTGCCGCCGGTGCCGGGAAGGTCCACCTCGCTGCTGTCGCCGAGTTGGTCGGCGAAGTCGGTGTAGAGGATGTTCTTTTGGGTGCGCTCGATGAGATGCACGAGGTTGCGGAGCCGCTTGCGGGCCTCTTCGAGCATGGGGTAGCTCACGTCGGCCCACCACTCGTCGGTCTGGATGTCGTTGATCAGGGCCATCTGCTCGGCGATGACGGGAATGTTGCCCTGGTCTTCGAGCGCCGACGCGATGTTGATAATGCGGCGGCGCTGCTGCTCGTAGGGCTCATCGCTGAGCCGCCCAAGCTCCGCTCTGAGCATCAGGGCGTCGAAGCGCTTGGCGTCCTCGTGCTCGGGGTCGAGCTGACTGGGCAGCTTGGCCACTCGGTCTCGGAGCGCGGCCAGGTCTTCGAGGCTGACCGTCTCCCACGCATCGGGGGAGCGGAACCGCTCCACCAGCTCCAGGTGGGGGCGCACCAGGAAGTTGTTCTCGTTCATCGACGCCACGGCCTCGCACAGCACCGCCGCCAACTCCGCCCGCTCGCCGCCGAGCTCGTCGATGCGGCCCAACACGTGCAGCAAGTCGAGCCGGGCGATGAACAGGGCCTCGCTGAGCGGAATCCGACCGGAGGGCTCCGCAGCAGCAAGCTCCTGGCTGAAGTACTCCAGGTTCTGGCAGAAGTCGAACACGTTGAAGCACCTCTTGTGGTGGCCGGGGCCGAAGAGGTTCTCGCACAGCCGGGTGCCGCGCCCGAGCATCTGCCAGAACTTGGTCTTGGACCGGACCAGCTTGAAGTACACCAGGTTGACCACCTCGGGCACGTCGATGCCGGTGTCGAGCATGTCCACCGAGATGGCGATGTGGGGCGCCTTGTCGGGGTTGGAGAAGTCGTCGATCAGGCTCTGGGCGTAGTTCACCTGATGGGTGATCACCCGGGCGAAGTTCCCGGCATCGAGCGCCGGATAGCTGGCGTCGAACCGCTCCTTGATGAACTCGGCGTGGCGCTGGTTCTTGGCGAAGATGATCGTCTTGCCCAGCCGGTCGCCCCCAGCCACCTTGATGCCCTCGGTCATGAGGTGCTTGAGCACCCGGTCGACGGTGTTGCGGTTGAAGAGCCACTTGTTCAACTCGGCGGCGTCCACCTCATCGGGCGGATCGAGCGGTGAGCCCTCGTCGTCCTCGCCCCAGTCGAGTTCGTCCCACTGGTCCTTCTCGGCTTCGGACAGCTCGTCGTAGCTGATGCCCTCGCGCACGAACTTCAACGCCACCGACACCGCCTGGGGCGGCACCAGAAAGCCGTCGCCGATGGCGTCTTCGAGCGAGTAGGCGTCGGTGGGAACGCCGGTCTCCAGGTCGAACAGGTCGTAGGTGTTCTTGTCCACCTCGTCTTTGGGGGTGGCGGTCAGCCCCACCAAAAGCGAGTCGAAGTAGTCGAAGATGCCCCGGTACTTGCGGTACACCGACCGGTGGGCCTCGTCGATCACCACCAGATCGAAGTGGCCGACGCCGAACCGGCGGGTGCCGTCGGCCCGGTACTCGTCGATCTTGTTGACCATCGTCTGGTAGGTGGACACGTACACCCGCCCGTCGCCGGTGCCCTCGGTCACCAGGTTCACCGGCGCAGAATCGGGCAGGTGGGCCTTGAAGGCGTTCACCGCCTGGTTCACCAGCGCCGTGCGGTCGGCCAAGAACAGCACCCGCTTGACCCAGCCGGCCCGCATCAGCAGATCGACCAGGGCGATCACCGTGCGGGTTTTGCCCGCGCCGGTGGCCATCACCAAAAGCGCCTTGCGCTGCTTGTCGGCCTCGAAGTGCTCGGCAATCGCCCGGATCGCCCGCTGCTGATAGTGGCGATCCACGATCCCCTCGCCCACGTCCAGCGACGACAGCTCCAAGCGGGCCTCCCGGCGCTGAATCAAAAGCGCCAGCTCATCGCGGGTGTAGAAGCCCTGCACCGGACGGGCCGGGTACTGGGTGTCGTCCCACAGCCAGTGCTCATAGCCGTTGGAGCAGAACACCACCGGGCGCTGGCCGAACTCCGCCTCCAGGCAGTCGGCATACAGCTTGGCCTGCTGCTGTCCCACCTTGGGATCGACCAGGGCCCTCTTGGCCTCCACCACCGCCAACGGCAGGCCATCGGCGCCCCACAGCACATAGTCCACATAGCCGACCCCCGAGCCCGACGGCATCCCCTGCACCTCGTACTCGATGTCGCGGCCCTCTTCGCGCCCTGTCCAGCCCGCCTCGGCCAACAGCGCATCGATCTTGAATCGGCGGGTGTCGTCCTCCGACCAGTCGTGGGCCTCAGCCGGTATCGACTCGGCCGCCCTCTTCGCCGCCGCCACCTGCCGGCGCAACTCGGCCAACTCGGCCTCAAGCTCCTCTGTGGTCCGGGAGGCCTCGGCCAACCGCCGACGGGCCAGATCATGGTCGGCGGCCTCTTGCTCAAGGCGATCCTCAAGCTCCCGCCGCTCCCGAAGCGACGCCCTCTCCGCCCGCCCCGCCTCCACCAGCTTGTGCGGATCGAACCGCAACGACGCATCGGGCTTGGAAGAGCGCCCATAGGTGAACGCCAACCAGAAGCAGAACTGGAACAGCGCCGAGACGATCTCCACCGCCTCCAACTTCGACGGCGCCTTCGACTCATGCACCGCCCGATTCCCCGCCCGCTGAATCTTCCTCGCCACGTCGAAGACCCGCCCATCGGCCAACGCCTTGAACGCCGGCTCGTTGAGAAGGGCGTTGAGCTTGTCCTCATACGGCTCCGGCAACGACGGATCATGCCGAAAAACCCACCTGACCCCGGATTCCAAGCACTTCCGTGCATAGATGACTGCCGGCCCCGGGTCAGAGAGCGCGTGCTGCTCCGCCCACGCCGCCATCTCGAACTCGTCGGGGAACTCTGCCTCAAGAAACGAGAACTGCGACCCGCTCACAGCTCTCCCCGAAAGGCCCGCTGCTGGAGGGATGCGAAGAGGGTGTTCAAGCTCGCCTGGTGCCTTTGCCCACGTTGGCAAAGCAGGTTCACCTCACCGGCTCGCTTTGCGAACTCCGCAATTGACGCTTCGGGCGGAATTGGAACCTGGAGTTCTCGCAGAACCTTGAGATTGATGTTCTTCTGTGCTGACTCCGGTGCCTGGCGCTCAAGAGCTGGCTGCAAGAAATTCAGGAAGCAGCGGGTGTACTCAGCCGCCCCATCCATTCCGGCTCTAAACCCCACGATGCTGTCAGGGAAGCAAGCATCGAATGTAAGGATTCCGGTTTTGGCGATGTTTGCTGCGATTGTGATGCAAAGCGTGCCAGATTGCCAGATCTTGCTCTGCGCTAGCCCCGCGTCGGAATACGTAGCACTGAATTCGGATATGTAGCCATTTGATGCGGCTACGTCGCCCGTTTGGATAAGTGGCCAGCCCCCTCCCAAGAGCACCGGGTCGTTTCTGGGGCGATGCTTGGATACACCGCGGTCAAGGTCTCCGAGCTTGGTCAGTACATCCACTGGCCAACCCATCGGGTTGACCACGGGGTCGCCGAACATGTCAATGAAGATGGCTTGCGTCAGCGAGTCGAGCTTGTCAAGGGCCTGACGACGCTTCGCCCGGAGCGCTTCGGACGCATCCAGCACCCCCGCGATCCTCCGCTGCTCCTCGCGCGACGGCAAGGGGATCTGGATCTCGGCAACGTATGACGGTCGTGCCCGAAGCAAGGAACCCCCGACACCTGCGACAGTCTGCATGAAGGCCTGGTGAAATCGATCGGACACCAGCGCATGTCGCAAGTACGCAGGGTCGAAACGATCACTCCTGAATATGATCCACTCGCTTGATCCGATAGTCGGTCGATCTGAGCCCGGCTCCACAACCCATGCCCGCCGAATGTGTGGAACGATCTTGGAGAGGAGAACGTCGCCACTCTCAAGCATCTGCTTACTCGAACCTACATCCTTGCCGCTGACGACCTCCGGAGCCCCTTCATCGAATGCGGGGATGCTGAAGAGTTCGAACTCCTTGTCGGGGCTCTTCCGGGGATCGAGAATCCGCTTCCTGGGTGGCATCAACTCGCCCAGCGACACCGTTGCCACGCTCATCCCACCATGGCCTTGAGGTCCTCGATTCCCTCCTGGATCTCCTCCTCAAGCGCAGCGAGTTCAGTGAGGATTTCAGAAGGCGACGCGTAGTCCACCTCCTCGTAGACGACCTCCTTGTACCGGTTGATGCTGAGGTCGTAGTCGTTGGCGGCAATATCACCCTTTGGTACGCAAAAGGACTGCTCAGTTCGAGCGCGTTCTAGTTCCGATCCGTTTCGCTCGTGCCAACGAGCAAGGGCATCAGGCAGGTTGTTCCTCGCGTGCCCGTCGGCACCGAGAGACTCGGCCGCTACACCCAGTTTGTTCTCATCCAGAAGAGGCGTGCGCTTGTCGTCGAGGCTGTAGCCATCCGCTTCAAGGTCATAGAACCACACGCGGCCAGTGCCGCCAGAGTTGGTCTTGGTGAACAGCAGAATTGCAGTTGAAACCCCAGCGTAGGGCTTGAACACACCACCGGGCAGGGAAACGATGCCATCGAGCTTCTGATCCTCAACCAGGATGCGGCGGAGCTCCTTGTGGGCTTTGGTCGAGCCGAACAGCACCCCATCTGGCACGACCACAGCCGCACGGCCCCCAGGCTTGAGCAGCCGCAGGAACAACGCCAGGAACAGCAGTTCGGTCTTCTTGGTCTTGACCACCTGCAAGAGGTCCTTCGCCGTGCCCTCGTAGTCGAGCGACCCCGCAAACGGCGGATTGGCAAGGATCAGGCTGTACGCCTCGGCATCTCGGGCGTGGTCCTCGGCCAACGAGTCCCGGTAGCTCACGTCCGGGTTCTGCACATCGTGGAGTTGCATGTTCATCGACCCAATACGAAGCATCGTGTTGTCGAAGTCGTACCCGGAGAACATCCCGTTGTGGAAGTGCCTCGCCTGAGCGTCATCGGTCAACGCAGTCGGATGGTTGTTGCGGATGTACTCTCCCGCCGCCACCAAGAACCCACACGTCCCGCTCGCTGGATCGCAGATCAAGTCGTCCGGCTGGGGAGCCACCATCTCAACCATCAGCCGAATGATGTGCCGCGGCGTCCGGAACTGGCCGTTCTGCCCCGCCGTGGCGATCTTCGAGAGCATGTACTCGTACACGTCGCCCTTGGTGTCCCGGTCCACCATCGGGATCGCATCCAGCCCATCCACCGCCTTCTGAAGCAACGCCGGTGTCGGGATCGTGAGCCGAGCACCGCTCATGTGCTTGGCATGGGTGCTCTCTTCCGCCCTCTCATGGAGGAACGGAAAGACGTACTGCCCCACCACCTCGAACATGTCCGCAGCCGCCATGTGCTTGAACCTCGACCAGCGCAGATCGTCGTAGGCCCGCCCCCTGGCCCGCCCCTCCGGGTGGAAGTACTCCCCCTCCGGGAAAATCACCTCATCAAGCGGCGCCCCCGTCCGGTTCGCCTTGTTCTCCGCCAGCGTCTGCCGCTCATCCAAACCCTTGATGAACAGCAGATACGTCAGCTGCTCCATCACCTCCAGCGGATTCGATATCCCCCCCGACCAAAAGTCATTCCAAACAGCGTCGATCCGCCCCCGCAGCTCCCCCGTAATCATCACCCCCCATTTCAGCCGAAACGCCCTGCTCGCGCCCTATCGTCGTGACTACCCAAAGAGGCTTAAGCCCCGCGAGCCCACAGGGCCGGGAGCACGCTGTGTCCAACCGCTCCCCAGGTTTGCTACGGCCCGCGCCCGCTAATCACAGGCATCTCGAGGCGAATCTGCCTCCCTTCCCGATTGCTCGATAGGCGTCCCCTTCCTTCGACCTAGGATTCCTGTGTACCCAGACGCTTCATGTGCCCCTCCCCTGTCGGCCCCAGCTTCGACGCGAAGAGCCCCTCACCCCTGAGGCTGCCCTGTCCCAGCCTCTGACCCCCCGAAGTCAGCCTCGTCTTGTTCGGATGCGTGGCAGTACAATCCAAAATGATCCAAACTTCAGCTATGCGATCGGCGATAATCCAACGATGCCTAGAGAACCTCTGACCAGCAACAACGGGAAGGCTGTGCCCATATGCACCTGAAGTCCTTCCAGGTCTACAACTTCCGGAACATTGTTGATTCAGGTGAAGTCGAAGTGGATTACTCCGTCACCTGCCTCGTCGGCAAGAACGAGGCAGGCAAATCGGCCCTCCTCGAAGCACTGTACCTCCTCAACCCGGCCTACGAAGACGACACCTTTGGAGCGGATGAGCAGTATCCCAGATGGCTCTCGGTTCAGGACCGTAAGCAGGGAGACCTGAACGAACGAAAGCCCATTAGTGCTGTCTTCGAGCTCTCCGAGTCGGACATCTCGGCAGTCGAAGAAGTTCTAGGTGCCGGAGTGCTCACTGGATCCCAAGTGACCCTTAAGAAGAAGTACGGGGGCAAGAGGCTATGGGAATTCAGCTGGAGTGAAAAGGCAGCGGTAGACGCTCTTGTATCAGGCTTCCCTGAATCGCTGCATCCGCAATTCGCGGCAGCGGAGACCCTCGATGATCTGCTTGC
Source organism: Acidimicrobiales bacterium (assembly GCA_963667085.2). Taxonomy (GTDB): domain Bacteria; phylum Actinomycetota; class Acidimicrobiia; order Acidimicrobiales; family Bin134; genus Poriferisocius. The sequence continues at coordinate 1,358,893 of OY762975.1, forward strand.
AGCACTGGAGTCATCTGAGGCAGGGGAAGGGGAGGAAGCACATTCCGAGGATGTTGAGGCTGCATGGCAGATCGTCGACGCAGCGGGGTTGCGCGATACCAGTTTGTTCCAGAGGATTGTGGCCATCCTCAAGCCCAGAGTGCCGGTCTTCTTTCGCTTCACCCAGTACAGCACTTTGCCCGGAAGAGTGGACATCGAGGTGCTCGCCTCCGAACTGAGTGAAGGCCCGGCACGTTCAGCGGATCAGACTGCTCGAGCCCTGTTGAGGCTCGCTGGCACAACCACAGATGACATCAGCCAAGAGGACTATGAGTTCCGCCGCGGCGAACTCGACGCTGTGCAGATCGACTTGACGCACCAAGTCTTTGAGTATTGGAAACAGAACCCAGATCTTGAAGTGTCGATTGATGTCGACAAAGAGACAGTCTGGCAGCAGGGCGGCAACACCGCGGTCACCCGCTACCTAGATATCCGCCTTCGGGACAAGCGAACCGGATACTCCAACAACTTCAGCCAAAGGTCTTCGGGATTCCAATGGTTCTTCTCGTTCCTGGCGGCGTTCAGCGAGTTCGAAGAAGACGATCGCTCTATTGTCGTACTCCTCGATGAGCCAGCCCTGACACTTCATGGGCGTGCTCAGGGAGACTTTTTGCGCTTCATCAATGAACGCTTGGCCACCAAGTCCCAGGTACTCTATACAACCCACTCTCCGTTCATGGTCGAGCCAGGCCACCTCGAGCGGGTCAGGATCGTCGAAGACGATGGACCGTCCCAAGGAGCCACAGCCACAAGCGATGTTCTCACCGGTGATCCCGACAGCCTATTTCCACTCCAAGCCGCACTTGGATACGACATCGCACAAAGCCTCTTCATCGGGCCACACAACCTCGTGGTAGAAGGAACTAGCGACTACATCTACGCAACTGTTCTGTCGTCACGCTGCCTGGCAAGTGGACGCAACGGGCTCGACTCGAACTGGCGGCTCCTACCCGCAGGAGGAGCCACAAATATTCCGACCTTCGTGAGCCTTATCGGGCCGCACCTAGAAGTCACGGTCCTTGTTGACAGTGATGCCAAGGGCATGCAGCGAGTCAACAACATGGTTAAACGAGGACTCCTCCAAGAACATCGATTGATCCTTGTTTCCAACATCGCAGAGGAGGACCACAGCGATGTCGAGGATCTATTCTCAGTTGGCGACTACTTGGTGCTCTACAACAGGACCTTCAGCACCGACCTCAAAGTACGCGATCTGCCACAGGGCGACCGCATCACGAAACGAATCGAGAACCTCCAGGGTGGCTATGACCATGGCCAGGTAGCTGAGACCCTCTTGAGAGACCCCCACATCAACCTTACAGGTTCGACTCTCAATAACTTCGAGACCCTTTTCAACGCAATCAACGCAACCTTGGACGAACAACCCGGTTAGAAGCTCCTCCGAACGGACAACCCGCTACACGCCTAACGCTACTTGTCAGCCCGAACACCCCGGGCTCGGAACTAAAGTAGAGCAATGCCCGCGATCCATACCGCCAGCAAAGGTTGTTGATAGCAGATCAGTACTTGAACACCGCTTTGATCGACCAACTCGAAGCTGGCCGCGAAGACCGTGGCGGCCAGGGCTGGTCAGTCTGCGAGATCGCTAACGCCGCCCAAGTGAGCAACGGCTGGGGTCCACAAACGCTGCGTCCTCAACGGCTAGCAGCCACACCGCAGCCGACTGTCAATGTGCATAGCTACGGGTGGTCAGTTGTGGGGAATCGGGCCTTGGATGTGCCAGGCAGGGCAGATACGCTGTTGGCGTTAAGAAAACCACGATGGAGCATCGGCGCTCATCTCATTGAGAGTCTGGCTTGCAGAGACAACGGCAGCAGGCTCTTGTCACAGAGCAAGAACCAGTCACCCTCGCCACGTTGGAAGCCGAAGAAGGTTTAGAGCCAATCGCCAACTACACTCTCCAATGTCGTTAATATCAATACTTAGGATTTCTTGGCTTCATTGGAATCCGACAGAGATTCGTTTTAGACGTTAGGAGGCCAGCCATAAATAGGGGTTCCACTTGCCTTAGGGTCGAATAGTCACCATTCTTGAAGTGCGGAAGAATAGCACCGTGGGTCTTGAGCCTGCCCCCTAGCGCAGACTTGGCTATCTCACTGCCTGTGAAACCTTCTGCCCAGATAGCCCAGACTTGAGTCTGGTTGTCGATGGTCGCAGGACGTTACGGCGCGATTGCCGACGAAGAATCTCCTCAATCGTCAATTCTTCGGTCTGGCCATCGTCGGAATCCTCCAAGATTGGAGATTCATGTTGTTCACTCATTATTGTCTTCACTTTCTTCCTCCTTATTCAATATATTTCCGTAGAGATCAGTCACATTTCTAAACTGCAATTGCGGGCTTGGCAAACGACAATATTGACCAATCTTCTGTACCAAGAGCTTTTCATTTTCCGAAGATTCTCTTACATTATTGAATAACGCTTCGGCCTCCAACATGTCGATGACAAAACCGTGACTTGTGTAACTTTCAGACAAATGCGACAGAGCATCCGGGCGAAGGTTGTTGAACTTTTGATTCAACCTAGTTCCATAATCTTCACCGATTCTCATAGCTCTGGCACGAGAGCCTACATCTTCAGGTTCGATTTGAGCGAAAATAGGGCCATATAGTGCGCCGACGATCTCCGATGCAGAATGAGATGCAGTATGAAATGATACAATACCGCCACTCATTCCAGTTATCTCACTAATGAGTTCATGGAAAGTGCTTCTAGCTCTGCCTTCTAGAGTCAAAAAAGCCTCACTGATATTCAATCCGCTTTCCAGACTCGCGATATTGTCTGTTTTGGTCATCTGGACATCTAGTGGACCTAATTCACCGTAGGGAGAGAAAATGATCTCGTCAGCAGCTATGGCCAGAAGTGTCCCCGCGCTCTTGCAAAAGCCAGGAACGAACAACTTGAGCGACTCATATTTTGATTGAATGTAGCGACCAATCTTGTATGCTGCGTCAGGGTTACCACCGGGTGTGCATAAGATGAGCACCATCCCATCGGCTTCCTGCTCTTGGGCGATGTATTCGATGAATCTCAAATCATCGCCTCTGACAATATCGCCACTGTAGAGAAAATAATCCATCTCAACAGTCTCTTGTTGCTTTTCCTCGGCAAGAGAATCGGTGTCTTTTGGTTTCGCACCGTCGGACTTCTCGCGCGCATCTGAATCCGCTAGGTCAATGTCCGCAAGTGGCTGCGAGAGGTTAGCGGCAGTTGCCTTGCCCATGTCTAGACCCTATCCCATTCTTGTCGGTTTTCGACAGCCGGGGCGTTGAGGGGCTGCGACGGTAGGCAGGAAGTATGAAAGTCGCGAGGGAGTGTTCTCCAGGTCACGACGTACGGCCCTGTCCATCTCCATCCCTGGAGAACAGATAGGGGTCTACTTCTGGCACTAGCGCGATGACGGGTTTCCGGTCGAAGAGTTCCATCTGCGCCGCCATAGACAAACTTCCTTTCATGATCTATCCATATATTTTATGATAGCACACACTAGCGGCTGCGACAAGGGGAAAATGGTGCCCGAGGAGGTGCGCGACTGACGTCGGCCGTTGAAATCAGCCTAGGGCGATGTCGGCGGGGCGGATGGGGATTCTTGTGAGGTCTAGGTCGGTGGCGTTGCGGACGGCTGCGGCGGAGGAGATGGTGGGGGGTTCGCCGATGCCTTTGGCACCGTATGTCAGGCCAAACCTCCTACTCAAAGCCCGCAGACATGATGTACACTTCATATTTGTAGAGGTTCGCCAACACCCGCTCTTCGCAGACTGGCTCAAGACGCTGGACGGCTAGGTCCGACACCACACCGGAGACGAAATCGCAGTCCTTGCAATAGGCGGCGACAAAACCCTCCTAGGCAACGACTGGTACCCAGCCAACATAACCCAAGCCGAAGTCAGGATCGACCAGTGGTGCCAACAGCACCCCGGCTACAAACCCATCCAAAAAAGCGGAGGATCAAAATGAGCAGCCCGAGCAGACCAGCCGTTCCCATCGATGACACCAGAGTCGAGGACGTTCCCGACAGCGCGTGGCAACAAGACGACGGCCTGGAGCAGTTCTACGAAATGCTGGCCGAGTCCCCCGCAGCCACAGAGGGCTTCAACAAGCTGGCTGACGAGATCGCCGCTCGCCAGAGGACCCTGGCCCAAGTCCGCAAAGCCCGAAGGCTCACCCAAAAGGTGGTCGGGATGAACCTCGACATGGACCAGTCGGCGGTGTCGCACTTGGAGCACCGAAGCGACATCCTCTTGTCCACGCTCCGCTCTTTCATTCAGGCGACAGGCGGCGACCTCCACCTCATCGTCACCTACCCGGACTCCCCACCGGTATCACTGCAAATCGGCCCCACACCTCCCGACGCCACCATGGACACCTTGGCTCAAGCGGCTGGCTAGAGAGCCCACAACCCTTCTGAAGGGTCGGTGAACTCCATCGGTGGTCGCATAGCAACTATCAGGGTTTCAAGTCGTCGCCAGACCGGTAGCTGAACACCGGGTCGTCCGCGAACAGCCGGTCGCACAGCTCGTCGTACTCCTTGCCGACGCGTGCGAATACCTGGCGCGTGGACTCGTCGATTCGCTCAGCGGGAACTTGGCCCGCCGGAACCCAGTCGCTGTCGGAGACGTAGACCACGAGGCCCTTCACGCTGTCCACATCGACAGAAGCCGGCATCCGCGTAATGGAGATCTCCATCTCACGGTCCTCAGAGGCGAACAGCATGGCAGTCTCTCGGCGCCTCCAGCGCGGCAACGGCAGAATGCGCCAGCCCTTGGGGTCTACCCGAGCACCCTTCGCCGATCTCGTCCCCACGCAGTCCACCCTATCCACATTGACGGATTCCGCCAGATCGGGACTCTCCGTGGTCCGGTCACCCATACCTCCGCAGGCCCTTCCCAATGGTGACAAAGGATGGCGAACTCCACATGGCCGATCCGTCGCGACCACCGATGGAGTTCACCGGCATATCGGGGTGGTTGATCCGCAGGTTGTGGGATTCAGCTGAGGGCGATGTCGGCGGGGCGGATGGGGATTCTGGGGAGGGGGAGGCCGGTGGCGTTGCGGACGGCGGCGGAGGAGGAGGTGGTGAGGGGTTCGCCGATGCCGTTGAAATCCAGTCGCCGCCGCGTTATCTTGCAGGTATTACTTCCCCGCCCGCTGGACGGATCGTCTTGATCCATCCTCGGGCGGGTGTTTTTTGTTATGCGCACCATCGTGCTGATCGACGGCCAGAACCTCTTCCACCTCGCGAAGAGCGCCTGGGCGCCGGCTGCTCTGAGCGCTACGTCTCCGTATGCATGGCCCAGCTATGACGTGGAGAGGCTCGCAGGTGCTCTCGTAGCCCGAGTTCCTGGGCGCACCCTCAGCGAAATTCGCTTCTACACCGGTGTGCCACGCCGGTCTGCCCAGAGTTTCTGGCACGGCTTTTGGACGAACAAGCTCCAACATCTCCGCAACAAGGGCATCTACGTATATGCAGGCAGGGTGGGATCTGGGGGGCGGGAGAAGGGCGTTGACGTCAGTCTGGCCATTGATCTGGTGCAGGCCACCCATGAACTGCGTTATGAGACAGCGATCATCGTGAGCCAAGACTGGGACTTCGGTCCCGCTGTGCGGCTTGCCAAAGCCATCGCAAAGTCTCAACGAAGGAGTTTGGCGTTTGAATCCGCCTTTCCGGTTGGTCCAGGCAGTTCGTCGAGAAGGGGTGTGCCCGGAACGAGCTGGGTCCCGATTGACAAGGCCAGTTACGACGCCTGCGGCGATCGGAGGGACTACCGGCCCAAGGGCCGACAACGGGACGCCTAGCGGCTCAGCTGAGGGCGATGTCGGGGGGGCGGATGGGGATTCTGGGGAGGGGGAGGTTGGTGGCGTTGCGGACGGCGGCGGCTACGGCGGCGGAGGAGGAGGGGTTGCGGATTCGCGAAGAGCTCTTGGGCCCCGGCTGCTCTGAGCGCAGCGTCGGGGTACTCGCTACCGGGCTGTGGGTCGGGCGGTGAGGGGCTGTTCGATGACGCAGTGGACGTTGTCGCGGGCGATGAGGTGGCTGGCCTTGTGGCGGCCGGACTGGTTGACCAGGGTGGGTTTGCCCAATCTGCGGGCAGTGATGGCGATGCGGTGGCCCCTCAACGCGTCGCCGATGTCAAACAGCGTGGTCATCGACCCCTATGGCTCCTTCTTGTTGGAGTTCACGGCAGATGTCTACAACCATGTCGAAGTCGATCCGCAGTCGCTCGGATATGTCGGAGTAGTACAAAGTCTCCCCGGTGGCGAACAGCTCGATGATCTCGGCTTTTGCCTCTTCCGCTGTGATCTCCCGCAGGACGATCACCTTCTCTTCTGAGCCCTCCTCGAGACGTGCCACCCGCTCTTCGAGGGCAGCTACTCGGGTCTCCATCTGTGTTGTCATGACCGAACCTCCTTTTCGGAAAGGGTCCACATCTCGTCCGCTGCTTCTTCTGAGGACCTACTATTTGGGCTAGTCGGTGGGCTGTTCGTCGTTGTTAATGGGTGGGGGGGCGATGCCTAAGGTGCCTTCGATGCGGGCGATTCGCTCCCGGGCGTCGCCGAGGCTGGTTGTTATCTCTCTGAGGCTCTCCCTGGTCTCCCGCCTATGCTCGGCTAGCTCGGAGCTGAGCTGTTGGAACTGCCGGGTTGCCTCTTGGAGAGTCTCCTGGTTGGACTTCGTGATGAGCTCTCGGGTTTTGAGGGTGTCGAGGTGCTGGTAGCGCATAGACGCGACCACAAAGGCCAGCACCGGGCCCAGCGTCGCCGCTAGTACCGGCCCAAGGTCTGAGAAGGAGACCACCTCCATGCGGCAACCCTAGCAGCCTCCCACAGTAGTTTCAACACCAAAGACTAGGAAATAAATGGAAATATATTTATAGTTGCTATAGGGCCGGCTTAGCGCAGGGCGATGTCGGGGGGGCGGATGGGGATGCGGGGGAGGGGGAGGCCGGTGGCGTTGCGGATGGCGGCGGCTACGGCGGCGGAGGAGGAGATGGTGGGGGGTTCGCCGATGCCTTTGGCGCCGTAGGGGGCGCCGGGCTCGGGTTCTTCTACCCAGGCGGCGATGGTCACGTCGGGCATGTCGAGGGTGGTGGGGATCACGTAGTCGGTGAAGGAGGCGTTTCTTACCAGGCCGTTGTCCAGGATGATCTCCTCCATCAGGGCCAGCCCCACGCCCTGGGCGGTGCCGCCCTCGATCTGGCCTACGGCTTGGGTGGGGTTGAGGATGCGGCCCACGTCTTGGGCGGTGGTGATGTCGCGCACTCTCACCAGGCCCAGATCGGGGTCCACATCGGCGATCACACGATGGGCGGCGCAGGCGAACGACACGTGGGCGTTGCCCTGGCCGTTCTCGTCCAGTGCCTCGGTGGGGGCGTGGTGGTACTCCACGTCGGCCTCGTAGCCGGGCCCGGCGGTGATCTGGGCCAGGAGTGCTTGTTGCTGGCCGTCCAGTGACTGGACCATGCCGTCTCGCAGGATTAGGCCGTCGGGGGCCACCCCCCAGTCGGCGGCTACGTTGGCCAAGATCTGGTCGCGTACTTCTCGGCAGGCGGCCTGCACTGCCCCGCCCGACATCCAGGTCTGGCGGCTGGCCGAGCTCGACCCGGCCGAGCCGACGGTGGCGGTCTGGGCCGGGGCCAAGATCACCTCGTCCACCCCCAGCTCGGTGCGGGCGATCTGCTGGGCCAGGGTCACGAACCCCTGGCCCACCTCGGCGCAGGCGCAGGTGACGGTGGCCACCCCGTCGGCCACCCGGCAGGCGGCCGATGAGTAGTCGTCGTAGCCTTCGGAGAACATGAGGTTCTTGAACCCCACGGCGAAGCCCGTTCCCCGCACGGTGTCGGCGGCGTCGGTGGTGCGGCCCGAGCCTCCCGGCAGGTCGCGCCGGTCGTCGCTGGGGGGGATGTGGGGCTCGGGGGCCCCGGCGCACTGGCGGATCACCTCGGCCACCGGGAAGGTGCCGGTGATGACCTGTCCGGTGATGAGGCGGTCGCCGGAGTCCAGCGCGTTGATCAGGCGCAGCTCAATAGGGTCCATGTCGAGCGCGGCGGCCAGCTTGTCCATCTGCGACTCGTGGCCGAAGCAGGTCTGCACCGCGCCGAAGCCCCGCATGGCCCCGCACGGCGGGTTGTTGGTGCGGGCCGCCAGTCCGACGATGTCGGCGGAGGGCACCTTGTAGGGGCCGGCGGCGAAGCAGGAGGCATTGACGATGACCGCCGACGAGGTGGAGGCATACGCCCCGCCGTCGATCACGATCCGGGCCTCCACTTTCACCAGCCGCCCGTCGCGGTCGGCGTGGTGGCGGTACCACATCTTGGCCGGGTGGCGGTGCACATGGCCGAAGAACGACTCGTCGCGGCTGTAGACCATCTTCACCGGCTTGCCGGTGTGCAGGGCCAAAAGGCACAGGTGGATCTGCAACGACAGGTCTTCGCGGGCGCCGAACGCCCCACCCACCCCGGCCAGGGTGAGGCGCACCTGCTTCTCGTCGACGCCCAGGCACGCCGCAATCTGCTCACGGTCGACATGCAGCCATTGGGTGGAAATGAACAGCTCCACACCGCCGTCGTCGTCGGGCAAGGCCAGGCCCGACTCGGGGCCCATGAAGGCCTGATCTTGCATGCCCACCTCGTAGGTGCCCTCCACCACCACCTCGCCGGTTGCGTCCTGGTCGCCGTGGCGGATGTTCAGCTTTCGGAAGACGTTGCCGTCGGGGTGGATGGGGGCCGCGGTGGGGGCGGCCTCGGGATCGGTCAGCGGCTCGGTGACCTCGTAGTCCACCACGATGGCCTCGGCGGCCCGGCGGGCGATGTCGGGGTGGTCGGCGGCCACCACCGCCACCGGCTCGCCCACATAGCGGACTTGCCCGTCGGCCAGCACCGGCTGGTCGGGGTGCTCGAGCCCGTAAGTGCGGCGACCGGGCACGTCGTCAGCCAACAGCACGGCGTGGACTCCGGCGGTGGCCAGGGCCGGGCCGATGTCGATGCCGCGGATGTTGGCCGACGGGTGGGGCGAGCGCAGGGTGTGGCCCCATAGGAAGTCGTCGGCCCACAGGTCGGAGGAGAAGGCGAAGCGGCCCTGCACCTTGGGCACGCCATCGGGACGCCCGACATCGGCGCCAACGCCGCGGGTGCCGGTGTCGACGATGGTGTCGGTGCCGGCGGTGGTCTCCGTGCTGCCCTCGGCCATGGAGTTGGCTGCCCCCGCAGCGCCGAACGGCTCGGCGGTCATGGCTGGCTCCGCTTGGTTGCCGCCGCCGAGTGGACGGCGGCCAGTATGCGGCCATAGCCGGTGCAGCGGCACAGGTTGCCCGACAGGGCTTCGCGCACATCGCTGTCGCTGGGGTCGGGGTCGGCCTCCAGCAGGTCGTGGACGGCCACGATCAGGCCCGGCGTGCAGAAGCCGCACTGCACCGCGCCCTCGTCCACGAACGCCTCTTGCACCACCGACAGGCCGTCGCGGCCGTCGCCCAGCCCTTCCACGGTGGTGATCTCCTGGCCCGCGGCGGCCGCCGCCAGCACCAGGCACGAGCATGTGAGCACCCCGTCCACCAGCACCGCGCACGAACTGCACTCGCCCTCGGTGCAGGCGTTCTTGGTACCGGTGAGCCCGAGGCGCTCCCGCAGCACGAAAAGCAGGCTCTCGGCGATGTCGGAATCGGCCACCTCGCAGTCGGTGCCGTTCACCCGCAGGGTGTAGGGATCAGGCATCGCCGGAGTCTCCCTCTGCGAACGCCCGCTTCAGGGCTCGGGTGGCCAGCACCCCCACGGCGTGGCGCCGGTAGGCCGCGCTCGAACGGTGGTCGTCGATGGGGGATGAGGCGTCGGCCACCCGCGAGCCGAACTCGTCGGCCAGGGCGTCGTCCACCCCCGCGCCGTTGTCCCAGTCGACGCGCTCGGCCACCCAGGCCTCAGCTTCTCGGGCCCGGGGAATGCCCGCCGCCACGGCCCCTAACGCGCAGCGAACGGCGCGGGCGTCGCGGTCCACCACCAAGGCCAGCCCGGCCATGGAGATAACCATGGCGTTGCGGGGGCCGATCTTCAAGAACTCCTGGCGGCCCCGGGGCCGGTCCATCTCGGCCCGCACGATCAGCTCGCCCGGTTCCAGCGACGTGCGCTTCACCCCCACCACAAACTCGTCCAACCCCATCCGGCGCTCCCCGTCGGGGCCTGCCACCACGATCTGGGCGTTGAGCGCGGCCAGCACCGGCAGGGTGTCGCCCGCCGGCGAGGCGGTGCCCAAGTTGCCCCCCAGGGTGCCGGCGTTGCGAATGGGCGGGGAGCCCACCGTGCGGGCGGCCTGGGCCAGGGCGGGGGCGGCCTCGGCCAATGCCGTGGTCATCATCTCGGTGTAGGTGACCCCGCCGCCCACCACTACCCGATCATCGGCGACGCTCCATTGGCGCAGTTCAGGCACCTGCGCCACGCCCACCACATGGCTGGGACGGCGCAGACCCCGGTTGATCTCCACCATGAGATCGGTGCCCCCGGCCAGCACGGTGGCATCGGGATGGGCGGCCAGCGCACCCAGGGCCTCGTCCAGGCCGCGGGCTACCACGACATCGCTCACCGCTGCCCCTTCCAAATCACCCGTTAACTCTGGCAAAATAAGGGTAACTGTGGCTACTGAGATCAGCGTTGATGGTCAGGGCCTGAGCGACCGGCTGGCTGCTTTGGCTTCGATTGGCGAGATAGAGGGCACCGACGGTGCCTGCCGCCTCGCGTTGACCGACGAGGATCGGGACGGCCGCGACCTGGTGGTGACGTGGATGCGGGACTTGGGCTTGGACATCAGCATCGACGGCATCGGCAATGTGACCGGCACGCTGGCCGGAGCCGAGCCGGGGCCGCCGGTGATGTGCGGCAGCCACATCGACACCGTGCGCACGGGCGGTCGCTACGACGGCAACCTGGGCGTGCTGGCCGGATTGCAGGTGATCGAAGCGGTGCAGCGGGCGGGCATTACCACCCGGCGGCCGCTGGCGGTGGGGTTCTTCACCGACGAGGAGGGCTCCCGGTTCCCGCCCGACATGCTGGGCAGCCTGGTGTACACCGGCGAGCTCCCCCTGGAGGAGGCGCTCGACATCGTGGGCACCGACGGCGCGGTGGTGGGCGAGGAGCTCGACCGGATCGGCTACCGAGGCCCGGCCCCGTGTCCGTCGCCTGCGCCCCACGCCTTCATCGAGCTTCACATCGAGCAGGGCCCGATCCTCGACACCGAGGACATCGTGATCGGCGCGGTCACCGGGGTGCAGGGCATCAGCTGGACCGAGATCACCGTGGCCGGCCAGTCGAACCACGCCGGCACCACCCCGATGGACATGCGCCACGACGCCGGATGGGCGGCCACCCGCATCGCGGTGTTCGTCCACGAGCTGGCCGAGGAGTTCGGCCCGCCGCAGGTGTGCACCGTGGGACGGGTGGAGCTTCACCCCAACCTCGTCAATGTGGTGGCCTCCGATGCGGTGCTCACCGTGGACATGCGCAACACCGACGACCACCTGCTCACCGAGGCCGAGGACCGCCTGGCCGCCTTCTTGGAGGAACTGGCCGCCGAGTCGGGCACCGGGATCACCTCGCGGCGCCTGGCCCGGTTCGCCCCGGTGGAGTTCGCCCCCGACATGATCGACCGGGTGGAGCGGGTGGCCGGCGAGCTGGGCCTCAGCCACCGCCGGCTGTGCTCGGGGGCAGGCCACGACGCGCAGATGTTCGCCCCGGTGTGTCCCACGTCGATGATCTTCGTGCCCTCCTGGGAGGGCATCAGCCACAATCCGTTCGAGCACACCGAGCCCGAGCACCTGGAAGCCGGGGCCAACGTGATGCTTCGGGTCATGCTGGAGCTGGCCGAGATCGCGGAGGTCTCGGAGGTAGAGGAGAGGGCGGGGGCAACCGCATGAGCGCCAGCCACGACAACACGCTGACCACCCACCTGGAGACCAGCCCCTCTGATGAGCGGGTGTCGCGCCTGTCGAGCAACCTCCGCGAGATCACCGTCGGCGCCGCCCAACTCGGTCCCATCGCCCGCGACGAAACCAGGGCCGAGGTGGTGGAGCGGCTCATGGCGCTGCTGCACCAGGGCCACAAGCAGGGCTGCGAGCTGGTGGTGTACCCCGAGCTGGCCCTCACCACCTTCTTCCCCCGGTGGTGGATCGACGACATCGACGAGCTCAACAGCTTCTATGAGACCGAGATGCCCTCGCCGGAGGTCAAGCCGCTGTTCGACGAGGCGGCCCGCCTGGGGATCGGCTTCTGTTTGGGCTACGCCGAGCTGACCCCCGACGGCCACCGCTACAACACCTATCTGCTGGTGGACGGCGAGGGCAACGAGGTGGCCAAGTTCCGCAAAGTCCACATCCCGGGCCACGAGCAATACGAGCCCCAGCGCCCGTTCCAGCACCTGGAGCGGGCCTATTTCGAGCCCGCCTCCGAGACCTTCCGCACCTGGACCGCCTTCCGGGGCGAGATCGGCCTGGCCCTGTGCAACGACCGGCGCTGGCCCGAGACCTACCGGGTGATGGGACTGGCCGACGTGGAGATGATCCTGATCGGCTACAACACTCCTATCCACTACTACCCCGATCCGTCGCAGGACTTCCTGGCCGGATTCCACAGCCGCCTGGTCATGCAGGCCGGGGCCTACCAGAACGGCACGTTCGTGGTGGGTGTGGCCAAAGGAGGCGAAGAGGAGGGGGTGGAGAGCCTGGCCGAGAGCTGCATCATCGGCCCCTCGGGCGAGGTGCTGGCCCAGGCCGCCACCGACGGCGACGAGCTGGTGACAGCCACCTGCAACCTCAACTGGTGCGCGGCCTACAAGAACACGCTGTACGACTTCAGCCGCTACCGCCGCCCGGAGATGTACAAGTCGATCGCCGAAGAAATGCCGCTCATCTTTCAGAAGCCATACGTCGAGGGGGCGCCTATCATTGGGGAAGCGCCCTCAAATCAAGGGGGAAAGCCATGACGACGCTGACAATCAACGGTCAAGAAGTGACCATTCAGGGCGACCACGAGCACCTGCTGGCCGCCCTGCGCGACGAGCTGGGCATCATGTCGCCCAAGGACGGCTGCTCGCCCAGCGGCCAGTGCGGCTGCTGCGCGGTGCTGGTGGACGGGCGCGCCCGAGTGGCGTGCCAAACCTCGCTGGAGCGCTCAGCCGGCTGCGAGGTGCTGACCCTGGAAGGGGTGTCGGCCGAGGAGCGCAACCGCATGGCCGATGTGTTCGCGGCCTGCGGCGCCCTCCAGTGCGGGTTCTGCACCCCCGGCATCTTGATCCGCACCAAGTCGCTGGTGGACCGCAAGGGCTCGGAGCTGACCCGCGAGGAGGCCTCGCGCCACCTGGGCGGCCACCTGTGCCGCTGCACCGGCTACACCAAGATCCTCGACGCGGTGGAGGCGCTGGCCCAAGGCGAGATGCCCGAGGCCGAGGTGCCCGGCGGCGTGGGCAGCCGGGGCATCAAGTACGAGGCCCGAGAGCTGGCTCTGGGCGACCGCGACTACATCGACGACCTGCGCCCCGAAGGCCTGCTGCACGCCGCGCTGCACCTGTCGGAGCACGCCCGGGCCGACATCGTGCGGATCGACACCTCAGCCGCCGAGGCCATGGACGGCGTGGAGGCGGTGTTCACCGCTGCCGATGTGCCCGGCGAGCTGCGGGTGGGGATCATCCACACCGACTGGCCGGTGTTCATCCCCGAGGGGGGCCGCACCTCTTATGTGGGCGACGTGCTGGCCATCGTGGTGGCCGACAGCCGAGCCACGGCCCGCCGGGCCGCCGAGGCCGTGCATGTGACCTATGAGGTCCACACCCCGATCACCGACCCGGTGGCGGCGGTGACCAATGGCTGCGACGACGCGGTGTGGGAGCTCGACGGCAACGTTTTGTCGCGCTCGGTGTACGCCCGAGGCGACGTGGACGCCGCACTGGCGGCCAGCGCCCACACCATCCACGAGGTGTTCCAAACCCAGCGCATCGAGCACGCCTTCTTGGAGCCGGAGTCCACCCTGGCGGTGCCCCACGGCGACGGCACCATGCACGTGTACTCCGGCGGCCAGGGGGTGTGGGACGACCGCGACCAGATGGCCTCGGTGCTGGCCATCGAGCCCCAGCAGATCACCGTGGAGCTGGTGAGCAACGGCGGGGCCTTCGGGGGCAAGGAGGACATGGCCAACCAGGCCCAGACCGCGCTGGCCGCCTGGCTGCTGGGCCGCCCGGTGCTGTGTACGGTGTCGCGGGAGGAGTCGCTGCGGATGCATCCCAAGCGCCACCCCATCCGCATCGAGATGTGGGCCGGCTGCGACGCCGATGGCCACCTCACCGCGCTGCGGGCCCGGATGGTGGGCGACTCCGGCCCCTACGCCTCGGTGGGCATGAAGGTGCTGGAGCGGGCTGCGGGCCACGCCAGCGGCCCCTATTCGCTGCCCAACATCGATGTGGAGGCCATCGCCGCCCGCACCAACAACCCGGTGTGCGGGGCCTTCCGGGGCTTCGGGGCCAACCAGGCCCAGTTCGCCATGGAGGGGGTCATGGATCGCCTGGCCGAGGCGGTGGGCATCGACGGCTGGGAAATGCGGTCGCGCAACGCGGTGGCCCCCGGCGCCATCTGGGGACCGGGACAGATCATGGACGACGGATCGCTGGGGGCCCGCGCCTGCCTGGAGGCGGTGAAACCGGCCTGGGACGAGGCTCGGGCCGCCGGCAAATCGGTGGGCCTGGGGCTCGGCCTCAAGAACTCCGGGCTGGGCAACGGCTTCAAGGAGATCGCCAAGGCAGTGGTTCGCTTCGACGACGACTACCACGAGGGCGGCGGCGTGGAGGTGCGCCACTGCTGGACCGAGATGGGCCAGGGGATCCACACCGTGGCCCAGCAGGTGGCGGTGACCGAACTGGGGGTGAGCGCCGACCGGGTGCGGGTGGTGGTGGACACCACTTACGAGCTGGGCGCGGGCCAGACCACCGGCAGCCGGGGCACGCTGATGGGCGCTGGATCGGTGGCCGACGCCTGCCAGGCCGCCCTGGCCGATGGGTGCCAGCCCGGCGTGGACTACTTCGGCGAGTACCGGGTGGACTGGACCAACAAGCTCTCCGATGGGGTGGAGAACCCCATCATCCACTCCACCTTCGGCTACGCCGCCCAGATGGTGGTGCTCGACGACGAGGGCGCCGTGGAGAAGGTGGTGGCCGCCCACGACGTGGGCAAGGCGGTGAACCCGCTGCTGTGCGAGGGCCAGATCGAAGGGGCGGTCCACATGGGCCTGGGCTACGCCCTCACCGAGGACTTCCCCGCCGACGAGAAAGGCTGGCCCACCAACATGACCCTCAAGTCGCTGGGAATCCTGCGGCCCAAGGACATGCCCCCGGTGGACGTGATCCTGGTGGAGTCGCCCCAGCCCGGTGCCCCCTACGGCATCAAGGGAGTGGGGGAGATCGGCCTGGTGCCCACTGCCGGAGCGGTGGCCGCCGCCTTGCACGCCCACGACGGGACGTGGCACAGCAGCCTTCCCATGGGTGAGTGAGCGACCAAGGACGGACTGAGCGGCTTATTCTTCACTCCTGATATGGACTCTGGCGACCACTCCAACACCACGCCGGGGCTGGTCTGCGCCCACCACCACCTGTATTCCGCCTTGGCCCGGGGCATGCCCGCCCCGCCCGGCGTTCCCACCGAGTTCACCGACATCCTCAAGCTGATCTGGTGGCGGCTGGATCGGGCGCTCGACCTCGACACCATCGAGTGGTCGGCCAAATTGGGGGCGCTGGAGGCGCTGGAATCGGGTTGCACCGCCATCGTGGACCATCACGAGTCGCCCAACGCCATCGAGGGCTCGCTTCAGGTGATCGCCGACGCTTGCGCCGAGGTGGGGGTGCGGGTGAGCTGCGCCTACGGGGTGACCGACCGCCACGGTGCCGAGGGCGCCCGCCGGGGCCTGGCCGAGAACGAGCGGTTCCTGCGGGCCGGGGGCCGGGGCATGGTCGGGGTCCACGCCGCCTTCACCTGCTCCGACGACACGCTGGAAGCCGCCGCGGGCCTGGCCGCCGATCTGGGCACCGGGGTCCACATCCATGTGGCTGAGGGCCCGGTGGACGCCCCGGCTGCCGAGCGGCTGGAACGGTGGAGCACCGACGAGTGGCTGCTGATCCACGGGGTGCATCTGCCCGATGACCACCAACTGGCCGGCACTTTGGTCCACAACCCCCGGTCCAACATGAACAACGCGGTGGGCTACGCCCGTCCCATCCGGTTCGCCAACCCGGTGGCACTGGGCACCGACGGCATCGGTGCCGACATGCTCGAGGAGTTCCGGGTGGCCTATGTCCGCCATCGGGAGGACGACGTGACCGCCACCCCCGAATCGGCGTGGGAATGGCTGGCCCACGGCTGGGAGCTGTTCCCCGAGGCCCGCGCCGATGTCGTCCGCTGGTCGTACGACCCGATCGACCCGTGGCGGCTGGCGTTCACCCCCGGCGTGCGGGCGACCGACGTGACCGTGAACGGCGAGACGCTGCTGGCCGACGGAGCAGCCACCCGAGTGGACCCCGACGAGATCCGGGCCAAGGCCGCCGAGGCCGCCGCCCGCCTGTTCGCCAAATTGGAGGAGACCGACCCATGAGCTCATACCCCGTAGCCCTTTACCTGCAAGACGCCCACTCCATGGCCGACGCCATCGCGTATGTGCAATACGCCGAGCAGCGGGGGTTCGACGCCGTGTGGCAGGCCGACTCCCGTCTCGTGCGGGAGGCCACCGTGCCCATGGCCGCGTTCGCGGCCACCACCGACCGGATCAGAGTCGGCAGCGGGGTGCTCGACATGTGGACCCGCAACCCGGCCCGGCTGGCCGCCACGTTCTCCACCCTCGACGACCTGGCGCCGGGCCGCATCCTGTGCGGGCTGGGGGCGTGGTGGGATCCGTTGGCCAGCAAGGTGGGCATCGACCGCCGCCGCCCGCTGCGGGCCATGCGGGAGGTGGTCACCGTGGTGCGGGCGCTGTTGTCCGACCAGAACGTGACCTTCGACGGCGACTATGTGCAGCTCGACGACGTGGAGCTCGACTACGTGAACCAGCCCCGCCGCCCCAAAGACGTGCCCATCTACATTGGGGCCACCGGCATGAAGATGATGGAGCTCACCGGCGAGATCGCCGACGGCGTGGTGCTCAACTACCTGGTGTCGCCCGACTACAACCGCCGGGCCATGGACGCCCTGGCCGAGGGCGCGGCTCGGGCCGGGCGCACCGTGGACGACCTCGACCGCCCCCAGTTGGTGGTGTGCTCGCTGGCCGAAAGCCGGGCCGAGGCCCTGGACGCCGCCCGTATGCTGGTGACCCAGTATCTCGGGCAGCAGCCCCACATCATGGCCGCCTCCGGCGTGCCCGATGAGCTGTTGGAAGCGGTGAACGCCGTGCTCACCTGGCCCGCCACTCTGGAGGAAATCGAGGCCGCGTCGAAGCTGGTCCCCGACGAGGTGGTGCAGATGCTGTGCGCGGCGGGCACCGCCGAGGAGTGCCGAGCCCAGGTGGACGAGTACGTGGCCAACGGAGCCACCTGCCCGATCCTGTATCCCCTCGGTGCTGATGTGCGGGCCATGATCGACGCCTTCTCCCCGGCATGAGTTCCCCCGCATGAGCAATCGCGAGGAGTGGAAGCCGTGGCTGGATGAGCTGGACCAGCGGCGTGCTGAGGGTGCGGCCATGGGCGGCCCCGAGCGGGTGGAGAAATACATGCACTCGCGGGGCAAGCTCCATGTGCGCCAGCGCATAAGCCGGCTGTTCGACCCCGGCACGTTCCGGGAGATCGGCCCGCTGGTGGGCACGCTGGAAGACATCCCCTCCGACGGCTTCGTGTGCGGCTACGGCCGGGTCGACGGCCGCACGGTGCTGGCCGGGGCCGAGGACTTCACCGTGTTGGGCGGGTCGATCGGCGCGGGCAATACCGCCAAGCGCTATCGGGTGGCCGAACTGGCCGCCCAGGAGGGCCTGCCGCTGGTCACCATGCTGGAAGGGGCGGGCCACCGGCTCACCGACACCGGGGGCAGCCGCTCGCCCGGCGACCTCCAGGCCTACGCCGACCTGAACGGGCAGGTGCCCATGGTGTGTCTGGTGATGGGGGCCTCCGCGGGCCACGGGGCGCTGGCCGCCCCGCTCAGCGACTTCGTGATCATGACCTCCTACGCCTCCATGTTCACCGGGGGTCCGCCGCTGGTGAAGGCGGCCACCGGCGAGGACGTGACCAAAGAGGGGCTCGGCGGGGCCGACGTTTGCACCCGCATCGCCGGCTCGGCCCACAACGAAGCCCCCGACGACGAGTCGGCCATCGACATGGCCCGCCTCTACCTCTCGTACTTCCCGTCACGGGCCGGCCAGCCCTCGCCCCTCAGCAGCGGGCCCGACACCGAGCCTCGGACAGTGGAGGAGCTGCTGGACGTGATCCCGCCCAACGACCGCCGCCCCTACAACATGCACGACGTGATCGACCTGATCGTGGACGACGACAGCTTCTTCGAGATCCAGCCCGCCTACGGCCCGGCCATCATCATCGGGCTGGCCCGCTTCGGTGGGCGGCCCACCATGATCGTGGCCAACAACCCGGCTTACCTGGCCGGTTCGGTGGATGCGTCCGCCGCCATCAAGGCCACCGACTTCTTGGAGGTGATCGGCAACTACGACCACCCGGTGGTGTTCTTGGCCGACAACCCCGGGGTGATGGCCGGCACCAAGGCCGAGCGGGAGGGCATCTTGAAGTGGGGCGGCAAGATGTACAAGGCCGAGCGCCGCCTCACCAACCCCAAAATCGAGATCACCATGCGCAAGGCATTCGGCTTCGGCTCGGTGGTCATGGCCCAGAACCCGTTCGACAACCAGACCCAGTCGTTCTCTTTGCCCAGCGTGAACATGGCCGCCATGCCCGCCGACGCCGGGGGGCGCTCGGCCAAGCTCGACCCCGAGACCCAAGCCCAGGTAGAGCGCGACCAGCGCTCAGGCCCCTACCGCCTGGCCAACCGCCTGGGCAGCGACGACGTGATCGACCCCCGAGACATGCGCAACGCCATTCTCGGCGCTTTGATACTGGCCGAGAACCGCTAGTTCTGGAGCACTAGTCCCAGAGGCGGCGGGCTCGGCGGGCGAGGTCGGCGTGGGCGGCGGTGAGGTCGCAGCCCAGTAGCTGGCCGTCTTGGACCACGGGGTTGCCGCCGACGTAGAGGTGGCGGGCTCGGCGGTCGGGGCCGAGCACCAGTCCGGCCAGCGGATCGACCACGTCGGCGATGTCGTCGCCGGGCCACACCGCGATATCGGCAGCCATACCCGGCTCGAGGCTCCCCAAGCGGTCGGCCACGCCGAGACACTTGGCCCCGCCGGTGGTGCCCAGCCGAAGGGCGTCGGCGGGCATGAAGGCACTGGCGTCCATGGCCCGCAGCCGGGCGGCATAGAGCGACTGGCGCAGCTCGGGGAACAGGCCGCCCACCTCGTTAGAGGCCACCCCATCCACGCCGAGGCCCACCGGCACCCCAGCGGCTTCCAGGTCCGTTACCCGGCAGGTGCCAGCGGCCAGCCGGGCGTTGGACGACGGGCAATGGGCCACCCCCACCCCGGCTGAGCCCAACCGGGTGATCTCCTCGTCGTTGATCCAGATGCCGTGGGCCAGCCACACGTCGTCGCCCACCCAGCCCCAGTGGTCGAGCTGCTCTACCGGCCGGCGACCAAACCGCTCCAGGCAGTGCTCCTGTTCGTCGATGGTCTCGCACAGGTGGGTGTGAAGCCGCAGGCCGTGCTGGCGGGCCAAGGCGGCCGACGCCTCCATCAGCTCAGAGCTGACCGAGAACGGGCTGCACGGCGCCACCACCACATGCACCATGTCACCGTCGTGGTAGCGGTCGATCACTCGCTCGGTGGACGCCATGATGGAGTCCAGGCTCTCCACAACATGGTCGGGAGGCAGCCCCCCCTTCGACTCGCCCAAGTCCATTGACCCACGGCTCAGGTGCAGCCGTATGCCCACCGCAGCAGCCGCCTCAACGATGGCGTCAAAAACAGCGTCGTCACCGTGGGGCACCAGATAGTGATGGTCAGCCGCCGACGTACACCCCGTGGCGGCCAACTCTCCTAGCCCCACCAGCGCAGCCGCAGCCACATCCTCCACCGTCAGCCGCCCCCAAACCGGATACAACTCCACCAGCCATCCGAACAAGTCGCAACCCACCGCCCGACCCCGAGTCATCCATTGATAAAGGTGATGGTGGGTGTTGGCCAGCCCCGCCGTGATGATGTCCCCCTCCACATCCACCACCACATCACCCGGCTGCGGCTCGACGGTGCCCACTTCGGCGATGATCCCGTCCGCAACCGCAATGTCTCCCGGCCAGCGGGCCCCTCGAAGCACCGTCCGGGATGCGGCCACGGGTGCTGCGGCAGCGGTAGGGCTGGCGACCGAGCGGGCGGTCATCGCAGAGCGCCGGTGAACAGCACCGCTGACTTGGCCTCGGCGGGCGGATCGTCGCACATCAGACCGGCCAAGCCAGCCGATCCCGTGGGGCTGACGTTGATGCCCGTGACCGACCGGCCCGTCTCGCAGGCATCGGAAATCACTGGCTCGGGCACCACCATCGGACGGCCGCTGGTGTCGATCATGGCCTCAGTAACCGCAGCCCAGTCGTACGTCTCGTCGTCGAGAATCCCCGTAGCCGCCGAGAAGGGCGTCGGCGTCCAAGGCCACATGACAGCGCTTCGCTGCCGACGGGCCTCGTCCAGCCCACCCAGCTCGGCAGTTCTCTCCCATGCCCGAGCCAGCGGCGCACACCCCTCCGTCTGCACAGCAATCAGCGCAGCCGAGGATCCAGCGATAGCCAACCCCTGCGCCACCGAAGCCGCCAGCGCCCCCCCACCCACCTGCACATACACTCGATCAATGCCCGGCGCCTGCTCAGCCAACTCGTACCCCAGAGTCCGGCCTCCGTCGATGGTGTAGCCGTTGTCGGGCCCCTGACAGCCAAAGGGAACCGCTCCGACGCCGACCGCCTCCCGAAAACGGTGATAAGACGGATCGCCCTCCTCGCCTTCGATTCGCGGGCAAAACTCCACCTTGGCGTCCAACTCTTGAAGTCGAAGGACCACAGCAGATTCGGCGTCTTTGGGCACGTAAACAGTGATCGGCCAACGCTCGGCGGCCGCCACCACCGCGGCCGCCACCGCAGCATTGCCACAAGAGGCAATGGCCAGCTCAGGGCGGCCCGGTGAAGTTCCGGCCAAGCGGCCCTGACGCTCCCGCACCAACAAGTGCAGCATCAGCCCAAACGTATGCCGAGCCTTATGTGACCCCGACACATTGTCGGTCTCGTCTTTAACAGTGATGTTCCGCCCGTCAATCGGAGATTTCGAGCAGGGAGTCACCTCAAAGCCGTGCCCGTCCACTCCCGCCACAGCATCATCAAGCCGCCCCACCTGATCCACAAACCAGGAGTCATCGTCGGCCTCAGCCCACGACCGCAGCATCCGCCGATAGCGAAGGAACGGTTGCTGGCTGCTCTCGTCCACCGACCACTCCGGCACCGGCAAGCGCAGAACGTGATCTGCGCCATCGACATCTCTCTTGGCACACGCCCACGAGCCGCCCGTGGCGACGGCACCGCAAGAGCAGATCAGTGGCGGTGGGGTCATCGGAGCCCCCCCAGGGCTGTGGGTGGCGTCGGTGGCGGACCTGGCCGCACCGTCGGCCAGGCCGCTTCCGGCGACAGGACCCGCAGCCCGGACACTCCCGCGGCCCGACCGGACAACAGGTCGAACATCAAACCCCAATACGCGCGTTGAAGTCCACGATCAGCTCATCCCAAACCGGCACCAAGTCCCGCAACGCCACCCAAAACGACTGATCCCGCCGAGCATCAAAGTGGTCCAGATCAACCCCCTGCTGCTCCACCCAGGTGAAGTACCCCAAGTTGAACACCCGATCCCGGTCCCGCTCCCCGAGCCTCAACAAGTGGTCGGTGTCCACCCCATCGAGCCACCGTCCAGCCACCGCCGCGGCCTCAGCCTCCCCAAACTCACCCTCGAACACCGCGCCAATAGTCTTGTCCCGCTCCGACCCATACAGCGCCGCCCCATCCGTGGCCACCGTCACGATCACGTCGTCAGGCCCACAGTCCAACGCCGCCGCCAGCTTGGCCGAAGCCAGCAGGTTGCAGATCGACGACAGCCCCAAGTCGTCCAAGTGGGCGATCACGTCGTCGCCCACCCCCCGCCGGGCCAGCAGCGCCCGCCCCGCATCAGAGGAGAACAGCACCCCCAGCTCGTCGGTGGCCTCGTCGGACACCGCCACCACCACGTCGGTGTTGGTCACGTTGTGGATCAGCGGGACGTGCTTGTCGCCTATGCCCTGGATGTTGTGCTCGCCGTAGCCGTTGTACAACAGCGTGGGGCATTCCAGCGCCTCCACCACCGCGGTGGCCGACCCGTGCCGCTCCTTCAGCGGGTCGCCCGCCCCCAGCGTTCCCGCAGAGCCGGAGGCGGCCACGAACCCGGCCAACCGGGCCGACCGATGCCCCGCGGCGTAGTGCTCCAGCACCCGCTCCACCGCGGCGGCGGTGGCCGTCACATGGCCCAGGTGGTTGCCGTACTCGCAGAACTGGTTGAGGATCACGTTGGCCTCGTCGGCGGCCAACTCGGCGCAGGCGTCGTAGATCTCCTTCACGTTGCTCTCCGAGCCGGGGGTGCGGATCACGTCGGAGGGGTCGGAGGTCCACCGGTCGAGCCACTCGAAGCGCTCCGCCGACATGCCCTCGGGCAACACCGCCACGCCCCGGCACCCCATGATCTTGGAGATGGCGATGCCCCCGCGGGCGTAGTTGCCGGTGGACGGCCACACCGCCCGGTTCTCGGTGGGGTCGAACTGCCCGGTCACCAGACGGGGGGCCAGGCACGAGTAGGCGGCCAGCACCTTGTGGGCGCCGATCATCGGGAACCGGTTGCCCAACAGCATGATGATGGGCGACTCCACCCCCGACAGCGCGGGCGGGATCACCACATGCTCGGGCACCGCAGCCCGCTCCGACCGGGTGGCGTCGTTGAACCAGTTGACCCGCCACAGGTTGGCGGCATCGGCGGCATCGGGGTCTACCCCGGTCAGCGCGCCGTTGGCTGCGGGCGGGTCGGCCAACTCGGCAAACGTGGGCAGCCGGATGCCGACTTGGCGGCATCGCTCCACCGCCCGGTCGCGGGCAGTGCGGTTGACCACCTCGGTTTCGAGGCCGAAGCCCTCGGGGATGCTGGAAAAAGCAGTCACGATAAGACCTGTCGTATCGAAGATGTCACAAATCGGCAACCGAGTTAGCGGCCCTCGGCCCCGCGTGTACAGGCTACCCTTTGGCGTTGGTTCTTCGAGCCGTTCCAAGGAGGGAAATATGGCCAAGAAGCTGTTGATCAAGATGTTGGTGGTGGTGGCCGCGGTCACCCTGATTGCCGTGGGATGTGGCAACGACGACGACGATGCCGCCCCTGCGTCAGCGCCCACCCAGGCCCCCGCTGCCACCGAAGCACCCGAGCCCGAGCCTGCCGAAGAGCCGGTTGAAGCGCAAGATGGGCCCGACCTGGTGAAGGCCGCGTTCGTCTACGTCGGCCCGGTGGGCGACGCCGGATGGACGTGGGCCCACGACCAGGGCCGCCGCTACGCCGAAGAGAACACCGACGGCCTGACCCTCTTCGTGGAGAACGTTCCCGAGGTGGCTGAGGACTTCCGGGCGGTCGTGGTGGACTTCATCGAGAACGAGGGGGCCGACATCATCTTCGCCACCTCCTTCGGCTACATGGACACCATGGAGGAACTGGCCGGCGAGTACCCCCACGTGGTGTTCGAGCACGCCAGCGGGTACAAGATGAACGACACCAACTTCGGGAACTATTTCGGGCGCATGTACCAGCCCCGCTACCTCTCGGGTATGGCCGCCGGCGCCATGACCGAGGCCAACCAGATCGGCTATGTGGCCGCCTTCCCGATCCCCGAGGTGATCCGCGGCATCAACGCCTTCACACTGGGCGCGCAGCGGGTGAACCCCGATGTGGAGGTCCATGTGAACTGGACCTTCACCTGGTTCGACCCGGCCGTTGAGGGCGACACCGCCAGTGCTCTATTGGAAGCCGGTGCCGATGTGATCGCCATGCACCAGGACTCCACCGCCCCCGGTCTCGCGGCCCAGGAGGCCGGCGCCCGCTGGGTGTCGTACAACTCCGACATGAGCGGCTTTGCCCCCGATGCGTTCATCACCGCGCCGGTTTGGAATTGGGGGCCGTACTACGCCCGCATCATTGATGCGGTGTTCGGACTCGAGTACACACCTGGTTCCTATTGGGGCGGCATGGACGACGGGATCGTCGATTTGGCCCCATTGGCCGCCGATGTCCCCGCCGACGTGGCCGCCGAGATCGACGAGGTGGCCGACCAGATCCGCAGCGGGGCCTGGGACGTGTTCACCGGCGAGATCAGGGATCAGGACGGCAACGTGGCGGTGGCCGCAGGCGAGACGCTGGACGATGGCGCCATGCTGGGCATGAGCTACTTCGTCGAGGGTGTCGTCGGCAACGCCTCGCCGTGATCTGAGCCGGGCGCAACCCGGTTTCCACAGTGGCATCTTCTGGTGCCAACTATGCGGTCTGGCTCCGGGGAATTGAGAAGCAATTCCCCGGAGTGATCGCCTGTGCCGGGGCCGACCTCCGGGTTCGCCCCGGCACCATCCACGCGTTGTTGGGCGAGAACGGCGCGGGCAAGACCACCATGGTCAACGTGCTGGCCGGGGTGTACCGGCCCGACGCCGGCGAGGTATGGGTCAACGGCCAGCGCCGCCAGTTCCACTCGCCGGCCGACGCCATCGCCGCCGGTGTGGGCATGGTGTACCAGGAGTTCCGGCTGGTGCCCACCCTGACCGTGGCCGAGAACATCGTGCTGGGATCCGCCCCCCGGCTGTTGCGAACCGCGGAGATCGAGGAGCGGGTGGCCGAGATGTCGGAGGCCTACGGCATGGCCGCCGACCCCACCCGCCCGGTATGGCAGCTCTCGATGGGCGAGCGCCAGCGGGTGGAGATCCTCAAGGCCTTGTGGCGGGACGCCTCGGTGCTGGTGATGGACGAGCCCACCGCGGTGCTCACCCCTGCGGAGTCCGCCGAACTGGGCGCGGCGCTGCGGGCCATGGCCGACGAGGGCCGCTCGGTTATCTACATCAGCCACAAATTGGACGAGGTGGTGGCCTTCTGCGACGAGGCCACCGTGCTGCGACTGGGGAAGACGGTGGCCACCGTCGGCGATCTGGAGACGGTGGACCGGGCTGCGCTGGCCGAGCTGATGGTGGGGTCGTCGGAGGGCGGGTATGTGGATCGCCCGCCGCCCAGAGAGCCTGATACCGAGGCACTGTCGCTACATGGCATCAGCGCGCTGAGCGACCGGGGACTGCCCGCGTTGAGCGACATCGAGTTGACGGTGCAGTCGGGTGAGATCGTGGGCGTTGCCGGGGTGTCGGGCAACGGCCAAAAGGAGCTGGCCGAGACCATCGCCGGATTGCGCCCGGTGACCGGGGGCCGAGTGGTGCTCAACCAGGAGGACATCACCGGTATTCCGCCCAGCATCCGCTACAGGCTGGGATTGGCCTACGTGCCCGAAGACCGCCTGGGGGTGGGTTTGGCCCCCAAGATGTCGGTGGTGGACAACTCGGTGGTGCGGTCGTACCCGTCCCAGCGGCGGGGCTTCATGCTGGTGATGGCTCAGTGCCTTCAATTCTGCCGAGATTTGGTGGAGAAGTTCGGGGTTCGGGTGGGCCGACTCCACGACCCGGTGGCCGGGTTGTCGGGAGGCAACCTCCAGCGGTTGCTCTTGGGCCGAGAACTGGCCGAACAGCCTTCGGTACTGGTGGCGGCCCAGCCCACCCGGGGCTTGGATGTGCAGGGGGTGGCCGCCATTCAGAGCCACCTGGTGGCCCAGCGGGCCGACGGGGTGGGGGTGTTGCTGATCTCCGAAGATCTGGACGAGCTGATGGCGTTGTCCGATCGCCTGCTGGTGATGTTTGAGGGCCAGGTTGTGGCCGAGTTGAACCCGGATACCACCACCAGGGCCGAAGTGGGCGCAGCGATGGCGGGGCAGGCACCGGCATGATCCGACCGGTGCTGGTCCGGCGGGAGCGGGTGATCCCCGGCACCCAGGCGGTGGCCTTCGTCGTCGGCATCGCGGTGGCGCTGGTGCTGGGGGTGATCTTGCTGTTGACCTCGGGTCACAGTCCCGCCGAGGTGTACGAGCGGATGTTCGACTCCGCATTCATGGGCACCGACTCGCTGGCTCGCACGTTGGAGCGGGCCACCCCGCTGGCGCTGACCGGCTTGGCGGTGGCGGTGGCGGGGTCGATGGGGTTGTGGAACATCGGCGCGGAGGGCCAGATGATGGCCGGCGCCACCGTGGCCACCGGCGTGGCGATGGCGGCCGACGGCCTGCCCGGCCCGTTACTGATCGCGGTGACGGTGGTGTGCGGCGTGGGCGGGGGCATGGTGCTGATGCTTGGCCCTGCGCTGGCCCGGTCGCATCTGGGGGTGAGCGAGATCATCACCACCTTGATGCTCGTCTATGTGGCCATCCGGGTGGTGGAGTGGCTGGAGACCGGACCGTGGAAAGACCCTGAGTCGTTCGGGTTCGCGGTGATCGAGCCGGTGCCGGAACAGGCGTCGCTTCCGGGGTTGTTCGGGAGGGCCAACGTCGGAACGCTGATCGCCCTGGGTCTGTTGATCGTGTTCTGGCTGGCCGTCTCCCGCACCGCATGGGGATACGAGCTGCGCCTGGCCGGTTCGTCGCCCAACACCGCCCGCTACGCCGGGATATCCCTGCGCCGCAAGGTGCTCACCGCGCTGCTTTTGTCGGGCGGGATCGCGGGGTTGGCCGGGGCGGTGCAGCTCACCGGGTCGGCCACCCGGCTGGAATCGGGGCTGTCCAACGGCTACGGCTTCGCCGGGATCATCGTGGCTGCCCTGGCCCTCATGCGCCCCTCCGGGGTGGCGGTGGTGGCCTTCGTGTTCGGCGCGGTGCAAGTGGGCGGCCAGAGCATCCAAACCCTGGGGGTGAGCTCGGCCATTTCCGACATCTTGCAGGCCATGATCCTGTTCGGAGCTCTGGTGGCCGCCGTCTTCTTCAACTATCGGATCCGCTGGACCGGGCCTACGGGGCAGTCGCCCCCAACCGACGACGAGGCCGACGACGAGGCGAGGGACACGGGCATGACCGAGGAAGCGGCCGATGTCTGAAGCGGCGCTGGTCGGGCTGTTTGTGGCCACCGTGCAGTTCGGCACGCTGGTGTTCTTGGCTGCGCTGGGCGAGCTGATCGCGGAGCGGGCCGGGGTGCTCAACCTGGGGGTTGAGGGCATGATGGCCATGGGCGCGGTGAGCGGGTTCATGGTCGGTTTGGAGACTGGCAGCCCGTGGGCCGCGTTCTTTGCCGCCGCGGCAGTCGGGGCGCTGGTGGGCGGGCTCCACGCGCTGGTGAGCGTGGTGTTGGGCGCCGACCAGGTGGTGTCGGGATTGGCCCTGACCATCGGGGGCCTGGGCCTGGCCGCCTATGTGGGCCGCAACGTGGTGGGGGAGCGGCCTGAGACGCAGTTCACCGATCTGGGGATCGCCGGTTTAGCCGACATCCGCTGGTTCGGCGACATCTTCTTCAACCACCCGCCGGTGGTG
The DNA here is from genome assembly GCA_963667085.2 of Acidimicrobiales bacterium. Classification (GTDB taxonomy): domain Bacteria; phylum Actinomycetota; class Acidimicrobiia; order Acidimicrobiales; family Bin134; genus Poriferisocius. The sequence goes on from OY762975.1 coordinate 1,386,631, forward strand.
TACCTGTCGGTGTTGCTGGGCTTGGCCGTGTGGTTTGTGCTGCGACGCACCCGGCTGGGACTCGCGCTTCGGGCGGTGGGCGAATCGGCGCCCACCACTGACGCCGTGGGCCACTCCGTGATGGCGCTGCGGGTTGGGGCGGTCATGGTGGGCGGGGCGTTTGCCGGGGCATCCGGGGCGTTTCTGTCGCTGTACATGGCGCCGGGTTGGACCGAGGGCATGGTGGCCGGCCGGGGTTGGATTGCGGTGGCCCTGGTGATCTTCGGGGCATGGCGACCGGGGCGCCTGGCCCTTGGTGCGCTGCTGTTCGGCTTCACCCTGGCCCTGCAACCCCGGTTGCAGACGTTCGACATCGAGTTACTGGGGATTCAGGTCAACAGCATCTCCCCTGCGCTGCTGGGCATCTTGCCCTTCGTGCTCACCGTGGTGGTGTTGGTGATCATCAGCTGGCGCTATCGCCACCGCCCCTCTCCGGCCCCCGCTGCCCTAGGCCTGCCCTACCGGCGGGAAGAGCGCTGAGTCAGTCTCCGGCGGCGGGGAGTAGGGTTCCCCGATGGCTGTGAACACAACGCCGGGTACGGCGCGCTCGTTCTGGCCTTACTTCATCGTCACCGGCTCATTGTCGATGGGCTATGGCTCGCTCTTCACCCTGCTGGCTGAATTCAGGGAGAAACTGGGGTTCAGCGAAACCGAGCTGGGCTTCATTGTCGCAGTGGGCTTTTTGGCCGGGTTCATAGCCCAAGTTGGCTTGGCTCGATTTGCCGATCGGGGTTACGTCTCCCTGCTGGTCCATGGCGGGGTGATCGTGGCATTTGTCTCGATGCTGAGCATGGCCATGACCGACGAGGTTTGGCAGTTCACTGCTGCTCGGTTCTTCCTCGGTGCCGGTACCGGAGCAACGGCGCCCGCAATTCGCCGAATTCTCATCACCCGTGATCCTCCCAACATGGGCAAGAACCTGGGCACCATGGGTGCCTTCGACATCAGCGGTTTCGTGCTGGGGCCGGTCGTGGCCGGACTCTTGGCCGAGTTTGTCAACTTGCGGGCCCCGTTCCTGTTCATGGCCGGGCTCTACTTGCTGATCTCCCTGTGGGTCTTTCAGCTGGACCTGTCAGCAGGAGTCGCGGCCACCACCAAGGTGCCGGTCAGACGGCTGTTTCGCATCCGACCCTTCAATTCCGGAATGCTGGCCGGGGCCGCGTTCTTCACCACCATCGGGGTGTTCGAAACCTCGTGGGCGGTGCTGCTCGATGACCTCGGCGCCAGCACGCTAGTCATCGCCCTTTCTATTTCCTTGTTCGCTTTGCCGATGATTCCGCTCGCCCCGTATGGAGGCAAAATGGCCCACCAGCGGGGACCCATGAAATTGATGCCGTACTCGATCATGGGAGCGGTAGCCTGCATGTTGGTCTACGGCTATGTGGAATTCGTGTGGGTACTCATTGCGGTTTCAGCTGCTCATGCGGTTTTCGACGCTTTCACCATGCCCGCCGGACAACTGGCGATAGCCCTATCGGCCCCGACTGAACAAGCGGCCGCCGCTCAAGGCCTCTTTGGGGCATTGGGATTGATCATCGCCGGGATTGCCGCGGTTGCCACCGGGGCGGTCTACGAGAACTGGGGTGCCGAGGCCTTGTTCACCGGCGCGTCGGTCGTCATGGTGGTGGCCTTGGCCGGCGCCATCGCGCTGGGAGAAGAGCTCATGGGCCCTGATGGCCGCTCGGCCAGCGAACGAGCCCCCGCCAGTTCCTAGTTGGGCGCCTCACCAAGCAAGGTCGCGCCGACCAACTCGTACATCTCGTCGGTCACGTGGACGTGCTGGGTGGCGGCGTGGGCGTCTCGGAAGCACTGGTTGAGGGGGTGGTCCGAGTAGAGGACTGATCCACCACCTCGGCGGTAGGCCATTGAGGCCACTTCGACGGCAACGTCGGCGGCGTGGGTGGCGGCCGCTCGGGCCCGCTGGATCAGTTTGTCCTCCACTGGCTCTCCTGCGACTCCCGCCTCCCAGATCTCGCCCAGCACTTCCAGGACCAGCGCCCGGGCCGCCCGAAGCTTGGTGTCGGCTTGGCCGAGGTCGCGCTGAAAGGCCGGTCGCTCATCGAGGGGGGCCGCACTGGTCAGCCGGTTCTTGCCCGCAGCGGCGATTGCGATCTCATCCAGTGCCCGCCGGGCGATGCCCAGGCTCACCCCGCAATGATCGGGGCTGATCAGCGCATACATGGGCAGACGGTGGAGGATGCCGCCTCGAGGCGGTGGCTGGGACAGGTCGAACAGCCGGCTTCGGGGCACGAACACATCGTCCACGCTGTAGTCGTGGCTCAGGGTCTCCTCCAAGCCGCTGACTTGCCAGGTGTCGTGTACGGTCACCTGCTCAATCGGGATCACTGCCCACCGCGGTCCCGACTCGGTGGTGCAGCCGGCCACCACCCAAGCGGCATCGACGATGCCGGAGGCGAATCCCCATCGACCGGTCAACACCACACCGTCAGGGGCAGGCGCAGCCCTTCCCGACAGTGGAAAAGTGCCGGTGAACGGCGGCCAGGCCGCGCCGCCGGTGGCGCTGGCTGCCACCTCGTCGAAGCCCTCCTCCGGCAAGCGGGCCGCGGCGATGGCCGCAGAAGTGGTGGTGAATGTCTCGTTCCAGCCGGCCGATCCGTCTCTCCGGCTCGTTGCCTCGGTGGCCAGGAACTGGGAGCGCAGGTCGGCTTCGAGCCCGCCCAGTTCCTTGGGGAGCTTCAGGGTCAGAAGACTCGGGTCCGAGTGCATCATGCCGGGCTGAGCTGCACCGGCAGTCCTGATTGCCAGACCATGCCGGTGAGCGGGTCGACGTCGGCCTCGGCGGTGGTGAGGGTGCAGACGTTGGGGTCGGCCCAGCCGTGGGGGATGGACACCGCTCCGGGGGCGATCTCGTCGCTGGTTCGGACTGCGCCCACCAGCTCGCCGTGGGCGCTTTGCACCCGAACTGCCTGCCCGTCGGCGATGCCGTGGTCGGGATGGATCAGCACTTCGGGGTCCACCCCGCCCAGGTCACGGAGTTGGCCGTTCATGGTTCGCATCTGGCGGCGGGGCAGCAGCACAACCGGGGCCGGTTGGTCGAGGTCGGCCAGTTGCTCCACCAATGGCTCGGGGGCCAAACGCCAGCGGCCATCGGGCAGCACCCGGTTCAGCACCCAGCCGTGAACCGGGCGCGATTCGCCGACCAAGCCCCGCCGGGCGGCCAGCACCGTGGCGGCGTCGCTGCGGCCCCTCTCGGCGATCAGCGCCAGCAGGTCCTCGTCGGAGGCGGTTTCGGGGTCGATCCCTCGGGGCAGCACGCCCACGCCCAACCGGCGGCCCAACTCGGCGAAGGCCTGCCACATGAGCCGGCGGTCAGCGCCGGGCGGCACCACCGCCGGGGTGTAGTGGGTGGCGATGGCGGGCTGGTAGGCATCCAGCATCCACGGCAGGTCGGCCCGCTCCAACTGGCCGGCGACCGGCAGCAGGTGGGTTGCCAGCGCGGTGGTGTCGGTTTCCACCACATCGGCCACCGCCAACACGTCGAGGGAGGCGAACGCCGCCTGGGTCCGATCTCGGTCGGGGAAGGCGATCAGCGGGTTGCCCCCCACCACCACCAGCGCCCGCACGTTGCTGGCCTCGATCTCGTCCACCAGCGCCGCGCACGGGTACTCCCCGAACCTGCGGGGCAACTCGGGGCGGCTGGCCGGTCCCGGCTCGGGATGGCCGTCGGAGGGCTGCCAGCTCCGGGTGTCGAGCTGCAACAGGTAGCCGGGGTTGAACCACATCCCGCCGGGCTGGTCGTAGGAGCCGGTGACCACCGCCAGCGCCCACAGCAGCCACTCGGTCACGTTGGCGTGGCGGCCCATCGACACCCCGGTGCCCGACAGCACCGATAGCCGGCCCGCGGCCCGGACTGCTTCGAGGAGGCCGAGCAGCTCGGCGGGGTCGAGCCCGGTGCCTGCTGCCGCTCGGTCCAAAGTAAAGGGCGCCACCGCGGCGGTGAGCTCCTCGATCCCGACAGCGTGCTCGTTCAAGTAGTCCCAGTCAGCCCCATCGGTGAGCAGTTCCCGCACCAGCCAGCCCAGGATCAGGTAGTCGGTGCTGGGCCGGGGGGCCAGATGGCGGTCGGCGAGGTGGGCGGTCTCGGTACGGCGGGGGTCGATTACCCACACCGGACCCCGTTCTTGCTGGGCTCGTATCCGTCGAACCGGATCGGCCAGCCCATTGCCGTGGCCGTGGGACACCACCGGATTGGTGCCCACCAAGAGGAGCATCCGGGCGGCCTGCTGGTCCCACATGGGGGTGAGCCCCGACCAGCCCCCCATGAGCTCGGCCACCAGCGGGCGCATGGGGGTGTCGATGGTGGTGGCGGTGTACTTCTGGCGGGAGCCGATGGCGGTGAGAAACCGCTCGGCGGCCCGGCGGCCGTTGGCGTCGTAGGCGGAGCCGCTGGCCAGGTACATCGCCACTGCGTCGGGTCCGCTCTGGTCGATGATGGCGGCTAGGCGGTTGCCCAAGTCGTCAAGGCATTGGTCCCAGTCAACGGCTTGTCCATTGATGTGGGGATGGTCGAGCCGGTGGGGATGGTGGTGCCAGTCGGGCAGCGCCCGGCCCTTCGGACAGGTGTAGCCCTTGGAGATGGGATGGGCGTCGTCGCCTCTCACCTTGACCACCCTGTCGCCCTCCACGGTGACGGTGATGCCGCACATGGCGGTGCAGATGCGACAGAAGGAGTGAACCTCCTGAGCCTTAGACAAGGCCCCGGGCGTGGTCGATGCTCCATCGGCTCGCAGAAGGAGCGTTGGAGCTGGTCTTGTCGGCGATCTCAGCCATGATGCCCTCCCGCTGGGCCATGCCCACCATGCTCTCCAGCCTTCCGGTGTAGGAGGTGGGCTGCTGGAGCATCCACACGATGCCCTCGGCGGAAACCGAAGTGTCGGCCCAAGTCGAGTGGTCGGCGTCGGGAGCGTTCATCACAAAGCCCTCGCTGGCCACTGCGGTGTCGATGCGGAAGCAGTTCACGGCGATGCCGTCGTCGGCAAGAATGGCCGCGCTGCTCACGGTTAGGTGCTCCAGGGCGGCCTTCGACATGCCGTAGGCCATCAGCGACGGGTAGTAGGAGAGGCCGGCCGCCGATGAGACGTTGACGATCCGCCCGTTGCGTTCGGCCAAATGGGGTCGGCACAGCCGGGTGGCCAGCAGCGGCGCGGTGGTATTGATGGCCATGGTCAGCTCATAGCGCTTCAGCTCGGTGTCGAGGTCGCCCACGAAGGTGACCGCGGCGTTGTTCACCAAGGCGTCGATGCGGCCGAAGTGGTTCACCACGGTTTCCACCATGGCCTCGATCTGGTCGGGGCGGGATAGGTCGCAGGGCACGGCCAAGCCGTCGCCTCCGGCTTCCTCCACCGCCCGGGCGGTCTCATCCACCGTGCCGGGCAGCTTGAACCGGGCCGCATCGGTAGCTCGGGCCACACAAGCCACCCCGGCGCCCATCTCGCCCAGCCTGATGGCCAGACCCCGGCCCACCCCTCGGCTGGCCCCGGTGACGATCACCACCTGGCCCTCGAATGGTCGCTCGATAGCTGCCTTGGTCACGGCGACATCCTATGGGCGCTCCGGCGGCAGGGCTTAGGCCACGGTGCCGCTGGCCCGCAACGCCGCGATCTGATCAGAGGTGCGGCCCATCTCGGCCAGCACCTCGTCGGTGTGCTCTCCCAGACCGGGTGCCAGGGCACGGGGCGCCCACGGCGTGCCGTGGAAGTCCACCGGGGTGGCCAGCATGGTGGTGCCGGTGGCCCCGTCGGGCACCTCCACCAATGCGCCGGACGGGCCGGTCTGGGGGTCGGCCAGCACGTCGTCGAGGGTGTTCACCGGGGCCCAGAACATGTCCGGCTCGGTGGCGAATATCTCGGCCCACTCCTCGAGCGGACGGGCTGCGAAGGCCTCGTCCAGGGCGGCGATCAGCTCCACGGCGTTTACGGCCCGGTCGCGGGCGGTGGCGAACCGCTCGTCGTCGATCCACTCGGGGTGGCCCACGGCCCGGGCGAGCGGGGGCCAGTGGCGGTCGCCCTCCAGGCCCACCACCCAGAAGCGGCGGCCGTCGCCGGCGGTGTAGTTGTTGATGGCCGGGTTGCCCATGGCCTCCCGGGTGCCCACCGCCATGTTCAGGCCCCACATCAGCAGGATGTTGAGATCGAAGCCGATGGTGTACATGCCCTCGCGGAACAGCGACGTGGACACCATCTGGCCCTCGCCGGTGCGCTCCCGGTGGTACAGGGCCGCGCTGATGGCCGCTGCTCCAGCCAGGCCCACGTTGTGGTCGCCCATGCCGCCCCGCTGGAAGGGCAGGGCACCGCCCGGAGGGGTGAGCTGGGCGGCGATGCCGGAGCGGGCCCAAAAGGCGGCGATGTCGTAGGCCGGGCGGTCGGCGTCGGGGCCCTCGACGCCGTAGCCGGTGATGGCGCAGTAGATCAGGGCGGGATTGCGGTCGGCCAGCGATTGGTAGTCCAGCCCCAGCCGATCCAGCGCGCTGAGCCGCAGGTTGGTGAGGAACACATCGGCCTCATCGATGATCTCCGCCGCGATGGCCCGACCCTCATCGCTGGCCAGATCGACCACCACCGAGCGCTTCGACCGGTTGTCCAACTCGAACACCGGATTGGTGGGCATGTCCCCGCCCAGCATCCGCTGGAAGGTGCGGGACGGATCGCCGGAGGGCGGCTCGATCTTCACCACATCGGCCCCCCAGTCGCTCAAAATCCCGCCCGCCGCGGGACCGGCCACCCACACCCCCAGCTCGACCACCTTCACGCCATCCATCGGACCTGCCATGCGTTGAGCATAGAAAGCCGGTGGGGTGGCCCTTACACTCCAACGCCATCAAGGTTCTGTTTGTCTGCACGGGGAACATCTGCCGCTCGCCGATGGCCGAGGCGTTGTTCGCCAATATGGCCCCCGAGGCGGAGGTGGGCTCGGCCGCGACCATGGACTGGAGCGGGCAGCCCGCCCACGAGTACGCCATCGCGGCGATGGCCGAGCGAGGGCTGGATCTGTCGGCGCACCGCAGCCGCCGCCTCTCGGAGTACCTGGTGGACGAGTCCGACCTGATCGTGGTCATGACCCGCAACCACGGCTGGGCGGTGGCGGCCCGCAGCGAGGCCAAGGCGGCGGCCACCTTCCTGCCCGCCGAGCTCTCCCGGCTGTCTGTCGAGGCGGGCGACCGCAATGGCATCAGTGCTGCCGAGTGGGTGGCCCGCCTGCACTCCCAGCGCAACACACAAGCCAGTAACCGGTTCATCGGCCGGGCCGCCGACGAGATCCCCGATCCCATCGGCGAGTCTTTGCCCTACTTTCGGACTATTGCCGACCGTTTGGAGCGGGAACTCACCCCCGCTGCCGCCCGGTTGCGGGCCTAGGCCCGGCGACACTTTGCGCGAACTCCAAACAAATACCTAAGGTCTGACAACTTGCAGTCGGTTGAGGCCCGGCTGTCTACAGCCAAACCCGAGGGGGTCATGCTCATGAAATCGCGTTGGTTAAGGCTCTTGGCCGTCCTGTTGGCATTGACAGTATTCGCTGTCTCCTGCGGCAACGATGACGACGACGGCGGAGTCACCACTGGAACAGAGGCACCCGCTCCCGCCGCCGAGGAGCCGGATGACGAGGCGCCCGCCGAGGAAGCTCCTGCTGAAGAGGCCCCTGCTGAAGAGGCCCCCGCTGAGCAGGCCCCTGCTGAAGAGCCCGAAGAAGAACCAGTGGTTGTTATCGAGGAATCCGAAGAGGTGGTTGCAGAAGAAACGGGGGGAGTGCCCACCGGCAACACCGGTTACATCTCCGGTGAAATCCTCGTGAATGACTGCTCCGACGGGCGGCCGACCGGCGGCACTGTCACCATCGGCATGTTCGGAGAGATCACCGGCTGGGATCCCACCTTGATTCAGGGCGGGGCCTCACTGGGCGGCACGCAGATGATCGCCATCTACGGTGCGCTGTTCTACGAGGACTTCGCCACCGGCCAGTTGATTCCCGGCCTGGCCGAGAGCATCTCTACTGATGACAATGAGGTGTTCATCCTGAAGCTGCGCGAAGGCGTCAACTTCACCGACGGCACGCCGCTGAATGTCGACGCGTTGATCTGGAACATCGAGCACCACCAGAATCCCGACATCGGCTCGCAGTCCCGGTCCCAGGCCGATCTGATTGCTTCGTGGGAGAAGATCGACGACTACACCATCGAGCTCACTGCCACCAGCAAGAACGCGGTGTTCGCGCAGATCTTCGCCTCCCGTATGGCGTGGATGATGTCGCCCACTACCTATCAGGCGGGCCAGGATCCGGAAACCGGTCTCAATGCAGAGGTCAACATCAACCCGGTTGGGGTTGGTGCCGGTCCGTTCATCCTCGACTCGTGGGTCCAAGACGACCAAGCCGTTGTGGTGCGCAACCCGGATTACTTCCGCGAGGGTTGCCCATATCTGGACAGCGTGATCTTCAAGCCCATTATCGACCCGCCACAGCGTTACAACGCCTTCAACGCCGGCGACCTCGATATCGGCTACGACCGCCATCCCCAGAATTTGCAGGACGCCATCGCCAAGGGCGTCAACACCACCTCTCGGGTTGACAACCACGGCGGCTACTGGATGCTCAACAACGTGAAAGAGCCGTTCAACATCCGGGCTTGCCGGGTGGCCGCGGCCCACGCCATCGACTACGAGACCATCAACGAGATCGTGTACGAGGGCCTCAACAACATGATCCGCAGCTTGATGAGGCCTGGTTCTCCGTGGACCGATCCCGAGGCCGTGCTGCCGGGTTATGACGTGGCGGCATCCGAAGCGGCACTCGAGGAGTGCGAGGCCGAACTGGGCGGTCCGCTGGAATTCGAGACCTACTGCACGACCTCACCGGAGAATGTGCTCCTAACTGAGACTCTGATTGCCATGTGGGATGCGGTTGGCATCTCTGCCACCGCCAATTGCGTGGAGGTAGGCGAGATGGTCGGCGCCGTGTTCGGCGGTGAATCGGTAGCCAACCCGTGGGCCATCCCCGTGGGCGATCCCGACTACATGTACGACGTGTACTTCGGCGATTCCACCGAAGACGGCGTGTGCGGTCCCAACGTCTCATCCCGCAACTGGGCCAAGGCGTGCTATCCGGAATTCGACGCCTCCCTCAAGCAGGGGCGGGAAGGCATCACCTTCGAGGAGCGCTACGAGGGCTACAGCCGCTTCCAGCGCGAGTTCGCCTATCAAGTCCCGGTGATCGTCACCAGCAAGGGCGAGGTCGGCTACTACTGGACCGACGAGGTGTCCGGCGTGTTCCAGACCGACGCCGGCATCATCCTCTTGGAATTCACCGCCAAGGGATAACCAAGAAACTCATCCAAGAACAAGGGGGTGGGCACGCTCTGTGCCCACCCCCTTGTTCGATAGGGCATTATCGTTGGGCCTCGCTGAGGTGTAGGGGGAGGTGACAGAAACTTGAAGACCGTCGGGCGCACCATTATCCGGATCATTCCGGTGTTGCTCATCGTAAGCTTCTTCTCCTCCTCCTATGTGGAGTTGCTGCCTGGCGATCCCGCCATCCGCCTCCTGGGCCAAGAGCGGGCCCAGGAGCCCGCTGCCCGGGAGCTGGTCCATAGGGAGCTACGACTCGACGACAACGTCATCGTCCGCTATGGGAAGTGGCTGGGCGATGTGGTCACCGGCGATTTGGGCGAGTCGGTAAAGACCCACGGCTTGAAGGTGTCGGACACCATTCGACAACGGCTGCCCATCACCTTGGAACTGGCCGTGGTGGCTCAGGCCCTGGCCCTGATTCTGGCCATTCCGCTGGGGGTGTATGCCGCCTATCGGGCGGGACGAAGGATAGATCGCGCCCTGAACACGGCCTCGTTTGCCGCTATCTCCCTGCCCCAGTTCCTCGTCGGCATCCTGCTGATCTTCATCCTGTTCAACCAGCTGGACGTGCTTCCGCCCCAAGGGTGGACCCGGCTCACCGAATGGGATTGGTGGGACCATACTCGCCGGTTGATCATGCCGGTGGTGGCGTTGTCTCTGACCGAGATTGCCGTGTTCCAGCGGCTGCTGCGGGCCGACATGATGGCCACCCTGCAAAACGACTTCGTCCTGACGGCCCGAGCCAAGGGCATGTCGCCCGCCCATGTGTTGTTCCGCCACGCCCTGCGACCGTCGTCCTTCTCCCTCATCACCCTGGCCGGGGTAAGCACCGGCCGGCTTATCGGCGGCACCGTCATTATCGAGGTGCTGTTCCAGCTGCCCGGGATGGGGCTGAAGATGGTCGACTCCATCACCGGCAACGACCTGGTGGTCTTGCAAGGGCTGGTGCTGGTGGTGGCGGTGGCCTACATCCTGTTGAACATGCTGGTGGAGATCACCTACGCGCTGCTTGACCCGAGGATCAGACGTGGCTGATGTAACTGGGACTGTCACCGAGGCCGAGGCCACCGAGGTCACCGATCCTGAACGAGGCCGCCGCGTTCGCCTCGCGTGGGAAGGAAGCAGCCGACTAGTCGTCGGCGTGGTGCTGCTGCTGGTGCAGCTCTTGGTTACCTACGACAGCGTTGCCTGGCTTCAGGTGATCCTCGCCCTGGGAGGGATCTACGGCATCCTCACCGGGGTGGGCCAGTTGATCCGGGCCGGCTTTGGATCCCGGACAGACCCGGCAACATGGATTTCGATGGCCTGGCTGATTGTGCTGTTGGCTTTTGTGTTCATGCAGCTTGCCGGGCTGTTCGACAGCTTGGAGGCCAATTTCGACGACCGAGAGCGGCCCCCGTCGTTCACCACCGACGAACCGCTGGGCACCGATCAGCTGGGCAAGAGCATTCTGGCTCAAAGCATTCGGGGGGCGCGGATCTCCCTCATCGTGGGCTTGGGCGCGGTGGGAATCGGCTTGGCGGTGGGATCGGTCATCGGCATGGCCGCAGGATATTTCCGGGGGGTAACCGAAGGAACTTTCAACATCCTCACTGACGCCGTGTTGGCTTTCCCTGCTTTGATCTTGCTCTTTTCCATCGTGGCTATATTCAAGGGCAGCGTGCTCGTCATCACGCTGGCGCTATCGGTATTGAGCATTCCCACCATAGGCCGACTGTCGCGAGCCAACACGTTGACCTTTGCTGCCCGGGAGTTCGTTACCGCGGCCAAGTCCATGGGAGCGTCCAACAGCCGCATTCTGTTCCGGGAGATCATGCCCAACGTGGCCCTCCCCTTGGCCTCCTACGCCTTCATCATCGTGGCGGTGCTGATCGTGGCCGAGACATCGCTGGCCTTCTTGGGAGTGGGCATCGATCCCATCAGCACTCCCACGTGGGGCAACATGATTCAGGAAGGCCGTGATCCGAATCTGCTTGAAGACGCGCCCCACATCGTGTTCGTGCCCGGCGTGATGATGTTCCTCACCGTGCTGTCGCTGAACCGCATCGGGGAATCCCTCCGAGTTCTCTGGGACCCCCGCGAAGCCAAGCTCTAATTCAGCCCGGCATTCCGCGTTAGCTTTTTCCCATGTGGCTCCGCGAGGTCATCAGGACGCGTTGGGCATGAGCGACGCCATTCGATTCGAGGCTGATGAGCACTGTCCTCCGGGTATTGCGGCTGTTGCCGGGCTTCAGGGGGTGGTGCTGGCGCTGGCGCCGATTGTGTCGATTGTGGTCGTCACCGCTCGGGCGGGGGGCCAAGACGCCGATTACTTCTCATGGGCGCTGTTCGCGGCGCTGATCATCGCGGGGGCGCTGACCGCGTTGCAGGCCACCCGCTTCCGGCGGTTCGGCGCCGGGCACATCCTGATCATGGGCCCGACCCCGAACTTCATTGCCATCTCGGTGCTGGCGCTGGCCGAGGGTGGCCCAGAGCTGCTGGCCAGCCTCACCGTGGTGGCCTCGCTGTTCTACCTGGTGCTGGCCTTCTGGCTGCCGTTCTTGCGCCGAGTTGTCACGCCGGTGGTCACTGGCACCGTGCTGATGCTGATCGCGGCCACCATCTTGCCAGTGGCGCTCGACCGGCTGCACGACGTTCCCTCTGGCGCGCCCGAGGCCGCCGGGCCGACGATCGCCCTGGTGACGCTGGTGGTCTCCACCGTGCTCTTCTTGCGGGCTTCAGGGGTGTGGCGGTTGTGGTCCCCGCTTATCGGGATCTTGATTGGCAGCGTGGCCGCTGCGCTGTTCGGTGCCTATGAGATCAGCTCGGTGGCCGACGCGGCCTGGGTGGGGATTCCTCAGGGAAGCGGGTTCCCCGGATTCGACCTGACCCCGGGGGCGAGCTTCTGGTCGCTCCTGCCTGCGTTCGTGGTGGTGACGCTGGCGGGCGGGGTCAAGAACGTCAGCGACAGCGTGGCCATCCAGCAGGTCTCGTGGCGCCGGCCTCGGGTTCCCGACTTCCGGCTGGTCCAGGGCTCGCTCAACACCAACGGGCTCGGTATCTTCGCCGCCGGCATCTTCGGGACTCCTCCCAACTCGGTCTACTCGGGCACCAGCGTGTCGCTTATCGGCTTCACCGGCGTGGCCGCCCGCCGCATCGGCTATGTCATCGGCGGCACGCTGCTGGCCCTGGCCTTTCTGCCCAAGCTGACCGCGTTCTTGCTCGCCCTGCCCAGTCCGGTCATGGCCGCCTATATCGTGACGGCCATCGCGCTGCTCTTCGTGAGCGGCGTCCGCACCGTTGTGCAGGATGGCCTTGATGTCCAAAAGGCACTGGTGGTGGGACTGTCGTTCTCGCTCGGAATGGGAATCGACAACCAGACCATCTTCGCCGATCTGCTCGGCCACAAATGGGGTCTGCTCCTCGACAACGGCATGCTGGTGGGGGCGCTGGCCGCGGTGTTGATGACGGTGTTCTTGGACCTGACCAGCCCGCAGCGGCGCAGCCGCTTGGAGGTCGATCTGAGCGTTTCGGCGCTGCCGGAGATCGATCGCTTCCTCCAAGATCTGGCCACCGGAGTCGGCTGGAACGAGGCTTCCACCCAGCGGCTGCGCTCCGCGGGAGAAGAGGCATTGCTGAGCCTGGTGCAGCCCGATGAGGCTGGCGAAGAAATGATCATGGGCCTGGTTCAGCCCGACCTGTCTCCTGAAGATCATCCTCGGCTCATCATCCAGGCCCGCCCCGCCGCCGGGATGGTGGAGATGGAGTTCCTCGCGGTGTTCGACGAGGAGAATCTGGAGGACCGGCTGGCGTGTCTGAGCGAAGAATCCGAGGGGGCGGAGGAAGGCGAGATTTCGCTTCGGCTGCTCCGGCACTACTCCTCGTCGGTCCACCATCAGAAATACCACGGCTTGGATATCGTTACTGTGCAGGTCAGAGGCACGGGTTAGCCTCGCCGCAGGAGAGAGCATGACCACTCGCTCAGGGGAATCGATTGCCGTTGTCGGTATGGCCTGCCGGTTTCCCGGTGCCGGCGACCTGTCGGCGTTCTGGCGACTGCTGGAGGCGGGCGAGAACGCGGTAACCGAGGGCATGCCCGGCTCTGGTGAGGGGCGGATCGGCGAGCTGTTTCAAGGTGCCGATGTGCGGAGCGATGCCTGTCGCTTTGCCGGGTTCATCGACGACATCGACCAGTTCGATGCCTCGTTCTTTCGGATTTCCCCGGTCGAAGCTCAGTTGTTGGACCCTCAGCAGCGGTTGATGCTGGAGTTGAGCTGGCAGGCCCTGGAGGACGCGGGAATCGACCCCGATCAACTCCGCGGCAGCCGCACAGGGGTGTATGCCGGGATCAGCAACAACGACTACCGCGGGCTGATCTTGACCGACAGCGCCACCGCCGAGGCCGCCGAGAGCTTGTACTCGGTGAGCGGCACGTCGTACAACACTGCCATCGGGCGGGTGGCCTTTGCCCTGGGGCTGCAAGGCCCCGCCATCTCAGTGGACACCGCCTGCTCGTCGTCGCTGACCGCGGTACACCAGGCGGTGTCCGGGCTCCAGCGGGGGGAGGCCGATCTGGCTCTGGCCGGTGGGGTACACGCCATCTTGTCGAGCCGGCTGTTCGAAATGAGGGGCAACGCCGGGATGCTGGCCCCGGATGGGCGGTGCAAGACATTCGATGCCGCCGCCAACGGATATGTGCGCGGCGAGGGCTGCGGAATCCTCGTGCTGAAGCGGTTGAGCGAGGCCGAGGCCGATGGCGACCGGGTCTGGGGCGTCATCCGGGGTACGGCGCTGAATCAAGATGGGGCCAGCACAGGTTTGACTGTGCCCAACGGTGAGGCCCAAGAACGGGTGATTGCGGAAGCGCTGACCAGTGCGGGGATTTCGCCGTTGCAGGTGGACTATGTGGAGGCCCACGGGACGGGAACGCCGGTGGGCGATCCCATCGAACTGGGTGCCGTGGCTGCGGCCTATTGCCAAGAGCGCGATCCCGATCAGCCGCTGCTCATCGGGTCGGTCAAGACCAACGTCGGCCACCTGGAGCCGGCTGCCGGGGTGGCTGGCTTGGTCAAGGTGATGTTGGCCATGAAGCAGGGGGTGATTCCCAAACACCTGCACTTCGAGAATCCCACCCCGGAGATCGACTGGGATCAGCTGCCGCTAGAGGTCACCTCCGAACCCACTCCCTGGCCGAACTCCACCGACCGCCTGCCCATCGCCGGAGTGAGCGGGTTCGGCTGGTCAGGCACCAATGCCCACGTCATCGTGGAGGCCTACGGGGCGCTGGCAGGCGTGCCAGCTCAGCCTGATGAACGGCGGTGGCCCATCGGTCCTCCTCGACCCGTTGCCATCTCTTCGGGCCAGGAAGCAGCGGCAGTGTCGGAGGAAGACGCCGCTGAGGCGCGCCCGGCAAGGCTGCTGCCCCTGTCAGCCAAGTCCGACAAAGCGCTGCGAGAGCTGGCGGCCGGCTATCTGGAATGGCTGGAGGACCGCCTTGATTCTCCAGGCCCCGCAGCCGATGAGCTGCTTTCCGACATGGCTTGGACGGCGGGCATGGGCCGTAGCCACTTCTCCCATCGGACCGGGGTGGTGTTCCAAGACGCCGACTCGCTGCGCAGCAAGCTCGATGTGCTGGCGGCAGCCGATGACGTGGCAACCGGGTCTCGCACCGGTCCCAAGGTGGCGTTCGCCTACACCGGCCAGGGCAGCCAGTGGGTTGGGATGGGTGAGACGCTCTATCAGAGCGAGCCGGTGGTGCGAGCGGTATTGGATCGCTGCGAGGAGGTCTTCCGACAAGAGCGCGGTACGTCGCTGTTGGCCGTGATGTTCGGACGGCCCGACGCTGAGGGAGACTTGGACGATCCGGCGTGGACGCAGCCCGCCATCTACGCGTTGGAGTGCGCGCTGACCGCACTGTGGTCGAGCTTGGGGGTTCGGCCCAGCGCGGTGCTCGGGCACAGCCTGGGCGAGTTCGCGGCCGCCCACACCGCGGGCGTGCTCAGCTTGGAAGACGGCCTTCGGTTCGTCGCCGGGCGCGGCAAGCTCATGTCGGAGCTGTCAGAGCCCGGTGCGATGGCCGCGGTGTTCGCCCCGGCATCCGAGGTGGCGGCCGCGGTGGAGGAGCAGTGCGCCGCGTCGGGCGACCCGCGCCTGGCTATTGCCGCCGACAACGGGGCTCATCTGATGGTGAGCGGACCGACGGCGGACGTCGAGGCGCTGCTGTCGCGATTTGAGGCCGACGAGGTACGGGTTCGGCGGTTGGAAAGGAGCGCCGGCTACCACAGCGCCATGATGGATCCGATATCGGACGATGTCGAGGCGCTCACTTCCGAACTTGCCGTTGGCGCGCCTTCGATACCGCTGGTGAGCAGCATGACCGGCCAATTGCTCGAAGAAGGCCAGGCAATGGACGGGGCGTATTGGCGTCGCCAGATCCGCCAGCCAGTCGAATATCGGCGAAGTGTCGAGGCGCTGGCCGGTTTGGAAGTGGAAGCCGTCATCGAAGTCGGCCCCGGGGCAGTGCTCGGCCCCATGACGGTTCTGTCTTGGCCAGAGCAGGCCGACAGTGCCGAGCCGATCGTGGTGTCGAGCATGAAGCGGCCCTCGGATCGAACTCCGGCCCCAGAGGATGGCTGCGGATTCCTCGATGCGGTGGCCGGGGCGTACCAGGCCGGTGTTGACATCTCCTTCAAGGGCCAATTCGGGGGCGAAACCCGACGCCGCCTCTCGATTCCGGGCTACCCGTTCCAACGTCAGCGCCACTGGGTGGAAGCCCCGAAGCGCCGTCGTGCCAGCACGGGACACCCGGTGCTCGGCGTCTGCCATGAGTCCCCTCGCGGCGAGCTTCAGTTCGAGACCGAGATGGATGCCTCCGATCCGGCGTGGCTGAGCGACCACCGGGTTTATGGCCAGGTGATCACGCCGGGCGCGCTGTACGGCACCATGGCGGTGTCGGCGCTGGCTGCCAATGGGAATGGCCGGCAATCGACACCGATGGGCCGCAGTGGAGGAACCTTTACGGTCGAGGAATTCCAGCTGCACAGCCCGATGGTCTTCGGTGCCCCGGACGCCGACGAAGGGGAGGAGTCCGAGGGTCGCCAAGTGCAGTTCGTCATAGACGAAGCCGATCCCAATGCACCCGCTCGATTTGAGATCTACAGCCGTGGTTCAGGTGAAGACGGGTGGACGCTGCACGCCGAGGGCCTGGCCCACACTGAGGCCGGGCGGCCGGAGGCGGCCGACCGGGTTGACTTGAACGGCTTGAAGGCTGGATTGGCGCCCAAGGACGTCGCTGAGTTCTATCGCTCCCGGACGAGCACCGGGGTGGAGCTCGGTGCTCCATTCCGCACGCTGCGGGCGCTGTGGGCCTCCGATGGCGAAGCGGTGGGCGAATTGTCCCTGCCCGAGACCATTGACGGAGGCGGCATCGAAATCCATCCGCTGCTCTTGGACGGTTGCTTCCAGGTCATGGCCGAGGCCCGCAGCATGGCGAGTTCAGAAGACGGGGTGGCTTATCTGCCCTTCGGCTGGGAGCGCTTGTGGCTTGCCGGTCCATTGCCCGAGCAGGTGGTCTGCCATGCCCGCTTGCGGGAAGCAGAGGAGGAAGTTGTCGGGATCCCCGAGGTTCTGACCGGAGATCTGGAGTTCTACGACCGGAGCGGCGCCGTGCTCGGGGGACTGAGCGGCTACACGGTGAAGCGGGCCACCCGAGCCGCGCTGCTGTCGGCTGCCGGAGACGTGGACGACCTCCTCTATGAGATTGTCTGGCGGGACCGCCCTCTGGCGCCCGGAATACTGCCGGCGGAGTTCCTGCCCCCCCCGACCGCCGTTGCCGCGGGCTCGGTGCCGTTCTCCGGATATCTGGCCGCGGAGGGCGTGGGGGCCGAAAGCCGGGCCGCGTTGTTGTCCGACCTCGAGCGGCTGGCGTGGTCTTACGCCCGTCTGGCCTTGGACCGGCTGGGGTGGGAGCGCAGCGCAGGCGAAACGGTGGATCCCGATGGTCTCCGCCAGCAGTTGGGGGTTGCCCCCGAGCATGGGCGCCTGTTCCGCCGGATGCTCGAGATGATGGCCAAGGCCGGAGCGCTCGACGAGATCGGCGACGGGTTTGCCGTCGTCGTTGGAACCGAAGCCCCCTTGCCCGATGTGCTGTCAAGCGATCCCCCGGGGCTGGCCGACGAGATGGAGGGCCGGTATCCCCACGGGACCACCGAGATCGGGCTGTTCCGGCGAAGTGCCGGAGCCTTGGCCGACGTGCTGGTGGGCGACGCCGATCCGCTGACGCTGCTGTTCAGCAGCGGCGAACCGAGCGCGGCCGATCTGTACCTGAAGGCGCCGGTGGCCCAAGCCGCCAACCGGATGCTGGGAGACGCCGTGGCCGCGCTGTTGGCCGAATTGCCGGAGAGCAGGCGGCTGCGGGTGCTGGAAGTGGGGGCAGGCACCGGTTCGGCCACGGCCTCGGTGCTGCCCGAGTTGCCCCCCGAGCGCTACGACTACACGTACACGGACATCTCCGCTGGCTTCTTTTCCGAAGCGGAGGCCCGGTTTGGCGGCGCAGAGGCATCGATCGACTATCGGGTTTTGGACATCGAGGTTGATCCCATAGAGCAGGGCTTCGACAACCACGGCTACGACCTGATTATCGCGTCCAACGTCTTGCACGCCACCCGCTACTTGAACGAGACGCTGGACCACTGTCGACGACTGCTGGCGCCGTCGGGCCATCTGGTGGCACTGGAAAACCTCCGCGGCCAGGGCTGGCTCGACCTGACGTTCGGGCAGCTCGACGGCTGGTGGCGGTTTGCCGACGACTATCGCCCCCACCATGCCCTGGCCAGCCCGGCCGTGTGGCAGCAGGCCCTCAGCGATGCCGGCTTCATTGAGGCTGAAGTGGTCGGCGTAGACCGGACCGACTCCACTCAAGAGCCCGACCGCGGGGTGATCGTGGCTCAAGGTCCGGCCAAGGTGAGCGAATTGCCCGGCGTGTGGGTTCTGGCCGCGGATTCCTTTGGCACAGCCGAATACCTCGGGCTGGAGCTGGCTGCTCAGAATCAGACCGTGGTGCTGGTGAGCGAAGGCGAAGCCACCGAGCTTGGCCCATTGCCAGACACACCCGGGGTCAAGAGAGCATCCCTGCCCCTGAACCAGCGCGAGTCGTGGCAGGCGCTCTTCGAGAGTCTGCCCCCCGATGCCGCGCTCCGCGGCGTTGTCCATCTGGTGTCGCTGGACGGTCAGGGGTCAAAGGTCACCACCGAGCAACTGGCCGAGGATGCGACCCAGGCCCAACTGAGCGGCTTGTCGCTGGTGCAGGCGATGGGCGACGCCGACGTGGCTCCGACCAATGGGGTTTGGCTGGTGACTCGGGGTGCGCAGGTGCTGGAACACGAGTCCGCCGAGGGCATTGCCAGCTCGCTGCTGTGGGGGTTCGGAAAAGTAGTGGCCCGCGAAGCCCCTCATCTGAAGCCGAGAATGATCGACTTGGATCCCAGCCGGGCGGCGCCGCTGTCGGACTTGGCCAACGAGCTGCTGCATCCCGATGACGAGAACCAGATCGCCTATCGCACAGGCTTGCGACAAGCGGCTCGGCTGGCTCGGGCCGGGGTGGGGTCGGGTCGACCCCGCCTGCCCGATCCGGCGGGAGAGGCGAAATGGCTGCTGGCCCCCGACGCCGACGGCGACCTCGACGGGATCCATCCCGTGCCTCACCCGGCCGCAATGCTGGAGCCCCGAGAGGTGCGGGTGGCGGTGGAAGCCGCCGGGCTCAATTTCTGGGACATGTTCCGCTCCCTGGGCGTCATCGAAGAGGGTTTGCTGGGCGGGGAGTTCTGCGGTCGGGTCGTCGATGTCGGCGCCGACGTTTCGTCGGTCGTTGTTGGCCAGCGGGTGGTGGGCTTGGCGTTCGGAACATTCGGCGCCGAAGCGGTTACCAGAGAGGAGATGGTGGCCCCGGTGCCCGCGGCGATCCCGGCCGCGGCATTGGCCACGATCCCCACGGCCTTCGTGTCGGCCGAGCTCTCCTTCACGATGGCCGACCTGAAGGCCGGCGAGCGGGTGCTGATCCACGCTGGGACCGGCGGCGTGGGGATGGCCGCCGTCCAGTTGGCCCAGGCCATTGGCGCCGAGGTTTTCGCCACCACCAGTGCTCCGAAGCAGGCCTATCTGAAGTCGCTGGGTGTCAAGCACGTCTTCGACAGCCGCCAGACCAAGTTCGGCGAGGAGATCCTTCAGGCCACGGGGGGCGAAGGGGTTCACTTGGTGCTGAACAGCCTCACCGGTCCCGGTTTCATCGACGCCAGCCTGTCCTGTCTGGCCCAAGGCGGGCGGTTCGTGGAGATGGCCCGGGTGGACATCCTCAGCCAGGAGGAGATGGCGGCGGCGCGCCCCGACGTCGCCTACTGGATCTTGGAGCTGGACGTCCTCAAAGAGAGCGATCAAGCCCAGGCCGGAGACTCCCTCAGGCGGGTCATGAACCAGGTGGCGGCGGGTGAATTGACGCCACTGGCACACACCCGGTGGTCGCTGGTCGAGGCGAGTTCGGCGATGAAGTACATGCAAGCCGCCCGGCATATCGGCAAGATGGTCTTGGCCAACTCGGCGCTGGAGACCGGACGGCTGCGGGAAGACCGGACCTATCTGGTGACCGGCGGTTTGGGCGGGATCGGCATTGCCGTCGCCGGTTGGCTGGCCGATCGGGGGGCTGGGGCCATCGTGCTGAACGGGCGCCGGGACCCCGACCCCGAAGCGGCCGAGGCCATCAGCCAGCTCCGTCAGCAGGGAGCGGTGGTGGAAGTAGAGCTGGCCGATGTGACCGATTCCGAGGCCATCGACCAGATGCTCGACCGGATCTATGCCAACCTGCCGCCGCTCGGGGGCGTGATCCACAGCGTGGGTGTGCTGTCGGACGGGGCGCTCACCAACCAGACCTGGGAGAAGTTCGAGGAGGTGTTGTGGCCGAAGATGCTGGGGGCTTGGCATCTGCATCGAGCCACCGAAGACCTCGACCTGGACATGTTCGTCTTGTTCTCCAGCGCCGCCGGGGTCCGGGGCAATCCGGGGCAGTCGAACCACGCTGCCGCCAACGCCTTCCTGGACCAGCTTGCCGCCCACCGACGCTCACAGGGTCTTCCCGGGCAGTCAATCGCCTGGGGAGCATGGTCGGGACTGGGCGAGGCCGAAGAGCAGCGGGAGCGGATCGGGGCCCAACTCGAAGCCGGTGGCAGGGGGTGGATCTCTCCAGAACTGGGTTTGAAGGCTTTCGACCATCTGGTGCGCCAAGACGTGACCATGGGCATGGTGGCGGCGATCGACTGGCAGGTGGCTGCCGAGGGCGACGACGCCCGGTCGTCGTTCCTGGCCGAACTGCTTTCGGCCAGCGGTGCCGCCTCGGCCGGTTCCCAGGAATCGGCGGCCGATGTGCTGGACGAGCTCCGGAATGCGACGGCCACCGAGCGCGAGCAGACGCTGGTCTCGTTCTTGCAGCGGGAGCTTCAGGCCGTGATGCGGCTGCCGGAGCTGCCGGAAACGTCGGCGGTTTTCGCCGACCTGGGCATGGACTCGCTCATGGTGGTGGAGCTGCGGAACCGCCTGAACCGGGCGTTCGCCGGCGAGTGCACCGTGTCCAACACCGCGATATTCAACTATCCCAACATCACTGGCCTGGCCCGGCATTTGTCCAAAGAGTTCGGGCAGGCGGGTGAGGTGGCCGAACTCACCGAAACAGTGGAAATATCCCTGCCCCGGCTGGTTCAGTCGGACGAGGAGGAGATCGCCATAGTCGGCATGGCCTGTCGTTTCCCCGGCGCCGAGAATCTGGCCGCCTATTGGCACCTGCTGGAATCCGGTGAGAACACGGTCACCGACGGTCGTCAAGACGGCGGCTCGTGGGAGGGAGTACCCGGCGATCCGGCCGCCGACGATGCCGCCTACCGAACCGGTTCGTTCATCGATGGCCTCGACTCCTTCGATGCCCAGTTCTTCCGGGTATCGCCCAAGGAGGCCTGGACCATCGACCCACTCCAGAGGCTGTTGCTGGAGACCAGCTGGCAGGCCGTTGAAGATGCCGCCATCGATCCCGACCGTCTGAAGGGAAGCCGGGGCGGCGTGTACGCGGGGCTCGGTGTCAGCGAGTATCGGAGCGTCATCGAGAGGAGCGGTCGAGTCGGTGCCCACCTCAACACCGCGGGAAGCGTCACCGTCGGCCGGGTTGCCTTCTCGCTGGGCTTGGAAGGGCCGGCGGTGCCGCTGGACTTGGCCTGCGCCTCGTCGCTGGTCGCCGTTCATCAAGCGGTGGAGAGCCTCCGGCGCGGCGAGATCGACGTGGCTTTGGTCGGAGGCGCCAATGTCACGCTTTCGAGCGGGGTCACCGGTGCCCTCGTGGAGTCGGGCATGCTGTCGTCGCAAGGACAGTGCAGGTCGTTCGACGCTTCGGCCGACGGCTACGTGCGCGGGGAGGGGTGCGGTGTTGTGGTGCTGAAGCGGCTCAGCGATGCCGAGGAGGACGGCGATCGGATTTGGGGGGTCATCCGGGGCTCGGCGGTGAACCAGACCGGGTCGGGACTGGCGGTAACCGTCCCCAGCGGGCGGGCTCAGGAGCGGGTCATGGCCGAGGCGTTGGCCCGCGCCGGGGTCGATCCCGAAGAGGTTGACTATGTCGAGGCCCACGGGGCGGGAACCGCGGTGGGCGATGCGACAGAGGCGAGCGCCCTGGCCGCCGTCTATGGCCGAGGACGCGATGAGGGCCGCCCGGTGTGGATCGGTTCGGTGAAGACCAACATCGGCCACTTGGAAGGCGCATCGGCCATGGCCAGCTTGATCAAGGTGGTGCTGGGGATGAGGCATGGGACGGTCCCCAGGCATCTGCACTACACCGACCCGAGCCCCGAGATCGATTGGGAGAGAACGCCGCTGAGGGTTGCCACTGAAGAGATTGACTGGCCGCAAGCCGAGAGTCGCCAGTCGCTGGCTGCGGTGAACGCCTATGGCATCTCCGGCACCAATGCCCACATCGTGGTCGAGGGTTATGGCGCGGCCGGCGACGATGCAAACGGACGCGGCCTGTCATGGCGTCCGGTGGGACCACAGCAACTGGTGGCCGCAGATGGCCAGGAGGCTGAAGGCCCGTCGGACTCATCGGGGAAGAGGCTGCTGCCCTTGTCGGCCAAGACTCCAGAGGCGTTGAAGGAGCTCGCCCAGCGGTATCTCTCGTGGCTGGACGAGCACGCCGATGAGCTTGCCGGCGCCGATGCGGCAACCGAGCCGCTGCTCTCCGATATGGCGTGGACGGCCAGCACGGGGCGCAGCCACTTCTCGTGTCGGGCCGCGGTGGTGTTCGGCGATGCTCAATCGCTGCGTGAACAGCTCCGCGTGCTGGTTGATGATGGCGAAGGGCCAGCACAGACCGGTGCGACGGCTGCCGAAGGCGACGAAGGGCTCATTGCGGCCGCGGCGGCGGAATACGCCGATGGGCGAGCGGTTGCATTCGAGGGCTTGTTTTCCGGTGAGGCCCGTCGTCGCATCTCACTGCCCGCCTATCCCTTCCAGCGGAATCGCTATTGGGTGGATGCCTCCCGGTAGATCGAGCCGGGTCGGGAACGATTGACATGTTCCGGCCCGTTAGTACACTTTCCCCACCACCAATTTGCTGCAAAGGAGCAAGTCAATGTCATCGACTGAAGAGCGGATCAGGGCTATCGTCGACCAGACGGTTGAAATCGAGGGACGAGAGGCCGGTCAGCCCTTGGACCTGACTCGCAACGTTGCCGAGACAGGTGTCTCATCTTCCGACATCGTCGCGTTCTGGCAGATGGTCAACCAGGAGTTCGGCACCGATATCTCGGCCGAGGAGTTTGCCGAACTCTTGACGCCTCAAGACCTCATCAATCACCTCGAATCCGCTGGTTGATCGGCGAAACAGACTGCTGGTGGTACCCGTTCAGAAGCATTGGTGATATCGCCGTCATCCATGTCGACCTGATCACCGATCAGGGACGCGAGGCCGAAGCCCTTGCGTGGCTTGACGGGGAAGAGCGCTCACGGTGGCAGCGCTTTCAGTCCCCCGTTGCGCAACGGCGCTATGTGTTGTGCCGCGCGGCGCTCCGTGCCGTTTTGTGCCGCGAGGTCGGCTGTCCCAACGAGTCGTTGGCCTTTGAGGCTGCCAAACACGGCAAGCCCTTTGCCCTGGTTGACGGCCAGCCCGCCTCCATCAGCTTCAACGTGAGCCACAGCGGCAACCACGGGTTGATTGCCGTGGCCCCCAGGGGTCGCCTGGGAGTGGACGTTGAGGAGCGGGCTCCGCGCCGAAATCTCGACAATCTCATCGAAGGCGTGTTCAGCCCGCGCGAGAAGGCTGAGTTGGAATCGCTAGAGGGGTGTCAGCAGCTTCATGTGTTCTTTCGATTCTGGACGATCAAGGAGGCGCTGGTGAAAGCCCACGGCAAGGGCCTCTCCATGAGAGTCGCAGAATTGGAGATCCCAGACGACATGCGCCGCGGGGCGACCAGGTGCATTGGCCAGTTTGCTCAAATGCCCGAGATGTTGTGGTGCTTGGAGGATATCGGCACGAAGGATTTTGCCGCCGCCGTCGCTCATGAAGTAAGCCCGTCATCGTGACGGACCAAGAAGCCGTCTGGAGCGTTCCCGAACCGCGGTCTGTTCACGAAGTCGATGTGGGCTCTGAGTCGTCGATTCTGCTTCGTCGCCATGGCAACCCCGATGGGATTCGACTGATCCTCAGCCACGGCAATGGTCTGGCCATCGACTTCTACTATCCGTTCTGGTCGCTCTTGGCCCAAGATTTCGATCTCTTCATCTACGACTTGAGAAACCATGGTTGGAATGCGGTGGGCGATCTGGAAAATCACAGCGTGCCGACGCTGGTTGGCGATCACGACCGCATCCTCGTGGAGATCGACGAGCATTTCGGCCAGAAACCGCAGGTTGGCGTGTTCCACTCGGTGTCATCGCTCACCCCCCTCATTTCTGAATCCAAGGGCAGCGGCTATTCGGCGCTCGTCCTGTTCGACCCTCCCATATGCAAGCCGGGGAGGAACTACTTCGATTTCGAAGAGGCGGCTGTCCGCATGTCGAAATCAGCAAGCCGTCGCACATTTCAATTCACGTCGAAGAGCTCGTTCACCGACCTGTACCGCGTGTTTCCGACATTCAAATCGGCAGTGCCGGGGGTAGTCGACCTCCTGGCCGAGACCACGCTTCGAGAATCCGCAGATGGTGAGGGGTTTGAGCTGCGATGCCCCCGCGAATACGAGGCCCAGATCATTGCCTACGCCAGCGTGTACGGAGTGTTCATCGACTTCGCCAAGATCAGCTGCCCCGTCAAGGTGCTCGGTGCCGATCCCACGGCGCCCTCGTCATATCTGCCGTCGCTGAACCTCAGCGACATCTCCAGCGTCGACTACGACTTCCTGCCCGATTCCACTCACTTCCTCCAGTTGGAGCAACCCGAGGAATGCGCTTCCATCATGCGCGAGTTCATTGAAGAGGTTCTCGACTAGTCGAGCAGCTCGGGCCGTCCGACCGTTTCGATGGCAGACCGGGCGTGCTTGGTTGCCCAACTGGGCCAGGTTCCCTAGAGTGTCGGCACCACAAACTATGAGGGGGAAATGACATGCGTTCCTGGCTCTATAAGCTCTTGGCGCTACTGATGGTCTTCGGCCTGGTTGCCGCAGCTTGCGGAAACGACGACGATGACGGAGTCACCACTGCTCCAGACGAGCCCGCGCCGGCTGAGCCCGCCGACGATGGAGATGACGAGCCCGCGCCAGCGCCCGCCGACGACGAAGATGACGAGCCCGCGCCAGCGCCCGCCGACGACGAAGATGACGAGGAAGATGAGCGCACCGACATCTCCGCTCCCGTCGAGGAAGACGAGGATGTTGAGGCTGCGGTTCCCACTGAAGAGGAGTTAGAGGGCGGCTGTGAGGCCACGGTTCCTGGTACCAAGATCAACTATGCGAACTTCTCGCCTAACGCCAACATGGACCCGACAGCCAGCAGCGGCTCGCTGGTTGGCGGCACCGAGCTGGTGAACGTGTGGGACGTGCTGATGACCTTCGATCCCGACGCCGGGCAGTACACCCCCCATGTGGCGGAGTCGCTCACTTCCAATGACGACTTCACCGAGTGGACGCTGACGATCCCCTCGGGCATCACCTACGGCAACGGCGACGAACTGATTGCCCAAGACATCATCGACTCCATGTTGCGGATGCTGGAGGGCCGAGGCAACGGAGTGACCAACACCATTGCCGGGTCGGTGCAGGCTGTCGACTTCGAGGCCACCGAGGTGCCCGACGACAACACCATCATCTTCCGGCTCACTTCCCCATGGTCCACGTTCCCGCTGGTGCTGGGTGACGAGGCTGGCATGGTTGTGAACCCGAGGGTGATCGCCCAGCTCTTGGAGGAAGAGGCGGCCAACGCCACCGAGGAGACCAGCGCAGAGAAGCTGGTCCGCAACCGGATGGCGGTGTCCCCCGACCTGGTCAATGCAGCCAGCTTCGGTCCCTACGAAGTGGTTGAGGTGGAGCCCAACGTGCGAACGCTGTTGCGGGCCCGCGACAACTACTGGGGCGGCCCGGTGTGCATCGAGGAGATCGAGTTCACCTTCCCGGGCAGCTCCACAGCCAACTGGGAAGCCTTCGAGGCTGGTGACTTCAACGCTTCCTTCTTGCGCGACCCCCGGGTGTTCGCCGATGCCCGCGAAGCCGGTGCCGTCTTGAATACCGAGCTCCAGAACGTGGGCGGTGTGTTCTTGATGAACAACGGCGTGCGGGGTGCCGAGAGGATTGCCCAGGACATCCGAATTCGCCAGGCCATCCACCACGCCGTCGACCGCCAGCTCATCAATGAGCGGGCCTTCGAGGGCACCGGCATTGTGACCAACGCTTTGGCTCACGAGGGCACGCTGATGTGGTCGCAGGAGTTGCAGGACTGCGCCAACAAGGAGCCGGCCTACGATCCTGATGCCGCTGCCGCGCTGGTGCAAGAGGTCAAGGATGAGACCGGCTGGGACGGCTCGCTGTTCTTCGTCTACACCGACCAGGATCCTGCCCCGGCCATCGGCCAGGCCTTCGAGGGGATGCTGGAGCGGGTCGGCTTTGACGTGACAGCTGAGTATGGGGGCATTACCACTGTCCTCATCCCCCGGGTGATCATCCAGGCCGATTACGAGGTCTCGGGTTGGGGCCACAACATGGACGGTGCCGTGTGGGTCTCGTCGCTGAACCAGAACTACCGCTCCGACAGCCGATCCAACCGGACCGGCTTCGGACACCCGGACATGGATGCGGCCCTTACCGGGCTGTACGGCGCGGGCACGCTGGAAGAGCAACAGGCTGCGCTGGCCGAGGTCCAGTGTGTTTGGGCCGAGCACCTGCCGTCCATGATTTGGTCGGTGAACGAGGAGGGCTTGGCTCTGGCGCCGAACATCAAGGGCGTGCAGCGCAGCATGACCACCCTGTTCCTGTTCGGCAACGCCTATATGGAGAACTGAGCCAGGCAACAGCAATTCAACAACCAAATGGCTTCCGCCCCCCTGAGTGGCAGGGGGGCGGCAACGCCACTTGTTGCCCCGTCAGGTCAGGTTCCCTAGAGTGGCGGAACCTGAATCCACGAGGGGGGATTGCAAATGCGTTCATGGCTATTGAAGCTGCTGGCCTTGCTGTTGGCGTTCGGCCTGGTGGCCGCGGCCTGCGGCAACGACGACGATGGCGGGGTGACCGCTGGAGGCGATGAGCCCGCGCCAGCCCAGCCGGATGACGACGGGGATGACCCGGCCCCGGCTCCCGCTGACGATGATGGGGATGACGGGGATGACCCGGCCCCGGCTCCCGCTGACGATGATGGGGATGACGGGGATGACCCGGCCCCGGCGCCCGCCGACGACGATGAGGCGCCCCCAGAGGAAGAGCCGATGATGGATGGCTGCGAGGCCACCGTGCCGGGCACAAAGATCAACTACGCGGTCTACTCGCCTAACGCCAACATGGACCCAACCGGTAGCAGCGGCGCCCTGGTAGGCGGAACCCAGATCGTGAACGTGTGGGACGTCTTGATGGCGTTCGACCCCGAGTCTGGTGTATCCAACGGCCAGGCCGCAGAGTCGCTGACCCCCAATGACGACTTCACCGAGTGGACGTTGAAGATCCGTTCGGGCATCACCTACGGCAACGGCGATGCGTTTGTTGCCCAAGACGTGGTCGATTCGATGCTTCGCTTCTTCGACGGCCGAGGCGACGGCATGAACAATCGGGCGGCCGGCTCGGTGGGCCTCATCGACTTCGACAACACCGAAGTTCCCGACGACAGCACCGTCATATTCCGCCTCCATCGGGGGTGGAGCACCTTCCACACGCTGTTGGGCGACGAGCCCGGCATGATCGTGAACCCGCGGGTCATCGCCCAGCTTCTGGACGAGGAGGCAGCCAACGCCACTGAGGAAACCAGTGCGGCCCGGCTCGTCCGCAACCGGATGGCGGTCACCCCCGAATTGGTCAACGCAGCCAGCTTCGGTCCCTACGAGGTGGCCGAGGTGGAGCCGAACGTGCGAACCGTGCTGCGGGCCCGAGACGACTACTGGGGTGGGCCGGTGTGCATCGAGGAGATCGAGTTCACCTTCCCGGGCAGCTCGGTGGCCAACTGGGAGGCATTCCAGGCCGGCGACTTCAACGCCGCCTTCTTGCGTGATCCGCGGGTGTTCGCCGATGCCCGAGAGGCTGGTGCCGTGCTGAGCTCGGAGTACCAGAATGTTGGCGGGCTGTTCCTGTTCAACCAGGGGGTCCGTGGTGCCGATGTGATCGGCAAGGACATCAGGATCCGTCAGGCCGTCCACCACGCCATCAACCGGGAGATCATCAACGAGCGGGCCTTCGAGGGCAAGCTCAATACCACCAATGCAATCGCTGATGAGGGCACGTTGCTGTGGTCGCCCGAGTTGCAGGAATGTGCCGATCGGGAGCCGGCTTTCGATACTGATGCCGCCGCGGCACTGGTAGAAGAGGTGAAGGCAGACACTGGCTGGGACGGCTCGCTATTCCTGGTGCATGCCGACACCGATCCCGGCCCCGAGATCGCCCAGGCGGTTGAGGGAATGCTGGAAGCAGCTGGGTTCGAGGTCGAAGTTGCCCTCGGCCCAGTCACCACGGTGCTCATTCCTCGAGTCATCGTCCAGGCCGACTATGAGATGGCCGGATGGGGCTTCAATGCCGATGGCGCCACTTGGGTTGCTTCGCTCAACGACAACCTCCTCTCAACGAGCCGGTCGAACCGGATGGCCTTCGGCCACCCGGACATGGACGCCGCATTGGGAGAGTTGTACGGAGCGGCGAATGTGGATGACCAGCGGGCCGCATTGGCCGCAGTGCAGTGCGTCTGGTCCGAGCAACTGCCGGCCATGGTCTATTCGGTGACCGAGGAGGGCTTGGTGCTTGCCCCGAACGTCAAGGGTGTCCAGCGAGCTGGCGCAACCATCTTCCTGTTCGGCAACGCCTACATCGAGAACTGATTCGAGCAACGACGCATAGGGGTCAATTGGGCTCTAGGGGAGGAAGGGCACCGTGCTGCGAGTGATCGGCTTGAAGCTGGTTCGGCTCGTGCCGGTGCTCTTCCTCGTTTCCCTGGCTACGTTCTTCCTGATCGACTTGATTCCCGGCGACCCGGCCGCGGTCGCCTTGGGGACAGATGCCACCATCGAGGATTTGGAGGCAATCAGAAAGTCCCTCGGCCTGGACAAGCCCATCACTGAGCGGTACACGGACTGGCTGAGCGGGGCAGTCACCGGGGATTTGGGCCAGTCGTTGCGGCCGCCCAATGAGCCGGTGTCCGACTTGCTTCAGCGCAGCGCCGGGCCCACGCTGCGATTGTCGGCCATGGCGCTGGGCATGTCGTTCTTGATCGCAATCTTCTTGGGAGTGTGGTCGGCTCACGCGGCCGGGAACCGTGCCGACCGGGTAGTGAGCGGCACCATGTTCGCCTTCATCTCGATTCCGACGTTTCTGGCCGGTCTGCTGTTCATCTTCTTCTTTGTGTTCCGGGAGTCTGTTCCCCGCTATCTGTGGCTGATTGTCGTCGGATTGGTCGTCTTGCGATTGGCCTATCTGGCCATCAGCCGATTGTGGGAAGACCGCTCGGATGTTTCGGGGTGGGCGGGCTATGCGATCGCCATGCTGGTGGTTGCCGGTTTGCTGTTCTGGGTCTTTGTGCAGTGGCCCGACTTCCCCCGCACGGCGTCTCACCGCTACGACGACAACTGGCGAGAGCAAATCCGCTCGCTGTTCCTTCCCGCCCTCGCCCTGGCTTTGAGCGAGATCGCGGTGTTCACCCGGCTGCTTCGCGCCGACATGCTTTCGACCCTGCAAGAGCAGTTTGTGCTGTCGTCGCGGGCCAAGGGCATGCCCACATGGCGAATCCTGTTCCGTGATGCCCTGCGACCGTCGTCGTTTTCCCTCATCACCGTGGCGGGCATCACCCTGGGCCGGCTCATTGGCGGCACGGTCATCATCGAGAGCATTTTCGGGCTGGAGGGGCTGGGCAAGCTGATCGTGGGGACCGGCGTGATCCCCAAGAACTACACCATCGTGCAGGGCGGTGTGCTGGTGCTGGCCGTGGGCTATGTGCTGCTGAACGCCATCATCGACATCTCGTATCAATATCTCGACCCCAGGATCAGGCGCGGTCGTGTCTGAGGCGGGATTCAACACGATCGCCAAAGGCGAGCCAGAGATCCGGGGTCGGACCTCTGAGCCGCGGCCATTCTGGGTTTGGCCGCTGCTGCCCATCGGTATCGCATCGATCTTTGTCGGAACCATGGTGCTCAATGACGTGACCGCCGAGATCAGGGTGCTGTTGGTTTTGGTTGGCATCACCGCCGGTTACTTCGGTCTCGATGCGGTTTGCCAGAAACGCTGGGGCGCGGGGTTCGACACCTCGGCATGGTTGTCCGGGGTTTGGTTGGTGATGATCGGACTCGCAGCCATCACCGTTCAGTGGCTTCCGCTGCCCGAGTCCAAGTTGGTCAAGAACTCTTTCGGCGAGGGCCTGCGGCTGCGACCCGACCTGTTCTCCCGGCATCCCTTGGGCACCAATACCCAGGAACTGGACATCTTGGGCGGGGTCATGTGGGGGGCCCGCACCTCGCTCATCATCAGCTTGGGGGCGGTGGCCATCGGCTTGGTGATCGGTGGATTGATCGGCATCACCGCGGGCTACTTCCGGGGAAAGCTGGACAGCGGGGTGGGCATTCTGGCCGACTCCATGCTGGCCTTTCCCCCGCTGATCTTGTTGGTGGCCATGGCCACGGTATTCGAGCAGAACCAATGGACAATGGCGCTGGAATTGTCGCTCTTGGGCATTCCCACCTACATCCGGTTAGCCCGAGCGAACACCTTGACCTTTGCCCAGCGAGAATTCGTCTTGGCGGCCCAGGCGATGGGTTCCGACAATCGGCGAGTTATCTTCCGGGAGCTGATGCCCAATGTGGCGCTGCCCATGGTGTCGTACGCCTTCTTGGTGACCGCGGTGTTGATCGTGGCCGAGGCGTCCCTCAGCTTCCTGGGCGTGGGCATTCAGCCTCCCGAGCCCACTTGGGGCAACATGATCGAAGCGGGCCAGGAGAACTACCAGGACCATCCCCACCTGGTGTTCGTGCCCGGCATCGTGATGTTCATGACCGTGTTCGCCCTCAACCGGGTGGGCGACAAAGCCCGCGAGCGCTGGGACCCCCGCGAGGCCCAAATCTGAGCGGGCTTGACTCGGGGCTATCGGCTGATGGCGGCGCGGAAGCGCTCGATGTTGGCCAGCTTGATGTCTTCGTAGCCGCGGACGAGGTCGGCGGCCTCGGCGATGGCCTGGGCGGTTTGGAGGTGGTCGGGGGTGGTGGCGCCTTCGACGGCGTGGCGGAGGGCGGTGAGGTATTCGGCGGGGAGGCGGCGCTCCTCGCGGCGGACCTTGGCTCGGCCGAAGGGGTCGAAGGGGGTGCCTCGGAGGCGCTTGCCCTTGGCCAGCAGCGCCATGATCGGCCGCCAGCGGCTCGCCGACAGGGCGATCTTCTGCGTGCGGCCCAGGGCCCGCAGGGTGGGCGGGTGCAGCCGCCAGGCCAGCCGGTCGCCGGGCTCGGCCACCGCCATTGCGGGGGCGTGGCCACCGTCGTCGAGCAGCAGGCGGGCCACCTCGTACTCGTCCTTGTAGGCCATGAGCTTGAACAGCCCGGCGGCCACCGCCGCGGTCAAAGCGACAGAACTGGGGTTTACCTGGCGCTCAATGGCGGCGAACTCGGCCACCGCATCGAGGTAGCGTCCGGCCAGCGCCCGGTTCTGGAACCGCACCACTTCAGCGGCGAACAGCTCCAAGGCCGCCGCCAGAACGGTGTCGCCGTCGGCCAGCTCGGCGATGCGACCGTTCAGCTTCTGGCCCAGCACGCTCTGGTCGCTGTTCTCCAGCGTTCGGGCGTCGCGGGGCACCGACACCGGCTTGCTGGCGGCGGTGGCTTCCACCATCGGCTGGTCGGCAATCCACCAGCGACCCCAGCGGAACGCGGCGGTGTTCAACTCCACGGCCACTCCGTTGAGCTCGATGGCCGCTTCCAGGGCTTCGGCCGTCACCGGCAGCAATCCGGTCTGCACCGCCATCCCCACCACAAACACGTTGGTGCCGACGGCATCGCCCACCAGCGCCTGGGTGAGGTCGGATGCCTTGGCCCAGAACTGGGCGTCAGGCCGGGTCTCGGCCTGCACTCGCTCCAGCAATTCCGAGGCGGTGGGCATGTCGATCTCAGGGTGGGCGGTTTTGGCGCCGGGGGGCACCAAATCCAGCGACCCCACCACCGACGTGCGGGTTGCATCGGCGGCGTCCAACCCGGTGGCCGACGCCGCCACCAGCAGGTCGAAGGCCAGCAGCAGGTCGGCTTGACGGTCGCCCAGCCGGTTGCTGCCCGAGCGACCGCTTCGGGTGATGCGCAGATCGCTGACCACCGGACCGGCCTTCTGCGACAGGCCGATCTGGTCGAGCCCCTGCACGTTGGACCCGTCCAGCATGGCCGCGGTCCCGATGAGCTGGCCGGTGGTCACCACCCCGGTGCCGCCGATCCCGGTGATGTGGATGTTCACGTCGGCCCCGGCTGAGTCCGCCGGGGGGGCGATGGGGGTGGGCGGCACCGGCAGCCTTTGCGGCGCTGAGGCCTTGACGCGGCGAGGACGCTTGGGCCGGGTGATGGTGATGAATGCGGGGCAGTCGCCCTCCAGGCACGACAGGTCGATGTTGCAGCTGTCCTGGTCGATGGTGGTCTTGCGGCCGAACGGGGTGTCGAAGGGCTGCACGGAGAGGCAGTTGGAGATCTCGGCGCAATGGCCGCACCCCTCGCACACCCGGTGGTTGATGGCCACCCGGGTTCGGGGCGGGCTGATCTTTCCCCGCTTGCGGTCCCGGCGCAGCTCGGCCGCGCACCGCTGGTCGTAGATCAGCACGGTCACCCCCGACACGGCGGCCAGTTCTGTTTGGGCCTCGGCCAGCTCGGTGCGGTCTCTCACCGCCACCTCGGAGGGAAGCCCGAGGCGGCGGGTGCGGGCCGGATCGTCGGAGGTGATGATGATGCGGACGACGCCCTGGGCCAAGAGCGACTGGCACACCCGGTTCAGGGGGATGCCGCCGGTGGGATCCTGGCCGCCGGTCATGGCCACCGCCCCGTTCCACAGCAGCTTGTAGGTGATGTTGACCCCGGCGGCGATGGCCGCCGTCATGGCCAACTGCCCGGAGTGGAAGAACGTGCCGTCGCCCATGTTCTGGATCAGGTGGGGGGTCTCCACGAACGGCGCCATGCCGATCCACTGGGTGCCCTCGCTTCCCATGCAGGTGAGCCCGGAGACGTCTCCGTAACGGGTCTCGCCTCCCAGCAGGATCATGGTGTGACAGCCGATGCCCGCGCCCACCGCAGTGCCGGGGTCGGTCACCGTACTGCGGTTGTGGGGGCACCCCGAGCAGAAATACGGCGTGCGGTTCACCGCGAGGGGAATGCGCTCTCGCACCGGGGCCTCAGGGGTCAGCCGATCGGCCAGGCGGGCCAGCCGGCTGCGCAGCGGCCCCACCAGATCGTCGGCGTGGAGGGCGCCGTGGCTCTTGATCAGTCGGCGGTCGAATTCGTCGTACTCGCCCACGATCCGGGGGCGATGCGAGGTGTTGTACAGGGCGTCTTTCACCCGAGACTCCACATTGGGGGTCTTCTCCTCGATGACGAAGATCTCCTCCAAGCCCACGGCGAAGTCCCGGATGGTGGAGGCGTTGAACGGGATGGGCAAGCCCATGCGGAGCATGCGGATTCCGGCACCGGCGATCTTGTCGTCGCGGTCCAAGCCGATCACCGCCAGCGCCTCGCGCACCTCCCAATAGGTGATGCCCGAGGAGATGATCCCCACCCAGGCGTCGGGGGAGTCCACCACCACCCGGTTCAGGTGGTTCAACTCGGCGTATTCCAACGCCAAGTTGGTGCGGACCTCGACGATCTCCCGCTCGAAGTCCAATGTGTAGGGGGTGAGCAGCCGAGGGTCGGGGCGGTGCTGGTAGGGCGCGCCCTCGTGCAGGGGGATCACCGGGTTGACCCCGCTGGGATCGAGACTCACGTTGGCCGATCCGTCGGCCACGTTGGCCACGATCTTCATCCCCACCCACAGGCCGGTGGCCCGGCTCATGGCGATGGCGTGTCGCCCCAGCTCCAGCACGTCGGCAGGATCGCCGGGGTAGAGCACCGGAATGTGCAGGTCGGCCAGCACCCCGGCCGAGGTGGACGGCAGGGTGGACGATTTGGCATTGGGGTCGTCGCCGGCCAAGAGCACCACGCCGCCTTTGGGGTCGGCACCGGCGAACATGGCGTGGCGGATGGCGTCGGAGGCCCGGTCGACGCCGGGGGCCTTGCCGTACCAGATGCCGATAACGCCGTCGTAGCGGGCATCGGGCCTCGACCCGGCGAGCTGGCTGCCCATCACCGCGGTGGCGGCGTACTCCTCGTTGACCGAAGGCCGCAGCACGATGGCGCTTTCCCCCGATTCCCTCACGGCCCGCTCCAAGGCGGAGTCGAGTCCGCCCAGCGGGGAGCCGGGGTAGCCGGCCGCGAACGCTGCGGTGTTGAGGCCCGCAGCCCGGTCGGCTCGCAGTTGTTCCAACGGGAGCCGGGCCATGGCCTGAATGCCGGTGAGGAAGACCGTTCCCTGTTCGTTGGTGTAGCGATCGGAGAGCCGGTAGCTGGGGTTCGACTCGGTGTCGACGGGCTGCCCGTAGCTGGGGTTCGACTCGGTGGCCGTCATGTGAGAGTCAGTCTAGGGGTCAGTTCGCGAGATGGGGATAGGCAGTTTGCCCATTGGGGTTATGACTCGCGGCCACGGCAATGAGTCACACCGCAGGACTATCGGGAGCGAAGGCGGGGCGGGTGCCGATGATCTGGGCGGCTTCGAGGCGGGCCAGCTCATCGTCATCCACTCCCAGCAGGCCGCCCAGCACCTCGGCGTTGTGCTCGCCGAGGGTGGGGGCGGGGCGTGCGAACCAGCGGTCGGGCTGGCGGCCGAAGCGCACCGGCATGGCCGGGAAGCGGTGGGTGCCGGCCAGGGGGTGCTCAACCGGCTCGTAGAACCCGCGGGCTTGCACTTGGGGGTTGCGGTCGCCCCCTCGGCTCATTTCCATCTCCGCGGCGGGCACGCCGTGGGAGATGAGCCGTTCGACGACGTCGGCAGCCTGCTGTTGGGCACACCATCGGCTGAGCCGCTCGTCGAAGGCGTGGCGGGCCGCGAAGCGGTCGGCCAAATCCGGCGAGGCCGGTACCCGGTGCAGTTCCAGTTCGGGCACAGCCGCCAGCAGCGCATCCCAGTGCCGGTCGGTCTCCACCGACAGCGCGATGTGCTGGCCATCGGAGCAGGGGTAGATCCCTTGGGGGCAGGCATAAGGGTGGTGGTTGGCTTCCCGCTGCATCAGATGGCCGGTGGCGGAGTACTCCACCACTTGCTCGGCCGCCGCGTTGAGCGCGGTCTCCACCATGGTGGCCTCCACGAAGCTGCCGAGGCCGCTTCGCTCCCGGGCGTGCAGGCCGCCGATCACCGCGTAGGCGGCGTGCAGCCCGGCCAGCGGGTCGGAAGGCCCTCGGGCCAGCTGCGGGGCGGTGTCGGGATACCCGCTCAGCCAGCACATGCCGCTGACCTGCTCCATCGTCTGGGCGAAGCCCACCCGGTTGCGCCACGGCCCGTCGAGGCCGAATGCCGGCATCCGAACCATCACCAATCGGGGGTTCAGGGCGCTGACCGTCTCCCAGTCGAGTCCGAACTGGTCGATCACCCGGGGGGAGAAGTTCTCCACCAAGGCGTCGGACACCCCGATGAGCCGATGCAGCAGCTCCATGCCGTCAGGCCGGGTCAAGTCGAGGGTCACCGAGCGCTTGCCCACGTTGGCGTGGTGGAAGGTGGGTCCGAACTCCCACCAGCGGTCGTCGGCCGGGCTGCGGGTCGAGCCGAACCTCATCCCGTCGGGTCGCTGCACCGACTCGATGTGGATGACGTCGGCCCCAAGGGTGGCCAGCACCAGCGAGGCGTAGGGACCAGCCCAAAAGGCGGTCATGTCCACCACCCGCACGCCGTCGAGGGGCAGGGCATCGGGCGACGCGGTCGGGTCGGTGCCCGGCTGACTGGCGGCGGTGCTTGCTTCAGCAGTGGTCGCCAGCTGGCTCAGCACCTCGGCGGTGTGCTGGCCCAAGTGCGGGGCGGGGCGAAAGCCCACCGACGGATGGGAGGCATTGCGGTAGGGCACCCGGGGTTGGATGAACCCGCCGCCGGGGTTGGGCACGTACACCCCCCGCGGGGCGAACTGGTCGAACTCGGGCAAGTTGGCGCCGTTGCCGATGGGGGCGACCGGGATGCGCAGCAGGATGGCGTCGTGGACCACCTCCTCGGTGGTGCGAGCCGAGGTCCACTCCTCGATGGCGCCGGCGATGGACTCACCGGCGGCGATGCGCCCGCCCATGGTGGCCAGTTCGGGATCGTCGGCCCACTCCGGATGGCCCACCAGCACGGTGAAGTCCTGCCACTGCTGGCCGGTGAACACGCAGAACCCCACGTAGCCGTCCTTGGTCGGCTCCACCGACGGGACCTCCAACAACGCCCGAGTGTCGTAGTCGCCGGTGAATGAGCCCCACAGGGTTTGCACGTTGGTGCAAGTGGGGGTGATGGTCTCCAGCAGGGAGAGGTCCACGTGGTCGCCCATCCCGGTGCGCCGAGCCCGGCGCAGCGCGGCAGTAGCCGCAACCGCCGCGGTCACCCCGCCCATCCATTCGCCGATGCGCCCCCCGGCGTTGAACGGGATCCTTCCCGGCTGGCCCCGGGTGGCGGTCGACCCGGCAATGGCCATCAACGTGAACTCGTTGGCCGGGCGCTGGCTCCAGGGGCCGCCTCGGCCGAAGTTGGACACCGACACCATGGTGGCGTCAGGCCGCCGCTCAGCCAGGGCCTCCCAGCCCACCCCCAGAGCTTCCAGCTTGCCGGGCTCAGATCGCTCGATCACCAGGTGGGCCGTGCCGTAGAGGGCCAGCAGCCGATCTCGCCCTTCAGCCGACCGGTAGTCGAGCACCACGCCCTGCTTGGAGGTGTTCAAGAACCCGAACAGGGGGCCGTGATCGCCAATAGGAGCAAACGAGGCGGAGTAGCCCCGCAGCGGATCGCCCTCGGGCAGCTCCACCTTCACCACCTCGGCGCCCGCGTCGGCCAGCAGCTTGGTGGCGTAGCCCCCGGCGATGCCCCATCCGAGGTCGACAACCCGAATCCCGTCTAACGCTGGTCGCCCAACCATGAGTTTTTGACACTAGCCCTATGGCGCGGCGCGGTGCCGGGCCGCTCAACCATGAGTCCGGGAGATCACCGGACTACCGTCGTGACCGATGGCCGACGAGACAACAGGCTCAGTAGACCAGCCTCGGATCGAAGCCGCGGTGCGGGAGATCCTGGCGGCAATCGGAGAAGATCCGAGCCGAGACGGTCTGCTGGACACACCGGGACGAGTGGCGCGGATGTACGCCGGGATCTGCGGGGGCCTGCACGAAGACCCCGCCGCCCACCTGACCCGCCAGTTCGAGGCCGACCACGACGAGATGATCCTGGTGCGCGACATCCCCCTGTACTCACTGTGCGAGCACCACCTCATCCCCTTCTTGGGCAAGGCCCACGTGGGCTACATCCCCAACAAGGACGGCTGCATTACCGGGCTGTCCAAGCTGGCCCGAGTGGTGGAGGGATACGCCCGGATGCCCCAAGTGCAGGAGCGTCTCACCACCCAGATCGCCGATGCCATCGAATCCGCCCTCGACCCTCGGGGGGTTTTGGTGGTAGTGGAGGCCGAGCACCTGTGCATGTCGATGCGGGGCATCCGCAAACCGGGGGCCAACACGGTGACCTCCGCGGTGCGAGGCCTCTTTCGGACCGATATCGCCACGCGGGCCGAGGCCATGCGGTTCATCGACCGCTGAAAACTGCTCCGAAAAACCACAGAGGGCCATTCGCATAGGGCCGCCCCGAAATGCAGGGGTACGCTGAAACGGTGGAGTCACAGATTGCGGGGCCAATGGTCATGGGCATCGTCAACGTGACTCCCGACTCGTTCTCCGACGGGGCCCGGTTCTCTAGCCCCGAAGCGGCGGTGGCCCGAGGACGCCAACTCTTCGACGAGGGCGCCGCCGTGGTGGATGTGGGCGGTGAGTCCACCCGTCCGGGGGCTGAACCGGTGTCGGTGGCCGAGGAGCTGGCTCGGGTGGTGGACGTGGTGGCGGGCCTGGCCCCCCATGGCCGGGTTTCCATCGACACCACCAAGCCCGAGGTGGCCCGGGCCGCGGTGGCGGCGGGGGCCGACATCCTCAACGACGTCTCCGCGTCGATGCACGAGGTGGCCGCGGAGCTGAACGTGACTTGGATCGCCGTACACCGCCAGGGCACCCCGGCCACCATGCAAGTCGCCCCCCACTACGAGGACGTGGTGGCCGAGGTGGGCCACTTTCTGGCCGAGGCCGCGGAGCGGGGACGGGCCGCCGGAGTACCCGAGGTGTGGGTTGATCCGGGAATCGGTTTTGGCAAGACCACCGACCACAACCTGGCGCTGCTGGCCAACTTGGGGCAGCTCACCTCGCGGGGCGGGCCCGTGGTGGTGGGGGCTAGCCGCAAGCGCTTCATCGGCGAGCTTCATTCCCGAAGCGACGGCGATGCCCAAGGGGAGGTGTCCTCCGACGACCGGCTCGAGGGATCGCTGGCCGCGGCGGCCTGGTCGTTCGCCCAGGGCGCGGCGGTGGTCCGAGCCCACGATGTCGCCGCCACCGTGGGGGCCATGAAGGTGGTGGCGGCATGAAGGGCAAGTGGGCCGCAGGCATCTGCCCGCGCAACTTCTACTGGATCATGAAGGATCGATTGGCCATCTGCGAGCGCCCCGGCGGGCGGGGGGAGAGCCACCGCCGAGTGCGGCGCACCGAGGAGATCAACTGGATTCGCCAGCAGGGATTCTCCCGGGTGGTGTCGTTGATCCCGTCCACCCACAACCTCCACAACTACAGCGAGCAGAACATCGCCTGGAGCCACTGGCCCATCGCCGACAAGGAGGACTACGCCTCCCGGCTCGGTCCCCTGTTCACCGAGTTGCACTCGCTGTTGGCCAGAGGGGAGAAGCTGTTGGTCCACCGCCGGGGTCTGGGCGACGAGGTGTGCGGCTTCATGGCCGGATATCTGCTGTGGACGGGGATGGTTCCCAGCGAGTCGCAGGCGGTGGTGGTGGTGGAGAAGATGACTGAGCGGCCCATCGGCTCGGTGGGCCGCCGCATCGTGAACGCGGCGGCGGCGCTCCCCAAGCCCGAGGTGCATCTTTCCCTCGTGGAAGAGCCGATTGACGATGACTGACGACCGCATATTGCTGCGCGGCCTTCGGGTGATGGCCCTGTGCGGTGCCCTTCCTGAGGAACGGGTCCGGGCCCAGCCATTCGAAATCGACGTGGACCTCGGTGCAGACCTGGCGGCGGCGGGCCAGTCTGACGAACTGGATCACACGGTGGACTACGGCACGGTGTGCGCCGCGGTCTGCGCCACGGCGGAGGGCGAGCAGTTCACCCTCATGGAGGCCATGGCCCAGAAGGTGGCCGAGGTGTGCCTGGATGTCGACCATCGGGTGAAGTGGGTGGCGGTGGAGGTCCGCAAGCTGCGCCCTCCGGTACCCCAGCACCTCGCAACCAGCGGCGTTCGCATCACTCGCCACCGGCAATGACCCGAGCGTTCTTGGGGCTGGGGTCCAACTTGGGGGATCGTCTGGGGCTTCTCAAGGACGCGGTGGCCGCCATCGACGATTGTGTCGCCGTCTCGGGGGTGTATGAGACCGACCCGGTGGGCGGCCCCGAGCAGGGCCAATATCTGAATGTGGTGGCCGAGTTGGACACCAGCCTGTCGGCTCGGTCCCTCTTGGAGCTGTGTCAGTGGCTGGAGGCCTCAGCCGAGCGAGTGCGGGAAGTCCGCTGGGGTCCCCGGACGCTCGATGTCGATGTGCTGTGGGTGGACGGCGAGACGGTGGACGAGCCCGATTTGTCGGTGCCCCATCCCCGCATGTTCGAGCGGGCCTTCGTGATGGTGCCGCTCGGGGAGCTGGCCTCCGATCTGGTTGAGGGGTGGACTGATCCCATGAACGGTGGTTGCCGTCGCCTGGGCGATTGGGACGAGTTCGCTTCGGGCGCGGATGAGGGCGAATTGTGAGCTCGTTCGCCGATGTCTCGGTGGTTGAGCGGGTGTTGGAGCTGCGGGCCACCGTGGAAGCGGTGCGCCGCGATGGCGGGGCCGTCGGCTTGGTGCCCACCATGGGCTATCTCCATGAGGGCCACCAGTCGCTGGTGTCCCGTTCGGCAAGCGAGAACGACCTCACCGTGGTGAGCATCTTCGTGAACCCGCTTCAGTTCGCCGAGGGGGAGGACTACGGGACCTATCCCCGCGACCTGGAGCGTGACCGGGAGTTGTGCGAGGCGGCAGGGGCCGGGCTGGTGTTCGCACCGCCCGCCGAGGAGATGTACCCCCAGAACCCGATCACCTCGGTAGCCGTCGATGGGCTCAACGCCGTACTCGAGGGCCGGTTCCGACCCACCCACTTCGACGGGGTCACCACCGTGGTGGCCAAGCTGTTCTCGATGCTGGGACCGGGCCGGGCCTATTTCGGGGAGAAGGACTACCAGCAGCTGGCGATCATCCGCCGGATGGCCGCCGACCTGTCCTTGCCGGTGGAGGTGGTGGGCTGCCCCACGTTTCGAGAGCCCGATGGGCTGGCCATGTCCAGTCGCAACGTGTACCTGACTGCCGACGAGCGGCCCGCGGCCACTGTGCTGTGGCGGTCGCTGCAAGCGGGCCGGGATGCGGTGGTGCAGGGCAGCCGCGATCCCGACGAGGTGGAGGCGGTGATGGCCGCAGTGCTGGCCGCCGAGCCCAAGGCCTCGCCCGACTACGCCGCGGCAGTGGATGCCGCCACGTTGGATCGACCCGACGTGCTGGCCGGCGAGCTGCGCCTGCTGGTAGCCGCCCACGTCGGCCGAGCCCGGCTCATCGACAACCTCGGAGTTGACTGTGACCGGCTTTGACCCCCCCGGTGAGGAGGTGCAGGCCGCGGTGGAGCGGGCCTTGGCCGAGGACGTGGGGCCGCTGGGTGACCTCACCTCCTTGCTGCTGCCCCCATCGTCTATGACGGCGGAGATCGTGGCTCGGACGGCGGGTTGCTTGGCCGGGCAGGCGTGTGCGGTGGAGGTGTTTCGCCAGGTTGATCCCTCGGTGGCCGTGGCGTGGCGGGCTGGCGATGGCGACCGGGTGGCCCCCGGCCAGACGCTGGCGGTGGTGGCCGGACCCCGGGCCTCGGTGCTGACCTCCGAGCGCACCGCGCTGAACTTCTTGAGCCACTTGTCGGGCATCGCCACCGAGGTATCCCGATACGTTGCGGCCGCGGCGTCGGCCGGCGAGGGCCAGGCCCGTATCCGGGACACTCGCAAGACCACCCCCGGATTGCGGATGCTGGAGAAGGCCGCGGTGCGAGCCGGCGGCGGCGAGAACCACCGGCTTGGGCTGTCCGACTGGGTGATGTTCAAGGACAACCACCTGGTTGGCATCACCATTGCCGATGCGGTGGCCTCCGCCCGCCAAAGGTGGCCCGACCGGGCCGTCTAC
The DNA here is from genome assembly GCA_963667085.2 of Acidimicrobiales bacterium. Classification (GTDB taxonomy): domain Bacteria; phylum Actinomycetota; class Acidimicrobiia; order Acidimicrobiales; family Bin134; genus Poriferisocius. The sequence goes on from OY762975.1 coordinate 1,428,200, forward strand.
GTGGAGTGCGACCGGATCGAGCAGGTCGGCGAGGCTTTGGCCGCAGGCGCCGACGCCCTGCTGCTCGACAACATGACCCCCGACGAGGTGCGGGCCTGCGTGGCCCAGGCCGCCGGACACGACTGCCTGCTGGAGGTGAGCGGCGGGATCACCCTGGACACGGTGGCCGAGTACGCCGCCACCGGCGTGGACTTCATCTCGGTGGGCCGCGTCACCAACTCGGCGCCGGCCTTGGACATCGCCCTCGATGTCCACGAAGCTCGTGGCGCGGCCGTAGAAGGATAGTCAGGAAGGAAATCCAGGAGTCCCCATGCTGTTGGCCCTCGACATCGGCAACACCCAGACCGTGGTCGGCCTGTACGAGGCCGAGCGGGCCGAGGATTGCCGGGCCGACGGCGGTCTGATCGAGCACTGGCGGCTCTCCACCGTGCATGAGCGCACCCCCGACGAGTTTGCCGTGCTGTTGCGCAGCCTGCTCGACAGCATCGACGTACACATGGAGGACGATCTGACCGGGGTGGCGGTGTGCTCCGGCGTGCCCCAAATCCGGGAGAGCGTGCGGATGATGGTGCAGCGCTACTTCGAATTCGATCCGGTGGTGATCGAGCCCGGAACCCGCAGCGGCATCCCCATCCTGTACGACAACCCCCGCGAGGTGGGCGCCGACCGCATCGCCAACGCGGTGGCCGCGTACCACCTCTACGGCGGTCCCGCGGTGGTGGTGGACTTCGGCACCACCAACAACTTCGACGTGATCTCCGAAGCCGGCGAGTTCCTGGGCGGGGCCATTGGGCCGGGCATCGAGGTCAGCCTGGAAGCAATGGTGGGCCGGGCCGCCGCTCTGGGGCCGGTGGCGCTCACCGAGCCCCGCAGCGTGATCGGCAAGACCACAATGGAGTCGATTCAGTCGGGAGTCATCTACGGGTTCGTGTCCCAGATCGACGGCATGGTGGCCCGGTTCGCCGCGGCCTTGGACGGCGAGGCCGTCGTCATCGCCACCGGGGGCCTGGCCCATCTCATCGCCCCGTTGTCGGAGACTATCCAGTATGTCGAGCCCTATCTGACCCTTCACGGTCTGTGGCTGGTCCACAGGCGCAACCAGTAGGGCCATCGGTGAGCGTCCCCTACCGGTTCGAGACCACGGCCACCACCGCCGAGTGCCATGAGCGCCACGGCGAGATCGAATCCGGCAGTGAGACCGGGCAGACGGTGTCGGTGGCGGGCCGGATCATGCTCCGGCGAGTGCAGGGCAAGCTGGCGTTCGCCACTCTGCAAGACGCCACCGGGCGCATCCAGCTGTTCGCCCCGGCCAAGGTTACCCCCGACTACGACGGATTCTGCGCCCTGTCGCTGGGCGATTGGGTGGGCGTGAGCGGCGAGGTGATGAAGACCCGGACCGGGGAGCTGTCGGTGAAGGTGGAGCAATGGGAGCTGCTGGCTGAGGCCCGGCGGAGCTTCCCCGACAAGTGGCACGGGCTTTCCGACCCCGACATCCGGTTCCGCCAGCGCTATGTGGACCTGTGGGTGACCGAGGAGGCTCGCCAGACGTTTCGACTGCGCTCCGAGATGATGTCGCTCACCCGCCGCTGGCTGGAGGATCGCGGGTTCATCGAGGTGGAGACGCCGGTGTTCCACCCGGTGCCCGGCGGGGCACTGGCCCGGCCGTTCAGCACCCACCACAACGCGCTGGATATGGAGTTGTTCTTGCGGATCGCCCCCGAGCTGTACCTGAAGCGGCTGGTGGTGGGGGGTTTGGAGCGGGTGTATGAGATCGCCCGGGTGTTCCGCAACGAGGGCATCTCCACCCGCCACAATCCCGAGTTCACCATGCTCGAGCTGTACTGGGCCTATGCCGACTACGGCGACATCATGGAGTTGGTCGAGAATCTGGTTGCCCATCTAGCCCTGGAGCTGAAGGGCACCACCGCCATCAGCTACGGCGACCGGGAGCTGGATTTGACCCCGCCTTGGCGCCGAGCTCGGCTCACCGACCTGCTGGCCGAGCACGGCGGCTTAGAGGTGGACCTCAACACCCCGCTGGCCGAGTTGCGATCGCACTGTGCCGACCGGGAGATCCCGGTGGAAGACCGCTGGGGGCCGGGCAAGCTCCTGTTGGAGCTGTACGAGAAGACCACCGAGGCCGAGCTGTGGGGTCCGGTGTTCGTGTGCGACTACCCCAAGGAGGTGTCGCCGCTGGCCCGGGAGCATCGCGACCACCCCGGTTGGGTGGAGCGCTTCGAGGCCATCGTGGCCGGGCGGGAGCTGGCCAACGCCTTCAGCGAGCTGACCGATCCCGACGAGCAGCGGGCCCGCTTCCAAGACCAGGCTGCCGACCGAGACGCCGGCGACGCCGAGGCCATGGCCGTGGACACCGACTACCTGCGAGCGCTGGAGTTCGGCCTGCCTCCCACCGGCGGCCTCGGCATCGGCATGGACCGCCTCGCCATGCTCTTAGCCGACGCCCCCAGTATCCGCGACGTCATCCTGTTCCCCACCCTCCGCCCCGAACCCCCCGAGCGCCAAGGCGACTGATTCAGGCGATTGAGCGAGAGCGATTGAGCCAGGGCGCCTGGGCTAGTGGTTGCCGAGGGGGATGCGGGCTCGGTCGATGAGGTGGTCGGTGGCCACTTGGAGGGCGTTGGTGGCGGCGGTGGGGGGCAGCGACTCCAGGCTGGCGGAGGCCTGCACCACATAGCGCCGGGCCACATCCAGCGCTTCTTCCACCCCGCCGCTGGTTCGCACCAGTTGCAGGGCCGAGCGGACGCTGGCGTCTGACACCGTCCCGCCCAACAGTTCCATCAGCTGGGGTCCGCAATCTGACCTGAGGGCCCGGATCACCGGCAGGGTGTAGATGCCCTCGTGCAGGTCGTTGCCCGACGGCTTCCCCAGGTGCTCGTCGGTGGCCACGATGTCCAAGATGTCGTCCACCACCTGGAAGGCCAGCCCGTAGCAGCGCCCGAACTCGGTGAGGGTGTCCACCGTCGGCCGGTCCAACCCGGCCACCAGGGCGCCGATGCGACAGGACGTGGCCAGCAGCGAGGCGGTCTTGCCCTCGATGGAGTCGGTGTAGGAGGTTTCGGTGCGGTCGGGATTGCCGGTGTCCTGCAACTCCCGAACCTGGCCTTCGCACAGCCGCCCGATGGTGGCGGCCAGCAGTCCGGCCACCTCAGTGCCCAATGAAGCGGCCAACTCCGAGGCCCGGGCCAGCAGGAAATCGCCGGCCAGGATGGCCCGCAGATTGCCCCACTTGGCATTCACGCTGGCCACATTGCGCCGCACCTGGGCCTGGTCCATCACGTCGTCGTGATACAGCGACCCCAAGTGGACCAGCTCCACCGCGACGCCGCCGGTGAGTGCGTCGTCGATGGCGGGCACCGGCTGGCGCTGGGCGATGGCCGCCGACGCGATCACAAACCCCGGTCGAACCCGCTTGCCTCCGGCGCGAATCAGATGGCCGGCCACTTCAGTGAGGAACGGATCCTGGGTTTGCACCGACTCTTCCAGTCGCAACTCCAGCCGTTCGAGGTCGCGCGCCATCGTGGGAATCAGATCGAGGGGGCTGCGAACCACGAATCCAGCGTAGTGGCACGACCCTAGATTTCCCCCATCCAGCCCCGGTTGCCGCCTCATCGTTGCCGCTGGTCGGGAAGGCAGCAGGGCAGGCGGTTGGGGCTTCGGGAACGAAATAGGGGGGTGGGATGGTTACACTTCCAGTCGAGTCCCCTATCGGGAGAATGCCGTGTTCGAGAGATTCACAGATCGTGCTCGCCGGGTCGTTGTGCTGGCCCAGGAGGAGGCGCGCCTGCTCCACCACAACTACATCGGCACCGAGCACATCCTGCTGGGCCTGATCCACGAGGGCGAGGGCGTGGCGGCCAAGTCGCTGGAGTCGCTGGGCATCTCCCTGGAAGCGGTGCGCAACCAGGTGGAGGAGATCATCGGCCAGGGCGGCTCGTCGCCGTCGGGCCACATCCCCTTCACCCCCCGGGCCAAGAAGGTGCTGGAGCTGTCGTTGCGTGAGGCATTGCAGCTCGGCCACAACTACATCGGCACCGAGCACATCCTGCTGGGCCTCATTCGAGAGGGCGAGGGCGTGGCCGCCCAGGTGCTGGTGAAGCTGGGAGCCGACCTGTCGAGGGTCCGCCAGCAGGTGATCCAGCTGTTGTCGGGCTACGGCGGCCCGCAGGGGGCGGGGTCGCCGGAGAAGGCCACCACGTCTCCCGGCGGCAGTGGCGACAGCGCCTCGGGGTCGCTGGTGCTCGACCAGTTCGGCCGCAACCTCACCAAGCTGGCCAAAGACAGCGGGCTCGACCCGGTGATCGGCCGCCAGCGGGAGACCGAGCGGGTCATGCAGGTGCTGTCTAGGCGCACCAAGAACAACCCGGTTCTGGTGGGCGAGCCCGGCGTGGGCAAGACTGCCATCGTGGAAGGCCTGGCCCAGAAGATCGCCGCCGACGACGTCCCCGAGACCATCCGCAACAAGCAGCTCTACACCCTGGACTTGGGCGCGCTGGTGGCCGGGTCCCGCTATCGGGGTGATTTCGAGGAGCGCCTCAAGAAGGTGCTCAAGGAGATCAAGACCCGGGGCGACATCATCTTGTTCATCGACGAGCTGCACACCCTGGTGGGCGCGGGCGCGGCCGAGGGCGCCATCGACGCCGCCTCCATCCTCAAGCCCATGCTGGCCCGGGGCGAGCTCCAGACCATCGGGGCCACCACCCTCGACGAATACCGCAAGCACCTGGAGAAGGACTCTGCGCTGGAGCGCCGGTTCCAGCCGGTCAAGGTGGACGAGCCCACCATCGCCCACACCATCGAGATCCTCAAGGGCCTGCGCGACCGCTACGAGGCCCACCACCGGGTCACCATCACCGACCAGGCCCTGGTGGCGTCGGCCAACCTGGCCGACCGTTACATCTCCGACCGCCACCTGCCCGACAAGGCCATCGACCTCATCGACGAAGCCGGCTCCCGGCTCCGCATCAAGCGGATGGACACCCCCACCGACTACAAGGACTTCGAAAGCCAGCTCTCCCAGGTCATCGCCGAGAAGAAGAGCGCGGTGGAGCAGCAGGACTTCGAGGAGGCCGGGCGGCTGCGCGATCAGGAGAAGGAGCTGCTGGCCGGCAAGGAGCAGATGGAGGAGGAGATTCGGGCCAAGGGCGTGGACCTGTTCGACGAGGTGGACGAGGAGGCGGTGGCCGAAGTGCTGTCCATCTGGACCGGCATCCCCGTCTACAAGCTCACCGAGGAGGAGACGGCCAAGCTCCTGCGCATGGAGGATGAGCTGCACAAGCGGGTCGTCGGCCAGGAGGACTCCATCAAGGCGGTGTCGCAGGCCATCCGCCGCACCCGGGCCGGCCTCAAAGACCCCAAGCGGCCCAGCGGGTCGTTCATCTTCTTGGGCCCGTCGGGCGTGGGCAAGACCGAGCTGGCCAAGACGCTGGCCGAGTTCCTGTTCGGCGACGAGCAGGCGCTTATCGCCCTCGACATGTCGGAGTACATGGAGAAGCACACCGTGAGCCGGCTGGTGGGCTCGCCGCCGGGCTATGTCGGCTACGAGGAGGGCGGACAGCTCACCGAGGCGGTGCGCCGCAAGCCGTTCTCCGTCGTGTTGTTCGACGAGATCGAGAAGGCCCATCCCGACGTGTTCAACACCCTCCTGCAAATCCTGGAGGAGGGCCGCCTCACCGACAGCCAGGGCCGGTCCGTGGACTTCCGCAACACCGTGCTCATCATGACCTCCAACCTGGGCACCCAGAACCTGCGCAAGGCCAACCTGGGCTTCACCAAGGCCGACGAGGCCATCACCTACGAGCGCATGAAGGAGAAGGTCACTGACGCCCTCAAAGACCACTTCCGCCCCGAGTTCTTGAACCGCATCGACGAGGTGATCGTGTTCCACGAGCTGACCCGCGAAGAGGTGACCCGGATCGTCGACTTGATGATCAAGCGGCTGCAAGACCAGCTTGAGGCTCAGGGCATCGGGCTGGAGCTCACCGAAGCAGCCAAGGTGCTGCTGGCCCTGCGGGGCTACGACCCCACGCTGGGTGCCCGTCCGCTGCGCCGGGCCATCCAGCGGCTGGTGGAGGATCCGCTGTCGGAGCAGCTTCTTTGGAAGGAGTTCCGGGCTGGCGAGACGATTCTGGTCGACGCCGAGGACGACCCCGACGAGCCGGGATCGGAGCGCATCAGCTTCCGGGCCGTCGAGGGCTTCGAGCCGCCCCCGGTGGAAGAACTGGCCGGCGCCTAGAGGCCATTCGGTAGACGACATGCCCGCGGGGGTTCGAAGGGCAGCGCTCCTTCTGGCATTGGTTTTCGGCCTGACCGCCTGCCAGATGGACATCGAGGTGGGCATCGGCTTCAACGACGACGGCTCCGGGGTGGTCACGGTGGACGTGGCGCTCGACGATGCGGCGATGGCCCTGGCCCCTGACATCGCGTCGCGGCTGTTGATCGACGACATTGACGATCCGGCGTCGGGCTGGTCGTACAACGAACCCCGCATCGACGACCAGGGCCGCACCAGCTTCTCCGCCTCCAAGCCCTTCAGCTCGCCCGAGCAGCTCGAATTGGTGCTGGCTGAGATCTTCATCTCCGACAATGTGTTCCGGGACTTCACCTTTGAGCGGGACACCTCCTTCGCCAAGATCGACTATCGAGTGACCGGCGTGGTCGATTTGTCGGATGGAATCGACCTGTTCACCGACCCCGAGCTCACCGAGCGGCTGGGCGGCGAGCCTTTCGGCCAGCCGATCCCCGACTCGGCCAGCGTGTTGGACGGGGTCGCCATGCGGGTGGTGCTGGATCTGCCGGTGGGCCCGGAGCGGGAAGAAGTGCTGGAGTTCGGGGGAGACCGGGCGACCCGTCTCGAGATGACCGCCCAAGATGAGAGCGGCACCGCGGTGACCCTCCGCTGGGTGGCTTGGGCCGCATTTGCGCTGGTGGGCCTCTCGGTGCTGGTCGCGGTGGCCGGCTTTCTGCTGGAGCGCCGGGCTCGAGGCCGCAGCACCGATCCGACCGTGCCCCAGGATTGGCTCACCCGGACCACTGGTTCCGCTCCGGCGCAGCCCCCACCCCGGCGGTTGCGGTTGGTGGTCTTGAATCCGCTTGGCGTGCTGTTCGAGCCCGCCGACGAGCCCGCGAAGCTTCTCGCTTCCTTTGCCGCCGAGCGCGGCGGCGAGGCAGACGACGAGGATGTGGAGCAGCTCCACCACCAGGCGGTGCTGGGCCGGATCACCCCCGCTGAGTTCTGGTCCGGGCTCGGTTTGGACGACGATCCCGCCGAGCTCACCGAGCAATTCTTGGATCAGTACACCGTGCGGTCTGGCGCTCGGGACTTTGTGGCCGAGATGGCCCGCCGGGAGCTCCCCGTGGCCTGTCTCACCAACGACATCTCTTCGTGGTCGTCGGCCTTGCGGGCCCGGCTGGAGATGGCAGGCGTGGACACCTGGATCGTGAGCAGCGATGTAGGGGTGTGCATGCCCGCGCCCGGGATCTACGAGGCATTGCGCCGCACCACGTCGGTGCCCTACGAGAACTCGCTGCTGGTGGATGTGGCGGTCGAGCACCTCGACGCCGCCCAGGCGCTGGGGATGTCCACTGCGCTCTTGGCCGACGCTCGTCCCCAGGAGGGGGAGGCACCCGGCCACGCGGTGGTGACCAGCTTCTCCGATTTCTTCCGCCGCCGGCCTCGTTCCTAGCTCAGCTGAGAAGCTGGGCGGCCTGCGTTGCGAAATAGGTGAGGATCACGTCGGCCCCGGCGCGGCGGATGCCGGTGAGGGTTTCGGTGATGAGAGCCTGCTCGTCCAGCCACCCCGACGCCGCGGCCGCTTTGACCATGAGGTACTCGCCGCTCACCTGATAGGCGGCCACTGGCACCGCCGAGGCGTCGGCGAAGCGTCGCACCACGTCGAGGTAAGGCCCGGCCGGCTTGACCATCACCATGTCGGCGCCCTCGGCGATGTCCAGTTCCATCTCCCGCAGGGCCTCGCGGCCGTTGGCCGGGTCCATCTGGTAGGTCTTCTTGTCGCCCGAGCGGGGTGCCGAGTCGAGCGCACCCCGGAACGGCCCGAAGAACGACGAGGCGTACTTGGCGGTGTAGGCGCAGATTCCCACCTCGGTGTGGCCGTGGTGGTCGAGCGTCTCCCGAATGGCGCCCACCCGGCCGTCCATCATGTCGCTGGGGGCCACGATGTCGGCCCCGGCGTCGGCGTGGGTCAGCGCTTGGCGGCACAGCACATCCACGGTCTCGTCGTTGACGATGGTGCCGTCGGGGGCGACGATGCCGTCGTGGCCGTCGCTGTTGTAGGGGTCGAGGGCCACGTCGGTCATCACCACCGTGTCGGGATGGGCGGCCTTGATGGCTCCAATGGTCTGGGGGATCAGCCCGTCGGGGTTCCAGGCCTCATCGCCGGTGGGGGTCTTCAACTCGTCGGGGGCGGCCTCGAACAGCACCACGGCTTGGACGCCCAGATCGGCGGCCCGTCCCACCTCGCCCACCAGGCCGTCCACGCTCCAGCGGTTTGTCCCGGGCATCGAGTCGATGGGCTCGTCGGGGCCTCGGTGTACGAACAGAGGCAGCACAAAATGAGCGGGGGTGAGCTCGGTCTCGCGCACCATGCTGCGGATGGCCGAAGTGCGCCGGTTGCGCCGGGGTCGGGCGGTGAGCTCCAAATGGGGATGAGCCATGCCTCCATGCTCCCACCTCAGCCCTCGTCGCGCACTGCCGATGGGCTAAACAAGGGCCATGCGCATCGAGTTGTCGACGGGAACGCCGGCTGAGCTTGTACGGGTGGAGGGTGCCGACCGAGGGCTGGTGCTGATCCCCGACATCATGGGATTGCGCCCTCTGTTTGACGACCACGTGGCTCGCCTGGCTGCAGAGCAGGGCTGGACGGTGTGCGCACCCCAGGTGTTTGTGGGGCGCGAGCACTTGGCGGTCGAGGATCGGTTGGCCGCGGTCTGCGAGCTGGTGGACGACGATGTGCTGGCCGACGTTGCCGCTGCCGCCGACGCCACCGGGTGCGAGACGGTGGTGGTGGCCGGATTCTGCATGGGCGGGATGTACGCCATCAAGGCCGCGGCCACGGGGGGATTCCACCGGGCTGTGGCCTTCTACGGGATGATCCGCCTGCCCGAGCACTGGCAAGGCCCCGGCCAGAGCGAGCCGCTGGAGCTGCTGGCCGCGGGCGACCCGTGCCCGCTTCTGGCGGTTATCGGCACCGAAGACCCGTTCACCCCGCCTAACGACGTGGCTGCACTGGAGGCGGCGGGGGCGGTGATCGTGTCCTACGAGGGTGCCGACCACGGCTTCGTCCACGACCCGGCCCGGCCTGCCCATCGTGCTGACGATGCCGCCGATGCCTGGGCTCGGGCACTGGCCTTCTTGGGCGAGTAGCAGTGGCGGACGATCGCTCAGCCCAGGTCTCGGTGGGGTGTCCTGGCCATCGAACCGGCGAGGCCGCACCATGACGGGTACCTCGGTGTGGACGGTGATCGTGGCCGCGGGCTCGGGCACCCGGTTCGGAGGGGCCAAGCAATACTTGGAGTTGGCCGGCACCCGGGTGGTGGACCGCAGCGTGGCCACCGCCGCCGAGGTGAGCGACGGCGTTGTTGTGGTGGTTCCCGCCTCTGATGTGGGCACCGAGTCCACCCGTCTGGCCGCCACCGCGGTGGTGTCCGGGGGGCCGAGCCGGGCCGCCTCGGTCCGCAACGGGCTGGCCGCGGTGCCCGATGATGCCGCCATCGTCTGCGTCCACGACGCGGCCCGCCCGCTGGCCGGCGCCGACATCTACAACCGGGTCATCGACGAGGTGCAATCGGGCGCTGCCGGGGCCGTGCCGGTGGTGCCGGTCACCGATACCATTCGCCGGGTGGACGGGGGAGTGGTGGATCGCAGCACCCTCCAAGCGGTGCAGACTCCGCAGGCGTTTCGAGCCGACCTGCTGCGGACCGCCCACGCCGGGGCCGCCGACGCCACCGACGACGCCGGATTGGTGGAAGCGGCCGGCTATGCCGTAGCAGCCGTGGAGGGCCACCCCCGCAACATCAAGATCACCCACCCCGACGATCTGGCCGCAGCCGAAGCGTGGTTGGCCCTATGACCGGTGACCTGCGGATAGGCCACGGGTTCGACACCCACCGGTTCAGCGACGACCCCGACCGCGCCTTGATCCTGGGTGGGGTTGAGTTTGGTGGAGCGCCGGGCCTGGTGGGCCACAGCGACGGCGACGCGGTGGCCCATGCCGTGACCGACGCCTTGTTGAGCGCGGCGGGCTTGGGCGACATCGGCATGCTGTTCCCTGATACCGACGACGCCTGGGCCGGTGCCGACAGCATCGGATTGCTGGCCGACGCTGTGTCCCGCCTGGCCGATGCAGGCTGGCAGGCGGTAAACGTCGACTGCACCGTGGTCACCGAGTCGCCAAAGATCGCACCGCGCCGCGACGAGATGGAAGCCCGATTGAGCAGCGTGGTCGGCGCCCCGGTGACGGTGAAGGGCAAGCGGGCTGAGGCCATGGGGGCATTGGGCCGAGGCGAGGGCTTGGCCTGCTGGGCGGTGGCGCTGATCGAGCGCCCATGAGTTCTCGTGGCGGGGGGCAGGACCAGAGCCGAGGCCGAGGCGGGAACCAGAGTCGAGGTCAGGGCCGGGGGCGACGGGGCGGCAACCGGGGCCAGGGCGGGAACCAAGGTCGGGGCGGCAACCGGAGCCAGGGCCGCCCGCCCGCTGATCAGCAGCACCGCCGACGCCCCCCGGCCGGGCTGGGCGGCGACCGCGTGGAGGGCCGTCAAGCAGTGCGTGAGCTGCTGCTGGCCGGCACCCGCCCCACAAGTGAGGTGGTGATTGCGGCCGGTCAGAATCAAACCGGGATGCTGGCCCAGATCGTGGAGTTGGCCGCCGAACTTCGAGTGCCGGTGAAAGAGCTGCCCAAGGCCAAGTTCGAGTCGATGGCGGTCACCGAAGCCCCCCAAGGGGTGATCGCCCGGGCCGCCCCCCTCCGTGAGCACGACCTGGACGATCTGGCCCGCTCCGCTGATGACAACCCCCCGTTCCTGCTCGTGCTCGACGGGGTCACCGACCCCGGCAACGTCGGTGCCGCCCTGCGAACCGCCGAGTGCGCCGGGGTCACCGGCGCGGTGCTGGCCCGCCACCGCGCCGCCCACATCACCCCCGCCGCCGCCAAAGCCGCCGCCGGTGCCGTCGAGCATGTACGGATGGCCCTAGTCCCTGGCATCCCCAACGCCCTAACCCGCCTGGCCGAACTCGGAGTATGGACCGTGGGACTCGACGTAACCGCCCCTACCCCCATCTACGAGATCACCGTCGCCGCTGAGGCGGTGGCCCTCGTGGTCGGCAGCGAAGGTCGCGGCCTTTCCCGCCTCACCCGCCAGCGTTGCGACGTTGTCGCCACCATCCCGTTGTCGGGAAGCCTCAGCTCCCTCAACGCCGCCGCCGCAGTCGCCATCGCCTCCTTCGAAATCGCCCGCCACCGACAAGATCTGAATTGTGGAATAATCACATAAGCAATGTAATTTCAGTTATTGACAATCTGGCGGCTTGTGGGGTAGCGTTCCGGTATGGGAATGCTGGTTGTGAAAATCCAGGTCTCGGCGATGGACGGCGGGGAGACCAGAGAAGTCGAGGCGATGGTGGACACCGGCTCGGCCTACACCATGCTGCCCGGCAGCTTGCTGCGCGAACTGGGGGTGGTGCCCATCGGCACACGCCCACTTGATCTGGCCGATGGGCGGCGGATACTCATGAACTACGGACGGGCATGGGTGACAGTAGACGGCGAGAGCGAGGTGACCTTGGTGGTGTTCGGCGAGGACGACGGTCCGGTGCTGTTGGGGGCCTACACCCTCGAGGGCTTGGCCCTGGCCGTCGATCCAGTCAAACAGCGCCTGGTTCCCACCGCACTCACCATGTACCGCCTGGCCAGCTGACCGCTAGGGGTCGGGTGGGGCGATGGTGTCGGTGATGAGGGCTTGGACGACGGCGTGGAGGGCCTCGGCGTCGGTGGCGCCTTCTTCGAGCGCCGCGTGGTAGATGGCTAGTTGGCGGTCGGCGGAGGTGCCCCGCTGGCAGATGGTGCGGGCGTGTTCTACTTCGGTTATGCAGTCCAGGGCCTCGGCGTCGGGTCGGACCAACTCGATCATCTCCTCCACCAGGTCGGGGAACGGGACCATCTCGCCTTGGCCGAAGTCGATGAGAGTGTCGCTTATCCCGTAACGCTGAGCCCGCCACAGGTTCTCCGACACCAAGAAGTTGGCGTAGCTGCGCCACCGGCGATTCTCCAGCTTGAGCCTCCACAGCATCCGCAGCAGGCACACGTACAGCGCCGCGACGCAAACCGTGTCCTCCATCTTGGTGGGCAGGTCGGTGACCCGCATCTCCAGGGTGGGGTAGCGCTCCGATGGGCGTATGTCCCACCACACCTTGCTGGAGTCCTCAATCACACCGGCCCCCACCAGCACGTCGATGTGGCGGCGGTACTCCGACCAGGATTCGAACTTCTCCGGCAGCCCGGTGCGGGGCAGCGCCCGGAACACCGCCATCCGGTAGCTCTTGAGCCCCGTGTCGCGTCCCTCCCAGAACGGCGACGACGTGGACAGGGCCAGCAGGTGGGGCAGGAAGTAGGCCACCTGGCCCATCAAATCCACCCGCAGATCGGGATCGTCGATGCCGACGTGGACGTGCAGGCCCGAGATGATGAGCTGACGGGACACCCCGGCCAGGGCCTCGGCCAGCGCTTGGTAGCGCTCCCCCTCGGTGACCTGCTGCTGCTGCCAGCGCGCGAATGGGTGCGAAGAGGCCGCTATCGGCGCCAGCCCGTACTCGGCGGCGGCCTCGGTGACCGCGAGGCGCAGAAGCCCGATGTCGGCCCGCAGATGCTTGAAGTCGGTGCAGATGCCGGTGCCGATCTCGATCTGCGAGCTGAACAGCTCCCGGGCGACAAGACCGTGGTGCAAACCGGTCACCTTCTCCTGGATCCCGGGCGGCTGTTCGGTTATGAGCTCCCCGGTCTCGGGCTCAACGAGGAGGTATTCCTCCTCGATCCCCATCGTCCAAGCCAGCTCCTCTGCCACGGCAACTCCCCTTTCACATCAGAGCCCGAGACAGGAATCGAACCTGCGACCTGCTGTTTACAAGACAGCTGCTCTGCCGACTGAGCTACTCGGGCGTTGGATTCTTTAGTTGGGAGGCGCCGCGGCCCCCCGCGCAAGAGCATAAGGGGTGCGGTTTGGGGAGGGTGCTTGAATAAGGCTCTGGCGTGGGTAACGCTTGTGGAATGGCCCTCACGAGGCGAGATCGGCAGATCTTGGACTTTGAGCGCACCTGGTGGCAGGAGACCGGGTCGAAGGAAGCTGCGATACGCGAGCGTTTTGAGCTTTCGACCACCCGGTATTATCAGCTGCTGAACGAACTATTGGAAGAGGCGGAGGCCATGGAATACGACCCCATGGTGGTACGTCGTCTGCGACGAATGCGCGATCGCCGCAGACGGTCGAAGTTCGGCCAGACTTCGGTCGGACGACAGCCGTCGCGCTAACCCGGAGCCAGAGGCACTATGGAGTCGAACCGATCCCCCAACAACCAGATGGCCCTCAAGGGAGTGGTGCTGGTTCTCGCCCTGATTGCGGCGGGTGCTTTCGTCTTGGCCCGCGGCCTCGACGACGATGGCGACGATCCCACACCGGTTGTCACCCAGCCGACAGCCGAAGCGACGACGGCGCCCGAGGAGGTTCCCGATCCGGTCGACACCCCGTCGGACGACGGCGACGCGGATGCCACTCCCGCCCCGGCAGCCGACCCGACCCAGCCGGCCGAGCCCGACCCGGTAGTGACCCAGCCTCCCGCCCCAGCCCCCGACGCAGATCTGGAGTGCCGCGACCCGGCCACCATAAGCGTGCTGGTGGCCAACGGCACCGACGTGACTGGAGCAGCCGGTCGGCTCACCGGTGAGCTGAACACGGCCAACTACGTGACGCAGAACCCGGTGAACGCCAGTCCCCAGACGGGCTCGGCCTTCTACTACCGGGCCGGGTATCAAGTCGACGCCCAGTGCATCGCCCGACTGCTGGGCGAAAGCGAAAAGCCGTTGTGGCCAATGCCCGATCCTCCGCCCGGGGGCATCACCCTCGACACGCTGGCCAACGCCTACGTCCTCGTCTTGATCGGACCTGACAGCCTGGCCCAGCGTCCCGGCTGACAGGCGGCGGGGGCCGCATGCATATCGTTGCCGCCCCTGACAAGTTCCGGGGAACGGCCACGGCCGCCCAAGTCGCCGAAGCCGTTGTCCGAGCCGCCCAGCGGGCCGGGGCCACCGCCGATGCCGCCCCCATGGCCGACGGGGGCGAGGGCACCCTGGAGGTGGTGGGCGGGGCCAACCGGACCACCACGGTGACCGGACCCCTGGGCGACCCGGTGGAGGCCCCCTGGCGGCTGCATCGCCACACCGCGGTGATCGAGATGGCCCGGGCTTCGGGATTGGCCTTGGTGGGCGGCGCGGAGAACAACGATCCCCTAGGGGCCACCACCTACGGAACCGGAGAGCTGGTCGAGGCGGCGCTCGACCGAGGCGCCCGCCGGGTGCTGGTGGGAGTGGGGGGCTCGGCCACCACCGACGGCGGCTTGGGCGCCCTGCGAGCGCTGTACCCCACGCAGCGGCTCCGGGGGGTGGAGCTGGCCGTGGCCTGCGACGTGAGGACCCGATTCACCGATGCCGCCGAGGTGTTCGGGCCCCAGAAGGGGGCCACCCCCGCGCAGGTGGAGTTGCTGCGTCGGCGCTTGGAGCGGCTCCGCCAGGTGTACGCCGAGACTTACGGAGTGGACGTGGGCGATCTGGAGGGCTCGGGGGCGGCGGGCGGCCTGGCCGGCGGCCTGGCCTGCGTGGGGGCCGAACTCTGCAACGGCTTCGAGCTGCTGGCCGAGGAGGTTGATCTGTACGGCCGAATCGAGCAAGCCGATCTCGTGGTCACCGGCGAGGGCGCGCTCGACGCCACGTCGCTCCAGGGGAAGGTGGTGGGGGGCGTGGCGGAGATGGCGGCCGCCGCCGGGGTGCCGGTGCTCATCGTCGTGGGCCGGGTGGACGGCTCTGGCGTACCGGTGGGCGGGGAGCTGATCAGCCTCAGCGAGCGGTTCGGCGCCGACGCGGCAATGGCCGACACCGTCGCCCTGATCGCCCAGGCGGTGACCGACTTCCTGGGCGCCTAGCCGCGCTGCACCCTCAGAGGGCTTGGCGGAAGTAGCCGGTGACCTCCACCAGAGGAGGGCGTTCCTGCATGGTGATCTCGGTGTCGCCGAAACCGGGGCGGCGCAGTGTGATGGCCGTGTTCACCAGGGTGCGGTCGGCCCGGTGCAGGGCCACCTGCATCACCTCGGTGGCCTGCGACGACAGCTCGTGCAGCGGGCGATTGCGGTGAACCCTTGTGCCCAGGTCCACCTGGGCGATGGCGTTGTAGCCCGCCAGTCGCCACACATCGATGAGCAGCCCCATCTCCACGCCATACCCCTGGACGAACGGCACCCGCTCCAGCACATCCCGCCTCCCGGCGTACTCCCCGGCCAGCGGCTGGACGATGTCGCCCAGCTCGGGGAACAACAGGGCGATGAGTGGACGGGCCACCAACTCGGTGGTCCGGCCCCCGCCTCGCTGGTCGGCCCCCACCGGGCGGTGGTAGAAGCCCTTGCAGTAGCCGATGGCCTCGTCCAGAAGCAACGGCCCCAGCAGCCCAGAGATGAAGTGGGGGCCGAAGTTGGCCACGTCGCTGTCGCACCACACCACGATGTCGCCCGCCGATGCGAACAGCGACTTCCACAGCGTCTCACCTTTGCCGGGTTGGTTGCCGAGGTGGGTGAGCACCTCGGAGCACGCCACCACCGTGGCCCCGGCGTCCTTGGCCACCGCCGCGGTGCGGTCGGTGGAGTGGTCGTCCATCACGATCAGTTCGTCAACCAGGCCCAGCTTTTCCATGAGCTCGGCCCGCACCACCTCCACGATGGCGCCCACGGTGGCCTCCTCGTTGCGGGCGGGTAGGCAGACCGACACCGTCGTCGCCCCCTTGCGGGCCGCGAGGTCGGCAGCCGAGAACTCTCCGGCGGCGAATCTCCGCCGCCCGGTCACACCGCCCCCTGGTTCACGAGTCGTTTCCGGCGCGTCATCCGAATAGCATCATGGCCCATGAGCGTGACTGTTCGTATACCGACCACCCTTCGTCCCCTGGCGGGAGGGGCGAGCGAGGTCAGTGTCGAGGGCGCAACAGTCCGCGACGTGATCGCCTCGCTGGATGCCACCCACCCCGGCTTCATGGACCGCCTGATCGACGAGTCGGGCGGCCTGCACCGGTACGTCAACGTGTTCGTGGACGACGACGACGTGCGGTTCGCCGACGGCCTGTCCACATCGGTGCCCGACGGCCAGACGGTGGCCATCGTTCCCGCCGTGGCTGGCGGCTGATTTCTCACCACTCAGAGTTTGGCGTTTCGCGCCCCCCTCGGTAACCTTTAGCAGTCTCATACTGAGAGTGCTAAAAGCCGACCACTGAAGAGTCGGCGGGAAACCGAGATAGCAAAAGGGAGTGTTCGAGGATGCCCAAGATCATCTCATTCGATGAGCAGGCCCGGCGCGCGCTGGAGTCGGGAATGAACCAGCTGGCCGACGCCGTGCGGGTCACGCTTGGCCCCAAGGGCCGCAACGTCGTTCTGGAGAAGAAGTGGGGCGCCCCCACGATCACCAACGACGGCGTGTCCATCGCCAAAGAGATCGAGCTGGAGGACCCCTACGAGAAGATCGGCGCTGAGCTGGTCAAAGAGGTGGCCAAGAAGACCGACGACGTGGCCGGCGACGGCACCACCACCGCCACCGTGCTGGCCTGGTCGATGGTGCGCGAGGGGTTGCGAAACGTGGCTGCCGGGGCCAACCCCATGTCCATCAAGAAGGGCATCGAGGCCGGCGTGGACGCCGCCGTGGGCGCCATCCAGTCGCAGTCGGTGGACGTGTCGTCCGACAAGGCCCAGATCGCCAACGTGGCCGCCATCTCCGCCGCCGACGCCGAGATCGGCGAGCTCATCTCCGAGGCCATCGACAAAGTGGGCAAAGACGGCGTGGTCACCGTGGAGGAGTCGCAGACCTTCGGCCTGGAGCTGGACTTCACCGAGGGCATGCGCTTCGACAAGGGCTATATCTCCCCCTACTTCGTGACCGACGCCGAGCGCATGGAAGCCGTGCTCGACGATCCCTACATCTTGTTCGTGGGATCGAAGATCACCGCGGTGCGCGACATCGTTCCCGTGCTGGAGAAGGTGATGCAGGCGGGCAAGCCGCTGCTGATCATCGCCGAGGATGTGGAGGGCGAGGCTCTGGCCACCTTGGTGGTGAACAAGATCCGGGGCACCTTCAACTCCACCGCGGTGAAGGCGCCGGGCTTCGGCGACCGCCGCAAGGCCATGCTCCAAGACATGGCCATCTTGACCGCCGGCCAGGTCATCAGCGAAGAGGTGGGCCTCAAGCTGGAGAACACCACCCTCGACCTGCTGGGCCGGGCCCGCAAGATCGTCATCACCAAGGACGAGACCACCATCGTGGAGGGCGCTGGCGACCGCAGCGACGTTGAGGGCCGCATCTCCCAGATCAAGGGCGAGATCGACAACACCGATTCCGACTACGACCGGGAGAAGCTCCAAGAGCGCCTGGCCAAGCTGTCGGGCGGCGTTGCCGTGCTCAAGGTGGGCGCCGCCACCGAGGTGGAGCTCAAGGAGAAGAAGCACCGCATCGAAGACGCGGTCAGCACCACCAAGGCCGCCATCGAAGAAGGCGTGGTCGCGGGCGGGGGCGTCACCCTGCTGCGGGCCCAGGATTCGGTGAACTCGGCGGCGGAGGGCCTGCCGGCCGACGACGAGGCCACCGGTGCCCGCATCGTGGCCAAGGCGCTGGAAGGCCCGCTGGCCCAGATCGCCGTGAACGCCGGTCTCGAGGGCGGCGTGGTTGTCGAGCGGGTTCGCAACCTGGAGGGCAACTCCGGGCTGAACGCGGCCACCGGCGACTACGAAGACCTGTTGACCGCCGGCATCATCGATGCGGCCAAGGTCACCCGCTCGGCGCTCCAGAACGCCGGCTCCATCGCCGGGCTGTTCTTGACCACCGAGGCCGTGGTGGCCGACAAGCCCGAAGAGGGCGGCGGGATGCCCGGCGGCATGCCCGACATGGACTTCTAGCCCGAAACATCCGCAGCGGCGGTAGCGTCGCGGTATGGCTGAGCTTCATCCGGCGTGCGCGCCGCTGGCGTTTCTGCTGGGAACGTGGCGGGGTGCCGGCTCCGGGGTGTATCCCACCATCGAAAACTTCTCGTACACCGAGGAGGTTTCCTTCACCCACGTGGGCAAGCCGTTCGTGGCCTATGGGCAAAAGACCAAGCACGCCGACACCGGCCTGCCCCTCCACGCTGAGGCCGGGTATCTGCGCCCCCAGCCGGACGGTCGGATCGAGCTGGTGCTGGTACAGCCGTCGGGCATCGTCGAGCTGCTGGACGGCATCGTGGATGGCCCCGAGGTCCGGCTGGCGTCCACTGCGGTGCTGGGCACCGCTTCGGCCAAGCCGGTGACCGCCACCGAGCGGCGCTTCTGGGTGAACGGCGGGGTCTTGCACTCCTCGGTGGCCATGGCCGCGGTGGGGTTGGAGCTCCAGCACCATGTGGTCTCTGAGATGCATCGGGTGTCATGACCCGGAGCCGGTCCCAGCGAGTGCTGGTTCGCCATTGGGACGGGAGCACAGAGCACCGGCGTCCCGATGATCTGGTGGTGGAGGAGCCCCTCACCATCGAGCTCGACGACATCACCGTCACCACCACCATGCGCACCCCCGGCCACGATTTCGAGCTGGCCGCCGGGTTCTGCTTCACCGAGGGACTCTTGGGCGACGCCTCGGTAACGTCCATTCGGTATTGCGCCACCGAGCCGGCTGCCGACACCGAGTTCAACCTGGTGACAGTGGCAACCGACGGCGCCCCGCCGGCCACCCCCCGCCTCGGCCTCACCACCTCGGCCTGCGGGCTGTGCGGGGCCGAGAGCATCGAGGCGCTGGCGGAGCGGCTGGATCGGCTGCCCCCCAGCGAAACGCCCATCGCCGCCGACGTGCTGGCTTCGGTGCCCGAGCGGGTTCGGGCCTTCCAAGACCTCTTCGGCGCAACCGGAGGAGTCCACGCCGCGGCCGCCTTCGGGTCGAGCGGCGAGCCCACGCTGGTGCGGGAGGACATCGGCCGCCACAACGCGGTGGACAAGGTGGTGGGCCGAATGCTGCTCGACGGCCAACTGCCCGCCCGCGGCCAAGGGCTGTTCGTGAGCGGCCGAGCGTCGTTCGAGATGGTGCAGAAGGCGTGGGCCGCGGGCTTTGCCGTGCTGGTGGCGGTGAGCGCCCCCTCCGCGCTGGCGGTGGAGACAGCGGCGGTCGCCGGCGTGGGCTTGGCCGGATTCGTCCGCGACGGCCAACTCAACTTCTACTCCCCGTCTGCATAAGAATCGAGGCCATGCGCCCCCTGCCCAAGCTCACCCCGGAAAACGAGTTCTTCTGGACATCGGGGGCCGACGGCGTGCTGCGGTTCCAGCACTGCCCCGACTGCGACCGCTATCTCCACCCTCCCGCCGCCGCCTGCCCCGAGAGCGGGGTTGTTCCTGAAGTGAAAGAGGTGTCGGGCCGGGGTGTGGTGGTGGGGGTCACCGTCAACCACCAGCCGTGGCTGCCCGACATGGAGATCCCCTACGTGATCGGGCTGGTGGCCATTGACGAGGATCCTCTGGTGCGCCTCACCACTCTGATCGTGGACGCCGAGCCCGACGATGTGGTCATCGGCCTGCCGGTGGCGGTGCGCTTCGAGCAGCACAAGGACGTGTGGCTGCCGGTGTTCGCTCCCACCGGCGAGCCAGCCTCCGACGCAGTCGAATACCCCGAGCCCACCCCGGCCCCGGTGCGGCCTATGCCCACTGCCGAGAAGTTCGAGTCGCGGGTGGCCATCACCGGCATCGGCATGTCGGAGGTGGGGCGCCGCCTGGGCCGCAACCCCATGAGCTTGGCCATCGACGCCTGTCGGGCCGCGGTGGCCGACGCCGGGTTGACCATGGACGACATCGACGGCCTGTCCACCTACCCCGGCGGCGGGGCCAAAGACGGCGGCCACTCCGAGGGCGGCATCTACCCGGTGGCCGACGCCCTGGGCATCGCCCCCACCTGGTTCTGCGGCACCATGGAGACCCCCGGCCAGAGCGGCGCAGTGGCCAACGCCATGCTGGCGGTGGCCTCAGGCCTGTGCCGCCATGTGCTGTGCTACCGCACGGTTTGGGAGACCACCGCCATCGCCTGGGGCAACCGAGCCAACTCCGGGGTGAGCAGCGGGTTCCGGGTTTCGGGGGAGATGGAGTGGCGGCTGCCGTATGGGGCCATGTCGGCCGGCAACTGGATCGCGCTGATGGCCAGCCACTACTTCCACCGCTACGGCGCCACCCGGGAGCAACTGGGGTGGATCCCGGTGACCGCCCGGGCCGGCGCGGCCCACAACCCGGCCGCCATCTACCAGGAACCGATGACCATCGACGACTACTTGGATGCCCGCATGATCACCACCCCGTTCGGCCTGTTCGATTGCGACGTGCCCTGCGACGGCGCCACCGCCTTGGTGGTGTCGGCAGCGGAGACCGCCTACGACGCCCCCCACCGCCCGGTGCTGGTGGAGGCGGTGGGCACCCAGATGGCCGAGCGGATGTCGTGGGACCAGGGGACGCTGCTGCACGAGCCCATGGTGGACGGCCCCGCCGCCCACCTGTGGAGCCGCACCGACCTGAAGCCCGCCGACGTGGACGTGGCCCTGCTCTACGACGGTTTCAGCTTCAACGCCCTGTCGTGGCTGGAGGGCCTGGGGTTCTGCGGCAAGGGCGAGGGGGCGGCGTTCGTGGAGGGCGGCACCCGCATCGCCCGCGACGGTGAGATCCCGCTCAACCCCCACGGTGGCCAGCTCTCTGCGGGTCGGCTGCACGGCTACGGGTTCTTGCACGAGGCGGTGGTGCAGCTTCGAGGCGACGGGGGAGGCCGCCAGGTGCCCGATGCCGAGGTGGCAGTGACCAGCAGCGGTGGCGGCCACCCCGGCGGGGCCTTCCTCTTCGTCGGGGGCTGACTGGCGGCCAACCCTACGTGCTCGGCCTTCCTCTTCGTCGGGGGCTGATCTGGTCTGCTAGAAGTGGGCTATGGCTGCTTACATCATCGTGAACTATCAGGTGGACAACCCCGAGCTGTACGGGGAGTACATGCAGGGCGCGGCGGGAGCGCTGGGCATCGGCGACGGCGCCGAGCTGGTTGCCTTCGACACCGAGTCGGAGGTGATCGAGGGCGACACCGCGGGCCACCAGACGGTGGTGCTCAAGTTCGAGTCCAAGGAGAAGGCCCGCGAGGTGTGGGAATCCGACGCCTACACCGCCGTGGTGGGCAAGCGCCACGACGCCACCAGCAAGCACTTCGCGGTGCTGGTGAACGGCTTCGGCGATTGACCTCGCCATGACCAGACCCCTGCGCCGAGCCGTTGCCCTCGTCGTGGCCGCGGCCCTGTTGGCTGCCGCCTGCGGCGACTCGGACGGGGAAGAGCCTGGAAGCGCCTATGGGGGCAGCAGTGATGCTGTGGGCACCGGCGCCGAATTGGTTATCGGCCGAGTGTTGCCCGAGACGGGATCGCTGGCGGCAGTCGGCGGGCCGATCATTGCCGGTGTGGATCTGGCTGTGGCCGATGTTGCGGGCGCAGGCGGTCGGGTTCGGCTGCTCAAGGGCGACTCGGCCACTGATCCCGATGTGGCGTCGGAAACCGTCAACCGCCTGTTGGGAGAGGGCGCCCAGGTCATCGTCGGGGCGGCGGCGTCGGGAGTGTCGCAGGCGATCATCCAAACCCTGTACGACGCCCAGATTCCCCAGTGCGCGGCGTCCAACACTTCGCCGTCGTTCAGCACCCAGGCCAATGCCGAGTACTACTTCCGCACGGTGACCACCAGCCATGCCGAAGCCCCCGTCATGGCCAACAGTCTGGCCTCGACTGGGGCCACGTTCGCTGCTGTGGTGGCCCGATCCGACGACTATGGCAACGCTCTGGCCCGCCTCCTCGTCGAGGAGCTGGACAAGCTGGGGATTGCCGCCGAGATGGTGTCGTATTCCCCCGATGCCCCCAACTTTGCCGACATAGTTCAGGAAGTGCTGGCTTTGGGCGTCGATTCGGTGGGTCTGATTGCGTTCGAGGAGGGGATCGCCATTCTCCGGGGATTCCTGGAATCCGGCATCCCGCCCCATGCGGTGCATGTTGCGGCCGGGCTCTACGACGTGACGTTGGCCGAGAGGGTGAACCCCTCAGATCCGACGGTACTGGACGGGCTGCGAATCCACGTTCCCTCCGGCGATGATGCGTTCAACCAGCGAGTGTTGGAGCTGACGAATGGCAACGTGAGCTTCGGCGGGCAGGCCTATGACTGCGTCGTGTTGTTGTCGCTGGCGTTTTTGGCTGCCGGATCAGCATCAGGGCCTGACCTGGTTGCGGTGGTTCCAGGGCTGACTCGAGGCGGCCAGAAGTGCTTTTCGTACGCGGAGTGCGCCGAACTGCTGGCGGAAGGCGTGGACATCGACTACGACGGCGCTTCTGGGCCGCTGGAGTTGGACGAAGTGGGCGATCCCACGGTGGGCCGGTATCTGGTGAGCGAGGTGCAAGGCGGCGAGCTCGTCGTGGTGCAGACCACCGACTGGACCATGAATCCCTGACGGAGCGGTATGGTCGGGACAATGAGCGATCCGGTACAGCCCTCGCTGGGGGTTGGGGTTGTCCACCTGTTCGGCAAGCTCGAACCGACCGCGGCGCCTGATGCCATCATCACTGCGGTCAAGCAAGCCGAAGCCGAGGGCGTGCAGGTGGTGACGGTGGCGGTGCTGGGCCACAAGGCCGACCTGGCCGTCATGGCCCTCCACGCCGATCTGTGGCAGTTGCGCGACCTGCAAACCGGGCTGCGCCGGGCCGGCCTCGACATTGTGGACTCCTACGTCTCGCTCACCGAGCTCTCGGAGTACGCCGCCGGGCTGCCCGAGGAGACCAAGCAGGCCCGGCTGTATCCCCAGCTCCCCCCCGACGGCAAGCCCGCCTGGTGCTTCTACCCCATGTCCAAGCGCCGCAACCCCGGCCAGAACTGGTATGAGCTGCCCTTCGAGCAGCGCCGCGACCTGATGTACCAGCACGGGGCCACCGGTCGCACCTTCGCCGGGCGGGTGCTCCAGCTCATCACCGGCTCCACCGGCATCGACGACTACGAGTGGGGCGTGACCCTGTTCTGCGCCCACCCCGACGACCTCAAAGAGGTGGTCTACACCATGCGCTACGACGAGGCGTCGGCCCGCTATGCCGAGTTCGGCCCCTTCTACACCGGCATGGTGGCCCCAATCGAAACGCTGCTCAGCCGACTCATGTAGCCGACTGCGGCTAGCTTCTTGCTATGAGAGCGGGGCTGTTCAGGATGGTTGCCGTGGGCACCGCCCTGGCCTTGGCCGCAGTCGCCTGTGGTGGCGATGCCAGTGAACCCGTTCGTTCTATAGAGACCGATTTCGAGCTGGTCATCGGCTCGGTGCTGCCCGAGGGCGACTCGCCATCAGAACCGGATTCCCCCTCGATCGCCAGCGTCAACCTGGCGATTCAGGACATCAAATCCGCAGGCGGAAACGTGCGGCTGCTGCGAGGCGATTCCGGGTCCGACCCCGATGTGGCATCCGAGACGGTCAACCGGCTGCTGGGCGAGGGCGCCCATGTGATTGTGGGGGCATCGGCGTCAGAAGTGTCCCAGGGGTTCATTCAGACGCTGCACGACGCCCAGATACCCCAATGTTCACCGGCCAATACGTCGCCGTCGTTTTCCACCCAGGAGAACGCCGCCTATTACTTCCGGACGGTTCCCCCCGACGAGGCGGTCTCGTCGCTGGTGGCCGCGATGGTGGCTGAAGACGGGGCTGCCACCGTCGCCATTCCGACCAGGAACGATGACTGGGGCGTCTCCTTGTCCAACCTGCTGGTGAAGGATCTCGGCGATCTGGGGGTAGCCGCGGAGATCATCTCCTATGAGGTCGGTGAAACCAGCTTCGATCCCGTGGTCGCCGCCGTGCTGGGCATGGGGGCCGACGCGGTGGTCTTCGCCACCTTTTCCGAAGGCTATGACATCATCCGCGGGCTGATTGAAGCAGGCATGCCGGCGGCCAGGATGTACGGCACCGACGGCATTTACGACCACAATCTGGCCGCCTTGGTGAACCCCTCCAGCCCCGAGGTGCTCAACGGCCTCGTCGTCGCTGCTGCTGGGGGCACCCCCGGATTCAGCCGCCGCCTCATGGGGTACACCGATGGCAATGTGATTTATGGAGGCCAGGCCTACGATTGTGTGATTGTCCTCATGCTGGCTGCGTTGGCTGCGGGCACCACCAACGGGCCGGACATCATCGCGCAGGTACCAGGAGTGACGAAAGGGGGCCAGAAGTGCTTCCTCTATGAGGAGTGCGCTCTTCTGGCCGTAAACGGCGTGGACTTCGACTACGTCGGCATGTCCGGCCCACTGGAGCTCGACGAGGTGGGCGATCCCACATTTGGCCGCTTCTTCGTCGCCAAACTGAACTACGGTATCCTCACAGTTGTTGCCAGCCACGACGTGAGCTTGGCTGACCTGGACTGAGGTCGAATTCAGTATCTGGACTCGGCCCGCGGTCTGGCGGCTTGTTCTCGTTGTTCAAGACGAAAAGGTGCCCCTCATGGCATTGAGAAACTTGCTTTTGGCCATCGCTCTGACCGCACTGGTGGCAGCCGCCTGTGGCAACGATGATGACGACGGCGGGGCCGACGGTGCGGCCACGGCGGCTCCCACCGCCGCTGCTACCGCCGCACTGGCCCCCGACGGCGACGCCGGGGAGTTGGTGATCGGCTCGATGATGCCCGAAACCGGCGCGCTGGCCTTCTTGTCGCCGCCGATGATCCGCAGCATCTCCCTGGCCGTGGAGGACATCCAGGCCGCTGGGGGCAACGTCCGGCTGCTCAAGGGCGATACCGGCACCGATCCCGATGTGGCCTCCGAAGGGGTGAACCGGCTCTTGGGCGAGGGCGCCCATGTGATCGTGGGGGCGGCGTCGTCGGGCATCTCCCAGTCGTTCATCCAGACGCTCTACGACGCCCAGATCCCGCAGTGCTCGCCGTCGAACACGTCGCCGTCGTTCAGCACGCAGGCCAATGCGGCCTTCTACTTCCGCACCGCCCCGCCCGACCAGGCCGCGGCTCCGGTGCTGGCCAATCTGATCGCCGCCGACGGGGCCACCAACGTGGCCATCGTGGCCCGGGCCGACGACTGGGGCATCGCCCTGTCGGGCCTGCTGGCCGACAGCCTGGCCGATCTCGGGGTGGCCTCGGATGTCATCTCCTACGACGAGGACGCCTCGGCGTTCGACGCCACCGTGGACGCGGCCACCGGCATGGGCGCCGACGCCGTGGCGCTGGTCTCGTTCGCCGAGGGCGCGCAGATCATGCGCGACCTGTTGGAGGCCGGAGTGCCGGCCAGCGCCATGTACGGGCCCGACGGCATGTACGACCCGGGGCTGCCCGAGCTGGTCGATCCCTCCAATTCCAACGTGGCCGACGGCTTCACCGCCATCACCGTGGGCAACACTGCGGGCCAGGCCGGCGACGACTTCAATGCCCGCTTGATCGCGCTGATCGGCGAGGACGACGGGGTGGCCTTCGCCAGCAACTCCTACGACTGCGTGATCATCATGGCCTTGGCGTCGGCGGCGGCGGGCTCCACCAGCGGCCCCGACATCATCGCCCAGGTTTCCGCCGTGACCTCCGGGGGCCAGAAGTGCTACACCTACGCCGAGTGCGCCGGTCTGTTGGCCGACGGCGCCGACATCGACTACGACGGCGTGTCGGGGCCGCTCGAGCTCGACGACGTGGGCGACCCCAGCTTCGCCCGCTACCAGATCGGTCAGTTCCAAGACGGTGAGCTGGTCGAGATCGGCACCCAGGACGTGAACCTGGCCGATCCCACCGGGGCCGCGCCCGACACGCCGAGCGCTGCGCCGAGCCAGCCCGAGCTGGTCATCGGGCGGGTCATGCCCGAGACCGGGGCGCTGGCCTTCCTGTCGCCCCCGATGGTGGAGGGCGCCCGGCTGGCCATCGAGGACATCCAGGCCGCGGGCGGCACGGTCACCATGCTCACCGGCGACACCGGTACCGACCCCGACGTGGCCCCCGAGGCCGTCAACCGGCTGCTGGGCGAGGGTGCCCATGTGATCGTGGGGGCGGCGGCGTCGGGCATCTCCCAGTCGTTCATCCAGAACCTGTACGACGCCCAGATTCCCCAGTGCTCGCCGTCGAACACGTCGCCGTCGTTCAGCACCCAGGACAACGCCGCGTTCTACTTCCGCACCGTGCCGCCTGATGAGGCGGTGTCGCCCATCATCGCCAACGTGGTGGCGGGCGACGGGGCCACCAACGTGGCCATCGTGGCCCGGGCCGACGACTACGGCAACGCCCTGGCCGGTCTGCTCGGGGCTGCGCTGGAAGACCTGGGGGTGTTCTCCGAGGTCGTCTCCTATTCTCCCGACGCCCCCAGCTTCGACGACACCGTGACCGAGGTGCTGAACATCGGGGCCGACGCGGTGGTGTTGATCGCCTTCGGCGAGGGCGCGGGCATCATTCGGGGCCTGCTGGAGGCTGGAGTGCCGGCCCGGGCCATGTACGGGTCCGACGGGCTGTTCGATCCGGGTCTGCCCGGCCAAGTCGATCCGTCCTATGACGGCGTTATCAACGGCATGAAGGTGATCGCCGCCGCGGGCGGCACCGAGTTCAGCGCCCGCCTCAGCGAGTTCACCGGCAACAACCTGAGCTACGGCGGTCAGGCCTACGACTGCGTGATGGTGATGGCGCTGTCTGCGCTGGCCGCCGGTTCCACATCTGGTCCCGACATCATCGCCCAGGTGCAGAACGTGACCGGCGGCGGCACCAAGTGCTACGACTACGCCGAGTGCGCCGGCATGCTGGTCGACGGCGCCGACATCGACTACGAGGGCGTCTCCGGCCCCCTCGACCTCGACGACGTGGGCGACCCCACCTGGGGCCGCTACATCATCGCCCAGTACCAGGGCGGCGAACTCACCCCCATCGACAGCCAAGACGTGGACGTCACCACCCTGGGCTGATTCTCTGCTCGGTTGAAGCGCCTGAGCCTGATGCGGGTTGTCGGTTGTCGTGTTTCAGGCTTGGGCGAGGGTGCCGAGGTAGAGGCTGACCACTTTGGGGTCTTCGAGGAGTTCTTGGCCGGTGCCGGTGTGGGCGTTGGCCCCTTGGTCGAGGACGTAGCCACGGTTGCTGATCTGGAGGCAGCGGCGGGCGTTCTGTTCCACCATGATGAGCGACACGCCGTGGTCGGTGATGGTGGTGATGCGCTCGAACACCTCGTCCTGGTAGGCGGGGGAGAGGCCGGCGGATGGCTCGTCGAGCAGCACCACCTGGGGGTCCATCATGAGCGCTCGGCCGATGGCCACCATCTGGCGCTCGCCCCCCGACAGCCCGTCGGCCCGCTGGCCTCGGCGCTCGGCCAATAGCGGGAACAGCTCGGCCACCACCTCGAAGCGGGCCGCGAACTGCTTGGGGTCTTGGAAGGCGCCCATCTCCAGGTTCTCCCGGATCGACAGCCGGGGGAACACGTTGTTTGTCTGGGGGACGTAGCCGATGCCCCGGGCCACCAGTTGGTGGGGGTTCAGCCCGGTGATGGTTTCGTCGCCTAGGCGGATGGCGCCGGCCCGCACCTCGACCAGGCCGAAGATGGCCTTCAGCAGGGTGGACTTGCCCGCACCGTTGGGGCCGATCACCCCCACGATCTCGCCAGGATGCAGCTCCAGCGAGCACCCGGTCAAGATGTCGATGCCCGGCAGGTAGCCGGCCACCACGTCATCGGCGGCCAACAGCGGGGTCGGCACAGCCACGGCCTCGCCGGGGGCCGCGGTCACGACGCCGCCTCGGTTCGCCGCCGGCCCAGGTAGGCGTCGATGACCACCTCGTCGTGGATCACCTTCCACGGCCCCCCCTCGGCGATCACCCGGCCCTGGGCCAGCACCACCACCCAGTCGCTGATGCCCGACACCACGTCCATGTCGTGCTCGATGAACACCACGCTCACGCCTTCGAGCGACAAGGCGGTGATGTGCCCCAGCAGCGACTGGGCCAACGCGGGGTTTACCCCGGCCATCGGCTCGTCCAGCATCACCAGCACCGGGTCGGCCATGAGCGCCCGGGCCATCTCCAGCAGCTTGCGCTGACCCCCGGACAGGGTGCCGGCCAGCTCGTCGCGCATGTGGGCCAGGTTGAACCGCTCCAGCAGCTCCTCGGCTCGCTCGGTGTTGGCCCGCTCCTGATCGCTCCACAGCCACCGGAACGGCGCGGCCCAGAGTTGCTCGCCCACCTGCCCCGGCGCGCCCAGCAGCATGTTCTGGAGCACTGAGAGCTTGGCCAGCGACTTGGTGAGCTGGAAGGTGCGGACCATGCCCTGGCGGGCCAGGCGGTCGGGCGACGGCGAGGTGACCTCTTGGCCGTTGAACTCCCAGCGCCCGCTGTCGGCTCGGTCGAAGCCGGTGAGCAGGTTGAACAGGGTGGTCTTGCCTGCCCCGTTAGGGCCGATCAGGGCGGTGACGATGCCCCGCTCGATCTCCAAGTGGTCGACATCAACTGCGGTGAGGCCGCCGAAGCTGCGCCGCAGCCCGTCCACCTTCAAGATGGGGTTGGGCTTGGCCACCCCTGGCACCGGGTAGACGGTGAGGATCGGCTCGACCTCGGTGGTGCGACGGGCCGACTCCACCAGCGCGGCGCGGTCATCGGCTGGGATCGGGTTGTCGGGCATAGATGTCCCGTCGGGAGGCGCAGGGCGGTCAGCGGGCATCGAGTTGCATTTCTGTTCGATTGCCGGTTATCCCCTGGGGCCGGAACAGCATCAACAGCACGAGGGCCAGGCCCACCATCGACACGCTGATGATGCCCTCGGATCCCTCCAGGAAGTCGGCGATGGCGTCGGGCAGCCAGGCCTCGGCAGCGAGCTGGCGCAGGAACGACTCGATCCACTCCCGCAGGAACCAGAACAAAATGGCCCCCAGCACCGGCCCCAGGTAGGTGGCCGCCCCGCCCAGCAGCAGCGCGGTGTAGGTGTAGAAGGTGACCTGGGGGCGGAAGCCGTTGGGGTCGGCGCCGGAGGTCTTGATGGCGTCGATGACCCCGGCCATCCCGCCGATGACCCCTCCGATCATCAGGGCCTGCATTTTGTACCAGAACACGTTCTTGCCGAGGCTGCGGGCGGCGTCCTGGTCCTCCCGAATCGACTTCAGAACCCGTCCCCACGGACTGCGAATGATGAGGAACACCACCAGGCTGACCAGCGCCACCAGCACCCAGCCAACGGTGATCACCCACATCTGCTGGCCGGTGAAGGCGAAGGTGCCCACGCCGTAGCGGTCTTGGGGGCCGTCGGCATAGGGGTTCAGGTCGAAGAAGGCCCCGGCGTCGAAGCTCACGCTGAGCGGCCCGCCGGTGAGCCCGATGGCGTCGGTGGAGCCGATGAGGATGCGGATGATCTCAGCCGCGGCGATGGTGACGATGGCGAACATCACCGCCTGGAGCCGCAGGGTGGGAAAGCCCATGGCCACCGCCAGTGCCAAGGCCAGGAACAGGCCGACGGGGATGCCCAGCCACAGCGACCCGCCGAAGGTGGCCACCGTCACGCTGGTGCCGTAGGCCCCCAGCATGATGAACCCCACTTGGCCGAAGTTCAGCAGCCCGGTGAAGCCGAAGTGGACGTTCAGGCCGATGGCGGCCAGGGCCAGGATCACCGCCTCGGGGCCGAAGGCGGCTCGGGCCGCGTTGCCGAAGATGATGTCGAACGCCATCTAGCGCGCCTCTCGCCAGCGGTGATAGGCCCCCAGGTGGCCCACCGGTCTCGTGGTTTGGCGCCGCGCCACCTAACCCACCCGCTCTCTCAGTCCGAACAGGCCTTGGGGGCGCAGCAGCAGCACCAGGATGAGGGCCACCAGCGGCACCACGAACTTCAGCTCCGGCGAGATCCACAGGGTGCTGATCTCGGTGGACATGCCGATGATGAGCGACCCCACCAGCGCGCCGTAGGCAGTGCCCAGCCCGCCCAGCTCCACCCCGGCGAAGATCAGGAGCAGGAGCTGGAAGCCCAGGAAGGGGTCGATGTCGGAGTCGAGGCCCTGGAACACGCCCCCCAATCCGGCCAGGGCCGCGCCCATGGCCCACACGATGAGCACCACCCGGTTCACGTTGATGCCCGACACCGCGGCCAGATCGGCGTTGTCGGCCACCGCTCGGGTGGCTTTGCCGAACCGGGTCCGCTGGAGCATCAGCCCCACCATGATGAGGGCGACGATGATGACCACGATGGTGGTCAGCTCCCGGGGGGTCACCGCCCAGGGGCCGAACTCCCAGCGCTCCTGCACCTGGAAGTCGCGGTAGGGGAGCGGCTCGGCCCCGAAGAAGAGCTGGATGAGCTGGCGGCCCAACAGCGACAACCCGATGGTGATCACCACCAGTTGGAAGATGCCCAGCCGCCGGGCCCGCAGCGGGCGGAACAGGCCCGACTCCAGCCCCGCCCCCAGCATCCCGCACACGATGGCGGTGAGCACCGCGGCGTAGATCAGGTTCACCTCGCCCCAAGAGCTGTTGAAGTACCAGGCGATCACCGCGCCGAAGGTGACCAGTTCGCCGTGGGCGAAGTTGACCAGCCCGGTGGTGCCGTAGATGAGCGACAGCCCGATAGCGCTCATGGCGATGATGAGGCCGAACTTGAACCCGTTGAACACCGTCTGAGCGAAGCGCTTGCCGAACGGAGTGCCCTTTGGAGCCTCGCCTACCGCGAACACCACCGCCCGGGCCTTGCCCGCCTCCACCACCGCCTCCACGGTGGCCTCTTGGCCCTCGCGCAGCCCGATGCCCTCCGGGAGGGTGTCGGGGTGGATGCTCACCTGGTAGGCGCCGGGGCCGGGCACCTCCACGCCCCAGCGGCCGTCGGCGCCGGTGACCGCTTGGCCCACCTCGGCGCCGGTTGCGTCGGCCACCGTGATCGTGACGCCCCCGAAGAACTGGTCGAACCCGAACCGGATGGTGCCGTTCAGCTCGGTGCGGTCGCCGTCGGCGTCGTCTTGGGCCAGTGCCGGAGCGGCCAGCAGCAGCGCCAAACCGAGCGCCAGGCCCACGAGCGCCGTACCCCTCCGCATTCCCTTTGAGCGTAGTGCTCCCCTGGTCGGCGTTGGGGCCGTTCTCGCTGAGGGGCCACAATGGGGGCGTGGGCGATATGGAGCGGTTGCGCGGCGACCTGGCCGAGCGGGGTCGGGTGGTGGTGGCCTTCAGCGGGGGGGCCGACTCGTCGCTTCTGGCCTGGGTGGCCAACGACGTGCTGGGCGACGAAGCCCTGGCCGCCACCGCGGTGTCTCCGTCTTTGGCCGCGGCCGAGCATCGCGACTGCGCGGCGCTGGCTGAAGAGTGGGGTCTGTGCTGGACCGAAGTCCACACCGAGGAGATGGACCTCGCCGCCTACCGGGTGAACGACGGCGACCGGTGCTATTGGTGCAAGGACGCCCTGATGGACGCCCTGGCGCCGCTGGCTGCCGGCCGATCAGCGGTGGTGGCGCTGGGGGTGAACACCGACGACTTGGGCGACCATCGTCCCGGTCAGCGGGCTGCCGCTGAGCGGGGGGCGGTGTTCCCCCTGATGGATGCCGGATTCTCCAAGGCCGATGTGCGGGAATGGTCGAAGCGGCTGGGCCTGCGGACCTGGGACAAGCCCGCCGCTCCGTGCCTGGCCTCTCGCATTCCTTACGGAACGCCGGTGACCCTGGGGGCGCTGGCCTCGGTGGGTGACGCCGAAGCCGCCCTGCGGCGCTTGGGCTTCGCTGAGCTGCGGGTGCGCCACTACGGGGACCTGGCCCGCATTGAGGTGCCCGACGAGCGCCTGGGCGATGTGGTGGCTCAGCGGGCCGCGGTGGTTGAGGCGGTGCGCCAGGCTGGCTATCGGTACGCCACCCTGGATTTGGAGGGTCTGCGCTCGGGCAACCTGAACGCTGCGCTGGGCCTCGACCGGTCGGCCCCGAGCCCTTGAGCTTTGCGCCGGGCATCGGCCGGTTGCCCCTGAGCCCGTGAGCGCATCCCAAGACGCCGAGCGACGCGCCGCGGAGCAGCAGATGGTCGAGTGTGCCCGGGCGTTGGCCGACGGCATCCAGGCGGCGCTGCCCGGGTGGGTGGTGTCGTGTGTGGAGAGCCGAGTAGCGGAGATGTCGCCGGAGGTCCGGGCGGCTGCGGAGGCGGCGGGTGCGGCGGCTGCGGCGGAGGTCGGCGCCGAGGTGGCCGAGCTTCTAACTGCTGACATCGACGCGCAGCGGGAGAACCCCTTGGCCGTGTTGCGCCGGGCGGTGCGCTATCCCACCGAGGTGCTGCTCGCGGCGCGGGCGGCCCCGCCCAACCGGGACGACTTCGCCATCGACCGGTTCCCCGACGATGTCTTCGACCTGACCCCGGCGTCGTTTTCCGACATCCACCCCGACCTGCAAGCCCTGGGCGTCACCTGGGGGGCGGCCAAGGCGTTCCTGCATCGCCGTCGGCACGGCTGATTGGGGGCAGCACGGTTCGGAGCCAGACCGTGCGAACCTGGCATACTGGCCGTGCCAACAGGTGGAGTAGTCGTCGATTCACGGGAGTAGAGATGGACGCTGATACCGCATGGGTGCTGGTAAGCGCCGCGCTGGTGATGTTCATGGTGCCGGGCCTGGCCCTTTTCTACGGGGGCATGGTCGGCACGAAGAACGTGCTCAACATGATGAACATGAACCTGTACTGCCTGGGCATCGTCCCTATTTTGTGGGCGGTGGCCGGCTTCGGGTTCGCCTCCGGCGACTGGAGCTTCCCCCTGTTCGGGGACTTTGACGCGTTCTGGCTCAGCGGTGTGGACGACATGGTGGCCAAGCGGGAGTTCGTGTTCGGCATGACCTTCGCCGCCATCACCCCCGCGCTCATCTCCGGCGCGGTGGCCGGCCGGATGAAGTTCTCCGCTTGGGCTGTGTTCGTGCCGGTGTGGTCGTTTGTGGTGTACTCGCCGGTGGTCTATTGGATCTACGGCGGCGAGGGCTGGATCGCCCAGCTCCCGGCCCACGACTTCGCCGGCGGCACCGCCATCCACATCAACGCCGGGGCCGCGGCATTGGCCCTGGTGATGGTGCTCGGCCCCCGCAAGGGCTGGCCCCGTGACGTGGCCTTCCCCCACAGCCTGCCCCTGGTGCTGCTGGGCGCCGGCATCCTGTGGTTCGGCTGGTTCGGCTTCAACGCCGGCTCGGCTCTGGCCTCCGACATCACGGCCTCCCACGCCTTCTTGACCACCTTCTTGGCCGCCGCCGCCGGGTTGTGCTCGTGGATGGTGGCCGAGACCATCAAGGACGGCAAGCCCACCGCGTTGGGCATGGCCTCGGGCATCGTGGCCGCGCTGGTGGCCATCACCCCGGCGGCCGGTTTCGTGGGGGCGATGTCGTCCATCGTGATCGGCGCACTGGCCGGCGTGGTGTGCTTTTTGGCCATCGGACTCAAGCTGCGCTACAAGTACGACGACAGCCTCGACGTGGTGGGCATCCACATGTTCGGTGGGATCGTCGGCGGGGTGCTTATCGGCTTCTTCGCCGATGCGGGTGCCATCGAGGGCGCCGACTTCATCGACGGCGTGTTCTTTGGCGGCGGCGAGCTGCTGGGCAACCAGATCGTCTCCATCTTGGCGGTGATGGCGTACAGCTTCGTGGCCACCTACATCATCTCCTGGGTGCTCAACGCCACCATGGGGATTCGGGCCTCATCTGAGGACGAGAACGTCGGCCTCGACCAGTCGCTCCACGCCGAGACGGCCTACAACAACTAGACAAGCACCGGCATCTCGTCGGCCTGCACCAGCGAGCCCGACAACGACAGCGGGGCTGTTGGCGCCAGCCGCTAGCCTCGGCAGGCAGTGGCGATAGGCGAGGCACAAGCAAGCGCACTGGGGCGCGATGAGCTGCTGGCTGATCGCGACATGGTGGGCACGGTTCTGTGCCGGGCTCTGGCCCGACGGACCGACGAGTGGCTTCAGGGCATCTTCTCGGCCGAGGTGGCCGACGACGACGGCATCGCGTTGGTGGCGGTGGGCGGCTATGGCCGGGCCGAGCTTTGTCCCTATAGCGATATCGACCTGCTGCTGTTGCACCGCGACCGCCCCGACATCGGTGAGACCGCCCCGAAGCTGTGGTACCCCATCTGGGATGTGGGGCTGAAGCTCGGCCACTCGGTGCGGACTCCCCGGGAGACAAGGGATTTGGCCAAGACCGACCTGGAGACAGCCACCTCGCTGCTGGATGCCCGCCACATCGCCGGCGACGCCGAGTTGACCGCCGACCTCACCGCCGACAACGCCACCCAGTGGCGGCGCAACGCCCGGCGGTGGCTCCCGCTGCTGGCCGAACGGGTGGCCGAGCGCCATCGTCGCAGCGGCGAGGTGGCGTACAAGCTGGAACCCGACCTGAAGGAAGGCCGGGGAGGGTTGCGGGACGTTCATGCGCTGCGGTGGGTGGAAGCGGCCGTGTTCGAGATGGACGATGCCGACAGCCGCAAGATTTGGGCGGACTACGAGGTGATCCTGGCGGCACGGGCCGAGTTGCACCGCACTACCGACCGCTCCGGGGATCAGCTTTTGTTGCAGGAGCAAGACGGCGTGGCTGCTGCGCTGGGCTATGGCGATGCCGATGAGATGATGGCCGCCATCGCCAGCTCGGCCCGGTCGATCGCCTGGCAAAGTGACGAGGTCTGGGCGTGGCTTCGAGATGCCGAGATGCCGCCGGAGTGGCGTCGGAGGCTGCGCCGTCGGACGAGCCGGGGCGAAACCGTGTTGGATGCCGGTGTGGTTTCCCACGAGGGCCGGGCGGTGCTGGCCGAAGATGCCGATACCGCCGACCCCTGTACTGCGCTGCACTTGGCCCGGGCATCTGCGTCACATGGTCTGCGAATGGACCGCGACAGCCTGGAGCGGCTTCGAGAGCAGATGGCCCCCATGCCCGAGCAGTGGCCCGACGAGGCCCGGGGGCTGTTCGTCGATGTGCTGATGACCGGTGCCGCGGCCCCGCCGGTGATCGAGGCGCTGGATCAGATGGAGTTGTTCGTCCGCATCCTGCCCGAGTGGGCTCCGAACCGAAGCCGCCCCCAGCGCAACGCCTATCACCAGTTCACGGTGGACCGGCACTTGTGCGAGGCTGCGGCCCTGGCCGCCGATCTGGTCGACCGGGTAGACCGGCCCGACCTGCTGGTGCTGGGGGCTCTGCTCCACGACATTGGCAAGGGCTATCCCGGCGACCACACCGAGGTGGGCATGGAGCTGGTGGCCGACATCGCCCACCGGATGGGCTACCCGCCCACTGATGTGGACGTGCTGGTGGCGATGGTGGAGCACCATTTGCTGCTGCCCGACGTGGCCACCCGGCGCGACCTGGAAGACCCCGACACCATTGACGAGGTGGCCCGGCAGGCTGGCACGGTGGAGACGCTGCGCCTGCTGGGGGCGCTCACCGAGGCCGACTCGGTGGCCACCGGTCCCTCGGCGTGGAGCAAGTGGAAGGCCAGCCTGGTTCGGGAGCTGGTGGCCCGCTGCGCCCATGTGATGGAGGGGGGCGACCTGGGGGAGATCACGTCGCGGTTCCCCACCCCCGAGCATCGCCAGATGATGGAGGCGGGCGAGCGCCTGGTGCTGGGCGAGGGCGACACCCTGGTGGTGATCGCGCCCGATCAGCACGGCATGTTCTCCCGGGTGGCCGGGGCGCTCGCGCTGAGCGGACTTCGGGTG
The DNA here is from genome assembly GCA_963667085.2 of Acidimicrobiales bacterium. Classification (GTDB taxonomy): domain Bacteria; phylum Actinomycetota; class Acidimicrobiia; order Acidimicrobiales; family Bin134; genus Poriferisocius. The sequence goes on from OY762975.1 coordinate 1,464,141, forward strand.
CTCTTGGCCGCGGCCCATACCGAGTACGGCATGGCGCTGGAGCGGTTCCAGGTGGAGAGCACGCTGGGCCTGGAGATCGACTGGCCCCAGGTCACGGCGTATGTGGAGCAGGCCCTGGCCGGGCGGTTGGCCATCGAGGCCCGTCTGGCCGAGCGGATCGACGCCTATGAGGTTGCGCCCGACTTCACGCCCCGGCCCGTGATCGCCCCCAAGGTTTCCATCGACAACGAATCGTCGTCCACCGCCACCATCATCGAATTGGCGGCCCAGGCCCGCATGGGCCTGCTGAGCCGGGTCACCAGCGCGCTGTCGCAGCTCGACCTGGACATCCTCAGCGCCAAGGTGCAAGACCTGGGCGGCGATGTGGTTCACGCCTACTACGTCCGCAACGGCGAGGGCGAGAAGGTGACCGACCCCGATCACCAGCAGGAGATCAACCTGGCCCTTCAGCACGCCATCGACACCTGCTCCACTCGGGCATGACGCAGACCGGCCCTGTCTGCCCTCGCCCCGCCTGCCCCGCCCGCTCCCCTCGGCCATGACCGACGCCAGCGGCGAGGGCCGCCCGGTGGTGGGGGAGGGCGATCTGCGGCGGTGGTCGGAGGCCCTGGCCGGCATCGCCCGCACCGGACTGGCCTTCACTGACAATCAGTACGAGCAGGAGCGGTTTGAAGAGGTGCTGCACGTGGCCGCCGATATGGCCGCGGTGCTGAGCACCGGGTGGACGCCGGAGAGCTTCGTGGCCGAGTGGATGAAGTCGGTGGGCGACGGGGTGCCCGGCTACGTGACCCCCAAGGTGGCGGTGGGCGCCGTGGTGGGCAATGACCAGGGTGAACTCCTGTTGATGCAGCGGGCCGACTCCGGGGTGTGGTTGTATCCCACCGGCTGGGCCGATGTGGGCTACTCCCCTGCGGAGGTGGTGGTGAAGGAGGTGTACGAGGAGACCGGCATCATCTGCGAAGTGGTGCGCCCCATCGCCATCCACGACGGCCTCCGCCGCGGTTTCACCACCGTCCCCATGTACTCGTTGGTGTTCTTGTGCCGCGCCATCGGCGGCGAGCTCACCCCCCACCCCCTAGAGTGCCGCGCCGTCGGCTTCTTCACCCCCGACAACCTCCCCGAAGGCATGAACAACAGCGACTGGTGGCTCACCCACGCCTTCTCCGCCATCCGCGGCGACCCCATAGATTTCCTCTTCGACCACCCCCGCACCCCACCCTGGCGCCCTCACGACCACATGTGAAGGCCAATATGGTAGACACTCTATCGTGAGCCAAGAGGACAGAGAGAAAGACCTATGGGAACAAAACGAGTTCCGGCCCTGATCGTCAAGCAATGGCTGCCCGAGTGGGATACGGTTGAATTCTCAAAGAAGAACTACCGGAGTAGGCCTCCAGAGCAGTTTTTCTTGCTATCGCTTGGCGCCTATGATTTGCGGCGTTTATCTGGGATTCAGAGACGTACTATAACTGGCAATCAAGCAAGATCCCAAGACTTGGGCATCCAAAGGCGCCATGACCTCAACAGGTCCAAAGAGATTGCCCGGTATATCCGACACGGTTTTCCTTGGTCCAGTTTAACGGAACAACAACGAAAGAGTAAAGAGTATCGGGATCTGAAGATGCCGGGCTGGTTGCCCACAGCAGTTGTTGTCAACATTCTGGACCCAGCGAGCCCTCACCTGGAAACACCTATAGATGAAGAAGACCAGATTTCTGTACAATTTGGTGATGAAGGTGCTGCCCAGCTTGAAATCCCCGATACAAATGTGTCTGGGTGGCAATTGTCTGGTCCGCCTCCTCTGGAAATAATCGACGGTCAACACAGGTTACTTGCTTTTGATGAAGAGGAAAGTGATTTCGATGGATACGAATTGCCGGTTGTAGCGTTCTATGGTCTAGACCGCAGTTGGCAAGCCTATCTATTCTACACCATTAACATAAAACCTAAACGAATCAACACAAGCCTAGCATTCGATTTGTATCCTCTACTTAGAACAGAGGAGTGGTTGGATCGATTTGAAGGTCATTCCGTGTATAGAGAATCACGAGCACAGGAGCTAACTGAGGCCTTGTGGTCATACCCTGACAGTCCCTGGTACCAGAGAATCAACATGTTAGGGGAACCAGGTCTGAAGAAAAAGATGGTTACCCAGGCTTCGTGGGTAAGGAATCTTTTGGCGACAATCGTGAAGACTTCAGAAGGAAAGAGAGTACAGATCGGAGGACTCTTCGGAGCTCCTAAAGGCAATGACAAGCTAGCGATACCGTGGAATAGGGCTCAACAAGCAGCTTTTCTCATTTATGGCTGGAAGGAATTGAAGGACTCAATAGTACAATATCAGGAGACCAATACCGATCTGGCAGCATCGATTCCAGATTTTGACAGCAATGACACAATGCTCAATTCCGATATGGGCGTTCGCGGATATTTGCACATACTGAATGATCTCTGTGTCGTATCTTCAAGGGCTCTAGAGCTCAAGGCATGGAATCTTGAGCAAATGGCTCCAACGATCTCTGATGAAGAAATAGCGATAGCACTAGAATCAGTTGAAGAAAATGAAATCGGTGGTTTTGTCCGACGCTTAGCCGAATCTCTCTCGAGCTATGATTGGAGAGCATCTAGGGCAGAGGGATTATCGGAAGAAGAACGACAAGCGAAGGCACGATTTAGAGGAAGTACTGGCTATCGTGAATTACGGCAAGATATTTTATTCCACCTATTGCAGTCAGAGCATGAGGAAATCGTTGAAGCGGCGAGTGAAGTAATTGATACCTTAGGCTATGCGCGGTAGTCTTACACCCGCTGAAGTTAACTTTCTGCAATCGTCATCTTCGAATGACGTTATTGACTGCGCGAGGATGAACAAAAAGTACCTAGCAAGGCAAAGGTGGTTAGGTGACAATAACGTATATGGTAGACACGCCATTGATCAGTTGCGGAAAGACAAGAATGTAGTAGATCCTAAGAACGCGAAGCATTTGCGAGAATATATAGTGTCTTCTGTGCCTCTGCATTTGTTCGATGCTTGGAATTACTTCGGTCAGGCGTTATATGCGCAGCTCAGAGGGGCAAGTAGTTTGGCCATCCATCTGAGCTATTATGCTGAGTTGCGAGCAGCAATGTCGTTACTTGCATCTCAAGGTATAGGAGTTTTTGATCAAAATCACTATTGTATTGGCCCGAAAGGTCGAATTGTACGCATCACAGATAAAGACAATAAGGGAAAAGAGATACGGCGGGGAACTCATCAGGCTGCATGGCTATATTTTGAGGAATGGACCAAGCAAAAGAGATCTTCAGATCTTTTGGGAGAAATAATAGTCTTTCAAAGTACGTCATTGGTAGATTGGTTCGACAGTATTAGCTGGAAAGGGATATGGGCTCCAACAGCTCAAGAAATACTTCAAGATTATGGTTTAGATCTTCGACATATGAGCAATGACCGTAAATTCAGAAACGAGGCCAGTTATAGACCGAATGATATCGTGGGTACCAATATAGTAGACATATCTCAAAGAGTGGATCTGCTGATGCAAATGGTAGAAGCAACGTTGGTTACTAATGGAGTGTTTCCTCTCGACAAATATATGGTGAGAAGTGCTATAGAAAAGACCCGGAGAAGTGCCCTCAGAAATGGCATGACTATAGATGGACGTACGTACCGAAATGAGATAGATCGTATCGTCGCGATGAACGTTAGTGGTGCCGCATTGAACAGCGAAGTTGCTGCATTTATTTTGAGGCAAAAGGCGCATAAGTCGGAACCGGTGATCTTTGGGGAGGCATCTAGACTTAAGTCTAAGGCTTACCGCAAACAGCATGTGCCGATTATGTGCAGAACTTTAATGTTGTTGAGGATAGTTACCGGGGCCGTCAGAAAATTCTTGAAGTCTGCTGATATTAGTCTTGAGGAAATTGCTTTTTGGTGGCGGGTTCGCGGGATAGAGTTGGGGTTGTGGACAGAAGACTTTATGTTGGACCAGATCGATGACATTTGGGTCGACGTAGAGGAGAGTCTTGAATTGTTTGAATTGTGGTTGGATGCTGGAGGCCAATCGGTCTACGAGTTCTGTTCCGACCATTTCGATCGAATACAACATGTGACCAATGTTGGGCGCGTAGCAATCTTTGGACTTGTATGAAATGTTTCCTTCCTATAGGGTGTCGAGAGTACAGTGATAGATGGCGTGAGGAGAGCTAGAAAATATGCGGCTGTTCGTCGGGCATTTGGCAATATCTGAGAAGTAGCGCTTGCGAGGATGGGACGTGTTCAGGAGATGTTGCACCTAGGTAGCAGATGAGCCTTCTTGGTGGAGCGGATGGTGTTGTGCTGGAGAAGTAGGGGGTGGAGAGCTTGGAGCCTTTGGGTGTTGTCACTGATGTCGATTAGTGTGCCGAGGAAGTTGGCGCGGTGAGGCGGCCTGGGAATACCCATGGAGGCGTAACACAGGTGTTACGGTTAGATTAGAATGGTTTCGAACTTGCTGTTGAAGGAGTTGGACGAGGCTCGCCGGAGGGCGGGGCTGTCCAAGACTGAGTTGGCTCGGAAGGCAGGGACGCAGCCAGCGGCGGTGAGGCGGCTGTTCTCGGGCAGCAGTCACAATCCGCAGATTTCTACGGTGGCTGCCCTGGCTGAAGTTCTTGGGCACGAGATTCGAGTTGTGCCCAAATCGAGGAAAGAGTTTGCGGCGGCTGTCGAGCGGGCGACGGAGGCTGTGTCTGCGGCGGAAGATCTTCGTAGTGTAGACGGGGGGCCGTTTTCGACGATCCTGGTGGACCCGCCTTGGAGGTTTGCCAATCGTACAGGGAAGATCGCCCCGGAGTATCGACGACTCTCTCGGTACGACACAATGACTACTGCCGAGATACGAGCGCTTCCTATTCCCGAGGTCGTGACCGACAACGCCCACCTCTACTTGTGGGTGCCGAACGCGCTCATTGCTGAAGGGCTGTTGGTCATGGAATCGTGGGGGTTCACCTACAAGTCGAACATCGTGTGGGCTAAGCGACGCAAGGACGGTGGCCCTGATGGGCGGGGGGTCGGCTTCTACTTCCGCAATGTGACCGAGCTGATCCTGTTCGGGGTGCGGGGGAGCATGAGAACGCTCCCTCCTGGCCGTCGTCAAGTCAACATGATTGAGACTCGTAAGCGGGAGCACTCCCGCAAGCCTGATGAGCAGTACGACATCATCGAAGGTTGCTCACCAGGGCCATATCTGGAACTGTTTGCCCGCTATCCCAGGCCAGGGTGGGTGTCTTGGGGTCTAGAGGCCGATGAAGAGGTCACCCCTCGAGGGCAGATCTACCCTGCTTACAGTTGAGTTTGCGAAAACTCAACTGGTCGTTTGCTGGCGAGCCGGGTGACTTACCCTGAGTTATAGCAGCGCTGCGATCTTTGGGATCACTTGAGCGGTGCGACGATCGATGGCTCCGTGAGTCTCCTCGATGATGGCGGTGACATTTCGCAAGTCGAGTTGGCTGAGGTTCCAGCCAGAGTGGAAACCGTGGCGCAGCAGTTCGAGGTAGAGCAGGCTGGGGCTGGTTTCGGAGTGTTCGGCAAGATGCTCTTGGACGATCCACTCAACCACTGATGGGGGCGGGTCTGAGAGTTCACGGGGTGGGTTCTGGGCGGCGCGCATCGTGAGCATGAGGTCGAGTGTTGCGGTGTTCTCGAAACCGGATGCGAGTCCTTTGACGGAGCGTTGTCCCTTGTCCAGTGTGACGATGAGGTCGGGGACGACTTCTAGGCCGGCGTTGGCGATGGATCGCTGAAGGAGCTGCCAGACTCTTCCTGAGCTGTTGCCGAACAACAGAGTGATGAACCCTCCGGGTTTGACCACTCGGAGGCATTCCCGCAGCGCTTCGGTCATCATCTCTTCGTATCGCTCGGGGGTTCTGGCCGTGCCGGTGTCGACTCTGTCGATCACTGCCTCTTTGCCCGGGTCGGTGAATTCCGACAGCCAGGCCTCTTGGAAGAGGTTCATGTCGGAGTAGAAGATGTTGGCTCCAAATGGGGGGTCCGTGAACACGTAGTCGACGGAGTGGTCGTCGAGGGGCAGGGCAGCCGCGCTGGCTCTGTGGTAGGTGATGTGGGGGCTGTTGTCTTCTAGCTCGTCGAGGTGGGCACGGCGCTGCTGTCGGATCCAGCGGTCGGAGCGAATCGCAGCTTCGACTTTGCGGTTGAAGAGGTCGAAGACGTTCCACTCGTAGAACACGGGGGCGACGTAGTAGTTGGCGTTTGCTGCATTGAGGGGTCGCTGGCGGGACCACTGGTAACGCTTGCTGGCCCTGGTGAGGATCGCGGTGAACGCGAATCGCAGCTTCTCGCGCAGATCCGCTTCGTCCACGCTGTCGATGGCGGCTCGAAGAGCGGCGAGAGCACAGAGATTGCGGCGTGAGTAGAACGATGACACCGTGGTCAGGCCGTGGCGACCAAGAGCGGAGGCCACGTACATCTGGCGGGACTTGTCGATGGCCGCATCGGGCCATTGCAGCCCGACCGGGTCTGCCTCCTTGGCCGGGGGACGATGGGACTGTTCGATCTGGGTGCGGGAGCAGTCGCACGTTATCGAGTCCGTGACTGGCTTCTCGTGAAGCTTCCGGCATCGGCTCGTGACCGGTGCCTGACAACGAGGGCACCCCATTTGGGACTTTCGCCAGTCGGCAGCCTCCAGTGTGCGGTAGTAGTTGAATCCCTGCCCGCATGCCGGGCACTCCATGACGGCGGACCAGATTGTCTTGGTGACACGGGCATCGTCTTCGCACAGTCCGCACTGCACCGAATAAATTCTGCCGACTCGTTCCGTGGCGGCATACAGCACCTCGTCGGCCCGCTTGCGCAGGTGTTCTTCCGACACCAGATTCACATAATTCGTCCCGATGTGACGCCCGAGCACCGAGACGTCGAAGAGCCGTGCCCGCCGGCCTGTCATAAGCGCGGCCACCCCGGTCATGCCCGAGCCGGCAAATGGGTCGAGGACGGTGTCCCCCTCTTTAGTGAACGCCTCGATGAAGGGCACGATGCCCGCCACCGGAACCTTGGTCAGGTACGCGTGGGCCATGTAGACGGGATCGCTGCGTTTCACCGACACCATCGATGGCAGTGTGTGAAGCGGGGTCTTGCTCACGCCACCGACCTTACCTAGCACAAGTGACAGTACGGGGTAATCCACTTGTACACTCCGCCGCACATGAGCGCAGGCACGGCATAGTGGGTTTCAAGGAGGACGCTGACTTCGCGCGCTTCGTGTCCGTCGGCGCGATCGGCACCGCCGCGGTCGCCAGCCATCTCCAAGACCAGTTCAACCACCGGCCGATCGAACTCGAACGCTACGCCATGGCCAACAAGGTGTGGCAGACAAAGGTTAAGCGGTTGCGGCTGCCCGATCTCGTATGTGCGAGATGTGGGCTACGGGTGGAGTCGCGGGCCAAGTCGAAGCTCAAGATCATTCTGTCGCACTCGGACACGCCAGGTCGTGAATGGGACGCGGGCGGGATGCGTGACAGCGACCTCTTCGCCTTCCTCCTTGCCGATATCAACCAGGATCCCCCGCATTGTGGCACTCCGATCCTCTTTTCGACCGCTGCTCTTCGGGCCAGCATCGGCCAAGTCAAGCGATCAGCACCAAAAGCAGCATCCGAGGGATCCGAGGTCACACTGATGTGGCCATGTTGGGTTCCAGCCAAACGAGGTCGGTTCACCCGCGTAGACGAGGAAGGCCGGATCGTTTTCTCAGGAGAGGACGGGAGAGTGCTGCGGTATTGGCAGTGGCGCGACTGGTCCGAGCCGAAGTTTGTGTATTCGAACCCCGAAGACTTTTTCGGGGGCGATGACAAGATTCTGGCTGGGGTAGTCGAACCAACATCCCACCCGATCTGCTCGGGTGACACCTGGGATCTGGAAGCGGCCCTGCACTCGCCCGATGACGCCGAGAGATATGCGGCTGTTAAGGCCGCAGGAGCAACCGAACGGCGCGGACTCCTCAACGCACTCTCAGAGACTTTCGAAGATGCATCGGAGGACTGGAGAATCCGGCTTGAAGCCTGCTTCGCCCTGGCTCGGCTTGACCCCGATCCGTGGATCAGACGAGCGACCGACCAGATCACTCACCCTGACACGCCAGCCGACCAGCAGATGGAGGCAGTCCTGGCAATTTCCGAACTCCCATCCCGCGCAGCCTCCGAAGCCCTCCACGAGGTCGCCTCCCGAATGGAACTACCGAGCGAGCTCAGGGCCGCTGCTGCTTGGGGACTGGGGCAGGGCAGAACCCCAAGGCCAGAACTGCTAATGAACCGCATCGACGATGAGGAACCCACCGTTGCACTACACGCAATTGCCGCAATCGATGAACTACCCGACCACCTAGAGCAGGCACTTGTCGGCTGGATGGCAGAAGGTGATGCCCAACGAGCGTCTGCAGCCGCCCAACTCCTCCAACGCCACAGCCGAGTCGACGCCCTGCTTGACGCATGTCAACTTGGCGGCAATGCCCGCCTTTGGGCGCTACGAGCGCTCGGAGAACTGCCACCGCCGCTAGTTCGCAGCCTCGTGGGAGACCGTCTGACCCCTGACATCGAACAGACCCTGCTCCCTATGTGGCTAGGACAAGACGACTGGCTCAGGCAAGAGGGCAAAGAGGGACTAGATGCCCTAGACATCCAGAAAATCCGATTCCACTAGCCGATTGGACCTCACCCGGCTTTGCGCAGTTCGGGAGGGGGGGGTGACTAGCTGGGTTGGTCGCGGAGGAATTGTTCGATTTGGTTGACGAACTGGGTGGGGTCGGTGGAGCGCATTTGTTCGATTTCGCCGGTTTCGGCTTCTTGTTGGTCGAAGGCTTCTTCTAGCTGGGTGATGTAATCGTTGGTGTCGTCGGCTTGTTCGGCCAACTCGGTTACGTGGCGCTCGTAGCTTTCGGCCATCTCCTCTAGTTCGGCGGTGTCGGGGGAGAGGTCGAGCAGGGTGGCAAGCCTCCGCACCAGGGCGAGGGAGGCCTTGGGCGAGGGGATCTCTGAGGCGTAGCCCGGTACTGCGGCCCACAACGAGGCGGTATTGAGCCCGGCGGTGGCACAGGCGTTGTGGAGCACGCCCACGATGCCGGTGGGACCCTCGTAGCTGGAGGGGGAGAGGCCCAGCTGGGCCGCCATCTCTGAGTTGTCGCTGGAGCCGTAGATGGGGGTGGGCCGCGTGTGGGGGACATCGGCCAAGAGCGCACCCACGGTGACCACCAGGGGGCTGTCTAGCCGTTTGGCCATATCCACGATCTGCTGGGTGAAGGTCCGCCATTTGAGTTGGGGCTCGGTACCCACCAAGAGGGCCAACTCGGTTTCGGCGCCGTCGGGTATCTCGTCGGCGGGGACGGTGGCCGCGATCAGGTCGTTGCTGGGCCAGATCAGCGAGCGGGTGCCGTCGTCCTCCAGGCGAAGCCGGGGTCGGGTGTCGGCGAAGTCGTAGAACGGCTCGGGGTCCAGCGTGGCCACCTCGGTGGTATCCCACCGGCTAGCCAGCCAAGCCAGCGCCCCCGAGGCCGCGTCACCTGCGTCATTCCACCCCGTGAACGCCGCCACCAGCGCCGGCCGGCTGCGAGGCGACTCACCCACCCAGCTGATCAAATCCACCAGCCCAACCTATCGCCCTGCTCTCAGAAAGCTCATCTCGCGCCGGTAGTCTCGGAGTATGGCGGTTGAGATTGCCGAGGCCACTGAGGTGACGGGGGAACTGGTGGAGGCGTTTGGGCGGTTGACGCCGCAGCTTTCGTCGTCGAATCCGCCGCCGCCGGCTGAGGCGCTGGCGGCCATCGCGGCCTCTGATGCCACCCGGTTGCTGGTGGCCAGGGACGGCGGCGGCATTGTCGGCAGCCTCACCTTGGTGCTGGTGCGGATACCCACGGGGTTGCGGGCGATCATCGAGGATGTGGTGGTGGACGAGCGGTCTCGTGGGCAGGGGGTGGGACGGTTGCTCAATGAGGCGGCGTTGGAGTTGGCGCGTGATGCGGGGGCGGTGACCGTTGACTTGACCTCGCGGCCATCCCGTGAGGCGGCCAACCGCCTTTATCTGAGCCTCGGCTTCGTGGTGCGTGACACCAACGTCTATCGCTACACGCTCTGAGCGACAGGCACCCAGGTCCTAGTCGCTGTCGCCGTTGCCGTTGACGCTGACGGGGACTTCGTTGGGGAAGTGGCAGGCGACGTAGTGGTCGGGGGCGATCTCCCGGAGCTCGGGCTCCTCGGTTGAACACCGGTCTTGCACCTTCTCGCAGCGGGTGCGGAACCGGCAGCCCGACGGGGGGTTGATGGGCGACGGAAGCTCGCCGGTGATCTGGCGATCGGACACCGGGTGGTCGGGGTCGGGCTCGGGGATGGAGGCCAGCAGTACGTCGGTGTAGGGGTGGGCGGGGTGGGCGTAGAGGGCGTCGGGGCCGGCCACCTCGCACACCTTGCCCAGGTACATCACCACCACCCGGTCGGACACGTTCTTCACCACGGCCAAGTCGTGGGCGATGAACACCAGGGTCAGCCCGTAGCGCTCCTTCATCTCCTCCAGCAGGTTCAGGATTTGGGCCTGCACCGACACGTCCAGCGCCGACACCGGCTCGTCGCAGATGATCACCTTGGGATCGAGCACCAGGGCCCGGGCGATGCAGATGCGCTGGCACTGGCCGCCGGAGAACTGGTGCGGGCGGCGGTCGGACACCACCTCGGGGTCGAGCCCCACCGCGTCGAGCACCTCGTTCACCTTGTGGACAGCGGTCTCCCCGGCATCGTTGTGCCAGATGGACAGACCCTCGGCCACGATGTCCTTCACCTTGCGCCGGGGGTTCAGCGACGAGATCGGGTCTTGGAAGATCATCTGCATCCGGGTGCGGGTGCGGCGCAGGTCCTCCTTGGACAGCTCGGTCATCTCCACGCCGTCGAAGCGCACCGATCCCGCTGTGGGCGAGGGCAGCTGCATCATCGCCCGGCCGGTGGTGGACTTGCCGCAGCCCGACTCGCCCACCAAGCCCAGGGTCTCTCCTTCGAGAATGTCGAAGCTGATGCCCGACACGGCATGCACCACGGCCCGGCGTCCGGCCGGGAACTCCATCACCAAGTCCTCGACGGAAACCAATGCCTCGTCGCCCCTCATGTGGACTTTGCCTGTTCCAGCCATTCTTGAGTCCTCCTCGGCTTCGAGCTCGTCGAACTATGAGACCGCGGCGGCGGTCAGGTCGAGACCGGCGGCAGTGATGCCGGTCTCCTGGTTGGCGGCCAGCGCCTCCGCGTTCTCCGGCGATCCCACCGGGTAGAAGCAGGCTTGGCGGTGGCCGAGTTGGCCGGTGTCGAACAGCTGCGGCTCCTCGGTGATGCACTGCTCCTGGGCGTAGCGGCACCGGGGGGCGAAGCGGCATCCCACCAACTCCAGCACCATGTCGGGTGGGCGGCCGCTGATGGCGTCCAGCCGGGTGTGGCTCTGGTGTTCAACCCGAGGGATCGACTTGAACAGTGCTTCGGTGTAGGGGTGGTTCATGTGGTGGAACAGCGTGGTGGTATCCGCCGTTTCCACCATCTTCCCGGCGTACATCACGCCGATGCGCCGGGCCCGGCCGGCCACCACGCCCAAGTCGTGGGTGATGAGGATCATGGCCATGCCCAACTCCTCTTGGAGCGAGGCCAGCAGGTCGAGGATCTGCTTCTGCACGGTCACGTCCAGCGCGGTGGTGGGCTCGTCGGCGATCAGCAGCTTGGGGTTGCAGGCCAAGGCGATGGCGATAGTGACCCGCTGGCGCATCCCGCCGGAGAGCTGGTGGGGATATTCCTTGAGCCGCTTGCGGGGCTCGGGGATGCCCACCTGAACCATGAGTTCCATGGCCCGGTCCATGGCCTCCTGCTTAGATGCGCCGAGGTGATAGCGGATCGACTCGGTGATCTGCACGCCCACCTTCTTCACCGGGTTCAGCGAGGTCATCGGGTCTTGGAAGATCATGGCCATCTGGGTGCCCCAGAAGTGCTTGGCCTCGCTCCGGCTCAGGTTGCGGGTGTCCTTGCCGTCGAAGAACACGTCGGAGCCGTCAGGCACGATGGCGTTGCTGGTCAAGATGTTCATGATCGAACGGACCAGCACCGACTTGCCCGAACCGGACTCGCCCACGATGCCGATGGTCTCGCCTTTGTCCAGGGTGAAGCTCACTCCGTCGACCGCCTTCAAGATTCCCCGGGGCGTGTCGAAATAGGTGCGGAGGTTCTCCACCTCCAGCAGTGGGCGCTCAGCTGCCACGATTTTCCCCCCGTCGTCTATGGGCTGTCCTCGATGTGGCTGACATGGTAAGCGAATCGCGGCCCTAGTGGGAATCCCGCCGCGGGTCGCGGCCCTGCGGGTCCCGCCTGCCGCGTCGTCCGCCGAAGTCGCCCATACCGCCGAAGAGTCCGGTCAGACCATACTTGCGCCGTATCTGAGCCCGGACCGACATCGGCTGGCCGAACTCGTCGAGCACTTCCTCGGCTTCCCCGTCGGGGTCTTCCTTGTCACGGTCGTAGGCGATGACCGTGGTTCCGGCCACCCAGTCCGACACCGTGCGGCGACGCTGCCGGTCGGCGGGAACCGGCAGATAGGTGGCCGCGTTGACGATCAGTCCACCAAGCACCACGGGGGGGACGATCCAGGCCACGCCGCCCACCAGCCAGCGGGCCGCGCACCGGCCGAGTCCGAGGTGACTGCCGTCTTTGGTGCGCACCGCCCGGAGCTTGAGCAGGTCCATGGCCGGGGTCTGGCCCTCATTCCAGCGTAGGAAGACCATCGTGTACACGAAGTGGAAGAAGATGTAGCCCAGGATGGCCGCGGTGGCGCGCCCCCAGGGATCGGGTTGCCAGCGGGTCGAAACGTCGTCCATGAACCACAAGAGTTGGATGACGGTGAGCATCCACTGGATGAAGAACACGGTGACCGCATCGATGGCCCGGGCCAGCACCCGCCGCCACACCGCCGCCACCGGATACGGCTTCCCATCCGGCCCGGCCACAATCGTCGCGCCCTCGGGGAACTCCTCGTCACCCACCGGTGTTTTTCTGGGTTTCGAGCGCCTACGCGACGAATGCAGCCGTGCCCTGGCTTCAGCCTGGGCCATGGTGCCCCCCATCAGGCGCTCCCGGCTCACAGCAGCTCTTCCACCAGTTTCGGCGGCCGGGCGATCACCGCTCGGTTCCCCCGCACCACCACTGGGCGCTGCATCAACTTGGGATGCTCAAGCAGCAGTTCGACCACCGCTTCGGGAGTCTCGTAATCATCGATCCTCAGCCCCAACTGTTTGAAGTGGCTGTCCTCCCGCACCAACTCTGCGGGTTTGCCGGGCAGCAGCTCAAGGAACCGCTCCAAATCACTTCGGCCGGGCGGGGTCTTGAGGTAGTGGACGACGTCGAACTCGACGCCGCGCGACTCGAAGATTTCGAGCGCGCTCCGAGAACTCCCTCAACCAGGGTTGTGATAAACGACAATCTCAGCCATCCCCCGACCCTACCCCAGCCCGGCAGTAGCATGAACGTTGTAGTCGCGCTGTGGTCTTGAATTAGTGCATCACCCGAGGCATACTGGCGAAAGGCAAAACAAGAGCAGGAAAAGGTCGACTATGGAGCTTGCTATACGAGAGGCAAAGGCGCGCCTTTCGGAGCTGGTTGCCGCCGCCCGCAACGGCGAGCGTGTCGTCATCACCAAGCACGGTCAACCGGCGGCTGAGCTGGTTCGGTGCGACCGGCGTGGTGGGATCGACTTCGACAAGCTGGAGGCAGCGCGGCGGCGCCTCGGAATCGATGGCGACGGTGAAGGTTGGCCGGAAGAATTCAACGATCCTGCCTTTAGTCGCCAAGTGCTCGGCCTCGACGACGAATAGCGCTGCTGGCGATGCGCCTTCTGCTGGACACTTCCTACCTGTACGACTTCATGGACAGGCCGGGAAAGCTGCTGGAGTCTGAGCGCCGAGTATTGGCGGCACGCGAAACACAGTTGTACGTGAGCGCAGTCTCGATCTGGGAGATGCGACTCAAGTACAACGCCCGTCGTCCATCGGGCGTCCTCAAGAGCCGCTTCGTCCCCGAAGATGTGCTCGTCGCCCTCGAAGATCAAGAAGTGACGTTCTTGCCCATGACCATGCTCCACGCCGCCCGGATGCTGGATTCCTCTCTCCACCACAACGACCCCTTCGACGAACTGCTCCTCGTCCAGGCCCAAGAGGAAGGCCTTAAGCTCCTCACTGCCGACAAGCAACTCATCAGCCACCCCCTCGCCGTCACCTCCCACGAACTCGGATAGAGCCCAAGAACCCCCAGCGGATGGCTCCCGAAACGAGCGAACTAGACCGCCAGTATTGCTTGGTCCCAATCGTCGGGGGGCGAGCGCAGGCTCTGGAGTGGCGTTATGCACGACCTGGTGATCAAAGGCGGTTTGATTGTGGACGGCATCGAAGCCCCAGCTTCACCGACAAAACCGTCACCAACAGCAGCTAAGCAACGGTCTAGTCCATGGGTGCTCACAGAGAATTGGCGGTGCGTTCCATGCGCATGAGAAGTGCGGCTGAAGGTGTGACCTTGCCGCTCAGATAGGTGCTAAGGCGTGAAGCGCTGGTGCCGACCAAAGCAGCGAACTCTGCCTTGGTAACCCCCGACCGTTCGACCGCGGCTCGAACGCGGGCGACCACTTCGGCGCGGTCGGCGCATTCGACCTCTTCGCGGGCCCGCTCAAGAGCCAACGCGAACAGCGCGCTTACGCCATCGGAGTCGCGGTAGCCGATGTAGCGCTCAACCCGTCGGGCCACCGGCCCCCACGGTGACCGTCGGATCTCCGACAAAACGGGTCTCCAGTCACAGACCAGGCCGCGGTCGATCGCGGTCACCAGCGCCTCATAGGGCCAAGTCCCAACGTCGTCGGCCGGGTCGGCGTCTACGTTTCGGAAACGCAGCCCGCTCATCTTGCCTCGGCCAGGCGTAAGGCCAAATCCTGACAGGCGTCCACCACATCGGACCAACGGTGCCATCGCCGGTCAAGACCCTTGTAACGAGAGAGTTCGCGGATCACATCGCTGTCACGCGGCGACGGATCGGCGAGCGCGATCACCAGCGAGGTCAACACCGATGAGGGCTCGCCGGACCGGTCGGCATAGTAGCCGTCGATGCCTGACAGAACACCGACGGCCACGTCATCACCCATGTGGTCAACGAGCGCGACAACGTCAAGGAAGTCACGCACAACATTGCGTTGCACAACCAGAAAGGCCTTGACCCGCAAGGCCTCCGCCTCGGTTGGTGCCACGACCACGGCATCCGCGCTGATGGTGACCCGCAGTGTCTCAAGCGGTTTGACTCG
The DNA here is from genome assembly GCA_963667085.2 of Acidimicrobiales bacterium. Taxonomy (GTDB): domain Bacteria; phylum Actinomycetota; class Acidimicrobiia; order Acidimicrobiales; family Bin134; genus Poriferisocius. The sequence continues at coordinate 1,479,475 of OY762975.1, forward strand.
ACGCATCTGCCTCAGCCCGGCCTCGACCCCGTCAAGGCTCCCCATGATGGTGAACGGCGGCTTTGAGGCGCGGACCGAGGTCGCCCACCCCTCGGTCGCCTCCACTGCTTCCAGTACGGCTTCGTAGCGGTCAACCAGGTCGGTGAGAACGTGGTCGTGGTCAAAGGAGTCACGGTGGCCTGCGTGCAGCGCCGCGGCCGATCCCCCGACTAAAACAGCGTCGGGGACAACCGACTGGAGACGAGCCGCTGACTCCAACACCCGTCGTAGTGTTGCACTCGTCTCAACCATGTTTCTTATCATAACCGATAAGCGTCAACGTGAGAACTCAGAATGCTCGCAGGGGTGAGCTTCCCTCCTAGTCGTGGAGAGGTTGTCTTATCTCGCCCTAATCGTCGGGGGGTGGGGAGAGGCTCTAGAGTTGCGTTATGCACGATCTAGTGATCAAGGGTGGGTTGATTGTTGATGGCACGGGGGGTGAGCCGTTCACGGGGGATGTGGCTGTTGACGGGGGGTTGATTGCTGGGGTGTACCCGGGGGGGAACCCTGATCTGGAGAGCACGGAGGTTATCGAGGCCGATGGGCTGGTGGTGACGCCGGGGTTTGTGGACTGCCATACGCACTATGACGGGCAGGTGACCTGGGATCCGATCTTGGAGCCGTCGGCGCACCACGGGGTGACCACGGTGATGATGGGCAACTGCGGGGTGGGATTTGCCCCGGTGCGGCCCGGCACCGAGGAATGGCTCATCCAGCTCATGGAGGGCGTGGAGGACATTCCCGGCGCCGCGCTGTCGGAGGGGATCACCTGGGAGTGGGAGACCTTCCCCGAATACCTCGACGCCCTGGAGCGCAAGCCCCTGTCGCTCGACATCGGCTGCCAGGTGCCCCACGGAGCGGTGCGGGCCTATGTGATGGGAGAGAGGGGGGCCAAGAACGAGCCCGCCACTCCCGACGACATCGCCCAGATGCGCGACATCGTGGCCGACGCCCTGCGGGCCGGGGCTTTCGGCTTCTCCACATCGCGCACCATCGCCCACATGGCCATCGACGGTGAGCCGGTGCCCGGCACGTTTGCCGCGGAGGACGAGCTGTTCGGCATCGGCGAGGCCCTCACCGAGGTGGGCCACGGCCTCTATGAGCTGGCCCCCGCCGGCGTGATCGGCGAAGACCTGGCCGCCCCCCACAAGGAGGTCGACTGGATGCGCCGCCTCTCAGCCGCCACTGGCCGCCCGGTCACCTTCGCCCTGGTGCAGATCGACGCCGCCCCCGAGATGTGGCGGGAGATCATGGACCTGTCGGCCGACGCCGTGGCCGAGGGCGCCCAACTCCATCCCCAAATAGCCCCCCGGTGCAACGGCATCCTGATCGGGCTCCAGACCAATCACGCCTTCAGCAGTCGGCCCAGCTTCGCGGAGATCGCCGAGCTTCCCCTCGCCGAGCTGGTGGCTGAGCTGCGCCGTCCCGAGCGCAAGACGGCCATCCTGTCGGAGCAGAGCTCGTTCACCAACCAGTTCGCCGAGTACATGGGCACCCAGCTCCATCGCATCTACGTGCTGGGCGATCCCCCCGACTACGAGCCCGGTCCTGAGCGGTCGGTGGCCGCCATCGCCGAAGCCCAGGGCCGGGAGACCGAGGACCTGCTCTACGACCTGTTGTTGGAAGACGACGGACGGGCGCTGCTGCTCTTCCCGTTCCTCAACTACAGCCACGGCAACGCCGACGCGGTGCGGGAGATGTTCATGCACCCATCGGGGGTGTCGGGACTGTCGGACGGCGGAGCCCACTGCGGCGCGATCTGCGACGCCTCCATGCCCACCTGGCTGCTCACCTTCTGGGCCCGCGACCGCCAGCGGGGCGAGAAGCTCCCCTTGGAGTTCGTGGTGCAAAAGCAGGCCAGAGACACCGCCCGACTGTTCGGCCTCACCGACCGGGGCACGCTGGAGCCGGGCATGAAGGCCGACATCAACATCTTCGACCACGACCGTCTGACCCTGCACCCGCCCAAGCTGGTGGTCGACCTCCCCGCCGGGGGCCGGCGCTTCGACCAGAAGGCCACCGGGTACGTGGCCACCCTGGTGAGCGGGGTGGTGACCCGCCGCAACGGCGAGGACACCGGGGCCCGTCCCGGTAAGTTGCTGCGAGCGGGCGCCGGGGCGGCAGGCTAGACGCAATCTCGAATTGGAACGCCGACAAGAACACAGGGAGGCAGAGCAGTGCTGGATTTGGTGATCGCCAACGGCACCATCGTGGACGGCACCGGTGCCCACCGGTTCACTGGCCACATCGGGGTCAAGGACGGCAAGGTGGCGACAGTGGACCGCAGCGGCGGTCCGGCGCCCGAAGCGGCCAAGACTATTGATGCCACCGGGCTTCTCGTGACCCCCGGCTTCGTGGACTGCCACACCCACTACGACGGGCAGGTGACCTGGGACGACAAGCTCCAACCGTCGTCCAACCACGGGGTGACCACCGTGGTGATGGGCAACTGCGGCGTTGGATTCGCCCCGGTACAGCCGGGCAAGGAGGACTGGCTCATCCAGCTCATGGAGGGCGTGGAAGACATTCCCGGTGCCGCCCTGTCGGAGGGCATCTCCTGGGGTTGGGAGAGCTTCCCGGAGTACCTCGACGTGGTGGAGCAGCGCGAGCTGTGCATCGACGTGGCCGCCCAAGTAGCCCACGGCGCGGTGCGGGGCTATGTGATGGGGGAGCGGGGGGCCAAAAACGAGCCCGCCAACCCCCAAGACATCGAGGCCATGTACGCCATCGTGCGCGAGGCCATCGAGGCCGGTGCGTTGGGGGTGTCCACCTCCCGCACGCTGGGCCACCGGGCCATCGACGGCGAGCCGGTTCCCGGCACCTTCGCCGCCGAGGACGAGCTGTTCGGTTTGGGCCGGGCGCTGGCCGATGCCGGTTCCGGTGTGTTCGAGCTGGCCCCTGCGGGCGCCGCCGGGCTCGATCTGGTGGCACCGCCCAAGGAGATGGACTGGATGCGGCGGCTGTCGGCCCACTTCGACGTGCCGGTGTCGTTCGCCCTGTTGCAGCTGGAAGCCGCTCCCGATCTGTGGCGGGAGATGATGGACGAGTCGTTGCGGGCGACCGACGAGGGCGCCCGGGTGTACCCCCAGATCGCCGGGCGCCCGTTCGGAATGCTCATCGGCCTCCAGACCAACCACGCCTTCGCCAAGCGGCCCACGTTCGCGTCGCTGGCCCATCTGCGGTTCGACGAGCTGGTGGCCGAGCTGCGCAAGCCGACGGTGAAGGCCGCCATCTTGGGCGAGGACGACCTGCCTCCCGACCCGAGCGTGCTCTTCGACCAGATGCCCAACATGGTGGCGTCGATGATCCACAAGCTGTACGTGATCGGCGACCCGCCCGACTATGAGCCCACGGGAGACCGGACGGTCACCGCCATGGCTGAGGCCCGGGGGGTGGACCCATTCGAGATGCTCTACGACCTCTACCTGGAGGAAGACGGTCACGCGCTGATGATGCTGCCCATGTTCAACTACGTGGAGGAGAACCACGACGCGATCCGAGAGCAGCTGCTGCACCCCGCCGGTGTGTCGGGGCTGTCGGACGGCGGGGCCCATTGCGGCATGATCTGCGACGCCTCCATCCCCACCTTCATGCTCACCCACTGGACCAGGGACCGCAGCCGGGGCGAGCAGCTTCCCTTGGAGTGGGTGGTGAAGAAGCAGACCCACGACACCGCCTCCCTCTACGGGCTGGGCGACCGGGGAACCCTTGAAGCGGGCAAGCGGGCCGACATCAACGTGATCGACCACCAGGCGCTGACGTTGCGCTCACCCCGAGTGGTCCACGACCTGCCCGCCGGCGGACGCCGCCTCGACCAGCAGGCCGACGGCTATGTGGCCACGGTGGTGGCCGGCGAGGTGACCCGCAGCAACGGCGCCGACACCGGGGCCCGGCCCGGCCGATTGGTGCGCGGCACCCGGTAACCGCCGACTGGCCATGGGCATGGACTTGGACCGCTATCAGATTCGCCCAGGCACGCGCTGCGGGCGGTCGGGGTAGGCATGGATTTCGACTCGTATCGCATCCGCCGGGGGGAAGGCGACGGCGCTCCGGCCCGGCTGCCCAAGGGCCGCTACCTCGATGAGGAGTACGCCGAGGTGGAACGGCAGCGGCTGTGGCCGTCCACTTGGCAGCTGGCCTGTTTGACCAGCGATGTGGCCCAGCCCGGCGACTGGTTCGAGTATCGCATGGGCGACCAGAGCTATCTAGTGGTGCGGGACCACGACGGAGAGCTGCGGGGGTTCCACAACGCCTGTCGCCACCGGGGGTTCCAGCTGTGCGAGGGCAAGGGCAACGCCGACGAGTTGCGCTGCGGGTTCCACGACTGGTGCTACGGCCTCGACGGCTCGCTGAAGGAGATCGTGTACCGCAAGCACTTCGGGGTGGTCGCCAACGAGAACCTGTCTTTGGCCCCGGTGCGGCTGGGCACCTGGCATCAGATGGTGTTCATCAACCCGGCCCCCGACGGCCCCGGCCTCGACGAGTTCCTCGATCCGGTGCCGGCCACCCTGGCCCCATTCAACCTGGGGGAACGAACGCTGACGGCCTGCTGGACCATCCCGCTGGCGGGCAACTGGAAGACCACGGTGGACGCCTTCAACGAGGCCTACCACCTCGAGGGCCTGCACCCCGGCCTGCGGGGGTTCATGGACGCGCTGAACACCACCTATGAGCTCTGGGACCGGGGCCATTCCATGATGAAGATCCCCTTGGGAATCGGCTCGCCCCGATTCCCCGAGGCCGACCAGAACGAGGTGGCCCGAGCCTTCGTGGACAACTACAGCACCATGCTGGGGCTCCAACCCGATGACGAAGTGGACCTTGCCGGCCAGAGCGCCCGCGACTGGGCGGTGGGCATTGTGCGGGGACGAGCCGCAGCCGAAGAAGTGGACTTCAGCCACTACACCGACGAGCAGATCCTCGACGACTACCACTATCTGGTGTTCCCCAACGTGGTGCTGAACGTCCACAGCGACATGTACACCATCTTCCGAGCCCGCCCCGGCGACCACGCCGGCCACTCGCACTTCGACTTCTGGCTATTCCACCGTTTGGGCGACCGAGCAGGATCAGGCCCGCCCCCCGAGATGATCCACTTCCCCGAGGGCACGGTGATCGCCGAAGTGGTCAACCAAGACCTCGACGGCATCGGCCGAGTCCAAGCGGGCATGGCCTCCGACGGAATCGACGAACTGCTGTTGGGCGACTTCGACTGCCGCCTCGTCAACATGCACACAGAACTCGACCGGGTTCTGGCCCAGGGGGGCTAGGGTTCTCACCAGTAGCGGCGAAAATCAGAGCTTTGGGAGGCGCCCCATGTCCGATGTCGTCAGGGCCGCAATCGTGCAAGCCGCGTGGACCGGCGATCAAGAGTCGATGATCGAGCAGCACGAGAAATACGTGGCCGAGGCCGCGGCGGCCGGAACCCAGGTGATGTGCTTCCAAGAGCTGTTCAACGGCCCCTACTTCTGCCAGGTTCAGGAAGCCGACTACTACAGCTACGCCGAGGCCATCCCCGACGGGCCCACCACCAAGCGGTTCCAGGAGATCGCCGCCAAGCACGGCATGGTGTTGGTGCTGCCGATGTATGAGGAGGAGCAGCCCGGCATCCTCTACAACACCGCGGCGGTTATCGACGCCGACGGCGCCTATCTGGGCAAGTACCGCAAGACCCACATCCCCCAGGTGAAGGGCTTCTGGGAGAAGTTCTACTTCCGCCCCGGCAACCTCGGCTACCCGGTATTCGACACCGCGGTGGGAAGGGTCGGGGTCTACATCTGCTACGACCGCCACTTTCCCGAGGGCTGGCGGGCGCTGGGCATCAACGGCGCCCAGGTGGTGTTCAACCCCTCGGCCACCAGCCGAGGCCTGTCGGCGTATCTGTGGAAGCTGGAGCAGACGGCGTCGGCGGCGGCCAACATGTACTTCGTCGGAGCCATCAACCGGGTGGGAGTCGAGCCGCTGGGCGACAACGACTTCTACGGCACCTCCTACTTCGCCAACCCCCGAGGCCAGTTCGTGGACGATCCGGCATCAGATCAAGAACAGGAACTGCTGATCCGCGACCTCGATTTCGCCATGATCGACGAGACCAGAGCCCAGTGGGCCTTCTACCGCGACCGCCGGCCCGACATGTACGGCCCCCTCACCGAGGCATGAGCCGGGAGCCGTGATGACGCACGCCGTGGACGCCACGAGCCGGGTGCCGTGACCACCAACGCCGATCTGCACCAGCGCTACCAGGCGGTTCTCCCTTCATACCTCAAGCCGCTGTACGCCGATCCCATCAGCATCGAGCGGGGCCAGGGGAGCTACGTGTGGGACGTGGAGGGCAATCGGTACCTCGACTTCTTCGGCGGGGTGCTCACCACGATGGTGGGGCACAACAACCCCGCGGTCACCGCGGCCATACAGGAGCAGGCCACCAAAGTTCTGCACACCTCCACGCTCTATCTCTGCGAACCCATGATCGAGCTCGCGGAGGAGATCGCGGCCATCAGCGGCATCCCCGACGCCCGGGTGTTCTTCACCACATCCGGGAGTGAGGCCAATGACACCGCAATCCTGCTGGCCACCAGCTACCGCAAGTCAAACGAGGTGCTGGCCATGCGCAACAGCTACCACGGGCGCTCATTCACCGCGCAGGCCATCACCTCGCACTCTTCGTGGTCGTCCACCGCGCTGTCGGGTCTGTCGGTGAACTTCGTCCACGGGGCGTATCAGCTGCGCAGCCCGTTCCGGCACCTGGACGACGACGAGTTCACCCAAGCCTGCACCGAAGACCTCCGCCAAGTTCTCGACATGATGACCACCGGCAACGCGGCCTGCCTCATCGCCGAGCCCATCCAGGGGGTCGGCGGATTCGCCACCCCTCCCGACGGGTTCTTCGGGTCGATGCACAAGGTGCTGGCCAACCACGGCATCCTGTTCGTGACCGACGAGGTGCAAACCGGCTGGGGGCGCACCGGCGAGCACTTCTGGGGTTACCAGGCCCACGACATCGTTCCCGACATGCTCACCTTCGCCAAGGGCGTGGGCAACGGGATCACCCTGGCTGGCATCGTGGCCCGAGCCGAGATCATGGACAGCATCTCGGCGTTGAGCTTCTCCACCTTCGGCGGGAACCCGCTGTCGACGGCCGCGGGGCTGGCCACCTTGAAGTACGTGCAAAACAACGATCTCCAGGGAAACGCCCGGCGTATGGGCAAGCGGCTCTCCGACGCATTGCAGCCGGTGGCAGACAAGACGCCATGGATTGTCGAGCTGCGGGGCCGGGGCCTGATGCAGGCCATCGAGATCGTGGAGCCCGGCACCATCCAGCCCGACGCCAGTCGGGCCGGCGACCTGCTGGAGGGCTGCAAGCGGCGCGGGCTTCTGGTGGGCAAGGGGGGCCTCTACGGAAACGCCCTTCGGATCACCCCGATGCTCGACGTGACAGAAGCAGAGATCGAAGAGGGCGTTGCCGCCATTCTGGAGACGATTGAGGAGATCGACAGGGAGGTTTGACGGATGACCACTTTGATCAAGAACGGAATGGTGGTGAGTTCCACGGGGGCTGACCCGGCCGAGGTGCTGATCGACGGCGAGATCATCGTCGCTGTGCTCCAGCCGGGGTCCGAGCTGGCCTTGTCGGCGGAGAACGGGGCCGACCGGGTGATCGACGCCACCGGCAAGCTTGTTGTGCCCGGCGGGGTGGACGTCCACACCCACATGGAGCTGCCCTTCGGGGGCACCATCGCATCGGACGATTTTGAGACCGGCACGCGGGCCGCGGCCTGGGGCGGCACCACCACCATCGTGGACTTCGCCACCCAGAGCTACGGGCTCGACGTGCGCGAGTGCTTCGACGCCCGCATGGAGCAGGCCGAGGGCCGCTGCGCCATCGACTACGGCTTCCACATGATCATCGGCGACGTGACCGACGCCGCCCTCAAGGAGATGGACCTGCTGGTGAACGAGGGGGTCACCAGCTTCAAGCTGTTCATGGCCTACCCCGGTGTGTTCTACAGCGACGATGGCAAGATCCTTCGGGCCATGCAGCAGTGCGCCGGCAACGGCGGGCTCATGATGATGCACGCCGAGAACGGGATCGCCATCGACGTGCTGGCCGAGCAGGCCTTCGAGCGGGGCGAGACCGACCCGGTGAACCACGGCTACGTGCGCCGGGCCGAGTTCGAGTCGGAGGCCACCCATCGGGCCATCCAGCTGGCCAAGGTGGGCGCCGCGCCCCTCTATATCGTGCATCTGTCGGCCAAGCAGGCCCTGGAGCAGGTGGCCATCGCCCGCAACGACGGGGCCAACGTGTTCGCCGAGACCTGCCCCCAGTACCTGTATTTCAGCCTGGAGGAGCATCTCGACCAGGGTTGGGACGGCGCGGCCTACGTGTGCTCCACCCCGATCCGGGCCCGGCACGACCACCACCAAGACGAGCTGTGGAAGGGGCTGCGCACCAACGACCTGGCGGTGGTGTCCACCGACCACTGCCCGTTCTGCATGAAGGAGCAGAAGGAGCTGGGCGTTGGCGACTTCCGGGCCATACCCAACGGCCTCGGAACGGTCGAGCACCGGATGGACCTGATCTATCAGGGGGTGGTGGCCGGGGAGATCACCCTGCCCCGGTGGGTGGAGCTGTGCTCGACCACTCCGGCCCGCATGATGGGCCTCTACCCCCGCAAAGGAGTGATACAGCCCGGCGCGGATGCCGATGTGGTGATCTACGACCCCCAGGCCACCTGGACCATCAGCGTGGAGAACCACCACATGAACATCGACCACTCGGCCTACGAGGGGATCGAGGTGGGCGGCCATGTCGACACCGTGCTGTCGAGGGGCCGGGTCATCATCGACCAAAACCAGTATCTGGGCTCCAAGGGCGACGGGCAATACCTGCGCCGAGGGCTCAGTTCCTATCTGATTTAGAAGCTGGACTTTTGGAGGGCGAATGCGTGAAATCCACCATTTGATCGACGGCCAGTCAGTCGCTGGCGAATCGGGCCGGACATCGCCCGTTTTCAACCCGGCCACCGGTGAGCAGACCGGCGAGCTCTCGCTGGCCTCAGCCAAGGAGGTGGACGCCGCGGTGGCCTCGGCGCGGGCCGCCTTCGAGGAGTGGTGCCAGGTCTCCGTTGCCCGGCGCACCACCCTCATGTTCGCGTTCCGGAACTTGGTGGTGGACAACGCCGAGGAGATCGCCCGGCGCCTCACCGCTGAGCACGGGAAGGTCCACGCCGATGCCATGGGCGAGGTGGCCCGGGCCATCGACAACATCGAATACGCCTGCGGTTTGGCCGAGCATCTCAAGGGAAGCCACAACGAGTCGGTATCTACCGGAATCGACGTCTACACGGTGCGCCGCCCGCTCGGGGTGGTGGCCGGGATCACGCCGTTCAATTTTCCGGCCATGGTCCCGATGTGGATGGTGCCCAACGCCATCGCCTGTGGGAACACGTTCGTGCTCAAGCCATCGGAGCGCGACCCGTCGGCCCCGCTGTACATCGCCGAGCTGTTCCAAGAGGCGGGCTTCCCATCCGGCGTGCTCAACGTGGTACACGGCGACAAGGTGGCTGTGGACCGGCTGCTTGAGCACCCCGACGTGAAGGCGGCCAGCTTTGTAGGGTCCACGCCGATCGCCCGCTACGTCTACACCACCGGCACGTCGCACGGGAAGCGAGTGCAGGCACTGGGCGGGGCCAAGAACCACATGGTGGTGCTGCCCGATGCCGATGTCGAGCTTGCGGCCGACTCGGCGGTTTCGGCGGCCTACGGCTCAGCCGGGGAGCGCTGCATGGCGATCTCGGTGGTGGCCGCGGTGGGCGACGTGGCTGATCCCTTGGTGGATGCGATCAAGCTGCGCATGGAAAAGCTGGTCATCGGCGACGGCACCGATCCGGCCTCGGACATGGGGCCGCTTATCACCCGCGAGCACCGCGACCGGGTGGCCGGCTACATCGGCTCGGCAGCCGATCAAGGGGCAACCGTGGTCGTGGACGGACGCGACACCCGATTCGACAGCGATGGCTTCTTCCTCGGCGTGTCGCTGCTCGACAACGTGACCACCGACATGGACGCCTACAAGGACGAGATCTTCGGCCCCGTCCTCAGCGTGGTGCGCTGCGACACTTATGCCGAAGCGGTGCAGCTCATCACCGACAACCCATGGGGCAACGGAGCCGCCATCTTCACCCGCGACGGCGGAGCGGCCCGCCAGTTCCAAGAGGACGCTGATGCGGGCATGGTGGGCATCAACGTCCCCATCCCAGTGCCAGTGGGCTACCACTCCTTCGGCGGGTGGAAGGATTCCCTGTTCGGCGACACCACCATGTACGGCCCCGAGGGTATCCGCTTCTACACCAAGCCCAAGGTCATGACCTCAAGGTGGCCCGATCCTGCGACCAGCTCCGTTGACCTGGGCTTTCCGACCAATGACTGAGGCCGGGCCGAGGCCGCTCCTGCCCAGCCGGACAAGGGGGTAACGATGGATTTCGGCGTTGTCCTGCAAACCGATCCTCCCGCCTGGCGGGTGGTGGAGCTGGCCAAACGAGCCGAGTCGCTGGGCTTCAACTACGGCTGGACCTTCGACAGCCATGTCCTGTGGCAAGAGCCCTTTGTGATCTACAGCCAGATGCTCTCGGCCACGAACCGCATGATCGTCGGGCCCATGGTCACCAACCCCGGAACTCGCGACTGGACGGTGACCGCTTCGATGTTCGCCACCTTGAACGAGATGTTCGGCAACCGCACCGTCTGCGGCATCGGCCGGGGCGACTCCGCCATGCGGGTCATCGGCCGCAAACCCTGCACCCTGGCCACTTTGAGCGAGTCCATGCGGGTGATCAAAGACCTGGCTGAGGGCCGGGAGACCACCTACAACGAAACCCAGCAGCACTTCCCGTGGGCTGGGGAGTCTGAGTTGAAGATGCTGATGGCCGCTTATGGCCCCAAGGCGCTGCACTTGTGCGGCAGTGAGACCGACGGCTTCATCCTCCAGCTGGCTGATCCGGCGATCGCCGAATGGACCATCACCGCCGTCCGCCGGGCGGCTAAGGAGGCGGGCCGCGATCCCGACGGCCTGTACATCTGCGTGGCCGCCCCTGCGTATGTGGGCGACAACATCGAGCACCAGCGAGAGCAGTGCCGCTGGTTCGGCGGGATGGTGGGCAATCACGTCGCCGACTTGGTGGCCCGCTACGGCGGCCAGGGCGTGGGCGTGCCTCAAGCCCTCACCGACTACATCGCCGGCCGCGAGGGCTACGACTACTCAGGCCACGGCAAAGCGGGCCATGAGCACACCGACTTCGTCCCCGATGAGATCATCGACCGCTTCTGCCTCCTCGGCGACGAGGATTCCCACCTGGCCCGACTGCGCGAGCTCGAGTTCCTGGGCGTGGATCAGTTCGCCATCTACCTCATGCACGACCAGCAGGATGAGACCCTCGCCGCCTACGGCCAGCGGATCATCCCGGCGATGGGTGTCGACTGAGGGATGGGCAAGCAGCGGGCAGGACTGCAACTAATCGAGTTGCCAGGCTATGGGGAAGACTAGGGGCATGAAGTTCAGCTTCGGCTTTCCGCTGATGGCCCATCCGCAGAACCCCGAGTTCCTGACCGCCGAGGCCGTTTCCGAGTTCGCTCGGGCGGCCGAGGCGGCGGGGTTCGATTCCTGCTCGCTCACCGAGCACCCGCTGCCCAGCGACCGATGGCTGGCCAGCGGGGGCCATGACGCCCTCGATCCCTTCGTTGCCCTGGCGGTAGCGGCGGGGGCAACCAACCGGCTGCGGCTGCTGACCAACCTGACCCCGCTGCCCTACCGCAACCCGGCCATCCTGGCCAAGACCGTGGCCTCCCTTGATCGGCTCAGCGGGGGCCGGGTCATCCTCGGGGCCGGAGTGGGCTATCTGCTGTCGGAGTTCGACGCCGTGGGGGTGGACTTCGAGCAGCGCAATGCGCTGTTCGACGAGAGCCTCGAGGTCATGCGGCTGATCTGGACCGGCGAGACGGTGGACTACCGGGGGCTCAACTTCACCATCGCCGACAGCACCGGCTTGCCGACACCGGTGCAGTCGCCGGTGCCGGTGTGGATCGGGGGCAACTCCAAGCTCTCCCGCCGCCGAGTGGCGGAGAGGGCCCAAGGGTGGATGCCCATGCCCAACCCCGCGGCGCTGGCCGCCCGCCGCCGCTCGGCCCACCTGGAAACCCTGGACCAGTTGGCCGAGATGATCGTCTATCTCCATGACCACGCCGCGTCGGTGGGCCGCACTGATCCCATCGACATCAAGTACATGGACCTCGAAGTGGGCGCGGTGGGCTCGCCCGGCTGGAACGCCGACCGCCACCGGGAGAACATCGCCGCCCAAGCGGGAATCGGCGTCACCGCCATGGCCGCTCCCATTGCTGGCGAGACCCGTTCTCAGATAATCGAGGCGCTACACCAATACGGCGAAGAGATCATCGCCTATCGTTAGTCCTATGTTGAGATTCGTCGAGCGAGCACTGCACCGCCGACGCGCTGGGGCCGAAAGGGGATTCCCATGTTGAGATTCGTCGAGGAGATTGTCCTCCTGTTGCTGCGCGACGACGACGGGAAGTTCGTCAACGTGCCCCAGTCGTCCATGGATCGTGCCGTCGCCGGCGCCGTGTTGATGGAACTGGCCATGGAGAACCGGATCGACACCGACTTGGAGAGCCTGATCCTGGTGGACGCCACCCCGGTGGGCGACAGCCTGCTTGATCCGACGCTGGCCATGATCGCCGAAGGCCAGGAGAAGGACGCTCGCCATTGGGTGGAGCAGACCGCTCAGAAGGCATCGGCGATCCGGGAGGAAGCCCTGGACCGCTTGGTGGAGCGGGGCATCTTGGAGCGCGAGGACGACCGCTTCTTGTGGGTATTCCGGTCGCGCCGCTACCCGACGATCGACGGGGAGGCCGAGCGGGAGGTGAAGCTGCGGATCATGGGGGTGCTGTTCAGCGATGAGATTCCCAGCCCCCGCGACGTGGTGATCATCTGTTTGGCCCACGCCTGCGGCATCTTCAGCGAGCTGCTCTCCAAGCGGGAGCTGGAGCAGGCCAACGCCCGCATCGAGCAGGTGCGCAAGCTCGACCTCATCGGCCAGGCCATGTCCCAGTCGATCCAAGACTTCGAGATTTGGCTGGCCAACGCCGCCGTCCAGGGCCGCGGCTTCTTCTAGGAGACAGTTGTGGCCGAGTGGACGGTGGCGCCGATCGGCGGGGTGCTCGGGGCCCGGGTGACCGGCATCGACCTGCGGGAACCGCTGGCCAACGGCGAGCGCGACGAGCTGTACAAGCACCTGTTGGAGCATTTGGTGCTGGTGTTCCCTGGCCAATCCATCGATGATTCCCACCAGATGGAGCTCCTGGCCTGTTGGGGGCGGCCGTATATCCACCCCATCGGGCGAGTGGCAGGAGGAGTTGAGGCCAAGGTGGAGCGCATCGTCGACGACGAGGAGCGCCCGCCCTACCAGGACAAATGGCACACCGACGTGACTTGGGACCCCGATCCCCCGATTCTGGGCACGCTGCGGGCCATCGAAATGCCGGCCCGAGGGGGCGACACCATGTTCGCCAGCATGTACGCCGCTTACGACGGACTGTCGGAGACCTTGCGGGACCGGCTCGAAGGGGTAAGCGCCTGGCACGACATGGGAGCGGGCCAGGCGTTCAAGTCCAAGGCCGGAGTTGAGCTGTACGACCGCACAAAAAAGCAGTTTCCCGGGGCCGAGCGACCGGTGATTGCCGTCCACCCCGACACTGGCCGCCGTTACCTCAACGTCAACAAGAACTTCACCAGCCATCTGGTGGGCTTCGACCAAGCCGAGAGCGACGCCGTGCTCGACTTCCTCTACGAGCACGCCACCCAGCCCAACTACACCATCCGCTATGAGTGGTCTGAGGGCGACGTGATCCTTTGGGACGAGCGCTGCACCCAGCACTTCGCCGTCGCCGACCACTACCCCCAGCGTCGGGAGATGGCCCGCCTCACCGTCTCAGCCTTCGACTGATCGCTGCTTCTGAGCGAACTTGCCAACGGTGGCTAGGCTGCGGCGGTGGCGTTTGACGACTCAGAATTTGATGTAGAAGCGGTGGTGGCTGGGGCGTGGGTGCCCAGCCGGTATGGGGCCGACGATGTGCTGGGCACCTACAACGAGGTCACCGAGCAGAAGCGGGCCGACGCCCTGGGAATGCTCGACCTGACCCGGCCCATCCAGACCTACTCGATGGGCGACGGCATCTGGCCCGGCTATCCCGCCTACAGCACTCGGGAGTTCGCCCAGAAGCTGGTTGTCGCCGGCTACGACCCCGGCGAGGGGTTTGAGGGGGAGATCATCGGCGGCACCGAGGGGCGCGGACCGTCCAAGATGAGCTACTCCGAAGAGCGGGTGTCGTACACCTTCAACATGAGCACCAAGATCAACGGGTTCACCCATGCCGCGGTGGACGGCACCTTCTACAACGGCCACCGGGGGTCCGACTTGGCCCGAACCGAGGGAGTGACCGCCATGGACGTGCCCTCGTGGGGACAGCCCCTGCTTACCCGAGGACTGATGATCGACGTGGCCGGGCTGGTTGCCGCCACCACTGGTGATGTGGAGACCAACTCGAATGGGCTGCCCCGGCTGATGGACCGCCACCGCGTCACCGTCGAACAGATTGAGGCGGCCTGCGATCGCCAAGGCCTGCCCGCTCCCGAGCCGGGCGACGCCCTCTGCCTTCGCACCGGGTGGATCAGCCTCACCCGGGAAGACCCGGATCGGTTCCTGGGCGGGTCGCCCGGCCCGTGGATTGCCGAGAACAAGTGGCTGGCCTCCCACCGCCCCGCCCTGGTGTCCACCGACAGCTGGATGTGGGGGGTGCTCGACGTGGAGGCCACCGGGGGGTGGATGTCGGCGGGCCACCAGCTGATGCTGGTGAAAGAAGGCATCCGCCTGGGCGAGTCGCTGAGCTGCGAGGAGATCGCCGCGGCCGGGGTGGACCGGTTCGTCTTTTGCCATTCCCCATTCCGGGCCAAGGGATCCACATCGTGTTCGTCGCCCCCTATGGCCATTGCCAACTTGCCTGGCGCCAACCCAACGGAGGAATCACCATGAGCCTGTTCGACGGATCGCCCCTAGTTGGCAAGGTGGCCCTCGTCACCGGGGCCAGTCGGGGCATCGGCAAGGGGTGTGCCTTGGAGCTGGCTGCCGCCGGTGCCGCCGTGTACGTCACCGGGCGCACTACCGGCCCCGGCCAGCACCCGCTGCCCGGCACAGTGGGGGCCACCGCCGAGGAGATTGCGGCAGAGGGGGGTACCGCTACCGCCGTGGCCTGCGATCACCGCGACGACGACGCGGTGCGGGCCGTATTCGAGCGCATCGCCGCTGACCACGGCCGCCTGGACGTGTTGGTGAACAACGCCTTCGCCATTCCCGACGAGATGACCTCCGGCCTTCCCTTCTGGGAGGTGCCCATCTCCAACTGGGACGACATCATCGACGTGGGCACTCGGTCGGCGTATGTGGCCTCGGTGCTGGCCGCCCCGGTGATGATCGCTCAAGGCGACGGCCTCATCGCCAACATCAGCTCCTCGGGGGCCACTGAGTACGCCTGGCACGTTGCCTATGGAGTGGGCAAGTGCGCCCTCGACCGGATGACCTCCGACTGCGCCCGCGAGCTTGGCGACACCGGGGTGTCGATGGTGTCGTTCTGGCCCGGATTCGTGCGCACCGAGCGCATCGACATGGCCATCGAGGCCGGAGTAGAGCTGCCCCCCAGCCTGGATCTGTCGGTGGCCGAGTCGCCCCGGTTCACCGGACGAGCGGTGACCGCCTTGGCCGTTGACTCCGAGCGGTCCCGCTACACCGGCCAAGCCGTCACGTCCCGAGATATGGCCGACACCTACGGATTCACCGACACCGACGGCAGTCTCCCCGCTGGCCCCCTCCACGACCGCACCGGATGACCCCGAGGTGCCATCGATGACCGCTGTGGAGCCGTTTGCCATTGAAGTGGCCGATGAGGTGCTCGACGACCTGCATCGTCGGTTGGAGGCGACTCGATGGTTTGAGGCGTTGCCGGGGGCGGGGTGGGACGAGGGCACCGACCTGGACTACCTAAAAGAGCTGTGCCGCTACTGGCGCCACGACTTCGACTGGCGAGCCGTCGAGGCTCAACTCAACCAGTTCCCCCAGTACACCACCACCATCGACAACCAGAAGCTGCACTTCATCCACGCCCGCTGCCGCAATCCTGAGGCCATGCCGCTGGTGATCCACCACGGGTGGCCCGGTTCCATCACCGAGTTCGCCAAGGTGATCGAGCCGCTGCGGGAGCGGTTCCACGTGGTGTGCCCGTCGCTGCCCGGCTACGGCTTCTCCGGGCCGACATCAGAGTCGGGCTGGACGCCCCGGCGCATGGCCGCCGCCTCGCTGGAGCTGATGAGACGGCTGGGCTACGAGCGGTTCGGGGCCCAAGGCGGCGACTGGGGGGCGATGGTCACCGCGCAGATGGCCCTGCAAGCCCCCGAGCGGCTGGTTGGCATTCACCTGAACCTGGTGATCGCCCCCGAGCCGCCACCGGGAGCGGTTCGCGACCTCACCGAAGAGGAGTGGTCTGACCGGGCCGAGGGCCGGGCCCGCAACCGGGTGGAGCGGGGCTACCGGGAGCAGCAGGCCACCCGTCCGCAGTCGCTGTCGGTGGGGCTGAACGACTCCCCGGCCGGGCTGGCCGCCTGGATCATCGAGAAGTTCTTGGAATGGAGCGACATCGGCCCCGACAACGACATCGAGGCCAGCTTCACCAAAGACGAGCTGCTCACCAACGTGATGGTGTACTGGATCACCGGCACCATCGCCTCGGCCAACAGGCTGTACTACGAGACCCGCATCGGAGGCCGAGGCGCCTCAGCCCCCGACCGCCCGGTGGAGGTGCCCACCGCCTACGCCCGCTTCCCCGGCGACGGCATCCGGCCGGCCCGCCCCTGGGTCGAGTACTGGTACAACATCGTCCGCTGGACCGAGATGCCCCGCGGCGGCCACTTCGCCTCCCTCGAGGCCCCCGACCTGTACACCAAAGACGTCACCGACTACTTCAACTCTCTGGGCTGATCTTGTCGGGGGTTCGGCTGGTCTGCTTTGGGGGCGGCTACTGGGGTGTGGTGAACTTGCCGCCGTGCCCCAGTTGCATGATGTCGACTACACCCTTGAGTACCCCTACACCCGCACCACCGGGCCGGTCATCGGCCCGTTCCTGACCGGGCTGCGCGACGGGCGCATCCTCGGCCAGCGGTGCGGACACCGGGTGCTGTGCCCGCCCATGGAGTTCGATCCGGACACCTTCGCCACGCTTGAGCCCGATCTGGTGGAAGTGGGCCCCGGCGGAGAGGTGGAGAACTGGACGTGGGTGGGCGAGCCCTCGGCCAAGCACCCCTTCGACCGCCCCTTCGGGTTCGCCTTCATCAAGCTGGACGGGGCCGACACCGCCCTGGTCCACGCGGTGGACACCGGCGGCGATCCCGAGGCCATGAGCACCGGCATGAGGGTGCAGGCCCAGTTCCGCAGTGAGCGCCACGGCTCCATCGCCGACGTGTACTTCGTGCCCGAGGCCGACGCCGCCGAGCAGATGATCGAGCCGGGCGACGAGCCGGTGACCATCACCGAGCACCTCATCGGTCTGCGGATCAACGAGCCGCTGCACCCCCACCGGGCCCGGTTCGCCCAGGGGCTGCTGGACGGCAAGATCATCGGCCAGCGCAGCCCGGTCACCGGCAAGGTGTACGTGCCCGGTCGGGGCTACGACAACATGTCGCGGGTGCTGATGAGCGAAGCCGACGAGGTGGAGGTGTCCAACGTGGGCACCGTGGTGGCGTTCACCGAGCTCAACCCGGTGCAGTACTACGGCCAGACCGAGACCGAGCCCTACGTGCGGTGCTCGATCCTGTTCGACGGCACCGACCAGCCGGTGATCGGCATCGACATCCGCGACATGACGGTGGACGAGATGCGGGTGGGCATGAGACTGCGCTGCATCTGGCGCGACCCCGAGGACCGCTCGGTGACCGACATCGACAACCGGTACGGCAACATCCCCGAGACGGTGTACGCCCGGTTCAAGCCCACCGGAGAACCCGACGTGCCCGCCGACGAGCTCAAGGAGCACTCATGGTAAGCCTGGCCGAAGACGTGGCCATCGTCGCGTTCGCACAGACCGCATCTCACGCCCACTTCAACGACAGCGAGCCGGCCATGATCATGCCGTGCGTGAACTCGGTGATCGAGCAGGTGGGGATGGACCGCCACGACATCGACTTCACCATCGCCGGGAGCTGCGACTACCTGTCGGGGATGCCCTTCGCCTTCGTCATGAACATCGACGCGGTGGGTGCGTGGCCGCCGGTGTACGAGAGCCACGTGGAGATGGACGGCGCCTGGGCGCTGTTCGAGGGGTTCGTGCGGCTCCAGTCGGGCGACATCGACACGGTGCTGGTGTCGGGCTCGGGCAAGTGCTCGCCGGGCAGCTACCGGGAGGGGTTCTCGCTCCAGACCGACCCCTACGTCCACGCTCCCATCGGCTTGGACCCCCGCACGCAGGCCGGGTTCCAGGCCCAGGCCCTCATCGCCGCAGGCAAGGCCACCGAGCGGGACTTCGCCGAGGTGGTGGCCCGCAGCCACGCCAACGCCAAGGCCAACCCCTACGCCCAGCTCAGCGGCGACCGGTCGGTGGACGACCTGCTGGCCGAGCCCTACGTGCAGCAGCCGCTGCGCCGCCTCGACTGCCCACCGACCAGCGACGGGGCCGCGGCCATGGTCATCGCCCGGGCCGACAAGGCCCGGGAGCTGAGCGACAACCCGGTGTGGATCAGGGCCGTCGACCACCGCATCGAGTCGCACCACCCCACGCTGCGCGACCTCACCGATTCGCCGTCGGTTCGCATCGCGGCGGAGCGGGTGGGCCTCCACGATGGGCCGGTGGACATCGCCGAGCTGACGGTCACCTACAGCCCCGAGGAGATCATCTTGCGCGACGCCCTCGGGCTCAACGGCGACACCGCGGTGAACCCGTCGGGCGGGCCGCTCACCGGCAGCCCGTTCATGGCGGTGGGGCTCACCCGGGTGATCGAACTGGCCCGGGCCATCGCCAACGGTGATGGCCGACGGGGTGTGGCCCACGCCTCCAGCGGCCCGGCCCTGCAACAGAATCTGCTCTGCGTCTTGGAAGGAGACGGCTAATGGCCCCTCGACCCTGTGCCGTGCTGGGCATCGGCCAAACCAAGTACAAGCGCCGCCGCGACGACGTGACCCTCGATGGTCTGGTGCGCGAGGCCACCCTTCGGGCCTTGGAGGACGCCGGGGCCACCTTCGACGACATCGACGCCATCGTGATCGGAAAGGCCCCCGACGCCCTCGAAGGCGTGATGATGCCCCTGCTGAGCCTGTGCGACGCGCTGGGCGCCATCGGCAAGCCCATCCACCGGGTGCATACCGCCGGGTCGGTGGGGGCGTCCACCTCCATCTCGGCAGTGAACCTGGTGGAGTCGGGCATGTACGACACCGTGTTGACCGTGGCCTACGAGAAGCAGTCGGAGGGCAACGCCACCTGGGCGCTGTCGGGCGGCAAGAGCGGCGGCCAGGGCGCGGGCGGCACGTTCGCCCCGTGGATCCGCAACTACATCGCCCGCTCCAAGGCCCCCGAGCACATCGGCTGGATGGTGGCGGTGAAAGACCGGCTCAACGCCCTCAAGAACGAGTACGCCCACCTGCACCTGCCCGACATCTCCATCGAGAAGGTGCGGGAGTCGCCCATGCTGTGGGATCCGCTGCACTTCCTGGAGTCGTGCCCCTCGTCGGACGGGGCCGCCGCCATGGTGCTGGGCAACGACGACATCGCCCGCAAGTCGGGTCGTCCGCCCGCGTGGGTCATCTCCCACGCCAAGCGCACCGAGTTCGGGCAGTTCCCCGGGCGCGACACGGTGCGGCCCCAAGCCGGGGTGGAGTGCTCCGAGGCCCTGTACCGCAAGGTGGGCATCACCAACCCCCGGGAGCAGATCGACTGCGCCGAGCTGTACGTGCCGTTCTCGTGGTACGAGCCCATGTGGCTGGAGGGGCACCTCATCGCCGAGGAGGGCGAGGGGTGGAAGATGACCGACGCGGGCGACACCGAGCTGGGCGGATCGTTCCCGGTGAACATGTCGGGCGGCGTTTTGTCGTCCAACCCCATCGGGGCGTCCGGCATGATCCGCTGTTTGGAGGCGGCCAACCAGGTGCGGGGCACCGCGGGGGAGTATCAGGTGCCCGGCGCCAAGATCTCCATCGGCCACGCTTATGGCGGCGCCGCCCAGTACTACGCCATGTGGATGGTGTCGTCTGAGTTGAACCCGGTGTTCTGACGATGGCTGGCGTCGCCGAGGGCCGGGTGGTGGTGATCACCGGTGCGGCTCGGGGCCTGGGCCGGGCTCATGCCCTGGAGTTCGCCGCTGAGGGGGCAAGGGTGCTGGTGAACGACCTTGGGGTGGAGCGCGACGGCTCGGGGGGTGCATCAGAGCTGGCTCAAGAGGTGGTGGCCGAGATCAGGGCTATGGGGGGCACCGCCGAGGCCAACGCCGCGGATGTGGCCGACTGGGATCAGGCCGAGGCCATGATTGCCCAGGCCATCGAGACGTGGGGCCGCCTCGACACCCTGGTGTGCAACGCCGGCTTTCTGCGCGACCGGATGCTGGCCAACATGAGCGAGGCCGAGTGGGACGCCATCATGCGGGTCCACCTCAAGGGCCACTTCGCCCCGGCCCGCCACGCCGCGGCCCACTGGCGGGACCGCTCCAAGGCCGGTGAGGATGTGCAGGGCCGGCTCATCAACACCAGCTCCGGGGCCGGGCTCTTGGGCTCCATCGGCCAGGGCAACTACGCCGCGGCCAAGGCCGGGGTGGCCGCGCTCACCGTCCAGCAGGCCGCGGAGTGGGGTCGCTATGGGGTGATGGTGAACGCCATCGCCCCCGACGCCCGCACCCGCATGACGGCGGGGATCATGTACGAGGAGGAGGCCCCCGAGGGCTGGGACGAGAAAGACCCGGCCAATGCCTCGCCGCTGGTGGTGTGGCTGGGGGCGGATGCCTGCGACGTGACCGGGCGGGTGTTCGAGATCGCCGGGGGGGCGCTCAACGTGTGCGACGGCTGGCAGCACGGCCATGTGGTCGACATCGGCCGCAAGTACGCCGCCGCCGAGATCGGCGACGCCGTGCATGCTTCGATTGACGCCTCGCCCGAGCCGGCCCCGGTCTACGGCGCGAGCTAGCTCGGTATCTCCCGGAAGGGAACGCCCTTGTCCACCCGGATGTCGGGGGGCAGGCCCAGCACCTTCTCACCGATGGTGTTGCGCTGGATGTTGTCGGTGCCGCCGCCGATGCGAGACGCCCACTGACCCAAGAACTCGTACTGCCAGCGCCCCTCGTCTCGGGCGCTGTCGCCGTGGAGCATCCCGGCTGCGCCGTTCATGGCCATCACCAAGTCGCCCATCTCCCCGAAGTGCAGGGAGATGGCCAGCTTCATGGTGGAGCTCTCGGGGCCGGGCAGCTCGCCCCGGCTGGCCGCGGTCCGCACCCGGTACCCCTGATACTTCATGATCTCCATGCGGGTGTAGGCCTTGGCCAGCTCTTGGCGTGTCACCGGGTCTTGGTCGGTGCCGGTCTGCTGGGCCAGCTTCACCAGCTCCTTGAAGCGGGTCCGGGCGTTGGAGCCCCCGATCAGGGCCCGCTCGTTGGACAGGGTGGTCATGATCGGTCCCCACCCGGTGTTGACCCCGCCGAGGATGTTCTCGTGGGGGATTCGCACGTCCGACAGGAAGACCTCGTTGAAGTGGGCGGCGCCGGTGATCTGCACCAGGGGGCGCACCTCGATGCCGGGGGTGGTCATGTCCACCAGGAAGTAGGTGATCCCCCGGTGCTTGGGCTGGTCGGGGTCGGTGCGGGTCAACAGGATGCCCCAGTCGCTGTACTGGGCGCCGGAGGTCCACACCTTCTGGCCGTTCACCACCCATTCGTCGCCGTCGCGCACTGCGGTGGTCCGCAGCCCGCCGAGGTCGGAGCCGGCCACCGGCTCGGAGAACAGCTGGCACCACACCTCCTCGCCCTTGAGCATGGCGGGGAGGTACCGCTCCTTTTGGGCGTCGGTGCCGTGGGCGATGATGGTGGGGCCGGCCATGCCGATGCCCACCGCGAACACCCCGGTGGTCGCCACCCGCTTGGCCTCCTCCTCCTTGAAGATGCCCTCCTGGATGCCGCCCAGGCCCTTGCCCCCGTATTCGACGGGCCAGGTGATGGAGCCCCAGCCGCCGTCGTACTTGGTGCGCTGCCACGCCTTGCACCGGGCCACATAGGCGTTCTCCACATCGGGGTCGGAGATGGTGATGGCCGTCTGGTCGCGGGGGCCGCCGCCGTCGGGGGGGAGGTTGGCGTCCAGCCACTCCACGCACTCGGCCCGAAAGGCGGCTTCCTGTGGGGTCTCGTCGAAATCCATGCCGCACCGATGGTAGCCAGGGCCGTTGCGGATGCTTCAATGGCGGCGTGAAATTCTCGATGATCTTCGAAGCCCAGATGGCCGATCCGTCTCGGGAGACCGAGCAGCAGGTCATCCGCGACTGCGTGGACCAGGCGGTGCTGGCCGAGGAGGTGGGTTTCGACCGGGTGTGGGCGGTGGAGCACCACTGCCTCAAGTGGTACGCCCACATGAGCGCCCCGGAGATCTTCTTGACCTGGGTGGCGGCCCGCACGTCGCGCATCCGCATCGGCCACGGAGTGGTGTGCATGCCGTTCGGCTACAACCATCCGCTGCGGGCGGCAGAGCGCATCGCCATGCTCGACGTGCTGTCGGGCGGGCGGCTCGACGTGGGGGCGGGCCGGGGAGCCACCCTCCAGGAGATGTCGGCCTTCGGGGTGAAGCCCGAGGACACCTACGCCCAGGTGGAGGAGTCGCTGCGGATCATCTCCCACTGCTGGCGCGACGACGAGTTCGAGTGGGATGGCCTGCTCGACATCTCGCCCCATCCGATTCTGCCCCGACCGGTGCAAGACCCCCATCCGCCGCTGTATCTGGCCTGCACCAAGGTGGACACGGTGCGGCTGGCCGCCGAGTTGGGAATCGGGGCGCTGGTGCTGGGATTCGCCGGGGCCGACGAGATTCGGCTGATGAAGGAGACCTACGACGAGGCCATCGCCACCCGCACCGGCGAGCGGTTCGTGAGCGACCATCCCAACGACTGGTTCTCGGCGCTGTGCCCCACCACGATCCTCGACGACCGCGACGAGGCGTTCCGCATCGGGGCGAGGGGCCAGCGGTTCTTCGCCGAGGCCATCATGCACTGGAACCTGGGCACGCCCCCGCCCCGGGCCGGCTCAGCCGACGAGGACACCGCGGCGGCCATCGACGAGGCGGTGGGCAACGTCCACGCCAAGATCAGCGAGATGAACATCCCGCTGAGCCCCAACGCCACCAGCACGTTCAACGTCGAGCACGCCTATGGCGACTACGAAGACGCCATCCGCTACGTGAGCGAACTCGAGGCCGTCGGCTGCGACGAGATCATGTGCATGATCCAAATGGGCACCATCCCCCAAGAGGTGATGCTCGAAACCATCCGCCAATTCGGCCACCACGTCATCCCCCACTTCCGCGCCAAAGAACCCGCTCTCGCTGGCTAGAAAACACTGACAAATACTGAAATAATCTAAAATCTGTTGCCAGCAACCCCCTCGGGCGAGTATCGTGACGCCGTGGATACTTCGGTGATGGCCAGCGTGATTGGGGTCTTCGGCGCTCTTCTGGTTGCCGTACTCGCCATGATGTGGCGATCCGTCGCCGACCTCGGCAGGGAGATACGTCAGAACGGAGATCGGCTGGTCCGACTCGAAGTCGAAGTACGCCACTTGGAAGTCGAGGTACGGCACTTGACAACCCACTTCCAACCCCCCAACCCCACACCCCCCGCCGCCTGAACCCGCCACCCTCAACCGCTGCGCCGAGCCCATCGACTACCTCCGCCACAACGCCACCCCCCACTACCTCCAAACCGGAACCACCTCCGCCGACCTTGAACGGTACGATTGCTGACATGACTCGCCGAGAGGCAATCCTGCGAACCCACCGCGGTGCCATCCTCGACGCGGCCCGTCGTCACAATGCCACCTCCATAGCCCTCGTCGGCTCCACTGCCCGCGGCGACGACACCGAAGCCAGCGACTGCGACTTCCTTGCCGACTTCGCTCCAGGAACCACCTATTTCGATTTGTCGAACCTTGCCGCAGAGCTGCAAGCGCTTCTCGGCTGCGATGTCGACATCATCCCCGCCGAAGGGCTGAAACCCCGGAAGCACGCTCGTGTTCTTGAACACGCCGTTTCCTTGTGAATACAGCCGACGCCGATCATGCAAGGACCATCCTCAGCGCTGCTCAAGAGCTCCGCGAGATCGTCGCACTGGGCAAGGGCGACTTCGACCGCAACCGCATTTCCCAGCGAGCAGCCGAGCGCCTGCTGGAAATAATCGGCGAAGCATCCAGCCGCTTGTCTGAGGATTTCAGTACTCGTTACCCCGACCTGCCGCTCCGTCAGGCCAAGGACACGCGCAACTTCATCGCGCACCAATACGACGATGTTGCCTATCGGATCATCTGGGACACCATCGCGACAGACATTCCCGACCTAGCGGTGCAGATATACGCAGCGGCAGTCGAAATGGGCTTCTTCGAGGGCCAAGACCTTGGCCAGATCACGAGCGAGGACGTAGTGGCCGCTCTGGAAGCCGAGCGCGATCGTCGTTGACTTCTGTTGCCGATGGCAAAAGCAGTCCAAAAAAGTAGCCCCGCCCGCACTGCGAGTGCTGGCTGGGCGGATCCGGTTTCAGAATCTCTCCGGCTATCCTGGCAGCGGGTTCATCATGGCGACAGGAAGGACGTGATGGGCGACGCAGCGATCCTCAACCGCGAGATGTATTGCAAGAGCGATGCTGCCCGCCTGCTCGGAATCGCGCCTCAGACGCTTGGCAACTGGCTCGACGGCTACACCGCCTCGAACGGTCGCCGCCACCCCGCGGTCCTGAGGGTTGAACCTAGGGCGAGTCATACCACAGCGCCGCGGTACGTCACTTGGGGCGAGTTCATCGAAGCAGGCCATCTCGCCGCCTATCGCCAACAGCAGCGCATGCCGCTCAAAAGGCTCAGAGAATACGCCTCTGCCTGGCGAGGAAGTTCGGATGTCCCGTACCCGCTCGCCCGCTGCAAACTCGGCACAACGCCTGGTTGTGACTTGAACGACAATGGCACCGCCTCAGCCGAATCCGTCGCCGCGTTCTTCGACCGGGTCGACTTCGAGGGCGATATCGCCGTTCGCTATTGGCCTGATGGACGCGACGCCTACATCGTGGTCGATCCCCGTCGCCAGTCCGGAACCCCGATCATCGAAGGCACCCGCATGGGCACCGAGGTGGTTCATCGGATGTATACAGCCGGGGACCCGGCAGAGTGGCTCGCTCCCGCCTATGGTCTCGACCTCGTACAGGTCGAGGCCGCTATCCGGTTCGAGCAAAGGCTCGCCAACCGCAATGTCACTGCCTACAGCGCAGCTTGACCACCCGCGCCAGCACAGCGGGCCGCCGTTGGTATCTCGATGAGAACCTGGAGGCTGTCGCCAAGGCCATGGAGGCCGTCGGCCTGAACGTTGTTTGGCCGGGCCATCCAGCTTGTCCGGACATCACCAAAGGGGCATCGGACGAGCATTGGATACCGATAGTGGCCAGCGCCACATGGCCCATCATCACTCAGGACGAGGCGATCCTGAGGAACCCGGATGAGAGACGCCTTCTCCGGCAGTACAAAGCAACGACGTTCTTTCTGGCTGGTGGTCACTGGGCATCCTGGGACAATCTGCGCCTCATCGCAAGCCATTGGGACCGGATCGAACGGGCGGCCAGCGCGGCCGACAACGGGGGACCGCGCCTGCATCGGATCACCTCGAGCGACGTGATGCCGATCCGAGGTTGATCTCTGTGCTCCTACTCCGGCCCCAGTGACATGGCAACTGCTCTTTGTGGCACCACGCCATCCATCACGGCTAGCTGGAGGTGGGTATACCGCGTTTCGAGAAGCGGTCCCAAAGATGCTCTTCGTAGCATCTGGCAACAGTTCCGAGGCTGCTGCGGACTTCCAGCAGGGATCTTGTGCCAATCGTCACCGTGACGTGGCCCAAGCGGCCGAGGACTCCGTTGTGTTCGCTCAACTCCGATATCGCTTGGTCTGCTTTTTCTTCCATATCCTCAACTAGAGCCACGAGTGCTGGGTCGGAGACGGGTCGGCTGGGGTAGTTGGGGATTGCAGTCTCCACGAACGAAATGGCCAATATCGCTTTGTCTCTCCACTCCAACACTGCCTTGTTCGCTTCGTCATCCCCAACCCCGTCGGCTGGTGTGGGAATGTTTCGCAATAGATCGTCTAGTTCCTCCACCGACTCCCTCAGCCGCACCGTGATGTCATCAGCACTGACCGCTGCCTCAATGGCGGCGGGCGATGAATCCGCACTCTTCCCAGGTGATTCACGGTGAGCCGATGGCTGAGTCCTGGTTTCACGAATCGCGTTCAGGATGCGCCGGAATTCGTTGTCGTGGAACGAACAGTTGGAGATCTTGACATGGACCGTGTCGATGAGGAATTCGGGCACTTCGGCATCATCGAGGACGATTGGCACGATCTTGCATTTCCCACCCGTCCTCCTGATTGCCGCGTTGTGCAGCTCTTCTCGAACCCAACTGCTATTGATGGAGTTGGCAGACAGAACAGCGACAACCACGTCAGCCCCTCCTAGCCCCTGTGTGAAAATTTGCTCAGTGAGACTTTCGCCCGGCAACAGCTCGTTTTCGTCCAGCCACACTTTGATTCCCGCCTCTTCCAGCCGCGCAGCGAAGCCGGTCACGAACCGTTCCTTGTCCCTTGAGCTATGGCTGATGAATACACATGGGGCCATTCAGATCATCATATGGGTGTGCCGGTTCATAATGGCTGGAGGTCTGAAAGGTTTATTGGGGGCAGGGCAGCCGTTGAGCCGAGCAAGCCCCAGTGCCGGGTTAATCGGCGGCGGCTGCTGAGCCAGGTCTAGTCTTGGGCCGGTGAAAGGCGAGTCAAGGGGGCTAGGGCGTGAGCAGGCACCCGGTCTCGCTGTGAGCTGATGGATCGTCCTTTTCAGGATCCGGCGGTTGATCCTGTTCTGTGTTCTCCGTATGACCCGCCGGATCGCCATTGGGAGTTGGATGAGTTCGGCAGAGCCGACAGGTCCAAGCCCCCAGTGCAGGGGCGGCGAGACCCGCTCAGGATCAGTGTGCCTGCGGACGCGGGGGCATCCGGCCAAGGAGTGCTCAATCTGGCCGACAGGGAGGCGAACAAGACCGTCCTGGACATTCGAGGAGCGGTAGCCGAATGGCGAGCAGATGGTTACCGAGGGGCCACCAGCACCTCTCGGAGATTGCTCTGGCACTGGACCGATCCCCAGTCGATGCGGCTGCGCCCGTTCTTTGCCCAGGTTGAGGCCATCGAGACCTTCATCTGGTTGCGCGAGGTTGTCACTCGGGCCAATGCCTCCCGCCGCCAGTTGGAGTCAGAGGCCCGCCGGCTGAATGACGGCATCGTCAGGCTATGCGCCAAGATGGCCACTGGCACCGGCAAGACCGCGGTGATGGGAATGCTCATTGCCTGGCAGACGCTCAATGCGGCTAGGTCGCGCCGAACCCGCAATGTGCAGCACACCGACAGGTTCGCCGTACTCGCCCCCGGTCACACGGTTCGCGAGCGCTTGGGCGTGTTGATCCCGTCGGCAGACGGCAACGTGTTCGATGAGATGGGTTTGGTTCCCCATGATCTGCGTCCGTTGCTCAACAGGGCGAAGGTGAGGATTGTCAATTACCAGGCGTTCACCCAGAAGGAGTTGATCAGCGACTCCGAGGCTCGAAAGCTGTTGGGGAAGGCGAAGGGCGAGGACATCGAGTCGTGGGGTGCCGCCGTGCGCCGTGTCCTCGGTGACATCGCCGACGGAACGGGCCGGGTTTGTGTCATCAACGACGAGGCCCACCACTGTTACCTGCCGCAAGAGCAGGGGTCTCGAAGCAGAAACCGGGCAGCAGAGGATAAAGCAGAAGACGAGCGGGCTGCGGTGTGGTTCAACGCCATCCGAGCCATGCGAGACCTAGAGATCCTGGGCAAGGTCACCGAATACGGCCAAGAGTGCGCGGTGTATGACTTCTCCGCTACGCCGCTGTGGATCGACACGGCCCGCAAGTCGGAACCAGAGCAATTCCAATGGGTGGCTTCCGACTTTGGGCTGGTGGATGCCATCGAATCCGGCCTGGTGAAGGTGCCGAGAGTGCCGATCGACGATGACAGCAACCGCGACGAGACGACCTGGCGGAAGCTGTACGAAAACACCAACCCCAAAGACCTCGTTCGGTGGCTCTCAGAAGTCGATGGCAGCGGCCGTCTTCCCGAACACCTTCACGGAGCTGTCCAGGCGGTTGTTCGCGACTGGGAGCGCAAGCTCCGAGTCTGGCAAGGGCAACCTTCCGATGGCTCGGAGCCAATACCTCCGCAACCGACCCCGCCTGTCATCATCTTCGTGGCCAACAACATCCGCAACGCGACGGCGTTGTGGTCGTACCTTTCGGGCAGCATCGACGACGATGGCGCGATCACCCCTGGAGCCTTTCCCGAACTGGCCAACATCGATGAGAACGGGCAGTGGCATCAAGAGCCCAGAACCCTGCTGGTCCACAGCAAGGTCGGCGGGTCGGACACGATTCCCGATCCACTGAAGAAGATGTTGGTGGAGGCGGCAGGGCTTGGCACCAAGGCCGATGCAGAAGCCGCTGTCAGGGAGATGCTCAACACGGTGGGCAAGCAGGGGCGGCCCGGCGCACAGGTCAGGTGCGTCGTCTCGGTGAGCATGTTGACCGAGGGGTGGGACGCTCGCACCGTCACCCACATCGTCGGCTTCCGGGCCTTCAGCACCCAGCTGCTTTGCGAGCAGGTCACCGGCAGAGCCCTGCGCCGCACTTCCTACGATGCCCTCCGTGAGCCAGACAACGAAGGACGGCGATTGTTGGAGGCCGAATACGCCGATGTGGTGGGCATCCCGTTCGAGTTCATGCCTGACATGGACCGCCCGGAGGTCGCTCCGCCACCCCCGAAGCCGCGCAACAGAGTCCACACGGTGGAGGGTCGGCAATCGTTCCGCATTGCCTGGCCGCAAGCCGTCGAGTACATCCGCACCGCCGAGCAAGGCCACTTCGACCTTGATCCCGACAAGGTTGCCGAGTGGTCACCGCCGCCGATTGGTGCCGCAACCCTGACTGCACTTGAGGGAGTGGCCGGAGAGGCACAGGTCATCGCCGCCTATGCGGAAGATCAGCGCCAACGCAGCGCCCTCCTAGAACTGGCAGCAGAGCTCGTTGGGCGCGTGGCGGCACCCGATGGTGCCGCCGCCGGGTTGGGCAGGGCCTCCCTGTTTCGGTCGGCAACGAAGGCGGTCGCCAAGTGGCAGTCGCATCCCAAGGTGAACGTGAGCGATCTCAAACCGCTGCTGGTCGACTCGCAACGGCGCCAGTCGGCCATCGAGGCCATTCTCGCCGCCTGCGATTTCCACACCGACGGTCCCAGCCGCAGAGCCCGGCTTGCGAGTCCATCAGTGATCGACACCGCCGGCATCGACTTCGAGACGACCCTGGTCCACGTAACCAATACTGAGAAGTCGGAGCTGTCCCATGCTGCCTGTCACTCGCAACTCGAACGCGACACCGCCAAGGTGCTCGACGGGCACCCGAGAGTCCTCAGGTGGGCCAGGAACTTCCAACTGGGATGGACCATCCCCTATTGGCGGGAAGGTACATGGTCACGCTACGAGCCCGACTTTGTTGCCGTGCTCGACAACGGCACCAACCTGGTCATCGAGTGCAAAGCAGCATGGGACGACAAGGCGCGCCAAGCTGCCCAGTACACCGAGGAACACTGGATACCCAGCATCGCCGGAACCGCCGACCTGCCCGATGACCTCCGACAGTGGACCTACGCGGTGATCGAAGATGCCCGCTCGATCCGGGCCAGTCTTGAGCATGCCATCGGCCAAACACAGGAAGGGCAGTCCTAACCATGGCTCGACAGCAACCCAAGCGGCCACCCGGCTCATACCGCCACGAGCAGGCCAGCCGCCCAAACCAACCCACCGTCGAAACCGCCTCGCTGATGGACGACAGTCTGCGGGCTCCCAAGCCGTTCGCCGCTGAACCGGTTCCGCACGACCTTGTATCCGCCGCGGAAGCGAACACGGACCATTCGGAGGAGCCCCAGCCTCGGCTCGCCTGGGATCGACGGGGCCGAACTTCGTCGGAAGACGGGCCGCACGGGTTCTCGGGAAGCGTCCTCTACACAAGGGAGAAGGTCAACCCCCTCACCATGATCGAGCAGCTTCGCAAGGCTGACGCCGGTGTGCCGCTCAATCTGTTCGACGACTTCAACGGGCTGCCCCCTGACGCCCAGAAGTGGGAGTTCTACCAGCACTCCGGCCACTGGCAGAACCGGCTGATCCACGGCGATAGCTCCCAAGTGATGCAGTCGCTGATCGCCAGAGATGGCCTCGGTGGGCATGTTCAGATGATCTACTTCGATCCGCCCTATGGAATCGGGTTCAAATCCAACTTCATGTCTGCCACCGACCGCACCGACGCGACAGGCGTGCCCGCTGGCGACACCCTGCCGGTCACAGCGTTCCGGGACACTTACCGCAACGGCGTTCATTCCTACCTCGACGAGGTACACGAGCGGCTCGTGCTGTTCCGAGAGCTATTGGCCGACTCTGGGAGCTTGTTTTTGCAGATTGGTGATGACAATGTTCACCGGGTTGCTGTCCTCTGCGATGAGGTGTTTGGTGTAGAGAACCGCGTCGCGACAATCCCCTTTGCCACCTCTGGCGGCTCATCCTCCAAAACACTTCCTAGTGTGGCTGACTACTTGCTCTGGTATGCCAAAGAGAAGTCGCTGATGAAGTACCACCAGCTCTATGAGCATCTGGACCGGCAAGGTTTGTTGGATATGTGGACGTGGGCAACTCAGATTGAGGAGGCCGAAGGGACAACGCGAAATCTCACACCGGAGGAGAGGCAAGACCCTGAAGGACGCATCCCAGAGGGGGCCAAGCTCTATCGGCGGATGCCTTTGGCATCTCCTGGTGTATCCACGACGGGGCGTTCCGACCCCTATCAATGGAATGGCCGTGATTGGGAGTGTCTGCCAGGGGATCAGTGGCGGGTTTCTATGGAGGGAATGGAGCGACTCGCTGAACTTGGTCGTCTTGATGGGACGCAACAAGGCTCTGCTTTGCATTGGAAGCTCTATGAGGACGAGGTGCCAGGACGACGTATCAACAACATTTGGCATCGTCCCATGTCCACATCAAACAAGCGTTATGCAGTCCAAACCGCTGACAACGTGGTCGCACGGTGCCTACTCATGGCCACTGATCCAGGCGACCTCGTACTGGACCCGACTTGTGGGTCTGGAGTAACGGCCCAGATTGCCGAACAATGGGGTCGTCGGTGGATCACCGTTGACGCGGGACGAGTGTCCATAGCCATCGCTCGCCGCCACTTACTCACAGCTGTCCACCCCTGGTTCCAGACCGTTGATGGCGGCAGTGACCCGTCGGCAGGATTTGGCATCGAGACAATTCAAAAGGTGTCGGCTGCTTCTCTGGCCTACGACACTGTGGATGATCCAGAGAACACCATCTACCTCGTCGACCGGCCCGAGGAGGACAAGAAGCGCAAGCGTCTCACTGGACCGTTCACAGTCGAGTCAGCCAGTCCTTACACGTTCTTGCCGTTCGACTCTGACGACCCAAAGCCGGAGGATTTGGGCACTGCGACGGGGGAGGACGCTGAACGACTTCTCGAAGCACTTGACGGCAATCCGATCTGCGACAGCGACGGACACGCCGTCCTTGAAGTATCTGAGGTCACTGCATGGCCTGGAGGTCGACTTGTATCTCACGAAGCCGATTGTGCGTCACCGGGTCGGCAGACCAGACTCACCGCCGCGGTCATGCTTGCTGCCCCCGACGTGACCGTCACCGCCGACCAGATAGCCGCTGCCGCAGGTGAAGCTCGCAGCGGGCGTCGAGATATTGAAGACCTGATCGTCGTGGCCAGCGCGTACGACAACAACGCCCCCCACGCTGCCGGTGCGGTCCGGGTCCACAAGGTCGTTACGGCCCGAGACCTCCAGATCACTGGGCTAGCAAAAGAGGCCGACTCGGGCGCGCTCACCCTGCTCGGGGAACCAGATGTGTGGTGCGAAGCCGACGACAACGGCAACCTGTTTGTGACCCTCGCCGGCTACGACACCTACGACCCCGCCACCGGCAACGTCCGTTCATCTATGGGCGAAGACGTGGACTGCTGGATGATCGACACCGACCACGATGGCACCGCGTTCTTCCCCCGCCTCGTCTATCTGCCCGCCTACAAGCGCGGCGACCCCAACATCCGCAACCTCGTCAAGGCCCTCGGCAGAGACCTCGACCCCGACGCCGAGCAAGCCCTCTGCGGCCTCGAATCCCAACCCTTCCCCCCACCCAAACCAGGAAACACCATCGCCATCAAAATCATCACCCGCACCGGCGCCGAAATGACCGCCACCGTCGAGGCGGGGGAAAGTCGAAACCCCGTCCTTGGGCCTGCCAATTAAAGGCTTCCCGATAGCGGCGAGAAGTAGAGTTGGCTGATGCCGCCGAAGCCGCCTTGGTCGATTCGCAGCCAAGGGCAGGATGCCGTCGAGGATTTCTTTGTGCTGCGGGAGGGAATCCCCGAAGGGCTGTTGGAGTCCTTAGTCGGCTTTGTCGAGCGCCATTACTGTGACCGAGGACTCGTAGTATATGAACGTACGGAGCATCTTGCCCGCATACTTGGCCGCTCGTTGCCAACATCGCGTCGAGCCTTACTCGACGAGTGCTATGCAGATGCAGATCTGCTGCTTGATGCGCTAGATCATGCGTTGGCCTATCCCCCTCGTGGGGTTAGTGTCCACAAGAGTGCTGCGGAGTTGGAGTGGTATTTCAGAGACGCCCGGAGTGTCTACAGTGTCAACCGTGTTGGCCAAGATGAATGGGAACTTGTATATCGCCAGCCTCCGGAAGTCACCAAGATCGTTGAACAAGTCACATCCGAAAGGGGCCGAGCGTCTGAGCATCTCCGATCCGCTTGGTCTTTGACCTTTTCCCGCAATTCCGATCCCAATGCTGCCTGCATAGAGGCAGTCAAAGCAGTCGAAGCAGCGGCGAGGGGCACCATCGAGCCCAAAAACCCTAAGGCGACGCTTGGCACGATGATCGCCGCCATCAAGAGCAAGCCGGATAAATGGGAAACAGACTTAGCAGCCCCAGACATCGACGATGTGGGGACTGTTCTAGGGATGATGGAGACGATCTGGAAGGGCCACCTCCGGCACGGCAACCCCGACGAACCTCTCGAAGTACCTATGGAGCGGTGCGAGATGATCGTGCATGCCGCAGCGATCCTCGTGCATTGGTTCCAATCCAAAAAAGTCTGGTTAGCCTAGCTGTAGTGGGGCCGAGTGCTGCCGTCGCTCCATGGATGGGGCGCTACGTTGCTTACCCAGTTGTGCTTGGAAAGGTCTTGGTCCAGAAGCCTAAGGGCGAGATGCCCGGCGGGGGTGGACGAATATACTTCGGCATCGCCACCGTATAGCCAGAGGGTGACGCGGTCGGCGCACTCGGCCCCCCGTACCTGCCTCACCTTGGCATCCAGATTTTCGCTGAGGCCCCATCTCGTGGTGGGCATGTGGCTATCGGTTTCCACAATGCGCCAATCCGCCTCGTTTTGCGTACAGCCGTCAGGCAGAGGTTCGATATGCCATTGGAAGCTAGGATGCCCGTACAAGCCTGTATGAGCTTGTGCGGGATCGGCGGGTTGCAACACACCTACGATTCGCGCTGGGAGCAACTGGTAGACGTCCAGTTCTGGGGCCATTGACGGAAGATGGCGGTCCACGATGCCCCTGTAGGCATCCAAAGCCGCCTTCGTCGCCAGTTGCAGGCGGTCGCGAAGTCGCTCCGGGGTCCAGTGTTCCCAATCCCAGTGGCCTGTGGTGTCTGGTGTCGGCCAAGGCGGTTCGATCTTGTCTTGGCCCAGCCGTTTCAAGTCGGCCACGAATGCTTCGCCTTCGCTCAGTCTCCAGTTGCTGAAGTGCATATCCCCTACGGGATAGTCAGAACGGTGTTGAGCGACGATCTTCTCCAATTCCTCTCGCCGAACCGCTGTCGGTTCATGGAGCATGGATCGGCCCAGCATCTGATGGGCGTAGTCCCAGGCGAGTTCAGACCAACACGGTTCGATGTGTCTGAGCAATTTCCGGTCTCGGAAGCAGTCCTCAATGTCATCTTGGACCAGGTTGCGTGCCCAGTGCCACG
This sequence comes from Acidimicrobiales bacterium, assembly GCA_963667085.2. Taxonomy (GTDB): domain Bacteria; phylum Actinomycetota; class Acidimicrobiia; order Acidimicrobiales; family Bin134; genus Poriferisocius. The sequence goes on from OY762975.1 coordinate 1,514,001, forward strand.
GCCATGCTTCGCCAGGCACCCGTCCGCTCATCCTCCATCGGGACCAAGAATTGCCTGGGTTGTCGAAACCGATATCTGAGGGTAGGGGGATCACTTGTTCTGGGGAGCCGTTCGCTGATCGCTGCCACGCGGTCTCTACCCAACCGTTTGTTGGCAGCCTGTAGCCGAGCGTCGGCATACAACCGTTCTCGGACCACCAGGTATCAGGTATCCGCCAAGGACCATAAAAGGCCGCGGCCGCATCGCGGAGCCTGGTTCCTGCGGCCTGGGCGTCTGACGCTGACAGGGGCTCAGCCGACTCGCCGCGCAGGGGCGGTGCTGCCTCATCGCAAACCCATGCCGCAGTCGCCGGCGCGCGGGACAGCAGTGTCGACATTATGCGATCAACCTGTTGCGATGATCCCCACGACATCGCCTGCACTAGCACGTACCTCCACCGATGTGCTTGCAGGGGGTTGGACGCGATTCCTTCCAACTTGTCTAGGTCGTCCAGCAGAGCGTGGGCGGCGAACCACTCGGTGAGCACTGCGAGATGGAATGTTGCCGTTTCGGCGGTGGTCTGGATGATCCGCGAGTCCATGAGCAGCGCCTGCTCGGCCGGTGTGAGCCTGAGGTATTCGAGCACAGCAGGCCGTCCGCCAGAGTCGACAACGCGGTAGGCGATACGAGCAAACAGGCCATACGCGTCGCTCGTGGCACCCTTCACGTCAGCGATAGCGCGCTTACCTACTAGTCGGCTCAGGTCCCTGGCAGTTGATCTGTAAGGGCCGTCTTCACGGCGTTCCAAGGCGCAGAGGATGGCGAACAGCGGGTGGCGTAACGCATCGGCGTCCGCGTCTCGCATCCACTTCACTCGGGGCGCATCAGGGCAAATGCGGGCCATCAAGCTAGTGGCCTCCTCAGTCGAGAGGGGTTCGACCCTTGCAACCGGAACGTTGGCCATGTCCTGCCGGGGTCGGGTTCCTATGAGCACCGTGGAACCAGGCCATGCTGCTTGCAAGGCTGAGAAGTCGTTGACGAGGTTTGCGGTCTGGAGTCCGGTTTCGTCCAGCCCGTCGATGATGATATGTACGCCTGTCGTACACGGGTCGCCGAACCCGTCCAAATGATCGGATACTGCCGCTTTGAGCGAGCGTCCAAGGACTTCCCGAGCATGGAGGAACACAGGCGTTGGCGCACCGGACTCTGCCAACGCTCGTTGAATGGCGCGGCTGTGGATGCGAAGAAGCTCGGTCGTCTTCCCAACCCCCATGTCCCCCGTGATTGCTGTCACCAGCTCTGTCGGCGCGACGGCGGGCGGGATTGCCAGCACATGGGCAGCGATGTCATCGGCTTCATCAGTATCGAGGCCGAGTGCCTTCAATGACACTGCAATGCGTTCCTGTGGCCATCTGCTCAATTTGAGGAGCTGTGCTGTCCTAGTGTTTGCCTGGTCGGGATTGCCCATCTGCCCCCGCAGCCACGCTGTCGTCTGGGGAGCGCTTTCCAGCCAAGCCTCGATGCCGTCGGCGTTCAGCGTTCGAACATCGCCGAATTCGCCTTCTCGTTTCTTCTCGTCGGCGAAACGCCTGGCCTTTGTCCACGGGGCGCAGACCACGGCCACGTAGGTCGTGTCGGTCCGTTCATCAGGGGATGTCTCTTGTACGCGCTTGTCGTAGTCCTCCCGGGCTTTGCCGTCGGAGCCGCTCTGCTTTGTGGACAGTTCCCAATATGACCGCCCTGCGGGAACGAACTGGCTGCCGACCGAGCACTCCACGATGCCATCCCAGCCCGGCATTGCCACTCCCGTGCCTGCTGGCATGTCAATCGTCGCCGTCGGCACGGTCTCGTCGATGAGGAGCCGGACCAGCCTCGGCAGGTCCCCGCCTGAGTCCTTTTTCGCCCATTGGATCAGGTCGTCTCTGGTCACGTGGCCTACCACGCGCCTCATCGTATTGGCAGTTGTGACTACAGCGGAGGTGCCTACCCGCGATCTTGATGCGAGCACCTAGGCGTTGGTACGTGCAGGCAAGTTGTTCGGGCTGGCTCGGACGAGCGCGAGATGCGCTGATTGGCTTGCCCCCATCTTGGGCCGCTGGCTCGATCCCAAAGTTCCCATTGGAGGACAAATGTTGTGCTGGGAGACTCCACCGGCTGTCTTGTATATAGAGTTAACCCAATATAGATGCTGATCTATAGTCAGCCAGTGGCTTGGGAAGTCAGGGGTCGAAGTACCACAACATGAAGGAGTTGAGACCGCGTGGCGTGGCCAAGAACTTCCGGATCCTGTTTCTGTTCGACCCCCGGCGTGAGGCGATCCTTCTCGTGGGGGGCGACAAGAGCGGCCGATGGGATCGGTGGTATGCAAAGGCCATTCCCCGCGCCGAGCGGCTCTATGAGGAATATCTCAGCGAGTTAGCCGCCAAAGCCCTGATTGACGACACCGATTAGGAGGGACCACGACATGGGATTTCGCAAGTTCAGCGACATTGTTGGGCCGATCAGCCCTGAGCGTCGTGCTCGTATCGACGCGATGAAGGTAGAAGCCAGGGCTGATGCCGTGGCGTTCAACTTGGCTGAGCTCCGTCGTCACCGCGAGATGACCCAGGTGGAGCTTGCTCAGCGCCTTGAGCGGACCCAGGCCTCGGTCTCGGCCATGGAGACGGCTGGGGACAACCTGTTGTCTACCTATCGGACGGTTATCGAAAGCATGGGTGGCCATCTCGAGCTCGTCGCGGTCTTCGACGACGAGCGAATCGTTATTCCGAGCCCTGTTGAAAGCGCTTCGAGATAGCCTCGAAGACCGTTCGAAGGGGAGACCATCTTGAAGACCAGCATGGCCGATTTGTTTAAATTGCTTGGTCGCCCCGCCGTCCAGACCGAAAGCGAGGGTGCAACTATCCTGTGTAGCCCCGAGACCTGCGATTCCTCCAGCCAGGGCCACGACACCGCGTTCGGTCGACAGTGAGAGCGCGCACACTAGCCACTGCTGCCGCTGTCATCTTGCTGGCAGCTTCCGGATGCTCTGGCGAAGGCAAAGCGACTGATGGCGAGTTAGAGGCGGTCTTGCTAGCGGATTGCATCGAGGATGTGGCCGAGCCAGATGAGGACACTGGGGAGCCCGAGTCGCCGCTGGTCCAAGCGGTGCTGCAGGATAGTTGCCCTGCGCTCACCGACTGCGCTGTGAGGCCTGCAAGGGAGGCGCTTGACCGCGCTGGTATGACGGCCGGTCAGCTACGGGAGAAAGTCGTCGGTGTGTCGGATGTCGACGAGGAGCAGTTGCTGGACAATGAGGGCAACGATGACCTGCTGGCGGAATATCTCCGGTGTTTGGACAGCTCGGGGGCCTATGACCGCTTGACGAAGGAAATGTTTGAGGCCATTTGCAAGGAAGCGGTGGTCGCTGCTTCCTCCCCTCGAATCCCTGACGGCGGTTGCAGGGGTTTCGCCACCTGCGTTGTCCGCGAATTGCGTTCCCTCCTATCCGAAGAAGGGCGGGGGATTGCCGAATACTTCCAAGGGGCCGAAGACGACGAGCCGTGGGCAGTGGGGGTGGAAACCGAGGTTGGCTACTTGACTGTGCAGTGTTTTGAAGGCTGAACCTGGGCGAAATGAATGAGGACGTGTTAGGGCTCGATCAAGGCCGGATGGTGGTGCTGTCGGTCAAGCCGAGGTTCGCGGGGGCGATCCTTGCTGGCGACAAGACGGTAGAGCTGCGTCGCACGGAGCCGAGGATTGTTGTTCCGACGAGAGCTCTATTGTATGCGACGACGCCGGTACGGGCGATGGTCGGTGCCTGCGTTGTTACCGGTGTCAGGTCTGCCGATCTCGTCGACCTGTGGCGGGAGTACGGCCCGCGATCCGGGTTGGCCTATGGCGAGTTCGAGAGCTACTTCGAGGGCGTCACCACGGGGACGGCGCTGGCATTGGCGCACCCGCAACCATTCACCAGGAGTCTCCCGCTCCAAGACCTGCGGGCGCTACCGGGGAGCTTCCGGCCTCCCCAGAGCTTCGCGTACATCGATACCGAGACGGGCAGCCACCTGATGCGGATGGCCGCCTAGCGGCGGGGCTACCCCGAGTGGTTGGGGCCGGCGCGGTGGACGTGGAACTTCACGAGGCAGCGTTGGTCGGTGACCATGGCTTGGCGGTACTCGGTCCAGTCGCCGCAGATGTGCAGAAAGCAGAACTGCCCACCTCTGAAGAGGGGGCAGTTCTCGTTTCTAGCGGTCACCCGCTAGAACAGCTCTAGCTGTCATCATACGACGCGGTCGCACTGCCCTGCTAGCAATATTCGCGTTGGCACTTCAGAGAGAGGTACGAACGTGGGTGTACGAACGGCAGCCTTCGTCGATGGCTTGAACCTGTACCACGGACTTCGAGACGAGGGGTTCTTGAAGTTCCGCTGGCTCGATATCGAGGGCATGGTCGACTCGTTGGCCGCTGATGCCGGTGGGTCGCTCGGCTAGTCCCTGGATGTCACTCGAGTCGTGTATTGCACAAGCCTGGTCGCGAACAAGCAGGCGGCTCGACGACAGGACATCTATCTCCAGGCATTGGAGCAGCACTGCGCACGCATTGAAATCCGACGGGGATCATATGAGGAGAAGGTGCGAGAGTGCGCAGGCTGCGGGGCGGATGTCGGATTTCAGACAGAGAAGCAGACCGACGTGAATCTCGCTGTCGAAATGGTGATGGAGGCTGCAAAGCCGGAAGAGCAGAGGGCCGATGTCCAGCTTCTCGTGACTGGCGACACTGACCTGCTCCCAGCAGTTGAAGCTGTGCGGTCTTACGGGGTCCAGGTCGTGGTCGTCGCACCGCCAGCCCGTGGCCTTACCCGAGAGGCCTTCACGGCCGTAGCGTCTAGATATCTCCGCGTGCGTCGTCGCCATCTACGCGATTGCCCCCTTCCAGATCCTGTGCTGCGCCCAACAAACGACGGCGGTGAGTACCCATTGCGGCCACCAGATGGCTGGATATCTCCGAGCGAATGGTAGGTGGGCAAGCGACATCGATACCGAGACGGGCAGCCAGCTCATGCGGATGGCTGCGTGATCTGGGCGGAAACAGGCCCGAACAGCCTGGGAGTAGCTGTCACAGGTCGTTGGTATTCTGCCTGGCATGGAGTTCATTGGTTCAGCGAAGGCTGCGGCGACAATCGAGCGGGCATCTGCTGGCGGTGAGCCAGAGGTGGCTTTGCGTGTGTTGCGGCTTGATGTCGGTGAACTTGGCCATTCGGAATTGGATGACCGTATTGGGGAGTTGGGGCGGGCTCGCTCGCAGATTGAAGGGCTGTTGGCTGAGGCGTTGGCGGAGCGGGCCCGGCAGAGCACTCGTCGGGCTGCGGCGGCGGTATTGCGGGAGCGGGTGTTGGAATCGGCGGGGCGGGCCAGCTCAGAGGTGAAGCTGGCGGTGTCGCTGGCAGAGAATTTTCCGACCACGCTGGAGGCATTGGCCGCAGGCGAGATCAACTCTGGCCATGCTCGGGTGATCGACCGGGTCGCAGGGAAGCCCGACTACCGCACCGAAGAGGTCATCTTGAACGACGCGAAGGCTGTGCCTGCCGATCTGTTGTCGCGTTACGCATTGCGCCGGGAGCGGATCGAGGTGCGGGACTACACCAAGTATCAACAGCAGCGTCAGGACCGCCGAGTATCCGTTACCCAAGAGCCCGACGGCTCGTGGAAGCTGTTCGGCCACCTCGACTACATGGCGGGGCGGCGGTTCAGCATGTCTCTAGCCAAGATGGCTGAGGTATTCCGCCGCGAGGAGAAGCCCGACAGCAAGATCACGTACCTCCAGCGCAACGCCGACGCTTTGCTGCAACTGGTGACCCGAGACGGTCCGCAGCGGGCCGCGCCGGCATCCCTTTTGATCATCTCCGAGTACGATCCCGCCACTGGCGAGTTCGGGCAGCCCCGACTCGACGATGGCCAGCAGGTGCCTCCCGAGGAACTGGCCCGGTTCATCGACGATGCGGAGGTCTATACCGCCTTTGCCGACGCTGAGGGGCAGCCGCTGTGGCTGGGCCGATCCCAGCGGTCGGCGTCTTTGGCCCAGCGGATCATGCTCGCAGCCCGCGACGGCGGCTGCATCGGCTGCAAGTCGCCGTCTGAGCGGTGCGAGGCCCACCACATCCAGCATTGGACTGATGACGGCCCCACCGATATCGACAACCTCGTCCAACTCTGCCCCGATTGCCACCACCTTGTCCACGACTGCAACTGGCAGGTCTACCGTGACCCCGGCAGCCGACATCGAATCAAGGCCCCGCCCGACCCTTTCCCCGACACCGGCGTATCAACCCACCGTCTGGCCCAAATCACCCCTGTGCTCAGAAACTGAGGGAGGATGACGACATGAAACACCGCAAGTTCAGCGACATCGTTGGGCCGATCAGCCCTGAGCGCCGCGCCCGTATCGATGCCAAGAAGGATGCCGCAGCGGGTGCTGTTCGCAACCGAGTTGCTAGCCGGAGTGGTTGGGGCCGGCGCGGTGGATGTGGAACTTCACGAGGCAGCGCTGGTCGGTGACCATGGCTTGGCGGTACTCGTCCCAGTCGGGGTGCTCGCCTCGCAAGGTGCGGTAGTAGTCGACGAGCGGTTCCAGGGCGGCGGGGCCCGAGATGATCTCGGCTTGGCACTCGATCTGCACCCAGTCGCCGAAGAAATTGCGGGGGAACACGCACAGCCAGCTTCGGGGGTCGCGGCGCAGGTTCTTGGTCTTGTAAGCCGTCTCCCGAGTGCTCATCACCACGGTGTCGTCCATCACCGCCAGGGTGACCGGCGACATCTGCGGTGTTCCGTCTTGCCGCAGGGTGGCCAGCACCGCGTTGGTGTTCTCCCGGATGTAGTCGAGTGCCTCGGCAGGATCCATGACGGCATCCTACGAGGCACCGGTTGCCAGTTCGGGCTGGGTTGGACGGGCCGGGGTCTGGGTGGGTCAGCCTGTTGATGCTCGGAGGGGTTGCCAGCTCTCTCCAGGATCACGTCTATTTCCAATCCGTATTCGTCCCGGTAGGGAGAGAGCTGGCAACCCTCGAGCTGCGAATAGACCCGAAGATCGCGCACAACGAGCGATTCGAAGAGGAAGCCGAAGAACTCTAAATCGGCCCGTAACCGGGCGCTGTTGGTCCGCAGGGCGGCAACAGCCAGGGATGGACACACGAAATGGCGAGCCGGAGTGGTGCGCAGGGCTATTCGGGACCGTAGATGCGGCTGCCACGCCGGCAGATCCTGATGCCAGCCCGTTCATCGCAGGCCCGCCGCATGGGGTTCCAGATGTCGGGCCCCTGCTGCCTCTCGTCCAACAAGCGGGGAACGGGACCATCAAGCAAGGAAGCGGATCAAGTGCTGAAAAACTGACATTTCAAGTGCTGAAATACGGGCAACCAGCAAGCGTCGAAGGTGTCGGAGTCGCAGACTTGTTCGGCTGGCTCTTGGCCGTTTTGGGCTGCGGCCCGGTAGGATTGCTGGCTGCGCTATGGCTGAGCTGATCTTGAAGACTGACACCCAGCGGGAACTGGGGACTCGCCCGTCTCGGCGGTTGCGCCGCGCTGGGCGGATTCCGGGCGTGGTGTATGGGCTCGGCGGGGAGTCGGTTTCTGTGGCGGTGGACGCCCGCGATCTGCGGTCGGCGCTGAACACCGAAGCGGGCCTCAACGCCCTGCTTACCTTGGAGGTGGAGGGCGATCGCCAGCTCAGCCTGGTCAAGGAGTTGCAGCATCACCCGGTGCGCAACGAGGTGATCCACGTGGACTTCATTCGGGTGGACGCCGACGTTGCCGTGGAGGTCGAGGTGCGGGTGGTGCTTTTGGGCGACGCCACGGCGGTGACCAACGAGGACGGTGTGGTGGACCAAATCGCCTTCACCGTCGCTGTGCTGGCCAAGCCCGAGTCCATTCCCAACGAGCTGGCGATTGACATCAGCGAGATGGTGATGGGCGACACGGTGAGGACCGGCGACCTCGAACTACCCGAAGGTGTGGAGCTGGCTGGCGATCCCGAAGAGCTGGTGGCCAGCACCTCGATCCGGGTCATGGAGATCGAAGAGCCCGAGGTTGATGAAGAGGCCGAGGTCGAGCTGGACGAAGACGGCCAGCCGATTGTTGCCGAGGAAGCCGACGAGGCCGCCGAGCAGGCCGACGAAGCCGCTTCCGACACTTCCGCCGAATAGCACTCGGCGCCCGTCGCCGTGCCTTCCCGCTGGCGATCCCGCAAGTAGCCTTTCGCCGTGCCTTCCCGCTGGCGATCCCGCAAGAAGCACACCGACACCCCCGCTGATCTTGTGGTGGTAGGACTGGGCAACCCCGGCGATAAGTTCGTCGGCTCCCGCCACAACGTGGGTGCCGAGGCCGTGGAGCTGCTGGCCGACCGCCACGGGCAGTCGCTGGGCAAGAGCCGGGAGGCCGCACTGGTGGCCGAGATCAGGGTGGATGGCCGCCGGGTGGTGCTGGCCTTTCCCCAGACCTTCATGAACAAGTCCGGTGAGGCCGTCCGGGCCCTGGTGCGCCGCTGGAGCATCGTCGAGCACTTGGACCGACTGGTGGTGATCCACGACGAGCTCGACCTGCCCCCCGGTCGGATCAAGGTGAAGCACGGCGGAGGACTGGCCGGGCACAACGGCTTGTCGTCCATCAAAGCCCACCTTCGCACCGCCGATTTCACCCGCATCCGCATCGGGGTGGGCAAGCCCCCCAACGCCGGGGCCGGGGCCGACTATGTGCTGAAGCGGCCAGGCCGGGCCGACCGGGACTTGTTGGACGACGCCGTGGAGCGGGCCGCCGAAGCCGCGCTGGCCCTGTTGGATGACCCAGTGGACGCCGTGATGAACAGGTTCAACTAGCTGTGTGCAGGTTCCTCCGATGATGAACAGGTTCAATTGATGGCCGCCACCGCGGTCGCTGCCGCCGGGCCTGGCCTGGCCGGCCTCGGGCAACTGCTGGCTGACGAGCCGGCGATGGTCGACGTGCTCGGACGACGCGACGCCTCGCTGGCGGTGGCCGAGTCGGGCCAGGCTGCGGTGCTGGCGGCCATTGCCGAGCTGAGCAGCCGCAATCCGGTGGTGGTGGCCACCCCCACCTCCGCCGATGCCGAGCGGCTGGCTGGCGACCTGTCGGCCATGCTCGACGGGGGAGCGGCCCTGTTCCCGGCGTGGGAGACCCTGCCGTTCGAGCGGGTCAGTCCCGGCGTGGAGACGATGGGGCGGCGCTGCCAGGCCATTTGGCAGCTTCACGATCCATCGCGGTGCCCGCCGGTGCTGGTGGCCCCGGTTCGGGCCCTGCTCCAGCGCCTGGTGTTCGATTCCGACGACGCCGAGCCGGTGGCGGTGGCGTCGGGCGACCGCGTTGACCTCGACCGATTGGTGGCCGATCTGGCCGCCCGGGGCTACCGGCGCGACGTGCAGGTGGAGCACCGGGGGGTGTTCGCGGTGCGGGGCTCCATCGTGGACGTGTTCCCGTCCACCGCCGACAGCCCGGTGCGGATCGACCTGTGGGGTGACGAGGTGGACCGGCTCACCGAGTTCTCGGTGGCCGACCAGCGGGCCACCGACCCGCTGGATGAAGCGGTGATCTTCCCCGCTCGGGAAGTGAGGCCGGTGCCGGCGGTGAGGGCCGCGGCACAACGGCTGGTGGCCTCCCGGCCCTGGGGCCGAGAGCAGTGGGAGCGGCTGGCCGAGGGCCAGTTCTTCGACGGGATGGAGTCGTGGCTGCCGTGGCTGATCGACACCGACGAGATCATCACCGACCGATTGGGCTCAGACGCCCTGGTGGTGCTGCTGGAACCGGGGCGGCTGCGGGATCGGGCCGCCGACATCGCCGCCGAGGAGGCCGATCTGGCCGGGGCGCTGGCCCAGACCTGGGGGGCGGCCGGGGAGGAGTTTCCTCGGCTGCATGTGGACTTCGACCGCCTGCTGGCTGCCTGCGCCTCGCCGGTGTGGACCATGACCGCGGTGCCCGCCGGGCCGTCCACCCCGGTGGTGGCGGTGGCCGGTTGGGCCTCGGCCATAGGCGACCCGTCGGCCCCGGTGGCGCAGGCGTCCCGGCTTTTGGCCGAGGGGTACCGGGTGCGGGTGGCCGCCGACGGCGCAGGATCGGCCGCCCGCTCGGCGGCCCTGCTGCGCGAGCACGGGGTGGACCTCCCGGTTCGCACTGACTCAGGGGCCGGCTTCGGCGGCGCATCCGACACCGGGGGCAGCGTGGTGGTGGCCCCCATCCAGCGGGGGTTCGTGCTGCCCGACTCCCGGCTGGCGGTGCTGGGCGAGGCCGACCTCACCGGCCGCCGCCGGGCCCATCGGCGCGTCCGTCCCCGCCAGTCGTCGGCCGCGGAGCTGGACGACCTGGCCGCGGGCGACTATGTCGTCCACCGCCACCACGGCGTGGGCCGCTACTGCGGCATGGTCAACCGGACCATTGCCGGGGTCAGCCGCGACTACCTGCTGGTGGAGTATCGGGGCGGCGACAAGCTGTACGTGCCCACCGACCAGGTGGACGCCATTCGCCGCTACTCCGGCGGCGAGTCGCCCACGCTGAGCAAGATGGGAGGCGCCGACTGGCAGCGCACCAAGAGCGGGGTGCGCTCGGCGGTCAGCGAGATCGCCAAGGAGCTGGTGGTGCTCTACCAGCGCCGGATCACCACTCCCGGTCGGGCCTTCTCCCCCGACACGCCGTGGCAGGCCGAGATGGAGTCGGCCTTCGGCTACCAGCTCACTCCCGACCAGCACAAGGCCATCACCGACGTCAAGGCCGACATGGAACAGCCCCTGCCCATGGACCGGCTCATCTGCGGCGACGTGGGTTTCGGCAAGACCGAGGTGGCCATCCGGGCGGTGTTCAAGGCCGTCCAGGACGGCACCCAGGCCGCGGTGCTGGTGCCCACCACCCTGTTGGCCCAGCAGCACTATCAGACCTTCAGCGAGCGGTTCGCCGGCTATCCGATGCGGGTGGAGGTGCTGAGCCGGTTCTTGTCGCCCGGCCAGGCCCGCAAGGTGGTCAACGGGCTGGCCGACGGCTCGGTGGACGTGGTGATCGGCACCCACCGCCTCCTGTCCGACGACATCGCGTTTCGGAACCTGGGGCTGCTGGTGGTGGACGAGGAGCAGCGCTTCGGGGTCACCCACAAGGAGTCCATCAAGTCGATCCGCGCCGACGTGGACGTGATCACCCTCACCGCCACGCCCATCCCCCGGACCCTGGAGATGAGCCTCACCGGGATCCGCGACCTCACGCTCTTGCACACCCCCCCAGCCGACCGCCAGCCCATCTTGACCTATGTGGGTGCCTACGACGAGCGCCCGGTTGCCGAGGCCGTCCGCCGGGAGCTGCTGCGAGACGGCCAGGTGTTCTTCGTCCACAATCGGGTGGCAAGCATCGACCACGTTGCCGCCGACCTGCGGGAGCTGGTGCCCGAGGCCCGCATCGCGGTGGCCCACGGCCAGATGGACGAGGGCACCCTCGAGCAGGTGGTGATCGACTTCTGGGAGCGGGCCTACGACGTGCTGGTGTGTACCACCATCATCGAGTCGGGCATCGACATGCCCACCGTGAACACCCTGGTGGTGGACCGGGCCGACCTGTTGGGCCTGGGCCAGCTCCACCAGCTGCGGGGCCGGGTGGGCCGGGCCGGGGCCCGGGCCTACGCCTACCTGTTCACCCCCGAGGGGCGGGTGATCACCGAGGATGCCTACGAGCGGCTCAAGACCATCGGCGAGGCCACCGAGCTGGGGTCGGGGTTCAAGATCGCCATGCGCGACCTGGAGATCAGGGGGGCGGGCAACATGCTGGGCACCGGCCAGTCGGGCCATATCGCCGCGGTGGGCTACGACCTGTACTGCCAACTGGTCACCGAGGCGGTGGCCGAACTGAAGGGCGAGACCCCGCCCGAGCCGGTGGAGATCAGCATCGACGTGCCCCAGGCGGCGAGCATTCCCGCCGACTACATGCCCAAAGAGGAGCTGCGACTGGAGGCCTATCGACGGGTGGCCGACTGCCAGACCCCCGAGCAGGTGGACGACGTGGCTGCCGAGTGGGTGGACCGCTACGGGCCGATCCCCGAGGTGGCCCAGGCACTGCTGGTGGTGGCCCGCTTGCGGTGCGAGTGCCTGCGCACCGGGGTTCGGGAGGTGTCGGTGGTGAAGGGCCCCGGCTTCGGCGGTCCGAAGTGGGTGGCCCGGGTGGGGCCGGTGCAGCTTCGGCCCAGCCGCCGGGTCCGCCTGGAGCGCCTCTACCCCCAGGCTGCCTATCACGAGGCCGCGGGGCTGTTGGTTCTCCCGGTGCAATCGGCTGCCGCCGCCACCGAAACCGTTATTGGCGCCTTGCGCGACCTGGTTCCCGACGATGAGCCCGCTGCGGCGGCAGCATCGTAACCGGGTTGGCGATGTGCGGGGGAGCGGCATCGTGATAGGCAGGACGCCATGGCCAAGGTGATCGTCGCCGGACTGGGACCGGCTGGCCCCGAGTTCATCACCGGGGCGGTGCGCGATGCCATCGGCCAGGCTCGTCGCCGCTTCGTCCGCACTCGCCGCCATCCCGCTTCGGTGGCGGTGGACCCGGCTGAGTCATTCGACGACATCTACGACGGGGCCTCGTCGCTTGACGAGGTATACCGGGCCATCGCCGACCGCTTGGTAGCCGAGGCGGAGGCCGAACCCGCCGATGGCGCCGTGCTCTACGCCGTGCCCGGCTCTCCGCTGGTGGCCGAGCGCACCGTGGAGCTGCTGCGATCCACGCCTGGGGTGGAGCTTGAGGTGCTGGTCGGCCTGTCGTTCGCCGATCTGGTGTGGGACCGCCTCGGCGTCGACCCCTTGGCCGCCGGGGTGCGGTTGGTGGACGGGCGCCGCTTCGCGGTGGACGCCGCCGGGGAGCGGGGGCCGCTGCTGGTGGCCCAGTGCGACGCCGCCCAAGTGCTGAGTGACATCAAGCTGGCTGCGTTGGCGTCTTTCGACCGATCCGGAGCGGGCGAGGCGTACCAGCCGGTTGTGGTCTTGCAGCGTCTCGGGCTGCCCGACGAGCGGGTCTTCGAGGTGGCCTGGGCCGACCTCGACCGTGCGGTGGACCCCGACCACCTCACGTCGCTGTACGTGGCCGAGCTGGGGGCGCCCATCGCCCGGGAGATGGCCCGGTTCGCCGATTTGGCCGTCGAGCTGCGCCACCGCTGCCCTTGGGACAAGGAGCAGACCCACCAGTCGCTGCGCGGCCACCTGCTGGAGGAGACCTATGAGGTGCTCGAAGCCCTGGACGCGGTGGACCCCGACAGCCTCTCGGGCTATGAGGAGCTGGAGGAGGAGCTGGGCGACTTGCTCTACCAGATCGTGTTCCACTCGGTGCTGGCCGCCGAGGCCGGCCAGTTCACCCTGGCCGATGTGGCCCAGGGCATCCACGACAAGCTCAAGTCCCGCCACCCCCATGTGTTCGGCACCGAGGATTCGGACCGGCCCGACCCCGGCGATGCCGACGAAGTGTTGGTCAACTGGGAGGCCATCAAGCGGGACCAGAAGGGGCGGTCGTCGGTGATGGACGGAATCCCTGTTGGGCTCCCGGCGCTGTTGTTCGCCGACAAGGTGATCCACAAGGCCCGCTCGGTGGGGGTGGCGCCCGAAGTGGACACCGCCACGGTGGCCGGGCGCCTCTACGATACCGTTTTGGCTGCTCAGGCGGCGGGTTTGGACGCCGAATCAGAGCTGCGGACGTTCGCCAACGCCGTCGGCGACCAAATTCGCACCGCTGAAATTTCTTGATTGTAATTTGCTGCTGCCTCTAGTAATCCCGGTTTTTTTGGTCTACTTTTACAACTCCAGCCACATAAGCAACAGGCGATTGGCTAGGAAGACCCTGAAGGATACGGCAATTGAGCGCGATCCAACACATAGTCGCCCGAGAGGTGCTCGACTCCAGGGGTAACCCTACGGTTGAGGTTGAGGTTACGGTCGAGTCCGGCGCAACCGGTCGGGCCATCGTGCCTTCCGGGGCCTCCACCGGACGCTACGAGGCGGTGGAGCGGCGCGACGGCGGCAACCGGTACTTGGGCCGAGGCGTGGCCGGTGCGGTGGCCTCGGTCAACGACGAGATTGCCGATGCCGTGGTCGGACTCGACGCCGCCGATCAGCGCAGCCTCGACTACACGATGATCGACTTGGACGGCACCGACGGCCTCAGCCGCTTGGGCGCCAACGCGGTGCTGGGGGTGTCGTTGGCCACGGCTCATGCCGCGGCCGCCCACAGCGGCCTGTCGCTGTTCCGCTACATCGGCGGGGCCAACGCCCACGTGCTGCCCGTGCCCATGATGAACGTGCTCAACGGCGGGGCTCATGCCGCCAACAACATCGACCTCCAGGAGTTCATGGTGGTGCCGGTGGGGGCGGCCTCGTTTCGCGAGGCCCTGCAATGGGGCACCGAGACCTACCACCACTTGCGCCGCCTGCTGGTGGAGCGGGGATTGTCGGCCGGCATCGGCGACGAGGGCGGGTTCGCCCCCGATCTGGACTCCAACGAGGCCGCGGTGGCGGTGCTGGTGGATGCCATCAAAGCTGCTGGGCTGACCCCGGGCGACGACATGGCCCTGGCCTTGGATGTGGCCTCCACCGAGTTCTACGCCGACGGCGAGTACGTCTTGGCCGGGGAGGGCCGCTCGCTGAACTCCGCCGGGATGGCGGCCTATCTGACCGAGCTGTGCGATGCCTATCCCATCGTGTCGATAGAGGACGGGATGGCCGAGGACGACTGGGACGGCTGGGCGCTGCTCACCAAGGCCCTCGGCGGGCGGGTGCAGCTGGTGGGCGACGACCTGTTCGTGACCAGCACCGAGCGGCTGGCCCGGGGGATCGAGCTGGGCGTGGCCAACTCCATCTTGGTGAAGGTCAACCAGGTGGGCACGCTCACCCGGACCCTGGAGGCCGTGGAGCTGGCCACAGCGTCGGGCTACACCTCGGTGATGTCGCACCGCTCGGGCGAGACCGAGGATGCCACAATCGCCGATCTGGCCGTGGCCACCAACTGCGGCCAGATCAAAACCGGCGCTCCGGCCCGCAGCGACCGGGTGGCCAAGTACAACCAGCTCCTGCGCATCGAGGAGGAGCTGGGCGAGGCCGCCACCTACCGGGGCGGGGCGGTTCTCGCCGCGGCTGGGGAGGTGCGGCTGTGATCGCCCTGCGCCGCTCAGTGGTACCGCTGGTGATCGTGCTCGTGTTCCTCGTCGCCCTGTTCTACGCCGTGTTCCCCACCCGGACGTTCATAGACCAGAATTCGGCCATTTCCGGGGCCCGCGCCGAGTTGAATGCCCTCTATGAGGAGAACAAAGCCCTGCGCGACCGGCTGGAGGTGCTGTCGCAGCCCGAGGAGATCGAGCGGCTGGCCCGATCGGAGTACAACCTGGTGTACCCAGGCGAGAAGGCTTACGCCATGCTGCCCCCGGCGCCGGAACCGGTCGAGATTCCCGACCTGTGGCCCCTCAACGCCCTGGTGGGTTCTCTGACGGGCCAGTGATCTAGTTTCAGAGCATGACCAGCTCTGACAACTCGCCTGTCCCCCACTATCCCGATCTGCTGCGTCTCGACGGCCGCGGCTTCGTGGTGGTCGGCGCGGGGCAGGGGATGGGCCGCCAGACCAGTCATGCGCTGGTTCAGTGCGGGGCCCGGGTGGTGTGCGTGGACATCGACGGCGACCGGGCTGCGGAGATTGCCGAGGAGGTGGGCGGGGTGCCGTGGTCGGGCGACGCCACCGTGCGGGCCGACGTGGAGCGGCTGCTGGACCACTCGGTGGCCGCGCTGGGCCAGGTGTACGGGCTGGTGGACATCATCGGCATGGCCGAGTGGGGCTTCATCGTGGACATGGACGACGGGGTGTGGGACCGGCAGATGGCCGTGAACCTGCGCCACGCCTATCTGCTGGGCCAGGTGTTCGGCCGCCACATGGTGGCCAACGGGGAAGGGTCGATGGTGTTCATCGCCTCGGCCTCGGGCATGGACGGCGCTCCCAACCACGCTGCCTATGGGGCGGCCAAGGCCGGGCTCATGGCCTGGGTGAAGTCGATGGCGGTGGAGATGGGCCCCCACGGGGTTCGGGCCAATGCGGTGGCGCCGGGCGCCATCGCCACCCCGCGGATCATGGACATGCTGAGCGACGCCCAGCGGGCCCACTCCAGCGGCAACGCGCCCATCGGCCGCATGGGCCTGCCCGCCGACATTGCCGGGGCCGCCCTGTTCTTGTCGTCGCCGCTGGCCAGCTATGTGAGCGGGCGAACCCTGTTGGTGGACGGCGGCGTGGGGGCCAAGTTCCCCTACTCATCCCTCAGCGTTCTGGATGATTGACTAAGGGGTCATGCCGGAGCGGTCGCACTACGACGTTCTCGGTGTATCTCCCGGCGCAAAGCCCGATGCCATCCGCCGGGCCTACCTCCGCCAGGCTCGCCGCTGGCACCCGGACCGCCCGTCCGGCGACGCCGAGCGGATGCGAGCAGTCAACGAGGCCTGGCAGGTTCTCGGCGACCTCCGGTCACGAGCGGCCTACGACCGGGGTTTGGCCCGCAGCGCGCCCAGCCAAACCGGAGGCGCTCGCCCCACCGGCGCAACCCGTCCCACCGGCCCGCCTCGTCCCAGGGCCAGTCCCCACTCGGCCCAAACTCCGCCTACTCCGCCGACACCTCCTCTTGAGTTGGTTGGCATGCGCTGGCGGTGGATCAGCCTGGCCGCGGTCGCCTTGGCCGCGGTGGCGGTTGTGGTGATCTTCTTGGCTACCTCGGCCATAGACGACTCCGACCCGGACAGTCCGCCCACGGCGTCGGCGCCGGTGTCGCAGGCGCGCCCCGAGCCCGGCGACTGTTTCTTGATCGCAATGACCACCCTCACCCCGGTGAGCTGCGAACGGCCTCACGACGGCAAGCTGGTCTCCTGGGTGCCGCTGGGCGCACCCTGTCCCCCCGACACCGAGCTCCATTGGGTGCGATCGGCCCAGGAAGCCGTCTGTTACCACCCTCCCAGCGGTTGACCTAGGCTTCACAGACCAGCAAGGTAAGCGGCAGCTGTCTACACAAGGGGAGAGCCAGCCATGCGGCATGGGTACAAGGTCTTTGACGCCGACGGGCACGTGGTGGAGCCCAAGAACCTGTGGGAGCGGTTCCTGGACCAGAAGTTCCAGCACCGGGTGGGTTGGAAGGAGGTCCCGGGCCGGGAGGCATTCCGCCCCGCCACCGTGGACGGACGCTACACCCAGAGCCGGGTCACCATCTACGGCGACTTCATGGAGGCGGTGAACTGGACCTACGACAACATGCGAGAGAAGTACGGCCAGGCAGTGGTGGACAACGGCTTCCCCGGCGACGCGGTGGCGGAGGCCATGCCGCTGGATGGCATGGACTTCATGGTGATCTACGGCCCGGGCTACGACCTGTGGTCCGACGGCATGGACCCCGAGCTCCAGGCCGCCATGTGCCGGGCCTACAACCGCTGGGGCCAGGAGATGCGGGAGACTTCCGGCGGGAGGGTCATCGCCGCGGGGCCGGTGGTGATGAACGATGTGTACCGGGCGGTGGAGGAGATCCAGCACGCCTACGACCACTTGGGCACCCGGTGCTTCTTCGCCCGGCCCAACCTGTTCAACCACCGGACGCTGGGCGACCCCTACTACGACCCCATGTACGAACTGCTCCAAGACTTGGACTGCGCTTTCGCCACCCACGACTTCATGGGCCACAACGGGTCGTCGGCCGGTGCTGACCGCTTTGAGACCTTCACCGAGTGGCACACGGTCTGCCATCCCCACGAGGCCCAGATGGCCATGCTGTCGATGATCTGCAACGGGGTGTTCGAGCGGTTCCCCCGGCTGCGGGTGGCCTACATGGAGGCCAACTGCGCGTGGCTGCCGTGGTGGCTGTGGCGCATGGAGGAGCACATCGAGCTGTCGGGCGACTACGAGAAGCCGGGGCTCACCAAGTCGCCCCAGGAGTACTTCCAGGACAACTGCTTCATCTCGGTGGAGCCCGACGAGTACCTCGTGTACCACGTGATCGAGGAGCTGGGCGACGACAAGATCGTGTGGGAGAGCGACTACCCCCACCCCGACTCCAAGTACCCGGAGGCGGTGCAGTCGTTCTTGGACCTGCCCAAGATTTCGGACGAGTCCAAGCGCAAGATCCTGTGGGACAACTCCCTCGACTTGTACCGGTTCCCTGAGGGCTACCTGCCCGATGAGTTCATCGAGGCCACCACCTACGAGTACGACCCCTCGACGTATGTGCCCAAATCGCTGGCGGAGGTGGGGTAGGTCGTGACCTGTCCCCTTAAAGTCCACGCCGGGGTGAGCTGAGCGATGGCCTCGCCCCATGACGTTCCCGGCGTGGAGCCCATCTTCCGCCACCTCGACGATGAGGATCTGAAGACCCAGCAGGTCCGCACCCAGATGCACCCCGACGGGCAGAAGTCGGTGTGGGAGAAGTGGTTCACCTTCGGCAGCCACGGCAAGCAGTACCTGTCGATGTGGGCCCGCTGGGACCCCGGCATGATCGTCCACCGCCACGGCCACCACTCCCCGCAGGTGATGTATGTGCTGAGCGGCGATCTGATGTGCGGCGACGTCCACTGCCCCGCCGGCACCCACATCGAACTCCCCCACGGCGCCGCGCTGGGCCCCCTCATCGCCGGCCCCGACGGCGTGGAGCTGTTCGAAGTCATGATGGGCGACGCCGCCTCCTGGGCCGCCGACCCCGAAGGCTTCGAAGCCCTCCTCGCCTCCCGCAACATCACCAAGCTCCCCGACCCCCCCATCGACCTCCCCGAAGACTTCGAAGACCGCCGCCACCAATAGCGGGGCGGGTGAGGGAGTTCAGCCCAGAACGGGCCCGGGTCAGTTGTACTTATACACCCGGGCGGCGTTGGCGTAGAGGACTTTTTTGGTGTCGGCTTCGGTCATGCCGTCGACCAGCTCGGCGATGATCTTGCGGCTGTCGGGCCACAGGGTCACCGAGTGGGGGTAGTCGGACGACCACATGGACATGTTCACCAGGGTCTGGTTTCCGCCGGCCATCTGCATGTGGCCGTTGTGGTCGTCGAGGCCGGTGACGAACACGTTGGTGCCCAGGTAGCTGCTGGGCTCCCGCTCCATGGGCGAGTCGGACCAGGCCGACTGGGTGCGGTACTCGTCGTCCATGGTCTGGTACCAGAACGGCACCCAGCCGTAGTTCACCTCGGCGGCCACCACCTTGAGGTTGGGGTGGCGGTCGAAGATGCCGGCGAAGATCATGTAGGTGAGGGGGCGCACCGCGCTGAAGAACCGGTTGACGATGCCGGGGACCGACACGTTCTGCTCCACCAGCTCGTCCCAGTCGCCATCGGGCGGCTTGCCCCCGAAGGTGCGGTGGAAGGTGACCGGCACGTCCAGCTCCGAGCACGCCTTCCACAGCGGCTCGTAGTACGAGTCGTTGTAGGGGCGGGTGGGCATGCCGGGGATGAACAGCCCTTTGGCCCCCTTCTCGAGCACCCGGTCGACTTCGGCCAGGGTGATCTCCATGCCGTCTTCGGTGGGCAGCATGGGCAGGCCCCGCAGCCGGTCGGGCGCCGCCCCCTGAAACTCGTCCAGCACCCAGTCGTTGTAGCTCCGCATGCAGGCCACCGCCAGGCCCCGGTCGGGCTCCAGGTAGGTGAAGATGGAGTTGGCCGGATACACCACCGACCCCCACACGCCGTCGATGTCCATGTCGGCGCAGTGGGCGGTGCCGTCGTAGTTGCCCGGCATGATCTCCTCGAACTTCATGCCCGACAGCTTGTAGTCCTCCTTGGCCACCCCGGCCATGGCCTCGATGCCGAAGCTGCGCTTGGGCGGCCCGCCGTCGAAACTCCAGCCGTCGCCCCCGTCGGGTGCGGGCATCATGCGGGGGATGCGATCTTTGTACTCCTCGGGCACCCGCTCGAACACATGGGGCGGCTCGTTGATGTGGCAATCGGCCGAGATGACTTTCACGGCCAAAACGCTAGTTCCCGACTGGGGCATCGTGCAGCGGACGGTCTCGCGGTCTGTCGCCGCCTGCCCCGGCGCGGGTACCGTGGCTGTTCTATGAGCACGGGGATGCGCCGCCCGCACGAGCTGGACTACGACGCCATCCAGCGCCTGTTCCCCCCGCCGCCGGAGTACTTCGAGACCACCTTCTTCGAAGATCCCGACACCATTGCTCGCAAGCAACTCCTGCGTCTCCAAGACCGGGCTCAGCGGGCCTGGCAGGTGCCGTTCTTCCGCAAGCGCTGGGAGGCGGCCGGTTTCCATCCCGACCAGCTCGGCACCCTCGAGGACCTCTGGAAGGCCCCGGCCTACACCGTGGACGACATCCGGGCCTCCATCAACGAGAACCCCCCGCTGGGCGACTACCAGAGCATCGGGCTGGCCGACGCCCGCAACGAGCCCATGCGGCTGTACGTGTCGGGCGGCACCACCGGGCGGTCCCGGCCCACCCTCTACACCGCCTGGGACCGGGAGGTGGGGGCCATCACCATGGCTCGGGCGCTGTACGCCGAGGGGATCCGCCCCGGCGACGTGGTGGTCAACGCCTGGGCCTACTCCACCCACAACGGCGCCCACGCCTTCGACGAGGCTCTCTACCGCTGGTTGAACTGCGTGGTACTCACCACCGGCACCGGCAACGTGACCTCCACCCGCAAACAGGTGGAGCTGGCCCACGAGTACGGGGCGGCTGCCATCTTGACCACCGGCGACTACATGCTGAAGATGGCCGAGACCGCGGTGGAGATGGGCCTCGACCCCAAGGCCGACTTCAACATCCGGGCCCTGCCTGGCGGCCACATCGGTGACGCCGAGCGGGTCAAGGAGGTGTGGGGGGTGACACCGGCCCAGCCCTATGGCTTCCACGAGGTGCAGAACGTGGCCATCGAGTGCCCGCTGCGCAACGGCCAACTCCACATCTTCGAGGACTGCTTCGTGGTGCAGGTGGTGGATGTGGAGACTGGTGAGCAGGTGCCCGACGGCACTCAGGGGGCGCTGGTGATCACTGAGATCTACAAGACCGGCTCGCCCCAGTTCCGCTACAACATCATGGACCTGTCGTTTCTGTACCCGCCGGGCCAGTGCGAGTGCGGCTCGTGGCTGCGGCGTATGGGGCCGTTCGCCGGGCGGGGCGACAACATGGTCAAGCTGCGGGGGGTGAACGTGTGGCCCGAGGCCATCGGCGACGTGATCAGCGACGTGGCCGGGGTGACCGAGGACTTCTTCTGCCGGGCGGTTCGGGCCGGCGACCGCGACGAGATGATCGTGATGGTGGCCAGCGACGCCCCCACCGATGAGTTCGCAGCGGTGGCCGAGCGGGTGGAAGCCCGTATCAAGGAGGTCATGAGTGTGCGGATGACCGCCGAGGTGGTGCGCCTCGGTGCCTTGGACGAGTTCACCGGCATGGCCTCGGGCGCGGCCAAGCTGGTGCGCTTCAAGGACGAGCGGCCATGAGAGGGGGAGCGGCCAGCCCTGCCCCGGCCGAGGGTGCCATCGACTACTGGTGCAACCGGTTCTTCCCCGAGCAGGCCGAAGTGTGGAACGCGGCGGTGAGGGCCACGGGCATCGCGGTGAAGGTCCGCACCGACGACGCCGACTCCTTCTGCGAGGCCGACACCATGGTGGCCCGCATGGACGAGTTGGGCATCGCCGCGGTCATCCTGCCCGTCGCCCATCGGCCCGCCCATCCCGAGCCCACCGACTTCGAACTAGTGGCGGCCCAGCCGGAGGACTTGGACCGCTTGGCCGCCGACCACCCCGGCCGGTTCTTCGGCCAGTGGTCCATCGACCCCCGCACCGGCATGGCCGGGGTGGACGAGGCCGCCGCCATGCTTGCCCAGCCTTGGTGCGTGGGCCTGCACACCCACACCCACAGCTTCGACCGCCGCTTCGACCACGCCGACTACTACCCCTACTACGCCCTGTGCGCGGCTGGCGATGTGCCCTTCGTGATGCAGGCCGGTACCTCCGGCGGGCTCATGCCCAGCGAGTGCGGAGTGCCCGTCGGCATCGACCGCCCTGCCTTGTACTTCCCCGGTGTCCGGTTCGTGCTGTCGCACACCGGCTGGCCGTGGGTGGCGGAATGCATCGCCATGGCCCTCAAGTTCCCCAACGTGTACCTGGGCACCTCGGTGTACCCGCCCCGACATTGGTCGACCGAGCTGGTGGCGTTCATCAATGGCGCCGGTCGGCGCAAGTGCCTGTGGGGCACCGGCTTCCCCACCGTGGGCCACCGCCACGCCTTGAGCCAGCTGTCCGAAGTGGAACTGGGCGAAGAAGCCCGGGCCAACTTGCTCGGCGGCACCGCCCGACGGGTGTTCACCCGCCTGGGATGACGTTGTCGGTCGGGATGTCTCCAAGCGGGTGGTCCCAGCTGAGGTGCGCCGCATGATTGTCCCGGAGCCGGAGGTCAAGGCGCTGCTGGCGGCCGCGGGGGTGGCTGTGCCCAAGGGCGTGGTCGCGGGCTACGACGACACGGTGGCCAACCCATCGGTGTTGGCCGACATGGTTGCCGCCCAAGAGCTGGCTGAGCCGCTGGTGCTGAAGGGGTACGGCGGCAGCCTTGTCCACAAGAGCGACGTTGGTGCAGTCCGCCTTGAGGTGGCGGCCTACGAGTTGAACTACGAGGCCGCTCAAATGGCCGTCGCGGTAGCCGAAGCCGGGGGCCGGCTCGACGGGTTCCTCGTGGAAGAGCAGGCCGATGCCGGGATCGAACTGCTGGTGGGGGTGGTAGACCGACCGCCGTTCGGCCTGGTGGCTGCTCTCGGATTGGGCGGAACGCTCACCGAAGTGCTCGATGAGGTGGTGCTGCGACTGGTGCCGATCAGCCGGGCCGACGCCGAGGCCATGGTGACTGGGTTCAAAGGGGCCGAGTTATTGGCGGGCTTCCGGGGCCGGCTTCCGGTCGATGTGGACTCCCTCATTGAACTGCTGATGGCCATTGCCGGCCCCGACGGGGTGGCTGATCGGCTGGGCAGCGACCTGGCTGAGTTGGAGTGCAACCCGGTGATCGCCGGTCCCGATGGTGCCATCGCGGTGGATGCCCGGCTCATTGCTCGAGACTCGCCGGGCGAACCGCGCCCCGAGCCTCCGCCCACCGACTTCGGGCCGCTGTTCGCGCCGCGGGGCATCGCGGTGGCCGGGGCCTCCACCAGCCGGCCCGGATTCGGCAACACCTTTCTGACGGCATACAAAGAGCTGGGCTGGGGGCCGGGCACGCTGTGGGCCGTCCATCCCAAGGCAACCGAGATCGACGGCGTGCCCGCGGTTGCCTCAGTGGCCGACATCGACGGTGATGTGGACTATGTGGTGGGCGCGGTGCCCGCCGCCGCGTGTGCCGACCTGGTGCGGGGGGCAGCGGGCAAGGCGCCGTTTGTCCACATCATCAGCGGCGGGTTCCGGGAAGCCAGCCCCGAAGGGACGGCATTGGAAGACGAGCTGGCCGCTGTTGCCCGAGAGGTGGGAGTGCGGGTGCTTGGCCCCAACTGTCTCGGAGCCTACGCCCCGGCTGGGCGGCAGACCTTCTTGCGCAACGCCCCCATGGATGTGGGCCAGGTGGCCATGATCTCCCAGAGTGGAGGGCTGGCGGGCGACATGGTCAAGGCCGGGGCGGTCCGGGGTATCCGCTTCACCAAGCTGTGTACCGTCGGCAACAGCGTCGATGTCACCCCCGGCGAGCTGCTGGAGTGGCTGGTGGACGACCCCGACACTGGCATCATCGGCATCTACCTGGAGGACCCCCGCGACGGTCGCCGCCTCTACAACGCCCTCCACAAGGCCAAGGGAATCAAGCCGGTGGTGATCCTGGTGGGGGGTCGTACTCCCCAGGGCCGGGGAGCAGCGGTATCCCATACCGGGGCGCTGGTGGCCGACGCTCGGATCTGGGACGCCATCAGCGCGTCAACCGGCGTCAGCGTCGTGAGCACCATCGAAGAACTGCTGGCGTCGGTTGCCTACCTCCAGCGCTGGGCCGACGCCGACATCAGCGGCGACCCCGACATCCTGGTACTGGGAGTGGGTGGGGGCGCCTCGGTGCTGGGCACTGACGCCGCAGACCGGGCCGGTTTGGTCACCACCACCGTCAGCGACCAGGGCCAGCAGGCACTGAGAAATTTGGGCTACGGCGTGGGCACCAGCGTCAAGAATCCCATCGAGATCGGCTTCGGCCCCGTCTCCGACCCCGACGTGCTGGTCAAAGCCCTCGACCCCATCCTCGAAGCCCAGCCCTACCCCGACGTGGTGGTCCACTCCAACGTCCAGGCGTTCTTCAGTTACGCCGGCGACGGCATCGAGCGCTTGTTCCCCATCATCGAGACCACCGCGGCGGCAACCGCCAACTGGCCCCAAACCCGCCTATCCCTCGTCCTCCGCAACATCGACTGCGCTCCCCCCGACATCGCCGCCCGCATCCACCAAACCTGCCTCGACGCCAACCTCCCCACCGTCACCCGCTTCGCCGAAGCCATGACCGCCGCCGCCACCGCCAAACGCCACGCCCACAACCGCGCCCTCGCCGGATAGCTACCATCGCCCCATGCCTGCGGAGAATGAGTTTGCTGGGCGGGTGGCGCTGGTCACGGGGGCAGCAGGGGCGGCCATCGGGTCGACCACCTGTCGGACGCTGGCCTCCTATGGGGCCGGGATCGTGGTGCTGGACAACCATGAGCGCCGTACCCATGAGACGGCCGAGGCGCTGCGGGAGGCCTATGACGTGCCGGTGATGGCCGCGGTGGCCGACATCGGCGACCGGGAGCACATGGCCAAGACCATGGACGAGGTCTACGCCGAGATGGGGTCGGTGGACATCTTGGTGAACAGCGCGGCGGTGAACGTGCAGGGGAGCATCTTCGACTACAAGCCCGAGGACTGGGACTGGGTCATCGGCGTGGATCTGACCGCCTGCTGGTGGCTGATCTGGCGCACCATCGGGGCAATGCGGGATCGCCAGTGGGGGCGTATTGTGAACGTTTCCTCGGTAGCCGCCTACCTGGGGGGCAACGGCCGGGAGGGGCCGTACGCTGCGGCCAAGGCCGCCCTCAACGAGGTGACCAGGGGAGCGGCCATCGAGGGCGGGCCTTACAACATCCGGGCCAACGCGGTGGCTCCCGGACTGATCCGCTCCAAGTGGGTGGACGCCCAGGCCGAGCACTACGAGTCGTTCAAGGAGGAGACCCCGCTGCGCCGCCACGGCGAACCCGAGGACGTGGCCAACACCATCGCCTTTCTGTGCAGCGACGAGTCGGCCCACATCACCGGCCAGGTGATCAACATCTCCGGCGGGTGGTACCTCACCCCGTGACGCTCGGCCCATTGAGTCCTGGCCGATGAGCGGGATCGGCGGCCGGATTCGGGCCGCGGCTCCGACGCCGGGGGAGCTTGACCGCAACGCGGTCGTCCTGATCCTGCTGGCCATCGGCACGGTCATCGCCATCCGCTACGGCGGGCTGTCGTCCACCACCGCCTGGCTCACCACCACCCTCGATGGCGTGGCCCTTGACGGTTTGTCCAACCGCTTCGACCGGGCACTGAGCCAATCCGAGCACGCCTCGTTCAACCGCCGGATGTACTGGGGGCTGTTCCGCTGGGTGGTGTATGTGGTGCCCGCTGTGCTGGTGGCCCGCTACGTGCTGCGCACCCGCCTGCGCGACCTCGGCCTAAAAGCCGGCCCCGAGCTCCGCCGCCACGCCCCCCTCTACCTGGGCCTCTACCTGCTGCTGCTGCCATTCGTGGTGGCGGCCAGCTTCAACGGCGAATTCCAGGACACCTACCCGTTCTACGAGCCGCCCTCCGGTATCGGCTACTGGCCCCGCTTCTACATCTGGCAGGCGGTGTACGCCGGGCAGTTCCTGGCCCTCGAGTTCTTCTTCCGCGGCGTGCTGGTCCACGGCCTGGCCCGCCGCTTCGGGGCCATGGCCGTATTCATCTCCCTCATCCCCTACGTGATGATCCACCTCACCAAGCCGTTGGCCGAGGCTCTCGGCTCCATCGTGGCCGGCACCGTCCTCGGCTTCCTCAGCCTCCGCACCGGCTCGGTGTACTTGGGCGCCGCCCTCCACTTCGCTGTCGCCCTGACGATTGATCTGCTGGTGCTTGCCGTCCAGTAGCCGCTGGGCTGGCCATCGCGCCCAGAACCTAAGCTGAACCCTATGGCCGACCTCGGCTACCGCACGTTCGACTCCGACAACCACTATTACGAAGCGCCCGACTGCTTCAGTCGTCACATCGAGTCCCGCTACCGCGACAAGGCCATTACCGCCCACCAGCAGGTCGACGGAGAGTGGGGAGTCAAAGTCGGCGACCGGCCCTACAACTTCATGCATGTGAAGTTCGACAAGACCAACGCTCCCGGCTCCATGTACGAGATGTTCAAGGCCAAGCGCGACAACCCCGACTTGAGCTGGGGCGATGCCTACACCGCCGAGAACATGCTGCCCGCCTACAAGCAGCCCGACGCCCGCCTCGACCTGCTCGATTCCCAGGGCGTGGAGTGGGCCATCTTGCTTCCCACCTTCGGGGTGTCGGTGGAGGAGTACATGGTGGACGACGTCGAGCAGACCTACGCCAACCTGCGGGCCTTCAACCGGTGGCTGGAAGACGACTGGGGCTACGTCCACCAAGATCGGCTGTTCACCCCGCCGCTGCTGTCGCTGCTCGAGCGGGAGCATGCCATCGAAGAACTCGACCGGGTGCTGGGGGCCGGGGCCCGCATCGTACACCTGCGGCCCTGCCCATGGGGCGGCGAGGGCCGCTCGATCGCCGATCCCTTCTACGACCCGTTCTGGGCCCGCCTCAACGAGGCCCAGATTCCGGTGGCGTTCCACATCTCCGATCTGCGCTACGGCGACCTGGCCGTGCGCATGGGCGACGACCCGGTGGCCAACGTGCGGGAGATGTCGGCGTTCCAGTGGGCCTTCCTCCACGGCGACCGCCCCATCATGGAGACATTCGGGGCACTGCTCTACGGCAACATGCACGCCCGCTTCCCCAACCTCAACTTCTTGAGCATCGAGAACGGCTCCGACTGGGTCCACTACCTGCTCACCCTGATGGACAAGAAGAAGGGCATGGCCCGCTTCGGCCCCTGGCCCGCCGGCCGACCCGCCGGGCGCATGAGCGAGATCTTCAAGCAGTGCTGCTTCGTATCCCCCTACCCCGAGGACGACGTGGAGGCCCTGGCCGACCGCATCGGTGCCACCCAGGTCCTGTTCGGCTCCGACCACCCCCACCCCGAAGGCATCGCCGACCCCAACTCCTTCATCACCCTCATCGCCAACCGCCCCGAACCCGAACAGCGCCAAATCATGCGCGAAAACGCCGCCACCCTCTTCAAAGTCGCCTAGCCCTCACCTCGCGGGGATGAAGCCGCCGTCGACGATGATGCATTGGCCGGTGATGTAGCTGCCGGCGTCGGAGGCCAAGAGGAGGGCGGCGCCGACGAGTTCGTCGGGGTGGCCGATGCGGCCGATGTGGCTGAGGTCGGACATGCGGGCCATGGCTTCGGGGCCGGTGTTGCGGGTCATGGTGGTGTCCACGGTGCCGGGGGCGATGGCGTTCACCCGCACGCCGTGAGGCGAGTACTCCCCGGCCATCGACCGGGTGAACGACAGCAGACCGGCTTTGGCCGCTGAGTACATGGCGGTGTTGCCCCCGGGGATGTAGGCCCCCACCGAGATCACGTTGATCACCGAGGCATGATCGGAGGCCAGCAGCGACGGCAGGCAGCGCTGGAACAAGAAGAACGGGCCCCGCAGGTTGACGGTGAACGACTTTTCCCATGCTTCAGGCGTGATGTGGTCCATGGGCAGGCCCAGCGGGTTGGCGGCGTTGTTCACCAGGATGTCGATTTGGCCGAAGTGCTCCAGGGTGGTGTCGGCCAGGTGGTTCACGCTGTCGAGGTCGCCCATGTGGACGGGCACGGCCAATGCCTCGCCCCCGGCCTCGGCGATCTCGGCCACGGCGAGGTCGCAGGCGTCGGCCTTGCGGCTGGCCACCACCACCTTGGCCCCTTGGGCAGCGAAACCGTGGGCGATGGACAGCCCGATGCCTCGGCTCCCCCCGGTGACGATGGCCACCCGCCCCGACAGGTCGAACATCTGAGCCGCGTCCAGCGACGACGTGTCGGGCCTCGGGGCGAATCGCGGGTCGGTGTTGGAGTCAGCAGCAGGGGGATCGGCCATAGCCGCACCCTAACCAGGGCCAGATCAACAACAGAACTAGAAGTGGTACGGGAACTTGGAGAAGTCGGCGTCGCGCTTCTCCAAGAATGAGTCCCGGCCCTCGGCGGCCTCATCGGTGCCGTAGGCCAGCCGGGTGGCCTCCCCGGCGAACACCTGCTGGCCCACCAGCCCGTCGTCGATGAGGTTGAAGGCGAACTTCAACATCCGCTGGGCGGTGGGGCTCTTGGCGTTCACTGCCGCGGCCCACTCCAACGCCGTCTGCTCCAGCTCCGCGTGGGCCACCACCGCGTTGACCATCCCCATCTCGTAGGCCTCGGCGGCGGTGTAGGCCCGGCCCACGAAGAACACCTCCCGGGCTCGCTTCTGGCCCACTTGGCGGGCCAGGTAGGCCGAGCCGAAGCCGCCGTCGAAGCTGGCCACGTCGGCGTCGGTCTGCTTGAACATGGCGTGCTCAGCCGACGCCAGGGTCATGTCGCTCACCACGTGCAGGCTGTGGCCGCCGCCGGCCGCCCACCCCGGCACCACCGCGATCACCACCTTGGGCATGAACCGGATGAGCCGCTGCACCTCCAGGATGTGCAGGCGACCGGTGCGGGCGCCGTCCACCGTCTCGGCCGTCTCCCCGCTGGCGTACTGGTAGCCGTCGGCCCCCCGGATGCGCTGGTCGCCCCCGGAGCTGAACGCCCACCCGCCATCGGTCGGCGACGGCCCGTTGCCGGTGAGCAGCACCGTGCCCACATCCGGGGTCATGCGGGCGTGGTCGAGGGTGCGATACAGCTCGTCCACCGTGTGGGGGCGAAAGGCGTTGCGCACCTCGGGACGGTTGAAGGCGATCCGAACCGTTGCCTGGTCGACGGCCCGGTGATAGGTCACGTCGGTGAGTTCGAATCCCTCTACCGGCTTCCACCGCTCGGCGTCGAACAGTTCCGAGACCATCCGACAAGACTACGGTCGGGGCCTCGGGGAGAGGTATTCGAAACCGGCTGGCGCGTTCTCCCGCCAATCCTGGTATGCCTCCTTGGCCTTGCCGGTGGCTTTCCTCCGGACGGCCTTGCCCAGCTTCTTCTTGGCCTTCTCCGCCGATTGGGTCATGGTGTAGTACTGCATCTCCTTGAACGCCCGGCGGCGGCCCATCTCCACCAGGGCCCGGGCCGCGCTCAGCGTCTTGCCAGAGCCCAGGGGCATGGCTACCCGCCCGGCGAACATCAGCGCCGACTTCCAGTCGCCCTGGCTCAGCGCATACAGCGCCCGGGTAGTGTCCACGATCTCGCCCACCACCGGGAGCACCCCGGCGGCCTCCATGGCCCAGAACCCCACGTCGTCCCAGCCGAACCCGTCCTTGCGGTGGTAGGCACCGTGGGCGATGACCGCGGCAGCCGCCTCCCGCACCTCGGGGGGAAGACTGGCATCGGCGGCGATGGCCTCGAAGTCGGCCTTCGACAAAAACCGGTCGGCCTTGGTGGGGTCGCCTTGGGCCGCGGTGTCGATGGCGGCCAGGTAGGGCAACAAGGTGGTGTAGGCCGACATCTTGGCCTCGAAGGCGTCGAGGTCTTCGAGGCTGATGCGCCCGTCACCGCCGCTGGCTTGGAACCCTTCGGTGGGATCGGCCAGGTAATTGCGGTTGCTCTGGGCCGTGTCCACCATGGTGAACAGGCTTCGGTTGGTGAGCAGGACACGGGCCGCTTCTCCAAGATCGTCGGTGCGGGTGACGAAGCCCTCCAAGTCGCCCCGCGACACGAGGTGGTCGCCGCCCCACGCCTCAGGCGTGTCCCGCAGCACCTCGATGGCCCACAGGGCCAGGCTCAGCCCCTCGGGGCCCAACAGAATCATCTGCGCCCGCTGAGAGATGTCCTCAGAGTCGACCCGAAGCTGTTGGGCAATCCCGCCCAGCGACATCCCCACCGGGTACTGCTCCCCGCCCAGCCAATAGTCCACCTCGTCCACCACCGCGGCCCAGCGTTGACGGCGCAGGTCGATCTCGTCGGCGGCAACCTGGTAGTCGATGGCCAAGTCGAAGGCGGCCTCGGCGTCCATTGCTAGTGTGGACATACATGAAATATATCGACACTAATAAAAATATGCTACAGGAAAAGTGCTAGGCCGCGCCGCCCGATGGTGACCGGCCGTTTCTTTGGAAGGGCCGCACTGGGTTGCGAAGCAGGTTCACCGCCATGGCCGATGCCCGCACCGGCCACTGGGTGAACTGGCTTTGCGCATTCACCAGGATTCCCTTGCGGGCGGCGATTCTCCCCCCGACGAACATCGCGATCACCGCGTGGGGGGCCACCAGCACGATGAAAAAGGCCCACGGGACGGTGAAGGCCATGGCCAGCCCGGCCACGACTGGGCCGGTCACCGCGCCCACGCCCGTGACCCGCACCAGTCCGGCACTGGCTCCGTTGAGCTGACTGGACGGCACCCAGTCGGCGGTGTGGGTGATGGCCAGCGAGTAGAGGGGGAAGGTGGTGCCGCCGAACAGGAACATGAGGCCCAGCGACAACCCCGATCCGGGCTCGATCAGGGCCATGACTCCGGCGATGCCCGCCGCAACGGCGGCCACCCCGAAGATCACAACCCGCCTCGACATCCGGTCGGACAGCGCCCCGATGGGCAATGTGAAAAAGAGCGCTCCGAGGGTGGCCACCGACAGGAACAGCGCGATCCGAGAGGCGGGCAGCCCTTCCCTGGCGGCGTACACCGCGCCCACCCCGAGCAGGGCGCCGTGACTGGTGCCGGCGCAGAAGGCAGTGAGCACCCCAGTGGGCACCAGGCCGATAAGACGGCGCAGCGGCAGCGGCTCGGGTGCCACCAGCGGGGGTGCGCTGGTGGCTGACAGGGCGATGGGCACCAGGGCTACCGAGATGAGTGCCGACGAGAATATGTACAGCTCGAATTCCGCCGGGTCGCCGCCATTGAGCAAGAGCTGCCCGGCCGACAGGCCGCCCATGGTCACCACCGAGTATGTCCCCAACAGTCGTCCTCGGTTGGCGTTGGTGCCCATGTCGTTGAGCCACGACTCCACCGTCACATAGAGGCCGGCCATGGCCAGCCCGGAGATCACCCGAAGCACGATCCAAGCCGGCGGGTTCACCCACAGCGGATGGAGGATCGAAACCGCCGAGGCCACGGAGGCCAAGGCCGCGAACACCCGGATGTGGCCCACCGCGCCCAGGAAATGCTCGGCCAGCCTTGCCCCGAACAGGAAGCCCAGGAAGTAGGCGGCCATGACCGCGCCGCTGACCGCCAGTCCGAACCCCTCGTTCTCGGCCCGCACGCCGAGCACCGCTCCTTGGAGGCCGTTGCCCACCATGATGAGCGCCATTCCGGCCAACAGCGCTCGGGCCGCTCCCAGGCCGCGCCCCTTCGGCTTGGTCTCGATCCAAGGACCCCCGACGACTCCGCCGTCGTCCACTTCCTGCCACTCGACGGCGTACTCGGCCACTGACGATCAGCCTACCGGCGCACTGTCAATTTCCTGCGAAGATTTTGAGGGGTCTGAATGCCCCCTGTCAGTAGGAGCCCTCCGTTCGAAATTAACTGGCTTCACTGTTTGATTGCACTCTCTAACTCATTTGTATATAGCGTCTAACGCCGACCGTCGAACATCGTCTGGGGGGGACATGGGAGGGACAGATGCCGGATGACCGCGAGCGGGCTCGCCGTCACCTGGTGCCGCATTTCACGCGGGGCGATGCCTGGCAGGCCGACAATCTGGTGGTGATCGACCGCGGCGAGGGCTGCTACGTGTGGGACACGGACGGCAACCAGTACCTCGACGCTCTTGCCGGCTTGTTCTGCACCAACCTGGGCCATGGCCGCAGCGACCTGACCGCCGCCGCGGCCAAGCAGATGGACAAGCTGGCCTTCTACCCCAACTGGGGCTTCGCCCATCCGTCGTCCATTGAGGCCGCGTCGATGATCGCCGCAGTGGCCCCGGATGACCTCGACCGGGTGTTCTTCGTGAACTCCGGCTCGGAGGCGGTGGAGTCGGCCCTCAAGTTCGCCCGCTGCTACCACCTGGCCAAGGGCGAAGAGCAGCGCCACAAGGTGATCGCCCGGAACTGGGCCTATCACGGCACCTCGCTCGGCGCCCTGGCGCTGACCGGCATCGCCACTATGCGCGACCCCTACCTGCCGATGCTGTCCAGCATCGTGCGCCATGTCCCCAACACCTTGGGCTTCCATCTCGAGCCGGGCCAGCCAGCCGCGGAACTGCCCTGTGTAACCGCGGTCGAAGAGGCCATCAAAGCCGAGGGCCCAGAGACCGTGGCCATGGTGATCGCCGAACCGGTCCAGAACGGCCGCGGCGCGCTGGTGCCACCGGAGGGCTATTGGCAGGAGTTGCGCCGCATTTGCGACGCCTACGGCGTGCTTCTCTGCGCCGATGAAGTGATCAACTCCTTCGGCCGCCTCGGCCATTGGTTCGGCAGCGAGCGCTTCGGTGCCGAACCCGACATGATCACGTTCGCCAAAGGCGTCACCAGTGCCTACGCCCCCCTGGGCGGTCTCGTCGTCCGCGGCCCGCTCGTGGAGCGGGTGTGGGATTCGCCGATGGCCATGTTCAACCACGGCTCCACCTTCGGCGGCCATCCCGTTGCCACCGCGGTCGCCGTGGCCAACATGACGGCCCTGCGCGATGAAGGCGTGCCCGCCGGTGTGCAGCGACGTGAGGGCCGTCTCCTGGGCGGCTTGCGCGATCTGATGGCGGCCCACCCCTGCGTGAAGGATGTCCGGGGGACGGGCTACTTCTATGCGGTGGAGTTGATGCGAGACCGGGAGTCCGGCATCGACCTGACCGAGGCTGAGTTCGCCTCGCTGTTGCCGGGCGGGGTGCTGGAACGGTTCGTCCGAGAGGCGCGCGTCTTGTTGCGACCCGATGCTCGGGGTGCCGCCATGATGACGATCTCGCCGCCGCTGGTGGCTGACGACATAGTGATCGACGACCTGCTGAGCCGGGTCGACCAGGTGCTCGACCGCTTCGGCGGTTGGCTGAAGGCCTTGAAATGAGGCAAGAAACATCCATCAAGATGGAGGAATCAATATGAAGCGACTACTGGCACTGCTCATGGTGATGGGGTTGATATTTGCGGCCTGCGGCAACGACGACGATGCTGCCCCCGCCGAACCTGCTGCTCCTGAGGCCACTGCCGCCCCCGAAGCTCCTGCTGCTCCCGAGGAGGCGATGCTCGATGAGTTGAACGTGGCTTATTTCCTGGAGTGGCCGACGGCCAACCAGGTGGCCCAGCTCGAGCAGACCTACGACGAGGCGCTGGGCATGACAGTGAACTGGATTCCGTTCGCGTCGGGCGGCGACATGGCCCAGGCCATGGAGGCCGGCGACATCGACATCTCCTACTCGCAGGGTCTGACGCCGTTCGCCAACTTCGTGACCGGCGGCTCCGACCTCGTCCTGGTGGGCGTGGCGGTGAGCTATGCCGATGCCGACAACTGCGTTACCCACCCCGACTACGGGATCACCGCGGCCAACGCCGCGGAGACCCTGGCGGGCCAGAGCATCTACACGCCGCTGGGCAACGTGACCCATTTCAAGCTGCTGAAGATGCTGGAGTACCTGGGCGTGGACACTTCCACGGTGGAATTGATCCAGTCTGAGGGCGGCCCCGCGGCGGTGGCCGCGCTGGACTCGGGCGAGGTTGCAATGGCGTGCGCGTTCGGCGGTGCGGTCAACCAGATGATCGCCAACGGCGGCAATCTGGTGATGACCGGTTCCGAGCAGGAGGCCATCGGCATCCGCGTGTTCGACATCATCTCCACCACCGGCACGTTTGCCGCGGAGCATCCCGACATCGTGACCGGCTTCTTGCAGGTGACCGAGGACGCCAACGTGGCCTACAACGACGACCGGGCGCCGTTCATCGACACCATTGCCGAGGCGGCGGGCATGGACCGCCAGCCGACCATCGCCTTGCTGGACGCATTCTCATTCCCCGAAAGGGACTTGCAGCTGTCGCAAGCCTGGCTCGGCGGGACTGTGCAACAGGTGATGAAGGAGCAGATGGACTTCTTCGTCGCCCAAGGCGAGATTGAATCCGCGCTGCCCAGCTACGACTCCTTCGTGGACACGAGCTTCCTCGAGGCCGTCGAAGGCCGAGCGAAGCCCGATGAGTTGAACGTGGCGTATTTCTTGGAGTGGCCGACGGCCAACCAGGTGGCCCAGCTCGAGCAGACCTATGACGATGTTCTGGGTTTGACGGTGAACTGGATTCCGTTCGCGTCGGGCGGCGACATGGCCCAGGCCATGGAGGCCGGCGACATCGACATCTCCTATTCGCAGGGTCTGACGCCGTTCGCCAACTTCGTGACCGGCGGATCTGATCTGGTGTTGATCGGCGTGGCGGTGAGCTATGCCGATGCCGACAACTGCGTGGCCCATCCCGATTACGGGATCACCGCCGACAACGCGGCGGAGACTCTGGCCGGTGAGAGCATCTACACGCCGCTGGGCAACGTGACGCACTTCAAGCTGCTGAAGATGCTGGAGCACCTGGGCGTGGACACGTCCACGGTGGAGCTGATCCAGTCGGAGGGTGGCCCGGCTGCGGTGGCCGCGCTGGACTCGGGCGAGGTGGCGATGGCGTGCGCGTTCGGCGGCGCGGTGAACCAGATGATCGCCAACGGCGGCAACTTGGTGATGACCGGCTCCGAGCAGGAGGCCATTGGTATCCGGGTGTTCGACATCATCTCCACCACCGGAGACTTCGCCGACACCTATCCCGGCTTGTTGACGGGCTTCTTGCAGGTGACAGAGGATGCCAACCGGGCGTACAACGACGACCGGGCGCCGTTCATCGACACCATCGCCGAGGCCGCGGGCATGGACCGCCAGCCGACTATCGCCTTGCTGGACGCCTTCACGTTCCCCGAGAAGGACGTGCAGCTTTCGCAGGCCTGGCTCGGCGGCACCGTGCAGGACGTGATGAAGGAGCAGATGGACTTCTTCGTCGCCCAGGGCGAGATTGCCTCAGCCCTGCCCA
Source organism: Acidimicrobiales bacterium (assembly GCA_963667085.2). Taxonomy (GTDB): domain Bacteria; phylum Actinomycetota; class Acidimicrobiia; order Acidimicrobiales; family Bin134; genus Poriferisocius. The sequence continues at coordinate 1,549,130 of OY762975.1, forward strand.
GCTACGACTCCTTCGTGGACACCAGCTTCCTCGAAGCCGTCAACTGAGCACCAGCAGCGGGGGCGGGCATGACCCCCTCAATGTCCGCCCCCGCTGGTAGCTCAACGCGGAGCAGCTAAGTTCGTTCCGGGTTGAGTTCCTAAGCCAAAGGCGGACGTTATGGATTCGTTTGTTCAGGGTCTGGCCGACGTATACGACGGCATCACCTATGTGATCGCCCGAGGCGCGTACTGGCTCTCGGTCGTGCTTCTGGCCGCAGCCGCCTTGGCCGTGGCGGTGATGCTCGTCGACATCGCCATAACGTCGCCCCGCCGATTCGAGCGCGCTGATCGGGCCGCGCAGCCCCGTGACGGCATCATCCTGATCGGCCAGATCATGGCCGGTGTGGCCCTCATCGGGGGCGTGGTGCTGTCGTTCCGCGATACAGCGTCGCCATGGCAGCCGGCGGTCTCGCTGGTGGGCGGGGCCGCGCTGCTCGCCATCTTGTTGCTGTTCCGCCGTGCCGACGAGGAAAGACAGGCGGCCACGGCTTGGTACATATGGCTCGCCTTGGCCGTCAGCGCCGCCATTGCCGTGGTGCTGGCCTACATGCAGCGGGAGGACTCTTCCATTCCCTACATGGGACTACTCGTCGCCGCGCTGGTGATTGCTCGGGCATGGTTCACCTTGGCCCGGCCCGAGGTGTACTTCGATCCATCCCAGGTGGAGGTGGCCCGCGAGTCCAGAACCGAGAGCCCCTTGGTGGTGGAGCACCTCGGCATGGTGTACGAGCTGCCCGACGGGGGCAGCGTGGAGGCGCTCAAGGATGTCACCTTCACCCTGGAGCCGGGCCGACTGCTCACCCTGCTGGGGCCGTCGGGGTGCGGCAAGACCACGCTGCTCAACATCATTGCCGGCTTTTTGGCCCCCACCTCTGGCGACGTCAAGCTTGGGTCCGACCCGATCACCGGCCCCGGCCAAGACCGAGGCATGGTGTTCCAGCAGGGCGCGCTGTTCGAGTGGCTGAGCGTCAACGACAACGTGGGCTTCGGCGCCCGCATGAACGGACGCTCCCGGCCCGCTTCCCGCGAGGCGGTGCAGGACTTGTTGCGCATCGTCGGCCTTCAGGACTTCGGCGAGAAGGCGGTGTACGAACTCTCTGGCGGGATGCAGCAGCGGGTGGCGTTGGCCCGATGTCTGGCCAACGACCCCAAGATCATCCTGATGGACGAGCCCCTGGGGGCCCTCGACGCGCTGACCCGCGAGAAGATGCAGGAACTGGTGCTCAACCTGTGGAATGAGACGGGCAAGACCATCGTGCTGGTCACCCACAGTGTGGAGGAGGCGCTGTATCTGGGCGACCAGCTCTTTGTGATGGCGCCGCGGCCCGGCCGCATCGAGCGGACCTACGACCTCCCCTTCGCCCAAGAGGCATTGACCGCCGATGCCCGAGAGCTGAAGACATCCCCCGAGTTCATCCAGACCCGGGAGGAGATCCTCACGATGATCTGGGAGATGGAAGAGCAGATCATGGGAACGGCGGGGGGTGTGTGATGCTGAAGAAGCGGAGCGGCCAGAGCACCCGCAAGACGGTCACTTTCGGCGATGCCGCCGAGGTGAGCGGTGCGCTGGTGTGGACCGTCATCAGCCTCATTGTGATCTTGGTGCTGTGGTTCATCTCCACCACGGTGTGGGGGCTGCCCCAGGCGTGGAACGACTACGCCGACGAGGTTCGGGCCGGGCTCTCCGCCGATGAGAGCTACGGCCAGCGCGACTTGTTGCGCGACTGCGACCGAGCCGCCGACGACCCCGGGGACTTCCCCGGACTGCCCGCCTGCTCCTACACCCAGTGGCTCAGCGAGTCCACGCTGCCCAGCCCGGTTCAGGTGTGGGACGCCACCTGGGACTTCGCCCGCAACGGCTACAGCGGGTTCACGCTGTGGCAGCACCTGTGGCTGAGCTTCAGCCGCCTGGCTAAAGGTTTGTTCTGGGGCGTGGCCATCGGGGTGCCCATCGGCCTGGCCATGGGCCTGTCTAGCCGCTGGCGGGGCATCTTCGACCCGATCGTGGAGTTGCTGCGGCCCATCCCGCCGTTGGCGCTGATCCCCCTGTTCATCGTGTGGTTCGGCATCGGCGAGGAGGGCAAGGTGAACCTGCTCCTGTTCGCTGCGGTGTGGATCATGATCATCGCGGCCCGCTCCGGCGTGCTGGCGGTGAACACCACCAAGGTGCATGCCGCCTACTCATTGGGCGCGTCCAAAGCCCAGGTGCTGCGCCATGTGATCCTGCCCAACGCCCTGCCAGAGATATTCACCGGGTTGCGAGTGGCCATCGGGGTGTGCTGGGGCACGCTGGTGGCGGCCGAATTGCTCGGGGCCAGCTCCGGCCTCGGCTTTACCATCTTCAAAGCCCGCCAGTTCTTCCTGCTCGATCTGATGTTGTCCGCCGTGATCCTCATCAGCATCCTCGGGGTGACGATGGATGTGGCCATGCGCATGGCTGAGAAACGGCTCATCCCCTGGCGGGGCAAAGGTTGACCAATCCCGAGCCCGCTGCGGGCTACGTCCCCATCACCGTGTCGTGGCGCCAGCAGGCGCGCGCCTCACAGAAGCGGGTGGTGTTGGCCGACGGCAGCGACGAGCGGGCCCAAGCTGCCGCCCGGTACCTGGAGCAGGAGGGCTTGGCTGAGCCCGTGCTGCTCGACGATCCGGCGGGTTCTTGCTCCCCGGCTGTGCAAGCCCAGGCTGAGGTCGCACCGAAAGCCGAGATGGTCGACCTGGACGACCCCCTCCACGTCGCCGCTCTCATGGTGGCGGCTGGCGAGGCCGATGCCTGCGTGGGCGGGGCCACCCGGCCGACGGCCGATGTGGTGCGGGCCGCGCTGGGCTGCATCGGGTTGGCGCCGGGCGTCGACACCATCAGCAGTTGCTTCCTGTTGGTGCTGCCCGACGGGACCCCGATCACCTACGGCGATTGCGGCGTGGTTCCCGATCCCGACCCCGACCAGCTGGCCTCCATCGCCGTCTCGACGGCCAGCACCCATGAGCAGTTGGTGGGGGAGAAGGCTCGGGTGGCCATGCTGTCGTACTCCACCATGGGCAGCGCCGACGGTGCTCGGGTAGAGCGGGTGCGGGCGGCCACCGAGATCGTCCGCCAGCGGATGCCGTCGCTGTCCGTTGATGGGGAGATGCAGTTCGATGCGGCCTGGGACCGGGAGGTGGCGGCAGCTAAGGCACCCGCCTCCGAGGTGGCCGGACGGGCCAATGTGTTCGTGTTTCCCGACCTCGACTCGGGAAACATCGCCTACAAGATCACCGAGCGCCTGGCCGGAGCTCGAGCGTTTGGTCCGCTGCTTCAGGGGACCGCTCGGGTGATCCACGACCTGTCGCGGGGCTGCAACGCCGACGACATCGCCACCGTGGCCGTGATTGCGGCTTGCCAGGCCGCGAGGGAGGGGTGCTGATGGCAACAGACTCTAACGTTTTCGCTATAGGTGCTAACTTGCTCATCGTCTGTCTGGGGAGACGGTGAGCGGAGAAGGAAGAAGGGGTGCCATGGCCCGCCGAAAAGACGGTTCATCGTCAGAGCGCGTGCCGCTGGACAGCGCCAGGGTGATCGCCACCGCGGCGAGAATCGCCGACAGCGAGGGGCTCGACCGCCTGACCCTGACCCGGGTGGCCGACGAGCTCGGAGTGCGCCAGCCGGCCCTGTACCGCCACATCGGCGGCTATGACGACCTCCTCCGCAGTCTCAGCCTGCGGGGACGGGAAATCCTGGCCCAGCGGCTGGCCGACGCCGCCGTCGGCCTCTCGGGCGACGATTCGGTGGCTGCGGTAGGCCACGCCTGGCGGCAGATGGTCCGTGACCATCCCGGCATCTACGCCGCCACCGATCGCTACCCGTGTGCCGGCGACGAGGAGTTGGAGGCGGCGGTGGAGTGGGTGCTGGCCGTGTTGGGCCAAACCCTGCGGGGCTACGACCTTACCGAGGAAGACCAGGTGCATGCCGCCCGCGCCCTGCGCAGCGCATTCCACGGGTTCAGCCACCTGGAATCAGGCGACGGCCATCCCCTGCCCCACGATCCCGAGGACACCTTCGACCACCTCGTGCAACTGTTGTGTGCCGGAATCCAGCGGCTGGCCCGCAAGCCCGCGATGAGCAACGAGGGGGCCGAGTGACCCGGCTCGGGTTTCTGCTCGACAGCGAGAGCTGCATCGGGTGCCACGCCTGCACGGTTGCCTGCAAGGCCGAGCACGACGTACCCCTCGGCGTCAACCGCACCTGGGTGAAGTACATCGAGACCGGCACGTTCCCCGACGTGAACCGGCACTTCTCGGTGATGCGCTGCAACCACTGCGACGACGCGCCGTGCATCTCCATCTGCCCCACCAATGCGCTGTTTCGGGCTTCGAACGGGGTGGTCGACTTCGACGACGACAACTGCATCGGCTGCAAGGGGTGCATGAACGCCTGCCCCTACGATGCCATCTACATCAACCCGGTCACCAACACCGCCAACAAGTGCAACTTCTGCAACCACCGCATCGAGCAGGGCTTGGAGCCGAGTTGCGTGGTGGTGTGCCCCACCCACGCCATCAAGGTGGCCGACCTCGACGATCCTGCTGACGAGACCACTGCGCTCATCGCCCGAGGTGACACCGCAGTGCGGGCGCCCGAGCAGAACACGCTTCCCAAGGTGCATTACCGGGGCGCAGACGCGGCGTCGCTCGATCCCCTGCAAACGGCCATCGCCGACGACGGGATGATCTGGGCCGACACCACCGCCCACCATCCCACGGCGGCGCCGGGCGGTGATGGGGTGGTGGCCCGCACCGCCTACACCACGGCCCATGAGATGACGTGGAAGGCCAAGGTGTCGAGCTATCTGGTGACCAAGGCCGTGGCCGCGGGCGTGATGATGATGGCCGCGCTCTTGGTATTGCTCGGCCACAGCGGCGAGCAGGCAGTAGTAGGGGTGGTGCCGCCGGTAGTGGCGGGGGTGTTCTTGGCGGCCACCGGCGTGCTGTTGGTGGGCGACCTTCGCCAGCCGGCCCGGTTCTACTACCTGATCACTCGGGCCAACCGCCGCTCGTGGCTGGTGAAAGGCGCCGCGGTGCTGGGGGCGTTCGCCGCGGTGTGCGCGGCGTGGTTCGTCGCCGGGGTGGTCGATTCCGTCGGAGCGCTGCAAGGGCTGGCCGCGCCGGCTGCGCTGTTGGGGTTGGCCACTGCGGGCTACACCGCCTTCTTGTTCGCCCAGTGCGAGGGGCGTGACCTGTGGCAGTCGTCCTGGCTGCTGCCCACGCTGCTGGCTCAAGCGGTCACCGCCGGGGGCGCTGGCTACGCGGTGATGGAACTCGTCATGGACGGCCCCGAGCCTGAAGTCGCCCAGTGGGTGCTGCTGGGCGGGGTGCTGGCCACCGCGGTGTTGATCGGGGCCGAGCTGTTGTCGCGGGGATCGGCCAACGCCGAAGCGGCGGTGGCGGCCATGACCCGGGGACGCTACGCCCGGCAATTCTGGGCCGGGGGAGTGGGGATGGGTCTGGCCGTGCCTGCGGTGCTGGCCAGCGTGGCCCTTGCCACTGATTCCGGGTCCGTGCCGGCTGCTTTGGCCGGAATCTGCGCCGTGGTGGGCATGTGGTTCTACGAGGACAGCTTCGTGCGGGCGGGCCAATCCGTCCCGCTGTCGTAGGGGGCAGCACCGTGAACGAGTTGCACCGCTACCCCCCGCACGAAACCTGGCACGACGCCGTTTCGCTCGATGCCAAGGCTTGGCCCCGCCGAGTGGAGCACCACCACACTCTGGTGCCCACCACCTGTTTCAACTGCGAGGCGGCCTGCGGGTTGGTGTGCCATGTGAACCATGCCACCGGCCGCATCGACCGCGTCGAGGGCAACCCCCTGCATCCGGCCAGCAGGGGCCGCAACTGCGCCAAAGGCCCGGCCACGCTCAACCAGATCGACGACCACGAGCGCATCCTGTTTCCGCTGCGCCGAGCCGGCGAGCGGGGCGCCGGGCAGTGGGAGCGGGTGAGCTGGGACGAGGCGCTGGCCGACATCGGCACCCGCATCCGCACCGCCATCGCCGAGGGCCGCCACAACGAGGTGATGTACCACGTGGGCCGCCCCGGCGAGGACGGTTTCGCCGAGCGGGTGCTCCAATGCTGGGGGGTGGATGGCCACAACAGCCACACCAACGTGTGCAGTTCCAACGCCCGGGTCGGCTACCAGAGTTGGATGGGCCACGACCGCCCGTCGGCAGACTTCGCCAACGCCGAGGTGATCTTCCTCATCTCGTCGCACCTGGAATCGGGCCACTACTTCAACCCCCACGCCCAGCGGATCGTGGAGGCCCAATCCAACGGGGCCACCGTCATCTGTGTCGACCCCCGGCTCTCCAATACCGGCTCGAAGGCCGACTACTGGCTGCCGGCCTGGCCGGGCACCGAGCCCTTTCTGCTACTGGCCATCGCCCGGCTGCTGGTGCTCAACGACACCTGGGAGCGCGACTTCGTGCGGCGCTGGACCAACTGGGAGGTCTATCTGCGCCAGCGCCACCCGCACCGGCCGATGTCGTTCGACTCGGTGGGCCCCGCCCTGGCCGACGACTACGCCGCCTACACCCCGGAGGAGGCCGAGCGGGTGTGCGGGGTGCCCGCCGCCCAGATCATCGAGATCGCCCGGATCATCGGCGCCCATCCCACCAAGTTCGCCTCCCACAATTGGCGGGCCGCGGGCGCCGGCAATCTGGGCGGCTGGCAGACGGCTCGGTGCCTTTTCTTCCTCAACGTGCTCACCGGCTCGGTGGGCACCGTGGGGGGCACCACCGGCAACGGCTGGAACAAGTACAAGGCCCCCCATCCGCCGGGCGCGCCGCCCTTCGAGCAGTGGAACGAGCTGAGCTGGCCCCGGGAATATCCGCTGGCCCACCACGAGATGTCGATCCTGCTGCCCCATTTCCTGGCCGAGGGCCGAGGCCGCCTCGAGGTGTACTTCAGCCGGGTGTACAACCCGGTGTGGACCAACCCCGACGGGTTTAGCTGGCTCGAAGCCCTCAAGGATCCCGACAAGGTGGCCTGCCATGTGGCGCTCACGCCCACCTGGTCGGAGACCGCCACGTTCGCCGACTACGTGCTGCCCATGGGCGTGGGGGCCGAGCGCCACGACGTGGCCAGCTTCGAGACCCACGCGGGGCGCTGGATCGGCTTCCGCCAACCGGTGCTGCGCCGCTTCGCCGAAATCAGGGGCGACGGTGTGGCCAAGGGGTCGCGCACCCACGAGTTCAATCCGGGCGAGGTGTGGGAGGAGAACGAGTTCTGGATCGACCTGTCGTGGCGAATCGACCCCGACGGCGAAATGGGGATCCGCCGCTGGTTCGAGAGCCCGGCGGAACCGGGCACGCCGATGAGCGTGGACGAGTACTACGGGGCCATGTTCGCGGCGGTGCCCGGCCTGGCCGACGACGCCGAAGCCGCCGGTCAGACCCCGCTGGAGTACATGCGCGACCGGGGTGCCTACGCCCTCGACGGCGACATGTACCTGCCCTATGAGCGAGCGGTGGATCCGGCTGAGCTCGAGGGCTGCCACCTCGACGACGCCGGCGTGTACCGCCGCTCGGGCACCCCCGGAGCGTGGTCGGGCTCAGCGGAAGACCTCGATGGCTTGGAGCTGGCCGGCCTCGGCGACGGCTCCCCGGCGGTGCAGGTGGACGGCACCCCCAAGGAGGGCTTCCCCACGCCGTCGCGCAAGCTGGAGCTGTACTCGGAGACGCTGGCCGACTGGGGCTGGCCCGAGTACGCCACGCCCACCTGGATACCGTCGCATGTGCATTGGGAGGAGCTCGACCTCGCCGGCGATGAGCGCATCCTGCTGCCCACGTTTCGCATCCCGACGCTGATCCACACCCGCTCGGCCAACAGCAAATGGCTCTCGGAGATCAGCCACCGCCACCCGCTGTGGATCCATCCCTCCGATGCCGAGGCTCTGGGCATCGAGGTGGATGGACTGGTGAGGATCACCACTCGGATCGGCCACTTCGTGATCGGTGCGTGGCGCACCGAGGGTATCCGCCCCGGCGTGGTGGCGGCTTCGCACCACATGGGCCGCTGGCGCCTCGATCCCGAAAATGGCGGGTCGTGGACGGGGGGCGACGCCGACATCACCAACGACGGCACGTTGTGGCGGCTCAGCCGCCGAGGCCGACCCGAGCGCCATGCCAGCGCTGATGGCGACACCGAGCGAATTTGGTGGAGCGACACCGGCGTCCACCAGAACCTGACGTTCTGCGTACAGCCCGACCCGGTGTCGGGCATGCAGTGCTGGCACCAGCGGGTGCGGGTGTCACCGGCTCAGCCCGGCGACGCTTACGGCGACGTGGTGGTGGACACCGCCGAAGCCCGCAAGGCCTACCAGGAGTGGCTGGCCAAAACCCGCCCGGCCCCCGGCCCCGGCGGGCTGCGCCGACCCCTGTGGTACTCCCGCCCGCTCAAACCGACCGCCCCTGCTTACTATTCACCCAACGGAGGAAGAACATGACCCGTATGACCCCCAGCGAAGCGTTCGTGGAGACGATGGTCGCCCACGGCGTCGACACCATCTTCGGCATCATGGGCAGTGCGTTCATGGATGCCATGGACATCTTCGAACCGGCTGGCATCGAGCTGGTGCCGGTGGTCCACGAGCAGGGCGCGGCCCACATGGCCGACGGTTTCAGCCGGGTGAGCGGACGCCACGGCGTGGTGATCGGCCAGAATGGGCCGGGGATCTCCAACTGCGTGACCGCCATCGCCGCGGCTTACTGGGCCCACAGCCCGGTGGTGATCGTCACCCCCGAGACCGGGACCATGGGCATCGGTCTGGGCGGCTTCCAGGAGGCCAACCAGCTTCCGATGTTCGAGGAGTTCACCAAGTACCAGGGCCATGTCAACAACGAGCACCGCATGGCCGAGCTGACCGGCCGGTGCTTCGACCGCGCTCTCTCCGAGATGGGGCCGACGCAGCTCAACATCCCCCGCGACCGCTTCTACGGCGACATCGACGTGGAGATACCCGCGCCGCAGCCCCTTGACCGTGGCCCGGGCGGCGAGCGCACCCTCAACGAGGCCGCCGAGCTGTTGGCCGGGGCCTCGTTCCCGGTGATGGTGGCCGGCGGCGGGGTGGTGATGGGCGACGCCCTGGCCGAGACGGTGGCGCTGGCCGAGCGGCTGGGCTGCCCGGTGGTCAACAGCTACCTGCACAACGACTCGTTCCCGGCCTCGCATCCCCAGTGGTGCGGGCCGCTGGGCTACCAGGGTTCCAAGGCGGCCATGCGGCTGATCTCAAGGGCCGATGTGGTGTTGGCGCTGGGCACCCGGCTCGGCCCGTTCGGCACCCTGCCCCAGCACGACATGGACTACTGGCCCGCCGAGGCCAAGATCATCCAGGTGGACGCCGACAACAAGATGCTCGGGCTGGTCAAGCCCATCGACGTGGGCATCTGCGGCGATGCGGGTGCCGCGGCTACCGCGCTTCTTCAGCGCCTGGAGGGCCGGGAGTTGGCGTGCGACGCCACTCGGGTCCAGCGGGCGGCCGAGATAGCCGACGACAAGGCCGATTGGGAGGCCGAGTTGGACGACTGGATCCACGAGACCGACGACTTCAGCGTCGACATGATCAAGCAGGCCACCGAGGAGCGGTACAACTGGATGCACCCCCGCCAGGTGCTGCGCGAGCTGGAGAACGCCATGCCGGAGCGGGTGATGGTGTCCACCGACATCGGCAACATCAACTCGGTGGCCAACAGCTATCTGCGCTTCGAGGAGCCCCGGTCGTTCTTCGCCGCCATGAGCTGGGGCAACTGCGGCTACGCGCTGCCCACCATCATCGGGGCCAAGAAGGCCGCGCCCGATCGCCCCGCAGTGGCCTATGCCGGTGATGGGGCGTGGGCCATGAGCATGGTGGAGACCATGACCGCGGTGCGCCACAACATCCCGGTCACCGCAGTGGTGTTCCACAACCGCCAGTGGGGTGCCGAGAAGAAGAACCAGGTGGACTTCTACGGCCGCCGTTTCGTGGCTGGCGAGCTCGACGGCGGCGAGGACTGGTCGGAGGTGGCCCGGGCCATGGGCGCCGACGGCATTCGGGTCAACGAGCTCGAAGAGGTCGGCCCCGCCCTGACCAGGGCAATCGATGCCCAGATGAACGGCGGCCGCACCACCGTCATCGAGGCCATGTGTACCATGGAACTCGGCGACCCCTTCCGCAAAGACGCCCTCAAACGCCCCACCCGCCATCTCGAAAAATACGAGGACTACGTCTGATAGCGGTGCCTCCGAGAAAGACGGTCATCGACGTGGTGGCTGGGTCGCAAATTCTCATATGAGAAGGGGGTAGAGGAAACTCCGTCGAATTCGGAATACCCTCCCAGAGTGCGTACACCGTTGGATGTGCTATCCGCCATGCTTGAGATGTTTGAATCCGGCGACGCCAGCAAAGCACCCAGCGTCATTGCCAGTGACTACTTCGATCATCAAGGCCTCGGGGGCCGCCCCCTCCATGGTCCTCGCGGCTTCGCTCAGGTGGTCGAGGTGGTACAAGGTGCCTTCCCAGAGCTACGTATTGCGATCCTTAGCCACGTCAGCGACGAGCGCCACATTGCAGCCGTGCTCGAATGGGCCTACTCGTCAGAAGCCGGGCTCACGACCCGTCAAACCCTCGAATGGCTCACGATTAGCGACGGGCGGGCCATCGAACACCGCGGGTCTGCCGTGGATACTCGTGGCTGATTCAAAATTAGATTTTGAATCAGCCACACTTAGCTAGGCTTGGGGCCATGATTATTGGCCGGGACTTGGCCCCGAGGCTGGAGGGGGCGGCGTTGAGCGCGCCGGCGATCACGCTTACCGGTCCCCGTCAGAGCGGCAAGACCACGTTGTGCCGGGCGGTGTTCCCCGATCATCCCTACATCAGCTTGGAGGCCACCGATGTGCGCTCGTTCGCCACCGATGATCCCCGCGCGTTTCTGGCCCAGTTTCGCCAGGGGGCAATCATCGACGAGGTCCAGCGGGCACCTGATTTGCCGTCCTACCTCCAAGGCCTGATTGATGACGATCCGACGCCCGGTCGGTGGATACTCACCGGATCGCAGCACTTCTCGCTGGTCGAGTCTGTCAACCAGTCGTTGGCGGGCCGAACTGCGGTGCATCACCTGTTGCCGCTCAGCCGAGGGGAGGTGATCCGCTTCCCCCACTATCCCCAGAGTCTGGACGAGACCCTGATCGCCGGCGGTTATCCCCGCATTTTCGACCGCGGCCTCGGTCCAGCCGACTGGATCGGTTCCTACATCGCCACCTACATCGAGCGCGATGTGCGGACGCTGCGAAATGTGGGCGACCTCTCCGCATTCGGCCGGTTTCTGCAACTCTGCGCCGGACGCACAGCGCAGTTGGCCAACCTCTCGTCACTGGCCGACGACTGCGGGATTTCCCAGCCGACCGCCAAGGCCTGGCTCAGCATTCTGGAGGCGAGTTATGTGGTGTTCCTGCTCCAGCCCTTCCATACCAACCTCCGCAAGCGGCTGGTGAAAATGCCCAAGCTGCACTTCTACGACACCGGGCTCGTGTGCAACCTGCTGGGCATCCGCACCCCTGATCAATTGCACTCGCACCCGTTGAGGGGCTCGATCTTCGAGACCTGGATCGTCTCTGAGATCGCCAAGCAGCGATTCCACCACGGCCGCGTCGGTGGCCTCTCCTTTTACCGCGACCGCAGCGGGACCGAGGTGGACCTCGTCATCGAGAACCCCGATGCGCTGACCCTGGTGGAGGCCAAATCAGCCAGCACTCCGTCGTCAGCCTTTCTCCACACCGCTCGCAAGGTGGCCGCTCACCTCCAGGACCAGGCCCCATGCGATCTGTTCGCGGTATACGGAGGAGACCAACTCCAACACCGAACCCAAGAAACACTAGTCCCCTGGCACCAACTGCACGACACCGCCTTAGCCGCCCCAGACTGATGTCAACAAGCAGCACCTCCGATCGGCCAAAACACCTGCCCCAACCCCACCCGCACATTGCTACCGTTTATCGCGCCAACTTGCCCACGTAGCTCAGTCAGGACAGAGCAGGGACCTCCTAAGTCCAAGGTCGCAGGTTCGAATCCTGCCGTGGGCGCTGCATGACGACTTATTGCGTTTCTGAGCTGTGGCGGTATCCCGTCAAGTCGATGGGGGGCGAGCGGGTTGAGAGCCTTGAGCTTCGCACCAGCGCGGTTGTCGGGGACCGGCGTTGGGCAGTGCGCAACATCGAGACCGGCAAGATCGCCAGTGCCAAGCGGCCTCGACCCTATGGGCAGCTCCTCTCGTGGTGCGCTAGGACGCAGGCCGATGGTGAGGTGGTTGCCGTCGGTCCCGACGGACGGGAGTACGCCGTGGGCAGCGGTGAGCTTGATGACGCATTGACTGAGGCGCTGGGAGAGTCGGTCCAAGCGGTCGAAGTGGAAGAGGGCCGCGACGAAACCTACGGCAGCGAGTGGCCGGAGATCCCGGGCACCGTCCTCTCCGATGTGGAGGTTGATCTGCCCGTCGCAGCGCTCACCGAGAAGACCTCGTTTGTGGATGCCTCGGCCGTGCACATCATCGTCAGCCAGTCAATGGCACACCTGGCCTCGCTGCTGGACCGCATCGAGCTCGGCGTTGAGCGATTCCGCCCCAACATCGTGCTCGACGCCCACGACGACGTCGGCTTGGGGGAATTCGCCGATCTGGCCTGGAAGGACCTCGACGTCAAGATCGGCGACGCGGAGCTTCGGATCGGCGACGCCACCCCCCGCTGCGTGATGACCACCTTGGCCCAGCCCGGCTACGAGCAAGCCAAGAGCGTGCTGCAAGTGCTCGCCGCCACCGCCCGCAAGGAATTCGACTACGGGGCCTTCGCCTGCTTCGGCACCAATGCCGAAGTCACCGTGGCAGGAACCATCAAAGTCGGCGACACACTCACCGTCCCCGACTGAATCATTTGTCGACGAGGTTGATGGCGGCGACACTGCTGGTGAGGACGCGGGTGAATGCCTCGCGCTCGGCCGCGGTGGCGTCGGAGTGGCGTTGGGCGAAATCCGCGAGTCCGTGCAGCAACAGCACTGCCGAGAGCTCCAGCCGGTGTCCAAGGTCGGGCATCACCGTGTTGTCCACCAGATCGACGAGGGCATGGGCCACGCGCCGAATTCCGGTCTCGGGTCGGCGGAGGTCTTGCAGCCTGCACTTGCCACTGCCTCACGCATCAGGTCGGAATCGCTGGGGAGCCTGGCTGCGCTCACGAGCTGGGCCCGAATCCTGATGTAGTGGCGGCCCGACTCGCTATCGAGCAAGGAGGCGGGCCTGATTGGGCATGGTGAACCACCACCTCATCCTCACGTTCTCCTCGTCGGTCGGCAGGAGCGATTGGCCGATGCGTACCGTGTCGCCAACCGAGATGAGGGTGCAGCCGAGACCGAAGTTCTCGATCGTGAAGTTGCCGTTGGAGTTGTGCCGGTAGGCCCCGTCGACGACCATGTCGGTGCTGGGCAGCGGGGTCGCGTCATACACATATTTGAAGTGCTGAACGTCGAATTCTCCCTCGGCGAACTCTTGGGCGATGGTGGCCACTTCGACTTGGAAAATCACGTAGGGCAGCAAGTCCGGATCCTCGAACTCCGGAAAGTAGGGCACGTCGTAAAACGGCTCCCAGTGAGGCCGCCTCGTCGCGCACATGCGCCGACGTACCGCAGGTGTTGCAGTGGGCGTGACTGGGGTTGGCTCTGGCCGGGGTGTTGCGGAAGAGCGGGATCTGTGTGCGTCTATAGGTCCAGGCCGGTCCCGCCGGGCCGATCGAGGCCGGGACTGTCGATGGTGTTTCGGGTTGTGGCCGTGTAGTCGTCGAGGGCGAGTTGTACGGCGTCGGTGACAGTGTCGAGGATGGCGGCGAAGTCTGGGTGGGGGTCTTGGATCATGCCTGTTCGGGTCATCTCAATCCATCTGTCGGCCAGTTCGGTCTCGTGTTGGCATGCGTTGTCGAACAGGATGTCAAACCAGTCTCGGCCCGTTGTTGGAGGTTGTGTGGCGGTGTGGCGTGCGGTGAACTCGTCGAGGGCCGCGCCGTTGTCAATTGAGAGGTCTTGGAGGAGGCGGTGCAGGTCGTAGTAGTCGCGTGGGGCGAGACGGTGTGGGTTTGCGATGCAGTCGAGTTTTGCTGCCAGCATCGAGGCCGGCGAGTATCCCAGGATGGGGTTGTCGGTGTCGATCTGGGGGTATCGGTCCAAGATGGCCCACGGCACAGCGGTGGGCCGAGCTCCCAGGTGGTGGCGGGGTTTGACGTCGGTGTAGATGACGCCGGTGACAGCTGCGGGCTGCTCCCAGTAGATGTTGAGCTTGTTGGCGCCCCATTTCGTGTTGAACGCGGTCCCGTAGGCCCTTGTCGCTGCTTTGAGGACTCGGTCGAAAAAGTCGTGTATGGCTTGTTTGCTGTCGTCGGCGTGGATTCAGTCGAAGTCCAGGTCTTCTGAGAACCGCCAGTCGTGCCGGTAGCAGACCCGAAGAAGAGTCCCGCCCTTGAACACCACCCGGGGGACGTTTTGTTGGCGGGAGGCAATCGCGGAGACGACTTGGTGCTGGACCAGATCGGCCGGCTCCCATCTGTTGTGCCGGCTCGTCGGGGGGCTCATGTTGACACCGCAGCGGCCAGAGCATCGGGGACAGCCGCCCAGTTGACCTTGCGGGCCGCATCTTGGTGGGCGATGCGGGGCGGATCGCCGGTGCGGTGCAGCGGCGCGAGGTGAATCCAGTCGTCACCTCGGCGGGCGGCGGAGCCCAGATCAGCCCACCGGGGGTCGATGTCGAACCCCAGTGTGTGCCCAGCCGGAGTCTCGGCCAGTCCCTGCGCCAAAGACGAGATCCGCCGCAAACCGGCGCGCCAGCCCAAAGCGCCCGCCACCTCGGCGACTTCGTCGGGCGCGCACACTTCGAAGCGCCAACCCAGCATGCGGCCCACATACTCCTCCCAGCGGTGCGAGCGGTGAGGGTGGTGGGCGCACTCCAACATCGCCCGTCCAGGCGTCGACACCCATGTGTGCTCCGTCAACTGCACCGCGCCCACCAAGAGCGATTCGGGGCTCTCCCGCCATGACGCGAACCCGAACGGATCAGTGTCGAACGCGTCGGTGCCAGCCACGCTGACCTCCGGCCGGCAGATCAGCGCCGCCCCTGCCATTCCCAACGCGGTCAGGCCCGAGATTCGGCGTGACGCGCTTCCGTAGGCCGCCTCCAGTTCCGCCTCCCACTCCGCAGTCCAATGGTGCGACACCGGGCCGGCGCCGACCAACTGATCGGCCGCAGACGGCCACTCCACACAGAAGTTGCGCCACGTCCCCCGGCGGATCTTCTCCACCCTGCCAATGTCCGCCAACTCCCCCAGTGCGCGCGACGCCGAAGACGGGCGCACCCCGGCCGCCCGCTCAAACTCCCGGGTCAAGAACACCGGTCCCAGACCTCCCAGAACTTCGACAGAGCCCATAGGAGAAATATACCAGAGCCGATCTAAGAAATATACATCTACCACAGCTCGCATCCCTGGTCCGCCAACACGAGCAGCACTGCCGCAACCCACTGCCCGCAGATGGCCAAGAACCTTGCTCATGTCCGCCATCATGCACCACGGGGCCTGCCGCGACCGGTCGCAACCCTCCGTAGCACAGGTCAAAAGCCGCGTCCGACCGGTCGCAACCCCAACACCGGCACGAAAAAGTCGAAAAGCCATCAGACCCGCGCCCGCCCCGGCAATGCCAGCCCCAGAATCCCCCGAGGCCGACTCCCGTTGGCGAACGCCGATTCCCGCATGCCCCGCAGCGGCTAAAGGTCGGTGAAGGAAAACGTGAGGTTTCTGTCCGCCGTAGTGACGGCGGCCTCCATGATTGGCTGAAAGGTAAGCACCTCCTAGGATCTGTTGACGGACTCTGCTTGTGCTGCTTGTTATTGACTGGTCTTAGACTGATGTCTGTGGTGGTCGGTGTGTGCTGGAACATCGCGAAGTGGGCGAAGCCGTGGCGTGAGTTGGTGGGCATGGGCGCGGACTTCGCGTTGTTGCAGGAGGCGTCTTTGCCGCTGCGGACATAGCCCGCAGCGGCGGCGCCGGCCATGTGGCCGGGACGGTCAATACCGGGCCTGTGGAGCATTGGGACTCTCATGTGTGGAACAGCGACTGGTGGCAGGGGCGCTGGCCGGTACGCGGATCCGGCGGCGAGGTGGTCCGCCATCTGGGGCTGTATGACCGCTGGCCGATGGTGGTGAGGCTGTCGGACCGGGTCGAGGTTGAGTGGTTCAAGCAGGTCAGTGCCATCCAGGTTCCCGAGCCCGATGAGATCGCGGTGAGCGGCATCGGCACCATCGCCGCCGCCCGGATCACCCCGCGCGGCGGCGAGCCGTTCACAGCGGTGTCGATGTACGCCCGCTGGATGTGGCCCTATGGCGCGGACCGCACCCCTTGGTCGGTGGGCTATTCCGACGCGTCGGCGCATCGGATCATCTCGGACCTGTCAGCGTTCATCGGCGACACCGACCCGACCACCCACCGCATCTTGGCCGCTGGCGACTTGAATATGGTCTACGGCGACTCCGGCGATGACCCGCAGTCGCTGGTGGCGCGGGAGCGGACCGTGTTTGATCGGATGGCGGCGCTGGGCCTGGAGTTCATGGGTCCCCAGCACCCCCACGGCCGCCAAACCGAGCCCCGGCCCAAAAACCTGCCGGCCGAAAGCGGCAACGTCGCCACCTACTACCCTCCCGGCAAGACGCCGGCCACGGCCCAGAACCAATTGGACTACGTGTTCGCCTCGCACGGCTTTCACAACACCGTCAAGGTGCGGGCCCTCAACAAAATCGAAGAGTGGGGACCAAGCGATCACTGCCGGCTGCTCATCGAGATTGACCAGGGCTAACAAGCGCTGCGATGGGACTACGGCTGGCCCGCAACCGCGACGACGGCATTCACGGGTTCGCAGCAACACCCGCCACCAGCGAGCCAGCCCCCACCGTCGCCACCAGATGCACAACCAATGCAAAAGCCAGTAGGCATCGCGCACCCTGGACAAGCCCGGGGAGGCTCAGTCGGGGGGGGGTTGGGCTGTTGGCGGGCGTAGATAGGCGGCGCAGATGCTCGTGCGAGGCCGACGAGCCGAATGCGGGGATAAGAGTGGGGGATAAAATGGGGGAAAGAAGGAACTCTTGGACTCCTGTACCGTCTCTACCAGGTATTTTGGCAAATGTTCGATTCCTGCCGCGGGCGTTTTGCTGGCTGATTCAAAATCGAACTTTGAATCAGCTGAGTTCGCTCAGAGCTCGCCCGAGGCGAGCATGTCGGCGGGGATCTTCATGTCGAGGGCGCCGAGGTAGCCGCCGCCGTCGTTGATGGCGTCGTGGACGTCGTAGCCCAGCAGCTCTTGGGCTCGGCGGGGGAGGGTGCGGGCGATGTCGGGCGGGGTGGCCAGGCAGTTGTTCTCCTCGGAGCGGAGCCAGCCCAGCATGTAGCTGAGGTGGAAGGCGGGCCGGTGCTGGTCCTGCGTTGAGTTGGCGCCGGCGCCGTGGATGGTGGAGCCCAGGTAGATCACCCTTGACCCTGCGGGCATCTCGGCATCGGCGAACTCATGGGGCTCGGGCCGGCGATCCGGCTCCCAGCGGTGGCTGCCGGGCACCACCCGGGTGGCACCGAGCTTGCGGGTGAAGTCGCACAGCGCGGTCACCGACGACAGCTGCATCTCGGGGCTGGGGCGGGGCATGTGGGGCCACACGTCCTGGTCGCGGTGGGGGAACTGGGCTTGGGCGCCCGGCCCCACCACCAGCATGTGGGCCAGATTCAACTGGATGTCGGCGCAGTTGGGGCCGAGCACGGCGTCGGCGATGCCGAGCATCAGCGGGTGGAGCAGCACCTCGGCCACGAAGGTGGGCGACTTGGTGGCCAACCCAGTGACGTGGCGCATGTGCTCGCCGAAGAAGGCCGCGATCATCGCGTTGATGAACGTCCGGTTGGAGTCGGGCTTCTCAACATAGGGCGTCAGCTCGGCGAGAATCCGGTCGATCACCTCTTCGCTGAAGCACTCCTCCACGATGACGGCCCCGTCGGCATCGAGCACCTCCAGCGCGTGCTCAACGGGCTCGTCGCTTTTCAGGTGGACCAGTTCGGCTTGTGCGGCCATGCCCCACTGTATTCCGGGATATCCCGCTACCGCAGTCCCCAGTCTACGGTGGGGCCATGACTTTGTTTGACGATGCTGCGGGGCGGGTGGCCGAGGGCGCCGATCCTCGAGCCGAGGCCGCCGCGCTAGTGGCGATGATGACCCTGGAGGAGAAGCTGGGCTGCCTCGACGGGGACATGCCGTTCTGGCCGGGCCTGGCCGATTTGACCGCCGGCGGCTACCACCAGCACCCCTGGCCGGCGGCCCATGTGGAGCGCCTCGGCATTCCCGGCATTGACTTCGCCGACGGCCCCCGAGGCTGCGTGATCGGCCCGGCCACCTGCTTTCCGGTTTCCATGGCCCGGGGCGCCTCGTTCGACCCCGGGCTGGAACAGCGCATCGGCCAGGCCGTCGGCACCGAGCTGAGGGCATCGGGGGCCACGTTCACCGGGGCGGTGTGCATGAACCTGCTGCGCCACCCGGCGTGGGGCCGAGCCCAGGAGACCTACGGTGAAGACCCCTATCAGGTGGGCGAGATGGCCGCCGCGTTCACCCGCGGCCTCCAGCACCATGTGATGGCCTGTATGAAGCACTTCGCGGTCAACTCGATGGAGAACGCCCGGTTCAAGGTGGACGTGACCGCTGATGAGCGGGCGCTGCACGAAGTGTACTTGGCCCATTTCAAGCGGGTGGCCGACGAGGGCGTGGCCGCCACCATGAGCTCGTACAACTCCCTCAACGGCCACTGGTGCGGACAGAACCACGCCCTGCTCACGGAGATCCTGCGGGAAGACTGGGGATGGGACGGCTTCGTGATCACCGACTTCATTGCCGGCTTGCGCGACCCCGTGGCCTCGGTGCAGGCGGGGTGCAACATCGAAATGCCCCTGCGCCAGCAGCGGGCCGCGGCGCTGCCCGACGCGGTGGCCGCAGGCGAGCTGGACGTCGCCGACGTGGAGGCCCGGGTGACCGAGACCGTGGCCACGCTGCTGCGGTTTGTCCGGGTGTACGACAGCGCGCCCGACCGGTCGGTGATCGGGTGTGCCGAGCACCGGGCCCTGGCTCGGGAGGCAGCCAGCGAGTCCATGGTGCTGCTTCGCAACGACGGCCTCCTGCCCCTCGACGCCGACAGCCTGAGCACCGTTGCGGTGGTCGGCCCGCTGGCCGCAGTGCCCAACTTGGGCGACGCCGGGTCGAGCAACGTCCCCGAGACCCCCGATCCGGTGACCCTGCTGGCCGGCCTGGAGGCTGCCCTGGGCGGGGTTGCGGTAATGCACAGCGACCGCGACGCCTCGATTGCCGCCGACGCCGATGTCGCGGTGGTGGTGGTGGGCTACACCAAGGAGGACGAGGGCGAGTTCATGGGCGGCGATCCCGAGGACAGCCCGTTCATGCAGCTGGTTCCGCCCATGGACCATCCTGAGCTGGGGTTTGCCGATCCCGCTGTGGCCGAGGACTACATGAACCGCTTGGCGGGGGGCGACCAGGGGAGCATGGGCGACGCCGGGGCCGACGACAGCGTGTGGGCGATGGGCGGCGACCGCGACTCGCTGCGCCTGTCCCCGGCCGATGAGGAGCTAATCGCTGCGGTCCGAGGCGTCAATGACAAGGTGGTAGTGGCGGTGATGGCTGGCAGCGCGGTGGTGGTGCCGTGGCTGGAAGACGTCTCGGCTGCCCTCATGGTCTGGTACCCAGGTGGTGAGGGAGGCAATGCGCTTGCCGATGTGCTGCTGGGCCGGGCCGACCCTGGCGGTCGGCTACCGTTCGCCGTCCCCTATGATGAGGCCGATTTGGTGGACTTCGACAAAGACGCCTCCGAATTCACCTACGGGCTGCTCCACGGCCAGTGGCATCTCGACGCCAACGGCATTGCCCCCCACCTGCCCTTTGGCCACGGACTGAGCTACACGGAGTTTGCCCTGGACGATGCCCGCCACGAAGGCGACCAAGTGGTGGCGTCGGTGGCCAACACCGGCTCACGGGCCGGATCGACGGTGGTGCAGGTGTACGGGAGCGTGCCCGGATCGGCCTACGAGCGGGCCCCCAAGCGCCTGTTGGGTTTTGCCAAGGTCCACCTCGAATCTGGGGCGGCGGCCGAAGTGGCGGTGCCGATCAACCGGTCGGTGCTGGACGTGCGAGTGGACGGTGCCTGGGTGACTGAGGACCAGCCGATCCAGATCTCCGTGGGATTCGACGCGGCAACCACCACGCTGATCTAAGCCCGGGCAACTGCTGGCGTTGGCTCAGGCCTTTTGCAGGAGCCAGAGGCCGACCACGCTGTAGAAAACCATCACCAGGAGCATGGGACGCTGGGCCCAGGTGGCCTCGCTGGCGTCGCTGGTCTCCACGGCGCGGTCGTGGGCCACCAGCACCGCGGCGATGTGGCCGACCACGATGGCCAGAAATTGCACCCAGGCGATGGCATCGGTGGACACCAGGAAGAAGTTCACCGACCAGTCGGCGGTTCCGAACCAGTTGGAGCCGCGGTCGAACGGGTTCGACAGCAGGCGTAGGAAGTTCTGACCGCCGTCGAGCACCAGCAGCGAGAAGTAGTGGGCCACGGTGTAGCCCAACACGATGGGAACCAGGGAGTGGGCGAAGCGCCGTGCCACATCGGAGGCGGTCTGCTCGGTGAACCAGCCCACGGCCTGCGACCCCAGGTAGTAGAGCGCCGCCATGATGGCGATGACAATGATCATCCCCGCAGTGTTGATCCCGGTGGCGGTCCAGCCTCGGTGGTTGCCCACCAGGTCGGGCCACAGAGTGCTGCCGGCCAGCGAGTCGAAGGTCGTCCCGCCCAGCACCACCAGCAGCACGGCCAGCAGGTCGATGCGAGGGGTCAGGGTCGTCAACCCCGATAGGGGCGCCCGCAGCCGCACCGCGCCGGCGTCGTCCCGGTACAGCGGCGACATTCGGGCCAGCAGCGAGAACAGCACCCCGAAGCCGTCGGCTTGGCGCAGCCAGCGCCGCCCGTACACCGCCGATCCGCCGACCATCCCCACCGTGTAGGCGATCATGGCCCCGCCCACCGCCTCATTCGTGGTGCCGTCGTGGTAGCAGAGCTCGAAGAACAAGAACCACGTCAGCGCCACGGCCGCTGGCCAGTAGCCGCCGGGGATCTCGTCGGAGTCTTCGAATTGGGGCAGGCCCAGCTTGCCTGCCGTCCATTCGATGGCCGCGGCGATGGTCTCGAACGGGTTGAGCACCCGCCACACGTCGCCGAACACCGCGGCCACCATCGCCATCCCCACCCACAGCGCCACATACACCGTGAGCGGCCCGAACCGCAGGCTCCCCACCTCCGAACCGCTGACGCTGCTGGCCAGGGCCAGCACGAACAGTCCCAGCGACGCCAGCCGGGCCGGTACCGCCACCACATCCAGCACCCGGCCGAAGGCCATCCCCAGACTTCGTCCCGAGGCGGCGGCAGGCAGCCAAGGCCGATGCCAGAAAAAGCTCAGGCTCACGAAGGTGGCCATGAGGGCGACGGCCGCGCCAATGCCGAACAGGTAGAACGGCAGGGGCAGATCGCTCCGCGCCCCCACCCCGTGAGCCAAAACGGTGCTCAAAATGGCCGCACCCGGATTACCCCACCTGGAGTTCCATTACCAGATCACCGCGGTGGTGGGTCTCCGCCTCGAAGACACCCGGAATGTTGGCCTCGAAGGTGATGGTTCCGGGCTGGCCGGGAGCGAAGCGCACGAGGAGGTCGTAGCCGTGGATGTGGAGTTCGTCGGCAGTGTCGCCGGTCACGGTAATGGTGACGGCTTCCCCAGCATCGATCCGGTAACGCTGCACCCCGTTCACCGGCTTGCCCCCCGAAACCTCCACCTCGATGGTAGTGCCGATGTCAGGAGTGGGAGTGGGCTCGGGCGTGGGCGCCGCTGTGGCCTCAGCGGTTGCAGGGGACGAGACCCCAGTGTCGTCGTTGCCGCAGGTGGCGGTCAGCAAGCCGAGAATGGCCAGCAAGCCGACTACCACACGCACGAAGCCAACCTACACCCAGTCACAGAGTTTGAGGCAGCGGTTAGCAGGGTGTGCCGGTGTCGGCGGTGGTGTAGGAACTGTGGCCGGCGGGGCAGTTAAGCAGCGTTGAGGCGCTCAGTTGGTTGGCCGGTGACTCGTGCTATGAGCTCGAAGTCCTTGTCGAGGTGGAGCACGGTGAGCTCGGCGAGTTCGGCCGTCGCGGCGATCAGCAAGTCAGGGATGGATGGAGCTCGATGCTGACCGCTTTCCGCGAGCACCGACTGGAGTTCGATGGCACGGTCTTCGATCTTGGGAGTGAGGTACTCCACGGGCATCAAGGCCATCGGTGGTTCCGCAACCAGCGTGCGGTGGTCTGTAGCTGAGCGGGCTGAGTAACCGACTTCGAGTCGGGTAACGGTGCTGATGCGGACGAGACCCCGCCCGATTCGTTCAGCCCATTCGGCCGCGTTTTCGGCGAGGTGCAGCCTCTCGATCGCAGACTTATCGATTAGCCAGTTCCTCACGACCAGGCACCGGACATCACGTTAGGATCTCCGAGGTCTTGGGTGAGGACGGCGAACCGCTTGAGTTCCTCGACGCTGACCGAGCTAGTGGCGGCTATGCGTTCGCTCTCCAGTGCTCGGCGGAGGTATTCATTGCGAGAGACCCCGATTTGCTTTGCCCTGGCGTCTATCGCGGCGAGCACCTCTATGGAGACCCCCCGAATCAGGATGTCAGTCACGATCACCTCCGTTTTGATATCTAACGATATCAGATTGCTTGCGGCCGCTGCGATCCGAGCAGTTGGGTAAAGGTTCAGGCGCCGAAGCGGGCAACTGGTGTTGTGACCTCGGGGATGTCATTCGAGGCCGAGTTGACCAGCGTAGAGACCTCATAGGCCTCTAGGGCATCGTTGAGGTAGGGCTCGAGGAGCTGTGTCAACGCCACGCTGTCATCGAGGGCCTTGTCGAGCCAGATGTCCTCTGCCTCCTGGGGCAGGATGACCGGCATTCGGTGGTGGATGGGGCGGAGCAGGTCGTTGGCCGCAGTAGTGATGATGGCGCAGGACGGGATGCGGTTGCCCTCAGAGTCCTCCCACATCGACCAGAGTCCGGCAAAGGCGAAGGGCTCACCAGACCGCATCGTCACCCGCATGGGGCGCTTGGCGCCGCCGGCCTCTTGCCACTCGTAGAAGCCGTCGGCCAGCACCAGGCATCGCCGCTTCTTGAGCGAGTCACGGAACGCGGGCTTCTCGGCCACCGTCTCCGCTCTGGCGTTGATAAGGGGGCGAGCGGAGGGGCCGTCCTTGGACCACGATGGGATCAGCCCCCAGCGTATGAAGCCGGCTCGACGAGTGCTGCCACCGATAACGGTCAACACTTGCTGGGTGGGAGCGATGTTGAACCTGGGCTCGAAGGCTTCCGGGTTGCCGTCGAATTCAAACCGCTCGGCAAGCTTTTCCAGGCTGGCTGTCAGGCTGTACCGGCCACACATCTCGACCCCATTATGAACCTGAGACGGGCAGCCGAACCAACCCCCGAGGGTCGCCTCATCGCCAGTCATGCGACGGCGGCATGGCGACGCCCGAGTACACGCCGCGCAGGTCGGTGGCAATCACGTTCACGGTCCCGTCCCACCTGGAGACCCTTCCGGTGACCAGTATCACCTGGCTGCTCAATTCCTGGTGGCACCGGGCGAACAGATCGGAATAGACGATCACCTGGGTGTCGCCCGTCTCGTCCTCGATGGTCACGAAGACGGTGCCATTTCGCCCCTGAGGGTGCTGACGAGCCACCGGCCATCCGGCCACTGTGACCGGTTCGTCCTCCCCGCACTTGTTGACATCGGCGGTGGAGAGCACACCGGGGCCGAGGCCCGGCCGGAGAAACTCCATGAGGTGGCCCCTGGGATAAAGGCCCATGGCACGGTATTCACCCATCATCTTCTCTCGGTCCGTGAAATCGGCGAGTTGGGGCACGCGATCCTCGGTCGATAGCGAGAGAGCGGTTTGGCCGTTGCGAGAAGGACGGGTTTGCAGCCCCGATTCCCACAGCGCCTCCCTTCGGTTACCAGCAATGGCATCGAACGCCCCGGCCTGCACCAGCGAGAGCACGGCCTGATCCTTCAGCCCCGTCCGTCGTACCAGGTCTCCGGCGGTGGTGTAGGGGCCTTGCTGCTGCCTTTCGGCGACGATGAGCCGGGCCGACTCTGCCCCCACGTCCTTGATGAACTGAAGCCCCAGCCGCACCGAATCGCCCTCAGGCGAGCACCCGGCGCGGCTCTGATTGACGCACGGGTTCAGAAACGCCACGCCCATGTGGCGAGCGTCCTGCTTCAGCGTCTCCATCGGATAGAAGCCCATCGGCTGGTTGTTCATCAGCGCCACGAAAAACTCCACTGGGTGGTAGCGCTTGAGCCACGCCGCCTGGTACGCGGTGATGGCGAAGGCGTGGGAGTGGGACTCCGGGAACATGTAGTGGCCGTTGATCTTGGCGAAGATCCTGGTGGCCGCCTCCTCGGGGACGCCGTTGCGCCGGGCGCCCTCGGCGAAGCGCTCCCAGTGCATGGCGATAAGGTGCTCGCTGTTGGGCCGGGCGAAGGCGCGGCGCACCTCGTCGGCCTCAGCTGCGGTCATGCCCGCCACATCCTCGATGAGCTGCACCACCTGCTCCTGCCACACGATGATGCCGTACCCCCGTTCCAGGGCCCGCTTCTCCAGCGGATGGTCGTACTCCCACTCCGCATCATGGCGATAGCGCTCCACGAACTGGGACACCGCGCTGCCCTGGGTGCCCACACCGGGGCGGATGAGGGCCACCTGATAGGCGAGGTCCAAGAGGTTGCGCGACTTCAGCCGCTGGCCCATCTTCAGCTGCGCGGGAGACTGGAGCAGGAACACCCCCTTGCACAGGCCCGCGTTGATCATGTCGTAGACGCCGGGGTCTTCCGGGTCGACCCTGCTCAGGTCGGGCCGTCGCCCCTCTCGCTTGGCCACGAGGTCGAGGGCTTCGTCGATCTGGTCGAGCACCGGCAGCGAGAGGAGGTCGATCTTGGCGAAGTTGGCGTCGGCCACGCTGTCCTTGTCCCAATCCATGATGTAGCGGCCGTCTATGGCCCCCGCCCTGGTGGGGACCATCTCCGGGATGCGGGAACTACTGAGCACCATGCCGCCAACATGCTGGCTCAGCCCCCGGGGAGCGCCCATGAGCTGCGGGGCGAGATCGAGCAGGTCGCGCCATCCGGCGGCGCCTGCTTTGTCTCTGAACTCTGGCAGTTGGGCCATCTCGGCCCGCAGGTCGGCGGCGCGGTGGGATGTCAGCCGCTTTGACAGCAGCCAGAGGTGCTCTTGAGGCAGTCCCAGGGCCTTGCCCAGGTCTTGGATGATGCCCTTGGCCTTGTAGGTGGTGATCGCTCCGACCAAAACGGCGTGCTCGGGCCCGAAGTGGCGGTGGACCCGCTCGATCAGCTCGTCGCGCAGCCCCCGGGGGAAGTCGAGGTCGATGTCGGGCAGCGTGGTCATGTCCTCGGAGATGAACCGCTCCAGGGTGAGGTCCCACTTCAGGGGGTCGACGTGGCTGATGCCGATGAGGTAGCCGACGAGCAGGGCTGTCGATGAACCCCGCCCCCGCCCGGGCGGCCGCTCCTCTATTGGCGTCTCCGAGCCGACCACGCCCCGCTCCACCAGGATTTGCTGGGCCAACAGCGCGATCTCCCGGTACAGCAGCAAAAAGCCCGCCAGGTTGAGACGGTCGATCAGGCTGAACTCCTCGGCCAGGCGCCACTCCACCTCCGAGGTGATGCCGCCGTAGCGCCGGATGGCCGCCTCCCGACAGAGCCGCTCCAGGAAGCTCAAAGGGGTGCAGCCGGGGGGCACCGCGGCGTCGGGCAGGGCGTAGCCCAAGTCGGTGCTGAGATCGAAGGAGCACCGCTCGGCAATGCGAAGGGTGTTGGACACCGCCTGCGGACACTCGGCGAAGAGCCGCTCCATCTCCGCGGGCGGCTTCAGGTGCAGATGGTGATTGGGCCGCAGGTGGGGCAGGGCTTGGTCGATGGTGGTATTGAGCTTGGCGGCGACCAGCGCGTGCTGGAGCCGGGCGCGATCCGGGGTGTGGTAGTGGACATCGTTGGTGGCCACCACCGGCACTCCGGCTTCGTCGGCGATCCTGGCCAATGTGCGGTTGCGGTCGGTGTCGCCGGCCAGGAAGTTCTGCTGGAGCTCGACGCACACCGAATCAGGCCCGTACCAGTCGAGGTACTGCCGCAGAAGGCCGTGGGCCTCACCGATGCGGTTGGCCATCGCCAACCGGGAGAGGGGGCCGTCGCGCCCCCCGGTCAGCAGAACCACGCCTTCGCAGTGGTCGGGCAGGTGGGAGGGGTCGAGCATCGGCTCTCGGCGGTCGGCGGCGTTGGCGAAGGTGAACAGGCGGGAGATGTTGGAGTACCCCGCCCGGGTCTGCGCCAGCAGCGTGAGCTTCGAGCCGTCGGTGAGCGTCAGCTCGCCGCCGGTGATGGGCCGAACGCCCAGGCTGTTGGCCAGCCGGGCGAACTCCAGCGCGCCGCACAGGTTGGTGTCGGTCAGGGCCAGGGCCGGGTAGCCGAGTTGCTTGGCCTTGGCCAGCAGCTCGTGGACATGCGATGCCCCCTCCCCGAAGGAATAGAAGCTCTTGGCCCGAAGCTCGACGTAGCCGCTCGCCATCAGGCGCTCTGTTGGTACCAGCGGCTCTCGGCGCAGTCTCGGAACAGGGTGGTGAGCCTGCCGTCGCCGGGGTCGATGCGGTAGTAGGAGCGGGTGACGGGCTTCGGCAGCCACCACAGGTCGAAGGTCCACCGGTCGTCAATGCGGGCCACCTCCGTCCAGCGCCGGTCGGCCCGAAACGACCGGGGCTCGCCGGACGCATCGGCCCGCACGTCCACGGGCCTCGGTGCCAGCAGGGGTTTGATGGCGTCTTGTCCCGACGGGTCGATGGGCGTTTGGAGAAAGCGCATCTCCGGCACCGGGTGCCAGGGGGCGACGCTGGCGATCCGGTACAGGGCATGGTCGCCTCCCATCAGCGACCGCAGCCTGCGATCCGTTCCCACCAGCCTCCGAAGCCGGTCGCCTCGAGCGTCGCGCAGCAGCCCCAACTGGGTGCCCGAATCGCCGGGCTCGAAGTCTGACAGGGTGAGCGTCACATCCTCGATGGGACGGCATGGCGGGTCGGCCTCCACCCGGCTTCGGACCACGGCGGAGGCCCGTTCCCATGCGCCGAGGGGCTCTTTGAACCCAACGCTGCGCTCCCACGTCGGCCAGCCCGGCGCCGCGCCGCCAAGGTGCGCGATCCCGATGCGCCGGCCCCTCACATCGGGCCTTGCGAATGCCCGTTGAAGGAGGGTGTCCACCGCCACCAGCAAGGCCTCGATGGAGGGGGAGTGGAAGCCCAGTGAGATGTGCTCGACCACCGGCGGCTCGAACACCAGGGGCACGACGGGGGAGTCGTCGATGCCGTTGCACAGCGACCATGCCCGCTCGCCCTCGGGACCGAACCGGTCGGCCAGCAGATGCTTTCTCATGGAGGCAACGTCGCCCATCGTGTGCAGGCCAATCCGGTGCAGTTCGCCCCTGAGGTCGGCCGAGACGGCCAATAGATCGATGGGGTGCGGGGCGAGGAAGGCCGCCGGGTCGCCGGTGACCGGGGATGCGCCCGAGCCCTGGCGCGTCCGAGCCGCCACGAAAGCGGGGAACTTGGCGTCCGCCACCCCGACCCGAGGGCTCAGCTCGGCGGGCACCGCGTCCACCAGCGCGCCCACCGCCCCCGCCTCGCCCCCGTGCAACCCCTCCAGCCCGTCCAACCGGACGTAGGCCGTGCCCAGGTCAGCCGCCTCCACCCGGCCGCTGACCTCCTGCAAGGCGGTGAGAACGCCGCCGAACACTTGGCGATAATGCGGCTCGTCGGCGTCCAGCACGACGGCGTCCGCGTGCCGCGACACCGCCTCCTCCAACGACATGCCCTCCCGCACCCCCCAAGCCGCCGGAAAGTGATCGACGACGCGAGCCTTCGCTTTCGACGAACCCCCGTCGACCACCAGCACAGGACAGTCCGCCAAGTGGCGATGCCGCCCCATCTCCACCTTCGCCCGCAAATGAGTCACCAACACACAGGCCACTCTCATGTCGCACCCGTGCGAAGCTCGCTGCAACTACACAGGACAACCTTATTGACACCAGTGACACATTCGACGGGACGGGGTAGGGTGCTAGGTGGAGCTAGAGGGGATCGAACCCTCCCGGCCAGGTGTCAAGTCTTCACCGGCCCGACCACGGGTAGCCCCATGTAGGAGGAAGCTCTGCTCTCTCCAAGGGCCGCACCGGTCCATTGACGTGGCCCGGTGCGGCCCTGTTCAGCTTATACTGAAATATAGTGAAACTGTTTAGTGCCTAGATCCCGTGCAGCGAGGCTCAGCGGCAATCCCGTGGTATAATTCTTGCGTGAAATCGGATGCTGTGTTTGGTGGGGGGTCGGCGGCGGAGACGGCTCGGGCTTGGATTATTGACCTTCAGCCGGGGACGTGGTTCGCGGTGCCGGCGGTGCCGGGGCCCAAGCACGTCGTGAATAACTTGCTGCACCGGATGATGGGGGAGGACAGGCCCATCATCGGACGGGTCTCGCGTGGTCTCTATTGGCGGCAGCATCCGCCGGTGAGCGGGATGTACGACCAGGTGCCGCTCCTCGTGCCCTCGTGCCACTCGGCCATCGCGCCGCCCGGTTCGGGGTATGCCGACTACTGCGCGCTGAACACGGTGGGGTGGAGCACCCAAGTTCCGGCGCGCACCACCGTGGCCGTTCCCTACCGGAATCTCGTGGCACCGAAGCTGCCGTCGAAGGGCTTGGACTTCGCCTACGCGCACAGGCCGAATGAGCGCAGGCGAGATCTGAACTGGAATGAGGCGACCCTGCTGGAGGCGGCCAGGGCGTTCGGAGCGTCGGACTGCCGGTCATGGGACTCGGCTGTGCGGTCGATCCTTCATGGCAACGGCCGGATGAAGCCGAACACGCCCATCAACAAGGACAGGCTCTTGTGGGCCGCTGAGACAGAGGCCTTCAAGCCGAGATGGCCGGCGGGCGAGGGGGACAAGTCGTTCGAGGCAGTGATTTCCCGCCTGGGTGACGACCTCCCGGATGTCGTCGAGGTCGCATGAGCCGCCGCAGATGCAGCGCCCCCACGGCGCGGGGAACCCTCTGCCAGAACTACTGGGATACGTGTCCGCACCAGTCGCACAAGCACCGCGGGACGAGGCAGGCCATCGGCGAGCCGACCACGATGCCAGCGCCCTCCCTTTCCGCCCCGCCCGCAGGGATGCGCCTAGAGGCTCGGCTGTCGGACAACCCCGAGGCGTTCAACGGGCTCGTGTCCGACGCCTCCGACTCCTACGGGCTGCCACCGGCGATGATTGCCGGGGACTACTGGCTGGTGAGGACACTGCACGCGTGGGCGACCCATGTCGGCTTCCACCCTGTAGCCCGCCCCTACACAGCCGACACCCAGAACGAGGCCAGCCTCGCCGGAAGGGTTGTGTTCGCCGGCGGCACATCGCTCTCCGCAGCCTGGGGCATCACGGAGCGGTGGTCGGAGGACATCGATCTGGTGTTCGACCCGGCAGAGGGAGCCACCCCCAAACACTTCAAGCAGGTGGGCAAGGCCGCCGCGGTCACGGTGTCGAAGTCGCTGGGCGGTGCCTACAACTCGGGCGGCAAGAGCGGCGATCAGTTCTTCTTCGAGATCACGTCGAAAGACGGGCTGCTGGCCAATGTGGACATAACCCGCCAAAACATGAGCGCCCCGCCGCTGCTCTGCCAGGAGATGCCGGTGGTGTCCATGATCGGGCGGATCGCCGACAAGGAGACGCGGCGCATCTACCCGGAATTGGGCGGGTTCGGTGTTCTGTCGCTGGGGCCGGGCAGTACCGCCATGAACAAGCTGCTGGCCCAGACCGAGATCTCGGAGTCGGGCGACCTGAGCATGATCCGATACCGGGCCAGGGACGTCTACGACCTGGCCCGCATCGCCTTGTGCAGCGCCGACCTGGAAGGCCACATCGGCAGGGACAGCCGCGCCCTGCTCCACGTCTCAGAAGGCTGGCGCCCGGCCGGGGCCCCCGCCCGCCCCCCCGACGGATTCGCATCGCTGCGCTCATTCGACCCGCTCACCCCCGAGCACGAGGCACTGGCCGAGGGCTACGAGGACGTCATGGCCAGAATGGTCTGGGGCGAGAAGATACCCCTCGACGAAGCGATCAAGCTTGCACTAACCCTCGACCCAGGCCCCTCCCAGCCACACCGCCCACCCGAACAAGGCGACCACCACTGGGTCTCCCATCCCCGCTGAGATGGCCCGTGGAGCGGGCCCTTGGCGACCAAGACTCGGAGGATGTCGTTTCGTCGCGTCCGGCCTGCTGGATATGCTTCTTTCTGTGGAGCTCACCACGGTGTTTGAGACGCGAGCAGGCGTTCGCAGCGGTAAGCCTTGCTTCATTGGCACGCGGATAGCGGTCTACGACGTGCTGGACTACCTGGCTGCGGGTATGACGCCGTCAGAGATCGCTAATGACTTCCCCGAGTTGAGCGAGCAGCATGTCCTAGCTGCCGTTGAGTTTGCTGCGCTGCGCGAGCGCCGTCTGGCAACTCCTGCGTGAGGCTACTTCTCGACCAGAACCTGTCACGCCGCCTAGTGGGAATGCTGGCGGTGGAGTATCCCGGCAGTTGTCACGTAGCCGAAGTCGGGCTGGATACCGCAACGGACCGTGCCATCTGGGATTACGCGCATGATCACGACTTCGTCATCGTTTCGAAGGATTCTGATTTTCGCCAGCTTGCATTCCTCTTGGGCCCGCCCCCCAAAGCCATCTGGTTGAGGGTCGGCAATGCCACGACGCTCGAAGTTCTCGATGTCCTCCAGCAGCATCAGGACGTAATCACTGAATTCGGTGCGAACGACCAGGAAGCCCTATTGGTCCTGCCGTCTGTGCTCTAGTTCCAAATATGACGGGGGACGTTGAGCGCAAAGGCGCAGACGAGACCTCTTGGCTCAGGATCCTGGCCTCTACCGTCTAAGCGGACGACCCCGAAGAGAGGGACGGCAGTAGCGCCAGTTCCACCACTTCGTCCGCAAAATAGCGCAGGTGACCAGCGAGACTGTGGCTTGATGCCTGCCTCCTGGAGCCAGTTCGAAGCTCAGGCTCCTGAGCTGGCCGAGCGGGTTCGGTTGCGGTTTGAGAGCCATATCCATGCAGTGATGGGTACACTGCGACTGGATGGGTCACCTCGGCTGTCGGGGATGGAGGCAC
Organism: Acidimicrobiales bacterium; assembly: GCA_963667085.2. Classification (GTDB taxonomy): domain Bacteria; phylum Actinomycetota; class Acidimicrobiia; order Acidimicrobiales; family Bin134; genus Poriferisocius. The sequence goes on from OY762975.1 coordinate 1,580,568, forward strand.
CGATCCGCGACGGACATCTGTGGCTGGGGATGATGCCCGGTTCGCACAAAGTGGCCGACCTGCGCCGCGACCCGAGGTTCTCGCTCTACAGCTCGCCGGACACCGAAGACCTATCGCTCGGCGATGCCCGCATTGATGGCCAGGCCGTGGCCGCCACCCCCGAGGAAGTTGACCTTTTCGTGGCTGGCCACCGAATGCCCATCGAAAACCCCGACGCCATGGTGCTGTTCACCACCCACATCTTCCGCGCAGCTCTCACCCGCGTCGAAGGACAAGAACTGGTGATCGACACCTGGACTCCAGCCGACGGCCTCAGGGAATTCAGCCGAAGCTGACCTCTTTTGCAAGTTTTGCAAATTGGGCAGTATCAGTTCAGATCGTTTGGGTGCCGTCTACGCCGAGGGCGATGGCGAGGAGGATGGCGAGGCCTCCGAGGAGGCGGGCGAATGCCGATAGCAGGGGGGTGGGGACGGCGCGGAACCAGAGGAGGGCGGCGGTGAGCGCGGCGGCGAGGGCTACGCCAGCCAGGGTGCGGAGGGTGCCGTCGTGGGCGGCGGTGGCCAGCACCACGGCCACCAGTTGGGGGGTGAACAGCACGGTGAGGGTGATGAGGGCTGTCTGGGTGCCGGCTCGGGGTTCGTCGTGGATGGGACGGGCGGGAAAGAGAATCCAGCGCAGGCCCGCAACCGCGAAGGGCACGGAGGTGGCGAGGCGCCAGGTGCCCGTTGTCACCGACAGGGCGTCGAGGATGGGGTCGGCCAGGGCGGCCACGGCCCAGAGCAGGGCGACGGCCGCGGCGACGGCCATCGCCACGCGGGGGCGCCACTGATCTCGGTTGGAGGGGCGCCAGGCCACGCTGAGCGCGCCGGCGGCTGGGTTGGTGGCGGCCAGCACCATCAGGATCACGGGTCCGAGCCCGCTCATGGTCTTGTTGCTTTCATGGCTTCATTCCTCCTAAATCGAATCGGTAGTCGGCCATCAGCAGGCCGGATATGGCGTGCTGCTGGTCGTCCACCCTGGTCTGATGGTCGTAGTACCAGGCGCCATCGGCGTCTTGGGCTTCGGCCAGACGGGCCGCCCCGCACTCCAGCCGATCCCGCAGCGGGGCGTCGGCGTCGGCGAGGCGGGGCTCGTTGAGCCACAGCCACTCCAGCGCGCCCAATCCCTCCAGGATGGTCCCGTACCCGCCGCCGCGGGGCATGGGCAGGTGGGAGACCTTGGCCACGCCCTCCCGCTGGGCGTCCCATCGGATCATCTGGCCGAAGCGACCGGCCAGGCGCTGGGCGTAGGCCAAGTGGTGGTCTTCGAGGCCCCACTCTGCCGTTTCGCCCAGGGTGTAGGCGGCCCACTGGTCGGGCCACGGCGGGGGCCACAGCTCCTCGAGTTCGTCCCGCTCGGTGGCCAGGTAGTCCAAGATGGCCCACACCGGGGCATCCCACCCCTCGCCGGGGAACGCCTCGTGCAACAGCGCCAATCCCCAGGCGGCCTCACCGGTGGCGAACCGGGACCGCTCTCCGGGTACCGGCGCGCCGGTCTTGGGATCCCAGAAGTTGAGCATCCCGCCATCGGGCAGCTGCTGGCCCACCAGGAAACGGCCCAGCGCCCGCATCTCGCCGTCATAGCGCGGGTCGTCGGTGAGGATACGCCGATGGGCCAGCGACACCAGCGTCAGCGAAGCCGTCCCCGTCTTCACCGGACCTCGGGGTGACAGCGCCGGCCCCATGCCCCCGTCGCCGGTGTGTACGGCCCGCTCAAGCAGGTAGTTCATGCCCCGGTCGGCGGCTTCAACAACTTGGTGGTTGCTGCCTTGCTGCGCGATGGCCAGTTGGTAGAGCGACATCGTGCCCCCGGCATGGCGGACCAGGTTGTACCCCGGCTTCGCCGACTCGATTCGCCGGTCGTACTCGTACAGGTACCGCCCGCTGGGCTCCTGGGTGCGGACGATCCAGTCGGCCCCGGCGTCGGTAGCAGCCTGGCCGTCGCCGGGGGAATAGGCAGGGCACACCTCGGGCGCGGCCAGCGTCACCCGCAGCAACCCGGCGATCACCACCCACACCACCGCCCAGGCGATGAGCCGACGCGAGGCTCGAGCAGACCAGAGCCGCCGAATGGACGACAGAGCGCTCATCGGTATCGCCAGAACCGGGAGAACAGGAAGGTGGCCGGCAAACGGGTCCTCACGAATTGGCGGGCGGCCTTGCCCTCCAACATGGTGCCGTCGCGATCCACCATGCTCCACGATGCCCCTGGCGCCACCGTGATGTCGAACCGGGCCAGCCAGTCCAGCCATCTCACCCAGCGGCAGGGAGTGACCAGGGTGCGGTCTCGGGTGGACGGAACCGCCCAGAGGGCCAGGGCGCCGATGGCGATCACGCTGAACACCTGCACGTGGGCGCTCACCTCGATGCCCACGTGGAAGGCCACCGCCACCCACACTGCGGCCAGGCGGGTGCGGCGGAACCACAGGCCGAAGGCGATGAACAACTCGGTGGCCACCGCGGCCGGCGACAGCACCCAGTGGAACGCCTGGGCGGTCACCACCTCCAGCACCGGGTCGGCCAGCGTGTCGCCCAGGGCGTCGCGCACCTCGTTCTGGTAGCGGACAGCGCGGTCGTGAAGCACCCGGCCGCCCACCCAGTCGGGGTCGATCAGCTTGGAGAACCCCGAGGCGAAGTAGACGACAGCAGCCTCAAACCGCAGCAGCCAAAGCGGCCACACCAACCCGAGGTCAACAGATGGCGGGCGGCGAAGGGCGTCCAGCGACAGCACCCGGCCGTTGTCGCACAGGGCCACCCCGGCCAACAGGATGACCAGAAAGGCCCGGTTGTGGTGGAAGTGGGTCTGCGACAAGAAGAGGTTGTAGGCCACCACTGCGAAGGCGGCCCAGGTGGCGGTGCGCGACCACAAGCCCACGGTCATCAGCAATGCGGCGGCCACCCCGATCCACAGCAGCGCCACATAGAGCCCGTCCGGCGCATTGGGATACCACGGCCACCACGGCTGCTGGAAGCGGTCGTGGTAGGTGATTCCGTTCAGCGCGTCGACCAGAAACGGCCGCAGATGCCAGATCACCGACGGGCCCAGCACGATGCGCAGCACGGCCGCGCCCCGCACGCTGGCCGGCTGGTCGAACACCTCGCCCAACCACCGCTGGCAACGACCCCGCCAGTCGGCCGTTGACGGGGAAGAAACCGCGGCCGTCATGGGCCGCCCAACTCCCGGTCGTGGCTGCGGACCACCGTGGCGTGGGGGCCGCGGGCGTTGCGGTAGTAGGTGACGGTGGCCTCCCAGTAGCGGGTATCGGTGTCACCGGGGGTGTTATCGGCCAGCCAGTCCAGCGCATGGTCCAAGAAGTCCACCACCGCGTCCACCCCGGAGAAGGCGTGGCGCTGGCGCCAGGGGGACCGCAGTGGTCCCCATCCGATCAGCTCGTCCCAGTCATAGCCCTCCCAGTGGCCGTTGGGAACCGGCACTCGCTGGCCGTCGGGCAACACCCGCTCCAGTTCCACCGCATAGGTGCTCGACTCATTGAACGGCTGGAACGCGAAGTAGTTGTGCGGATCCCGGTAGCCGTTGGCCACCAGCGCCAACTGAGTGACCACCACGGCGGCGGCAAGCCACCGTGCGCCCCTCCGACGCCAAAGAGGGCGGGGCTTGGCCGCCGCCTCCAAGACTGCGTCAACCGCCGTTGCCATACCTCCGCTTGTAGGCCTCCAGGTCGGGGGGGAGGCGGTCGCGCTTGAGCTCGGCGAAGTTGTCGTAGGCGGTCAGCCAGCGCACATGGCGCCACAGCTCCACCGCCTCCTCGGTGGACTCGGGCGGGTTGCTGATCACCGGGCCGAACAGCGCTGGTCCCTCGCCACCGTCGAGGCGGATGGTGGGCACGCCGAAGCTGCGGGTCTCGTCGCACAAGATGGTGTGCTCCGACTTGAGCGTCTCCCAGGTGCTGTCGTCGGCCAGGGCGTCGTCAGCCAGGCTGGCGTCGAATCCGGCGTCCACCGCGGCGGCCCGAATGGTGTCGATATCGTCCACCGACTCCACCAAGTCGAACGCCCGGTGGCCGATGGCCCGGTAGTAGGCGCCGATGCCGTCGTTGCCGCCCACCTCGCGGGCCTTCACCGCGGTGCGCAGCGAGCGCACCCCCACGCCCCGGTCGGGGTCGAACTCCTCCATGGACTTCTTGAAGTTGACGATGGCCAACGAGAACAGACCCCAGGTGACGCTCACCTCACCGGCGTCTTCAATCTGACGAACCCAACGGGCTGTCTGCCAGCACCACGGTCAAAGCGGGTCGAAGTAGAAAGTAATCGGCTCAGTCATGGGGCCATTATTCCAGCAAGGGCTAGCCCAAGATGACTTCGGCGATGACCCGCAGCTCATCTGCCGAGCGGGCGCCCACGTTGATGCCGGTGATCGGGCTCTCTTTCCACGCGGCCAGCCGGTCGCGGATCCGCTCCGGCGACCCCACCAGGGAGATCTCGTCGGCGAACTGGTCGGGCACCGCGGCGATGGCCTCCTCCCGCCGGCCCTCGAAGAACAGGTCTTGGATGTGGTGGGCCTCGGCCTCGAACCCCATCCGGGCCATGAGCTTGGTGTGGTAGTTCTGGCCCTTGGCCCCCATGCCCCCGATGTAGAAGCCCAGCGAGGCCTTGGTGGGGAACAGCGCCTCGGCCAACTCCTCAGGGGAGTCGCCGGTGACCTTGATGGTGGTGTGGACGGTGATCTCGAAGTCGTCGGAGCGCCCAGCGATCGACTCGGCGTACACCTCGGGGCGGAAGGGGGAGTAGTACAGCGGCAGCCAGCCATCAGCGATCTCCACCGTTTGGGCGATGTTCTTGGGGCCCTCGGCGCCGATGAAGATGGGGATGTCGGCCCGGGGCGGGTGGGTCATGATCTTGAGCGGCTTGCCCAGGCCGGTGTCGCCCTCGCCCTTGTAGGGGTGGTTGTAGTAGTCGCCCTCGAAGGTGAGGTAGCCGTCTCGGGCGAACGCCCGCCGCAAGATCTCCACATACTCCCGGGTGCGGGCCAACGGGCGGTTGCCGGGCTGGCCGTACCACCCCTCCACCACCTGGGGGCCGGACACGCCCAGCCCCAAAATCAGGCGCTGGTTGGACAGGTGGTCGGCGGTCACCGCATGCATGGCCGTTGCGGTGGGGGTGCGGGCGGCTAGCTGCACGATGCCGGTGCCCAAGCGGATGCGCTCGGTGTGGGCGGCCAGCCAGACCAGCGGCGAGAAGGCGTCGGAGCCCCACGACTCCGCCGTCCACACCGAGTCGTAGCCCAGCTGCTCCGCCTCCTGGGTGAGCGGCACGAAGCCCTCGGGCATCCCGCGGCCCCAATATCCCCAGACCAGTCCGAGTCTCATGGCGGCGACCCTATCCCGCCCGCCGCCGACGGTCGTTGTTGGGATCGGGGGCGGCCACCCGTATTCCGCTTGTCGCCGGCGGCGCTCAGCCCGGTAACATGGCTCCCTATGTCCAAGGTCTGCCAGGTGACCGGTCGCCGCCCATCGTTCGGCAACAACGTGTCCCACTCGCACCGCAAAACGCGGCGCCGGTGGAACCCGAACGTCCACAAGCACCGCTTCTGGGTGCCGTCGGAGAAGCGGTGGATCACCCTCACCGTGTCGGCCAAGGGCCTCAAGACCATCAACAAGCACGGCATCGACAAGGTGGTGGCCGACATGCGCCGCCGCGGCGAGAAGGTTTGACCAATGGCCAGTGACAAGCGCCCCATCATCAAGCTCAAGTCCACTGCCGGCACCGGCTACACCTACGTGACCACCAAGAACCGGATCAACGACCGGGAGCGGATCGAGCTGAAGAAGTACGATCCGGTGGCCCGCAAGCACGTCGTGTTCAAGGAGGAGCGGTAGCCACCACCGTCGACGAGCGCCGGGAGCTCCTCACAGCCGCACTGCTGGCCGACGACCCCGCCCCGCCGCTGTGGCATCTGGTTGACTCCGGCCTCGCCGACGACATCGTTCCCGAGCTGCCCGCGCTCCGCCTGGAGCAAGACCCGATCCATCGCCACAAGGACGTGCTGGCCCACACCATCGCGGTGGTGGCCAAGACCCGCGCCGATCTGGTTCTGCGGCTGGCCACCCTGTTCCACGACGTGGGCAAGCCCCGCACCCGCTCCTTTGAGCGGGGCACCGTCACCTTCTACCACCACGAGGCGGTGGGGGCCCGCATGACCCGCAAGCGGCTCGCCGCGTTGGGCTATCCCGAGGCGGTGGTAGACGACGTGAGCGAGCTGGTGCGGCTCTCGGGCCGGTTCAAGGGATATGCCGACGGCTGGAGCGACGCCGCCGTGCGCCGCTACGCCCGGGAGGCCGGCCCCCTGCTGGGCTATCTGAACGAGCTGGTGAGGGCCGACTGCACCACCCGAAACCGCCAGAAGGCCGCCGATCTCCAGCACCATGTGGACCACTTGGAGGCCCGCATCGCCCGACTGGCCGAGGAGGAGCGCCGGGCGGCTGAGCGGCCCCTGATCGACGGCAATGAGGTTATGGAGCGCTACGGCATCGGCCCTGGGCCAGAGGTGGGTGCCGCGCTCAAGTTCCTGTTGGAGCTGAAGCGGGCCGAGCCCGATCTGGACCGGGCGGCCACCGAGGCCCGACTCGATGCCTGGTGGGCCGAACAGGGATAGGGGCAAATCCCCAGGTCAGAGGGTGACACCCACGCGAGCGGTGGCCGGGCTAGCCTCCGATTGGGAGTTGTCAATTGGCCAGACGATTTGTTGTTCCCCTAGCGGTCCTGTTGCTGGCGTCGTCTTGTTCTGAACGCACCGCCGACCCGCCAGATTCTCAACCGACCAGTGCGCTTGAAACTGTTGTTCCCCCCGAGTCGAGTCCAACCGCCACCGCCACTGCCACCGCGACTTCCCCTACGCCAATAGCCTCCGGGCCCGCCGCGACCCCCAACCCGACCGCAACCCCTGACCCCACGACGGTCCCAGAGCCCACTGCAATCCCCGAGCCCACCCCAACCCCCGCGCCAACCGCGGTTCCCACCCCCACCCCAGCGCCGACCCCCGCGCCTGAAGGATTGACCTACGATCGCGTGTGGCTCGTCGACAGCGCTGAACAAGCCACAGCGCTCGCGGGCCTCGGCGATCGGGCTGATGTCGGCCTGTTTGTTTTGCCCAACGGCCTCGAAGACATCCCCCCCGAGGCATTCGCAGCGATCTCCGACGCGTCCGAAGTGCAGTTGCTCTCAGACTTCGGTGAGAACGCAGCCTGGCGGTTGGACGTCTTGATCCGAGGCCACCAACTCCCCGGTGGCGGCCTGCTGTTGTTCGGCGGCGCTTTCGACCGCCGCTTGGTGGCGATGTACGGCCACCCGCTGATACCGGGGCTCGGGGTGCTGGGTGAGCAGAGTCCCGAAGAGGGCGTCGAGCGCCTTCGTTCCATTGCCGAGGGCTACGACGCCGACGGATCAGTGGTGCTGCCCACCTTCGAGATCATCACCACCTTGGCCTCGGCCCGTGCCGGTGACGACGGAGACTATTCGGCCGAGACCGCCCGGAATGAGATCAGGCCTTGGATCGAGACCGCGGCCGCCAACGATCTCTACGTCGTCTTGGACTTGCAACCGGGGCGAACCGACTTCCTCACCCAGGCCAAGATCTACGAGGAGTTCCTCCGCCTTCCCCATGTCGGCCTGGCGCTCGATCCCGAGTGGAGGCTCAAGCCCGATCAAGTCCATCTGCGTCAGATCGGCACGGTGGATGCGGCGGAGGTCAACCAGGTGGTCGAGTGGCTCGCAGGCATCGTCCGCGAAGAAGCCCTCCCCCAGAAGCTGCTGATCGTGCATCAATTCCGAGTGGAGATGATCACCGACCGCGATCAGATCGAGACTCCCCCAGAGGTGGCCGTGCTGATCCAAATGGACGGCCAAGGCCCCATCATCGCCAAGCACATCACTTGGAACTTGCTCACCGGCATGGCCGATGCCGACCGATTCCATTGGGGCTGGAAGAACTTCTACGACGAAGACGAACCCACCGCCACCGCAGAGCAAGTGCTGGCCCTTGCCCCCAACCCGGTGTTCGTGTCGTTCCAGTAGGGCCAGCCCCAACCAGTAGGGCCAGGCCCCAGCCCTAGAGCTGGTCGACGTAGGTGTCGGTGCCCACCACCGTCTTATAGAACGGCCCGGCCCAGCAGACGTTGGCCAGGCCCGAGCCGTTGACGGCCTCCACATACGAACCGAATGAGTCCCAACAGCCGTCGGGCTGCTCGTCGCAGAAGAAGATCTGGAGGGTGCGGGCTTCGGTCCCGGTGCCCGAGCCCAGGTCCATGGGGGAGTTGGAGGTGATCTCATCACGCTGGCGGGGCTTCCAAGTCGAGCCGATGGCCACCGGCGAGCCGGCCATCATCTCGGGCATGGCCGTGTTTCGCAGGAACGAGTGCAGTTCGTCCTCGCCCACCCCGTCGGCCCGGTCCATGGCCACCACGCCGATACCGGCGTAGCCGTGGTCGAGGGCCAACTCCACCGGAACCGGGTCGTCATCGCGGTACACCTGCCACGCCGAGTCGGCCAGGATGGTGTGGCGGTGGGTGCGCTCGGCGAACCCCCGGTCGTTGGTGTAGAGCCAGTGGACCTGGTCGCTGGCCCACTGCCAGTGCTCCTCGTCGTGGCCGTCGAGCACCCAGTACACGGCCAAGAACGAGCCGTCGCCGGCCTGCGACACCTCGCCGCTGCCGTCGGTGATCCGCATGTCCTTGAGCGCCCGGGGGGCCACCCAACGGGAGCCGGCGAACATCCAGGGTCCGATCATGCACCCGGCGTAGAAGTGGTCTCGCTCGTACCAGCGGTTGTACTCCTTCTCGTGGCCCGGATTCGGGTCCACCAGGGTGAAGAGCATGCTGCCAACGTGGATGGGGTAGTCGTTCACGCCGCTGAACCTAGCCGCTGCGCCCTAGTGTCGCGACAGTGAGCGCCCATCCGTTTCGCGACAAGGCCGCCATCGCGGGAATCGGCATCACCGAGTTATCCAAGAACTCGGGGGTGAGCACCCTCACGCTGGCGCTGCGGGCGATCATGGCCGCCATCGACGACGCCGGGCTGCGCCGGGAAGACATCGACGGGGTGGCCTGCCATCAGGTGCAGGACTCGATCACCGCCTCCATCGTGGCCCAGTGCCTGGGGGTGGACGATCTATCGTGGTACTGCGACCAGTTCGGCGGCGGCTCCACCTCGCACTCGGTGGTGGGCCACGCCGCCACCGCCACCGCCCTCGGCCATGCCCGCCACATCGTGGTGTGGCGGTCCATCAACGCCCGCTCCGAGCACCGCATGGGCGGCACCGGGCGCCCGCCGCCGGCCATCGTGGAGACCCAGTACCAGCACCCCATCGGCTGGGTGACCCCGCCCCAGTGGTATGCCATGTTCGCCCGCTCCCACATGAACCGCTGGGGCACCACCGCCGAAGACCTCGGCCGCATCGCCGTCCAGCAGCGGGCCAACGCCGCCCACAACGAGCGGGCCATGATGCGAGCCCCCATGACGATGGACGACTATCTGGCCTCCCGGTGGATCGTGGAGCCCTTCCGGCTGTTCGACTGCTGTCTGGAGACCGACGCCGCCGCGGCCGTGGTGATCACCACCGCCGAGCGGGCCCGCGATATGCGCCAGCCCCCGGTGCTGATCTCGGGCATGACCTGGGGCGGCGGCCACATGATGCACAGCAACCAAGTGCAGGCCGACTGGACCACCTCGGTCGCCGCCAAGATGGCCCGGCGGTTATATGCGATGGCCGGAGTCGGCCCCGACGACATCGGCTATGCCTCCCTCTACGACGCCTTCACCCATCTGGTGCTGGTGCAGGTGGAGGACTACGGGTTCGCCCCCAAGGGCGAGGCCGCCGCGTTCATCGCCGAGGGGGGGACCGCCCCCGGCGGCCGGGTGCCGGTGAACACCCACGGCGGGTTCTTGTCGGAGGGCTATGTCCACGGCCTCAACAACCTGCACGAGGCCGTCCGCCAAATCCGGGGCACCGCCGGGCGCTTCCAGGTTCCCGACGCCGAGGTGGCCCTATCCACCGGCCAGCCCGGCTATGTGGCCGGCAACTCCTCAGCCATCATCCTGCGCCGCGATAGCTGACCGGCTCGGCTCGCGCCTGGCGGGCGGTGTACCAGGCGGCCGCCGCCGCAGCTACCAGCAGCAAAGCGCTGAGCCCGGCCCAATGGCTCAGCGAGTGAAAGCCGAAGTGCTCCATGGCCACGCCCGAGGACAGACCGGCGACCGCTCCACCGCCGGTCATCAATAGGTCGGCTCCTCCCTGCATCTCCACCCGTTGGGCTACCGGAAACGCGGAAGTCAGCAGTGCGCTTCCCGCGATCAGCCCGAAACTCCAGCCCAACCCCACCAGCAGGAGCCCGGCAAACATTCCGGCGCTGTCCTCTGCGCTGTTGTGGGCCGCAGTCTCCGCGCCGATGCACAGGATCACCCCACCAAGTCCGACCATGAGGTAAGGACCGATCCGGTCGACCAGCCAGCCCACAATGGGCGAGAAGGCGAACATCCCGATGACGTGTACCGAGATCACCCAGCCGATCACCCGGAGATGGTGATCGCCGTTGTCCATGTGTAGCGGGGTCATGGTCATGACCCCCACCATCACCGCCTGCCCGGTGAGCATGGCGATCACCGCCAGCCGAGCGGCGGGCACGGTGGCGATTCGCCGCCCCACCACTCGCAGCGGCGCTGGCCGGGCGGCGGCTTGGCCCACCGTGCCCAGCACTTCCAGCGGGTCGGGGCGCAACCAGGTATGGGTAACCGTGAGCCCGATGACGAAGAGGATCATTCCCAGCAGATAGGGGCCAGACAGTTCCGGTAGCCCGAAGAACTCGGCCACCGCCGACGCAGGACCGAGCGCGATGGTGGGGCCTAGAGCCGCGCCAAACGTCGTTGACCACACCAGCATCCCGATGGCCCGGGCCCGCCGGTCGTCGGGAGCCAGGTCGGCCGAGGCGAATCGGGCTGCCAGGTTGGTGGCGTTGCCCGCGCCGATGCCGATGATGCCCACCACCAACAGCGGATAGAAGTCGGCTACCGCGGCCAAAAAGGCAAGGGTGGCTCCGACCGTTCCTATCGACCACCCCGCCACCAAGCCTCGGCGACGGCCAAGGCGGGCCATTCGGCGGGCCAAGGGGACGGTCATCGCCACGCTGCCCACCTGCATCATGGCGGCGGCCACTCCGGCCAGCGTCTCGCTGTCGGTGATCTCCTTGGCCAGCACCGCGGCCGCCGCGAATCCCGAAGCCATGGCCGCTGAGGTGGGAACCACTGAGGCCATCAACGTCCGAGACGCCCGCTGATAGGCCGCTATTCGCTCTTCCGTCATGTCAGCGCAACTGGGGTCTTCAGCGTCCTAATGAGAAGTTCTCTTTTCGGAGTTCTTGCTTGGCTTCGGCTCACTCTAGTGACAGTCTGGAACCGATGACTGCTGTTGACCAACCGGCCGACCAGGCTCCCAAGCCCCGGCCCTATCCCGAGCGAGACTCAGCGCCGTGGTGGGAGCGCATCAACCAGCACCGCTTCGAATTGCAGCGCTGCGACGGGTGCGGGGCCTGGCGGTGGCCGCCCCGGGCCATGTGCGGGCGCTGCGCCTCCTTCGAGTACACTTGGACGCCGCTGTCGGGCCGGGCCACGGTGGAGAGCTGGGTAGTGAACCACCACGCCTTCCTCCCCGGCTTCGCCTCCCCCTACACCGTGGTTCTGGGCCGCCTCGACGAACAAGACGACCTCTGCCTCCCCGCCACCTGGCAAGGCGATGCCGACCCGAGCCCCGGCCAGCCCATCCAAATCGCCTTTGAAGACCACACCGACACCGAAGGCCCCTTCACCCTCCTGGCCTGGCGCCCCACCTGATCGGGAAACGGTTGACCCGCCGCTAGCTCCAGGTCCAGCCGCAGTGCTCGGTGACGGGGCGGATGTGGCGGTGGGCGTTGGCGGTCTCGAAGATGAAGGTGCCGAAGGGGAGGTCGAAGGAGTCTTGAACCGAGAGCATTATCCACGGGTTTTCCTGCCGGACGGCCTCGTTGATGAAGTCTTCCTGGTCATTTTCGGGCAGAAACGCCCCCCGGTTGTTGGTGGACTCCCCCCAGTCGCTCAAGGTGCTGTTGGCATCGAGGAAGTCCCCTTGGCGTTGTTCGTCCCAAGACCAGTAGTCGCGTGGCAAGAATGCGTGGAGCACCGGGATGCGGTTGTTTCGGATGAACTGGCCAACCAGATAGCCGTACTGGATCGACAAGAACACGTCTAAGTCGTCGTCTCGGCACCGCACGATGAGCCAGGCATCTGCGTCTTCGAACGGGAACGACATGGTGTGAGTGAATACCGGCACCCACGCCAGATAGCCGTCTGCTGTGGTGTCGCTGTTCCACGAGTGCCGGTTGTCGGGCGCGCGGGTCGCGGGAGGAACGGTGCCGCAAACACCCGCCTCCTTAATCTGGGCATACCGCGTGTACAGGTATTCGGCGGCGCAGCGGAAAACGTCGTTGTGCGTGCAGGTGTTGTAGGCGTGGGTATCGGTCTCGGCCCGACACGACTCCACCGACGGCGTACCGGCCACCAGCGCATGGGCCGTCTCGTGCAACAGGGTTCTTACGAAGGCGTCGAGGCGGCGGATGTGGTGGCGGTCGGGCAGGTAGCAGCCGATGATGATGCCGCCTTCGGTCCCCGTGGCGCACAACGACCCGGCGGGCACGAGACTGTTGGTGGGAGGCTTCGCTGGCTTGCCCTCCACATTGACCTCGGCCCAGATCTTGTCGATCAGGACCTGCGCCTCCCGGTCGGAGAGCGAATAATTGAAGTCGGAGTTCTCCCAGTAGTTGGCCCAAGCGCACTCCTCCCACTCGTACACCCCATCGTCAACAGCATGGGCGCAGCGTCCCGACGGCGGTTCGGCGGGCACGTTGATCATGGCCGCAACTGGGTTCGGCACCCCGTTTGAGCACCCCTGGGGCACGACATGGGTGTCGATGTCGAATCGACACCGGTACACGTTCAGCAATTCTTCCTGCTTGGCCACCAGCCGGTCTCGCACCGCAATCTCCGCGGCGGAAGGCGCCCCCGCAAACGGAACCGGCACCGCTGCCGCCTCAACCGGCCTGCCATCCCCGCACCCACCAGCCACCACCTGCGTGTCAATGTCGAACCGGCACCGGTACACATTCAGCAACGCCTCCTGCTCCGCAATCAGATCATCCCGAACCCGCACATCCCCCACCGTCTGCCCCCCAGCCGCCGACCCCACCCCCGCTAAAACCGCTAAAACCAGCCCCACCGCCCCGATACCTCTCACCAAAACCGATTCTCCCGCCTATGGCCCACCGGGAGCAACAACACCAACTGCCCGGCCTAGCGCCCCACGGATTTCCTTGCAAATCCTCTATGGAATGACGGAATTTCAAGGATAGACTGGCCGAGTGCCGTTGATTGACCGACCGATTGATGCTCAAAACCTGCGCGAGGCGATGGAGCATGCCCCGGTGACGCTGCTCACCGGGCCCCGCCAGGCGGGGAAGTCCACGTTGGCCCGTCAAACCGTTGTCTCGTCGCCATCGGCGTTCTTCGACCTTGAAGACCACCGCGATATCGCCCGACTGGCCGAGCCCACGCTTGCGCTGCGCGACCACGGCGAGACCACCGTGATCGATGAGGCCCAGCTGATGCCGGACCTGTTCCCGACGCTGCGAGTCCTGGTCGATGAGAACCGAAGGCCGGGCCGCTTCTTGATACTCGGCAGCGCATCGCCCGACCTCGTCGGCCTCGGTTCAGAAACGCTGGCCGGCCGGGTGACGTTCGTCGAACTGGGTGGCCTGCGGCTCGCCGACGTGGGCGCAGATCGCCTTGACGATCTCTGGCTGCGCGGCGGTCTGCCCGAGTCGTTTGTCGCCCCCACCGATGGGGCATCGAACCGCTGGCGCGACGACTACATCTCGACGTTCCTTGAGCGCGACCTCGCCAATCTCGGCTTCCGCTTCCCGGCTGCGACGATGCGGCGATTCTGGACCATGCTGGCCCACTATCACGGGCAGACCTGGAACGGTGCCCGAATCGCCCGGTCCATCGACGTGCCCGAGTCCACCGTCCGGCGATACATCGACGCCCTCACCGACGCCCTGGTCGTGCGGCAGGTGCCGCCATGGTTCGCCAACGTCTCCAAGCGCCAGGTCAAGTCGCCGCGGGTGTACATCCGGGATTCGGGCCTGTTGCACCGACTGCTGGGCATCGCCAGCCTGCTCGACCTCGAGCGCTCACCGATGCTCGGCGCCAGTTGGGAGGGCATGGTGGCCGAACAGCTCTTGGCCCGGTTCCCCCAAGCCCATCCGGCCTTCTGGTCCACCCACGGCGGTGCCGAACTCGACCTGCGGTTGGAGATCGACGGACGAGTCCTCGGGTTCGAAATCAAGCGCACCGCCAAACCCGCCGCCTCCAAATCGATGCACAGCGCCATCGCCGACCTTGGTCTCGACCACCTCTACCTCGTGTACGCCGGCCCCCACCAATTCCCCCTCACCAACCAAATCACCGCCATCCCCGCCACCGAACTCCTCACTGCACAGCCGCCGTGACAGCAGCGGCGTGGGGCTTCGGCATGACCTTGGTGGGGTGGGGTGTACTAGATTTCTGGCGGACCTGGAAGACGACTAGGGAGATGCCGTGGAAGTAACGGTCACCATCAATGGGGACAGCCACAGCCATGATGTGGAACCGCGCACGCTGCTGGTTCACTACATCCGAGACGTGGTTGGCCTCACCGGCACCAACATCGGGTGCGACACCTCCTCGTGCGGGGCCTGCACCATCCATGTGAACGGCGAGTCGGTGAAATCCTGCACCATGCTGGCCGTGCAGGCCGACGGCCAAGACCTCCTCACCATCGAGGGCCTGGCCGACGGCGACGTGCTCCACCCAATGCAGGAGTCGTTCCGCCAGTGCCACGCCCTCCAGTGCGGCTACTGCACGCCGGGCATGGTCATGGCCGCCGTCTCGCTGCTGGACGAGAACCCCGACCCCACCGAGCGGGAAGTCCGCATCGGCCTCGAGGGCAACCTGTGCCGCTGCACCGGGTACCACAACATCGTCAAAGCTGTTCTGCACTGCGCGGAGGCCTCGTCATGATTCCTGCGGCATTCGACTACATCCGGGCCGGATCGGCCGAGGAGGCGCTGGCCGCGCTGGCCGAGCACGGCGACGAGGCCAAGCTCCTTGCCGGCGGCCACTCCCTGTTGCCGCTGATGAAGCTGCGGCTGTCCACCCCCGCCGTGCTGGTGGACATCGGCCGCCTCGACGACCTCAGCTACATCAACGACGCCGGCGACCACCTGGCCATCGGCGCCCTCACCCGCCACCGCGATTTGGAGATCAGCGAGGTGGTGCAGTCGCAAGCGGGGCTGCTGGCCGAGGCCACCAGCCATGTCGGCGATCCCCAGGTGCGCCACCGGGGCACCATCGGCGGTTCCATCGCTCACGGCGACCCGGCATCTGACCTTCCGTCGGTGATGCTGGCCATGCGGGCCACCCTGGTGGCTCGGGGGCCGGGCGGTGAGCGGGAGATCGCGGTGGACGACTTCTTCACCGGCTTCCTGGAGACCGCCCTGGGCGACGACGAGCTGCTCACCGAGATCCGGGTGCCAAAGATGCCCGACGCCACCTGGGGCTTCCAGAAGTTCAACCGCCGGGCCCAAGACTGGGCCATCGTGGGCGTGTCGGCCATCGTGGACAACGGCAATGCCGGCGTGGGCCTGGTGAACATGGACAGCATCCCCGTCCGGGCCGCTGGCGTGGAGGCCGCCCTGGCTGGCGGGGCATCCGCCGCCGACGCCGCCGAGGCCGCTGCCGAGGGCACCAATCCGCCATCCGACCTGAACGCCGGACCCGAGTACCGCGAGCACCTCGCCCGGGTGCTCACCCGCCGGGCGCTCGAAGCCGCTGGCCGCTAGAGCCCAAGAGCCGGGCCCCCACCCTTCCTCGGCCGCCGAGGTGAATGATGGGGTCTGAGCCCACGACGGCTGCCGAGGTGGCCGACGGGCTAAATGGCTGTGACTACCTGGCCGACGAGGGGTTGGCCACGGCTGTGTTCTTGGCCATGACCCTGAACCGCCCCCTGCTGCTGGAGGGCGAGCCCGGCGTGGGCAAAACCGAGACGGCCAACGCCCTGGCCGCCTGGACCGGCGGCGAGCTCATCCGCCTCCAGTGCTACGAGGGCATCGACGTGGCCCAGGCCGTGTACGAGTGGGACTACTCCCGCCAGCTCCTGCACCTGCGCACGGCAGAGGCCACCGGCGGTGCCACCCGAGAGACCGCCGACGCCCTGGAAGACGAGCTGTATTCCGAGCGCTTCCTCATCAGGCGCCCCCTGCTGCGGGCCATCGCCGCGGTTGAGGGTCCGCCCCCGGTGCTGCTGATCGACGAGGTCGACCGGGCCGACGACGAGTTCGAGGCCTTCCTGCTGGAGATCCTGTCTGACTACGCCGTGACCGTGCCCGAGATCGGCCGGTTCGCGGCCACCACCCCGCCCCGGGTCATCATCACCTCCAACCGCACCCGCGACGTCCACGACGCCCTCAAGCGCCGCTGCCTCTATCACTGGGTGGAGCACCCCGGCTTCGAGCGGGAGGTGGCGATCATCGGTCGCCGAGCCCCCGGCGTGAGCGAGATGTTGGCCCGCCAAGTGGCCGCCACAGTGGCCGTCTTCCGGGAGCTGGGCCTGTACAAGCCGCCCGGAGTGGCAGAGAGCATCGACTGGAGCCTGGCCCTGGGCCGCCTCGGCGCCGCCGAGCTGACCCCCGCGATCACCCAGGCCAGCCTGGGATCGGTGCTCAAGTACCGAGAAGACCAGCAGCGGGTGGCCGACCAGGGCATCGGCGGCCTCATCGAACAGGCCATCGCCCGGGCCGGCTGACCCGCTCGCGGTGCGGCGACGCCGACGCTGATGTCCCCGGTTCATGCAGGCTGACGAAATCGCCATCGGCTTCGTGAACGCCCTGCGGGGCGCGGGCATCGACGTGGCCGTGGGGTCGTCGGTGAACTACTACCAGGCCCTCGGCGCGGTGGGCCTCGGCGAGCGCAGCTCGGTTTACTGGGCTGGCCGGGCCACGCTGGTCACCGAGCCCGACGACATCGAACTCTACGACAAGATCTTCCACGCCTACTACGGCCACCAGGCCCTCGTGGCCACCCCGGTAGTGGAGGTGACCCAGCCCATCACCCTGGTGACCGACGACGATGGCGACGACGAGGCCGACGACGACGGGGGCGAAGACGACCCCGGCGATCCCTCCCTCACCCTGCGGTGGAGCCGCCACGAAGTGCTGCGGCACAAAGACTTCGCCGACTACACGGGCGACGAGCTCGACGAGGCCCACCGGCTCATGGCCGCCATGGCCCGCATCGGCGGCACCCGCCGGTCCCGCCGCCGCCGTCGCACCCACCGAACCGCGGGCCACCCCGAGCTGCGCCGCACCGTGCGGGCCGCCATCCGCAGCGGCGGCGAGCCGGTGCGCCGCTGGTACACCGAGCCCGGCGAGCGCCTCCGCCGGGTGGTGCTGCTACTCGACATCTCCGGGTCGATGGAGTCCTACGCCCGAGCCCTCATCCGCTTCGTTCACGCCGCCGTGGTGGGCCGCCGCCGGGTGGAGGTTTTCACCATCGGCACCCGGCTCACCCGCATCACCCGGGAGCTGTCGTCACGCGACCCCGACCGAGCCCTCGACGCAGCCGCCGATGCGGTGACCGACTGGTCGGGAGGCACCCGCTTAGGCGACACCCTGGCCGAGTTCAACGAGCTGTGGGGCATCCGGGGCATGGCCCGGGGCGCCACCGTGGTTATCCTCAGCGACGGCTGGGACCGGGGCAGCCCCGAGGTGATGGCCGAGCAGATGGCCCGATTGCACCGGGTGACCCATAGACTCGTTTGGGTGAATCCGCTGAAGGCCACCCCCGGCTACCAGCCCCTCGCCCAGGGCATGTCCGCCGCCCTGCCCCACATCGACGACTTCATCGAGGGCCATTCGCTGCACTCGTTGGAGCGCCTCGCCGCAGTGCTGGCCGACGACCGGCCCCCGGCCCAACCCACCCCCACAATCGGAGCCGCATCATGAAGGAGATCTTGACCGACCTGGACGCCTGGCGGGCCGAGGGCCGACAGGTGGCGCTGGCCCGAGTGGTCAACGTCGAGGGCTCCGGCCCCCGCGACCCCGGCGCGGCCATGGCGGTGAGCGACAACGGCGACGTGATCGGATCGGTGTCGGGCGGCTGCGTGGAGGGCGCGGTGGTGACCGAGGCCCTCGACATCCTCGAAACCGGCCAGCGGCGCATGGTCAGCTTCGGCTACAGCGACGACGAGGCCTTCGCCGTGGGCCTCACCTGCGGCGGCACCATCCACCTGTTCATCGAGCCGCTGGACTGGTAGCGGTGGCCGATCTCTACCAGCGCCTCCGCGACGCCATCGTCGACGAGCGGCCCGTCGCGCTGGCCACCGTCATCGAGGGCCGCAACGCCGGGGCCAAACTGGTGGTGGAGCCCGACGGAGACATCATCGGCACCCTGGGCCACCCCGAGCTCGACCGCATCGTGAGCCGCGACGCGGTGGGGGAGCTGGCCGCCGGTCGCACCGGCGTGCGCCACTACGGGGCCGAGGGCCAGGCTCGGGAGACCGACGTGTCGGTGTTCATCGAGTCGTTCTCCCCCCCGCCCATCATGCTCGTGTTCGGCGCGGTCGATTTCACCGCCGCGCTGGCCCGCACCGGCAAGCTGCTGGGCTTCAATGTGATCGTGGCCGACGCCCGCTCGGTGTTCGCCACCGTCAAGCGCTTCCCCATGGCCGACCGGGTGATGGTGGCCTGGCCCGACGAGGTGTTCGACGCCTACGGCGACCGCCTCGGCCCCCACGACGCGGTGTGCATCCTCACCCACGACCCCAAGTTCGACGTGCCCGCCGTGCAGCGGGCCGTGGCCACCGACGTGGGCTACATCGGGGTGATGGGCAGCCGCCGCACCCACGCCACCCGCCTCGAGCGGCTCCACGAGGTGGGGGTGGACCAGAAAGGCATCGACCGCCTCATGGCCCCCATCGGACTCGACATCGGCTCCCGCACCCCTGAGGAGACCGCCATCTCGGTATGCGCCGAGATCATCGCCAACCGCACCGGCCACGCCGCCCCATCGCTGCGCGACAGCGAAGGCCCCATCCACCGCCCTCCCGCCGACGGATGAGCCGCCTCGCCCCGCTCGCCGCGGCGGCGCGCCCATGACCACCGCCGCCATTGTGCTGGCCGCCGGCGCCGGAACCCGCTTCGCCGGCGACACCCACAAGCTGCGGGCCCCGTTCCGGGGGCGAACCGTGGTGCAGCACGCCCTCGCTGCCGCGCAAGAAGCCGGCCTCGACGCCACCTACATCGTGACCGGGGCGGTGGAGCTGCGCGACCTGATCCCCGACGGCGTGGTCGTGGTGGAGAACCACTCCTGGGAGCTGGGCCAGGCCACCTCGCTGCGGGCCGGGGTGTTCGTCGCCGAGAACGACGGCCACGACACGGTGGTGATCGGCCTGGGCGATCAGCCCTTGGTGGGAGCCGAGTCGTGGCGGGCGGTGGCCGAGGCCGAGGGCGACCTGGTGACCGCCGTCTACCAGGGCCGCCGCAGCCCGCCGGTGAAGCTGGGATCGGCGGTGTGGCCCCTGCTGCCCACCAGTGGAGATGCCGGGGCCAGAATGCTGATGCGAATGCGGCCCGAGCAGGTCACGGAAGTATCCTGTGCCGGAGAACCGGTGGATTTTGACACAGTTCAAGACTTGGAAGCCTGGTCTTGAGAGGTTCGGAATCGAATTGGAATTTGGAGGACTTGCAAGCATGGAAATGAGCAACGAGATCGAGGTCAACGCTTCGGCCGGCGATGTGTGGGCCGCCTTCAACGACGTGGAGCGCATCGCCCCGTGCCTGCCCGGCGCCCAGCTCACCGAGATCGAGGGAGAAGAGTACCGGGGCGTGGTCAAGGTGAAGGTCGGGCCGGTCAACGCCCAGTACAAGGGCAAGGCAACGTTCACCGATCGCGATCAAGACGCCATGACGGTGGTCATCCTGGCCGAGGGCCGGGAGACCCGGGGCCAGGGAAACGCCAGTGCAACCATCACTGCCACGGTGGAGGCACTGGGCGACGACCGGACCAAAGTCGGGGTCACCACCGACCTCAAGATCACCGGCAAGGTGGCTCAGATCGGCCGCAACCTCATCCCCGATGTGAGCGCAAAGATCATGGACCAGTTTGCCGATAATCTGGAGGCCATGCTTTCAGACTCCTCTTCCGATGATGCTTCCAGCGCGGCTTCAGCCGACGACGGGTCTGCCGACGATTCCGGGGTTCGATCCGTGTCCAGCCCCGAGCCCGAGGCAGTAGACCTGCTGGATGTGGCCGCCCCGCCGGCGGCCAAGAAGTTCGGTCCCATCGCCGGGGTCATCGCCGTTTTGTGGATCATCAGGAGGATCTTCAAGAGAAGGAAGAAAAAGAAGGCCGCATCCTGAACCTGGGCGAAGACGAGCAGGTCGAGGCCCTTTTGGGCCGAGCCCCCCGGGGTCCCTATGAGGTGGTGGTCAGAGCCGATGACGGCGCGCCCCGGGTGCTGCGCAACGCCCCCATATTGGACGACGGCACTCCCATGCCCACCCGCTACTGGTTGCTGGGGCCCGACGACGTGCTGCGGGTGAGCCGACTGGAGTCGGCCGGGGGCGTGCGCCGGGCCGAAGCCGCCGTCCATCCCGATGAGCTGGCCGACGCCCACCGTCGCTACGCCGCCGAGCGAGACGCTGCCATCCCCGACGGCCACGCCGGGCACCGCCCTTCTGCCGGGGTGGGGGGCACCCGCAAGGGGGTCAAGTGCCTCCACGCCCACTACGCCTGGTTTCTAGCCGGGGGCGACGATCCCGTCGGGCGCTGGGTGGCCGAGCAACTGGGCGCTGAGGATTCGACATGAGCTCGCCGGTGGTGGCCTCCATCGACTGCGGCACGAACTCCACCCGTCTGCTGGTGAGCCGGGGCGGGGTCGAGACACTAAGCCGGCTGATGACCATCACCCGCCTGGGAGAGGGGGTGGACGAGACGGGCCGGCTAGCCCCTGGCGCCATACACCGCACAGTGGACTGCCTGGGCCGCTACCGCAAGGTGATGGACCACCACGGGGTGGAGGCGGTGCGGATCACCGCCACCTCCGCGGCCCGCGATGCGGCCAACCGCGATGAGTTCTTCGATGCTGCCGAGTCCGCCGTCGGCACCCGCCCCGAGCTGTTGAGCGGGCTGGCCGAGGGGCAGCTCTCCTTTCGGGGGGCCACCGCCGAGCTCGATCCGGCGCAGGGGCCATTTTTGGTGGTGGACCTGGGCGGAGGCTCAACCGAGCTTTGCGTGGGCACCACCGCCTGCGAAGCGGCCATGTCGCTGGACGTGGGCTGTGTGCGGCTCACCGAGAAGTACCTGCACAGCGACCCGCCGCTTCCCGAGGAGTTGCACGCCTGCCTGTCGGTCACCGGCGCCCACCTCGACGACGTCGACCGGGAGATGCCCGCCGCCCGCCGAGCCCAAACGTTTGTGGGGCTGGCCGGCACGATCTCCACCGCGGCGGCGGTGGAGCAGGGGCTGCACGAGTACGACCGCGACAAGATTCACCACTTCGAGTTGACCAAGGACGCGGCCGAGGACGTGTTTCGCACCTTGGCCACGGAAGCGAGGGCGGATCGGGCCTTCAATCCGGGTCTGGAGCCGGGCCGGGTTGATGTGATCGTGGGGGGGATGGCGATTCTGGTGAAGATCATGCGGCATTTTGGGTTTGAGGGGTGTTTGGTGTCGGAGGCGGACATTCTTGATGGGATGGTGTTGAGCTTGCTGGATTGATGCCCTCACACTTTGGTTTGAGAGAGGGGGTAGGTTTGGCGGATGGTGCGGGCTTGGTCTCGGTCTCGGATTCGAGGGGGGCAGAAGGGGAAGGTTCTGCGGGGGGCTCGGGTGGAGTTGCGGCCGTTGGTGGAGAGCGACTTTGCGGAGTGGCAGGCGGTGAGGCGGGAGAATCGGGAGTGGCTGGCGCCTTGGGAGCCGACCCCGCCCAGTACGCAGCCCGATGTGGTGGAGGATCGCTTGGCTTTTGCCGCCCGGTGCAGCGCTCGTGACCGGGAGCGGCAGATGGATGCCGGGTATGGGTTCGGCGTGTTCGCCGAGGGTTGCCTGGTGGGGGAGATGAACCTGTCGGGGGTGCAGCGGGGGCCGTTCCAGAGCGGTCATGTGGGGTATTGGATCGACCACCGCTACGCCGGGCGGGAGTACGCCCCCGAGGCGCTGGTGGTGGTGCTCGACTACGCCTT
The DNA here is from genome assembly GCA_963667085.2 of Acidimicrobiales bacterium. Taxonomy (GTDB): domain Bacteria; phylum Actinomycetota; class Acidimicrobiia; order Acidimicrobiales; family Bin134; genus Poriferisocius. The sequence continues at coordinate 1,602,922 of OY762975.1, forward strand.
CGAGAACCTGGGATTGCACCGGGTGCAGATCAACATCATCCCCCGCAACCAGGCCAGCCGCCGGGTGGTGGAGAAGCTGGGCATCCGCAACGAGGGAATCGCCCTGCGCTACCTCAAAATCAACGGCTGCTGGGAGGATCACGTCCGCTACGCCATCACCGCCGAAGAATGGCGACATCGGGGGCCCGAGCTGGTGGCCGGCTGGATGAGCTAGCTCCCCTTGCTGATGGCCTCCTTGAGGGCGGCCACCCGCTGCTTGAACTCGGGCTGGGTCATCGACCACGCCTGGGGCTCCACTTCCCGGGCCACCGCCGCTGCGCTGTCGGCCACCGCGCCCATGTCGATCACCGTCTGCTTCATGGCCTGGGTGAGCGCCCGAGAGACGCGGGCGGGGCGGCGGGCCATGCGCCGAGCCTCCTCCAGCAAGGCATCGTCGTCCACGCATTTCCAGGCCAGACCGATCTCGGCGGCCCGCGGCCCATCGAGGCGTTCGCCGAACAGCACCATGGCCATGGCCGTCTGGCGGTCGCAGATGTTCCGCAGCCGCCAGGTGTGCCCGCCGCCGGGGTGGATGGCGATCTGGAGAAACCGGCTCTCGAACATCGCACTGCGTCCGGCCAGGATCACGTCGCAGGCCAGGGCGAAGTTCATCCCCGCCCCCACCGCCGGGCCGTTCACCGCCGCCACCGTGGGCAGCGGGGTGTGGGCCACCCGCAGGAACCCGGCGTAGATGGCGCTCAGGCTCGCGGGGTCGTCCGCGGCCAGCAGCTCGTCCAAGTTGGCGCCCGCGGAGAAGGCCGGGGGCGCGCCGGTGAGCACCACCGCCCCCACCGACTCGTCGGCCTCCAACCCGTCGAACGCCGCGTCGAGTTCCCGGTTCATCTCCAGGCTGACCGCGTTTCGCACCTCGGGGTGGTTGAGGGTCACGGTGGCCACGCCGTCTTCAATCTCAGTGAGCAAAAGAGCCATGCCCTGAGGTTAGGTTGGCTTGGTGACAGATTCCCGGCTTCCCCGACGCCCCAGCCAGGCCCTGTCATATCGCAACTACCGCTTGTTCCTCTCCGGCGCCATCGTGTCCAACTCCGGCGTGTGGGTGCAGATGATCGCGCTGGCCTTCGTGATCGAGAAGCTGACCGACAGCGGGACCTGGGTGGGGTTGGCCGCCATGATGCAGACCTTGCCCGCGGTGGGCTTGGGGATGGTGGGAGGGGCGCTGGCCGACCGATTCCCCCGTCGGGTCATGCTGATGATCACCAACTCGGCGCAATCGGTGATCGCGCTGGGTTTCTCGATCATGTGGGCATCGGGGGTAGACCGACCGCTGGCCTACGTCGCTCTCGGGGTGGTGCAAGGGTGCGTCAACGGCATCCAGCTCCCCGCCTGGCAGGCGTTCGTCAGCGAGTTGGTGCCCCGCAACGCACTGCTGAATGCCGTCACCTTGAATTCGGCCCAGTTCAACGCCTCTCGGGCGGTCGGGCCCGCGGTGGGCGGGCTGGTGCTGGCCATCGGCGGGCCGGCGTGGTCGTTCCTCACCAACTCCCTGTCGTATGTGCCCGCGGTGTTGGCCTTGTCGCTCATCAGAGTCCCCCGGCTGGCGCCAACCGGGGAGGGCCGTCCCAACATCTTCAAAGAGGCGGCGGCTTCGGTGCGCTACGTGTCCACCCACCTCGGCATTCGCCGGGCCATTCTCATCGCCGGTGTGGTGGCGTTCTTCGGTCAGCCCATCATCCATTTGGTGGTGATCTTTGCCAACGACGTGTTCCGTGTCGGTGAGATGCAATACGGCATCCTGGCTGCGGCTGCCGGCGCAGGGGCCATGCTGAACACCCCGTTCGTGGCCACCAGGGGCACGCAGATTCCCCGGAGCCGTCTGCTGGGCTTGGCCTGGCCGGCCTACGGCTTGGCCCTGCTGGGGTTCGCGCTGTCGCCCTTCTTCTGGCTGGGGGTGGTGGCCCTGGCGGTGTTGGGGGCGGCCCACATCGCCACCGCCTCCACCCTCAACACCGTGATCCAGCTTCAGGTGGAAGAAGCGCTCCGGGCCAAGGTGCTGGCCCTGTACCTGATGACGCTGCTGGCGGGAATGCCCCTCGGCACCCAGCTTCAGGGGGCATTGGCCGACTTGATCGGCCCCCGCATCGCGGTTGGCGGGGCCGGGGTTCTGTTGGCCGCCACTGCCCTGTGGTGGGTGATCAGCGGCCGAACCAAGGTGCTCAATCTGAGCTGAATGAGAAACTGTCACTCCCATCGGGATACTGGACTCATGAAGGAAATCAAGGAAACCAACAAGGAGACCCGAGAGAGCAATACCCCGCGTATGCGGGTCGTAGAGGGGGACAACCGACAGCAGGAGAGCAGCACCGGCCGATGCCTGGCCTTCGCCGAGGCGGCCCGACAGCTGGGGATGGCGGTGCGAGGCCAAGGGCTGGTAATGCCCAGCTTTCGCAGCCCGCCCCGGGAGGTTGGCCGCCGCCGCACGGTGGCCCGCCATGGCGACGGATCGGTGACGGTCTCGGTCATGGTCCGCAACCGCGTCTGGGAAGCAGTGCTAGCCGACATGATCGAAGGCGTGGTCGTGGCCAACTGGCTAGACGGCATCGACGCCGAGATCCTGCGCGACCAGCTCTGGGAGGCTCTGGAAGACGAATCTGCCCAGCGGGAAGCGGCCTGAGCTACTGCCTTCAACAGGGGTGGATGGCTGAGGGTCGGCCTATCATCGCGACGCCATGCTCCTCACTGAGATCGATCACGTTGCCATCGCGGTCCACGATTTGGAGCGGGCCATCTCGTTCTATGAGGCGGCATTCGGCGCCCAAGTGGTGCATCGCGAGATTGTGGAGCGCGACGGTGTGGAGGAGGCCCTGATCAAGGTGGCCGATTCCTACATCCAGCTCACCGCAGCCACCCACGAGGGCTCGCCCATCGCCAAGTTCTTGGCCAAACGGGGCGAGGGGATTCACCACGTCGGCTACCGGGTGGACGACTGCGCCGCCGCCCTCGAGTCCATGGTCGCCGCCGGCGCCACTCCCATCGACGCCGAGCCCCGCCCCGGCTCCCGGGGAACCACCGTCGCCTTCATCCACCCCAAAGGCGCCTTCGGCACCCTCATCGAACTGGTCCAGGAATAGTTCTCCCGCCCAACCCGTAAACTGGTTTCGTGGCCGTTCGAAGAGCCGCGTTGATCGTGGAGGGCATGACCTGCGCGGCGTGCGTTTCACGGGTCGAGCGGAGCTTGGCCGCGGTTGACGGGGTGGTCGAGGCCCGGGTCAACTTCGCCGCGGGGCGAGCTTCAATCGCCTGCGACGAGACCGTCGCCGATGCCCAGTTGCAGGCGGCCGTGGCTTCGGCCGGCTACTCGGCCCGCACCCCCCAAGGCCCCGACGACGAGCTTGCCGCCCAGCCCCCCGGACTGCGGCAGTTGATCGCTTCCGCTGTGATGGGCGCCGCGGTGCTGCTGTTGACCATGGTCCATCCGTTGGCCTTCGATCTCGGTTTCTCCGCGTCGGGCTGGCTGGCCGCGGTCTTGAGCGCCGTGGTGGTGTTCTGGCTGGGATGGGGATTCCACCAGCGGGCATGGGTGCAACTCCACCATCGCACGGCCACCATGGACACGCTGGTGTCGGTGGGCACCGCCTCGGCGTGGGTTTGGTCTCTGGTGGTGCTGGCCGCCCGAGTCGGCGACGGGCACCTCTATTTCGAAACCGGATCGGTGATCGTGGTGCTGGTATTGCTGGGGCGCTATCTGGAATACCGGGCTCGCCGCCGGTCAGGAGATGCCTTGCGGGCCATGGCCGAGCTGGTCGCGCCTGTTGCCCGGCTCGAGGACGGAACCGACGTGCCGGTGGCCAGCCTGGAGGTGGGCGCCAGGTTTGTGGTGCGCCCCGGCGAGAAGATCGCCACCGACGGCGTGGTGGTCGACGGTTTCTCGGCGGTGGACATCTCCTTGGTCACCGGTGAGCCGGTGCCGGTGGAGGTTGGCCCTGGCGACGCCGTGCTGGGTGCCTCGGTCAACGCAAACGGGTCGCTGGTGGTGGAGGCCACTGGGGTGGGGGCCGACACTGTGCTGGCCCGGATCATGCAACTGGTGGAGCAGGCCCAGACCAACCGCACCCGCATCCAGCGACTGGCCGATCGGCTCTCGGCGGTGTTCGTGCCCGCCGCGGTGGTGATCGCGGTGGCCACGCTGGTTGGCTGGCTGGCCGCCGGCCAGCCCTCCTCCGAGGCGTTTACCGCCGCGGTGGCGGTGCTGATCGTGGCCTGTCCGTGCGCGTTGGGGTTGGCCACTCCATTGGCGGTGATGGTCGGCACCGGGCGGGGGTCGCAGCTCGGGATAATCCTCAAGGGCGGCGAGATGCTGGAGGACACCCGGCAGCTCGACACCGTGGTCTTCGACAAAACCGGCACCGTTACTGAGGCTCGCATGGAGGTGGTGGGCATCGATGCTCCCGGAGGGAATCCCGACGAGTTGCTGGCCTTGGCCGCGTCGGTGGAGGCCCGCTCGGAGCATCCCATTGGGCGGGCCATTGCAGCGGCAACCGACGCCGGGCGAAAAGTCACCGATTTCGAGAATCATCCCGGATCGGGCGCGGTCGCCACGGTGGATGGCACCGAGGTCCGGGTGGGCCGCAGAGACCTGTTCGACCGGGTGCCCGGGGAGGTGGACTCGGCTGCTGCCGAGGTAGAGGCAATGGGCCGAGTGGCAGTGCTCGTCGGTCGAGGCCGGGTGGCTGAGGCGGTGATAACCGTGGACGACCGATTGCGGGATTCTGCCCCCGCTGCGGTGGCCGCACTCAAACGTCTGGGACTCGACACCGTGCTGCTGACCGGAGACCATCCCGGCCGAGCTCAGGCCGCCGGCGACGAGTTGGGCATCGATCGCGTGGTGCCCGGTGTCGGTCCCGATGGCAAGGCCGCCGAGATCGCCCGGCTCCAGGCTGAGGGCCGGCGGGTGGCCATGGTGGGAGACGGCATCAACGACGCCCCCGCCCTCAGCCAGGCCGATATCGGCATCGCCATGGGCACGGGGGCTGATGTCGCCACTGAAGCTGCCGACCTCACCATCATGACGTCTGATCTTTCAGCCGTGGCCGACGCCATCGCCCTCAGCCGCCGAACCATGAACACCATCCGGGGCAACCTGTTCTGGGCCTTCGTCTACAACACCGCCGCCATTCCCCTCGCCGCCGCCGGCGTGCTGGAGCCGATGTACGCTGCCGCCGCCATGGTGGCCTCATCGCTGTTCGTGGTCACCAACAGCCTGCGCCTGCGAAGCTTCAACCGCTGAGGCCGACGAATACCCCAGTGGCCCCCAAGGGTCGTTATCGGGCCCATTGCCCTTGTATACTTTTCTGGCTCCTTGAACCGAGAAGGTTCAGGCAAAGCAGAGCCGTACAATTCCGTGAGCTACCCCCCCCCCCCCCCCCCCAAATTGCTGCGTACCCCGAGATTTTTCAATAATCTTGCGTTGGTTTCGGCCATCGCCGTTTTGGCCGCGAGTCTAGGGCTATCGGGGACAGCCGCGAACGCGCAGACTGCGGGAAGTCCGAGCGATGATCGCTTTTACTCGGGTGTCGTATCGAGCGCGGACTTCTGCCTGAACTTGAGCTTGGGCGGGCCGCGGACCTTCCCGTTCGACAGCAATGGCGACGGCGTCGCCGACGTGTGCTCTTTGCCCTACACCCGCCGGGAGGCCATCGCCCGCCAAAACGCGCTGGAGCGCCTCGCCCAACAGTACCCGTCCACATTCTTCACCTTCGCCAAGCAAGAATGCCGCCTCTTGAGCTCGCAGGACTTCGGCGACAGCCCCGCGGACTTGGCCAAAGACGTGTGCGCCACCGGCGCCCTCGCCCCGTCGCCCACAACCGAGAACCAGCCACCGCTGTTCTACTCCGGGGTGATCTCCGGCCCGGGTTTCTGCGCCAATCTGAGCTTGGGCGGCCCGCGCACGTTTCCGTTCGACAGCAATGGCGACGGCGTTGCCGATGTGTGCTCTTTGCCCTACACCCGCCGAGAGGCCATTGCCCGCCAAAGCGCTTACGACGCCCTGGCCAAGCTGCACTTCAACGAATTCACGACGAAGCTGGAACTGGCCTGCGATGCCGTCGTGCAGAGCAAAGCTGATTTTGGCGACAACTCCGCCGATTTAGCCAACGATGTCTGCAAGCCGTCGGAATCACCGCCACCCGGCGGTGGCGGCAGAGGGGGCGGTGGCCCTGCCCCTGGCGCCCCTGGCGGCGGCCCGCCTGCCAATACCAGGCCGTCAGCGTCCTCAACACCGAATTTGGACTACGGCGACCGGACTATGACCGCAAGGTGGTCGCCGCCGAGCAACAGCGGGTCGGAGATCACTGATTACGACGTTCGGTACTGCATCCACAGCACCGGCTGTGACGGCGCCACCGAGTGGCAGTTGCTCACCGGCCGCGACGACCCGGGAACGAGAACCACCGCGACGATCTCCGGCTTGACCAATGGCATCAGATACCAAGTGCAGGTGCGGGCCGCCAACAGTGCGGGCAGCGGCCCATGGTCGCCTTCAGCCTTGCAGGCGCCTTCCACAGTGCCGGACGCACCTGCCGCGCCCACGGTCACGATCGGTCACCAGAGCTTGGTGGTGTCGTGGTCGGTCCCGGCCAACGGCGGTGCGCCCATCACCGACTACGACGTGCAATACCGGGTCTGCATCGCCACCCCCAAAACCTGCACCACCAACCCCACCTGGGGCAGTTGGACTCCGCTCACCGGCGGCGATGATCCCGGCACGATCACCTCAGCCACCATCACCGGCCTCACCAACGACACCGCCTACCAGGTACAAGTGCGGGCTGAGAACCGCTCGGGCGAGAGCGCTTGGTCACCGTCGAACAGCGGCACCCCAGCAGCGCAGCGACCGTCTTCCCCTCCCCAGCCGGCTACGACATTGACATCGCAAGGCCTGTTTGTGAGCTGGTCGGCCCCGGCCGCAAACGGTGCCGCCATCACCAGCTATCAAGTTCGCTATCGCGTGCAGAACAGCAACGGCACCTGGCCCCCCACATGGACCAACCACGCCCACACCGGCACCTCCACCACAGCCACCATCAGCAGCCTCACCAGCGGCGGCGAGGCCAGCTCCTTGGTATCGGCAGCTTCACCACCGGCGGCGGCCAGTCTCCTGGTATCGGCAGCTTCACCACCGGCGGCGGCCAGTCTCCTGGTATCGGGGAACAGCATTGCCTATCAGGTGCAGGTGCGGGCTACCAACAGCGTGGGCGCTGGCGGCTGGTCACCGCAGCCGCCTGACGCCCCCGCCGCGCCGATGCTGTCGCCCGGGAACCGGCGCCTGGTGGCCTCGTGGTCGGCGCCGACGGCGAATGGCGCGGACATATCCGATTACGACGTGCGGTACCGGGCCTGCACGGCCACACCCAAGACGTGTGCGACCAGTCCGGCATGGGGCAACTGGTCCTTGCTGAGCGGCAGCGACGATCCCGGCACCGCCACCTCGGCCGCTGTCACCGGGCTCGCCAACGGCACCGCGTATCAGGTGCAGGTGCGGGCCGTCAACGGCGCCGGAAATGGCGGTTGGTCGGCGGCGGCAGAGGAGTCGCCCACACTCCAGCCGCCAGACTCCCCAACCGCGCCAACGCTGACCCCTGGTGACACCGAATTGAAAGCCTCGTGGACCGCGCCCGACGGCAACGGCACGGCCATCGCCGACTATGACGTGCGCTATTGCGACAAGAGCACCGGTTGTGATGCAGCGAGCGAGTGGACAGCGTTGGACGACACCGGCGACAACGCCAGGAGCACCGCGACCACGGCCACTATCTTAGGCTTGACCAACGGCACCGCGTATCAGGTGCAGGTGCGCGCCGGTCATAGCGTTGGCGACAGTGCATGGTCGCTGACCTCCAACGGCATTCCTTCGTCGGGCGGGATACCCGCCACAAATCCGCCGGACGCGCCAGTAGCGCCGTCGGTCGATGCCCAGCACCAGCGGTTGGCGGTGTCGTGGTCGGCGCCGGCGATCAACGGCTCGGCGATCACCGATTACGACGTGCGGTTCCGCGCCTGCACCGCCACAGACTCCGACACCGCGGTGCTGACATGCGCTATCAACCCAAGCTGGGGCAGCTGGGTTGAGTGGAACGCGTCCGACAACAGCACCGCGGTGTCCACCTCGATCAACGGTCTCACTAACGGCACTGCACACCAGGTGCAAGTGCGGGCCGATAGCGCAGCCGGATCCAGCAGCTGGTCGGCATCGGGCCAAGGCACTCCCGCTTCGCCCGCCCCCGACGCGCCCGCGGCGCCATCGCTTACGGCCATGAACACCAGCCTCGTCGCGTCGTGGACGCCGCCGGCCCACAACGGCTCGGTCATCACCGACTACAACGTCCGCTATCGGGCCTGCATCGCGACCCCCAAGTCCTGTTTGTTGAACCCCGCCTGGGGCAGCTGGGCGGCGCTGACCGGCGCGGCCGACCCCGGCGCGAACATCACCGCGATGATCCCCGGCCTCCCGAACGGCACCGCCCATCAGGTGCAGGTGCAGGCCACCAACAGCGGCGGCGGCAGCTCGTGGTCGCCTTCCGCTCAGGGCGCACCCGCCCCTGAGCCGCCAGCCGCGCCGGCCGCGCCGTCGCTGACGGTGGGGAACAGACAGTTGGCAGTGTCGTGGTCGGTGCCGACCGATAACGGGGCCGACATCTCCGACTACGACGTGCAGTATCGCAAGCAGAACAGCAACGAAACCTGGCCTTCTACGTGGACATCGCACCCCCACACCGGCGCCGCCACCGCCGCCGCGATCACCGGTCTGGCCAACGACTCCGACTATCAGGTGCGGGTGCGAGCCGTAAACAGCATCGGCACCGGGGCGTGGTCAGCGCCGTCCGAGGCCACGCTCACGGCGCAGAAGCCGGATGTCCCCGCCGCGCCCACCCTGTCATTCGGCGTTCAGAGCTTGGGCGTGTTGTGGGCCGCGCCGGCCGGCAACGGGGCATCGATCACCGACTATGACGTGCGGTATCGGGCGTGTACCGCCACGCCCAAGTCCTGTGCATCGACCCCGACTTGGGGGAGTTGGACGTCGCATTCCCACACCGGCACGGCGACCACTGCGACGATCACTGGGCTGACCAACGACACCGCGTATCAGGTGCAGGTGCGGGCTACCAACAGCGTCGGCACCGGTGCGTGGTCGGCATCGGCTGAGGCCACGCCAACGGCGCAGAAGCCCGCCGCTCCTGCCGCGCCGACGCTTGCCTATGGCGATCAGAGCTTGACGGCGACGTGGGCCGAGCCGGCCGACAACGGGGCGTCGATCACCGACTATGACGTGCGCTATTGCGAGAACAGCACGGGTTGCGACGCAGCCAATGAGTGGGCGGCGCTGGACGACACCGGTGGCAACGCCACCAGCACCGCGACGACGGCGACGGTGAGCGGTCTGACGAATGGCACGACCTATCAGGTGCAGGTGCGGGCGGGCAATAGCAAGGGGGACGGGGCGTGGTCGCCGTCGGCTATCGAGAAGCCCTCCACGGTGCCGAATGTGCCCGTCGCGCCGACGCTGTCGGTGGGAGATCAGAGCTTGGGGGTGACGTGGACCGAGCCGTCGGGCGACGGCGGCTCGGCGGTCACCGGTTACAAGGTGGGCCGCTGCTCCAGCGGCTGCGACACAGCGTCGAATTGGACGGTGGCCACGCTAACCGGCACCGACACCACCACCACGCTGAGCAGTCTCACTGCCGGCACCGCGTATCAGGTGCGGGTGGCGGCCACCAACCGCTCCGGCGACAGCGCCTGGTCGTCCTCGGCCACCGCCACCCCAGTGAAGGCACCAGACGCGCCCTCGGCGCCGTCGCTGTCGGTGTGGAACAAGCAGCTGTCGGTGTCGTGGTCGGCGCCGGCTGACAACGGGGCCGACATCTCCGACTTCGACCTGCGGTATCGGGCTTGCACCGCCACGCCAAGGTCGTGTTCTTCAAGCCCGACCTGGGGTAGCTGGACGTTGTTGACGGGGAGCGACGATCCCGGCACCACTACCACTGCGGCGATCACCAGGCTCACCAACGGCACCGCCTATCAGGTGCAGGTGCGGGCCACAAACAGCGTTGGTGGTGGGGCGTGGTCGGCCTCGGCGAAGGCCACGCCGACCGCGCAGAAGCCCGCCGCTCCTACCGCGCCCACGCTGACCTACGGGGATCAGAGCTTGACGGCGACGTGGTCCGAGCCTGCGGACAACGGGGCGGACATCTCCGATTATGACGTGCGGTACTGCACCGACAGCACGGGCTGCGATGCGGCCGATGAGTGGACGGCGCTGGACGACTCCGGCAACAACGCCACGAGCACCGCGACCACGGCGTCGATCACCGGGTTGACGAATGGCACGACGTATCAGGTGCAGGTGCGGGCGGGCAACAGCGTGGGCGACGGAGAATGGTCGGCTTCGGCCGCCGAGAAGCCTTCCACCGCCCCGGGCGCGCCGGATGCGCCCACCCTGGAGGTCAAGGACCAGAGCCTCGGGGTGACGTGGGCGGCCCCGTCGACCACCGGTGGATCGGCCATCTCCGGCTACAAGGTGCGGCATTGCGACAACAGCACCGGCTGCGATGCCCCCGGCGAGTGGACCGCCAAGACGCTGACGGGAACCGACACCACCACCACGCTGAGCAGCCTCACCAACGGCACGACGTACCAGGTGCAGGTGGCGGCCACCAACCGCTCCGGCGACAGCTCGTGGTCGAGTTCGGCCACCGCCACCCCTGCGAGGGTGCCGGATGCACCGTCGGCGCCGTCGTTGTCGGTGTGGAACAAGCAGTTGTCGGTGTCATGGACGCCCCCAGCCAGCAACGGGGGAGCGATCACCGATTACGACGTGCAGTACCGGGCCTGTACCGCCACGCCGCTGTCGTGTGTGTCCTCACCGACGTGGGGCAGCTGGTCATCGCTGACCGGCGGTGCCGACCCCGGCACGACCACCACCGCGACGATCACCGGGTTGACCAATGACACCGCCTATCAGGTGCAGGTGCGGGCCACCAACAGCATCGGCGATGGGGCGTGGTCGGCGTCGGGGAAGGCCATCCCGACGGCGCAAAAGCCCGCCGCCCCCGCCACGCCCACCCTGACCTATGGCGACCAGAGCTTGACGGCGACGTGGGCCGCGCCAGCCGACAACGGGGCCGACATCTCCGACTATGACGTGCGCTATTGCGTCAACAGCACCGGCTGCGATGCCGCCGATGAGTGGACGGCGCTGGACGACTCCGGCGACAACGCGACGAGCACGGCGACCACCGCGACGGTGAGCGGTCTGACGAATGGCACGACGTATCAGGTGCAGGTGCGGGCCGGCAACAGCGTGGGCGACAGTGCGTGGTCAACCTCGGCCTCCGAGAAGCCCTCCACCGTCCCGAATGCGCCCGGGGCGCCGACGCTGTCGGTGGGGGACCAGAGCCTCGGGGTGACGTGGGCGGCCCCGTCGGTTACCGGCGGGTCGGACATCACCGGTTACAAGGTGGGCCGCTGTTCCAGCGGCTGCGACACCGCCTCGAATTGGACGGTGGCCACCCTCACCGGAACCGAAACCACCACCACGTTGAGCAGTCTCACGAACGGGACGGCGTATCAGGTGCGGGTGGCGGCCACCAACCGCTCTGGCGACAGCGCCTGGTCGTCCTCGGCCACCGCTACCCCTGCCAAGGCGCCGGATGCTCCGTCGGTGCCCTCGTTGACGGTGTGGAACAAGCAGCTGACGGTCTCGTGGGCCGCGCCGAGCGACAACGGGGCTGACATTTCCGACTATGACGTGCAGTACCGGGCCTGCACCGCCACGCCGAAGTCCTGCACATCCTCCCCGACATGGGGGAGCTGGTCATCGTTGACCGGCAGCGACGATCCCGGCACGGCCACCACGGTGACGATCACCGGGCTCACCAACGACACCGCCTACCAGGTGCGAGTGAGGGCCACTAACAGCGTGGGCGACAGCTCGTGGTCTTCTTCGGCCACCGCCACCCCCACCGCGCAGAAGCCCGATACCCCGGCCGCGCCCACCCTCACCTATGGCGATCAGAGCTTGACCGCCACGTGGTCGGCCCCGGCCGACAATGGGGCCGACATCACCGATTACGACGTGCGTTATTGCACGAACAGCACGGGTTGCGATGCGGCCAATGAGTGGACGGCGCTGAACGACTCCGGGAACAACGCCACCAGCACCGCGACCACGGCAACCATCAGCAGCCTCACCAACGGCACGACCTATCAGGTGCAGGTGCGGGCCGGCAACAGCAAGGGCGACAGCGCCTGGTCAACCTCGGCCACCGAGAAGCCCTCTACCGTGCCCAATGCCCCCGCCGCGCCCACCCTGGCGGTCAAGAATCAGAGCCTTGGGGTGTCGTGGGCGGCGCCGTCGGTCACCGGCGGGGCGGACATCACCGGTTACAAGGTGCGGCACTGCGACAACAGCACTGGTTGCGATGCCCCCGGCGAGTGGACCGCCAAGACCCTCACCGGCACTGACACCACCACCACGCTCAGCACCTTGACCAACGGCACGACCTACCAGGTGCAGGTGGCGGCCACCAACCGCTCTGGCGACAGCACATGGTCGTCTTCGGCCACCGCCACCCCCGCAAGGGTGCCGGATGCCCCCTCGCCATCGCTGTCGGCGGGGAACAAGCAGTTGTCGGTGTCGTGGACCGCGCCGGCTGACAACGGCTCGGACATCTCCGATTACGACGTGCAGTATCGGGCCTGCACCGCCACGCCGAAGTCGTGTTCTTCCTCCCCGACGTGGGGGAGCTGGACGTCGCTGACCGGCGGTGCCGATCCCGGCACTACCACCACTGCGACGATCACCGGGCTCACCAACGACACCGCTTACCAAGTGCAGGTGCGGGCGACGAACAGCATCGGCGATGGGGCGTGGTCGGCGTCGGCGAAGGCCACCCCGACGGCCCAGAAGCCCGACACTCCCACCGCGCCCACGCTGACCTACGGGGATCAGAGCTTGACGGCGACGTGGGCCGAGCCGGCCGACAACGGGGCGGACATCTCCGATTACGACGTGCGGTACTGCACCAACAGCACGGGCTGCGACGCGGCCGATGAGTGGACGGCGTTGGACGACTCCGGCAATAACGCCACCAGCACGGCGACCACGGCGACGGTGAGCGGTCTGACGAACGGCACGACGTATCAGGTGCAGGTGCGGGCCGGCAACAGCAAGGGCGACAGTGCCTGGTCAACCTCGGCCACTGAGAAGCCCTCCACGGTGCCCAATGCGCCCGCCGCGCCGACGCTGTCGGTGGGGGATCAGAGCCTCGGGGTGTCGTGGTCGGCGCCGTCGGTCACCGGCGGGGCGGACATCTCCGATTACGACGTGCAGTATTGCACCAACAGCACGGGGTGTGATGCGGCCAATGAGTGGACGGCGCTCAACGACACCGGCGACAACGCCACCAGCACGGCCACCACCGCTACGCTCAGCAGCCTCACGAACGGCACGACCTATCAGGTGCAGGTACGGGCCGGCAACCGCTCCGGCGACAGCTCGTGGTCAACTTCGGCCACCGCCACCCCCGCCAAGGCACCGGATGCGCCGTCGGCGCCGTCGCTAACGGTGTGGAACAAGCAGTTGGCGGTGTCGTGGACCGCGCCGGACGCGAACGGGGCCGACATCTCCGATTACGACGTGCAGTATCGGGCGTGTACCGCCACGCCGAAGTCGTGTACGTCCAGCCCGACGTGGGGGAGTTGGACCGACCGTACCGGCGAGACGACTTCGGACACGGCCACGAAAGTGACGGTCACCGGGCTCACCAACGACACCGCCTATCAGGTGCAGGTGCGCGCCGCCAACAGTGTGGGCGACAGCTCGTGGTCGGCGTCGGCGAAGGCCACGCCGACGGCGCAGAAGCCCGACGCCCCCGCCGCGCCGACGCTCACCTATGGCGATCAGAGCCTCACCGCGACGTGGGCCGAGCCAGCGGATAACGGAGCCGACATCTCCGATTACGACGTGCGCTATTGCACGAACAGCACGGGGTGTGATGCGGCCAATGAGTGGACGGCGCTGGACGACTCCGGCGACAACGCCACCAGCACCGCGACCACCGCGACGATCAGCAGCCTCACCAACGGCACGGCCTATCAGGTGCAGGTGCGAGCCACGAACGGCAAGGGCGACAGTGCGTGGTCCACCTCGGCCACCGAGAAGCCCTCCACCGTCCCGAATGCACCCGCCGCGCCCACGCTGTCGGTGGGGGACCAGAGCCTCGGGGTGTCGTGGTCGGCGCCGTCGGTCACCGGCGGGGCGGATATCACTGATTACGACGTGCGGTATTGCACGAACAGCACGGGGTGTGATGCGGCCAGTGAGTGGACGGCGCTCAACGACACTGGGAACAACGCCACCAGCACGGCCACCACAGCGACGGTGAGCGGTCTGACCAATGGCACGGCGTATCAGGTGCAGGTGCGGGCCGGCAACCGATCCGGCGACAGCTCGTGGTCAACTTCGGCCACCGCCACCCCCGCCAAGGTGCCGGACGCCCCGTCGGTGCCGTCGTTGACGGTGGGGAACCAGCAGTTGTCGGTGTCGTGGACCGCGCCGGACGCGAACGGGGCCGACATCTCCGATTACGACGTGCAGTATCGGGCGTGTACCGCCACGCCGAAGTCGTGTACGTCTAGCCCGACGTGGGGGAGTTGGACCGACCGTACCGGCGAGACGACTTCGGACACGGCCACGAAAGTGACGGTCACCGGGCTCACCAACGACACCGCTTACCAGGTGCAGGTGCGCGCCGCCAACAGTGTGGGCGACAGCTCGTGGTCGGCGTCGGCGAAGGCCACCCCGACGGCCCAGAAGCCCGACGCCCCCGCCGCGCCCACGCTCACCTACGGCGATCAGAGCTTGACGGCGACGTGGTCCGAGCCGGCCGACAATGGGGCGGACATCTCCGATTACGACGTGCGCTATTGCGTCAGCAGCACCGGCTGTGATGCGGCCAATGAGTGGACGGCGCTGGACGACACCGGGAACAACGCGACGAGCACGGCGACGACGGCCACGGTCAGCGGCCTCACCAACGGCACCTCGTATCAGGTGCAGGTGCGGGCCGGAAACAGCAAGGGCGACAGTTCGTGGTCGGCCTCGGCCACCGAGAAGCCCTCCACCGTTCCCAATGCCCCCGCCGCGCCCACCCTTGAAGTCAAAGACCAGAGCCTCGGGGTGACGTGGGCGGTGCCATCGGTCACCGGCGGCGCCGACATCACCGGTTACAAGGTGGGCCGCTGCTCCAGCGGCTGCGATACCGCCTCGAACTGGACTGTGGCCACCCTGACCGGCACCGAGACGACGACCACGCTGAGCAGCCTCACGAACGGCACCGCGTATCAGGTGCGGGTGGCGGCCACCAACCGCTCCGGCGACAGCGCCTGGTCGGCATCGGCCACCGCCACCCCCGCCAAGGTGCCGGACGCCCCGTCGGCGCCCTCGCTGACGGTGTGGAACAAGCAGTTGTCGGTGTCGTGGACCGCCCCGGCCGCGAACGGGGCCGACATCTCCGATTACGACGTGCAGTATCAGGCGTGTACCGCCACGCCGAAGTCGTGTACGTCTAGCCCGACGTGGGGGAGTTGGACCGACCGTACCGGCGAGACGACTTCGGACACGGCCACGACGGTGACGATCACCGGGCTCACCAACGACACCGCCTACCAGGTGCGAGTGAGGGCCACTAACAGTGTGGGCGACAGCTCGTGGTCGGCATCGGCCACCGCCACCCCCACCGCCCAGAAGCCCGATACCCCGGCCGCGCCCACGCTCACCTATGGGGATCAGAGCTTGACGGCGTCGTGGTCGGCCCCGGCCGACAATGGGGCCGACATCACCGATTACGACGTGCGGTACTGCACGAACAGCACGGGTTGCGATGCGGCCAATGAGTGGACGGCGCTGAACGACTCCGGGAACAACGCCACCAGCACCGCGACCACCGCGACCATCAGCAGCCTCACCAACGGCACGACCTATCAGGTGCAGGTGCGGGCCTCCAACAGCAAGGGCGACAGCGCCTGGTCAACCTCGGCCACCGAGAAGCCCTCCACCGTGCCCAATGCGCCCGCCGCGCCCACCCTGGCGGTCAAGGACCAGAGCCTGGGGGTGACGTGGGCGGCGCCATCGGTCACCGGCGGGGCCGATATCACCGGTTACAAGGTGCGGCACTGCGACAACAGCACCGGATGCGATGCCCCCGGCGAGTGGACCGCCAAGACGCTGACCGGAACCGACACCACCACCACGCTCAGCACCTTGACCAATGGCACGACCTATCAGGTGCAGGTGGCGGCCACGAACCGCGCCGGCGACAGCTCGTGGTCGTCTTCTGCCACCGCCACCCCCGCCAAGGCGCCGGATGCCCCTTCGGCGCCGTCGCTGACGGTATGGAACATGCAGTTGACGGCGTCGTGGACCGCGCCGGCCGACAACGGGGCCGACATCTCCGATTACGACGTGCAGTATCGGGCCTGCACCGCCACCCCCAAGTCGTGTGCATCCACCCCGACGTGGGGGAGTTGGACATCGCTGACGGGCAGCGACGACCCCGGCACTACCACCACCGCCACCATCACCGGTTTGACCAACGACACCGCCTACCAGGTCCAAGTCCGCGCCACCAACAGCGTGGGCGACAGCTTGTGGTCGGCGTCGGCGAAGGCCATCCCGACCGCGCAGAAGCCTGCCGCTCCCTCCGCTCCCACGCTCACCGTCAAGAACCAGAGCCTCGACGTGTCGTGGTCCGCCCCGGCCGACAACGGCGCGTCGATTAGCGACTACGACGTGCAGTATCGGGCCTGCACCGCCACCCCCAAGTCCTGCACCACCAGCCCCACCTGGGGGAGTTGGACCGACCGAACCGGCGAGACGGCCGCAGACACGGCGACGAAGGTGACGCTCTCCGGCCTCACCAACGCCACGGCGTATCAGGTGCAGGTGAGGGCCTCCAACAGCGTGGGCGACGGAGCGTGGTCGCCATCGGCCCAGGCCGCCCCCGCGCCGCAGCCGCCCGACACCCCGGCCGCGCCAGGGGTCACCGGCCATAACACCAGCGTCAAGGCGACATGGGCGGCACCGTCCACCAACGGTTCGGCGATCACCGGCTACAACGTGCAGTACCGGGCCTGTACTGCCACCCCCAAGAGCTGTACCACCAATCCCGCCTGGGGAGGCTGGTCCTCGCACACCCACGCCGACACCGCCACCGCCGCCGCTATCACCGGCCTCACGAACGGTACTGCGTATCAGGTGCAGGTGCAGGCCACTAGCGCGGCCGGCAATAGCGGCTGGTCGGATTCAGGATCGGCTACCCCTGCACCCCAACCGCCCGACGGCCCAAGAGTGCCCACGCTGACCCACGGCAACCAGAACCTCAGCGTTTCGTGGAATCCGCCTATCACCAATGGCTCAGCGGTCACCGGCTACAACGTGCAATACCGGGCCTGCACCGCCACCAACTCCGATACCACGGTCTTGACTTGTGCCACCACCCCCACCTGGGGCGACTGGGCATCGCACCCCCACACCGGCACTACCACCTCATCAACGATCAGCAGCCTCACCAACGGCACCGCCTATCAGGTGCAGGTGCAGGCCACCAGCGGGGCCGGCAACAGCACCTGGTCGGCCTCGGCGAAGGCAACGCCCTCCACGGTTCCCGAAAAGCCGACGGTGACCCTCAGCGGCATAGCGGGAAGCCCGACCGTTACTCGAGTCTCCTGGGCGGTGGCCGACGATGGTGGGTCGCCGATCCTTGAGTACAGGATCATCTTCCGGTGCCACCCCGGCAATGCTTGGTCTGGCAACCCCGGCAGGCCGGCGTCATGGCTGGTGACTCCGCCCAGCACGAGCCGCGACTCTTCCATCGCGGAATGCTCGTCGAAATTGGCGACCTCCGAGTACCGATTCATGGTTCAAGCCAGAAACGCCAACGGCTGGGGTGCGAGCACATACCCGTTTGCCACGACCACCGTTCCCGCCGCTGTGGCCGCCTCGTCGGTCACCACCGCACTCTCGGGCACCACGATGACGGTGTCGTGGACCGCCCCCGGCGACGGCGGCTTGGAGATCACCGACTATGACGTGCGCTACCGCATCAAAGACACCAACCAGCAGCAGGCCGGCGACCAGCCGGGCAGCTGGACCACGCTCACGGGCAGCGACGATCCCGGCACTTCCACCACGGCGACGATCAGCGGGCTGACCGCCAGCACCGTGTACCAGGTGCAGGTGGGGGCCGGGAACGCCAGGGGCGCTGGCGCGTGGTCAACGTCGAAGAATTGGCCGCAGGTGCCGAGCACGTCAAGCCCCCCGACGGTCAGCGCCAAGCATCATGGCCTCAGCGTGTCGTGGACCGCATTCACCGCCAACGGCGCTGCCGTCGGCGACCATGACGTGCAGTACCGGGCCTGCACCGCCACCAACGGCGACACCACGGTTCTCACCTGTGCCACCACCCCTACCTGGGCCAGCACCTGGACCAACCGCACCGGCGAGACCACCGCCGACCAGGCCACCAAGGTCACCCTCACCGGGCTCACCAACGGCACCGCCTACCAAGTGCGGGTGCGGGCGTCCAACTTCGTCGGCGAAAGCGCATGGAGCACCGAGGGGGTCGGCACACCGGCGATCATTGCGCCCGATGCCCCCGCCGCCCCCACGCTCAGCGTCGCCAGCACCACCAGCCTCACCGCGTCGTGGTCCGCCCCGGCCGAGAACGGCGCCACGATCACCGATTACGACGTGCAGTACCGGGCCTGCACCGCCACGCCCCTGTCCTGTGCCACCAGCCCCACCTGGGGCACATGGACCAACCGAACGGGTGAGACCACCACCGACACAGCAACGAGCGTCACGCTCGCGGGCCTCACCCAGGCGACGGCGTACCAGGTGCAAGTGCGCGCCGCCAACAGCATCGGCGAGGGCGCGTGGTCGCCGTCGGGCACCGCCATACCGGGCGCTGCGCCCGGCACCCCCGGCGCACCCACGGTGGCCTACAAGCCCCAAGCGCTGGATGTGTCATGGTCGGCGCCCGCCAGCACCGGCGACTACGCCATCTCCGACTACGACGTGCAGTACCGGGCCTGCACCGCCACCAACGGCGACACCGCGGTGCTCACGTGCGCCACCAGTCCAACCTGGGGCACCTGGACCGAATGGAACTCCAGCAACACCAGCACCGCCACCACCGCCACCATCACCGGGCTCACCAACGGCACCGCGTACCAAGTGCGGGTGCGCGCTGGCAATGACGTGGGCGACAGCGCCTGGTCGGCCTCGGCCACCGGCACGCCGTATCCGAAGCCCGCGAAACCGACGGACTTGGCCCTGACGCCGGGCCATCAGTCGATACAGGCCACCTGGACGGCGCCATCAGGCCCGGTCACGGGGTACCGGGTGAAATTCCAGGCCAGAAACCCCATCACAGGCAATTGGCTTCCACACACCCCCAACACCAGCGACTACGGCGGCAGCACGACAACCGTCAACATGACCGACGGCGGGAATAAAATCGCAAACGGCTGGCAGTACCGAGTGGCGGTTTCGGCCAAGAATAACTCCGGATGGAGTAGCTACACCGATTACGCGTTTGTGTGGGTGGCAGCCAAGCCCCCAACACCCACCGGGGTGACCCTCACCGTGGGTGACAGTCAGCTGGGTGTGAGTTGGACGTCGCCCACCAACAACAGCGGCGCGGCCATCTCCGACTACGACGTGCAGTACCGGGCCTGCACCGCCACCAACGGCGACACCGCGGTGCTCACGTGCGCCACCAGTCCAACCTGGGGCACCTGGACCGAATGGAACGCCGCCGACACCAGCACCACCACCAGCGCTACCATCACCGGGCTCACCAACGGCACCTCCTACCAGGCGCAGGCGCGCTCCACGAACAGCACGGGTGACAGCGCATGGTCGTCTGCTGTGTCCGCCACCCCGGCCAAGAAGCCAGGCACCCCGAGCGCACCGACGCTCACCGTCCGCCACCAGTCGCTGGGCGTTTCCTGGACTGCCCCGGCCGACAACGGCGCGGCCATCTCCGACTACGACGTGCAATACCGGCCTTGCACCGCCACCCCGCTCACCTGCACCACCAGTCCCACCTGGGGCAATTGGGCTTCGCATACCCACACCGGCACCGCCACCACTGCCACCATCACCGGCCTCACCAACAACACCGCCTACCAGGTGCAAGTGCGCGCCACCAACAGCCGAGGCACGAGCGGATGGTCGGCTTCGTCGGCCAAGGCCGTTCCCGTCCCCCAGAAGCCCGACGCCCCCAGTGCTCCCACCGTGACGGCGTGGAACAAGGAACTACGGTTGTCCTGGACGGCGCCGACGAGCAACGGCGCGGCCATCTCCGACTTCGACGTGCAGTACCGGGCCTGCACCGCCACCGACGGCGACACCGCGGTGCTCACCTGCGCCACCACCCCCACCTGGGGCACCTGGACCGAATGGAACGCCAGCGACACCGGCACCACCACCACCGCCACCATCACCGGACTCACCAACGACACCGCCTACCAAGTACAAGTGCGGGCCGCCAACAGCGTCGGTGACGGGGCGTGGTCAGCCTCGACGAAGGCCACGCCGACAGCCCAGAAGCCAGAAGCGCCCAGCGCGCCCACGCTCACCCATGGCGATGCCAGTTTGACCGTGGAATGGACCGCGCCCAGCGACAACGGCGCGGCGATCACCGGCTACCGGGTGCGCCGCTGCGACGACAGCCTCGATTGCAGCGCCAACAGCAACAACTGGAGTCCCACCGACGTCACCGGCACGGGCACGTCCACCACGCTGAGCGGACTAACCAACGGCACCACCTATCAGGTGCAGGTTCGGGCCACGAACAGCGTCGGCAACGGCCAGTTCTCGTCGTCGGCCAAGGAATACCCCTCGAAAGTGCCGGGCACCCCCGCCGCGCCGAGTTTGACGTTCGGCAGCCAGACGCTGAACGTGTCGTGGTCGGCGCCCTCGTCCAACGGCGGCTCGGCGATCACCGGCTACAAGGTGGGGCGCTGCTCGACCGGCTGCGACACGGCCAGCAACTGGACGGTCACCACATTGACCGGCACGGGCACCACCACCACCCTGAGCGGGCTCACCAACGGCACCACGTACCAGGTGCGGGTGGCGGCCACCAACCGCTCCGGCGACAGCGCCTGGTCAACCAGCACCACTGAATCGCCCGCATACAAACCCGCACGTCCAGCAGCGCCCACGGTGACCCGAGGCAATGAGAGCATCACCGTGACCTGGACCGAACCGGCCGACGGCGGCGCCGACATCTCGGACTACAACGTCAACTACCGCGAGCAGAACAAGTCGGCGTCGAATCATCCGTTCACGGGCAGCGGCACCACCACCACCATCACCGGGCTGACCAACGGAAAGCGGTACCAGGCGACCGTGCAGGCCGTGAACAAGGCGGGCCAGAGCGACTGGTCGCCGTGGTCGGCTCTGGCCACGCCGGCCAACAAGCCCTCGGCGCCGAGCGCGCCCACGCTCACCCACGGGGTGGCCAGTCTCAGCGTGTCGTGGAGCGCGCCGGCTAACAACGGCGAGGCCATCAGCGATTACGACGTGCAGTACCGGGCCTGCACCAAGAGCGCCGACCTCACCTGCGCCTCCAACCCCACCTGGGGGAACTGGACCGACCACTCCCACACCGGCACCGCCACCACCGCCACCATCGCCTCGCTCACCGACGGCACCGCTTACCAGGTGCAGGTGCGGGCCACCAACGCCGTGGGTGCTGGAGCGTGGTCGACCTCGGCCAAAGAGCAACCCAGCACGGTGCCGGGAGCGCCGGGCGCTCCGACGCTCGGCGTGTGGCACGCCAGCCTGAACGTGAGCTGGTCGGCCCCGTCGTCGAATGGCGGGTCGGCCATCAGCGACTACGATGTGCAGTACCGGGCCTGCACCGCCACCCCGCTCACCTGCACCACCAGCCCCACCTGGGGTTCGTGGACCGAGTGGAACGCCTCCAACACCGGCACCACCACCACCGCTTCCATTACCGGGCTCACCAACGGCACCGCCTACCAAGTGCAGGTGCGGGCCGCCAACCGCAGCGGCGACGGGGCGTGGTCAACGTCGGCGTCGGCCGCCCCGGCCCCCCAGAAGCCCGCCGCACCCGGCCGCGCAACCCTGACGGTGAAGAACCAGGGTCTCAGCGTCTCGTGGACTGAGCCCGCCACCAATGGCTCGGCCATCACCGACTACGACGTGCAGTACCGGGCCTGCACCAAGAGCGCCGACCTCACCTGCGCCTCCAGCCCCACTTGGGGCAGCTGGACCGACCGCACCGGCGAGACCGCCGCCGACACCGCGACCACCGTTGAGCTCACCGGTCTCACCAACGGCACCGCCTACCAAGTGCAGGTGCGCGCCGCCAACGCCCAGGGCGAGAGCGATTGGTCGCCGCTCGCCAAGGCCACGGCGGCCACCACGCCGAGCGCGCCCGGCCAGCCGACGGTGACCACCGGCGCGCAGCAGCTCGCCGTGTCGTGGACCGCCCCGTCGTCTGACGGCGGCGAGGCCATCACCGGCTACAAGGTGCGCTACTGCGACCAGAGCACCGCCTGCGACGCCGACGACAAATGGACCACCGAGACCCTCACCGGCACCGACACCACGACTGATCTCACCGGGCTGACCAACGGCACCACCTACCGGGTGCAGGTGGCCGCCACCAACAGCGTCGGCGACAGCGCATGGTCGACGTACCGAACCGGCATCCCCAAGGACAAGCCCGCTCAGCCCAACGCGCCGACGTTGGTCTCGGGCAGCAGCAGTCTGTGGGCCAAGTGGGACGCGCCCGCCAACAACGGCTCGTCGATCACCGGCTACAAGGTTCGCTACTGCGGTGGCGACACCGCCGACTGCGGCAGCGACGATTCCACCGACTGGAAGGAGAAGAGCACCTCCGGCACCTCCACCACCATCAGCAGCCTCACCAACGGCACGCAGTACCAAGTGAAGGTGCGGGCCCGCAATGCGATTGGCGACAGCGACTGGTCGTATGAAACCTACGGCACGCCGGGCGCGCCGGCGGCGCCGTCAACTCCGAGCCTGACCGAGGGCGACTCGCAGCTCACCGTCACCTGGTCGGCGCCCAATAACCGGGGAGACACCATCATCGCCTACGGCGTGGAGTACTGCAACAGCACCGACAACACCTGCACCACCGCCGGCGACTGGAACGACTCCAGCCCGTACGACACCTCCACCACCACCACTGTCAGCGGCCTCACCAACGGCAAGACGTACAAGGTCCGCGTGCGGGCGCAGAATTCCCGCGGCTGGGGCGGCTGGTCGTCCACCGCTTCCGCCACGCCGGCCACCGTGCCCGATGCGCCCGACACGCCGACGCTGACCGCCAAGGACCGGTCGCTGGATGTGAGCTGGACCGCGCCGACGCAGACCGGCGGCTCGGCCCTCACCGGCTACTCGGTGCGCTACTGCGACAACAGCACGGGCTGCGACGCGACGAACGAGTGGACGGTGCGGACCATTTCCAGCGCCAGCACCACCACCTACACCATCAGCAGCCTCACCAACGGCAAGACCTATCAGGTGGAGGTCGCGGCCAAGAACCGCAAGGGACTCAGCTCGTGGTCGTTCTCGGCTTCCGCCACGCCCGCGGCACTGCCCAGCAAGCCGACCTCGCTGAATGTGGAGGCCGCGCACCAGAGCCTGAGGGTGACGTGGACGGCATCGGTGGACAACGGCTCCACCATCACCGGCTACCAGGTGGAATACAAGAAGCAGAACAGCGACAGCACCTGGCCGACCGACTGGACATCGCATACCCACTCCGACACCAACACCGCCACCAACATCGACAGCCTCACCAACGGGTCGAAGTACCGGGTGCGGGTGCAGGCCACCAGCAACAACGGCAACAGCGGCTGGACCTCGGCGGTCGAGGGCACGCCGGCCGCCGTGCCCGATGCGCCCGACACGCCGACGCTGACCGCGGGCGACGCCAAGATCGACATATCGTGGTCCGAGCCGTCCAACAACAACGGCTCGGCGGTCACCGACTACGACGTGCGGTACCGGGCCTGCACCGCCACCCCCAAGACCTGCACCAGCAGTCCCACCTGGGGCAGCTGGAGCACCATCTCCCACACCGGCACCGCCACCGCCGCCTCCAAGACCAGCCTCACCAACGGCACCGCCTACCAAGTGCAGGTGCGGGCCCAGAACGCCAACGGCGAGAGCCCGTATTCGAACTCGGCGTCGGCCATCCCCGCGGGCAAGCCGAAAAAGCCCGCCACCCCGACGGTGACCACCGGCGACCAGCAGCTCACCGTGTCGTGGACGGCGCCGTCCGACAACGGCTCGGCCATCACCGGCTACACCGTGCAGTACTGCACCAGCACCGACGACTGCACCAACGACGACAACTGGTACGACTCCGGCCACTCCGACACCACCACCTCGGTCGACATCACCGGCTTGACCAACGGCACCTCCTACAAGGTGCGGGTGCGGGCCACCAACAGCGTGGGCGACGGGCCGTGGTCTACGTCGGCCACCGGCACGCCGGTGGGCAAGCCCAGCGCGCCCGACACCATCACGATCGCCTCGGGCAACAACCGCCTGATCGTGTCGTGGAACACGCCGACGGACAACGGCGCCACCGTCAGCGGGTTCAAGGTTCGGTACTGCAACACCCGCGATGACGACAAAGACTGTTACTCCGACTACGACGACTGGACCACCAAGAACGTCTCCGGCGCCAGCACGAGGACCACCACCATCACGGGCCTCACCAACGGCGATAGCTACGACCTGGAAATCGCCACCCGCAGCAGCAACGGCGGCGACAGCGATTGGTACCAAGCGGGGTCAGGCACCCCCGGCGCCCCCAACGCCCCCTCGACCCCGTCGCTGAGCGCCGGCGACGGCCAGATCACCGTCACCTGGACCGCCCCCTCCAAGAACCACTCCGACATCCAGAACTACGAGATCGCCTACTGCAACAACACCGACGGCGACTGCACCAGCGGCAGCTGGAGCACCGAGACTCACTACGACACCGAATCGCTCAGCCTCACCATCTGGAGCTTGGACAACGGCAAGGCCTACAAGGTCCGGGTCCGTGCCCACAACCACCAAGGCGCCGGCGCCTGGAGTTCCACCTCCACCGCCACCCCCACCTCCTCCTAACCCCCCGCTCCGACGAGCACCATCCAACGAGACCGTGGTTCCGTGAGCCCCGCTCAGTAGGCATCGATAAAGCGGGGCCGAAAGGGACAGCACGCCCGCTATGGTCAACAGCTGTAGACCGCTCAGCCGCACCCCGCAGAACGGGACTGCATTTGATTCATGGAGGTCATTCGATAATGCAGATGCGTGGCAAGGGTGGTGAGAGTTTTTCGGTTCCTGACAGGTCAGAGGGGGAGGCGATGGCGTGTCTACTGGTATCGGGAGCCGCGAAGAGCCTCGAAAAACTGCCTGAACAGATCGGAGAAGGCAATCGAACGCCTGATTTGCAGGTGATGCTGGGCGACGAGCGGGTCCTAAGGGCTGAGGTGACTCAGCTCACTCACAGCGCGGCGAACAGCATGTTCTCCTCATTCCGCGGTCCGCCGAAACCTGACAAGAAGCTCAGCTGCAAGTGGGTTCTACATTTCTCCGACCCCACGGTCAGTGATCCAGACCGCTTGAAGCCAGAACGGCTTGACCTTCCAAAGGTGTCGGACATCCTTGCTGGGTCTGAGAACGAGCATCCCGGCAACCCCACCGCGATGGCCGAGCTCGCCAATCGCCTCCTAGGGGAATTGATGGACCATGAAGTAGTGGACCGTATGCGGCGAGAGGATCCGGAACTCACCCTGCCCGATAATTCACTGTTGCTACGCCGCTTTGCTGGTGCATATCGGGGGGAGGCCAGAAAGTTGAAGGTGACCGGCGCTCCGGAGTTCGTCGGGCCTGGGGAGGGAAGTGTCAAGCTGCACGCTTCGACGAGCTATCCGATGTCCTACGGCGAGCACTTGGGCAGTGCGCAGAAGCCCATCGACCACAAGGACAACCGCGATCAGGGTGCTGATTGGCTCATCGTCGTGCTCAACCCGGCCACTACAGCGTCTGAGCAGCTTATTGAAGACTGCCGCCGAGCAGAACACTCGCCAATGCTTGGGCAACCCACCGTGCAGCTAGATCGACGCGGCTTCGAGGAAGTGTGGGTGGTTGCGATGGATGACGTCGGCTATAGCGTCTTGCAGCTCTCGGCCAACGGCAACCAGTGGGAACGCTTCCCCTATTTCGGCAGACACGCCAGCTTGCAGAACCTTCTCGTGGCCAACCCTGAGGGGACGCTCAGACGACTGATGGCTCTGCCGGACCACAACCAGGCCCGCCAAAGCGATCTAATGCGACACGAAGCTATGAACGCGCTGTCGGGAGTGATCCAGGATAATCCTGACGCTGGACTCACGATCGTTGACATCCTTATCGCCGAGCCCAGGGCGGGAAGCCCCAAGCCCACCCAAGAACTGGTCGAGGTGGTCCTCAGTGAATGGGCTGATGAGAACACGGAACTGGAGGGCGACATCATCGAGCAGATATCTGGGCGGCTTGACGGCATCTGGGATTGGTGCGCCGGTGATGCAGAGCTGGCCAGAAGGCCCGCAGTATTCGGCAGTGGCGTCACCTGGCTAGAGCTTGCTTGCAACCACTGGGCGGGTCACATTGCCAGGATCGCAGTTCGGCTGGTCTCTCTCGAACGACAGGATGCCGGGCAGAGCTGGCCTGGGCTGACTGACCGGTGGAAACTACTGCTGGGCAAGATGATCGAAGGCGATGGGGATCCCTCGACAATGGCGCAGGCGACCCTTGCCCGGTCACCCGTGACCCTGTTTCATGCTGCCTACCCGGGCTGGTGGCAGGACAATCTGCTGCCGCTGTTCGATCTTGACGCAGATGAAGGCAGAGCGCTGCTCTGTTGGGACGCTCAGCTGGGTTCGGGTGGGCTTCCGACGACAGAGATGCTGGACGCTGGCATGCTGGACTGCTATCTCAAAGTGGTCCGCGTTGCCCAGAAGTTAGATCACTACAGCCGGTGGAACCTCTACCGCTGCCTCGCAGTGATCACACTGCAACCAGGCCTCGCCCCTAACTCATGGACCGGTGGCCTTGATGCAGCCTTGGAGGATGCTGGGCCTACGACTCGTGTCGAATGGGCGCAGTCAGTCGGTGATCTGTTGGCCGAGTTAGGCCCTGCCGAGGCAGACATCCGATGGGACGGGTTGCGTGCCTACTGGGAGGCCCGACTGAAGAGTACGTCAGCACCCATGGACCCAGCGGAAGAGACAGAGGTGGCTTGCTGGGCCTTTTGCTTTAGTGACCGGGCCAAGGAGGCTGTGGATCTTGCCATGCGCCAACCAGCGTGTGCGATTGATGACGAGAGCCAACTGGCGATAGTGCTGACCCGAACAGGCGTCTGGCCGGAGAAGGAAGATCTACCGTCGTGCCCGCCGGTGCAAGCCGCCCGGCTGCTCGCACACATGTTCGCCAACTGCCCAACCCTCTCCTCGCCGGAGACCATGGGGATCAAACAGCACCTTGACTTCACCGTCACCAGTCTCTTGGACCGCCTTGGCGACCATCCTCAGGCCAACGCTCTGCGAGAACAAGCGGTCCGGTTGGACGTCCGCATCGGTCGGTACCCATGACAGTGACCCGCTGGTGACAATGGGCCACTCGAACGATCCCTTGCAGAACCCCGCCGAACTAACTGTCACTGCTAGCGTCTACAGTGATCGCCAATGCCACGGATGAAGCGGGCTGCTCCGCTAGGACCTGTAGAAGGGGGTGAGGACGATTCCCATGTCTCTATCTGATTTGCTGAATGATCGAGCACTTCTTGTCGCTGCATGTGAAGCACTTGTGCCATCCATGAATGGATCAGCAATGGGACGCTTGACTTTCCTGCTTGACGAGTTGTGCTTGGACCCAAGCGGAGAACGTTTGGAAGACATCGACCGTCAGTGGCTTCAAGAAGGACTAGGTGAGGGCGCAAATCGCCACGCCTGGTGGAGTAGCGAGTTGGCACGACTCAGCGATATGGGTATTGAAACGATAGCCTGCACTGATAATCATTATCCGATCAACTTAGCTCTAGTCCATGACGGTCCTCCTTTGTTGTTTGTCCGAGGTGGATTCGTTGAAGCTGATCGACGAGCCGTGGCAGTTGTGGGCACTCGCGAAGCGTCAAAGGAAGGCATTGACTGCGCTCAAGATATCGCCATCGGTTTAGTCGCTAGGGACTACACAGTCGTATCTGGCTTAGCAAAAGGTATTGACACTGCTGCCCATGCTGCATCAATAAATGCTGGTGGTCGAACCATTGCCGTGTTTGGCACACCAATCGAAACAATCTATCCGGCCTCGAACCGATCCCTAGCTCGTCGAATTGCAGATACAGGAGCCTATGTTTCACAGTTTCTCCCTGGTAGACGGACAGGTCGGTGGGCGTTTCCGGCGCGTAACTTGACTGGCTCTGGGCTATCGTTGGCGACTGTGGTTGTGGAAGCGTCGGAAACCTCTGGGGCTCGTCGTCAGGCAGAAGCAGCATTGAGGCATGGCAAGCGTGTTTTCCTGATGAAGGAACTTGTCACGCGACAGTCATGGGCCCAGGAGATGGATGAAGAGTCATCCAATGTCACGGTAGTTGCTGTTTCAGATGAAATTGTGGATGAATTGGAAGGTGACTTCAAATTCGAGGCCAATTTCGAAGTTGACGATACTACTATCTTCGCATGAATGAGGCTGGCCTAAAGGTCTATCTGGATCGCCTGCGACCCAGTCTTGTGCCTATAGCAGCTCCCCAACCAGGCGTTTGCAGGGGGTGTCGAAGTGGAGCCAATTTTGGCTTCGATAGATGCTATGTCTGTGACAATGGGAATGTGGTGGAAGTATTGCCCATTTCCATGTCATTTCACTCCGGCCCGCTGCATCGAAGACTGCGGGGCTATAAGGATGGGAGCAAAGAAGAACGCCAACGTTACACATTGGAATTGGTGGCATTGCTGTACTTCTTTCTGAAGCATCACCTCGCTTGCATCGGAGGAACACCTGATGTAATCGTCACCGTACCATCTAATGATAGAGATGCCGTCAAGGACATTGTCGATAGGATTGCCCCTCTTCGTGAACGCCACATGCCACTCAAATGCAATGAATCGACTGGGACACGAGACTTTCGAGCTTCCAAGAAATTGCGGGAAAAGCGTGTCTTGCTCTTGGATGACACATTCACAAGCGGCAAAACCATTACCGCTGCGCATAGGGCACTCACTGAGGTGGGTGCAGACGTGATCCTCCCAATTGTAATCGGGCGTCACTTCCGTCCCGACTTCTCTACTAGTCGTGAATTGGCAGAATGTCTGCAACAATATAAGTGGAAGCGTAAACGTTGTGGAATCTGCCAGCCGATCGTATGTTCAGATGAATTTCAGCAAGCCAAACTAATTTGAGTTGGGTAGCTCGAAGGAGACCACCTGTCATGCGCCTATATGTCTACGTTGTCACCCACGACACCGGCTTCGCCCCCAACCCCTTTCACGGCTACTGCACCCTCGCCACCTGCAAGCCCGTTATTCGCAGGGGTGCGGATATCGGTGACTGGGTGGTCGGTGTCGGGTCAACCCAGAACGGACAAGAAGGGCAACTCGTCTACGCCATGAGAGTCGAAGAGGCGATGTCTTTCGACGAGTACTGGACTGACCCCCGCTTCCAGCTCAAGAAGCCAGACCCGACCGGCGACCAAGAGTTTCGATGCGGCGACAACATCTACCACCGCGACCCCGCTACTGGCGACTGGACCCAAGCCCCCGGCTATCACAGTTTTGACAACGGCTGCCAAGACCCCCATCACGTCGAACGCGACACAAAATCGCCACGGGTTTTGATTTCCCAGCAGTTCGTTTACTACGGCAACAGCGCCATCGACATCCCCCACCACATCAGGTTCTTCGACAACCCCAACCGCTTCATCGGGTTCCCCGGTCATCTCTGCAACTTTCCCGCAGCCCTGGAGCGCTACATCGTCGAATGGCTCCAAGACCTCTGCAAAACCCCCGGCATCCACGACACCCCCACCCACTGGACCCCATCCAAATCCCGATCCTGCTAACCCACCCCACCGCCTGTGGCAAGAGGTATCCACCCCAAGAAAGCAGCCACTGTCTGAGCCGCGACCAGCCTGTCGATCCCCACAAGCACCCCCGTCGGGATGTGTGGGATCGATCACGTCTCGAAGGGGGAAAGTTATAGGCGTCTATTGTTGCCGCAGCGTTCTACACGAGCGGGGACCGGACGGCCTTGGGCTTTCAGAGAATGGCGGAGCGCATCCACGTTGGCAGTGCGATTGGCCTTCTTGCTGGCAAACAGGCCGCTGCTTTTCGCCGCACGGAGCGGTGAGAACATCGGGCTCATGGCGATCTTGTCGATTCCAGCCTGAACTTGTGGAGCTGCATCGCTGTCCATGATCGACTTGATTTCGACGATCAGCCACTCATAGCCGTCACTAACTCGGCGCAAGATAAGCAAGTCCGGTCTTGTTTCGTCCGATTCAAATGCAGAGCACCTGTCGCACGCGATAACCAATCGAAGCCCAAGGATCACGAGGCGACAACCGTCGTGGCTCATCTTGACTGACTGGTCGAGGTTGGCATCGGCCGTCCGCAGAAGACACCCACAATCGGCGTGCAGGTTTCGGATCTCTTGGAGTCCGGTCAATCGAGTTGGCCAATCAGGTGGGCAGATTCGTCAGAGAGATCCTGCGCCACCTTGAGAAACTCGTTTTCTGGGATGCCCCATTCTGGATCGACTTTGACTGACTCTACGGTCACCATCTTGTTGGCCTCGCTGCGCACAAAGCGGTGGACAGCCAGATCGTCGATCGCCAAGAAATCGTCTGAGGTATATTCAGGCGCCATTTCATCAGAGGTTGTTATCGAGGTTTCATGGCGCAGCAGACAATTCGAGAGTTCATTTATGAAAATCGAGCTATGTGTCGCGCATACGACTTGAACTCCACAATTCGCCAGGCGAATAAGAACTCGAGCCACCAATCGGATGGCTTCGGGGTGCAAGTGAGATTCCGGTTCGTCCACGATCAAGAGGTCACCAGGCGCGAGCAATCGCTCAACCCAGATTGCCAACGGTGCCAAATCAGCCACCATTGAAGAGGCATGGCGTATGGCGATGCTGTGACCATCTTGCTCGTATGCGAGCGTCGGAACAATCTCGCTGTCTGACTCTGGGCTGATCGTGCCTTCCATGAGGACTTTGAGCAACGCAATGGCTGGCTTGAGGGCATCCTGTTCAGATGGATGTTCCGGGCCGAGGAAGCCATAGGGTCGGAACCGACGTCGGGAGCCATGTCCGAGGACGTCAGCAAGTGAAGTAATGAAGTCTAGCGCGACGCCATCCAGGGATGGATCTGCGAATGAGGGCAGTCCATAGCGTTCCTTTTCCAGTTGAATGCGCAGCTTCACGACATCTGTCCACGCATTGAGCAGTCCCGATCGACCTGCTGGCAGATAATGGGTTCTACCGCCAAGTAGTGCGTTTTCGAGAAAACTGTGCCAGTAACTTTGCGTTATGACCCATGCAAGGTGACTGTAGAGGCCTTTTTGTTCTTCGCGACCGGTTTCTTGGTCAAAAAGTGTCAGTGGCGGGAAAAAGTCGTCGAACTCTGTCCAATCTATTTCCAAATTGTGAAGAACGCTGCCGACCGGTGCCGTTGTCCCTCCGCTGCCGAACAAACACACATCAGCACCGCCTATCCCTGAACTCTTCACTTCAAATCGAAGACCTTTGCCGTTGCCCCAAGAGGTGATACGCGTCAGGTCATCTATGCCGAAAGTAGCTTTCAACCTTAGGAACACTTCACGCCCGGCGTCTTCGAGTCCGTCTTTGAGTGCTCGGGCGACATATTCGTGCAGCTGGACTGGAAGCCCTTGTCTTGTGGCACCACCGTTGACCAGAGCGTCCCGACGCTCCCGAGTAAACGCCTCCAAGGTCGTCAGTTCCTCGTCGCTGAACTCTTCGGCTGGCCGGCGCATGACGCTACGTACCGCTTGGCGGCAGGCGTAAAGAGCTTGAGCAACATAGGTCTTGCCGGTGTTGTTCCGACCGATGAAGACCGTCAGGGGCCGCAATTCCACCTCACCGTGTTCAACCGGCCCTAGGTGGTCCACGACAAGCCGAAGCCCTGCGTTGCTCATCGCTTGCAGGCTACCGCCGTCGGCTAGCAAGCACCACGATGGGTTGCCTTTTTTGGGGGGCGGGGCCACGGTTGGGTCGGTGAGGGGGATGCGGGTCTTGGTTTGGGTGGCGAGGCGTTTGACGTCGGCGCTGTTGGGGGTTTCGGTGCCGCCGGGGGTCTGCTCACGAGTTGAAGGGCATGGCTCGCGATATGCCGCTCGAAGCTCGACTTGCACTCTACTGTCCGGGCATCCTCCAACGACGGCCCCGCTCTCCCCGACACGGCCCCGCGCTCACCCAGACCCCCAGCCTACCGACCCCTTCCCGTCTTGGGGCCGCGGGGGTTGTTAGTGTATGTCGTTTTGTGATACACAAGCTGTGTGGCCCATGCTGTATCGGTTCGGCTTGATGATGAGGCTGTGGGTGCGCTGAACCGGCTCACGTCCACTGGGTTGTCGCAGTCGGAGGCGATTCGGGGCGCGCTGGTGGAGGCGGCCGACCGCTTGGGCGACATGGAGTCCCTGGCCGCTGAGGTGAGGGTGTTGGAGGCCGACGAGTCGGACCGTGCTGAGATGCTCGCCGTCGCGGAGTTGATGGAGAGCCTGCGTGCAGAGGGGTGATGTCTTTCGGCTTCGGCGCCCAAGAGGCGTCGGCCACGAGCAGCAGGGGGAGAGGTTCGGCGTAGTCGTGCAGTCCGATGCCCTGCTTCCCCGCTCGGTTGTGCTGGTCGCGCCCACATCCACCAGCGCCAGGCCCGCGTCGTTTCGCCCCGAAGTCCAAGTAGGCGAAACCGCGACCTTGGTGTTGGTCGAACAGGTCGGCGCAGTGGATGTGAGCCGATTGGGAGACCTCGTCGGCCGGCTCACCCCAAAAGAGCAATGGGGCGTAGACACTGCCCTGGCTATCGTCCTCGGCCTGCGCTAATCGACGCCGCCGACGCCTGTCCAGCACCCCCGCCGACGTTTCAACCCGCCCAATTATGTCTTCACATACTGACTAGTATGCTCGTATGTATGAGGACGACGATCAATCTTCCTGACGGTCTGGCGGAGGAGGCGAAACAGCGGGCCAGGGATAGGGGCGAAACGTTCACCAGCCTGGTCATCGAAGGCCTGCGCCATGTCTTGGCGGACTCCGAAGAGCACACCGTGGTGGAGCGGCTGCCCGCTCATGGTGATTCGTCTGAGCGACCGCTGATCGACATAGCAGATCGCGACGCGCTGGCTGCGGTGTTGAACGATGATCGCCTACGATGATCCTTCCTGACGTAAATGTCCTTGTCTACGCCTACAAGCGGGAGGAAGGGCATCATTCCCAATATGCCGACTGGCTCAATGATGTTGTGGCCGGTGCAGAAGCCCTTGCCCTTGTCGATGTCGTTTTGACCGGCTTTCTTCGCATCGCCACGAACCGCCGCATTTATGCGGATCCGGCCCCGTTGAGCTCCGCATTGACGTTTGTCACTGCATTGCGGAACACCAGACCGTCGAGGGCAGTACATGCCACAGGCGCAGCATGGCAGCAGTTTGAGGCGTTTGCGGAGCGTGATCGCCTATTGGCTGGCAATTTGGTGCCTGATGCGTGGCTTGCTGCCATCGCGGTTTCATCCGGGGCAAGGATCGCCACCGCTGACGCCGGCTTTTCCCGATTCGAAGGACTGGAGTGGTTTGATCCAGTCCGTGCGCTCTAACCCGGTGCCGGGTCGACGAGGGGTATGCGGGTGTTGGTTTCGGTGGCGAGCCGTTTGGCGTCGGCTCCGCCCTCCCCGACACCCCGCGTTCACCCATCCCCCCCCCGGCCTACCCACCACTTCCCGAGTTCAAATTGTCTTCTCGCGGGACCGTGAGGATTTGTCAGCTTCGCTCGGTTTGGGCGGTTGACAGGTGGGTGGCGTCGGCGAAGGCGTCGGTGATGGCGTCGGCCTCGTAGACGCGGTTGCGGCGCCCGGCGCTGCGCTGCACGAGGATTCCTGCCTGCTCGAGTTGGGCGAGGCTGCGCGCTCCCGTCCTCCATGACGTGTGAAGCAATTCGGCTGCTTTCTCTGCGTTGAGGACGGGGTGGGACGGGAGATGGTCGAGCAACCGCCACGCGGCGGTTCGCCTTCTTGCTCCGACGGCCTTGAGCTGTTGGTGCCAAGAGGCGGCGATGTCGGCGATGTCGGCGATGAGGCGTTCGGCGTATCCGGCGGCGTCGGCGGCCGCGTCAGCGAAGAGAGTGATCCACCGTCGAATGGCCAGCGACCTTGCCGGGCCGTCGGGTGGGTATGTCGCCCCGGCTTCGCTCAGTGAGGCGATGTAGTGCTCCTTGCGAAGGGCGAGCGAGGAGCTGACCGGCAGGGTGCAGGGCGGCGCCAGCCGGCTGCGCATGAGCATCATCTGCGCGAGCGCCCGACCCGTCCGCCCGTTGCCGTCTCCAAAAGGGTGGATCATCTCAAACTGGGCGTGGACGACGGCCGTGTCCACCAGGGGGTGGCCGCTCGGGTTGTTGATCCGCTTGACGAGGTCGTCTATCAGCCCGGGGACTTCCTCAGGAGGGGGCGGCACAAACGAGGCATTTAGCGGGGTGGATGTGAGCAGGCCTGGCCCGATCCAGTTCTGGCGTGTCCTGATCTGGCCGGCTGCCGGGTCGTCGTCGCCCATGAGCACACGGTGGACCGACGCGATATCGGCGGCGGTGAGCTTCCTTGCCTCCGAGGCGATCGCCAAGGCGTGTTCGACTGCGGCGATATTCCGCAGGGCCTCTCGGTCGTCGGGGCGGGGCTGCTCTCCGAAAAGGTTTATCTGGGCCTCGGCACGGGCCAGTCGGCGCGCTGACGGGTGGACTCCCTCGATGGTGCTGGATGCGGCGCTTTCCGCTCGGAGCGCCAGCCACTCGGCCGCAAGCGCTGCGCCCTTGGTGTTGCTCTGGTGTTCGCCCAGCCGGCGCAATGCGTCCTCCGCCACCATGATCCTCTCCAGGCAGACACTGTCGAGGTCAGGCTGCCAGTCGGCCAATGGGTGGGGCACGAACGCGTCAAATCGGCAGACCGGATCGTCGTTTGGGCTCGGCAGCCGGGAAGAGAACGACTCCTCATCCCAGCAGCGTGTCACCAGCCTCCCCACTAGCCGTGCCTCCTTGATGGCGCCCTGATGTCAATATACAGCTCCTTATTGACATATCTCTCCCATATTGGCGAAAGATGTCAATAAAGGCAGCCGGAGAGTCACCCTTAGCTGCGCCGAACTGACCAAACAGCGCAGATTTACCTAACAATTCGGCGATAGTTTGGACAACAATCCGGCGCTTCCGGCTTGGCGTCGCCCGTTCAGATCTCGCCGGCCAAGAAGGCGAGGAGCACGTCGGTGGTGCGCTCGGGGGCTTCTTCGGGGATGAAGTGGCCGCAGGGGGCGGGGCGGGCCCGGTAGTCGGGGAAGTGGTCGACGAAGGAGTCGGCGTAGGGGTTGCCCGTGGGGATGTGGTCGTCGGCGGGGTAGCCGTTTTCAAAGGCCTGGGGCATGAGGAACGCCGAGTACAAATACAGCGCCGGATGGGGGTAGGTGCGGCCCCGGTCCTCGGGTGCGAACACCGGGAACGGGCCGTAGTCGGGGTGCGAGAACAGCAGGTCGGGGTGGCGCCACATCTCGGCGACCTGGGCCGGAGTCCGGTAGGCCAGGTTGCTGTCGCCGTCGGGCAGGTGGAACGGCAGGGCGTCGCGGTAGTACGAAACGGCGTGGAACCAGGCGCCGGGCTGGTCGAAGGCCGACCGGTAGTGCTCCACGTCGTCGGCGGTCCAGTGCTGGCTGGGATCCCAGTCGGCCATGGCCCGGCCGGGGTCCTGGGCGTCGCTGTCGGCCACCGGGGCCTTCCACGGGGAATGGGGCGGCGGACCGTAGCTGCCCTCCACACCCCCGAAGATCGAGCTGATGAACTCGCCGGCGTGGCTCTCCCAGAACTGCTCGGCCTCGGGCTCGCACTTGAACCAGTAGCCGTGGATGCCCCATGGAATCCACACCGAGCACAGCGTGTCCACCAGCCCCAGCCGCCTGAACCGGTCGGGGTACTCCAGGGCGGCCTTGAAGGCGATGATCCCGCCCCAATCGTGGCCCACCAGCGAGCATTGCTCGATGCCTAAAGCGTCAATGAAGTCGACGATGTCGCGGGCCAGCAGGTCGCGGGTGACCCGGATGCGGGGTTTGTCGGTGCCGCCGTAGCCCCGGGTGTCGGGGGCGTAGACCCGGTAGTGCTCGGCCAGCACTGGGATCTGGTGGCGCCACATGTGCGAGGTCTGGGGAAAGCCGTGCAACAGCACCACCGGGGGTGCCGCCTCATCGCCCGCGGCCAGGCAGTGGAACCGCAGACCGGCGGTGTCGATGTAGTGGGAGTCGATGCTTGTTGGCCCAGTCATAGGTGCTCCTGAGGTGAGGACACGGCGGTTGCGAGCCTAGAACCACGTCCGGCAGCGCACAGTATTCGTGGATGGGCGAGACTAGGGAAATGGACTACCAGTACCTGACCTATGAGACGCTGGACGACGGCACCATCGCCCGCATCATGTTGAACCGGCCCGAGGCCCGCAACGCCCAGAATCGGGGGATGCTGGTGGAGCTCAACGAGGCGTTCCTGGTGGCCGAGGCCGACGACGACGTGCGGGTGGTGATCCTGGGCGGGGTGGGCCCGATGTTCTCCGCCGGCCACGACATGGGCTCCAAGGCGGCATTGGAAGAGCGGATGCCCGGCCCCAATCAGCACCCCACCTGGCAGATGAACGGCGGCGGGCGGCGGGGCTCAGAGAAGCTGATGCTCCAGGAGTGGCACTACTTCTTCGAGAACACCAAGCGGTGGCGCAACCTCCGCAAGATCACCGTCGCCCAGGTGCAGGGGCCAGTGCTGGCCGCCGGACTGATGCTCATGTGGAGTTGCGATCTCATCGTGGGTGCCGAGGACGCCTCATTCGCCGACGTGGTGGGCACCCGGCTGGGCATGATGGGCGTGGAGTACTTCGCCCACCCCTGGGAGTTCGGCCCCCGCAAGACCAAGGAGTTGCTGCTCACCGGCGATTCCATTGATGTCCACGAGGCCCACGCCATGGGGATGGTGTCCAAGGTGTTCCCCAACGAGACGCTGGCCGAGGAGACCCTGGAGTTCGCCCGGCGCATCGCCGCCGTGCCCACCATGGCCGCCCTGTTGGTCAAGGAGGCGGTGAACCAGTCGATGGACGCTCAGGGCTTCAACACCGCCCTGTCGGCCTGCTTCACCCTCCACCAGCTCAACCACTCCCACTGGGCATCCATCACCAACGGCGAATGGTGGATCGCCACCGAAGAACACGGCGTCCCCCACTGGAAAAACGCCCCCAAGGTGCAGCCTGCGGCCAAGACTTCCCCCGGCGGCTCCTGACCATCTTCGACAGGCAGTGATGAAGCCGTGATCCCAGACCGCTACTCCCACTACGAGACCCGGCTGCGGGCCGGTGCGGTGGACTTCACCCCGGTTCCCGGCGATGTTGCCGCCAACCTGGCCAAGATGACCCACTGGATCGCCGAGGCCGCCGAAGCGGGCGTGGGCCTGCTGGTGTTTCCCGAAGAGGCGCTCACCGGGGCGATCCACTGCGACGACTGCGAGCGACTGGGCGGGCCGTGCGAACTGCACCGGTCATTAGCCGAGACCGTGCCCGGGCCGTCGACCGAGGCGTTGGCCGGTGTGGCCGCCGAGCACGACATGTACTTGGTGGTGGGCATGATCGAGCAGGACCCCGATGACCCCGATGCCCTCTACAACGGCGCGGCGGTGATCGGCCCCGATGGCATCATCGGCACCTACCGCAAGTTGCACTTGGGCTCGCTGCCGTTCGTGACCGAAGGGGTCACGTTTCGCCCCGGCACCAGCCTCGAAGTCTTCGAGACCCGCTACGGCCCCATCGGCGTGCAGATCTGCTATGACTTCTGGCTCAACCCCGAGGGGAGCCGCCTGCTGGCCCTCCAAGGGGCCCGGATCATCGTCAACCCCACCGCGGCGTTCGCCGGCGGCCCCGACAAGGTGGAGTCCATGCGCCGGGTGGCCACCACCCGGGGCCAGGAGAACTTCGTGTTCACCATCTCAGCCAACCAGGTCGGCGGCATCGACGCCGGCGACAGCCTGGAGGACAGCTTCGATGGTGCCCTGCCCGCCAACTACGCCGGTCACAGCCTCATCTGCGGCCCGAACTTCCCCGACTTCAGCCACATCTACGCCGAAGGCACCGATGCCGAGGGCCTCGTGATCGCCGACCTGGATTTCGAGCTCCTCCACCGCTGGGACGACGTCTGCCCCTGGCGCCACTGGCGGGCTACCCACCAATCCGCCACCTCCCAACTCTTCGCCACCCAATTCGCCAAACTCACCCACGGCCCCCCAAGCCAATAGAGGAGGAAAAATGAGCACAGAACCGAAAGTCCTGCACTTTGATGACATTGAGTGGGTGGATGAGTCCAAGAACCCCAATGCGCCGAAGGAGCTGATCGAAAAAGCCAAGAAGCTCGGCGCAGGGCGCAAGCATGTGGCCCGGGGCGAAGGGGGCTTTTGGTGCCAATACACCACCATGCCCGCCGGCTACCACGTCCCTCCCCACAGCCACGATCAAAATGAGCTGCTGATCGTGGTGTCGGGCGGGTGTGAGGTGTGGCCCAGCGGCGCCGACGGGCCATCGATGGAACTGAGGGCCAAGGACTCAGTAATCCTGGCCGCCAACCACGAGTACTCCTTCACCTGCGGCGCCGACGGCATGGAGTTCTTCGTGATGCGCCCCGGCGACGCCGCCGCCTCCTTCGACCAGTCCTGACCTCCAGGGAGCCGAGCTCTTCCTGGCCGCTAGGGTGCCGGCATGGGAAATCGGCTGGAAGGCAAAGTGGCAATCGTCACCGGGTCGGGGGGTGGCATCGGGCGAGAGCACGCCCTCTTGCTGGCCTCCGAGGGGGCCAAGGTGCTGGTCAACGACCTGGGCATTCGCAAGACCCCCGATGGGGTGGCGGCCAACGCCGAGCGAGTGGCGGGCGAGATCATTGATGCCGGGGGCGAGGCGGTGGCCAGTAGCACCTCAGCCACCTGGGACGGCGCAGCTGAGATCGTGCAGCAGGCGGTGGACGCCTTCGGGCGGCTCGACATCTTGATCAACAACGCCACCGCAGGGCGCAACAACGACATCTGGCGGTTCACCGAGGAGGAGTGGGACCTCACCGTGGGCGTCAACCTCAAGGGCTACTTCGCCATGATCAAGCACGCCGTGCCCCACCTGGTGCAGCAGGACACCAGCGCCATCGTCAACACCAGTTCGGGTTCGGGCTTCGGCCACCCGTCGCATTGCGCCTATTCCGCGGCCAAAGAGGGCGTGATCGGTCTGACTCGCACTGCGGCCCGGGAGCTGGGCCGCTTCGGAGTGCGGTGCAACGCCATCCGCCCTCGCGCTGAGGGGGCGTCCACCGCGGAGTACGCCATCCGCACCGCTCGCTGGACCGATCTCATGGCTCTCACCATGGCCCCCCGGGGTGCCGCCTCCGCCCCGCCCCCCGACACCAGCCCCGAGGCGCTGGCCCCCCGCAAGATCGCCCCCCTGGTGGTGTGGCTCTGCACCGACGCCGCCCGCCACGTCACCGGGCGCACCTTCCACATCTCCGGCGACATCACCAGCCGCCTCAGCGAGCCCGAGCGCGAACTGGCCGTCTACCAAGAAGACGGCCTCACCCTCGACGCCCTCGACGCCTACCACGGCCGCCACCTCACCGAAGACCTCACCAACGACTACCTCCTCAACCACCGCCCCGACCTCCAAGTCTTCGAGCCCTAACCGCCTGCCGGTCGGCGGGATTCTCCGGGTGGACGTGCAATAGGCTGGGGTATGGCCGAGAACCAGACCGGCGGGCGGTACATGATCTTGTCTTCGGACACCCACGCTGGAGCCCAGACCCGCACCTACAAGGAGTTCTTAGACCCCGCCTGGCACGACGAGTTCGATGCTTGGGAGGCGGCCATCACCAACCCGTGGATCGACTTGCGGGACATGGACGCGGCCAAGATCAACTGGGACAGCGATGCCCGCACCGCGGCGTGCGACGCCGAGGGCATCACCGGTGAGGTGCTGTTCCCCAACACGCTGACCCCGTTTTACGACATCCTCGTCCATCTGTCCGGGGTACCCGACACCGCGGCTGCCTATGCCCGCCGGTGGGCCGGCCTCCAAGCCCATAACCGCTGGTTGGTGGAGTTCTGCGGTTACGAGCCCAAGCGGCGCAAGGGGCTCATCCAGCTTCTGCCCAACGACCTCGACGACGCCATTGCCGAGGTGCGGTGGGCGGCCGAGACCGGGGTGATCGGCGGGGTGATGATCCCCGCCATCCCGCCCAACCACGCGGTCGAGCCGTTCTTCCATCCCCGCTACGACCCGCTGTGGGACGCATGTAGCTCGCTTCAGATGCCGGTCCACCAGCACATGGGTTCGGGCTGCCCCGATTTGGGCGACGATCCGGTGGCTTGGGGAGTGACGTTCACCGAATACGAGCTGTGGCCCAAGCGCACGCTCATCCACCTCATCTTGGGCGGGGTGTTCGAGCGCTTTCCCGACCTGCGGGTGGTGTGGACCGAGATGTGGGGAATGCGGTGGATCCTCGAAGAGCTGAATCGCATCGACCAGCGGCTCCGCAACATCCAGAGCAAGTACGCCCACGACCCCCGAACCCTCAACTACGCCCCCACCTTCGGGTCCGAAACGGTGGACGGCCTATCGCTGTCGCCCCTCGAGTACTGGCAGCGAAACTGCCGCATCGGCGCCTCCATGCTGCCCCGCTCCGAGGTCCAGTACCGCCACGCGGTGGGGGTGGACACCATCATGTGGGGGGCCGACTTCCCTCACGACGAGGGCTCTATCGGCTACACCACCGAGGCCCTCGCCGCCACTATGTGGGACGTGCCTCAAGACGAGTGCCAGAAGATGCTCACCAACACTGCCGCCCGCCTCTACAACTTCGACACCGACGCCCTTACCCCCATCGCCGCCCGCATCGGCCCTCCCGTCGCCCAAGTCCACACCCCTCTTACCGAGCTCCCCCTCTCCAAAAGCCTCTCCTTCAACACCGACCCACCTCTTGAATCGATGGTCACCTCATGATCACGGGGATGAATCATGCGGTGCTGTATGTGCGGGATGCGCGGCGCCAGCAGCAGTTCTATGCCGATGTGCTGGGTTTTGAGACCATTATTGACGAGCCGGGGCGGTTCGTGTTCATGCGGGCGCCGGCGTCGGAGAACCACCACGACATCGCCTTCTTCTCCATCGGCGACGGGGCCGAGCCGTCGTCGGCTGGCCAGCGGTCGGTGGGGATGTACCACATCGCTTGGGAGGTGCCCACCCTGGTGGAGTTGGCTTCAATTCGCCAGCGGCTGGTGGAGGCGGGCGCCCTCTACGGCGAGAGCGACCACGGAGCCAACAAGAGCCTCTATGCCAAGGACCCCGACGGACTGGAGTTCGAGGTGATGTGGCTGGTGCCTGCCGACCACTGGGGTGACGAGGAGAACCAGGCCATCATCCGCCCCCTCGACCTCACCCAAGAGCAGCGCCGCTTTGCCGCTCTGGCCGCCGACGACTAGATAGTCAAGACCACTGCCATGAATCTGACCAACCAGTACTGCTACTTCTACGACGACGACTTGTTCGTTGACACCGACCGGGAGGGATTCCGCCGCCGGGTCGTCACCGGCGACGGGCTCCAGCTTTGCTTCTGGCGCATCGCCGGAGGAGCCACCGGGTCATTCCTGCACCGCCACGAAGACCATGAGCAGCTCGGTATCATCGTGCGGGGCAAGCTCGACTTCCGCATCAACGACAACCCGGAGAGCGAGGAGCGGGTGGTGTTGGGCGAGGGCGAGGCCTATATCGCCCCCAAGGGGGTGTGGCACGGCGACTCGGTGTTCATCGGCGACGACGAGTACGGGGAGTGCTGGATTCTCGACGTGTTCACCCCGCCTCGCGACGACCTGCTTGCCGGCTGAACAATGTCGGATTGGCGTCTGGCGGTAGATATCGGGGGCACGTTCACCGACGCGGTATTGCTGGACTCCACCACCGGCGCGGTGACGGTCAACAAGGCCCTCACCACCCCATCAGCCCCGCTCGAAGGCGTGCAGGCCGCGGTGGGCCAGCTCTTGGGCCGGGCCGGGGTGGCCC
This sequence comes from Acidimicrobiales bacterium, assembly GCA_963667085.2. GTDB lineage: Bacteria > Actinomycetota > Acidimicrobiia > Acidimicrobiales > Bin134 > Poriferisocius. Next base: position 1,645,380 of record OY762975.1, read on the forward strand.
CCGGCGAGATCACCGCCCCCATTGTCCACGCCACCACGCTCATCACCAACGCCCTCATCGAGAACAAGACCGGTCGGGCCGCCCTGGTTACCACCACTGGCTTCGGCGACACCCTGCTGATCCGCGACGAGCACCGCTACGACATGTACGACCTCCAGATCGAGTTCCCCGATCCGCCCATCGGCCGCGAGCTCACCTTCGAGATCGACGAGCGCACCGCGGCCACTGGGAAGGTGCTGGCGGCCCCCTCGGCGGCGAGCATCGCGGCGCTGGTGGGCGATCTCAGCGAGGCCCAGGTCGAATCGGTGGCGGTGTGCCTGCTCAATTCCTACGTCAACCCGGCCAACGAGCGTCTGCTGGCCGACGAGCTGCGCCGAGAACTGGGCGTGCCGGTGTGCGCCTCGGCCGACATCTCGCCGCAAATCCGGGAGTACCCCCGCATGATCACCGCGGCCTGCAACGCGGCCACCATGCCGATCATTGGGCCGTACCTGGACGAGCTTCAGAAGTGGCTTTCGTCAGAGGGATTCGGCGGGTCGGTGTTGATGATGCTGTCCAATGGGGGAGTGGTGTCGGCCGACGACGCGGCGGCCGCCCCGATACGGCTGGTGGAATCGGGCCCCGCTGCCGGGGCACTGGCCGCCCGCTGGTTCGCCCGCCGTATGGGGGAGGACCGGTTGCTGGCCTTCGACATGGGTGGCACCACCGCCAAAGCCACATTGGTTGAAGAAGGCGAGCCGGCGCTGACCACCACCTTTGAGGTGGCCCGCCGCTATCGGTTCAAGAAGGGATCGGGTTTTCCGGTTTCGGTGCCCTCAGTCGACTTGGTGGAGATCGGCGCGGGCGGCGGCAGCCTGGCCCATCTCGACCAATTCGGCCTGCTCAAGGTGGGGCCGGAGTCATCGGGCGCCGATCCTGGCCCGGCCTGCTACGGGCAAGGTGGCGATCAGCCTGCGGTTACCGACGCCGATGTGGTGCTCGGTCTGCTGGACCCCGACGCCTTCCTGGGCGGCGACATGCCCTTGGACGCCGGGCTTGCCCAGTCGGCCATAGAGCCCTTGGCCGACGGACTCGGCTTGTCGGCTATCGATACCGCCGCAGGAATGTATGAGGTGGTCAGCCAGAACATGGCCGCCGCCGCCCGAATGCACGCAGTGGAGCGGGGAGTGGATCTGCGGGGCGTGACCGTGCTGGCCTTCGGTGGTGCTGGGCCGCCCCATGCCTGCCGGGTGGCCGAGCTGCTGGATTCGGATCGGGTGGTGTTCCCGGTCAACGCCAGCGTGCTGTCGGCGTTCGGAACCCTGGTCTCGCCGGTAAGGATCGATCTGGCCCGCTCCATGCCGGTGAAGCTGGCCGAGATCGACTCCGTCGAGCGGGACGATCTGCTGGACGACCTGCGAGCCGAAGGCCGCCGAGTGCTGCTCAGCGCCGGAGTCCCGGAGTCTGACATTGGATTCCGCTACGGCATCGATGCCCGCTACACCGGCCAGGGCAACGAGATCACCGTCTGGATGGGCGAAGGAGACGCCTGGGTGGCCCTTGACGAGCAGGTGATCGAAGCGTTCGAGTCGGAGTATCGCCGCATCTACGGCATGACGATTGATGACGTGCCCATCGAGGTGGTCACTTGGCGGTTATCGGCCCGGGCCGACCCAGCCGAGTTGGGTGATGCCGAGGTGCCCGAGGCCACGGGCGATGGTCCTCCTCAGCCGGCTTCGACCCGCACCGCGGTGTTCGGGCGAGAGCAGGACGCGGTGGAGGTGCCGGTCTACCGTCGGGACGACTTGTCGATTGGTGCGACCTTCCCGGGCCCTGCCTTGGTCGAAGAGCGGGAGACAACCTCGGTCATTCGTCCCGGATGGCGTGTGACGGTCGCCGAAGACGCCAGCCTCATCGCAGTGTTGGAGGAGAAATGAGCCAGCCCACCTACGACCCCATTCAACTGGAAATCCTGTGGCAGTCGCTCATTTCGGTGGTGAACGAGCAGGCCCGGGCGCTTCAGCGGGCCGCATTCAGTCCCATCGTGCGGGAGGCCGGCGACCTGGCCAACGCCGTGTTCGACCAGCGGGGCCGCATGGTGGCCCAGGCGGTCACCGGCACGCCGGGCCACATCAACTCCCTGGCCATCGGCGCGGCCAACATGCTGGCCGAGTTCCCCCCCGAAGACCTCGAGCCCGGCGACGTGCTGGTCACCAACGACCCCTATCTCACCGCAGGCCAGCTCTTGGACGTGACCGTGCTGGTCCCGGTATGGCGCACCCCGGCCGTCGGCGGCGACCCGGTTCCCATCGCCTACTTCGGCTCCACCATCCACCACACCGACGTGGGCGGCTACGGCATCGGCGCCGGGGGCCGCGACTGCTTCGAGGAGGGCCTGTGGATTCCCATCTGCAAGCTCATGCGGGGCGGGGAGCGCAACGGAGACGTGTGGAAGTTCATCCTGTCCAACGTCCGCCAGCCCGACCACATGGCCGGCGACCTGCACGCCCAGATGGCCTCGGGCGAGGTGGGCGCCCAGCGGCTCGCCGCCCTGTGCGGCGCCTACGAACTCGACGACATCGAGGCACTGGCCGACGAGATCATCGACCGCTCCGAAGCCGCCACCCGGGCCAGCATCGCCGAATTGCCCGCCGGCGAGTATCAGGCCGACGCCGTGCTCGACCTGGCCGACGGCAGCCGCATCGACATCGTGTGCTCGCTGGCGGTGGACCCCGAAGCGGGGGAGATCACCGTGGACTACGCCGGCACCTCGGAGGCCAGCCCATGGGGCATCAACGTGGTGAGCAACTACACCCACGCCTACACCACATTCACCGTGCGCTCGGTGCTGAACCCCGAGATCCCCAACAACCACGGCAGCCTGGCCCCCATCAAGATGACCGCCCCCGAGGGCTCCATCGTCAACGCCGTGAGGCCCCAGCCCGGCACCGCCCGCCATGTGGTCGGCATGTTCTTGCCCAATGCCCTGCTCAAAGCCCTGGCCCAGGTCAAGCCGGAGGAGTCCATGGCTGAAGGGGCGGGCGCGGTGTGGACCATGCAGGTGAGCGGCAATCACGACGACGGCACCCCGTTCATCACCGCCATGTTCACCTACGCCGGAGGGGTGGGCGCCCGGGCGTCCAAGCCGGGCTTGGACGCCTGCTCCTATCCCACGGGGGTGAGCGCCGTGCCCATCGAGGTGGTGGAGGCCTCCGCACCGGTGCGCTTCACCCGCAAATCGCTGCGCCCCGGCTCGGAAGGATCGGGTGCCCAGCCCGGAGGCAAGGGCCAGACCATCGAGTTCAGCGTGGACACCTCCCGCCCCTGGCTGCTCAACGCGGTCACCAGCCGCCTGTCCGACCCGCCGCAGGGCATCTTCGGCGGCGACCCCGGCCAGGCGGGCTCGTTCCAAGTCAACGGCGAGCCGGTCACCACCCAGAGCCGCATCACCCTCGACCCCGGCGACGTCGTGCGCCTCGACCTGCCCGGCGGTGGAGGCTACGGACCTCCCGATGACTGAACCGGTCACGTTCTCGTCCGTTTGGGAACAAGCGGTCGAGCGTGGTGGCGATGGCGTTTTCCTGATCTTCGAGCAGCCCGATGGGACCACCGCAACCTGGACGTATGGGCAGTTCGACGCCGCCATCGCCGGTGTGGCCGCCGGTTTGATCCAGCGGGGGGTGAGCCCGGGCGATTCGGTGCATCTGGCGCTCACCAACACGCCGGCGTTCATGGCTCTGTGGCTGGCCGCCAACCGGCTGGGGGCGTGGATTGTGCCGTCCGATCCCATGGGCAAGGCACCAGAGTTGGCCGACCACATCGAGCGGACTCGGCCCAAGGCCGGCTTTTGCGCCACCAGCCGAGCTGAGGTCTACCGCCAAGCCGCTGAAGTGAGTCCCGATCTGGCCATCACCGAGCTTGACGAGGCCAGCGGCAGCCTCGATGCGCTGGTCGGAAGCGCTCGGGTGGACTGGCCTGCGGTTGGCCTGCGGGACCGGGCGGCGGTGATGTTCACCTCGGGAACCACCGGGCGGCCCAAGGGGGTGGAGATCACCCAGGCCAACTACGCCTTCTGCGGTCGGGTCATGGCCGAACGGGCCGACCTGGCCCCCGACGACCGCCAACTGGTGGTGCTGCCCCTGTTCCACGCCAACGCCCAGTACTACTCCTTCGCCTCGGCCATCTGGACAGGAGCCTCGGTGGCCCTGATGCCCGCCTTCTCGGCCAGCGGGTTCCTGCCCCAAGCTGCCCGCCACCGGGCCACCTGCGCCAGCCTGTTTGCTGCTCCGATGAGGATGATCTTGGCCCGGGGCGCTCCGGTCGGAGGCATCGCCCTGCGCCATTGCTGGTACGCCCAGAACATCGCCGACGACCAGTACGAAACCCTGGCCGATTGGTTCGGCTGCCAGCCTCGCCAGCTCTACGGCATGACCGAGACCATCCCCGCCGTGCTCACCGAGCCGCCCGACAACCCGGTGCCGTCGTCCATGGGCCAGGTCACCCCCGGCTGCCAGGTGATTGTGCGCGACGGCGAGGTTCTGGCGGGCGGCGAGCCCGGTAAGACCTTGTTCGCCGGCTACCTGGACGATCCCGACACCACCGCAGCTTCGTTCACGTCCGACGGCTGGTTCCGCACCGGTGACCGGGCTCGGGTCGAACCCGACGGCCGCCACTATTTCGACGGCCGCCACTCCGACGTGCTCAAGGTAGCGGGAGAGAACGTCTCCATCGTGGAGGTGGAGTCGGTGCTAGCCAGCCATCCCAGGGTCCTGGAGGCCGCGGTGGTGGGCGCCCCCGATCCAATGCGCGACGAGGTGCCGGTAGCCTTCGTGGTTCCCGTCGACCCGGCCAACCCTCCCACCGCCGATGAGCTGTCAACCTGGTGCCAAGAGCGGCTAGCCAAAGCCAAGCTGCCCCGGTCGTTTACGCTGATGGACGAGTTGCCCCGCACCAGCGTCGGCAAGATCAGAAAGTTCCTGCTACGACAAGAGGCCGAAGGCCCACAAGAGCCCACAATGAGGTGATCGCATGACCATGCTGACTGGCGATCTGCTGGACTCGTTTGAGGCTTCGACCACCGACGTTGCCACCGCAGTGACCCTCCCGCCCGAGATCTACACGTCCGAGGAGTTCTTGGCCTTCGAGCGCCGGGCGCTGTTCGAACAAGAGTGGTGCTGCGTCGGAGTAGCCAGCCGCATCCCCGGAACGGGCGACTGGTTCACCGCCACGGTGAGCACCGAGCCCATCATCGTGGCCCGCCAGCGGGACGGCAGCATTGCGGCATTCTCGGCCATCTGCCGCCACCGCGGCATGCAGGTAGTGGAGGGGGAGGGCAACAGCCGCTCCTTCCGCTGCCCTTACCACCACTGGAGCTATCGCCTGGACGGCCGACTGATGGGCGCCCCCGCAATGGAGCGCACCGAGGGCTTCGACAACGACGACTGGGGCCTGCCCGCTTTGGCGGTCGAGCTGTGGCACGGGTTCATCTTCGTCAACTTCAATCCCGACGCCCCGCCCCTGGCCCCCACCCTGGCGCGGTACGAGCCCTACCTCGCCAACTACGAACTCGACAACTGCGTGTGCCCCGGCACCTTCACGCTCACCGACCTGCCCTGGAACTGGAAGGTAATGTTCGAGAACTTCAACGACGGCTACCACGCCAACCGCCTCCACCAGGTGATCCAGGACTTCTGCCCCTCCGAGATGGCCCGGTTCCCCGTGCCGTGGGACGACGGCTCCAACGTGATCTTCCGGGAGAACGGCTACACCCACATCGACGGCGGCTTCAACGCCACCCGCAAGGCCCTCCTGCCGGTGTTCCCCAAACTCACCGAAGAGGAGCGGTGGCGGTCCACCTTCGCCCTCATCCCGCCCACCCTGTGCTTCGGCACCGCCCCCGACCAGGCGTTCTTCTTCATCGTGCGCCCCACCTCAGCGGAGACCATCGATGTGGAGATCGGCTACCTGCTACACCCCAGCGCGTTGGAGCACCCCATGTTCGACCACCTGTTCCAGGCCAGCGACGACGGCGTGCAGGTGTTCGTGGCCCAAGATCAGGACGCCACCACCAAAGTCCAGCGGGGCCTGCGCTCCCGCTTCGCCGTGCGAGGCCGCTACTCCTGGCAAGAGGAAACCCACGTGCAATTCAACCGCTGGCTCGTGCAGCGCTACCGCCGGCACTGGCCAGCAGACGCGGCAGTTTCCGACGGCGCGTGACTATTGGGAATGCTGGGACGATACCGCCTCGGCTTCGGCTCGGCCCTCTAAACGACCCACTCGGCCGACCAAGTCCATGATCATTGCGGTCAGCTCGGCGAAACCTCTTTGCATTGCTTCTCGGATTTGGGCGTCGCCGTTTTGCACTGCTTCTCGGATTTGGTCGTCGCCGCTCTGCATGGCTTCTGCCAACTGGGCGAATCCCCTCTGCGTTTCTTCTCGGTGGAGGGCGAGGTCGGCGCGTCGGCCTCGGTCGAGGTAGAGCATCAGGGTGATGATGACCCCCAGCAGGGCGAGTATGGCTTGGTCCATGAGGTTCTCCTCATCCGGTAGAGACGGACTTGCTGGGGGAAGTTTGAGCCGAGTGTACCGGGCCATGCAGCCACCGACAACGGTGGTCTTAAGGACGGCGAGGAAGTGGCGCGAGTAGGCTGCGAAGCGGTGCTTGGGCCGCCCGGTCCGACAAGACCCGCCTGAGGAGGGGGATGATGACGAGACGAATTGCTCAGAGACTGTTGCTGCTGGCCGCGCTGCTGTCGATACTGGCCCTCGTGGCCGCCGGTTGCGGCAACGACGACGATGACGGTGGCGCTGCGGTTGAGGCCCCCGCGCCTGAGCCGGAGCCTGAGGACGAGGCCCCCGCACCGGAGCCCGAGCCTGAGGACGAGGCCCCCGCACCGGAGCCGGAGCCTGAGGACGAGGCCCCCGCACCGGAGCCCGAGCCTGAGGATTCAGACGAGCCGGCCGACGACCTCGAACCCGACGAGGTGCCGCCCGAGGAAGGTGAAGTGACAATGGAGGGCATCCTGGATGTCTTCGACTCCAATGGCGACGGCACCATCACCATCGGGGTGGCCGCCGCTGGCCCCCGAGACGACCAGGGCTACTACCAGGCGTTGGTTGACTTCGCAGAGGAGTTCTCCGCGGGCAACGGCTTTGCCCCGCCCATTGTCAGCGACAACATCGGCGCCGCCGAAGCCGCGCAGGCCATGTCCGACCTTGCGGCCCAGGGCGTGGACGTGATCCTGGTGGGGGCCAGCGAGATCGCTGAACCTCTGGCCGACCTCACCGAGCAGTATCCCGACATCTTCTGGTACTGCAACTGCGGGGCCGGATTCCCGGAGACCCCCGGCTTGGCCCAGGCCACCGATTGGGGCGCTCCCATCCACTACACCGCCGGCGTCGCCATGGCCGCCGCGTTGCAGGACCACGGCGGGGACACCGCGGTGTTCCTGGGCTGCTGTGACCTCGGCTTCGAGAAGGAGGCTTACAACGCAACCGTGCACGGCCTCCAGTCGGTGGACCCGTCGTTCACCATGGAGTATGTGGCTACAGGCGCCTTCCCGTTTGACTTCGACAATTCGGCCAATGCCACTGCCGCGCTCACCAACGCCATTGCCGAAGGCGCCACGTTGGCTTACGCCTACTTGGGCGGCGCGCTGAATCCGGTCGGCCAGCTGGCCACCGACGAAGGGATAGCCGTGTTCGCGGCTGGTCCTGGTGACATTTGCTCTCGCGACGACGGGATCAACTGGACCGGCGCCATCGTGTTCGACGCTGGACGTTACGCCCAGATCGTGTTGCCTTTGATCATTGATGGCCAGCTGACCGAGGGTTCTACCTATCAGTTCCCGACTGCCCAGGGCCTTAACGGCGGCGAGTTGTGCGATCCTTCGGCAGAGGGAGAAGCGCTGCTGGCCGAAGCCTTCGAAGCTGTTGCCACCGATGGCGAGCTGCTCGGTGTGCTCGGCGGCATCTCCGGGGCCGCCTACGGCGGCGGGTGACCGACGCTACGACCGAATGGACAGGCGCCGGGGGGTCTGACCCCTCGGCGCCTGCGGTCGAACTCCTCGGTATCACCAAGCGATTCGGGGGGATCGTCGCCTGCGATCACGTTGATCTGACCCTGCATCGGGGCCGTATCCACGGCATTTTGGGCGAGAACGGAGCAGGCAAGTCCACGCTGATGAAGGTTCTCATCGGTCTCGTGTTGCCCGATGCCGGGTCGGTCCGCATCGACGGTGAGCCCCGCACTATTCACGATCCGCTGGCTGCCGCCGCCTTGGGCATTGCCATGGTCCACCAGCACTTCAGCTTGGTGGACCAGCTCTCGGTGTGGGAGAACGTCGCCCTTGGCGAGGAGGGTTGGTTGAAGTCGGCTGGCGTGCGGGACCGGGTGGCGGCCATCAGCGAGCAGTACGGCCTGGAGATCGACCCCGACGCCCGAGTGGGCGAACTCACTGCTGGTCTGCGGCAGCGGGTGGAGATCATTAAGTGCCTACGCCGCGATCCCCACATTCTGGTGTTCGACGAGCCCACCTCGGTGCTCACTCCCGAGGAGTCGGAGCAGCTGTTCAGCACGCTGCGAGAGGTGGTGGCCGCTGAAGGCCGAGCCGTCGTGCTGGTCAGCCACAAGCTGGACGAGGTGCTGCACGCCACCGACGAGATCACCATCATGCGCCAAGGCCGGGTGGTGGATCACCGGCCCACCCAAGAGGCTGACGCCCGTAGTCTGGCCCGGGCCATGGTGGGTCGAGAGGTGTCGCTGCGCTCGGAGCGAGCCGCCTTCGGCCTTGCTGAGATCGAGGAGGCCGACCAGGAATCCCATAGCGAAGGTGAGGACAGGCAGCTGGCGGATACGACGAAATCAGACGAACCGGTAATGCGGATTGAGGGAGTCTCGGTGAAGGGCCGGGGCGGGGCGCGGCTGCTGGACGACATCAGCCTTGATCTTCGAGCGGGAGAGATCGTGGGCGTGGCTGGCGTGGAGGGAAATGGTCAGCGGACCCTGGGCGATCTGCTGTCGAGCCTCGTTCCGCTGAATGCCGGCCGAGTGGTGGTCAACAACGCGGAGGTGCCCACCGGCTCGCCTGGTGCCATGGCCAAGGCGGGGGTGGCGGTGATACCCGAAGACCGCCATGACTCCGGCGTGGTCTTGGACATGACGGTGGCCGAGAACCTGCTCATGGTGGATCCTCACCGGGTGGCCCGCCATGGGGTTATGGACAAGGCTCGGACCACCGAGATGGCCCAACAGATGATCGAGGAGTTCGACATCGGCTGTTCCGGACCCGACGCCCCGCTGTGGTCGCTGTCGGGCGGCAACCAGCAGCGGGTGGTGCTGGCCCGCGAACTGGCTGCCGAACCCGATGTACTTGTGGCGGCGCAGCCCACCCGGGGGTTGGACGTGGGGGCGATTGAGTACATGACCGATCGCCTGCGCCAAACGGCGAATGACGGCGTGGCCGTGCTGTTGATCTCCAGCGAGCTGGAGGAGATTCTTGAGTTAGCCGACCGGATCGTGGTCATGTCTCGGGGCCGCATCGCCGGGGTGCTGGCCCGGTCCGATGCCAACCTCGAAGCCCTCGGATTATTGATGGGCGGTAGCGAGGCATGACTCGGGGTGCCCGACTGGCCGAGTGGGTAGTTCTCTACGCCCTGAGCGTTGCCGTGGCCCTGGCCCTGGCCAGTGTGATTGTGGAGGCCACGGGGGGCGACTGGTGGCCGGTGGTGGAGGCCCTGGTGGACGGCAGCATCATGGCGCCCGGGCGGTGGGGAGGGACGCTGGGAATCGCGGCGCCCTTGCTCCTGGTGGCCTTGGGCACAGTGATCTCGTCCAAAGCCGGTCTGATCAACATCGGCCAAGAGGGCCAACTGCTGATCGGTGCGGCAGTGGCGGTGTATTTCAGCTTTCTCATCGGCGGCCCCGGCCCGCTGAATGTGGTGGTGTTGCTGCTTTTCGGTGCGTTGGGGGGAGCGGCGTGGGCCTCGATTTCGGGACTGCTGCGCTATTGGCGGGGTGTGCCTGAGGTGCTGAGCACCCTGCTGTTGGTGTTTGTGGCCCTCCAGGCGGTGGGGTACGGCTTGAAATGGCAGTGGCTGCTTTTGGCCGACGAGGCCAGTCGCGGCAACCGAAATCTGGTGAGCGAGCAGCTGGCCAAAGACAACCGGATTCCTCGTCCCGATGTGTTCGGCAACGAGTTCCCCATCACTGTCTATGTGGCGTTGGCCCTGGCTTTGGCGGTGGCCTACGTGCTGGCCCGCACGGTGTGGGGATTTCGGCTGCGGATGCTGGGCCACAATCCTCGGGCCGCCCAGCGCGCTGGCGTGTCCTCCACCACGTACGGGGCAACCGCCTTGGCCATCGGCGGCGCTTTTGCCGGCTTGGCCGGGGCGGCCATGTTCGCGGGCGGCGGCTTCTCGTTCGGCAACTACCGGCTGGTGCCCGGCTTTTCTGACAACATCGGTTGGACCGGTCTCTTGGTGGCCCTGCTGGCCCGAGAGCGGGCCCTGCCCGCAGTGGTGGCGGCTTTCGTTTTCGCCGGGCTGCGGAACGGGGCGGGGTTCGTGAACAGCACCGGGGTGCAGAGCCGCATTACCGATGTGGTGCAGGGCCTCTTGGTCCTGGCGCTTCTGGTTCCTCCTGCGGTGGTGTTCCTGCGGGATCGTCGCCGGGCTCGGGCCGCGGCTACGGAGAGGGTGTGATCTGGTGCTGATCGACTTTTTCTCCGCCGTGGGCGACGTGTTGTCGAGCGAGTCCACCTACATCAACGGTGCCCTTTTTGCCGCGCTGCTGGCCTTCGCTGCCACCGGGGAGTGGGTGGCGGAGCGTTCAGGAACCCTGAACATCTCGGTGGAGGGGATGCTCCTGAGCGGGGCCTTCGCGGGGATTCTGGGCTATCACATCTCAGATTCGATCGTGGTGGGCCTGGTGTTCGGTGTGATCGGCGGACTGCTGATCGCCGCAGTGCAGGCCGAGATGAGTCACCGTCTTACTGCCGACCAGTTCGTGGTGGGCCTCACCCTCAACATCCTGGTGTTCGGCTTGGTGGGTTTCTTGGATCGGGAAATCGAACCCCAGGCCCTCCGGGCCTCAGAGGTGGAGGTCCCCGTTCTGGTGGATATCCCGCTGTTCGGCAAGGCGCTGTTCGGGGAGCCGTGGCCGTTCTACCTCCTCTATGGGCTGGTGCCGTTGTCGTGGTGGCTGGTGTACCGCACCCGTTGGGGATTGGAGCTGCGGGCCGCAGGGGAGAACCCCCAGTCGGCCGACGTGAGCGGCATCGACGTGAACCGCCGCCGTCGCCAGTCGATCTACTATGCCGGGTTCACGTCGGGGCTGGGCGGGGCCTATTTCTTGTTCGCTCGAATCGCCGCGTTCGACGATTCGGTGATCGGCGGCCAGGGGTTCATCGCCATCGCCGCGGTGATCTTCGGCGGTTGGACACTGTGGGGCACCATGGCGGGCTGTGTGCTGTTCGCCGGGGCTTTGTCGTTCCAGTTGTCACTGCAAGGGCTGGGCTACGAGCTCAACACCGAGTTGCTCCAAGCCCTGCCCTATTTGGTCACCATCGGTGCCATGGCCATCTTCGCCAAACGGGTGCGACCCCCCGCCGCCTTGGCCCGACCGTTCATCCGCGGCCTGAAATGATCCGACAGGGAGGCACACGATGAAGGCGATGCGGTATCACGAGCCGGGCGGGCCTGAGGTGCTCCGGTATGAGGAGGTGGCTGATCCTGAGCCGGGTCCGGTGGATGTGGTGGTGGACGTGGTGGCTGCCGCGCTGAACCGGCTTGATGTGGTGCAGCGCAACGGGTGGTTCACCATGCCCGGATTCACCCTGCCCCACATCGCGGGCATGGATGTGGCCGGGGTGGTTTCGGAAGTAGGTGCCGAGGTTGACGGGGTGGCGGTAGGCGACCGGGTGGTGGTTGATCCGTCGCTGGCCGGGGTGGACGACCGCTCCAAGCTGGGGGGCCGGGGCGACCTTTATGGGGAGCTGGGCATCATTGGCGGCACCGTCAATGGCGGCTATGCCGAGCGGTGCTTGGTTCCGGCCAGCCATGTCTACCCAGTGCCCCACGCCATGTCGCTGGACACCGCGGCTGTGTTCCCGACGTGCTGGCTGACCGCGGCTCACGCCCTGTTCGACGTGGGCGGGCTCGAAGCGGGCGAGACGGTGATGATCCACGCCGCCGGATCGGGGGTGTCAGTGGCCGGCATCCAATTGGCAGTACACGCTGGGGCCACGGTGCTGGCCACCGCGGGCACCGACGAGAAGTGCCAGCGAGCCTTGGAGATGGGCGCGGCCCATGTGCTGAACAACCGCACGGGCGAGGTGGCCGGGTGGGCCCGTGAGCTCACCGCCGGGGCCGGGGTCGACATGGTGTTCGACCATGTGGGCACCGCCCTGTTCGGCTCGTCGCTGTTCGCGCTGGGCATCGGCGGGCGGCTGGTGAACTGCGGCAACTCCTCTGGTGACGAGGCGGTGATCCCGTCGCTCGGCTACGTGTTCCACTCCGGCATCAAGATCTTGGGGTCCGACCCCTACCGCCCCGAGGAGTTCGGCCCAGCGTGGGACACCTTCTGTGAGGGCGACTTCAACGCCGCGGTCGACTCGGTGTTCGACCTGGCCGACGCCGCCGACGCACAGGAAAAGATGCTGGCCAGCGATTTCTTCGGCAAGATACTGCTGAAGCCCTGAGCAGTGCGGATGATGTCCGGGAGCATGAGTGGCTGATTCCCCGTATCCCGAGCTGAAGAAGTCCCACGTCCCCGAGCGGGTAGGCCGCCCCTGGACCGACCACAAGCCCCCGCCCTCAGCCCCGGTGTGGGCGGTGATCAGCGGCTTCGGATCGTTTCACGTGCTGGTCGCCGCTCTGGACCTCGGTGTGTTCGACGCCCTGGCCGACCAAGGTGCCACCCCCGGCCTCCCTCCCGCAGTTACCGCCCCTGACCTGGCCCAAGAGTTGAGAGTGTCAGCACCCCACTTGGAAGCTCTGCTCGACTCCTTGGCCGTGCTTGGCCTTCTGGAGCGGGTAGGCGGCCGCTACGGCCTGAACGACACCGCAGCCCGCTATCTCACCACCGACGGGGCCGCGTCGATGGCCTCTCTGGTGCCCGTGGCTCCCGGCCCGCTCGACAACTGGTCCCAGTTGGCCGACACCATCCGCGCCGGCCGCCCCGCCCACCCCATCGACGACAACCCCGCCGACTTCTACCGCCCCCTGGTTGAAGGCACCTTCACCACCATGCTCCGAGTCGCCACCCGAGCCGACCTCCAAATCCGCTACAGCGCCATGCCCGCGCCCCGAGTCCTCGACCTCGGCGCCGGCGGCGCCCCCTGGGCTATCGCCATCCTCAAGGCCTGCCCCGCCGCCACCGCCGTCATCAACGACCTCGACGGCGTAGTCGAAGTAGCCCACCGCACCACCGCCGAGCACGGGGTGGCCGACCGGTGCGAGTTCCGCCCCGGCGACTTCCACACCATCGACATCGAGGCCGAGGGCTACGACATCGTGGCGTTGGGTCACATCTGCCGCACCGAAGGCCCCGACGGGGTCCAACAACTCATCGCCCGAGCCTGGAGAGCACTCCGCCCCGAAGGCCGCCTACTGCTCGCCGACTACTTCATAGCCCCCGAACCCCGATGGTCCCCCCACAGCGTCCTCATGGCCATGACAATGATGGCCAGCACCACAAACGGCTTCCCCATCACCGCCGCCCAGACCGCCACCTGGCTGACCCAAGCTGGCTTCGAGTCCCTCCGTCTAGTCGAGCCCATCGGCCACCAATACGCCTACGTCGCGTCCAAGCCAAAAGGAGAAACAAGATGACCGAACATATCGACACGTTGATCAAGGGCTGGTACGTCGTCACCATGAACCCCACTCGCGACATCATCCGCAACGGCGCAGTCGCCATCCGCGGCAACCAGATCATCGACGTGGGCAAAGCATCCGACCTCGAAGCCCGCTACCAGCCCGCCGAGACAGCAGGAGGCGACCGCTTCGTGGTCACCCCCGGCCTGGTCAACACCCACATCCACATCACCGGCGAGCCCCTCACCAGGGGCTATGTCCCCGACGACACCCCCTTCGAGGAGAACGTCTTCCAGTGGCTGTGCCCTCTCTACTCGGTGTACACCGCCGAGGAGGAGCGCCTGTCGGGCCAACTCGCCGCAGTGGAGATGCTCAAGTCGGGTACCACCTGCTTTCTGGAGGCGGGCACCATCCGATTCGTCGACGAGGTGATGGACGGCCTCGACGAAGCCGGCATCCGGGGCCGCATCGGCAAGTGGGTGTGGGACCTTCCTCCCGAACCCAGCGTGTACCGCCAGGACACCGACGAGGCCATCGCCAACCTGCGCAACACCGTCAAGCGGTTCCGGGGCACCGCGGGCGGGCGCTTGGGGGCGTGGTCGATGTTGGTGGGCCACACCACTTGCTCCGACCCCCTGTGGCAGGCAGCCCGAGCCACCGCCGACGAGTACGGCGTGGGACTCAGCTTCCACATGTCTCCTGCCTCATTGGACCCCGACAGCTTCATCGCCGCCTTCGGCCAGCGGCCCATGATCCATCTCAGCGAGCTAGGCGTGCTGGGCGACGACACCGCCATCACCCACTGCGTGCATGTAGACGATCAGGAGATCCAGCTTCTGGCCGGGGCGGGATCGACGGTGGTCCACTGTCCCACCACCGCGCTGAAGGTGAGCTACGGGGTGACCCAGATCGGCAAGATGCCAGAGATGGTCACCGCCGGGGTGAACGTGAGCCTGGGCACCGACGGCAACAACGCCTCCAACTACTCCGACCTGATGCGGGCCACCTATCTGGTGGCCGGGCTGTTCAAGGACGCTCGCATGGACCCGCAGATGTTCCCCGCTGAGAAGGCCTACGAGATGGCCACCCTGGGCGGTGCCCGCACCATGCTGCTGGACGACCAGATCGGCTCGCTGGAGCCGGGCAAGCTGGCCGATGTGGTGCTGCACGACACCGACCGCCCCGAGTGGCGCCCGCTGTTGAACGTGATGAATCAGCTCGTCTGGTCGGCCGACGGCCGAGGCGTCCACACGGTGTTCGTGGACGGCCACAAGGTGGTGGAGGCCGGCCGTATGACCACCATCGACGAAGGCACCTTCTACGCCCGCTGTCAACAGGCCGGAGAAGCCGTGGTCGCCCGCTCCGGGCTGCCCGACAAGGCCAAGTTCCCCATCTGGTAAGGGCAGGGCCGCCTACGAGTACAGGTCCCGCTTCACCACCTTGCCGGCGGCGTTGCGGGGGAGGGGAGCGGGGCGGACCTCCCACAGGGTGGGCACCTTGTAGGGGGCCAGCACTTCCCGGCACCAAGCGGCCAGGTCGTCGGGGGTCACCGACCCGTCGCCCGCCGGCACCACCACGGCCTTCACCTCCTGGCCCATCTCGGGGTGCTCCACCCCGAACACCGCCGATTCGGCCACCGACGGGTGGGCGTCGAGGCGGTACTCGATCTCGATGGGGTAGATGTTCTCGGCGTTGCGCAGGATCATGTCCCGAGCCCGGGAGTTGATGTAGAGGTAGCCGTCTTCGTCGAAGCAGCCGATGTCGCCGGTTCTCAGCCACCGGCCCGGCCCGATGGCAGCCTCAGTGGCCTCGGGGTCGTTCCAGTAACCCAGCATGGTGTAGGCGCTGCGCGACCAGATCTCGCCCTCGGCGCCGACGGGCACCGGCTGGCCGTCGGGGCCTCGAATCTCCACCTCGGTTCCCGGGGCCACCTGGCCGCACGAGGTGGGACGCTCCAAGTACTCGGCCCCGCCGATGCTGGCCACCACCGCCACCGTCTCCGACGATCCATAGCCCATGCCCACCGCGGGGGCGGCGTTGGGGAAGGCCTGACGCATCTGGTCTTGCACCGCGGGGCTGGCCGGTGCGCCCCCGAAGCCCACGTTGACCACACTGGAGGTGTCGAACTCCCCGAAGCGGGGATGGCTCGCCAGCCGGGTGCCGATACTGCCCAGCGCGGCGAAGGCGGTGACCCCCTCGTTCTGGATGAGCTGGAGCACCGCCTCCGGGTCGAAGCGGCCCCGTCGGTACACGATCTTGGACCCCAGGGTCATGTTGATCAGAGTGGTGCCGTACAACCCCGAAACGTGGAACAGCGGCGAGGTGCCCAAGGTCACCGCCTGCGCTGGCGGGCGGGGGGCCGAGTCGCCGTCATCAGCCGGAGGTTTCGTGCGGGCCTCTGTGAACACCCGCACCGCTCCGCTGCACATGGTGGACTGCACGAAGCCGATCAGCCCCCGATGCGACCCCACCGCCCCCTTGGGCCGCCCGGTGGTGCCGCTGGTGAACAAGATCACCGCCGGATCATCCTCGGCCAGCGCCACGTCGATGTCGCCCAGGGCCGCCCCCGCCCCTGCGGCCACAAAGTCGGCCCAGTCGTCCTCGATCACCAGGCACGGGGCATCGGTCTGGCCCGACCCGGAGCGCTCCAGCCGAGGCCGGTCGGCGATCACCAGGGCGGGCTCGCTCAGCGCGGTGGCGTAGTCCACCTCATCGGCGGTCCACCAGCCGTTGTAGGCCGACACGACGGCACCGATGCTGGTGGCCGCGAAGAACGACACCACCCACTCGGGGCAGTTGGCCGCGAAGATGGCCACCCGATCGCCGTGGCCGATGCCCCGCTGCCGCAGGGCGGTGGCCGCAGCCGCCACTTGAGCGATGAAGTCGTCGAAGGTGTGCCGCTGGCTTTCCAGCACCAAGAACTCCCGATCGCCGAAATTGGCGGTGTTGGCCACCATCTCCCGCAGAGAGCGCATCCGGCTGGTGAACACCGCCGCCGGCTGCCCCAACACCTCCTCGGTGGTCATCTCGAACAACCCGCCCGCCCCGGTCAGCTCGCCGATCACATCCTCTCGAACACCCACGGCCCTGCACACTAGGGGGTGTTTGCAAGTCACGGCAGATTTCGACGGCAGCCCGAATCAGATCAGGGCTTGCGGTGCCGATCTCTAATGAATCTAGAGCCTTTCGATGAGGGTGCCGGTGCCCAGCCCACCGC
Organism: Acidimicrobiales bacterium; assembly: GCA_963667085.2. Taxonomy (GTDB): domain Bacteria; phylum Actinomycetota; class Acidimicrobiia; order Acidimicrobiales; family Bin134; genus Poriferisocius. The sequence continues at coordinate 1,662,391 of OY762975.1, forward strand.
CGCAGCACATGGTGATGAGCCCCCACTGGCCGTCGGTGCGCTCCAGCTCGTGCAGCGCCTTGGTCACCAATATCGACCCGGTTCCCCCCAGCGGGTGACCGAGCGCGATGGCGCCGCCGTTGGGGTTCACCCCCTCCATGTCGGGCTCGTGCTCAGCGGCCCAGCACAGCACCACCGAGGCGAACGCCTCGTTGATCTCCACCACGTCGATGTCGTCGATGGCCAGCCCGGCGCGCTCCAGCAGCCGATGGGTGGCGGGGATCGGCCCCTCCAGCATCAGCACCGGGTCGCACCCCACCAGGCAGGTCTCGGCCACCCGGGCCCGGGGGGTGAGGCCGAGCTGCTCGGCCCGCTCGGCGGTGGTCATCAGCACCGCTCCAGCCCCATCGGAGATCTGCGACGACGACCCCGCGGTGTGGACCCCGTCGGGGCGGGCCACCGGCTTGAGACCGGCCAGCCCCTCCAGGGTGGTCTCCCGCATTCCCTCGTCAACGCTGACGGTGGCCGTCTCGTCGGTCTTCTTGCCGTCCTCGTCCAGCACCGGGGCCTCGATGGGCACGATCTGGGTCTCGAAGCGTCCTTCGGCCCAGGCTCGGGCCGCCCGCTCCTGTGAGGAGAGCCCGAAGCGGTCGCAGTCTTCCCGGGTGATGCCCCACTTGTCGGCCATCCGCTCGGCCCCCTCGAACTGGGAGGTGAACTCGTAGTTGGCGAAATAGTCGCGGGTCACCGGGCGACCCACTCCGTCGGCAGTGGCGTTCGACCCGATGGGAACGATGCTCATGCTCTCTACCCCGCAGGCCATAACCGTGTCCTCCACCCCGGACTTCACGAGGCTGTACGCCAGGTTCACCGCATGCTGCGACGAGCCGCACTGGGAGTCCACCGTGCTGCACGCGGCCTCCTCGGGCAGCCCGGCGGTGAGCCAGGCGGTGCGGGTGACGTTCATGGCCTGGGCCCCGATTTGGTCGACGCAGCCGCCCACCACCTGGCCAATGGCGGCGGGATCGATCCCCGACCGCTCCACCGCGGCCGACTGCACCTGGCTGAGCAGCGAGGTGGGATGCACGGAAGACAAACCGCCATTTCGCTTGCCAACCGGGGAGCGAACGGCTTCAACGATCACGACTTCAGTCATGAGCCCACGATAGAGCCTCCACCCCAGTCACAACCCAGTCTCAACCCAAGTCCCTGCGGCGGCATGGGCTTGGACACAACATCTTTACTGCTACATCTCTAAGGTGGCTCCTATGGAGGCCGAGCTGGCCGACGAATTGGTCGGCGCCATCCGAACCTGGGTGGACCGGGAGGTCATCCCCAACGCCCCCGACTTGGAGCACGCCGACGAGTTCCCCGAGGCGATGTTCAACCAGATGTGCGAGTTCGGCCTGTTCGGGGCCACCATCGATCCGGCCTACGGCGGGCTGGGCCTCGACGCCACCACGTATGCCCGCATCATCGAGGAGCTGTCCCGGGGGTGGATGTCGCTGGCCGGCATCTTGAACACCCACAAGATCGCCGCCACCATGATCGGGCGCTACGGCACCGACGAGCAGCGCAATCGCTTCCTGCCTCGCATGTGCGACGGCTCGTTCCGGTCGGCCTTCTCCCTGTCGGAGCCCGACGCGGGCAGCGACACCCGCAACATCCGCTGCCAGGCGGTGCCCGACGGCGACGAGTGGATCGTCAACGGCACCAAGATGTGGGTGACCAACGGGATGCGAGCCCAGATGGTGATGCTGTTGGCCCGCACCCCCGACGACCGGATCACCTGCTTCATCGTGGAGAAAGAGCCGGGACCGGGCGCCCACGGCCTCACCGTGTCGCGCTCCATCCCCAAGCTCGGCTACAAGGGCGTGGAGACGGTGGAGATGGCCTATGCCGACTTCCGGGTGCCCGACGCCAACGTGCTCGGCGGCCCCGACGGCGTGGGCCACGGTCTGGGCTACGCCCTCTCCGCGCTGGAACTGGGCCGCATCAACATCGCTGCCCGGGCGGTGGGGGTGGCCCAGGCCGCCCTCGAAGCCGCCATGAAGTACGCCCAAGAGCGGGAGACGTTCGGGCGGCCCATCTACGACCACCAGGCCATCGGGTTCAAACTGGCCGAGATGGCCACCAAGCTCCACGCCGCCCGCCTCATGACCTACGACGCTGCCGGCCGCTACGACTCCGGCGAGCGCATCGACCTCGAAGCGGGCATGGCCAAGCTGTTCGCCTCCGAGGCCGCCTTCGAGATCGCCTCCGATGCGCTCCGCATCCATGGGGGCAACGGCTACACCGAGGAATACCCGGTGGAGCGCTACTTCCGGGACACCCCCCTCATGATCATCGGCGAGGGCACCAGCGAAATCCAGAAGATGGTGATCGCCCGCCAACTGCGCGACCGGTATTCGTAGGCGAGGGGGCATGGCGATGGTTGACCCCCAGCACATGCGCAACGTGATGGAGCAGTACGCCGCCGCGGTCACCGCCGGCGACGTCGAGGCGATCTTGTCGTGCTATGCCCCCGACGGTTCGTGCCAGGTGCCGGTCGGCGGACCGGTGCATGAGGGGATCGACGCCGTGCGGGCCTTCTACGAGGGCAACGAGCTGGCCCAAGCCCTGTCGCTCACTGGCCCGGTGCGGGTGGCGGGCTGCGAAGCGGCCGCCCCAATGGTGGCCCGAGTCCGCTTCGACGGCGTGGAATACGAGCTCGACGTGGTGGACGTGGCCGAATTCAACGGCGAGGGCCTCCTGACCTCGCTGCGGGCCTTCTACTCGCTCGACGATCTGCGTGCTGTTTGAGCAGCTGAAGAAGCGGCGGCGGCTGCTGCTGTGGCTGGCCGTGCTGGGACTGCTGTTGGGATGGAGCCTCACCTGGGCGCTGGATGCGCCGCAACGGCCGGTTCTCGCCGAGCGCGACCCCATTCAAGCGGCCGCAGTCCAGGTCAGCGGAATAGCCTGCGGCCAGTTCAGCGAGGGAGACGGGTTCGCCGTCGAGACGGGATTGGTGCTCACCAACGCCCATGTGGTGGCCGGTGTCGACCAGATAGCGGTGAGCACCCCCGACGGCCGCTCGGAGACGGGGGTGCTGGTGGGGTTCGACCCCGGTCGGGATATCGCCGCGATCTCTGTTGCCGGTTTGGAGTTGTCACCGGTTCGATTGGCGCCCGCAGTGCCGGCACCAGCCGACGAAGGCGATGTCGCCACGGTTGATCCCGACATCGGCATGGAGTTCGTCCCCTTTGAGGTGAACCGCAGGATTTGGGCCACAGGCCGCGATTTCTATGCCGAAGAGGCGGAGAATCGCCGCGTGCTCGAGATCCGCTCGCTTCTGTCAGCCGGGGACTCCGGGGCTGCGTTAGTGAACGTGGACAGCGAGGTTTGGGGCATGGTTTTCGCGGTGGCCCGGGGCCAGCCCGACCGGGGCTACGCCCTCGACATCGTGGACATCGCCGAATTCCTAGGTGAGATCGATCGAACGCCCCTTCCCACCCCGCCTTGCCGCACTCGCTAGGGGCTAGTCTCAGTCGATGCCTGTGGACTTGGACGAGCTGCTAGCCCCGTCGCACACCGCCGTGGTCACCATGGAGTGCCAGCGGGGGGTGATCGGCGACATGGCCTCCATGGGGGGCCTGCGCGATGTGATGCTGGACCGGGGGGCCATCGACGCCGGGGCCCGGCTGTGTACCCGCGCTCGGGCCGCCAGCGTGCCGGTGGTGCACTGCCTGGCCCACTTCCGGGAAGACCGGGCGGGGAGCGTGGCCAACTGCCGGATGCTGGCGGCGTCGGCCAAGATGAGCGAGCAGACTGGGGGACTGCTGATCGGATCGGAGTCGGCCGAGGTGATTCAGGAGTTCGATCCCCAGCCATCCGACATCGAGATCGCCCGCTGGCACGGCATGTCCCCGTTCATGGGAACCTCCCTCGACCAAACACTGCGCAATCTGGGGGTCACCACCGTGGTGGCCGCCGGGGTGTCGCTCAACGTGGGGGTGATGGGGCTGGTGATCAACGCCGTGGACCTGGGCTATCAGGTGGTGCTGGCCGGCGACGCGGTGGCCGGCATCCCCGCCGACTACGGCGACGCGGTGATGGACAACACCATGGCCTTCCTCACCACGATGCTCACCGTGGACGACATCGTGGCCCAGTGGGCATGACCGAGGCAGAACAAAATAAGACAGTTGTCGAGCGGTTGGTGCGCGACATCGTGAACGGCGGCCAGGTCCACTTGCTCGACGAGGTGCTGGCCCATGATTTCGTGGCTCACGGCGTGGGGCCGGGTCCTGCCGGCGCCGAAGGGATGCGCCGGCTGATCGCCGCCTGGCGCACGGCATTTCCCGACTGGCAAGACCACATCGACGAGATCGTGGCCGAAGGCGACCTCGTGGTGATCAAGATCACCGCTCGCGGCACCCAAACCGGCCCCCTGCTGGGCATCGATCCCACCGGCGAGGCGGTGCAATGGGGCATGATCGAAATGGTGCGTCTGGCCGACGGCAAGATCACCGAGCAATGGGGCTACTCCGACTTTGCCGAAGTGGTCCGACATCTCCGTAAAGTGGCATCGTCGCAGTCCGAACCGCCATCCGACTAGGGAGCTTGACCATGGCCGATACCTCACCCGTCCCCGACTACGCCGGGCTCATGCGGCTCGACGACAAGGGCTTCATTGTGCTCGGCGCCGGGCAGGGCATGGGCCGCCAGTCCTCCCACGCCCTGGCCCAGATGGGGGCCAGGGTCTTCTGCGTCGACCTCGAACAGGATCGGGCCCAGCAGGTGGCCGACGAGGTGGACGGCATCGCCCATACCGCCGACATCACCAAGCGCGACGATGTACAGGCCCTGGTGGACGAGGCCGGTCGGACTATGGGGTCGATCGACGGCATCGTCGACATCGTGGGCGTTTCCGGCTGGTCCGGGGTGCTGGACATCGACGACGACGAGTGGGACTGGCAGTTCGACATGGTGCTGCGCCACGCCTTCCTCATCTCCCAGATCGCCGGTCGGGCCATGAAGGACACCGGCGGCGGCACGATGGTTTTCATCGCCTCTGTGAGCGGCCTCACCGCCGCCCCCAACCACGCCCACTACGGGGCGGCCAAGGCCGGGCTCATGGCGTGGATGCAGTCGGTGGCCATCGAGTTGGCCCCCTTCGGCATCCGGGCCAACTGCGTGGCGCCGGGTACGATCCTCACCCCCCGCATGGAAGCGCTGTTCGATGACGAGCGCAGGGCGAAGAATGACGCCGCGGTGCCGATGGGCCACATGGGAGTGCCATCGGATATCGCCGGTGCGGTGCTGTACTTCTCGGCCCCGATCTCCGGGTTCGTGTCGGGCCGCACCCTGGTGGTGGACGGCGGCGTGGATGCAGATTTCCCCTACGATCCGATGTAGCTCCGAGGTCGCTACACTGAGAACATGGCCGATGAAGTGAGCGAGCCGGAGAATCGCATCGTCGTCGGAGTGGAAGGCTCAGGCGGGGCCCGAGCCGCGCTCCGCTGGGCCATCAAGGAAGCCCGCCACCGGGGGGCCTACGTCGACGTGGTCACCGCCTACTCCACCACCTATGTGCCGGCCTCGCCCGACTTCAATTACGTGCCGCTTGATCCCATCGACCTGGAGGCCGAGGTCCAGCGCATGCAGGACAGCATCATCGATGAGGTGCTGGCCGAAGTGGACTCCGGTGGCGTGGAGGTCAAGCGCCGCATGGTCCGGGGCCGCGCCGCCGACACCCTCATCGCCGAATCCGCCAACGCCGCCATGCTCGTAGTCGGCTCCCGAGGCCGCGGCGGCTTCCGCGGCCTCCTCCTCGGCTCAGTCAGCCAACAAATCGCCCAACACGGCAACTGCCCCGTAGTAATAGTCCGCCCCGACCTCCCAACCTAGAAACGGCCCGTTTCCGCCTTCTGCGTCAAGTGGCGTCGGCTCACAACTCGACGATGATTTTGCCCCAGGTGCGGCGGTGGTAGATGTCGTTTAGGGCGGTGGGGGTGTCTTCGAACGCGTAGGGGGGGTACACCGGGGGGTTGAGGCGGCCTTCTTCGAGGAGGGTGAAGATGGTTTGGCGGGCTTGCTCGGAGGGCTCGGGGTTGCGGCCCACCGAAGCGCCCCAGTGGACGCCGACCACGGAATAGTTCTTCAACAGGATGTGGTTGGTGGGGGCATCGGCGATTCGCCCGCTGGTGAAGCCGATCACCAGCAGGCGGCCGTCCCAGGCCATGCACCGGCGGGACCGGTCGAACACGTCGCCGCCCACTGGGTCGAAGCACACGTCTACGCCCCGGCCGTCGGTGTGGGCCCGTACCAGATCGACAAAATCCGGGGTCTCCCGATAGTCGATAGCCAGCTCCACGCCCATGTCTCGTAGGAGGGTGGTTTTCTCGGGCCCTCCGGCGGTGGCGATGACCCTCGCGCCCGCGATCTGGCCGAGCTGCACCGCAGCCGTTCCCACGCCGCCCATTGCGGCATGGACCAGCAGTGTCTCGCCCTCGGCCAGGCGGCCTCGATCATGCAGCGCGAACCACGAGGTGCCGTAGTTCACCAGTGCCGCGGCCGCCGCCCCAGCCGAGATTCCTTCAGCCAGTTTGTGGACCCCGCTGGCCCGCAGCGCGGTCTGCTCGGCCAGCGATCCGCCGCCGATGCCCACCACCCGGTCGCCCACCGCCAAGTGCTCGACCCCCTCGCCGAGGTCGCGCACCCGGCCCACCACCTCGGTACACGGCGACCACGGCAGCTTGGTCTCCATCTGGTAGAGGCCCCGGGCCATCAGGCAGTCCACGAACGTCAGCCCGACGGCTTCCACATCCACCACCACTTGGCCCTCGCCGGCCACCGGTGGATCGATCTCCTCCTGTTGGAGCAATTCGACCGGGTCGCCCAGCTCATGCTGTCGCCAGATCCGCATCAGCTTGTCTCCTCGTCGGGGTTGGCCTGGGCGGCGGCCGGGCGGTCCACCACCGATTTGATGCTCTCCAGGGCCCGCTCCTTGAACTCCTGCACCGACGGCACGTTGCCGGCCAATGCCTGATACTCCGACATCGTGCGTATGGCGTTGCGGGTGCCCATGGCCTCCATGCCGCGGTGGACGCTGCGCTTGTTGATCTGCTGGAGGTCGGACGGCACCCGGGCCACCCGCTGGGCCATCTCCAGTACCCGCTCTTCGAGTTCGGTTTCGGGGTAGGCCCGGTTGGCGAACCCCATGGCTGCGGCCTCAGCCCCGGTGTAGGAGTCGCCGGTGAGCATCATCTCCATGGCGTTGCGGAATCCCACCAGCCAGGGGTGGTAGTTGAAATCGGGCGGGCTCAGCACCCGCACCACCGGATGGCCGATGTCGGCATTCTCGGCCACGTACACCAGATCGCAGGCGGCGGCCAGCTCCGAAGCCCCAGCAAGGGCATAGCCGTGGATCTGGGCGATGACCGGCTTGGCCAACTCCCAAATGGCCAGCCAGCTATCGGTCACATGGCGGGACCACTGCCCATCGCCGCCTGCCGTGTAGTGGGGCGGCTCGTCCATGAGCGAATCGCTCAGGTCATAGCCCGACGAGAAGCACGGACCGGTGCCTCGGATAATCGATACCCGCACGTCGTTGTCTACATCGGCGGCTTCCAAGGCCGCCAACAGGTCTTTCCTCATGGGAGTGCTGATGGCGTTGCGCTTCTCGGGCCGGTTCAGCGTGATGCGCCGGACGTGCGGTGCAGGATCATCAACCAGGATGAGTTCGTAGGACATGAAGTGACCCTATAACGACCGGTGCCCCGGACCCGAAGGCCCGGGGCACCGAGTGTTCCGATCAGGAAATGGTGTTACTGGGTGCGCAGTCGGCGGCTGAGGCCGAGCACCAACGCACCGGCGAGTACCACCGAAAGGGCAATGATGACCAGCAGGGAGGTGTTCGAGCCAGTGGCAGGCATCATGTCGTCTTCGGCCATGTCATCGCCATCGTCGGCCATGTCGTCATCGCCCATGTCGTCTTCGGCCATGTCATCGCCGGAGTCATCGGCCATGTCGTCGCCGTCGCTCATGTCATCGCCGGAGTCATCGGCCATGTCGTCGCCCGAATCATCGTCAGCTGCCGCGTCGTCGCCCGAATCATCGTCAGCTGCCGCGTCGTCGCCCGAATCATCGTCAGCTGCCGCGTCGTCGCCCGAATCATCGTCAGCTGCCGCGTCGTCGCCCGAATCATCGTCAGCTGCCGCGTCGTCGCCCGAATCATCGTCAGCTGCCGCGTCGTCGCCGTCGCCCGTGTCGTCAGCTGCCGCGTCGTCGCCGTCGCCCGTGTCGTCAGCTGCCGCGTCGTCGCCGTCGCCCGTGTCGTCAGCTGCCGCGTCGTCGCCTGCCGCGTCATCGGCGGAATCATCGTCATCGGTGGCTCCGACGGTTACGGCAACTGTGACTACGTCACGCTGGAGTGGATTGCCCATCCAGAAGACAAGCCCATCTTCACCGATTTCCACATCTTCCAGGGTGATGGTCCAAGTGCCATCGTCACCAGCGGTAGCCGCAGTACCAGAAAGGGGGCAAAGTTGGACGAAGGTTGATGAGGTGATTGCGTCTGGATCCCCAGTGCTGCACGCCGCCGCACTCACATTTGTGTCTTCAGCGAAACCAGAACCGGTCAGGGTGATTGAGTAAGTTCCGGCGGCCTCAACCGATGCCGGGTCGGCAGTCGCAGTGGGCCCGTCCTGTGCGGAGGCGGCGCTTGCGCCTACCCAGGCCACGAGCGCCAAAGCCATCGCGATGAATACCAACTTGGTCTTGGTCATGACAAAACTCCTTGGGCCGCGCCGACGATAAGCCAGCCCTTACTCCTATTGGTGCCGACACCTTAGCGCGGCACTACGTGTCTGTCATCAATTCTGTACCTGCCATTTGCTGTGCTGGCCCGATGCCGTTAACGACCGGTGCCCCGGACCCGAAGGCCCGGGGCACCGAGTGTTCAGTTCAGGAAATGATGTTACAGAGTGCGCAGCCGACGGCTGAGACCGAACACCATCACACCGGCGAGGGCGATGCCTGCACCGATGATGACCAGCAGTGAGGTGTTGACACCGGTGGCCGGCATCTCTTCCATGACTTCACCGATCACCACGGTTGCGCTGCCAGCTTCTCCGTCTTCGACAAGCTCGAACAGGAGAATCGTGACACCGTCTTCACCGACGGAGACAGTCTGCGTGGTCGTGTAAGAGCCATCATCCCCGATGGTGATGGTGTCTCCGAACCCTCCGCAGTACTGCATGAGTCCAGCGGCACCATCAATGGCGCCATCCTCAGCCGTGCTGCAAACCGCCAAGTTTCTACTTGAACCGGCGGTGTAGCCAGAGCCGCTAATGGTGACTTCGTAGTCACCGGCCTCTGCCACCACGGACGGATCAGCGGTGACGGTCTGGTCTTGAGCCGAGGCGGACCCGGCGAACAAGAAGCCGACCAGCGCCAACGCCAGCCCAATGAAAATCAACTTGGTCTTGGTCATAGTTGTGTCTCCTTGGACCACGCCAATGGTCGGCCGGCCCCTACATCGGATATTGGGGCCAAACTCTAGCCTCTCGATTTGCTCTTGTCACCTATTCGTGGGCGTTCCTTTCGGTACCAGAGTTGGCAAGCCCCCTGGCTAGGGTGCCGGGCGTGGAGTCGATCAGGAACTTTCGGGCCTTAGGAGGCCAGACCACCGTTGACGGACGACAAGTGCGGACGGGGCTGGTATATCGGGCGGCCCACTTGGCCGAGGCGTCCGATGCCGACTTGGAAGAGCTCGTCAAGCTGGGCATTCGCACGGTGTTCGACTTCCGCAACCCGGGCGACCTCGCCGCCGAGGGCCCCAACCGGCTGCCCGACGGGGTGGAGCTGATCTCGCTGCCGATGGCTGACTCCGCGAATCCGTCGGGGCTTCGGGAGAACTTCTCCGCTTTCAGCGCCGAGGAGTTGGAAGAGCGGTTCGGCAACGGCAAGGCCTTCCATTGGATGAAGGACGCATCGGCGAGGTCGGTCAGCGACCCCGTGCGCTCATCGCAATTCGGTGAGTTCGTGAGGGGGGTGTTGGCGCCGGGGACGGTTCCGGTGCTGTTCAATTGCAGCGCGGGCAAAGACCGCACCGGCTGGGCGGCCAGCCTGCTGCTGTTGGCGGTGGGTGTTCCTGAGCAGCAGGTCGTCGATCACTACCTGGAGACCAACCAGCATGTCGTTCCCGGACGGTATAGCGACCTGATGATGCCGCTGGCCGTCGTCCACGAGGACTACTTTGCCGAGCAGATCCGGGTGCTGGCTGAGACGTGGGGCAGTTTCGACCAGTATTGGGCCGACGGCCTGGGCCTGGGTGACGGTCATCGGCAGGCGTTGACCGACCTGCTGCTGGACTAGGGGGTCTTCAGCTCGCCGATGCCGTGGACGGGGGCCAGGGTGTCTTGGAGGTAGTCGGGGCCTTCGAGGGTGTCGACGAACCATCCGGTGGGGCACATGGTGAGGATCTCCACCAGGCTGAACCCGGCGCCCGCCATCTGAGACTCGTAGGCCCGGGTGATGTAGCGCTTGGTGCGGGCCACGTTGCCGGCGTTGTTCACCGCGCACCGGGCCACATAAGCCGCACCGTCGAGGGTGGCGGCTAAGTCCGACAACAAGATCGGGTGGCCGTGCTGGTGGGGGTCGCGCCCCTCGATGGAGGTCTTGGTGCGCTGGCCCAGCGTGGTTGTGGTGGTCATCTGACCGCCGGTCTCGCCGAACACCCCGTTGTTCAACAGCAGGCAGGTGATGTTCTCGCCCCGGGCCGCGGCGTGCAGCACCTCTTGGAGGCCCTCGTTCACCATGTCGCCATCGCCTTGCACGGTCAGCACGAACCCGTCGGGCAGCATCCGCTTGATGCCGGTGGCCACCGACGGGGCCCGACCGTGCAGGGCTTGCACCACCTCCACGTCGAGGTTGTGGGCGAAGGCGGTGTAGCAGCCGATGCCGAACACCGTGATGGTGCGCTCGGCCAGTTCCAGTTCTTCGATGGCCTCCATGGCCGCCCGGATGGCGATGGGCTCGCCACAGCCGGGGCACAGGTGGTGGTTGGCCTGGGTGATGAGCGAGGGGGTGAAGTCGTCCACCAGCGCAGCGGGCTCTTGGGGCGGCGCGTGGGTGGAAAGGTAGATCCACTCGTTGCTCATGGCCTGTTTCCCGTCATGGCCCGTCCTCCCTCATGGCTCTATTGCCTTCATGACAGGGCCTCCAGGATGCGCTGGGAGATGTCGGGCACGTTGATGTCGGGTCCGATCCCGAAACCGGAATGGTCCCAACTGGGGCGCCCGATGAACTCCACCGGCACCGCCCCCAGCGTAGCCAGGCGCACGTCGTCCACCATCTGGCCCATGTTCTGCTCGTACACCGCCACCTTCGCCGATCCGGTGGCCGCGTTGAGCACCGCTTCCGATGGGAACGGCCACAGCGTGATGGGGCGGACGTAGCCCACCCGGTGTCCGGCGTCGCGCAATCCCAGGCAGGCGTAGCGCACGAACTTGCCCACCGAGCCGTAGGCGGCCACCACCAACTCGGCGTCATCGCAGAACCCGGTGTCCACCAGCGGCTCGACTCCGGCAGCCATGGCCTCGATGTGGGCCGCGCACTCGGCGTAGTGGGCGCCGAGGTCGAACCCCTCCTCGCCCTCCACGCCGCCGCCCAGCGGGGAGATGATCCTGGCCGCCCCCGACCCGCCCGAAGAGCCGTTCAGCGCCCAGTCGGGCACCTCCGGGGCGGCGCCATCGATGGCGGGCACCGACACCGCCTGGTAGGTGTGGGCCAGGTAGTAGTCGCCCAGAACCATCACCGGGGTGCGCCACTGGCCGGCTAGCTCGAACGCCAGCCGGGTCAGCTCCACCGCCTCGGGCACGTCCATGGGGGCCAGCACGATGTGGCGGTAGTCGCCGTGGCCGCCGCCTCGGGTGGCCTGGAAGTAGTCGCCCTGGCCCCGAGCCATGTTGAACACCACCAGCGGCAGCCGGGCGTTGGTGATCTCCGACAGCGACTCCTGCATCAGCGACAACCCCTGGCCGGTTGATCCGGTAGCGGCCAGATGGCCGGTGGTGGCCGCCCCCCACGCCATGCCCACCGCCTCCAGCTCGCTCTCGGCGTTCATGCACACGCCGCGAGCCTCGGGCAGCAAGGCGGCCATGTGCTCGAGCAGCTCGGTGAACGGGGTCATGGGGTATCCCGCGAAGAACCGACACCCCGCGGCCACCGCGGCCCGGGCCATCGCCTCTGATCCCTCCAGGAGCGCCCGGTCGCTCATTGTCGGGCGTCCTCGCCAACAGGAAGCTCGAGGGGAGTGTCGTATTTGTACACCTGGAACACGAAGTCGGGGCATATCTGGGCGCAGGCCTGACAGCCCGTGCAGCCCGCCAGCAGCCGGGGGTACCGGTAGCCCCGGGTGTTCACCTCGTGAGTGGTCATCTCCAGCACCTGGGGCGGGCAGGCGTCGATGCACAGATCGCAGCCCTTGCAGGCCTCCGTGTCGATCACCACCGTGCCCCGGACGGTTGTGGTGTTCACGCCGCCATCTCCCAGCCGGCGGCCAGCGCACCCTCGTTGGCCTCGATGAGCTGGCTGCGATAGGGCGGCACCGAGCGGCGCATTCCCTCCACCAAGCCCTCCAAGCTCACCAGCCCTGACGTGCGTCCGTAGACCCCCGCCATGACCATGGCGCCCAGAAGCGGATTGCCTAGATCGGTGGCCACATCGGTGGCGGGAACCTCGACAACCTGGTAGCGGTCCCGGTCCAGTTCGTCCTCGAACACCGAGGTGTTCACCAGCACCAAGCCGCCGTCGCGGATGCGCTCCCGCAGCGGTGTCCAGTACTGGTGATGCATCAAGATGGCCGACCAGGTGGTTGCCAGCACCGGCGGCGCTTCGATGGGCTGGTTGCTGATCACCACCGTGCTGTCGGTGTTGCCGCCTCGCATCATGCCGCCGTAGCTGCCGAACACCAGCACCTCCTTGCCGTCGGCGGTCGCTCCCTGGGCGATGACCTGGGCCGCCAGCTGCACCCCTTGGCCGCCGATGCCGGAGAGCATCAGCTCCCGCTCCCCAGCGGCTGACGTGCTCATCGGCTGCGCCGGATTGGCCGGTTCGACACGGCTCATCGGCCCTTCCACACCGGGGGTCGCTTCTCCACGAAGGCCCGAGGCCCCTCCTTGAAGTCCTCGGTGCCGAACAGCTTCCGACCGGCCCGGGTGGCGATCTTGAAAGCCTCGGCCTCGGTGGTCTCTAGTCCGTCGAGCAAGGCCTGGCGGGCGCCCCGCACCGCCAAGGGCGGGTTGGCCAGGATGCGCTCGGCCAGCGCTCGGGCCTCGGCCAAGGCCTGGCCGGGCTCGCACACCACGTTCACCAGGCCCAGGGAATGGGCCCGGTGGACGTCGATGGTGTCGCCGATAAGCGCCATCTCCATGGCGATGTTGATGGGGATGCGGCGGGGTAGCCGGCTCACACCGCCCTCGGAAGCGATCAGCGACCGCTTGACCTCGGGCAGGCCGAAGACGGCATCAGTGGACGCCACCACCAGATCGCAGGCCAGCACCATCTCGAAACCACCGGCCACTGCGGGCCGATCCACCGCGGCGATCACCGGCTTGGGCCGCCGACGGCGGGAGAAGTGCCCGAAGCCGTGCTCAGGGTGCATGATCCCCTCCGTCCGGCCCTCGGAGAGCGCTTTGAGGTCGGCTCCGGCGCAGAACACCCGGCCGTTGCCGGCCAAGATGGCCACCCACACCTCATCGTCGGCGTCGAATCGGTCGAACGCCTCGCCCAGCGCAGCCGACAGCTCCGGGCTCATGGCGTTGCGCGACTCGGGGCGATTCATGGTGATGACCGCCACCCGGCCCTCGGCTTCGTAGATCGCCAGGCTCATCGCTCGTGCCCTCTCCCTACTCCGGGTCTCGCACCTTGAGGAGCTGCTTGCCGTGGTTGGCGCCGGAGAACAGCCGGAGGAACGTGGCGGGGATGTTGTCGAACCCCTCTTGGATGTCGGTCTGGAATGCGATCTCCCCGTCGGCCACCCACTGTCCGAGGTCGGCCGAGGCCTCCGGCACCCGGTCCAGATGGTCGAACATCACGAAGCCCTGAAGGGTGAGGCGCTTCTCGATGATCTCGAACATGTTGGACGGCCCCGGTCGGCGCATGCCCTGGTTGTAGGTGGAGATGGCCCCGCACACCGCGACGCGCCCGCCCTGGTTCATCTGGCCCATGACCGTTTCCAGCATGTCGCCGCCCACGTTGTCGAAGTACACGTCCACACCGTCGGGACAGAGTTCGGCGAGGCGGGTGCCCACATCCTCGTTCTTGTAGTCGATTGCGGCGTCCAATCGGGCCTCTTCCAGAAGCCAGCGGCACTTGTCGCCGCCGCCGGCGATGCCCACCGACCGGCAGCCCTTGATGCGGGCAATCTGGGCGGCCACCGACCCGGTGGCTCCGGCCGCCCCCGATGTCAATACCGTGTCGCCCGGCTCGGGTCGGCCGATGTCGAGCAGGCCGATGTGAGCGGTGAGGCCGGTGCCGCCCATTGGGCCCAGCATGACCGGGATGGGCGTGCCCGGTGGTACCACCCGGACGTTGCCGTCGACCACCTCGTAGTCCTGCCAGCTCATCATGCCGCTGACCAAATCGCCGTCGTTCAGCGCCGGGGTGTTGGAGGCCACTACCTGGAAGACACCGGGCCCCACCATGGGCTGGCCCAACGGCGCAGGCGGCATGTATGTGATGAAGTCCTCCAACCAGGTGCGCATGGCCGGCTCGAAGCTGAGATAGCACAGTCGGGCCAGCGCTTGGCCTTCGCCCGGTTCGGGGATGGCAGCCTCTCGGTACTCGAAGTTGTCCACGCCCACCGGCCCGTCGGGCCGCACGGCGTAGATCCACTGGCGGTTCATGCCGCCAAACTAGTCCGGCTTGTGGGCGCAGCCCCTCAGCGAGCCGGGCGCACCCGCATCATCATCGTGGCCATCAGGCGGTCGCCCTTGCCCAAATCCCTGATCTCGGCCACCACCCAGCCGGTGGACGGATCGCCCATCCAGCGACAGGTGCTGTACACCGGGCCGATCTTGCCGCCCAGCAGATAGCGGATGTCCATGTCGGCCACCGCGTGGGGCGTGCCGAGGTCATGCCCGGCCAAGGTCTCGGCCCCAACCTCGCCCACCAGGGTGACCATGGCCCCCTGCATGATGCCCGCGGGGTTGAGCAACTGCGGGGTGAGCTCCACCTCCACTTGGCCGGCGGCGGCATCTGTCACCTCTATGCCCGCCACTTCGGCCAGGGGCCGGTCGATGTCGGGAAGCCCCATGAGGTCGGGCCGGGGTGGATCGTGGATGGGTTTGGCCGGGTCGCCGGGTCGCTGGTGGTGGCGTCCGAAGCCGATCTGGGCGTAGCCGATCTCGGTGCCGTTGGGAGTGGTGAAGCGGCATTCGCAGGCCAGCGTGGAAGCCCCGGCCCGCAGCACCTCGGCGTAGACGTCGATTTGGTCGGGCAGGGGGACCGCTGCGGTGCGGAGTTGGAAGTCGGTGGTGAAGTGCCAGCAGTCGGGATCTTCCTTCTCGCCGATCATGCCGCCCGTGATGTCGGCGATCAGCATCAGCACCGAGGGCCGCACCTGGCCGCCGTGACACTGCTCGTCGAACACTCGGAGCCTTCCATAGCCAGGCTGAGAGCTGGGGTCGCAGTAAATGCCCAGCTGAGCGAGAAGCATGAATCTCGAAGTTGGCGAATCAGGGGCGTTCATGGCCCCTTCGTTCTACACGGTGACGCCTTCTAAAACCGTGTTCTTGAAGAAGTCGGGGCGGGCTTCGGTGAAGAAGCGGTGGGCGTTGGTGAAGGTGAAGGCCCGGAACTGGTCTTCGTCGAGCCAGCCGTGCTCCACCTGCTCCCACACCTCGGGCATGACCTCAGCCATGTCGGGCACGTCCCAGTGGCCCACGTCGGAGGAGAAGATGGCGTTGAGGGTGGCGCCTTCGGGCAGGGCACCGTCGAAGGCCAGCCGCACCAGCGGGTCGTCGGCCTCGCAGCCGAACCAGTACGAGCGGTCGATCTGCTCGAGGATGTCTTCGGGACAGGTGATCCCGGCGGCCTCGAAGTCGTTGACCACCACATCGTCGGTGATGCCCTTCTGCATCATTCTCCCGAAACCGGCGGACAAGTCGATGGGGTCGCCGGCCTCGGTCAGCAGAGAATCGAAATACTCGGGCTCAAATTGGGCCGGGTCGTAGGCCTTGAGGCCCTCGGGGCCGCGCTTTTCCCAGTGGCTGAGGAGGTCGCACACCATCTGCGCCCCCCAGGTGACCCCGCCCTCGAGGAAGCCGAGGCGCAGGTCGGGGAAGCGGTGGGTGACCCCGCCGAAGAAGATCGACTTGGCGGTGGCCTCGCTGGCCGAGCCGAAGTTGCCCATGTGGTTGTAGGTGAAGTTGGAGATCGACCGCCGGCCGTCCCAGCCCATCGACCCGGAGTGGAGGCTGGCCGGGGTTTGCAGGTCAACCAGCCGCTGCCACAGCGGGTCGTAGTCGTAGGCCGAGTCCAAGCCCAGGGAGTCGATCCAGGTGGCCATCTCGCCCCCGGCCGGCACCTGCCGGGGCACGAATCCGCCGATCATCACCGCCTTGAAACCCAATTCGGTGACGGCGTAGTCGAGCTGCTCCACCGCCTCGGCGGGGGTGTGGGTGGGGATGGCGGCCACCGGGGTGAGGCGGTCTTGGAGGCCTTGGTAGCTGTCGGCCAGGTAGCGGTTGAGGGCCCGGCAGAGCTTGTTGCGCACCTCGTCGTCACGGTAGGCGGGAAAGTTGAGCCCGATGCTGGGGTAGCACACCGCGAAGTCCATCCCCAGCTCCTCGATCCGGTCGTGGAACAGTGCGGGCGACACGGCGGTGGCGAAGTCGCGGGTGTTGCCCAGCGGCAGCGCCCACCACGGCCCCCGGAAGCTGCGCCGGGCCAGCCGCTCATCGGGCGACAGGCCGCTCCAGTTGGGCTCGCCGTTGAACGAGCAATTGGCCATCTGGGGGTAGAGCCCCCCGTCGAGCCCCTCGTCGAGGCAGTATTCATGGAGGGCCGGGTAGTGCTCGAACACGTGCCCGTCGGCGTCGATGACGGGGTGGCCCAAATCGGCTCTAATGTCGGCGGCGGATCGCTGGCTGCTCATGGCGGTAACGCTAGCCACTAGCGTTGAGGGTTGTCTCCACGATGCCTCAAACAGAAGGTTCCGACATGAGCACCGTCACCCCCGTTCGCCCCTGCATCTCGGCCGACTCTCACGTCACCGAGCCCGACAACACCTATGTCGACTACATCGACCCCAAGTTCCGGGATCGGGCCCCGCGGGTGGAGTGGGCCGACGACATGGGCGTGTACATGTCCATCGACAACGGGCGCAACCGGATGCCGTTCGGCATGATTGCCGCCGCGGGCAAGAGCTGGCACGAGATCAGCATCTCCAGCGGCACCCGCTGGGAGGAGCTGCACCCCGGCGGCTACGACCCGGTGGCCCGACTGGAGGAGCAAGACCGCGACGGGGTGGTGGCCGAGGTGATCTACCCGTCGGTGGGCATGACCATCTGCAACCACCCCGACGGCGACTACAAGAAGGCCTGCTTCGACGCCTACAACCGCTGGATCGCAGAGTTCAACTCCCACTCACCGGAGCGGCTCATCGGGTTGGGCCAAACCGCGATTCGCTCCGTGGACGAGGCCATTGCCGACTTGGAGGCCATGCGGGATCTTGGGCTCAAGGGGGTCATGCTTCCCGGCTATCCGGCCTCAGGCCTCGATTACGACCACCCCGATTTCGACGCCTTCTGGGAGGCGTCGGTGTCGATGGGCATGCCGCTGTCGTTCCACATCCTCACGTCGGGCAACGATCACCCCATGGCCGCCCATTTCCGGGGACCGAAGATCAACTCGTTCTTGGGCATCATCCGGGGGAACCAGGACATCATCGGCACGCTCATCTTCGGCGGAGTGTTCGAGCGCCATCCCGATCTGCGGGTGGTGTGCGTGGAGGCCGACGCCGGCTGGGCCCCCCATTGGATGTACCGGGCCGACCACGCCTACAACCGGCATCGCAACTGGCTCGCCAGCGCCGAGCTGTCCAAAGCCCCCAGCGACTACTTCCGGGAGAACGTGTACCTCACCTTCCAGGACGACTGGGTGGCGTTCAAGCTGCTCGACCTGATGAACGAGAACCGGGTGATGTGGGCCAACGACCACCCCCACTCCGACGCCACTTGGCCCTGGTCGCAGGAGATGCTCACCGAGCAGACCGCCAACATGAACGACCACCAAATCGACCGCGTCCTCCGCGATAACTGCGCCGAACTCTACGGGCTGACCGTGTAGGGGCTTTCGACGCTCATTTGCAGCCCTGAATGGCCTGCCAGACCCGTTCGGGGGTGCAGGGCATGTCGATGTGGGTGACGCCGAGGGCGGAGAGGGCGTCGATGATGGCGTTTTGGACGGCGGAGGGCGCGGCAATGGTGCCGCTTTCGGCCACGCCTTTGGCACCGAGGGGGTTGCGGTCGGTGGGGGTTTCCAGGAAGACGGTCTCTACTTCGGGCACGTCGCTGGCGGCAGGTACGAGGTAGTCGGCCAGGGAGGTGGTGAGGGGGTTGGCGTCGGCGTCGTAGCGCATCTCCTCGAACAGCGCGACGCCGATGCCCTGGACGGCGCCCCCTTGTACTTGGCCTGAGGCCTGCACCTCGTTGAGCACATGGCCGCAGTCGGTGACGGCTACGTGGCGGATCAGATCGACTTCTCCGGTCTCGGTGTCCACCTCCACCACGGACACGTGGGTGCCGCCGGGGAAGGTGGGCTGGCCTTGGTCGAAGGCGGCGGTGGCTTCGGCTCCGGCCAGGTCGGCCAGCGGGATTCCCGCGGCGGGGGTACCTCGCACGCCCAGGGTGGCGTCGGGGCGCAGCTCGATATCGGCGGCGGCTGCCTCCAAGAGGTCGGCGGCTTGTTGCTTGAGCTGATCTAGCAGTTGTTCTGCCACCTGGACGGCCGAACTGCCAGCCAGCGATGCCGAACGGGAGCCGAAGCTGCCCAAGGCAGAGCGGAACCGGCCGGTGTCGGGGGTGGCGGCCACGATATGGAAGGGGTCGAGTCCCAGAGCGTCGGAGGCCAGGCGGGCCACAACGGTCTGCATTCCTTGGCCGATGGGGGCCACACCGGCGTCGATCTCGATTCGCCCGTCGTCGGTCACCCGGGCTGAGGCCGGTTGGCAGGGCTCGTGGCGACCGGTGAAGTCTGCCCAGCAGCTGAGACCGATGCCGAGCATTCGGGTGTCTCCCGAGTTCCTGCGGGCGGCTTGGTCTTCTCGAAGCTGCTTATAGCCGATCAGATCAAGGGCTTGCTCTAGAGCGCCGAGGTGGTCGGCCTCGTCCATGACCAAACCGCCCGGTGTCGGACGGGGGAAGTCTTCGGCCCGCAACAGGTTCTGGCGGCGAACATCGGCGGGGTCCATGTTCAGCGTGCGGGCCAGGGTGTCCATGGTTCGCTCGAGCAGCCCGGCGGCTTCAGCCCGACCGGGGCCTCGGTAGGGGCCAGTGGGAACGGTGTTGGTCATCACCGCAGTCGCGGTGACCGCAGCCTGGCCGATTCGGTACGGGCCGGGGATGAGCCGCTGGGTTTGCAGCGGCTCGAATGCGCCCATTCCGGCGTAGCCGCCCACATCGGCGCTCACCTCGGCTTCGAGGGCGGTCACGACGCCGTCTGAGTCGGCGGCCAGAGTGATGCGCTGGCGTTGGTCACGGGCTTGCATCGACAACAGGTTCTCGGGGCGGGTTTGGACGAACCGCAGCGGACGTTTCAGCCGCAGGGCCAACTGGGCAGCCACCGCAAACAGGCCGTTCTCACCCCAGCACTTGCCTCCGAAACCGCCCCCAATCGGGGGAACCACCACGCTGATCCGGTCGTCGGCCAGGGCCAGGGTGTTGACCAGCTCATCGTGGGTGAGGGCGGGCATCTGGGAGTTGATGTGGACCGCCACCCGGTCGCCGTCGGGGACGACCAGGCCGGCTATCCCCTCAATGGGAGAGCACGCCACCCGGGGATAGTGCTGAGAGACGGTGACGGTCACGTCGGCACGGTCGAGCGCGGTATGGATGGCGGCCAGATCGCCCGATGGGACGGTGAGCACGATGTTCGACCCGTGCTGGGGATGCACGGGCGGCGCGTCTTCGTCGCTGGCAGAGGCCAGGTCGGAGAGTGGGGGCAGAGGCTCATAGTGAACCTCCACCAACTCGCAGACATCGGCAGCGATCGCTTCGCTGACCGCAACGACGGCGGCCACTGCCTCCCCGACATAAACCACCGAGCCCTCGGCCAACGGGGGTCGGCTGATCTCGACGGGGGTGATCCCTTCCACGCTCGGCTGGGTGACCAGATCCAAGTCACCAGCCGTGTACACCCCCACCACCCCGTCGAGAGCCTCGGCGGCTGAGGCGTCGATTCCCGCGATGTCGGCTCGAGCCACCGGCGACCGCACAAGCCCCAGCCACAGCGCGCCCTCAGCCCGCAGGTCGCCGCCAAAGCGGGCTCGGCCGGTCAGCAGGTCGAAGTCTTCGACCCGGCCTTCCCAAGTGCTCACAGCAAGAAGTCTCTACAGGGCTTCTTCGATGACGGTGCCTTTGAAGAAGTCGGAGTTGGTGCCAGCCCAAAGCGACATCGGGTGCTCGAAGGTGAACGCCCGGAAGTCGGCCTCGTCGAGAATGCCGTCGTCCACCAGCTCGTAGGCCTCAGGCAACACCTCCCGCACGTCGGGCACATCCCAGTGACCCACATCGGAGGCGAAGATGCCCTTCACCACCTGGCCCCTCGGCGTCAGCGACCGGTTGAAGCCGAGGGCGGTCATGGGGTCGTCGGCCTCGCAGCCGAAGTGGAAGCGATCCCAGATGGCCAGGATGTCTTCCACGGAGTCCACCCCGCTGAGGGCGAACTCGTCGATGGTGGCAGGGTCTTCGTCGGGCTCGCTCAACATGTGCAGCGCCTCCTGGAGGCGGTCGCGGTGGCTGTTGACCGCCGCCGTCCCGTAGTCGTCGAACAGCCGGCCCAGCTCGTCCATGTCCACCGCGTCGGGGTCGTAGTGCCCGATGGCGTCGCGGTTGCGCTTCTCCCAGTGGCCGATCACGTCCGACAGCAGGTTCACCCCCCAAGCCACGCCCCCCTCCAGGAAGGCCCAGCGCAGCTCGGGATAGCGATAGGCCACCCCGCCCATGAAAACCGCCCGGCACAGGGCCTCTCCCGCGGCAGCGAAGTTGCCCAGGTGGTTGTACACGTAGTTGGTCTCCGACGTGCGGCTGCCCCAGCCCATCCCCGCCGAGTGGAAGGTGGGCGACACGCCAAGCTCGGTGCATCGCCGCCATACCGGGTCGTAGTCATAGGGCGAGTCCATACCGAGGGTGTCCATGCGGCGGGCATGGCGATGGCTGGTGTTCTCCGGGTCCACCGGGCGGGGCACCAGACCGGTCATCATCACGGGGCGCATGCCCAGTTCGCCCACCGCGAAGTCCAGCTCGGCGATGGCCTCGGTAGGAGTGAACATGGGGATGATGGCCACCGGCATCAGGCGGTCGTCGTAGGGCTCGAACACCTGGTGGTAGTAGAGGTTGAACGCCCTGGCCGCTCCGAGGCGCAGCTCCTCGTCTTCCAGGCCCATGCAGGTGAGTCCGTAGGTGGGGTAGAGCACGGCCACATCGATGCCGATCTCGTCCATCCGCTCATACAGCAGCTTGGGCAACAGCGCAGTGGCCCGGTCGAGGGTGTTGCGAGCGGGCAGCCCCCACCACGCCGAGCGCATCAGCCCGGCGGCCCGGCGCTGCTCCAGGCTCAGGTCGATGGACTTGCGGGCGCCGTATTCCACCACCTTGAACTTGTCCACCAGTCCGGGGCCGCCGACGGTGGCCATGATGTCGTGGACCTCGGGCAAGAACTCGATGAGGTGGCCGTCGGAGTCGATGATGGGGTGGTCGATGGCGTCTCGGATGCGCCGCACCTCGGCGCTGGGTTCAAAGCTCATGGGCCACAGACTACGACCCCGGCCCGGCCCCAAGCAGGGCGTACACTTCGGAATCATGCGGGGCATCATCAGCTTCGGGGGCTACGTGCCATACCGGCGCTTGGACCGATCGTCCATTGCCGCGGTAATGGGCAAGGGCGGCGGGCGGGGCACCCGATCGGTGGCTTCCTACGACGAGGACACCACCACCATGGGGGTGGAAGCGGCCCGACTGGCGCTGCGCCCGGTTGACGCTGAGCCCCGGGCGCTGTGGTTCGCCACCGCCGACCCCGCCTATCTGGAGAAAACCAACGCCACCGCCATTCACGCCGCCCTGCGGCTGGATTCTTCGGTGGGCGCGCTGGACTTCGGGGGCGCGGTGCGCTCGGGCATCGGGGCGTTGCGGACTGCTCTGTATGCGATTGGGCCGACGTTGGTGGTGACCGCCGATACGAGAGGCGGGCTGCCCACCGGCGCTGATGAGGCCGCTGGTGGCGACGGTGCCGCCGCATTCTTGATCGGCTCAGAAGACGACGGCCCGGTGGTGGCCGAGTTGCTGGGGTCGGCGTCGGCCACTGAGGAGTTTGTGGACCGCTGGCGCCAGCCGGGTTCGCCCAGCACCGGCCAGTGGGAGGAGCGCTTTGGCGAGACCCGCTACGGCCCGCTGGCAGATCAGGCCTGGAAGGAGGCGCTCGGAGCCGCGGGCATCGAAGCCGACGATGTGGATGTGGCGGTGGTGACCGGGTCTCACGGCCGAGCGGTAAAGCGGGTGGCGGGCCAGCTCGGGGTGGCTCGGGTGGCCGACGACTTGGGCGCGGTGGTGGGCAATACCGGAACCGCCCATCCTGGGCTGTTGCTGGCCAACGATCTGGAGCAGGCCGAACCCGGCCAGACCATCGCGGTGGTGATGCTGGCCGACGGCGTAGAGGTGCTGATCCTGCGAACCACTGAAGCGCTGGCCGCCTATGCGCCAGCCCTCCCGGTGGCCGATCAGATCGCCGGCGGTGCCGAGGTGAGCTATGCCACGTTCTTGCAATGGCGAGACATGATTCAGGTACAGCCTCCCAATCGGCCCGAGCCGACCCGGCCGTCGTCGTCGGCCGCGGCCCGAGCCCAAGACTGGAAGTACGGCTTTGTGGGCAGCCGGGGGACCGAGAGCGGCACGCTGCACCTGCCGCCCTCCCGGGTGTCCATCCGCCCCGAGGACGAACTGGACGCCATGGACCCCGCGCCAATGGCCGATGTCGGGGCCACCGTGGTGACTTTCACCATCGACCGGCTGGTGTACTCGGTGAGCCCACCGGTGGTGTTCGCGGTGGTGGACTTCGACGGGGGCGGCCGGCTCCCCGTTGAGCTCACCGACGTTGATCCCGAGGCCGTCCGCATCGGCCAGCGGGTGGAGATGACCTTCCGGCGGCTCTATGAGGCCGACGGCATCAACAACTACTTCTGGAAAGCGCGCCCGGAGCGATAGGAGGCGACCGATGGCTAGTCGAGGCATCAAAGACCAGGTGGCGATCATCGGGATGGGCTGCACGCCGTTCCGGGAGCACTGGGACAAGGGAACTGACGACCTGCTGATCGACGCTGCCACCGCCGCACTCGCCTCCGCGAGGGTAGCGAAAGACGATGTGGATGCCTTCTGGCTCGGCACCGCCTCCAGCGGCATGAGCGGGCTGACCCTCAGCCAGCCCCTCAAGCTGGAGGGCAAACCGGTCACCCGGGTGGAGAACTTCTGCGCCACCGGCTCCGAGGCGCTGCGCCAGGCCTCCTACGCCGTGGCCAGCGGGGCCTACGACATGGCCATGGCCATCGGCGTGGAGAAGGTGAAGGATTCCGGCTACCAGGGGCTCAACGCCGCCCCCATTCCTCACGACGGCACCAATCGCAGCCTCACCGCCGCGGCCATGTACAGCCTGGTTCTGCCCGCCTACGCCGCCCGCTACGGGGTGGACGAAGACGAACTGCGCATGGTGGTGGCCAAAATCGCCGAGAAGAACCACCGCAACGGGGCGCTCAACCCCCTGGCCCAGTTCCGCCGGGAGATGCCGGCCGAGAAGATCTGCGAGATGGCCGCGGTGGCCGGTCGGCTGTCGGTGTTCGACTGCGCCGGCGTCGCCGACGGCTCAGCCGCGGCCATCGTGGTGCGCGCCGACGACGCCCACCGCTACTGCGACGATCCGCTCTACATCAAGGCCCTGTCTTTCGTGTCGGGCACCGGCGGCGGCCTCATCGACCCCAACTACGACTACACCACCTTCCCCGAGTGTGAGATGGCCGGAGCCGACGCCTACCGCCAGGCGGGTATAGAAGACCCCCGCTCGGCGCTGGCCATGGCCGAGGTCCATGACTGCTTCACCCCCACCGAGATGGTGCTCATGGAAGACCTGGGCTTCTGCGAGCGGGGCACCGCCTGGAAGGAGGTGCTGGCCGGCACCTTCGAGCGCAGCGGCGACCTGCCCATCAACCCCGACGGCGGCCTCAAGGCCTTCGGCCACCCCGTGGGCGCGTCGGGCCTGCGGATGCACTACGAGTGCTGGCTCCAACTCCGCGGCCAAGCCGGCGACGACCGCCAGATCGACCTGTCCACCCGCAGCCTCGGCCTCGTCCACAACCTCGGCGGCTACCCCGGCGAGATGGTCTCCTTCGTCTCCATCCTCGGCCCCAACCCGGGCTAGCGGTCTCGGTTAGCGGGGCCAGACTTGGGGGCAGCGGGGGTGGTTGACGCGGTCGCCTTCGGTGACTTCGGCGTGGTGGGGCTTGAGGGGGGTGCCCCGCTTGAAGCGGTAGACGGTGCCGTCGCCGCAGTAGCGAACCGAGATGGCCCGGCGCCACTGGTCGGTGACGTTGGCGTGGGCGCCATGAAGGGTCATGGCGTGGTGGACGGCCACGTCTCCGGGCGCCATGTCGAAACAGAGCAGATGCTCGGCGTCGTCCCGGTCGTAGTTGGGGACTTCCTCGCCGTCGGTGTTGGGCATGGAGAGCTGGCTCACGAACCAGTTGGGTCGGAAGTTCCGCTCCCAGCGGTGTGAGCCCCTCACATAGACGGTGGCTCCGGTCTCTTTGGTGATGGGGTCGAGCGGGCACCAAGTGGTACACACCTTGTCGCCCTCCAACTGGAAGTAGGCCATGTCTTGGTGAATTGAGGTGGGCTCCTCGGTATGGGGCTCCTTCACCAGCACGCTGTCCTCGTAGAACCACAGCTCCTGGCTCTTCATCAATTCAGCGGCCAGCTGAGGAAGGGGGGATCGGGTGGCGAATGCCTCGAAGTCGGGGTCATCCCACCAGTGGTCGGTACCGCCGTGGAACTGGCCCCGGGGGGTGCCCCTCTTGGCTGCGGTGGGGTCGTTGAGCACGGTTCCCCCGCTGGGCGGAACCACCATGGCACCCATCTCGGTCATGTTGTTCATCGCCTCGGATCCCAGAGCTCGCTCCACCGGCTTGGCCATTGAGGCCAAGGTGTCATCAGAGAGCACTCCTCTGACAACCACCACACCGTCGCGCCAAAAGTCTTCGATCTCTTGTTCTGTCACCAGTGCCATAGCGATAATCCTTACATCTGCTCTAGGTCAGAGGGCACGCCCAGGTGGATCATGCTTTCGGCGGTGGAGCCTTGGGGGGTCCAGTAGGAGGTGTTCATGGCGTGGGCCATGCCTTGGGCCACGGATTCCATCGTGAGATCGATCTCTTGGGCGGGGGAGGCGGCGTAGACGATGCGGGCGAACCGACCGCCGCCGACGGTGAAGGCTTCGCCGGTTATGTCGCAGTCGGCGCTCACCAGGTGGGCCACCACGGGGGCCACCTTTTCGGCGCCGAAGTGCTCTCGCAGGTGCGACTTGAACGCTGACTCGGGCAGACCCTCGGTGAGCCGGGAGATGGCCGCCGGCAACAGCAGGTTGGCGGTGATGTTGTGGGCTTGGCCGAAGAGGGCTTGCGTGCGGGTGAAGCCGAAAAGGCCCGACTTGGTGGCCGCGTAGGAGGCAATCGGATTGCCGAAGCAGGCCGGGGAGCCGGTGTTGATGATGCGCCCGTAGCCCCGTTCCACCATCTGGGGCCACACGGCCTTGGCGGTGTTGAGGCACCCGAGGAAGGTGACCCCCACATGGCGTTGGATTTCGGCGGCGTCGATGTCGGGAAAGAAGGCCGAGCTGGCGATCCCGGCATTGTTGATGAGGATGTCGATGCGGCCCCACGCCTCCAAGGCGGCCGACGCCATTTGCTGGGCGGTGGCCTCGTCGCCGACATCGCCGTTGTTGGCAATGGCTTCGCCGCCGGCGTCGCGGATGCGCTGGGCGGCCTGCTCGGCGATGTCGGGGTTCACTCCCTGCTCGGGCAGGCCGAGGGTGCCGCTGCCGAAGTCGTTGAGCACGATCTTGGCCCCCCGCTCGGCCAGGTAGCGGGCGTGGGCGAAGCCGAGGCCGATGCTGTCTGCGGCGCCGGTGACCAGGGCGACCCGGTCTTGGAACTCATTGGCCATGTCGGATCACGCTCCATTCAACAGGGGGGCCAGGGTCTCGAGGGTTTCGAGGCTGGGGCGGGTCTTGTCCACTGGGTCAAGCGGTTGGATGCACACGTGGGTGGCACCGGCCTCGTGGTGCTGGCGCACCCGCTCCACGAGGGCGCTCTCGTCGCCCCAGGCCACCACGGCGTCCACCACCTCGTCGCTGCCGCCGTCATCCAGCGCGGCCTCCTCGAAGCCGCAGCGCATGAGGTTGTTGCGATAGTTGGGCATGTGCAGCGGACCGACCATGGCGGCCCGGGCTCGCTCTCGGGCCCGCTGCGGGTCGGTTTCCAGCATCACCTTCTGCTCGGGGCAGATCCAGGCTTCGGGGCCCATGATCTCCCGTGACCGCCGGGAGTTCTCAGGTGGGGCGAAATACGGGTGGGCGCCCATGGTGCGCTCGGCAGCCAGCTTCAGCATGAGTGGGCCGAGGGCGGCCAGCACCATAGGCGGCTCGCTGTCGAGCTCCGGGCCCCACCACATGGCGCTATCCATCTTGTCGAGGTACTCCCGCATTGACGGGATGGGCTTGGGGTAGGCCTTTTGCTGCATCCGTTCCACGGGGGCCTGATGCGACACCCCGAGGCCGAGCAGGAAGCGGCCTCCCGACTGATCGTGGAGCTCCTTCTGGGCGCAGGCGGTGGCCTGGGCCTCTCGCAGGTGGATGTTCACCACCCCGGTGGCCAGCACCAGCGTGGTGGTGTGGTTGAGCAGCAGCGAGGCGTGGGCGAAAGGGTCGCGGCCGAAGGCATCGGGAATCCACAGTGCGCCGTAGCCCAGTTCCTCAATCCGCTGGGCGAACTCGATGGCTTCGCTGGTGGAGAAGCCGTCAGTGCGGGTCCACACCCCGACCGGGCCGATGTCCATGGTCATGGCGTCAAGGTAGTTGGCCGTAGGCGGGGGTGAGATGGTCAGGCGACCACTTGGCGGTCGTGGAGGGTGGCGATCTCGGCGGCCGACAGGCCGAGCACGTCGGCCAGCACCTCGTCGGTGTGCTGGCCGAGGCGGGGAGCGGGGCCGGGGTCGGCCACATTGTCGGCGGAGAAGCGGAGCGGGGGGCCGGGGGTGAGGTATTCGCCGGTTTCGGGGTGGTCTACCTCGGTGAATAGCGG
Organism: Acidimicrobiales bacterium; assembly: GCA_963667085.2. GTDB lineage: Bacteria > Actinomycetota > Acidimicrobiia > Acidimicrobiales > Bin134 > Poriferisocius. The sequence continues at coordinate 1,689,974 of OY762975.1, forward strand.
ATTCTCTGTGGAGCAGCGAGGGTCGGTGGCTACCAGCTCCACTATCGACTGATACCGCCCCCAGCACACCCCTTCGGCGTCGAGGGCAGCCGATGCTTCGGCCAGGGTGCGGGCCGCGCACCACCGGGCCACCAGCGGATTGAGGCGGTCGAGGGCCAGGTAGCGGTCGCCGTCGACCCGGGTGAAGTCGAGGCCGGTTTCGGCTTCGAGCGCGGCCACCTCGTCGCCGATCCCGCAGGCGGCAACGATGCCCTGCCATTGGCGGGCGCTCACCGCCACGAGTTGGATGCGCTCCCCGTCGGCCAGCTCGAAATCCCGTCCGAAGGCCCCGTAGATGTCGTTGCCGATGCGGGGCCGCTGCGTTCCCAAGAGCTGGGCCTCCGCTACATGGCCGAGCATCGACACCGCGGCCAGGGCCACATCCGACAGGGCCAGGTGCACCAAGCTCCCCTCGCCGGCGCGGGACCGCTGACGCTCGGCGGCCAGCACCCCCAGCGCGGCGGTTTGGCCGCAGATGATGTCCCAGGCGGGCAGCACATGGTTCACGGTGCCGTCGGTGCCGGTGAGCCAGGGGTAGCCCACCGCGCAGTTCACGGTGTAGTCCACCGCGGTGGAGCCGTCGTGGTTGCCGGTGATGGCCACCATGATGAGGTCGTCGCGGTGCTGGCGCAGGCTGTCGTAGGAGAGCCAGCCCACTGCGGGGAAGTTGGTGGTGAAGATGCCGGCGTCGGGGCCGGGGGCGGTGGCCAGGGCGGTGATGAGCTCCCTCCCCTCGGGGGAGCGGAGGTCGACCTGGATCGACCGCTTGCCCTTGTTCAGCCCCTGCCAGTAGAGCGACTGGCCATCGGGGGTGAGCGGCCAGCGGTGATGGTCGATGCCGCCGCCGATGGCGTCGAAGCGGATCACGTCGGCCCCGTGCTGGGCCAGGGTCATGCCCCCCGACGGGCAGGCCACGAAGGCCGACCCCTCCACCACCCGCATTCCCGCCAGCACGCCGCTCATGGCTCAGGCTTCCAGCAGGGGCAGGACCTCGGCGCCGAAGCGGGCGATCTGGTCGATGTACTCGGAGGCGTCGCGAGATCGGAAGAAGAGGAACAGCACCGAGGTGCCCAGTTCGTGGGCGTAGCGAAGCGACTCCGCTACCTGGTCGGGAGAGCCGCCGATATACGGCCACCCCGGCAGAAAAAGCCCCTCCGGGGGGTCGCCGACGTAAACGGCCCCGGCCAACCAGCCGAAGTCCACTTCGTTGAGGTCGCGGCCCACCACGTCGGCATGGGCCCGCATGTAGTCCATCTGCTCGGCCATTGATTCCCGAGGCGTGCCCTGGGGAATCCAGCCGTCTCCCCGCTCCACCACCCGGCGCAGGGCTGGCCGGCTGCTGCCTCCGATCCAGATGGGAATCGCGTCCTGCGCCGCGGCGGGGCCCACTCCCACATCCTTGAAGTCGTAGAACTCTCCGCTGAACTGGCAGAACCCACCGGCGGCCCCTACCGCCACCCGCACGGCGTCGATGGCCTCGTCGGTCATTCGGCCCCGGTCGGCAAATTTCAGCCCCAGGGCTTCGAACTCGGCTTCGACGTGGCCGGCCCCAACCCCCATCAAAGCCCTTCCGCCGGTGAGATGGTCGAGGGTGGCGAACGAATTCGCGGTGGTCAGCGGATGGCGATAGGGAAGGACGTATACCTCCGACAGCAGCCGGATGGTGCTGGTGGCCGCTCCCAGATAGCTGAGCGTGGCGATGGGGTCGTACCAGGTGGTGGACATGTGGGCGGCGTATTCGTTGTCGGGGATGGCGATGTGGTCGCACACTCCCACAAACCCGAGTCCGGCGGCCTCAGCGGCTTGGGTGATTGCCACCAAGTCGCCCACGGTGGCGGTCGCCTCCCACGGCTGTCGGATTCGCTCGTTGAGCGTCTGGATCGGAAGCTGGATTCCGCAGGTGATCTCGCCGTCGGCAGTTATGCGGGCCATGGGGTCATTGTGGCGGGTGGAGGCCGAGGCTGTCGAAGAGGAACGCCCGCTGGAGCAGGAGCAGGTTCTCGGCCACCTGTTCTTGAGGGGTCATGTGGGTGACACCGGGCAGGGGGAGCACTTGGTGGGGGCGGCCGGCCTCGAACAGGGCTTGGGAAAGCTGGAGGGTGTGGGCCGCGAACACGTTGTCGTCGGCCAGGCCGCAGATCAGCAGCAGGGGGCGGGTGAGTTGGCCGGCCAATCCGAGCAGGTTGGTGCGGGTGTAGGCCTCGGGGTTCTGGTCGGGGTGGCCCAGGTAGCGCTCGGTGTAATGGGTGTCGTAGAGCCGCCAGTCGGTGACCGGTGCTCCGGCGATGGCGGCGTGGAACCGGTCGGGCCGGGCCAGCACGGCCAGCGCGGCCAGGTAGCCGCCGAACGACCAGCCCCGCACGGCCACCCGGCTGAGGTCGAGGCGGGGGTGGTGCTCGGCCAGCGCGTCGAGAGCGTCGATCTGGTCGTCGAGCACTGGATGGGCCAAGTCGCCGGCTACCGTTCGCTCCCAGGACGGGCCGCGGGCCGGGGTGCCCCGACCGTCGGTGATGACCACGGCGAACCCCTGGTCGGCGAACCACTGCGACACCAGGAACGGCGACCGGGCCTTGAGAACCCGCTGGGCGTGGGGGCCGCCGTAGGGGTCGAGCAGCACCGGGAGTGGATCGTCGCCGGTGGCGTTGTCGGCGGTGGGGTAGAGCACCGCGGATTGCAGTTCCCGGCTGCCGGTGACAGAGAAGCGGGGCGACGGGGACAGCGACGGCGTGCTGGCGTTGGAGATGATCGGGATGCGCTCGGCGGGGGTTACCACCTCGGCGGCCGCCTCTCGGTCGGTTGTCGCGGCCCGTGCGATCACCGTCGTTTCGCCGCTGGCCGCCGCGCTGTGTATGCCGGGTTCGTCGGTGAGCCGCTCCAGTTTGCCTTCGGCTGCAAGTTGCCAAACGTGGACCTCGGTGGGATCGTCCGATGCGGTGAACACCACCCCGTGCTCATCGGCGGCCACCACGCTGCGGACTTGCAAAGTGTCGGGGGTGGCCTCGGTGCCGTTGATCACCAAGCGTCGGGCCGAGCCCCGGTCATCGGCGGTCACCAGCCGTTCGCCCATCCATGCCGGGGTGCCGGGTACCAACTCCACCCAGTGATCGTCGGTTTGGCGGGCGATCTCGGTGGTGGCGCCGGTGTCGGTGTCCACCCCAAGAATCACCACTGTTTGCTGGTTGCGGCTCTGCACGGCGATGACCGGGTTCGACCGGGGGGCCCAAGCCGCCCGAGCTAGGTACTCGTAAGCATCCCGATCCCAGGCCACGTCGATTCGGCTGCCGTCGAGTCCGACGATGGCCAGGGAGACATCGGCGTTGGTGGTGCCGGCCGCGGGGTAGGCCATGGGGGTAGGCGCCCCGGCAGGTTCGGCGGGGGAGGCGATGTACCAAGTGGGCACCGGGGCGGTGTCGACTCGGGCCACTAGGAGGCGCTGACTGTCGGGCGACCACCAGAACCCCCGGCTGCGGCCCATCTCCTCGGCGGCGATGAACTCAGCGGACCCCCAGCTCACGGTGTCTCCAGGCTCGTCCATCACCAGGCGGTCGAGACCATCAGCCTCAGCGTCTACCACCCTTAAGCCAGAGTTGGAGACATAGGCCACCCGCTGCCCATCGGGAGAAGGGCGGGGATCGAAGGCACCTGGTTCAGTAGGCAATGAACCAACGGAACCGTCGGCGACATCGGCCAGGAACACCCGTCCATCCAGGGTGAAGGCGATCTTGGCCAGCCCGAGGTCACCGGCGTAGGCCACAATCCCCCCGCCGCTCTCTCGGGTCCGCTCCCGGCGGGCTCGCTCCGCCGGGGGCATATTCTCCTCGCCGGGATCGGCCAGCAGCTCAACGGGGTCGGCCACTAGCCGCTCAGCGCCGGTGGCAGTATCCAGCACCCAGAGCCGGTTCATCGGGTCATCGCCCGTCATGCTGCGCAGAAAGGCCACCCGGCGGCCCTCGTCGGACACGGTGAAGCTGCGGGGCGCGCCCAGGGTGAAGCCCCGGGTGCGGGCGTGCTGGCGGGGGAACGATTCGGTCATAGCGCGCCAAACGAATCTAGATCGGCAGCCGCCGCCGCGGTGCGCTCAACCAGGGCCAGGGAGGTGGCCTTTGGCATCATCACCCCCACCGCGGCGGTCACCAGCATGGCTTCCACCGCGTAGGCAATGTTGCGGCGGTAGGCCAGCCACGCCTCATCGAACGTTGGCGCATCCGGGCCGAGCCGATGGAGGTAGCCCGCTAGCAGGTCTTTCTCAGTGCTCCGGCGGGTTTCTGGGTGGAGCGAGGTGGCCAGCAGGTAGGCCACGTCGCGGGCCCACGGCCCAGCCCGGCAGAGTTGCCAGTCGAACAACCCGGGGCGGCCGTCAGCGGCGACGAACTGGTTACCCCGATGGCAGTCGTTGTGAATCAGCGTGGCCGGCCCGGCGGACATGGCCGCATGGGCCGCCCGGCGGTTGCGGGCGTAGCGTTTGATGGGGGAGTGCAGCGCCTCGGGCACCACCGCCCCCGCTCGGCGCAGGCCCAAACGACACAGCGCTGGGCTGAGCAGCGCCCCCAAAGCCAACTCCCGACGGGGATTTCGAGCCAGCCACGGATGCGACTCCGTGCGCCCCCACCACCGCCGGTGCATGTCGGCCAGCGCACCCAGCAGCGCAGCAGCCTCATCCGCGCTGAGCGCATCGGTGGACGACCGCAGCGTCGCCCCCGCTTCCACCAAGTCCTCCAGCACCACGATGAACCCCCACCGGGCGTGCCGAGCCGCATAGCACCGTGGCGTCGCCACCGGCACCCGGTCTTGGAGCTCGGTGTAGAACCCCACCTCCGCCCGACTCAACCGCGGTACCCCCACAAACCCCCGCGCCACCACCGACCGCGCCGGCCGCTTGACGAACACCGAGAGCACATCGCCATCACCCATTAGCAAGCGAGCCCGAGTCCGCCTCGTGGTCCCCGACTGGTCCTCTAGAACCTCAACCCCCGCCACGGGCTGATCCAGCAGTTGGCCTATGCGCCTTTTCAGGACTTTCTCCAGATGGTGCCGGTGGGGGTGTCTTCGAGGGTGATTCCTTGGGCCGTGAGTTGGTCGCGGATGCGGTCGGCGGTGGCGAAGTCTTTGGTGGCTCGGGCTTCGTCCCGTTCGGCGAGGAGTTGTTCGACCCTTACCGCTAACTCGCTGTCGTCGTCATCTTCTTCGGTCAGGTTGATGCCCAGTGCCGCAGTCAGGTCGCAGACGGTGGCGTGGGCGGTGGCGGCTCGAGCGGAGTCTCCGGCGTCGAGGGCGGCGTTGGCCCCCCGGATCAGGTCGAATACCACCGCCAGCCCGGCGGGGGTGCCGAAGTCGTCGTCCATGGCTTCGGTGAAGCGGGCAACAGCATCAGGCGCAGGGGTGGCCGATAGGTCCAAACCGGCAGCGACCGCTCGGCGGTTCCAGGCCCGCAGCCGGTCCAGCGCCCCGGAGGCGCCGGCGAGGGCGTCGTCGCTCAGCTCCATGACCGTGCGGTAGTGGGTTTGGAGCATCAGCAGGCGCAGCACTTGGGGGTCGCAGGCGTCGAGCAAGTCGGACAGGGTGGTGAAGTTGCCCAGCGACTTGGCCATCTTCTCGCCATTCACGTTGAGCATGGCCCCGTGGATCCAATGGCGGGCGAAGCCAAGCTCGGCGCCCTCGGCCTCGGCCACCTCGTTCTGATGGTGGGGGAAGGCCAGGTCGTCACCCCCGCCGTGGATGTCGAACGTCTCGCCCAGCAGGTCAATCGCCATCGCCACACACTCGATGTGCCAGCCGGGGCGGCCCGGACCCCACGGGGAGTCCCACACCGGTTCGCCCGGCTTGGCCGCCTTCCACAGGGCGAAGTCCAAGGGGTCGGCCTTCTCCTCGTCCACCTCCACTCGGGCCCCAGCGCCTTCCCGCAGCTCGTCCGGCGTGCGGCCGATCAGATCGCCGTAGCGGTGGTGGGCGGCCACCGAGAAGTAAACCCCCTTGCCCTCGATGGCATAGGCCGCGCCCCGTTTCACCAGGTCGCCGATGAAGTCGAGCATCTGCTCCACGAATTCAGTGGCGTGGGGCTGGTGGTCGGGGCGGAGGATGCCGAACCGATCCATCTGCTCGGTGTAGACCTGCTCGTAGCGGGCGGCCAGCTCGGGCTCGGTGGTGCCGGTTTCGGCGGCTCGGGCGATGATCTTGTCGTCGATGTCGGTGATGTTGGAGACGAAGGTGACCTCGAAGCCCCGCCATTGGAGGTAGCGGCGGATCATGTCGAAGGTGAAGGCAGTGCGGGCGTGGCCGACGTGGGGGTCGTCGTACACCGTGGGGCCGCACACGTACATGGACACCCGGCCCGGCGCCAGCGGCTCGAACGGCACCACCGACCGGCGCCGGGTGTCATAGAACGAAACCACGCCCGAAGATTACTGACCGCTTGGCCTTGGGCTGCCATCCGATTGTGGGGAGGCGGCGGGGTTACAGTCGTCCGGTGATGCAGCAGCCAGCCGTTGATCCGGCGGTGATGCGCCGGGCCTGGCTGGTGCTGGTGGTGGTGAGCCTGGCCAGCTTCCAAACGGCCATGGCCCTGTCGATCATCTTCGTGGTCTATGCCGATTTGAAGGAGTCGTTTCCCACAGCCAGCGAAGCCGAGCTGTCGTGGGTTATCAACTCCTTCACCATCGTCGGGGCCGCCACTTTGGTGATCGGCGGGGTGCTGGGGGAGCGGTGGGGACGGCGGCGGACCCTGCTGGCCGGTATCTGCGTGTTCACACTGGCCTCGGCGGCCTCTGCGCTTGCCCCTTCCATTGGCGTCCTCATCATCGCCCGGGCGTTCCAGGGGATCGGCACGTCATTGAGCCTGCCCATGGGGGCGGCCATCGTGATCGACGCCTTCCCCGTCGCCCGTCGTGGAACCGGCGTGGGGGCATGGTCGGCCAACGGCGCAGTGGCCGCGGCCATGGGGCCCTCGGTGGGGGCGCTGCTCGTGCATGTGGGCGACTGGCGATGGGCCTTCTGGCTGAACGTTCCCTTCGGGGTGATCGCCGTGGTGTTCATCGCCAAAATCATCGAGGAGCACCGCAGCCCGCAGTCGCCAGAGCTGCCCGATCGCCTTGGGGCTGTGATGCTGTTGGCCGGTGTGGGCGGGGTGGTGTTCGCGCTGGTGCAGAGCCGGGAGTGGTCGTGGGCCGATCCGGTGGTGCTGGCCGCCTTGGTGGGGGCACCGCTGGTGCTCATCCTGCTGGGGTGGCGGTCGACGCGCCATCGGTTGCCGATCATCGATCCCGATTTGTTCGGCTTTCGGAGCTTCCGGCTGGGCAACTACGGGATGTTGGTGTTCTCGATGGTCTTCTTCGGGCATCAGCTGGTGGGAGTGAGCTATCTGACCAACGTGTGGGAGATGACCATCTTCGAGGCCGGGCTGCTGCTGACCCCGGTGTTCGTGTTCACCGGCTTGCTGTCGGCGCTCTCGGGCCGGTGGGCCGACCGGTGGGGGCCAGCCCGGTTCGTGGTCGCCGGGAGCCTGATGTGGACCGGGGGCATGGTGTGGCAGTGGGCCACGCTGGGCCCCCGGGAAGACCTCGGGGCATGGGTGCCCAGCGTGACGCTGGCCGGAATCGGATCGGGCTTGGTGTGGGGGTCGCTGTTCGCGGTGATGGTGGCCGACCTGCCCAGCGAGCTCCTGGCCTCGGGCTCCAGCGTGGCCCAGACCATGATGCGGGTGGGCAACGCCTTCGGTGTGGCCATCGCGGTCACCATCATCGGCGCCACTCTGGCCGTGGGCCAGACCGGCAACCTCGGGCCCAGCTTCATCGTTCTGGCCGCCGGAGGGGTGGTGACCGCCGTTCTGGGCCTGCGCTGCTTCCAGCCCAGGGACGTGCCGACTGGCTCGTTCCAATAAACTCACGGGGATGAGCACTGCTGTCAAAGGGCTGATGGCCTACTCGCATGTGAACATCCCCGTGACCGATGTGGAGGCCGCCGACGCGTTCTACATCGGGAAGCTGGGCCTGGAGAAGCTGCCCCGGCCCGATTTCGGCGGATTCGACGGGTCGTGGCTGCGGCTGGGCGCCGCTCAGCTTCATCTGAGCAAGGTGGACGAGATGCCGGACTCGTCGGGGGTTATGTCGCACTTCGCCCTGTTCATTCCTGCCGACGAGTTCGACGACACCATGGCCGAGTTGGCCGAGCGGGGGGTGGAGTTCTTCATCGAGCCCAACGAGCGGGAGGACTTCGGCGTGGCGGTGCGCTCGGCGTTCACCCGCGACCCCGACGGGAACCTCATCGAGTTCACCGACGTGGCCTTGTTCGACTGACGTTGGCTGGCATTCAGAGGGGCAGGGCGATCACCGATTAGGACCAATGCCCTCCGTTCTCGGCCACCCGGTCGTTCGCCGGGAAGACCCCCGCTTTCTCACCGGCCAGGGTGCGTTCGTGGCCAATCTGGTGCCGCCCGACGCCGCCCACGTCGTCTACGTGACCTCGACGGAACCCCATGCCCGGCTGCGGTCGGTGGATGTCGAGGCTGCGGCCGCGGTCCCCGGTGTGCTCGGGGTGTTCACCGCCGCCGACCTCGACCCCGAAGTGGCGGTGTATCCCACCCCGTTCCCTGGCATGAACGACCAGATGATCCGCCCCATGCTGGCTTGCGGGGAGGTCCGCTACGTGGGCGAGCCGATGGCCGCGGTGGTGGCCGATGACCCCGTTCGAGCGGCGGACGTCGCCGACATGGTGATGGTGGACTACGAGCCGCTGCTGCCGCTCGTCGACCTGGAGGCCTCGCTGCGGGGCGAAGTGGTGCTGTTCGAAGGCATCGACGACCAGACCGTTTTTCGCTGCGCCGCGGGCCAGGCCCCCGACTTCAACCACTGCGAGGTGGTGGTGCGGGGCCGGTTCCGCAACCAGCGCATGTCGGCGGCGCCCATCGAGGCCCGCACCGCGTTCTCATCCTGGGAGGGCGACCGGCTGATCCACTACACCGCCACCCAGGGCAGCCACAACGTGAAGGCGTCGCTGATGGGGATCTACGGCTTGGACGCCGAGCAGGTGCTGGTGGTCACCCCCGATGTGGGCGGGAGCTTCGGGGCCAAGTTCCGCTGCTATCCCGAGGAGGCCCTTCTGGGGTGGCTGGCCCGCCGCCTGGGCCGCCCGTGTGCTTGGGCCGAGACCCGCACCCAGTCGATGACCGGGCTGGGCAGCGGGCGGGGCCAGATCCAGGATGTGGCGGTGGGCGGCAGCCGGGACGGCCAGATCACCGCCTTGCATCTCGACGTGATCCAAGACAGCGGTGCCTACCCGCTCATCGCCGGGTTTTTGCCCCGCATGACCCAGGCCATGTTCACCGGCGTGTACGACATCGCCTCCGCCGGGTTCCGGGCGGTGTCGGTGCCCACAACGACCACCCCCAACGGGGCCTTTCGAGGGGCGGGACGGCCGGAGGCGACCTCGGCCATCGAGCGGGCGGTGGACCTGTTCGCCGCCGAGGTCGAGATGGACCCCGCCGAGGTGCGCCGCCGCAACTTCCTCGACCCGGGGGCATTTCCCCACACCACGGTGTCGGGCATGAGCTACGACTCCGGCGACTACGGCAAAGCCCTGGACCTCGCGCTGGAGGCAGCCGGATACGACGAACTTCGGGCCGAGCAGGCCGCCCGTCGGGCCAACGGCTCGTCGGCCCTGCTGGGCATCGGCCTGTCCACCTATGTGGAGGTCACCGCCACCACCGGAGCAGGGGACTTCGCCGCAGTGGAACTGGGCACCGACGGCACGGTCAAGGCGGTGACCAGCTCCACCCCGCATGGCCAGGGCCACGAGACGGTGTGGCCCATGATCGTGGCCGACGTGCTGGGCATCGAACTGGATCGGGTGGTGGCCGTGGGCGGCGACACCGACTGCACCCCTCGAGGACAGGTCACCGGCGGCTCACGGTCGGCCCAGATCGTGGGGTCGATGCTGGTGGACGCCTCCCGGCGGCTGGTGGAGCAGGTGCTTCCCACCGCGGCCGATCTCTTGGAGGCCGCGGCTAGCGATGTGGTCCACGATCCCGAGCAGGGCTGCTTTCATGTGGCCGGAACCCCGGCGGTGTCGATGGGGTGGGCCGAGGTGGCCGCCGCCCTCGATGGCCCGCTTAGCGTGGAGTCGGACTTCGATTCCGGGGGTCAGACCTTCCCGTTCGGTGCCCATTTGGCCGTGGTGGAGGTGGACGCCGAGACCGGCGGGACAGAGTTGGTGCGGCTGGTGGCCGTGGACGACGCTGGCACAGTGCTGAACCCGCTCATCTTCGAGGGCCAGATCCACGGGGGCATCGCCGGCGGCGTCGCCCAGGCGCTCTTGGAAGAGCTGCGGTACGACGCCGACGCCAACCCGCTCACCACCAACTTTGCCGACTACCCGGTGATCTCCGCCGCCGAGCTGCCCAGCTTCGACCTGGTCCGCTCCGAGACCCCCACCCCCCGGAACCTGCTCGGGGCCAAGGGCGTCGGCGAGTCGGGCACCGTGGGGGCCACCGCCGCGGTGCAGAATGCGGTGATCGACGCTCTCGCCTGCTTCGGGGTTCGCCATCTGGACATGCCGTTGACTCCCGAGCGCGTATGGAAGGCAATGCACAGCCATGGCTGAGCAGCATTTGGAAGACCGGGTGCTGGCCATCTGGGCGACCCGGCGAGCCCGATGGCTGTATCGGACGCTGAGCCTGGTGATCCGACTGGTGGGCCGCTTTTATCTGCGGACCAGGGTGGTCGGGTTGGAGCGGCTCAAGGTGGACGGCGCGTTCATCATCGCTCCCGTGCATCGGTCCAATCTGGACGGCCCCCTTGTGAACTCCCGATGTCCACGGATCGTGCGTTCGCTGGCCAAGATCGAGATGTTCAAGGGGTCGGTGGGCACCTGGATCAGCGCGATGATCGGATCGTTCCCGGTCCACCGGGGTGCGGGCGACCGTCGGACGCTGACGGCGGCCATTGGCCTGCTCAACCGGGGCGAGCCGTTGCTGGTGTTTCCCGAGGGCACCCGTCAGGCGGGCCGCCAAGTGGGGGACATCTTCGGCGGGACCGCGTTCTTGGCTGCTCGAACCGGCGTGCCGATCCTGCCGGTGGGCATCGCGGGCACGGAGGAGGCCATGCCGCCCAAGGCCAAGTTCCTCCGGCGGGTGCCGGTGTCCATCGTGATCGGAGAACCGCTGTCGCCCCCCGAGATCGAAGGCGGGCGGCTGTCTTCTGACCAGCGCAGCGAGTTCACCGCCCGCCTGAGAGTGGCTATGCAGTCGGCCATGGACGAAGCGGTGGAGTTGGCCTCGGCCCGACGCGGCCGCCGCCGACGCTGGGGGCGCTGGGGCCGCCCACGCTGGAGGCGGCGAGACCGTCGGGCCGAGCGCGATGATGGGGCGCAGTGAGCGCAGTTGACATTGTCCACGCCGCCGAGGTCAACACCGCTGAGCGCTATCCCCGCCCCTCGGTGCAGGCCGTGGGGGATGTGGCTGCTCGGCAGGTGAGCCCCGATGGTGCTTCGCTGTGGCTGGTGGCCGTCGATCTGGCCGCGGGGGCCGAGCTGCGGTGGGGCACCGAGCACGGTGACGAGGCGGTGTACGTGCGATCCGGCAGCCTGGCTGTGGACGGGCGAGTCTGCCCCGCCGACGGGGCGCTGATCGTGGAGGCCGGGGTGGCGGCCACTGCGACGGCGCAGTCCGACACCAGCATCGTCCATGTGGGACCCGCCGATTCCGCCCCGCCAACTGACGGGCTGAGGGGTCCGGCCAACACGGAGGGCCGGGGCATCCGAGTGATCGGCCCCGACGGAATGTGGGCCACGGTGGACGAAACTCAGCGCACCCGGTTCTTCTCCGATGCCTCGTCGCCCACCAACCGGCTATGGCTGTTGGCCACCGATCGCCCCCAATACTTCGAGTCGTCGGCCCACAGCCACTCCCAAGACGAGCTGATCCACGTACTGCGGGGCGCAATCCGGGTGGGCCGTCGGGTGGCGGGTGAGGGCGACACCCTGTGGGTGGCCGCCGACCGCCGCTACAAGCTCCACAGCGGCGACGACGGCGTCCACTTCATCAACTACCGCCGCGACGCCTCGGTGATGACCTCCCCCAACTACGAGGCCCCCCTGCTCGAAGCCGGTGAGGCTACCGGCATGACCTGGGTCAACGACACCCGCTGATCAATTCGGGGATTGCCTGCGGAGGCTCCTGCTGGGCGGGTAATTTGCAGCGTGTTTCGTCGCGCCGCCCCACTGTCAGTGGCCATGCTCGTTATTGGTTTGCTGGTTGGGGCCGCGGGATGTGATGGCGACCCGGTGACGATGCTGGAGGTCAGCTCAGTAGAGCTTGAGTCCACGCCCCTTGCGGCCCCAACACCGGTGCCTTCCGCGGTGCCCATGCCGATGCCGCCTCCCGCCCCGAGTCCGAGTGCCGAGGTGCCCCCCGCAACCCCAGAGGCGACGGCTGAGCCCACTCCCACCCCTGATCGCTCGGCTGAGGAGTTCTTGGCTTCGCTGGCAGGTGAGTTCCACTTTCTGTTGGCCGAGGAGTTCGAATACTTGGCCGAGATCTCCGAAGAATGGAACCCCGACGGGCAGGTCTCGATAGCAGTGGTGCTTCCCGACGAAACCCTTCACGGGTACGAAGCCACCGAGTCTCGGATTTCGGCCAGCGTGGTGAAGCCGCTGTGGGCCGCAGCCGCCCTCGACGCGGTGGGGGTGGAGGCAGTGAGATCGCTGGCCCATTCCGCCTTGATCCTGTCGGACAACTTTGCCGGCGGAAGGCTGATCGATCTAGCCGGGGGAGTGGACGCGGTGAACTCTTGGACCCGGAATGTGGCCGATCTGTCCGACACCCGGCTGGAGGCGTGGCGCTTCGACGATCCCAATCGGGTGGCCAGCAATTTCCAGCCCGAAAATCCCCTGGGCAACCGCACCACCATGGCCGATCTGGCCCTGTTCTTCGCCCGATTGTACAAGGGCGAGCTGCTGGGTCCCGATGAGAACACAGCCCTGCAACAGTGGTTGCTGGATACCTCCGACGAGCTGTATTCCCCGAGAGACCTCGACGGGGTCCTGCTTGATCGACTGCCGCTGCCGGTGGCTGAGTCGTCGCTGCACAAGGCGGGTTGGCTTCGACCGAACTGCTGCCCCGCCGAATACCGCCAGATGATCGACGCCGGAGTCATCGTGCTTCCTGACGACAGCTGGTATGCGCTGGCCATCATGAGCGCCCGGGGGGAGTTTTTCGACCTGACCAATCAATGGGTGTCGCTGGCCTCCTGTCGCATCTACGCCTTCGTGGCCGAAGACCCCGAACTTGAGTGTGTGCGGGAGGGCGACGGCGTCCACGACCCCGAGGTCTGGCCGGAAGCGGGAACGGGACCGTAGGTTCAGGCCACTTCGCTCTGACATTTGCCGGTGGGCCGTGCCAGCATGGAGCGATGCAGGACTTCGAGAACAAGGTGGCGGTGATCACCGGAGCGGGCAGCGGGATCGGCGCGGCGCTGGCCACCGGGTTCAGCGCCGAGGGGGCCAACGTGGTGGTCGCCGACATCGACATGGCCGGGGCCGCGGCCACCGCCGATGCCATCGGCGACGCCGCGGTGGCGGTCGAGGTGGATGTGGCCGACCGGGCCTCGGTCGAAGCGCTGGCCGATGCCGCCTGGGATGCCTACGGCCAGGTGGACCTGCTGTTCAACAACGCCGGGGTGTTCCAGGCCGGGCTCATGTGGGAGCGCACCCAGGCCGACTGGGACTGGGTGCTCGGGGTGAACGTGTACGGCATCATCAACGGGGTGGCCGCCTTCGTGCCCCGCATGATCGCCCAGGGCACTGAGGGGCACGTCGTAAACACCGCGTCGGTGGCCGCTTTCGTGGCCGGCGGATTCTCCAGCCCTTACGTGGTGTCGAAGTGCGCCGCCTTGTCGCTCACCGAGTGCCTGGCGCTCGACCTGGCCGGGGTGGGGGCCAAGATCGGCGCCTCGGTGCTTACCCCCAGCGCCATTGACACCGCCATCGCCCACACCGCCCGAGTGCGGGGCGACCGCTATGGCACTGACGAGAGCGAGGACAACGCCTTCGTGGTGGAGTCGCTGTCGCAGATGACCGCGACCGGCATCTCCCCTGCCGATGTGGTGGCCCCGGTCATGGCCGGCATCCGGGCCGGCGACTTCCTCATCCCCACCAAGCCCAGCTACACCAATCAAATCCAAGTCCGCTACGACGCCCTGCTGGAGCGCAAAGTGCCTCCCACCGCCGAAGTCGACTAGTCGGCTCAACCAGGCAGATGTTCCGGCGTGCGGGTGTCGCGCTCGCTCTGGCAATGGTCCTCGGGGGATGCGGCGACAGCGTCTCACCGTTGTCGCAACCACCCTTGCCGACTCCGTCGCCGTCGGCTATGGCAGCGGTACCTCCCTCGCCTGAGCCCACGAGGTCTGCGCCGCCTCCCACCTTCGTCCCGTCCTCGCCGTCGCCCACCCCGACCCCAACGGTGGCCGCTGCCCCGACTCCGGCCCCGACTCCGTCGCCATCTGCGACCCCTATTCCGACCGCGGCCCCGACTCCGTCGCCATCTGCGACCCCTATTCCGACCGCGGCCCCGACCCCGTCGCCCACGCCTGTTCCGACTCCGACCCCTTCACCGACCCCCGATCCGACCCCTGTCGAGCCTGCCGGGGTGATCTACTTCACGTTCGACGACGGTCCCCATCCCGTCTACACCCTTGAGGTGCTCGACGTGCTGGCCAAACACAACGCTCGCGCCACCTTCTTCGTCGTCGGCACGCTGGCCCAGGACTACCCCGGCACCATTCAGCGGATCGTTGATGAGGGACACACGCTCGCCAACCACACCTGGAACCACGAGGATTTGGCCGGCCTCTCCAAAGAGGCCTTCGACGAGACGGTGGGTCGCACCCAGGCCCTTCTCGGCGACCATGCCACCAACTGCTTGCGTCCTCCCTACGCATCGATGGACGCCTCTACCCACCAATGGGCCGCAGAACACGGGTTGGACGTGGTGACGTGGGACTTCAGCCCCCAAGACTGGCTCCAGCCCCCGGGGGAGGAAATCGCCCAAGCCCTCGTGGAGCACGCCCGCGACGGGGCGGTCCTCCTGCTCCACGACGGCGGCGGCGATCGCGCCCAAACCGTTCTTGGTCTCGACGCCGCGCTCAGCGAGTTGTCCAAGCGAGGCTTCCGCTTCGAGCCCTTGTGCGTTTGAGCACGCCGGGTCAACGGTGCTGCCTGCCGCCCGCCTAGGGTGAGGCCCATGGGAAAGCAAGCGGCGGCGATTGCAGGGCTCACGGAGTGGGCGCCGAAACGGGTGTGGGACGAGCCCATGTTCACCATGGAGGCGTGTGCCCGGCTGGCCGCTGAGGTGCTGGCCGACGCCGAGGTGGACAAGGGCGAGGTGGACGGGCTGGTGATCAACGGCCTCCGGGAGTCGCCGATGTTTGCCCCCTCGGCGCTGGCCGAGTTCCTGGGCATCCGCAGCAACTTCAACGAGGTGGTGGACCTCGGCGGGGCCACCCCCGCTGGCATGGTGTGGCGGGCCGCGGCGGCCATCGAGGTGGGGGTGTGCGAGACGGTGCTGGTGTTCTGCCCGTCGGTGCCCGCCCCGCCCCAGCCGGGGGCCAACGGCGGTCCGATGAAGATGAAGATGGGGGCCTACATGGGCGGCGAGGTGTGGGGCTCGCCCCAGGGGCAGTTCGAGATTCCCGCCGGGCTGGTGGCCGCCACCCCCAGCTTCGCCATGGCCGCCCAGCGCTACATGGCCGCCTACGGGGTGAGCGAGGAGACGCTGGCCAAGGTGGCGGTGGATTCCCGCTACAACGCCCAGGCCAACCCCTTGGCGGTGTTCTACGGCAAGCCCATCACTGTGGACGATGTGATGAGCTCCCGCTATGTGGCCGATCCGCTGAAGCTGCTGGAGATCGTGATGCCCTGCTACGGCGGCTCCGCGGTGCTGGTGACCACCGCTGAGCGGGCCGCCCGGGGCCCGCATCGCCCGGTGTACGTGAGCGGCTACGGGGAGCACCTCACCCACAAGAGCATCACGTACGCCCCCGACATCGTGGACACCCCCATCCGGCTGGCCGCCGACCGGGCCTTCGCCATGGCCGGGGTTTCCCCGGACGCAGTGGACATGGCCTCCATGTACGACTGCTACACCATCACCGTGCTGTTGACCATCGAGGACGCCGGGTTCTGCCCCAAAGGGGAAGGCGGGCGGTTCATTGACGAGCACAGCCTGCGCTACGACGGCGACTGGCCCCTCAACACCCACGGCGGGCAGTTGGGCATGGGCCAGGCCGGACTGGGTGGGGGCATGAGCCACATCACCGAGGCCGTGCGCCAGGTGCAGGGCCGGGCCGGTGAGCGCCAGGTGCCAAACTGCGACATCGCCTACGCCAACGGCACCGGGGGAATGCTGGCCGAGCAGGTGGCCCTCATCTTGGAGGGGGCCTGATGGTCCACTTCGCCGCTGACGGGCGGCCGCTGCCCACCCCCACCCCGATCACCGCGCCCTACTTCGACGGCCTGCGGGAGCATCGGCTGGTGCTCCAGCGCTGCCCCCGCCACGGGTACTTCTTCTACCCCCGGGGTCGGTGCCCGGTCTGCCTGGGAGACGACTGGGAATGGGGTGAGCTGAGCGGCCGGGGCACCGTGTACTCCTTCACCGTGGACCGCGCCGGCCACGACCCCGCCCTCGCCAGCCGCATCCCCTTCGCCATCGCCCTGGTAGACCTCGACGAGGGCCCCCGCCTCGTGGGCAACATGATGGACTGCGCCGTGGACGACATCACCGTGGGCATGGCTGTGGAGGCCGCCTACGAAGACGTGGACGACACCACCCTCCTCGCCTTCCGCCCCGCGGGCTAGCCGTCGTTGAAGGCTTGCCAGGTGGGGTCTTCGTAGGGGAGGGTGCCGAGGCCGTCGTGGTTCTCGGGCCAGTCGGCTGGCGGCAGGCTGAGCGGGTTGGCACCCACCTCAGCGCCGTAGAAGAGCTTGTGGAGGCGGCGGACGAAGTACCAGTGGCCGTCGCGGCACTCGTAGGTGTCGTCGTAGCGGATGGCCTGGTGGATCCACCGGTCGCCGTCGGCAATCTCCCCCTTGCAGTACACATGGCCGGTGGCGTGGTCGTCGTCGATCAAGTCGATCTGGTGGGTGCCGATGTTCAGGATCGACGGCCCGATGGCCCCCAGCGACTCCTCGAAGTTGGCCCGCAGCGCATCGCGCCCGTAAGTGTCCCGCCCCACCCGCACATCGTCGATGAACAGCTCGACCAGGGCGTCGAGATCACGTCGGTCCACCGCCACCGCATACCGGGCCGCCAGTTGCCGGATTTCCTCGTAGGCCAAGAGGCGGGCAATGTCGTCCATCGTCTGCTAGACGCCCTCGGCGAGCCGGTTCTCGGTCCAGTCGATTTGAAGTTCCCGGACCGCAATGCGCCAGCCCTCGTCGAGGCGGACGAACTGGTCGTGATAGCGGATGAACATGATGAAGTCGGTGGCGGGTGATCCGTCGTCGGGGACGGTCAGGTGGTGGGCAATGCAGTAGGTCTCGCCGGTGGCGGTATCGCCGGAGATCTCGGCCTGCTGCTGGCCCAAGAAGTGGAAGGTGGCGTCGTAGGTCATCCGGGAGATGGCTCGGGCGATCTCCTCTCGGCCCGTCCGCTCGCTGAGGATCGTTCCCCCGCTGGGCAGGTCCACCCGGCGGAGCACCCCGTCGGGGGCAAAACAGGCCGCCACGCCCTCGGGGTCGCCCCGGTCCACACAGCGGGCGTAGTCGGCGGCAAGGTCGGCCAGGGCAGTTCGATCAGACATGGCCCTCATATTGGCATCTCTTTAATGGCTCTGTCGCCGGAGGGATAGGCTGGCCGCATGGCTGTTATCGACGCTGTTGATCTCGACGTTCGCCGGGTTGCCGGCGCGCTGGGCGCGGAGGTGCGGGGGCTATCGCTGGCCTCGGTGTCCGATGCCGAGTTCGCCCTTGTCCAAGACTTGCTGGATGAGCACCTGGTGCTGTTCTTCCCCGACCAGCACTTGTCGCCCGACGAGCACCGGGCTTTCGCCGTCCGCTTCGGCGAGCCGGAGATCCACCCCTACATCCCCAAGCTGGATGACGACCACCCCGAGATCGTGGTGCTGCGGGGCGAGTCGGGCTATGTGGCCGACGTGTGGCACACCGACTGCACGTTCGAGGATTCTCCCCCGATCTGCTCGGTGCTCAACGCCATGGTGATGCCCCCCGCGGGCGGCGACACCATGTGGGCCAACATGTACAAGGCCTATGAGACCCTGGCCGAGCCCATGAAGCAGATGATCAACGGGCTCACCGCCATCCACACCGCAGCCAACTACGGCCAGCCCGACCACAAGGCCGAGCACCCGGTGGTGCGCCGCCACCCCCGCACCGGCCGCCCGTCGCTGTACGTGAACAAGCAGTTCACCCGGCGCATCCCCCAGCTCAGCCGGGACGAGTCGGAGTCGCTGCTCGACCTGCTCACCGCCCATGCCTGCAAGACCGACTTCACCTGCCGCTACAGCTGGAGTGAGGGCACCATCGGCATCTGGGACAACCGGGCCACCCAGCACTTCGCGGTGAACGACTTCGACGGCGCCCGGGCCATCAGCCGGGTCACCATCCTGGGCGACCATCCCGAACCGGCCTTCGACACCACCCAGTGGGCCCCCTTCCAGTACGAGCGGGTCTCCGCCGCCGCCTACGGCCTCGACCGCGACTAGCGCCTGTCTTGAGCCCATTGGCTCCATGAGTGAGAAGGTCAACCACGTCGGGTTGGCGGTTGCCGACTTGGATGCCGAAGTTGACTTCTGGACGCAGGCGCTGGACTTCGAGCGGGTCGGGGCGCTGGACGCCGACGATGCGTCCACCGGCCAGCTTCTGCAAATGGAGCGGCCCGGTTTGCGGGCGGTGTATCTGCGGCGGGGGGAGTTTGTGCTCGAGCTGTTGCAGTTCCGCGGCGCTGGACTGGTGGAGCGCCCGACTCGAGTGGTGAACGAGTCCGGCCTCACCCACCTCTCGCTCAACGTCGCCAGCCTCGATGCTGCGCTCGAAAGGGTGAAGGCCCACGGCGGGGAGGTGCTGGACGACACCCGCCTGTGGGATGTGGCGGTGATGATCCGCACTCCTGCCGGCCAGTTGGTGGAGTTGCTGGTGGGCTTCGAGACACCGACCTCCGACCTGGCAGAATGACCGGGTGATCGGAAACCCGAGAACCTACTGGGAGGCCATTGAGGCTCGGGCCGCGGCCACCCCCGATGCGCCCCTCACCATCGAGCCCGACGGAACGGTGATGACCTTTGGCGGATTCCGGGACTCGGCGGAGCGGGCGGCGGCCGGACTCGCGTCCATGGGCATAGCCGCTGACACCCGAGTGTCGTGGCAGTTGCCCAACGGACGGGCGTCGCTCATCTTGTCGGCTGCGCTCGCCCGGCTGGGCGCAGTGCAGAACCCGATCATCCCCATCTACCGGGAGCGGGAGGTGGGCTTCGTGGTTCGCCAGACCGGGGCCCGGCTGCTGGTGGTGCCGTCGGTGTGGCGGGGCTTTGACTACCAGGCCATGGCCGAGACCGTGGTGGCTGCCACCGACGACTGCGACGTGCTGGTGTGCGACGGCGACCTCCCCGAAGGCGACCCGGCCACGCTGGCCTCGTTCGAGGCGCCTCTGGACGACGACGGGCGGCTCCCGGTGCGGTGGATCTACTACACCTCGGGCACCACCGCCGACCCCAAGGGGGCCATGCACGGCGACGACTCGGTGATCGCTGCCGCCCGCCATGTGTGGGAGAACCTGGAACTGCGGGCCGACGACGTGTGGCCCCTGGCCTTCCCCTACACCCACATCGGCGGCATCAGCCTGCTCATCGCCACCCTGGTGTGCGGCACCCCCATGCTGATGGTGGAGAGCTTCAACCCCGAAGCCGACACCCGCTTCTTCCGAGAGCACGGGCTGACCCTGGCCGGGTCGGGCACACCGTTCTTCATCGCCTTTCTCGCCGAGCAGCGCAAGGCCCCCGACCAGCCCATCTTCCCCAAAATGCGGGCGGCCATCGGCGGGGGCGCCCCCAAACCGGCCGGGCTGCACATGGAGGTCAAGAACGAGATGGGCGGCGTGGGCATCATCTCCAGCTACGGGCTCACCGAATGCCCCATCGTCACCTACTGCTTCCTCGACGACCCCGACGACAAGCTGGCCACCACCGAAGGCCGGATCCTGGACGACACCTCCTGGAAGCTGATCGACGGGGAGCTGCTGTTGAAAGGCCCGACCCTGTGCCGGGGCTACCTGGACGAGGCCCTGAACGAGACCGCCTTCGACGACGAGGGGTTCTTCTTCACCGGCGACCTGGCCGAGGTGGACGACGAGGGGTTCGTGACCATCGTCGGGCGCAAGAAAGACGTGATCATCCGCAAGGGGGAGAACATCTCGGCCAAGGAGGTGGAGGACGTGCTGTTCGCCCATCCCAAGGTGGCCGATGTGGCCGTGATCGGACTGCCCGATGCGGTGTCGGGAGAGCGGTGCTGCGCGGTGGTGGCCCCCAAGGCCGGCGAGGCGTTCGGATTCGGCGAGATGGTGGAGCACTGCAAGGACGTGGGGCTGATGAACCAGAAGATCCCCGAGCAGCTTGAGATCGTCGCCGAGCTGCCTCGCAACCCGGCGGGCAAGGTGCTCAAACAGCAGCTACGAGAAACCTACGGGGGGTGACGGAGATGGAGTCAGCACAGCCCAACATCTTGTTGATCGTGTCCGATGAGGAGCGGCGCAACCCGTGGCTGGACGGGGTGGTGGACATGCCCGCCCACGACCGGCTGCGGCGCGACGGTTTGGACTTCAACCGCTACTACACCCACTCCTCGCCGTGCTCGCCGTCGCGGGCCAGCCTGTACACCGGCAGCTACCTGGCCGAGCACGGGGTGGTGGACAACGTGAGCTTCCCGGCCCACACCGCGCTCGACCCGGCCATCCCCACCGTGGGACGGCTGATGCGCGACGTGGGCTACGAGTCGGCCTATCTGGGGAAGTATCACCTCACCCACGAACCCACCCCCGACATGGAGACCTTCGGCTACAGCGGCTGGGTCGGTGACGACCGCCACTACATTGGCGGGCCGTGGACCGGGCGGCACTTCGACCCGGTGATCGCCGACCAAGCGGTGGACTGGCTGCAAACCCACGGCGCCGATCCCACCGTCGGCCCGTGGTTCTTGACCGTGGCGCTGGTGAACCCCCACGACGTGATGTGGTTCCCGCTCGACCAGCCCTCATTCCAAGAGGCCAACCCCGACCTGATGGGCGTGTTCAACTTCCTCCACGAGCACATGCTGGGCGGCAAGGTCGATCTCGACCCCCTAGAGGAGATCTATCCCCGCCGCTTCACCCGGCTGCCCGACAACTTCGACGACGACCTCCACACCAAGCCCGAAGTCCAGCGGGCCTGGCGCCATGTCCGCAACCGAGAGCACATGGTGGGCCACATGGCCCTCGACGACATCGATTCCTGGCTGCGCCAACTCGACTACTACGCCTGGCTCCACGAACTGCTGGACCACAGCATCGCCTCGATCCTCGGCGCCCTCGACGACATCGGGGCTTACGACGACACCGTGGTCATCTACACCTCCGACCACGGCGACGCCTGCGGGTCGCACGGGCTGCGGGCCAAGCTGCCCTGCGTGTACGAGGAGGTCATGGGCGTGCCGCTCATCGTCAAGGCCCCCGGACTCACCTCGCCGGGAGCGTCCACTGATGCGCTGGCCACCCACGTGGATTTGGCCGCCACCATTGCCGCGCTGGGCGGGGTAGATGTCGACAGCTCGCCCACCTTGTCGGGCAAGGATCTCACCCCGTCGCTGGCCGACCCGTCGACGTCGGTGCGCGACTACGTCCTGTTCAGCCAGGACAGCGCCCAGTCGGAATTGCTCCGACACAGCCGCTACGCGGTGCGGGGCTTCTTCGACGGCGAGACCAAGTACGCCCGCTACTACGGCGTGGGCGGCGGCATCGACCGAACCGGCAACCCTGCCCCCGAGCCAAAGCTGTTCGACACCGACGCCGACTTCGACGACCACGACCACGAGTGGTATTCCCTGGCCGACGACCCCCACGAGCTGGTGAACCTGGCCAACGACCGCTCTCGGCGCTCGGAGCTGCGAGACCTGTTCGGGCGCCTGCTGGAATACGAGGCCGCCGAGCTCGGCAGCTAGCCAGCTGCCTTTTGGACCCCTTCTGCCGGGTTACTCGCGCTTCCAGCCGCCGGTCTGAATCCGGTTCCAGAACTCGGCGTCGCGCTCGTCGGCGGGGCGGCCGACATGGGTCACCACGTCCACGTCGGGAGACTCGGCCCGCAGCGCGGCGGCAGTGCATTTCTCCGGCGGGCGGTGTGCGAAGGGATCGAACCCGTAGTGGCGCATGGCATTCTGGTGGGTGATCTTGGCCACCACGTCCTCGGGCAGCTCTCCCATCAGCTTGGCTGCGTACTCGGGGGCCTGGGGCCAGGTGCCGTCGGAGTGAGGGTAGTCGGACTCCCAGCACAGGTTGTCCACGTTGAACTCGTCCAGCAGCTTTACCCCGATGCGGTCATTGATGAAGCAGCACAGGATGTGGTTGCGGAACACGCCGGTGGGGCTGCCGTCAATCCCGAATTCGTGCTTGGTCCAGCCCGAGTGGCGGTCATGTACGTGCTCGGCCCGCCACAGGAAGTAGGGGATCCAGCCGATGTCGCCCTCGGTGAGCGAGAACTTGAGGTCGGGGAAGCGGTCCCAGAACTCGGCCCATACCAACTCCACCAGCGTGGAGATGGTGAGCGCGGAGGAGAGGGTCATCGGCACGCTGGGGGGAGCATCGGCCGAGGCGCCCATCGACCGAGACGACGATCCCAGATGGCAGCACAGCACCGTGCCCAAGTCGCTGCACACGGCGAACAGTGGATCCCACGCCCCGGAGTGGATCGACGGCATGCCCAGCATCGCCGGGTTCTCCGAGAAGGTCACGGCGTGGCAGCCCTTGTCGGCCAGCCGTTTCACCTCGGCCACTGCCCGGTCGATGTCGAACAGGGGCAGGATGCCACACGGGATGAACCGATCGGGGTAGGCGCCGACCCACTCATCGATGTGCCAGTCGTTATAGGCCTTGATCATGATGTCGTTGAGGTCGGGATCGGGCCCCTCGTTGAGCACCTGGCCGGAGAATCCCGTCCAGTTGGGAAAGTTCAGCCCGGCCAGCTGACCGCCCGCGTTCATGTCCCGTACCCGCTCATGCACGTCGTAGCAGCCAGGGCGCATCTCGTCGTAGCGGCTGGCGTCGATGTTGTAGTGCTCACGGGGCTTGCCGGCCACCGCGTTCAACCCCAGGTTCCGGCCCGGCAGCTTGCCGTAGTACCACTGCTCCCGCCCGTTCTCGTCGGTGACCACCTTGGGGGCGTGCTCCTTGTACTTGTCGGGCACGTGGGCCTCGAACATGTCGGCGGGCTCGGCGATGTGGTCGTCCACGCTGATCAAGATGAGGTCGTCGGGGTTCATGGTGCTCCTCCGGGGTTCCTAGGGCTCAACGGTAATGGAGACGGCCTTATGAGTGCCTGCTTGGGCGAGGGTCTGCACCGCGTCCGCGGCCTGTTCTAGGGGGAAGTGGTGGGTGTGGAGGCGCTCCACCGGCAGTGATCCTGACTCGATGAGCCGCACCGCCTGCCGGTAGCTGTGATAGTCCACGGTACGAACGCCGATGACCGTTTGGTAGCGCATGGCTACATCGTCAGAGGGGAAGCCATCCACGCCCCGGCCCTTGAGTCCAGCCAGAACGATGGTTCCTCCCGGTCGGGCCATCGACACCGCACCGACCACCGGCTCGGTGGCGTGGGGCGTGGTGTCGACCACGATGTCGGTGCCCCGTCCGCCGGTTTCGGCCAGCACCCGCTCCACTGCATCCCCCTTCTCCACGTCGATGGTCACGTCGGCCCCGAACTCCGCCGCTAGGGCCAGCTTGTGGGCATCCTGCGATCCCAACCCGGTGACGAAGATCGCCGATGCCCCCGCGGTCGCTGCTGCAATCACGCAGGCCAAGCCCCGCTGGCCCGGGCCCAGCACGGTCACGGTGTCGCCGTAGCGCAGTCCCGGCGCCGACACTGCCCAGGCGAACCCCGCCCCCAGCGGGTTGTACAGCGCGGCAATCCGGGGTGGCACCGACGAGTCGATCTTGTGGGGCACCGACCCCGGTGCCAGGTACATCATCTCGGCGTACCCGCCCCACAGCGCCGGAGCACGACCAGTGGGGGTGAACCCGTGGTTGCCCGGCGCCACCCGACACATCTGCCGGTCGAGGCACGCCAGACAGCGCCCACATCCATAGTCGGCCTGCATCACCACCCGGTCACCCGGTTTCAAGTCCCACCGCGCCGCATACCGCTCGCCCACCTCTTCGATCACCCCCGCCGGCTCATGCCCCGGAATCACCGGATAGGCCAACGGCGACCCTCCCGAATACGTCTCCACGTCGGTGCCGCAGATCCCACAAGCCTCAATCCGCACCAGCGCGTCATCGTCACCCACTCGCGGCCGAGTGAACTCCTGCATCTCCAGCTGCTCCGGCCCAACCTGCACCATCGCCCGGATCCCATCGCTCATGGCGATGATCCTACGATGCCCCTATGACGGTTCTTGATCTGACCATTGACGAAGTGCTGACCACCACGCGGGCGGTGCGGAAGCGGCTGGACTTGGAGCGGCCGGTGGAGCGGGCCGTGATCGAGGAGTGCTTGGAGCTGGCGTTGCAGGCGCCAACCGGGTCGAACCAGCAGCGATGGCACTGGATCGTGCTCGACAACCCCAAGGTGATTGGCCAGGCCGCAGACATCTACCGGGCAGCCATGGCCCAGTACTCGGCCGACATCGCCGCCGGGCGGGAGCACTACGAGCGCCAAACCTTGCGGGCCGAGCAGATGTCGGAGTCGGTGGCCTACCTGCGCGACAACCTGCACCGGGTGCCCGCGCTACTGATCCCGGTGCTGGCCGACCGTTTCGGGGTGCTGCGCAGCGGCCAGGCCCAGACCTTCCACCACGCCAGCCAGTGGGGTTCGATCATCCCCGCAGTGTGGAGCTTCATGCTGGCCCTGCGCAGCCGGGGCCTGGGCAGCGCTTGGACCACCATCCACCTACACCGCGAGCAGGAGATGGCCGCCCTCCTCGGCATCCCCTACGACACCCACATCCAAGCCGGCCTCTTCCCCATCGCCCACACCCTCGGCACCACCTTCCGCCCCGCCCTCCGCCACCCTGCGACCGAGGTAACCGCCTACAACCACTGGAACCCCGCCTGGGAGTGAATGCTGAGGCTTAGCGCCAGGTGATGTGGGTGGGGAGGTCGCTGTAGGCGAGGTTGGCGGGGAGAGGGGGGTACTGGAAGCTGGCCACGGGGGTGAGGGCGGCCACTCGGTCGAGCAGGGTCTCGATGGCGGTGACCCCTTCGAGGCGGGCCAGGCTGGCACCGGGGCAGACGTGGGCGCCGGCGCCGAAAGCCACGTGGTTGAGGGGGTCGGGGCGGTCCAGCCGGAAGTCCTCGGGGTCGTCGTACTGGGCTTCGTCGCGGTTGGCCGACGCCAGGCCCACCTCCACCCAGTCGCCCTGCTGCATATCCACCCCGCCCAAGTGGGTGTCCTTCAGGCACCGCCGGGCCACCCGAGGCGCGGGGGAGTCGTGGCGCAATGACTCCTCCACGAACACCGGGATCAGCTCCCGGTCGGCCTCCAGGGCCGCCCAGGTGTCGGGTTCCACGATCAGCCGGTGCATGGAGTGGGCCAGCAGTCCCCGGGTGGTGTGGACCCCGCCCAGCACCATGGTCTGAAGCTGGTGGGCGATCACCGTGTCGCTGAGGGCCTCGCCCTCGATCTCAGCGTCCAAGAACACCTTGTAGGTGTGCGAGCTGGGCTCGTCGGCCATCCGCTCCTGGGTTACCAGGTCTTCCAGGTAGCCGGTGATGGGCGGACCGTCGGGGGCGTACTGGGGGCACACCGCTCGGAACATGACCGAGCCGTCCGACGACCACACCTTCAGCTTGTCGGCCCCGTCCTCGGGCAAGCCGATGATGTGGGAGATCACCTCGCAGGGAATGGGCACGGCGTAGTCGGCGTGCAAGTCGGCGGGGTCCTCGCCGGCCAAGGCGTCGAGCAGCGCCTCGCAGACCTGTCGCACAAACGGCTGGATCTTCATGGTGCGGTGGGGACCGAGCGCCGAGTTGTACAGCCGGCGAATCTGCCCGTGAACCGGCTCATCGATCTCTGGGAGGAACAGCTGCTCTTGGGGCACCTCTTCCACGCCCCCGAGCCCGGTGCCCGGCGTCATATCGGAGCCGTAGGTGTCCACCGCGTACAGCAGCTCGTCGGCCTCCTGGCGACGGGTCAGGTAGTAGCCCAGCGGCGTCTTGGCCACCGGTCCCTGCTGGCGCAGCTCGGCCAATCGGTCGAAGGGCAGGCCGGTCTCGAAGTACTCCGGGTTGTGGGGGTCGAAGGCGGGCAGGGTGTCGGTCATGGCTCGATCCTTGCTGTTCGGCGGACGTCAGACCTCGAAGGGGGAGTCTTCGAACGGGGGACGCCAGGGGCCGGCGAGGTGCCCGCCGTCGATCACGAACTGGGCCCCGGTGATGTAGCTAGCCTCGTTGCTGGCCAAGAACAGGGCTAGCGAGGCGATCTCGTGGGGCTCGCCCATGCGCTTGATGGGCTGCATGTCCATGAGCTGGTTCAGTCGCTCCCGGGTCGGCGGGTCGGCGTCTTGCACCATCGGGCTGTTGATCACCCCGGGGTGGATGGAGTTGACCCGCACCCCCAGCGGTCCCAGCTCGATGGCCGCTGAGCGGGTCATGCCCGTCACTGCGAACTTGGTGCCCGCATAGCTGGTCATGCCCAGCACGCCCACGATGCCGTCGATGGACGAGATGTTCACGATGGCGCCGTTGCCGGTAGCCACCAGCGCGGCCTTGGCCGCCCGCATCCCCAGGTAGACCCCGTGGAGGTTGATGTCGGTCATCTCGTGGTGGGTCTTGAGGTCGAGCCCCTCCAGGGTGCCGAACGCCCCGATGCCGGCGTTGTTGACCAGGATGTCCAGCTTGCCGAACCGCTCCACGGTGGCCGCCACCGCGGCGTCCCAGTCGTCCTCCCGGGTCACGTCGAGCTGCTGGTAGAAGGCGTCGGGCCCCAGCTCAGCGGCCAGCTGCTCGCCCAGCACGTCCCGCAGGTCGGTGATGGCCACTTTGGCCCCCTCGGCGACAAACCGGCGGGCCTCCGCCTCGCCCTGCCCCCGGGCACTCCCGGTGATGAGCGCCACCTTGCCTTCCAGTCGTCCGGCCATCGGCATTGCCTCCTGTTGATCGGGTTGGAGTTCGCGAGCGCAGTTCAGTCTGCTGACAGGGACGCCACCTCGTAGGCGTCGTCGTCGATGGCCGCGGTCTGGTCCTTGAAGGTGGTCATGTTGTGGGGCCACTGGGTGACGATGCGGCCACTGGGGCTGCGGTAGTAGCCGTTGCAGCTGGCGTTCCACGGTCTGATCTCGGAGATGCCCTCCTGCACCCACTCGTTGTAGTCGGCCATGGTGTCGGCCTTGACGTCCACCCAGGCCAAGCGCTCGGCGGCTAGGCGCTGGATGTGGGCCAGGGCGTAGTCCACCTGGTACTCGATCATGGTGATGATCGAGCCGTTGTTGGTGTTGGGGCCGTACAGCATGAACAGGTTGGGGAAGCCGGTGGTGGTGATGCCCATGTAGGCGGTGGCACCGTCGTTCCAGGCGTCTTCGATGTGCAGCCCGCCCCGTCCGATCACCTCGATGGCCGACAGGTACTTGGTGGTGGAGAACCCGGTGGCCAACACCATGGTGTCCATCACCCGCTCGGTGCCGTCCTTCGTGAGGACGCCTTTGGGAGTGATGCGCTCGATGGCGTCGGTCACCAGTTCCACGTTCGAGCGGTTGTAGGTGGTGTAGTACTCGTTGTGGAAGAGGGGGCGCTTGCAGCCCCACATGTGGGTGGGGGTGAGCTTGGCCCGCAACTCGGGATCGGCCACCGCTTCGAGGGCCTGAAGGCCGAAGGCCTCCATTTCGGCTTGGCGCTTGGGGTCCTTGAAGGCCATGCCGGTGTCCACCTGCTCGAACAGCTCGTCGCGGCGGGCCACCACGATGGAGGGGTCGGCCTGGCGGGCGGCCATCTCCTCGGAGGTGTAGGGGTCGTCCTCTTTGGGCAGCACCCAGTTAGCGGTGCGCTGGAACACGTAGAGCTGGCCCACCTCAAGGGCGATCTCGGGGACGAGCTGCACCGCGCTGGCCGCCGAGCCGATCACCCCCACAGTCTCGCCGGTGAGGTCGTGGTCCCAGTCCCAGCGGGCCGAGTGGATGGTCTTGCCCTCGAAGTCGCCCAGGCCTTCGATGTCGGGTAGCGGCACATCGTTGAACATCCCCAGCGCGCTGATCACCACATCGGCCGTGACCTCAGCGCCCGACTCAGTGGTGAGGGTCCAGGTGGCATCGTCGTCGTCCCAGCGGGCCGAGCGCACCGCATCGTTGAACCGGCAATGGGGGAGCACCCCGTACTTCTCCGCGCAGTGCTCCATATAGCTCAGGATCTCGGGCTGGCGGGCGTACGGGCGGGTCCAGGTGGTGTTCACCTCGAAGGAGAACGAGTACAGCTCCGACTGGATGTCGCAGGCGCAGCCGGGATAGCGGTTGTGGTACCAGGTGCCGCCGACACCGCTGCCCTTCTCCAGCACGGTGAAGTTCTCGAAGCCCGACTGGCGAAGCCGAATGGCGGCGCACAGCCCGCCAGGTCCGGCTCCGATTATGGCGATCCGCAGGTCCCGGCTTCCGTTGCCCCCGGTCATCTGTGCTGGCTGCGTGCTCATGTCCACCTCTCTGTGTAGCTCGGAAAACGCTACCTGCATGGCCGCCGCTACAAGAAACAGAGAGACAACCCGGCGGTCGGCCAGCGCGCGGGCTTTCATTGTGGGAATGGAATACCACAGGATAGGGTTGTCAGGGTGCTGCATGGAGGGAGGTGCTGATGGCCGGGACTGGCCGTAGTGAGGTTGCCACCCGGCTGACGCTGCTCGACGAACTTGTCTTGACCCTGCTGAACGAGGAGAGCGGGTATTTTCGCCAAGTTCCCGGGTGGAATCTGGACTGCGCCGTCGCCGGTGCCGCCCTCGCGGAGCTCTCGCTCATCTATCGCATCGACACCGATTTGGACTCCCTGACCCTGCTGGATCAGACCGAAACGGGCGACCCCTGCCTCGATCCCATCCTCAAAGAAATTGCCTCCGAACCAGCTCAACACAACGCCCAATACTGGATCGAGCGGCTCGTCCCCCATGCCGAGACCATCGTCGACACGACACTGGAGCGCTTGGTTCACCTCAAGATCCTGCAACATCACGAAGGCGATTTCTGGTCGCTGGCCCAAGGCGCGTGGCGGTCGGGATTCCACACCAGTTCTGATGTGGGCACCGCCGTAGAGTTCGTCAAGACTCGTATCAGCAAGGCGATCTTCGACCACGAGATTCCCGACCCGAGAGATGTCATCATCATCTGCCTCGTCGACACCTGCGATGTCTTGCGCTACATCTTTGAACTCGACGAGGAGGCTGAGGAGCGGATCCAGCAAATCTGCAAGATGGACTTGATCGGCCGCTCCATCGCTGATGCGGTCGGCGAGAACATCGCCGGGTCGCTGTTCCGACCAGCCGCTCTGACCAAGGCCATTCCCCGCGTATCCATGCGGCGGCTGTTGCGCAGCAAACACACTCGCATCGGCAACGTTCCTGCGCTCCTTGCTGAGCTCCACGAGGAGCATGGTCCGGTGTTCGAGATGAACCCGCCTTTCCAGGGTCGCATGATCTTTCTGGGCGGGCCCAAGATCAATCATTGGGTCCACCGACACGGACGCATGCACCTCAGAGCTCGGGACTATCTGGAGGACTTCGAGAAGGTCTACGGAGGGGTGGGGCTGCTGCCCGCCCTTGACGGCGCCGATCACTTCCGCTACCGGAAGTCCATTCAGCCCGGATATTCCCGCGCCAGGCTGGAAGAACAGCTCGACTTGCTGTATTCCAAAGCGCGGCAGGAATTGGCGGCTTGGAATGTGGGAGAAGCGCCGACTGCGGTGACGATGTGCCGGAACTTGGTCAACTCCGAGATGTCGCCGCTGTTCATCGGCATTGACTCTCAAGATGTCGCCGCCGACATGCACAAGTACAAGGAGCGGGCTCTCAAGACGCACCTTGCCGGAACGCTGCCCAAGTTTATGCTGCGTACTCCAGGGATGAAGCGCCGGGCAAAGCTGATCGACGAGGTGATGGACCGAGTTCTTCGGGTTCATACTCCGGCCCAGCGTGCGGGATGTCCTCGCGACCTGGCCGATGAGCTGTTGAGCATGCACACCAGCGATCGCCAGTTCCTCCCGGAGTCGAATCTGCGCTTCGTGCTCACGGCCCCGCTGATTGCCAGCATGTACGTCGGCGACCAACTGGCCTTCATCGTCCACGCCATGTTGTCCCAGCCGGAGTTCCACGACAAGATCCGCGGGGAGGCCGAAGCTCTCTTCGCCGACGGCGATCCCAATCGCGAGGCGCTGACCGGCCCGGGCACCGACATCACTCGCCGCTTCATTATGGAGTGCCTGCGCCTTTACCCGATTGTGCCGTTATCGGTTCGCAGCGTGATGAACGCGTGCGTGGTGGAGGACTACGAACTCCCCGAGGGGGCACGGGTTTTCATCTCCCAATCCGCAACGCACTATATGGCCGATCTTTTTCCCGACCCCTTCAGATTCGACATTGACCGCTATGCGGCGCCGCGCAAGGAGCATGTCGGAACCGGGTATGCACCCTACGGCTTGGGCACGCACACTTGCCTCGGCGCCCGGTGGACAGAATTGCAGCTTGTCATCAATCTTCTGCTGATCGTCTACCACTTCAAGCTGGAGATCTCTCCCAAGCGATACAAGCTCAAGACCAGCCCGTTCCCGTCGATGTCTCCCACTAAGAAGCTGAAGTTCGCCGTCGCCGAGCAGCGCCACGAGCTGTCCGTCTGACGCTCAGCGCTTCGCCTTCTTGAACCGCCAGCCGTACATCACGCGCCCGTAGTAGTTGAAGGTCCGCCTTGCCGCGGGATTGTCGAACGGATAGGCCGCGCCCAGCTGTCGTGCCGCCGCCAGTCCGGTGATGAAGCAGGTTTCCTGACTGTTGATGAGCGTGTGGGCCCCGCAGTGCCACGTCCGCCGCTTGCCTTGGATGAGGCGGAACAGGTTGACGGTCATCACCACGTGGCGCACGTCGTGGACGACGTGCTGGAACCACCACTTCTTGACAATCTTCTGCTCGTCGATCGCGCTGATCGGGTTGTACGTCACCAGACAGGGCTTGTCCGATGGGTTCGCCCACGGTTGCTGGTTGTGCATGATGTAGGTGATCTCGTAGTTGTCCGGCCGGGCACCGTACTGCTCGATGTGGTTGCTCCGGGTGGCTAGGGGCTTCACCTCGTTGTCGGGAAGCACGGAGGAGTCGGAGTGGACCACGGTGTGGTTGTGGAGTTCGCTCTCGTAGCGGATCGAAGAGAGCAAATGGCGCTCCAGGGCGCTGGCCTTGTCGAGCATCATCAAGGTCTGGTTGGCATTGCTGGCGAAGATCACCTGGTCGAACTCCTCCCGAACCCCGTCGGCGTCTTCCACCACCACGCCGGACTTCGACCGATGCACCTTGTGAACCGGCCGGTTCAGGTAGATCTTGTCTTGGAAGTCGGCCGACAGGTGTCGGTAGATGCGCTGCGTTCCCTGGTCCCAGGTCTGCATGGGGGTTGCCCGCTCGATGTCGAAGAACTCCAGGTACCGGGCGAACAGGGCCGCGGGCAGGTCGAACACGTTCGTGGCCATGAGGAAGTTGACGAACATGGGCTTGAGAATCTTGTACTTGAAGTCGGCGGAGAATCCGCCCAGGTTCAGCACCGTCCCCATGCTGATGTAGTTGAACGGGTTGAAGAAGTTCAGGGCCTTCGACTGGGTGCGGCTCAGCCAGCCGACCCTTTGTATGCGCCGCAGGATCCGTTGGAACTTGGCGATCTCGGCTTGCAGCTGCTCTCTGATCTCAGAGTCGAAGTCATGGGCATAGATGTGCCCGCCATACTTCACGCTGTAGCTGAACCTCGTGTCCACCCTCTCGATGCCGAACTGCTCCATCAACAAGATGATGTGCTCGTACACCGACGGGATCAGGGCGGTCACCGAGATGTCGAAGGGAATCGAACTCCCGTCATCTTGGGGCATGTTCACGGTGATGGCGTTGCCGCCCAGTTGTTCCTGCGCCTCGTACAGCCGAAAGTCAAAGCGATCCGGCTGATGGTGCAGCGCCCAGGCCGCCCCCAGTCCCGAGATGCCGCCGCCGACTATGGCGATTCGGCGCGGCGTGGACTGCGTCTTCCGTTTTCCCACTGTGTGTTGCGCCTTATCTGTCGCTGGCCGCCGGAAAGTCGATGACCCGTTCCGGTTTGTCGACGCCAGTCGTCGAATCGGGGTAGAACTGGGCGCAGTAGGAGCGGAACCGCATGATCTCGCCGTCGGCCCGCGACAGGCGGGGGCGGGACCGGTACTGCTTGGCGCTCCAGATCGGCACGTCCTGGAGTACATCTTGCTTTTCGTAATACGCCATGAACTTGTTCATGATGGGGGCGCGCCATCTCACGGGAAGAAAGGCCAGCCCGGCAATCTTGCGGTTTGGACGGTGAATCGGCCCAGTCTGCGACACGATGGCCAGTTCGATTGACTCTCCGTCGAGTGGAGTGGCCAATATCCACATGCGCATGTCCAAGCCGATGGAGCGCTCGCGGATTTCGACGTACGAGTAGCCCAGCCCGTAGATGAGGGCGTTGGCGGCGATGTCAAGCCTCAACCTGGCTACTTTCGCGATCCTCCGTGTCCGGCTGAAGTCGAAGCGGCTCCTGATAAAGGCCCCGTCTACCTCCAATGGTTCGACGCGGCTCACGCTGTCGTAGCCGTGGACGTGGCGTAGGTGGACCAAGTCCACCGAGTTCTCCGTTGTCTCCTGGGGGTGGCCGGGAAAGCGGGAAATCCAAGAATGCTGCCTGCTCCAGCCCTCCTGGTCAGGCTCCTCTGCGGGCAGGTGCCATTGCGGGGGTCGTCCTCCGACGCCCCACCAAGCGAAGATCAGGCCCGCGATGTCACGGGTCTCGAATACTCGCAGGCGCGCCGCCCTTGGAGGGGGGCCAAAGGGTGTGGCCATGCATTGGCCGCCGGTGTCGTACTCAAAGCCGTGGAAGGGACAGACCAGCCGGCTGTTGCGAATCTGCCCCCCGGCGTCGGGTCCCAAATCGGCGCCCAAGTGGGGGCAATAGGCCTCCGCGACGCAGACGGCACCGGTGTGGTCGCTCCACACCACGACCTCCTCGCCCATCCAGGTCCTCTTGATGAGCTTGGCCTTGTTTAGAGCCTGGCGGCTGGCGACGAAGTACCAGCCCTCGGGAAACGCAGAGGGCAGGGGTTGGTTCAGACGTGACATCGCGTCAAAAACGCTACTCTCGTAGGCCCTGTGGAATGAAACGGAAGGAAACTCATGGGACGCTTAGACGACAAAGTTGCGCTTGTCTCCGGGGGAGCTCGGGGCATGGGCCAGTCCCATTGCCGGCTGTTCGTCGCTGAGGGGGCGAAGGTGATGGTGGCCGACGTTCTCGACGACGAGGGTGCTGCCGTGGCCGCCGACATCGGGCCGAATGCGGTGTACCAGCACTTGGACGTGACCAGCGAGGATGATTGGGCCGCGGCCATAGAGTCGGTGATGGAACACTTCGGCCGTCTCGACGTGCTAGTGAACAACGCCGGGATTGCCGAGCCGGCCCCGCTGGCTGATCTGACGTTGGAGAGCTACCGCCGGGTCACCGAGGTGAACCAGACCGGCGTGTTCTTAGGGATGCGAGCCGCAGTAAGACCCATGACCGAATCCGGCGGCGGGTCGATCATCAACATCTCGTCCATCGACGGGCAGGTCGGCATGGACAATCTCACCTCCTACATCGCCAGCAAGTGGGCGGTGCGGGGCATGACCAAGACCGCGGCCATGGAGCTAGCCCCCCTCGGCATCCGGGTGAACTCCATCCACCCCGGCTTCATCCTCACCCACATGGGTTCCACCGACGAGGTGACCCCTGAGGAGGTGCATGGGCGCTTGGAGGTCTATTCGGCCCGGATGGCCCCTATGGGGCGGGCCGGAGTTCCCGAGGAAATCTCCCGGCTGGCCCTGTTCTTGGCCTCCGATGAGAGCTCGTATTCCACCGGATCGGAGTTCGTGTCCGACGGCGGCTTTACCGCCGGCTATCCCAGCCCAGGGGTCAGTCTCACCTGAGTGTGGTTAGGGAATCTCGAATTGGATGGCGGCTCGGTCGGTGATGGCGGGGCGGATGATGTCGAAGACGATGCGCTGGTGCTCGGGGTGGTCGCGGTAAGTCAAGTAGGCATCCTGATCGGCGAAGTCCCCGACGACGGCAAAGTCGAAGTTGCCCTCGGCCAAGTCGAGATCAGGCCCGATGGCGTAGGACTGGGTCACCCCGGTGGCCTCGGGCATGGTGGCAATGGCATCGTGTACGGCCTGGCGCTGGGCCTCGTCGGCATCGTCTCGGAACTTGAACATCACAACGTGTCGGATCATGGGATTCTCCTTTTGCCTATTGCAGTCCGGCGTGGAGGCCGCCGTCCACCGGGAGGGCGGCGCCGGTGATGAACCGGGCGTGCTCAGAGCACAAGAAGGCGGCGATTCGACCGAAGTCGGCGGGATCGCCCACCGTGTGGGAGGCGGCACTCGATTCCAGGTCGGCCATCCGGTCGCCGAACAGCTGCCGGAGCCGGTCGGTGGTGTGGTAACCCGGTTGGAGCGAGTTCACAGTCACTCCGTCGGCGGCCACCTGGTTGGCCATCGTCTTGAGGTAGCCGGTGACTCCGGCCCGAGCCGTGTTGGACAAGATGAGCATGTTCAGCGGCTGGCGCACCGACACCGAGGTGATGGCCAGTACCCGGCCCCATCCTTGGGCTTGCATGGCGGGCACCGCCGCCTTGGTCATGGCCACCACCGAGATGAGGTTCAACTCAAGTGCCGCCGCGTAGAGGCTGGTGTCGGTATCGGCCCAGTTGCCGCCCGGCGGACCGCCGGCGTTGGTCACCAAGATGTCGATGCCGCCGAGGGCTTCGTTAGCGGCGTCCACCAGGGCGGTTGCGCCGCCTGCGTCGGATACATCGCCCACTATTGGGATGGCGCCGGGCACACCGTTGGCCGCGTTGTTGAGGCGGTCGGGGTCTCGCCCGTTCATCACCACCCGGCATCCCTCTTCCGCCAGTGCCACCGCAGTGGCCAAGCCCAACCCGGCTGAGGAGGCCGCCACCAGAGCCCGTCGTCCGCTGATGCCTAAATCCACGGGGCGAGACTAGTGGCTACTACTGCACTGGAGTCAGGCTGCCGTCGTCTCACCTATAGGTTTGTCAATCAGGGAGGCCGTGGCCGATGGGCTTGGTCACGCCGGTGTCGTGCAGGCGGGCAATTTCTTGGGCACCCATTCCGAGTTCGCTCAGAATGCTCGCTGTTGCCCAACCGAGGGGGAGCGCGGGGGCCAGCGGGACAGGAGCGGAGGAGAACTGCATGGTCGGTCCGGCCCTCCAGTAAGCGCCCAGCCCCGATTGGTTGGCCTCGACAGCAACGCCGCTCTGTCTCATGTGTTCGCCGTTCAGCATGTTGTGCAGAAAGTCGCCCCGGTCGGCTTGAGCTGCGGGCACTCCGGCGGCCAGCAGCCGGGCTTCCCAGGCCTCGGCGGTGTCTCCTCGGAAGGCCCTTTCGAGGCGAGCCGCGGTCTCTGGGGTCGGCGTCTCGGGAAGGTCCGCGCCCACCACAGCGGCCAGCGCGCGGTGCTCACCGCTGGTATGCACGTCCAGCACCAGCCATCCGTCGTTGGTCTCATAGAGCCGCTGGTAGGCGTGGTAGCCGTGCTGCCCGGGGTCCACCA
Organism: Acidimicrobiales bacterium; assembly: GCA_963667085.2. Taxonomy (GTDB): domain Bacteria; phylum Actinomycetota; class Acidimicrobiia; order Acidimicrobiales; family Bin134; genus Poriferisocius. The sequence continues at coordinate 1,726,010 of OY762975.1, forward strand.
CCGGTGCTTGGGGCCCCGAATGCTGGATACCCCACTCGGCCACGGCATAGGCAGTGGCGGTGAGCATGGTGGTCTCCAACTTCTGTCCCCGCCCGTTACGGCGGCAGGCCAAGACTCCGGCCATGATGGCCGCCGCCGTGGCCAGTGCCGCCGTGGGGTCGCCGTAGGTGCGGTTGCGGGGCGGGTTCTGGTCGCCCGACTCCACCACGCCGGCCCCGGCGATGGCGTTGGGCGACGAATGGAAGCCGGCCTTGTGAGCCCATGGTCCATTGCTGCCGAAGCAGGAGGCGTACACGTAGAGCAGGCCGGGATTGCGGCCCATCACGGTGTCGGCGTCGATGCCCAGCCGCTCAGGGGTTCCGGGCCGGAAGTTGTGCAGGAACACATCGGCCTGATCCACCAGCCGGTACAAGATGTCGAGCCCCTCAGGAGTCTTGAGGTCCAAGACGATGGACTCCTTGCCCACCTGGGATTTCACGTAGTCGGTGGTCCAGTTGCGGCGACCGGGATCGCCGGTGGGCGGCTCGACCTTGATCACCCGGGCCCCGGCCTCGGCCAGCAGCGTGGCCGCGAACGGGCAGGCGTAGAAGTAGCCGACATCCAGAATGGTCACGTCGGCTAAGGGGAGGTCGGCGGGGGAAGCGGCTTGGTCAGCCGGGCCGTTCGGGGATGGGGCCGACAGCCAACCGCTCAGCACTTCCTTGGTGTGCTCGCCGAGGCGGGGAGCAGGCAACCCGACCACCGACGGCGTGTCGGAATACAGCCCCAGCGGGCCGATCTGCACGGTGGGGCCCAATTCGGGGTCGTCCACTTCTTGACGGCGCCCGTTTTCGGTGCATTGGGGGTGGTCCAGGAATTCCCGGGGGGCCAAGAACGGATCGCCCCCGATGTCCTTGGCCGAGAAAACGTCCATCCACTCAGCCGCGGTCCGCTCAGCCATACCCGCTTGGATGGCCTCGATGGCCTCGGCCAACCGCTCCTCGCTGGGCCACAGGTCGGGGGCGTTGGCCAGTTCGGGGTCGTCCAGCAACCCCTCAAGCCCCAACTCGGCCAGCCATCGCCGGTAGTGGCGGGGTTGGCGGCTGCACATCTGGATGAAGCGGCCGTCCTTGGTGGGCGCGGTCATGAACGGCACCCGCATGATGCCGTACACCCGGCCCGGCTCCGGCGGCAGATGGGTGCGGTTCCCGTGCCCGCTGGTCATGTCGTACACGCTCAAGGCGTGCAGCAGGCTGGTGTGCACTCGCTGGCCCCGGCCCGAGCGGCCCCGGGCCCAGATCCCGGCCATCAGGCCCACCGCGGCCAGCATTCCCGCCCCGTAGGAGGCGATGGGCACTGGAGTGAACACCGGTCCGGGCCGCACCCCGTCGTAGGTGGTCATCCGCCCGCTCTTGGCCGCCACGATCTGCTCGTAGCCAGGCAGATCACGCCACGGCCCAATCTCTCCGAATCCGGTAATCGAGGCATACACCAGTTGGTCGTTGAACCGGTGCAGGGTGTCGTAGTCCACCCCAAGCCTCTCGGCCACCGTCGGTCGGAATGCCTCGATCACACCGTCGGCTGCCCGGGCCAGATCAAGGAATCGGTCCCGATCAGCAGCGTCGCCCAAGTCGAGCACCGCGCTCTTCTTCCCCCGGTGCCACACCGCGAATCCAGGCCGCCCCCGATCCCGGTCGCCCTGGGGCGGTTCCACCTTCACCACCTCCGCCCCGTTTTCGGCCAGCACCATCCCGGCAATGCCCGCCGCCGCCCCCGAGCCGAGCTCAAGGACTCGCAACCCCTCGAGAGCAACACCCATGCCTCGTCGCGCGATTCAGATCGGGACGACTTCGACCCGGCGATTGCCAGCTTCGACAAGGAGGGCGATGTCGTGCGGGTCGGAGGTGATGATCTGATCGCCCTGTTCGGCGAGAGCGACCAACGCAGCGTCGATGGCGTCGGCAAAGCCAGATCGGGAGAGCAATACTCCGGCGCGGCGTCCCAGCTCTTCGTCGAGGGGAACGATCTTCACAACATTGAGTGCTTGGGCGAGCCGGGCTTGGCGACCGGATCCGCCCCTCCACACTTGGGCGACTACGCCCCCATGCGTCTTGGGTGGGGTGTCCGACCCCAACGCCGCAGTGAACCGCTCCCACATGTGCTGGCTGTTGCCCTCCAAGGCGATGAGAGCGCCTGCGTCGAGGATCATGCTCGTTCGGCTTGTAGCTCGGCCATCCGAGCTTTCGCCTTCTCTCTGATGGCCGCCGCAGCTTCTTTATCCTTTCGGATCCGCTCCTCTACTTCCTCCTCGGTGATGACACCGTGCTCGGCTTCGTATTCCGCAACCATTTCGGCAAGCAGGGCCATTCGACGCTCCTTGTCCAGCTGTTCGGCTACAGCCTCACCGATCCATTGACTCAATGACCGGCACTGCCCATTGCTGACCGCGGCCTGGGCTTCCTCAAGAAGGTCTATTTCAATGCTGATGGTGACCCGCTGCTTCGGCATCCAATCATCATACGACCGTATGCAGATCTTTCAAAGACAATAAATCCGCTGGGTGTTGCCGTGGGCACCCCTAGCCCGCTATAGCGTCAGGCCATGCCGCCGAGGGCCATTGACTGTTGGGTGAACGTGAACATGGGCGACTATGAGCCGCCCGAGTACCTGGTTCGGGTGAAGGAGGACTATCTCCACGGCGGAGCCGATTTCTTCCGCAGCTTCACCCCCGAGGAGCTGTTGCCGCTGATGGACGAACTCGGGGTGGAGAAGGCTCTTATCCAGGCCACGGTGGGCGAGAACAACCCCCGACCCTTCGAATTCGTGGAGCGCTACCCGGAGCGGTTCGCGCTGGCCCTGCATCTCGATCCTCGGGGACTGATGCCGGTGCTGTGGAAGCTGGAGGAGATGGTCAAGCAGTACCCGGTGGCGCTGGCCCGGGTGGTGCCGTTCGGGGTGGACGTGCCGCCCAGCGACCCGGTGTACTACCCGCTGTACGCCAAATGTGTGGAGCTGGATCTGCCGTTGTCGATCAACACCGGCATTCCCGGCCCGCCCATGCCCGGCGAGGGCCAAGACCCGATGCTCTTGGATCGCATCTGCCTGCGGTTCCCCGACCTGAAGCTGTGCATGGCCCACGGGGCCGACCCGTGGTGGGGGGTGGCCATGCGGCTGATGATCAAGTACAAGAACCTGCACCTCATGACCTCGGCCTACAGCCCCAAGCGGCTCCCGGCCGATTTCGTCCACTTCATGAACACCCGGGGCCAAGACAAGGTGATCTTCGCTTCCGATCACCCCGCCCTGGATATGCGCCGCTGCATCACCGAAGCCTGGGATCTCGACCTGCGCGACGGCGTGCTCGACAAGTACCTCTATACCAACGCCGACCGCCTCTTCTTCGGCCCCCGCAACCCCCGCTACTAGGTCGCCCCGCCTTCCTTCAGCCGCGGCTCAGCCGTCGCTGATGGCGATGGCGCGTTCGTCGGTGCCGAGGTAGCTGGCGATCACCAGGGGGTCACTGCGCACCTCCGAAGGGGTTCCCTCGGCGATGACCTGGCCGGCTTCCAGGCAGTACACCCGGTCGCTGATGCTCATGATGAGGGGCATGTCGTGCTCGATGATCAGCATGGCCGCTCCCAACTCCCGGCGGATGTTGACGATGAGCGGTCCGAACGCCTCGGTCTCTCGCTGGGCCACCCCGGCAGTGGGCTCGTCGAGGCACAGCACCCGGGTGCCCAAGGCCAGCAATCCCGTGATCTCCACGATGCGCCGGGTGCCGGTAGACAGGTCGCTGATGTAGGAGTCGGCGTAGCGCCCCAGTCCCAAGTAGTCGATCAGCTCGTCGGCCTCGGCTCGCCGCCGTCGTTCCAGGGCAAATGAGTGGGGCAGGTGCAGGGCGGTGCTCAGCAGCGGAGTGCGGCCCCGGGCCTCCAAGGCCACCTGCACCGTTTCCCGCACCGTCAGCTCGGGGAACAGCGCGGCGGCTTGGAAGGTGCGGCCCAGCCCGGCCCGGGCCCGCCGGGGCGCAGAGAACCGGGTGATATCGGTGCCGAGCAGCTCCACTCGGCCGCTGGAGGGCACGTAGCCGCCCACCGCATTCATAAACGTGGACTTGCCCGCGCCGTTGGTCCCGATCAGCCCGACGATCTCATCGGGGTGGATCAGCACGGTGGCCTCCGAGACCGCCTGCACGCCGCCGAACCGCACGCTGATGTCATGCCCGGCCAGCATGGGATCGGTGGCGGGCCGAGGATCGTCAAGCCGGGTCAGGCTGGTCGGGGTGGTTTGGACCGTCTTGCCGCCGAGGTCGGGGCCGAGCTGTCGCTCGGCCAAGCCGATGAGGGCGTTTCGTGCGCTGTAGCCAATCTGCACCAGCCCGCCAGGGAAGTACATGAGCACCAGCAGCAGCCCGATGCTGGAGGAGAACAGGGCCACCGTTTCCGCATTGTTGAACAGATTGGGAAGGCCATAGACCCAAATCGCCCCCAACACTGCGCCGACCGATGAGCCCAGACCCCCGATAACCACCATGCCCACAAGCTGCAACGAGTCCTCCACTTGGAAGAACCGCTCGCTGATCGGGACGTTCTGCACCAGCCCGGCCAGCATCGCCCCGCCCAATCCGGCGATGCCCCCCGCCAACGCGAAAGCGGACAGCTTGGAGCGCACCGGCCCGACCGTGTAGCTCGAGGCCGAGTCGGCGTTGTCGCGCACCGCGATGATGGTGCGGCCAACCCCTGATCGGCGCAGTCGGCTGACGATGATCACCGCGATCAGCAAGAAGGCCAGACACACGTAGTAGTAGGTCTTCTGCGACCGGAGCTCGAGGCCGAACAGCTCGCCCCGGCGGAACGACACCGACGATGTGTTGCCCCCGGTGAAGAACGGTCGTCGATAGAGGTATTGCTGGGCGGCCAGCGCGAACACAAAGGTGGTGACCGCCAGGTAGAGGCCGCGAACCCGAAGCGACCCGACCCCGATCACCGCCGCCACCAGAGCGGAGAACAGTGCCGTCACCGGAATGGCCACCATGAACGGGATGCCGCTGGTCTCGAATTGGATGTCGAAGAAGTCGTACGACAACGCGTCGCCCGGCAAGAACCCGGTGCCCACCGTGAAGTCCATGGACAGTCCCCGTTTGAGGCTGGCCGCGAACAGGGCGCCCATGCCGGCGAAGGTCATCTGGGCCAGGGAGAGCTGGCCGGCCCAGCCAGTGATGATGGTGACCGACAGTCCGCAGACCGCAAAGCACAGCACCGTGGCGTACAGCAGCTGGCGCGACGGCAAGTTGGTGATACCGGGAAGCTGCACCAGCACGATGGCGAGCACCGCCAGCGCCCCCAGCGCGATCTTGGACAGGTGCCGCAGCCACCACACCTGGCGCAGCCGCTCAGGGATAGCCCGCACCTTGGGGGCGAAGGAGAACACCCCGGTCTCACCCTGGCTGCGGCTTTGGAAGTACACCGCCACCAGCACCGCCAAGAAGATGACGAAGTCGATGAGGCCGGTCTCGGTGAAGAAGTTGAACCGGAACAGGGCGTCGAGGAAGCCGATCAACATCCCGGCCACCATGGCCCGGGGGAAGGAGACCATGGAGGCCAGCACCGCGGCCACCATGGCCTTGCCCAGCGTCTGCGGTCCCAGGTTGGACAAACCGGCTATCTGTCCGGTGGACCCGGACAGCATGATCATCGAGAGCGAGGCCAACAACCCGGCCATCACCCACACGAAGGTGGACACCGTCTTGGGGTTGATCCCCGACAGCCGGGAAAGGTCGGGGTTGTTGGCCGACGCAGACACTGACTTGCCGAATGAGGTTCGGTTCATGAACCAGCCCAACAGCAGGGCCAGTACCGGCACCGCGATCAGAATGATGAGCTGCGGACCGCGCACTCGGATCTCGGTGAACCAGACGTCTTCCCACACCGAGCCAACAACCACCGGATACTTCTGGCCGGCGGCTTCGATGTCGGGAAGCTGCGAGATCACCAACTGGGCCAGCTGCGCGATGCCCACAGTGGCCACCAGCACGATCACCCGGGGAGAGTTGAACAATCGGCGGATCACCGTCAGCTCCACCGCGGCGGCAAAGAGAACCCCCAGGGCCAGGGAGAGGGCGAGCGCCAGCCAGAACCCCCAGCCGTAGTTCAGCACCAAAAGCGCCATCATGGAGGCGGAGATGATGCCCATGTTGCCCACCGCGAAGTTGATGACCCGAGTGGACCGGTAGATCAGCACGATCCCCAAGGCCACCAGTCCGGTCACCAGGCCGTTGACCACCCCGTTGAAGGCCAGTTGCTGGGTGATCCAGGTCCCAATCACGGAAGCGGAGGCGATGTCCATCAGCCGCCCTCAGTGCCCAGGAACACCGCCCGGGCCAGATCGTCCCGCTCAGCCAGCTCTTGGGCCGGGCCCTCAAAGCGCACCTGCCCCTTCTCTAGGAACACTGCTCGGTCGGCAATGGCCAGAGCCACATTGAGGGACTGCTCCACGATGATCATGGTCTGGCCCTGGTCCTTGAGCTCCTCCACCGTTTCCAAGAGCGACTGCACCACCACCGGGGCCAATCCCAGCGACAGCTCGTCGATCATCAACACCTCGGGCTCGTGCAGCATTACCCGGGCCAAAGCCAGCATCTGCTGCTGGCCGCCCGAAAGGTTGCCGGCCCGCTCATTGGGCCGTTTGCCGAGGTCGGGGAACATGTCGAGCACCTTTTCGATGCGCCGGTCCCGGTCGCTGGCATCCCGACGGTACGCGTAGGCCCCCATGAGCAGGTTGTCGCGGATCGACAAATCGCTCCACACCCCGGCCCCGCCCGGCAGCATGTGCAGGCCCATGGCCGCCCGCTGCTCGGGAGTGGCATAGGTGATGGTTTGCCCGTTCAGCCGCACCACGCCCCGCTCCGGGGTGACCAGCCCGGTGATCACCTTGAGCGCGGTGGACTTGCCCGCGCCGTTGGTGCCCAGCAGGGCCAGTGTCTCCCGCTTGCGCACCTCGAAGCCGAGATCGAACAGCACCTGCACCTGTCCGTAGCTGAAATCGACATGGGCCACCTGGATGGCCGGCACATCATCAGGGTCGGTCTCGGCTTGGCGGCGCTCTTCGTCTTGTTCTTCTCGCAGCTCGCCGACAACCAGCGAGAGATCCCGCCGCAGCCGGCCGGCCCCCCGCAGTACGAAGTAGGCCCCGATGGGCATGGCGGTCGCGGTGATGATGGTGATAGCCGTTTGCTCGCCGAGCTCATTCTGGAGGAATCCAGCGATGATGCTGCCCCCCACACCGCCCACCATGACCATGAAGAAGGTCAAAAAGGCGGTGCCCATGCCCCGCAACCGGTAGGGGAACACCGCTTGGATGGCGGGCTGAACCATGGCGAAGGCCCCACCCAGGAAGGTGGAGTTGATGGCGGAGAGAATCATGAACAGGGCGAGGTTGGGCATGGCGTACTGGATGGGCACCAGCACGCCGATCGGCAGCAAGAGGATGCCGATGAGCCGCACCGCCCGATCGGGGTCCTTTCGGAAGGTGGCATCGAACCGGCGCCCGACGAACGGCAGGAACAGCAGCAGACCCACCCCCGCCGGTGCCACCGCCAGCCCGCGTTCCAGGGCGTCGAGTTCGAACTCCTCCTCGAGGAAAAACGATTGAATCGAGCCGGCTGGGAAGAGGGCGAAGCCCATGGCCGCAAACGCGATGGTCATGTTGCGGATGGTGTCGATGTTCCAGATGCGGGTGAAGGCAGCCTCCACCGAAATCGGCATCTTGTTGTCCTGCTTGAGGCCGGCGCCCAGCACATGCTTCTGTTCCCATTGGCCCCGAGGCGGTTCCCTCAAGAAGAAGGCCAAGAAAGCCAAGGCGGCAGTGGGCAATCCCAGCAGGTAGAACGCCCAGCGCCAGCCGTCATCGCCCCCGATCCACACTGCGATGCCCCCAGCTAAAACCGGGCTGATGGCCGCGAAGATGCGCCCCACTCCGGCGTTGGTGGCGTACATGCGGCCCCGGGTCTGAAGCGGGTAGGTGTCGGCCAGCATGCTGGGATGCACAGTGATGGTGTTGGCCTTGGACATGCCGGCGAAGAACCGCATGAAGAAGAACATGAGGGCGTTGACCGCCGCCCCCGACAGAGCGCTGAATGCGGCAAAGGCCCCGCTGGCGATGCCCACGATAGGGCCGCGCCGGAAGCGGTCGGCCAGCCACCCCATCGGCCCGGCCCCGAGCACGAAGAACATGAGCGACGCCGTGCTGATGGCAGTCACAGTTCCGTCGCTTACCCCGAAGCTCCTGCCGATATCGGGCCCCAGGATGGCCACCGCGCTGTTCTCCAGCTCATCGAGGCTGTTCAGCGCCAACAAGACGACAAAGGTCTGAAAGCCCCCTTTGCGCAGCCCCTCCTTCAGCGTTGTCTGTTCGCCGCCCACACCGGGCAGCAGGTCGTCGGGGAACAGCACCTCGGCCTTTTGGGCATCGCGCCGGGCGGCCTCACCTTCGAGCACCGTGGTAGCCAGCGCGTCGATGGACTCGCTCTGGGAATGCTCGTTGTTCAATGGCCCCCCTTGACTGGCAGCGGCGTATTCGGCCTGTGCTGGCCCATGAGAGTAGCGTGAGTGTCTGGTCAGGATGCGAGAGACAAGGCAGAGGGGAAAGATGGGCAAGCCTTCCAACGTCGCGGTGGTGCTGTTGGACTCGCTGAATCGGCACATGCTGGGCAGCTACGGGGGCACTGAGTTCGAGACCCCGAACTTGGACCGCTTTGCCTCCGAGCATGCCACCCGGTTCACCCGTCATGTGACGGGGTCGCTGCCGTGCATGCCGGCTCGCCATGACATCTTGTGCGGGGCGCTGGATTTTCTGTGGAAGCCGTGGGGGTCGATCGAACTGTGGGAGGAGCCCATCACCCGCGTGCTGCGCCACAGCGGAGTGACCACCGCGCTGTTTACCGACCACCCCCACCTCTTTGAGACCGGCGGCGAGAACTACCACACCGATTTCAATTGCTGGGACTATCTGCGGGGTCACGAGGGCGACCCGTGGCGCACCTTCTACGACCCCTCATGGGCTGGCACGCCGACCATGCCGGCCCGAAAGGGCGGCTGGTGGTGGTCGAAGATGTGGGGCCTTGACGAAATCGACCGGGGCTACGACCGGTCCCGGACGTTCTTCCGTTCGGAGGAGGACTATCCCGGCCCGAAGACCATGAGCGCGGCAGCGCAATTCTTGGCCGAGGCCACACCCCACCACGACCAGTGGTTCTTGTTCGTGGACGAGTTCGATCCCCATGAACCGTTCGACACGCCGGCGCCGTGGGCGGGCCGCTACTTCGACGAGGCCTGGGACGATGAGTGGATCATCTGGCCGCCCTACGTCGACGGGGGCATCGCCACCGGGAACTTCTCGGAGAAGGAGGGCCGCCACGTCCGGGCCAACTACGGGGCCAAGCTGTCGATGATCGACCACTGGTTCGGACAGATCTTGGACCGCTTCGACGAACAGGGGCTGTGGGACGACACCGCGCTCATCGTGTGTACCGACCACGGCCACTATCTGGGCGACAAGCGGGAGGGCCGCGACATCTGGGGCAAGCCCGGAGTGCCCCAGTACGAGCCGCTGGGCCACACGCCGCTGCTGGTGTCGTGGCCGGGCAAGTCAGGCGGGGACACATGCGACGCGCTGACCACCAATGTGGACATCTTCGCCACCGTGGCCGACATCTTCGACGCCGAGGTGACGCAGACCACCCACGGCCGCTCCATGGCCTCCTTGCTCACTGGCGAGACTGACGCCATTCGGGAGTGGGCGCTAGGGGGTGTGTACGGCGGCTGGGTGCAGGTCACCGACGGCCAGCGCAAGTACGCCCGGGGCGCGGACGGGGAGAACTTCCCGCTGTCGATGTGGTCCAACCGGTGGTCCACCATGCCCTTCGGCGACATCGGCATGGCCGCCCTGCCCCCTCCCGACCATCGAGCCTGGCTCGACCGGATGCCGGGGTCGGAGGTCCCGGTGATCCGCCAGCCCTACGAGCCCGGCGACACGCTCCCGCTGTGGGTGACGGCGAACGCCTGCAACGACCGCCACTTCCTATTCGACCTCGACGTCGACCCCGAAGAGCAGGAGAACCGTAGCCGCGAGTCGTTGGCCGACGAGATGCTCGATCTGCTCCACACCGCGCTCAACGATGTGGACGCGCCCGACGAACAATTCGCCCGACTGGGCCTGAAATAAGGCCAGACCAGAGTTCCAGAGGAGGGATTCGATGACCGCAATCAGAGGTACAAAAGGCATGCGGAGATGGTGGTGGTTGCTCATCGCCGTGGCTCTGGTGGCCGCGGCCTGCGGGGGCAATGACGATGACGGCAGTGCCGACACCTCGACGCCGGCCCCAGCCCAAGAGCCAACGGCTGCTCCGGCTGAGGCGCCATCAGATGAGCCAGCCGATCAGCAGGCAGAGGCGCCGGCCGAAGAGCCCGAAGATGCGCCCGCCGAGACAGCCCCCGATGAACCCGCAGAAACCCCGGCCGACGAACCGGACGAAACCCCTGCGGCGCCGACGCCGGCGCCCACGCCGGTGGAGCTGATCGCCAGTTACCAGGGGGTAACGGAATCCGAGATCGCCATCGGCGTGGCCGCCATCGACCCGGTGCAGATCAACGAGATGTTCGGCATCGACATCGGCATCTTCCCGGTGGACAAGCTGTATACCGCCATGGCCGACGATCTGAACCAGCGGGGTGGCATCCATGGCCGCAACGTCGTCGTTGATGTGATCGCTTTCCTGCCCATCGGAGCCACCGACAGCGAGCGGGTGTGTACCGAGTTGATGGAGGACAAGAAGGTGTTCGTGGTGATCGGCCAGTTCCTCGAGGACAACGCGTTGTGCATAACCGAGCTGTACGGGCATCCCTATGTGGGCCATTTCGGGGAGAACACTGAGCGCCAAGAGCGGTCCAACGGGTTGTTCTTCGCCACCGAGATGAAGCAGACCCGCCAACGGGTTGGGGGGACGGCCGAGATGATCCGGGCTGGCGACCTCGACGGGCACCGCGTGGGCATCTACTACGAGGCGCCTCCCGACAAGGAGTATGCCGATGCCGTGCAGCCGATGCTGGAGGAGGCGGGCATCAACATCGTCGGCGTCTATTCGCCGGGCTCGCCTACTACCGACAACGTGCAAAACCAGCAGAACATCGACAACGTCTCCACGCGGATGGAGGCCGACGGGGTTGATCTGATCCTCAACCTCTCCAATGTGTACGGCATTATCTCGTCGGCGCAGCGCATTGGCTGGGAGGTGCGCATCGCCCACACCAACGGACAGGCTGCCGACCGCCTGACCATTGCCGATGATCAAGGCATTGAAGATGAGTACATGGCCCGCACTTTTGCCGTCACCACCAACAAGCCGACCAGTCAGGAAGCGTTGGCCGATCCTGGTGTGCAGGAATGCCTCGCCGTGTTTGAAGGCCGATTCGGCGACGAGCCTGTGGATCTCTCCAACGATGATGTGGTCAACGGCATTACCAACCACTGCCGGACCTTCGCCCTCACCGTGAAGATCCTGGAGGCAGCCGGCGGCAACATCACTCCGGAGACGTTCAAGGCCGCAGCCGAAGGGCTCGGCACATTCGACCTTCCCGCCATGATCGGGGCCAGCCTGTCGCCCGACAAGCACTCGGCCGGCTCGTTGGTGCGCCGCTATGAGTACTTCCCCGAAGTGAGAACCTATTTGCCGGTCGGCGACCCGATCCCGACCGACCCTGTCGAATAAAGGAGTTCCTGCCATGACAACGATCACCGTCTTGGGCGATGAGGTGGCCACCGCCAACGGAGAGTGGGCCGGTGGGCGACCGCTGGTCGAACCGGATGCTCTCTCCGCCGCACTCGGGTGGACGCTCAAGCCAGAGGGGCTCTGCCGCGACGATCAGTGTGTGCTGGTGGGAGACGGCTCCGCGATCAGGGTCGGAGACAAGCTCGACCTGGCCGCGGTGGCCGATGCGGTGGACCAGCCGACGGTGGTCGATCCCGAGGTTGGCGTCGTGGTGCTGGGCCAACCCAACGCCACCCGCCGGGCAGCCTTGCAAGACCGCCAGGCGCCCGACTTCACCCTTGCCGGTCTCGACGGGGTGGAGCGGAGCCTTTCGGATTACGCGGGTAAGAAGCGGCTCCTGGTTGCCTTTTCCAGCTGGTGAGGGTGTGCCTTTGACCTGCCCGGGTGGCAGGAATTGCACGAGGAACTGGCCGATGACGGCTTCATGGTGATCGCGGTGGCCATCGACGAGGCCGACGACGAGGTGCGGGTTCTGGCTGACGGCATCACCTATCCGGTGCTCATGGATCCCGACCACCTTCTCACCGAGTTGTACGCCATCAGCAACGTGCCCGCGGTGGTGTGGATCGACGAGCAGGGTCGCATCGTCCGTCCCAACGCCAACGAGTTCGGCACCGACATGTTCAGCGAGTTCACCGGCCGCACCCGCGATGGCCACTTCGACCAGATCAGGGCCTGGGTCCACCACGGTGTGGTCCCCGATGACGCCGACAGCGAGATCGCCGACCTCGACGATGATGAGATCGCCGCTCGCCTGCACTTCCGCCTGGCCGCCCACCTGCGGCGCGCCGGCGACGAGGACGGCGCGGCCCGCCACTTCGACGCCGCCGCCCGGCTGGCCCCGCTGGACTTCACCGTGGTGCGCGCCGCCATGCCGCTTCGGGGTGAGAGCCCCTTCGGCGAGGAGTTCTTCAAGTTGCTGGAGGAGTACCAGGCCGCCGGCAGCCCGTTCCACGGCATCAATCCGGGCAAGAGCGGCGAATGATCGCTAAATCCCCATGATCGTTCATTCCAGCCCGCTGCCTGCTGTGGCCCTCAGCACCCAGCCGGTCACCGGTTTCGTGCTGGAGCGGGCTGGGGAGTTGGCCGACAAGCCGGCGGTGATCGACGGGCCGGGGGAGTGGTCGCTCACCTTCGGCCAACTGGCCCAGTCGGTGTATGCGCTGGCCGGGGGTTTGTCTGATTGCGGGTTCCAGCGGGGCGATGTGGCCGCCCTCATCGCCCCCAACTCCCCGTGGTACCCGGTGGTGTTCCACGCCGTGGCGGTGGCGGGCGGCGCGGTCACCACCGTCAACCCCGCCTACGGTCCTGAGGAGATCGCCTACCAGCTCACCGACTCCGGGGCGAAGATGGCGTTCACAGCGGACGGGTTTGCCGCCCCAGTGGCCGAGGCCATGGCCAGCGCCGACGTAGCGGGCGACGTGGTGGTGATCGACTCCGACAGCCCAGCTGCGGGCGTTCCCATGCTGTCGCTGATGGGCGACCTCATCGCCCAAGTGGAGGTCGATCCCCACCAAGACGTGGTGGTGCTGCCCTACTCGTCGGGCACCACCGGGCTCCCCAAGGGGGTGATGCTCACCCACGCCAACCTGGTGAACAACATCGAGCAGTGCTACACCTCCGTCGCTTCCCTGACCAGCGACGTGGTGCTGGCCGTACTGCCCTTCTTCCACATCTACGGGATGCAGGTGCTGATGAACGACCAGCTCCACAACGGGGCCACGCTGGTGACCACGCCCCGGTTCGACTTGGCCCAGGCGCTGTCGCTCATCGAGCAACACCAGGTGACCCGGTTCTTCGCCGTCCCCCCGATTGTGCTGGCCCTGGCCAAGCACCCCGCGGTGGCCGACTTCGACCTCTCATCGTTGCGCCAAGTGCTGTCGGGGGCCGCGCCGCTGGGGGCCGAGGTGGCGGCAGAGGCGTCCGACCGGATCGGCTGCGAAGTGGTGCAGGGATACGGGATGACCGAGCTGAGCCCGATTTCCCACGCCACGCCGCCGGGCAACTTCAAACCGGGGTCGATAGGGCTGACGGCGTCCAACACCGAGATCAGAATTGTCGATGTCGACTCCGGCGACGACCTGCCGACCGACGCCGAAGGGGAGTTGTGGATTCGGGGCCCCCAGGTGATGAAGGGCTACCTCAACAACCCCGAGGCCACCGCCGCCACCATCGACGACGACGGCTGGCTCCACACCGGCGACATCGGCCGCATCGACGACGACGGCCACGTCTACATCGTCGACCGGCTGAAGGAGCTCATCAAGGTCAAGGCATTCCAGGTGGCCCCCGCCGAGCTGGAAGCCCTGCTGGTGGAGCATCCCGACATTGCCGACGCCGCGGTGATCGGCCGTCCCGACGATGAGAGCGGGGAGGTGCCGCTGGCCTTCGTGGTGCTCGCCCCCGATGCCGCCCTCGACGAGGCGGGGGTGAAGGCCTATGTGGCTGAGCACACCGCCACCTACAAGCAGCTCGGCGGGGTGCGGTTCGCCGACTCCATCCCCAAGTCGGCCTCGGGCAAGATTCTTCGCCGGGAGCTGCGGGCCTCATTGGCGGCAGGCGATGGCTGAGCCGCGGGTCAAGCCCACGGTGCGGATGTCGCCCGAGGAGTGCTGGGAGATGCTGGAGACCTCGGTGAACGGCACCCTCACCACCCTTCGGGCCAACGGCCAGCCGGTGGCCCTGCCGGTGTGGTACGTGGTGCTCGACCAGAAGATATACATGGTCACCCGGGGCAAGAAGGTGGTGCGGCTCCGCAACGACCAGCGCTGCTCGTTCCTGGTGGAATCCGGCGAGCGGTGGGCCGAGCTTCGGGCCGTGCATGTGGAGTGCGTGGGCCGGGTGATCGACCCCTCTGACGAGCTGGCCCAGCGGATCGCTACCGCTCTCGACGAGAAATACGCCCCGTACCGCACTGCCCAGGAGGCGATGCCCCAGCCGACCCGGGACTACTACGAGAAGAACCTCAACGCCACCCTCGAGCTCACCCCGGTGGGCAAGATGCTCAACTGGGACAACAGCAAGCTGTTCTGAGCGGATTCGCTCTCACTGCCACTTGTACTCGGGGTCGCGCTTCTCCCGGAAGGCCCGGCGGGCCTCGCGGGAGTCGTCGAAGCGCATCAGGCGGGTGGTGTAGTCCTGCTCGGTGCGGTAGCCCTCCCGCAGCTCCATGTTCTCGATCCGGTTCATCGACTCCTTGGCCATGCGGAGAGCGATCGGGCTCTTGGTGGCCAGCTCTCGGGCCAGCCCCAGCGCGGTGTCCATAAGCTTGTCGGGGGCGGTCACCTCTCGCACGGCGCCGATGCGGTACATCTCCTGGGCGGAGACCTGCTCGCCGGTGAAGAACATCTCCCGGGCCTTGTGGCGGCCCATCATCAACGAGAGGTGGGCGCTGGCCCCGAGGAGCCCGACGTTGATCTCCGGGGTGCTGAAGGTGGCGTTCTCCGAGGCCACCAGCATGTCGCAGCAGGCGGCATAGGCCAGACCCGCACCCAGCGCGTAGCCGTTGATGGCCCCGATCACCGGCACCGCGCAGTCGATGATGGACCACATGGCCTCCCGGGCCACCAAGCCCGGGTCGGTCAGCTCGGTGGGGGGTCGCTGGTCACGGGGCTCAGTGCCGGAGGTCTTCAGGTCGACGCCCGCTACGAACGCCTTGTCACCGGCCCCGGTGAAGATGGCCACCCGCACGTCCCGGTCGTCGCCCAAGGTGGAGAACACGTCTCTGATCTCGGCCATCGTCGCGGTGGTAACCGCATTGACCGGAGGCCGGTCGATCGTGACCGTGATGATGTGGTCGCGCTTTTCAACCTGGAGATCGGGCACTGCTTGCCTGCTTTCGCTGCTGAGTTCGGCCCCCACAGTATCGGGGGAGGGAGTGGCGAAGGCTAGGCCGCCCTACGCTGCTTCAGCACTGGCCATCGGCCCGTAGCGCACGGGGAGATGCTTGATACCGTGGACCAGCACGTCGCGCAGCCGCTCGGGCGGGCCGACCACCTCGATCTCAGGCAGGCGGTTGATCAGTGCCTCGAAAAAGACCTTCAACTCCAGCTTGGCCAGGTGAGCACCCAGGCAATAATGGGCCCCGCCGGCGCCAAAGGCCAGGTGGGGGTTCGGAGAGCGGGTGATATCGAAGTGGTGGGGGTTGTCGAACACCTCGGGGTCGCGGTTGCCCGCGGTGTACCACAGGGCGACCTTCTCTCCGGCCTGGATCTGCGCCCCGCCCAGTTCGAGTTCTTCGGCCGCGGTGCGGCGGAAATACCTCACTGGAGTGCTGAACCTTATGATCTCGTCCACGGCGCTGGGCATCAGCTCGGGATGACGGCGGAGCAGTTCCCACTGATCGGGGAACTCCTGAAAGGCCAGCAGGCCGTGGCTGATGGCGTTGCGGGTGGTCTCGTTGCCGGCGATGACGAGCAGGGTGAAAAAGAGCGAGATCTCCAAATCGTTGAGCTCGGTCACCGTCCCGTCGGCCATGGTCACCTTGGCCCGCGCCAGCTTCGTCATCAGGTCGTCGCCGGGGCAGCGGCGCTTCTCTTCGGCGAGCTGTTGGGCGTAGATCGTCATGTTGAAGGCATCCATCGTCCCGTTTTGCGGCGAGTGGGGATCGTCTTCGTCCTGGAACTCGGGATCGAAGCGCCCGATGGCGCAGTTGGTCCACTCGAACATCTTGTGGCGGTCTTGTTGGGGGACGCCGACCATTTCGGCAATGGCCATGAGGGGAAGGTCAGAGGCCAAGTCGACCACGAAGTCGCCCTCGGTGCGACCGTTGAGCGCATCGATGATGTGGTGGCTGCGGGTGCGGAGGCTCTCTTCAAGCTTCCGCACCATCCGGGGAGTGAATCCCCTACTGACCAGCTTGCGGTAGCGGGTGTGCTCGGGAGGATCGGTCATGACCATCATGATGCCGGGGCCCAATTCGACGTCGGGGAGGGTGATCCCGCCGGTGCCATTGCGGCCCGGACCGGTCTGATGCGAAAGCACCGGCCCCATCCGGTGGGCTTTGGTGATGAGGTCGTGGGATGTGACGAGCCAGAACGATTCTTCGTTGACGGTCTCAGGGTGGCGCCAAATGGGGGCATGGGCGCGCAACTGGTCGTAAAGCTCATATGGCTCGCCCGCTTCGTACATGTCCATGTCGGTGAAGTCGACCGCTGTGGCTACAGTTGAGGGAGACATAACCTGCTTCTCCTGGCTGAGAATCCCATTCTTGCACGCGAGAACTAAAATTTCAACAATGAGAACATGAAAAACAAGACTGAAAACTCAGATATCCAAGCTGAGAACCCGGATACCCAGGCTGAGAACACAGATTCCGAGCTGGCTGGGCTCAGCTCCTGGGAACAGCGTATGCTTGATCGCTCGTTGGACAGCGCCAGAGTTCAAGCCTTGGCTCGCAGCGGCGAGTTCGTCCACGCCGCATTGGCCCTGCTCGAAGAAGAGGGCTCGGTGGAGTTCACCGTGCAAGATGTGGTGCAGCGTTCAGGGGGCTCGCTACGGCGCTTCTACCAACTGTTCTCCTCCAAGGACGACCTGGTTCTGGCCCTGTTCGAGGAGCTGATCACCCAGCTTGTGGAGCACATTCCCGCCACCATTCAAGCTGGATCCCCTCCATTGGAGCGGCTTGAGATTTGCGTCCGGACCTTGTGGGATTTCGTGCGAGGCCAGGATGCGCCCCCGGCCAAGATCGTCCGCAGCATGGCCGCGCTCCACAATCAATTGGCTGCCGCCCGGCCCGATGGCATGCGGCTGGCTTGGGACCCTTTGCGGCAGCTCATCACCGGCATCATCGCCGACGGGGTGGCCGATGGGTCGATCCGGTCGGACATCGAGGTGGAGGAACTGTCCGATCTCTTCTTCGACGTCTCGCTGGCCGCCCACATCTTTGCGATTGGTCGAGTGGGCTCAACCCACGCCCGGTTCGATGGGCTCTGGGCCTTCAGCCTGGGTGCGCTCCGTCCTCCCCCCGAATAGGGCGTTCAGCGAAGTCGGGCTCTAGCCGCTTTCTTGAACGAGGCGAGCTGGAGGCGCTCTTCTCGCTGGTGGTAGAAGTCGTCGAGCGGATAGCACCCCGAGATCAAGCCGTTGCGGGGAGCGGTGGTGCAGTCGGAGAAGGTGCGGCAGATGAGGCGCCGGTCGAGTTCCCGCCCGGCCAGCACATCGGCGGGCATCTGGGGGTACGACAGGATCATGCGGCCGAGACCGACGGCATCGGCTGTGCCCTGGGCGAGGAGGGCTTGGCCCGCGTTGGGCAGCCACTCCTGGAGGTATGACAGGCCGGCGGCCACCACGGTCATGTCGGGATGCCGGCGGGCGATCTCGGAGGTGGCGGCGATCAGTCGGGCCACGCCGACCAACGGGTCTTCGGGAGGCTGGTAGCCGTCGGAGGGAGGGAAGTAGGCGGGTCGCTGGATGTGGGGCACGTAGTAGGGGCTGCCCGCGGTGGCGCACACCAGGCCGACGCCCAGATCGGCCAGCGTCTTCAGCACTCGGTGGGTCTCGGTGAGATCGACGCCCAGCCCCGACTCGTCGCCGCCGAAGGCCAGCCGGTAGGGGCCGGGGGCTTCGGGAACCCCGGTGCCGCCGCTCCCGGCGGTGTGGGGGACGAAGTCGAACAGCGACAGGCGGACGGCCACCCCCAGGCTGGGGGCTTGCTCGCGAATCCCGGTGATGATGGACCGCAGAAAGCGGGTGCGCCCGTCCAGGTCGCCACCGTAGGGGCCGGTGCGGCGGACCGCCGACAGGAATTCGTGGCCCAGGTAGCCGTGGCACGCCTTGATGTCCACGAAGTCGAACCCGGCCTGATGGGCCAGCACCGCCCGGTCGATGAACTGCTCGGCCAGTTGGTCGAGCTCCCCGTCGGCGAGCACTTCGGCCGCCCCGGATGCCACGCGTGCATCGAGGAGGGGGTGTTCGTACACCGTCTTGGGGGCCGGCCCGTCGTCAGTTGGTCGGGCGTAGCGGCCCGAGTGGGTCAGTTGGAGCACCGTGACCTGCGACGGGTCGAGGCGGGCTCGCAGCGCGGCGAACTCGTCTACCGTGGTTTGGTCGAGCACCAGCTGACGGGGGTTGGCCCGGCCGTCGGGGCGCACCGCAGTGGCCTCGCCCCACACCAGTCCGGCCTCGCTGGCCGCGAACCGGTCCCAGCGGCGGCGGACCAGATCGGACGGTCGCCCGTCGTCCTCCCCATCCCAGCCCTCCATGGGCAGCACCGCCCACCGGTTGGGGGCAGTCTTGGCGCCCGCCGACCCGTCGGCAATGGCCAGTGGTTGGGCCAGCGGTCCGGCAGGGTCCACTTCGTCGTCCAGGGGGATGTCCACGCCGAGGTCGCGGAGGTGGGAGCGCAGCGCGGCAATGCTGGTCAAGTTCTTGATTTGCTTGATTCGGGCCACTATTCGATCACCTGAAGCCGCTGTCCGATGTCGCGCAGCACGTCGCGGTCGCTCTCGGGGCGGGTCGGGGCGCCGTGAGGGACGGCATCGCCCTGCGCCCAGCCCCGCATCTGCAAGAACATGGCCGCGCTGTGGCGATAGGCCGGGACCGGCGGGCGGAACGTGAAGTGGCCGAGGTACTGAAGGACGTCGTTGAGCTGGTGGAAACCGGGATCGCCCTTGGCCCACAGTTGATCCCGCTCGGCGAATTTGTCCGGGGCGAAGGTGGAGAGTCCCAGCAGGTAGTCGGAGCCGTACATCACCATGTCGATGGCCAGGTCGTTGCCGGTGAGCACCATGAAGTCGGGACGCACCTCGTTCCGCACCGCTAGGCGATCCCACTCCAGTTGCCGATCCAGTGACGAGTGCTTGGCCCCGATGCACTGGGGGATGTCCAGCAGCCCCCGGTAGGTGTCCAGTGACACGATGCGGCCGTAGGGCACGAACATGGGGCCGAGCTCGAACCCGATGAATCGCTCAAGATGGGGAGCGATCTGGCCGTGGGCGTCGAGCCAGGCGGCGTCGCCGTGGTCGTTCAGCCCGTGGGACGGGAAGATCACCGGCAGGCCGCCTCGGGTCGTGATCTCCTCGGCGGCCTGGAGGTAGGCGTCGAGGTCGAATCCCGCCCCCGGCTCGTCGGCCACGAGCGCCCCGGCCACGAAGTCGCAGTCGGTGATGGCCCTGGCCCGATCCAGCACCCCGGTGCGGGTGTCGTCATCAAGCAACTGCACATAGCCGGTGTCCATATTCACCGCCGGGGTGAGCCTCGCCTCGTGGGTGCGGGCGATGTGGGCATCCAGCGCAGCCCAGTCCACCGTGGTCGGGTTGAGGTGGGGCAACAGAATTGCCGACATTCCGGTGATGGTCCGCCCCGGCAATGTCTGCATCAATCGTCGATTCTGAGGGTCTTCAGCACGTCTTTTGGGATCCCTGATAGGCCGGTGGATGCGTCGTCTACGGGATGTCGCTGGCGAAGAACCGCCGCGGCCTCGGATCGGCCGGTCGCTTCGAGGCGCTCCAGGTACTGGGCCAGGTGCCCCTTGCAGTGGAAGGGGCCGCCCTCGGCCAGCACGATCTTGAGGGGATCAACGGGGGAGTAGCTGCGGGTCATCTGGTCGTCGGTCCACGACTGGAGCATGTCCCGGCCATCGGCCAGCACCGAGGGGGCTTGATCGGCCAGGTCGGTGGTTTCGTGGGGGTCGGCGGCGATGTCGAACAGCATTTCCTCGTTCCAGGCCGGGTGGTAACCGTCGTGCCAGGTCCGCAGATAGAGATGGTTGCCCCAGCGCACCCCCCGCTGCACCGACCACGCCCCCTGAGAGAGCACCAAGGACTCCCGCCCTCCGTGGTCGCCGGTGCGGATGTCGTCGGCCACCGACCTGCCGTCCCAGTGGAAGGGGATGTCAATCCCAGCCAGATCGACGATGGTGGCGCCCACGTCCAGGTGATACAGCAGCCCCTCGTGGACTTGGGGTTCAATCCCCGGCCAGCGCAGCACCGAGGGGATGTGGCAGGTGGCCTCGTCAGCCGCTTGATGGTCGGCGTACACGCCCAGTTCGCCGAACGCCTCCCCATGGTCGGACGACACCAAGATGGCAGTGTCATCCAGCACCCCATGGTCGGCCAGCTTGTTCATCAGTGTCCCCACCGCGTCGTCGGCATAGCGGATGCCGGTGTCGTACCCGTCGAAGGTCTGCTTCACCTCGTCCATGGTCGACAGGTTCCAGGGGTGGCGGGGCGGGGGAGGACCCCACTCGTCGGGCTTGAACCCCCACGGCTCTTGGGCCGAATGCGGTCCGGCCAGCGGCCAATTGCGGGCCCGCACCTCCTCGGTGTGCCATGCCGGGGCCGGGCTGTCGGCGAACGGGTTCCCATAGTCCTCCGGCGTGTTGTACGGCGTGTGGGGATCCCACAGATGGACGTGCAGGAACCAGTCCTCGGCCTCGGCGTTGTCACCGAGCCAGCGCAGTGCGCCGGGCAGCACCTGGTCGGCCCGCTCCCCGCCGAAGCCCCGCATCAGGTTCATCGACTCCATGAAGCCGCTGTTCCACCAGGTGGCCGAGTGGCGGAACGGGAAGCTGGATATCGACGCGGTGTGGTACCCCGACCAGTAGAAGCGCGACGCCCAGGAGTTAGCCGCAATCGACGAGAAGAAGCTCCGCTCCGCCCCCTGAGGCCGCAGGTCAGCCGCCATCCCCCCATGATTGGCCACCCCGTTGCGAATGCCGAACATCCCCGTGATCAGCGCGGTGCGGCTGGGCAGGCAGGGCACATCCGACGCATACACATTGGCAAACCGCACCCCTTCCGCCGCCAACGCATCAATGTTCGGCGTGGTGTTGCGGTGGTACCCGGCGCAGCCCAAGTGGTCAGCCCGCAGCGTGTCAATGTCGATATACAGAATCCGCATCAGCTTCCTTCTCCCTCCGCATTCAGTATGTCCTGTTTCGGTCTGGCGTGATGACACCGGCCATTTGGTACGGTCGGGGGTGATGCATGTTTCTGATCCGCCGATCTTGCTGACTGATGTGCTTGACGACGTGGGGGCTGCGGTCAAGTTGCTGGCGCAGGAGGCGCCGTACGCGCCGCTGGGGGGCTGGTACAACCCCGGCGCTGATCCCCACGCCCGCACCCGTCCGCTGTGGTTCCGGGACGACTGGGTGAACGAGACCATCGCCGTGCCCGGTTCAGAGGTGTTTTTGGACAATCAGGCCTACATCGACTCGGCCAAGGCCTATTACCGCGCCGAGATTGTCGAGCCCCACAGCGTGTACGTGAACCAGATGATGGCCATTCCCGAGGCGGGACCGGCCCACACCGACAACCCCCGGTTTGCGGGCCGCGACCGCACCAACACTCCGATGTGGCTGCTGCGGGCCATGCTGTGGTCGGGTTTGTTCGACGACCTCTCGTTCCCGCAGGCCACCGCCATCTGGTGGCTCAACGACGTGGAAGGCGGCGGGATCCGCTACTGGCCCTATGGTCCCGACCAACCCCCCGAGGAGCATGTCGGCAACATGGCCAACACTGCGCTGATGGGCGACAACCACGGCATGTTCCACCAGGTGAACGCCATTGGCCCCTTCGACATCGGCACGCCTCGGGTCACGCCAATGGCCCAATTCGCCCCGGCGGGCAGCCCCGATGGCGAGTGGGTGGTGACCGACCACGGCGAGGAGGTGTACCGCACGCCGCTGGCCGACGTCCGGATCAGCGTGCTGTGGAAGGCCGATGTATACATCGACGCCGACCACAAGGCCCGGTTGGCTTCCAATCCTTTGAGCCGCGACGACATCGCCGCTCGCTTCAACGCCGACCTGGCCGAGCGAGGGATCGACGTTCGCCTCGATCCCAACCGCATCGACAACGACCCCGACCACGCGGCCGCGATCGCCGAGCACTACCCCGAGGCCCGCCCGATCGACGCGCTTCCCTCGGTTTTCGACTACTGATTCAGCAGGCCGAGGCCAAGGCCAGCCCTCAGCCGAGGTCAGCCAGGCGCACCAGCTTGGTGGTAATCACCGGGATCGACTCGTGCTCCACGAATCGCAGCCCCATCACGCCATGGTCGCGGCCCGCGGTGTCCACCCAGATTCCCGACGCCGGCTTTTCGGCCGCCACCACCAGCCGCACCACGCCGTCGGCATCGGCCTCGACGTCTTGGGACGACGCATACCCCTGGCCGGTGAAGTAGTTGGCCAGGTTCTCCATCCAGTGGTTGCACAGCTGGAAGTTCCAGTGCCGGCAAACCGGCGGAGTGAACTCCACCACCAAGGCCTCGCCCTCGCCAATGCGCCAGTAGCCGAATTCGAAGTGGCGGTCATCGGGGGAGCCGCCCACCCGGAGGTAGTGCTCGGTGGTGAGCTGCAACCGGTTCTCTTCCTTGAGCAGGGTGTCGGTCCAGTCGGAATAGTCGGACTGCACCGACAGCACCATCTGGGCCGCGATGGCCAGCCGCTTTGACATTTCGGGTGCGTCCGGCGTGTGAATCACCGGGGTGGGCTCGAGCGGCTCGATCATCAGCCGGGGCGCCGACTGGGCGTCGCGGTCGTCGTAGACGATGCGCATCATCAACTCACGGGTTTCCGGGGCGACCGCCATCCAGTTGTCGACGCCGGGATCGCCCACCGAGAGCACGAAATCGACGTTCCCGGCACCGTCGGTGAACTCGTCGAGCAGGGCGGTGAACGGCGTCTGCGACCAGCTCGGATTGAACTCCTCCAGTACGGCCACAGCCCGATCGCCCACCGATTCCACCCCGACCCAATCGGGCACTCTCGGCGTCCACGCCGACATGTGGACGTAAGGGGCAGAACCCCTCTGGCCGGTGACCCGGTACCGCTTGGCCGAGTCGATAGGTTGCACTACGTGATCCTGGTCGGGCGACTGCACCCCCTGGCCGCCCTTCATGGGCGGCGGAATGATCCAAATCGCCGACTTCTCCATCGGGGGGAGGTTTTCGATACAGCGCATGTAGGCCATCAACGACATGCGGGTCAGGTAGCGGAACCCCTCCACCCGATCCTGCTCGTTGGCATCAGGGGTGCGGTTAACCACCACCTGTCCGGCGGCTCGCAGCGTGTCGCAGAAGTCGTCCCACGCCTCCCCGGTCATCAGGCGCTCTCGTGCCGCGGCGTCATTCGTCATGGTTTGACCTTTCTGAAGCTCCGGTTCACTCTATTGAAGACGACAAGAGGCGTCGGAGGTAAACCATGAGGCTCGCATTCAAGACCATGCCCCAGAACATCGAGTGGTCGGTCATGTTGGACACTTGGAGAGAGCTCGATGCCGATCCCCGCTATGAGTCGGCCTGGCTGTTCGACCACTTCTATCCCATCTACGGCAGCGACGAAGGCCCGTGCCTCGAGGCATGGGTGGCGCTGAGCGCCCTGGCCCAGGCCACCAGCCGCATCCGAATCGGAACCATGGTCAACGCCGCCCCCTACCGCAATCCCGGTCTGTTCGCCGACATGGCCTCAACGCTCGACATCATCTCCAACGGCCGCCTCGAACTGGGACTCGGCGCCGGGTGGAATGAGTCGGAGGCGAGCGCCTACGGGATCGAACTCGGCACCATCACCCAGCGCTTCGACCGCTTTGAAGAGTATCTGGAGTGCGTGGTGTCGCTGCTCAGCCAGCCAATCACCAATTTCCAGGGCCGCTACTACACCCTCACCGACGCCCGCAATGAGCCCAAGGGCCCCCAGCAGCCCACCCCGCCCATTGTCATCGGCGGCGCCGGTCCCCGCCGCACCATGCCCCTCGTGGCGAAGTGGGCCGACCACTGGAACTTCCCCGGTGGCGAAGTGGACAAGTTCGCCGAAGTCAAAGCCCGGCTGGCCGAATGCTGCGAGGAGATCGGCCGCGACCCCGCCGAGGTCACCACCTCATCCCACCTCATCTACAAGGCCGGCGACCCCATCGACAACGTCCTGGTCCAGGCCGAGCAATACCAGCAGGCCGGCCTCGACCTCGCCATCCTCTACCCCTTCTCACCAATCGACCCCGCCTCCGTCCACGACATGGCCGACGCCCTCGAATGCTTGGTAGAGACGGGTTAGTCGCCTTTGGTCTATCGCCTGGCGTCCACTACTTGAACAGGGCCGTCCCAGGCGATCATCTCCTCGTCGATGGTCACCAGTCGGCTGTTGGTGAGCAGGGCAGTAGCCATGATGAAGCGGTCGGAGGGGTCCTTCTCGGCCCACTCCTGCCGCAGCTGCACGGCGCGGGCCGCTATGTTCCCGTCAATGGGAATGACAAGCAGCAGCTTTTCCTTCAGTTCATCCAAGAGCGCGTCAAAATCGACGTGGATTTTTCCCTTGACGGCCTGTTCTCCAATTTCCCAGATGGTGGCCGCGCTGATGGCGGCCTCGCCTCGCCTCTGCGCACCGAAGACTAGTTCCCGGGTGCTCTGTGAGATTTCGCCCTTGCCAAACTTGGTGGTGGTGCGAAGGACGACATTGGTGTCGAGGATGATCATGTTGGGCGATCACCGCTTGCGGTCATGTACTTGCGGTAGTTCTCCGATCGCTCCCAGCTCGCATCCATCTGCTCCTCCCAGTCTTCGTCTATTGCGCTCTCGCTGTCGTCGAATCCGTCGGGAATGACAATGATGCCTTCGAGGCATCCTTCCATAGAGGGCACCAAGTACTTCGGGGGCAGGATGTGGGCGATGATCTTGCCGTTTCGGGTGAGGGTGATCTCCTTGTAGACTTCGCCGAGTTCGTCGAGCATCTGGGAGAGGTTGGCCCGGAATTTGCTTACCGGGACGCTGAGCACCTCGACGAGGAACTTCGAGGATTCGGTTTCGTGGGTGATATCGGTTGCCATGAGTGGGATTGTACAAGGCGTACAACCAAAGTCGATCACGTATTTTGTGCTCACGCAGTTTGGTGAGAGCCGGGTCGGGTCGTTGGGTACAGTCCCACTTGTGGCAGACGAGGGGGCGATTACCGATGAGGCTATTGCCCGGTTGCGGGCTCGGATCGGGATTGGTCAGCCGCATCCTCAACCGCCTTGGTATCGGGATCCCAACACGGATGCGTTTCGCCAGGTAGCGGAGGCTTATGGGGACGACAACCCGTTGTGGTGCGATCCCGACTACGGCGCGGGCACGGTGTGGGGAGGGCCGATTGCGTCGCCCAACATGAACGGGGGCGACACCCTCATCGGGGAGAACGAGGTGCAGAAGCTCGATCCCGACACCAAGGCGCTGCTCAAGGGTGATCCGCTCAAGGGGGCCCACGCCTACTACTCGGGGAGCTACCGGGAGTGGTGGGCACCGCTGCGGCCGGGAATGCGGGTTACCCGGCGTAACGCCCTGGTTGGCGTTCACGACAAGACGAGCGAGTTTGCCGCCCGCACTGTCCACGAGTGGACCGCCGAGGTGTTCGCCATCGAGGGAGCGGTGCTGTCGGCCCAATACCGGCTGATGATCCGCACCGACCGGGGGGCGGTGGAGCGCAAGGCCGACGAGGGCGGGGGCAAGTACGACGACATCATGATCGAGCCCTACTCCGACGAGCAGATCGCCGAAATCACCGAGGCGGTGAGCACGGAGTCCGAACGCCGCCGGGGGGCTGAGCCGCGCTGGTGGGAGGACGTCGAAGAGGGCGACGAGCTGCCGCCGCTGGTCAAGGGGCCTATGCGGGTCACCGACATGGTGGTGTGGCACACCGGCATGGGCATGGGCCTGTACGGGGTCAAGGCCCTGCGGCTCGGCGTGCAGCAGCGCCAGCGGGTGCCGGGGTTCTTCCGCCCTGACGATCTCAACATCCCCGACGTCCAACAGCGGGTCCACTGGGATCCGGATTGGGCCCGGCGGGCGGGCAACCCGGCGATCTACGACTACGGCCGGATGCGGGAGACGTGGCTGGTACACCTGTGTACCGACTGGATGGGCGACGACGCCTGGCTGGCCGCCCTCGACGTGCAGTTCCGCCGGTTCAACTACGTGGGCGACACCCACTGGATGCGGGGCACGGTGACCCACAAGTACCGCACCGACGAGGACGCCCCGGCCGTGGACCTTGACATCTACGGGGAGAACCAGCGCGGTGAGATCACCTGCCCGGGGCACGCCACGATCCTGTTGCCCAGCCGAGAGCACGGACCGGTGAAGTTGCCAACCCCGCCCGGAGGGGCGACGACCGCCGCTGAAACGCTTGATGCGCTCGTCGAGCGGTTCGAGGAGATGTCAACGGAATGAGTCCCGAGCGGCTGGCCATCACCGCCACCAGCAGCGCCGAAGAGATCGAGGCCGCCGTCACCCAATGGGTCGCCCAGCACGTCCCTCAGGCGTGGCGCGACGCCGCCCCTCACGGTCGCCAGGCCATCCGAGCGGTGCGGCCTCGAGCCGAATACGAGGCCTGGTACCCCGTCTTTGCCTCTTCCGGCCTGGCGGTGGCCACCTGGCCCGTCGACTACGGCGGCCTCGACCTCCCGCCCGCCAAAGCCCGCACGGCAGAGGCCATCCTCGCCCCCCTCAACCTGGGACGGCTGAACCCCCTCGGGCTGCACAACACGGCCCCGGCCCTGTTCGCCCACGGCACCGAGGAGCAGCGGCTGCGCTTTCTTCCCCCCATGGTGGCCAACCAGGAGCGGTGGTGCCAGATGTTCAGCGAGCCCGGCGCCGGGTCTGATCTGGCCTCCCTGGCCATGCGGGCTGAGCGCGACGGCGATGAGTGGATCCTCACCGGCCAGAAGGTGTGGAGCACTTGGGCCCACGAGTCGGAGTTCGCCATCTGCCTGGCTCGCACCGATCCCACCGTCCCCAAGCGCCGGGGCATTACCTACTTCCTGGTCGACTTGTCGTCGCCCGGTGTCGAGGTGCGGCCCCTGCGCCACATCGGCGGCGAGGTCGACTTCAACGAGGTGTGGCTCGCCGACGTGCGGGTGCCCGACTTCCACCGCGTCGGCACCGCGGGCGACGGCTGGCGGGTGGCCGCCTCCACCCTGGCCGGAGAGCGCCAGATGGTGGCCGGCGCCGGCTCCGGCGGCGTTGACCGCATCGGAGGCGGGGGCATCGACAGCCTGCTCAATCAGGCTCGACAGGCGGGGGTCGGCTCGGTGGAGCGCGACCGGCTGATGCGTCTCTATTGCGAGGAAAAGGTGAGGACGTGGACTAACGAGCGGGTTCGGGCCACGGTCAAAGCCGGCGAAACCCCCGGACCGGCCGCTTCGATCGGCAAGGTACACCAAGGGCAGCTCAACCAGGCCCTTCAACTGGCCGCGGCCGATCTCATGGGCATGGCATCGGTGGCCTGGGCTCCCCATGAGCGGGCCCAAGGACTCGACCCCATCGAGTCCTGGGCGGGGGGCATGCCGTACGCGTCAAAGGGAATGCTGCGCAGCCGGGCCAATACCATCGAAGGAGGAACCACAGAGGTCAACAAGAACGTGATCGGCGAAAAGGTGCTCGGCCTGCCCCGCGAACCCGACCCCTACCACGACACGCCCTGGCAAGATGTCCCCCGGTAACTGGAACCGAAAGGAGCCACACCCATGTTCGAGCTCAACGGAAAGACAGGGCTGGTTACCGGCGCGGGCCAGAATGTGGGGGCGGGAGTGGCCCGCACGCTGGCATCGCAGGGCGCCCATGTTCTGGTCAACGACATCGTGGCCGAACGAGCCGCTGAAGTGGCCGATGCCATAGTGAATGCTGGTCACTCCGCCGAAGCACTGCCCTTCGATGTCACCGACGGCGACGAGGTACGGGCGGCGATCGCCGATCGGCCCGTCGATATCTTGGTCAACAACGCTGGCAATGGCGGGGCCGAGATGATGCAGGTCAAGCCCTTCGCCGAGACCGAACCGGCCGATTGGGTCGGACCCCTTGCCGTCAACCTCGACGGCGTCATGAACTGCACCCACGCGGTATTGCCAGGGATGATCGAGCGGGGCTGGGGCCGGGTCATCGGCGTCGTCTCGGGGGCTGGCACCGTCGGCGTGAACATCGGTGTGGCGGCCTACTCGGCTGGCAAAGGCGGCGCCGCCGGACTGCTTCGCTCCGTGGCCCTTGAGGTGGCCCGGACGGGCGTGACGGTGAACGCCATTGCCTTGGGGCTGATGTCCAACACCGCCGGGGGTGACATCACAGAGCAACTGGCCAGAGCCATCCCCACCCGGCGCTTGGGCACCCCCGAAGACGTTGCCGCCCTGTGCGCGTACCTCGCCTCCGAAGAAGCCTCCTGGATGACCGCCCAAACCATCCCCCTCGCCGGCGGTGCCATCACCAGTTGACGTACACCGCTCGGTGCCCGGGGTGGGAGTCGAACCCACCGCCCCCTTTGTCAGAGCACGCGGAATACGGCGGAGCCGGTGGTGATGGTGCGGTCGTCGCGGCCCTCATCGAACAAAGTGAGGTTGACGTTGATGCGGCCGCTGCGGGCGGTGATGGCCTCGCCCTCGCAGCGGAAGGGGCCGATCAGGCCGGGTTTGACGAACATCACGTACCAGTTCTCCACCTGGATGCGGTCGGTGCCAGCGGCGTGCTCGGCGAGTTCGTGGGCGGTGATGTCGAACACGATGTGGATGGGGCCGATGTGCAGGGCGGCGTGGGGAGCGGAGAACTCCTTGGTCAGCACGGGAAGGCGGTACCAGCCGTCGTCGCCCTTGACCGCGCCGAACACCTCGTGCAGCCGAGGCATGTCGGGAGTGTCCTCCACCGGGATGGGCGGGTTGTCCACCGCCTCATAGCCGTCGGGCACGTCGCCCAGGCTCACCCCCATGCCCGCGGAGGTGGCGATGACCCGGGTGTGGTCGGCGGCGTCCACCACTTTGGATCGGGTGAATCCCATCTGGCGGCCGAAGTTGATCACCTCGCGGATCACCTCGATCCGGTCCACTCCCCGGGCGTCGTCGATGATCTGGGTGAACGACACCACGGGGGCGGGCACCACTAGATCGTCGTTCCAACTCGGCTCAGGACAGCCGATGGCCAAGGGCGCGGCCATGATCCCGCCATGAGCGTTGCGCATGTCGTGGCGCAGCGGCATCGACTCCAGTTCGTCATCGTCGAAGCCGATGTCCAGCGATGGGGTGGTTTTGTTGAGGTACCGGTACGACATGAGCCCGGTCCAGATCTCCTCAAACGCCTCCCAGTGCTGATCGGGACTCACATCTCGAATGTCCTGCACCATGGGTGCAAATTGTAGGTGAAGGGGTGAACTCTAATCGGGGAGACGGGCTTAGGCTTGGCCGAGGTCGAGTTCGATCGACACCACTTCAATTCTCTCGTCTGATCCCAGCCTCACCGTGATGGCGATGTACTTGGCGGTGATGCCGGAGGCAACGACCACCCGCTCGGTTGTCCCAGGCAATGGCAGTGTTTCGCTCTCGTAGTCCTCGGCGAGCGCGTCGAGAATGGGACTGAGATCGTAAACGATGAAGTCAGTGGCCGAGGGGATCCCAGAATCAGCGCGCTCGCTCGGCAGCAGCAGATCGAGCCGGTCGAAGAACTCGGGAAGGACGGTGAACCGGCGACGGGTCATCCGTGTTGTTGGCGCTGGGATTCTCGATGCTGGGCATTCTCGATAATGCGATTACGGAAGTCTTGGGGGAGATCGTTGAGATCCCTGACGGTTCGCTCGCGGAATGCGGCGACGCGCTCGTTGGGAGTCATTGCCTCAAGTTTCTCAATGGAGATGAACGGTGGCTGCTGTGCCATTGCCCTCACTGTACCCAGCGGCAGAGACAATTGGAGGTCAGAGAATTGTCAGATTCCCGGTCGGTGCCCGGGGTGGGAGTCGAACCCACACGCCCCCTGGAGGGGCTGGGGGGTTTAAGCCCCCTGCGTCTGCCTATTCCGCCACCCGGGCCTGACCCCACGGTACTGGGCGAGGCGTGGGGGGAGGCTTCTCAATACTTTGGGGGTGGGCTTCGCCAGGTGGTCGCTAGCTGCTGCCTTCGACTTGTACGGTCACGATGTCTACGCCGTGGAACTTCTGATGGCGCACTGCTGAGGCGTGGAAGCGCAGCAGTCGAAGCGAAAGGTCGTCGACTGATGGCACATTGACCTCTTCGGCCAGAAATGCCAGTTGATCCTCGATGTTCTCCTGGCGTGTGGTGGCAACGAACTCCAGTTCCACTGATGTGGCCTGCGGTCGCGCCGTGATGCTCAGGCGGGGCCGCTCCGAGCCCTCGGCGTCGTGGTCTTGCGCCAACAGGCTGGCCAGCGTCTCCTCGCCGGCTGATCGCAGCCGCAGCGCGGACGCCTCATTCCATCTGAGTCTGGATGCCAGTTGAGCGAGGAACTCGTTGATTGCCGGTATCGAGGCCGGGTCAAGCGTGACCTCGAGGCGCGAACGGCGGGTGCTCATCGCTTCAACCAGCAGCGTCATGGCAATCGCGGCGATGGCGCCGACGGTCACGCCGCTTCCCAGCAGCTCGCCATATTCGTCGCCAAAGAGGTCGCGCGCAATGGGATGCCCGTGCAATCCCAAGCCCAACGCACTGGCGACGGCGACCACCAGCATCTTCTGGGCGTCCAGGCCGCCACGCATGACTATCTGAAAGCCGCTGACGAAGAGGGTGCCCATGGCGAGCATGAGGTAGGCGCCCAATACCGGCTTGGGAATTATCAACAACACGGCGGTGAACCTTGAGAACAAGGCCAGAAACACGGTGACGGCGGCCACGCCAACGCCCACTCGGCGGGCGGCGACGCCGGTGAGGCTGATCAGCGAGAGGCTGTATGAGGAATTGACGGTGGTTGGCAGCGTGCCGGAGAAGCCGCCGAGCATCATACCGACGGCGTTGACGCTGACCGTGCCCTGGATCTGACGGAACTCGATGGCTCGCGGCCGACGACGGGAGGCCTGCTGAATCACCACACCATCGCTGACCGTCTTGAGCCCGAGCATCAGGGTGAGAACGGCGAACGAAGGCAAGAGCACCCAGAACTCCTTGCTCGGTGTGAGAGCGACGCCGAGGGACGGCACTTCGGGGATGCCGAACCAGCCGGCGTCAGCGAGCCGGTCTGCATCGAGCACGCCGAATGCCGCCGCGACCGCGCATCCGGCCACGATGCTGCTCAACGGCGCGACCAAGCGCCAACGCCCGCTGGCCCGCAGCGCAACGATCACCGATGCCAGCAACGTCGCTCCCGCGATCACCGGGCCGGCCGACGTTGGGGCACCGGCCGGCAAGTCGTCGATTGCATCGAATGCGACGGGCAAGATGCTGACGGCGATCAGCATCGTCACCGTGCCCGAGACAGTAGGGGTGACAATTCGCCTCAGCGTCGGCAGCCACCAGGCGAGCGCCACCTGGATCAAGCTGCAAACAATCATCAGGCTCGCGAACGTCGCCAACCCAGCCACTTGGACCGTCGTCACCATGATGGCGATGAACATCGAAGCCGGAAAGGCGAGCACGACGTGACCGGCACCGAAACGCTGGAGCCGGGACGCTTGCAGCGCCGTGATTGCGCCACAGATCACCATGGCGGAAAACACACCCCAGACGAGATAGGTGTCGTCGAGTCCCGACGAGCGAATGGCGATTGACACGTTCACCACCATTGGCGCGACCAGCAGCACTGCCCCCTGAAACCCGACTAGCAGCGCGATCGGCGGAGGACAGGGCTCCTCAGGCTCAAATCGGATGGGTTGTTCGGGGCTATCCGCAGTCACTGGTACGCCTCTTTCCGCACGAGGCACCGAAGCATGGTTTTGCTGCTCCCGTTTGGGGTTTGTGGCATCACTTGACCGCGAATGATTGTTGTGTTGATATCGACAGAACAGTATCTAACGTAAAGGAAACAGAAGATGAAGGCTTACGTGATTGTGATCGATTCTGAGATCACCGATGCAGAAGGCCTCGCCAGCGTGGCTGGCCCGATGGCTGAGGAAACCGAGGCTCATGGGGGCAGGTACCTGGTGCGGGGCGGAGGTGCGACGGCGTTCTCGGGAGCATCGACCCCTGAGCACGTCACGGTCATCGAGTTCGACAGCCTCGATCAGGCCAAGACTCTGTTCGAATCAGAGACGTTCACCGGTCTTCGCGCCCAGCGGAACCAGTTTGTCAGGGCCAGCTCCATCCTCGTTGAGGGCGTGTAAGTCCCCTTCTGCGGACCGCTGATCCTTCCCAGCTGCCAATTCCTGTTCGACTCCGCAGGTAGCGGCGACGGTTTACTTGCCCCAGAAGGCGGGGGAGGTGGCGTCGCGGGGGATGTCGGTGAGGGGTTCGGCGATCTCAGCCACGGTGGGGCCGTTCTCGGCGGCCAGGGGGGCGAGGGCATCGAGGTCGAAGTTGTACACCTCGGCGGCGTTGCCGGCCAGGATGCGGCGCATTGACTCCTCGTCGCGGTCGTGCAGTGCGTAGCGGATGCCCTCCCGGGAGTAAGGGTAGGTGCCCTCCACATGGGGGTAGTCGGAGCCCCACATCACCTTGTGGTCGCCCACCTTGTCGAGCAGGCGCATCTCGTTGGGGCCGGGGAAGCTGATGCCAATCCAGATGTTGCGCTCAAAGTAGAAGCTGGGTTTCTCAGGCAGCACCGAGTCGGCGGAGAAGCCCAGTTCGCCGGTGCGTCCGGTCATCGACATCTGGGCGTGGAGGCCGTCGAGGCGGCGCAGGATGTCGGGCACCCAGCCGAAGCCCTGCTCGGTGAACACCGCCTTGAGGCCGGGGAACCGCTCGAACACGCCGCCCATGATGAGGTGCCACATGGAGCGGTTGGAGAAGAACGGGGTCTCGATCACGAACATCGGCCCGGAAGCGGGGGAGTCGCCGTAGTCGGGCATCCCGGTGCCGCCGGAGTGCAGGGTCATCACCACGTCGTGCTCCTCGCAGGCGGCCCACACCGGGTCGTAGCGGGGGTGGAACAGCGGGGGGAGATCGGAGTTGGGGGCGATGCTGGGGATCAGCGCGCCGCCCCGCAGGTTGTGCTCGGCGATCCACTTCACATCGGCGACGGCCTCGTCGATGTCGTTCAAGAAGATCTGGCCGATGCCGGCCCGGCGCTCGGGGTAGTCGGCGCAGAAGTCGGCCAGCCAGCGGTTGTGGGCCCGGATACCGGCCAGGCGGCGGGGGAGGTCTTCATCGGTGGGCTGGGGGGCGATCAGCGTGCCGGTGGGGAAGAACGGGGGGACGGTGTTGGGGAAGGTGATCTCGGCCACCACCCCATCGGTGTGCTGTTCGGAGATGCGGCGGTCGTTGTCCCAGTTGCGGGAGCGGCCGTCGTCTTGGAGGTCGCGGAACGGGTTGCGGTACTTGCCCCGCCAGGCGTCGAACTCGTCGTGCCAGCTGGACTCCAGGTACTCCCGGTACGTCTTGTGGTTGGCGCCGGCGTGGCAGTCGGAGGAGATGATGGTGTAGCGATCAGCGGTGGCGGTTGTCATACGGGTTTGATGCTATCTGAGTTTGTTGGCAAGCCACCGGGCCGGCGGGGCCTGTCACCGGAGGCCGGCCTGGCCGTCGGTGCGGCCAGGTCCGCCACCGGTGCCACCCACCGGCCCTACGGGGGGTCATCACTGCCCTTGGGTTATTGATTGAGGAGTTGGGCTCTTACTTGGCGCTTGAGGTATTTGCCGGAGGCGTTTTTGGGGAGGGGATCGTTTTGGAACCAGATTTGGGTGGGGATTTTGTGGGGGGCGAGATGGGACTCGAGGTGGGCTTGGAGGGTGGTGGCGTCCAACTCATGGCCGGGGCGGAGGACTATGGCGGTGCCGGGGACTTCGCCTAGGCGGTCGTCGGGGACGGCGAACACGATGGCTTCGGCTACGGCGTCGTGGCTGTAGATGGCGTTTTCGACTTCGGCGCAGGAGATGTTCTCGCCGCCTCGGATCACCAGGTCTTTGGCCCGGTCCACGATGGCGATGAAGCCGTCGTCGTCGATGACAGCGATGTCGCCGGTGTGCAGCCAGCCGTCGACAATGGCTTCGGCGGTGGCCTCGGGCTTGTTGAGGTAGCCCCGGATGACGATGGGGGACCGCACCAGCAGCTCTCCCGGTTGGCCCGGCGGGAGTTCAGCGCCGCTCTCGTCTACCACCTTGGCCTCCACGGTGGGCAGCGGCGGGCCGACGGTGGTGGGTTTGCCCCGGTATATGCGCCCGACATTCATGGTGACCACCCCGCTGGTCTCGGT
This sequence comes from Acidimicrobiales bacterium, assembly GCA_963667085.2. Classification (GTDB taxonomy): domain Bacteria; phylum Actinomycetota; class Acidimicrobiia; order Acidimicrobiales; family Bin134; genus Poriferisocius. Next base: position 1,760,829 of record OY762975.1, read on the forward strand.
CAGGCCGTAGCCGGTGCCGGGGTTGCCGCTGGGGATCGAGCGGGCGATCTTGTCCACCAGGTCGGGGTGAAGCGGCGAGCCTCCACCCCCCAGCGAGCCCAGGCTGGAGGTGTCGTAGCGGTCGAAGTCGGGGTGGAGCACGATCTCCCGCGACATGGCTGGCACCGCGGCCAGGGTGCTGGGCCGCTCGGCATTGATGAGCCGCAGGGCCTCGGTGGCGTCCCAGCGGTACATGAGCACCAGCTTCCCGCCCACAAAGGTGGTGGGGTGCAGGTAGCAGTTGCACCCGGTGACGTGGAACAGCGGCACGCACACCAGCCCAGCCGGCTGGTCCCGCTGGTCTGCGGGCAGGGGCGTCTTGGGGTTGATGGTGCCCAGGGCTGCTGAGTAGAAGCCCATGTTCATCACATTGTGGACCGCGGCCCGGTGGGTCATCACCGCCCCCTTGGGGAACCCGGTGGTGCCAGAGGTGTAGAACACACAGAGGTCGTCGTCGGGGGCGATGGCCACGTCGGGCAGTCCCGGCGGGTCGGGGTCGGCCACCGTGTCGTCCCAGCGGGTCACGTCACCGGGCAGGCTGTCGTCGCCGCGAGTGACGACCACCGGGATGTCGGGGCGGTCATCGAGCGAGGACAGGCGTTCCCAGCGCTCGCCGTCCACCACCAGCGCGGCCGGCTTGCTGTCTTCGAGGCCGTAGGCCATCTCCGACGCCGTCCACCAGGCGTTCATGCCCACCACCACTGCGCCCATCGACACTGTCGCCCAATAGGAGATGATCCACTCGGGGTAGTTGCGCATGGCGATGGCCACCCGGTCGCCCGGCCCCACCCCGCCGTGGTCGGCCAGCCAGGCGGCCAGCGCCCGCACTTGGCGGTGGACCTCGGCGTAGGACAGGCGCTCGTCGCGGAACACCAGATAGTCGGCGTCTCCGTGGGCTGCGGTGCCTGCGAACAGGTCGCGTAGAGAGCCGGGCGCGTTGTCGAACACCCGCAGGGCGACGCCGTTTACCTCTTGCAACGACCACGAGAACAGCGAGCCTGGCGCGGTGAGCTGGGCGGCAGCCTCGTTCCAGGCGGCGAGCGACATCAGGAGGACAGCCCCCAGCTCTCCACCACGATCGGGAGCAGGCCCTCGAACAGTTTGTCCATGTCGGGATCGGGGTGCAGCAGGTTGGCCGATCCCGCCAGTGTCAGGTCGTACTCGGGGAAGTAGGCTACCCGGGAGCGGAAACCGGGCACTCCGCCCCCATGGCTCAAGTAGCTCTGCCCGTCCACCTCGCCCAGCCCTACGCCCAAGCCGTAGTAGCGGTTGACGGTGGGCGTGGTCATCTCGGCTAGGGACTCGTCGCTCAGCAGCCCGCCGGCGAACAGGCCCCGGAAGAGCCCGGGGACGTCGCCGATCTGGGCCTCGATGCCCCCGCCGGTCCAGCCCGCCGACTGCAAGAACTCCTGGGGGTAGCTCAGCGTGGCGAGATAGTCGCTGCCCATGAAGTTGACCCGGGCATCGTCAGGCACCGTGGTCAGCGAGGTGAACGCGGTGTAAAGGATGCCGCGGTTGTAGCCTTCGGTCACCTGCTCCGGTGGGAACTCGCCCGGGGGCAGGTAGGTGTTCTGCGCCCCGAGCGGTTCCAGGATGCGAGACCGGATCTCGGCGTGGGCCGGGTTGCCGGTGACCGCTTCGATGACCATGCCGGCGATGATGTGTCCGGCGGTGCTGTAGTTGTATTCGGTGACGAAGTCGGCCACGGGGCCGTAGTTGGTGGAGAACCGGACGATCTCATCGGGAGCGATGGGAATGCCCAGTCGGGCCGCGCCCAAGATGAAGAAGCCGGGGTCGAAGGCGTACTCCACGAACCCGGCGGTGTGGCCCATGAGGTGGCGGAGCGTGATGTCGGGGCCGTATTCGTAGTCGCCGTACCAGTCGTCGCCCAGATAGGCGGTGACCGGGGTGTCCAAGTCGAGGAGTCCCTCATCGACCAGCGAAAGCACCGCGGCGGTGGTGACCGACTTGGTGATGGATCCGATGCGCACGTAGTCGTCGGGTGTCATGGGATCGCCGGTGGCCAGATCGCGGGTGCCCCACCCGAAGGTCCAGGGGTCATCGTCTCCCTGGGCGATGGCCAAAACCAGGCCGGGGACTCGGGCCCGCTCCATCCAGTGGGCTGCTGCGGCGTTGACGGCTGCGATGTCGAGGCCCGACGGGTGGGGCTCGGCCGGAGTGGTGGGGGTGGGCTCGGGGGTGGCTTCGCCGGTTGGTGCCGGGGTGGCTTCGGGGGCAGGTTCGGGGGTGGGCTCCGCTTCAGGGGCTGGAGAAGACGCTGGGGTGGCTTCGGGGGTTGGCGGGGCGGTTGGTTCGGGTTCGGGGGTGGGCGCTGGTGCGGCCTCGACGGCTGTGGCGGTCGCCGGTGCCGGCCCGGTCGTTTCTGCGTCGTCGTTGCCACAGGCGCCGGCAACCAGGGCCAGAACCATCAACAATGCCCAGAGGAGCTTGGTCGCGGAAGATCGTGTCACCGCCTCAGGCTACGCTGCGGCATGGCCAATATGCGCTTCAACCACATGGAGCTGACGCTTCCCTTGGGGACCCTGACCGACGACTATCGGGCCGAGGTGCGCGAGTTCTACGGCGATGTGTTCGGTTGGACCGCCACCGACACCCAGATCCTGAAGCAGACCGCACTGCTGCTGTCCACCGATCCCGCCACCAGCCAGTTCATCCTGCTGGCCGAGCACAAAGAGCCCATGGCCCCGCCGCCGTTCGACCATCTTGGATTGCTGTTCGACACCCGGGACGAGGTGGACACCTGCCTCGCCAAGTGCGAGGCCTGGCAGGAGAAGGACCCCCGGGTGGAGATCAAGCGGTACAACGATCTGGTGATGCCCACCGTGACCGTCCACGCCTTCTATGTGCGCCACCTGCTGCCCATCCATTTGGATGTGCAGTGCATGGAGCGGCCCGAGGGGGTAGCGGCGCCGTCCGGTCGCTGGGTTTGGGTGGATGGCTGATGGCCGACGAGCGGGTTTCTGAGCTGATTGGGAGGGACGGCCCCGATGGGGCGGTGGAGGTAGCCGACCGGATTTGGATGGCGGTGGGCACGGCCAACGCCTACAAGGTGGCCACCCCTGAGGGCAGCGTGATGGTCGACGCCGGGCTGGCCGGCGATGCCCGCCGCTTTCACCGGCAACTGGCCGCCGTGCCGGGCAACCCGGTGCGCTACATCGTGCTGACCCACGCCCACGAAGACCACATCGGCGGCCACCGCCTCTGGTCTCGGGAGGGGGCCCAGGTGGTGGCCCACCGCTTGTGCCTCCAACGCGACGAGCAGTACCGCCAGCTCACGCAGTTCCGGGTAGACCGGGCCAAGATCCTGTGGGGGGCGGCCATGAACCTCCGCACCGACTCCGGCCGGGTGGAGCCCACCCCGCCCATCGAGGCTGACATCGTGGTGGACCGCTCCCACACCCTCGAGGTGGGCGATCTCACCTTCGAGGTGCTGCACACCCCCGGTGCCGAGGGCCCCGACGGGCTCACGGTGTGGGTGCCCGAGTTGCGAGCTGCCTTTGTGGGCGACTTGTGGGGCCCGATCATCGACGCCTTCCCCAATCTGTTCACGATGCGGGGCGAGCCCTACCGTGATGCCCAGCAGTACATGGAGTCGTTGCGCGAGGTACGAGATCTCGAGCCCGAGGTCGCCCTGGCCGGGCATTTCGAGCCGGTGATGGGCAGGGACGAAGTTCGAGAAGTGCTCACCCGGATGCACGACGGCGTGGAATGGGTATGGGACCGGGTGATCGACGGCATGAACGAGGGCAAAGACCCCTACACGCTCATGGAGGAGATCCGCCTGCCCGACGACTCTCCCCTGAATGAGACCTACGGTCGGGTGGACTGGGGGGTGCGGGCCATCTGGGAGGGGCTGGCCGGCTGGTTCACCTATGGGTCCACCGCTGAGCTCTACGCCACTCCCCCCGAGGCGGTCTACCCCGATGTGGTGGACCTGGCCGGGGCCGACGCCCTGGTGGGCCGGGCCGAGGAGCGGCTGGCCGCCGGGAGGGAAATCGAGGCCCTGCATCTGGCCGACATGGTTCTGGCCGCCGATGCCGGTCACGTCGGGGCGCTGAACGTGAAGCTGGCCGTTCTCCAGTCGCTGGCCGAGCAATTCGGTCAGCGCAACTTCCAGGAAGCAGGGTGGTATAGGGCGGAAATCGCCCAGGTCGAACAGCAGCTTGCGTCCGCGCCGGGATGACCAACCGCCCTGGCCGGCAGCCGGCACCAGACCGGTGCAAGGTGCTGGTCCGCCCGGAGTCGGCTTAGCCTGTCCCCGTGGATTTCGGCGACACCCCCGCAGAAGCTGCCTTTCGGGCTGAGGCCCGGGCCTGGCTGGAGGCCAACGCGCCGGCCAAAGGCTCGCCGGATGCGTTCGATCACATGAGCAGCCCGGGCCGAGACGCGGAGCAGGAGAAAGCACTGGCCGACAAGGCCCGGGCCTGGCAGGCCAAGCTGGCGGCTGGCGGCTGGGCCTGCTTGGACTGGTCGCCGGAATACGGGGGACGGGGTGCCTCCACGGTGGAAACCATCATCTTCGAGGAGGAACAGAGCCGCTTCGGGGTGTCGAGGTCGTTCTTCATGGCCGCGCTCGACATGGCTGCGCCCACCCTCATGTCGTGGGGCACCGAGGAGCAGAAGCAGCGGTTCTTGGATCCCATCCGCCAAGGGGAGATGATTTTCGCCCAGCTCTTCAGCGAGCCCAACGCCGGCTCCGACTTGGCCGGGCTCCAGACCAGGGCAGCGCGCGACGGCGACGAGTTCGTGGTCAACGGCCAGAAGGTGTGGAACTCCTATGCCCATCTGGCCGACTGGGGCATCCTCTTGGCCCGCACCAACTCGGACGTTCCCAAGCACCAGGGGCTCACCTACTTCTTCGTGGAGATGGACAGCGAGGGCCTGGAGCCCCGGCCGCTGCGCCAGATGACCGGCGGGGCCGAGTTCAACGAGACCTTCTTCGACAACGTGCGGATCCCGGCGGAGAACGTGATCGGCGGGGTCAACAACGGCTGGGCGGTGGCCCAAACCACCCTGAACAGTGAGCGGGCCGCGGTGGGTGCCCAGACGTCGGTGGTCGATGTTCCCACATTGGTGGCGCTGGCCAAGAAAAAGGGTCAGGCCGGCGACCCGGCGGTTCGCCAGGCATTGGCCGAAGCGTGGACAAGGTCGGAGGTGCTCCGTTACTTGGGCATGAGGGTGTATACCGCGCTGAGCCAGGGCACCGAGATCGGCCCGGAGGCCTCGATCATGAAGATCCTCACCGGCGACCACATCCGGGACACCAGCCAGACCGCCCTGGAGCTGTTGGGGCCGGAGGGGATGCTGAACGACGATGTCTGGGTGACGCGGATGGTCAGCCATTTCGCCCACAAGATCGGCGGGGGCACGCCGGAGATCCAGCGCAACGTGATCGGCGAGCGCATCCTCGGCCTGCCCCGAGAGCCCCGAGCCGACAAGGGCGTTCCCTTCCGCGACCTTAGAGTGTGAGCGTGATGAGCCCACCCGGCGTCAGGCCAGTTCTCCTGGCCGTGCTGGTGCTGTTGGCCGGCACCGGGTGCGGCCTGTTCAGCGAGGGAACGGTCATCGGGCCGGCCCCGATCACCGAACAAGAGGGACAGCCCGAAGTCGAAAGCGCTCCGATCCCCACGGCCACTCCCGACGGAGCACCGCTGCCTGCCGACGCCATCGTGATTGGCGCGCTGATGGCCACTACCGGGCTCTTGGCCGATTACGACGAGCCCGCCCTGGTGGTGGCCCAGAACCGGATAGACGCATTGAACGAGGCCGGCGGTCTGCTGGGACGGCCGGTGGTGCTTCGCCACGTCGACAGCCACACCGAGTTGTCCTCCATGCACCGAGGGGCCGAGCAGCTCTTGTTGGACGGCGTCGACATGGTGCTGATGACCTGTGACGCCGTCTTCGCCGAACCCGCCCTCAAGGTGTTGGAGAGCCCCGGAACGGTGGTGATCAGCCCCTGTGGAACCGACGACCTCTGGGTTTCCGGGGAACTGGGGGAACGGGTCTTCTCCCTGGGCACGCCGGTGAGCACTGAAGCGGAGCTATTGGTTTCGCTGGTGGCCGAACGGGGTTTCACCACCGCGACGGCGATCATCGACCAGACCAGCACGGAGGCGGTGGCCGTATGCGAAGCCTTCGAGCTGGGATTTGGGGCCTCTGGGGGCCGGGTTTCCGGCTTGTACCGCTATCAGCCCACCGACCCCGGTTTGCTCGAGCCCATCTTGCTTGGATTGGCCGGCGCCGACACCGAGGCCATCGTGTTCTGCGGTACCCGACTGGTGGCCCCCGAGATCCTGGCCCCGATCCGCGCTGCGGGCATCGTCCAACCGATCTTCGCCGGCTCCACCATGGACGGCGATCATTGGCTCGGCAAGGTTCCCGGTGTCGGCGACTTCACCATGCTCTCTTACGCCTCGGTCTACACCGACTCCACCGATCCCAGCCCTGCGGTGCGCGAGGTGCTTGCCGACTACTTCGCGGTCACCGGCCATCGAGCCCGGGACGGCCGAGTGGTAACCGGACACGATGCCGTTGAGGCCTATGTGCGGGCCGTGGAGCGGGCCGGTACCACCGACCCGAGAGCGGTGGTTGCCGAGCTTGAGCGATTCGACGGCGAAGATCTGGTTGCGGGCCCGGTGACCTTCGACCGCCGCGTCCACGCCGCGCTCGGGCGCCCCATGAGGGTGATCACCTTCCAAGACCCCTACGCCCGATACGACCGAATCGTCGTTCCGCAGCGGCCCGCAGCGGCTCAGTAGCCCAGGTCGACATCGACGGGGCCGAGCAGCTCCTCCCCGGCGATGTAGCGCCGGACGTTCTCGGCGACCCGGCGGGCCAGCAGCTTCAGCCCCATCTCGGGGGTGTTGCCCACATGGGGGGTGATGAGGCAGTTCTCCATGCGCCACAGGGGATGCCCCTCGGTGAGGGGCTCGGGGTCGGTCACATCTAGCGCCGCGCCGCCGATAGACCCGGCAGCCAGCGCATCCACCAGGTCGTCGGTGACCACGTGGCCGCCTCGGGCCACATTGATCAGCCAGGCGTGGGGGGCCATGGCGTCGAGCGCGGTGGCGTCGATGATGCCGGCGGTCTCGGGAGTCAGCGCCAGCGCCACCACCACCACATCGGCATCGCCCAGGGCGGGCAGCAGGCTCTCGGGTCCGACCACCCGGTCGACGCCGTCCATGGGGGCAGGATGGCGGCGCAGCACGGTGATTTGGCAGTCCCACGGTTCCAGCAGCCGCACCAGCGACTCGGTGATACCGCCGCCGCCGAGCACGGTCACCCGGCCGCCCAGCAGGTTCCGGCCCTCCGGAGGCGACCAGCCGCGAGCTCGGGCGAAGCTCCCCATTCCCCGCAAGCCGGCTAGAGCCAGCATCAGCACATGCTCGGCCACCGGCTCGGCGTACACGCCCTTGCCGCAGGTCCAGCGGTGGTCGCGGTCCAGCAGGTGGGTCAAGTTCTCGATGCCCGCGTAGGGGAGCTGCACCCACCCGATGCTCGGTCCCTCCTTCAACACGTCGGGCAGCAGTTCGGGGGCCGCGGGCTCAGCCCAAACCAGGGCCTCGGCCTCGGCGGGGGTTGACACCGTGCCCCCACCAGCGATTACCGCATCGACCAGCGCCGGTCGACGCCAGCATTCGGGCGCCACTGCAATCCTTGGCCGGTCCATAGCACCGGGTAGCTTATGGGGGTGGAGGTCGCAGACTCGATCCTCGATCTCATTGGCGACACCCCGCTGGTGCGAATGCGGCGCATCGCCAATGGGGTGTCGTGTGAGGTGCTGGCCAAACTGGAAATGCTGAACCCGGGCGGCAGCGTGAAGGACCGGCCCTCGGTGGCCATGATCGACGCGGCCGAGCGAGAGGGGCTGCTCAAGCCGGGCGGGACCATCATCGAGCCCACCTCGGGAAACACCGGGGTGGGCCTGGCTTTGGTCGCCGCCCAGCGGGACTACCGCTGCATCTTCGTGATGACCGACAAGGTGAGCGGTGAGAAGGTGCAGTTGCTGCGGGCCTACGGTGCCGAGGTGGTGGTGTGCCCGGTGGCGGTGGACCCCGAAGACCCCGATTCGTATTACTCCACCGCGGAGCGGCTGGTGGCCGAGACTCCCGGCGCCTACCGGCCCAACCAGTACTTCAACCAGGTGAATCCCCTGTCGCACGAGCTGACCACGGGTCCAGAGCTGTGGAAGCAGACCGGGGGGCGCATCACCCACTTCGTGGCCGGGGCGGGCACCGGCGGCACCCTCAACGGCGTGGGGCGATTTCTCAAACAGCAGAATCCGGCCATCCAAATCGTGGCCGGTGATCCCGAGGGCTCGGTGTTCAGCGGCGGGTCGGGCCGGCCCTATCTGGTGGAGGGGATCGGCGAGGACTTCTGGCCCGAGACCTACGACCCCGATGTGGTCGACCGGGTGATCCCGATCTCCGACCAGGATTCCTTCGACATGGCCCGGCTGGTGACCCGGCGGGAGGGACTGCTGATCGGCGGATCAGGGGGCACCGCCGTATGCGCCGCCTTGGAGGTGGCCCGAGACTGCGGACCCGACGATGTCGTGGTTCTGCTGCTGCCCGATGCCGGCCGGGGCTATCTGTCCAAGGTGTTCAACGACGACTGGATGGCTTCGTACGGCTTCTTGATCGGCGAGCACCCCTGCGTGAAGGACGTGCTCGACGCCAAGGAGGGAGCGCTGCCGCCGCTGGTGTACGTCTTTCCCGACGACCCGGTGAGCGTGGCGGTGACCCGGATGCGCGACCACGGTGTGAGCCAGTTGCCGGTGGCCAAGGGGGAGATGCCCCTGGCGGCCGCCGAGGTCATGGGGGCGGTACACGAGCTTCAGCTCATGGAACTGGCCTTCAACGGCGACCTGCTGGGCCAGCCGGTGGAGAGCGTGATGAGCCGCCCGCTCGAGCAGATCGGCATCGGCGAATCGGTGGCGCTGGCGGTGACCAAGCTGGAGCGGTCTCCGGCCCTGCTGGTGCTCGACGGCGGCCGGCCCCGGGCGGTGATGACCAGCACCGACGTGCTCAGCTTCCTGTCGTCGGGCCCGTCGGCTCCAGATTCATGAGCAGAGTCTCGTGAGCGCGGGCGATTGGGGTTTCGACACCCGGGCCATCCACGTCGGCCAGGAGCCCGACGAGGCCACCGGCGCCATCACCGTTCCCATCCACCTGTCCACCACCTTCGTGCAAGCCGCACCGGGCCAGCACCAGGGCTTCGAATACGCCCGCACCGCCAACCCCACCCGGGCGGCGCTGGAGCGGTGCGTGGCCGGGCTGGAGGCGGCTGAGCACGGAATGGCGTTCGCCAGCGGGATGGCGGCGGAGGACGCGGTGGTGGGCATGATGCGCCCCGGCGACCACGTGGTGCTGGGTGCCGACGCCTACGGGGGTACGTTTCGCCTCATCGCCCGGGTGTACGGCGAGCGGGGCATCGAATGGTCGGCGGTGGACTTGGCCGACCTGGACGCGTTGGCCGCGGCCATCCGCCCCGAAACCCGCCAGCTGTGGGTGGAGACGCCCACCAATCCCATGCTTGCGGTGGTGGACATCGCCGCGGTGGCCGATGTGGCCCATGCGTCGGGTGTCGATGTGGTGGTGGACAACACCTTCGCCACGCCGTATCTCCAGAACCCGCTCGATTTGGGCGCCGACGTGGTGGTGCATTCCACCACCAAGTATTTGGGCGGCCACTCCGATGTGGTCGGGGGGTTCATTGCGGTGAATCGGGATGATCTGGCCGAGCGACTGTCGTTCGTGCAGAACGCGGTGGGGGCGGTGCCCAGCCCGTTCGACTGCTACTTGCTGCTGCGAGGGGTCAAGACGCTGGGGGTGCGCATGGACCGCCACTGCGACAACGCCCAGGCGGTGGCTGAGTTCTTGGCCGATCATACGGCGATTGATCGGGTGCTGTTCCCCGGCCTGCCCGACCACCCCGGATACGAGGTGGCGGCCCGGCAGATGCGCCGCGCCGGTGGGATGGTGTCGTTCATCCATGCCGAGGGAGAGGCCGCGGCGGTGGCCGCGGTGAGCGCCACCCGGGTGTTCCGGCTGGCCGAGTCGCTGGGCGCGGTGGAGTCGCTCATCGAACAGCCCTCCACCATGACCCATCTGTCGGTGGCCGACTCGCCGCTGGCGGTGGATCCGGGGCTGGTGCGCTTGTCGGTCGGCATCGAGACGATCGACGACTTGTTGGCCGACCTTGAGCAGGCTCTCGGCTCGTAGCTGTCTCAGTCTTGCAACGGCAGCAGATCGTCGGCCAGGGCTTCGATCTCTTCGGTCCAGTCGGGAGGCTCGCCCAGTGGCATGACCACGAACTTCGAGGCACCGGTTTCGATGAAGGCCTCGATCCTGGACCGCAGTTCTTGGCGGTTCGACGCCACCAGGTCGCCGGGGTTCTTGTCGGGTTGGCGCAGCTTGATGAGCTCGAGGAACCGGTCGGGCAGCGGGCCGTCGGTGTAGGTCAACAGCACCCCGTAGTGCTCGGGGTCGATCTCCCGTTCTGCCTCGTCAGCGTGCTGTTTGATGGTGGCGATCCCGCTTCGCACATCATCGGGGGTGACGAAGGACGGCAGCCAGCCGTCGCTCAGCCGGCCGACCCGGCGCAGCTCCGAGGGGGCGATGCCCCCCATCCACACGTCCAAAGGCTGCTGCACCGGCTTGATGTCCACCCGGGCGGCGTCCAGGTGGAAGCGGGGGCCATGGTGCTCGACCACATCCTCGGTCCAGAGCCGCCGCATGAGCGGCAGGGCCTCGTTGAACCAGGCGGCTCGGTCCATGCGGGCCACCCCGAAGGCCTGGTGCTCGGCGGTGTCGGCCACGCCGAGCCCGAACGCCGGCAGCAGCCGCCCGTTGGAGATGCGGTCGAGGCTGGCCATGGCCTTGGCCAGCAGCACCGGGTTGCGGCCGGGGAGCACCATCACGCTGGGGCCGAACTTGAGCTTCGTGGTTCGGGCCGCCGCGAAGGTCATGGACACCACCGGGTCGAGCGCCGGTCCGCTGGCCCGCTCGGCCACCCACAGCGAGTCGAATCCCAGCCGCTCCAGGCTGTCCACCACGGTGGAGAACACCTCGGGGTCTCCTGAGGCCGTTCCCCCTCCCACGCCGACGCCGATTCGTACTCTCATGTCAGGAGAGCTTGGCGATTTCGGGGGACTCGTCGGGGTCGGGCTCGGTGGCCAAGAAGGCGTCGAGCATCTCGGTGGCCACCTCGGGGGACACCAAGCGCAGGCTCAAGGCCAGCACGTTGGCGTCGTTCCAGCGGCGGGCGCCGCGGGCGGTCTCCGCGTCGGTACACAAGGCGGCCCGCACCCCGGGCACCTTGTTGGCGGCGATTGACACGCCGGTCCCCGTCCAGCAGCACACCACCCCGATATCGGCGCTGCCGCCGGTCACTGCCTCGCCCACGGCTCGGCCCACGTCGGGCCACGGCGCGCCATCGTCGGCCGCCGCGGCCACATCGTGACCCCCGTTCACCAAGTGCTGCTTGACAGCCTCGGTCAGCGAAGTGGCCTCGTCGGTTCCGAAGGCGATGCGCATCGCGTTACCCCGACAGGTCGGCGTCGAGAAGGTCGAGGTCGAAGCCGTAGAGGGCGGCGCAGTTGTCCCGCACGATCAACTGCTGCTCGTCGGCGGGCACGTCGGCCAGGGTCTCGGCCACCACCTCTCGGGACCGGGGGAAGGTGGACTCGGTGTGGGGGTAGTCGGAGCCCCACATGAGGGTGTGGGTGCCGAAGGTGTCGCGCACCCGGACGCCCACCGCGTCTTCCTGGAAGCTCACGAAGCAGTTGGAGCTGAAGTAGTGGCTGGGGCGGGCGTCGGGATCGGCGAAGCGGTGCCAGTCGCCCCGCAGGGGCCGGTCGGTGTAGCAGTAGTCCATCTGGAACAGCCAGAACGGGATCCAGCCCACCTCGTGCTCCACCGACCCCACCTTGAGCTTGGGATGGCGCTCGAACACCCCGGCGAAGATCATCTCGCCCAGCGACTTCCGCACGAAGTGGTCTTGTAGGTAGAACGCCGCCTCGGTGACCACCCGGATGTCGTTCTTGCCCTGGCCGCTGGCGCTGGTGAGGTGCCGGCCGGTGGCCACGTGCATGGACAGCGGGATGTCCAGATCGACTGCGGCCGACCAGAACGGCTCATAGCGGGGGTGATCGTAGCCTTGGCCCGCCGGGGGCATCACGCTGATCATGGCCCCCGACAAGCCCATGTTGCGGCACCGGGCCATCTCGGCGATGGCCTCGTCGACGTCGTCCACATTGATGAGGGCGATGCCCTTCAGCCGCTCGGGGTCGTGGGCGCAGAACTCGGCGATGAAGTCGTTGTAGGCCGCCATGGTCACCGAGCACAGCTCGGAGTCGGCGATGCTGTACGCCAGCAGCGCCTCGCTGGGGTAGATCACCGAGGCGGCCACCCCGTCGGTGCGGTTGTCGGCGATGAACTTCTCGGGGTCGTAGGCGCCGGGGCGGACCTCGTCGAACGACGCCTCGATGCGGAGCTTGGTGGGGTCTTGGTCGAACCGGTTGCCGGCTTGGAAGCCCAGGAACGACATGGAGCGCTGGCCGTCGATGTACCACCAGTCGCCGCCGGGTTCGCGGCGCACCTGCGGGACCCGCTCGGCCATCGGCCCGCTGGTTACCCGCTCGGTCCAGAGGTCGGGTGGCTCGATGATGTGCGAGTCGGACGAGATCATCATGGCAGTCGGGCTCATAGCGCTCATTTCCTCATTCTTTCATCGCAGCAGCTCGGCGGCCCGCTCGCCCACCGCGATGCAGGTCAAGTTGGTGTTGGCTCTGGGGATCATCGGGAGAATGGAGGCGTCGAACACCGACAGCCGGTCGACGCCGTGGACCCGCCCCCGGTCGTCCACCACGTCGCCGGCGTCGGGATCGGGTCCCATCCGACAGGTGCCCGAGGCGTGGTACCAGGGGAAGCTGAACTGCCGGGCGTAGTCGGCTAGAGCGTCGTCGTCTCCGTCGGCCAGGGCCGCCTCGTCGAGCACCGCCACCCGCTCGAACCGTTCGGCCAGTGCCTCGTGGGTGGCCAGCCGATGGCAGAGCCGCAGGCCGGCCACGAGCTGGGCGGTGTCGTCGGGGCTGTCCAGCAGGTTCAGGTCGATCGCCGGCGGGTGGTCGGGGTCGGGGGACAGCACCCGCAGCCGCCCCCGCGACCGGGGGGTCTGGATGCCGGCGCAGATGCCCCAGATCAGCTCCGAGCCGCACACTTCGGCCAAGGCCGGGTTCTCGGACAGGTCCCAGTGGTTCATCATGCCGATCTGCATGTCGTTGGTTACCGGGCTGCCGGCCGAGCTGTAACGGATGAGCAGCTGGTGCTGCACCATGTCGGTGGTCACCGCTCCCTCGGGCGGGACCACGAAGACGAATGCTCCCACGTGCTCCATGAGGTTGGCGCCCACGCCGGGGAGGTCGGCGGTCGAGCGGATGCCGATGGCCTCCAGGTGCCGCACCGGGCCGATGCCCGAGCGCATCAGCAGGGCGGGGGTGTTGAAGGCTCCGGCGCAGATGACGATGTGGCGGCCCCGAACCTGCTCCAGGGTGCTGCCGCCGTTCGGGGAATAGGCCACGGCGGTGGCCCGGTCCCGCTCGATGACGATGTGGTGGGCATAGGCCCCGCCGATGATGTCCAGGTTGGGGCGGCCGTCGGCCGGGCGGAGATAGCCGATGGCGGTGGATACCCGCACGCCATCCACCACGTTCTGGGGCGACGGGCCGATGCCCTCCGACACCCCGTCGTTGTGGTCGTCCACCCAGCTCAGGCCACTGTCTTGGGCCGCAGCCCAGAGTTGCTGTTGGGGGGCTACCAGTTCGCCTTTGGCCGCCCGGCGGATGGGGATGGGCCCGCCGGTGCCGTGGAGGCTGGGGCCGAAGAGGTTGGCGCCGAGGGGGTCGTCTTCGAGGCGGCGAAAGCAGGGGGCCAAGGCCTCCCACGACCAGTTGGGGCTGGCCCAGGCGTCGTAGTCGCTGGGCATCCCCCGCAGCGCCACCCCGCCGTTCACCGCCGATCCCCCACCCAGGGTGCGGCCTTGCGGGTAGGGGGCGGTGGCGTCGCCGGTGGTGCGGGCCTGAAAGCCCCAGTCGCGCCCGGTGTGGGAGAAGTCCACCGCGCCCAGGCGGTCGGCTTGGGGATCGGGCTCAGTCGGCCCGGCCTCCAGCAGCAGCACCGACGTGCCCGAGTTCTCCGACAGCCGGGCGGCCAGCACCGCGCCGGTGGAGCCCCCGCCGACGATCACGAAGTCATAGATCACGGGCGGCGACCGCTATTGGTCGAAGGGCAACGACAGCATCTTGATGGCGTTGCCCCGCATGATCTTGTAGATCACCTCATCGGACAAGCCCTCGCACAGCTTCTCGGCCACCTCCTTGGTGTGGGGCCAGGTGCTGTCGGAGTGGGGGTAGTCGGTCTCGAAGGTCACGTTGTCCACCCCGATGGCATCGAGGTTGGCGAGACCGAAGCGGTCGTCGAAGAAGCAGCCGTACACGTGGTGGGCGAAGTAGCTGCTGGGCGGCTCGGGGATCACACCCCATACCCGGTTCCACCCCCGGTTGTGCTCCCACACGGTGTCGGCCCGCTCCAGGATGTAGGGAATCCAGCCGATCTGGCCCTCGCTATAGGCGATCTTGATGTCGGGATAGCGGATGAACGCCCCGGAGAACAGCCAGTCGGCCAGCGACCCCATGGCGTTGTTGAACGTGAGGGTGGAGGGCACTGCGGGCGGGGCGTCGGGGGAGGTGGACGGCATGCGCGACCCCGAGCCGATGTGCATGCACAGCACAGTGGCCGTCTCCTCGCAGGCCGCGAACAGCGGCTCCCAGTGCCCGTCGGCGTCGTGGATCGACGGCATCCCCAGGTTGGTGGGCAGCTCGGTGAAGGCCACCGCATGGGCACCCCGAGCGGCGTTGCGGCGCACCTCGGCGGCGGCCAGATGAGGATCCCACAGGGGGATGAGCGGCAGGGGGATGAGCCGGCCGCCGGTGCCGGCGCACCATTCCTCGATCATCCAGTCGTTGTAGGCCTGCACACACAAAAGGGCCAGCTCCTTGTCGTCGGCCTCCATGAAGGTCTGGCCGCAGAAGCGGGGGAACATCGGAAAGCACATGGCGGCCTCGACGTGGTTGAGGTCCATGTCGCTCAGGCGGGCCTGCTGCTGCCAGCAGCCGGGGCGCATCTCCTCGTAGTTGATGGGACGGGCATCGACCTCCTCTTTGGGGTAGCCGGAGGCCGCGCTCAGCCGGGTGACGGGGCGCTTGAGATCCTCGTAGAGCCAGAAGTCCACCAACCGCTCGGTGTCGCTGTCCACCCACACCGGCTCGTGATCGATGATGACCAGGTCTTGGCGGACGGTTTCGCGCACCACCCGGGGACCGACGTCCTGGTACTGGCGCGGCAGGCGGTCGGTCCACACGGTGGGCGGCTCCACCACATGGTCGTCCACCGAGATGATCTTCGGGATTTCCGGCATCCCCCGAGCGTACCCCCACCGGTGACAGTTTCTCGCCGCCGGGAGCCTTGCCGGAGGGCCGGAGCGGTGACGGCTTCGGCCTGCTGATGGTGTTGTCACTGGGCTGGCCTAGTCTGATGCGATGCTTGATCTGACTATCAAAGGCGGCACCGTGGTGGACGGCACCGGATCGCCGGGGGTTGTGGCCGACGTGGGCGTGCGCGACGGGCGCATTGTGTCGGTCGGGACGGTCGACGAGGCCGCGGCCAACGTGATCGACGCCGACGGGCTGGTGGTGGCGCCGGGGTTCATCGACGCCCACACCCACTACGACGCCCAGCTGTTCTGGGATCCGCTGGCCTCTCCGTCGAACGAGCACGGGGTGACCACCGTGCTGGGCGGCAACTGCGGGTTCACGCTGGCCCCGCTCAAGGCCGACGACGCCGACTACATCCGCCGCATGATGGCCAAGGTGGAGGGGATGCCCCTGCCCGCCCTGGAGCAGGGCCTGCCGTGGAGCTGGTCGAGTTTTGCCGAGTACCTGGATGCGCTGGACGGGCGCATCGGGGTGAACGCCGGGTTCTTGGTGGGCCACTCGGCCCTGCGCCGCTACGTGATGGGGGCCGAGGGCACCGGCAATGCGGCCTCTGCTGAGCAGGTGGCCGAGATGGTGCGGCTGCTGCACGAGGCGCTGGAGGCCGGCGGTTTGGGGTTCTCGTCGTCGCAGTCCACCACCCACTCCGACGGCAACAACGATCCGGTGCCGTCGTATTTCGCCGACCGCGACGAGATGCTGGCCCTGTGCGGGGCGCTGGCCGACCACCCCGGCACCTGGCTGGAGTTCATCATCACCGGCTGCCAGGGGTTCTTCAGCGACGACGAGATCGATCTGATGACCCAGATGTCGGTGCGGGCTCAGAGGTCGCTGAACTGGAATGTGCTCACCCACGCCTCCACGTCGATGGACCGCACCCAGCACCAGCTGGGGGCGTCGGACGCGGCTGCCGGGGCCGGGGGGCGCATCGTGGCCCTGTCAATGCCGTCCATCGGCGGGCTGAAGATGACCTTCGCCAGCTACTGCGCGCTCTACCTGCTGCCCAACTGGGGCGATGTGCTCTACCTGGACCACGACGAGAAGAGGGCCAAGCTGGCCGACCCCGCCGTGCGGCGGTGGCTGGACGAGCAGGCTCAAAGCTCCGAGGGGGCGTTCCAGTTCATCGCCAACTGGTCGAACATGGAGATCGGCGACACCTTCGCCCCCGCCAACGCCGGGCTGACCGGGCGCACGGTGGGCGACATCGCCGCCGAGCGGGGGGTGGATCCGTTCGACGCCCTGTTGGACATCGTGGTCGCCGACGACCTGCGGACCGCGCTGTGGCCCCTTTCGTCCGACGACATCGACCTGGCCTGGCAGCAGCGAGCCGAGCTGTGGCGAGACGAGCGGGTGCTGGTGGGCGGCTCCGACGCCGGCGCCCACCTCGACCGCATGTGCGGCGCCCGCTTCCCCACCGAGATGCTGTCCGCCTGCGTGCGCGACCGGGGCCTGCTATCGCTCGAGGAGTGCGTGCGCCTGATGACCGACGAGCCCGCCCGCCTGTTCGGCCTAAAGCACCGAGGTCGAGTAGCCGAGGGATACTGCGCCGATCTGGTGGTTTTCGACCCCGACACCGTGGCCTCTGAGCCCATTGTGGAGCGCACGGACCTCCCCGGCGGCTGCGAACGCCTCTACGCCGGCGCCATCGGCATCGAGCACGTCCTCGTCAACGGCACCGAGATCATCACCGCCGGCCACCCCACCGGCGCCACCCCCGGCACCCTCCTCCGCTCCGGCCGCGACACCGAAACCGTCCTGCCGTAGGGCGAGCTCTTTGCTCTTAGTCTTCGAATGCGAGAGAACGTAGCTCTCGAGCGATGACGTCGACTTCTAGGTGATCGATCGCGATCCTCTCAACAAGGTCAACCGCGTCATCTGCGGAGATGTTGTCCACCGGGTGGCCGTTGACCCCTAGGAAGGTGGTGGCAGCCAGCCAGCCGAGCCTCTTGTTTCCATCCACAAGGGGGTGTCTGAGGACGATCGAGTGAAGCAGGGCGGCAGCCTTGTCCCACAAGCCGGGATAGGCGTCCTCGCCGAAGACAGTGGTGTGAGGTCGGGCAACAGCGGATTCGAGCAGACCGATGTCTCTGATGGGGAGGTTGTCGCCAAGCAGCTTTCGGCCAATTGCCAGCAGATCTTCCAGCGTGGGGAAGAATGTCTCGCTAGTCACTCTCCTAGGCGGCGCAGAGTTTCCGCGTGGACTGCCATGTTCCTCTCGGCCTCGGCAAGCCACATGGCGCTGTTCTGCTGCTCCACAAAGGCCTGGACTGCGAGGTTGACGGTTTCGTCTACGGTGCGTCCTGCCTGCTCAGCTGCGGCCCGCAATGCCGCTTCACAGTCAGGGCTGAGGTCTAGTTCCACGACCATTCGACCACTCTACTAACAGACCCCTGATTTCGGCTTGCCCATTTCGCCAGGGGATTTGTCATGAGGCGCGCCTACTGTGGGGGGCATGTTTGAACTGGTGATTCGGGGCGGCACGGTGGTGGACGGGACGGGGGCTGAGCCGGTGGAGGCCGATGTGGCGGTGGCTGGGGGGCGGATCGTCGAGGTCGGCGAGGTGGAGGGGGCGGCGGCCCGGACGGTTGATGCCGACGGGCTGGCGGTGGCGCCGGGGTTCATCGATCCCCACACCCACTACGACGCCCAGCTGTTCTGGGACCCGGCGGCCACGCCGTCGCCGATGCATGGGGTGACCACCGTGTTGGGGGGCAACTGCGGGTTCTCTCTGGCCCCGGTTAATCCCGACGACGCCCGGTATCTGCAAGAGATGATGGCCATGGTGGAGGGGATGCCGCTTTTGGCACTGGAGCAGGGGCTGCCGTGGGACTGGGAGACGTTCGGGGAGTTCCTGGACCGCCTCGACGGCCGCACCGCGGTCAACGCCGGTTTCTTGGTGGGCCACTCGGCCCTGCGCCGCTATGTGATGGGATCTGCCGCCGATCAGCCGGCCAGCTCTGATCAGCTCGCTCAAATGGTGCAGGCCCTTCACGATGGGCTGGCCGCCGGAGGCATGGGGTTCTCCACGTCTTTGGCCCACACCCACTGGGACGGCGACAACGAACCCGTGCCCAGCCGGTTCTCCTCCACCGAGGAGGTGTTGGCCCTGGCCGGAGCAGTGGCCGACCATCCCGGGACCTGGCTGGAGTTCATCACCTCCGGATGTCTCAGCATGTTCAGCGATGAGGAGATCGAGCTGATGAGCCAGATGTCGGCCCGGGCCCAGCGTCCGCTGAACTGGAACGTGCTCACCGTCAGTGCTGACACCCAGGAACGCACCGACCACCAGCTTGGGGCCGCGGACGCCGCCGCTGCGGTGGGCGGGCGCATCGTGGCCCTGTCGATGCCCACCATCGGCGGGCTCAAGCTGTGCTTCGACTCCTACTGCCCGCTCTACAACATGCCCGGTTGGAAGGACACCATGAACCTCCCGCGGGAGGAGAAGAAGGCCGCGCTGGCCGACCCCCAGATACGGCGGTGGCTCCACGAGCAGGCCCAGACCGGTAGCGGCGGCTTCTACCACATGGCCCAGTGGGAGAACATGGAGATCGGCACCACCCACGCCCCGGAGAACGACGGGCTCACCGGTCGCCGGGTGGGCGACATCGCCGCGGAGCGGGGTCAGGAGCCATTCGATGTGCTGTGCGACATCGTGCTGGCCGACGACCTGCGCACCGACCTGTGGCCCATCAACGCCGACGACTCGTCAGAGAGCTGGGCTCATCGCGCCGAGCACTGGCGTGATCCACGGGTGATCGTGGGGGGCTCCGACGCTGGGGCCCATCTCGACCGCATGTGCGGCACCCGCTACTTCACCATCATCCTGGGCGACATCGTGCGCACCCGAGGACTGCTGCCGCTGGCCGAGGCGGTGCGACTGCTGACCGACGTGCCCGCCCGCCTGTTCGGGCTGAAGGACCGGGGCCGGGTGGCCGAGGGCTGGCACGCCGATATGGTGCTGTTCGATCCAGCCACCGTGGCCTCCGACCCCATCGAGGCCCGGACCGATCTGCCCGGCGACTGCATGCGCCTGTTCGCCGGCGCCCAGGGTGTTCACCGGGTGCTGGTGGGCGGTACCGACATCGTGGTCGACGGACAGGTGACCGGAGCCACCCCGGGAACCGTGCTGCGCTCCGGCCGCGACACCGAGACCGTTCTTCCGTAGGACCAGGTACCAGGCCCCCGTCCGCCCCCGACCGCGCGGGGGTGGACGCAGTCGGGGGCAGAGGCTTGGGGGTGGGGTTAGGCGGCGAAATGCTCGTTTTTCGAGCGGTAGTGCTCAGCCAGGCCCGACAGCACGGGATGGCGAAGCTCAGATGGTCTGAACCTCACTGACCCGCCGATGCTGTAGGCGGGCACGATACCGTCGTTGATGCCTCGCAGCAGGCTTTGTTGGTCAACGCCCAGCATCTGGCATGCAGCTGCCGGTCCGATGAGGTTTTCCACAGGGTGGTTCATTTGTGAGCTCCTCTCTCTGACTTTGCCTCAGACGCTGAATTCGACTGAGGCGGAATTTGAACGGGCATTCTCGCGGGTGAAGTTCTCGAATGATTCCCTCCTGAGTGGCGTTGGGGTGGGGATATCTGGATTTTTGTCTTATCGATCTGTGGAAATCTCCCTGTGAGCGACCCAAATCAACCGTTTGACCTGGGCTTCTGTTTCGGACTTGGTGGGCGGGGGTGGGGCGGAGCCTGTGTAAAAGAAATTTCTTAAAAAATCACGAAATCCACGCGAAATAACCAGTTTTGGCCTAAGCCGTGTCGTAGCCCGCGGTCAATATCGAGCGACTACCTCGTCGGCGAAACGGTCCAGCGTGCCCCGAGCCGAGACCAAATCAGGGTCGTGGGTGCTGTTGCGTAGCCTTCCATGCCTGATATCCCTCTAGCCTCGACCTCGCCATGGCTGTGCTTCCTGCTCTCGCCGACTTCATGCCCTCGGCGGGTGATCCTGACGAGCTGTTGGGGGCGTTTTGCGATTGGGCGGAGGCGGCGGGGTTGGAGTTGTACCCGCATCAGGAGGAGGCGGTGCTGCGGCTGCTGGCGGGCGACAACGTGGTGTTGGCCACCCCTACGGGCTCGGGGAAGTCGCTGGTGGCGCTGGCGGGGGCGTTCGCGGCGTTGGCCCAGGGGCGGCGGGCGGTGTACACCGCGCCGATCAAGGCGTTGGTGAGCGAGAAGTTCTTCGAGCTGGTGGCCGCGTTCGGAGCCGAGCGGGTGGGGATGGTCACCGGCGATGCCACCGTGAACGGGGACGCCCCGGTGATCGCCTGCACCGCGGAGATATTGGCGCTGCGAGCGTTGCATGCGGGGAACAAGACCGACGTCGATCTGGTGGTGATGGACGAGTTCCACTACTACGGCGATCGGGACCGGGGCTGGGCCTGGCAGGTGCCGTTGTTGGAGCTGAGCCGGCCCCAGTTCTTGCTGATGTCGGCCACCCTGGGGGATACCTCCGCTTTGCGCCAGGACCTGAGCAAGCGCAACGGGCGGGTTACCGCGCTGGTGGCGTCGGCTCAGCGACCGGTCCCGCTGGATGTGGAGTATCGGGAGACTGCGCTGCACGTGTCCATTGCCGAGTTGCTGGCGGGCGACAAGGCACCTGTGTATATCGTCCACTTCACCCAGCGGGAGGCCACCGCCCAGGCCCAGAGCCTCACCAGCCTCGACGTGCTGGACGCCGATGCCAAGGCCGCGGTCAAAGAGGCGGTGGGTGGCTTCCGCTTCGACACCCCTTTTGGAAAAGACCTGCGCCGGTTTGTGCTGGCCGGGGTGGGGGTACACCACGCCGGACTGCTGCCCAAGTACCGGCTGTTGGTGGAGAAGCTGGCCCAGCAGGGGCACCTCAAGTTGATCTGCGGCACCGACACCCTGGGCGTGGGGGTGAACGTGCCCATCCGCACCGTGCTGTTCACCCGCCTCTACAAGTACGACGGCCGTCGCACCCGAGTGCTGTCGGTGCGGGACTTCCAACAGATCGCAGGCCGGGCCGGGAGGAAGGGCTTCGACGAGGAGGGCAGCGTGTGGGTGCAGGCTCCCGAGCACGTGATCGAGAACCGCCGGGCCGAGGCCAAGGCCGCCTCCGATCCCGCGAAGCGCCGAAAGCTGGTGAAGAAGAAGCCGCCCGAGCACAACTACGCCCACTACGACGGCGACACGCTGGCCCGGCTGTGGCAAGGGCGCCCCGAAACCCTGGAGTCGAGCTTCGCCGTGAGCCACTCCATGATGCTCAACGTGCTCGACCGGTCCGGTGACGGCTGCGCGGCCATGAAGCGACTGTTGACCGACAACCACGAGCCTCGATCCCGCCAGCGGGTCCACATCCGCCGGGCAGTAGGCGTGTTCCGATCGCTGATAGATGCCGAGATCGTGGAGGTGCTCGACGAGCCCGACCACCTGGGCCGCCCCGTGCGGGTACACCTCGACCTCCAAGACGAGTTCCGGCTCAACCAGCCGCTCGGCCTGTTCGCGGTGGAGGCGCTGGACGCGCTCGACATGGAGGCCCCCGACTATCACTGGCAAGCCCTCAGCGTGGTGGAGTCGGTCCTGGAGGACCCAACGGTGATACTTCTGGCCCAGCGAGACAAGGCCCGCGACGACCTCATGGCCCAGCTCAAGGCCGAGCGGGTGCCCTACGAAGAGCGATTGGAGCGGCTGTCGGAGGTCACTTGGCCCTGCCCCGAGGCCGAGTTCATCGACCCCGCCTTCGCGGTGTTCGCCCGTCACCACCCCTGGGTGGGCCACGACCGCCCCAGCCCCAAGTCGGTGGCCCGCGACCTCATGGAGGTCGGCGACACCTTCAACCAGTACGTCTCCCGCTATGGCATCAAGCGCTCCGAAGGCGCGCTACTGCGTTATCTGTCCGACTGTTACAAAGCCCTCGTCCAAACCATCCCCACCACCGCCGTCAACGATCCCCTCACCACACTCACCACCAACCTCCGCACCCTCCTCCACACCACCGACTCCAGCCTCCTAGACGAATGGGAAAGCCTGCGGAGTTAGCGTTTCAGTGGTCTTCGACAGGCCACGGAGAGAACAGAACGTGTTCTTCTCCGCGGGCGTGGGTATGGTTGTATTGCTCGATGGCGTCGTGAATGTTGGCTGGCACATCCTCTGGGCCATTGGGCCAGACTCTGCGGAGGTAGTGGCGAGCAGCCTGAGTAGCAGAAGCCTCGTCTTGGAACAGTTGAAGGTCTGCGCCGTCCTTCACATCCCGCTCGACCAGCAGGACCCAGACGCGCTGTTGTTTGTCGACAACGGTGGGCATGGGCTCAATTGTGCCCTACCCGTTGGCTGAGGGGTGGCACACTGGGCTGGTGATCGCCGATCGGATTGTGTGCGTGGACTGCGGCGGGCAGTGTCACCGGATCACCTATTGGCCTGAGGATGATCCACCCCTGCCCGGCGACACGGTGGCATACCGATGTTCAGACTGTGGCGATCGCTGGGACTTGGTGCTGGATCACGAGGACTTTGACGACTGATCAGCCTCAGGGAAGCAGCGAGGCGATCCAGGTGTCGAGGCGTTTGGCGTGGGCTTTGGTCATCTCGGATGGGAAGACCATGAATCCGTGGGGGGAGTCGGGGTAGACGGCCAACTCCACCGGCGATTCTGCGGCGGCCATCCGGACGGCGAAGAACAGCGAGTCGTCGGCCAAGTGGTCAAAGGCGCCGACGGTCACCAGACAGGGGGGCAGCCCGGAGAGGTCGGCGAACAGCGGCGACACATCGGGATCGCGCCGCTCGGCATCGGTCATGCCCGGGGTAAACGACTCGATCATGATCTGAAGCCCCGGCGGGTCCAAGATGTCGGGATTGCCGCCGTTGTCGAAGATCGACGGAGTGCCCCGCAGGTCATACCAGCCGAATACCAGGTTTGCGCCGAGCACCCGGTCGATGGCGTCGAGGCGGTCTCGCACCCGCAACAGCGTGGCCGCGGCCAGATGCCCACCGGCCGACTCGCCGCCGATGAACATCTTGTCGGTGCCCCAGCGTTCGGGGCCGTGCTCCAGCATCCAGGCTGCGGCGGCCTCGCAGTCGTCGGGCCCGGCCGGGTAGGGGTGCTCGGGGGCCAGCCGGTAGTCCACCGATAAAACGGCCAACCCGTGGTGCTTGGCCAGGTGCTCATTGGCCGGATCGCTCATCTGGGGTCGGCCGAGCATCCAGCCGCCCCCGTGGATGTGCAGGAACATGGCCTTGGGCTCTTCCGGCTCAAAGAGCCGCACCGGTATGTCCCCGGCTGGACCCGGAATGGTGGCCTCAACGGCCATGGGTGACGGCTCGGGTTCGAAGGCCATCATGTTCTCGCGCTGGATCTGGGCTCGGGCCAGGGGGTCGTCGGGGATGTCGCCTCCAGCCGCGGGAAAGGCCTCCGCAAGAGCTGCCAGCATGGCTTGGGCCTCCGGTCGGTAACCGTCGATTGTTTCGTCCCAGAGCTTCATCGGTGTCTCCTGACTGTTTCGTCTCGTGCTATCGAGCAGGGCGGTACTACGTTGCCCCTTTTGTGGGCGACGATGCCATTTTCTACCTTGACGGCGACAGCGTCGTCCCAACGAAGTACGCCCAGGGGCCGTGGGATCCCGGCGTGCAGCACGGGGGCGCGGTGGCCGGGCTTCTGGCTCGGGCGGTGGAGCAGGTGCCCACCCCGGTGCCGATGCGGGTGGCCCGCTTCACCCTCGACATGCTGCGGCGGGTGCCGGTGAAACCGCTTGCCATTGTCACCGAGCTGCTCCGCACCGGCAAAAGGATCCAAACCGTTCGGGCCGACTTACACGATGGCGATCTTTTGGTGGCATCCGCGGTGGCAGTGGCGGTGCGAACCGGAGCCGGTATCGACGTCGCCCCCTATCGTCAGCCCGACGCCCCGCTGCCGCCTCCGCCGGGCAGCACTGGCCAGCCCGCAGGGCGCATCCCCCGGCCCGATCTGCCCGAGGGCTTCCCCCATGTGGTGGAGTTCGACCGGGTGGAGGGAGGCATCAGCGGCGGCACACCGAGCAAGACGTGGGTCCGGCCCCTGGTTTCGTTCGTGCGGGGTGAAGAGACCTCTCCGCTGGTGCGGCTCATGGCCGCTTCCGACTTCACCAGCGGCATGGCCTCGTTTCTGCCCTACGACCAGTTCGTGTCGATCAACCCCGACCTGACCGTCCACGTTCTGCGCTATCCCACCGGCGAGCGCGTCGGTATCGACGCCGAAACCTGGGTGGACGGCGACGGCATCGGCCAATCGCGGGCCCGGCTGTACGACGAGACCGGTCTGTGCGCTCTCAGCAACGCCTCCATCTTCGTCGAGACCCGCAACCGCTACTAGATGGGCAAAGCCAGCCAGGTCAGGGCCCGCCGAGGGCCGCGATGTCGTCGAAGCCGACGACGTGGCCGCTCCAATCATCGGGCTGGCGGATCATCCAATCGGCGCACTCTGCGGTGTGCTCGGGGGTCTTCAGGGTTTCGAGGCCGGCGCCGCCGGTGGCGATCTCGGCGCCCTGGGTGTTGTAGACGTGCCACCACCCCTCGGTGGACACGATGGTGTCCACCCGCAGCACGTTGAACGCCACCCCCCGGCCGCCCAGCTCCAGGTGCATAGAGGCATTCCACCGCTCCATGGCCTGCTTGGAGGTGGAGTAAAGGGCCAGGTTGGGACTGATGGCGGCGGCCGACCCCGAGCTCACGCTGAGCACCCGGCCCGAGCCCCGCTCCAACATCCCCGGCACGAAGCCCTGGCAAAGCTGCATTGGCCCCACCACCTGAACCCGGAATGCCCGCTCCCAGCGCGACCAGGGCACGTCGATGATCGGGCCGTTGGAGGTGTAGCCCGCGTTGTTCACCAAGATGTCGCAGCCGCCGTACCACTCCAGGGTGCGGTCCACGATGCGAGCGGTTTCGTCAGGCGAGGTCAGATTGGCCTGCACGCTGCGGGCCTCGATCCCCTCGTCACCCAGGGCGGCCACCACCTCGGGCAGCGACCCCGGCAGCACGGCATCGGGGTCGCTGGTCCCGGTGCGCCCCACCACCACCAGTCGGGCCCCAGCCCGTCCCAGACGGAAGGCGATCTGGCGACCGATGCCCCGGGTGGCCCCGGTGACCACCGCCACTGCACCGTCAACAGGGAAAGACACGCCCGGACCTTATTGCAGGGCAGCCCGGCGGTCGGCCAGCACCAGCAGGCAGGGGAGAACAATCGCCGCGGCCATCATTGACAGCACCCCGGTGATGGCAATGAGAATCCCGAGCTGGCTGACCACCAGCAGGGGGGCGAAGGCCAGAACAATAAAGCCCAGGGCCGTGGTGGTGGCCGATCCGAACAGCGCGCCGCCGACGCTGTTGGCTGTGGTTGCGAGCGCCGCCGTGATCTCCGCACCCTGTTCCCGCTCGTGCAGGTAGCGGTGGGCGAAGTGGATGGTGTAGTCCACGCCGATGCCGATGGTGAGCGACGTCAACAGCGCGGTCAGCGCGTTGTAGTTGATGCCCATCACCCACATGAATCCCAACAGCAGCATGAGCACCACCACGATGGGCACCACGGTGATCACCCCCAACAGCGGCCGCCGGTGAGCCCGCCAGAAATAGGCGGTGAGCAGGGCGAGTGCAGTGACAACGGTGATGAACGTGGCGGTGGTCTGGCTGCGGGCCACGGCATTGGTGGTCACGCCCGGGTTGATCTGGGCCCCCGTCACCGTGAAATTGCCGGGTGCCTCATCAGCCCAGAGGCCGCCAGACGCGTTGTAGAGATCTCGGGCATCGCTGTCGCTGGCGAAGTAGGCCTGAATCGGGATGATGGTCACATCGTTCCCCGACGGCTCGGCCATAGAGGCGATTTTTGCAAACTCATCGGGGGCGGCCTCCGACACCTGGCGGTACAACTGGGCCAGGTCGTCGGCTGATCCCTGAGTGAGCACCGCTCGGGCATCGGGCACCGTCTCGGCGGCCAGCGATACCAGGGTGGTGCCGCCCACGCCGACCACATGTTCGGGCTGCTCCAATCCCGAAGGCGCCGGTTCGCCCGACCCGGGCTCCGGCCCCCGCAGCTGGTCGTCCAGCGCCACCAGCGCCTTCGCCGCGGCCGGATCATCCAGGTCGGTAATGACCACGCCGGTGATCGTGGTGCTCAGCCCGCCCACTTCTTGGCGGGCCAGGCGGATGTCTTGCACCACCTCGGAATCCTCGGGCAAGAACTCGTCTTCTTTGAACTCGGTGTCCACGTTGATCCCCGCCGCTACCGCAGCGCCAGCCAGCACGGCCACGGCCAGCAGGGTGAGCCCGGGCCTCCGGGCGCAGTGGCCCACAATCGGCCCCAAAAGTCGGCGCACCCCGGGCACGGAGTCGATCACCGGCCGGGTTCTCAGGGGTCGTCCTCGGGCCAGCCGTCGGCGGTCGCCCAGGATCCTCACCGCGGGCACGAGCGACGTCATGATGAAGAACCCGGCGATGATGCCACAGGCGGCCAGGATGCCGAAGTCCCGGATGGGGGACAGGGGGCTGGCCAGATTGGTCAGGAAGCTGAGGGCAGTGGTCAGCGCCCCCAAGCCGATGGCTGCACCGGTGAGGGACACGGCCCGGCTGGTGGCCCGGCTGGGGTCGGCCTCTCGCTCTTCGCGGCGGCGGGACACGATCTGGAGCGAATAGTCCACCGTGAGACCCACCAGCAGCACCGGAACGATGATGCTGATCGGGGTGATGCCGTTGATCTTGTTGAGGCCATCGGGGCCGAGGTAGCCCGACAGGCCGATCTGCCACAGGGCGGTCAGGATCACGCCGATGATGGTGACCACGGTGTCGACTGGAGAGCGGAACAGCAGTGCGAGAACGACCACCATCACCACCAGCGCCAGGGGGAACAGGAATCCGCTGTCGGTCAGAGCCTGTTGCGCCCCGTCTTGGAACCGGGCGTTGGACAGAGTGCGGGCTGATGCGTTCGGCCCGTAGTCGCCCTCTTGGATCACCTCGTTGACCGTCAAGAGGGCATCGAACCAATCCAAATCGGGATGGTCGATCTGTAGAAGCCTGACCTGCCCCAGCCCAGCGTTGTCGCCAAGTAGCTGATCGAACTGGGCCGCTCGGGGATCGTCGGCCGGGTCGGTGGCCACTGCTCGGGATACATCCTCGGCGGTGAGCTGGGCGGGCGGCACCCCGGCGAGGGCCACGATCAAATGGGCGTAGCTCCGAGCGACCGGTTGCCCGTCTTGGGGAACGAACGGCACGACATCAGGGTGGGCGAGCGCCATCTCCGAGCGGGCGATGACCTCTCGGATGACGTCGGGAGAGGTCACATCCCCCCGGGCCACGATCTGCGCGCTGGTGAATGCGCCCGATTCGGGGAATCGAGTTTCCAGCTCGTCCACCGCCCGGGCCAGGTTGCTGCCCGCGGGCACGAACGACCCCATCGCGTCGGGCTCCTCGGTGGTCAACGCCACCCCCGGCAGCATGGCGGCGGTTATGAGGGCGACCACCGCGATAGTGCGCCACGGCGAGCGGGTGACCAGGCGGGCGTACCAGTCCAGCATCGTGAGGCAGAGGCTTTCCGTCGGTCTTGGGGGTCAGCTGGCCTCGGGGCGGGCCGCACCTCCGCCGACCGATGCCATGGCGGCCCCCACGATTCCGGCGTTGTTGCGCATCTCGGCGACGGCAACTTCGGTGTCGATGTCCAACAACGGCCCCCAGACATCGAAGTCCTTGCTGATGCCGCCGCCGAGGATGAACAGGCCGGGCGAGATGATCTTCTCGAGGTGCTCTAGGTATTGCCTCACTCGGCCCACCCAGGTCGGCCAGTCCAAATCGTCGCGCTTTCGGACTTTGGCCGCGGTGAACATCTCCACGTCGTTGTCATGTCCGGCCAGGTAGAGGTGGCCGAACTCGGTATTGGGCACCAGGTGCCCGTCGACGAACACCGAGCTGCCGATCCCGGTGCCGAAAGCCGTGAAGCACACCGTCCCCGTCCGACCCACCCCGGCACCGTGGGTCATTTCGGCAATCCCGGCGGCGTCGGCGTCGTTGATGATGGTCACGGGGGCGTCGATTCGGTCGCTCATGGTCTTGGCGATGTCAACGCCGGCCCACGAGTCGTCCAAATGCGCCACCCACTTGACGGTGCCGCCGACGATGGGAGCGGGAAACGCGCAACCAACCGGCCCGGTCCACCCGAACGACGACACCAATTCATGCACCACATCGGCAACTTCGTTTGGGGTGCCTGGTTTCGGAGTGGGAATCCGGAGTCGCTTGTCGAGCAGTTCGCCGGAACTCACATCCACCGGCGCGGCCTTCATGCCGCTGCCCCCTATGTCGATGCCGAATGCTGCGCTCATAGCCGTTCTCGGTTTCCCGCCCGACGAAGGTACCAGCGGCCCTCCCCGGCAGGGGAGTTGAGCACGGGGTGCGCGAAGCTGGACAGGATGACGAACGAGGGGACCCCCGCGGGGGTCGCCATCGCCGAGGTGCTGGCCGACGCGGGGATCACCCATGTGTTCGGGGTGCCGGGGGGCTATTCCATCAAGGTGTTCGACGGGTTGCGAACGGTGGCGAACCGGGTGCAGAGCGTGCGGGCGGCTCACGAGCACCAGGCATCGGTCATGGCCGACATGTACGGGCGGCTCACCGGGCGGCCTGGCGTGTTCACCGGCCAAGGGCCGTTCGCCGCCTCATCAGGGGGTTTCGGCCTGATGGAGGGGTACCTGTCGGGCACTCCCATGCTGGTGCTCACCGAGATGACCGACCACGGCATCCCCCAGCATGCCCCCACCCAGGGCACCACCGGCGATCACGGCTCAGTGGACCTGCCCCGAATTTTGTCGGGGATGACCAAGTTCATGAGCGTGGCCACCACCCCCAACGAGGCGGTGCATGCAGTGGAGCTGGCCATCCACCACGCCACGTCGGGTCGGCCCGGTCCGGCCGCGGTGGTGTTCCGGCTCGACGCCATCTTCCGGCGCATCGATGAGGCCCGCCATCCTCGCCTCTACGGGCGAAACCGAGTGGCATCGGCCGCTCTACCCCAGCCCGATGCCTCAGCGGTCAGCGTCCTGGCCGACCTGCTGGCAGAGGCCAGACGCCCGGTGATCGTGGCCGGCAACGGCATCCACCAGGCCCAGGCCTACGACCAGTTGGCTGCGCTGGCCCGGCGGGCCGCGGCACCGGTGGTGACCACCGCGAAGGCCCGGGGAGTGATCGCCGACGACCATCCGTGGGCGGGCGGGCCGCTCAGCCCGTTCGGCTGGCAGGGGGCGTTCGAGTTGTTGGCCCGAGCCGATGCCGTGGTGGTGCTGGGATCGCGGCTCAATCCCCACGACACCCTGGTGGAGTCGCCTACCTGGCTGGACGCCGATCGCCAGCGCATTGTTCAGGTGGACATCGAAGCCGCCAACCTTGGGGTGAGCTTCCCGGTGGAGTTGGGCGTTCACGCCGATCTGGGCGCGCTGCTGACGGAGCTGGTGCCCGCCGTGGGCGTCGACGAGGACCTGGCCGCTGACCGATGGGCCGAGTTGGCCGACATCAAATCGAGAGCCGAGCAGTCCCCGGTGCTGCACGAGTCGGCCCGTCCGGTGCCGCCCCAGCGGGTAATGCAGGTACTCAACGAGATGTGGCCGGCCGACGGTCGGGTCACCCTGGACGCGGGCAACAACCGAATCTTCGCCTATCACTACCTCGACGCCCGCACCCCCGGACGGCTGCACCTGCCCGGCGGGCACCTGGGCATGGGCTGGGGTCCGCCCGCCGCGCTGGCCGCCTCCATGGTCCATCCCGGCGAGCGGGTGCTGTCGATCAGCGGCGACGGCGGCTTCCTGATGTCGCTGCACAACCTGGCCACTGCGGTGGAGTACGACCTGCCGGTGACGTTCCTGGTGCTCAACAACCGGATGCTGGGCAACGTCTACGACTTCCAGGGGCCGGATCGCCGCACCGCTGTTGACATCGGCGACCACGACTTCGCCGCCGTGGCCCGAGCCTTCGGCATGGACGGCCACCGAGTGGACGATGACGCTGCCTTAGCTGACGCCCTGGCCTCGTCGCTTGCCGCCGACGGCCCAACGCTCATCGAGGTGTCCACCGATCCCAACCAGTCGTCCGACCTGGTTCGGGTCCGCGACTCCCGCTCGGATTCTTCCTAGCGCCCGGCAATATCTCAGTCTGCTTTTCATTTCTTGTAAAGATAACTTTACACTCACCCCATGCAAGCAGGTCGCTCGGCATGGCGGCGTCACGCCGTGAGCCTTCCCCTTGCCGGGGTGCTGCTGTGTTGCGTGGGCTTGCTCAGTCTCCGGTACGGCGTCCTTCATATCGACATCGTCACGGTGTGGGATGCCATCTGGAACTACGACCGCAGCGACCAGGGGCAGGTTGTGGTGCGGGAACTGCGGATGCCGCGAACAATCATCGGCATGCTGGCCGGAGCGGGCTTCGCCGTGGCCGGAGCGCTCACCCAGGGAGTGACCCGCAACCCGCTGGGGGCACCGGGAATCCTGGGCACCAACGCGGGGGCGGCGTTCGCGGTGGTGACCGCCATCTACAGCGCGGGCATCACCACACCGGCCGGATACGTGTGGTTCGCGTTCGCCGGCGCCTTGGGGGCCACGGTGCTGGTGTACCTGGTGGCCTCAGCAGGTCCCGGCGGACCGACGCCAGTGAAGCTGGCCCTGGCCGGCGCGGTGATCAGCGCACTGCTGGGATCGTGGACGGCAGCTCTGCTGCTGCTCGACTTGGAGACGCTGGATCAGGCCCGCTTCTGGTTGGCCGGTTCCATCTCGGGGCGGGGTACGGAAGAGGTCGAGTTGCTATTGCCGGTGATCGCCGTCGCCCTCGTCGTGGCGCTGTCCATGGGGCGCCAGGTGAATGCCCTGAGCCTGGGCGAGGAGGTCGCCACCGGGCTGGGCCAGCACACCGCTTTGGTGCGGGCGACGGCGGGGCTGTGCGTGGTGGCGCTGGCCGGTTCCGCAGTAGCCATGGCCGGGCCGGTGGCGTTCGTCGGATTGGCCGTGCCCCACATCGTCCGCTCGGTGGTCGGCGCCGACTACCGCTGGATCATCCTGTACTCAGCCCTGCTCGGCCCGTGCATGTTGCTGGGGGCCGACGTGGTCGGGCGGCTGATCGTCTCACCAACTGAGCTCCAGGTGGGCATCGTCAGCGCGGCGGTGGGGGCACCGTTTCTGATTTACCTGGTGCGGGGCACGAAGTTGGCTCAGTTGTGACCCGGACCGCGAGCCTGTGTACCGCATCGGCGGCCGGGATATTGGCGCTGACGGTCGTCGGCCTGGTTGTCGGCGACTTCCCCGTTCCCGCCCGAGAGGCCATCGCCACCGCCATCTGGGATCGGGGCAGCGAGTTTGACTTCGTGATCAACACTTTGCGATTTCCCCGAGTGACGGTGGCGGTGCTGGCCGGGATCTGCCTGGCGGTGTCCGGTGCGCTGTTCCAGTCCCTGATCCACAATCCGTTGGTGTCGCCCGACATCATCGGCATCGACACCGGGGCGGCGGCCTTCGCGGTGGCCATTCTCGCCATGGGTTTGGACAACCAGTGGCTTCCCTACGCCGCCTTCGCTGGGGCGGTGGGAACCGCCGGGCTCATCTTCGTGCTGTCGTGGCGGCGAGGGTTCAGCGGGGGCCGGTTGGTGCTGGTCGGTATCGGCGTCAACGCCCTGCTCACCGCGGTGATCACCTACATGCTGGTGAGGTTTCCCATCGAGAGGGTCAGCGCTGCCGCCCGTTGGCAGGCCGGTACTCTCTCGTCTTCCTCCTGGGGAGATGCCCGGACCCTGGCGATAGGTTTGGCCGTCCTGTTGCCAGCGGCGTTCTTGCTCATCCGCCGGCTGCGAGTCATGCAGTTGGGCGACGACATGGCCATTGCCTTGGGCGTTGGCCTGGAGCCAAGCCGCCTTGCGGTTATCACCGTCGGCTGCGGTTTGGCTGCGGTGGTGGTGGCTGTGGTGGGGCCGCTCGGCTTTGTCGCGCTGCTGGTCCCCCATGTGGCCCGAGCGCTGGCCGGTACCCTCTCGGGAGGAGTGCTGCTGCTCACTGCCCTGCTGGGGGCGGTCATGCTGTTGTCGGCCGATTTGGTGGCCCAGCGTCTTTTTGCCCCGACGGTGCTGCCTGCCGGGGTGGTTACCGCAGCGATGGGCGGGCCGCACCTGCTGTTCGTGCTGAGGAGGTTCAATCGTGCCGCCTGACCGGGTGCCCAGCCCCACACTCAAAGCCGAACAGCTTTTCGCCGACTACGGCGGGCCTCCGGTGGTGAAGAACCTCACCGCCGCTATCCCCACGGGTGAGATCACCGCCATTGTGGGGGCCAACGCCTCGGGTAAGTCCACGCTGTTGCGGGCTTTGGCTCGCCTGCTGCGGCCCACCGAGGGCGCCGTCTACCTCGATGGCGCCGATATATGCCGACTGCCCACCCGTTCGGTGGCCGCTCGTCTCGGTCTGCTTCCCCAGTCGCCTCGGGTGCCCGACGGGGTGCTGGTGGAAGACCTCGTGCGCCGGGGCCGGTATCCCCATCAGCGCATCTTCCATCAATGGTCCAAGACCGACGATCAGGCAGTGCTGCAAGCGCTTGAGCTCACCGGTTTGGTTGAGATGCGCAAGCGGCCTGTCGACGAGCTGTCGGGCGGTCAGCGCCAGCGGGCATGGATCGCCATGGCACTGGCCCAGGACGCCCCCATGATGCTTCTCGACGAGCCCACCACCTTCTTGGACATCGCCCACCAGGTGGAGATGCTGGATCTTCTGGCTCGGCTCAACCAGACAGAGAACCGCACCGTGGTGATGGTGCTGCACGACCTCAACCAAGCATGCCGTTATGCCTCCCACATCATCGCTCTCGCCGATGGGCGAATCGAAGCCGCTGGCCCCCCGGTTGAGGTGGTGACCGCCGAGTTGATCGAACGGGTCTTCGGGCTCAGGGTGAGTGTGGTCTCCTGTCCCGTAACCGGAACTCCGCTGTGCATTCCGTACCGACACAACTATTAGCTACGGTTTGTAAAATTATTTAGGTATACCTAACATCATGCGATGGCCAGAGGCACCAGAGTGGGTCGGGGGTTGTTTGCGTTGGTTCTCCTGCTTGCTCTCGCTGGTTGTGGGGAGAGCAAGTCGTCTGCTGAAAGCCTCGTTGCACAAGACGTCCCAATGTTTCCGATCGCCGTAGTGGACGAGACTGGAGCAGAGATCACCATCGAGTCCATTGATCGAATCATTCCCCTCGATGGAACAGTGGCCGAGGTTGTCTTCGCCCTCGGAATGGGCGACAACGTGGTGGCCACCGACCTGTCGGCCACCTATCCACCCGAAGCCGATGCTCTACCCGAGATTGGCTACCAGCGGGCCTTGTCGGCTGAGACGGTGGCCTCTTTCGCTCCCACCGTGCTTCTGGCCACCGAGATTGCCGGACCCCCCGAGGCGCTCGACGATATGCGTCGTCTCGGCTACCCCTTGGTCATCATCCCCAACGAAGCCACCCCGACCGGCGCGGGACAAAAGATCAGAGCAGTGGCCGCGGCCCTGGGGATTCCCGATCGGGGTGAGGACATGGCTGACTCGCTCGACGCCGCCATCACCGAGGCCTCCGTGCCGCCCGACCATGACGACAACCGTCCCCGGGTGGTGGCCCTCTATGTGCGGGGCACGGTGGCGCAGTTGGTGCTGGGCGAATCGGCCAACACCCGCTGGCTCATCAACTCGGCCGGTGGAGTGGATGTCTCCGAGTCCATGGGAATCGACGACTCTGCACCGATTTCCGCCGAGGCCATACTGGCCACTGCTCCCGATGTGCTGCTGGTGCCGGCGGTCGGTCTCGATTCGGTGGGTGGAGTGGACGGGTTGCTGGAAATCGGTGGACTCGGGCAAACCCCCGCAGGCAAGCACCGCCAAGTCCTCGCCTATGACGACCAGTTCCTGTTGGGCAATGGTCCCCGAACTGCCGAGATGCTCGCCCAGCTTCGCAATGACCTGCGCGCCGTGATTGTGACGCCGCCAACAAATTCATCCAATACAAAGGAGAGCAACCAATGACCATCGTGCGAATCAACGCCATAACCGTTCCCGAGGGGGCCGGCGACGAGCTGCTGCGCCGTTTTGAGCAGCGGGTTGGCGAGGTGGAGACCATGGCCGGGTTCGAGGGGTTCGAGCTCCTGCGGCCGGCGGAGGGGAACACCTGGTACGTCTACACCCGCTGGTCCAGCGAGGAGTACTTTCTGGCCTGGGTGCAGTCGCCCGCCTTCGCCCGAGGCCACGCCGAAGCCAGCCGGCAGCCGGTGGCCCATGGAGCCGAGCTGTTGAGCTTCGACGTCGTGCTGGCTGCTGGCCCGGCAGTTGCCGAAGGGGCCGGGGAGTGACGATGCGACGGAGTCCAAAGCGCTGGCTGGCCTTGATCTTGGCCGTGGCGTTGGCTGCCGCTGCCTGTGGAGATGACGGCGGCGATCCGGCCCGGGTCACCAACGTGCTGAACCCATCAGGCACGACTGGGGCCTCGGCGTCCCCCAGTGCGTCGGCCACCCCGCACGGACCGGCGTCCCCCAGTGCGTCGGCCACCCCGCATGGGTCGGCCACGCCCACGGCCCATGCGACTGCGACAGCAGCGCACACTCCGACCGCAACGGCCACCCATACCGCCACCCCCACGCCAACCGCGACGATGACTCCTACTGCCACCGCAAGCGCGACCCTGGACGATGAACAAGCGGCGAAGGATGTTTGGGAAGTGGTCTTCAATTCAACATTGGACTTCTCTGACAAGTCGCCCTATCTGGAGGATGCCACCTCGCTGGAGGCCAGCAACGTCGCCTACGCCGCGGCTGGCGAGCGCATGGGCGGAATCAGCCTGGAGCCCACTGCGGCAGAGATCGACGGAGATATCGCCACAATCACCTACAACGTCTTGTTCGGAGGCACTGCCGCCTATACCGACCTGACGGGAATGGCGCATCGGGTGGATGGAACGTGGACTGTCAGCCGAGAGGAGTATTGCGGGTTCCTGGCCTCGGCCCGCACCCCGTGCTCTTGAGCTGACCCGATTCGGGCAGGCCGGTCTGGGTGTACCGGCCTGCCCGAATTCTTGCGTTGCTGCTACCGTCCCCAACGGTGGGCATCACCCTAGAAGCTGAGATCAGCCCCGGGATGAGCACCTCCGATGCGGTGGGGTTGGCCCGGCTTGTGGAGGAGGCCGGGTTTCACCGGCTGGGCATCTCCGATGTGGTCTTTTGGCCCGATTGCTTCATGCTCCAAGCCCTGTGCGCCCAGGCCACCAGCCGGATCGCGGTGGGGGCCATGGTCACCAATCCCTATACCCGCCATCCTGTGGTGCTGGCCGGGGCCCTTGCCACCTTGGACGACCTGGCCCCTGGCCGGGCGTTCTGCGGGCTGGGCGTGGGGGCTGGCTTGGAGCCGCTGGGCATCGACTATCCCAAGCCGGTGGCTGCCCTTCGCCAAGCAGTGGCCGACATCCGCACGCTGCTGGGCGGGGGAGAGGTGGGCGGTGAGCGGTTGATCCGGCCCGCCGCCAATCCGGTGCCCCTGTCCATCGGCACCCGTAGCCCCCAGGTGATGCGCTTGGCTGGCGAGGTGGCCGACATCGCCCTCGTCGGAGGGCGATTCTTGTCGGCCGATCTGGCCGACACCTACCAGGTGTGGCTGGCCGAGGGCGCGGCCCGAGCCGGGCGTACCGTGGATGATTTCGAGACCGCCCCCCGGCTCACGCTGTGCTGCTCGGAGGACGGCGACCTGGCCCGAAGCAGCGTCAAGCGATACGCCGCTCACTACCTCACCATCATCCGGCCGCCCGAACTGGACGTGGCCCCCGACCGCATGGCGGCCATCGAAGCTGCTTTGGCCCGAAGCCGAGGCTGGTACTTCGACCACAGCCGGTTTGACGACCCCGAATTGGACACGTTGATCGACGACCGGCTGGTGCAGGCATTCACCATCGTCGGCACGCCGGACGAATGTGCCGATCAACTAGGCAGCGTGTTGGACATGGGGTTCACCAGCGCCAGCCTGAATCTGGCGGCCTCCGCCCGTTCCAGCGCCGCTGAGGGTTTAGCCGAGACCATCACCAGCTTCGCTCCGGTGGTGGCTTCGCTCGCGGCAACCAGCTAGCCGGTAGAGTCTCGCCCACGACCACGACGAGGAGGAGTCACTCATGGGAAGACTGGACGGCAAGGTTGCACTGGTAACCGGCGGCGGGGGAGGACTGGGAACGGCGATCAGCGTTCTGTTCGCCAGCGAGGGTGCCAAAGTGGTGGTGCAGGATCTCAACGAGACGGCCGCCGCGGCCACCGCCGATCAGGTGATCGCCAACGGAGGCGAGGCCATGAGCGCAGCTTGCGACGTGTCCGACAGCAAAGCCATCGAGGCCATGTTCGCCGACATCGACGACCGCATGGGCCCGGTCACCGTGTTGGTGAACAACGCCGGCGTGGACAGCACCCCCGGCGACGGCTCCGGGGAGGGGAACACCGGCGGTGACCGCCAGATCGTGGACATGAGCGACGACGGCTGGCAGCGGATGATGGACATCCACCTCAACGGCGCCTTCTACTGCACCCGGGCCATGCTGTCCCGGATCATCGACACCGACCTCAAGGGCTCGGTCATCTGCATGTCGTCCATCGCCGGGCTGGCCGGGTGGGGCCCGATTCACTACGCCACGGCCAAGGCCGGACTCCTAGGGTTCGTCCGGGCGATGGCCCGGTTCTGTGCCCCCCACGGCATCCGAGCCAACGCCGTGTGCCCCGGCGTCATCGACACCCCCATGGTCGCCGGCGTAGACGCCGCCATGATCGAGGGCCTCAAGATGATCACCCCCGCCGGTCGCATCGGCCAGCCCGAGGACATCGCCTACGCCGCCCTCTACCTCGCCTCCGACGAAAGCGACTTCGTCACCGGCGAAACCATCACCCCCAACGGCGGCCTCGTCATCGGCTGACCGCCGAGGGCCCCCAAAACGAAGAGTGAAAATAACTTGTAGATTGTATTGACGCTCATTAGCGTCTTCGGATGTGGGAAGTCACCTACATCAAGCACTTCGAGAGGTGGTGGGTCTCACTATCCGATGTGGGCCGGAGAAGAGTTGCTGTCCGCATCGAGGCGTTGAAGGGATCAGGCCCCAGACTTGGACGTCCGACGGTCGACTCCGTAGAGGGCAGTCGGCATTCGAACATGAAGGAGTTGCGGGCTGGCACCATTCGAGTGCTCTTCGCCTTCGACCCACAACGGCGAGCGGTGCTCTTGCTCGGGGGCGACAAGCGAGGCCAAAAGCGATGGTACAAGAAGGCAATACCTCTCGCCGACAATCTTTACGATCAGTACTTGGCTTCGCTTGAGGAAGGGGAGATTTTTGATGAACGCCAAGAGTTTTGATGACCTAGCAGCACCTTTGTACGCCACTGCTGAGGGGCGTCGCCGTATGGAGGAACTTCGGCGTGAGTACGAGGCCGAGATTTTTGCCTACCGAATCGGTGAACTGCGGCGAGAGTTGGGTCTCGACCAGGCCGAGTTGGCCGAACGGCTTGGGATGAGCCAAGCGGGAGTCTCTAGACTAGAAAAGTCGGCCGATCCTAAACTTTCCACGCTGATAAAGCTGACGAGTGCTCTTGGGGCGACTCTGAATGTTGAAGTCGCGTGTCAAGGCCACACAGTTACTCTTGCTCCCCATATTTCATTGCAGGAGAGACTGAATAATATTCAACTGATGCCTGTTCCCCAGAATGAGGAATCTGCGAAACTGAAGATCGTTGTGCCCATCTTGCAGAATCTGGGATGGGATCCATATGGGCAAGAAGTATTGTATGAACATTCTGTCGGCAAGACTGGAGGCGGAAGAGTTGATCTAGCGCTCAGAGCATCAGGGCGTACCGTTGCGTTGATTGAAGTTAAAGCCCCAAAGCCAAATCTAGATATCTATGCGAACCAATTACTTGGCTACGCTTCTGATGTAGAGGTAGACATCTGTGCACTGACAAACGGTTTGGAGTGGCTATTTTATCTTCCAGATGAAGACATGGCACCTGAGAAGTGCAAGTTCGCTGTCTTGAACATTAGGGATTCGCAGATCGAAGAAACATTGGCAAACCTCTTCGCATTCCTTAGCAGAGAACAATTGTTGAGTGGCCAGGCAAAGAGATGTGCTATGCAGGTTGTTGAGAACAATCGAGATTTGACTGTCAGCGGTGTTGAGATCGATTTGCAAGAGAATGACGAGAGACTTCAGCGAGCCCAGGTTGCCAAGAATCGACCTGTCGGCAGATCAAAGACGATCGTTCTATTTGGTGAGCGATATACGGTCAAAACAAATCGTGATATTCTAATGAAAATCGCAGAAATTATCTATGTTAAGAATTCGGAAGCCTTTGACAAGCTGCTTGATCTAAGGGATGGCCATCGTCCTTTGGTGGCCTGCGATGAGGATGCCTGGACTCTCTATAGGCCAAATTCAAAGAAAAGTTCGATTCGAAAATTGGAGATTCAAGGCGAACAGACAGGATATTCTGTCTTTGTGGGAAATAGCACTGATGCCAACATTCGGAAGCGAGCGAGGCTGTTTCTTGAGAAGTTGGGACATAAGTCCTCGGACTTGACAATCCTAAAGGATTGATTGCCGTAGATCGGTAAGGGGCTTGGGTCAGGAATCTGGCTGTTCGAGTAACGGAACTTCCAGCGCGCCGAGTTCGATGAGGCGGTCGACTTCGGCGGGGTCCATGCCCAACTCGTCGATGCAGATTTGGCGGGTGTGTTCGCCGAGTTGGGGGGCGGCGTGGACTGGGGGGGTGGGCATCTCGCTGCCGTAGAAGCAGGGGCCTTCGAGCAAGAGGTTCCCGGCACCGGGTTGGAAGACCTCGAGGGGGAAGCCGCGCTGGGTGAGTTGGGGGTCGGTCATGTGGTCGAGGGGGGTGAGCATGGCGGCACCGGGCACTCCGGCGGCCTGGCAAGCCTCTTGGACTTCGAGGGGTGAGAGGTCGGCGGTCCACTGGGCTACCCCGGCGTTGACTGTCTCTCGCGCGGCCAAACGGCCTGCCGCGGTGTCGTAGGCCGGATCGTCGGCCCACTCGGGCGAGCCCATGGCCTGTTTGAGAGCCGCCCAGTCGGCGTCGTGGCGCACACACACCACGGCCCACTGTTGGTCGCCGTCGCACTGGAACACGCCCCAGGGGGCGCCCTGCTCGGAGTCGTTGCCCACTGGATGCACCGAGCCGGGCGCGAGCGACTCGGCCATGAACAGATCGCCCAGCGTGTTGACCAACGCCTCGGCCTGGCTGATCTCAGCGTGGGCCCCCTCGCCCCGGCGGTCCTGGCTCAAGAACCCGGCCAACGCGCCCAAAGCGCACAGCCGCCCGGCCAGGTGGTCGGGGTGGATGGCGTTGGACCCCGGCGGGGGATCGCCGTCGGTGAAATTCCACAGGTACTTGATGCCCCCCACCGTCTGGATGGTGGGCCCGTAGCCGATCCAGTCGGCATAGGCTCCGGTCGAGCCCATGAGCTGGCTGCTGGCCATGCACACGCCGGGATTGATCTCCTTGAGCGTCTCGTAGCCCACGCCCATGGCGTCCATGGTCCCGGTGGAGTTGTTCTCGATGACGATGTCGGCGGTCTTCACCAATTCCTTGAGCACGGCAAGGCCCTCGGGAATCTTGGAGTTGACCCCGAAACTGCGCTTGGTGCGGCTCGAAGAGGCGAATGACGCCGTCATCTCGGTGCCGGTGATCAGTCGCATGAAATCGGGATAGGTGCGGGTCTCGATCTTGACGACGTCGGCCCCGTACTCGGCCAGCATCCGCCCGCCCTCGACCCCCACCCCGCCGTGGCCGAAGTCCAGCACCCGCAGCCCGGCGAGCGGCTGGTCTATCTCTCCAGCAGCCGGGACGGGATCGTGAGTCTCGGCGGTTGCGACCTCCGCAGCCACCTCGGCGTTGTGCTCACCCACTGCGGGCGCGCCGACCCGGAAGCCTTGGCGCTGGCGGTTGATCTCCATGAACCCGGAGGCGACCGCGGCCTCTGCATCGGGAGCCACTGCAACCGGCACGAAGGTGGACCGGGAGACGTAGTGCTCGTTGATCAGGATGTCGGCGGGCTTGAGCATGGGGGTGACCACGACGCCCCGGCGCTGGGCCTCTGCGGCGGCCTCCTCCATCAGCATGGGGGCGAAGTGCTCGGCGATCACCGGGTTGAGCACGTCGCCGTTCATCAAGCGGGTGAGGGTCTGCCCCCACATCTCGTCGGCGAACGCCTCGGGGCGGCCCATCCACTCCCACATGGCGAACCACTGACGGGGGCTGAGGATCACCATCGTGATGAAGCCGTCGGCCGTCTCGAACAGCGGATACACCACCGTGGTGCCCGAGCGGACAACGGGCGGGTCCATACCGGCGTCCAGGGTGGGCTGCATATTGGCCAGTTGCCAGGTGTTGAGCTGGATGGCCGCCTCCAGCGCCGAGAAGTCCAGATGCTGGCCCCGCCCGGTGCGCTGCTTGGCCACCAAGCCGACGAGCACGGCCAGCGCGCCCACCACCCCGGCAGCGTCGTAGGCGAAGGCGCCGGGGATGAGCAGCGGCGGCTTCTCGGGGATGCCCGAGGCGGCCAGATGCCCGCTCATGGCCTGGATCACCTCGTCGGTGGCCTCGAACTGGGCGTATGGTCCCTCTTGGCCGAAATCGGTGATCGAAAGCACCAAGAGGTGCTCGAACTCAGCCGACACCGCCAGAGCGTCGAGCCCGTAAGGGGCCAGCGACCCCGGCTTGGTTGATTCGATCCACACGTCGGCTGAGGCCAACAGCTCCCGGAGTTGGGCCTGGCCTTCGGCGGTGGTCACGTCCACGGTGATGCCCCGCTTGTTGAAGTTGCGGAAGGCGAAGTACAGGCTGGTGTCGCCATCGGGGGCGAACGGGGGCATGTGGCGGGAAGCGGCCCCGCCGGGCGGTTCCACTCGGATGACGTCGGACCCCAGATCGGCCAGCAGTCTTCCAGCCAGCTCACCCTTCACGTCGGCCATGTCGATGACCCGCAGGCCGCTCAGAGGAAGTTCATTTGAAGACACGATCCCCGACACTACTGCCAGCGTTCACACGGGTTCGAAGAACGTGGTCAACTAGCACCATGAGCACGCAGAGCAACCTTGCGATCCTCCAATCGGTATTCGAGGCCATGGGCGATGCCGACGCGGTGGTGGCCCACTACACCGACGACTACGTGATGGAACTGCCCTACGCCAGCCCCGATGGACCCGACCGAACCGAGGGTAGAGAAGCAGTGCGAGAGCGCTTGGTGCGGGCCTTCAAGGTGTTCCGCTTCACCCTGCACATCACCGAGGTCTACCCGTGTGCAGACCCCAACCTGTTGATCGCCGAGTACACCAGCCAAGGCGAGGTGATTCCCACGGGGCGCCGCTACGCCAATAGCTATATCGGCCTCTGGCGCTTCCGCGACGGCAAGGTCTATTTCACGAGGGAGTACCTCAACCCGGAAATAGCCCGGGCTGCGATGGCGCCTTCTGAGGACTAGAAGCGCCCGCCGCCGAAGCCCCCACCGGTGAAGCCTCGAGTCAGGGGGCCTTGCGACCGCTCGTGGAAGGTGTCGCCAATGCTGGAGCTCTCGAATCCCATGGGGACCTGGCCGGTGGTGGCGTAGAGGTAAAGAGCCATCTGGAAGATTGCGGTGAGCGTGCTGATCACTACTGACACCAGGGCGATCCACACCACGCCGATGCCGATTCCGATCACAGCCCCGACACCTCCTGCCGATGCGCCAATGGCGAAGATGATGATTCCCGGGATGGCCGCTACCAAGCCGACGATGCCGAATCCCACTTGGGCCATCAGGTTCTCCCCCCATGTGTTGCGCAGCAATTCGCCTGACCGCCTCACCGAGCTGAACGGCCCAGTCTGCTCCACCACCAGGATGGGCACCACCAAGAAGGTGAGCACCCCCCAGGCCATGTTGAGAAGGCTGCCCAGAATGCGGGCAACGATGTTGTCGGAACTCTGAATGGCCCGCAGGATCATGCCGACGGTCAGGGCCAGAATCGCCCAGGGCACGATGACGTGCAGCCGGGAGAACGCTCCCTTGATGGCACTCAAGATGGTGGGGTCGCCACCGCTGAACCGCTCCCGGGCCCCCGATACCACCGCGGCGTTGAACAACACGGTGATGATGGTGACGGCCAACATGATGATGATCCCGCCGATCCACAGCATGGGCTCCCCGCCGGCGCTGCCGTCGCCGTCGTCGATCCCGTCGGTTGACAGCCAGATGGGTATGCCGATGGCAGCAACCACCGCCAGCGAGGCCAGCGCCCCCAACACCGGCAGAACCGCCAGCTCCCGATCATGCTGCAATACGGCCCAAGAAGCCTTAGCCGTGTCCATCGTCCGTCGAAATCTGCCCATACCCCCAACGCTACCAGCGAAAAGCGACAGATTCGCGTTGGCGAAGTCGGGGCCTATTGCCTGGCTCGTACCAACGGGACTTCGCAGGCCTGGTCGAGGTCGACCTCGACGGTGATGTGGCCGTTGCCGTGGGGGCCGGCGCCCCAGGAGGGCATGACGGTGGAGTACAGGCCGGTGCCTCCGGCCACCAAGATGAGTAGGTCGTTCGGGCTGCTGAGGGCGTGGACCACCAGATCGGGGTCGTCGCCTTGGCTGCGCTGGTGGCGGTTGATGCCCGAGCCCCGGGCCCGCACCGCAGACAGCTCCGACCAGGAGCGTTTGGCCCGCTGGTGGAGTGTCTCGGCGATGGAGGCCTGGTCGTGGCCCACGTCGGCCAGGGCGATGGCATGGTCGGGGTTGAGCACCAGCACCTGGGTGCCGCGGGCGAAGTGGGTGTTGTTGGCCCCCAGCCCCGACAGCGAGGCGGCCAGCACATTCAACAGGTGGTCGGCGTACACCTCGGGGTCGTCGTCGGGAAAGCACAGCACCGAATGGGGCCCTTCGGTGCAGGCCACGGTCACCGTGCTCTGGTCGATGCCGTAGCCCAGGGAGGTGTGCAGCGGCGGCCAGGGGCTGGCCTCCTCGTCCTCGCCCAGACAGAAGGTGAACTTGCCGGGATGGCCGAGCAGCGCCATGTCGGAGGTGCCGGGCCGCCCGCCGCCGATGTTGATCATGGCCAGGCGCACCGCCCGACCGATGCTGGCATTGGCCCGGTGGCCCGGCCCTAGCGCGCCGAATCCCGAGGCGACACCGCAGGCGCCCACCGCGGGGCCGTTCACAATGATCAGCGGCCCCAGGTTGTGGGTGGTGGCCTGCACCTCGGTCATGTCCAAGCGGGGATCGCACACTGCCCGCACGGCGGCCACCACCACCGGGAAGTAATCGGGCAGGCAGCCGGCCATCACCGCGGCGATGGCGGCCTTCTCCACGGTGGCCTCGCCCAGGTTGGGACCGAGCTGGCCCAGCGAGACATCGCTGTCAAGACCCGAGGCCAACACCATGCGCTCCACCCGGGCCGGAGTGGGAATCACCACCGGCAGCCCGTCGGTGCAGCCCGCCTCGTGAAGCTGCTCGAGGGCAGCCTCCTCAGAGAGCGCCG
Source organism: Acidimicrobiales bacterium (assembly GCA_963667085.2). Taxonomy (GTDB): domain Bacteria; phylum Actinomycetota; class Acidimicrobiia; order Acidimicrobiales; family Bin134; genus Poriferisocius. The sequence continues at coordinate 1,804,928 of OY762975.1, forward strand.
TCAGCGGGCGGCTCATCCGGCGCCCAGCGCCTGAAGCACCTCGTCGGCGATGTCGTCGGCCACCATCTTTATGGCCTTCTCCCCGGTGCCGGCCACTGGGTGGGGGAGGATCACCCGGGGAATGTCGGGCATTCCCGCCGACCGGGACACAAAGTCGCCCTGGGGGGAGAACTTGGTGGTCACCAGAGCCACCGCCGGGGTCTCGCGGCGGGCGGCTTTGATGGCGTCACGCACGGTGCCGCTGGTGCAGCTCCCTCAATGGCCGTAGGCGGCCACCACCGCGTCGCAGGCGTCGGTGATCTCGCCGATGAGCTGGTCGTCGGCCACCATTGAGGCGTTGCCCTTGTTCCAGGCCCGAACCTCCACATCGGGACGCACCCGGCGCAGGCTCTCGCCCACCGCATCGAGAAACGGCACTGAGTCGGGGAAGCCGTTGGCCAAGAGCCCGACGGTGAGCGCTCCAGTTCCCGCAGAAAGCTCATAGGGGGTCACCGGTTCTGCCGGATCAGCCTGTGGGTCCAAATATTCGATCGCCATGGCTCTACGGTAGTGCAAGTGCGTCAGTGGAAGGCATGGGCTGTGGTCGCGGCGGTTGCCGCCGTCGTCGGGGTTGTGGCCGTGGTGGTGGATCAGCAGGTCTTCGATGTCGACGACCCCGTGCTGACCATCGCTCCGACATCCCGGCCGCTGACCCTGTCCGACACGCCATCTCCAGCGTCAACCCCGGCTCCAGCCCCGACCCCCACGTCGCCCTTGGCCCCGACCCCCACTGCGCCCCCGATTTCACTCCCGACCCCCACGCCCATTCCCACCCCCACGCCGTATCCAGATTGGGTGGACCCGTCCACTGTGGGACAGCCGGTCAGCGGAATGCCCGGGCTGCTCACCTTCCGGGGCAACCCCACCCGCACCTTCTACGGCACCGGTCCGGCTCCGCAGTCGCCCGAGGTCCTGTGGCGGTTCACCGGTACCCCCGAGCGTGACCTCTGCTCGCTCACCGCCTGGGCGGCGGGCACCACCCTCTGGTGCGGTGCGGGCTGGACTGGCCAGCCGGCGGTGATCGAATGGGACGAGCGCACCTGGGTGATTGCGGGCACCTACACCCCCGGGGTCCATTTCCTGAACGCCGCCACCGGCGAGCAGCTATTGCCCGAGTTCCTGGTGGGCGACCTGGTCAAGGGGTCGGTGACCGTCGATCCCGATGGCTACCCCCTGGTGTATTTCGGCTCGCGGGACGACTATTTCCGGATCATCGCCTTCGACCGCGACGAGCCGGTTGAGCTGTGGTCGGTTCACGCCACCGAGATGTCCCCGGTGCTGTGGAACGACGACTGGGACGGCGCTGCGCTGGTGCTGGATGACTATCTCTTCCAGGGCGGCGAGAACAGCCACTTCTTCATCGCCAAGCTGAACCGACGGTTCGGCCCCGACGGGCTGGTGACCATCGACCCCGAGATTGTGTTCACCAGCCCCGGCTGGGATCAAGAGCTGCTCAACGCGGTGGGCGACGGCAACGTGTCCATCGAGGCCGGCATGACGGTGATCGGCAACACCCTGTACTTCGCCAATTCCGGGGGGCTGGTGCAGGGTTGGGACATCGCCGGGCTGGAGCAGGGCATCGATCCCGTGCGGGTGTTCCGCTACTGGGCGGGCGACGATGTGGACGCCACCGTGGTGGCCGACGCCGAAGGCTTCTTGTACGTGGGGGTGGAGTACGAACGGGGCACTGCCCGAAGCCAGGAGCTGGGCCAGATGCTCAAGCTCGACCCCTCAGCCGAGGATCCCCTGGTGTGGGGCACCGACCTCCGCAACGCGGCCACCGACGGTGTGTGGGCCACCCCGGCGCTGACCGACGAGATGGTGTATGCGCCCACCAACGCCGGCTACCTGTACGGGTTGAGCCGCGACACCGGCGAGGTGGTGTGGCGAAAGCGGATCGGCGGCCCGGTGTGGTCATCACCGGTGGTGATCGACGATGTGTTGATCCAAGCTGACTGCGCCGGTGTCATCCGGGCCTACGACATCTCCGACCCCTCGGTGGAGCCCCCGGAGCTGTGGCGCATCACGCTGGGCGGCTGTGTCGAGGCCACCCCCGCGGTGTGGAACGGCGTCATGTACGTCGCCGACCGCGTCGGCGGCTTCTACGCCATCGGCGACCGCTGACCGAGCCGGGTCTCAAGATGGGGATGCAGAACCAAGTGTCACTGAGGTGCTTAGAATGCCTTATATGGCGATGACACAGCCTCGACTCTTTGAATCTGCCACTCCTAGCGAGCCCCTTCGGAGCAACGCGCCTACTTTTGTAAACAATATGTCGCTACCCATTCATCGGTGGTTCCGTTTTAGTGCTGGCTATTCTGCAGAGTGGGTAGTAAACTCCATTGGTGAGTTCTTGGCCTGTTCAGGCCAATCTAGGGCTGTAGTCCTTGACCCATTTGCAGGTAGTGGAACCACTTTGCTGGCAGCCTCGAGGCTTGGCTGTGACAGCTATGGATGGGAGGCACAAGACTTCATATTCCGAATTGCAGATGCAAAGATTCGATGCATCGACGTCGATCCGGAAGTCATATTACAGTCTGCGAAGTCAATAATCGAAAGATCGAAGCGATTCCAGCCGGACATGTGCATTGACGATGAACCAAAATTGCTACAGAAGTGCTATTCCGAAGACGCGTTGATCGAGCTACGTCGCCTTCAAAAGGTACTCTATGAAGCCAGAGTTGAATTAGATGGCTCTGTCTGGAAGCTACTGTGGCTTGCCTTGGTCAGCACACTTCGACCAGCAAGTCATGTCGGCACGGCACAGTGGCAGTACGTTCTTCCCAATAAAACAAAAATGAAGACCGTAGGGCCGTCTGAAGGCTTCATGCAGAAGGCTAGAATGATCGCTGAAGATATTTTGACCACTAGGAATAAATTGAACGGCAAGATGAGGATATATCATCATGACGCACGGCAACCAGCTGAATTGCCTGACAATTCGGTAGATATGGTGGTTACATCACCACCTTATGCAAATAATTTTGACTATGCGGATGCTACACGTTTGGAGATGACATTCTTGGGCGAGGTAACCGCCTACTCGGACCTCAAAAGAGTAAGGGAGCCTCTTGTTCATGCTTGTAGTCAGCATATGGTTGGCTATGACTCGGCTGCGGTTATCGAAGACCCTATCCTTCTTCCGATAATTGACAGACTAGGGCCAATATATGAAGAGTTATCTTCCGTTCGCAGTACACGTGGAGGCAAGAAGGCCTATCACGCCATGATAGTTGCCTATTTTCATGACATGGCTAAAGTTTGGCGACACATTAGAGCAGCAGTAAGGCCCGGAGGGCAAGCTCTATTTGTAGTGGGAGATTCAGCTCCTTATGGGGTCTATACTCCAGTAGATGAATTGCATGGAGTTCTGGCAGTTGCAGCGGGTTTCGATTCGTACAGTTTTTCGAAGACAAGAGACAGAAATATCAAGTGGAAAAATCGCAAGCATCGAGTACCCTTGAAGGAAGGAGTACTGGAGGTGCGGGGCTAGTGGCTCAATCTCCCGCTCATACATGGGGCCAGATCATTGGCAATGTCATTGAACGGGGCGTGGAACCGCTTCTTCAATCAATAGCGAAAGAATTCTCCTTGTACCTTGACCAGAAGGGGCCGAGGGAAGCACGAAGAGGCAGGAAAGTAACCTGGACCGACAAATTTGGCAACACTCATGATTTAGACTTTGTTCTCGAACGAGGAGGAACCGACAGCACTGTCGGAGATCCTGCTGGTTTCATTGAAGTGGCATGGAGGCGCTATACAAAGCACTCACGCAACAAGGCCCAAGAGATTCAAGGCGCAGTCCTCCCCCTCGCGGAATCATATGCAATACACAAACCATTTCTTGGAACAGTAATCTCAGGAGAATTCACCGATGGTGCGATAGAACAGCTGTCTTCCTTGGGATTTCAAGTACTGTACCTTGACTACGATTCAGTGGTAGAAGCATTTGAGAGGGTGGGAATTGATGCTCGAACAGAAGAAAATACTCCAACTCTAGAACTGCAAGCAAAGGTTGATGCTTGGCAAAGATTGTCGGAAGATGCGAAGGACTCCGTGTCTCAGATTCTGTTTGGCATATCTTCAAACAAGGTTGCGGAATTCGTAGTCGCGATGAGATTAGCGTTTGGAAGAGTAATCGAACAAGTCAAAATCTTGCCGCTGTTTGGAACAGCAGTCGATTTTCACCTGATCAGTCAAGCACAACTTTATCTGGAAGACTCGACCAAGTTTGAAGCTCCTGACACCTTGACTAGAATTGAAGTCGAGGTGTTGTATTCGAATGGTGATTCCATAGTCGGTAAATTCAATGACAATCGCTCCGCTTCAATATTTCTTGATACTTTAGACGGATAGAGAAGTCGGTGAACTTGGCACCATAGTGACTTTACAGGGTAAAGCTGAGGCATCGAGTTCTGATATTGTGACGGGTTGAATTTCGCTTAGTGTGTTTCCGATTGCCGGGAGGGTTCTGAGCCGGTAGTTGGCGAAATTCTGGAAACTTCGGGCTGAACGCTTGATGTCCTTGATCTTGGCTTTGGCGACCTCTGTGCGGCCGTTGTGGGTGCGGGTGGCGACGTTTGCTGAGATCTCGTCGTGCCACCGTGTGGGGGTCTTGGCGAGGCTGTGTAGCTCGGAGGCCGATTCAGGGGCTTGGCACCAGGCGGTGGCGTCGTCGATGCGGGCGGCTGGTTGTCGGGGGTCTAGGCTCTTGAACACGGACCGGACTTGTTCGACTGACAAGGGCGAGGGTTTTGCACTCGGTTTCCACGGACTCTGATTCCGACATCTCGGCTGGTTTGTATCGGAACGCCTGTCCTGCTTGATCTCGGTCATAGGGACAAATTGCCTCGGCCAGCACTGGCGTGGGAACAGGTGTCGGAGTGGGAGTCTCGGCTGGCGGCGGTCCTGTGGACACAAGAGCTCCTGTGGGATTCGACGCTCCCGTATCTACGGGGACTGAAGCGGGAGTCGAAGCGGTCTCAGGAAGTTCCGCCACAGGCGAAGGGGCACTGGAGGGGGAAGCCGTTGCGGTAGCCGAGGGTGCAAGTCAATCTGATCCGACCGTCACGACGGGACCGCTGCCGCGTTTTGTGCAGCCCGTGAGAACAACCAGTGCCAGCAAGGGCATGACCCATTTCAAGGTGGCCCCCTTCGGTCGGAGAGTCTGCGTTCTTCACGAGCGCAGCTACAGCTAAGCCGAAGGGGGCCGCGGGGACTTTCCGACTGCCTGGCTGAGCCGCTTGGAGCGGTGCCGTGTTTGTGATGGGCGGAAGGACAGCAGACTTCCTCGCGAAAGCCCTCTTCAGCGTCCTATACTCGTATATCGGAATGGCCCCCGGAGCTTCGTGCTGAGCACTCCGCTCCAGGGGCCGGATGCCCTGGGCGTCAAGACTCCAGATATGCCACCTCCATTGGGGCTTTCGCCGTTACGAGGTGCTTCTATCTGCTGTCGGCCTGGGGAGCACACCTTCTAGCAGCGCCGTAGACGCAGGTCAAGAGCGCTCGGACCAGGCGAATCACAAACTTGGAGCAGCAATGCGAAAACAGAAATCGAAGGCTTTTCTGGAAGAACGGTGGAGGAACTTCTCATACCCATATGGTTGGAAACGGACGTTCTCGCCAGCAAAGTGGGAATTCAGTGCCAGAATCCTCGTTCTGGGAGAGTTTCTGGCGGTAGCGGCAGCCACGGCATCCGTTTGGGTTTCCGGATGGCCTGTGATCGCGGCCGCGATTATTGGCAGTTCAACTCTGCTGTGGTATGCCCTAGACCTCGTTTCAAAGGGGGAGGCACCCCTGACGAACCGTTCCGCTCATGTGATAAGGCAGGTCATCAGCGCGTTGGAGATGGAGAAGGAAGGCGTGGCATTTGATTGGGAGAAGATCGACAGGAGAGGTGGGATTCCCGCTGACATGACCAACTGGACTCGTCTCAGACCAGACCTCAAAGAGATCATGGACAAATGTGGGGTTCCCCTAGTAGTTGCGGCGCAAATGTTGCAAGATGAGTAAGGCCGCGCCACTCTCCTGTCTAAGTCCCTTTGAGCGTTTATCATCTAACTTGATGTGCGCCACTCCACACTTACGGAAAGAGATTGGGCGTGGCTGAGCCGTTTCGGATTGCGGTGCCCGATGAGGTGATCGACGATCTGCACCGACGGCTGGACGCCACCCGCTGGCCGCAAACGCTGGAGGGGGTGGGGTGGGACTACGGGTCTGACACCGCGTATATCGCCGAACTGTGCCGGTATTGGCGTCATGACTACGACTGGCGGGTCCATGAGGCGGCGCTCAACGAGCTGCCTCAGTTCACTCAGCGCATCGACGGGCTCGACGTCCATTTTGTGCATGCCCGGGGTCGGGGCCCCGATCCGCTGCCGCTGGTCATCACTCACGGATGGCCGAGCTGCTTCTGGGAGATGCACAAGGTGATCGGACCGCTCAGCGATCCTGCGGTTTACGGCGGCGACCCGGCCGATGCCTTCCATGTGGTGGCCCCGTCGCTGCCCGGCTACGGGTTCTCGTCACCGCCGTCGCAACCGGGGGTGTCGTCGGCCAAAGTGGCCGACATGTGGGCGGAGCTGATGGCCGCGCTCGGCTACCAGCGGTTCGGGGCTCAAGGCGGCGACTGGGGATCGGCGGTGAGCGCGGCGCTGGGCGCTGCCCATCCCGATCGCATGGTGGGCATCCACCTCAACATGGTGGCCCCGCCCATCGACGAGGCCGCCCTGACGCCAGAGCTGCGGGAATGGTGGGAGGGCGTGAAGCAATACCGGGATCGGGAATGGGGCTACGTCCACCTTCAGCGCACCAAACCGCAGACCGCGGCGGTGGGGCTCACCGACTCGCCCGCCGGCCTGGCCGCCTGGATCATCGAGAAGTGGTGGCGATGGAGCGACATCGACGGCCCCGGCGGGCGTTACCTGGCCCGGCGCTACACCCTCGACGACCTCTGCACCCTGCTCACCATTTACTGGGCCACCGCCACCATCGGCCCGTCGATGCGCATGTACTACGAGAGCTTTGGGGCCGGCTCGGCGTTCAACCAGCCGCCGAGGATCTCGGTGCCCACCGGGGTGGCGGTGTTCAACGAGAAGAACCGCCCGCCCCGGGAGTTGGCCGAGCCCTATTACCACATCATCCGGTGGACCGAAGTTGACGACGGCGGCCACTTTCCGGCCCTGGAGAACCCTGATGCGCTGGTGGAAGAGGTGCGGGCCTTCTTCCGGTGCCTTCGCTGATTGACGAAGACAAGGAGCAGCAATGACACGACTGGGAATCATCGGACTGGGCGACATGGGCGGCGCCATTGCCGAGGGCGTGCTCGCCGGCCAGTGGGACGACGAGGTGACCGTGGTGGGCTACGACATCTCCGACGAGGCCATGGGGCGGTTCGCCGAACTGGGCGGCATACCGGCGGGCTCAGTGGGGGAGTTGGCCCGCCAAGTGGACCTGGTTGCGGTGGTGGTGATCGACGACGCCCAGGTACGCCAAGTGTGTCGGGGCGACGACGGAGCCATCGCTGGAGCGGCCGAGTCGGGGGCGCTGGTGGCGGTCCACTCCACCGTGCTGCCCGCCACTGTGATCGACTTGGCCGCCGAGGCCGACGAAGCGGGGGTGGCGCTGATCGACGCCCCGGTCACCGGGGGCACTCCTTCGGCACGCAGCCGGGATCTGGTGGTGTTTTGCGGGGGCGACGAGGCCCGCACCGAGCAAGGTCGCCCCCACTTCGAGCGCTATGGCGGCATGGTGGTCAACGTCGGCCCGCTGGGCTCCGCGCTGAAGGCCAAGGTGGCCCGCAACCTCATCACCTACGCCGAATTTGCCGTGGCCTACGAGGCCATCGCGCTGGCCGCAGCTGCTGGAGTAGACCTGAAGGCGTTCGCCGACATCGTGAGCTACTCCGACCGCAACATCGGCCCCCACCTGGGCGTGTTCACCCGGCCAATCGTCTATCCGCCTCCGGCTATGGGCGGCAGCTTCGCCCAGATCGCCCACAAAGACCTGGGCGGCGCGCTGGCCCTGGCCGAAGAACTGGGCGTTGATCTGCCCATCACCGCCCTTGTCGATCGCAACATCGACGCCGCCTTCGGCGAGTAGCCCAAGAGCGGCCTTCCGGGCTCGGGCCACTGGCCTGGCGGCTACTCGAAGGTGACGGTCCCCGCGTCGAGCACCACCCGGTCGCCCACCCGGGTCTGGAACCGGGCCGATCCGTCGCCCTCATCCCAAATGTGGACGTCGAGGGTGTCTCCGGGCAGCACCGGGGAGGAGAACCGCCCGTGCATCGACTTGAAACGGGCCGGGTCGCTGTCGCACAGGGTGTGGAGCAGCGCCCGTCCGGTGAAGCCGTAGGTACACAGGCCGTGGAGGATCGGGGTGTTGAAACCGCCGGCGGCCGCGAACGAGGGGTCGGAGTGCAGCGGGTTGCGGTCGCCGTTGAGCCGATACAGCAGCGCCTGGTCGGAGCGGGTCGGGTAGGTCACCATGTGGTCGGCATCGCGCTCGGGCACCTTGGGAGGGCTGGCCGGGCCTCGGTCGCCGCCCCAGCCGCCTTCGCCTCGGATGAACAGCGAGGTGACATTGGTGAACAAGGGCTGGCCGTCGGCGGTGTCGGTGACGTCGCTCTCCAGCACAACCAGGGCGGCCTTGCCCTTGTCATAGATGCCGGCGACGCGGCTCACCGAGCTCACCGTGGCTGCCACCGGAAGCGGCTTGTGGAGGGTGAACCCCTGCTCGCCATGTACGAGAAGGGCCGGGTTGTAGGTGCCGATCTTGGCCATCGGGCTGTCGGGGCCGGCGCCCACCCCGCCGCCCAGCACCACGCACATGGTGGGGAGGGCCTTCTGCTCCACGTCTTTGGTGTTCTCGGTGGTGAACTCCAGCTCGAACCCGGTGGGGTCGGTCACGCCCGCTCCGACACCCAGGGCATACAGGAGGGCGTCTTTCGACTTCCAGCTCGAGGTGCTCGGATTGCTCTCTGCGCCGACTGCGGTTGGGTCGATGGGCATGGGGGCTCCTCGTGGGATCGGGGTTCCTGGACGCCTGGTTGCGCCGTGATGCTGCCCGCACCCTACCGTTGCCGTCGTGGCCCATATCAATCAGCCCGGCGGCCCGTTCCAGGCCATCGACCATCCGGCGGTTGCCGGTCGGGAGCGGGAGCTGCGGACGCTGGCCGACGCCGTGCGCCGACTGGTTGCCGCCACCGTCACCAACCTGGCATCCCCGGACGAGACAGCGGCATTGGCCGCTGAGGCCAACGCCCTCGCCGACCGCCTCGAGGCCCATGTGCCGGCCGAACCCCTGCCCCGTTTCGGTCCTGAGGGACCCAAGATTGAAGGTCCGCCCATCACTCACCTGCGGGCGCCCTTCGATCTCGTCACCGGCATCTGCAATCCCGCCGCACTGCCGGTAGAGATGGTGGTGGACACCGAGCCCGACCCCCCGATTTCAAGGGGCCGGGCGGTGTTCTCCTCCGTTTTCGAGGGGCCGCCCGGTTGCGTCCACGGTGGGGCTATCGCGTCGGCCTTCGACATGGTGTTCACCAGCGCCTGCTCGGCCGCCGACGCCAGCGGCCCCACCATGGTGCTTTCAGTGCGCTACCGCAGGCCCACCCTGCTCGAAGTGGAGACTGTCTTCGAGGGGTGGGTGGAGAAGTTCGACGGCGAGATCACCGAGGTCAAGGGCCAGGCCCTGCAAAACGGCCAAGTCACGGCCCGGGCCGAAGGCATCTTCCGCCATCTCGACCTCGATGCCATTCGCAAACTCTCCGAGCAAATCTCAGGACAAAGCGGCAACCAAGAAGGGGAGTAGACGGGGTCGGTCCTAGGCCGATGCTCCCACCGGCTTGGCGGGCGTGAATGCCGCGGGCAGGTGCTTGATGCCGTGGATGAAGGCCGACGACAGCGGCTCCGGCTCGCCGGTGGCGCGGATGTCGCCGATGCGGTCGAACAGCTCGCGGAACATCACCTTGATCTCCCGGCGAGCCAGGTGCGCGCCGAGGCAGAAGTGCGGGCCTGGCCCGCCGTAGCCGATGTGGGGGTTCGGGTCGCGCCGCACATCGAAGGTGTGCGGGTTGTCGAACACCGACTCGTCCCGGTTGGCGCACAGGTAGTTCATCACCACCATGTCGCCCTCCTCGATCTTCTGGCCCTCCAATTCGGCTTCGCTCAATGCGGTGCGGCGCATGTAGGTGACCGGGCTGGCCATCCGCACGATCTCCTCCACCGCACTGTGGGCCACGCCCTCGAAGTCGTCGGTCCAGATCTTGCGCTGGTCGGGGTGGTCGGTGAGGTACAACAGCCCCCAGCTGATGGCGTTGCGGGTGGTCTCGTTGCCGGCCACCACCAACAGGATGAAGAAGCTGGCCAGCTCGGCCTGGGTCAGCCGTTCACCGTCCACCTCGGCGTTGACCAAAACGCTGGTGAGATCACCGGTGTCCACGCCAATCTTCGACTCCGCCACCTCGTCCATCAGGTTCGCCAAGGCCTGGCCGGCGGTGAGGATGGCGGTGACGAAGTCCCCGAACTCGGGCACATACTCATCGTCGGCCGCGCCCAGGATCACGTTCGACTGGTCGAACACGAAATCATGCTCGGAGGCGGGGATTCCCATGAGGTCGCACACGATCCGCAACGGCAGGCGGGCCGCGACGTCGGTGACGAAGTCGCACTCGCCCCGCTCGCACACTTCGTCCACGATGAGCCTGGCCTGGTCGATCACCGAGTCTTCCAGCCGTTGCAGCATCCGGGGGGTGAAGCCCGCCGACACCAGCTTCCGCAGCCGGGCGTGGCGGGGGTCGTCCATGGCGATGATCGAGTTGAAGTACTCGTTGAACTCCGGGGGGAAGTCGTTGATGGTGATGCCCGACGACGACGAGTAGACCTGCGGATTACGCGACACCTCCAGCACGGTGGCATGCCGGGTGATGAACCAGGCGCCGGGTGTGTCAACGCTCTCAAGATCGCCAGTGAACTCGAACCCCGGATAGAACGTGAGCGGACGGGCGCAAACCTCCTGCAAGTCGGCGTCCACCACCCGCCGATCCCGCCGCCAAAAGGCGTTGTGCAACGGATTGTGGGGATCAGGCTCCGTCGCCGGCGGCGGCTTGGCCAAGGCCCCCGTCGTGGTCGCTGAATCGGTTGGCACGGCGGTCATAGAACCAATCTAGGGTTTGTCAGCGGCCATTGTCGCCTGCCATTACAAGTTCTGCCCGGGACAACGTCGAAATGACCAGCCTCATGGATTACGAACACCCCCAATCCGATTGGCCACCGCATTAGTCCAGGAGTGCCTCGTGCTCACCTTTGACCAACACATGCCGTCGTGGGAGGGCCCGGCGAATTGCATCGATGCTTCTGAGGTGGAGGAAACGGTCTAGACCTGCACGGACGTAGGCTGGCGGACTGAAGATGGAGCGGCCTTTGACGGATCGGCCAGGTCTTGTTCGATTTGGGCCACGAGCTCAGGGTTACGCAGAAGAGCAGCCTCGTGGGCGGTCATGACAACTGCTGGCGTGAGCAATAGCGACCCATCAGGATGCTCGGTGACGAGGTACCGGGTGTGCTCGGGTTTTCCGAGCTTTCCGAGGGCCACACGCCGACGAGCATCTAGCTCGATTAGGTGGGGCATGGGGGCGTCTCCCTTTCTTGGTCGGCCAATGCAACTCCGAAGACCGCATTCGCTCTTCTCTCGCAATTGACTGTCGTGGGGTGAATGTGAGCACATTACCATAATGCCCCTTTAGGGTGTGACCCTAACGTTACAATTTGGCCATGCCTGAGCTGCTGTTCTTCCCCACTGCCGACGGACAGCTTGCCGCGCTCGAAGCCGATTCCGCCCGCCGACAGCTCTATGACCGGGTCAACGATGTTCTCGATCTCCTCGAGTCTGATCCGGGCGACGCTTCAGTCCGGCGGCTCCGCTACCAAACACCGCCCATTTGGGGGATACCCGTCTATGGGTCAGGCGAGGAATGGATCATTCTCTGGAGCGAGTCCGAGGCCGGTGCCTTGGTCCACTACATCGGCGAGACACCCCAGTAGTCCGCCGCCCATCTACACCAGCGTGGACAGGTTTTGGTCGGGGGCGGGGCCGGGGTTGATTTTTTGGCCGGGGGTCCAGGCTACGGGGAGGTGCTTGACGCCGCCGATGAAATTGGAGCGGAGCCATTCGGGCTCGCCCACTCGGTGGATGTCGGGCATGCGCTCGATGATCTCCTGGAAGATGAGGCGCAGTTCCATCTTGGCCAGGTTGGCGCCCAGGCAGTAGTGGGCCCCGCCGCCGCCGAAGGCGATCTGCTCGTTGGGGGTGCGGTTTACGTCGAAGGTGAAGGGGTCGTCGAACACCTCTTCGTCGCGGTTGGCCGAGATGTGCCAGATGACGATCTTGTCGCCGTCGTCGATGTGCTGGCCCCTGATCTCGGTGTCCTCCGTAGCGGTGCGGCGGAAGTGCAGCACTGGGGTGGACCAGCGCAAGAGTTCGTCGATATGGGTGTCGGTCACCCCGTCGGGGGAGTTCTTGACGGCCTCGAACTGCTCGGGGTGGTCCATGAGCGCCAGCATCCCCTGGGCGGTGGCGTTGCGGGTGGTCTCGTTGCCGGCCACGGTGAGCAGGAGCATGAACATGTCGAACTCCAGCTCGGTCAGCCGGTCGCCGTCGATCTCGGCGTTGATGAGCTTGGTGACGATGTCGTCGCGGGGGTTTTCCGCCCGGTCCTTGGCCAGCTGGTTGGTGTAGGCGTACAGCTCCGCTCCGGCCATCATGCCGTCGTCGCTGTCGCCCGAGTATTCGGGGTCGTCGACGCCGATCAAGCGGTTGGACCAGTCGAACAGCTTCATGCGGTCTTCTTGGGGCACGCCCATGATCTCGGCGATGGCCTGGAGCGGGAGCTCAGAGGCCAAGTCGACCACGAAGTCGGCCTCGCCCTTCTCGATCACGTTGTCGATGATCAAGATGGCCCGGTGGCGGAGGTATTGCTCGATCAGGCCGATCATGCGGGGGGTGAAGCCCTTGTTCACCAGTCGCCGGTAGCGGGTGTGCTTGGGCGGGTCGGTGGTGAGCATCATCACCCCGCGGGAGTCGGGTCCGCCGTTGTCGCGGGTGCCCGGGTCGGGGATGGAGGTGCCGCCGATCTCAGATGAGAAGCGCTCGGTGTCGCGGTTCACCTCCACCAGATCGTCGTGTTTGACGATGTTCCAAAACGCCGGTCCGTTGGGGTCCTGGTGCAAGAAGACGGGGGCTTGATCGCGCAGCACCTTGAACATCTCATGGTGCTCTTGACGCACGAATCGGTCGGGGTCGAGCAGATTGACTTCGGTGAGCTTCACAGTGCTGTCCTTTGCTGCGAGTGTTTGCCGAGTGTCGGCCAGTGTACGGGACGGCCCGATGCGACAAGATACCGGGGTGCGAAATGACGGGGAACCAGTGAGGCGGCCATGACGGCGGGCACTAACGGCGGGAGTGCGAGCAACGGTTTCCACATGCAGGCCTCGATGCTGGATGGCATCCGAGTGGTGGACTTCTCGACCGGCGTGCCCGGCCCCTATGTCACCAAGCTCTTGGCCGACGCCGGGGCCGACGTGATCAAGGTGGAGGGGCCCGACGGTGACCCGGTACGCCGCTGGTCAGCGACCCGGGCCGAGTTCGAGAGCGACAGCGCGCTGTTCCAGTTGCTCAACGCCTCCAAGCGAGGGGTTGTCGGTGCGCCTGGCGATCCCGAGATCGAAGAGCTGGTGGCTACCGCCGACGCGGTGGTGGAGTCGTTCCCTGCCGGATCGGGCCTGGGCAGAGCATGGGCCGAGCGGCATCCTCATCTGGTGGTGCTGTCGGTGACGCCTTACGGCCAGGACGGGCCATTGGTGGCCCACCCGTCCACTGAGTACACCGTGCAGGCCCAGTGCGGGGCCATCGCCTGTCGAGGGCGGCCCGATCAGCCCCCGATTCATGCTGGAGGGGGCATCGCCGAGTGGACGGCGGGGGCCTACGCCGGCCCGGCGGTTTTGTCGGCGCTGCTGCGGGCCCGGCGTACTGGGCAAGGCGAGTACATCGATTTGGCGGTAGCCGACGTGATGGCCGTCGCCGCTCCCACGTTCAGCGACTTGGCCCACTCCATGCGGGGCGGCGGCCATGACTTCGACCGGGTGGCCCGATCGGTGGAGGCACCCTCCATCGAGCCCGCCCTCGACGGCTGGGTGGGGTTCAACACCAACACCGCCTTGCAATACCAGGGCTTCGTGCTCATGATCGAGCGCCCCGATCTCATCGACACCGAGTGGAGCCAGATCGGGGAGAGGGCCGGCCGCCTCGACGAGTGGAATGCCATGGTCCACCCGTGGACCTCCCGCCACACCGTGGCCGAAATCATCAAGGCGGCCTCCGATCTGCGGGTGCCGGTGGCTGAGGTGAACGACGGTCGCAGCGTGCTCGACAACGAGCAGTTCGCGGCCCGGGGGGTGTTCGTGCGCAACCCCGGCGGGTTCCTCCAGCCCCGACCGCCCTATTTGATGGACGACGGCGGCGAGCGGCGTCCGGCCTCGCCCGCTCCGCATCTGGGCGAGCACACCGGAACGGTGGAGGCGCGCCCCCGACCGGAGCCGTCGGCTGCCGATGCCGATCCTGATCTGCCGCTGGCCGGGATCAAGGTGGTGGACCTCACCAGCTGGTGGGCCGGCCCGTCGGCCACCGGCACGCTGGCCATGCTGGGCGCCGATGTGATCCACATCGAGTCCACCGGCCACCCCGACGGGATGCGGATGACCGGGTTCATGTTCGGCACCGAGGACTGGTGGGAGTGGAGCTCGATGTTCGTGGCCATCAACCACAACAAGCGGTGCCTCACGCTCGACTTGGACACTGAGGCGGGCATGGACCTGCTGTGGCGGCTCATCGAGAGTGCCGACGTGGTGATCGAGAACTTCTCGCCCCGAGTGGTGGAGAAGTGGGGCCTGAGCTGGGAGGCCGTCTCGGCCCGCAATCCCCGGGCGGTGTTCACCCGGATGCCCGCGTTCGGGCTGAGCGGGCCGTGGCGGGATCGGGTGGGGTTCGCCCAGACCATGGAGCAGCTCACCGGCATGGCCTGGGTCACCGGCCATCCCTACGACCAGCCCCGCATCATGCGCGGCCCGTGCGACCCCATCGCCGGGATGCACGGTGCCTATGCCGCGATCTTGGGCTTGGCCGTGCGGGAGCGCACCGGGCGGGGAGTGTTCGTGGAGTCCACCATGGTGGAGGCCGCTCTCAACTGCTCTGCTGAGCAGATCGTGGAGTACACCGCCTACGGCAACGTGATGGAGCGGGCCGGCAACCGGGGTCCCTATTCCGCCCCCCAAGGGCTCTACCCCTGCCGGGGCCACGAGCAGTGGCTGGCTTTGGCCGTAGCTGACGATCAGCAGTGGCAGGCGCTGGTGGAGCTGCTGGGATCGCCGGAGTGGGCCAACCGACCGGAGTATGCCACCGACGCCGGACGTCGGGAAGGCCACGACGCCATCGATGAAGAGCTGTACGCCTGGGCTGCCGAGCAGGACCTGGATGAAGCCGTGACCCGGCTGGTGGCCGCCGGGGTTCCCGCCGCCCCCGCTTGGGATCCCCGCCTCCAGCACGAAAACCCCCAACTCGCCCATCGCGGCCTGTTCGAGATCGTCGAACACCCGGCGGTAGGCACCCACCCCATGCCGGGCCTGCCCTACCGCTTCGCCTCGGTGGACAAGTGGATCACCTCCCCCTCACCCACCCTCGGCCAGCACAACCACGAAATCCTGACCGAACTCGGCCTGTCCGCTGACGAGATCGCCTCCCTAGAGGCCGATGGCGTAATCGGCACCCGCCCCAAAGGTCTCTAAGCCGTCAGCCAACACGCTCACGTCTCATAGCGAAACTGTTGTAATCGTTCCTGTTCAAATTCGCTGTTGTTGAGTATTGAATAGGAACATATACAATAGTAATGTGAGAACACACTCCCAACTCCGATCGCCCAGCCAGATTGGACGCATCCTTCGCGACCGCCGCAAGGATTTGGGCTTTTCGCAGGACGAAGTTGCCCGGCGGGCCGGTGTGTCTCGTCCATGGCTGAGTGCAGTCGAAAACGGCAAGACTTCTCCGCAGATCAATGAGTTGTTGCGTCTTGCCCATGCCCTTGGACTCGCCTGGGAGTTGGCACCTCGAAGGATGACCGCGATTGAGCAGGCAGAAGCGCAGCGGAGAGCCTCGTACGCCCGAACTCGGGAAATGATGCCAGACCGCCCGCCTCCTCGGAGGCGGTCACGGCGGTCTGAGCGATATACCGCACCAGAAGGGATGTCTATTGGCTGACGAAGACGACCTGGCCGTGCTGCTGCACGATGCAGACGTCGGACGCCTGTACCGGGCGGCAGAAGGCGTGGGATTCGCTTACAACAGCGACTACATGGATGAAGGGCTCATACCGCTGTCTTTGTCCATCCCGCTGCGCGGAGAGCCGCCGAATCAGGCGACGGCAACCGCCTGGGCCAAGGGGCTGCTACCCGACAATCCCGACACCCGAGAGATCATGCGTCGCGAGACGGGGGCGCGCTCATCTGAACCGTTCGATCTGCTTGATACCCAGGCAGGGCACGACTGTGCGGGGGCAGTTCAGTTCTGCCGCCCCGACGAGACCGACAGCCTTGGTCGGCGGGACCGAGGCATCGCCTGGCTGTCAGTCGATGACGTGGCAGCGATAATGAGCTCATTGATCTCCGGGCGGCTGCTCCCGGACAGTCTTCCAGGTACACGAGAGTTCACCCTGGCTGGATTCCAGTCGAAGATCGCCCTTTGTCACGATGACAATGGGAGTTGGGGGATGCCCTTGCGGGGACAGCCCAGCACGCATATTTTGAAGCCCTCCATCCCCCGGGCACATCTGCCCGACCAGGCCGTCGTAGAGCACTTGACCCAACAGGCCGCTGATGCCCTGGGTATTGATTCCGCCTTTACCGAGGTCGAAACGTTCGGGGATGTTGCCGCAATCATCGTTACCCGGTTTGATCGCCGGCAGACTGGGAGCGGCGTCGAGCGCCTCCACCAGGAGGACATGTGCCAGGCGTTGGGCCTGCCCCCCGAGTTGCGACGGGAAGCAGCCGGTGGTCCCGGGCCCGGACAGATTGCCGACTTGATTTGGGGGAACAGCCGTCAACCAGATCTTGATGTGGAGCAGTTCTTCATGACGCTTGCCTACAACTGGGTCGTTGTCGGCACCGATGCCCACGCCAAGAACTACGGGATGCTGCTCGACGAAGACGGTGCCGCTCTGGCCCCGATGTACGACATGTGTGCCTGGCTTCCATTTGAGCGAGATGACTTTGTGGAGTGGGACTCGGTGGAGATGATGATGAGGATCGGCCACGATTTCACCGTCGGCGCGGCGTCCGGAGAACAGGCATGGGCTGATCTGGGGGAGCGAATGGGGCTGGATGGCGACGAGGCAGTGGACATTGTGCTGGACGTGGCCGACGGCGTGGGGTGGGCGTTCGACGAAGCAGTTCGCTTGCTTCCCTCGGAATTCCGCGGGCTGCCCACTGTGCAGCGGCTGCTGGACCGGGTAGAGGACCGGGGGAAGCAATGCGGGTCGCAAATCAGCGGGGATGGTTCGGTCACGGGTCTGGGCGATTTGGGGGATGAGGACTGGGAAGGACGGCCAACACCAGTCGGGTCGTTGGCTTCGCCCACTGCGTTGAGTGAGTGCGGGCGAATTGTGGAGTCCACTGAAGAACCCTGCCGCTTGGTGCAAGGTCACGACGGGCCTTGCCGTAGTACACATCCGGCGGACTCGTAAGCAAGACTGACACCATGAGAGCAGTGCGGTGTGTTGACGGTCGTCCCGCCACGGTGGAGGTGGCCCCTCCCGAGGGCGAGGGCGTGCGGATCAAGATGGCCTCGGCAGGGGTGTGCGGTTCCGACCTCCACATGCTCGAGCTGGGGATGCTCAACACGTTTACCATCGGCCACGAGTTCGCCGGCTGGCTGGACGACGGCCGCCCCGTGGCCATCGAGCCAATCCGCGGCTGCGGCACCTGTGAGCTGTGTGTGGCCGGAGACTACAACCGCTGCCCGGCGACGCTGGGCGACATCGCCGGCATCTCCCGTGATGGGGGCATGGCCGACGAGGTCCTGATGTGGCCCGAAGCCATCGTGCCCCTGCCCGCCGGAGTGGACGCCCGCGACGCCTGTCTGGTGGAGCCCTTGGGCATCGCGGTCCACGGCTTTCGCCTGGCCGGTTTGCGGGGCGACATGCGGGTGGCCGTCATCGGCGGCGGTGCCGTCGGCCAGACAGCGTTGGCCGTGGCTCGCCTGGCCGGGTGCGAGGTGGCCATATCCGCCCGCCACGACGCCCAGAAGGAAGCCGCCGAGCGCCTGGGGGCGGCCCCGCTGACCGACCAGCCTTACGACATTGTGGTGGAGGCCGCCGGCACCACCTCGGCCCTGGCTGACGCCGCCAAGAAGTGCCGCCCCGGCGGCAAGATCGTCATTCTCGGCACCTACTGGGAAGGGATGGAGTTGCCCGGCATGGACCTCTCCATGAAGGAGATCACCGTGGTCCCCTCCTCCATGTACGGCCGCTCCGGCCCCACCCGCGACATGGATGTCGCCGCCGCCGCCCTCGCCCAACTCCCCGAACTGCCCAACGCCATCATCACCCACCGCTTCCCCCTAGACGCCCCCGCCGAAGCCTTCACCACCGCCGCCTCCCGCTCCTCCGGCGCCATCAAGGTGGTCTTGGAGCCCTAGAAACAGGGCAGGACGAAGGGGCAGCCCACTCCGTTGCTCCTCCAAGTGAGAGGGCTATGGAGCCGCGAGAGCACCGACCTCTAGCGGCCACTTTGGTGAGTCTTCGTGGAGCAGTTCGAGGATCTGTTGGGGCGGGATGCTCTGACCTATTCGGAATTCTCCACAGGCTCCTTCCCAGCCGTGAAGCTGTCCCACGAATATCTGCCAGACGTATGAGTAGCTGTCCAGCCATGACGCAGGGACAGTGAACTCAACAATTGTGGCGATGCTCTGATGCGTGAGTTCCCTGATGGTCTCGGCTACGTCCTCGTCAGAGTACGCCGCGCAGTAGAAGGACTCGCCGCCCCAATTTTCGAGGAAAACAGTCATACTGCTACCCGCATCCTCGAGGATATCTCCAAGGGGTGTAACTCCGTAGAGAACCCCCAGCCGAGCACTGCGCCGATTCGGATCCCGAGCAAGCGACCCTGACCTTCTGAGGGCTTCGAGTCGTTCGGGATTGATCACCTTGCCGTACAGCTCAATGACTTTGTCAAGTCGCCGATCCCGCCCCTCCTCTGAGAGTGTCAGCAATCCCAGTTGTTGAACTCGTGCCACTTCATGAGGGAGTAAGCAAGTCGCGTGATAGAGCACGATCCTCCTGTCCTCTAGAACTTCCAAGAACTCTCTTTCTGCCGTGTAGGCGTCAATGGTCTCGGGAACGAGCTCGCAGGACGGCGTATCTTCAGAGTTTTGAGGATTTGCCTTGCAACTCAACGCAAGGCGATGAACGTGATCTCGTACATCTGTGGGCCAGGTGTCTGGTTGGCCAGGGTCAATCGCAGGCAAAGCCCCAGTATCGCTACCACCCTCAAGAGACATCTGGAGTGTTCAGATGCCACTCTGCGTGGAGGGTGCAGGCTGATAGCTTGATTTGTTTCACCGTGATCTTTGCGTCTGAGCGGTCGAGGGAAACGCGGGCGGCGGTGGGGTCGTCCTGGTAGGCACAGTCGATGGTGGGGCCGTCGGCGGCGAAGGCTTCTTGGGGAACATCTTCGAGAGAGGCGAAGATGTCGGTGGGGATTTCGAGGAGTTGGTACTTGGTGGGAACGGCCGTGCGGCCGGGACGGAATGCTCGGAGCATGACGATGGCGTCTACGGCAGATCGGTATTGGTGAAATAGGTCGAGGGTGTGGTCTCGCCTTGTCTTGGCAGAACGGACATCTTGGATCCAGGCGGCCTCGGTGAGTTTGGAGATGTGGGCGGTGGACTCAGACAACCTTTGGGCGGCGGTGGACTTCAGGGACAGCTTGCGCTCTTCACCATTGTCGGTTTGGACCGTCGTATCTACGAAGCGCTGAGTGGCTGATCCTGGCTCGTCGACAGTCCAGCCGACTGCTTCGCAGGCGTTGCGGAATGCGACCTCGAAGCTGACAAGGCCAAGAGGCTCTGTGGTGGTTCCATGATGTACCGAGATGGTGAGGCCGAAGTATTCGATCCACCCTGCCGTCTCCCCTAGCCAGGTAGCTGAGGCCTCGGCCTGGAGAGGGGATGACAGCGATTCGATGATCCTGCTGACGAACCTGGCACCCATGGGGGATAGGGCTTCAATGCTGGCCCTGAGATTGCCTTGGCCTATGGATTTGTCGTAGGGCTGGATCATTCGGTGATCCGGCGCTCGATTAGGTCGACGTAGGTAGGGTTCAGCTCGATTCCGGCCCAGTTGCGGTCGAGGTCTTGGGCGGCAATGAGGGTGGTGCCAGAACCGGCGTAGGGGTCGAGGACGGTATCGCCTGGTCGGCTCGTGATCTGGATGCAACGGCGAGCCAAGGTCATGGGCATGACGGCTGGGTGATCGTCGACGCCACCAGCGTCCTTTCTCCGGGGTTCGGTGTTGATGTCCCACATGGTGCGGAGCCGGCGGCCGTTGGGACCCTTTACTGCGGTGGTGTCGTAGTAGTAGTCCTGGCCCTTGGAAAGCAGGAACACGGTCTCATGCGACTTGGTGGGGCGGTCGGAGACCGATTCGGGATGGGCGTTGGGCTTGTACCAGATGACCTCGGAGCGAAGCCACCAGCCCGCATCTTGGAGAGCGAAAGCAAGCCGCCAGGGAACCCCGATGAGGTCTTTGGGCTTCAAGCCCTCTGGAGTTGGAGGTCGAACCGCCATGGCCCGAGCCCGATTCTTGCGATCTGGTGCCCGGTACCTGCGGTTTCCCGAGGTATACGAGTCGCCCACGTTCAACCACACGGTGCCGTCATCGGTCAGCACTCGGCGCACCTGGTCGAATGCCATGACGATGCTCTTGACGTATTCCCCCAAGGCATCGTCGCGGCCGATTTGACCCTCGGCCGAGTAGTCCCGAAGCGACCAGTACGGCGGTGACGTCACCACCGTCTGTACACACCCCTCCGGCAATAGCCCTAACGCATCAACAGCAGGCCCACATGCCAGCACCGGGCCGCTTAGCTCATCCAGCGAGCCGTCTACCCCCACATCCAGTCGAGTGTGCGTACCCGGGTGGGGACTTGATCGATCGGCAGCGGGTTCGCTCCGAGGAAGGGATGTCTGGTGGCTTGTGATGCCCTTGGAGCCGCCTCTTGAACCCACAACACGACCCTACTTCTAGGCAGTGACACATTCAGGGAATCCTGGCGGTCATGGGAGAACCGTCCGCCTCCGCTGCTGCCGAGGTCTTGGGCGGCGTTGGGGGTGGTTGAGTTAGGGGTTAGTGGCGGCCTGGGACACGGTGGGGGTAACCCCCTCCATCTCTGAAGCCTCTTGGATCAAGTCCCTCAACTCCTCCAGCGTATCGGCACCCCCGTAGTAGCCGGCGTCGCCTAGTGTGCCGATTGCACACCACGCAGGACCCTGTTCCAGGTTTCGGTAGATTTCAATGTGGGACATGGTCTACCTCCCGTTGCTGCTTCGGTTCCTGAGTAGCGCATCAACTTCCGAATCGGATAGCCCCGCCTTGTTCACCAGCGTATCCCTCAGGTGTCTTGGAGGCACCAGAGGGATGGGCCAGTCTGGCGGGTAGGGTCGGGGGGTGATGGGGGAGAGGGATGGGATGGAGGGGCTGAGCGGGGGAGAGGTGGTGGCGTTGTTGGGGTTGAAGGAGTTGCCGGTGGAAGGGGGGATGTGGCGGGAGGTTTGGCGGGATGAGCACAGCACGGCGATCTATTTCCTGCTCCAGCCGGGCGACTTTTCGGCCCTTCATCGGCTGACTGGGCCTGAGCTGTGGCACCACTATGGCGGGGCCGCGGCGGAGATGCTGCTGCTCGGCCCTGAAGGCTCGGTTGAGCGGCCTACCTTGGGCCCTGATCTGGCCCAAGGGGAGCGGCCTTGCGTGCCGGTTCCGGCCCACACCTGGATGGGCGCGTCCACCCAGGGCGAGTGGTCGCTGTTGGGTACGACGATGGCCCCTCCGTTCAAGCCCCATGGGTTCGAGCTGGGCGACGCGGGCCAACTCACGGCGCAATACCCGTCGGCGGCAGCAGAGATTGCGAAACTGGTGAGGCCGTGACTGGGTCGCCTGTTGACTTGATCGACCTCACCGGGCGGGTGGTGGTAGTCACCGGCGCGGGTGGCGGGATCGGTGCGGGGATCGTGCGGCGCATGGCCGCGGCCGGTGCGTCGGTGGTGGCCCACACCCGAATGTCGCCCGTCGAACAGAGTGGGGGACAGGTCACCGAGGTGCGGGCCGACCTCACCGCCGAAAACGGCCCGGCCGCGGTGCTGGAGGCGGTCCGAGAACGCCACGGCAAGATCGACGCCCTGGTCAACAACGCCGGCATCCAGCCGGTGGCCCCGTTCACCGATCTCGACGACCAGCAGTGGGCCGAGATGATCGACACCAACCTCACCGCGGTCCACCGGCTGACCCAGGCGGCGGCGTCGGCCATGGCGGACCAGGGGACCGGTGGGTCCATCGTCCACATCGCCTCCATTGAGGCCCGCCACCCCACGCCGGTCCACGGCCACTACGCCACCTCCAAGGCCGGTCTGGTGATGCACGCCAAAGCGGCCGCGCTGGCCTGGGGGCAGCAAGGCATCCGAGTCAACTCGGTTTCGCCGGGGCTGATCGACCGGCCGGGCTTGGCCGACGACTGGCCCGAAGGGGTGCAGCGCTGGATGGCCGCCGTCCCCCTGGGTCGGCTGGGAACCCCCGAAGACGTCGGGGATGCCTGCGTGTTCCTCTGCTCCGATCTGGCCCGATGGATCACCGGTGCCGATCTGGTGGTGGACGGCGGTATTCTGACCAACCCCACCTGGTGATCGCCGAGAGAGGTATCCGCATTCAGAGGGCCAGCCGGGCAGCCGATCAGGACTAGTTACTGATGGCGGCCTTCTCCCGGAGGCGGTACTCGGGCACCAGCGCGGCCAAGAGCACGGCCAGTGCCGTCACCGGGATGGCCCACCAATAGACGTCGGCGATGGCGTTGGCGAACGACTCGACGATGCCAATGCGCACCGACGCCGGCTCGATGGCGTCGATTTGGGTGGGCACGGCGATGAGCGCCTCGATGTCGAGCTGATCGCCACTGGGCACTAGTCGGGGGAGGTAGTGGTCAAGCCGGGCGGTGAACACAACCCCCATCACCGCGGAGCCGAAAGTCTGGCCCAGCGAGCGGAAGAAGTTGGACGCCGACGTGGCCGCCCCCAAGTCATCGTGGGGAACGATGTTCTGTACCGCCACCAACAGCACCTGCATGATGGCTCCCACCCCGCAGCCCATCGTGAACAAAAAGGCCATGGCCGTCAATGTCGATGTCTCGGCGCTCAGGGTGGACATCAGCCACACCCCCAGCGTGAGCACCCCAGTCCCGACAATCGGCACCGCCTTGTAGCGCCCGGTGCGGGTGAGCACCTGCCCGCTGCCCACCGAGGTGAGCAGCATCCCCAACATCATGGGCACCAGCAGGAGCCCCGACCGGGTGGCGTTCACGTCGGTAACCACTTGGAGGAAGAGAGGACCGAAGATGCCCGCGCTGAGCATGGCCGCGCCGGAGATGAACTGGATCGCGCAGGAGATGTTGAACAGCCGAAGCCGGAACAGCCGGGGCGGCAGGATGGCCTCAGCTGTCCGCCGCTGCTGGGCGACGAACAGACCCGCACCGCCGGCGCCAACTGCCAGCAGGGCGATCGACGGGGCCGACACCCAGTCCCAGGAGTCGCCCCCCAACTCCATGGCCAGGATGATGGCGATCACCCACACCAACAGCAGGCCCGCACCGGTGTAGTCCACCCGGGCCTCCCGGCGGGTGAAGGCCAACTCGAGATGGGTGACCGACATCACCAGCGAGATCCCTCCGAGCGGCAGCACCATGAAGAAGACCCATCGCCAGTGGGCGTAGTCCACCAGCAAGCCTCCGGCCAGCGGCCCCAAGATGGTGGCCAGAGCGAAGATGCCGCCCATGTATCCCTGGTACCGGCCCCGTTCCCGGGGTGACAGCACATCGGCCAGAATGGCCATCGACAGCGTGAACAATCCGCCGGCGCCCAGCCCCTGGACGGCCCGGAACACAATCAGCATGGTCATGCCGCTCGACACCCCGGCCAGCACCGAACCGGCCATGAAGATGACGATGGCGGTCTGGTAGAGGCCCTTGCGGCCCCACAGGTCCGAGAGCTTCCCCCACAGCGGTGTGGACGAGGTGGACGCAATGAAGTAGGAGGTGAACACCCAGGTGTACAGGTCGCGCCCCCCGAGGTCGCCGATGATGGTGGGGAGCGCAGTGGACACCACCGTGCCCTCGATCGCTGCCATCATCTGGGCCAGCATCAGTGTGAGTATGATGACCAGTACTTGGCGTTTGGGCAGGTTGTCGCCCCCCGAAGCGGTACTATCACTTATTGAGATAGATTTATCAAAACCATTCATATAGGATATCGTGACAAGCGCTATTCGAGCGTCTAACTTTTTGTGTTGAAAGCAAGCAGATTTCTAAGCAATTGCTTGGTGATCCGGTTGCTGGAGTAATAGCCAAACGGAGAAAGGCCCCCGGACTCGTACGGGAGGCAATGGGTGGAGATGGCAATGGAGCCTCGTCCTTGGTGGATGGAAAATGCGAACTGCAAGGGGAAGAGCGAACTGTTCTTCCCCCCGGCCGGCGAGCGCCCGTCGGCTCGTGAG
The DNA here is from genome assembly GCA_963667085.2 of Acidimicrobiales bacterium. Lineage (GTDB taxonomy): Bacteria > Actinomycetota > Acidimicrobiia > Acidimicrobiales > Bin134 > Poriferisocius. The sequence continues at coordinate 1,829,820 of OY762975.1, forward strand.
CGGCGGGAGAATGCAGCCCGGCGGATTTGCGGTGAGTGCGTCGTGATTCGGGCGTGCCGAAGCTGGGCCCGCGACCAGCGCGAGCTCGGCTTCTGGGGCGGCGAGTCGGAGATCGAGCGGGCCGAGGCGGGCTTCGCCCCCTCAACTCCGGTCATCGGTCTGCGCCGCCACCGCACCGAGCGGGAATCGGCCTGAGCCGACTGCGCTGATCCGGTGCTGGTTCGAGCCGGTGCCACCAACCCCCTCATCCCACGACGCGTCGGACGAACGCGGCGATGGCCTCAGTTCCCTCGATCGCCTCGGGATAGTTGGGGTACATGATCTGGAAGTCGTGGATCATGCCCGGCCAAATGCGGTAGTCCACCTCAACGCCCGCTGACTCCAGCGCGGCGGCGAACCCGCTGGCGTCGTCCAACAGCACCTCGTGGTCCCCGGCATGGACCAGCATGGGAGGCAGCCCCGCCAAGTCGCCGAAAAGCGGTGAGGCCAGCGGATCGCGGGGGTCGTGGCCGGCCAGATACCAGCTAGCCGCGGTCACCGCGTCGTCGTGGCCGAACATCACATCGAGTTCGTCGCGCTCGGCATGGCTCGCCGAGGAGTTGGTCAGATCGACCCACGGAGACAGGCACACCCCCGCACCGGGCATTGGCCAACCCCGGTCACGGGCCCCGAGCAGCACGGCGCCGACCAGCCCGCCCCCGGCCGAGTCGCCGATGAACGCGATGCGGGCCGGGTCGATCCCGGTGTCCAGCATCCAGCGGTAGGCGGCCAGGCAGTCGTCGACTGCGGCGGGGAACGGATCCTCTGGGGCGAGGCGGTAGTCCACCAACAGCACTCGGGCCGTTATCAACGAGGCCAGATGGGATCCGAAGCCCTGGTGGGAGATGATCGACCCCACCCGGTAGCCCCCGCCGTGGAAGAACAGCAGCGCCGGCAGGCTGTCCGGATCCTGGCCCTCAGGGCGCAGCCAGGCCGCTCCGGGCACACCGGGGATCTCAACCGTCTGCTTGACCACCCCGTCGGCCAGCGGCGTGGCCGCGGCGTTGGCGTCGAGGCGGGCTCGGCGCTCGACGGGAGACTCAGAGGGGTCGGGCTTGGGTGCGGACGCCAGCATGGACCGCACGGCTTCGAATTCTGGGCTTGGCATCCCCGCAGACTAACCCCTGCCCCGCTGGCCCTCGGGTCTCGGAAGCCCACCGAGTGCTACCAGGCTTGGGTTCCTGACGGGGCCGGGGCGGCGGTAGCCTTAGCGGGCGATGACTGGCGAACTTCGACTGCTCACCATCCACGCCCATCCCGATGACGAGGCGTCGAAGGGGTCGGCGACGGTGGCCATGTATGTGGACCAAGGGGTGGTGGCGTCCCTGGTGTGCTGCACCGGCGGGGAGCAGGGCGACATCTTGAACCCGGCCATGGACCGCCCCGAGGTCCGGCAGAATCTCGACCAGGTCCGCCGCGACGAGTTGGCTGAAGCCGCTGACGTACTCGGCTATCGCCGCGTTCACTGGCTGGGCTACCGCGACTCCGGGATGCCCGACAGCGAGGCCAATGCCGATCCCCGCAGCTTTGCCCAAGCCCCTCTGGACGAGGCCGTGAGGCGCCTGGTGGCCATCATCCGGTCGGAGCGTCCCCACGTGGTGGTCACCTACGGGGAGGACCAGCAGGGCTACCGCCACCCCGACCATCTTCGGGTGGCCGAGATCAGCGGACCGGCCTTCGACGCCGCCGCCGACCCCGATGCCAATCCCGACGCGGGCGAGCCGTGGCAGCCGCTCAAGATGTACTACGTGACCTGGTCGCGGAACCGGATCACCGCCCTGCACGAGAAGTTCGGCGAACTCGATTTGGAGTCGCCCTATGACGAGCGCTGGTTCAGCCGGCCGTCCAACGACGACGCCATCACCACCCGAATCCAGTGCGCCGAGTACTTCGACCGGAGGTCCAAGGCGCTGCTGGCCCATCGCACCCAGGTCGACCCCGACTCCAAGTTCTGGTTCGGCCTGCCCGACCACCACATGGCCGACGCCTACCCGTGGGAGGACTACGTGCTGGCCCGTAGCCTGGTGGACACCGATCTGCCGGAAACCGACCTGTTTGCGGGAATCGCGTAGCACGATGAGCCGGGCGCGGTATCTCAGCGACGAGTGGTTCGGGCTGAACCTCGAGGCGGCGTCCGGGTGGCCCGAGCGGCCCGGGGTGGACTGCTCGGCCAACTATGAGGTGACCGGCGCCCCCGACGGCAAGGTCCGCTACCACGCCGTCATCCGCGACGGCCGCTTGGCGGAGATGGCCGCGGGAAAGCTAGCCGACGCCGACGTGAGCATTGTGTACAAGTACGCCGACGCCTGCGCCGAGGTCTCCGGCAACGAGCACCCCGATCTGGCCTTCATGTCGGGCCGGATGAAGCTGGACGGCGACTACGCCCGCTGGGTGTACGGCCTGCGTCCGCTGCTCGACTCAGCCGAGTACGACGCCTTCCGGTCGGCGCTGGCTGAGTTCACCGACTTCTAGCGGGCACCTCTCAGCCTCGGTGCTGGGCATCGCGGAGATCGGCGTAGGTCAGCATCTTTGCGCCGGAGCGCTCGACGGCGGTGCGCAGTGCCGGGTCGTGGGCCACCAGCAGATACTGCTCCACCCGGCTGAGCCAGCCCGAGTCCATCTCCCGCAGCTCAGGGGTGTCGATGGCCGGCGACACCACCAGCTCGGTCACCCCCGGGGCCAGGTTCTCCACCGCGTCCTCCAGGGTCCGCCGGACAGGACGACCGCGGATCTGCACGAGGTGGTCGGGTGCCAGAACTCCGGCATCGGCGGCCAGGCGGCGGAACGGGAAGCCGGCCCGGTGCTCTTGGTCGCTGCCGCCAAGGCGCATCGGCAGCGCCATCTCTGCGGCCAGCTCCAAGTACACGTCGAAGAACTCTGGGCGCATCAGCAGCGTGTCCAAATGCGGGCTCAGATGGGTCAGCTCGCTGCCCCACTGGCTGGCCCGCTCGATCTGGGCCCGACACTCCCGGAACACCTCGTCAAGGTCGCTGTGCTCCCAAGCGTCGGCGGGGGTTCGGGGGAATCCGCCGTCGCCGTCCAACAGCGACGGCGCCTGGGTGATCGGACCCCAGCGGTAGTTGTCGAACTCGGCGTTCAGGGTCAGGTCGACCCCGACCGGGGTGTGGTCGAAGCGCCCGGCGGCGTCCCGGGCCCACGGGCACGGAACCATCAGGCTGGCAGCGGTCGCCACCCCGATGTCCAAGCACTCGGCGATGGCCGCGTTGGCCGCGTGCGACTGCCCGAGGCTGTCGCAGGTGATGATCAAGCCCCGGCCGTGGGGGTCACTGCCCAATTGTTCCAATAGCTCACTCACAGTTGACCTCAAACTACCGTGCCAGAACGGTCACTCAAGCACTACGTCGGCGTTGCCGCAGACACCCCACAGGCCCATCCCTTGCTCCCGGGCCCGGGCCGCGGCGGCATAGAAGGCGTCGGCGTGGGTTGTGTTGGGCTCGATGACCAACGCCTCGGCATAGCCCTCGGCGGCGATTTCGAGGTTGACGAACAAGCCGTCACCGGCTCGGTGGATGTAGGCCAACAGCCGGTCATAGCGGTCGCGGGGCTCGACATCGCGGGTCAGGCGAACCTCGGTGCCGACGGGCAGCAGCGCAGCGGCGAATTCAGTGGCCTCCTCGCCGTAGCACTCCGCCGGCAAGAACCCGCCCGCCTTCTCCGGGGTGTCGATGCCGATCAGCCGAACCCGCTCGGTCTGGCCCGCCACCTTCACTACCACCGTGTCCCCGTCGACCACCTCCACCACGGTTGCGGCTGCTCCAATCTGTGCCGCGGCTGGTTCAGATGGGCTGTCGGGCTGGCTGGCGAGACCGCCTGATCTCGGGGCGCATCCCGCCGCGAAGAACAGGCCGCAGGCCACCAGCGCGCCTACCGCCTTCCCGGACGCCCAGGCCCGGACCGAGGCAAAAGCGGGCGGCGTCACGCAGCACGGGGAACGTCGTCGGAGGGCGTGTGTACGGGTCGGGTTGCCGAGGATCGGCCCTGCAAGGCCGCTCGGGCCTGGGCCAGCCCCCGGCGCCCGATCTCCTTGGTCCGCTCGTCGATCCGCCAGTCTGGCGGGGCCTCCAATAGGGTGAGCTGTTGCTCCATGACACCAGTATCCCGGTGGGAGTGACAGTTTGGGCAGGGAGGAGAGGATTTCTCCAGAAAACCCCGGCTGAAGTGGGAAAAATGCCCTTACGATCCCTGGCCGCTGCCCGTCATGCTGCGGTACACCTCCAGCAGCGCCGCCTTCTGCTCGTCGGTGAGATTGGAGTCAGATCGGATGGTGGTCTCGGTGTCAGAGACGCCTTCGGTGCTGTCCCCGTTGGCGGCGTCGATGCCGGCGGCTTGGGCCAACAGGGTCTCGGCCGACAAGTTCAGCGCTGTGGCCAAAGACTTGATCACCCGCACCGAGGGCTGATGCAGGCCCCGCTCCAGCTGGCTGAGGTAGGGATTGGACACTTGGGCCAGATCGGACAGCTCTCGCAAGGTCAGCTGGGCCAGCTTGCGCTGGCTGCGGAGATAGGTACCGAATGCCTCGACGGCTGCTTGATCCATGGTGCGGCCTAGCTCTCGTACTCGTAGAAGCCTTTGCCAGTCTTGCGCCCCAGATGCCCGGCGGCCACCATGCGGCGCAGCAGCGGGGGCGGCGCGTTGTGGGAGCCCTTGAACTCCTCGTACAGCACGTCGGCCACCGCCTCGATGGTGTCCAGCCCGATCAGATCGCACAGCGTCAGCGGGCCCATGGGATGGCCGCAGCCGTACATCATCCCGCTGTCGATGTCGGCGGCGCTTACCTTGCCCTGGTCGAACATGCGAATGGCTTCGAGCAGATAGGGCACCAGCAGCCGGTTCACCACGAATCCGGCCCGGTCGCGGCAGCGGATCACCCTTTTGCCCAGAACGTCCACTGCGAAGCGGTCGACCCGGTCGATGGTCTCCAAGGAGGTGCCCAGTGACCGCACCAGCTCGACCAGCGGCTGCACCGGGGCCGGGTTGAAGAAGTGCATGCCCAGCACCATGTCCGAGCGGCTGGTGATGGACCCCAGGGTGATGACGGGAATAGAGGAGGTGTTGGTGGCCAAGATGGCGTTGGGTGCCATCACCTTGTCCATGGCCCGGAACACCGAGAGCTTCTCCTCCAGCGACTCGATGACGGCCTCGATGGCCAGGTCGCGGTCGGCCAAGTCGCCCATGTCGGTGCTGAAGCTGAGCGAGTCCATGGCCAGCTCTCGGGTGGCTGCGGGCAGCTTGTTCCGCGACACCGCCTTCTCCATCGACTTCTCGATCTTCTTGCGGGCGGCCTTGACGGCCTCGTCATCCACCTCGATGACCAGGGTGTCCAAACCGACTCGGGCGCAAACCTCGGCGATGCCCGACCCCATCGTTCCCCCGCCGATCACCCCAACTTTGTCGATCGGGTCCAGCGGCGACTCGAACTCTTGCGGCGGTAGCGTGCCAGCCTCGGTGCTCATAGTTACCCTCCCACCGCCGGATGGCGGCCCCATGTGGCTGTTCAGAATAGTACGCAAGCGGTAGAAAAATAAAACGGGGCCGGTCTCGATGACCGGCCCCGTTTGCAGGAAAGAGCTGAGGGGGGAATCAGCTCTTCTTGGCGACTGGCTGAGCCGAAGCGGAACCGTTGGCATTCGCGGCGGCCAGCAAGTTCTGGGCGAACTCCTTCTGGGTGTTGAGCAGTGCCTCGGCGAACCCGAAGCTGGCATCCATCAGCTCCTTGGGATCGGGCAGGGCGTCGAGGCCGGGGATGGCATCGGTCTTCAGGCTCTCCGGGGTGACGCTGCCCACCGTGTCGCTCCAGGTGCGGACACCTTCGACGATGGCGGTCTGGCTGACCTTGAGGGCGCTCAGAACCTGGTCTTGTACGGCTTCAGTGATTTCTTTGACATCGGTCATGCTGCGTACTTTACTTAGCAACATCTTGATGGGCAACTCAAACGGGACTTTTCCCAGAGATTTTTCCCAACATTTCAGAGAAGATTTGCTCAGTCCGAGACCGCTTCGCCCGGGCGCATCTGCACGTAGAGGCCCGGGGCGTCCTCCAGCGGCGCATAGGCCTCGCTGCCCAGTTGCTGGGGGGCATCAACCTTCTTGCCGGCCCGCTCGCCGATCCATTGGGCCCAGTCCTCCCACCACGTCTGCTGATGCTGTTCAGCGCCCTGCAGCCACTCCTCGGGCGACGCCGCGATCTGATCGTTGGTCCAGTGGCGGGCCTTGGGGCTGGGCGGGTTGACGATGCCGGCGATGTGCCCCGAGGTGCTGAGCACGAAGCGGTTGTGGCCGCCCAGCAGGGTGGCCGTGCGGTAGGCCGCCGTCCACGGCACGATGTGGTCGTCGATGGCCGACAGCACGTAGGCGTCCTGGGTCACGTCGGCGGCGCGCAGCACGGTGCCGTCCACCTCGAAGGCGTCGTTGGCGAACTGGTTTTGGAGATAGCACCGGCGCAGGTAGCTGCTGTGCATCCGGGCCGGCATCCGCGTGCTGTCGTTGTTCCAGGCCAGCAGGTCGAACGCCGGGGGGTCCTCGCCCAGCAGCCAGTTGTTCACCACGTACTGGAAGATCAAGTCGTTGGCCCGGATGGCGTCGAAGGTGCGGGCCATCTCGCTGGCCTCCAGGTAGCCCTGGTCGGCCATCTTGCGCTCCAGCCCGGCCACGGTGGGCTCGTCGGTGAACGCCCCGAGCACGCCAGGGTCGGAGAAGTCGGTGAGGGTGTTCAAGAACGTGGCGGTGTGCACCGGCTCATCGCCGGTGGCCGCCCCGTGGGCCATGGCCAGAGCGGTGAGCGTGCCGCCCAGGCACACGTTGACGGTGTTCACCTTCTCCTGCCCGGTGATCTCCTGCACCACCCGCAGGGCGTCGAGGGGTCCCTGGTGGAGGTAGTCCTCGAAGCTGGTGTCGCGCATCGACCCGTCGGGGTTGCGATAGCTGATGGTGAAGCAGGTGTTGCCGTGCTGCACCGCCCACTCGATCAGGCTCTTCTGGGGGGCCAAGTCCATGATGTAGTACTTGTTGATCCACGGCGGGCAGAACAGCATCGGGATCTCGTAGGTCTGCTCGGTCTGGGGCTCGTACTGCATCACCTCGATCAGGTCGCTGCGGTACACCACCTTGCCGGGGGTCAGGGCCATGTTCAGCCCCGGCTCAAACCCCGAGTCGTCCACCTTGGACGGCCATCCGTCGTTGTGGCGCAGGTCGTGGAGCATGTTGGCCGCGCCCTTCACCACGCTGGCCCCGCCGGTGGCAGCCGCCTTGGCCAGGGCGTCGGGGTTGGTGAGCAGCAGGTTGGTGGGGGCCAGGGCGTCGAAGGCGAAGGAGGCCGCGAACTTGGCCTTGCGATGCTCGGCTTCGTCCAGGTTGGCGGCGTCGATGAGGTCGTCGGCCAAGTTCCTGGTCAGCAGATAGGTCTGCTGGAGGCCGAAGAAGTAGGGGTTGTCCTGCCATGCCTGCGAAGACCAGCGGTGGTCCTTGGGCTGGGGCTGGATGGGGGCCGGGGCATCGGGATCGGCGGTTTTGGCCGCCTTGGCCATGGTGGCGGCGCCCACCTTCATCGCCCCCGCGGCCGCCTTCAGCAGCGCGGTGCCCACCCCCACTGGGTTGGTGGCGGCCTTCATGCCCGCGTCGGCCAGGGTTCGGACGAAATACACTGGGTCGAGGGTGTCGAGGATCTGGTCTCCCACCCAGTTGGGGTCCAAAACGTCGGACTCGCCTGCGGTGGCGCCGATCGATCCCGCTTCGACGTCTTCGCTCACGGCTGGGAACTATATCAAGCAGGCTTGGCAGAACCTTCACCCAGGAGTCCTAGAGTGACGGGATGGTTTCACGACGTGACGGGATGACGGTTCCCCTGTTCGGCCCCATCGACCAGCAGGCGGCGCAGACGGCGGAGCTGGTCGAGCTGGGATACACCGACGTGTGGTCGTCGGAGTCCAACTCCCACGACGCCTTCACCCCGCTGGTGCTGGCCTCGCAGTGGGCGCCCACCCTGCGCTTGGGCACCGCCATCGTTCCGGCCTACACCCGGGGGCCGGCGCTGGTGGCCCAATCGGCGGCCACGCTGGCCTCGCTGGCGCCGGGGCGCTTCCTCCTCGGGGTGGGCAGCTCCTCCGATGTGATCGTGGAGCGGTGGAACTCCATCCCGTTCGAGTCCCCCTACCAGCGGGTGCGCGATCTGGTGCGCTTCTTGAAGCCGGCACTGGCTGGCGAGAAGGTGAGCGGCGACTACGAGACCTTCTCCGTGCAGGGATTCCGGCTGGGAATGGTCCCGCCCGAGCCGCCGCCCGTCTTGGTGGCCGCCCTGCGCTCCCAGATGCTGACGCTGGCCGGCAAGGAGGCCGACGGGGCCATCATCAACTGGCTGTCGGCGAAGGACACCGCCCGGGTGAGCGAGATCGTCAATGCCCAGGGGCCCGACAAGGAGATCGTGGCCCGCATCTTCGTGTGCCCCAATCCCGACCGGGAGACGGTGATCGCCCAGGGGCGGCGGGCGGTGGCCGGCTACCTGAATGTGCCGGTGTATCGGGCCTTCCACGAATGGCTGGGCCGGGGCGACCTGCTGGCCGAGCACTGGGAGCGGTGGGCGGCTGGCGACCGGGCCGGATCGCTGGAGGCCATTCCCGAGCAGGTGGTGGACGACTTGATTGTGAATGGCACCCCTGAGGAGTGCCGCAAGCACATCGACCGCTATTTCGACAACGGCGTCACCACCTCATCGCTCATGGTGATGCCCCTGGGCGGGATCGACCCTTGGGAGGCGGTCCGGTCGCTCGCGCCGCGGCCCGCCGGAGGCGCGTGAGGCCGTTACTCCGCTAGCGCCGCGGCCCGCTGGAGGTGGGTGACGTAGTCGGGAAGCTGGTAGCCGGCGGCGGCCCCGCTGGTGGAGGGCATCACATACACCGGACGACCGGCCAGCTCCTGGGGCTGGGGGCCCGCTTGGGCCTTGCGGTCCACCGCGGCCCGCCACCCGGCCAGGCCCACAAAGCACACCGCGGCGGGCTGGAGCCACCCCACCAGCCACCGCAACCGGTCGAGGCCCCGGCGGTACTCGTCGGCGGTGAGCCCGTCGGCCCGAGGGGTGGCCCGCTTGACCAGATCGGTCATGCCCACGCCGTGGTCGATGAGCGCCCGCCGGGGATCCCGGTCGGTGCTCACCAGCCCGGCGGCCAGCGCTGCGGGCCAGAACCGGTTGCCGGGCCGGGCGAACCCCACTCCGGCGTCGGCGGCGTACACACTGGGGTTCAGGCCGCAGATCAGCAGGCGCATGTTCGGTCCCACGGTGTCGGGCAGCGTGCGGGCCCGGCGGGCCTTGATGATGAGGGTGGCCGCCTTGGGGAAACGGTCCAGGCGATCCATGCTGTCGAGGTGGAGCCCAGCGCCCTCTATGAGAGGGGCGATCCACTCCTCGGGCCACTGGGAGAAGCGCCGGCCCGGAAAGTCGTCGTCAGAGAACGGCTCGAAGTCGGCATCACCCTCGAAGATGTGAAGTTCGACGGGGGCATCGAGCGCCAGGGCTCGATGCAGGTCGGCCAGGGCCAGCGGGATGTGGCGGCGGTCGACGTGGACATAGCTGCGCGACGCCCACGCCCCAGCCAGTGATCCGGTGGCCAGAGGAAGCGCGGCCAGATCAGCCCGGCACCGCAGGGCATCGGGAGCCTGCTCGGGGACCATCTCCAGCATGGCCCGAGCGGCATCCACAGCCAGCGTGGGGCTGGGCAGTGCGGCGGTATGCCAGCCGGGGCCGCAGCCCAAGTCGGCGGTAACCCCGTCGGGCCGGTCGAGGGCGGCAAACGCCTCCGCCGCCGCGGTGGACTTGGGCTGGCGCTCGGCCCGCCAGTCGGCGGCCCGGTTCTCGTAGACGCCGACGGTGGCTGGATCGGCCATTGTCCGCTAGCGCAGCGGCCAGGTCTTCTTGAAAAGACGGACGATCACTGCGCCCACGAGCGCACCCACCACCACGTCGGAGGCGTGGTGGATGCGGACGTGGACTCTGCTGGCCGCCACCACCGAAGCGGCCGCCCAGAAGGGCCAGCGGCGGCGGCGGGACTCGGACAAGAGCGCGGCGGCCACCACCGCGGCGCTGGCGTGTCCGCTGGGGAAGCTGCTGGTGAGCGGCTGGCGCAACCGGTGGGGATGCTCGTGCTCGCCCAGTGGACGGGAGCGGTTGAACGCCGATTTGATCGGCCCGTTGACCAGCGCCGACTCCACCGCCAGGGCGGCCGACACCCGCACAGCCCGGTTCCGGCCCCGTTTCGAGGTCGCGCCCGCCCAGGCCAGGGTGTGCCACAGGATGCTGAAGTTGCCCAGCTCCGAAGCGGCATAAAACACCCGGTCCGCCACCGGATTGCCCCGCAGTCGGGCGAAGAACTGCTCGACAGCCTCGTCAAATGCCTCAACCGCCGCCGTTGTCTCATCGGGGCTGGCCTCTTCCTCCGATGCCCCGTAGCCGAACATCTCCTCATCAGGCGCAATGTCGTCCAACGTTTCATCAGGCGTCATTCGCTGGCCGCCCGGATGGTCTTGTAGGCCACGCCCACCTCGTGGTTGGCGTCGTTGAGCACCTTGTAGCCGGTCTCGTCGCGGATCTGATCGAAGTTGTCGGCCACTTCCTCCACCGTGAGGTCGGGGCTGTAGTAGCCGGGAGTCCGCCCCACGAAGAACCGGGCCACCGTTCCGCCCGCCGCCGAGTACACCTCACCGGAGACGGGGCAGTCTTCATGGGCCAAGAAGCACACCACCGGGGTCACCAGCTCGGGGTTCATGGCCTCTTTGATCTCCTCGCCGAAGATGGCCTCGGTCATGCGGGTGGTGGCCACCGGGGCGACGCAGTTGGCCTTGATGTTGTACTTGGCCCCTTCCAGGGCCAGCGTGTGGGTGAGCCCGACGAGGCCCATCTTGGCCGCGCTGTAGTTGGACTGGCCGAAGTTGCCCAGCACCCCGGCGTTGGAGGTGGCGCTCACGATGCGGCCATAGCCCTGCTCGCGCATCTGCGCGAAAGCGGGCCGGGTGACGTTGAACGCTCCCCGAAGGTGGACGGCCAGCACCGGATGGAGCTGATCGTCCTCCAATTTGTGGAATGTCTTGTCCCGCAGGATGCCGGCGTTGTTGACCACGATGTCCACCCGCCCGAACGCCTCCAGAGCAGTAGCGGTGATGGCCGCGCCGCCTTCGGAGGTGGCCACCGAATTGGTGTCGGCCACCGCCTCGCCGCCGCCCTCGTTGATCTCGTTGGCCACCAACTGGGCCGGGCTCTCACTGGCCCCGGTGCCGTCAGCCGCCCCGCCCAGGTCGTTCACCACCAACCGGGCCCCCCGCCGGGCCAGCTCCAGGGCGTACAACCGCCCCAGACCGCCGCCAGCCCCCGTGACGATCGCCACCCGGTTGTCAAAACTCAATGCCATGGGCAGAAGGTTACGGCGGTTGGCGGCCTCAGCGGTAAGCGCCGGGGGTGGTGAGGGGTTTGCGGGGCCAGCGGCGGGGGGTGGTGATGATGGACCGGGGGTAGTCCTCGAAGAGCCAGCGGGCGAAGTTTCGCCGGGTCCAGGGAGTGAGCCCGGCGATGCGCACTGCTCCCCGGGCGCCGGGGCGGGTGGCCAGCACCCGGCCCAGGCGGCGGGCCATGCGGTGGTCGGCGAACAGCTCCCGGCGCACGAAGCGGCGGTAGTGGGCCATCACCTCCTCGGCGTCGTCTCCGCCAGCCAGCACAGCGTTGGCCGCGCCGATGCCGGTGAGCAGGGCCTGGGCAATGCCCTCGCCGCTCATGGGGTCGGTGGCTGCCGCGGCGTCGCCGGCGAACATCGTGCGACGGGCGGTTAGCGCGATCTTGTCGATGCGGGCGGGAATGGGCCAGGCCCGGTGGGCCGTCTCGGGGGCGGCGTCGGTGCCGAGCACGGCCCGGATGTGATCCCGCTCCAGCAGCTCCCGCCACAACTTGCCCATGTCGCCCACCGCTACCGGGCCGCCGCGGCGGACGCCGAACCCCACGTTGGCCCGACCGTCGGGCAGGGGAAACGACCACACGTAGCCGGGCAGGATCTCCTCCTCGAACCACACCCACAGGGCCCGACTGGCCGAGGGGGCAACCCCCGACCAGTACTGGCGGAACGCATGCCAGTCACCCCGGTAGCCGTCGTGGGCCAAGCCCAGGAACTTGCGGGTCGGCGACCACATCCCGTCGGCGGCGATGGCATAGCGGGCCGTCACGGTGCCGTGGCTCTCCACCTCCAGCGCCACCTGGCTGTCATCCTCCGAAGCCCCCTGGCAAGCAGCGCCCTCCACCAGCGAGGCGCCCTCCGCCTTGGCCTGCTCCACCAGCGCGTTGTCCAGTTCCGCTCGGGGCACGACGGCGGCGAACTGGCCCCCCTTGCGGGGCAGGGGGAACTCGACGATGCGTCCCGAGGGCGATCGGATGCAGACGTCCTCCACCGGCATCCACGTCGAGATGGGGGCCGGGTCCAGCCCCAGTCCTTCCAGGAGCCGCAGCGCCCCGGCGGTGAGGCCGTCGCCGCACGCCTTGGGGCGGGGAAAACGGGCTCGGTCCACCATCACCACCCGCTGCCCAGCCCGAGCCAGGGTGATGGCCGCCGCGCAGCCTGCCGGCCCCGCCCCCACAATGGCCGCGTCCCAGTCGCCGCTCATCGGTTCGAAGGGGTCATGCGCTCTGGTCTGGCGATTGTTCCGGGTCCAATGCCTGTCCCTGGCCCAACACCGTCTCGGCATCCTGCCCGTCTGTCCCCGGCACCGCCGGGCCGGTGTCGCCAGGCTCGCCCTCCTCGCCGGGTGGCGCGATGGTGCAGAGATCTGCTCGGTCGTCGTCGTTGACATCGGCTGGCGCATGGGTGTCGGTGCAGTCCTCGGGGGCCGCGCACTCCACCGGCAGGCCGACTTCGTCGAGTTCCACCTCGCCATCGCCGTCGGCATCCAGTGGCAGCACCGGGGAGATGCACACACCGTCGCAGTTGATGCCCTCTCGGGGCTGGTAGCGCGCGGACACCGAGTCTTGCAGCACAGTCCCGTCGGAGTAGGTTCGGCTGCGCTCGGTGGTCCGTACGGTACAGAACCCCCGCGGAGTGTCATAGCGGGCCGTCCACTCCACTTCGGCATAAGCCGTGGAATACAGGCTGACGGTGACGCTGCTATCGGTGACCGTGGGCCACAGCAAGACGGCGTAGGGGTTGGGGTTGCGGAACTGGAAGTCGGGGGCCGGCCACGAGATGGTGGCGTCCACCCCATCGCGGTAGCGGGGGATGTCGAGGCTGTGCGACTGGTAGGTGGGAAACTCCATCCCCGCATTGAAGGCGGCGGTGAACAGTGTGGTGATGAATTGGGAGATCCCCCCGCCCACATCTTTGGTGTACACCCCGAGGTTGATGACCCCGCCGGACACGAACCCCTTTTCCTCGGTGCGCTCGCCCACGTACTCGTTGACCGAGAACGTCTCGCCCGGATAGACCACCGCCCCCTGGATCAACTCGGCGATGCGGTGAATGTTCACCACTCGGGTCTGACCCGGCTGATAGCTGGTGGTGAACCGCCCGGTGAGCTCGACGATCCCCCGGTCGATCAGCCAGCTCTGGTCGTTCATCTCGTCGGACTCCCGCAGCTCCAACGCCACCGCGGGCTGCGCACTGTCCAGGGATTCCAGCACCATTTGGGCGGCGCTGAGCTGGCAGCAGATGAACGCCGGAACCTCGCTGACCAGCACCGGCACATCGTCTTGAACGGTGAGCACCGGTTCAGAGGCCACCGTGGCCACCTCGACAAACAGCTCGGCCAGGTCGTCGTCTACCCGCTGCTGATCGATGCCGTACGACCACCGGTCGTTGTCAGAATGGAGCGTGACCCAGGTTCGAAGCTGGGCCGGCTGCACTCGCTTGGTGACCTCCTGCACCGTCACCAGGATTCCCTGGTCGGTGCGCTGGTTGATCCAGTCCACCGTTTGAGCCATCGCTTCTTCGCCCCGCTCGGGGGGAATGAGGCGCACATCGGCTTCAACCCTCAAGGGATCGTCACCGCGGTTGGCAGCTTCCAACAACCGGGTGAGCGCCGGGGTGAGGTTGGCGACCTCGCCGGGCACGCCGGGGGCCACCTGGAAAATGCCGTTTTCCAGCACGATGTGCGGGTCGACCGGGGCACGGTGCAGCTCGCCCTCCAGCCTCGCAATCTGGCTGGCATCAGACGACAGGGTGAGCAGAAGTTCAGACCGCGAGCTCTCGAAGAACGAGGCAGTCCACCCGACGGGGTTGCCGGTGCCGCTCTCCAGCTCCATGATGGCGGCCACCGTGCCCCCCACGTCGACCGCCAGGCCGACCTCCGCGGCAGTCACTGTGAGAGCCTGGCTGGGGGTGGTGATCCCCACCGGGGTCTGCTGGAAGCGCTCGGCCAACTCGACAACCACTGCGGTCACGTTGTCCTCGCTCATTCCGCCGATGTCGATGCTGAGATCGGGGATGGCCGGGCTTTCGATCTTCAGGCCCCGAGGGGTCTTGTCGCCGCTGCCGGAATAGTCAACCAGCCACCACAGCAGCCAGATCACCAGGATCACAACCGGTGCGATCATGAGGGCCCAGACCCAGGGTGGGCGGGGAGGACGGCGCAGGCGGAGGGGGGGTGGGCGATCCATTTGGATTACGGGATCGTAGTGGGATTGCCATTCCAATCCGGGGCAGAGCCAGGCTGGGGCGCGAGCACGGCTGGGCCTAGAACAGCTTGGCTTGGTCGGGCTCGATGCCCCTGAGCAGGTCGTAGTCGATTTCGACGCACTCGATGCCCCGGTCGGCGCTCAAGGCCCGGGCCTGGGGGCGCACCACCTGGGCCGCGAGCAACCCCCGCACCGGGGCCAGCGCCCGATCCTGGTTCAAGAACTGGAGGTAGCGGGTGAGCTGCTCCACCCCGGCGATCTCCCCGCGCCGCTTCACCTCCACCGCGATGGCGTTGCCAGCGGCGTCGCGGCACAGCAGGTCGACGGGGCCGATGTCGGTGGGGTATTCCCGTCTCACCAGCCGGAATCCGTCGCCCAGCACTTTGGGGGAGGCGGCCAGCAGCTCTTGGAGGTGGGCCTCCACTCCGTCTTTGTCGAGACCGGGATCGTGGCCCAAGTCGTGGGCGGTGTCGGACAACAGCTCGTGGATGGTGATGGTCAGTTTCTCGCCCGCCGGGTTGACCACCGTCCAAACGCCGTCTTCCTCCGACAGCCGGTTGGGGGCGTTCATCCAGTTCAGCGGCTTGTAGGCCCCACCGTCGGCGTGGATGGCCACACAGCCGTCGGCCTTGACCATGATGAGCCGCACCGCCTCGGGCAAGTGCGCGGCCAACCGGCCGTCGTAGTCCACCGAACACTTGGCGATTACCAGCCTCACAGCGTCTCCCCATCTGCGCAAGCAGCCTCAAGTGGCTTCATCGGGCGATTACCAGTTTCACAGCAGCACTCAATCTACGGGCAGTGCGTCACCGAGTGATGACGGCAGGGGTGAACCGGGGGTGGCAGATCACGAAATCGGACATGTAGGTGTCGGATTGGTTGAACCGCAGTTGGTCGCCGTTGAGGCGGGAAACGTGCAGCCCGGCGGCCGCGGCCACCGCCGCGGGAGCGCACAGGTCCCATTCGTGCAGCCCCGAAGCGTGGGCATACACCTCGGCTTCACCGCAGATCACCGCCGCGGCCTTGGCGCCGGCTGAGCCCATCTGCACGATGGTGCCCCCGATGTCGTCGGCGATGCGGCGGGCCAAGCGGCCGGGGCGGCTCCGGCTGGTGACAACCCGGGGCTGGGCCGCAGCCGACGGCGGGGGCGGAGCGGGCTCGGTGGCCAGGGTGATGCCTTGAGCGGGGAGCGACACCGCGGCGGCGACGGCGGTGGCATCGGCGACGAGCGCCACATGGACGGCCCAGTCGGTGCGGCCGGGGATGGAGAACTCCCGGGTGCCGTCCAGGGGGTCCACGATCCACACCCGTTCGTGCTCGAGGCGGCGGCGGTCGTCCATCGACTCCTCCGACAGCACCATGTCGTCGGGCCGGTGCCGCTGGAGGGCATCCGCGATCAAATCGTGGGCGGCAGCGTCGCCTCGGGCCCCCACCGCGAACGGGGCCAGACGCTGCCCGCTCAACTCGGCCCGCAGCTCGACCAGCATCTCACCCGCTTCAGAAGCCAGGTGGGCGGCCAGTTGATGGTCGTTCACGGCTTTGGCGAGATGTCGAGCAGGTCCATCACCTGGGAGCGCAGGCCGGGGGCAACCGCGATGAATCCGTCCATCAGCGGGTCGGCCCGGTTGAACACCACATCGGCGCCGTCGGTTCCGAACACCTGTCCCCCGCCGGCTCGAACCAGCGCGGCCCCGCCGGCCACGTCCCACTCGTTCTTGGGCACCAGCGTCCAGGTGGCGTCGGCCAGTCCGGCGCCCACCAGGCTCAGCTTGTAGGCCACCGAGCCCATGTTGCGCACCGCGATAGGCGTGGAGAAGAAGCGCTCCCACTCGCGCCGCTTCACCTCGCTGCGGGAGGCCAAGACGAGTGCGCCCCGAATGTCAGCGGCGGCCGTCGTGCCTGCGGGCTGGCCGTTGCACAGAACTCCGGTCTCGTCTGACCCGATGATCAGGTGCCCGTTGGGCGGACTCAGAACGCCGCCGGCCACCGGCACGCCGTCCTCCACCAGCCCCACCGAGACGCACCACTCGGGAATGCCGTCGATGAACTCGCGGGTGCCGTCGATGGGATCGACCACCCATACCCGGCGCCGCTCCAGACGACCCCCGGCGTCGGTGGTCTCCTCCGACAGCCAGCCCTCGTCGCCTCCCCGCAGCACCGCGGCCAGCGCCTCATTGACCGCGGTGTCGGCCGCGGTCAGCGGGTCGCCCCCGTCCTTCAGCTCCGATTCGATCTCGCCGGGAGTGAACCGCTCCAGCACTTCGCTGGCCGCTGCCAGCGCGTCGGCGATGCGGGCCAGATCGTCGGCGCGCGCCATCTCAGGGGGCCATCAGAGCCAGGTCGTCGGCGCGCGCCATCTCAGAGGACGTCTAGTCGAGGTATCCCTCGGCCACCAGGTAGTCGAAGATGACTTGGGCCGACTGGTCGGGTGTCCGATGCACGGTGGGCAGCGAGATGTCGGCGTCGATGGGCTCCTCGTAGGGGTCGGAGATGCCGGTGAACTCC
Organism: Acidimicrobiales bacterium; assembly: GCA_963667085.2. Taxonomy (GTDB): domain Bacteria; phylum Actinomycetota; class Acidimicrobiia; order Acidimicrobiales; family Bin134; genus Poriferisocius. Next base: position 1,847,014 of record OY762975.1, read on the forward strand.
TTGATGATCCCCGCCCGGGCCTTGGCGTACAGGCCCTTTCGGTCCCGCTCCTCGCACACCTCCAGCGGAGTGGACACATGCACCAGCACGTAGCCGCCGTTGGCCGAGATCGCCTCCCGATTCCGGCGGCGGGGCTCGGCGTAGGGGGCGATGGGGGCGCAGAGGGCGATGCCGCCGTGCTTGGTGATCTCCGAGGCCACGTATCCGATGCGGGTGATGTTGATGTCGCGGTGCTCCTTGGAGAAGCCCAGCTCCGACGACAGGTTGGTTCGCACCACGTCGCCGTCGAGCAGGGTCACCGGCCGCCCGCCCCGCTCCAGCAGCTTCGACATGAGCGCGTTGGCGATGGTGGACTTGCCCGACCCGCTCAGCCCGGTGAAGAACACGGTGAAGCCCTGCTTGGACCTCTGAGGATGGGTGCGGCGCAGCTCGGCCACCACCTCGGGGTAGCTGAACCACTCCGGGATGTCGTCGCCCGACGCCAGGCGGTCCCGCAGCTCGGTGCCGCTGATGCTGAGCGTGGCCGTGCCCTCGTCCACCTCGTCCACCGGGTGGTAGCTGTCGCTGTCGGGGACGTACACCATCATCTTGAACGGCACCATGGTCACGCCCAGCTCGTCGGTGTAGTCCTGGAGCATGTCCTGGGCGTCGTAAGGGCCGTAGAAGGGGTTGCCCGAAGCGTCGGACCCGGGTCCGGCGTGGTCGCGGCCCACGATGAAGTGGGACACGCCGTGGTTCTTGCGGATGATGGCGTGCCACACCGCCTCCCGGGGCCCGCCCATGCGCATGGCCAGCGGCAGCATGGCCAGCATGGCCGAGTTCTCCGGGTAGCGCTTGATGATGTGCTGGTACACCCGCCCCCGGGTGTAGTGGTCCACATCGCCGGGCTTGGTCATGCCCACCACTGGATGGATGAGCAGGTTCGCTTCGGCCTCCGCCGCGGCTCTTCTGGTGAGCTCCACGTGGGCCCGGTGCATCGGGTTGCGGGTTTGGAAGGCCACCACCCGGCGCCAGCCCGCCGAGTCGAACGCGGCCCGCAGCTGGGCCGGGGTGCGCCGCAGCTCGGTGAAGTCATAGTGGACAGGGAGTTGGAGCCCCTGCACCGATCCGCCCAAGTAGAACCGGGCGGTGTTGTGAAGCAGGTGGCCCACACCGGGGTGGTCGGGGTCGAGGCTGTCGAAAACCGACTCGGCCTCCGCCGCGGTATCGGGCTGCCACACGTCGCCCACGGTGAGCACGGCCAGCATGACCCCCTCCACGTCCCGCAGGGCCAGCTGACCGGCGGCTTGGGCGGCCTCGGCGGTGTCGCCGTCCACATCCAGGGTGATGGGCATGGGCCACAGCGTCTCGTCGGCCAGCCGCATGTCGGAGCACACCCGCTCGTAGTCGGCTTGGCCCATGAAACCCCGCAGGGGGGAGAAACCGCCGTTGAGCAGCAGTTCCAGATCGCACAGGTGGCGGGGCTGAAGGGTAAACGACGGCAGATCGCGCGATTCCGCTGTGAGTTCTTCGGCGGTGGCGTGGTCAACCATGAGGTCGACCAACTCGCCGCCGTGGGGTTGGATCAAGTTTGAAGCCACGGAGGTATTTCATATCGCGATTTTCGCCCGGCTGAGTCATCGGAACATCGGACAGTGCTACCGCCGCCCGGTCAAACGCCAAAGCCCAGTTGGCGAGCTGAGGCCGTAGCATTTCCTGGAATGGATGGCGACGCGGTGCTCACTGTCGCGGTGTTGGCGGTTATGGGCGCCGGGCTCATCAGCAACCGGCTCTCGCCGGCCGCCGGGGTGCTGGGCGCCACCGGCGGGCTGTTCTTGCTCCGGGTGATCGACGCCGACCAGGCATTCCGCGGGTTCGCCAACCCCGCTCCCATCACCATCGGGGCGCTGTATGTGGTGGCTGGCGCGGTGACCAAGACCAATGCCTTGCAGCCGATGGTGGCCCGAATGCTGGACCGGGGGTCTCGAACCCGAGTGTCGCTGATCCGGCTTCTGATGCCGGCCAGCGCAGCGTCGGCCTTTCTGGCCAACACCCCCATCGTGGCCATGCTGGTGCCCGCGGTGCGGGGTTGGACGGAGCGCCACGGCCGGGCCGCTTCCCGGTTCTTGATCCCGCTTTCGTACGCCACCATCTTGGGCGGGGCGATCACCGCCATCGGCACCAGCACCAATCTGGTGCTGGGCGGCCTGTTGCAGTCGGTGGGCTACGACGAACTGGAAATGTTCGAGCTGGCCCGTTTCGGCCTGCCGCTGGCTGGCGCCGGCCTGGTGCTGATTGTTGTGGCCGCCCCCTGGCTGCTGCCGGAACGGCGCGATCCCGAGGCAGCGGGCGGGGGCCGTTCCTATCTGGTGTCGATGTCTGTGGTCGAGCAGGGGGCTTTCGACGGGCAGTCGGTGGAGGCCGGGGGGCTGCGCCATCTTCAAGGGGTGTTCCTGGTGGAGGTGGAGCGGCAGGGCACGGTGATCGCTCCGGTGGCGCCCACGTTCGTGCTTCGAGGCGGCGACCGGCTCACCTTCGCCGGTCGGGTGGACCTCGTGGTGGACCTCCAGGCCATGTCCGGGCTGGTCTCGGCTGAGGATGCCCATCTTGAGGCGGTGGACTCCGACGATCACACCTTCTTCGAGGCGGTGGTGGGGGCGGCTTCTCCCCTCAGCGGGCGGACGCTGGCGGAAGCCGGGTTCCGCAGCCGCTATCAGGCCGCGGTGGTGGGCATTCACCGCTCAGGCGCCCCGGTGGAGGCCAAGTTTGGCCAGGTGCGACTGCGCATCGGCGACACGCTGCTGGTGCTGGCCGCCGACGGCTTCGACGAGCGGTGGCGCAACCACAGCGACTTTCTGCTGGTGTCGCGGCTGGGCGGATCGCCGCCCCGGGCCACCCGTCGGGCCCCGGTGGCGCTGCTCGCGGTAGTGGCGCTGGTGGTGCTGCCCGCCGTCGGGGTGCTGAGCTTGTTGGAGGCGGCCTTGATCGCGGCCGGCGCGGTGGTGGTCGGCGGGGTGCTCACCCCCCGAGAAGCTCGAGTGGCGGTGGACTTCAGCGTGCTCATCACTATTGGGGCGGCGTTCGGTTTGGGCGCGGCGCTCGAAGAAGCAGGATTGGCTGAGAACCTGGCCGACGGCATCGTCACCGGTTTCGACTTCCTGGGCGCCCCCGGGGTAGTGCTGGGCATCGTGATCGCCACAATGCTGCTCACCGAGTTGATCACCAACGTGGCCGCGGTGGCCCTGGTGTTCCCGGTGGCGCTGGAGGCAGCTGCCCAGTCCGGACTCGATCCTCGCACCTTGGCGCTCGGAGTAGCGGTGGCCGCCTCGGCTTCGTTTCTGACCCCCATCGGCTACCAGACCAACACCATGGTCTACGGCCCCGGCCGCTACCGCTTCACCGACTATCTGCGCTTGGGCGTGCCTATGTCGCTGTTGACCCTGGTGCTGCTCACCGCCCTCGTTGCGGCTGCGGCCTGACCTCGGCGGGTTACAGCACCCCAAGAGCCATGTCGGCGGCGTGGGCCAGCATGGCGTCTACCCGGCGGGCAATGTCGTGGACGTCGCCGGTGGTTCCCATGCCCCCGGTCATTCCCTGAAGGCGGCGGGCGTAGGCCCCCTCCACGATGCAGGCCTGCTTCCACCAACTGAACACGGCGTAGTAGGGGAGGTCGGACAGGTCGAAGCCCGACTGGGCGGCGTAGCGGTCGGCCACTTCGGCTCGGCGGACGAAGCAGTTCTGCAAAGTGGGCGGATCGGTCAGAAAGCTCATCTCGTCGCCGGGGTCGGCCCAGTACTGGAGCGACCAGGCGAAGTCGGCGATGGGGTTGCCGGTGGTACACAGCTCCCAGTCCAAAACTGCGGCGATCTTCCACTGATCGTTCAGCACGGTGTTGTCGAAGCGGTAGTCGCCGTGGGCCAGCGCCGGGGGGGCAACCTCGGGTGGCTTGGCCGCGCTCAACCGCTCGTGCAGCTCGATGAGCAACGGCACCTCCCGCACCCCGGCGGCCTCCACCTGGCGGTGCCAGCGCTTGAGCTGGCGGCCCACGTAGTCCTCGCGGCGGCCCAGATCGCCCAATCCCACATCGTCGAGGTTGAGAGTGTGGAAGGCGATCTGCACTTCCAGCAGGCTCTGGGTGGCGATCTCCGCCTGCTCGGGGGTCATGTCAGCCGCGGAGTCCTGGTCGCGCAAGATGCGCCCCTCCACGAAGCTCATCACGTAGAAGTCGGCGGCGTTCACGGAGTGGTCGTCGCAGAAGGCCACCATCTCCGGCACCGGCACGTCGCTGGCCTGGCCCAGGGCGGCCATGATGCGCCACTCCCGCCCCATGTCGTGGGCGGTGGCCAGCGCCGATCCCACCGGAGGCCGCCGCAGCGCCCACTGTCGGCCCCCGGAATCGCCCAGCCGGAAGGTGAGGTTGGATCCTCCCGCAGCAATCAGGTCGAAGGTGAACGGGGGTTCGCTGTCGGCGATGTTGGCGGCCAGCCAGGCGGTGGCCGGCGCGACGTCGATTCCTGGCATATCGGCGCTGGAAGACTCCACCGCCTCAGTTTGGTATTCGGCTACGGTCAGTGCCATGTCTCCAACAGCGCTCTTGACCCGTTCCAATCCTGCATCCCTTGAGGCCGATGACCTCGGCGTGGCATTGGGGTCGCTGGACACACCCATAGGACAGCTGAACGTGGCGGCCACGTCGCAAGGCCTCGTGAGGATCGGCTTTGGCTACATGGAAGCCCAGGCCGACATGATGGCTGAGCTAGCCGAAGTGTCCAACGCGGTTGGCCAGGGCAACCCGGCCTGGCTAGAAGAGCCAATCAGCCAGCTTGGGGAGTACTTCGAAGGCCGCCGCCACCGCTTCGACTTGGCCTTGGACTGGTGTCTGAGCCACGGGTTCTATCGCCGGGTTTTGGACGCACTGATGACCGTGGACTTCGGCACCACGGTTTCCTACGGGGAACTGGCCCGCATGACCGGCTCGTCGAGAGCGGCTCGAGCAGTGGGGACGGCCATGTCCACCAACCCAATCCCGTTGGTGGTGCCCTGTCACCGGGTGGTGCGAAGCGACGGTTCGGTGGGGGAGTACGGAGGCCGTCCCGAGGTCAAGGCCTGGCTCATCGAGCACGAACGCGCCCACCGGGCTTGATGGCCCGCCTCAGCAAGCTGGACCGGTCGGTGGCCGGGCGGGTGGCCGTGGTCACCGGTGCGGCCTCGGGCATGGGTCGGGCCACGGCGTGGCTGCTGGCCGACGAGGGGGCCAGGGTGGCCGCCCTGGACATCAACCGCTCCGGGGTGGGGGAGACGGTGGCTGCCATCGTCGGCGCCGGGGGCACGGCACTGGCGATGGCCTGCGACCTGGCTGATCCCGATGTGGTGGAGCCGGTGGTGGAGCAAGTGCGGGCTGAACTGGGCCCGGTGGACATCCTGATCAACAACGCTGGTATTGCCGCCGGCGCACCCTTGGATGCGGCCGACTTCGAGGACGCATGGGTGGCCTCGATGGAGGTGAACGTGACGGCCCAGATGCGCCTGGTTCGGGCCTGCCTCGACGACCTGAAGCGCAACGGCGACGGCCGCATCGTCAACGTGGCCTCCACCGAGGGCGTGATGGCCACCCCCAACAACTCTCCCTACACGGTGAGCAAGCACGGAGTGGTGGGCCTCACCCGGGCGCTGGCCGTGGAGTTGGGCCAGTACGGGGTGACCGCCAACGCCATCTGCCCCGGCCCAATCCGCACCGCCATGACCGGCGGCATTCCCGAGGAGGCCAAGCAGAAGTACGCCCGCCGCCGGGTGCCCGCCCGCCGCTACGGCGACCCTGAGGAAGTAGCCCAGGTCACCTTGTCGCTGGTGCTGCCCGCCGCCTCATTCATCAACGGCGCCGTCATCCTCGTGGACGGCGGCCTCCACGCCAAGTCCAACTAATTTCCGCGGGAGGACGGGCTTAGGCGGTTCTGCGCCGGCTCTCGTTCCAGAAGACCGATTGGATCTCGAACTCGTCGATGTCGTCGAGGGCGTCATCGTCTTCGGTGTCCCAGAAGGAGTGGGTCTCCACGAAGGCGGTGTACTCGGACAGCTGCCGGGGCTCAGGTAGGTCGGGGACGTTGCGGAATCGACCGAACAGATCGGTGGACACCCCGGACGCGCGCAGCAAGTAGGCGCCGAGCAAATGCACGACGACGTAGGCCCCTACTACAATGCCCAAAGTCATGCCGGAACAGGCACTATAGGGACGAACTGCGCTGTCCACAACTGGTTCACAGAGAAATCCACAAATTGGCTGATCCCAGTGCCTATAATTTCCGCTCTTGCTTCGAATTGACGACCACGGCCGGGTGCGGCTGCTCACCCTCAATCGCCCTGACGCCCTGAACGCGTTCAGCGAGGCCCTCTACGACGCCACCGCTCAAGCACTGGTCGACGCCGCCGCTGATCCTGATGTCGCCGTCGTGGTGCTGACCGGGGCCGGGCGGGCGTTCTGTGCCGGTACCGACTTGGTGGAGATGGGGGCCCGCAATCCTGGTGGGGGCGGCGTCGAGCCCGGTGTCCATGGGTTCGCCGGGATGATCGACCAGATGGACTCCTTCCCCAAGCCGTTCATCGTGGCGGTGAACGGACTGGCCATCGGGGTGGGGGCCACCATGCTGGGGTTCGCCGACCTGGCCTTCATGTCGTCGGAAGCCCGGCTCCGGTGCCCGTTCTCCAGCCTGGGCGTCGTCCCCGAAGCGGCCAGCAGCTACACCTTCCCGCTGCTGCTGGGACGCCAACAGGCCATGTGGACCCTGCTCAGCGCCGAGTGGTTCAGCGCCGAGGAGGCTCAGGAGATGGGCCTGGTGTGGAAGGTGTGCCCGCCCGAGGAGTTGCTGGACACCACGATGGCCCACGCCCAGAAGCTGGCCGCACTGCCGGTGTCGTCGCTGATGGAGTCGAAGGCGCTCATCACCCACGGCTGGCACGACGGGGTGGCTGCGGCCCGCGAACGGGAGAATGCAGCCTTCAGTCGCATGATGGGCGCCCCGGCCAACGCCGAAGCCATCGCCGCCTTCATGGAGAAGCGTCCGCCGGACTTCACCGGGCTCTAGGCACGGTTACGGCCCTCGGTTGGCCTGCGCGTACCATCCACCACGCACGCACGCCACAGGAGGAAGCATGGCTGAGACCGACGCATTGGGGTTCTGGAAGATCGCCGAGACCGATCCCAAGCGCCTCGCAGTGGTGGACCCTGACTACAACGAGATCACCTACGGGGAGCTGGCCGAGCTGACCAACCGCATCGTCCACGGGTTACGGGCCGCCGGCCTGGGCGTGGGCGACCAGGTGACCACTGTGTTGCCCAACGGGATCGAGCAGGTGGCCGTGTCGCTGGCCGCCTACCAGGGGGGCTTCTACCTCACCACCGTGAACTGGCATCTGGCCGGCCCAGAGATCGCCTACATCGTCAACGACAGCGAGACCAAGGCGTTCATCGTTCACGAGGATTTCGCCGAACAAGCCACCAGGGTTTTGGAAGACAGCGATGTGCCCGCCGCAAACCGGTTCTCGGTGGGAAGCATCGACGGCTTCCGCCCGCTGTCGGAGCTGATCGACCCCCAGCTTGCCACCCGGCCCGACGATCTCACCACCGGGTCGTTCATGTTCTACACCTCGGGAACCACCGGTCGGCCCAAGGGCGTGCGGCGGGCATTGCCCGGCGTCCACCCCGACGAGGCCGCGGCCGGCTCCGGCGGGCTGTTCATGCTGCTGGGCATCATGCCCCACGCCGGGAACGTCCACATCACCCAGGCCCCGCTGTACCACACTGCGGTGAACATCTGGGCCACCACCTCGCTGCACATGGGGCACCCCGCGGTGCTCATGGGCCGCTGGACCGCCGAGGGGGCGCTGGAGCGCATCGACCGGTACCAGGTTACCCAGAGCCACATGGTGCCCACCATGTTCCACCGCCTGCTCCAGCTCCCCGACGAGGTGAAGCAGCGCTACGACGTGTCGTCGCTGCGGCGCATGATCCACGCGGCGGCCCCCTGCCCGGTGGAGACCAAGCAGAAGATGCTCGACTGGTGGGGCGACTGCATCTGGGAGTACTACGCGGCCACCGAGGGCGGCGGCACCTACATCCCTCCCGACGAGTGGCGCCAGTATCCCGGCACCGTGGGCCGCCCCTGGCCGGGCTCGGAGGTCATCGTGGTGGACGACGACGGCAACCGCCTGCCGCCGGGCGCCAGCGGCACCATCTACATGAAGATGCCCGACGGAGCCACCTTCGAGTACTACAAGGACAAGGAGAAGACCGACAAGGCCCGCTTGGGCGCCGAGTTCTTCACCGTGGGCGACGTGGGCTACTTCAACGAGGACGGCTACCTGTTCCTCAACGACCGCTCCAACGACATGATCATCGTGGGCGGTATGAACATCTACCCCGCCGAGATCGAGGGTGCCCTGCTCCAGAGCCCGCTGGTGGGCGATGCCGCGGTGTTCGGGATTCCCAACGAGGACACCGGCGAGGAGATCAAGGCGGTGATCGAGCCCGCCGCAGGGGTGGCTGCCGACGACGACACCCGGGCCGCCATCATGGGGTTCCTCCGGGACCAGATCGCCAAGCAGAAGTGGCCCCGCTCCATCGACTTCACCGACGAGATGCCCCGCGACCCCAACGGCAAGCTCTACAAGCGCCGGTTGCGCGACCCCTACTGGGAGGGCAAGACCCGAGCCATCTGAGGGCGGGCGGGTTGATCTCTGGGGCTGGTTGAGATGAGGACCCGCCTGTTCAACCCCGAGTTGGTGGAGCCGGAGGACCTCGCCCCCCGCCAAGTCCACATCATCATGATCGCCCTGATGACGGGCATGTTCCTGGCCGCGCTCGACAACTCAGTGCTGGCCACCGCGGTGCCCACCATCGCCGGAGAGCTGGGAGGTCAGGACCAGGTGGCGTGGGTGCTTACCTCCTACCTGCTCACCGGCACCATCTCCACCCCGCTCATCGGCAAGCTCAGCGACATCTACGGCCGCAAGCTGGTGTTCCAGATCACCATCGGCTTCTTCATCATCACCTCGGCGCTGGCCGGCCTGTCGCAGACCATGTTGCAGCTGGTGCTGTTCCGGGCGTTGCAGGGGCTGGCCGGCGGGGGCCTCTTGGCCCTGCCCATGGCCATCGTGGGCGACGTGGTGGCCCCCAACGAGCGGGGCCGCTACCAGGGCTACATTGCGGCCACGTTCGGCTCGGCCAGCGTGGCCGGGCCGCTCATCGGCGGGTTCTTCGTCGATCACCTGAGCTGGCGCTGGGTGTTCTACATCAACATCCCGGTGGGCCTGATCTCGATGGCGGCCATCGCGGTGCTGTTCAACGTTCGCCTCGACGTGGTGGCCCGCCCAATCGACTGGTTGGGCGCCGGGCTGCTCATCGCCGGATTCGGCCCGCTGTTGATCGCTCTCAGCCTCGGGGGCAACCAGCTGGGCTGGGCATCAACTGGAATGGTCCTCATCCTGCTGGCGTCGGCCGTGATGATGGCTGCCTTCTTCTGGTGGGAGACCCGAGCCGAAGATCCGATCCTTCCGCCCCGGCTGTACTCCAACGACATCGTGCGGTGGTCCATGGTGGTGATGTTGCTCATCGGGCTGGTGATGTTCGGGGCCACGCTGTTCATCCCGGTGTTCTTGCAGGTGGTGTCGGGGGTGAGCGCCACCGGCTCGGGGCTGAACATGATGCCCATGTTCATCGGCATCACTCTCACGTCGGTGGTGTCGGGGAAAATGCTCACCCGGTTAGGGCAGTACAAGCAGTTCCTAGTGCTGGGCACCACGCTGATGACGGTCGGAATGGTGTTGTTGGCTTCGTTCTTGGGCCAGGGCACCACCCAGGTGCAGGTGGGGCTCATGGTCTTCGTCATCGGCCTGGGGTTGGGGATGACCATGCCGGTGCTGGTGCTGGTGGTGCAGAATGCCAGTCCCCATCGCGACATCGGCATGGTCAGCGCGGCCACCAACTTCGTGCGGTCCTTGGGGGGCACCATCGGCGCGGCGGTCATGGGCGCCATCTACGCCGCCGGGCTCAACTCCTCCTTGGAGTCCATGGTGACGCCTGCTCAGCTCGCCGCCCTGCCCGATCCCGAGAAGCTGCTGGGAAGCCCTCAGCAGATTCGGGCCATCCAAGACCCATCAATCGTTGACGCGGTGCTGGAGTCCTTCACGGTGGGCGTGCAGCGCTGCTTCATCGTGGGCGCCCCGGTCATCGCCGTGGGCATCCTGGCCGCCCTGTTGATCCGCCAGATCCCCCTGCGCCAAGAGATCCGATCCGAGGAGGAACGCGCTGAGTCGGCCGCGTCTGAAGAGGCGTCTCCAGCCGCGACGTAGCGGACGCGGCTACTTGATGGCCACCGGGTTGACCGGCGATCCCAGGCCGCCCACAAACGGTTGAGGCGAGGCTTCCAGGAAGAAGTCGTACTGGCCGTCGGCGGCGCAGTCGGCGGCCAGCTCCTCCAAATCCCAGTTCTGGCCCTGGGTGAGGCCCATGTCCACCAGATTGAGGCAGTGGATGGCGATGATCGCCCCTTCGAAGGCGGGGTCGAAGGGGAGCACCTCGAACACGATGTTGTCGGTGGCCACCGCCGCGATGTTGTGGTCGTAGAACCACTCGCAGGCGGTCACCCCGATGCCCGCGGAGCGCACGACGCCCATCTCGGGGATGGGCTCGCCGTAATAATTGTCCAGGTCGCCGGCCTTGGCGTAGGCGAACAGGCCGGTGCGCACCAAAATGATGTCGCCGGTGCGGATCTCCACCTCTTGGGCCTCGGCCGCGTTGGTGAGGTCGTCGTAGCCGATGGCATGGCCTGGCTCGAGCACGTCCACCCCGTGGAGCTTGGCGATGTCCAGCAGCACGCCCCGCCCGGTGAGGCTCTTGACCTGCTCGATGCCGCACACCGACGCCCCCCACTCGGTGATGGTGGAGGCGTCGTGGCCGTTGTAGAGCTTGCCCCGGTACATGGCGTGGCACAGCCCGTCCCAGTGGGTGGCGCACTGCAAGCCCATGGTGACCACGTCGTCGCTGGTGTGGAACATGTCGGGGTCTCCCAGCATGGAGGAATTGAGCGACACCATCGTCTTCAGCGGGTTGACCCGACCGGGTATGACGCCGGTTTGGAGGCCGTCTTTGTGCAGGGGATAGGCCAGCGAGATGCGCTTGCCGGTTCGGATGCACTGGGCGGCCTCTTTCACCACCTCGTCGGTGAGGAAGTTGAGCGTGCCGATCTGGTCGTCTTCACCCCAGCGCCCCCAATTGTTGATGCGGGCGGCGATGTCCAGGACTGATTGCGGGTATGGCATGGCTGCACCCTAGTGGTCGTCTGTGGGCTAGAACTTCGCCATGGGATGTCTTGATGGGCGGGTGGCAATTGTGACTGGGGCGGCTCGGGGACAGGGCGAGGCCGAAGCCCGCAAGTTCGTCGAGGAGGGCGCGTTCGTGGTGATGGGCGATGTGCTCGACGGGCAGGGGGAGGCGGTGGTCTCCGAACTGGGCGACAAAGCTGTCTATCTCCACCACGATGTGACCTCTGCTGACGACTGGACCCGGGTGGTGGCCACCGCCGTGGAGCAGGGACCGCTGCGGGCGCTGGTGAACAACGCCGCCATCCATTGGACCGCCCCCATTGCCGACGAGACCCCCGAGAGCCTGCGCCGCATCTGGGAGGTGAACTACCTGGGCACGTTCCTGGGCATCCAGAAAGTGGCCGATCCCATGGCCGAGGCCGGCGGCGGGGGGATCGTCAACATCTCTTCCATTGCCGGGATGGAGGGAATCGCCCACCACGCGGCCTACGGGGGCACCAAGTGGGCGGTGCGAGGATTGACCAAGGTGGCGGCCATCGAACTGGGCCCCAAGGGAATCAGGGTGAACTCCATCCATCCCGGCCCGATCGAGACCGCCATGCTGGCCGCCGACCGCCACGGCCGCCCCGAGCTGTTCGGCCATGTGCCGCTGCGCCGGGCCGGGGTGGCCGCCGAGGTGGCCGACCTGGCCTGCTACCTAGTGTCGGACGCGGCGTCATACCAAACTGGCCACGAGTACATCATCGACGGGGGCTCCACCGCGGGCATCCCCATGCGAGGGTAGGCACCATGAGCGTTGAGGGATTCGACCATTTGGCCATCACCGTGGCCGATGTGGAGGCTACCGTGGCCTTCTACGGCAAGGTGCTGGGGGCCGAGCCCATGTATCTGGAGGAGTTCCGGGCCGGCAAGATGCCCATCGTGATGATGCAGGTCGGGGCCAACCGCATCAACGTGCATCCTGCCGCCTCCCCCGCCTCCCCCCACGCCCGCCTGCCCACCCCCGGCTCGGTAGACCTGTGCTTCCGCTGGGGCGACACCGTCGCCGCCGCCCAGGCCCACCTTGCCGACTGCGGCATCGAGGTCATCGAAGGCCCCGCCCCCCGCCCTGCCAGCAACGGCGAACGAGGCCAGTCCGTCTACTTCCGCGACCCCGACGGCAACCTCCTAGAACTCCTCACCATCAAGGGCTAATCCGCCCACCGCTAGGCACGGGGGTCCGCCAGAGGAACGAGGTGGGTTTGGTTGGCCCAGGCGATGATCTTTGAGTCCATGGTTGCCAGGCTCATGCCGCCAAGCATTGCGGTGGCGACGATCAGCTGATCGGCAGGGTCTCGGTGGAAGCCTGAGTTCATCAATAGCACCGACTCCACGGCGACCTCGCCGTCGATGGGAACCTCCCGCAGGCCCGACTGCAAGCGCTGTCGGCGCCAAACAGCGGGATGGCAGCCCAAGTCAATGCGCTCATGGTGGTGGAGGCCTGTGGTCTCCAAGAAGGTGGCAGTTGAAACGGCGACGCCACCGTCGCTCAGTGCCGACTCCACTTCCGCCTTGAACGACTCGCTGATTTCTGGACTGTCGTCTACCAACCTCAACAAGACGTTGGTGTCCAACAGGACGGTCACGCTCTGCCCTCAGGGTTGAGGACTCGCTCGGGGCGGGCGATGACATCCCAGTCCTCCAAGGGGACAGCCGGTTCGGCATCGATGTCGGCCAGAATGCGAAGTTGGCCCTTGCACGACCCCACCAGCTTCGGCTTGTCCTGTCGGAAGGGGCTGACCCGCACCACCGGTCGACGGTGTTTCGTGACGACGATCTCCGCACCGGTCTCCTGCACTTCGTCCATCAGACGCAGGCAGTTCGTCTTGAACTCCCCCGCAGGCACGATCCGCTCCGTCAACGCCGCTTGCCTAGTCGTTTCCATGCCCCCACTATAGTCATATTTAAATGACTACTTCTGTTCGAGTTTTCCAGTTCGAGGACTTCCCAATGACTCGTCAGTCGGGCGGGCAGACCCCGATGACCTCGCCGTTAATCCAAGCCCAGAAGCCATCGGGTTGAGTAGCCCATTGGCGGAAGGCGTTGGAGATTTCTTGGAGTTCATCGCGGGTGGCGAATCCGTTGTTCACGGCGTGGATGGCGAAGTCGCTGTCGACGACACGTACGGCCCACATCTGCCCCCATGCGGTCCGCCCTTCGGGGTCGGTTTGGGCGGTGGTGCTGGCGGTGGCTTCGGGGTCGGTTAAGCCGGCCTCTAGCACCCACGACAGCAGGTATCGTCCGGCGTCGGCCTCGCCGCCGTTGGCCGTGGCCACTTGGTGGTAGAGGTCGCGCCAGCGCTCGATGGCCGGGAACACGGGGGCGTGGACCATCGTGCCGTAGTCGGAGTCGCGCACGGCCACCAGCCCGCCGGGCCGCAGCACTCGTCGGGCCTCCCGCAGCGCACCCACCGGATCAGACAGGTGCTGGAGCACCTGATGGGCGTATACCACGTCGAAGCTGGCGTCGTCCCACGGCAGCTCGTACACCGAGCCGACCTCAAAGGATGCGTTGGTCAGCCCGCAATCGGCCGCGTGTTGGGAGGCCGCCTCCACCATGTCAGCCGACTTATCCAGCCCCACCACTTGGCCAGCCCGATGGGCCAAGCCAGCGGTGATGGTGCCGGGGCCGCATCCGATGTCGAGCACCACGGCATCCGTCCGCAACCGGGGCAAGAGAAAGGCGGCGCACTCTTCCGCGGTGCGTCGGGTGTACGACCCGACGATGACCTGGTGGTAGCCGTGGGTGTACTTCTCGCCCTCAGGCAGTTGGTCAGCCAACGGGTTCGGGAGTCAAGAACGCGTCGAGGCGCTCGGGTCCGTTGGCCCAGAACACCTCAGTCTTCTTGCGGACGCAGCCGGGGGCCAGCTCGGCGGCTGCCACCCGGTCCAAGAACACCTCCAGCGCCACCCGGCCTTCGAGGCGGGCCAGGCTGGCGCCGGGGCAGATGTGAGGGCCGCCGCCGAAGGCCACATGGTCTTTGGGGCGCTCCCGGTTGAGCCGGAACTCGTCGGGGTGGTCGAAGTAGTCCTCGTCCCGGTTGGCCGACGACACGCCGAAAACAATCTTGTCGCCCTGGTTCATCCGTACCCCAAACACATCGGTGTCGGCGGTGCAGTCCCGAATGAGCATGTGAGCGGGGGAGTCGATCCGCAGCGACTCCTCCACCGCCCGCTCACACAGACTCCGGTCGGCCTTGAGGGTGGCGAAAAGCTCGGGGTCGTCAATGACCCGCCACAGCAGGTTGCCAATCAGATGCCGGGTGGTCTCGTTGCCCGACATGATGAGGAAGGCCAGCTGGGTTCGGATCTCCACATCGGTCAGCCGGTGGCCCTCGACCTCGGTGGTGATCAATCGGGTGACCAGGTCGTCGGGGGCCTCGTCGCTGGCCCGACGCTCGGCGATCAGCCCATCGATGTAGGCGCAGAACTCGGGGTGGGCCCCGGCCAGGCCCTCTCCCCGCTCGTTGCGGTTGGTGCGGGAGTAGGTGCCGGTCACCACCTCGTCGGTCCAGATGTGGAACTGCTCCCAGTCTTCGGCGGGCACTCCAATGAGGTGGGAGATCACGTTGATGGGCACCGGGGTGATGAACTCGGCCACTAGCTCACCGCGGCCCCGTTCCAAGACGGGGTCGAGATACCGATGGCAGAGCTCCCGCACCATCGGCTCGGCCCGCATCGACTTGTGATGGGCCACGGTGGCGTTGATGATCCGCCGCACCTTCCCGTGCCGTGGCTCGGCGATCTCACTGATCAGCTTCTCTTCCTCGGGGACCTCCACGCCGGGGTCGCGGAAGCTGGACACGAAGGTCTCAACGTCTTTAGTGGCAGCCAGCACGTGATCGAACTTGGTGAGATACCACCCGGTGGGGGTGCGGGCCACCGGGCACTCCGCCCGCAGCTCGGCCAGCGTGTCGATCGGCACCTCTTCGGGGTGGGCGAACGGGTCGAACGCCGTGTCCTCTTCGGAGGGCGCGAGCGGATCAGACGTCAAGCTCATGGCCCTATCGTGTCACGTCATGCCGGAGGCGGTGGATTTTGCCGCCGCGGAAACACTGGCCCCTGCCCCGGTAGTGTGCCCGGCGATGGATTTGGTGATCGGGTCGGTGTTCGACAATGCGGCGACGACGGTGCCGCTCCGTCCCGCAGCGGTGTTGGGTGGGCGGACATTGACCTATGGCGAGTTGAGCCGACAGGCCAATCAGATGGGCCATGTGCTGGCCAGACTCGGGGTGGGTCGGGGCGACCGAGTGGTTACCTGGAGCGACAACAATCTGGAATCCGTATCGCTATTTGTGGCGCTGGCCCGGACGGGGGTGGTGTTTGCCCCGGCCAACGCCCGGCTGTCACCCGATGAGGCCGCCGAGATGGTGGGCTTGGCCCGGCCCCGGCTGTTGGTAGTCGATCCTGGTCATGCGGAGGCCGGACAAGCGGTAGCCGAGGCGGTAGGGGTTCCTCTGGTGCGGCTGGGCGGGATCGGGCCGGGGCTCGATCTGGTGGCGGAAACCCAGTCGGCATCCGATACTGCGCCGCCGCCGTCGGGCGTGGCAGAAACCGACCCCCACGTGGTGTTCTTCACCAGCGGCAGCACCGGAAAGTCCAAAGGCGTGGTGCTGCCGCATCGCTGCAACTGGCTGCGCACCCGCACGCCGGCGCTGCTGGAGCCCCGCGGCGCCACTGTGTGCATGTTCCCGATGTTCCACATGGGGGCGTGGACAATTGCCCTTCAGGCTTGGCAGGCCCGGGGGCTGGTGGTGTTCACCGACCGGGCTGACGCCGACGTGCTGATCGATGCCGTTCACACCCATCAGGCCACCTACATGAACTGCATCCCCGCGGTGTGGCGTCGGGTGCTAGAAGCTGAGCGCCACGAAGACCTGGCCTCGCTGCGGTTCGCCACCTCAGGCACTTCGGCCACCCCGCCGGAACTATTGGCCGACTTGAAGGCCGCGTTCCCCAACGCACACCGACGGGTGTTCTACGGGTCCACCGAAGCCGGGTCGGTCACCATGCTGGATGACGCCGACATGGAATCCCGGCCCGGAAGCTGTGGCCAAGCCCACACTGGCGCAGAGGTGCGCCTCGACCAGGGAGAGCTCCAGACCCGTTCCCCGTTCATGTTTGACGGCTACTTCGACAACCCCGAGGCCACCGCCGAGGCGTTCACCGCCGACGGCTGGTTCCGCACCGGCGATCTAGCCGAAGCAGACGACGACGGCTTCTACTCCATCGTCGGTCGGGTCAAAGACGTGATCCGCACCGGCGGCGAAACGGTGTCACCCGCCGAGGTCGAGGGCCACCTGGCCGATTTCCCCGGCACCGCCGAAGTAGCGGTCATCGGCATACCCGACGACCGCTGGGGCGAGGTGGTGTGCGCCGTGTTCGTGCTCACACCAGGTGCCGTCCTGCCCACCCCCGACGCCATCCAAGCCCACCTGCACAGCCGCCTGGCCCGCTACAAGCACCCCCGCCGCATCGAGGCCATCGACGCCGTCCCCCGAACCCCCGCCACCGGCCAGGTCCGCCGCCGCGACCTGCTGGCCGCAATCCTGACAACCGACGCCTAAACTTCCTTGTCTCCATGTCGCCTGACAAGTGACAGGCGACACTGTAGGCTTAGCCCGTGATCCAATCCTTCAAACATCGCGGCTTGAGGGAACTCTATGAAGGGAGAGGGGATCGGCGGGTCACGCCTGAGCATGTTGAAAAGCTGCGCCGCATTCTTGCCGTCCTCGACCAAAGTCGAAAACCGGCGGACATGGATCTTCCCGGCTTCCGACTGCATGCACTGTCAGGTCAACTCAAAGGCCACTACGCCGTGACGGTTTCGGCGAACTGGCGTGTGGTCTTCAGGTTTGATGACGGACATGCAACTGACGTGAACTACACCGACTATCACTAGGAGAGTGAAGAGATGCCCATGAACAACCCTCCACATCCAGGAGAGATCATCAGGTTGGAATGCCTGGAACCCTTGGGACTGTCGATCACCCGGGCTGCCGAGGGCTTGGGTGTTACCCGCCAGGCGTTCTCCGATCTTGTCAACCAGAAGGCTGGGATTTCGATTGAGATGTCGTTTCGATTGTCCCAAGCGTTCGGCTCCACCCCGGAAACATGGCTGGGCATGCAGCAGGCCTATGACCTCTGGCAGGTGCGAGAGCAAGTCGAGAAGATCGAGGTTGAGAGGTTCGCTATTCCTAGCGCGGTGTAGACCGCAGGGGCCGCTATTGCGATCATTTCGCGTCAGTAGCCCTCGGTGGGGTTGACTATGCCTTGGAGGGGCTGGCCGTTGAGGCGGCGGCGGAGGTTGTCGGCGAAGGGGGCCATGAGCAGGTCCCAGGATTCGGGCATACACCAGGACACGTGGGCGCTTAGGCGCACCTTGGGGTGGTCGTAGAGCCAGTGGCCCTCGGGCAGGGGTTCGGGCTCCACGGTGTCGAGGGAGGCTCGGGCGATATGACCGGCGTCGAGGGCGGCCCGCAGGGCGTCTTGGTCGATGAGGTCGCCTCGGGCGATGTTGATGATGTGGGCTCCTGGCTTGGCGGTGGCCAAGGCGTCGGCATCCAGCAGATGGCGGGTGGCGGCAGTGGCGGGTGCTGCCACGACGATGTGGTCGGAGCGGGCAAGCAGCTCATCTAGGGAAGTGGCGATTTCCACCCCGCCCAACGGCGAGGGTGCCGCGGTGCGGCGCACAGCCAGCACCGACATGTCGAAAGCCAGGGCCCGGCGAGCTACCGCGGTGCCGATGCCGCCCAGTCCGATCAAACCCAGTGTCTTCCCGTAGAGCGCGCCCAACTCAGCGGTGAACCACCGCTCGGGCGGGGCGTCCAGCCACACGGCGGGCAGGTCTTTTTCGAAGGCCAGCATCATGGCCAGGCACCATTCGGAGATACCGATGGCCGAGGCTCCCCGAGAGCAGGTCATCACCCGGCCGGCCAACAGCTCCAGCGGAAACCCGTCGATCCCGGTGCTGGTCACGTGAACCCAATCCACGCCCCGATCCAGCAGCTCGGCCAGGTTGGGGTAGTCCCGGGGGATGGTCAGCAGCGCCTCGCCGAATGCATCCTCGGGAATGTCGCCCAGGCGGGGCACGTACACGAACTCAACGTCTTGGAACTGGGCGATGATCGGGTCGAGACGCCCGTCTTGCATGTGGTGTAGCACTCGCACGGCCTGAAGCCTATGGATTGGCGAGCGGGGCCGCGTAAGGTCGGGCCGTGAAATCTGAGGCTTTGTCCCACATTCGCATCTGCGATTTCACCGGGCAGTTGGCCGGAGCGGGGGCCACCCGGTGGATGGCCGCCTTCGGCGCCGAGATCATCCGGGTTGAAGACCCGGCGCGCCTCGGCAAGTGGGACGTGCTCCGGGGAACGTCCCCGTTCGTGGACGAGCGCCGCGGCCATGAGTTCGGCGGCTGCTTCAACAACCACAATGTGGAGAAGCTGGGCATCACCCTGAACCTCCGCACCGACAAGGGCAAGGAGCTGCTGGCCGAGCTGATCGCCGAGTGTGATGCGGTCACCGAGAACTTTGCCGCCGGGGTGCTGGAGCGCCTCGGCTTCGGCTACGAGCGACTTCGGGAGATCAAGCCCGACATCTTGTATGTGTCCAACTGCGGGTTCGGCCACGCCGGCCCCTACCGCAAGTACAAGACGTGGGGACCGATCGTGCAGGCCTGCTGCGGCCTCACGTTCACCTCAGGGCTGCCCGACATGCCCTCGGCCGGTTGGGGCTACTCCTATATGGACCACCACGGCGGGAACTTCATGGCCATGGCCATCATGGCCGGGCTGATCCACCGCAGCCGCACCGGCGAGGGCCAGTGGATCGACATGTCGTGTACCGACGCCGGGGCCACCATGCTCGGCCCGGCGGTGCTGGACTACACCGTGAACGGGCGGCCCCTGCGCCGCGACGGCATGCCCTACTCCAACCGGAGCCAGTTCCCGGCCATGGCCCCCCACGGCATCTATGAGGCCGACGGGCACGACGCCTGGCTGGCCCTGGCCGCCCGAGACGAACGCGACTGGCAGGCCATCGCCGAGCTGATGGGCATCGACGACCGCCGGTTCGCCGACCTCGCCGGAAGGCTCGCCCATGAGGATGATCTGGACGACGCGGTGCGGGCCTGGACCTCGAAGCGGGATCGATTCGACGCCGCCGCCGAGTTGCAAGCCATCGGGGTGCCCGCGGCGGGGGTGGCCAAGCCGGTCGACCGGGTGGACAACGACGCCAACACCGAGGCCTGGGGCTTGTGGCCCACCGTCACCCACGGCGAGATGGGCCGGGTGCGGGTCGACGGCATCCCCGCCCACTTCTCCGACACCGACTGGGTGCTGGAGCGCGGCGGCCCCCTGCTGGGCCAGCACAACCGTCAGATCATCGGGGGTCTGCTCGGCTATTCGGACGCCGAGCTGACCGATCTGGCCGCGGAGGGGGTGATCTGATGGCGGACCACAACCTTCCCGGCGCGCTGGCCGGGATTCGAGTGGTGGAGCTGGCCGGAGAGGCCTCGGCCTATGCCGGGCTGATGTTGGCCGGCATGGGGGCTGAGGTCATCGTGGCGGAGCCCCCCGAAGGCCATCACTCAAGAGGATTCGAGCCGTTCTTGGACGACGAGCCCGGCCCCGAGCGCAGCCTGTGGTGGTGGCACTACAACGCCTCCAAGGTGGGCGTGACCCTGGATCTTGGGGATGACGATGGCCGCGAGCAGTTCCGGTCGCTGGTTGGCACGGCCGACGTAGTGCTGGAATCGGAACGACCGGGACGATTGGCCGACCTGGGTATCGACCACGACACCCTGCGGGCCGATCATCCCGAGTTGATCTGGGTGTCGCTCACCCCCTTTGGCCGCAGCGGGCCTCGGGCTCAAGAGGAGAGCATCGACCTGACCGTGCTCGCCGCCGGCGGGCCGGTGTGGAGTTGCGGCTACGACGACCACGCCATTCCCCCACAGCGGGGCGGCGGCAACCAGGGATACCAAACCGGCTCCATATTCGCCGTGCTCTCCGCCCAGACCGCGCTGTTGGCCCGAGACCGCACCGGCCAAGGCCAGTTCGTGGATGTGAGCCTGCACGCCGCCGCCAATGTGACCACCGAGTTCGCCTCGGTGCAGTGGCTAGTGGCCGGCGACGAAGTGCAGCGCCAAACCGGGCGCCACGCCGCCGTCGAGCCCACCACCTTTACCCGGGCGCTGTCGGCAGACGGCATCGACGTGAACACCGGCTTTCCGCCCCGCTCGGCCCGGGACTTCGCCGTGGTGGTGGAGTGGATGGAGAGCCTGGGGTTGAAAGACCAATTCGAAGAGTTCTTCTTTTTGGAGATGGGCACCCAGCTCGAAGAAGACCTGCACCTGTCGCAGATCGGCCAGGATCCCGAGGTGACCGCCATGTTCGGCGCCGCTCGGGAGGCAGTCCGTTTCATCGCCCAGAACATCACCGCCCATGAGTTCTTCATCGGGGCCCAAGAGCGGGGCCTAGCCGTCGGCATCATCTACTCACCCGAAGAGGTGCTGGCCGACCCCCACTTCCAAGAGCGAGGCTTCCCCGTCGAGGTCGAGCACGAAGACCTGGGCCGCAGCTTCACCTACGTCGGCGCCCCCTACATCGCCCCCAAGTCCCCCTACCAAGTCCGCCACCGCGCCCCCCACCTCGGCGAACACAACTCCATTCTCGAGGCCCTGACCTGATGTCCTCCCGTCACCCCGTCATCTGCGGCATCGGCCTAAGCGACTACCCAGTAGCCCCACACCTGAACTCAGTACAGCACCACGCCCTGGCCGCTCGCCGGGCCATTGCCGACTGCGGAATCGCCAAATCCGCCATCGACGGCTACGTCAGCACCAGCGGCGGCGGTCCCGCGGCGGGGGATGACGCCGTGTCCATGGCCGAGTACCTGGGGGTGAACCACCGCTACATCGATGGGACCATGGTGGGGGGATCGTCGTTCGAGTTCCACGTGCAGCACGCTGCGGCGGCCATCCGAGAGGGGTTGTGCGACACCGTGTTGGTGACCTACGGCTCCGATCAGCTCACCCGCATGGGCCGGGTGCTGGGCACCGGCGGCTTTCAGCGCGACGCCCAGCCGGTGACCGGGGCCATGCAGATGGCCACTCCCTACGGATTGCCCCTGGTGGGGGCCTATGCCCTGGCTGCCCGCCGCCACATGCACGAGTTCGGTACCACCTCCGAGCAGCTGGCCGAGATCGCGGTCGGGGTCCGGGAGTTCGCCGGCCTCAACCCCGATGCCCGCTACCGCGACCCCATCACCGCCCACGATGTGGTGAACAGCCGCATGATCGCCGATCCGCTGCACAAGCTGGACTGCTGCGTGATCACCGACGGGGGCGGGGCGCTGGTGATGACCACCGAGGAGATCGCCCGCGATCTGCGCCAGCCCCCCATCTACGTGCTCGGCGCAGCGGGCACCCAGACCCACTGGAACATCCACCAAATGCCCGACTTCACCCAGATGGGCGCCGCCGTCTGCGGGCCGGAGGCGATGGGACAAGCCGGGGTGACCCCCGCCGACATCGACACCGCCCAGCTCTACGACAGCTTCACCATCACCGTGCTGTTGATGCTGGAGGGCCTCGGCTTCTGTGGCAAGGGAGAGGGCGGCGCCTACGTGCAAGAAGGCCACCTGCGCCGCGGCGGTTCGATGCCTGCCAACACCGACGGCGGAGGCTTGTCGTCCAACCACCCCGGCATGAGGGGCATCTTCTTGCTGATCGAGGCCGTTCGCCAGCTTCGGGGCGACGCCGGCGAAGCCCAGGTGCCCGACGCGGAGGTGGCCCTGGCCTGCGGCTCCGGCGGCTGGCTGTCGGCCATCGGCACCGTCATCTTGGGAAAGGACGGCCCCTCATGAGGGTTGTCCGCGATCTCGAGTGGCGGGGCCCGGTGCCCGCCGGCGAAGGGGAGTACGGCGAGTTCTTCGCCGCTGCCGCTGAGGGTCGCTTGCTCATCCAGCAGTGCCCTGTGTGCGGCCACCGCCAGCACTACCCCCGGGCACTCTGCACCGCCTGCGCCGCCGAGCCCGAGTGGATGGAGGCCGCCGGCACCGGCACCGTCTACACCTACACCGTCGTGCGACAGTACGGTGTTCCCGCATTCGCCGAACTGCCCTATGTGCTGGCCATGGTCGACCTCCCCGAAGGAGTGCGAATGTTCGGCGGCCTCACCGGCATCGACCCCGAAGCCGTCGAGATCGGCATGTCCGTGGCCGCCTACGCCCGCACCTACGACGACACCCACGCCATGGTCTTCTGGGAGCCGAGCCAATAGACCCCGATCACGGTTCCTGATCCCTATTCGGCGCGGACCATTATGGGGCCATGCATGACGACATCATTGGGGCGTTTGATATTTCCGACCGGGTGGCGGTGGTCACCGGAGCAGCCTCCGGCATCGGCCGGGGGACGGCGGTGACGCTGGCCAAGGCCGGGGCTTCAGTGGTGCTGGGCGACGTCGACGCCGACGGGATGGGAGAGACCGGCGGGGAACTGGATGCGCTGGGCGCCTCGTGGTCGGCGGTGCCCACCGACGTGAGCGACAAGGCGGCGGTGGACGCGCTGGTAGCTGACGCGGTGAACCGGCACGGTCGGCTCGACATCATGGTGAACAACGCCGGGATCATCACCGACAGCCTGATCGTGGACACCACCCCCGAGCAGCTCGAACGGGTGATGAACGTGAACATCAAGGGCGTCTACTGGGGCACCGCCGCCGCGGGCCGGGCCATGGCGGACCAGAAGTCAGGCTCCATCGTGAACCTGTCGTCTGCTGGGGCCGACATGCCCGCCCCGATGATCTCGGTGTACGCCCTCACCAAGGCGGCAGTGAAGATGATCACCCGCACCGCGGCGGTGGAGATGGCCCCCATCCGGGTGAACGCCGTGGCCCCCGGTTCCATCGAAACCCCCATCTACGACCGCCACTTCCTCAACGACGACGGCAAGGTCGACCCCGAGCGCCAGAAGAACCACTTCGACACCATCGCCCAGATGAACCCCCTGGGGTTCGTGGGCGACCCCAACGACATCGCCTACGCCATCTTGTACCTGTGCTCCGACGCCGGACGCTTCGTGACCGGCCAGACCATGCGGCCCAACGGCGGCGTGGTGATGCCGCTGTAATGAGACGAACGCAGTCCCGTAGCCTTTGGCCATGAACTCTAAGCGCTGGGTCTGTTTCGCTGCGGCTCTTGTCGTTGCCGCTCTGACGCTGACGGTTGCCTGCGGTGGCAATGACGACGATGGCGCGGCCTCGGAAACGGTGGAAGTCGCCCCGGTACAGATCACCGGCCAGCCGCTTGGCCCTCTGGGGGAGTCGAACGACCCCGCCCTCGGCCAACCGGTACCCGGTCTGTCCGGCACTACGATCGATGGATCCTCACTGGCATGGACCCCTGGCGAGCGGCCCGCCGCCATCGTCTTTTTGGCCCATTGGTGCCCGGCCTGCCAGGCCGAAGTAGCCGAGCTCACCGACTGGTTGGACGCAGGACGCGAACTGCCTGACGGGGTGGATTTCCTGAGCATCGTCTCCCTGGTCGACTCTGAGCGGGATAACTATCCGCCGAGCCGGTGGCTTGCCGACGAGGGCTGGCCGTTCCCGGTGCTGGTGGACAGCGCCGACAATGAGATTGCCGCCGCTCTCGGTCAGGCGGGAACTCCATTCTGGGTGTTTGCACTTGCCGACGGCACGCTGGCCACGCGGGGTAGCGGCCGGATTCTCCCTGATGACCTCGCAAGACTCTTCGACCAGCTAATGACGCAAAGCGAGGGGTAGGGTTTTCGCCCGTGACCGGATATCTCGAAGGCAAGAACATCGTCGTCACCGGAGCGGGTAACGGCATCGGCCGAGCCATAGCCATGGGCTGCGCTGCGGAGGGTGCCAACGTGGTGGTGGCCGACTACGGCGTGTCGCTAGACGGCTCCGACCCCTCGTCGGAAGTGGCCGACGCGGTGGTGGCGGAGATTGAGGCCGCGGGCGGCACCGCCCTGGCCGTGGCCTCCGACATCAGCACCATGGAGGGTGGCGCGGCGGCGGTGCAGGCTGCGGTGGACACCTGGGGGTCGATAGACGGCGCGGTGTGCGTGGCTGGCATCTTGCGGGAGCGGATGATCTTCAACATGACCGAAGAGGAATTCGACGACGTGATCCGAGTCCACCTCAAGGGCCATTTCACCGTCTACAAGCACGCCTCGGCCATCATGCGCAAGCAGGAGACCGGCGGTTCGCTGGTGGGCATCACCTCGGGGGCGTTCACCGGTTCCACCTCCCAGTGCAACTACGCGGCGGCCAAGGGGGGCATCATCTCTTTGACCAAGAGCGCGGCGCTGGCTCTGAAGCGCTATGGCATCAATGCCAACTGCATCGCTCCCAGCGCCAAGACCCGCATGTCGGAGAACGTGCCGTTTGAGATCGAGGCCGGTGCCCCAGAAGACGTGGCACCCCTGGCCGTGTACCTGCTGAGCGACACCGCCCGGGACATCACCGCCCAGGTGTACACCGTGGTCGGCCCCCGCATTTCCGTATGGGCCCAGTTCGGCGAGGTCCGCTCCATGTATGCCCCCGACAGCAGCTGGACGCCAGAGGGCATCGAGGAGGCGCTGCCCCGCACAATCGGCGAGGAGGAGCACCCCACGATGGCGCTGTTGGCCGCACAGGCTGCCCAACGCCAAGCCGCCCAGGGCAGCAGTTGATGTCCGGCGGCGCGCTCGAGGGGCGAATCGCCGTCATCACCGGCGCCGGGCGGGGAATAGGCCGCCACTACGCCCTGCTTTTCGCCGCGGAGGGGGCCAAAGTGGTGGTCAACGACCTGGGCTGTGAGGCCGACGGCACCGGCGCCGATCCCGCAGTGGCCCAAGCAGTGGCCGACGAGATCACCGCCATCGGCGGAACGGCGGTGGCCAACGGCGATGACGTGGCCGACAAGGCCGGAGCTGAGTCGGTGCTGGCCCAGACGCTGGACGCCTTCGGCGGGGTGGACGTTCTGGTGAACAACGCCGGCATCCTGCGAGACAAGATGTTCGCCAGCATGAGCGAAGACGACTGGGATGCGGTGATCCGCGGCCACCTCAAGTCCACGTTCTGCATGACTCGGGTGTGCGCTGGATGGTGGCGCGACCAGACCAAGGCCGGAGAGGCGGTAAACGCCTCGGTGATCAACATCAGCTCCACCTCGGGGCTGATCGGCGCGGTGGGCCAGTCCAACTACGGGGCGGCCAAGTCGGCCATTGCCGGCATGACGGTGATCATCGCCCAAGAGCTGGGCCGCTACGGGGTGCGGGTGAACTGCGTGACCCCCGCGGGGCGCACCCGCATGACCGAGGGGGCGCCGGGCGTGGCCGAGATGGTGGCCAAGCCCGCCGAGGGGTTCGACGTGTACCACCCCTTCCATCCCGCCCCAGTGGTGGGGTGGCTGGCCACCGCCGACTGCGACGTGACCGGCCGGGTGTTCATGGCCAAGGGCGGCGATGTCCGCTGGTATACCCCGTGGCTGCGCCAGGACTTCCTTGACGACGAGCGGGAGTGGACCATCGCCGAGTTGGCCGAGGCCATGAAGGACCTGCCACCCGCTCCGGTGTCGCCGTGAGTCGGGAAGTGCCTCCCGAGCCGCCGGGCCGGGGGCTGCTGGAGGACAAGACCGTGGTGGTGACCGCCGCGGCGGGAACCGGGCTCGGGTCTGCCGCCGCACGACGAAGCATGGCCGAGGGTGCCCGGGTGCTCATCAGTGACATCCACGAGCGCCGTCTGGGCGAGGCCGCCGACCGCCTGGCCGAGGAATTCGGGGTGCGCCCCGCCACGCAACTGTGCAATGTCACGGTCGAGGAGGAAGTCCAAGCTCTGATCGATGCTGCGGTAGCCGAGTTGGGCCATGTGGACGTGATGATCAACAACGCCGGTCTCGGGGGCACCGCCAGTCTGGTGGACATGACCGACGAACAGTGGCACGCGGTGGTGGACGTCACCCTCAACGGCACCATGCGTACCACCCGGGCCGCGCTGCGCCACATGATGCCCCGCGGCTCGGGGGTCATCGTCAACAACGCCTCGGTGATGGGGTGGCGGGCCCAAGCCGGCCAGAGCCACTACGCCGCAGCCAAAGCCGGGGTGATGGCCCTCACCCGCTGCGCGGCCATCGAAGCAGCCGAAACAGGAGTGCGAGTCAACTGCGTGGCCCCCAGCCTGGCCATGCACCCGTTCCTGGCCAAGACATCCAGCCAGGAGTTCCTCGACAGCCTGATCTCTCAGGAGGCGTTCCACCGCGCCGCCGAACCCTGGGAAGTGGCCAACGTAATGGTCTTCCTGGCCAGCGACTACTCCACCTACATGACCGGCGAAATCGTCTCCGTCAGTTCTCAGCACCCCTAGGGAGCGACCTTCAGCCGAGAGCGGCGGCCAGAACCGAGCGGTCGGTGGCGTGGTAGACGTGGGCTAGCTCGAGGTCCACGATCTGCCGGGGCATCTCGGGATCGAACCAGCCGTCGATGAGGCCCCAGTGGTGGGGACTCATCATGTAGTCCATCTTGAGTCCGTCGAGGGTGTAGTACTCCTGCTCCCAGCAGTGGGTCCACCGGGTCCCAATCGGGCCGACAACCCGGCTGAGGGCCCAGTTCACGATGGCTGGGATGTGGTCGGGCATAGCCATGAGGTCCCGCTCGAATGCGGCCACCGAGTCGATCGGGGCATCGGACTCGACCCGCAGCAGAAGGGTGCGTTTGATCTCACCGGAATAGTCGGGGTCGGCCAGCGCTCCGTCGATGATCGACAGCTCAACAAGATCAACGTCGGCCACATCCTCGAAGCCGGGAGGGATGAGTTCATCGATGCCGTCCCAGGTGTAGTGGCCGCCGCCCACCGTGCCTGGCAGGTGTCGGCCCAGCACCACTGCCGCTTCCAGTTCGGCCACCCGGCCGGGATCGGCCCCGTCGGTCAGGGTCACCAGCGCCAGCTTCCGGCTCATTGCCTCTCCCCATCAGGCGGATCGTCCACCAAGAACCGCCGCTGGCGTTCCACGCAACAGGTGTCTACATCGGCCCAGAACTCGCTGATGCCGGGGTCCCGGCCGGCCGCGCCCCGCATGGCCCACCACGCGGCGGCATCGGGCACCGACCACAAATACACCAGCGTGTTGGGCTGGTCGAACAGCTCAACCGGCGGGGTCAGCCAGGTGTGCTCTAGCGTCATGCCCCGCTCTGCGGCGCCCGCCGTGTAGCCCTCGGCCATGAGCTGCCGCACCTCTGCGAGCTGTCCCGGAGCAACCGTCAGCTCGTCGAGAATGCGGATCATTTCAGACACGCTCTCACGCTACTCCTGCTGATTGACCGTAGGAGGTCACTAGATTGCAGCCGGAGAGAAGGCAGGAGAAGCACAGATGAATTACTTGAGACGTATCCCGTTAGACGGGTGCGTGAACTTCCGAGACCTAGGAGGTTACGCCAGCGCATTGGGCGGCACCACAAAGTGGGGAGTGCTGTTTCGGGCCGACTCGCTGCACCGCCTCAGCCCGGCAGACGCCGAGGTGCTCACGGGTCGATTGGGGGTCCGCACTGCGGTGGACCTGCGGGCGCATGACGAGCGAGACAGGGTTGGGGTGCTCAATCCGGCCCTGGGCATCAACGAGCACCATGTGGGCACCATCGACCGGAGCGTTCACAGCAATGATCCACCCGATCCCGACCTGAAGGACCGTTCCTTCGGCCAGATCTACGAGAACATGATCCATGTCGGGGGAGAGCGATTTGCTGCCGCCATCGAGTTGGTGGCCGACCCCGATCAGTGGCCCACTGCCTTCTTCTGCATGGCCGGCAAAGACCGCACCGGCTGTCTGGCCGCGATGATCCTGGGCTTGGCCGGGGTAGAGCGCCAAGACATCGTGGGCGACTATGCAGCCACTGCTCCAGCGGTTCCGGAAATCCGGGAGCGGTCTTTGGCCGAACTGCCCGAATTGGCCAGAGTCTGGGAGCAGTTCCGCCCCGACATCGTCAACGCCCCCACCAGCGCCATGACCGAGCTGTTGGACATCGTTGACAATAGGTGGGGCGGCCCCGAGGGCTTCGCCCTGTCCTATGGCGTCAAATCCCAGACCATCGAGCGCCTTCGAGAATCGTTCGTAGTCTAAAACTTTCGACCATAGTCATATTTATATGGCTATAATGTGGGAATGGCAACATCAGGGGAGACTCGGTCAGCAGGGCGCATCGTGCCGGCTGGGGAATTCAAGACCAATTGCTTACGGCTGATGGATGAAGTGCAGGAGACAGGCGCGGAGATCGTAGTCACCAAGCACCGCCGACCAGTGGTGCGGGTCAGCCCGTTTCGCGAGGACCAGCCCAAGTTGGTGGGGTCGTGCGTCGGCCAGCTTCGGATTTTGACCGACATTGATGCCGAGCCGCCTATCCCCTTGGATGACTGGGATGTTGTCGCCCGTCCAGAACGGATTCTCAATCCTGAGGGCGGAGCGTGACAATTCTGCTGGACACCAACGTCTTGCTGAGGTTGGTCGCCGACAGTACAGATATCAGCAAGTCGTTCAAGTCAGAGGTGGAGTCTGTGCTGGGTGATGGCGGAGTAGCCGTCTCGTCCGCCACTTTCATGGAGACCACGCGCCTCCATCACCATCAGCGCATCGACTTGGGTTGCCATCCCTCCGTGTGGCGCCAACAGCGCTTGCAGTCGGGACTGAGAGAGATCCCTGTCGACGGGGACGTCGCCGTAGAGTCGGTCCTCTTGATGAATTCCGGTTTCCACCGAGACCCAGTCGACCAGCTGATCGTTGCCACGGCAATGCTGGCCGGCATGACCTTGGCGACCATGGACATGCAGATCATCCATTGGGCCGACCGTACTCGCCTTGTTCCCCTGGTGGACCCGTCAAGCTAGGGTCTGCTGACAATTTTAGTCGGCTTCAATTGGGAGTCAGAACGTGAGTTTGGGCTGTCGTCGGCTGCTGGGGGTGAGCGCCGCTTTGGGGGCAACCTTGGCCGTCGGCTGGTTGACGGGGTGCGGCGATTCGGTCAACAGGGTGTCGACAGGCACTCCGGCGGTCGCGCCGCTTTGGATTCCCGACCTGCTCGAACCGGACTACAACGGCCAGGGTGTGGCCCGTTACGAGCTCAGCATCGGGGAGTCGCGCCACGATTACCGGAAGGGGTCGCTGACCGACACCTATTCGTACAACTCCATGCCGGTGCTCGGCCCCACGCTGCGCCTCAGAACAGGCGACTCCGTCTCGATCAGCGTCACCAACGAACTGGGTGAGGCAACCACAACCCACTGGCACGGCGCAGACGTTCCGGCTGCCGCAGACGGCGGACCCCACAGCCGCATCGAATCCGGTACCACGTGGACAGCCGACTTCGACGTCATCCAACCAGCAGCGACACTGTGGTACCACCCGCACCTGCACGGGTCCACGTCTAAGCACATCTACCTCGGCGCGGCTGGGATGCTCATAATCGACGACGACAACCCGGATGCCGCGGTGCTACCTTCAACTTACGGGTTAGACGACATTCCGGTCATCATCCAAGACCGCGACTTCACCGGTGACGGGCAGTTGGATTTCGCCATCGACGACAGCGGAAGGGGGAACAGAGACAGCACGCTGACGGTGAACGGTACAATCGACCCGTTTGTCGAAGTGCCTTCCGGCCTCGTCCGGCTCCGGCTGCTGAACGCCAGCCAGGCACGGACGTATACCCTCGGAGTCGAGGGCGCAGAGATGGTCAAGATCGCTTCAGACGGCGGCTATCTCACTGCCCCTGTGCCCATCGAAGAGACCTTCCTCGGTCCTGGCGACCGTGCCGAGGTAATAGTCAAAGTGGGCGACGAACCTGTCGCCCTGGTCGACGACACGTTCGGACGGGTGCTCGAACTCCGGCCCGACGGCTCGGCCTCGGATACCGGGCCGCTTCCGGACAGGCTCGCAGTCATAGACCCGATTCTCCCGTCGGAGATCAACGTCGATCGCAGCTTCCACATGGAGCAGGTGGGCGACGGCTGGGGCATCAACGACGCGCAGATGGACATGGCCCGCGTCGACGAGACGGTGCGCCTGGGCGATACCGAGCGGTGGACGATCACCGTCGAGTCCGGCAAGCACGTGTTCCACGTCCACCAAACCCAGTTCCAAATCCTCGAAATAAACGGGGAACCCCCCGGCCCGGAGGACTCCGGCTGGGAGGACTCGGTCTTCTTGGACGGCGAGACCGAAGCGGTCATCGCAATGCGGTTCGACACCTACGCCGACAACACCATCCCGTACATGTTCCACTGCCACGTTCTCGACCACGAAGACCTCGGCATGATGGGCCAATTCCTCGTCACCGACTAGAAGGCTCGGAGCACGTACAGGCCGCTTCAGGGCGATTTTCCGATCTGTGGATTTCGTGCCTGATCTGATCTGAGCTAGGGCTCCACGACGACTTTGAGGGTGGGGGTGTCGCTGGCGGCCAAGGCGAAGGCCTCGCCGGCGGCATCGAGGGGGAAGCGCTGGGTGATCATGGCCTCGGCGATCTCGGGGCGGTGGGCCAGCAGCGCGGCCGCGGAGTCGAATGCCCGGCCCGCGCCGTGGTGGCCGTAGAACGTTCCCCATATCGCGGTCAGCTCCTTGACCACCCAGGGCAGCACCTCGAACAGCTTGTTCTGGTAGTAGCCTGCCACCAGCAGCACCGTTCCTCCGGGGCGGGCCACCTCGGCAGAGCGAGTGATGGAGCGCTCCGAACCGTCACCCTCGATGACAACATCGTAGGTGCCCGATAGACCCACCCCTAGCCCCATCCGCTCGGCAGCAACAGCATGCAGATCGTGGTCCGGCTCGACGTCCACCACACAGCCCCGCCACCGGGCCGCGGCCCCGCCCAGCAGCCCGAAGCCGGTGATCCCCGGACCGACCACGGCCACACGGTGACGGCTCTCCAGCCGCCCCAGGATCAGGCTGTGGATATTCACCGCCAGCGGCTCGCACAGGCAAGCGTTGGCCACGTTCAAGCCGTGGGGCAGCCGCACGAGGCACCGCTCGGGCAGCAGGATCTCGTCGGCCATGCCCCCATCGAAGGCCACCCCGGCGATCATCTCGTGCGACTTCTCGCACCAGTGGTAGTCGCCCATTCCGCAGAACTCGCACAGCTCGCAGGGCACCATCGGCTCAATCGCCACCGGTGTTCCGTCATCCAGCACTCCGGCGAATTCGTGGCCGAACGTCATCTCCCGAGGACCGAATCCCACCATGTTGAGGTCGGTCTGGCATATGCCCACCGAGCGGGGTCGAATCCGCACCCCTTCAGCGTCGCCCACCGCCACCTGGGTCGGCACCGGCATCTCCACCGGGCGGATGCCCTCGGGCGTGTGGCGCACTGCCCTCACGCTGACAATCCCCGCTTTTTGAACTCGCTCTGGGCGTACACGATGCTGCCCAGGTGCTCATCGGCGTCGGGAGATGTGGCCAGCCAGGCCACCACGGCGCCGATGGTGGCGGGCTCGCCGCCAGGATAGGGGAACGATCCGGCGGTGTTGCGGGCCCGGGCGGCCTCGGTGATCACATACCCGGGATCGATGCTGAAGCACCGGATGCCGTCGGGGCCGTGCTCCACGTGGATGTGGGGAGTCATGCGGGTAAAGGCACCCTTGCTCATGGCGTAGGCCATGCCCCAGCCCCCCTTGCCAATGGGGCCGGGCGGGTCGGTGTATGCCGAGGCCGAGATCATGTTCACGATGGTGCCCGAGCCCCGCTCCACCATGGCGGCCAGTACCTTCCCGGTCACGGCCATCTGGGCGAACACGTTGCCCTCGAACAGCTTGTGAACCTCGGGCTCCTCCAGTTCCATGATCGGGGTCATACTCACTTTGCCCTGGTAGATGGCGTTGTTCACCAGCACGTCGAGGTGTCCGAAGTGCTCTAGGGCACCGTCGATGCACGCATCCACGCTGGCTCGGTCCAGCAAGTCCATGGCAAGGGCGAGTCCCTGTTGGCCTTCGGCTTCGATGGCGGCCACGGTGGTGTCGAGGCCGCCGGGGATGGCCAGGTCTGGGTTGTACATGTCCCGGCCCGCTCCATCCACCAGCGTGCGGGCTGACACGGCCACGTCGAATCCGGCTCGGGCCAGGGCGATGGCGCTGGCCTTTCCAATGCCTCGGCTGGCTCCGGTGACCAGGGCGGTCTTTCGATCATTGGGGCTCATCGGACTTGCTCCGCCTTTCGGTTGTCGCAGTTCGCAGGCATACCGTAGGGCCATGGGTCCGCTGAAGGGAATGCGCATCGTCGAGTTGGCCGGGATCGGGCCGACCCCGTTCGCCGGCATGATGCTGTCGGACATGGGTGCCGAGGTCATCCGGGTCGACCGGGTGGGCGGCTCGGGTAACCCGGTGGCCTCGCAGTCGGGTCCCATGGAGCGGGGCAAACGCGCCGTCGCCTTCAACCTCAAGCAGCCCGAAGGGGTGGAGGCGGTGCTCCGACTGGTCGAGACATCTGATGGGCTGTTCGAGGGCTTCCGGGCTGGGGTGGCCGAGCGTCTCGGCGTCGGACCCGACGCCTGTTTGGCCCGCAACCCCAAGCTGGTCTACGGGCGGATGACCGGTTGGGGCCAGTCCGGGCCGTTGGCCGACAGGGCCGGTCACGACATCAACTACATCTCCATAGCCGGACCCCTGGCCCATATCGGCCGGACCGGCCAGCCCCCCTCGGTGCCGCTCAACCTCATCGGCGACTTCGGCGGCGGCTCGGCGTTCCTGGTTTTGGGCATGGTGGCGGCCCTGCTGGAGGTGGCCCGCGGCGGTGACGGCCAAGTGGTGGACGCCGCAATGGTGGACGGGGCCGCCTACCTGTTGTCGCCGCTGTACGCGGCCCGTGCCAGCGGGTTCTGGACCGACGACTACGGGACCAACTTCTTGGATTCCGGCGCCTACTTCTACGAGGTGTACGGCACCGCCGACGGCAAGTGGCTGGCAGTGGGGGCCATCGAGCCCCAGTTCCACGCCGAGTTCATGGCCGGCATCGGCCTGGGCGATGCCGACGACCTGCCCGATCAGATGGACCGAGACCGGTGGCCGGAGATGAAGCAGCGGGTGGGTGACATCATTGCCACCCGCACTCTGGGTGAATGGGTGGCGGTGTTCGACGGGACCGACGCCTGTGTCACCCCGGTATTGACAATGGGCCAGACCCCGTCCCACCCCCACGCCCTGGCCCGCGATTCGTTCTTCCAGTTCGGCGGGGTGACTCAACCCCGGCCCGCTCCTCGTTTCGAAGGCACCCCTTCGGAACCGGCAGTGACATCGCAACCCCCCGGGGCAGACACCGACGCAGTTCTGACTGAACTGGGCTATTCCGCCAGTGAGGTGGGGGCACTCCGGACGTCGGGTGCAGTGGCCTGACGGCAAAGCCGCGAATTCTGTTGGAACTCCCCCTACGGTTGAAGCGTCGTAGATGGTGATTGGAGAGTTGGTGCCATCATGCGCATGTTGAAACTGGTTTTGTCGTTGGCCCTGGTCTGCTTGCTCGCCGCGGCCTGCTCAAGCGACAGCGACTCCGGCGGTTCGATGACGGCGACTCCGGTGGCCACAACGGTGATCGCTGAGGACCCCCCTCAGCCCACCGAGGCCGGCGACGGACTTTCGGCGGTACAGAGGGCAGTGGCCGACAAGATCGCGGCGTCGTACGCGACGGAGGTCTCAGTCACCGACGAGCAGGCGCGCTGCACCGCCGAAAGATCAACGGCGGGCTTCTCAGAAGCGCGACTGTCGGAGTTGGGCATCAGCGCCGCGGCAATACCCGACCGCGGGTTCACCTGGGGCAACTACGACCTCACCACTCCCGAGGCTTCAACGGTGGTGGATGCCACGCTGGAGTGCATGGACAGGATGAACCTGGCCACCGCGTTTTTGGCTAGCCACGGTTATTCACTGGACGAGGCCAGATGTATGGCCGACGCCTTGGCCAACGACGAAGAAGCGCTTCGGACCCTGGTAACCCAGACACTGGTGGGCGACGACGAGTCTGCGAGCACGATCCTCAGTCCACTCATCGAGGGCTGTATTGACTGGCGTGGCTTCCTAGCGGAGATGCTCGTGACGGAGGGAATCTCACCGGAGTCTGCCGAATGTGTGGCCGAAGGCATGTCTGATGAGGCTTTTCAAGTGATGCTCTCGGGCCAAGAGCCCGAGGGAGACGAAGGTGTCATTGAGCTGTTCGGCGAGCTCTTGGAACTCCAAAACCGCTGTTTGACACCCGAGGAAATCGAGTCGATGAACGGTTTCGGGACGCCGTAAGGGTCTGCTGTCTGAGCAATGCACCGCCTACTTGCCCTGATTTCCCTCGTGGCCCTGATTGCGGTGGCCTGTTCGAGCGGTAGCGACGACAGCGGTCCGCCCGCGACTGAGATAGCCACCGTCCAGCCTACGGAGGCGGTCGAAACCCCCACCGCTCTTCCCGCAGAAACCACCGATCCCGGTGTTGGCGTGCAGTCTGAAGATGGCGATTCATCCGCGCCCGGTAGGCAAGAGCTGGCCGATACGTTTCGTGCGCTGGTTTTGGAAGACGAACTCGTCACCAGCTACATGACTCGTGAGGAGATCATTTGTCTAGCCGAGGGCGCATTTGCCGTGTTCTCCGACGAACGGCTCGGCCAACTGGGCCTGAACCCCGATTCGTTTGCCGAGGCCTACCAGCAACCGGGATTGTTCGTGTTCGGAGACTGGTTCGACATCTCCGACCGAGAGGCGTTTGGTCTTGAGAATGTGGCTTTGGGCTGCGTTGACTGGCGGAACTTCGTGGTCAATGTCTTGGTCTTGGAGGGTGAGCCGATAGATCGGGCCACATGCATCGCCTCCCAAATCTCCGTCGACGCGCTGCGGGCCGTCGTGAGGGACGCCATGGTGGTGGACACGGGAGAGGGCTTCGGGGAGGCACAAGACGAGGTGGCGTCAGCCCTCACTGCTTGCTACTTGAACCCGTCTTCGTCGACGGTCTCGTAGTTGGACGCCGAGACGAGCCGGCAGCAGACCTTGGCACCGGCTACTCCCGGTAGTAGACCGCCTCGGGGGTGGGCTCGGCGTCGGTGCCCACCCGGCCGTCGTCGGTCATGGCGATGAGGTGGGCCAGCACGGATCGGGCGGCGGGCTCGTGCAGCTCGGGGGCAACCGCGGCGTACATCACCGCCACCATCTCGGGGATGGTTTGCGGCCCGGTGGCTAGGCACTCCATGATCTGGCGCTCTCGGTCCAGTCGGTGGGCGTAGAGGGCTTCCACGAGAGCGTGGGGCTCGGTGACCGGGGGGCCGTGGGTGGGCCAGTACACCCGGTCGTCGGGGGAGTCGGCCAGGAGGCGCAGGCTGGACAGGTAGTCGGTCATGTTGCCGTCGGGCGGGGGGATGATGGTGGTGGACCACCCCATGATGTGGTCGCCGGTGAACACCCCGGCCGCCTCCCGCCAGCGGTAGGCGATGTGGTTGGAGATGTGGCCGGGGGTGTAGAGGCACTCGAAGCTCCATCCCGGCCCCTCCACAACGTCGCCGTGGAGCACCGCCTCATCGGGGACGAATTCGGTGTCGCCCCGCTCCTCGCTCTTGCCGTCATCGGTGTCGGTCGCCGGATGGGGGCCGAATCCGTAGGCCGGAGCGCCGGTTGCCTCGCCTACTGCTGCGGAAGCAGGGGAGTGGTCGCGATGGGTGTGGGTGATGAGCAGGGCTTCCACCTGCTCGCCGTCCACCGCGGCCAGCACGGCCTTGATGTGGTCGGCGTCGTCGGGGCCGGGATCGACAATGGCCACCCGGCCCCGGCCCACGATGTAGGTGCCGGTGCCCCGGTAGGTGAACTTACTCGGGTTGTTGGCCACCACTCGGCGCAGACCGGGGGCCATCTCCACCACCGCGCCGTATTCCACCTCGGGCTCGGTCGCAAACGGGATGTCTACCGCCACGTTGGGATTCTCCCGACCGGTCAGCCGTCCTCGGCGGCTACTTCGCCGGTGGACACGCCCAGATAGGCCGGTTTCTCGCCCCCGCCGTGGACCTTGATGTTGGCCCCCGACATCCACCGGGCCATGGGCGAGGCCAAGAACAGGCACACGTCGGCCACGTCGTCGGGCTGGCCCATGCGGCCCAGGGCGATGGTCTCGCCCACCGCGGCGATGCCAGCCTCGTCGCCGTAGTACAGGTGGGCGTCGTCGGTCACGATCAGCCCCACGGTCACGGTAAGCACCCGGATCTTCGGCCCCCACTCCACCGCCAGGGTCTCGCTCAGGTTCAACAGCCCGGCCTTGGCCGCCCCGTAGGCGATGCCCATGGGGTTGGGCCGGATTCCCGACACCGACGAGATGTTCAGGATCACCCCGCCGCTGTCCTGGTTCTGCATCACCGGATACACCGCCTGGCTGAACGCCATGGGGGCCATCAGGTTCAGGGCCACGATCTTCTCGTTGAAGCGGGGCGACACCGTGGCCGAGTCGGCGGGGGGTGCCCCGCCCGCGTTGTTGATGAGGGTGTCCACTCGCCCGGTGCGCTCCACCGCGGCCTCCACCACCCCGGCGATCTGCTCGGGATCACGCACGTCGGCGGCCGTGAACAGCGCCTCCCGGCCATCGGCAGCCACCGGCTCATCCGGCGGGCGGCGGGCGCAGATCACCACGTCGGCCCCTGCGGCCAGAAAGCGGGAGGCAAAGCCCCGGCCCAGCCCCTTGGTGCCGCCGGTGATGATGGCGGTCTTGCCGGTGAAATCGAGGTCGTTCATTGCTGCCAGTGTGCCTTATTTGGCCTACCGGGAGCATGACCACGCCCAAGGAGGCCGTTCTGCCAGTGTGGGTAATGTCACAGGCGCGGGCTATCGTCGCCGCCATGGTCGACAAGCGGATGACCGAAGACGAGGTTGTCGCCGAACTGAAGGACGGGATGACCATCGGGATCGGCGGCTGGGGGTCCCGGCGCAAGCCCATGTCGCTGGTGCGGGCCATTCTGCGCTCCGATCTCAAAGACCTCACCGTGGTGGCCTACGGGGGACCCGACATCGGGCTGCTGTGCGCGGCGGGCAAGCTGCGCCGAGCGGTGTATGGGTTCGTATCGCTGGACTCCATCCCGCTGGAGCCCCACTTCCGCCAGGCTCGCCAGAGCGGGGCCATCGAATTCACCGAGCTGGACGAGGGAGCCTTCTACCTGGGGCTTCTGGCCGCTGCCCACCGGGTGCCGTTCTATCCCACCCGGGCTGGTTTGGGCTCTGACATGTTGACCATGAACCCCGAGCTGCGCACGGTGACATCGCCGTATGACGACGGCGAGGAGCTGGTGGCCATCCCCGCCTTCAAGCTGGACGCCGCGCTGATCCACATGAACCGGGCCGACGCCGCCGGCAACGGCCAATTTCTGGGTCCCGATCTGTACTTCGACGACCTATTCGCCATGGCCGCCGACCGCACCTACCTGAGCACCGAGAAGATTGTCCCCACCGAGAACCTGCTCGACGAAGGGCCGGTACACACGCTGCGCATCCAGCGCATCTTCACCGACGGCGTGGTGGAGGCCCCCCGGGGGGCGCACTTCACCGAGTGCCCGCCCGACTACGGGCGCGACGAGGCCTTCCAGCGGGAGTACGCCGCCACCGCCCGCGACCCCGAGGCGTGGGAAGCCTTCCGCTCCACCTACCTCGACGCTCCCTCCCATGCCGAGTACTTGCAGGCGCTGGAAGCCCGATCATGAGCACCCCCGCCGAAGCGACCATCGACGAGATCTGCGTGGTGGCCTGTGCCGAGGCCTTCCGGGGCGACGGCGAGATCCTGTGCAACCCCATCGGCACGGTGCCCATCGTGGGCGGTCGCCTGGCCCGGGCCACCTTCGAGCCCGATTTGGTGTACACCGACACGGTGTCGGTGCTGCCCGCCAACAACTTCCCGGTGGGCGATCCCGACGCCCCCAAGGTGGTGGAGTCGTGGGTGCCGTACCGCACCGTGTTCGACATCGTTTGGTCGGGCAAGCGTCATGTGATGATGGGGGCCAGCCAGATCGACCAGTGGGGCAATCAGAACATCGCCGCCATCGGCGACTTCCGCCAGCCCAAGGCCCAGCTCCTCGGTTTGCGGGGCGCCCCCGGCAATCTTGTCAACCACACCACCAGCTATTGGGTGCCCAACCACTCCACCCGCTCCTTTGTGGCTTCGGTGGATGTGGTTTCGGGGCCGGGATACGACCGGATGCGTGAGCTGGGCGCGCCGAGCAACCGTGATCACGAGGTGCGACGGGTGGTGTCCAACCTGGGCGTGTTCGATTTCCAGAGCCACGACAACCGCATGAGGATCGCCTCGGTCCACCCCGGTGTGACCGTAGAACAGGTTGTGGAGGCAACCGCCTTCGAGCTGGCCGGAATCGATGACGTGGCCGAGACTCGACTGCCCACCGACGAGGAGCTCCACCTGATCCGCGAGGTGCTCGACCCAACCGGCGCCCGCAAAGCCGAGTTCCGCTGAGCTCTTGATGAGCGCTGACCCCCGTATTCGATTCAAGGGGTTTCTCCAGTGAGCGCCGACCCCCGCCTCCAGACCCGGCTGTGCGAGCTGTTCGGGGTGGAGCAACCCATCGTACAAACCGGCATGGGCTGGGTGTCGGGGGCCCGGCTCACGGCGGCCACCTCCAACGCCGGCGGCTTGGGCATCATCGCCGCCGCGCCCCTGACCTTCGACCAGATGGCCGAGACCATCGACGAGGTGGCCGAAGCCACCGACCGCCCCTTCGGGATCAACCTCCGCACCGACGCCGCTGACATCGACCGCCGGGTGGACCATGTCATCGCCGCCGGAGTCCCCGTGGCCAGCTTCGCCCAAGCCCCCGGCGAGGCCGTCGTCAAGAAGCTCAAGGATGCTGGGGTGGCGGTGGTACCCACCATCGGCGCCCCCCGCCACGCCGAGAAGGTGGCCGCCTGGGGCGTGGATGCGGTGATCGCCCAAGGGGCCGAGGGCGGGGGC
The DNA here is from genome assembly GCA_963667085.2 of Acidimicrobiales bacterium. GTDB lineage: Bacteria > Actinomycetota > Acidimicrobiia > Acidimicrobiales > Bin134 > Poriferisocius. The sequence continues at coordinate 1,886,292 of OY762975.1, forward strand.
CACACCGGCCCCATCGCCACCACCCTGCTGCTGCCGTCGGTGATCGACACCGTGGACATCCCGGTCATCGCGGCTGGCGGGATGCTCGACGGGCGTTCCCTGGCCGCCGCCCTGGCCTTCGGGGCCGACGGCATCGCCATGGGCACCCGCTTCCTGCTGTCGGCCGACAGCGACGTGCCCGATCACGTGAAGGCCATCTATCTCGACACCAAGCTCACCGGCACGGTAGTCACTACCGCGGTGGACGGGGTGCCCCAGCGGGTGATCAATACCAACGTGATCGACCGGCTGGAGCGGTCGGGCCCGCTGTCGTTCCTCCGGGCCGCCCGCAACGCCCTCAAGTTCCGCGCCCTCACCGGGGTCGGCTACCGCCAACTGCTCTCAGAAGGCTTGGCCATGCGCCGCAGCCTGAACCTCACCTGGGCCCAGATGGCCATGGCCGCCAACGCCCCCATGATGACCAAGGCCGCCATGGTGGACGGCCACCCCGAGGTCGGCATCCTCCCCACCGGCCAAGTCGTCGGCACCATCGACACCCTCCCCACCTGCCAACAAATCATCGACTCAGTCATCGCTGAAGCCGTACAGGTCTTGGACCGCCTGGCCAGCCCAAGTCGGCCCTAGAGTGCTGCGCTGATGGATCTGTCGTTCACGGTTACCGAGGAGGCGTTCCGGGAAGAGGCCCGGACTTGGCTGGCCGAGAACGTGCCGGCCGAGCCGCTGGCGTCGATGGACACCCCGGAGGGCTTCGAGGAGCACCGGGTGTGGGAGCACATCTTGTTCGACGCCGGGTGGGCGGTGGTGTCGTGGCCCGAGCGCTACGGGGGCCGGGAGGCGTCGCTGGTGGAATGGCTGATCTTCGAGGAGGAGTACTGGGCGTCGGGGGCGCCGGGAAGGGTCTCTTCCAACGGGGTGAGCCTCTTGGCTCCCACCATCTTCGACTTCGGCACCCCCGAACAGCAGGATCGCTTCCTGCGGCCCATGGCCCGGGGCGACGAGATTTGGGCCCAAGGCTGGTCGGAGCCCGACGCCGGGTCGGATTTGGCCGGGATCAAGACCAGGGCGCCGCGAGACGGCGAGCACTTCGTGATCGACGGCCAGAAGACCTGGTGCTCTCGGGGGGCATTTGCCGACTGGTTCTTCTGCTTGGTGCGCACCGACCCCGACTCCGAGCGCCACGCCGGGCTCAGCTATCTGCTGGTTCCCGGCGACACCGAGGGCTTGGAGGCTAGGGCCATTGGCCGCTTGGACGGCGAGCCCGGTTTTGCCGAGCTGTTCTTCGACGGGGCGCGGGTACACGAGCGCTACCTGCTGGGCGGCGAGGGCGAGGGTTGGGCGGTGGCCATGGCCACCACCGGGAGCGAGCGGGGGCTGAACCTGCGGGCACCGGGCCGGTTCATGGCCGCGGCCGACCGGCTGGTGGACCTCTACCAGGAGTTGGCCGACAGCCGGGGCCCCGATCTGGACCGCCGTGATCAGGTGGTGGGCGCCTGGATGGGCGCCCAGGCCTACCGCTGGCAGACCTACGCCACCGAGTCCCGCCTGCGGGGCGGCGCCCCTATCGGGTCGGAGGCCAGCTTCATGAAGGTGCTCTGGTCGGAGCTCGACGTGGAATTGCACGCCACCGCCCTGCGCCTTTTGGGCCGCGATGGGGAGCGGGCCGACAGCTCGTGGATGGACGGCTACGTGTTCGCGCTGTCGGGCCCGATCTACGCCGGCACCAACGAGATCCAGCGCAACATCATCTCCGAGCGAGTGTTAGGACTCCCGAGGCGGTAGGCGTGGACTTCTCGTTCAGCGACGACCAGATCATGTTCCGAGACGCGGTGCGCGACCTCCTGGCCAACGAGTGTCCGCCCGAGGTGGTAAGAGCCGCTTGGGAGAACGACACCGGCCGAACCGATGGCCTGTGGGCTGCGCTGGCCGAGATGGGCGTGGTGGGCATGACCGCCCCCGAGTCGGCGGGCGGTTTGGGCATGGACGAGACCGACTTGGTGCTGCTGTTGGAAGAGGCGGGTCGGGCCGCGTTGCCCGAGCCCCTGCTGGAGCACACCGCGGTGGGCATTCCCACTCTGGCCGAGGCCGGCGGGCCGGTGGCCGAAGCCTGGCTGGAACGCGCCGCAGCCGGCGAAGCAACCCTGGGCGCTGGCCCTAGCGATGGCTACACGGTCGGGGCGGCATCCTGCGACCTCGTGTTGCTCATCGGCGATCAGGTCCGGGCAGTGCCAATGGAGGGAGCGTCGCTGGTCGAACACCGGTCCATCGACGGGTCCCGCCGCCTGTTCGAAGTAGACGGCGACGCGGCGTTGCTCGACGCCGACCCTGCTCTGGCATTCGACCGGGCCGTTGCCGCGGCCGCCACCCAGTGCGTGGGCTTGGCCCAGCACTTGCTAGACGCCACCGTGGAGTACGTCGCCCAGCGCTACCAGTTCGGCAAGCCGGTGGGCACCTACCAGGCGGTCAAGCACCACCTGGCCAACGCCGCCCTCAAGATCGAGTTCGCCCGCCCCGCAGCCCATCACGCCGCCTGGTGCATCGCCGCCGCCGACCCCGACCGCAGCCGGGACGTGTCGCTGGCCAAGGCCCTGGCTTCCGACGCGGTGGACTTGGCCGCCCGCACCGCCCTTCAGTGCCACGGCGCCATCGGCTACACCTTCGAGTACGACTTGCACCTGTGGATGAAGCGGGGCTGGGCCCTGTCGGCCGCCTGGGGCGACGCCGCCTGGCACCGCAACCGCATCGCCGCCGCCCTGGGCATCTAGTCCCCATGCAGCCGGTAGCCCGAACTCCCGCTGGAGTAGCGTGGCGGAGATGAGCACCGAGGGCGCCACTGCGGTGGCCGACCGTCCCGCCGATACGGCCACACCCCTCCTGGCGGTGGAGGGGGTCACGGTGCGCTTCGGCGGCGTGGTGGCCGTGGACAACGTGACCATGTCGGTGCCAGCAGGCCAGATCAGGGGCCTCATCGGACCCAACGGCGCTGGCAAGACCACCCTGTTCGACAGCATCACCGGCGTGAACACCCCCACCGCCGGCGCCATCCGCCTCGAGGGCGACGACATCACCGCGCGTCCGGCCACCTACCGGGCTCGCCAAGGCATCCGCCGCACCTTCCAGCGCCAGCAGCCCTTCGGCTGGCTGTCGGTGGCCGACAACGTGCTGTCGGCCCTCGAATGGGAGGGAGGCGGGGGCGGCATCACCGCCGACCTCTTCGCCCTGCCCCCCCGCCGCCGCATCGAGGCTGAGCGGCGCGAGCGGGTGGACGAGGTGCTGGAGCTGTGCGGCCTCACCGATATCAAAGACACCCCGGCGGGGGAGCTGCCCATCGCCCGAGCCCGCATGGTGGAGTTGGGCCGGGCCATCGTGTCTCGCCCCAAACTCTTGCTGCTCGACGAGCCCACCTCCGGCATCGAGCACGAGGAGGCCGAGCAGCTCGGCGAGATCATCCAGGCGATCCGCACCGAAGACCAGTGCTCGGTGCTGCTGGTGGAACACGACGTGGCCTTCGTCATGGCCCAGTGCGACCTCATCACCGTGTTGAACCTGGGCCGGGTGATCGGCGAGGGCTCGCCCGAGGAAGTCCGCAGCAACCCCGCCGTCCGCGACGCCTACCTGGGATAGCTATGCAGACCGTCTCGTCATCCACGCCGATTTCCGCCCCCCAAGAGGTGGCGTGGGAGGTGATGACCGACCACCAGCTGTATGCCCGGTGGGTTCCCCGTTCCCGCGTCGATCTGGAGGTGGAGGGCTCGCCGGATCGCAACGGCGTGGGCGCCATCCGGGTGTTCCACATCGGGCCCATGCGCACTCGTGAGGAGATCACCACCTTCGACCCGCCCCACCGCATGGCCTACCGGGTGCTGAGCCTGCCCATGCCGGTGCGAAACTGCCGCTCCGATTTACTGCTGGTGGCCGATGACGACGGTGCCGGCTGCACGCTCCACTGGGACTCCTGGTTCGAGCCGCTCATTCCGCTGACCGGTGGGATTATGCGCCAAGTCATGGCTCAGGCAACGGGCAGGATGGCTGCTGGCATTGCCGAGGAGGCCCAGCGCCGAGCCCAATCGGCGTGACCCTTTCCCGTACCGTCCCGCGGCGTGCGGCTGGCCCATCGTGCCTGGTGACATGAGTTCGTCAGGGCATCTTCAAGCCCCCGCGATCCTCCCTCCGGCGCTAGAGGTTGACTACGGCACCGACGACCTCGGCCATCCGACCGTGACCGCGGTAGTGCGCTTGGGCGACGACTACCAGGGGCCGCCCGGCTGCGTGCATGGCGGTTATCTGGCTGCCATGTTCGACAACCTGCTCGGGGTGCTGCCCTACAAGATGACCGGACGCCGAGGGGCGTTCACCGGCCGCCTAACCGTGCGCTACCGGGCGCTCACCCCGCTCAACACCGACCTGGTGCTCACCGGACGGATCACCGACGCCCGCAGCCGCCGGGTCACCGCCGCCGGCCAGTGCCATGTCGATGGCCTGCTCACTGCTGAGGCCGAGGCCCTGTTCGTCCGTCCCGCTGCCGACCGCCCATGACCAAGGCAGACACCCGGCCCGTGGTGGTGATGCTGTGTACCGGCAACGCCGCCCGCTCCGTGATGGCCACCGTCATCGGTCGGTCCCGCACCGATGCGGTGCGCTTCGTGGGCGCGGGCACCCACAGCATCGAGGGCCTGCCCATGAGCGGCCGCACCCGCCGGGCGCTGGAGTCGCTGGGCCTGGCCGACGGCAGCCACCGCAGCCACCAACTCACCGCCGCCGATGCCACGGGCGCCTACCTCATCGTGGCCTTCGCACCCGAGCATGTGGACTATGTGCGCCGAGTCCACCCCGAGGCCGCAGCCCGCACCGCCACCATCAAGCGCCTCGTGGCTGAGTTGCCGCCCGGCCCCGAACCCCTGGCCCAGCGGGTGGCCGCCCTCAACCTGGCCGACGCCGAGGTGCCCTGGGACGAGGAGGTGGTGGACCCCGGCGGTTTCGACGAAGACGTCTTCATCGCCTGCGCCCAGGAGATCGACTCCCTGATGGATCAACTCCTGCCGTTGCTTTCGAGCTAGCTACCATCGCTGCCGATGGATATTCGATATTCCGCGGAAGAGCTGGCGTTCCGCGACCAGCTGCGCGGCTGGCTCAGCGAAGTGCTGCCGACGCTGGGTGACCCGCCAGAAAGCGACGATTGGACCGCCCGTCGCGAATGGGACACCGGCTGGCAGCGGATGCTGTACGACGCCGGGTATGCGGGCATCAACTGGCCCTCTGAGTTCGGCGGCCGGGGCTCCACGCCAACCGAGCACCTCATCTTCTTGGAAGAAACCACCCGGATGGGCGCCCCCTACGTGGGGATGAATTTTGTGGGCCAACTCCACGCCGGGCCGACCCTCATTCTTGAGGCCACCCCGGAACAACGGGCCCGCCACTTGCCGGCCATGTTGAAGGGCGAGGAGGTGTGGTGCCAGGGGTTCTCCGAGCCCAACGCCGGGTCCGACCTTGCCTCGCTGTCCACCCGGGCCATCCGCGACGGCGACCACTACGTCGTAACTGGTCAGAAGATCTGGACATCCTTCGGCCATGTGGCCGACTACTGCGAGCTCTTGGTACGCACTGATCAAGAAGCGCCCAAGCACCGGGGCATCACCTGGCTGATCTGCCCCATGGACCTGCCCGGCGTCGAGGTCCGCCCCATCACCACCGTGGCCGGGTCCAGCGAGTTCTGCGAGGTGTTCTTCGACGAGGTCCGAATCCCGGTGGAAAACCGGGTGGGCGACGAGAACGACGGCTGGCGGGTGGCCATGGTCACCTTCAGCTTCGAGCGCGGCACTGCCTTCATCAGCGAGCTGTTGGGCACGATGAACCAGCTGGCCGAGATGGCAGACATCGCCCGCAGCATTTCTCGCAATGGATCATCTGCTTGGGACGACGACGAGATTCGCCGGGAGATCGGTCGCCTTCAGGCCGAATACGACGCCCTGTGGGCGCTCACCAAGCGGGTGGTGTCGCAAGCCCAGCGCACCGGGATGCCCGGCCCCGGCGGCTCGGTGTTCAAGCTCTACTACGCCGACGTGAAGAAGCGCATGGCCGATTTGGCCCACCGCATGTTGGAGCGGGAGGCCCTGGTGTTTGCCGACGCCGCCGGCGATGAGCAGACCGGCGGCGACATGGTGGCCAGCCGGCTCTACGTGCTCAGCCTGTCGATTGCCGCGGGCACCTCTGAGATCCAACGAAACATCATCGGCGAGCGAATTCTGGGCTTGCCCAAGGAGCGATAGGCATGGATTTCGAGCTGTCCGACGACCAGGTTGCACTGTGCGACGGCATCTGGGATCTGTGCCAGGGCCGTTTCGACATCGACACCGTGCGGGGTCTGGCCGACTGCGGCGGGGTAGACCGCCGCCTGTGGAGCGAGCTGGCTGACACCGGGGTGTTTTCGCTGGTGGTGGCCGAGGAAGAAGGCGGGGTCGGACTGGGCTGGGCCGAGGCCGGGCTGGTGTTCGAACAGCTGGGCCGAGCCCTGGTGCCCGGACCGCTGGTGGGCACGCTGTTGGCCGCAGAGGTGATCGATGATGCCGTGGTCGGCCTCATGGAGCGTCCCGAAGGGCCCGCCTTGGTGGAGTATCCCGATGTGATCGACGCTTTGCTGTTGCTCGACGACCGCGGTGTGTGGCGAGTGGACGCCGCCGATCTGTCGTTCGAAGCCGCCCAGTCGGTGGACCCGCTCACTCCGGTGGGCCGTGTGGCCGTGCTGCCCCGGGGTGAAAGGGTGGCTGACCCCTATGGCTGGGCCAACCGGGCGGTGTTCTTGTGCTCGGCCCTCCAAGCGGGGCTGGCCACCGGTGCCCGGGAGTTGGCTGTGGCCTATGCCCAGGAGCGTCAGCAATTCGGCAAGCCCATTGGCCAGTTCCAGGCCATCAAGCACAAGTGCGCCGACATGTACAGCCGGGAAGAGGTGGCCCGAGCCGCCCTCTACTACGCCGGCTGCGTGATGGACGCCCCCGACATGGGCGACGTGGGCCGGGCCGTGTCAGGGGCCCGCATCCTGGCCGCCGAGGCCGCTGACCACAACGGAAAAGACTGCGTGCAGGTCCACGGCGGCATGGGCTTTACCTGGGAGATCGACGCCCACCTCTACCTCAAGCGGGCCTGGGCGCTCACCCCGTGCTTCGGATCGCTGGACCGCCACGCCGAGCGCATCGCCGCAATGGTCTGAGCAGGCTGGCCGACATGGGCACGCCAAGCCGCTGGGTTGATCGACTCCCGTCCCACCTCGATCCCGAGCTGGTGATGGGCGGCGACACCCGCAACGTGGTGGACGCCTACCGCTTCTGGCGCCACGAGGCCATCGTGGCCGATCTGGACGCCCGCCGCCACGGCTTCCATGTGGCGGTGGAGAACTGGCAGCACGACCTCAACATCGGCACCGTGGTCCGCAACGCCAACGCCTTCGGAGCGGCGGCGGTACACATCGTGGGCAAGCGGCGCTGGAACCGCCGGGGAGCAATGGTAACCGACCGCTACCTCCATGTGCTGCACCACCCCGAGCTAGACGATCTGGTCGCCTGGGCCACCGAGGCCGAGCTGCCGATCCTGGGCATCGACAACGGCCCCGGCACCGTGCCGATCGAGAACTACTCGCTGCCCGAGCGCTGCGTGCTGCTGTTCGGCCAAGAAGGCCCCGGCCTGTCGCCCGAGGCCGTAGCCGCCTGTGAAGCCGTGCTGGCCATCACCCAATTCGGCTCCACCCGCTCCATCAACGCGGGGGTGGCCTCCGGTATCGCCATACACCGCTGGGTCTGCCAACACGCCCTCTAGCCACTAGAGCGGCCCCACCCGGACTCAGGGCCGGGGCAGCAGGTTGCGGGGAAAGAGGTGGTCGAGTTCGTCCAGGGTCCAGGGGTCGACCTGGGCGTGGTCGCCCCGGTAGATGGCCCGCTCCTCCCGCAGCTCATTGAACACCGCCACCTGACCGCCGGCGGCGTGGACCACGTGGCCGCTCACGTAGTCGGCCGCGTCGGTACACAGCCATACCGCCGCCGGAGCCACGTATTCGGGCGGGGGAGTGGTGAGGTAGCTCTGCCACATCTCGTCGTCGATGATGCCCTGCTCGTGCCAGGCTTTGAAGCCGTCATGCGACTTGGCGTGCAGTCGGGTGGCCGCCCCTGGTGCCAAACAGTTCACGGTCACCCCGGTGCCCGCCGTCTCGGTGGCCAGCGCCTTGGTCATGGAGATCACCCCGCCCATGGCCGCCGCAAACGCCGGCTGGCCCAAGTCGCCCAGCGCCCCGTGCGAGGTGGTGTTCACCACCCGGCCCCAGCCCTGGGCCACCATCAGCGGCACCGCGTGGCGGGCGATGAACCACTTCTGGGACATCTGCAAGGCGATGGTCTTGTGGTACAGCTCCGGCGACATCTCATAGATCGACCCCTCAATGGCCGCCCCCGCGCAGTTCACCGCGATGTCGATGCGCCCATAGGCATCAACCGTCTGCTGCACTACCGTCCCCGCCCCGTCAAAAGTGGCCATGTCGCTGTGGTTGGCCACCGCCGTCCCCCCGGCTGCCTCGATGTCGGCCACCGTCCGAGCCGCATGGGACTCATCGGCCCCGTCACCCAACTCGTCGGTCCCCAAATCGTTCACCACCACCTGCGCCCCATGCTCCGCCAACAACAGCGCGATAGCCCGCCCAATCCCATTCCCCGCCCCCGTCACCATCGCCGCCTTGCCACTCAGCCTCAAACTCATGGCCGCAGAGTAGCCCCGCTGCATTCCTCCTGGCTGATGTTGGTGGCTAGCCACCCTCCAGCCGTCAGATGCCAGAAGAATCTGTGACGAGGAAATACCCGGTTCGAAATACTCTCACTAGACGACTGAGAGCTGAGGTGGTTTGGAGTGAGGTTTAGCGTTTGGCCGGCGTTGGAGCGGTCTTGGGGAGAGGTTCTTGAGTTTGCTCAGCGATCAGAAGCGACTGGTTGGGATGGGGTGTGGGTGGCGGACCACTTCATGGTGGAGGAGCCGGGTGAGGGTTCTACCGGGGTACTGGAAGTGTGGAGCGCGTTGGCGGGGTTGGCGGTGGCGACCAGTCGGATCACTTTGGGATCGCTGGTGTGCTCGGTCACCTATCGCCATCCAGCGGTGCTGGCGTCGGCGGCGGTGACGTGTGATCACATCAGCAAGGGCCGGTTCATCCTTGGACTTGGCGCTGGATGGCAGGAGAACGAGCATCAGGCGTATGGGTTCGAGTTGGGCGACCTGAGGACGAGATCAGATCGGCTGGAGGACGGCTGCCGGGCGCTTCGAGGACTGCTTGAGGCTGAGAGCTGGACCATGCAAGCCGAGCACTTTGAGTTCAAGGAAGCGACCCGTTATCCGAAACCAGTGCGGGGGCGGCTTCCGCTCCTGGTCGGTGGCAAGGGAGAGCGTCGGACTCTGCGAACAGCGGCCCTCTACGCCGATTGGTGGAATGCTTGGTCAGATGTTGATGCTCTTCGACACAAGCGGCGGGTACTTCGCCAGCATTGCGATGACGTGGGACGTGACCCCGAGGAAGTGAGCTGTTCGACCCAAGCGTTCCTGTGCTTGACCGAAGACCCAGACATTCAACGCGACTTCATCCGTCGAGCGGGGAGGCGACCTACGCTTATGGGCTCAGTCGAGGCGGTGACCGATCAAGTCGGCCAGTTCCACGAAGCCGGTGCCAAGGAGCTCATCATCCCCGACTGGACGTATGAGTCCTTGTCCCGTCGAGACGACGAACTCGACCAGTTCATCTCGGAAGTCGCCCCGTCATTCATTGGCTAGTCGCGCAGCGTCCACAACGTGCTGATCAGCTGCGGGCGAAGGTTTGGAGGGGGTTGATTTCGCCGGTGTCGGCGGCTTGGAGGGCGGATTGGTAGGCCTTGCGCAGGTCGGTGGTTGAGACGTCGAGGTGGCGGCCCCAGCTGAAAGGCTCAGTGCCGAGGGCGCGTGCGAGGTAGTCGGTAGCGATGCGACCGTGGCGTCCGTTGCCGTTGCGGAATGGGTGGATGGCAACGAGGCGGTGGTGGAATCGCACGGCGGTCTCGTCGATCGTGAAGGTCTCTCCGCCAATCCACCAAGTGACGTCATCAACGAGCGAGCGTACGGTGGTGGCAATCAGGGTGGGTTCGATGCCGATGTTTGTCTCGCGCTGTCGATATTGCCCGGCCCAATCCCAGACTTGGCCGAACATTGCCCGGTGCAGGTCGCGGAGATACTTGTCGTCGAGCAGTTCCTCTGTTCGTGGAGGGCGGCGGAGCAAGGCTTGGGTGATGTTGCGCTGCTCGGCGTCGTACAGCTCGCCTCGGGTCGCGATATAGGTGGGGATCAGTCCGTCGTGGTCTTCGGGCGACAGTTCAGTGTGGCCGTCGCCTATCGGTAGGAGGGCATCGGTCACGATGAAGTAGTCGGCTCGGCCCACAGGCCGCGGCGGCTGGCGAGCTGAGTAGCTAGCTCGTCGATTTGGGTGGCTAGTTCGTCTTTACCCACTGCTTGGTCCTCGAGCCGGCTGTGGTGGGCAACTGACTCCAGATGTTGGATCGCCTTGCGCCTTGCCTGGGCACCGATTGTCTCCTCAAGAGTGGTGTCGGGGACGAGGGCGTAGACCAGCCGGCAATTCATGGCTTGGGCGGCTCGCTCAAGGGTCTTCAGTTGGATGGTGTCATGCTGCTCGCTGCGCTCAATGTCGCTGATGGTTTGCTGGCGCACTCCCATGCGGGAGGCCAATTCGCTGGTGCTCATACCAAGGGCGTCGCGAATTGCTCGGATCCACCCCTTATGCGGGCGCGCCATCTCGCTTGGGGAGGGGAGAATCTTGAGGCGATCATCAAGTCGGTTGCGGGCTAGGTTGGAATCTTGCACAAGCTCAAGAATACAGGTCAAGACCTGTCACTTCAATAGTGTTTTACAGGGTACAACCTGTATTTGTCCCTGGATATGCAGAATGTCGCGTCCCCGCCTACTGGCGTCTTAGGTAGACGGTCCAGTTGGTGAGGCCGACTAGGGCGCCGCCGATGATGTTGCCGAGGGTGACGGCGGCGAGGTTGAGGGTGATCCAACCGAAGTTGAGGCGTCCCACATCGGCGCTGGTCAATCCAGCGGCGGCGAGGGCGTCGGCGTCGGTGGACACCAGCCAGCCCAGCGGCAGAAAGAACATGTTGGCGATGCTGTGCTCGAAGCCGGCGGCCACGAAGGCGGTGATGGGCAGGAGGATGCCGATCATCTTGTCCACCAGCGAGCGGCCCGCCACCGCCATCCACACCGCCAGGCACACCAGCATGTTGGCCAAGAGCCCCCGCACGAACGCGGTGCCGAACGACAGGTTCACCTTGTCGTTGGCGATCTGGATGGTCCGAACCGAGAATGCGTAGTCGGCCTGGGCCCACCACCGGCTGAAGTACAGCAAGAACACGATCACCAGCGAGCCCACGAGGTTGGCCACGAAGGCCAGCGTCCAGTTGCGGCTGAGCTCGGGGCCGCTAATGCGGCGGCTGAAGAAGCTGGCCACCATGAGGTTGTTGCCGGTGAACAGCTCCGACCCGGTGACCACCACCAAGAACAGCCCCAGCGAGAAGCCCACCCCGATGAGCAGCCGGGCCGGCCCGGTTCCCAGCTCGGGGCTGACCGCGATGGTGAGGGCGAACACGCCGCCCAGGGCGATGAACGCCCCGGCCATGATGCCGAGGATGGAGGTCTGGGTGAAGTCGAACTTGGCCTTGCCGATTCCGGCCCGCTTGATCTTTCGGGCGATCTCCTCCGGCGTCAAGGCTTCTGACATTCCCCTATTCTTACCCGACTCGCGCCGAGGTCATGTGACACCACCGTGAACGCCATGTGCAGCTACCGTGTGGGCCATGGCTGATCCGGTTGCGGCTGATGATTTCTCCGCCGGGGGCGTCGTCTCCGACTCCCGGTACTATGCCGGTGCGGTTGAGGCCCTCCGCAGCGCCTGCGCCCAGATCGGCGAGGCGGCCGACGCCGCCCAGCGAGCCGGGTTCTTCGCCGACATCATCGGCTGGAACGACGAAGCCGACGCCTCCGCCCATGACGCCGACAAGGCCGCGGTCATGGCCATGGCCGAAGCCCTGCGGGCCAAGGGGGCGGTAGCCGCCTACGCCGACGCCGCTCGCAGCACGCTGGCCGAGGTGACCGCCGCCTTTGCCGCAGCCGAACCGCTCGGCGGTGCCATCGTCGGAGCAGGAGCTGAGGACGGAGAAGCCGCCGATGATGAAGGCGCAGACGAAGCCAGTCCGTTCTCCGGCCATCTGGCCAACGCCCTCGTCGCCCTCGTGGAAGAGCGGGAGCGAGAAGTCGATGCCGAGTCCGACGAGACCGGCTACGTCAAGATGGCCCAGACCCTCGGCGTGCTGGCCGATGCCCGCCAGTCCTATCGGGACGTCGACGAGACGCTCATCATGCTGGCCAACGCCCGCACCGCCTACCTCAAGGAGTCCGAAGCCGCCTCCCAGACCGCTCTGGCGGCCGACCTCAAGGCGGCGGTGGCCGATGACATCAACTCGTCGTCCATCGGCCAGTTCCGCTCCGCGCTGACCACGCTGGCGGTGACCAGAACTGCTTACAACGCCGCGGTGGCCAACGAGCTGTGGGGTGCCCTGGCGGAGGCCCGGATCAATTTGGCCGCCGCTACCGCAACCGTGTTCGAGATCCAAGCCGCCGCGGGCGACAGCGGCGGTGCCGACGACATCCACAGCGCTTCGGCGCTGGCCTATTCGTTCAGCGATTCCGGGACTCCCACCGGCGTGTACGACGCCGCCCGAGATGTGGTGATCGAGGCCAAGGAGTTCCGGCGCCGGGCCCAGAGCGCCTGCGACGCCGTGGACGCCCTCCTGGTGGAGAACCGGGCGGTGGCCGCCGATGCCCTGATCGAGGCTCGGGCGGTGGTGGGCTCCGGGGACCTCGTGGAGATCAGAGCTGCCTACGAGATCGCCAGCGCGGCGATGGACTCCCTGTTCGGCGCTCGGGCGGCCTTCGAGGTGGGGTTCGACCTCACCCTCCCCGAGATCTTCGGCGACTTCGAGTTCTGATGGCGGAACGCCCAGCGTGCCACCGGGCGTTACAGCGCCACGCCCACCAGCACGGCGCCAATCGACGTCACGCCCGACAGAGAGCCCATCATGGCGATGCGGCGGCGGTCGGTGGCCTTGGTGTGCAGCCACGCCGTCACGCCGGTGGCGATCACCAGCGCCATCTTGATGGTCAAGGTGATGTGGTAGCTGTTGGCCGCGTCCTCGAACTCGACATCGAGCAGGTTCCACAGCCCCGTCAGCACAGACAGCCAGAAGAACGGCCACGCCACCCGGGAGAATTGCTGGGCGGCGGCCTGGGTGGCCTCGGGCCCGATTCGGCGCAGGGCCGGCACCAAGGCGGCCACCACCACTTGGCCTCCCACCCACACGGCGGCGCCTAGGATGTGGAGGAATACCCGGAGGGTGTCGAGGTCCCAATTGGCTTCGATCATGGCCAGGTTCTAGCAAACCGCGCCCAGCTAGTAGCAGTTCTCCGGCCTGCGATTGCTACCGTCGCACCATGAGCATCGACCGAGCCGTCTATCAGCAAGCCCTGCGATCCGACGGCGAGGCCATTGCCGCCGCTGGTCGGCGCGACATCAACGCTGCCGTGCCGTCCTGCCCCGGCTGGAAGATGCACAAGCTGCTGGCCCATGTGGGGCGGGTGTACCGCTCGGTGGGCCGCCATGTGGCCGAGCGGGCCACCGAGATGATCCCCGCCGATGAGATTCCCCGTCCCCCCGAGGGCGACGCCATCGTGGAATGGTTCGAGGAGGGCCACCGCTTCGTGTCCGAGGCCCTGGCCGGGGCCGACCTCGACGAGGCGGTGTGGACCTGGACCGGCCAGAGCACCATGGCCTTCTACTTCCGGCGCATGGCCCACGAGACCGCGGTGCATCGCTGGGACGCCGAGGCCGCCTTAGGGGTGCCCGGCCCGATCGACTCCGATCTAGCCGCCGACGGCGTGAGCGAGCTGTTCGAGGTGGTGCTGCCGTTCGCGGTGGGCAACTGGGACATGACCCTGCCCGACGCCACTCTGCACTTGCACCGCTCCGACGGCGACGGGGAGTGGCTGCTGGCCAATGACGGCGGTCGCATCAAGGTGAGCCACGAACACGCCAAGGGCGACGCCGCCGTCCGCGCCAGCGGCACCGACCTGCTGCTGCTGTCGTGGGAGCGCATCGGACTCGACAGCCCCGGCGTGGAGACCTTCGGCGACGCTGACGCTGCCCGAGCCTGGTTTGCCCTGTCCCGCTAGAGCCGCCTGGACTCCCACCCGCCCATGACTGACGACACATCCCCACCAGCGCCGATGCCGCCGGCCCCCACCCAGGCCGATGTGTTCGACCAGTACATGCCCATCGTGCTGTTCTTGGTGCTCAACAGCGTGGCCGGGCTGGTGTGGGCCATTGGGGCGATGACGCTGTGGGCCATCAAGGCTCAGGTGAGCCGGTATCGCCGGGGGCTTCCTCTCGGGCGGGTGATGCCCATCATCGTGGTGTACCTGCTGATCCGGGGCACCCTGGGCATCATCTACGACAGCGAAGACGTGTACTTCGGCATCGGCATCGGTGCCAAGGCCACTGCCGCACTGGCCCTGCTGGTGTCGGCGGCCTTTCGGCGCAACGCAACCGGCTACGCCCTGCCCTACCTCGTGCCCATCGACCACGACACCAAGTCCCACCCCGAGTACCGGGCGACCACCCGCCTTGTTTCTGTCGCAGTGGCGCTGGTGGTGTTCGCTAGCGTCGGCTTCGACATCTGGCTGCTCCAGAACGCCTCGATCAACAAGTTCGTGCTCATCCGCCTCGGCGTCAACTGGGGCCTCTCCATCCTCACCATCGTGACCGCCGGCCTCTACCTCAACCGCCGCCTCCGCCGCATCCCCACCTTCCCCGGCCTCATGCCCCTCATAGAGCACCGCCTCAAAGGCCTCACCCCCAACCCGCCACCGTCCTCAAAGGAGTGACTGTTGGCCGGGGTGACCGGCTGGCGCTGGCATCACTAGAGTTTCGGGCATGGCTGAGAACAACTGGGGACGATGGGGGGACGAGGATGAGCGGGGGGCGTTGAATCTGCTCACGCCGGAGGTGGTGAAGGAGGCCAGTGCGTCGATCACCACCGGCAAGGTGTACCCGCTGGGCATACCGATCCAGTCGCAGGGCGTGCCCATCATGGACTACCGGGGAACGCCCATGCGGCTCACTCTCCAGAACGCCTCCGACGAGGGCATCTACGAGGCCTACGGGTGCCACGCTGGCACCGGGGCGCATGAGGACGTGTTGGTGTTCGCCTCCCACACCACGAGCCACATGGACGCCCTGTGCCATGTGTACGGCCAAAACCAGCACTACAACGGCTTCTCCAAAGAGGCCATGAAGACCCACACCGGGGCCTCTCGGCTGGGCATCGAGAAGGTGGGCGCCATTGCCGGGCGAGCCGTGCTGCTCGACATGGTGGCCCACACCGGTGCCGACGGATGGCTGGAGGCAGGCACGCCGATCAGCGGGGCCGACATGGCCGCCTGCGCCGAGGCCCAGGGCACCCCGGTGCAAGCGGGCGACATCGTGTTGATCCGCACCGGCTACCTGGACATGTGGTGGTCGATTGAGGCCGACCCCACCGCAGAGCAGCCCTTCGCCCAGCCCGGCATCAACAACGACGGGGCTGAGTGGCTGATGGCCAACGACGTGGTGGCCGTGGGTTCCGACAACGCGGCCATCGAGGTGATTCCGTTCGACGAGAACGACTTCCTCACCGTCCACAAGATCCTGCTGGTGGGCGCGGGCATCTACATGCTGGAGTTCTTGAACTTCTCGCAGATGGCCGCCGACGGCTGCCACGAGGGCTTCATGACCGTGTCCCCGCTGAATGTGACCGGGGCCACCGGCAGCCCCATCAACCCAGTGGTCATCGGCTAGACGCCAGTCGATGTCTGGGGCCTGGGCGGCGGAGATGGCCGGCCAACTGTTGGGCACCCCCGAGGGGGCGGTGCTCGATCAGGTGCGGGTGCTGGAACTCACCCGCACCATCGGCGGGGCCTACACGGCCAAGCTGTTCGCCGACGCCGGGGCCGAGGTGATCAAGGTCGAACCCCCCGGCGGTGATCGGCTGCGATCGTGGTCGGCATCGGGATCGCCCGCAGGGGGCGACTCTGGCGACGGCGCTTTCTTCCAGTTCCTCAACGCCGGCAAGCGCAGCACGGTGGTAAACCTGGACGACCCAGTAGGCCGGGAACGGTTTCGGTCGTTGGCCGCCACCGCCGATTTAGTCATCGAGGACTTGGGTGCTGGGGTCGTTGAGTCGATGGGGTTGGGCCACGCCGAACTAGCCGAAGCCAACCAGTCCCTCGTGATGCTGTCGATCTCGCCGTGGGGTCGCGGGGGGCCGTGGGACCAACGACCGGCCAACGAGTTCACCCTCCAATCCTGGGTGGGCTCCACCCACAGTCGGGGCATTCCCGACGAGATGCCCCTCGGAGTGGGGGGCCAGTTGGGAGACTTCCTCGTTGCGGCCAACGCCGGGGCACTGGGATTGGCCGCGCTGATGGCCGCCCGTCGAGACGGCACCCCCGGCGAGCACGTGGACGTGTCGGCCTATGAGGCCATGACCACCAGCTTCGTGGTGTATGCCCACCTTTATGCGGCCTACGCCTCCGAGGCCCGCACCGGGGCCACTCGCTCGATTGAGATCCCCTCGGTGGAGCCGGCCAAAGACGGCTGGGTGGGCTTTTGCACCATCACCGGCCAGCAGTTCAAGGACTTCTGCGTGGTCATCGACGACCCTGAAATGGCCGAAGATCAGAGGCTGTCCAGCGGCGACGGGCGGATGGACCACCGCGACGAGGTGTGGCGCCGCATCGCCCGCTTCACCCAAGCCCACACCGTGGACGACATCGTGGACAAGGCCACCATGCTGCGAGTGCCGGTGGCCCCCATCGGCGACGGCAGCCGGGTGGCCCAGATCGATCACTTTGCCGAGCGGGGGGTGTACGTGGAGAATCCCGGCGGGTTCACCCAGCCCCGAGTGCCCTACCAGCTCACCGCCCGCCCGGTCCGCCCGGTGCCGCCCGCGCCCGCCTTGGAGAAGCCGACGATGAACTGCGAGGGGCGAATGGCGATCCGGTTCGAGCCCCGGGCCCAGTGCCGCCGCACACCGAGCCGTCGCTGCCGCTGGCCGGGCTCCGGGTTTGCGACTTGGCCACGTTCTGGGCCGGCCCGGTGGCATCGTGCCTGTTTTCCGCATTGGGTGCCGACGTCATCAAGGTGGAGTCCATTCAGCGCCCCGACGGGATGCGCTTCGCCAGCGGGCTCTCACGCGACGACCTGTGGGAGTGGAGCCCGGTTACCCACGGGGCCAACACCGGCAAGCGCTCGGTGACCCTCGACCTGTCCAGCGACGACGGGCTGGCGCTGGTGAAACGGCTCGTGGCGATGTCCGACATCGTGATCGAGAACTACTCCCCGAGGGTGGTGGAGAACTTCGGCTTGGACTGGGATGAGGTCCACCGGCTGAATCCCGACGCCATCATGGTGCGGATGCCGGCCTTCGGGCTCACCGGGCCGTGGCGCGACCGCACCGGTTTCGCCATGACCATCGAGCAGGCCAGCGGCTTGGCCTTCCTCACCGGCGACCCCGAGGGCCGGCCGCTGGTTCCCCGGGGGATGTGTGACCAACTGGGTGGGATGCATGCCGTGTTCGCCACCCTTCTGGCCGTGGAGCACCGAGCCCAGACCGGCGAGGCGCAGCTCGTGGAGGTGCCGCTGATCGAGGCCGGGCTCAATGCCGCCGCCGAGCAGGTGATCGAGTGGACCGCCTACGGCCAGCTCCTTCAGCGCCAGGGCAACCGCTCGCCCTATGCCGCCCCCCAGGGCATCTACGCCGCGACCGGCGAGGACCGCTGGGTGGTGATCTCGGTGGACGACGACGGCCAGTGGCCCGCCCTCGCCACGCTGATCGGGCGACCAGAGTGGACGACATGGGCCAGCCGAGCCGAGCGCCATGCCCACCACGATGAGATCGACGCCGCCATCAGCGGGTGGGTAGCCCAACGGGACCGTGAAGCCGCGGTGGAAGAGCTCCTCGCGGCCGGGGTGCCCGCCGCGCCGGTGATCACCGGTCGGGAGTCGATCGACAATCCCCAGCTCGCGGCCCGAGGTCACCAGCAGTGGATGGATCACGTCGTGGTGGGGGCGGTGCCCTATCCCAGCTTCCCCGGTCGGTTCAACGGCCAATACCATCGCCTGCGCTATCCCGCCCCCACCCTGGGCGAGCACAACGAGGAGATCCTGCGCGACGTGCTCGGCCTCGACGACGCCGAGATCGCCCGCCTGGCCGAAGCCCAGGTGATCGGCACCCGCCCCGCCTTCTGGGGGTGACGGCTCCGCCCGGCTGAGGGTCTTTGGGCGAGGGGCAATAGGGTGGCCGTCGATGTTCCTCGACCTCACCGAGACCCAGCTCGAGCTGCAAGAAACCCTGCGGACCTACTTCGACAGCCTCATGACCCCCGAGCGGCGCAACGAGCTGGGCGGCGAGCACGGGGGGCCGGTGTACAAGGAGACCGTCCGCCAGTTAGGCAAAGACGGCTGGCTGGGGGTGGGCTGGCCCAAGGAATGGGGCGGGCAGGGCTACACCCCGCTGGAGCAGCTCATCTTCTTCGAAGAAGCCAACCGAGCCGGCGTGCCGCTGCCGTTTGTCACGCTCAACACCGTGGGACCGGCCCTGAACGTGTACGGCACAGAGGAGCAGAAGGCGTATTTCCTCCCCAAGATCCTGGCCGGGGAGCTGCATTTCGCCATCGGCTACTCCGAGCCCACCGCGGGCACCGACCTGGCCTCCCTCAAGACCAAGGCGGTGCGCGATGGCGACGAGTGGGTCGTCAACGGCCAGAAGATATGGACCACCGGCGGCCACGAGGCCGACTGGGTGTGGCTGGCCACCCGCACCGATCCCGACGTCCCCAAGCACAAGGGCATCACCATCTTCGCAGTGGACACCACCCTGAACGGATTCAGCCACACCCCCATCTGGCTGTTGGGCGGCGGCCACACCAACGCCACCTACTACAACGACATGCGGGTGCCCGACTCGGCCCGCATCGGCGAGGTGAACGGGGGCTGGAAGCTCATCACCGCCCAGCTCAACCACGAGCGGGTGGGCCTGGCCCCGGCCGGCAACATCGACGGTCCGCTGCGCCGGGTGGTGGACTGGGCCCGCCATACCACCCTGGGCGACGGCCGACGGGCGATCGACCAGGAGTGGGTGCGCCTCGCGCTGGCCGAGGTGTACGCCCGCAACGAGGCGCTGAAGATGTACAACTGGAAGGTGGCCGCCGCGCTGGAGGACACCGAGTTGAAGCCGGCCGACGCCTCGGCCATGAAGGTGTTCGGCACCGAGCTGAAGGTGAAGTCGTTCCAAGCGCTCATGGAGGTCCTGGGGCAGCGTTCCTACTTGGTGAAGGGGACCCCGGAGGCCGTCCTCGCGGGGGAGCTCGAGCGTGCCTACCGGGGCGCGCCGGTGGGAACCTTTGGCGGGGGAGTGAACGAGGTGCAGCGCGACATCATCGCCACCGCCGGCATGGGCCTGCCCCGGTCGCCTCGCTAGAACGTGGGGATGGGCCTGCCCCGGTCGCCTCGCTAGAACGTGGTGGTTTGGCCGCCGTTGGAGCGGAAGACGTTGCCGGTGGTGAACTTGCCGGCGTCAGAGGCCAAATAGAGCATGAGGTAGGCCTGATCCATGGCCTCGCCAAGGGCGCCGATGGGCGACAAGTCTCGGCAGTAGTCCAGAAACTCGTCGTAGGCCTCCTGGTTCAGAGTGCCGTCGTCGTTGTGCAGCCGCCAGGTGGTGAAGTTGGTGAGGGTGCTGCCGGGGGCCAGGGTGCAGACCCGGATCCCGTACCGGCCCACTTCCAGCGACAGGGTGCGGCCCAGCATGGCCACCGCCGCCTTGGTGAAGGCGTATACCCCGATGCCCTCATAGGCCAGGTCGATGGCCCCCGACGACACGTTGAGGATCACCCCGCCGCCGTCGTCCTTCATGGCCCTGATGGCGGCCTGACAGCCGTAGAGCACCCCTTTGAGGTTCAAGTCGATTCCCCGGTCGATGTCCTGGTCGGTCAGGTCCTCGATCAGGCCGGGGAACATGGCGCCGGCGATGTTGGCGATGATGTCCAGACCGCCGTAGGCGTCCACCGCCTTGGCCACCAGGGCGTCCACCTCGTCTCGGGAGGTCACGTTGCAGGCCAGGGCCACGGCCTCGCCCCCGTCCTCGCGAATCCGCTTGGCGGTGTTCTCAGCCCCCTCCCCGTCGAGGTCGCCGCACACCACTTTGGCCCCGGCGGCGGCGAACAGTTCGGCGGTGGCCTCACCGATGCCCGAGGCGCCCCCGGTGATCACCGCGACCTTGCCGTCCAACCGGAATGCGTCCAGCGCGTCTGCCTTCATCTGATCCTCCTGTTACCTTTGCCGCTGCTGAGGTCAATCAACCGCTCGGGGTCGAGGCGCCCTGGGCGATTCATCAGGGAGCAATCATGGCAGATGGCGTGAAGGGATATGGAGTGCTGGTGACCGGCGGGGGTACCGGGATCGGCCACGCCTGCGCCGCGGCGCTGGTCGCCGATGGGGCCGCGGTCACCATCTGCGGGCGCACCGAGGAGAAGCTGGCCGACTCGGCCGAGCGGATCGGTGAGGCCGCGGCCAACGGCGGCAGCGTGGGCTACGTGGTGGCCGACGTGACCGACGAGGCATCGGTGGCCGCCGCGGTAGCAGCCGCCGCCGCACCCACCGGGTCGCTGAACGGGGTGGTGGCCAACGCCGGGGGCGGCGGGGGCATGGGCCCCTACCACCTCCAAGACACCGACGAGTTCCTGCGGGTGCTGCACCT
The DNA here is from genome assembly GCA_963667085.2 of Acidimicrobiales bacterium. Taxonomy (GTDB): domain Bacteria; phylum Actinomycetota; class Acidimicrobiia; order Acidimicrobiales; family Bin134; genus Poriferisocius. The sequence continues at coordinate 1,907,204 of OY762975.1, forward strand.
CAACGTGCTGGGCACCATGTTGACCGTCAAGCACTCGGTGCCATTGATGCGGGCCGCGGGCGGCGGGTCGTTCGTGGGCATGTCGTCGATTGCCGGGCATGTGACCCACATGTATTTCGGGGCCTACACCCCCGGCAAGGCGGGCATCGAGGCCATCATGCGCAACGCCGCCGACGAGTACGGCGCGGCCAACATCCGCTTCAACGCCATCCGCCCCGGTTTCATCGCCACCGAGATCATGGAGGGCATCCCCCGCGACGGCGAGGTGTACGACAGCTACATACACAACACCCCCATGGCCGACGTCGGCCAGCCCGAAGACGTGGGCCATCTGGCCCGGTTCCTGATCGGCCCCGAGTCGCGGTGGATCACCGGCCAGTGCATCAACATCGACGGCGGCCACAGCCTGCGCCGCGGCCCCTACTTCGGCTCGTTCATCGAGCCCGCCCTAGGCCGCGACGTGATGCTGGGCGACATGCCCACCGGCTGAGTACCCGGTGGCCACAAGCCCCGAACCGCCACCGGCTGAGCGCCCCGTGGCCGCGAGCACTACACCACCGCTGGCCAAGGGCTCAGTGTCGCTGCGGCTGTACCCCCACGACGGCCCGGCTGCCGATCAGTTGGACGAAGTGCGTTATCTGGCTCGTCGAGCCATTGAGGTGGGCTACGACGGGGTGATGGTGTCGGAGCACCACGCCGGCTTTCCGGGCTATTTCCCCAGTCCTCAGCAGATGGCCGGGTTCCTGCTGGCCGCCATGCCGTCGGGATGGGCTGCGCCCTGTCCGCTGCTGCTGCCCATGAAGCCCTACGCGCTCATCGCCGAAGAAGTGGCCTGGCTGGCCGCCGCCTTCCCCGGTCGGGTGGGGGCTGGGTTCGCATCCGGGGCGCTGCCGGTGGACTTCGAGTTGGCCGAGGTCCCGTTCGATGAGATCACTCCGCGGTTCAAGCAGGCCCTGCCCTTGGTGGTGGCAGCATTGCGAGGACAGGCCCAGAGTCCGCTGGCCGACGACCGGGCCATCGCCGCCTGCGCCGAGCACCCGGTGCCGATGGTGGCCGCTGCCCAGTCGCTCGCCGCAGTGCGCCGCGCCGCCCGCCTCGACCTGGGCATCCTCTATGACAGCCTCCAAGCTGTCGACCATGTGCGGGCGCTGTCCGACGCCTACGACGAGGCCGGTGGGGCAGGCCCCAAGATCCTGATCCGCCGGGTGTGGATTGGCGGCCCTCCCGGCGAGGCGGTCGACAACCAACTCGACCTGTACCGCACCTACACCGCCGAGGGCACTATGGCCCGCTGGGACCAAGGGGCCAACACCGTGCTAGCTGCCGATGGCACCCAGGCCGCCGAGCAACTGCACGCCGAGATGGAAGCCACCGGCACCAACACCATCAACATCCGCATTCACATCGTGGGCCTGTCGCCGACCTATATCCGCGACCAACTAGATCGCCACGCAGCACTGGTCGAACAGCTCAAGCAGTTGATCGCCGATTCAGGCACTTCCGGCCTGGGGCAGGATTGAGCCTACGGCCTCGTTACAACCAGGGTGCCAGCCGCCTTGTCGTGCCACCCCTGGCGGTCGCGGTCCCATGTCAGGGATAGGTAGCAGAGCAGCCACAAGATGTACCCGATGAAGGGGACCCATATTGAGGGCAATCCCAAGACGGTGGGGAGAACCCAGCGCGTGAATGACTTGCCCCAGCTGGGAGGACGGCCCCGATTGGCCTCGGAGTGCTCGTCGGCCCGGACAACCACAATCCTGGTTGCCATCTTGCCAAGGGTCTGTCCTCTGGTGGCGGTCAATGCGATTTCGTAGAACGCAGTGATGGCGATGAGCGCCACGAACACCTCATCCAAGCTCTCGACGTATGCCTCATAGGCATCGGAGTTGTCCAGATCGTCAATGGGAATCGGCTTGACGTCGGTGTAGTGGAGTACGAGCAGAAAGATGAATGCGAGCGCGGAGAGGATGATCGTGTCGATGAGCCGGGCCCCGAATCGAGCGGCGCGAGGAGCCAGCACCGCAGGCTGGTCGGGCGAAATGGCGAATCGGTCTGATGATGCAGCCGGTCTGTGAATTGTCGACTCCGGGCGTTGTACCGGAGGGCTCAGATTCTCCGCCCCGGTCAGGGGATCAAGGGTCTGGACCCCATCATCGGCTACGTACTCAGTCCACTTCTCGCCGTCCCACCAGCGGTACTCATGGCGAGTCGTCGGGTCTGACTCCCAAGCGGGATTGCTCATGCAGAGATCAGGCGGTCTGGGGGTCGCGGATGACCACGGTCTTCAGCATCTTGTCCCACACCGTCTGGTTCCGGTCGTTGTTCAATAGCACGATCCCGTTGACGATCACCCACACGATGCCCAGGAGAAGTATTCCGCCCAGCAGCAGGATGACTGCCGACTTCAACACCAGTTCGCGCAGAGCCATCCACCCCAAACCAGCCGTCTGATGGCCCTCGAGCCGGACCACCCGCATTCCAAGCACTTGCTTGGCCGGCGTCTGGCCTCGGGTGTAGACGATCAGCGACCAGATCAGCCAGCCGATAACCAAGGTGACCGCCACCAAGACCGGTTCAAGCAAGAAAGCCCCGAGGCGCCGACCCCTGGAAGCCAGCATTGGCGACAGTTCAGGCGGCGCGATGTCTGAATCGCCCTCGATGTGTTCCGAGCCCGAGCTTGGAGGCAGAGGCGGCACCGACGGGGACGCCTCCTGGGGAAGGCTCGCTTCGCTGCTGCTGATGGGATCGACGGTCTGCACGCCATCGTCGGCCACTTGGTCGGTCCACTCCTCACCGTCCCACCAGCGATACTGATGGCGGCCAGTGGGGTCGGGCTCCCAGGAAGAAATACTCATGTCGGTCTCAGGCTAGTAGTTGGCAGTGATAATCCAGCACCGGCAGGGTGAAGTTGATGATGGGCTATGACGAGTTCTCGATGCTGGCGGACAATGCCGCTGAGGTGGGGTTGGACTGGGGCGGGGCGCCGACGGTGGAGCGGCACCAGGTGGGATTGCCCAGCGGGCTTGGGTTGAGCGCCATCGTGTGGGGGGATGGGCCGGCTCGGGTGGTGTTCATCCACGGGGGCGCTCAGAATGCCCACACGTGGGACACGGTGGCGCTGGCGCTGGGGGTGCCTGCGGTGGCGGTGGACTTGCCGGGCCACGGGCATTCCGACTGGCGCCCCGAGCACGATTACTGGCCGCCGTCGATGGCCGACGACGTGGCAGTGGCCATCCGGGAATTGGCGCCGCTAGCGGAATTGGTTGTGGGCATGTCGCTGGGCGGGCTGACCGCCATCTGCCTGGGAGCGCGCTACCCGGAGCTGGTGCCCTCCCTGGGAGTGGTGGACGTGACGCCGGGCACCGACCACGCCAAGGCCGAGCCCATTGTGGAGTTCATCTCCGGGCCCCAGACCTTTGAGAGCTTCGACGACATCTTGGGCCGCACCACGGAGTTCAACCCCACCCGCACCGAGTCGTCGCTGCGCCGCGGCATCATCCACAACGCCTTCGAGCAGCCCGACGGAAGCTGGACCTGGCGGTGGGACCCGGTGCGGGACTGGAAGCTCACCGACCCCGAGAAGCCGGGCGGGGGCAGCCCCGAGTTCTCCGACCTGTGGACCGCGGTGGATGCGCTGGCCTGCCCGGTGGTGCTGTACCGGGGGGCGAACTCCGGGGTGGTCGGTGACGAGGACGTAGAAGAGCTTCTGCGCCGCCAGCCCGATGCAGAAGTGGTGGTTGTGGACGACGCCGGCCACAGCATCCAGGGCGACCAGCCGCTGGAGCTGGCCCGCCTGCTGGCTGCCCGCCTGGCCTAGTCGTTGCCGTAGGCGGCGGTGAGCCGCTCGGCCCCGCCGATGCCGGGTGCTGGCAGGCCGCCGGGATAGCGGACGTTGTAAACGCCGGTCAGTCCGTCTCGCCAGCTCACCTGGCACGGGCCGGTGAGCGACAGCCGCTTGGCCGGATCGGCCCCGGAGCCAGGCTGTGAGCCGGGGAAATGGTCGTAGGCCACCTCGGGCATTTTCCCGGCGAGTTCGCCCAGCAGCATCACCCAGTCTTCGGCCTTGACGTGCTCGTCGCCGCCCCAGTTGACCACCGTGGCCGGCACCGACGCCGCAGCCAGAAGCGGCTCCACCTGGACGTTCATGTCGTCTTGGTGGATGGGGGAGTAGGGCGACGGGGCCGGGGCTCGCAGTCGGATCGGAAGGTCGTTCATGAGCCAGTCCATGTGGTACACCGGCAGCCCGCCGTTGGGCCCGTAGCTGGCGTTGATGCGGGCGATGGTGGTGGGCAGGTTCAAGGCCCGGGCCATGGTGCGGGCCACCGCCTCCCCGCCGATCTTCGACATCGAGTAGGTGGGGGCGTGGACGGCGTGGCAGTCGCCGATGCGGTCGGTCTCGGTGTAGAGGTGCCACGGGTCGGGATTGGGGTGGTACACCGAGCAAGTGGAGGCGATGAGCGCGGCCTTGGCCCTGTGGCAGTGGGCCATGAGCAGGCCGGTGCCCTCGGCGTTCACCTGGATGGCCCAGTCGTAGTCAAGCCCCTGGCTCTGGAAGGCGGCCATGTGGACCAGGTAGTCGAAGTCGTCGGGCAGCATGGAGAAGTCGCCGTCGGCCATGTCCACCACCTCGGTGTGAACCCCGGCGGCCTCCACCATCTCCCGGCTGCCCTCGGCGCTGAACCGGGCGATGCCCCACACCTCGTTGTGCTCGGCCAAATAAGCGGCCATGGGGAACGCGATCTGGCCGGTCATGCCGGTGATGAGGATCTTCTGGTCTTGCAGCATGGGAACTCCTTAGCAGGTCGTGGCTAGAGATCGTCGATCAGCTTGAACAGCTCGGCCGAGGCTAGCCCGGCCTCAGCTCCTGCCTCGGCCAGCTTGTCCGCCACCCACCCGCGGAGTCGGGCCAAGTCGGCGTCGCCGGGATTGGGGGGCAGGTCGAGGGTGGTCTCGTACTGGCTGACGAAAGCCTCGATTGCGCTTGCCTTGGCCGTCTCGAAACCAGCCGTGTCCTCGGCGTGGTCGGGCTCGTCAGCCTCGAACAGCAACAGGGCGTCGGGACGGTGGGGGGCAAGGCCCAGATCAGGGAAGAAGTGAGGGTCGCGGGCGGCCACGATGCCGTCCACGGTCAGCCAGCCGGCGTGGCGATGATCGGGATGAAGCCGCCACCGCCGCCAGGGGTCGTGGCCCAGCACCACGTCGGGACGCAGGGTCCGAATCCACGAGGCCACCTGTCGGCGGGGTTCCGGACCAGACTCCAACTCTCCGTCCACCCAGCCTAGTAACGCCACCTCGTCGAGCGCGCCCAGCCGCCGGGCTGACTCGCGCTGCTCGTCTTGGCGCACGGCCACCAATTTGTCCAAGTCAGCGTTGGGATCCCAGGTTCCCTTGGAGCCGTCGGTACATACCAGCAGGCTCACCTCGCATCCCCGGGCCGCCCATTTGGCCAGTGTGGCCCCGGCGTTGAGTTCGATGTCGTCGGGGTGGGCGCCGATGGCCAGCGCCCGCTCGGGGGTGGCCAGATTGCGCGACCATGCGTCCCCGTCGCCAGTTCGCTGAGCTTGTTTCTGCGGCTTCACGCCCTCGTTGCCAGTTCGTTGAGGTCGGCGGGAAGGTCGATGTCGAGTCCGAAGGCTGGGTCGCGCAGAATCCGAAGGCTGAGCCGCAGCCGCTGAGCCTCGTCGAGGTGACGGGCAAACGAGCCCCGACCGTAGGAGAACTCGAACGGGCAGTCGCTGGGCAGCGCGATCACGTTGGTGCCGTCGTTGCGGCGGTCGGGCACCAGGGTGATGCCGGGCCAGTCGCCCAGCGGGGCTAGCGATCCGGCCCGTGGCAGGTCGCCGTGGGCCACGATCACCCGGTCGAAACCCGCTTCTCGCAAGTGGTCCACGCCGCTGCGCACTGCCCCGTTCAGCCCAGTGCCGGGGCGCCACACCACCTCAGCGCCCACGGATACCGCCCAGCCCCGCACGCCTTCGTCATCGCACACCACTGCCACCGGCAGCGGTGCAGCCGACTGAACTACGTGGGTTGCCATTTCGCGGGCCAGAGCAGCCCGTTCAGTGGCCCCGAGAGCAGGGGCCAGCCGGTGCTTGGCCTCGGCAAACGCCTTTACCGGGATCAACACCGCCACCGTCGCCCCTGGACTCACCCGCAGGAGTCTACGGCCATCCACCCTGTCGGCCCATGCCCGGTGCCACTGGCCGACTGTCGTCGCAGCCCGTCTACGCTCAGTGCTTATGTCGAACAGGGTCGCGGTTATCGGCGGAGGATCGTGGGGCACCACGGTGGCCCATCTGGCTGCCCACAATGAGCCCACCGTGCTGTGGTGCCGGGACCCCAAGACGGCCGCGGCGGTGAACGAGCACCACGCCAATCCCCGCTATCTGGCCGGTTTCGACCTGCATGCCAGCCTGCGGGCCACCACCAACCTGAAGCAGGCCGTGGCCGAAGCTGAAGTGGTGGTGATGGGTGTTCCATCCTCGGTGTTCCGACCGGTCATGGAGCAGGTGGCCCCCCACCTGCGGCCGTGGGTGCCGGTGGTGAGCCTCACCAAGGGTCTGGAGCGGGGCACCCGGCTGCGTATGACCCAGATCGTCAACCAGGTGGCCCCGGCCCACCCGGCGGGGGCGCTCACTGGTCCCAACCTGGCCAAGGAGATCCTGGCCGGCCACGCTGCCACCTCGGTTATCGCCATGGCCGACGAAACAGTGGCCACCGCCCTCCAGGAGGTGTTCACCACCGATCTTTTCCGGGTCTACACCAACGACGATGTGATCGGTTGCGAGCTGGGCGGCACCCTCAAGAACGTGATTGCCCTGGCTTCAGGCATGGTGGACGGCCTCGGCGCCGGGGACAACACCCGAGCGGCGGTGATCACCCGGGGCTTGGCGGAGATCGGTCGGCTGGGCACTGCTATGGGCGGTCGGGCCGAAACCTTTGCCGGGTTGGCCGGGATGGGCGACCTTTTGGCCACCTGCATGAGCCCTCAGAGCCGCAATCGCCATGTCGGCGAGCAACTCGGACGGGGTCGGAGAGCAAAGCAGGTCTTGGCCGAGATGGATCAGGTGGCCGAGGGGGTGTTCACCGCCGGGGTGGTGGTTGAGTTGGCTGCCGAGCACAGCGTGGAGATGCCCATCAGCGCCGAGGTGTTCGCTGTGGTCAAGGGCAACCGGACCGCGGCCGAGGCGACGATGGTCCTGATGGGTCGCCAGGTCCGCTCAGAGCCGGAGGCGGGCCGAGGGTCCCGCTTTCGCCGGTTGTGGTCCGAGAGGGTCGACTCCAGGGAGTTACGGCTACGCCGGTTGTGGCAGGACAGGACCGGTGCCGAAGGGTCGCGGCTGCGTCGGCTGTGGCGGTTCGTCCGGCGCTCGTCTTCATGAGCAGGCCCCTCGACGTGTTGGGCGCTCCCGGTTGGGGGGAGGTGGATGCCCGCGGGTTGGTCCGACCCGGCTCTGGAGAATGGACCCTCGATTGGTGGGTGGGCGCCTCTGACCGCTGGCACCGGGCATCGCAGGAGGCCGCTGTGCGCCAGGGCGAGGCGGGGGCCGGTGCGGTGGTGGAGACCCGCATGAAGGTGCCCGACGGAGACGCGGTGCAGCAGGTGTGGGCGGTGGCCGCCGGCGGGGGACCGGCGGTGGCTGTCGTGGAGATTGGCAACGATGCCGCTACTGCTTTCGCCGCTGCTCTGGTGGTGGAGGCCCCGGGCGCAGTGCTGTCGGTGGACCAGACTGGGGTGGCCGTCGGCGGACAGCCGGTGTTGACGTGGGATCGTCCTCCGGCGGGTGCTGCGGTCGGGCCTGATGCCGTCGAGGCCCTGATCGAGATGGAAGACGGGACCGCGCCAGGGGTGGAAGGCAAGGGCCGCGACATCGCAGTGGCTGTGTGGCCGCTGCCCCACACCGCCCGGATGGCGGTGAGCGCCTCGCTCAGTCGAGGACCGCTGCCCCCACCGGCCGACCTGCCCGACGCCGACGCCGTGGTGCGGGGCTGGCAGGCCCATCTGGATCGGGGGGCCAGGATCGAAGTGCCCGATGAGGGTTTGGCCCGGCGAATCGACCGCAACCGCCGTCGCTGGCTCGGCCAAACCGGACGTATGGAGACGGCCGACGTTGCCGAGCTGTGCGATCTGTCGATCCGCCTCGACCACCACGGCTACCACGACGACGCCGAACTGGTGCTCAACGAGATCGCCGCCCGCTGGACCACCGACGCACCGGGGGAGCGTTTGACCGCCTTCTCGGTCCACCACGACCTGACCCAGGACGCCCACGCCGCTGCCCGCCACGCCGAGCCGGTGGCCGAAGCCGTCGAAGCCGCCGCCCGTACCGGCGCGGCCGTGCCCATCGAGTCCGTTGAGCGCCTGCTGCAAGCCGCTGGCCAAGATCGAGCTGCCCAAGACCTTCGCCACCTCAATCTCCGTCCCGCGGACCCCCCCACGAAGGGCCTCCGGGCGGAGCTGGTAGCCGACCACGCCGAAGATCTCCTAGTGGCCCCCGGCTTCCGCCCCGCCTGGCGCGGCGGCCCCGTGGCCGTCTACGACCTCCCCACCCGCTTCGGCCCCCTGTCCTACGCCATCCGCTGGCACGGCCCCCGCCCCGCCCTGCTCTGGGAGCTAACCCTCCATCCCGGCCAACCCCCCGTCACGCTCCGAGCCCCAGCCCTAGACCAAGACTGGTCGAGCACCCAGACATCCGGAGAAGCGCTCCTGGCAGCACTCCGCTAGCTACCGTGGGGAGATGCGGGCCGCACTCAAGTCGGCCGCCCCCACTCTGGCGGTCGAGCGCCATCTTTGGGCCGAGGGCCGCCGGGTGGTGGTGGGCATGGACGAGGTGGGCAGGGGGGCGTGGGCCGGCCCCCTCACCTTGGTTGCTGCGGTCCTCCCTACCGATCGGCGGGTCTACCGGGTGCGGGACTCCAAGCTCTTGACCGAAGACGAGCGGGAAGGGCTCTTCGACCGGATCGCCGACTGGTGCGTGGCCTGGTCGGCAGGCCACGCCAGCAACGACGAATGCGATCAGCTTGGCATGTCGGCCGCCCAGCGATTGGCGGCTCGGCGGGCGCTAGACGGGCTCGGCATGGAACCCGACGCGGTGCTGGTGGACGGCAAGTGGGATTTCGTCGGCAACGGCAAAACCCACCCCCTGGTGAAAGGCGACGCCACCTGTCTGTCCATCGCCGCCGCTTCAATCTTGGCCAAAGTCACCCGCGACAGGCTCATGCGGGCCGCAGCCGCCGACCACCCCGACTACAACTTCGCCAGCAACAAGGGCTACCCCTGCCCCCTTCACCGCGCCGCCCTCACCACCCACGGCCCCACCCCCCTCCACCGCCGCTCCTGGGCATTCATGGACACCCACGGCTGGCCCCACCTCCGTCAGGTTTAGGGGTGTGGGTCGCTGGCTGGATGAGGAGACTCAGTGGCCAGGTAAACATCTTGACATCAAAGATCTAAGGCATCAAGATGTCTCTATGAGGACGACTCTTACCTTGGACGATGATGTCGCTGATGCCCTCAAAGAGCTTGCCCGTAGGTTTGACCAGACCTTCAAGCAAGTCGTCAACGACATCTTGCGCCGTGGGCTGTCGCCTGTCTCCGACGAGCCTCGAACTCCGTATCGAGTGAAGCCGCATCGCAGCAGCCTTCGTTCTGGCGTCGACATGCTTCGACTCAATCAACTCTCCGACGAGCTCCAATCCGACGACTTCCTGACCGAAGACGTTCAGTGATCGTTCCCGATCTGAACTTGCTTGTGTATGCCCACAACGATGGGATCCCATTGCACGAACCGGCACGCCGGTGGTGGGAAGATCTCGTCAATGGGACCGATCGAATCGGGGTGCCGTGGATTGTTTCCACGGGTTTTGTGCGACTGCTCACCCATCCCCGCGTCATGAACCACCCCGCATCGCCGGACCGGGCCGTAGACCTCGTGACCGAGTGGTTTCGCTTCCCCAACGTGATGGCTCTGAATCCGGGCGGGCAGCACCTGCCGATCTTCCGCAATATTCTGGCCGCAGCCGGTGTTGGTGCCGATCTGGTCACCGATGCCCATATCGCCGCACTCGCCATCGAGAACCAGGCCGAACTCCATTCCAACGATTCCGACTTCGACCGCTTCCCCGGCCTGCGCTGGCGCAATCCACTCTGACTTCAGGCCAGTCCGAAGCCCCACCTCCGCACCCTCTCCGGCCCCGTCGCCGCTTGGCGTTCTGATTGATGGTTGGCGGTTAGCGGTTTAGGGCCGACTGCATCCAAATCGGCTGTTCGCTCCGTAGTGAATGGAGAAGTCCCTAAGGGGTGGAGAAGAACATGCCTAGAAAGCTCTCATCACTGCTGGCAATTCTGCTGGCTTTCTCATTGATCGCCGCGGCCTGCGGCAACGACGACGACAGCGCCGAACCACCAGCGACTCCGGCTGCTACGCAGGCTCCGGCGGCGACCGAGGCGCCGGCACCCGATCCGACGGAGGCTCCGGCTGCCACAGAGGCTCCGGCGATGCCGGGGACGATTGTTGAGGTGGCGGTGGAGTCGGGGGCGTTTCCGACTCTGGTTGCTGCGGTGCAGGCAGCTGGTCTGGTCGATGTCTTGAGCGGGCCAGGGCCGTTCACAGTTTTTGCTCCGACGGAGGAGGCGTTTGCCGCGGCGCTGGGTGCGCTGGGAATGTCTGCTGAGGAGTTGCTGGCCGATGTTGATCTGCTGACTGCGGTCTTGACCTATCACGTCTTGCCTGTGGCTGCCCCCGCGGAGGTCGTAGTGACCCTCGACGGCGAGAGCGTGGCCACGGTTGCCGGTTCCGATGTGATGATCAGCATTGACGGCAGCTCGGTGATGGTGAACGACGCCACCGTGGTAACCCCCGACATTCAGGCCTCCAACGGTGTCATCCACGTCATCGACACCGTTCTCCTCCCGCCCGCTCCGGAGCCGACTCCGGCGGCAACTGAGGCGCCGGCACCCGATCCGACGGAGGCTCCGGCTGCCACAGAGGCTCCGGCGATGCCGGGGACGATTGTTGAGGTGGCGGTGGAGTCGGGGGCGTTTCCGACTTTGGTGGCTGCGGTGCAGGCTGCTGGTTTGGTGGAGACGTTGAGCGGAGAGGGGCCGTTCACGGTGTTCGCCCCCACTGAGGAGGCGTTTGCCGCGGCGCTAGATGCGCTGGGCATGTCTGCTGAGGAGTTGTTGGCCGATGTTGATCTGCTGACTGGGGTGCTGACCTACCACGTTCTGCCTTTGGCGGCGCCGGCGGAGTTGGTGCTGACCCTCGACGGCGAGAGTGTGACCACGGTTGCCGGTTCTGATGTGACGATCACCATCGACGGCGGCTCGGTGATGGTGAACGACGCCACGGTGGTGACCCCCGATATTCAGGCCTCCAACGGCGTGATCCACGTCATCGACCAGGTCCTACTCCCACCCCCACCGGAGTAGGAGTTCCGGCCTCGGCGGACGGGCGTGCAGCAACTGCAAATCCCCCTCAAGCGCCCGTCCGCCGTAAGCCTTGTGCCAAGCCGCCGTATTCATCACCAGGCTGGCCGCGGAGCCATTGTGGGTCAGTATGCTCGCGGCGTGCCCAGCCCCGCGAGCCAATCGGCTGACAGCGTTGAGCAGGCATTTGCCGGGGGAGACGAGGATGCCCTCCGAGCCGCCTACGAACTGTATGGCGCCCTTGTCTACACCTACTGCCGCCGGACTCTTGACGAAAGCCGCGCCAAGGATGTCACCCAAGAGGTGTTCATCAGCGCACTGCGGAGTCGTGGGCAGTATGAGCCGCAAAAGGGCACTCTCGCCGGCTGGCTGATCGCCATTGCCAAGAACCGAATCATCGACAACATCCGCGCTGAGCAGCGCCACGAGAAACGCCGGTCGGAAAGCGACCTCGGCGAAGTGGCGGTGGAGGCGGAGGTCGATAAGGCAGGTGATCGGATGATGGTCGCAGAGGCCCTACGCTGCCTTCCAGACCGTCCTCGCCAGGTGATCGCGATGCACTACTTCGATGATCTCACGCACAGCCAGATCGCCGAGCGCTTGTCGATGCCGGTCGGCACGGTCAAGAGCGATCTGCGCCGCGGCCTCCTCCAGATACGACGACAGTTGGAGTCGGTTCATGGATGAAGAGCGCACCGGTCGTACAGACTCCGGTATCGAAGCGATGCTTCGCGACCTCGATGCCGCGGAGTTGGAGCTAATCGACCCCCCCCAAGACGTATGGGAAGGCATCCAATCAGCGGTGCAAGCCGACGAGGATGCTCCCGGTGCCGTGATCGCGTTGGAGTTCCGACGCCGAAGAGTTCGGCGCATCATCCTCAGTGCTGCGGCGGCGCTGGTGCTGATAGTCGCAGGGGTGGCCACAGCCGTCACCCTCACCCGAGACGATCCCGCCCAACTCATTGCCACAGCCGAGCTTGCTTACGACCCGGACAGCTTCGACGCCCTCGGAGCGCAGGCTCGGGCCGGTGCTGAGCTGATCGTCGAGGATGGCCGCCACAGCATTGAAATCGTGGACGCGTCGCTGCCTTCCCCCGAGGCTGGCGCCGACCTGGAGGCGTGGCTCATCCAGCCCGACGACGAGGGCAATGTGGCCGACCTCGTCTCGATCGGCTTGGTAAACCCCGACGATCCAGGAACCCTCGAGTTGCCCGCGGGCTACGACCCCAAGACCTTCTTCGTCCTCGACATCAGCATCGAACCCCGTGATGGCGACGACAGCCATTCCGGTCGGTCGATCCTGCGCGGCCCGCTGCAAGATCTCTGAAATCGAACGCCCCTCGTTGGCGCTTCACCAAGGGCCCCGCAGCACCCGCAAGGCTCTGATTGCCAGTCGGGCAGTGGGCACCGGGTACGATCTCGGGGCGTATGGGACAGCCGGTGACTGTGGTGGAGAGGGCGACGAATCGTCCGGGGGTGATCCGCTATGAGATCAACCGGAGCATCACCGGCACCGGCCATGAGCACTATTCCGCCGGACGGGACATCGCCGGGGAGCGCCCGGTGGACGAACTGGCCCGCCGCCTGTTCCACCGGGGCGGCATCGACGCCATCCACGTCAACAGCAACATCATCACCGTCGATCTGGCCAAGGGCGGCACCCGCGACGGCATCGACGACCTGATCGCCAACCTGTTCATCTACTACGGCCCCGGCGTCGAGGTCCCCACCATTCCCGAGGAGGACTGACACCCGAAACGGCGTCGGCCCCGCGGGAAGCAGCGCTCCCTAGCTGGAAGTCGAGGCGTTGCGGAGAAACGTCCCCGGCAGCGCCTCGGTGGACTTGTCGTCGGCCCAGGTGGGCACGCCGTTGACCACGGTGGCCCGATAGCCGGCCGGCTTGCGGCTGTAGCGCCAGCTGCCGGTGGGGAGGTCGTCTACCCGGACCTCGTCGCCCAGATCGATCTCATCGAGGGCGAATACAGCCAGATCAGCAGCCATGCCCTCGGCCACCACGCCGCGGCCGGGAATCCCGAAGAACGCCGCCTGCTTGCCGGTCACGGAGTGGATCGCCTCTTCGGTGGTGAGCAAGCCGAGATCGCGCACCATCTCGGTGAGGAAGAAGGTGGCGTCGCCCGCCCCCACGAACATCTGGATGTGCGCGCCGGCGTCCGACGCGCCGTTCACCGTCAGCGGCGACCGGGCCATCTCGGCCAAGGTCTCGTTGTCCACCGGCTGGGGCTGGGTCTTGAGGTTGGCGCCCATGTCATTGTCGAGCAGCCAGTCGGCCACCGCGTCCGACAGATGCACGCCCCGGGCGTCGGCCAAATCGGCGATGGAGCGCCCGGACCACTCGGCGTTGCGGGGCTCGTCGGAAGCCAACAGGATCATGTGGGGACGGTTGATGGGGGCCAGGGTGTAGGTGCAGGCATCCCAGTCGTGTCGGGCCCGCGCTCGCCAGGCCTCGTCGCGCAGCATGGCCATCTTGGCCTCGTCGCCGTCCACGTTGCACAGCTCGTGCCACGCCTCCACGCCGCTCCACATGATTGACCGCTCGAAGTGCAGGTTCACGTAGCTGGGCCTCACCGAGTACAAGGTGGCCATCTGGCCGCCCTCGGCATTGAGCCGCTCGACCAGTTCCAGCGATATCTTCCGCTCGGTGGCCCGGTTCTCCTGGGCGAAGAAGCCGCCCCAGTTGGCCCGGATTCCCCGAGCCCCGCACAGCCCGGCCATGCGTTCCATGTCGCCGGGGAAGTGCTCGAACTCGAAGGCCCGGGGCACGAACTGGAAGGTGGCGCCGGGATGGGCGGCCACCACATCCAGCAGGTCGCCCCACTCCTGGTTGTCGGCCATGCGGCTGGGCACCAGCCGGTTGTGGCGGTCCAAGTCCATCAAGGAGGTCGACAGGCCGAACGCCCCGGCGGCCAGACCCTCTCCCAGCAGCTGGGCCATCTCGGCCCGCTCGGCCTCGGTGGCGGCCCGCTCCCACGCCTCGGCCCCCATAACCCACATCCGCAGGGTCTGGTGGGGGAAGAAGGCGGCCACGTTGAGCGCCGTCGGGTGCTCGTCATTTGCGGCCTGGTACTCCGGCCAGGTCTCCCACGTCCACGGGATGGCCGTCTCGAAGGCGTCGGTGGGCAGGTCCTCGATGAAGCACATCAGCTCGATGAGCTGCCCCCGGTCGGCCTCCCGCAGTGGGGCCAAGCCCAAGCCGCAGTTGGCCAGCACCACGCTGGTGGTGCCGTGCGACGGCATGGGGTCGATGTGGGGGTCCCACCACAGCGATCCGTCGTAGTGGGTGTGGGGCTCGATGAATCCCGGTGTCACCAGGGCGCCGCCGGCGTCCACCTCGGGCTCGCCGTCGGGCCGCAGCCCCGGCCCCACCTCGGCGATCACCCCCGAGCGCACCCGCACGTCGGCCTCGAATGAGGGAGCGCCGGTGCCGTCCACCACCGTTCCCCCGCGAACCAGCAAATCTCCTGAAGCCATGCCAGAACCTTAGGAGGAAAATCAACCGCGACCCGACTCGGCTCTGAGGGAGACTTGGCCCACCGTAGGGATCCCATTTGATGCGGTGTTGAAGAGCAGGGGTTGCCATAGTGGAGTCCGATGGCTGAGCCGGAACAATTGGTGGTCGAAGCCGAACGGCAGGCAGCGGCCGCGACCACCCTCGACGAACTGAGCGCGGTGCGCACCGCGGTGGCCGGCAAGCGCTCTCCGCTGGTAGCCGCACGCAAAGCCTTGGGCAGCCTCGAGCCCGATGCCCGGCGAGAGGCTGGCCAGGCGTTGAACGCCGCCAAGACGGCCATCGACGAGATTCTGGCCCGCCGGGAAGCCGAGCTCGCCGCCGCGGCCCGAGCCGAGCAGTTGGCCGCCGAACGCCTCGACCTTACCGAGGTCACCGAGCAACCCGCCGACGGGCATCTCCACGTCATCACCCAGACCTGGCAGGAGTTGGAGGACGTGTTCGTGGGCATGGGCTACCGGGTGGCCGAGGGCCCCGAGATCGAAAGCGAGTGGTACAACTTCGGCGCCCTCAACTTCCCCCTCGGGCACCCCGCTCGGGACATGTACGACACCCTTTATGTGGACTACGGCGAGCCGGGCAGCACGCTGCTGCGCACCCACACCTCCCCGGTGCAGGCCCGGGTGATGGAGAACCAGGCGCCCCCCATCTACGTGGTGGCTCCCGGTCGGTGCTTTCGACAGGACACCGCCGATGCCACCCACATGCCGGTGTTCCACCAGATCGAGGGCCTAGTGGTGGACCGCGACACCACCTTGGGCGACCTGGCCGGCACCATCGAGGCGTTCACAGCCGCCTACTTCGGGCCGGGCTTCTCCTCTCGGCTGCGCCCCTCCTATTTCCCGTTCACCGAGCCATCCGCCGAGTTCGACATCCAGCGCCCCGACGGCACCTGGCTGGAGTTGGGCGGCTGCGGCATGGTCCACCCCAACGTGTTCAAGGCCTGCGGGATCGACCCCGAGCAGTGGCAGGGGTTCGCCTTCGGCTTCGGCATCGACCGCCTCGCCCTCATCCGGTTCGGCATTGACGACCTGCGCGAGCTGTGGACCAACGACGTCCGCTTCCTGGGGCAGTTCTGATGGACGGTCGTTCGCTGATTTCCGGGGCAGTTCTGATGCGCCACCCCCCGATCATCAAGGCCTCAGCACGATGAAGGTCTTGCTGAGCTGGCTGCGCGAGTTCGCCCCCGACATCGATGGCGAACCCGAGCATCTGGCCGAAACCCTGGCCGATTTGGGCTTGGCCGTGGAGGAGCTGTCCCACGTCGGACAGGGCCTCGACGGCATCGTGGTGGCCGAGGTGCTGGCCACCCGCCCCCACCCCGACGCCGACCGCATCCATCTGGTGGACGTAAACGCCGGCGACGGCGAGGCCCTCCAAGTGTGCTGCGGAGCCTTCAACATGTCGGTGGGCGACCTGGTGCCGCTGGCCACCGTGGGCACCACCATGCCCAACGGCATGGAAATAGCCCGCCGCAAGATGCGGGGCGAGTGGAGCAATGGAATGCTGTGCTCGGGTGCCGAGATCGGCATGGGCGACGACCACGAGGGCATCCTGCTCTTGGAACCGGGCTTGTCGTTGGGCGACCCCTTGGCCGAAGCGCTGGGTATTCAGCCCGACGTGCTGTTCGACTTGGAGGTGAACCCCAACCGGCCCGACGCCATGTCGGTGCTGGGCGTGGCCCGCGACCTGGCCGCCCGCCTCGGCGTGCCCTTCGCCATGACCGCCCCCCAAGTGGCCGAAACCGGCCAACCCGCGCCCGAGCGGGCGTCGGTGAGCATCGCCGCCCCCGACCTATGTGGTCGCTTCGGCGTGCGGGTGCTCGACAATGTTCCCTCCGGCCCGTCGCCCCGGTGGATGGCCAACCGATTGCTGGCCGTGGGTCAGCGCCCCATCAACGCGGTGGTCGACCTGTCCAACTACGTGATGTTCGAGCTGGGCCAGCCCAACCATACCTACGACCTCGATCTCGTGCCTGACGGCGAGCTGGGCGTGCGTATGGCCCGTCCCGGCGAGCAGATGGCTACCCTCGACGGCGTAGAGCGCACCCTCACCGAGGCCGACGGGGTGATCGTCAACCGCGATGACGAGCCCATCGGCTTGGCCGGAGTCATGGGCGGGGCTTCCACCGAGATATCTGCGAGCACCCAGTCGGTGTTGCTGGAAGCCGCTTGGTGGGACCCCATGACCATCGCCCGCACCGCCCGCCGCCTAGGATTGCGGAGCGAGGCATCGGCCCGCTTCGAACGGGGCGCTGATCCCGACATCATCCCGATGGCGCTGGACCGCTTCTGTGAGTTGGCCGCTGCACTCGGGTCCACCACCGCCCCCGGCGTCATCGACGCCACAGGCAACCGGCCAGAATCCATCACCGTGCAGGTCCGCCCCCAGCGGGTGAACTCCATCCTGGGCACCGAGTTGAGCGCCGATGAGATGACCGGTCTGCTGGCCCCCATCGGCTTTCCCTGCGACTCCGATGGCGACGGCCCGGACTTCGATGTGACCATCCCCTCCTGGCGGCTCGACTCAGCCACCGAGATCGACGTGATCGAAGAAGTGGGCCGCCTCCACGGCTTCTCCCGTATCGCCCGCACCGTCCCGGTCACCGAGCAGGCCGGCGCCCTCACCCCTCGCCAGCACGACCGCCGCCAGATCCGAGCATTGCTCACCGGCATGGGGGTCACCGAGGCTATGCCCCTGCCCTTCTTGGCCCCCGGCGACTTGGCCCGAGCCGGCCTGGGCGACGACGGCATCACCGTCACCAACCCGCTGGTGGCCGAGGAGTCGATCATGCGAACCTCGCTTCGGCCCGGCCTGCTCAAGGCCGTGGCTTACAACGCCGCCCGCCGCACCACCGGCGTGTCGCTGTTCGAGATCGGGCGGGTGAACCCCGGCGGGGGAGACCCCCTGCCCGACGAGCACGAGCACCTGGCCGTCATCCTGGCCGGCCAAGAGGCCACTGCCGCCACCACGCTCTGGCGCCGCCTCGCCCGCAACCTGGCCGTGTCCAACCCCGGCGTGGTCAACGGCCCGGTAGACGGCCTCCACCCCGGTCGGTCCGGGAGGACCTTGGCCGACGGCCAGTCCGTAGGAGCCTTGGGCGAGATCGACCCCCAAGTGCTCGACGCCTATGAGATCGCCGAGCGGGTGGCCTGGCTAGAAGTCGACCTCGGCACCCTGCTCGACGCCCACCGGGGCCTGGCCCCCTACCGAGCCCCCAGCCGCTACCCCTCCAGCGACATCGACCTGGCCTTCACCGTCCCCGACGAGGTGGCCGCCGACGAGGTGGCCGCCACCATTGCCCAGGCCGGGGGCGACCTGCTGGCCTCCGTGGCCCTGTTCGACGTGTTCCGCTCCGACCAAATCGGCGAAGGCCGCCGCAGCCTGGCCTACACCCTCCGCTTCGAAGCCCCCGACCGCACCCTCAACGACGCCGAAGTCACCCAAGCCCGCCAAGCCTGCATCGATGCCGTCACCACCACCCACCCCGCCACTCTCCGCGGCTGAGCAGTAGTCGCGCACCTGGGGATCGACAGGCTGGTGGCGGTTCAGACGGTGGCTGTGGGGTGCTGATCCGGCGCTTGGACGTCAGCGGAGTCGATCTTCACCGAGAGAACCCGGACACCGGCTACAGACTCGGCGTCTGCCTTTGCAGAGGCTAACGCCTCAGACAGCGAGTCGGCCTCTCGGGCGAAGTCCAGCCGGTGGTGGCCCACCAGGGCATCGCTGCATCCGGCCTCGTGCAACGCATCGAACACGGCATCGTCGAGCAGATCCACCGAGTCATCGGTCGCCAGTTCGAAATAGTGGACCTTGCGAGATGTCATCCCAGCCTCCCAGCAGTGTCCGCGTCCTGGCACTGACACCTGTCGGCGCTTTTCAAGAGCCTACTCGCCTGGTCTTCAGGCACGCGAGGCGATCCCGCAATCCCGATCGTGCAGTCGGGATTGCGCGCCGGACAATAGGCAGTACCCCACCGGTGCGCCGAACGACCTGTGGATAACTCGATGGTCCATCCGGACTTAACGAGTTGCCTGATCGCCTTGCGCACCTCTTTCTTGGGGTGGATACCTCGTGCCACAGGCGGCAGGGTATCCACCGGGTGTGACACTTGGGGAGGGTGGCCTCCGCCCAATAAAGTTGCATCATTATGCAGTATCATGAATAATTGTAGTCATGAGCGAGAAGGTCCCCGTCGGCATTGTTGGGGCGTCGGGGTATGTGGGAGCGGAGTTGATGCGGCTGCTGGCCGGCCACCCCCAGTTCGAGGTTCGGTTTGTTACTGCTGACACCCAAGCTCAGCAGGAAGTCGGCAGCCTCTATTCACATTTTGGAGCTTCTGACCCTGGGCTGGGGGAGTTCGTTGAGCATGAGTTTCCGCATATTGGAGACACCATCGGGCATCACTGGTTTGAGGAGTACACCCCCAAGTTGCTGGACAACGTGGAGTTGGTGTTTCTGGCTCTTCCCCACGGTGCTTCGCAGAAGATCGCGGCTGATGCGCTGGGCCTAGGCAAGAGGGTGGTGGACTTGGCAGCAGACTTTCGGTTGGCCGATCCGGTTCAGTACGCACAGTGGTACGGGGAATCGCATAAGGCTCCTGAGTTGCTCAATCAGTTTGTCTACGGTCTTCCTGAGCTGTTCCGAGATGAGATCAAGGCTACCAGCGCGGTAGCCGTGCCCGGTTGCTATCCCACCGCAGCCGCGCTGGCACTGAAGCCGCTGCTTCTCAATGGCTTAATCGAGTCCCAAGGGATCATTGTGGACGCTGCTAGCGGAGTATCAGGCGCTGGCCGCCCTCCGAAGACCCACACGACCTTCTGTGCAGTAGATGAGAACTTCACCGCGTACGGCCTACTCGATCACCGCCACACTCCGGAGATTGAGCAGGCTCTGGACGCGCAAGTGCTGTTCACTCCGCATCTTGCGCCGATGAACCGGGGCATTCTGGCCACTTGCTATGCCCGTCCTGCTGAGAGCGTTTCAACAGACCAGTTTCCCACGGCAAAGCTCAATACTTCTGGCGTCAACTTCAAGGCCGATGCGAAGTTCAACTCCACAATGGATTTCGGCAGGGCACTTGTCGACACGCTCTACTACTTCTACATAAGCGATCCGTTTATTCGGGTTTCGATGCCTGACAGGCCTCCATCAACCAAAGACACGCTGGGTTCCAATGCTGCTCACCTCACCGCCTGCTACGACGCACGCACCAACACGGTCATTGCCTTGTGCGCCATCGACAACTTGGTGAAGGGGGCGGCGGGGCAGGCCATTCAGTGCGCCAACCTCATCTGCGGGCTGGATGAGGCCACCGGTCTGACCGCAGTGGGGGTGTATCCATGAGCGTGACCGACGTCCCCGGGTTCACCGCCGCGGGGGTGATCTGTGGCATCAAGCCCAGCGGCAAGCCCGATCTCGCCATCGTTGCCACCGCCGACCGCGCCCCGGTGAGCGCGGCCGGGGTGTTCACCTCCAACAAGATGACCGCCGCCCCCGTGCTGGTGTGCAAAGAGCACCTGGCCGCCACCGGCGGAAAGGCCGCCGCGGTCATCCTCAACAGCGGCAACGCCAATGCCGCCACCGGCACCCAAGGCATGGCCGACGCCCGCCAGATGTGCGCCGAGACGGCCGCCGCCTTGGGGGTGGCCCCCCACGAAGTGTTGGTGTGCTCCACCGGGCTCATCGGCTACGCCCTGCCTATGGCCGCGGTTTCCGCAGGCATCACCGCCGCCGCCCAAGCCCAGACCGCCGCCGGCCTCCAAGCAGCCCAAGCCATCATGACAACCGACACCGTTCCCAAGCAGGTGCTCATCGCCGGCGAAGGCTTCACCGTCGGAGGCATGGCCAAGGGCGCCGCCATGCTGGAGCCCAACATGGCCACCATGCTGGCCGTGCTGGTCACCGACGCGGCCGCCGATCCCGACACCCTCCAGCAGGCCCTCAGAACCGGGGTGGCTGGCACCTTCAACACCCTCACCGTCGACGGCGCCGAGTCCACCAATGACACCGTGCTCATCCTGGCCAACGGCCAGGCCGGCTCCGCCGATCCCGACGCCCTCACCCAGGCGGTAGCCCAAGCCTGCGAGAGCCTGGCCATCCAGATGGCCGACGACGCCGAGGGTGCCACCAAGACGGTGTTCCTCCAGGTCACCGGGGCGGCCACCGACGCCGAGGCGGCCAAAGCAGCCCGTGACACCGCCAACTGCCAGCTGGTGAAGTGCTCGTGGTACGGCCAAGACCCCTACTGGGGCCGCATCGCCTCGGAGATGGGCGCCGCCGGGGTGGCTTTCGACCACACCAAGCTGACTATCGCCTACGGCCCCCACGTGGTGTACCAGCACGGCGAGCCCGCCCATCCCCCCGAACTGGCCCAGTACATGACCGGTCGCCGCCTCGACCTCCACGTCGATCTCGGCCTGGGCGACGGGCAGGCCCGCATCATCACCACCGATCTCACCCACGCCTACATCGACGAGAACATGGGGACGTCATGACGCAAGACACCACCGATCTCAGCCCGGAGGCCACCGCCGCCGTGCTCACCCAGGCCCTGCCCTACATCCAGCGGTTCTCGGGCTCAACCGTCGTCGTGAAGTTCGGCGGCAGCGCCATGGACAGCGACCACTTGGCCCGGTTCGCCGCCGACATCGTGCTGATGCACTCGGTGGGCATCCGCCCGGTTGTGGTTCACGGCGGCGGCCCCCAAATCGGCCAGATGATGGAGCGGCTGGGCCTCGAACCCACGTTCGTGGACGGCCTCCGGGTGACCGACGCCGAGACCCTCGACATCGCCCGCATGGTGTTGGTGGGCCGGGTGAACCGCGACATCGTCAAGGCCATCAACGTCCACGGCCCCTTGGCGGTGGGCGTCTCCGGGGAGGACGCCGGACTGCTTCAGGCCCGTCTGCGCCATCCCGGCCTGGGTTTTGTGGGCACCGTGGACGCCGTGAACACCACCATCATTGACCGCCTGCTCGACGAAAGCCTGATCCCGGTGGTGTCCACCATCGGGGCCGACGCCACCGGCCAGGCCCTCAACATCAACGCCGACACCGTGGCCGGCACCCTGGCCGGGGCGCTGGGGGCGACCAAGGCGGTGTTCCTCACCGATGTGGAGGGGCTCTACGCCGAACCCGATGATCCGTCCTCTCTGATCAGCGAGACCACCGCCTCGGTCTTGGAGGAGAAGATCGAAACCGGAGAGCTGGCCGGGGGCATGATCCCCAAGGCCGAGGCCGCCATCCACGCCGTGCGCCACGGGGTGGCCTCCGCCCACATGGTGAACGGCACCACCCGCCATGTGCTGCTGCTGGAGCTGTTCACCGACGCCGGGGTGGGCACCATGGTCCGTCCCGACCCCGATCCCGCCGACCCCAACCAGGAGCCCACCCCATGAGCACCCACACCCAGGCCGTCGGCGCCCCCGCCCCCGACGCCCACTGCCCGCTCATGCCCACCTACGGCCCTCCGTCGGTGATGTTCGTGCGGGGGGAGGGGTGTTGGCTGTGGGATCGCGACAACATCCGCTACCTGGACTTCCTCAGCGGCATCGCAGTAGTCAGCCTGGGCCACGCCCACCCCAAAGTGGCCGAGGCGGTGGCCGAGCAGGCCCGCACCCTGTGCCATGTGTCCAACCTGTACGCCACCGAGCCACAGATGCACGTGGCCCGCACCATCGACCGGCTGATCGGCGGCCCCCCCGGCCAGGTGTTCTTCGCCAACAGCGGGGCGGAGTCCAACGAGTGCGCCATCAAGCTGGCCCGCAAGTGGGGCGGACATGGCCGCCACACGGTGATCAGCGCGGGCCGGTCGTTCCACGGGCGCACGCTGGCCACCCTGCACGCCACCGGTCAGGCCGAAAAGCACGAGGCCTTCCAGCCCCTGCCCGAGGGTTTCCGCCATGTCCCCTGGGACGACATCGCCGAGGTGGAGCGGGCCATCGACGACACCACCGCCGCCATACTCCTAGAGCCCATCCAGGGCGAGGGCGGCATCAACGTCCCCGCACACGGCTACCTCCAAGCGGTGCGCGAGCTATGCAACGACCGGAACCTGCTGTTCATGCTGGATGAGGTGCAGACCGGCCTGGCCCGCACCGGCCGCTGGTTCGCCCACCACCACGACGGGATTGAGCCCGACGTGGTGACCATGGCCAAGGCCCTGGGCAACGGCATGCCCATCGGGGCCTGTTGGGCCAAGGCCGAGGTAGCCGACGCCTTCCAGCCCGGCGACCACGCCACCACCTTCGGCGGTCAGCCCCTCGCGGCGTCGGCGGCCAAAGCCACCCTGGAGGTGATGGAGGAGTTCGACTTGCCCGCCAAGGCCGCCCAAGCCGGGGCCACCATGAAGGCCGCGCTGGAAACGCTCGACGGGGTGGCCAGCGTTCGGGGCCGGGGCCTGTTGCTGGGTGTGGAGCTGGCCGGAGACCGCCCCGCCGCCGAAGTGGTCACCGCCGGCATGGCCGCCGGCCTCGTGCTGGGCACCGCCGGCCCAACCTCCCTGCGCATCGCGCCACCCCTCATCATCAACGACGACGAGATCGCCCACGGCATCGCCGTCCTCAACAAGGTGCTGATGCCATGAGCCCGCCCCGCCACTTGCTCGAGGTGGACGACCTCGGCGCCGATGAGCTGGCCCAAGTTCTGGCCGCCGCCTCCAGCCCGCCGCAACAACAGGTGCTGGCGGACCAGGGCATGGCACTCCTGTTCGAGAAGCCGTCGGCCCGCACCCGGCATTCCATGGAGATGGCCGTGGTGCAGCTCGGTGGCCACCCGGTGTCCATCGCCGGGGGAGAGGTGGGCATCGACCAGCGGGAGTCGGCCGAGGACATCGCCCGCACCCTGGCCTGTTACCACGCCGCCATCGGCGCCCGGGTGTTCGACCACGCCGTGGTGGAGCGCATGGCCGCGGTCAGCCCGGTGCCGGTGGTCAACATGCTGAGCGACCAGGCCCACCCCCTCCAGGCCCTGGCCGACCTGCTGACCGTGAAGCAGGCCTTCGGGGAGATCAGCGGTCGCCGCATCGTCTACGTGGGCGATCCCAACAACGTGGCTCGGTCGCTGGCCATCGGCGGGGGGCTAGCCGGGGCCGAGTTCACCATGGCCAGCCCGCCCGGCTACCGCTTCGACCCCGCCGACCTCAACCGCATCGCCAACAGCGGGGCAGCCGTCGAGGTGGTCGAAGACCCCGCTACCGCAGTACGCGGCGCCCATGTGGTGTACACCGACGTGTGGGTCTCGATGGGCCAAGAGGCCGAAGCCGCCGAGAAGCTCGAAGCCTTCTCCGGTCGCTACACCGTGGATCAAGAGATGATGAGCTGGGCCGCCCCCGATGCCATCTTCTTGCACTGCCTACCCGCCCGCCCCGGCCTAGAAGTAACAGAAGAGGTCCTCTACGGCCCCCAAAGCCGCATCTGGCAACAGGCCGAAAACCGGATGCACGCCGCCCGCGGCCTGCTCACCTTCCTATTGGCGGCGTCATGAGACTGGGCAAGAACCAGCGCCAGCACCGCATCGCCCAGATCCTGCGGCGAGAGTCGGTGTCGAGCCAGGACCACCTGGTGGAGCTGCTGACCGCCGAGGGGGTCACGGCCACCCAGGCCACCGTGTCGCGCGACCTAGACGATCTCGGCGCGGTCAAAGTCCCCACCGGCGGCGGTTCGGTCTACGCCATCCCCGAGCTGCCCGCCGAGCAGGTCGCCCCCGGCGATCACCTCCGGCGGGTGCTGGGGGAGTGGGTGGTGGCCGTGGGCCGCTCCCAGAACCTCGTCGTGTTGAACACCCCGCCCGGATCGGCCCATGTCGTCGGCTCGGCCATCGACCGTTCGGCAGTCGACGGCGTGCTGGGCACCGTCGCCGGCGACGACACCGTGCTGGTGGTGGCCACCGAGGAAGCTGGCGGCCCCACCGTGGCCGACTTCTTCCGCTCACTGGCCGGACTCACCGATCCGGCAGAACCCGCTCCCACAGAGGAGAGCCCGTGAATCAGAACCTGAACAAGATCGTGCTGGCCTACTCCGGCGGACTCGACACCTCGGTGATCCTGCGCTGGTTGCAGGACAACTACGGCTGCGAGGTGGTCACCTTCACCGCCGACCTGGGCCAGGGCGAGGAGCTGGAGCCAGCCAGAGCCAAAGCCGAGGCCATGGGCGTGCAGGAGATCTACATCGAAGACCTCCGGGAGGAGTTCGCCGCAAACTTCGTGTTCCCCATGTTCCGGGCCAACGCCATCTACGAGGGGGAATACCTGCTGGGCACCTCCATCGCCCGGCCCCTCATCGCCAAGCGCCTAGTGGAGATCGCCACCGAGACCCAGGCCGACGCCATCTCCCACGGCGCCACCGGCAAGGGCAACGACCAGGTCCGCTTCGAGCTGGGCGCCTACGCCCTCAACCCCGACATCTCGGTGGTGGCCCCCTGGCGCATCTGGGACTTGGGCTCCCGGGAGAAGCTGGTGGCCTACGCCGGCGAGCACGGCATCCCCATCGAAGCCGAGCGGGAGGGCGGCTCCCCGTTCTCCATGGACGCCAACCTGCTCCACATCTCATACGAGGGCGGCCCGTTGGAAGACCCGTGGGTCGAGCCCCCCGAGGAGATGTGGCGCTGGTCGGTAGCCCCCCACAACGCCCCCGACACCCCCGCCGAGGTCGAGCTCACTTTCACAGCAGGCGACATCACCGCCATAAACGGCCTGCCCCTCAGCCCGGCCACGGTGCTGGCCGAGTTGAACCGCATCGGCGGGGCCAACGGCATCGGCCGCCTCGACTTGGTGGAGAACCGCTACGTGGGCATGAAGTCGCGGGGCTGCTACGAGACCCCCGGCGGCACCATCATGCTCAAGGCCCACCGGGCCATGGAGAGCCTCACCCTCGACCGGGAGGTGGCCCACCTCAAAGACGAGCTCATGCCCCGCTACGCCCAGCTCATCTACAACGGCTACTGGTGGAGCCCCGAGCGCCAAATGCTCCAGACCGCCATCGACCATTCCCAGCTGCGAGTGAACGGCACCGTGCGGCTCAAGCTCTACCGGGGCAACGTCACCGTTACCGGGCGGCGCTCCGACGACAGCCTGTTCGACGAGGCGGTCGTCACCTTCGAAGAAGACCAGGGCGCTTACCACCAGGCCGATGCCGAGGGCTTCATCAAGCTCCACGCCCTGCGGCTGCGCACCCTGGCCCAGCGGGGAGGGGGGTGAGCACGCCATGAGCACCCTCTGGCACGGACGGTTCGACGGCGACCCCGCCGATGAGCTGATGGCCTACACCGCCAGCATCGGCTTCGACGTCCGGCTGGCCCCCGACGACATCGCCGGCTCGCGGGCCCACGTCAAGATGCTGGGCGCCGTCGGCCTGCTCACCGACACCGAGACCGCGGAGGTGCTGGCCGCCCTCCACCAGGCCGAGGCCGAGCTGGCCTCCGGCGAGTTCGCCTTCGCCCCTGCCGACGAAGACATCCACACCGCCATTGAGCGCCGGGTCACCGAGCTGGCCGGCCCGGCCGGGGCCAAGCTCCACACCGGTCGCAGCCGCAACGACCAGGTGGCCACCGCCCTGCGCCTGTTCGCCAAGCGGGAGCTGGCCGCCATCGCCGCCGACGTGGTCGCCCTCCAGCGGGTGCTCCTGGAGCGGGCCACCGCCGCGGGCGACGCCTACCTGCCCGGCTACACCCACCTCCAGCGGGCCCAGCCCGTGCTGCTGGCCCACCATCTGCTGGCCCACGGCTGGGCGCTGGCCCGCGATGTAGACCGCTTGGCCGATGCTAGAGCCCGCCTCGACGTCAGCCCGCTGGGCGCGGGCGCGCTGGCTGGATCGTCGCTGCCCCTTGACCCCGACATAGTTGCCGCCGAGCTCGGCTTCGCCGCCCGGTTCGAGAACTCCCTCGACGCAGTGTCCGACCGGGACTTCGCCGCCGAAACCCTGTTCGCCCTCACGATGGTGGCCATCCACCTGTCCCGCCTCGGCGAGGAGATCGTGTTCTGGACCTCCGAGGAGGCCGGTTTCGCCACCCTGCACGACGCCTACGCCACCGGCAGCTCCATGCTGCCCCAGAAGAAGAACCCCGACATCGCCGAGTTGGCCCGAGCCAAGGCCGGTCGACTCATCGGCAACCTCACCGGGCTGCTGGCCACCCTCAAAGGCCTCCCCTTGGCTTACAACCGCGACCTCCAAGAAGACAAAGAGCCCCTCTTTGACGCCGTCGATCAAGTGCGCCTCGGCCTGCGGGCCATTGCCGGCCTCATGGCCACCATCACCTTCAACACCGGCGCCATGGCCGCCGCCGCCGACACCCCCGCCGCCGCCGCCACCGACCTGGCCGAGCACCTCGTGACCAACGGCGTGCCGTTCCGCGAGGCCCATGCCATCGTCGGCGATCTCGTCCGCCGCGCCCTCGGCGGCGAGGCCCCCCTGGCCACCCTGGTGCGCGCCCACCCCCAACTCGGCGAACCCGCCGCCCAACTGCTCGCCCCTGGCACCGTCGTCACCCGCCGCACCACCCCCGGTGGTGCCGCCCCCCAACCCGTCGCCACCCAGCTCGAGCGTTTCCGTGCCCATCTAGATTCCGACGCCGCCCGTTTCGACTGACAGCGGCGGGCCAGGGCTGCCTTATCCTGACGGCGATGAGGCTGGGGCGGGGGTTTTATGCCCGCGATGTGCTGGCGGTGGCGCCTGAACTGCTGAACAAAGTGCTGGTGGCTGGAGACTGTCGGGGGCGGATCGTGGAGGTGGAGGCCTACGGCGGGGCCGACGATCCGGGCAGCCACGGCTTTCGGGGGCTGACGCCCCGCACCGGGGTGATGTTTGGGCCGCCGGGGCGGCTGTACGTGTACTTCACCTATGGCATGCATTGGTGCGCCAACGTGGTGTGCGGGGCCGACGGGGAGTGCGCTGCGGTGCTGGTGCGGGCGCTGACCCCGCTGGAGGGACTGGAGGAGATGCGGTCCCGGCGACCCAAAGCCCGCCGGGACCAAGACCTGTGCAGCGGGCCGGCCAAGCTCACCGCTGCGTTGGGGATTGACGGCACCGCCAATGATGCCGACCTGGTGGTTGCTGATTCGGGGATCGAATTGCTCGACGACGGGACCGAACCCCCGACAGAACCGGGCCGCTCGGTTCGCATCGGTCTCAGCGCCGGGGCCGACCTGCCGTGGCGGTGGTACGTTCCCGGCTGTCCCGACCTATCTCGCAGAGGCTGATGAAGAGATGACCTGGCTGAGCAATGGTCACCCCACGCTGGCCTCCACCGATGACCTCGCCGTGGCCCGCGAACTGCTAGCCGGTTTCGACGACGATCTGGGCGACCGCTACCGGGCGCTGATCGACCATCACGCTGACGCCAGCCTGAGAACGTGTCGACCCGGCCACCTCACCGGCTCCGCGCTGGTGGTGGACGATGCCGGTGTCAACACCCTGCTCATGCTTCACGCCAAATTCGGCGTGTGGTTGCAGCCGGGGGGCCACGCCGACGGCGATGCCAACTTGGCCGCGGTGGCCCTGCGAGAGGCAACCGAGGAAACCGGCATCGAGGGCCTGCGCATCTGGCCCCAGCCCCTGCACCTCGACATCCACGAGGTGGATCCCCCCGGCGAGGATCCCCATCTGCACTACGACGTGCGGTTTCTGGTGCAGGCCCCAGCCAATGCCCAGCCCCAGGGCAACCACGAATCCCGCGGCCTGCGCTGGGTCCCGCTCGACGGCTTGGCCGATTTCGGCTGCGACCCCGGCCTGGTCCGCCTGGCCCAGCTGGGGGCCGAGACCCTGCTCAAGCTGCCCCGTTCCTGAGGACTGCTAGCCGATGTCCAGCGGGTCGCCGCAGGACGGCATCCGGTTGCGGTCGGCGAAGGCGTCCAGCAGGGCGTCCACCCCATCGTCCCGCTCCGGGTCCACGGTGACCCGGAACTGGCGGTCTTCGCCGGCCCGAAGGGCGTCGGCGTGGGCCAGGCGGTCGCCGAGGTACACCTCCCAGCTCCCCAGCCACAACGCCACCAGCTCTCCGTCGTCACCGCCCGGTCCAGAGGCGGCCAAGTCGGCGGTCATGGCGGCCAGCACCGCGGTCGAGGCCTCGATCTGGTCAGCCCGGTCAGCCATGTCCACCGCGTCACGGGCTTGGGGAAGCCGGTCGAGCTCGTCTCGGGCCTCGGCGCATCGGGCCTCGGCGTCGGCTACCCAGTCCCGGTCTTGCAGCCGATCGGGGTTCTCGTCGCCGAAGAACCAGATCGTCGCCCCGATCCAGAACACGGCGAACAGCACCACCAGCGCAATGCCAATCGTCAAACCGACTTGCCTGCCCGTCACGTACTCATTCTCCCTGAGCCGCCGACTCCCGTAGCATTCGCTCGGTGCTTGAAGAACTCGAATCCCGCGGCTTGGTGCAGGACACCACCGACCGGGAGCTGCTGGCCCGGCGATTGAGCAGCGGTTCGATTGCGGTGTACCACGGCATCGACCCTACGGCCAGTTCCCTGCACTTGGGCAACCTCATCGGCGTGCTGGTGCTGCGGCGGTTCCAGGAAGCCGGCCACCGGCCCATCGCCCTGGTGGGCGGGGCCACCGGCATGGTGGGCGATCCCAGCGGGCGTTCCGACGAGCGCAATCTGCTGGACGACGCCACCCTGGGCACCAACCTGGCCGGCATCCGCTCCCAGCTGGAGAAGCTGCTGGACTTCGATGGAGACGCCGACCTGGTCAACAACTACGACTGGACCCGCGACCTCACCCTCATCGAGTTCCTGCGGGACACCGGCAAGCACGCCACCGTGAACCAGATGGCGGCCAAGCACTCGGTGCGCAGCCGCATGGAGAGCGAATCGGGCATCTCCTACACCGAGTTCACCTACATGCTCCTCCAGGCCTACGACTATTGGTGGTTGCACGCCAACCTCCAGTGCGAGCTCCAGATCGGCGGCTCCGACCAGTGGGGCAACATCACCGCCGGCGTCGACCTCATCCGCCGCCGATCCGGGGTACACGTCCACGGCCTCACCTGGCCGCTGCTCACCCGGTCGGACGGCGCCAAGTTCGGCAAGACCGCCGAGGGTGCGGTGTGGCTCGACCCCGAGCGCACCAGCCCGTATCGCTTCCACCAGTACTTCATCCAGATTCCCGATGAGGACGTCGAGCGCAGCCTGCTCCAGTTCACCCTGCTCCCGGTGGCCGAGATCGCCGAACTGATTGAAGCCCATCAGCGCGACCCCGCACGACGGGAGGCCCAGCGCACCCTGGCCAACGAGGTCACCTCGCTGGTCCACGGCCCGGCCTCGGCTGGCGCGGCCGAGGAGGCCGCCGGAATCCTGTTCGGCTCCCCGGTCGACGACATGGACGAAGCGGCCTTCGAAGCGGTGGCCGCCGAGGTGCCCACGTCGGAAATCTCTCTTACCCCCAGCGATGGATTCGATGCAGCCTCCAACAGCTTTGACCTGGTGGAACTGCTGGCCTCCACCGGGCTGGCCACCTCCAAAGGCGACGCCCGTCGGGGGCTGTCGGAGGGATCGGTGTACGTCAACAATGAGCGTATTGCCGGCGAAGCGCCCACCGTGGATGCCCACCGCCTGCTGCACGGTCGCTACCTGCTGCTTCGCCGGGGCAAGCGCCGCCACCACCTGCTCCAGGTATCGCCGCACAAAACCCCTGATTGAGTTGACGTTGCCGGTTGGGGCCGGTAGCGTGAGACCCCGCCTCTGCAACGGGTAGCTTTCGGGCTGCCCGCAGGGGCAGAGCAAGGCTTGGCTTGTCCGGGCCGATGCGGTACTCCCGCAATGGGTCACCGCCTCACGCTCCTTGAAAACGGAAGAGAGGACGGAAAAGCCAGTGCGGGCGACGGCTCGGCGCACCTCGCGTCGATGACGTCGACCTGACACAATTCCAAGGAAACCAAGTCAGGAAGGGCTTCGGCTCTTTTGACTTTCCGGAATCGCTTCGTCTTGCCGAGGCAATTTAGTGAGACGAGCACTTGATCGAAGGCGGCGATCCCCCTCGGGGAGGAACTGCCGGAGATATTGACGGAGAGTTTGATCCTGGCTCAGGACGAACGCTGGCGGCGTGCCTAACACATGCAAGTCGAACGAGGTCGCCTTCGGGCAATGACCAAGTGGCGAACGGGTGCGTAACACGTGAGAAACCTGCCCCGAAGACTGGGACAACCACGGGAAACTGTGGCTAATACCAGATGCCCTCCGCTGATCGCATGATCGGCAGAGGAAATGCTCCGGCGCTTCGGGAGGGTCTCGCGGCCTATCAGCTTGTTGGTGAGGTAACGGCTCACCAAGGCATCGACGGGTAGCTGGTCTGAGAGGACGATCAGCCACACTGGGACTGAGACACGGCCCAGACTCCTGCGGGAGGCAGCAGTGGGGAATCTTGCGCAATGGGCGAAAGCCTGACGCAGCAACGCCGCGTGGGGGATGAAGGCTCTCGGGTTGTAAACCCCTTTCATCAGGGACGAAATTGACGGTACCTGAAGAAGAAGCCCCGGCCAACTACGTGCCAGCAGCCGCGGTGACACGTAGGGGGCGAGCGTTGTCCGGAATTATTGGGCGTAAAGAGCTCGTAGGCGGTTTAGTAAGTCAGATGTGAAAGGTTGGGGCTCAACCCTAAGACTGCATCCGATACTGCTATGACTAGAGTCCGGTAGAGGAGTGTGGAATTCCTGGTGTAGCGGTGAAATGCGCAGATATCAGGAGGAACACCGACGGCGAAGGCAGCACTCTGGGCCGGTACTGACGCTCAGGAGCGAAAGCGTGGGTAGCAAACAGGATTAGATACCCTGGTAGTCCACGCCGTAAACGTTGGGCACTAGGTGTGGGGCCTTATCAACGGGTTCCGTGCCGTAGCTAACGCATTAAGTGCCCCGCCTGGGGAGTACGGCCGCAAGGCTAAAACTCAAAGGAATTGACGGGGGCCCGCACAAGCGGCGGAGCATGTTGCTTAATTCGAGGCAACGCGAAGAACCTTACCTGGGTTTGACATGTACGGAAAAGCCATAGAGATATGGTGTCCTTCGGGGCTGTACACAGGTGGTGCATGGCTGTCGTCAGCTCGTGTCGTGAGATGTTGGGTTAAGTCCCGCAACGAGCGCAACCCTCGTCCTATGTTGCCAGCACGTAAAGGTGGGGACTCGTAGGAGACCGCCGGGGTCAACTCGGAGGAAGGTGGGGACGACGTCAAGTCATCATGCCCCTTATATCCAGGGCTGCAAACATGCTACAATGGCCGGTACAACGGGCAGCGAAACTGCGAGGTTAAGCGAATCCCTTAAAACCGGTCTCAGTTCGGATTGGAGTCTGCAACTCGACTCCATGAAGTCGGAGTCGCTAGTAATCCCGGATCAGCAACGCCGGGGTGAATACGTTCCCGGGCCTTGTACACACCGCCCGTCACACCACGAAAGTCGGCAACACCCGAAGTCAGTGGCCTAACTCTTTTGAGAGGGAGCTGCCGAAGGTGGGGTTGGCGATTGGGGTGAAGTCGTAACAAGGTAGCCGTACCGGAAGGTGCGGCTGGATCACCTCCTTTCTAAGGAGTTCCGTTTCCACTTGAATCCGCCGAACGGTGGGATCAAGTTCGGACACTCCCAGTTGATGCACTGGTTCCTTTTGTCCTCTCTTCCGTTTTGAGGGAGCGTGATCTTCACGCTTGTGGCTCTGCATGAACGGCTAATCGCTTGTTCAGCATCCTCCTGCGCTCATTGAGAACTGCATAGCGAGCACGAGCATCTGATCGAAATTAGAGTTCTTCGATGTACGAATCTTCCAAGCTACGAAGAGCCAACGGTGGATGCCTTGGTGCCTACGACCGATGAAGGACGTGAGAGGCTGCGATAAGCCTCGGGGAGCTGCCGACTGAGCTTCGATCCGGGGATGTCCGAATGGGGAAACCCGATACTTGTAAAGGGGTATCACTCCGGTGTGAACACATAGCACCGGTAGAGGGAACCAGGTGAACTGAAACATCTAAGTAACCTGTAGGAAAGGAAAGCAACCGCGACTCCCTTAGTAGCGGCGAGCGAAAAGGGAAGAGCCTAAACCGTGCCGGTGGAATAGCCTGGTGGCGTTGCCGGTCCGGTGTTGTGGGGCCTCAGAGGAGGAGCGCCAGATCCTCCACGAAGTTACAAACGTGCGTGGTAGTGGAATCGTTCTGGAAAGGCGAGCCGCAGGGGGTAAGAGCCCCGTACACGAAACTGCTGCACACTTCGCTGAGTGTCCCCGAGTAGCGCCGTTGCCGTGTAATTCGGCGTGAATCTGCGAGGACCACCTCGTAAGGCTAAGTATCTGTAGGCAACCGATAGTGAACTAGTACCGTGAGGGAAAGGTGAAAAGTACCCCGGGAGGGGAGTGAAATAGTACCTGAAACCGTTGGTTTACAAGCAGTCAGAGCGTCGTCTCAATCCGATGGTCTTCGGACCGTCAATCAGAGATCGCGATGGCGTGCCTTTTGAAGAATGAGCCAACGAGTTACGGTATGTGGCGAGATTAACCTGTGAAGGGAAGTCGGAGCGAAAGCGAGTCATAACTGGGCGTACAGTCGCATGCCGTAGACCCGAAGCCGGGTGATCTATCCATGGGCAGTGTGAAGCGGGGGTAAGACCCCGTGGAGGCGCGAACCGACCTAGGTTGAAAACTGGGCGGATGACCTGTGGATAGGGGTGAAAGGCCAAACAAACCCGGAGATAGCTGGTTCTCCGCGAAATGCATTTAGGTGCAGCGTTGTGCGTTCAACCATGGAGGTAGAGCACTGGATGGGCTAGGGGGCCGACAAGCTTACCGAACTCAGCCAAACTCCGAATGCCATGGTTCCAGAGCACAGCAGTGAGACCCCGGGGGATGAGCTTCGGGGTCGAAAGGGAAACAGCCCAGACCGCCAACTAAGGTCCCTAATTTCTAGCTAAGTGGTAAACGATGTGGGATTGCACAGACAGCCAAGAGGTTGGCTTAGAAGCAGCCATCCTTGAAAGAGTGCGTAACAGCTCACTGGTCGAGTGATCCTGCGCGGACAATGTAACGGGGCTAAAGCTAGAAACCGAAGTTGCGGATTTCTGCCAATAGGCAGGAGTGGTAGCGGAGCGTCGGGCTTGGAGTGAAGCGGCAGCGCAAGCTGACGTGGACCGAGTCCGAGTGAGAATGTTGGTATGAGTAGCGAGAGAGGGGTGAGAAACCTTTCCGCCGAAAGCCCAAGGGTTCCTGGGGAAGGCTAATCCTCCCAGGGTGAGTCGGGAGCTAAGGCGAGGCCGACAGGCGTAGTCGATGCACAACCGGTTGATATTCCGGTACCGCTGTGAACGCGTCCAGGCTTAACCGGTGTTGCTAAGGGGATGCCTGTCCCGCAAAGGGACAGGAGAAACCGACCCACACTGGAGCGGCCAGCAACGCGGGGACGCAGAGAGGTAGGTGAGCCCAGGCGACGGTAGTTCCTGGGGTAAGCGTGTAGGGTGGGGCCCAGGTAAGTCCGGTCCCCATAAAACCTGAGGCGTGATACCGAACCGCATGAGGTGAAGTCACTGATCCTGTACTGCCAAGAAAAGCCGCTAGCGAGCTTTCACAGCGCCCGTACCCCAAACCAACACAGGTGGGCAGGTAGAGAATACCAAGGCGATTGGGAGAACTATGGTTAAGGAACTCGGCAAATTACATCCGTAACTTTGGGATAAGGATGACCCCAGTAAAGTGATGGGCCTTGCGCCCGGAGCTTGACCGGGTGGCACAAACCAGGGGAAAGCGACTGTTTACTAAAAACACAGCAGCGTGCGAAGTCGTAAGACGCAGTATACGCTGTGACGCCTGCCCGGTGCTGGAAGGTTACGGGGAGGGGTTAGCCGTAAGGCGAAGCTCTGAACCTAAGCCCCAGTAAACGGCGGCCGTAACTATAACGGTCCTAAGGTAGCGAAATTCCTTGTCGGGTAAGTTCCGACCTGCACGAATGGCGTAACGACTTTCCCACTGTCTCAACCATAGACCCAGCGAAATTGAAGTACGAGTAAAGATGCTCGTTAGCTACAGAAGGACGGAAAGACCCCGTGGACCTTTACTACAGCTTGATATTGGTGTTTGGTATGTGTTGTGCAGGATAGGTGGGAGACTTGGAAGCATGGACGCTAGTCTGTGTGGAGTCAACCTTGAAATACCACTCTGCTCATGCTGGGCATCTAACTTAGACCCGTTATCCGGGTTGAGGACAGTGTCAGGTGGGTAGTTTGACTGGGGCGGTCGCCTCCCAAAGAGTAACGGAGGCGCCCAAAGGTTCCCTCAGCCTGGTTGGCAATCAGGCGTCGAGTGTAATGGCACAAGGGAGCTTGACTGCGAGACCGACGGGTCGAGCAGAAACGAAAGTTGGGCATAGTGATCCGGCGGTTGCGTGTGGAAGCGCCGTCGCTCAACGGATAAAAGGTACCCCGGGGATAACAGGCTCATCTTCCCCAAGAGTCCATATCGACGGGAAGGTTTGGCACCTCGATGTCGGCTCATCGCATCCTGGGGCTGAAGCAGGTCCCAAGGGTTGGGCTGTTCGCCCATTAAAGCGGTACGCGAGCTGGGTTTAGAACGTCGTGAGACAGTTCGGTCCCTATCCTCTGTAGCCGAAGGTGATTTGAGGAAGGCTGTCCCTAGTACGAGAGGACCGGGACGGACGCAGCTCTCGTGTGCCAGTTGTCCTGCCAAGGGCATGGCTGGTTAGCGACCTGCGGAAAGGATAACCGCTGAAAGCATCTAAGTGGGAAGCCTGTTCCAAGATGAGATCACCCACCGGGATAACCGGGTAAGGCCCGTGGCAGAACACCACGTTGATAGGCCGGAAGTGTACGCATGGCAACATGTTCAGCTGACCGGTACTAATCGGCCGAGGGCTTGGTTCTACATCATGAACTCGATGTCGAATCGGATGTTCGTGCTCGCTGTGGAGTTCTTGAGGCGCTGCCTCGTTGACAAGAACATAAAGGTTTCGGTGGCGATGGCGGTGGGGTCACACCCGTTCCCATTCCGAACACGGAAGTTAAGCCCACCAGCGCCGATGGTACTTGGGTGGAGACGCCCTGGGAGAGTAGGTCGCCGCCGGATTTCGCAAAGAGCGGGGAGCCATTTGGCTCCCCGCTTTCGTTAACCCGCTTATTCGGCAGTCGCTTCGGTAGGCTTGCTCAGTGTCTTCCGGCCGCGGGTCTGCCCGCAAGCCTCCTAATCGCAAGGGCCCTCCCCGACAAGGGAACCAGCAAGGCCGGGGCCGGTCTGGTCCGCCTCGGGGCCGGGGTTCGGGCGGGGAGGATTCCCGTGGCCGTGGCCGGTCTGGGCCCCCTCGGGGCCGCAAGCCGGCGAGGGACGGGCCGCCTTTGCCGGCGGGGCCGCGGGGGATGGGGGCGGTGGCCCGCCGGGGTGCAGCCAAGGTTGTGGAGCCGCCGTTGCCCGCTGAGGTCGATGAGCAGCCTGAGGAAGCCGACGACCCCGAAGCGGCGGAGGAAGCCCAATTGCGGGCCGAGCGTCGAGCCGCCCGTCAAGCCCGCACCAAGCAGCTTCGCGCTGAAGCCAAAGAAGCCGTCCACCGGGGCAACTTGAGCGAGGATCGGAGCGGCCCGCCCAGCAAACGACAACGGGGGAGAAGGCGTGCTCCCTTGCCCCAGGGGGGCCTGTCGCCCAAAGCCCAGGAGATGGAAGAGGCGGTGGGGCGAAGGGATGCTCCTCGATACCGGCAACGGCTGAACCGGGCCGAGTTAGCCTATGAGCAAGACGACTACCACAAAGCGTGGAGAGCGTTGGATGGGATGGCCAAGGATGCCCCCAACGTGCCCGAAGTGAGGGAGCTGGCTGGGTTGACCCTCTATCGCCTGGGGCGCTGGGAGTTGGCGGCCCGGGAGCTGGAGGCCTTCCGAGAGCTCACCGGGCGCACCGATCTCCACCCGGTTCTGGCCGACTGCCACCGGGCCCAAGAGCGGTGGGTCGACGTCGACGAGCTGTGGGCTGAGCTCAGGGCTTCTGAGGTGAGCACGGCGATACTCATCGAGGGGAGAATCGTGGCCGCTGGCGCATTGGGGGACCGCGGAGATCTCACTGAGGCGGTTCGACTGCTGTCCGCTAATTTCCAGCGTCCTCGACGGGCGAAGGAGCACCACATGCGCCAGGCCTACGCCTTGGCCGATCTGTGCGAACAGGCCGGGGAGATCCCTCGGGCGAGGGAGCTGTTCGGCTGGTTGATCGAGCAGGACGAGCTCTACGTGGACGTGGCCGAGCGTTTGGCCGCTCTCCGATAGGGAAATGCCCCCGGAAAGTTTCAGTCCGCCGATAAGGTGAGAACCGTCGGCATTTGGTTCGAAGGAGTAGGCGAGCGTGGACATCCAAGAACTGTTGGGCGACGAGGCCGAATCGCTTCTGTCCCACGAATCCAAGACCATTCCCCGCGACGATTTGCACCTCCCCGGTCCCGATTTCGTTGATCGGGTGATGGCCGGCACCGACCGCTCACCCCAGGTGTTGCGCAGCCTCCAGTCGCTGTTCGACCACGGACGCCTCGGCGGCACCGGCTATGTGTCGATCCTGCCGGTGGACCAGGGGATCGAGCACTCAGGGGCGGCTTCGTTCGCCCCCAACCCCCGCTACTTCGACCCGGCGGGCATCGTGGAGCTGGCCATCGAGGGGGGCTGCAACGCGGTGGCCTCCACCTTCGGCGTGCTGGGCGCTGTCTCCCGCCGCTTCGCCCATCGCATCCCGTTCATCGTCAAGCTCAACCACAACGAGCTGCTGACCTACCCCAACAAGTTCGACCAGGTGATGTTCGGATCGGTGGAGCAGGCCTACGACCTGGGCGCGGCCGGCGTGGGCGCCACCATCTATTTCGGCTCCGAGGAGTCCACTCGCCAAATCCAGGAGGTGGCCGAGGCATTCCACCGTGCCCATGAGTGCGGCATGTTCACCGTGCTGTGGTGTTACCTGCGCAACTCCGATTTCAAGGTTGATGGCACCGATTACCACGCGGCCGCCGATCTCACCGCACAGGCCAACCACCTCGGGGTGACCATCGAGGCCGACATCATCAAACAGAAGCTCCCCGAGAATAACGGCGGCTATCCCGCCCTGGGGTTCGGCAAGACCCACCCGCTGGTCTACGACGAGCTCACCACCGACCACCCAATCGACCTCACCCGCTGGCAGGTGGCCAACTGCTACATGGGCCGCATCGGCCTCATCAACTCCGGCGGCGCCTCATCAGGTGCCGGCGATTTGGCCGAAGCCGTCCGCACCGCCGTCATCAACAAGCGCGCCGGCGGCCTCGGCCTCATCAGCGGCCGCAAAGCCTTCCAACGCCCCGCCACCCAAGGCGTCGAACTCCTAAACGCCATCCAAGACGTCTACCTCTCCAAATCGGTAACCGTCGCCTAGCTACTCGACCGGGCGGGTTTGAGGCGAGGATGTGCCACTTGAGGTTGATGACTGGGTAATCTCGGATACCGGCATCGCTTCAGCGAGTGGCCATCGGGGATCAAGGAGGATTCCGTGACAGACACTGTGCCGCGTACCGTTGGGACGCGGGAGCTGAACCGGCTGGTGGTTCGGTTTGCAGGCGACTCCGGTGATGGGATGCAGCTCACCGGTGACCGCTTCACCAGCGCCAGCGCGCTATTTGGCAACGACTTGGCCACGCTGCCGGAGTTCCCCGCCGAGATCAGGGCTCCGCAGGGAACGCTGGCCGGCGTGTCGGCCTTCCAGGTGCAGGTATCCGACCATGACATCAGCACACCGGGCGACGCTCCCAGCGTTCTGGTGGCCATGAACCCGGCTGCCCTTCGCAAGGAACTAGCGCATTTGGAGATCGGCGGGACGGTGATCGTCAACCAGGACGCCTTTGTGGAGCGGAACCTGACCAAAGCCGGCTACGAGAGCGATCCTCTGGAAGACGGCAGCCTCGACAACTACACCCTGTTCAAGGTGCCGATGACCACCATCACCAAGGAGGTCTGCAAGGACTTGGGGGTAAAGCCCCGCGACGCTGAGCGGTCCAAGAACTTCTTCGCCCTGGGCCTGTTGTCGTGGCTCTACAGCCGTCCGGCCCAGCCCACCCTGGATTGGATTTCGGCCAAGTTCAAGCGCCAGCAACTCATCGCCGACGCCAACACCGCCGCGTTCAAAGCGGGCATGGCCTTCGGGGAGACCGCCGAACTGTTCGACTTCACCTACGAGGTGAAGCCTGCCTCGCTGGCACCCGGCACCTACACAAACGTGAACGGCAACACCGCATTGTCTTGGGGCCTGATAGCGGCCAGCCAGCGGGCCAAGGTTCCCCTGTTTTTGGGTTCGTACCCCATCACCCCGGCCAGCGATGTGCTCCACGAGCTGAGCCAGCGGAAGAACTTCGGGGTCCGCACCTTTCAGGCTGAGGACGAGATCGCCGCGGTGTGCGCCGCGCTGGGGGCGTCCTTCGGCGGGCATCTGGGAGTGACCACTACCAGCGGGCCGGGCGTCGCCCTCAAAGGCGAGACCATCGGCTTGGCCGTCAGCCTGGAGCTGCCCCTTCTGGTCATTAACATCCAGCGGGGCGGCCCCTCCACCGGGCTGCCCACCAAGACCGAGAGCGCCGACCTCATGCAGGCCATGTACGGGCGCCACGGCGAGTCGCCGGTGCCGATTGTGGCGGCTTACTCCCCGTCGCAGTGCTTCTTCGCCGCCATCGAGGCGGCACGCATCGCCCTCAAGTACCGCACGCCGGTGATCTTGCTGTCCGACGGTTATCTGGCCAACGGGAGCGAGCCCTGGTGCCTGCCCGACGTGGCGACCCTTCCCGATATGACGGTGGAGTTCGCCACCGGCCCCAACCAAACCGAGGCCGATGGCACCGAGGTGTTCTGGCCCTACCTCCGCGACCCCGAGACCATGGCCCGTCCGTGGGCGGTGCCCGGCACTCCCGGCCTCACCCACCGCATCGGCGGCATCGAGAAGGAAGACGGCACCGGAAACATCAACTACGAGGCCGACAACCACGGCTACATGGTGAGGCTGCGCGAGGACCGCGTGGCCCACATAGCCAACGACATCCCCCTCACCATGATGGACGGCGACATCGACGATGCCGATCTTCTGGTGCTGGGCTGGGGCTCTACCTGGGGCGCCATCACCAGCGCAGTGGGGCGGGCCCGTTCGGAGGGCCGCAAGGTGGCCCATGCCCATGTCACCCACCTGAACCCGCTGCCCAAAGACTTGGGCGAGATCGTCCGCCGGTATCCCAAGGTGCTGGTGCCGGAGATGAACCTGGGCCAGTTCTGCCGCATCATCCGGGCTGAGTTCCTGGTGGATGCCCAGTCGGTGGCCAAGGTGGAGGGCGTTCCCTTCACCGCCGCTGAACTTCACAGCCACATCAACGGAGCCCTTGATGACTGACGTTCCCACCACCACCAAGGCCGACTGGACCAGCGACCAAGAGGTTCGCTGGTGCCCCGGCTGCGGGGACTACTCGATATTGACGGCGGTGCAGCTTCTCATGCCCGAGCTCGAGGTGCGCCGGGAGGACACCGTGTTCGTCTCGGGTATCGGCTGCGCCGCCCGGTTCCCCTACTACATGAACACCTACGGGATGCACGGCATCCACGGGCGGGCCCCCGCGCTGGCCACCGGCCTGGCCATGGCCCGTCCCGACCTGGATGTGTGGGTTGTGGGCGGCGACGGCGACATGCTTTCCATCGGCGGCAACCACCTGCTGCACGCTCTGCGCCGCAACGTGAACCTCAACATCTTGCTGTTCAACAACCAGATCTACGGGTTGACCAAGGGCCAGTACTCGCCCACCAGCGAGATCGGCAAGGTCACCAAGTCCACCCCGGCGGGCAGCATCGACGAGCCCTACAATCCCATCTCGGTGGCGCTGGGCGCGGAGGCCAGCTTCGTGGCCCGCACCCACGACATGGACCGCCAGCACATGATGGACATGTTCCGGCGAGCCCACGAATTCCCCGGTGCTGCCTTCGTGGAGGTGTTCCAGAACTGCAACGTATTCAACGACGGGGCGTTCGGTGCCATCACCAAGAAGGACAAGCGGGCCTCCATGCTCATCCCCCTCGAGCACGGCCAGCCCATCCGCTTCGGGGACGACAACGAGAAGGGCGTGGTCATTGGTCCCCAGGGCAGCGCCGAGGTGGTCAACGTGGCCGATGTGGGCGAGTCGGCGCTGCTGGTTCACGACGAGACCCGCCAAGACCCCAGCCTGGCCTTTGCCCTGTCCAGGCTTTCGGCGGGGCCGTTCGAGCCCACGCCCATCGGGGTGTACCGGGCGGTCGAGCGGTCGGAGTACGCCGCCGAGGCCAGCAAGCAGCTCGCCATGGCCCAAGAGCAGTCCGGCCCCGGCGACCTCGAGGCTCTGCTCCACTCCCGGCCCACCTGGGAAGTCTCCTGAGCAACGCCTCTGCATCATTCTCTCGTCCCGCACCCGGCGGCTGGGTGCTCGATCTGGACGGAGTGATCTGGGTAGGAGGAACGGCAATTCCTGGCGCGGCGGCAGCTGTTGAGAGGTTGCGCCACGCCGACGCAAACCTGGTGTTCGTCACCAACATGTCGGCGCTGACGGTGGCCGACCAGGAGGCCAAGCTGGCCGCCTGCGGGATCGACGCCGCTGGATTGGTGATCACCTCGGCCACCGCCGCGGGGCGGCTCATCAATGCCGGTGAGCGGGTGCTGGTGGTGGGCGGTCCCGGCATCGACGAAGCGGTGGAGTTGGCCGGTGCCGAGGTGTGCTCTTCGGGTCCCGCCGACGCGGTTGTGGTGGGCATGGACCCCGGCTTCAACTACGACACCCTCAGCCGGGCCATGCGGGCGGTGCGGGGCGGTGCCCGGCTGATCGGCACCAACCACGACCCCAGCTACCCCACCGAGCGCGGACTAGAGCCGGGGGGCGGGTCGCTTTTGGCCGCGGTGGCCGCCGCGGCCGAGACCGAGCCCACGATGGCGGGCAAGCCCAACCAGCCCATCGTCGATTGCGTGCGCGACCGGATCGGGGCCAACGGCGTGGTGGTGGGCGACCGCCCCGACTCCGACGGGGAATTCGCCCTTGCGCTCGGCTACGAATTCGCCCTCGTGCTGAGCGGGGTGACCAGCGCCGACGATCTGCCGGTGTCGCCCGAGCCGCAGTACTGCGCCCCCGATTTGGCCGCACTGGTCGACCACATGGGGCTTGAATAGGTGAGATGAAGGGATCGCGCCGGAGGCTGGACTCTGAGCTGGTTCGTCGAGGCCTTGCACCGAGTCGAGATCGGGCCCGGGAGGCAGTGGCCTCCGGCCAGGTCACCGTGAACGGAGCAGTAGCCCACAAGGCGGCTCGACTCGTGTTGCCCGGCGATGCCGTGGAGATGGCCGGCCCGCCCGCCCGCTATGTGAGCCGAGGCGGGGACAAGCTGGAAGGGGCACTGGACGCCTTCGGCATAGATGTCACCGGTTGGCGGTGCTGTGACGTGGGTGCGTCCACCGGAGGTTTCACCGACTGCCTGTTGCAGCGCGGCGCAGCTGAAGTGGTGGCCATCGATGTAGGCCGGGCCCAGATGCACGAGCGCCTAGCCGCCGATCCACGGGTGACCCTCCATGAGCGTACCGACATCCGCGACGTCGACCCGGCCGGTGTCGGAGCTCCGTTTGACCTGGTCGCCGCCGATGTGTCGTTCATTTCTCTGACTTCAGTTATGGAATGCCTAGCCGAACTCTCGGCGACCGGTGCCCCAGTAGTAGTCCTCGTCAAGCCCCAATTCGAGGTCGGGCGCAAGCAGGCCAGCCGGGGCCGGGGCGTCATCCGCGACCCCGAGCTATGGCAGGCGGCGCTCGATAGGGTGCTGGATGCCGCGGCCACCGCTGGTCTGCCCCCCCAAGCCGCCGTCCCGTCCCCACTCCGAGGTGCCCAAGGCAACGTCGAGTTCTTCCTGCACCTGACAAAAGGCGGCACCCCCGCAGCCATAGATTCTTCCCAGGTTGTGGCCCAAGTTGTCACCGATGCTGGATAGCCTGACGCGATGGTTGACACTTCAACCCTTGACAGCACGTTCAGGGTGGTTGCCCGAGAAGGCGACGAATGGTGGGGCATCCAAGTGCGGGAGCTGGATTGGGTTTTCTCCCAAGTCCGCCGACTCCATGACGTGGAGGAGGCCGCTCGTGATGCCATAGCTGCCTATTTCAATGTGCCCGTCGGCGAAGTGGGTCCAATTGTGATTGACGAGGTGATAGCTGCTGGTACCAGCTTCTCCCCGAGCGGCGTCCAGCCAGTTGCAACATAGCTCTATGGCTGCAATCGCCCTTTTTGTCCATGCTGAACGGTCTGAAGCGCTCGAGCTGGCTGTTGGTCTGATCGACCAACTGGGTGTCGACGGCCATGAAGTCCGCCTGCCGCCCGAGCCGGCCGAGGCAGTGGGGCGCGCTGACCTCGCCCGGCCTGACGACCACATGGGCGAAGGTCTGGACTTG
The DNA here is from genome assembly GCA_963667085.2 of Acidimicrobiales bacterium. Taxonomy (GTDB): domain Bacteria; phylum Actinomycetota; class Acidimicrobiia; order Acidimicrobiales; family Bin134; genus Poriferisocius. The sequence goes on from OY762975.1 coordinate 1,950,556, forward strand.
GCCGTGAGCTTGGGGGGCGACGGCACCATGCTCCAAGCAGTGACCGCGGTGGCCGACGACGGGGTGCCGGTGTTGGGAGTGAACTATGGCGCGCTGGGTTATCTGACCGATGTCAGGCCGGAGGAGGCTTGGGGCGCGGTGGAGCAATTCCTGGCCGGCGACTTCGAAATCGAAGAGCGGTTGCGGCTGAGCTGTCGTCTGAGCGATGGCACGGTGGTGACCGCGTTGAACGAGGCCATTGTGGAGAAGGTGGACAGCGGGCGCACTGTCAGTTTGGCCGTGTACATCGACGGGGAGTACTTCACCAGCTATGCCGCCGACGGGCTGATTGCTGCCACCCCTACCGGCTCAACGGCGTATTCGTTGTCGGCCGGAGGGCCCATCCTGGCCCCGACGATGGGCGCGGTGATCCTGACCCCGGTGGCACCGCACACCCTGTTCGACCGCAGCCTGGTGCTGCTTCCAGACAGTGAGTTAGTCATCACCGTGCTGGGCGACCGCCCGGCTGCAGTGGCGGTGGACGGCCGTTCCTTGGGAGAGATGGGCACCGGGGGCTCGCTAACGGTTACTGCCTCTGGCCGTCCGGCTCGTTTCGTCACGCTGGGCCAGCGCGGCTTTCACCAGGCACTCAAGTCCACGTTCGGCTTGGCTGACCGATGATTGCCGGAGTGGGCAGGACAATGGCCTTTCTCTGTTCCTCCTGGTGTGTCCGACCGGTGATGGGAGGTCGAGACGGTGCTGGTTGAGTTGGCCGTTGAGAACTTGGGGGTGATTGAACGGCTCAATCTGGTGTTGGGGCCGGGCATGACCGCGTTGACCGGTGAGACCGGCGCGGGGAAGACCCTGGTGGTAACGGCGGTGGACCTGCTCTTGGGCGGCCGAGCCGATCCGAACCTCGTGCGGCATGGGGCCGATGAAGCTGTGGTGGAGGGCCGGTTCGACCATCAAGGCGAGGAGGTGGTGCTGCGGCGGGTGGTGCCGGCGGCGGGCCGGGCTCGGGCTTATGTGGGCGGTCGGTTGGCTTCGGCCGACACCTTGGCCGAGTTGGGCCGGGAGCTGGTCGATCTGCACGGCCAGCACGCCCATCAGTCACTGCTGCGCCGGGTTCACCAGCGGGCCGCGTTGGACCGCTTCGGCGGGGTGGACGTGGCCCCGCTGATGGAGGCTCGGGCTGCGCTGGCCGATCTGAACCGCCGCCGGGCGGAGCTGGGCGGCGACGAGCGGTCGAGGGCCAGGGAGATCGAGCTGTGCCGCTTCCAGCTGGGAGAACTGGGGGCCGCGGGCCTGGAAGACCCCGGAGAAGAAGACGCGCTCAAGGCAGAAGAGGCGGTGCTGGCCGACGCGGCCTCCAGCCGGGATGCGGCCCGGCAGGCCGCGGTGATTTTGGGGGCCGACGGCGCTGTGGGCGGCGGGCTGGCTCAGATCACCGCCTCATTGGAGGGGCGCGTGCCCTTGGAGAACGAGCACGAGCGGCTCGTCAGCCTGGCCGCGGAGGCAGCCGACCTGTCGTCGGAGTTGCGCCGAGCCGCCGAGTCGATTGACGAGAACCCGGTTCGACTGGCCGAGGTTCGTCAGCGCCGGGAGCTGTTGGTTGATCTTCGCCGCAAGTACGGGGAGACCGTGGCTGAGGTCATGGAGTTCCACCGCGATCTGGCCGTCCGCCTCGCCGAGCTCGAGGACTTCGACCGCTTGGCCCGCGACCTCGACGGGGGGCACCAACGCCGTACCGCCGCGGTGGCCGAAGCCGGTGCCGCCGTCGGCGCGGCCCGACGACACGCCGCCGAGGGGCTGGGCCAAGAAGTGACCGCCCACCTGCGAGAGCTGGCCATGGCCCGGGCCGAAGTGCAGGTGACGGTGGGCGACGACCCCGGCGACGACGTGGACATCTTGCTGGCCGCCAACAGCGGCGCCCCCGGCCACCCCCTCACGTCAGCCGCCTCCGGGGGTGAGTTGGCCCGGGTGATGCTGGCCCTGCGCCTGGTCATCAGCGCCGGGCCTCCGGTTTTGGTGTTCGACGAAGTAGACGCTGGCATCGGCGGCCAAGTCGCCCAAACCGTGGGCCGGTCGCTGTCCCGCCTGACCTCCGACCACCAGGTGCTCGTGGTTACCCATCTGCCCCAAGTGGCCGCCTGCGCCGACCACCAGGTGAGCATCGTCAAACACGACGACGGCTCAGCCACCTCGGTCACCGCCGAACCCCTGGAAGGCGAAGACCGCATCATCGAGCTCTCTCGCATGCTCTCCGGCTCCCCCAACAGCCCAACCGCCCGCCACCACGCATCCGAACTCCTCCAGACGTCCCAGCGCTGATCGCCTCCGAGCCTCCTTAGGCATCCAAGAGCAGCGGGGGACGGGTTCTACGGGTCCGCTAGTTGTCGTTGGGGGCGGCTAGGATTGGCGGGCGTGACCAAACACATCTTTGTGACTGGCGGGGTGGCGAGTTCGCTGGGCAAGGGGCTGACGGCTGCGTCGCTGGGACGTTTGCTCAAGCAGCGGGGCCTGCGGGTGACGATGCAGAAGCTCGACCCGTACATCAACGTGGACCCCGGAACCATGAACCCCTTCGAGCACGGCGAGGTGTTCGTCACCGACGACGGCGGCGAGACCGACCTGGACCTCGGCCACTATGAGCGGTTCATCGACGAGAACCTCACCCAGCTCTCCAACGCCACCACCGGCTCCATCTACTCCTCGGTGATCGCCTCTGAGCGCCAAGGGGAGTACCTGGGCAAGACCGTTCAGGTGATCCCCCACGTCACCAACGAGATCAAGGACCGCATCGCCAGCCTGGTGTCCGACGACGTGGACATCGTCATCACCGAGATCGGCGGAACCGTCGGCGACATCGAGATCCTCCCTTTCTTGGAGGCCATCCGCCAGGTGCGCCTCGACGTGGGGCGAAGCAACGTCTGCTACGTCCACGTCACGCTGGTGCCGTTCATCGGCCCAACGGGCGAGCAGAAGACCAAGCCCACCCAGCACTCGGTAACCGAGCTCCGCAGCCGCGGCGTCCAGCCCGACGCCATCGTGTGCCGCAGCGAGTCGCCCATCTCCGACGAGCTCAAGCGCAAGATATCCAGCTTGTGCGACGTTGACGTATCGGCAGTGGTCAATGCGGCCGACGCTGAGAGCATCTACGAGATCCCCCTGGTGCTTCATGACGAGGGCCTCGACCGCGTGGTGTGCGACATCTTGTGCTTGAGCGGCCCCGACCCCGATCTGGCCGACTGGCAGAAGCTGAACCAGCGAATGGAAATGGCCCAGCGCACGGTGCGCATCGGCCTCATCGGCAAATACGTGATGCTCCAAGACGCCTATTTGTCGGTTGTCGAGGCGTTGAACCACGCCGCCATCCACCACGGCGCCTCGGTGGAGATCGAGTGGATCCAGGCGGAGAGCGTGGAGGGCCTGATGATCGACAGCCTGCTGAGCGGGCTGGACGGCATTGTGATCCCCGGCGGGTTCGGCGAGCGGGGGATCGAGGGCAAGATCAACGCCGCCTCCTATGCCCGGGAGAACGGCATTCCCTGCCTGGGCTTGTGCCTGGGCCTCCAGGTGATGACCATCGACTACGCCCGCAACGTGCTGGGCTTGGCCAACGCACACTCCAGCGAGTTCGACCCCCGAACGCCGTGGCCGGTCATCGATCTGATGGAGGCGCAGCGCGGCATCACCGACAAGGGCGGCACCATGCGGCTGGGAGCATGTCTGGCCAAGCTCCGACCGGGCACCAAGGTGGCCGAGGTGTACGGGGCAGAAGTGGTGTCGGAGCGCCACCGCCACCGATACGAGTTCAACCCCAAGCTCCGCAGTCGCTTCGAGGGCACCGACTTCGTGCTCGCCGGAGAGTCGCCCGACGGCCTCCTGGTGGAGTTCATCGAGCTGAACGGTCATCCCTGGTGGGTGGGAACGCAGGCCCATCCCGAGTTCAAGAGCCGACCCGACCGCCCGGCCCCGCTGTTCTGCGGCCTGGTCAAAGCCGCGTTGGATCGCCAAGAGGGCAGCTTGGCTGCCGATCAGGTCATCGAGCCCATCTCCGAGGCGGAGGTTCCCGAGCAGGCCGATCAGGTCATCGAGCCCATCTCCGAGGCGGAGGCTTCAGCGCCGGCTGAGGCGGTGGCCGATGCCTCAGCCGCAGCCCATCTTTGAAAGGCCGCGGCGTGACCACCGCCGATAGCGGGCAGGGTTTCGCCTCGGTTGGAGAGCGCCATGAGTGGCAGGGACGGGTGGTGTCGCTGAGCGTTGCCGAAATCAGGGCCCCCGACGGTTCGATCTACGAGCGGGAGATCGTCCGCCATCCCGGCGCCGCAGTGATCGTGCCCGTCGAAGGCCAAGAGGTCATCATGGTGCGCCAGTATCGGCCCGCGGTGAATCGGGAGCTGCTGGAAATCCCGGCGGGCAAACTGGACGACAAGGACGAGCCGCCGGAAGTAACGGCCCAGCGAGAGCTGGAGGAGGAGATCGGCAAGCGGGCCGGCCATCTGGAGCTCTTGGCCGTCTTCCACAACTCTCCGGGATTCTGCGACGAGGTAACGCACTGCTATCTGGCCACTGATCTGACCGACGCCGATCGCCGTCCTCACGGAATCGAAGAGGAGCACATGGCCATCGAGCGCATCAAGCTGGCCGAGGTAACCGATCTGGTGGCCACCGGTGAGTTGGCCGACGCCAAGTCGATCGTCGGCCTGATGCTGGCCCGAGAGAGGCTGAGGTGAGCCTCAGTGCCGCCAGCGGTGAGCACAGGGAGCGGGGTTGAGGAGTTCTTGGATTGGCTGGTGCTGGAGCGTGGCCGAGCGCCCAGCACCTGTGAGGCCTATCGCCGAGATCTGAGCCGCTACTGCGAGGTCTTGACCTCCCGTGGGAGCAGCCCCGAAACGGCTGACGAAGAGGACATCTTGGCGTTCATGGGCCAGCAGCAGGGCCGGGGGATGGCCCCGGCATCGGTGAAGCGGGCGATGACGGCGGTGCGGACCTTTCACCAGTTCCTGGTGATAGAGGGCTTGCGACCCGATGACCCCGGTTCCCACTTGGAGCTTCCCACGGTGCCAAAGGCCGTTCCCAAGGCCCTGAGCGAGGCCGAAGTGGACGCCATCTTGGATGCAGTGGTCGGAACCGACCGGGTGTCTCGACGGGATCGCGCCATGCTGGAAGTGCTCTACGGCACCGGTATGCGAATCAGCGAGCTGGTTGGGATGTCGTTGGCTGATTTGGACCTGGGCGGGGCCACGGTGCGGGTTCTGGGCAAGGGACAGAAGGAGCGGGTGCTGCCGGTGGGCCGTTGCGCCCACGAAGCGCTCACCGCCTGGCTGGTTCCCGCCGGGCGGGGGGAGATGGAGCCCGAGCGCTGGGCGTCGCAGCACGACCAAGAAGCGGTGTGGCTCAACCAGCGGGGGCGGCGCCTGTCGCGGCAGGGGGCCTGGGGGGTGGTGAAGAAGAGAGCACAGCAGGTTGGGCTGGGGGCCAAAGTCTCCCCCCACGTGTTCCGCCACTCCTGCGCCACCCACATGCTGGACCACGGCGCCGACATCAGGGCGGTGCAGGAGCTCTTGGGCCATGCCTCCATCAGCACCACGCAGGTCTACACGATGGTGTCCAAGGAGAAGCTGTGGGAGGCCTATCGGACCGCTCACCCCCGGGCGGTGTTGAGCCGTTGATCCACTTCGTTCGGCGCTTTTTCCAGTCGATTGTCGACAAAGGCCCCGACGCCGCTGAAGAGGCCTGGCTGCTTGGGCTGCTCAGCGGCCCGGAGGCCGCGCTCTACCGGCAGATGAGCACCGCCGACCGCAGCCACGCGCTGCGCTCGGCCCGATGTCCCGCGCTGGGCGACGATTCCCAACGAGTGGCCGCTGCCCTCCACGATGTGGGAAAAATACAGGCTGGCCTGGGGACTTGGGCCCGCGTGGGGGCCACCCTGGTGGGTGCGGTTTTCCCCAGCGCACTCCGGGGCCGGTGGACCGACTACCGGGATCACCCCCGCCTCGGCGCAGAAATGCTGCGGGAGGCGGGCAGCGCTCCTCTTACCGCGGTGTGGGCGGCGGAGCACCACCTTCCCCCGGGCAAATCGTCGCTGCCTCCCGCTGCGGCTGCGGCTCTGGCTGCCGCAGACTGACAGGCAGCCGGTAGGCTGGCGCCCGTGCGCACCGAGATTCCCAAGATCATCAGCGTGGACGACCACTTGGTGGAGCCCGCCCACCTGTGGCAGAGCTGGCTGCCGGAGCGGTTCAAGGAGCGGGGGCCTCGGGTCGAGCGGCGCCGGGTGGGGCCGATCACCTACACCGGCGGGGCCAAGATGTACAGCTACGAGCTGGATGTGGAAGGCGGGCCGTGGGGCGACGTGTGGTTCTACGAAGACCTCGTCTACCCCAACAAGCGCCATGTGGCCGCGGTGGGCTTCGACCGCGACGACATGGAGGCGGTGCCGATCACCTTCGACGAGATGCGCCCGGGGTGCTACGAGCCGAAGGCCCGGATCGAGGACATGGAGATGAACCACGTGGAGGCGTCGCTGTCGTTCCCCACGTTCCCCCGGTTCTGCGGCCAGACCTTCTTGGAGGCCGACGACAAAGAACTGGCCCTGGCTTGCGTGCAGGCCTACAACGATTTCATGGTCGAGGAGTGGTGCGGCGACTCCAACGGGGCGCTCATCCCCCTGCCCATCATCCCGCTGTGGGATGTGGAGCTGGCCCGCGCCGAGGTGGAGCGCAACGCGGCCCGGGGCTGCCATGCGGTGTGCTTCAGCGAGATCGCCCCCAATCTCGGCCTGCCCAGCATCCACACCGACTACTGGGACCCGTTCTTCGCCGCCTGCCAGGACACCGCCACCGCGGTGTGCATGCACATCGGCTCCTCGTCGGTGATGCCCGCGGCCTCCCCCGACGCCCCGCCGGCGGTGGCGGCCTCGCTCAGCTTCAACAACGCCATCGCGTCGATGAGCGACTTCTTGTTCTCCGGGGTGCTGGTGCGGTTCCCCGAGCTGAAGCTGGCCTACTCCGAGGGCCAGATCGGCTGGATCCCCTACATCTTGGAGCGCTGTGACGACGTCTGGTCAGAGCACCGGGCCTGGGGCGGCGTGCGCGACATCGTGCCCGAGCCGCCGTCCACCTACTACTACCGGCAGATTTACGGCTGCTTCTTCCGCGACAACCACGGTTTGAAGTCGCTGGATGAGGTGGGGGTGGACAATGTGACGTTCGAGACCGACTATCCCCACACCGACACCACCTGGCCCCACACCAAGAAGGTGGCCGAGGACATGATGGGCCACCTGCCCTCCGACGTGGTCCACAAGCTGGTGCGGGGCAACGCCGCCCGCCTCCTCAACCTCGACATCGACTGACCTGAATCAGCCTGAGGCATCCAAAGCCGCAAATGTTCGAGCAATGAGCTCGGACTGCTCTTGAGCATGGATGGCGGCGCTGCCAGTGGCCGGGCTGGACGACTCGTTGCGGCTGGCCCGCACGATGTCGCAGCGGTCGCCGAAAGCGTCGTGGAGGTGTCCCTTCACATAGTTCCACGGTCCCATGTTCTGGGGTTCCTCCTGGAGCCAGACGATCTTGTCGACCCGGGAATGGTGGTCGAGGGCCTCGGCCAGAGCGCCGGTGGGCCAGGGATAGAGCTGCTCCACCCGCAGCACGGCGGCGGGGGCGCCCACTCGGTTCCGCTCCGCGACGGCCTCGTGGCAGATCTTGCCGCTGGCCAGCACCACGCTGGTGGCTTGGCCGGGCTCGGGACCGTTGGTGTCGCCCAGAACCGGGGAGAACCGGCCGTCGGTCAGGTCGCCCACCGGTGATCTCGCGTTGCGATGGCGCAGCAGCGACTTCGGCGTGAAAAGCACCAGCGGTTTACCCGTCGTGCGCTTGGCCTGGTCGCGGAGCAGATGGAAGTACTGGGCCGCGGTCGACAGGTTAGCCACCCGGATGTTGTCCTCGGCCGTCGACTGCAAGAACCGCTCGATCCGCCCCGAGGAGTGCTCCGGCCCCTGGCCCTCGAAGCCGTGGGGCAGCAGCATCACCAATCCCGAGTGCTGGCTCCACTTGTCCTCGGCCGACACCACGAACTGATCGATGATGATCTGGGCGCCGTTCACGAAATCCCCGAACTGGGCCTCCCAGAGCACCAGCGCATCGGTGTCGCCCACCGAATAGCCGTATTCGAACCCCAGCGCGGCGTATTCGGAGAGCAGTGAGTCGTACACCCACAGATTGGCCCCGTGGCGGGCCAGACCGGCCAACGGGCAGTGCTCCCGGGCCGATTGGCTGCACACCAGGGTGCTGTGGCGATGGGAGAAGGTTCCCCGGCGAGAGTCCTGGCCGGCCAGGCGGATGGAAGTCCCCTCGTCGAGCAAGGTGCCGAAAGCCAGCGCCTCGGCCAGCCCCCAATCCACTAAGCCCTGGGTCATCATGGCGTCGCGGGCCTCGAATTGGCGGGCCAGCTTGGGGTGCAGCACGAACCCGTCGGGAATCGACGTGAGCGCGTCGAACACCCGCTCGATCTGGCTGTGCGAAACGCCCGTGTCCACCGGGGGCGCGACCTGGGGAGTGGGATCGGCCAGTGCCCCCGAAATCGACACCTGGAGCTCTCTCTTGCCGGCGGCCTCGGCGTCAACGGTCTCGCCCGGGCTGTCTTCCGCCGCCTGATCCCGGGTTTCCTCCAGGGCCGTTTGGAGCTTGGCCCGGAACTCGTCCATGGCCTGCTCGGCCTCGTCCAGGGTGATGTCCCCCCGTTTCACCAGCGACTCCACGTACCGCTTTCGCACCGAGCGGTGGCTCTCGATCCGCCGGTACATCTCCGGCTGGGTGTAGCTGGGGTCGTCGGCCTCGTTGTGGCCCTGGCGCCGGTAGCACCACATGTCGATCACCACGTCCTTGTGGAAATGATTGCGGTAGGCCAGCGCCAACAGGGCCACCCGGACGCAGGCTTCGGGGTCGTCGCCGTTGACGTGGAAGATGGGCGCCTGGATCATCTGGGCCACGTCGGTGCAGTAGTAGCTGGAGCGGGCCGACTCCGCGGTGGTGGTGAACCCCACCTGGTTGTTGATCACCAGATGCACGGTGCCGCCGGTGCGGTAGCCCTGGATCAGCGACAGGTTGAGGGTCTCGCTCACCACCCCCTGACCGGCGAAGGCGGCGTCGCCGTGGACCAGCAGGGGCAGTACCGGGTAGCGGTCGTCCTCGTCGGCCGCCTGGCCCCGCACCAGCCCGCTGACCGGACTATGTTCGCTGAGCTCGTGGCGGATGCGGTCGAGGCGGGACCGCACCATGCCCTCGACTACCGGGTTCACCGCTTCCAGGTGGGACGGGTTGGCGGCCAGTTCCACGGGGATGCGGTTGCCGGCCATGCTCTCGAACTCCGAGGTCATCCCCAGGTGGTATTTCACATCGCCCGACCCCTGGGTGGACGACTCGTCGAGGTTCCCCTCGAACTCACCGAACAGCTGGCCGTAGTCCTTGCCCACGATGTTCACCAGCACGTTCAGCCGCCCCCGGTGGGCCATGCCGATGATCGCCGAGGCCATGCCCAGGTCGGCCGCCTTGCCCAGCACCGCGTCGAGCACCACGATGGCGCTCTCGGCCCCCTCGATCCCGAACCGCTTCTGGCCCACGTACTTGGTGTCCAAGAATCGCTCCAGCGCCTCGGCCGCGTTCAGCCGGTCCAGGATGTGCAGCTTTTCCTCCAGCCCCTCCGGGGCACCCATTCCCTCGACGTGCTCTTGGAGCCACCGCTTCTCGGTTGGCTCCTGGATGTGCATGTACTCCACCCCCACCGTTCGGCAATAGGCGTTGCGGAGCACATGCAGGATGTCTCCCAGCGGCATCTTGCCGTCGGGCTGGCCCATCTCGATGCCGCCCAGCCCGGTGGTGAGGAATTCCCGGTCGAGATCCCAAATGGTGAGGCCGTAGGTGGCCGGGTCGAGTTCGGCGTGCATCTCGGGCTCTGAGGCCGACAGCGGGTCGAGGTCGGCGATGAGGTGGCCCCGCACCCGGTGCATGTTGATGAGGGCGTTCACCTGCACCTGCTTGGTGATCACGGCCTGTTCCCGGTCGAGGGGCAAGATGTCGGGCCGCCAGCGCACCGCCTCGTAGGGCACGCCCACCTCCCGGAAAATGTCCTCGTAGAAGTTGTGCTTGCCCAGCAGCAACTCGTGGACCGCGCCCAGGAACATGCCCGACTCGGCGCCCTGGATGATGCGGTGGTCGTAGGTGGACGACAGGGTGATCACCTTCGACACCCCCAGGTCGGCCAGCGTGCGGGAATCGGCGGCCTGGTAGGCGGTGGGGTAGTCGATGGTGCCCACGCCGACGATGACCCCCTGGCCGGGCATGAGCCGGGGCACCGACTGCACCGTGCCCAAGGTGCCGGGGTTGGTGATGCTGACGGTGACGCCGGCGAAGTCGTCGGGGCTCAGATCGTTGCTCCGCACCTTGCGGACCATGGTGTCGTAGAGCTCCACGAAGTTGGGGAAGTCCAGCGTGTCGGCCTCGGGGAGGCACGGCACCAATAGCGAGCGGGAGCCGTCGGCCTTCTCCACATCGACGGCGATGCCCAGGCCGATGTGGGGGTGGCGGACCACTCGGGGGCCGCTGTCGGTGTCGACGAAGGTGGAGTTCATCACCGGCATGTGGTGGGCGATGGCCTGCACCACGGCGTAGGCGATGAGATGGGTGTACGACACCTTGCGGCCGTCGGTGCGCCCCAGGTAGCCGTTGACGATCCGGCGGTTCACGTCGAGCAGCTTGGCCGGCACTTCCCGGAAGCTTGTGGCGGTGGGCACGGCCAGGCTGGCCTCCATGTTGCGGGCGATGCGGGCCGCCGCCCCCCGCAGCGGATCGCCCACCGGTGGTTCGGGAACCTCGTCCGCCTCGGGGGCCTCGTCGAGTTCGGGCACCGGCCGGAGCGGGGCCGCGGGCGAGGCCGCATCGGGGAGGACGCGGTCGGGGCGGTAGTCGGAGAAGAAGTCCTGCCAGCTCTCGCTCACCGAGGTGGGATCGGCCAGGTACTGGCGGTGCATCTCATCGACCAGCCAGGCATTCTGCCCGACGATCTGCTCAGCATCGAGGGCCATGGGGAGAGTCTAGGAACTCGCGGGCCACTAAGGTTCTGCGGGTGCGGCTGGCCACGTGGAATGTGAACTCGCTGAACGCCCGCATGCCCCGAGTGCAGGAGTGGCTGGAGCTGGCCGAGCCCGACGTTTTGTGCATGCAGGAGACCAAGATGGCCGACGATGCCTTTCCCGGCTTGGCCTTCGAGGCCATGGGCTACGAGTGGGCGCACCACGGCCAGGGGCGGTGGAACGGGGTGGCCATCTTGAGCCGGGTGGGACTGGCCGATCCCGGCAACGGGTTCGCCGACGGCCGCGAGGCCGACCCCGATGCCCGGATCGTGTGGGCCACCTGCGCGGGGGTGCGGGTGGCCAGCGCCTACATCCCCAACGGGCGGGAGCTGAGCCACGACCATTACCACTACAAGCTCGACTGGCTGGGCCGGCTGCGGTCGCATCTGGAGGCCAACGCCGATGCCGCTGCCCCGGTGGTGGTGGCCGGCGACTTCAACGTGGCCCCGGCTGACAACGACGTGTGGGACATCGCCGACTTTGAGGGGCTTACCCACGTGAGCGAGCCCGAGCGCGAGGCGTTCGGCGCGATGGCCGGCTGGGGACTGGTTGACGTGTTCCGCCAACGGTGGCCCCAAGACGGGCTGTACACGTTTTGGGACTATCAGGCGGGACGGTTCCACAAGCGCCAGGGCATGCGCATCGACATGGTGATGGCCACCGAGCCGCTGGCCCAGCGGGTGACCACTGTGCTCATGGACCGCAACGCCCGCAAGGGAGAGAAGCCGTCGGACCACGCCCCGGTGGTGGTGGACTTCGACTGGGATGAAGCCGCCAGGGGCGGTTGAGGCCGCGATGATCTTTGCCGCCGAGACGGGAGGGTTCGACCTCCTGGTCTTTTGGGTGAACATCCTGGTGTTGGTGGCCTTCGCCCATCTCTTCGGTCTGGTGATGAGAAAGGTGGGGATGCCCTCGGTGGTTGGTGCGCTTCTGGCTGGCTTGGTGCTGGGGCCGTCGGTTTTCGGGGTGGTTTGGGAGTCGGGCTTCGAGTGGTTCCTGCCGGAGATCGGCCAGGGCGCGCAGTGGACTCTTCTGGTCGCGGTGAGCTGGATGGGGGTGGCTCTGCTGTTGGTGGTGACCGGGTTCGAGACCGACCTGGGGCTCATCACCAAGCTGGGGCGGCCTGCGTTGCTGGTCACCGCAGGCAGCCTGGTGGTGCCGCTGATCGGCGGCGTTGTCGTCGGCCTGTTGCTGCCCTCCTTGTTCTTAGCCGAGGGTGCCGAGCGGCTCACCTTCACGCTGTTCGTGGCATTGGCGCTCGCCGTGTCGTCTCTGGCGGTGGTGGCCAAGATCCTCAGTGAACTGGGGCTGATGCGCCGGGACTTCGGCCAGATCACAGTGGCTGCGGGCATGGCCAACGATGTGATCGGCTGGATCTTGCTGGGCGTGTTCACCGGCTTGGCCACCTCAGGCCAAGTGTCGGCGGGGCAGGTGTTGACCACGCTGGGGGGAATCGCGGCCTTCGGGGTGTTGGCGCTGACAGTGGGCCAACGCCTCGTGGACTTGCTGTTGCGGCAAGTGCGACGCACCGGTGGCAGCCTGGCCGCGGCACTGGGCGTGGCCATGGTGACCATGCTGGGATTCGGCGTGGCCACGGAGTGGCTGAAGGTGGAAGCAGTGCTGGGGGCATTCGTGGCCGGGGTGGTGCTGAACAGGTCCCGGTTCCAGCACGACGACGTTCTCCACCACTTGGAGGGTTTGACCAATGCTCTGTTCGCGCCCGTGTTCTTCGCCACCGCCGGCTTGCAGGTAGACCTCCGTCTGTTGAACAACGCTGAGGCCCTGTGGTGGGCCTTGATCGTGCTCGGAGTGGCCATCGTATTCAAGTTCGGCGGAGCCTATGGCGGGGCCCGGCTTGCCGGACGCACTCACCGGGCGGGACTGGCCTTGGGCGCCGGACTGAATGCCCGGGGGACCCTGGAGATCGTCATCGCCACGGTAGGACTGTCGGCCGGTGTGTTCAGCCCCACCGCTTTCTCGGTGATCGTCCTGGTGCCGGTGCTCACCTCTTTGTTCGCCTCCGCCACCCTGCGAGGGGTGGTGAACAACTGGCAGGGCAGCCCTGACGAGCAGGAGCGGCTGGGAAGGGAACAAGCGCTGAGCCGCAACCTGGTAGTGCGAACCTCCCGGTTGCTGCTGCCCAGCCGAGGCGGCCCGGAATCCATCGCCGCGGCCCAGATTCTGCACTTCGCTTGGCCGATCGAGGCCGGGGCCACGGTGCTCACGGTGGGGGACCGGGACACCGAGGTGGACATCACACCGTTGCGCAATGTCCTGCACGACCGCTCCTTGGAGCATCGGCGGGTGCGCCATGACGATCCGGTGCGGGCCATTATCGACGAGAGCCGACTGGGGTTCGGCGTGATTGGGATGGGTGCGCAGGATTATGCCGACACCATGCAGGTGATCTCATCTCTGGTTGACGGGGTTTTGTCGGAGAGCCCCATCCCGGTGGTGGTGGTGCGCCGGGCAAGAAATCAAGACCGGCCGCTGCCGGGGGCGTACAGCCGGGCCGTGGTGCCGGTAACCGGCAGCCCAGTGTCGCGGGCGGCCCAGGAGGTGGCCTTCAACCTCAGCGCTCAACTCGGCACCGAACTGCATCTCACCCACGTCAACACCGTTCGGAGCGAACCCGCAGGGCTGCCATCGCTGTTCAGCCGCCGGGTGATTGCCCGCAGCGGCTCCGTCGTCGGCGTGCAGGTGGTGGCCCAAGCCGAGATGCTGGCCATTGAACTGGGGGCAACAACTCAGACGGTGGTCATGGACGGCACCTCGCCGGCCGATGAGATATTGAGGCTGGCGCAGGACATCGAGGCTGATTTAGTGGTTATGGGGGCCAACCTCCGCCGGGTTGGAGATCGCCCGTTTCTGGGCCACCGGGTGGAGCAGGTGCTCCGGGACTGCGACGCCACCGTGGTGGTGGTTCTCATCCCGTTCGACCTCTAGCGGTTGGCGTCAGCGGCGCTGAGGATGTTGTTGAGATAGGGGGAGGGGGAGCGGTTGGAGGTCCGCTCCCCAAAGGACCGCGCCGCAGCCCAGTGGCAATGCAGCTCCCGCTCGGCTCTGGTGATGGCCACGTAGAGCAGCCGCTGCTCTTCGGCGATCTCGTCCGGGGTCTGAGCCCGACTGATGGGCACCAGACCTTGCTCCAGGCCGGCCAAATGGACGATGGGCCACTCCAGCCCCTTGGCGGCGTGGAAGGTAGCCACTTCCACCGCGTCGGCACCGTGGGGGGCGCTCGCCGGCTCGTCGTCGGCGCCGGTGCCGTCTGCAAGGTCGGATCGTGGGGCTCGGTCTTGGCTGGTGTGGTCAATGCCAGCATTAGCGCGGCGGCTATCGCTGCGAACTCGATGGGGAATCCCTCCTCGGCGCAGTGCAGCAGCCAGCTTCGCGGTCTGGGCGTTCGTGCGGGCCAGCACGGCCATCGACGACCAAGCGACTTCCGGCCCTTTGGCGTCGCGCAGGGCTCGGGCGATGGCCGCGGCCTCGTCGAAATCATCAACGTGGGTGCTCACCGTGGGCCGGGGTCCGTCGAGGCTGTGGGAGATCAACGAGGTGGCCCATGTCGGCAGCACCGCTCGGCCCGCGGCCAGGATTTGGGGGGTGGAGCGGTAGTTGTCCACCAAGTCGAGCACGTCTGCCCCTGCGAACCAGTGGCCAAACCGCTCGATGTAGTCGGCGTCGGCGCCGTTCCAGCCGTAGATGGCCTGGTTGGGGTCGCCCACCGCGCACAGATCGTTGCGATCCCCCAGCCAGGCCCGCAGCAGGTCGAACTGGAGACGGTTCACATCCTGGAACTCGTCGACGAACACATGCCGGTAGGTCCAGCGCCGGGCCTCGGCGTAGTCGGGGTCGTCTTCGAGGTCGCGCAGCGCCAAAATGAGCAGGTCGTCGAAGTCAACCACCCGTCGTTTGGCCTTCTCGGTCTCGTAGCGCTGGTAGAGGTCGCCGATGAAGGCGGGACCGAGGGCTGACCATCGGCGGAGACTGGTAGCCGCCGCGCCGTAGCCGTCAGGGGTGATGCGCCGTGCCTTGGCCCACTCGATCTCGTTGATCGCATCCGACAGGTCGCCCCGGCCCAGCCGCTTTCCGGCCTCATTTGCTGCCCTGGCCACCAGTCCCCGCTTGTCCTGCACCAACTCCGGCGCTCGAACCCCCCGCTCAGCCCAGCGGGTGCGCAGCTGGGCCAACGCCGCGCTGTGGAAGGTGCCCGCGCTCACCGAACCCCGCATCCCGAGCTCAGCCAGTCGGTCTCGCAATTCCTCCGCCGCCTTGCGGGTGAACGTGAGCGCCAGCGTGCGCTTCGGGTCGATGGCCCCCTCCGCGGCCTGATAGGCGATCCGCCGGGTCAGCACCCTCGTCTTGCCCGTCCCCGCCCCCGCCCGGATGCACAGCGGCGTCTCCGGTGCTTCCACCGCCGCCCTCTGCCGCTCATTCAGCCCATCCAAGAGCCCCTCCAACAAGGTCACCCCACCAAGGTACCGACGCCGGTGACACTTCCATTGTGCCCAATCAGGAGGCTTCATTCATATGGGACAATGGCAGGAATGGTTGTGGTTTCGCGGGGGCGGTTTGAGGAGTTGGTGGGGCGGGCTTTGGATGAGATTCCTGATGAGCTGGGGGAGTTGATGGAGAACGTGGCGGTGTTGGTGGAGGATGAGGGTGACGATCCGGGCATCTGGGGGCTGTACGACGGGGTGCCGCTCACTGATCGGGGCGACTACGGCGGGGGAGAGATGGTGCTGCCCGACCGCATCTACATTTACCGCCTGCCGATCTGCGAGGGGTGCGACACCGAGGCCGAGGTGGTGGAGGAGGTGCGGGTGACGGTGATCCATGAGGTGGCCCACCACTTCGGCATCGAAGACGACCGGCTCGACGAGTTGGGCTGGGGCTGATTCAAGGCTGGTGCCCGCTGAAGTCTCGGGCTGGGCCTGAGCAGGAGACTCTTGGGCAAACGCGGGTACCCTCCCCGCGGTGAGCAGCGCAGGAGGCAGCATGGGACCGCTCAAAGGCATTCGGGTGGTGGAGATCGCCGGGATCGGGCCGGGGCCGTTCGCGGCTATGATGCTGGCCGATCTAGGGGCCCATGTGGTGCGCGTGGACCGGGCCGACCGGGTGCGCGACGAGATTCCCGACACCCCCCATTTCGATGTGCTGAACCGGGGCCGCCGCAGCGTGGGCATCGACCTCAAGCACCCCGACGGCGCCGAGACCGTGCTCAAACTGGTGGAGGGCGCCGACGGGCTGATCGAGGGGTTCCGCCCCGGCGTGGCCGAGCGCCTGGGCATCGGCCCCGACAACTGTCTGGCCCGCAACCCCAAACTGGTGTACGGGCGCATGACCGGCTGGGGCCAAGACGGCCCTTACTCTTCCATGGCCGGCCACGACATCAACTACATCGCCCTGTCGGGCGTGCTGGGGGCGATTGGCCGAGAGGGGCAGGCACCGGTGCCGCCGGTGAACCTGGCGGGCGACTTCGGCGGGGGCGGGATGCTGCTGGCCCTGGGGATGCTGGCTGGGATGCTGGAGGCCCGCTCCTCGGGCCAGGGCCAGGTGGTGGACGCCTCCATGGTGGAGGGCTCCGCCCTGCTCATCACCATGATCTACGGCATGCAGGCGCTGGGGGCGTGGGGGCCGCGGGGCACCAACCTGCTGGACACCGGGGCCTGGTTCTACGACGTGTACGAGTGCGCCGACGGCGAGTACATCTCCCTGGGGTCGCTGGAGCCCCAGTTCTTCGCTGAGATGGTGGCCAAGACGGGCATCAACGCCGACGGGATCGACCAGAACGACCGCTCCACCTGGCCGCAGATGCGAACCCGGCTCGCTGAGGCCGTCAAGGCCAAGACCCGAGACGAGTGGTGCGAAATCCTCGACGGCTCCGACGTGTGCTTTGCCCCGGTGCTGAGCCTGGCCGAGGCGCCCGAGCACCCCCACAATGCGGCCCGGGGCACGTTCGTCGAGGTGGGCGGCGCCCTCCAGCCCGGCCCCGCCCCCCGATTCAGCCGCACGCCGGCCCAGATCGCCCGCCCCGCCCCCCATCCCGGCCAGCACACCGCTGAGGCGCTGGCCGACTGGGGCTTCGACACCGCTGAGGTAGCCGCCCTCCAAGCATCGGGAGCGGTCAAGTAGATGGCAACGATGGTGAACTTCCACGCCCATCCCGACGACGAGGCCATCGCCACCTCCGGCACGATGATGAAGGCGGCCGACAACGGCCACCGGGTGGTGCTGGTGGTGGCCACCAAGGGAGAACAGGGCGAGCCGGTGCCTGGAGCGCTGAGCCCGGGCGAGACGCTGGGAGAGCGACGGGCGGCGGAAACCCTGGACTCAGCCAAGATCATCGGTGCCCACCGGGTGGAGTTTCTGGGCTATGAGGACTCGGGCATGGCCGGCGACGAGGCCAACGACAACCCGGCGAGTTTCTGGCAGGCCGACTTTGAGGAGGCAGTGGAGCGGTTGGCCCAGATCTTGATTGAGGAGTCCGCCGACGTGCTCACCGTGTACGACGACCACGGCGGCTATGGCCACCCCGACCACATCCAGGTCCACCGGGTGGGGGTGGACGCGGCCCGCAAGGCCGGGGTGGAAAGAGTGTTCTACGCCACCATGAACCGAACCCAGATTCTGCGCCAGATGGAAGAGGTGGAGGCATTCGCCGAGGCCATGGAGGACATCGACATCGAGCGAGCCGAGCGGTTCCGGGAAGAGGAGTTCGGCACCGATGAGGCCGACATCACCCACGCGGTGGACGTGAGCGCCTACCTGGAGCGCAAGCGGGTCGCCATGCTGTCCCACGCCAGCCAGATCACCGCCGACTCCTTCTTCGGTTCCATGACCGACGAGCAGTTCGCCGACGCCTTCGCCACCGAGTGGTACGTGGCCCCCGGACCACCCCGTTCCGGCGATTTCGCCACCGACCTGTTCGGGTGAGCACTGCCCCCGGCGTGTTGGCGATGTCGCTGGCCAGCTTCCACGACTGGTTCTCCTGGGTGGTGATGCTGGCCAACGCGGCGGCCGGGGGATGGGCGCTCGGGGCGCACTTCCGCCACCGACTGCGGGGTTGGCCGCTGTGGGCGTTCATCGTCGCCGCCCAGGGCACCGTGTTCGCCCAGGTGATCGTGGGCGTGGTGCTAGAGAACCGCACCAGCACCGATCCCGGCGACCTGCACCGCCTCTACGGCTTCGCCGCCATCGCCGCCATCGCCATCGTCTACGCCTATCGCATCCAACTCGCCGACCGGCGCGAACTCCTTTACGCCGGCGGCAGCTTCTTCCTGGCCGGCCTGGCCATCCGGGCCATGATCCTCAGCTAGCCGAGGACCAGGGTTGGGTCAGAGGTTGACGACGGGGCAGGTGAGCGTGCGGGTGATGCCGTCCACCATCTGGATCTGGCTCACCACCAGGCGGCCCAGCTGATCCATCGACTCGGCCTCGGCCTTGGCGATCACATCGTAGGGGCCGGTCATGATCTCGGAGATCACGACGCCATCGATCTCGCGGATGGCCTCGGCCACCTGCCGGGCCTTGTCCATTTCGGTCTGGATCAAAACATAAGAGCTGACACCCACGTCACTGCACCTCCGGTCGGCTTCCCCGCATCGTACCCAAAGATCGGCTCCGGTGGGATAGCGGGCCGGACGCAGCGCAAAGATGTAGGGATATGAACCGCGCCCCGGACAATCCGTTTCTGGCCCGCTCCTCTTATGCCATCGCCCATGGTCGGTGCGATCAGCAGGACAACGTGCCCTGGCGGGGGCCTGAAGGCCCCACCGAGGTGCTCGACGAGTTTCTCGACCTTCAGTACGCCTGGCTCGGCCCCTGCCATTTCGGGCACCTGATCTCAGGGCCGTATCCCGACGGGAGGCGGGTGGTGTGGAGCAACGGGCGCCAGAACATCGCCAAACTCGACTACCAGACCCTCGAAGTCCTCGCCGACCACGAGATCGTCGGCGGCGAGGGTCGCACTCCAATCGATGAGCTGGAAGACAATCTGCGCGATCTCGACAAGACAGAGGGCTGGGAGGCCCTCGAGCATGCCATCGGGCTGTCGATGAGGTTCATGACCGGCCTCGACGGGGTCTACGCCCTGCTCGACTGCGACCACACCCTCTTCTTGGGTCGCAAAGACCACGCTGTGGCCTATGTGGAGACCGACCCGTCTGATCCAGCGTCGCCCATTGTGGAGCGAGACCGGTGGCACAAGCCCGACCACATCGAGGGCTTCTTCGTCGGGATGAACATGACCTTTGACGGCAGGCTCGTCATGTCCACCGACCACGGTTGGGTCGTCGTGCTGGAGCGCGACTTCAGCGCCTACCACGCCCTCCAGATCGCGGGCGGGGCCGAGGCCGCCGCCGAGTACTGCGCCCAGCGAGCCGCCGAGCGGGGCAACACCGGTTACGGCTGGGTTCGCACCAGCATCTGCGTCGACAGCGACAACGGCATCTACGTGTCGTCCAACGACCACCACCACAAGCTGCGCTGGACGGGCACCGAGCTCACCGATGACCCCGCCCACGGCTGCTGGATGGTGCCCTACCGCAACGGCGGTGGCTACGGCTCGGGCACCACGCCGTCGCTCATGGGCTTCGGCCCCGACGAGGACAAGTTCGTGGTGATCGGCGACGGCGACGAGGTGGTGAACATCACCCTTCTGTGGCGCGATGAGATTCCCGACGATTGGGAGCAGCTCCCCAACGCCCCCCACCGCCGCATCGCTGGCATCGGTCCGGCCAACATGGGCAATCCTGATCTGGCCGAGATCAAGACCGAGCAGTCGATCACGGTGGCGGGCTACGGGGCCATGACCGTCAACAACGAGCCCGCATCGATTCCCGACGGCTTTCCCGCTCAGGCTGCCCGGATGCTGTGCTTCATGCTCGGCCACAAGCCGGAATACCAGCCCCACGGCCTCCACAAGTACGAGTGGGACCCGGTGGCCAGGGAGTTGAAGGAGGCCTGGGTCAACCTCGACATCTCGTCTCCCAACTCGGTTCCCTTCGTCGCCGAGGAGAGCGCCCTGGTGTACACCTGCGGGGTGCGTGACGGGCAATGGACGATCGAGGCCGCCGACTGGGCCACTGGAGCGTCGCGGTTCCACTACGTGCTGGGCGGCTCCAAGTTCAACACCATCGGAGCGGGGGTGACCGTGGACGACGACGGACGCCTGCTGTTCGGCTCGATGTACGGCAAGACCCGCATCCTGCGGGGACCGGGGATGACCCCCGGCGAATAGCGATTCTGGGTAGCGTCCACAACATGGCGACGGTGCTGGTTACCGGGGGAGCGGGCTACATCGGCAGCCACACGTGTGTCGCCCTGCTGGAGGGTGGGTACGAGGTTGCCGTTTTGGACAGCTTGGAAAACTCATCGAGCGCGGCTGTTGACGCCGTTGCTGAAATCGCCGGCCGCGGTCTTCGCCTCGACGTTGGCGACTGCCGGGACGAATCCGCCGTGGAACAGATGATGAACGAAGTGAAGCCCGACGCGGTATTGCACTTCGCCGGGCTCAAGTCGGTGCCCGAGTCGGTGGCCGATCCGCTGCGCTACTACCGCCACAACTTGGAGTCGGCCGCAGTGCTGCTGTCGGTGATGGCCCGTCGCGGGGTGCGCCAGATCGTGTTCTCGTCCTCGGCCACCGTCTACGGCGAGCCCGACGAGCTGCCGGTGTGGGAAGGCGCACCGACCCGACCGGCCAACCCCTACGGTTGGACCAAGTTGATGATCGAGCAGATGATCGCCGACGTGGTTCGATCTGACCCCCGCTGGTCGGCGGCCCTGCTTCGTTACTTCAATCCCGTGGGCGCCCATCCCAGCGGCATGATCGGCGAGGACCCCGAGGGCGTGCCCGGCAACCTGATGCCGTACCTGCTTCAGGTGGCGGTGGGCCGCCTCCCCGAACTGCCGCTGTACGGCACCGACTATCCCACCCCCGACGGCACCGCGTTGCGGGACTACATCCACGTGATGGACTTGGCCGAAGGCCATCTGGTCGCCCTCGAATCCCTGGTGGCCTCCCCTGGACAGGCACACACCTACAACCTGGGCACCGGGCGTGCCGCCTCGGTGCGAGAGGTGATCTCAGCCATGCGAGAAGCCACCGGCCGTCGGCTGCCCTACAAAGAACTCGACCGCCGCCCCGGCGACGTCCCCGAACTCTGGGCCGATCCCGCCAAGGCCCGCACAGAGCTGGGCTGGTCGGCCACTCGGACGCTGGCCGAGATGTGCCGCGACGCCTGGTCCTGGCAGTCCACCAATCCGCAGGGGTATCGGCGCTAGAGCATCTCCCGGATGCCCAGGGAGGCGTAGTCCTGTTCCTCGTAGTTCTGGCGGAACAGGTCGCGCAATCGTGCGGCAGCCTCGTCGTAGGCGTCGGGGTCGCTCCAGGTGTTGCGGGGGTTGAGCACCTCGTCGGGAACGCCGGGGCACGACACCGGGACCCGCAGCCCCAGAATCGGCAGCTTCACCGTGTCCACCGCGTCGAGTTCGCCGTTGAGGGCGGCGTTGAGCAGCGCTCGGGTGTGGGCGATGGACATGCGCTTGCCCACCCCGTGGGGGCCTCCCGACCAGCCGGTGTTCAACAGAATGCAGCGGGCGGCGTGGGCATCCATGCGGTGGGCCAGCAACTCGGCGTACACCGAGGGCTTGTGCGACATGAACGGCGCCCCGAAGCAGGCGCTGAAAGTGGCCTGCGGTTCCACCACACCCACCTCGGTGCCGGCCAGCTTGGAGGTGAACCCCATAACGAAGTGGTACATCACCTCGTCGCGGTCGAGGATCGCCACCGGCGGCAGCACCCCGAAGGCATCCGCGGTCAACAGCACGATGGTTCGGGGGTGCGGCCCTCGGGCGCCGGGGGCCACATGGGGGTTGCACGACAGCGGGTAGGCGAAGCGGGTGTTCTCGGTGATGGAGCGGTCGGTGAGGTCGAGTTCTTGGGGATCGGTGTCGGCCAGATCCCGGCCGGGCAGGGGAGGCACGTTCTCGATGAGGGTTCCCGGCATCGACAGGGCGGCGGCGATGATGGGCTCGGCATCTTTGTTAAGGTCAATGAGCTTGGCGTAGCAGCCGTCCTCGAAGTTGGACACCCCCGACTCGGTCCACACGTGCTCGTCGTCGCCGATCAGGCTGCGGTCGGGATCGGCCGACAGGGTGGTCTTGCCGGTGCCGGACAGGCCGAACAAGATGGCGCTGTCACCGCGGTCGTCCACGTTGGCCGAGCAGTGCATGGTGAGCTGCTTGGCATCGGGGAGCACGAAGTTCATCACCGTGAACATCGTCTTTTTCACCACGCCGCAATAGTCGGCCCGGCCCAGCACCAGCCCGAGGCGGTTGCGGAGGTCCATGATGACCGCCCGGTCGGAGCGGGTGCCGTCGCGGTCGGGGTCGCACCGGAAGCTGGGCACGTTGATCATGGTCCACCCCACAGCCTCGCGGTCGGCGTCGTCGCGCACGCCTTTGGGGAACATGATGTTGGCGAAGAAGGCGTGGGTGGCGTACTCGCTCACCAGCCGGTAGGGGATGGCGAACTCCGGGTCCCAACCGCAGAACACATCGGCGGTGTACAGCGCCGCCTTCCGCTCGTTCAGATGGGCCAGCACCCTCCCGAGCAGCCCGTCGTAATGGTCGGCGTTCAGCGGGCTGAAGTCGGCCTTCCACCACACGTCGTCCACCACCTCGGGCCAGGCCACGGCGAAAGTGTCCTGCACGGGACGGCCGGTACACGACGGATCGGAGTAGAAGATGAGCGGCCCGTCGGCACCCAGGGCAGTGGCGAACGCCTTCTGGTCGTGTTCTCCACCGTCGATGCGGGTGCGGCCACGGTCTCCGGCGACGGCGGCGTCGAATAGTTCGCGTTGGGTCAGCCCGGCTCGGACGTCCACCGAGTCCAGGCCAAAACGGACGCGAAGCTGATCGGCAACCGAGCGGCTCACGCGTGCCCCTAGTCGCCGGCGGCGGTGAGGAACGAGGGGGTGCCCATGTCCACCTCTGAACCCAACCGCAGACGGGTGGCCTGCCCTTCTTCGAGGTCGAACAGCACCCGCTGGCCCTGGCGCAGCATCCGAAACACCGACCCCTCCAGCGCATCGGGGGCCAAGTCGAACTCGGCCAAATCGGTGTCTCGCACCACAACACCGAGACCAGTTGCGGGATCGTAGGCCTTGATCACACCCTGCACGGTGACTCATTCTGCCAGTGATCGGGACGAGCGGCGTGTCGCAGCACCACTAAGGCAGGGTAACGGCTGGTCTGGGCGGTTCGCGAGTCGGGAAGCCCGAACTCACTACCATCGGGGGCATGACGGAAGACCGTCTTGGTGCTGAGGAGTTGCGGGCTGCGATGGAGTGGTTCCGCGACGCGCTGGCCCTGCACCGGGACGTCATCAACCAGCTCAACGTGTATCCCGTGCCCGACGGCGACACCGGCACCAACATGGCGCTCACCCTGGAAACGGTGGTAACCGAGGTGTCGGCCGCCGGGGATCAGATGAGCGAGGTTTGCCACGCCATCAGCCACGGGTCGCTGATGGGCGCTCGGGGCAACTCCGGGGTGATCCTGTCGCAGATATTGCGGGGCGTGGCCGAGACGGTGGCCACCGCGGGCCATGTCGATCCGCCGGTGTTGGCCGGTGCGCTGAAACGAGCCTCGGCCGCGGCCGATGAGGCGGTGTCGACTCCGGTGGAGGGAACCATTCTGACCGTGGTGCGGGACGTGGCGGCGGCAGCCTCAGCGGCGGTTGACCAGGGCGTCGACGGCCTCATCCAGATGGTGGAGGGATGCCAGCAGGCGGGGCGGGCGTCGCTGGATCGCACGCCCGAGCTGCTGCCCCAGCTGGCCCGGGCCAACGTGGTGGACGCCGGGGGAGCGGGGTTTCTGCTGTTTCTGGATGCGCTGGCCACCGCGATGGACGGACGGCCCCTGCCCGACCCGCCGCCGGTGGACCCGACTGCCGGGGTAGGTGCGTCGGTAGCCGGGGCCGACGACCCCCACGATGCCGATGACCCTGATCACTCCGGTGACAATGGCAGCGCCACCCGCTATGAGGTGATGTTCTTCTTGGAGTCCGAAGATCACCGCATCGGCGAATTCCGCGCTGCTTGGGAGGCCCTGGGCGACTCCATTGTGGTGGTGGGCGGCGATGGACTGTGGAACTGCCACATCCACAGCAACGATATCGGCGGCAGCATCGAGGCGGGCATCGGCGTCGGTCGCCCCTTCGACATCCGGGTGACCGACTTGTTCGAGCAGGTGGAGCACGTCGAGTCGCTGATGGTCGCCGAGGTCGGCGGGACGGTCACCGCGGTGGCCGGCGAGCCGGTCCGCACCGCGGTGGTGGCGGTGTCGGTGGGAGTGGGGGTGCGCCGCATCTTCGAGTCGCTCGGGGTTCGGGCGATCATCGCCGGCGGCCAGACCATGAATCCCTCCACCGAGCATTTCGTGCAGGCGGTTGAGCAGCTTGACGCCGACGAGATCGTGCTGCTGCCCAACAACAAGAACATCGTGCCGGTGGCCGAGCGGGTGGATGAGTGTACCGACGCCGCGGTGCGGGTCGTACCGACCACGGGGATCGCCGAGGGGCTGGCCGCGCTGATGGCCTACGACCCGTCGGCCAGCGCCGACCAGAACCAGCGGGCCATGGCCGATGCCGCCGCCGACGTGGTGACCGGGGAGGTCACCCAGGCGGTGCGCGACACCGAGAGCGAGCTGGGCCCCATCACCGCTGGCCAGTGGCTGGGGCTGGACCGCCGAGGGTTGCGGGTGGTGGCCCAGAGCGCGGCCCAGGCGGCCACCGGGCTCTTGGCCGAGCTCATCGACGACGGCCACGAGCTGGTCACGGTGATCTCCGGTGCCGACGCCACCGCCGCGGAGGTTGAAGAAGTGGCCGACTGGCTGGCCGAGCACCACACCGAGGTTGAGGTGGAGGTCCACGAGGGGGGCCAGCCGCTCTACCCGTTCTATTTCGGAGTGGAGTGACCTCGCTGTCTGCGGTCAGCTCTGAGCGGGAGGCCACCGGTCGGCCGTCGCTCACGATGGCCGACTTCGAGGCCATGGATGTCGAAGTGCTGGGCGGGGTGGGCCCGGCCAAGGCCAAGGCCCTGGCTGCGGTCGAGGTGGAGTCGGTGCTCGACCTGCTCACCTACTACCCCCGCCGCTACATCGACCGCACCAACCGGGCGGCCATCGGCGATTTGGAGGACGACGTGGAGGCCATGGTGATGGCCCAGGTAAGCAGCGTGTTCTCCAAGAAGCTCCGGGGGGGCCGCTCCATGGTCACGGTGTCGGTGAGCGACGGAACCGGGCGCTTGCGGCTGGTGTTCTTCAACCAGCCGTGGCGCGACCGCCAGCTGTCCCAGGGCCAAGAGGTGGTGGTGTTCGGCAAGCTAGACCGCTACCGGGGCCAGGGCCAGATGACCAACCCCATCGTCGATCTGGTGGGCGACGAGACCGGGCGCATCGTGCCGGTGTACCCCCAGTCGGGCAAGGCCGGGCTCCAGACCCGGGAGATCAGGCGATGGGTGGACGAGGCCCTGCGCCGCTCCGACCAGCGGGGCATCGGCGATCCGGTGCCCGAGCCCCTACGACAGCGCCACGGCTTGATCGGACGCCACGAGGCCATCGACGCCATCCACCGCCCCGAGACCATGGACGCCCAGCACACCGCCCGCAACCGGCTGGTGTTCGACGAACTGTTCCGGCTCCAGCTCAAGCTCATCATGCGCAAGCGGGCGGTGGAGCGGGCCGCGGTCGGGATCGCCCACGACGCGGGCGGCGAGTTGGTGGAGCGGTTCACGTCGTCGCTGGGCTTCCCCCTCACCGGGGCCCAGCGCCGGGTGATCGCCGAGGTGACGGCCGACATGGCCCGCCCGGTGCCCATGCACCGCCTCTTGCAGGGCGATGTGGGGGCGGGCAAGACCGTGGTGGCGGTGGCCGCGCTGCTCACCGCGGTGCAAGGGGGCCACCAGGGCGCGCTGATGGCCCCCACCGAGGTGCTGGCCACCCAGCACTACCTGGGGGTCAGGTCGCTGCTGGGCGAGCTGGTGGTGCCCGCCGCCGACACGCTCTCGGGCGAGCGGCCCCTGCGGGTGGCGCTGCTCACCAACCAGACCACCGGTGCCGAGCGAACCCGGACCCAAGCTGCGCTGGCCTCCGGCCACATCGACATCGCCATCGGCACCCACGCCCTCATCCAAGAGGGGGTGGACTTCGCCTCGCTGGGCGCGGTGGTGGTGGACGAGCAGCACCGCTTCGGGGTGGAGCAGCGGGCTGCTTTGCGGGCCAAGGGATCGCAGGCCGCTTCGCCCGACGTTTTGGTGATGACGGCCACCCCCATCCCCCGGACCGCGGCCATGACCGTGTACGGCGACCTCGACGTGTCCACGTTGGATGAGATGCCCCCGGGCCGAACGCCGATCGCCACCCGCTGGGCCCGCACCGCCGCCGAGGAGGCCGAGGTGTGGGAGCAGGTCAGAGCCGAGGTGGGCCAGGGCCGCCAGGCCTATGTGGTGTGCCCGCTCATCGAGGAGTCCGACAGCATCGGGGCCCGCTCGGTGGTGGAGACCTACGAGCGCCTCCAGGCCGACGAGCTGGCCGGGCTGCGGGTCGGGCTTCTCCACGGCCGGCTCACCCCCGCGGAGAAGGAGTCGGTGATGGACCTGTTCCGCGGCGGGGCCATCGACGTGCTGGTGGCCACCACCGTGATCGAGGTGGGGGTGGATGTGCCCAACGCCACCATCATGGTGATCGTGGACGCCGACCGCTTCGGCATCGCCCAACTCCACCAGCTTCGGGGGCGAGTGGGTCGGGGCGACCAGGAGTCGACGTGCTCCCTTCTGGCCGCCGACGCCGTTGGGGTGGCCGCCGAGCGGCTGCGGGCGCTGGTGAGCACCACCGACGGGTTCGAGCTGGCCGAGGCCGACCTCGAGCTGCGGGGGGAGGGCACCATCTTGGGCGAGCGCCAGAAGGGTCGGAACGACTTGCAGCTTGCCTCCCTGCGCCAGGACAAGGAGTGGGTGGTGTGGGCCCGCACCGCCGCGGGGGAATTGCTGGACGACGACCCCGATCTGCAACGCCATCCGGCGCTGCGTTCGGAGGTGGAGTTGTTCCTGGTGGACGACGACGCCGATTATCTGATGAAGAGCTGACAATCCGGGAGGCTTCGTGCTGGAGATCGTGCGCATGGGACTGGAGCGGCGGGATCAGATCGCGGCGATCTGGACCGACGCCTTCGAGCCCGATCCCTTCATGGGATGGCTGTTTCCCGATGACGCCACCCGCCGGGCGTCGCTGATGCGCTGGTGGGGGTTCACCCTCGACCATCTGCCCTCTGGGTCGGAGTTGCACGGCACCCGAATGGACGGCTGCGTGGCCTATTGGCAGCCGCCCCGTAGCGAGACGGCCACATCGGGAGAGGACGACGGCCGCGCTGAGGAGTCGGACTCCCACGGCGAATTCATGGCCATGTTGACCGAGCTCATAGGAGAGTTGGTTCCGTCTCGGCTGGAGGGCTTGGGCCGGATGCACCAGTCCCGCCCAGACGAGCCCCACTGGTATCTGGCCGTGCTGGGCACCTCCTCGGACCAGCAGAGCCGGGGCCTGGGCAGCAAGGTTCTGGCACCCATGCTGGAACGCTGCGACCGGACGGGAGTGCTGGCCTATCTGGAGTCGAGCAACCCGGCCAACGTGGGGTTCTACCGGCGCCACCGATTCGAGACCACCGGCGAGCTGGTGCTGGGCGACGACGTGCTGGTGACCCTGATGGCCCGAGAGCCCCGCCCCCCCGAAGACTGAGCACCAATGGCGCTTCGGATCATCGCCGGGGAGGCTCGGGGCCGGCGGTTGAGCACCCCGGAGGGCATGGATGTGCGCCCCACCACCAGCAGGGTCCGCGAGGCGGTGTTCAACTCGCTGCACAGCCAGGGCCGTCTGGAAGGCGCCGATGTGCTGGACCTGTTCGCCGGTTCGGGGGCCCTGGGTCTGGAGGCCGTGTCGCGCGGTGCGGCATCGGCCACCTTCGTGGAGTCAGCCCTGCCGGCGCTGGCTGCGCTGCGGGCCAACATCGATGCCACCGGGTTCAGCGACCGCTGTCGTGTGGTGTCCGGCGACGTCATGGCGGAACTGCCCCGCCTGGGCGGCGACTACGACATCGCTCTGTGCGATCCTCCCTACGGGTTCGATGCTTGGCCGGAACTGCTGTCCCGGCTCCCCGCCAACGCGGTGATGGCCGAGTCCGATCGGGTGGTGGAACCCGGACCGGGCTGGGATGTCATCAAACAGCGGCGCTACGCGGGTACCGTTGTGGTGATTGCCAGCCGGCAATAGCAACCAGAGACCCCAGGAGACTTCTTCGTGACGCGTGTCCTGTTCCCCGGATCGTTCGACCCCATACACAACGGGCATATGGAGATCGTGGAAACCGCGTCGCGTCTGTTCGAGGAAGTGATCGTGGCCGCGGTGCGCAATCCCCAGAAGACCCCGCTGTTCGAACTGGAAGAGCGCGAGGCGATATTGCAGGAGTGCTTCACCCACCTGCCCAACGTGCGGACCACCTTGTTCGCCAAGCTGGTGGTCGATCTGGCCCGAGACGAGGGCGTCGACTTCATCGTGAAGGGCCTCAGGGCGGTGTCCGACTTCGAGAACGAGCTTCAGATGGCCCAGATGAACCAAGCCGTCTCCGGGGTCCACACGCTGTTCATCCCCTCTGCCAGCAAGCACTCCTTTCTGGCCTCCAAGCTGATCCGGGAGCTGGCCCGATTCGGCCAGGAGATCGACTCCATGGTCCCCCCACCGGTGGCCAAACGACTCTTGGAGAGGTATCGAGATGGCTGACCGACGACTGATCGAGAGGTATCGACATGACTGACATCGACCCCAACCCGACCGGAACCCACCAGACCGCCGCCGGGACGTTTGTCGATCCCGAGTTCGATCTGCTGTTGCGTCGAGCAATCGAGTTGGTGGACACCGCCCGGCCGATGCCGCTTTCGGCTTCCTCCATGATCAACAAGGAGGAGGTCCTCGAGCTTCTTCAAAACTGCCTCAACCGCCTGCCCGAAGAGATGCGGGCCGCCCGCTGGCTCCTGAAGGAGCGGGAGGACTTCTTGAAGCGAGTCCACCGGGAAGGCGACGAGATTTTGGTGGCCGCCCGATCCCAGGCGGAGGCAATGGTGCAGCGCACGGAGGTGGTCAAGGCGGCAGAGCAGCGGGCTCGGCGAATGGTGGAGGAGGCCGAAACCACCGCCCGCCGACTGCGCTTGGAGACCGAGGACTATTGCGACACCAAGCTGGGGAGCTTCGAGAACGCCCTCGAGCGAATTCTGAATACCGTCAAGGAGGCCAGGACCCGGCTGCAAGGCGACCCGCTGGCCGATCTGGTGCGGGCCTATGAACCCGAGCCTGATCCCGAGCCCGACGACGGTTTCTTCGATCAAGACACCGTGGGCTGAGCCGCGGGGGAAGCGCCATGTCGAGCCAGCTGGTCGTGCCGGTGGGGGAAATGCTGCGTCGTCCCGGCTTGCACCGCGAGCTTGCCATCCAAGCAGAAGTCGAGGGCTTGGCCACCTCCGATGCCGCGGTGTACGGACCGGTTGATCTCCAACTCCACCTGGAGTCGGTTGTCAGCGGCCTGGAGGTGACCGGCGCTCTGGCCGCGGGCTGGCGGGGGTCGTGCCGGAGGTGCTTGGAGCCGATTGAGCAGACGGTGCGCCAAGACCTGCGGGAGATCTTCAGCATCGCCCCCGCCGATGAGGAGACGTATCCGATTCACGACGGAGAAGCCGACCTGACTCCCATGGTCCGCGACTGCGTTGTTCTCGCCCTGCCTATCGCACCACTGTGCTCGGAGGACTGCGCAGGCCCGGCCCCCGATGCCTACCCCATGAACCAGCCCGAGCCTGCGGGCGAAGACCGTCCCAAGGATCCCCGTTGGGCTGCGTTAGACGCGCTGCGCACCGGCCAGTAGATTTAAACGCCGCGCCAACGCTGTTTCGTCGGTAGCGAGGCATTCTCCTCTCATCCCAGGTTTAGGACTGTTCGATGGCTGTACCCAAGAAGAAGACATCCAAAGCCAAGGGCCGCAGCCGCCGGGCCGCGGCCTGGCGAGTGTCCGCACCGGCCCAGAGCACTTGCCCTCGCTGCGGAGCGGTCAAGCGTCCGCACCGGGTTTGCAAGGTGTGCGGCTGGTACGCGGGCCGTGAAGCCGTTGAAGTGGCCTGAGTCGTCTCGCGCAGCCGTTTGAAGGGCGCATATTGACATCGCTTCCCGTTGCCGTCGATGCAATGGGGGGCGACGATGCTCCCCAGTCGGTGCTGGCCGGTGTCCGAATCGCCGTCGACCAGGGCATTCCCGTGGTGCTGGTGGGCCAGCCCGAGCAGTTGCCCGAGGCCGGCGACTTCGAGGTGATCCCCGCCTCGCAGGTGATCGCCATGGAGGCGGAGGCCGCTTCCAGCGTTCGCAAGATGAAGGACTCCTCGCTGGTTCGGGCCGCCGAGGCGGTTCGCGACGGTCGGGCGTCGGCCATGGTGAGCGCGGGCAACACCGGAGCGGCGATGGCGGCGTCCCTGCTGAGGATGGGCCGAATACGAGGGGTGTCCCGACCGGCCATCGCCACGCCGATCGTCGTTCCCGGTCGCGCCTGGCCCAACGTGATGCTGGACTCGGGGGCCAACACCGAGTGCAGCGCCGAGTGGCTGGTGCAGTTCGCCCAGATGGGGGCGGTGTACTGCCGCGACCGCTGGGGGGTTGCCGAGCCCCGAGTCGGGCTCTTGTCCAACGGGGAGGAGGCCGGCAAGGGGTCGCCCCTGGTCAAGGAGGCGTTCGACCTGCTGGGCGACGAGGGCTGGCAGACCGCCACCGGTGCGGTGTTCGCCGGCAATGTCGAAGGGCGGGATCTGCTGGAAGACCTGGTGGACGTGATCGTCACCGACGGCTTCACCGGGAATGTGGCCCTCAAGACGGCCGAGGGGGTGGCCAAACAGCTCATCGGCGCGCTGTTGGAGGCGTTCGACTCCTCTGAGGAGGCTCGACAGGGGGCCAAGCTGCTGGCCCCGGCGCTGGCGCCGCTCTACGACGAGTTCAGCCCCGATTCGGTGGGTGGCGCCATCCTGCTCGGGGTGAGCGGCGTCAGCATCATCAGCCACGGGGCCTCATCGCCGAGGGCGCTGGCCAACGCCATCCAAGTGGCCCACGAACTGGCCGAGCGCGACACCGTCGGCTCGTTGCGCCGGGTGCTGTCCTCCGATTGAGGACTCCCCTTCGGCTCCCTGCGCCGGGTGCTGTCCTCCGAATGGCGATTCCCTCGGTCCCCGGTGGGTGGGAACAGCGACACGCTGGCCTATACTTTCCAAGCGCCGTATTGCTGAGCCGCCCCGGAGATGACGTGCCATCCGAAACCCATGTCGAGCAGAGCCCGCTGGATCGCGACGGGGTCTTGACCCTCGTCACCGAGTGCTTGGCCGACATCCTGGAGATCGCACCCGACCGGATCACCGAGGGCCAGGCCTTCGCCGACGACCTCGACGCCGATTCACTTGCCCTCATTGAGCTGGTGGAGACCCTGGAAGAGGAATTGAGCGAGAGGACGGTGGGCTTCAGCATCGACGACGAAGACCTGGAGGATCTCAAGACGGTGCGAGACGCCGTCGACTATGTCCACGGCCGTCTGAGCCGAAGCTCCTGACTGCCGACCCTGACCTCGCTGCTCTAGCTGATCGACTCGGCTACCACTTCACCCAGCCCAGCCTGCTGGTTGAGGCGCTGACCCATCGGTCGTGGTGCGCCGACAACGCCGGGGCTTCCTCCAACGAGCGGCTGGAGTTCTTGGGCGACGCCGTCTTGGCCCTCGTGGTGACCGATCACATCTACCGCGCCTACCCGGAGATGGC
Organism: Acidimicrobiales bacterium; assembly: GCA_963667085.2. Classification (GTDB taxonomy): domain Bacteria; phylum Actinomycetota; class Acidimicrobiia; order Acidimicrobiales; family Bin134; genus Poriferisocius. The sequence goes on from OY762975.1 coordinate 1,982,551, forward strand.
CGAGGGCCAGCTGGCCCCCTTGCGGGCTGAAGTGGTCCGAGCCGAAACGCTGGCCGATCTGGCCGGCGAGCTTCAGTTGGGCAAGGCCCTGCGCCTCGGACGCGGTGAAGAGGCTTCGGGAGGACGGGAAAAGCAATCGATCCTCTCTGATGCCATGGAGGCGGTGATCGGTGCGGTCTATCTGGACGCTCCCTGGGAGATCTTGATCGATCTGGTCCGGGGCTGGCTGGCCGATCGCATTGTCGTGGCCTCAGAAGGTCCGGGCATCCGAGACTTCAAGACCAGATTGCAGGAATACTGCGCTCGCCATGGTTTCGACGCTCCCCAGTATCGCCTGTCTGAGAAGGGCCCCGACCATGCCAAGCAATTTCTCGCCGTGGTGTACGTGAGCGGCGAGGAGCGAGGCCGAGGCGGGGGCCGGTCCAAGAAGCAGGCCGAGCAGGCCGCGGCGGCCTCCGCGTGGCAGATGCTGGACTCGGAGCCGATTGTCTCCACCGCCGGAGCTGCCCCATGATCTCAGAAATACGAGCGCCCCGTGATTGCCCCATGATTCTTGAAGTACCAGTAGGAGTGACCCGATGATCGCCTTGCCCGAAATCGAGACCATCCGCCGTGACCTGGACAGGGAGCTGTCCGGTCTGCGCATCAAGTCGGTGGAGGTCATGGCAACGGGGTATGCCAAGCGGTCCGGGGGCGTGAAGAAGTTTGTGAGTCGGCTCGAGAAGGTGAAGATCGCCAACGTGCGCCGCCGGGGCCTGTTCTTGATCATGGGGTTGGACAGCGAGGATGTGATGGTGGCCCGCTTGGGCTCCGGCGGCCAGCTGCGCCGTCACGCCAACCGGGACAAGGTCGAGCCCAACACCATGGTGTCGATCACGTTCACAAAGAGCGGGCAGCTTCGATTGGTGGATGGCACCGGCGATGCCGAGCTTTTCCTGGTCAATGCCGAGAATCTGGTTGAAGAGGTCCCCGAGCTCGATGGGCTGGGAATCGACCCCCTGGACCAGCCGGTGCCCTGGCGGATGTTCGGCGAGATCCTCCTGGCCCAAGACGCCAAGCTGAAGGCGGTGCTGACCGATGACCGCGTGGTCGTCGGTCTGGGGGAGATGTACTCCGACGAGATCCTCTTTGCGGCTGGCTTGCGGTTCGACCGTCTGCCGAACTCGTTGGGACCCCAGGAGGTGAGGCGTTTGCATCGGGCGATGGTGGAGACCCTGCACGATGCGGCCAAGCACCGGGGGGCCACGCTGGAAGACGGTCTGTACGTGGACGTACACGGTGAGCCGGGCGGCTATGAGGAGTATCTCAACGTGTTCAAGCAGGCGGGCCAGAAGGGCCGGCCCTGCCCCCGTTGCCACCGTCCCATCCAGAAGTACCGCTTCCGCCGCCGATGGACGTACTACTGCGAGCAGTGCCAGATATGACGCCCCAACTGCATTTGGGCAAGTAGTTCCACTAATCGCGGTCCTTCGGTGGGTAGGGTCGAATAGGTGTTCTTGAAGGCGTTGACGCTCAAGGGGTTCAAGTCCTTCGCCGATTCCACCACGCTGGTATTCGAGCCCGGCGTGACGGTGATCGTGGGCCCGAACGGCAGCGGCAAGTCCAACGTGGTCGACGCGGTGGCCTGGGCTCTTGGGGCCCAAGCGCCCACATCAGTGCGCTCGGCCAAGATGGACGACGTCATCTTTGCCGGTACTGCGTCCCGAGCGGGGTTGGGCCGGGCGGAAGTGTCACTGAGCATCGACAACACATCTCGTCTCCTGCCCATCGAGTTCGAAGAGGTCACCGTCACCCGCACGCTGTTCCGCAGCGGGGACAGCACGTATGCCATCAACGGGGTGCCCTGTCGTCTGCTCGACATTCAGGAGCTGCTGAGCGATTCCGGTGTCGGCCGCCAGCAGCATGTGATTATCTCGCAGCGCCAGATCGAGGGGGTTTTGAGCGCTCGGCCCGAGGACCGCCGGGCGGTCATCGAAGAGGCGGCCGGAGTGCTGAAGTACCGGCGCCGCAAGGAGAAGTCAGAACGGCGGCTGGCCGCGTCGGAGGCCAACCTCACTCGGTTGTCCGACGTGGTGCGGGAGATACGCCGCCAGCTGCGTCCGCTGGAACGCCAAGCGGAGGCAGCCCGGCGACACGGTGACCTGGTGGCTGAGTTGAGCGGCCTTCGCCGTTTCCTGGCCGGCCAGGAGATCGACCAGCTGCGCCGACGGGTTCGCCAACTCACCCAAGACCAGGCCGCCGACCGCCGCGAGATGCAACAGCTAACGGTGCAGGTTGAGGCCTTGGACCGGGATTTGGCTGCGGCCGAGGCCCAGCTCTCGGCGGCCGACGGGGAGGACATCAGCAACGCCTTGATGCGCTTTGAGGGGGTGACCGAGCGGCTGCGGGGCTTGGAGGCGCTGTTGGCGGAGCGCCGTCTGCGCTTGCAGCGCGACCGCAACGCCGGAGTGGACGACGATGTGGTGGCCACGCTGGAGGCCGAAGCACACCGGCTGGGCCAGGAGCTGCGCGAGGTGGAGGATTCGGCGGCGGCCTTGGCGCCCGATGCCGCGGGGGTGGACGATGCCGAACAGGAACTGGAGCAGCTTCGCCTGTCGTTCGACGAGCAGTGGGGCGGTGAGAGCCTGCCGGCATCCGAGTCGGAGGCGCCGCGAATCAAGGGCGAGATGACGATCCTGGAGGCGTCGATCCAACGGGATCAGGCAGAGTGGGATCGTCTGGGCCGGAATCTGGAGGAGTTGGAGAAGCAGCGCCAGGCGCTGGTTGAGGAGTTGGACCGAAGCTGGGCCGAAGCCAAAGAAGCCGAGACCGCTCAGCAGTCCCGGAGACAGGAGCACCAGCAGGCCGAGCGCTCGGCCGAGGAGGCCCGGTCGGCGTGTGAGCACGAGAGGGCGGCTCTGGCCCAGGCGGTGGGTGATCTCCAGGCCTGGGAGGCCCGACGAGAGGCGCTGTCCCTGGCCTTGGACGAGGCCCGTGATGCATCGGGCGCCCAGCGCCTGGTCGGCATCGAGGGCGTGGTCGGCACCCTGCTCGACATTGTCGACATCGACCGGGGATGGGAGGAGGCCTTTGAGGCTGCGGCCGGTGAGGCGGTGGCCGCCGTGGTGGCCACCGACACCGAGGTCGCCATGAGAGCCGTCGCCACCCTGGAGGCCGACAATGTGAGCGGCGCGGTCTTGGCCCTGGGCGGGCCGGCGGCGGGGGCGGCAACCCCGGTGGTCGGTGTTCCCCTGCGTCGCCATGTTCACTCGTCGGTGGCGGGCATGGATCAGCTCCTCGACGCCCTCGTGGGCCGGGTTGGAGTGGTGGACAGCAGCGAGCAGGCCGCGGCGGCCGCGGTCGCCGACCCCGCCTCGGTGGTGGTAACCCGTCGGGGTGACCGGTTCTCGCCCTCGGGATGGCGGGTGGGCGTTCGGCGCTCCGGGGCCACCAGGGGACTGCTGGAAGAGGCTGAGCAGGCATCGGCCCGGGCCGCGGAGTCGGTTGACGCCGCCGAGCAACGGCTGGCCGGGGCCGACCACCGTCGGGAGGAGGCCGAGCACCACGAAGCCCAGGCCCGGGCTGCCGCCCAGAGCCAATCTCAGGCCCTGAGCAGCACTCGGGACCGGGCGGCTGCGCTGGAGCGGGAGCTTCGTGATGCCGAGGTGGGGATCGCCGCGCTCCGGCCTCGTCGCCAAGAGCTGGACGACCGGATCACCGAAGACCGCCGCCGGGTGGGCGAGCTTCACCAAGAGCTGCCTGAGCATGAGGCCAAAGAAGCGGAGCAGCGTGCTCGCGCCCAGAGCCGACGCCAGGCCCGAGAAGAGTTATCGGAGAAGTCGCAGGCGGTGAGCGGCCTCCGCTCCGACTACCAGGTTAGGGCGGCGGGAATCGAAGAGCGGCGCCGGCTGTTGACCACACAGCGGGATGAGATTGAGCGGCGATTGAGCCAGATGACCCAAGCCCGGGCCGAGGCCGCCGCTCGTCGGGAGGCGGTCGATCTGCGTCTGGCCATCGTCGACCGGCTGGTGGATCTCGTGGCCCAGAGGGCCCAAGAGTCGGGCCATCAGCTTGATGATCTTCGCCGTCAGCGAGCCCAGGAATCGGAGGCGGCCCGAGCGGCCGCCCAGCGGCTGGAGGACTTGCGCAGTCAGCGGTCGCAGGCGGAGGCCAGGCTGGGCCAGTGCCGGGAGCGGGACCGCAGCGCGGAGATCGAGCTGGCCGAAGCAGGTATCCGGTTGGAGGCCGCGGTTGAGCGGTGCCGCCGGGAGTTGGATTGCGAGCCCGGTGAAGCAGTAGCCGCCAAATGCCCTCCCTTGGAGCCGGGCGTTGTGCCCGCTGACCGGATCAGGGCCCTGGAGCAGGAGCTGCGCATCATGGGACCGGTGAACCCGTTGGCGCTGGAGGAATACGGGTCGCTGTCGGAGCGCTACGAGTTCACCCAGGGCCAGATCGACGACATCCGCCAAAGCCGCCGGGAACTCCGCAAGGTGATCCGCAAGATCGACGAGGAGATCGTGAGCGTGTTCTCGGCGGCCTACGCCGACGTGGCCCGCAACTTCGCCGACCTGTTCCAAACGCTTTTCCCCGGCGGCGAGGGCAAGCTGCGGCTCACCCAGCCCGACTCGCTGCTCGACACCGGGGTGGAGATCGAAGCCCGTCCTTCGGGTAAGAACATCCGGCGGCTCAGCCTGCTCTCGGGAGGCGAGCGCTCGCTGACCGCGCTGGCCTTCCTGTTCGCGGTGTTCCGCAGCCGGCCATCGCCGTTCTATGTCATGGACGAGGTGGAGGCGGCCCTCGACGACGTCAACCTGCACCGCTTCCTTCAGCTCATCGACGAGTTCCGGGCCGACGCCCAACTCCTCATCGTGAGCCACCAGAAGCGCACCATGGAGGCGGCTGATTGCCTTTACGGCGTATCCATGAAGCCGGGGGGCAGCTCGAAGGTGCTGTCGGAAAAAGTGGTGGTAGCCTCAGGACCGAAGGTACTTCTCGGACAAAGCTGAGGATTCAGCACACACGATGAGCAACGAGCCCGACGATCCCCGGTCGGAGTGGGATCCCTTGGGATGGGAACTGGAAGGCCCCGACGAGCAATCCAGCAACCTTCCGGTGCCCCGGGCGGTGGAAGTAGTCCCCTGGGCGCCCGCCGACGAGCCCCCGCCGCCATCTCGCAATCCCGTTGCCATCATGCTGGTGGCGTCGGTGCTGTTGGCTGTCTTGGGGCTGGTCGGCATCGGGATCGGGGTCGGGAGTGTCTTCTTCAATCAGGAAACCCCTCCTCCTGAGATTGTCGTGGTTTCTGGACCCCAAGTGGTGAGCGCCCCCTCGGGAGGATCGTCGCCTGCCCAGGCCCCAGCGATAGCCGCGCCCTCTGATCAGCCGTCTTCGGGCGAATTGCCCGGCTCGGACCAGCCAGCGATCCCCCAAGTGCTTGATGACCCGGTGGTGGCTGTGGCCCGGGCGGTGATTCCCTCGGTGGTGCTCATTCAGGTGGCCGGGCCTGAGGCAGAGGATTCCGAGATTGCTCCAGAACTTCCCCCCGAGGACTGGGCGCCCGGTGACGACCTCCCAGAGGAATTCGAGCTTCCCGAGCAGGAGCCGAGGGGCGGACAGGGTTCAGGAATCATCTACGACGCGTCCGGTCTCATCCTGACCAACGCCCACGTATTGGGCGAGGCCGAGACGGTGAGAGTGCAGTTTGCCGACGGCACCCGAGCCGAGGGCGAGGTGATCGGGACTGCTCCCGCCATCGACGTTGGCTTGATAAGGGTCGACACCGACATGGTGCTGACGCCGGCCGTCTTTGCCGATCGCTCCACCGTTGAGGTCGGGCAGTTGGCGGTGGCGGTCGGCAGCCCGTTCGGGTTGCAGCAGTCGGTCACCTCCGGGATTGTCAGTGCGGTGGGACGGGCCATCAGAGAGGGAACGGGGGACAGCGCCTTTGTCGAGATGATCCAAACCGACGCCCCCATCAACCCCGGCAATTCGGGCGGTGCGCTGGCCAACCGCTTCGGTCAGGTCATCGGCATGAATACCCTCATCCAGACCGACGGCTCAATGGGCAACATCGGCTTGGGGTTCGCCATACCCTCCGACATCGCGCTCAACATCGCCCAGCGCATTCTGAACGGCGAGAGCACCGAACTGGGTTATCTGGGGGTCTATGGAACCGACCCGGAGATCGGTCTTCCCGGTGCCCTCGTGGTGGAGGTGGTTCCGGAGACCCCCGCCGACCGGGCCGGGCTCATGGCGGGGGACTTGATCGTGCTCATCGACAACGAGGTGGTCTCGACCTTCACCGAACTGGCCGCCAAGGTGCAGTTCCGCATCCCGGGCACCGAGGTGGAGCTGGAGGTGGTCCGCGACGATGAGCGCATCTTGCTGACCGCGGTCATCGGCGCCCTAGAAGACTCCGACGACGAGTAGGGGGTAGGGGTGCGACTCCGCGATCGGCTCTCCACTGCCAGAGGGACTTTCACCGGCTTCTTGTCCTCCGTGGTTTCTCGGGGAGTGGACGACGCCACTTGGGAGGAGTTGGAGGAGGCGTTGATCTTGGCCGATGCCGGTGTGGGCACCACCGTCGCGTTGTTGGATCGGCTCAAGGAGCAGGCCAAGGCGGAGAAGGTGGCCGATGCCGAAGCTCTGGTGGCTCTGCTCAAGGCCCAGATGGCCGAGGACCTGGGGGGTCGTGACCTGGAGTTGCGGGCCGAGGGAAGCCCCGCGGTGTGGTTGTTCGTGGGCGTCAACGGGGTTGGCAAGACCACCACCATCGGCAAGCTGGCTTCTCGGGAGGTTCAGAGCGGACGCCAGGTGGTGCTGGCCGCAGGCGACACGTTTCGAGCCGCGGCCGCCGAGCAGTTGGGTCAGTGGGCCGACCGCTCCGGGGCCGAGCTGGTGCGCGGCGCCGAGGGCGCCGACCCCAGCTCGGTCATCTACGACGCCATCGAGCACGCGTCGGCCGCGGGGGTTCCGCTGGTCATGGCCGACACCGCCGGTCGCCTGCACACCCGCACCAACCTGATGGAGGAGCTGGCCAAGATCCACCGGGTGGCCGGCAAAGGGCCCGGCACGGTCACCGAAGTGCTGTTGGTAGTCGACGCCAGCACCGGCCAGAACGGCCTGGCCCAAGCCCGCCGGTTCACCGAATCGGCCGAGCTGACCGGTGTGGTCCTCACCAAGCTCGACGGGTCGGCCAAGGGCGGCATCGTCATGGCCGTGCAAGACGAATTGGATATCCCGGTGAAGTTGGTGGGCTTGGGGGAGGGCATCGACGACTTGGTGGCGTTCGACGCCGATGAGTTTGTCGAAGCCCTGTTCTCCTGACCTCTCCGAAGCCCTGATTTTGGAGACAGACCGCTAGGGTGGGCAGCCCATGTTCGACACGCTGAGCAACCGGTTCGAGGGCATCGTCAAGCGCATGCGGGGTTTGGGGACCCTGCGGGAGAGCGACGTCGACGAGGTGCTGCGCGAGATCCGCCTGGCCCTGTTGGACGCCGACGTCAACCTCCATGTGGTCCGCGGCTTCCAGGACCGGGTCCGCCAGCGGTGTGTGGGGGCCGAGGTCCACAAAGCGCTGAACCCGGTGCAGCAGGTGATCAAGTTCGTCCACGAGGAGCTGATCGCCACCCTGGGCGGCGAGACCTTGGAAATCTCCCATCCCGCCAAGCCCCCCACGGTGGTGCTGTTGGCCGGACTGCAAGGATCGGGCAAGACCACCAACGCGGCCAAGCTGGCCTCTTGGTTCAAGCAGCAGGGCCGCAACCCCATGCTGGTGGGCGCTGACTTGCAGCGGCCGGCCGCTGTCGAGCAGCTCCGCACTCTGGGCGCTTCCATCGAAGTTCCGGTGTTCAGCGAGCCCTCCGACCCGATTGCAGCGGCCAGGAAAGGCGTGGCGGAGGCAGTGGCGTCGAGCCGGGACGTGGTGATCTGCGATACCGCCGGGCGGCTGGCCATCGATGAGGAGATGATGGATCAGGTCGGGCAGATTTCCGACGCCATCGAACCCCACTACACCTTCTTGGTGGTTGACGCCATGACCGGCCAGGACGCGGTGACGGTGGCCGAGTCGTTCCACGCCATTCTGGAGTTGGACGGGGTGATCCTCACCAAGGTGGATGGCGATGCCCGCGGCGGAGCGGCCCTGTCGGTGAAGGAGGTGGTGGGACGGCCCATCGCCTTCTCCTCCACCGGGGAGAAGATCGACGAGTTCGAGCTCTTCCACCCTGACCGGGTGGCCAGCCGCATTCTGGGCATGGGCGACGTGCTCACCCTGGTCGAAAAGGCCGAGCAGGTGTATGAGGAGGCCGAAGCCGAGGCAGCGGCGGCCAAATTGCTGGAGGGAGAGTTCACGCTGGAGGACTTCTTGGAGCAGATGCGCCAGCTCAAGAAGATGGGCTCGCTCCAGAACCTGGTGGGGATGCTCCCCGGTGTGGCGCCCGAGTTGCGCAACGCCGAGATTGAGGATGATCGAATCGCCCAAGTCGAGGCCATCATCTGCTCGATGACCCCGGAGGAGCGGGCCGCGCCCCGGATGATCGACGGCTCTCGGCGACAGAGGATCGCCGCCGGTTCGGGAACCCGGCCCTCAGAGGTCACCCAGCTTCTGCGGCAGTTCAGCGAAGTGCAGCGCATGATGAAGCGGATGGGGAACAAGAGTGGGGGATCGGGCCGCAAGAAGCCCAAGAAGGGGCGCAAGGGGAGTCGGGTGACCCCACCCGGCGGCCAGCAGGGGAAGCCCGGCAAGCCCAAGCTGACCTTGCCCGGCTTGGAGGACGGGCAATTCGATCTCTCATCCCTGAGGTAGCCCACAAGGGATTTTGGCGGGTAGAGTTTTCCTCTTGTGGCAGTAAGACTCCGGCTGATGCGGATGGGCAAGAAGAAGCAGCCCACGTACCGCGTGGTGGCCGCCGATTCCCGTAAGGCCCGCAACGGGCGTTTCATTGAGATCGTGGGCACCTACAATCCCCGCCAGGAGCCGTCGCTGATTGAGATCGACAACGAGCGGGCGCTGCACTGGCTTCGCCACGGCGCCCAGCCCAGTGAGCGGGTGCAGAAGCTCTTGGCCATCTCCGGCGCGTGGGCCGAGTTCACCGGTGAAGCCGGGCCGAGTGCCGTGGTCGCCGAGCCTCCCGCCATAGTGACCACCGCAGCGCAAGACGAAGAGGAAGCAGAGGACGAGGAAGCCACCGAGCTTCCCGCCATAGTGACCACCGCAGCGCAAGACGAACCAGCGCAAGACGAAGAGGAAGCCGAGGACGAAGAATCGTGAGCGACACCGATTTTGGAGTTGACGAGGATCAGTTCGACGACGACGGTTACGACGACGATTTCGACGAAGGCGGCGACATCAACACCATCGAAGTCCCCACTGCTCGAAACGTTCTGGAATATCTGGTCAAGTCGGTGGTGGAGAACCCCGACGAAGTCGACGTAGAAGTTGTCGAGCGACAGGGCTCGGTCACGCTGGAGGTCACTGTGGCCGAGGGTGACATGGGCCGAGTCATCGGCCGTAGGGGCCGGGTGGCCAACTCCATTCGCACCCTGGTGCGGGCCGCGGCCAGCAAAGACGGCAGTCCCATCGACGTCGAGTTCGTCGACTGATCAATCAAGGGCGCTCCTTCTGCTCGAAGTCGGCCGCATCGACCGGGCTCACGGGGTCCGGGGTGAGGTGGTGGTCACGCTGTGGACCAACCGCTCCGAGCGGCTTGAGGAGGGGGCAGTGCTGGTCACCGATCTCGGCGAGCTGACCGTGGCCCAAGTTCGGGCCTTTCAACGGCGCTGGATCGTGCGGTTCGCGGAAGTCGGCGATCGAGTCGCAGCTGATTCGCTGCGTGGCCAAGCGCTGCGAGCCGAGCCCATCTCCGACCCCGACGAACTGTGGGTTCACGAATTGATTGGCATGATGGTGTGCGAGGCCGACGGCACACAGCGGGGGAGGGTCGAAGCGGTGCAGGACAACCCGGCCAGCGATCTCCTCGTGTTGGAATCGGGGACACTGGTTCCGCTTACCTTCCTCGTCGAGCGATCCGGCGATCGACTGGTTGTGGACGGGCCGGACGGCCTGTTCGACGAGGCATAACAGCCCGACGAAGCATGAGAGTCGATGTCTTCACCATCTTCCCCTCGATGTTCGAGGTGTTCTTGGACTTCGGCGTGATCGGCAGGGCGGTGGAGCAGGGCCGCCTCGACGTGCGAGTTCGCGACCTCCGAGCCGGCGCGGGCGACCCCCACCGCTCGGTGGACGATGCCCCGTTCGGGGGCGGTGCGGGGATGGTCATGATGCCAGAGCCCCTCTTCAATGCCGTCGAGCAGGCCGATCCGCCGAGGCCCTTGTTTCTGCTGGGGCCGGCGGGCCGTCGATTCGACCAGGCCTTGGCCCGTGAGCTGGCCTCCGGCGACGGGTTCTCACTGCTGTGCGGTCGCTACGAAGGAGTGGATGAGCGAGTTCGGGAGCACCTGGCGGACGAAGAGCTGTCCCTCGGGGACTTTGTGCTCGCCGGCGGCGAAGTCGGGGCGATGGCGGTGGTCGAGGCGGTGGGCCGGTTGGTTCCCGGTGTGTTGGGCAACGAGCACTCAGCCGCCGAGGAGTCGTTCAGCGATGGGCTGTTGGAGTACCCCCACTACACCCGGCCCGCCGAATTCCGGGGCTGGCCGGTGCCTGATGTGCTGCGGTCGGGAGATCACGGTCGGGTGGACCGCTGGCGGCAGGCCCAGTCGCTGGCCCGCACGGTGGCCATGCGGCCCGATCTGATTGATGCCCGGGGCGGTTTGACCGATGCGGAACAGGCGCTCTTGGAAGAGTTCGGCCTTGCCTGATCAAGACGGGTATGATGTTCCGCCGCGCCCCATTGCCTGAGTTGGGCGCTGAAGTACTCACAAGAGGCGTGCCATGAATCCCACCGACATCGTTGATCGCAATACCAGACGATCCGACATTCCCGATTTCAGTCCCGGCGACATGGTGAAGGTGCATGTCCGCGTGGTGGAGGGCAACCGCGAGCGGGTCCAGGTCTTCGAAGGAGTGGTCATCCGCCGACAGGGCAGCGGGATCAGGGAGACCTTCACCGTTCGGAAGGTGAGCTTCGGGGTGGGAGTGGAGCGCACATTCCCGGTCCATTCCCCCATCATCGCCAAGATCGACGTCGGGGCCCGCGGCGATGTGCGCCGGGCCAAGCTCTACTACCTGCGCGACCGCATCGGCCGGGCGGCCCGGGTCAAAGAGAAGCGCTTTTAGCCAACGCCCTCGGGCAAACTGTCACAGCGGCCTCCTAGCTTGGGGGCATGGCGTACAAACAAGCATTGGGGCGTTGGGGCGAGGATCGAGTGGCGCGGTGGTATCGCCGCCACGGTTTTCAGGTTGTCGACCGCAATTGGCGGTGCGGTCGGGGCGAATTGGATGTGATCGCACAGAAGGGGTCAGTGGTGGTGGTGTGCGAGGTCAAGACCCGGTCGTCGTTGGCCTACGGCTTCCCCGCCGAGGCGGTGGGCCGTGACAAGCAGCGGAGGATACGTCGTTTGGCCGCGCAGTGGTTGTCCGAGCAGGAGCGTCGGGGACACGTGCAGATTCGGTTCGACGTGGCCGAGGTTGTGGGCCGAGAGATCAGGGTGGTCGAGGCGGCGTTTTAGCGGTTCGCTTGGGTCAGCCCAGCACGGCCCAAAGGATCAACCCGACGCATATCAGCAGGCCGGCGGCCACATACCAGTAGTCGAACCGAGTGCGCCGCTGCTTTCGTGTGGGGTCGAAACCGATGCCCCAGTATCGTCCCTCTGGTGGCCGACAGGGAAGCCGGAATCGCTTTGCGGGCGGTAGTCATCGCCCTCTGTCTGGCCCTCGCCGCCGGTTGCGGGCCGGGATCCTCTCCTGAGGTGGGAGCAGGACCGGGTGGCACCCCTGATCCGGTGCTGGTGGCCGGTCGGGCGGTGTTCATCGACCGGTGCGCCTCCTGTCACGACGCCGACGGCAGCGGCACCCGCAATGGCCCTCGGCTGAACCGGGGTGTGCTCTTGGAGTCCTACCCCAGCCTTGGTGGGGCCGCAGCCGTGGTCTCGGAGGGACGAGACCGGATGCCGGCCTTTGGCGGCCTGCTGACCGCGGGCGAGATCGACGCCGTGCTTCGCTATATCAACGAGGTGCTCTGAGGGATTTCGCCCCATCCGGTGCAGTTGTCACTGGCCGTCGGTAGGGTCTTGGGAACGCTTGTGACCAGCGCGACGGGTCACCCTCCCGGCCCGAGGAACCATCCTCGAGAAAGCACCGACCGTGCTCGCCACTATTCCTGCCTCTGTTCTTGCCGGCATCACCGGACATCCGGTTTCCGTGGAGGTCCATGTGTCATCAGGCCTGCCCACGTTCACGGTGGTTGGCCTGCCCGATGCCGCGTGCCGGGAGGCCCGCGACCGGGTGCGCGCCGCCCTGCTCTCCAGCGGGGTGGACTGGCCACCCGGTCGCATCACCGTCAACCTGGCCCCCTCGGGGATCCGCAAGGAAGGCCCTGGTCTCGACTTGGCCATCGCCATGGGGGTGATGGTCGCCGACGAGAAGCTGCCTGCGGACACCTTGGCCGACATGGCCTTCATGGCCGAGTTGGGGCTCGATGGCCGCCTTCGCCCGGTGCCCGGTGTGTTGCCCCAGGTGCGCTGTTTGGAGACTTCCGCGATCGTGGTCGCCCCGGAGTGCGCCGCCGAGGCCTCCCTCGCCAATGGTCCCGTGGTCCGGGCACCGGCCACCCTGGGGGAGCTTGTTGCGGCGCTCCGGGGCGAGAAGGACTGGCCCGAGCTGCTTGCGCCGGTTTCGGCCATTGGGCACCAAGAAGGGGCGGACTTGGCCGACGTGAAGGGCCAGCACATGGCTCGCTTGGGATTGGAGGTGGCCGCCGCGGGCGGGCATCACCTGTTGATGATCGGTCCGCCGGGGGCAGGCAAGACCATGCTGGCCCGGCGGCTCCCCGGCCTGCTGCCCTCATTGGACGAGGCCACTGCCATCGAAGCCACCATGGTGCATTCGGCCGCCGGCTTGGACCTGCCCCCTTCGGGGTTGATTCGACGGGCCCCCTGGCAGGCCCCCCACCACGCCACCTCGATGATCGCCCTGGTAGGCGGGGGGAGCCGGACGCTGAGGCCGGGGGCCATCAGCTGCGCCCACGGCGGCGTGCTGTTCTTGGACGAGATGGGAGAGTTCGCCCCCCAGGCGTTGGACTCGCTTCGCCAGCCTCTGGAAGAAGGGGTGATCCGGGTCAATCGGGCTGCGTCGGTGGCCTCGTTTCCCGCACGGTTCCTCTTGGTGGGGGCCATGAACCCCTGCCCGTGTGGCGAGCTTGGCCAACCCGGGATGTGCCGGTGTACGCCCCTGGCCCGTTTGCGCTACGCCCGGCGGCTGAGCGGGCCGCTGTTGGACCGCTTCGATCTGCGGATCCACGTGGGCCGCCCCGAGGTCAGCGATCTGTTTGACGCCCCGCCGGGGGAATCGTCTTCCGAAGTGAGAGACAGGGTGAATATGGCGCGATCAGTGGCTCAGAGTCGGGGAGTGGTGTCCAACAGCGAGTTGCAAGACGACGCCCTGGACGAGTTCGCTCCGCTGGATCCCGATGCCAGGAGCCTGTTCAGCCACGCCATCGCAGAGGGCCGTCTCACCGCCCGCGGATTCCAACGGGTCCGCCGGGTTGCCCTCACCCTGGCCGATCTGGCGGGGCAGACACCCCCGCTAACGGGGGGCATTGTGGCTCAAGCGCTGTTCATGCGCACCGAGCCGGTCACCGTGGCCCACGATCCCTGGAGTCTTGCCAATGCCTGACAGCGAGCTCCCCGTGGAGGCATGGCTTGCGGCGCTGGCGTCGCTGCCGGGCGTGGGGCCGGCCCGATTGCGGGCCCTGCTCGCGGTGGACAGCCCGGCCGCAGTGTGGGCCCGCTTGCAGGGGCCATTCTCTTCTGAACTGGTGCAGGTGGCTGGCAATCGAGACCTCTATGGCCAGTGGTGTCGCACTGCCGCCGAGCTCGACGCGGCCCTGCTGTGGGCTCGGCATCGAGAGCACGGCGTGGGGGTGGCTGCTCTGGGCACCGCGGGCTATCCGTCGGCCCTGTCCCACGACTTAGATCCGCCCGCGGTGGTGTTCCACCGGGGAGACCCCGAGGTGGTCCGCGGTCCTCGCGTGGCGATCGTCGGCACCCGCCGTTGTACTCGCTATGGCAGTGATGTGGCGTTCGAGTTGGGTCGAGATCTGGCCTCCGCCGGGGTGGGCGTCGTCTCCGGGCTGGCTTTGGGCATCGATGCCGCGGGCCATGCCGGGGCACTGGAAGCCGGAGTTGCCCCGCCGATCGCGGTGGTGGGAAACGGCTTGGACAAGGTGTATCCCGAGCGCAACCGAGCCCTCTGGCGGGCCGTGGCCGAGCGGGGGGTGCTGCTGGGCGAGGCCCCCTTGGGAGCACCTCCCGAGCGATGGCGGTTTCCGGCTCGCAATCGCATCATCGCCGCTTTGGCCGATGTGCTCGTGGTGGTGGAGTCCCATGCCTCTGGAGGGGCCATGCACACGGTGGCCGAGGCCGCGGCCCGGGACCGGGCCGTCCTGGCTGTACCCGGACCGGTCCGCAGCTCGGCATCGGACGGCTGTCTTGAATTGCTGGCCGACGGCTGCGCTCCTTGCCGCGACGCTGATGACGTGTTGCTGGCCTTGGGCCTGTCGGGTGCTGAGGCAGCCCCCTTGGAATCCCGCCCCTGTCCTGGCCCCAGCGGCCAGATGGTTTTGGACGCCCTGGGCTGGCAGCCCGCCGATGCTGAGCAACTCAAGGTCCGCACTGAGCTGACCATGCCGGAGGTGGCCGGAGCGGTGGAAGAACTCCGGGCCGCGGGCTGGGTGGCGGTGTCGGGTCGCTGGATCGAGCGGGTGGGCATCACCCGGTGAACGGGCCCGAAACCCGTAGGCTTGAGGGTTGATGGGGTGGGATCTGGACGCGTTTGGCGCGTCGGTTGCTTCGGTCAACCGCGACACAGCGGCGATGTACTGCCGTGAAGTCGCGGCGTTCTCCGAATGGCTGGCCAACACCCGAGATGCCTCCACTTCGGCTGTTGCCGGGGATTCGGGTCCTGATGGCGTCGACTTGCGCACCGTCCGCCGGTATCTGGCCCATCTCAGCACCCAGGGGTATGCCCGCAAGACGGTGGCCCGCAAGGCCACGTCGCTGCGCCGCTATTTCCGCTGGGCAGAGCGCACGGGCCGGGTGGCCGCCGACCCCACAGTCGGCGCCATGACACCGTCTCGGGAGCGGCACTTGCCGCGCGTGCTGCGCTCCGAGGAGTTGGAAGCCCTGTTGGATGAGCCCCGAGCCGCGGTAGCCGACGACGACCGCCCCCGGCGCCAACGCGACATGGCGGTGTTGGAGTTGCTCTACGGCAGCGGTCTTCGGGTCGGCGAGGTGTGTGCTATCCGGCTCGGCGACATCGATTGGGAACAACGGCGCTTGACCGTACACGGCAAGGGCGCCAAGCAGCGGATCGTCCCGCTGAGCGAGCCTGCGGCCACCGCTTTGGCCGAATGGCTGGCCGATGGTCGGGCAGAGATGGCCGATCCATCGGCTGCCGGTGATGCTGCGTTTGTGAACCTGCGCGGACGACCGCTGAACACCCAAGCGGTTCGGCGGCTGGTGAATCGCCGGGCCAGCGCCCAGACCAACCCCCACTCGTTGCGCCACACCTTCGCCACCCATCTGCTCGACGGCGGCGCCGATCTCCGACAAGTGCAGGAGCTGTTGGGCCACGCCGATCTGGGATCGACGCAGATCTACACCCACGTCAGCCGGGACCGGCTTCGTCGGGTGGTGGAGGACAGCCACCCTCGAGCCTGATCCGACCCCAGCCCGCGGTAGGCTGTGCTCGCTTCCCCCCTTGGTTTCGAAATGCAAGGGAGCGCGACGGTGGCCGACTTGCGGATCGTCGGGTTGGTTGCGGCCGCGGCATCCTCGTGGATCGCCCTGGTACCCGGCCAGTCGGTTACGCCGGACTCCCCGTTGAGCGCGCCGGCCCAAAGGGAGGTCGCGGCCCAGCAAGCCGAGGAGGAGAGGGAGCAAGCCGAGGTCTACTTGCCTCCGGTGGACGCCGAAGTGGTCGATTCATTCCGGCCGCCGGCCCATGTGGGAGCTCCGGGAAATCGGGGCTGGGAATACGACCCCGAACCCGCACAGCCGGTGTGGGCTTCCGCCGAAGGCGAAGTGGTGTTCGCCGGGTCGGTGGCCCACAACCGGTTCGTCACCGTGGTCCACCGCGACGGTTTGCGCACCGCCTACGGGTACCTGGGCTGGATCGCGGTGCAGGAGGGCGACTGGGTAGCACCCGGTCAGTTGCTGGGTACCACCTCGGAGCGGTTCTTTTTCAGCGTTCGGCAGGGAGACCGCTATCTCGACCCAGCCTTGATATTGAACGCAGGGCGGGTGCGGCTGGTACCGCACATCGAACCCGAAGGCCGAAGTCGGGTTCCTGCTTATGGCCCGGACCGCTCGTCCGGCTATCGTTGAACCCGGCTTGGAAGCACTTCCCGGCCCTCGACAATCACCGCCCGGGGCATCCCACGGTCGCCAATTGGTGCTGACCCCGGGTTTCGCTGAACCGCTGGGAGAGGAGAAACACCATGGCGCCAGTCGTCACGATGCGTCAGCTGCTTGACGCCGGAGTCCACTTCGGACACCAGACCCGGCGTTGGAATCCGAAGATGCAGCGCTTCATCTTCGGCGAGCGCAACGGCATCTACATCATCGATCTGACCCAGACGCTGGCCCACATCGAGTCGGCCTACACCTTCGTACGCGATCTGGTGGCCAAGGGCGGTCAGGTGCTGTTCGTGGGCACCAAGAAGCAGGCCCAAGACAGCGTGCAGAGTTACGCGGAGCGGGTGGGAATGCCCTACGTGAACGAGCGGTGGCTGGGTGGACTGCTGACCAATTTTGAGACCATCTCCAAGCGCATGGGCAAGATGAAGGAGTTCCAGCGGATGCGCAGCTCGGGCGAGCTTGACGTCATGCCCAAGAAGGAGGCCCTGCTCATCTCCCGAGAGCTGGCGAAGCTGGAGCGCAACCTCAACGGCATTCGCGACCTGACCCGGCCCCCCGACGCGGTGTTTGTGCTGGACACCAAGAAGGAGCACATCGCGGTGGCCGAGGCCAACAAGCTGAAGCTGCCGGTGATTGCCGTGGTGGACACCAATTGCGATCCCGACGTGATCCAGTACGTCATTCCCGGCAATGACGACGCGATCCGCTCCGGCGAGTTGATGTGCCGGATCATCAGCGATGCCGTTCTCGAGGGCCGGTACATGGCCCGGGGAAGGGCCAACGCCAAGCCTCAGCCGGTTCCGGAGGCACCGCCAGAAGCTGCTGCTGAGTCGGCACCCGCAGAAGATGTTGCGGCGGCTGTTGCCGAAGCGCCCGCAGAAGATGTTGCGGCGGCTGTTGCCGAAGCACCCGCAGAAGATGTTGCGGCGGCTGTTGCCGAAGCGCCCGCAGAAGATGTTGCGGCGGCTGATGAAGCAGCAGAGCCGACTGTTGAGGCCGAGCAAACAGAGACCGAGGAGCAAGCGTGAGTTCATTCTCAGCTCAAGATGTCAAGGCCCTGCGCCAGGCCAGTGGCGCTGGGATGATGGACTGCAAGCGCGCTCTCACCGAGAATGACGGCGACATGGAAGCCGCCACCCAGTGGCTGCGTGAGAAGGGCATGGCCAAGGCCGCGGCTCGGGCCGATCGGGTCAGCGATCAGGGAGCAGTGGCCCTCGCGGTAGACGGCAATGCCGCAGCCATCGTCGAGCTTCGCTGTGAGACCGACTTCTCCGCCAAGGCCGACGACTTCACCGCTCTGGCCGACGAGTTGGCCCAGCTCGTGCTGGCCGAGGGTGAAGACTCGGTGGAAGCCCGCAAGGCGGCCATTGAGGATCTCAGCCTGGCCAAGAAGGAGAATGTCCGGCTGGGCAAGGTGGTCAAAGTTCAGGCCTCCGATGGCAACATTCTGGACACCTACCTCCACACCCAGGACGGCCGGGGGACCACCGCCGTGGTGGTCGAGGCCCGCGGCCTCAGCCAAGAGCTGGCTCATGAGGTCGCCCTCCACATTGCCTTTGCCAAGCCCTCGGTTCTGCACCGAGACCAGGTCGCCTCCGAAGAGGTGGAGCAGGAGCGCATTGCGCTGACGGAGATGACCAAGGCCGAAGGCAAGCCTGAACAGGCCTGGGACAAGATCGTCACCGGCCGGCTGAGGGCGTGGTACGCCGAGCGGGTGCTGCTGGAACAAGGCATGTTCGGGGAGAAGGAAACCGTGCAGTCCCGCTTGGGCGACGGCGAGATCGTGCGGTTCGAGCTGGCAGCCATCGGCAGTTGACCGATGGCCACCGAGAGCACCAAGCGGTCTGGCCGATGGGACCGGATCGTCTTGAAGCTCTCCGGCGAAGCCTTTGCCGGAAAGGCCGGATACGGCATTGACGGCGAGATTGCCAGGCAAATCGCCACCGAGATCGTCAAGGTCCGGGAGGAGTTCAACGTAGATATTGCGGTCGTGGTCGGGGGCGGCAACATCTGGCGGGGGATGATCGGAGCGGGCGCGGGAATGGACCGGGCCCAGGCCGATTACATGGGGATGCTGGCCACGGTGATCAACGCCCTAGCCCTCCAGGACACCCTCGAACGGCTCAATCAGCCCACCCGAGTGCAGACCGCCATCGGCATGGCCCAAGTGGCCGAGCCGTATATCCGGCGAAGGGCCGTTCGACACCTGGAGAAGGGCCGGGTGGTCATCTTTGCCGCCGGAACCGGCAACCCGTTCTTCACCACCGACACCGCAGCCGCACTTCGGGCCGTGGAGATCGAGGCCGGAGTGCTGTTGAAGGGCACCCACAGCGGCACCGATGGGGTCTACACCGCCGATCCCCGGACCGATCCAACCGCGGAGAAACTCGATGAGGTGCAGTACTTGGACGTGCTGTCCCAGGGATTGCGGGCCATGGACAGCACGGCGGTTTCCCTGTGCATGGACAACAAATTGCCCATCGTCGTGTTCGACCTCATGAAGCCGGGAAATGTACGCGCCATACTCGACGGCCAGTTGATCGGTACTCTGGTGTCATGAGGGGTTGTCCAAAGACCTCAAAGTCATGACGACCGGCGATGAGCTAACCGATTTGGTGGTGGACGAGGCCGGGGGACGCATGGATTCCGCGGTCCACCACACTCGCCAGCAGTTCGCCTCCGTTCGGACCGGTCGGGCTTCCCCGGCGCTGTTCGAGCGGTTTCTGGTGGATTACTACGGCACCGAGGTGCCCCTGCAACAGCTGGCCAGCTTCAGCGTCCCCGAAGCGCAGCTCCTCGTGATCTCCCCGTTCGACAAGGGTTCCATTTCCGCGATCGAGCGGGCCATCATCCAAGCTGATCTCGGGCTCAACCCGAGCAATGACGGCAACGTGGTGCGGCTGACATTTCCGCCGCTGACCGAAGAGCGCCGGCGCGAGCTGGTCCGACTGGTCAAGCAGATGGCCGAGGAGGGGCGAGTGGCAATTCGGAACACCCGCCGCAGCGGACGCCACGAGATCGATCAGCTCAGCAAAGGCGGCGATGTCTCCGAGGACATCGCCGCCCGGGCTGAGAAGGAACTCGACCGGATAACCCACGACCATGAGCAGCTCATCAACGATGCGTTGAGCATCAAGGAGCAAGAGCTGCTCGAGCTCTAACCTGGAGGGGCAGTGGACGACGACAATCCTTTCCAAAGACCAAGCGACCGACCTGAAGGGACGCCCGAGGACGAGCAGGCCATGTTCTTGGACGATCTGACTTCCCTGTTCGACGAAGAAGAGGACGATTCCGGCCTCCCGGGTTGGGATGAGCCCGCCGACGCTGAGTCGCAAGCCGAAGAGAGCTGGGACAGTCTCACCGATGCGGCGCCCCGGTGGCGCGAAGACGCGGAAGACCACTCGTTTGCCGATCTGCGTGATCCAACTGAATTCGACCAAGCGACCGAGGGCGCGAGCGTCTTCGAAGATCCCGAGCCCACTGAAGCCGTGGAGTTTCCCTCGGTGGAGCGAGTGGACGAGGTTCTGTCCTTGGACGTTTCCGACCCACCGTCTGCCCACGACATGGTGGAGATCCAAGATTCCCCCCCATCGGCACTGCCCCCCAGTTTGACGGGCACGCGGCCTGCTGCGGCCAGCGGCAACCTCATGACGGCCATTGTTGTCGGCCTGCTGCTGGGCGGAATCGTCTTGTTTGCCGTTGCCCTGGGAGAGAAGGTGACGCTGGCGGTGCTTGTCATCGTGCTGTTGATTGCCGCGGCAGAGTGGTTCACCACCCTGCGTCATGCGGGCTATCAGCCTCCGACCCTGGTGGGCTTTGCCGCGGTGGTGGCCTTGCCGATAGCCGCCTTTTGGCGAGGCGCCGACGGCATGGTGCTGGTATTGGTCTTCGCCCTGTTCGGCACCGGGCTTTGGTACCTGGGCGGCGTAAGCCGTGACCGCCCGCTCGCCCACCTGGGGGTGACCCTGCTGGGGATCGCCTACATCGGATTGACCGGAGCCTTCGGCGGACTCCTTCTCGACTACCCCGACGGTGCCGAGCTGGTGCTGAGTGCGGTGATATTGACGGTGGCCCACGATGTCGGGGCGTTTGCCGTCGGGCGGGCTGCGGGCCGCACCCCGTTGTCGAAGGCCAGTCCCAACAAGACAGTGGAGGGGCTGATCGGCGGCACCATCCTCACCATCGCGGCCGCATTGGTGTTCATCTCCATACTGGAGATCGGACCCTTCGGAGGCGAGACCGGCTCGCGCGCCGACGGCGTAATCCTGGGCATCGTGGTCGCGGTGGTGGCCCCGCTGGCCGACCTCTTGGAGTCGGCCCTCAAACGAGATCTCGGCGTCAAGGACATGGGCAGCCTGCTGCCCGGTCATGGAGGGGTCTTGGACCGGATCGACGCTTTGCTCTTCGTGCTCCCGGCCACCTATTTCACCGCTCTCATGCTCGAGGTGATCTGAGCCAGGGCTACCGCACATGGTCTCCCTTTCTCTGCTTGGATCTACCGGCTCAATCGGCGTTCAGACGCTGGATGTGGTTCGGGCCGAACCCGGTGCCTGGGATGTGACGGCACTGGGGGCCGGTCGCTCCGTCGATCAATTGGTGGCCCAGGCCCGGGAGTTTCGCCCCCGTCTCGTTGTGGTGGGCGATGCCGACCGAGTTCCCGAGGTCCGCGAGGCACTTCCGGGAATCTCCGTGGCCAGCGGCCCCAGCGCGTTGGCCGAGGCAGCGGCAATGGGGGAGGTGGTAGTCAATGGCGTGGTCGGATTCGCCGGGCTGCCGGTGACGCTGGCCGCCTTGGAAGCTGGCAGGCGGTTGGCCCTGGCCAACAAGGAATCGCTGATCGCGGCGGGGCCGGTGGTGCAGCGGGCTCGTCAGACCCCCGGCGCCGAGCTGCTCCCCGTGGACAGCGAGCACTGCGCGGTACACCAGTGCTTGCGGGCCAACGACGTGTTCACCTCTCAGGCGGGCATGGAGCGGGTGGACCGTATCGTGCTCACCGCCAGCGGCGGGCCGTTTCGGGGTCGAACCCTCGACGAGTTGGCCGATGTGACGGTGGAGCACGCTTTAGCCCATCCCACCTGGAGCATGGGGCCCAAGATCACGGTGGACTCCTCTACGCTGATGAACAAGGGCTTGGAGGTGATCGAGGCCAACGAGCTCTTCGGATTGGGGTATGACCGCATCGAGGTCGTGATCCATCCCCAGTCGGTGATCCATTCCATGGTGGAGTACACCGACGGGGCCACCATTGCCCAGCTCTCGCTCCCTGATATGCGGCTGTGCATCGGCTACGCCTTGGCCTACCCCGACCGCATTGCCACCCCGTTCGGCCGTATCGACTGGGCCGAGTTGCGCCGACTCGACTTCGAACCCCCCGACACCGAGGCATTCCCCTGCTTGGAGTTGGCCTATGCCGCCGGGCGCATGGGCGAAACCGCCCCGGCCCTGCTGAATGCGGCCAACGAGGTGGCCGTGGGGGCTTTTCTGGACAACCGGGTAAAATGGACAGCGATACCTGAGATTCTGGAGGCGGTTCTCGGCGACCACGACGGCACCAAGGCCGACTCCCTGGAGGCGGTCATGGAGATCGACGGCAAGGCCCGAGCCGTTGCGGAGGAGGTTGTCAGCCGTCGGCACGCCCGCAGCTAGCGATGCCCTTCAAGCGATCCCGCGCCTCCGAGAATGAGCGGTCTCCTGCCCTGCTGACCGCAAGATTGCAGTCACTGCGCCAGGGTTGGAGGGGCTTGGCCTTGCTGGCCGGCCTGCTCGCTTTCGTGCCTCTGGCGTGGGGGCTCCCGATGCTGATCGTGTTGCTGGCCATCATCGGCATGATCTTCCTGCACGAGCTGGGCCACTTTCTCACCGCCCGAGCCGCGGGCATGAAGGTCACCGAGTTCTTCCTGGGGTTCGGGCCCCGGCTGTGGACGTTTCGCCGAGGGGAGACCCTCTACGGCCTCAAGGCCATACCCGCAGGGGCCTACGTGCGGATCATCGGCATGAACAATCTGGAAGAGGTCTCTCCCGCCGAGGAGCACCGCACCTACCGCAGCAAGCCCTATTGGCGGCGGATGTCGGTGGCGGTGGCGGGCTCTGCGGTACACATGCTGCTGGCGCTGGCCCTCATCTACTCCTTCTTGGTGACCGGGGGAAGAACCCAAAGCGTTGCCTCTTCCGAGTGGACGGTAACCGCCGTGGTGCCCGCCTCGCCGGCCGAGAGCGCCGGCTTGTTGCCCGGCGACCGCATCGTGTCGGTGGACGGCCAAGCGGTGGTCACCATGGACGAAATGTCCACTGCCCTGCCGCCTCCGGGGTCACCGGCGGATTTGGGCATCGAACGCGGCGGCGACCTCATTGACCTCCCGCTGACGCTGGCCACCCACCCCTACGACGCCAGCCGCGGCTTCCTCGGGATCAGATCCAGCACCGCCTGGATTGCCCAGCCAGTGGATGTCGGATACTTCGGGGCAGTGCCCGACGCCCTGGCCGACTTCGGCCTGCTGGTCAAGGAGTCCACCATCGCCCTGGGCCGGTTCTTCTCCCCCACCGGGCTCAGCAATTTCTTCCGAAACGTTGCCGACCAACCCGGAGACCCGGTGACGGCGAGCAGCAGCAGTGCTACTGCGGCTGTGGCGTCATCGGAGGATCAGGACCGGGTGGTCTCGATCTTCGGGGCGCTCAAGATCGGCGCCGACCTCACCGAGTACGGCTACGGGAACCTCCTGCTGTTTTTGGCCTTGGTGAACATATTCATCGGCGTGTTCAACATGATCCCGCTCCTTCCCTTGGATGGAGGCCACGTGGTGATCGCCACCTATGAACGCCTCCGATCCCGCCGGGGCCGCCGCTACGTTGCCGATGTGTCCAAGATGGTGCCGGTGGCCTACGCCGTGGTGCTCATCTTGATCTTTGTCGGGCTCGGAGCGCTCTATCTGGACATCGTCAATCCGGTGGATCTTTCGGGATGAGGGCGGTGCCGGTTCCGACCGAACCCGTGTTCCCCGGGTCGGGCGTGCCAAGCTAAGGCTGTGGAAGTCCAGGCAGCATTCCCGCGGCGCTCGACCCGCATGATTCATGTGGGAGACGTGCCCGTCGGCGGTGGTGCGCCGATCACGGTCCAGTCGATGACCACTACCCGCACCGCCGACGTGGAGGGCACGCTCCAACAGGTCTACGCCCTGGCTGCGGCGGGTGCCGACATCGTGCGCTGTACCTGCAATGAGATCGAGGCCGCCGAGGGGCTGGCCCAGATCGTGCCCCGCTCGCCGGTGCCCATCGTGGCCGACATCCACCACCAGTACCGCATGGCCTTGGCCGCCCTCGACGCCGGGGTGCAGTGCCTGCGGCTGAACCCCGGCAACATCCGCAAGCCCGAGCACATCCGCACGGTGGCCTCGGAGTGCCGGGATCGGGGCGTGCCCATTCGCATCGGGGTGAACGGGGGATCGCTGCACCCCGACCTGTACAAGAAGCACGGCGACCGGGTGACCCCCGAGGCCATGGTGGAGTCGGCCCAGATGGAGCTCGACTACTTCAACGAGGTCGACTTCCACGATGTCAAGATCTCGGTCAAGGCCTCCAGTGTGCCCCTGATGATCGAGGCCTATCGGCAGCTTTCCGAGGTCACCGACCACCCCCTGCACCTGGGGGTGACCGAGGCCGGGCCGCCCCCGGTGGGGCTCATCAAGTCGACCGCGGGCATCGGCACGCTGCTGGCCGAGGGCATCGGCGACACCATCCGCTACAGCCTCACCGCCGATCCGGTGCAGGAGGCCAAAGCCGGTCGCCAGCTCTTGGAGTCGATGGGCCTGCGGGAGCGCAAGAACGTGGACCTCATCGCCTGTCCGAGCTGCGGGCGGGCCGAGATCGACGTGTATGCCGTGGCCGACCAGGCCATGGAGGCGTTCGGCGACCGGGAGATTCCCCTTCAGGTCGCGGTCATGGGCTGTGTGGTCAACGGGCCCGGCGAGGCCCGCGACGCCGACATCGGCATCGCCGCCGGCAACAAGCGGGGCCATTTGTTCGTGAAGGGCCGCAATGTGGCGGTGGTGGCCGAGGACGACATGGTGTCGGCGCTGGTGGAGTGGGCCGAATTGATCCATGAGCACGGGCCCGAGGCCGCGCTGGCCCGGGCTGATACCGTGGCCGCGGCCCGGGAGGCCGAGCGCGACCGGAGCCGACTGCTGAGCGAGCAGGGCGACGACGCCAACCAGTCGGCCGAGAAGATCGAACTGATCCGCAAGCGAGCGTGACGATGGCCAAAAAAGGCGTGCTGACTCCCCAGCAAGAGGACTTCCCCCGCTGGTACCAGGACATCCTCAACAAGGCAGAATTGGCCGACAACGGACCGGTGCGGGGCACCATGGTGATCCGGCCCTACGGCTATGCCCTTTGGGAGCGTATGCAGGCCGAGGTGGATCAGCGCATCAAGGCGGCCGGGGCCGACAACGCCTACTTCCCGCTGTTCATCCCCGAGAGCTACCTGAACCGGGAGTCCGACCACGTCGAGGGCTTCAGCCCCGAGTTGGCCGTGGTCACCCAGGGCGGCGGGCGGGAGCTGGCCGAGCCCGTGGTGGTACGGCCCACCAGCGAGACCATCATCAACGCCTACTTCTCCAAATGGGTGCAGAGCCATCGCGACCTGCCGCTGTTGATCAACCAGTGGGCCAACGTGGTGCGCTGGGAGATGCGCCCCCGGATCTTCCTGCGGACCACGGAGTTCTTGTGGCAGGAAGGCCACACCGCCCACGCCACCCGCCAAGAGGCCCGCGATTACGCCGCCCGCATCCTCCACGAGGTGTATCAGGACTTCATGGAGTCGGTGCTGGCCATCCCGGTGCTCATCGGGTACAAGACCGAAGCCGAGCGGTTTCCCGGAGCCATCAACTCCATGTGCCTCGAAGGCATGATGCGCGACGGCAAGGCCCTTCAAATGGGCACGTCCCACGAGCTGGGCCAGAGCTTCGCCACGATGTTCGACATCACCTACCTCGATGCCGACGGGAACCAGGCCCACGTGTGGCAGACCTCCTGGGGCGTGTCGTCTCGCATGGTGGGCGGCTTGATCATGGCCCACGGCGACGACCAGGGGCTGGTTGTCCCGCCCCGGCTGGCCCCCATCCAGGCCGCGGTGGTCGCGGTGCGCGAGGCCGACGGGGTGGTGGAGGCCTGCCACCGGCTGGCCGGCGAACTGACCGCTGCCGGGGTCCGGGCGAAGGTGGACGACCGGACGGGAACCGGGTTTGGCCGCAGGGCCACCGACTGGGAGCTGAAGGGCGTGCCCGTCCGAGTGGAGATCGGCCCCCGCGACCTCGAGCAAGGACAGGCCACCCTGGTTTCCCGGATCGACGGCGAGAAGCACACAGCCGGCCTCTCGGAGGCGCCCGCGGGGGTGGATTCACTGCTCCAGAGCATCCAACAGCGCATCTACGACGATGCCGTGGCGTGGCGGGAATCCCGGATCGCCGAGGCGACCACCGCCGAAGAGGTCCGGGAGGCGGCGGCTCTCGGGTTCGCCCGGATTCCGTGGGCCAAACTCGGCCCTGAGGGGGAGTCGGCCTTGGCGGAGGACGCGATCACCGTGCGATGCTTGCAGCGCCCCGACGGGTCACTGCCCGAAAGCGGCGAAGAGTCCGACTTGGTGGCGGTGTGCGGGCGCAGCTATTGAGATTCGCCCCGTCCCTGTAACGACAGAGACGCTCCCAGCGGGTAAGATTGCCGAAGTATCGTCGATCTCTTTAGTCGGACTCTGCGGTGAGGTTAGGCGTGGGCTGGAGCCCACGCCTTCTGACTTTGGAGAGGGGCGGAGAACCACCAGCCAGGAAAGGGGCGAGATGTCAGTAGCGGACAACGTGAATGACCTGCTCGCGCCCCTATTCCATGGGCGGGGCTTGGAAATCTACGACCTCACTTTCGGAGGCGGGGTGCTGCGCATCATCGTGGACAAGCCCGGCGGCGTCAGCCTGGACGAGGTGGCCGACGCCTCCAAGGTGGCCTCACGCCTGCTGGATGACAGCGATCTGGTTCCTGGCCGGTACACCCTGGAGATCACCAGCCCCGGTTTGGAGCGGCCCCTGCGTCGGCCTGAGCACTATGCCCGGGCGGTGGGCGAGACCATCAGCATCAAGCTCGGACCCCAGGTGGAAGGCCAACGCCGGATCCAGGGTGTGCTGATGGGATGCGACGATGATGGGATTACCATAGAAGAAGACGGAGTTCCTCATCGAATGACATTCGACGACATCACCAAAGCCAGAACTGTTTTTGCATGGGGTCCGACGCCAAAGAAGAAGATCAAGGAGAAGAGCAGCCGATGAACCCCGACATGCTGGAAGCCCTGCAAGCGCTGGCCGCCGACAAGGGCATCTCGGTCGAAGCCCTGCTGGCTGCTCTGGCCGATGCCCTTGAGTCCGCCTATAAGCGGATGCCCGATAGCGAAGAGTACGCCTGGGTCACCATCAACCCGGAGACGGCCGACATCCAGGTTTTCGCGCAGAAGCTGGATGAGGACGGCGAGCCGACCGGAGAGCCGTTCGACGTGACGCCTGATGGCTTCGGCCGCATCGCGGCCCAGACGGCCAAGCAGGTCATGATGCAGCGGATTCGCGAGGTGGAACGCGAGCTCAAGTACGAGGAATACGCCGGCCGCGAGGGCGACATCGTCACTGGGATCATCCAGCAGAACGATGCCCGCTACACGCTGTTGGACTTGGGCCGGGTGGAGGCGCTCTTGCCCCAGGCCGAGCAGGTGCCATTTGAGCGCCCCGATGCCAACAGCCGCCTCAAGGCCTACATCGTGGAGGTCCGCAAGACGGCCAAGGGCCCGCAAATCGTGGTGAGCCGCACCCATCCGGGGCTCATCAGGCGCCTGTTCGAGTTGGAGGTGCCCGAGATCGCCGATGGCGTGGTGGAGATCATGGCGTGCGCCCGGGAGCCTGGTCATCGAACCAAGATCGCGGTGTCGTCCAACGACACCAACGTCGACCCGGTTGGGGCCTGTGTAGGGGCCCGTGGGGCCCGGGTGCGCATGGTGGTCAATGAGTTGCGGGGGGAGAAGATCGACATCGTTCCCTTCGCGGAAGACCCGGCCGACTTTGTGGCCAAAGCGCTGTCCCCGGCCAAGATCAAAGAGGTCACCATCGACGAGGAGTCCGGGGTGGCCGAGGTTGTCGTACCCGACTACCAGCTTTCGCTGGCCATCGGAAAAGAAGGTCAGAATGCTCGGCTGTCGGCCCGGCTGACCGGGTGGCGAATCGACATCAAGAGCGAGACCCAGCTGGCCCAAGAAGCAGCGTATGAAGACATGGACTGGGCTGAGGGGGAATGGGTCGTGGACGAGGCCACTGGCGAGCAGGTTTGGCGACCTGCTGAGGGCGGGCCAGCGCTATCGGCCGAGGAGTGGGCTGCTGAAGGCAGCGAGGAGACCTCGATTCAAGAGTCGGGGGAGACTTTGGAGGGCAGTCCTCCACCGGAGTAGCGGCCAGTGCCTCAGATTGACTTCGAAATCTGACGGTCGGGCGTGAGACAATAAATTTCCGACCCAAATGGGTCGGCCGCGCAATGCGGACGGACCAAGAAAGAGCTTTTTGCCAGCAAAGATTCGGGTTTACGAGCTTGCCCGTGAGCTCGGCCTCACGAACAAGGAAACGCTTGACCTCTGCGTGCTTCTGGGGATCGGCGTCAACAGCCATTCTTCGAGCATCGTGGATGCTCAAGCGGACCGCGTTCGTCGGCGAGCCCATCGTGATGGCCTGATCCGGCCTCCGGAACCCGAGCCCGAACCGGAGCCGGAACCTGAGCCCGAACCGGAGCCCGAGCCCGAAGTCCAACCGGAGCCCGAGCCCGAAGTCCAACCGGAGCCCGAGCCGGAATCCGAACCCAAGCTGGAGGCGGAGCCCGAAGCCGAACCGGAGCCCGCGGCGGCCGAGTCAGAGCCGCCCCCGGCTCCAGCACAGCCCCCGCGGGTGGTCACTTCCAGCGGGGGGATTCCTCCCCGCTCCCGCCCGGCGAAGCCCCCGGCTGAGTCTCCCCCCGACGTTCCGCCCGCGCCGCCGCGAGCCGCTCCCCGGCCCGCGTCCGAACCACCGGCCGCCCAGCCAGCTGCTTCTGCTCGAACCAGCCCCCCGCTCTCCCAATCGGGCAAGCCGATTCCGCCGCCCCCCGGTCGCCCGCCCATGTCATCTTCGGGCAAGCCGATTCCGCCGCCCCCCGGTCGGGGAGGCCGGGGTCCGTCGCCGAGCCCGCGAAGGGGTCCGCGAGGTCCAGTCCGACCAGCAGTCGGCACCCAGGGACCAGGGGCCGCTTCGCCGGGCCGCTCTCCCGCCCCGCTCGCAGCGCGCGGCCCAGGAGGTGCGCTCGGCGGGCCTCCCAGCGGTGCTGGTGGACCCGGCGGCCGAGGTCGAGGGGGTCCTCAGCGTCCTCAGCAGAGGCGGCGCAAGAGCCGGCGGCGTCGGCGGGTGGCCGAAGACCTCCAGCCGATGAACATCCCCGACTACACCCCCACCGACACGGCCGCGCCCACGGGCGTGGTGGTGATCGAGCGGGCCTCGACACCGCTGGAGGTGGGGCCGAAGCTGAACCAGTCGGCTGCTGACGTCGTCCGCTTCCTGATGCAGCAGGGGGAGATGGTCACCGCCACGCAGTCGCTTTCCGACGACATGATCGAGCTCTTCGCGGCGGAGGTCGGCGCTGAGATTCGACTAGTAGACCCCGGTGAGGAGCAGGAGAACGAGCTGCTCAAGCTGTTGGAGGCCGACTTCGAGGACGACGAACCCGAAGACGACTTCCCGGTACGGCCTCCGGTAATCACCGTGATGGGCCATGTGGACCACGGCAAGACCAAGCTGCTGGATCAGATCCGCAACGCCAATGTGGCCGAAGGCGAAGCCGGAGGCATCACCCAGCACATCGGCGCCTACCAGGTAGAAGAAGACGGTCGGACGCTGACCTTCATCGACACCCCCGGCCACGCCGCGTTCACCGCGATGCGGGCCCGGGGCGCTGATGCCACCGACATCGTGGTGCTCGTGGTGGCGGCCGATGACGGGGTGATGCCCCAGACCCTCGAGGCCATCAACCACGCTCGTGCCGCTGAGGTGCCCATCGTGGTGGCCGTCAACAAGGTCGATCGCAACAACGCCGATCCCAATCGGACCATGCAGCAGCTCTCCGAGCACGAGCTGGTGCCCGAGCAGTGGGGGGGAGACACCATCACGGTGGAGATCTCGGCCCTTCAGAACCAGGGGATCGACGACTTGCTCGAGCATCTGGCCGTGGTGGCCGAGGTGGAGGACTTGCGGGCCAATCCAGAAGGCCGGGCCCGAGGTGTGGTGCTGGAGTCCAATTTGGACATCGGACGGGGGCCCGTGGCCACCCTGTTGATCCAGAACGGAACGCTGCGGCGAGGAGATCCGGTGGTTGCCGGGGCATCGTGGGGTAGGGCCCGGGCCTTGCTCGACGACCGCGGCAACCAGATTCAGGAGGCGCTGCCCTCCAAACCGGTGCAGGTCCTCGGCCTCTCCGACGTGGCCAACGCCGGTGACTCCTTCGTGGTCGCCCCCAATGAGAAGGTGGCGGCCAAGGTTGCGCAGACCCGCGAGCACTCCCAGCGGATCGCCAGCTTGGGCCGAGATGCCGCGGCCACCGCCGGCGGCGCCCGTCTGGAGGACATCTTCAGCCAGATCCAGGCCGGTGAGACCGCCACCTTGAACCTCATCGTCAAGGCTGATGTGAACGGATCGCTCGAAGCGGTTGCCGACAGCCTCCAGCGCCTGGGGCGAGACGAGGTGAAGCTGGCCTTCGTCCACCGGGGTGTGGGGGGCGTGACGGCCAACGACATCCAGTTGGCCGCGGCGTCCAACGCCACCATCATCGGCTTCAATGTGAGGCCGGATCGCAAGGCCCGAGAAATGGCCGAGCTGGAGAAGGTGGAGATCCGCACCTACGAGATCATCTACAACCTGATCGAGGATGTGGAGAACGCCATGGTGGGGATGCTGGCGCCGGAATTCGAGGAGGTCGTCACCGGCGACGCTGAGGTGCGGGAGATCTTCCGTATTCCCCGGGTGGGGGCAGTGGCCGGCTGCTACGTGCTCAACGGCGCCATCACCCGGGGCTCCAAGGTTCGGTTCTTGCGGGATGGCGCCGTCATCTGGCGAGGCACGGTCTCATCGCTCAAGCGCTTCAAAGATGATGTGCGCGAGGTGCAATCCGGCTACGAGTGCGGCATCGGCCTGTCCGACTTCCAAGACCTCAAGCAGGGCGACGTCATCGAGACGTTTGAGGAGCGGGAAGTCGCCCGAGTCTGACCACGCGGGGGTTGACGGTCTGATGCACGTTCTCGCCGTGGTCTACGACTTGCACATCCCCGGCTGTCAATCGCTGAAGGAACGGCGCTCGGTGGTGCGCCCGGTAGTGTCGGGCCTGGCCCGCCGTTTCGGGGTTTCGGTGGCGGAGACCGGGAACACCGATCTGTGGCAGCGAGCGGAGGTGGGGGTGGCTGTGGTCTCGGGACAGCCCGCGCAATGTCGGACCCTGGCCGACGAGGTGGATCGCTACCTGTGGTCGATCCCCGAGATCGAGGTGGTGGACTCCACGGTCCACTGGCTCAACACCGACGAGTAGGCACAGCCATGGCCCGTCGGCGGGAATCGCGCCCCTCCCACTATTCGCGATCAGCTCGGCTTGGCGAGCTGCTGCGAGAGATTGTGGCCTCCGAACTAGCTCGCTTGGACGACGGCCGTTTGGAGTTGGCCAGCGTCACCGGCGTGGAGACCAGTGTGGAGTTGAGCCGGGCAACGGTCTACATCAGCGCGCTGGACGACGAAGCAGCCAGAGAAGCGCTGGAGGCCCTGGAGGAGCATCGTCTCCATCTCAAGCAAGCGGTGGCCCGATCAGCAGCCGTCCGCAAAGTACCCGACTTGGCGTTCGCCCTCGACCCGTCGATCTCAGCCGGCGAGCGGGTGGACCGGATTCTGCGCGACCTCGCCGACGAGGCCGAGGGGTGAGCACCCCCGACGGACTGGCGGTCATCGACAAGGAGGCCGGGTGGACCTCCCATGATGTGGTGGCCAAGGCTCGGGGGGTCTTGGGAACTCGCAAGGTGGGGCACGCGGGCACGCTCGATCCCGACGCCACCGGCGTGCTGCTGTTGGGGGTGGGCCGGGCCACCAGGCTGCTGCGATTTCTCACCCCTCTCACCAAGCAGTACGTGGGCGAGCTGGTGTTGGGGGCGGAGACCACCACGCTGGACGCGTCCGGCGAGGTCACCGCGGTGTACGACATGTCTGGGGTCACCACGGAGGAGGTGGTCCAGGTCGCCTCCGGCTTCGTCGGCCAGATCATGCAGGTGCCGCCGATGGTCTCGGCGGTAAAGGTGGGGGGCCGTCGACTGCACGAGCTGGCCCGGGAGGGTGTCGAAGTCGAACGGGAAGCCCGTCCGGTTATCGTCCACGACCTGACCGTGGGATCGGTGGACGCCGGGGCCGGGGTGTACCGGATGGAGGTGAGATGCTCCTCTGGCACCTACATCCGCTCGTTGGCCGCCGACATCGGCACAGCCTTGGGAGGCGGTGGGCACCTGCGCGCGCTGCGGCGCACGGCCATCGGCTCCTTCACCGTCGGCGAAGCCCGGCCGGTAGACACGCCGACGCTGTTGTCGATGGCCGAGGCCTTGCGGGACTTCTCCTCGGTGACGGTCGATGAGGCGCTGGGCCGCAGGGTGGGCAACGGACAGGTATTGGCTGCCGAAGAGCTTGCGGTGACGGGGGAGGGTCCGTGGGCCGTGCTCGGGCCCCTCGGCCAGCTCTTGGCCGTCTATGAGGCTCATCGCTCCGGCTTGGTCAAGCCGGCGGTGGTCATACCCTGGTAGATCATCCCCCGCGGCGGCGGGCTGGTGGGGATTGTCCAGTTTGAGGCCGTGGCCGCTACCGTGCAGAGCGGTGCAGGTCATCGAGGACTTTGATCGCCTTGAAGGCATTGAGGAGACCGCGGCCAGTATCGGGGTGTACGACGGCGTCCATGTCGGCCACCAAGCGGTCATCAACCAGCTTCTGGCGGAGGCGGATCGGTTGAGCGTGGCCCCCGCAGTGGTGACGTTCGACCGCCACCCCGCGCTGGTGTTGCGGCCCGAGAACGCGCCCAAGCTGCTCAACTCCCTCGATCAGAAATTGGAGCTGCTGGAAGCGGCCGGCATTGAGTACGTGTACCTGATCGCGTTTTCTCCCGACCGAGCCCACACCATGCCGGAGGAATTCGTGCGCCAGGTCTTCGTGAACCGGCTTCGAGTGCGAAGCGTGGTGGTGGGGGAGGACTTTCACTTCGGGCGGGCGCGTTTGGGCAATATCGACACGCTGCGGAAATTCGGCATGGAGATGGGCTTCGACGTCCATGCCGTGACCCTCCTGCACCACGACGAGAAGTGGCCCGAACCAGTGTCGTCAACCGCGGTGCGTCGGGCGCTGGCCGGCGGGGACGTTCGCACCGCGGCGGCCATGCTGGGGCGGTACCACGAGATCAGGGGCCATGTGGTGCTCGGTGACCGGCGGGGGATGACCATCGGTTTCCCCACCGCCAACATCCCGGTTTCCATGGTGATGGCCTGGCCGGCCGACGCCGTGTATGCCGGCTGGTACACCCGTCCCGACGGATCCCGGTACATGGCGGCCATCAACATCGGCCGACGCCCCACCTTCTACGAACACGCCCAGCAGTCGCTCTTGGAGGCCCATCTGCTGGACTTCGAGGGCGACCTCTACGGCGAGGAGGCCAGAGTTGAGTTTGTGGAGCTATTGCGGAGTGAGCACCGCTTCGACGGCATTGAATCCCTGGTGAAACAACTACGAGTCGACGTTGCTCTGTCAAGGGAAATCCTCATGGCGGAACCGTCCCGCTAGCCGAACATGGATCTCGCCCTTTTCTCGGAGATCCCGGTGCCCCGACCCTGGCACCACAACAGCGAACAGCTTCGGTATCAAGAACTGGTCCAGCAGGCTGTACTGGCCGATCAGCTTGGCTATCACAGCTTCTGGACGGTGGAGCACCACTTCCTCGAGGAGATGTCGCACAGCTCCAACCCGGAGGTGCTCTACGGTGCGGTGGCCGCGCTCACCGAGCGCATACGGCTGGGGTATGGCGTGCGGTTGACCCCCCAGCCCTACAACCACCCTGTTCGCAGCGCGGAGTCGGCGGCCACGCTGGATGTGATCAGCGGGGGACGGGTGGAGTTCGGCACGGGCCGCTCCACCACCCGAGCGGAGCTCGAGGGTTTCGGGATCGACCCCCGGGAGACCAGGGCCATGTGGGCGGAGGCCGTGGGACACATTGCGGGCTGTTGGCTGAACGACGAGTACGAGCTCCAAGGCCAGTACTGGTCAATGCCCCGTCGCCGGGTTCTGCCCAAGCCGGTGCAAAAGCCCCACCCTCCGCTGTGGGCCGCCACCGGCAGCCGGGAAACCCATCAGCTGGTGGGGGAGATGGGCATGGGCTTGCTGTCGTTCAGCGCCGGGGTGTCGCTGGAGGAGCTGGAGCTTCGGATCAACCTTTACCGGGAGGCGGCAGCAGCTTGCCAGAACCCGGTGGGCGGCTACGTACACGACCGGGTGGCCACCTTCGCCATGTTCCACTGCGCGCCCACAACTGCTGAGGCCTACGACAACGCCCGTGAGTCTTTCTGGTGGTACCCCACCGTGGCGTTCAAGCTGGTGGGCAGCGTGGCCGAGATGCTCCAAGAGGAGGGCGCCGACCTCGGCGACTGGAACTATCTCCGGTATCTGCCCGGCATGACCGCGGAAGCCGACTGGGACACCGCGTTCAGCATCGAGGACCTGGTCGACCAAGGCGTCGCCATCGCCGGCGATCCCGACCAGTGCATCGAGCTGTGCCAGGGCTTCGCCGACCTCGGCGTCGACCTGCTCCTGTGCATGATGAACCCCTACAACATCCCCCACGACAAGGTCACAGAAAGCCTCCGCCTCACCGCCACCCACGTCATGCCCGCCCTCAGCGGTTAGAACGATTGTCTCCGCCACCCACGTCATCCCCGCCCTCGGCGGTTAGAACGATTGTCGAGGAGGGCGGTGACAGCGGCTCGGGTGGGCATGGAGGGTTGGGCGCCGGGGGTTTGTACTGCGAGGGCGCCGGCGGCGTTGGCGAAGCGGACGGCCTCGATGAGGGGGCGCTCTTCGGCCAGGGCCACGCCCAAGGCGCCGCAGAAGGCATCGCCGGCGCCGGTGGGGTCCACGACTTCTGCGGGGTAGGAGGGAATGAGCACGTCGTCGAGTTGGGCGCCACGTCCGCCCAGGGTGACGACGGTGCGGCACTGATCGGTCTCGGGGCCGATGGCAGCAATCTGGGCTTGCTCAGCCCGGTTCACCACCAGAATATCGGTGAGCGGCACGACGGCCTCGACCAGGAATGGGTCGACCGGAGCAGGGTTGAACAGCACGGTGGTACCCCCCGAGCGGGCGGCCTGGGCTGCCCTCCTCGCGCCCGCTGCGCCCACTTCACCTTGCAGCAAGAGCACGTCGGCGGCGGCGATGACCTCTGCCGCGGCGTCGGCATCGACAACTCCGGTGCTGGCGTTGGCCCCGGCGACAATGACGATGGAGACGTCTGCCGGAGTGATGAGCGGCACGGCGGTGCCGGTGGGGGCCTCTGCGATGCGAACAAGGCTGGTGTCCACGCCGCTGGCGTTGAGCACCTCCAGCAGCCAGCGGCCCCGGTCGTCGTCGCCCACACAGCCCACCATGTGTGTTTCCGCCCCGAGGCGGGCCGCGGCCGTGGCCTGGTTGGCCCCCTTTCCCCCGGAGAACGCCTCCATCCTCTCGGCCCGCAGGGTTTCGTCGGGGCCGGGAAGCCGGTCCAGCCAGATCGACAGGTCGTAGTTGAGGCTGCCGAAGGACACCACCTTCATGGCTCCAGTATCCCTCACAGCGCTCAGGTAGGTGTTTCGGGTTTCGGAGTGGTAGCTTTAGCGGGTCCCCCGGGCACAAGCACGGCAAGGTGCGGTGCAATCGCCCGTTTTCTGACCGACGGACACACTGAGTAGGGATGGCCGAGAAGCTAGCGTCTAAGACCGCGACCATCGAGAATCACCGCCTGCATGACACTGATACAGGCTCGCCCGAGGTCCAGATTGCTCTGCTCACTGAGCGGATCAATCACCTCACCGAGCATTTGAAGGTCCATGTCAAGGATCACCACAGCAGGCGAGGTTTGCTGATGATGGTGGGCCGCAGGCGGCGGCTTCTCGATTATGTCAAGGACAACGATGTGGAGCGCTACCGCGGCATCATCGCTGAACTCGGACTTCGCCGCTGAGAAGCGGGCGTCGCCTCGGCGACCAATAGAAAATAGACAAGCGGGCACAAGAGAGGCCAGCTGCCAGTTGAAGGGGCCTAGGTGTACTGGGCCTCTCCAACTGGGAACTGGCTCCGTTCCGGCCCGCTCGGACCTCTTATGGTCCGGAGAGGAGCAAAAATGGCGGAAGCCATCACCGTTTCAGCCGCTGTGAGCGGCGCGGAAAGCAAAACCCTGTCCTTTGAGACAGGTCGTCTGGCCGGACAGGCCGACGGTGCCGTTGTGGTCCGCATGGGCGACACCACCATCCTGGTGACCGCAACCGCGGCCCGACGTGTTCGTGAGGGCGCGGATTTCTTCCCCCTCACCGTCGACATCGAGGAGCGGATGTATGCCGCGGGCAAGATCCCCGGCTCGTTCTTCCGGCGGGAAGGCCGGGCCCCCGAGTCGGCCATCCTGACGTGCCGGCTGATCGATCGACCCCTGCGGCCCTCGTTTCCCGACGGGTTCCGCAATGAGATCCACGTTGTCGGAACCGTGTTGGGCGCCGACCAGGAGAACCCCTACGACGTGATCGCCATCAATGGGGCATCGGCAGCGCTGAGCATCTCGGGCATCCCGTTCGCCGGCCCGATCGGCGCGGTGCGGGTGGCCCACAGCGCCGAGGGTGAGTGGATTCCCCACCCCACCTACGCCGAGGGCGCCGAATCCACGTTCGAGATGGTGGTGGCCGGCCGGGTTCTGGACGACGGCGATGTGGCCATCATGATGGTGGAGGCCAACGGCACCGAAGCAGGCTGGGAGCTCTACAGCAACGGCACTCCGAAAGTGGACGAAGCAGCCCTGGCGGAGGGCTTGGAGAAGTCCAAAGAGTGGATCAAAGAGGCAGTGGGCCTCCAGCGCCGGCTGATCGCCA
Source organism: Acidimicrobiales bacterium (assembly GCA_963667085.2). Lineage (GTDB taxonomy): Bacteria > Actinomycetota > Acidimicrobiia > Acidimicrobiales > Bin134 > Poriferisocius. Next base: position 2,019,272 of record OY762975.1, read on the forward strand.
CCTCCGGGGTGAAGCCCCCCATGGAATACGACCTTCAGGTGGACTACACCCCCGAGATCGAAGCGGCGGTCGCCGAGGTTGGCTCTGAGAAGTTGGCCGCGGCCATGTCAATCGCCGACAAGGCTGAGCGCCAAGAGGCCGAGTCGCAGGCCAAAGAGGAGATCGCCGCCGCGCTGGCCGACCGGTTCGCCGAGGTCGAAGGGGCAGACAAGCAGATCTCAGCGGCAGTCCGCTCGCTCACCAAGGGCATCGTTCGCAACCGAATTGTGAGCGAAGGGGTCCGGATCGACGGTCGGGGAGCGGCCGACCTCCGGCCGCTCGGATCAGAGGTCGGGGTGGTGGAGACCGCCCATGGCTCCGGGCTGTTCGAGCGGGGCGAGACCCAGGTGCTGAACATCACCACGTTGGGAACGGCCCGCATGGATCAGATGATCGACGGGATCGATCCCATCGACAAGAAGCGGTACATCCACCATTACAACTTCCCGCCCTACTCCACCGGGGAGACCGGCTTCATGCGAGGTCCGAAGCGCCGGGAGATCGGTCACGGCGCGTTGGCCGAGAAGGCTCTGGTGCCGGTGGTGCCCAGCATGGATGAGTTCCCGTACACGCTGCGGCTGGTTTCGGAGGTGCTCTCGTCCAATGGCTCCACCTCTATGGGCTCGGTGTGCTCGTCCACGTTGTCGCTCATGGACGCCGGCGTGCCCATCAAGGCGCCGGTGGCGGGCATCGCCATGGGACTGGTCTTCCACGAGGGCCAATACACCACGCTCACCGACATCTTGGGGGCCGAGGACGCCTTCGGCGACATGGACTTCAAGGTCGCGGGCACCGCTGATTTCGTGACCGCCTTGCAGCTCGACACCAAGATCGACGGGCTGCCCGCCGATGTGCTGGCCGGTGCGCTGAACCAGGCCAGGGATGCCCGCTTGGCGATCTTGGAGGTCATGGCCGGGGCCATTGACTCTCCCCGGGACGACGTTAGGCCCACCGCCCCCAAGATCATCAAGTTCGAGATCCCGCTGGACAAGATCGGCGAGGTGATCGGGCCCAAGGGCAAGGTCATCAACTCCATCCAGTCGGAGACCGGTGCCGAGGTGAATGTGGATGACGCCCAAGACGCCGGCGTCGTCACTATCTCTTCGCCTGACCGGGACTGCGTGATGGAGGCTGAGCGCCAAATCCGCCTGATCTTGGACCCGCCAACCGCCGATGTCGGCGAGGTGTACAACGGCAGGGTGGTGAACATCACCGCTTTCGGGGCGTTTGTGAACATCCTTCCCGGTCGCGATGGCTTGGTCCATATTTCCAAGCTCGGCCGGGGCCGTCGTGTGGACCGGGTTGAGGATGTTGTGGCTCTGGGCGATGAGCTCGAGGTTGTCGTGGAGGACATCGATCCAAACGGCAAGATCAGCCTGAAGTTGGCCGGCGACGACGGCAGCGACGACCGCGACAGTCGCCGCTCCGATGATCGGGGGGGCCGGGATCGCGACGACCGCCGGGGCCGTCAGGATGACCGCCGGGGTCGCGACGACCGCCGTGGCGACCGTCGGGACCGCGACGACCGCCGGGACCGCGACGACCGCCGGGACAGCCGCCGCTCTGATGATCGGGGGGGCCGGGATCGCGACGACCGCCGGGGCCGTCAGGATGACCGTCGGGACCGCGGCGACCGCCGGGACAGCCGTCGCTCCGATGGTCGGGGGGGCCGGGACTGGGACGGCCCGTCCCAAGTGGCTTCATTTGAGGACGACTTCGAAGCGCAGCTCCGCCACGAGTTCGGCGACCTCGGGCCGAGCGGGGGTTCGCATCGCCGAGGCGGCGGCCGGGGTCGCGACCGGGATCGGTCGCCCCGCTAACCCGCTCCTCCGCCTCGTAATCCAAGCCGAGTCGGCGCCGCTTGGCCCGATATCGTCTCGTTCATGCTTCGAGTAGGGGTGTTCGGCGCGGGGGGAAGAATGGGCGCCACCGTCTGTGAAGCGGTGGCGGCTGACCCCGACATGGACTTGGTGGCCGCAGTCGATCCCAATCAGGTGGGGGTGAGCGCCGGCGGCGCGGTCACGGTGGCTGACCGCCAGGCAGTGGCAGATGCCGGCGCCGATGTCGTGGTGGACTTCACCATTGCCGAAGCGGCTCGAGACAACCTGATCTGGCTGGCCGACCAGCGCATTCACGCCGTGGTGGGAACCACCGGGTTCACCGACAGCGACCTGGAGCGTTTTCAGGCCGCGTTCGCTGCTGCGGAGCGGGTGTGCATCATCGCCCCGAACTTCGCCATCAGCGCCGTGCTGATGATGCGGTTCGCCGAGTTGGCCGCACCCCACTTCGACACCGCCGAAGTGATCGAACTGCACCACGATGCCAAGATCGACGCCCCGTCGGGCACCGCCCGGCTCACGGTGGAGAAGATGGCCGCGGCCTCGGGCGACTGGGCCCCCGATCCCACCGAGCACGAGATGCTCTCGGGGGTCCGGGGGGCGGAGGGACCGGCGGGCATCCGGGTTCATGCCGTGCGCATGAGAGGGATGGTGGCCCACCACGAGGTGATCCTGGGCGCCCAAGGCCAGACCCTCACCATCCGCCAAGACTCCACCGACCGATCCTCGTTCATGCCCGGTGTATTGGCCGCGGTGAAGGCGGCGCCCGACCGCTCCGGGCTCATCGTCGGCCTCGACGCCCTGCTGGACATCTAGTCCCGCGGTCTCGTCGTGTCATGGGGCGTTCGCTGATGGGCGCTGGAGGGCGAGGAGTGTCCATTCGGCGGCTGCTGTTGCACGGGGCCGTGGTGGTGGCCGTGGTCGCCATGATCACCGCCGGCTTTTGGCAGCTCCACCGTTTGTCGGAGCGGCGGGACCGCAACGCCGCCATCACCGGCCAAAGCGAGCTGCCCGTTGTCGAGGTGCAGGATTTGGTGGGCATCGACGACGGCTACGACCGGGGCAGAGAGATCGTGTTCCGCCGGGTCCGGGCCGCGGGCGTCTACCAGCCTGATGAACAGGTGCTCATCCGCAACCGCACCCACCAGGGTTCGGCTGGATACTGGGTGCTCACCCCGCTGCGGTTAGCCGATGGCGCGGTGGTGGCCGTCAACCGGGGTTGGATTCCCCACGCCACCGGGCTCGGCGAATCGCGGGCTGACTTCCCGGCGCCCGACGAGCCGGTGGCCGTGGTGGGATTGGCCCGGGCCACCGTCACCGCCACCCGCCTCCTGCAAGCCGACCCCGCTGAAGGCGTGCTGACCGAGATGGCCCGCCCCGACCTGGCCCGTTTGGCCCTTCAGATCGACGGACCCCTGCTCCCGGTCTACATCCAGCTCGAAGCCCAGACCCCACCCTCCGGCGACCTGCCCGTCCCCGTGGCGCCCCCCGACCTCAGCGAAGGCTCCCACCTGGCCTATGCCGTACAATGGTTCATCTTCGCCAGCATCGCCGCCGTCGGCTACCCGCTGATCCTGCGCCGACTGGGCCGCCCCGGAGACCGGGATCCAACCGCGGAAGTAGGCTGATCAAGTGGCTCCCCCGTCTCATCATCTGCGGCGTGTGCTGCACGCCCTGCGAACCAAGGGCATGGCCGAGGATGACGCTCTGGCGAGGGCAGCCGGCCTGCCATCGGAACAGGTAGCCGCTGTCCTCGACCAATTGGGCGAGCGGGGGTGGGTGCGCTATCGAGACGGCAATCGGGCCCGGGGTTGGATGCTGCTGGGGGAGGGCCGGGTCGAGGCCGAGCGCTTGGTGGCTGCGGAGATCGAGGAATCGGGCTTGCGCTCGCCGATTCAGGGACTGTACGAGTCGTTTCGGGAGCTGGACCCCGAGTTGAAGCAGGCGTGTACCAATTTCCAGGTCAAGCAAGACCAGACGCTGAACGACCACACCGATCCCGACTACGACGCCGCGGTCATCGCCCGCCTGGCCGACATCAACCGGCGGGTTCAGCCGATCATTGCCGAACTGACAGGTGCCCTTGACCGCTTCGGGCACTATGGACCGCGGCTGGACTTCGCGTTGGAGCAGGTGATGAGCGGTGAAATTAACTGGTTTACGAAGCCCTCGTTGGATTCCTACCATGAGGTGTGGTTCGAGTTGCACGAGGATCTCCTGGTGACCCTGGGGATCGACCGGGCAACCGAAGAGGCCGCCCAATCCGCTAACGCCTAAGGAGAACTCATGGCTCGATTCGGCAAGGTGCTCACCGCCATGGTCACGCCCTTTGGCGACGACGGCTCGCTCGACCTGGACGGGGCCGCCGAGTTGGCCCGGTGGTTGGTGGACAACGGGAACGACGGGCTGGTGGTGGCGGGCACCACCGGCGAGGCGCCCACGCTCACCCACGATGAGCAGATCGCGCTCATCGGCGCGGTGGCAGCGGCAGTGGACGTGCCGGTGGTGGCCGGCGCGGGCAGCAACGACACCGCCGCGGCCGTCGAGCTCACCGAGCGGTCCACCGAGGTGGGGGCCGATGGGATCCTGCTGGTGGCCCCGTACTACAACCGCCCGTCGCAGGCCGGTTTGAGCCGGCACTTCCGCACCGTGGCCGCGGCCACCCACCTGCCGATGGTGATCTACGACATCCCCGTCCGCACCGGGCGCAAGGTGGACACCGCCACCCTGCTGGAGCTGGCCCACGGGGTGGACAACATCGTCGGCCTCAAAGACGCCGCGGGCGATCCGGCGGAGACGGCGGCGCTCATCGCCCAAGCCCCCGATGACTTCGAGGTGTACAGCGGCGACGACAGCCTCAACCTCGCCCTTTTGGCGGTGGGCGCGGTGGGCTTCATCAGCGTGGCCGCCCACTGGAGCGGCGCCGAGCACGCCGAGATGATCGCGGCCTTCGAAAAGGGCGATGTGGCCGCGGCCCGGCAGATCAATGCCAGCCTCATTCCGTCGTACGACTATGAGACCGGCCTGGCCGCCCCCAATCCCATCCCGGCCAAGGCCATGATGCGCCTCATCGGGCTGCCGGTGGGCCGTTGCCGCCCGCCGATGGACGTCGAGCCCAACGGCTTGGCGGAGGCCGCGGCCGAAGTGCTGGCCGCCACGAGACTCGGCGCCGATGGCTGATCCTGCGGTCGCATTGAGGATTACCGCCGATGGCTGAATCCGTCCAGATCACCTTTCTGGGTGGGTTGGGCGACATCGGAAGGAACTGCGCGGCCATCGAATGCGGCGGCGATGTGCTCCTTTTGGACTGCGGGGTGTTGTTCCCCGATGAGGACATGCCCGGCGCCGACTTCGTGCTACCCGACCTGGAGTACCTGCGCGACCGGGCCGATCGCATCGTGGGCTGCATCTGCACCCACGGCCATGAGGACCACATCGGAGCGCTGCCCTGGGCGCTGGAGTGGCTGTCGTTTCCGGTGTACGCGTCGCCATTCACCCTGGGGCTGATCCGCAACCGCCTCGAAGAGCGGGGGCTGAGCGACCGCACGACCCTCAACCCCATCGGCGACCACGACCGCATTCGCATCGGATCGTTCGAATGCGAGTTCATCCCCGTCACCCACTCGGTTCCCTCGGGGCTGATCTCGGCCATCCGCACCCCGCAAGGGGTGATCCTCCACTCCAGTGACTTCAAGCTCGACTTGAACCCGGTAGACGGGCGGCGTACCGATCTCGCCCGGATCGGATCAATCGCCTGCGATGAGGGGGTCCGGGTACTGCTGTGCGATTCCACCAACTCGGAGATACCCGGCAGCTCCCGGTCGGAGACCGAGGTCGGGGAGGTGCTGAGGGGGGTGTTCGCCGCCCATCCCGACCGGCGGCTGGTGGTGGCCGCGTTCTCCAGCCATGTCCACCGGGTCCAGCAGGTGGCGGACGCCGCGGTTGAGTCGGGGCGCAAGGTGGCCACGTTGGGGCTGTCCATGAAGCGCAACTTCGCCCTGGCCCGTGAGCTGGGCTTGCTCCGACTGCCTGATCACGCGGTGATCGATGTGGCCGAATCAGCGAACTATCCCCCCGGGCAAGTGTGCATCGTGTCCACCGGCTCCCAGGGGGAGACGCGCTCGGCGCTGGCGATGGCGGCCACCGGCGACAGCCGCTGGATCGACGTCGGCTCTGAGGACACCGTGGTGCTGAGCTCCAGTCCCATTCCCGGCAACGAGGCCCGAGTTGCCCGCATGATCAACAACCTGGTGTGCCGGGGGGCCAAGGTGGTCCACAGTGGCCAGCTGGATGTACACACCACCGGCCACGGAAAGCAGGACGAGCTGCGCACCCTGCACACGGTGGCTGATCCCGAGTTCTTCGTGCCGGTTCACGGTGAGGTCCGCCACCTCGCGGCCCACGCTGATCTGGCAGTGCGGATGGGAATGCCATTGGATCGGGTGGTGCTGGCCCGCGACGGCGAGCAGGTGGAGCTGAGCGACCGCGGTCTGGTCAACCGGGGCCAGGTTACCTCCGGGGACTACTTCTATGTGAACGGGCGGTTGATTGAGAACGGCCGGGAGCTGTTTGGCGAGCGGTCCATTCTCGGAGGCCAGGGAGTGGTCAACGTGGTGGTAGTGATGAGCCGCGACACGGGTCGTTTGCTGGCTCGTCCCCGCTTTGAGAGCAAGGGCTGGGTTGGGGTCGAAAGAGTCCGGGATCTGGAGCAGGCCGGGGCCGAAGAGGTTGCGGCCGTGGTGGAGGAATATCTGGCATCAGGAAAAGAGGAAGGATTAGAGCGGCTGGTGCGGCGGGCGGCGGGCCAGTTCGTCAACCAGAGCACTGGCCGGCGTCCGATGATCGTGCCCATCGTCATCGAGGTCTGACTACCGCCCTCGACTGCTCTTTCGGCGCAAACCGTTGGTTGTAGGTGTTGTCAATGGTACGTTTGTTGTTGTTGTGGCTACGAAAACCGCTCGCAAACCCCCTGCCAAGCCCAGCGCAAAGTCCAAAACCAAAGCCGGTGCTCCGTCGGATAGCCGACTGAAGCAGGCATCGGCCGCGGTCTGGGCCAGACACCGCGCTGACATCATCGCCGTTGGGTTCATCCTCGCCGGCCTGGTGTCAGCCTGCGCCCTTTGGGCCGATGTGGCTGGTCCTTTCGGCTCGGGGCTGCGCATTGTGCTCGGCGCGCTGGTGGGCACCGCGAGGGCCGCGGTCCCCGTCGTGCTGGTCGCCATCGGAATCGTGCTGCTGCGGGGCCCCCGTCCCGAAGACGAGGTGCCTGACGAAGAGAGATTGCAGGCCGCCCCCGGAGACTTCGACAAGAACCCCTATGCCGGTCCGGCCCGGGCCGACCTGGTGCTGGCCGTTCGCCTCGGCCTCGGCACTGCATTGACGCTCCTCTCGGCCACCGGACTGCTGCACATCGCCATCGAGCGGCCGGGAATCGAGGATCTGGACGGGCTGATGGGCGCGGGCGGTGCGCTGGGATTGGCGTTCGGGGGCACGCTGGCCGCGGTCATGGGAGTGTGGGGAGCGAGCTTGGTGGCAAGTGCGTTTGGCCTATTGGGATCGGTGGTGCTCACCCGGGTGTCGCTGCGGGCCTGGGCCCGCCGAGTGGACGGCGCCAAGTTCAAGGCCGGCCTGGTCCGAGCTCTCCATCTGATCACCGGTACTGCTCCGGCCCCCGCACCAGGTGAAACGCCTCCCGACGACCACCGGGAGGCTGAGCCGGAGGCAGGTGCGGCCGAACCCGAGGGGCCCGATTCCGAGGTAGTGGTCATACCCTCCACGCTCTCCGAGCCAGCGCCGGCGGAGCCCTGAGCCCGAACCTACCCCGTCCTCATCTGGTTCGGAGCCGGAATGGCAGGCACCGCCCATCGTGAGCGGCAAAGCGCCGAAAACCCTGAAGTCGTCGAAGTGGAAGCTCCCGTCGCTCAAGCTGCTGAGCGGGTCCGATCCCAAGAAGGGCAACGAGGAGGAAGCCGCCCGGATGGGTGCAGCCTTGGAGCAGGCCTTGGCGGCCCATGATGTGGAGACCAAGCTGGTCGGGATGGTGATCGGTCCTACCGTGACCCGCTACGAACTGGAGCTGGCCCCCGGCGTCAAGGTCAGCCGAGTCACCAGCTTGAGCAAGGACATTGCCTATGCCATGGCCTCGCCCGATGTTCGCATCCTGGCTCCGATTCCGGGGCGCCAGGCCATCGGCGTTGAGGTGCCCAACCGCGACCGCCAAGTGGTGTCGCTGGGCGGGATTCTGGCGTCGGCCGAGGCGCGCGACGCCACCCATCCCCTCGAAGTGGCCATCGGCCGGGACATCAACGCCAAGCCGGTGATGATGGACCTGTCCCGAATGCCCCACATTCTCATTGCCGGGGCCACCGGGGCGGGCAAGTCCTCGTGCATCAACTCCATGATCACCTCTGTGCTCATGCGCTCCACCCCCGATCAGGTGCGCATGATCCTGGTCGATCCCAAGATGGTGGAGATGGCCCAGTACGAGCATGTGCCCCACCTGCTCACCCAGCCGGTGACCGACCCCAAGAAGGCGGCCAACGCCCTGGCCTGGGCCTGCCGGGAGATGGACCGCCGCTACGAGATTCTGGCCTCAGTGGGCGTCCGCGACATCGACGGCTACAACGAGGCTTATGACCAGGGCGCGTTCGAGGAAGACCGCAAGCTGGGCGTGGAGGATTCCGAGTCCAAAGAGAGGTTGCCGCTCATCTTGGTGGTGGTGGACGAGCTGGCCGATCTGATGATGGTGGCCCCGCGCGATGTGGAGGACTCCATTTGCCGCATCGCCCAGAAGGCCCGGGCGGTGGGCATTCACCTGGTGGTGGCCACCCAGCGGCCGTCCATCAACGTGATTACCGGGGTCATCAAGGCCAACATCCCGGCCCGGCTGGCCTTTGCCGTGTCGAGCCAGACCGACAGCCGGGTGATCCTTGACCAGCAGGGCGCTGAGCGCCTGGTGGGCCGGGGCGACATGCTGCTGCTCAGTCCCACCTCAACCTCCCCCCAGCGCATCCAGGGTGCCTGGGTGACGGAGGCAGAGGTCCGCAACGTGGTGGCTGCCTGGCGGCGGCAGGCCGCGGCGATGAAGCCCATAAGCAGCTCGTCGGTGACCTCCGATGGTGGAGACGGCGACGATGACCCGCTGGCGCCCGCCCCATCGACGGCCGCCGCGGGGGGAGGCGACGATGAAGACGAGCTGTTGGCCCAGGCCATGCGATTGGTGGTGGACAGCCAACTCGGCTCCACGTCGATGCTCCAGCGCAAGCTGCGGGTGGGGTTCGCCCGAGCCGGCCGGCTGATGGATCTGCTGGAGCAACGAGGGGTGGTCGGTCCCTCTGAGGGTTCGAAGGCCCGAGAGGTGCTGATGACCCCCGACGAGCTTCCCTGATTCCAGCCCCAAGATCATCGGTAATCTCGTCTCGTGGCATTGGCAGTGGTCCTCCTGGTGGCGGGCCTCATTGTGCTGGCGTTCGGCGCCGACCAGTTGGTGATCGGGGCCTCCCGGCTGGCCACTGCCCGTGGCATCTCGCCAATCGTGATCGGGGCTCTGGTCATCGGCTTCGGCACCAGTGCCCCCGAGATGCTGATTTCGGGATTGGCCGCGGCAGAGGGCGACTCGGATCTCGGGGTCGGCAATGTGGTTGGCTCCAACGTGGCCAATCTGAGCTTGGTGCTGGGCTTCTCTGCTCTGGTGGCTGTGTTGTCGGTCGGCGGTCGCTACATCCGGGTGGCCAAAGGCACGCTGTGGCGGGAGGGCTTGATCTCGGTGGCCGCGGCGCTCTTGTTCTGGGTGCTGGTCCAAGACGGATTCCAGCGCTGGGAGGGCGTCGTACTGATTGCGGCCTTTGTCCTGGCCATGGTCGGCATCCTGAGGCGTCCCGCCCATGACAGCAGCGCCTTCGCGCTGCCAGACGGCGACAAGCCCATCAGCCAGCGGCTTGAGTTGGGCCGCACTGTGGGAGGGCTGGTCGCCACCGTGGTCGGTGCCCAGCTTGCGGTGGAGGGCGCCAAGGACATCGCCCATGAGGCCGGTTTGGGCACAGGATTCGTGGGGCTGTCCCTGGTGGCTTTCGGCACGTCCTTGCCCGAGCTGATCACCGGTGTGCAGGCCGCCCGTCGGGGCGAGGCCGATCTCCTCGTCGGCAACATCTTGGGCTCCAACACGTTCAACAGCCTGCTCGTGGGGGCCCTGGTGGCGCTGCTCGGCCCCGGACCGCTGGTTGACCCCAACCTCACCGGGTTGGCGGTGTGGATCATGATGGGCATCTCGGTGGGGGCGTGGCTGTTGATGTTCTCGGGGGGCGGATTGAAACGGTGGTGGGAGGGTGCCCTGTTGCTGGCCGTGTACCTGGTTTCGCTGCCGTTCCTGGTGTCCGACCACCAAGAAGACCCGACACACGCGGCCCCGGGGGTTGCGGTTGCCCAGCCCGGTGCCGAGGCTGGTGGCTCTGGGCTCGATGCCGCCTAGTCTCGTTACGGTGCGCCGTTTTTGGGTTGAGACGCTGGGGTGTCCCAAGAACCAGGTGGACTCCGACAAGATCACGGGTTTGCTGGTTGGAGATGGGATGGCCGCCGCCAGCGCGCCCGAAGATGCCGATCTGGTGGTGGTGAACACCTGCGCCTTCATCGAGGAGGCCCGCCAGGAATCGGTGGACACGGTGCTGGCGTTGCGCTCGGCGGCCGCCGATGCCGAACTGGTGATCACCGGGTGCATGGCGGAGCGCTACGGCGGCGAGTTGGCCGAGGCCCTGCCCGAGGCCGATCGGGTTGCCGGGTTCGGCGTGCCCGTCAGCATCGGGGCGAAGCCGGCTGGTGCCTTGCCGCCGGTGGAGCTTCCCGAGTTCGACTTGCTGAACCTGCCCCGACCGCCGGCCGAAGCACCCTGGGCCTACGTGAAGATCGCCGAGGGCTGCGACCGGCGCTGCGGGTACTGCGCCATTCCCAGCTTCCGGGGGCCGCAGCGGTCTCGGTCGGCCGAGGCCATTGTGGGCGAAGTGGAGGCGCTTGGGGTGCGAGAGGCAGTGCTGGTGGCTCAGGACTTGGCCTCCTACGGGCGCGACCAGGGCCAGGGAGAGCGGGGCATCATCCCACTGGTGGAGTCGCTTCGCGAGCGGGTCGAATGGGTGCGCCTGCTGTACCTGTACCCGTCCGACCTCACCGATCCGCTGGTCGATGCCATCTGCACCTCCGGGGTGCCCTACTTCGACCTGTCTTTGCAGCATGTCTCTCGGCCGCTGCTGGCCCGGATGCGCCGGTGGGGCGACGGCGACCGCTTCGCGGCCCGCATCGCCGACATCCGCCATCGGGTGCCCGAGGCGGTCTTCCGGTCGAACTTCATCGTGGGCTATCCCGGGGAGACGGAGGCCGACCACGACGCCCTGCTCGATTTCGTGGCCGAGGTGGGTCTCGACTGGTGCGGGTTCTTCACCTACTCGGCGGAGGCGGGCACCCACGCCACCACCCTCGACGGGCAGGTTCCCGGCGAGCTGGCCGCCGAGCGCCGCCGGGAGCTGGCCGAGGTCCAAGACGAGATCACGGCGGCCAAGCGTGACCAACTCATCGGCCGCGAGGTCGAAGTTCTGGTGGACGCCCCCGGCCTTGCCCGCAGCTATCGAGAAGCGCCCGAGATCGACGGCGTCATCACCGTGCCCGAGCAATTGGCCGTCGGCCAGTTCCACACCGTGCGGGTGACCGATGCCCTGGGACCCGACTTGATGGCCGAGGCGGTGTCGCCGTGAGCTCGGTGGAGGCCTATTCCTGGGCCGATCTGCGGCTGACGGCCAACCTCATCACGCTGGGGCGCATCGTGGTGTCGCCCCTGCTGTTCGTGCTCGTTCTGGCCGCGTCCGACACTGGGGGCACCTCCTGGGCCGCCGTCGCGGTGGGCTGGGTGCTGGGGGCCAGCGACTACTACGACGGCAAGCTCGCCCGGTCTTCCGACAGCGTCAGCCGCTGGGGCGCCTTCTTGGATCCGCTGGCCGACAAGGTGATGATCCTGGGGACTGCGTGGTGCTTTGTGGCCGTGGACCGGCTGTTCTGGGTGCCGGTTCTGATCATCACCGTGCGGGAGCTGCTGGTGAGCGCAGCCCGGACCCGGTGGGCTCGAGACGGGCTCTCCCTTCCGGCCCGCCAATCCGCCAAGCTCAAGACGCTTATGCAGGGAGGGGCGCTTACCGTGGCCGCCCTGCCTCCGCTGGAGCACACCGACTGGGCGGTTTCGCTGGCCATCTGGCTGGCGGTGGCCATAACCGTCTACACCGGCTGGCGGTACTGGGCCGACGGACGAGCCGGAGCCATCGCCGCCGGCGACCACGGGTAGCGGTTCTCGGAGCCATAGCCGCTGGCGACCACGGGTAGCCCGCGGTTGGCGGTATAGCCTCCGGGCGTGAACTGTGAGGTCATCGCCGTAGGAACCGAGCTGTTGCTCGGCCAGATTGTCGACACCAACTCATCGTGGATCGGCGAGCAGCTAGCCATGGCCGGCATCGATTCGCACCACCAGGTGAAGGTGGGCGACAACTTCGAGCGGATGCGGGCCGTTTTGGCCCAAGCCCTGGAACGCAGCGATTCAGTCATCATGTGCGGCGGCTTGGGACCGACCCAAGACGACATCACCCGCGACGTGATCGCCGCCGCCTTCGGGGTGGAGTTGGTGCGCCGCGACGACTTGGTGGATCGCATCTCGACCGTCTTCGGGGGTCGGGGCCGGCCCATGCCCGAGAACAACCTGCGCCAGGCCGACGTGCCCGACGGTGCCGAGGTGCTGCCGGTGATGCCCGGCACCGCACCAGGCTTCATGATCTCCTCGGGCGACAAGGTGGTTTACGCCGTGCCCGGCGTGCCCTGGGAGATGCAGCAGATGGTGGGGGAGTGCGTGCTGCCCGACCTCAAGCGCCGGGCCGGGATCACCGCCGTGATCAAGAGCCGCACGCTGCGCACCTGGGGTGATTCCGAGTCGGGCCTGGCCGAGAAGCTGCACGAAGAGATCGAGCGGCTCGACGAGGTGGGCGGATGCACCATCGCCTTTCTGGCCTCCGGCATGGAGGGCCTCAAGGTGCGCCTCACCGCCAAAGCCCCCAGCGAGGCCGAGGTGGACGAGATGCTGGCCAACGAAGAGCAGATCGTACGGGGCATCATCGGCGACATCGTGTTCGGCGTCGACGACGAGACCATGGAGTCGGCCGTGCTCGACGCCCTGCGGCAGCGGGGATGGACCTTGGCGCTGGCCGAATCGCTAACCGGCGGGCTGATCGGCTCCCGCCTCACCGCCGTCCCCGGTGCCAGCGACGTGTTCCGGGGCGGCCTGGTGTCCTACGCCAGCGACGTGAAGTTCGACCTGCTTGATGTGCCCGAAGGCCCCGTGGTGAGCGAGGAGGCCGTCACTGCCATGGCCCGGGGCGCGGCCAAGCTGCTTGGCGCCGATTGCGCCATCGCCGTCACCGGCGTGGCCGGCCCCGACCCCCTCGACGGCGAAGACCCCGGCACCGTCTGGATGGCCACCCTCGTGGCTGGCGAAGTAGAGGCCACCCGAGTCAAGTTCCCGTTCGACCGCGAGCGCACCCGCCAATTCACCACCGTCTCGGTCCTCAACAACCTCCGTATGAGGGTTCTAGCCGGCAGTTGATACGCCACTTTGTTGGCGCATCAACTGCCGCTGTATTGGCCTATCGCTTGTGCCCTGGGGTTCAGACCTCGGGGTTGACGATGTCGGCGGGCATGCCGCCGTCGGCGAGTTGTGGGTTAGAGGGTGCCTCGGGGGGCGATCCATTGGGTGGGTTGGCCGGTGGTCTTGGCGATGGTGTCGAAGTCAGTGTGATTGCGCACGCTGAACAGCAGCTCCAAGTCGATGATCGGGCAGGTTGCCACCAGCGCAGAGGGGAAAAGGGGTGCGAGGCGCTGGGCTACCGATTGGTGGTGGCTGCGGGCCAGTGCGCTTTTGTCGGCCAAAAAGAGGGGCGCGCGCTGGGTGGGGGTCACCCTTGGGCCTGTTCTCGCCGCGATTTCTTCATGATGTCGGGGTCGCCCAGATCTTCGGCGGCCAGTTGCTGGATGTGGGCGAAGAGGCGGATTCGGGTGTCGCGGTCGGAGAATTCCCGCAGCGCGGTGTTCACTGTGTCTTTGATGGTGGCTCCTCCCAGCAGGTCTCGGGCCTGCTCAAGGGCGTCGTCGAGGCGGTTGTCAGTAGTCGCCGATGGCTTCGGCTTTGGCGCGTTGGGCTATGTAGTCGCGCGCCGCGGTGTCGGCGAAGGCGACTCGGCCGCGGCCGAGGCTGGTGATGAGGCCGTGGGAGAGGAGGCGGTTGCGGTAGGTGCTGAGGCTGCGGGGGTTGTGGCCCCATCGGCGGCCGATATCGGCCAGTGCGCTGGTTGGGTGGTCGGCGAGCATGGCAACGAGGAACTTCTTGTCCAGGTCTGACAGGGTGTGCCATACGGGGCCGTATACATGCTGGCCAAAGTGGTGAGATGCTTCGGTCTCGGCACGGTCTACGTCTTGGGCGGTGATGGCGCTGGTCGGGTCGTCGGCATCGTCCCAGGCGAAGGCGCCGATGAGCTGCACCAGGTAGGGCTGGCCTCGGGAGGCGTCCACCGCGGCGGCTAGGGCGTCGTCGTGAATGCGCCCTCCGGCGGCCTCGATGGGCTGGCGCAGCGCGGTGGCGGCCTCTGAGGGGCGAAGGTTGGCGACCTCGTGTCGTCGGCATCGTTGCAGAAAGGTGCTGGCGTCGCCTGAGAGGAGGCGGTGTTCGAGCTCGGGAAGGGCGGCCCCGACGAATGCAATGGGCCGCGCCGCTCGGCGCGACACCAGCTGGAAGACGTTGCCGAACTCCCTGATCTCGGTGAGGGCGCTCACGTGCAGTTCGTCGATGGTCACGAGCAGGCCGGTGCCCCGCTCGGCGAGGAAGTCGCCCAGATCGGCCAGCGCCAACTCCAGGTCGGGCGGGTCGCCCAAATCGCCAGTGGGCTGCGGCGACTCGGCTTGAACGCCTACTCCCATGACCGATACGCCAGTGATCGCCCGCCGCGGCGCGGGGTGGTGCTCGGCCCGCAGCACTTGCAACTGGCGGCGGGCCTTGGCCGCGATCTGGTCTACCAGCCCGGAGCTCTTCGCGGCGACAGCGGGAATGGTGAGCCAGCCCTGGGCCTTCGCACGATCCTCCACAGCGTTCAGCAGCACCGTCTTGCCGGTGCCCCGCAGGCCCCACAGCAACGTGGCATGGCTGGGGCTGCGGATGCTGTCGAACACCGTTTCGAAACTGTCGAGTATGTCGCGCCGACCGGCCAAAACCGGCGGGCTGATCCCAAACGACGGCGAAAACGGGTTAGAAGGTCGCACGGCGGCGGCTCCCTCGATAGCGGTGATCGAATTCTAACGGCTCAGGCCAGCTTGCGGAATATTTTGATCTTGCGGAATATTTTGTTTCTGCGGAAAATTTTGAAATTTGGCCAAAGGCCCGAGTCACAACCACTTGGTGCGGCAGAAAGATGGGGCAGGCGCAAGCCCTGAAATCGGAGCTAGACCTCGGGGTTGACGACGCCGGCGAGCATGCCGCCGTCGGCGATGAACTCGGCGCCGGTGCTGTAGGAGGACTCGTCGGAGGTCAGGTAGAGGGCGAGGCGGGCGATCTCGATGGGCTGGGCGGGGCGGCCCAGCGGGAGCATGGCGTAGGCGGCGGCTTGGTCCTCTTCGGTGATGGCGTCGCCCAAGGTGTCCCGAGCGGTCATGGGTGTCTCCACGCCACCGGGGTGGATGGAGTTGACCCGGATGCCGTGTTTGCCTAGCTCGAGTGCCGCGTCTTTGGTCATGCCCCGCACGGCGAACTTGGAGGCGGTATAGGCCACCGTGCCGCTGTAGCCGGCGATGCCGTTGGTGGAGCTGATGTTCACGATCGACCCGCCGCCGGCCTCGATCATGGCCGGGACGGTGTGCTTCATGCCCAGGAACACCCCCACCTGGTTGACGTTGATCACCTTCATGTAGTCGTCAAGTGGCATGTCCATGAGGGACACGCCGAACATGAGGATCCCGGCGTTGTTCACCAACACGTTGGGCGGGCCGTAGCGGCTGACGGTCTCGTCCACTGCTTTTTGCCACGCCCCCGGGTCGGTCACGTCCAATGGGATGTAGTGGACGTCGGGGCCCACGTCGGCGGCCACTGCTTCGCCCAAGTCGTGGAGCACGTCGCCGAACACCACCTTGGCCCCCTCGGCGGCAAACAGCCGCACCTCGGCCTCGCCCTGGCCTCGGGCGCCGCCGCTCACGATGGCCACTTTGCCGTCCAGTCTGCCCATGTCAGTTCTCCTCGTTGTCGCGATCAAGGCGGAGCGACGCCGAGTTCATGCAGTATCGCTCGCCGGTGGGGTGGGGGCCGTCGGGGAAGATGTGGCCCAGGTGGGCGCCGCAGGATGCGCACACCGCCTCGGTGCGGACCATGCCGAGGCTGGCGTCGGTGTGGCGGTCTACCTTGCCGTCGGCCATCTCCTCGTAGAACGACGGCCAGCCGGTGCCCGAGTCGTATTTGGTCTCCGAGGAGAACAGCGGCTCGTCGCACACCCGGCAGCGGTACATCCCCTCGTCTTTGCAGTCCCAGTACTCGCCGGTGAAGGCCCGCTCGGTGCCGGCCTGCTGGGTGATGTGGTACTGCTCGGGGGTGAGGCGCTGGCGCAGTTCCTCATCACTGAAGGTTTGCTCTGGCATGGGTCTCACCGTATCGGATTCGACCGGGAAGGAGGCAGGCCGACCGCAGGGTGCTTGTCTAATTTCGGCTCTGTAACTACGCTCATGTCATTGTTTGGGGACAAACTGTCACTGGTCGTCTTTAGAGTGTGCCTCGACGTTCCCCCGATAACTCGCAGCCGCGAGACCCACAACCTGAAGGAGGAGATGTGGAGCGAGACAAGGCACTAGAGATGGCCCTGGGCCAGATCGAGAAGCAATTCGGCCAAGGCGCCGTCATGAAGATGGGTGAGAAGGGCACCATGGCCATCGAGACCATCCCCACCGGGGCGCTGGCCCTCGATCTGGCGCTGGGCGTCGGGGGGCTCCCCCGGGGCCGGGTGGTGGAGATCTACGGCCCGGAGTCCTCGGGCAAGACCACCTTGGCCCTGCACGCAGTGGCCGAGGCCCAGCGCAACGGGGGCATCTGCGCCTTCGTCGACGCCGAGCACGCCCTCGACCCGATCTACGCCAAGGCCATTGGCGTCGATGTCGACGAGCTGCTGATCTCGCAGCCCGACACCGGCGAGCAGGCCCTGGAGATCGCCGACATGTTGATCCGGTCGAGCGCGCTCGACGTGATCGTCATCGACTCGGTGGCCGCCCTCACCCCTCGGGCGGAGATCGAAGGCGACATGGGCGACACCCATGTGGGTTTGCAAGCCCGCCTGATGTCGCAGGCGCTGCGCAAGCTCACCGCCAACTTGAACAAGTCCAAGACGGTGTGCATCTTCATCAACCAGCTGCGGGAGAAGATCGGCGTGATGTTCGGGTCTCCCGAGACCACCCCTGGTGGCCGGGCGCTGAAGTTCTACTCGTCGGTCCGCCTCGACATCCGCCGCATCGAGTCCCTCAAGCAGGGCGTGGATGTGGTGGGCAACCGCACCCGGGTGAAGGTGGTCAAGAACAAGGTGGCCCCGCCATTCCGGCAAGCCGAGTTCGACATCATGTACTCCAAGGGCATCAGCCGGGAGGGCTCGCTGTTGGACGTGGGCGTGGACCTGGACATCATCGACAAGTCGGGGGCCTGGTTCACCTACGAGGGCGAGCATCTCGGCCAGGGCCGGGACAAGGCCAAGACGTTCCTGGGCGAGCACCCCGAGATCATGGTGGAGATCACCGAGCGGGTGTGGAAGGCGGTGAATCCCCCGGTGGAGGAAGAAGCCGCTGCAACCGAGGAACCAGCCGTCCAAACCGGCTAGGAGGCTTGGGGCAGCCGACAGGTAGCCTGGCGGGGTGAGTCGCAGCTATTTCATCCGCACCTATGGGTGCCAGATGAACGAGCACGACACCGAGCGAATCGCCGGGCTGCTGGAAGACGATGGGATGACGTCGGCCGACGCAATGGAGTCGGCCGACGTCATCGTGCTCAACACCTGCTGCATCCGGGAGAACGCCGACAACAAGCTCTACGGCCAGCTCGGCCATCTCAAACGGCTCAAGCAGGCCCGCCCCGACATGCAGATCGCCGTGGCCGGTTGCCTGGCCCAAAAAGACCGGGAGCTGATCCAGGAGCGGGCCAGCCATGTGGACGTGGTGTTCGGCACCCACAACGTCCACCGGGCCGCGGAGCTGATCGGGGCCTCGGCCGACGGGCCGCTCATCGAGATCCTGGAGGAGGCGGTCGAGGACGACCGCGACAGCTTCCCCTCCGCTCTGCCGGTGCGCCGCGACGCCCCCTATGCGGCGTGGATGACCATTCAGATGGGCTGCGACAACTCGTGTGCCTTCTGCATCGTGCCCTCCGTGCGGGGGGCCGAGATCAGCCGCCCGATGGAACTGCTGGTGTCCGAAGCCGTCGATCTGGTGGCCAACGGGGTCACCGAGATCACCCTGTTGGGCCAGAACGTCAACTCCTACGGCCGCGATCTTCAGCGCCGCCGCCGCCAGGCCGGTGAGCGGGTGTCGCTTCGCCCGCTGTTCGCCGACCTGCTCCGCTCGGTCGGCGCCGTGGACGGAATCGAGAGGATCCGGTTCACCAGCCCCCATCCCAAAGACCTGCGGCCTGAGACCATCGAGGCCATGGCCGAGGTTCCCGCCGTCTGCGAGCATCTGCACTTGCCTCTGCAATCGGGCAGCGACCGGGTGCTGGCCGCCATGCACCGGGGCTACACGGCAGAGCGGTATCTGGAGCGGTTGCGGGCAGCCCGGGCCGCGGTGGACGACTTGGCGGTGTCCACCGACATCATCGTGGGCTTTCCCGGTGAGACCGAGGACGACTTCGAGCAGACGCTGCTGGTGGCCGCCGAGGCCGAGTACGACTCGGCGTTCACCTTCGTGTTCTCGCCCCGGACGGGGACCGAGGCCGCCGAGATGGCCGAGCAGTACTGCGACCCCGACGAAGTGCGGGATCGCTTCGAGCGGCTTCGGGCCGTGGTGGATCGCTCCAGCCGCCGGGGCAACCAGGCCCGGGTCGGACATCGCGAAGAGGTCGTGGTGGAAGGACCGTCCAAGAAGGATCCCGGTGTGCTCACCGGCCGGACTCGCCAGAACCGCCTGGTCCACTTCCCCTCACCTCAGAAGCTGAAGCCGGGCACATTCGCCACGGTGGACGTGACGGCGTCCGGCGCCCATCACTTGCGGGGAGAGCTGGCCGAGGTGACGGCGCCGCCGCGGTGGCGTACCCGCATTCCGGTGGCCGCGCTCTGAGCAGCTTGTCGTCTTCCCCGCCTGTTGACGCTTCGAGTGCGCTGGCCATCGTGGGGGTCACCGCAACCGGAAAGTCGGCGGTGTCGCTGGCCATTGCCCGTCGCTTAGGCCGGTCCGAGATCATCTCCGTGGACTCCATGCAGGTGTACCGGGAGATGGACATCGGCACCGACAAGCCCTCTGCCGCGGTGCGGGCCGAGGTGCCCCACCACCTCATCGACGTGGCCGATCCCTCCGAGGACTACTCCCTGACCATGTTCCAAGATGCAGCCCGGCAGGCCCGGGCTGACATAGCCGATCGGGGTCGGGTCGCGGTGCTGGTGGGGGGCACTGGGCTGTACCACCGGGCGGTAATCGATGACCTGGACATCCCCGGACGTTTTCCCGAAGTCGCTGCGGCCTTGGAGGAGGAACCCGACACCGTCGCCTTGCACCGCCGACTGGCTGAGACCGACCCGGTGGCCGCGTCTCGCATGGAGCCCACCAACCGTCGGCGGATACTTCGCGCTCTTGAGGTGACCGTAGGCAGCGGCCGTCCTTTCTCGTCATTCGGGCCGGGCCTGGGCGACTATCCGCCGACCGCAGTCGCCCAGGTGGGCCTGTCGCGGCCGCGAGACGAGATCGACCGCCGCATCGAGCGGCGCTATCACCAGCAGATGGAAGCCGGGTTCTTGGCCGAGGTGGAGGCGCTGGCCGACCGTCGGCCGCCGCTGTCGCGCACCGCATCCCAAGCTCTGGGCTACAAGGAGCTGCTGGCCCACCTCCACGGTGAGATGTCCCTGGACGAGGCCGTGGCCTTGGCCGTCACCCGTACCCGGAAGTTCGCCCGTCGCCAGGAGCGCTGGTTCCGGCGCGACCCCCGCATCGTCTGGCTGGCCGCTGACGTCGACGCTGAGTCGCTGGCCGAGCGGGCGCTGACCCGCGTCCCGCAACTTGGCCTTGGAATCGGAGATTGAAATGGTGCGCGGTGAAGCAGGCAGAACTTGCCAGACTGGAACGATGCGGCTGACCAAGCACCACGGCTTGGGGAACGACTTTCTGATCGCGTTGGCAGACGCGCTGCCGAGCCATGCCCCGGCATTGGCCCAGGCGGTGTGCCATCGCACCCGTGGCGTCGGCGCCGACGGCCTTGTTTTCGGCTTGCCTGGCGATTCCGACGCCAGCACCAACGCCACCATGGTGCTGTTCAACGCCGATGGCAGCCGGGCCGAGATGAGCGGCAACGGGATTCGCTGCTTGGCTCAGGCGCTTGTTCGACAAAATGACTGCGGGCGAGGCGGAGCACTTCGCATCGGCACCGATGCCGGAGTTCGGGTCGTGAGCGTCGAACCGACCGATGATCCCGATGTCGTCCAGGCCCGGGTGGACATGGGGCCGGTAGGCGCTGGTCCTGATCTGGAGAGCATCGACTATCCCGAGGCCCTGCGGTTCGCCACTGCCGACGTGGGCAATCCCCATCTGGTGATCCACGTAGCCAATGCCCGCGCCGTGGAGATTTCTGCCCACGGCGCGGTGCTGTCCCGCCTCGCTGGTGGAATCAACGTGGAGTTCATCAGCAAAACGGCGGCGGGAATCGACCTGCGAGTGTGGGAAAGGGGCGTGGGGGTGACCGAAGCGTGCGGGACCGGGGCCTGCGCCGCCGCCCATGCCGCCCACCGTTGGGGACTGGTTGGCCCAGTGGCCCAAGTCTCCATGCCCGGAGGCGATGTGGTGGTGGAGTTGGGCACCACCGCAGTGCTGATCGGCCCGGCGGAATACATCGCGGCGGTGGACTATGGCTGACAGCGAGACCCACCGGGGCGGGTTCGGGACTCACGGCGGGGAGTCGGGGGCGTTCATCGAGCGGACCTTCCGGGAGAAGATCGTGCTGGTGGGCGTGACCCTGGGCGGTGACGATTCGGCTCGCACCGATGCCGACCTGGACGAGCTGGCCCAGCTCATCGACACCGCCGGGGCCGACGAGGTGGGGCGGCTGGTCCAACGCCGCCGCGCCCCCGACCCGTCCACCTACATCGGCAAGGGCAAGGTCGAGGAGATTCTGGCGGTGTGCCAGCAGACCGACGCCGACACCGTGGTGTTCGACGACGAGCTGAGTCCGGCCCAGCAGTTCAACCTGGAGAAAATGCTCGGTCGCACTGCCATCGACCGCACCGCGGTGATCCTCGACATCTTCGCCCAGAACGCCAGCAGTCAAGAGGGCCAGGCCCAGGTGGAGCTGGCCCAGCTCCGCTACCGGCTGCCCCGCCTCCGCCGGGGCCAGGGGTTCAGCCAGCAGGCCGGCGGGATCGGCACTCGGGGGCCGGGAGAGACCCAGCTGGAGGTGGACCGTCGGCGCATTGAGCGGCGCATCCACAAGCTGGAGGGCCAGCTCCGCGACATCGCCAAGAACCGCAGCGTCCAGAGTCGGAGCCGGCGGCGCTCGGCCCAGAGCGCAGTGGCCATCGTCGGCTACACCAACGCGGGCAAGTCCCGGCTGCTCAACCGGCTCACCGACTCGGGCGTGCTGGTGCAGAACCGCCTGTTCGCCACCCTCGACGCCGCCACCCGCCGCCTCGAGCTGCCCGGCGGGGAGCGGGTGCTGCTCACCGACACCGTCGGATTCATCCAGAAGCTGCCCCACCAGCTGGTGGAGGCGTTCCGGTCCACCCTCGACGTGGTGGCCGAGGCCGATCTGCTGCTGCACGTGGTGGACGCCGCCGGTCCCGACCCCGATGCCCACATTGCCGCCGTGCGCCAGGTGCTTCGGGAGATCGGCGCCGGTGCGGTACCCGAGCTGATGGTGTACAACAAATGCGACCTGCTGGCCGGGCGCGACATTCCCCTCGGGGCCACCAGAGACGCCATTGTGGTCTCGGCCGCCACCGGCGAGGGAACCGACAAACTCTTGGCCGCCATGGCCGATGAGCTCCGCTCCAGCGCGATCATCGTCGAGTTGCACGTTCCCTACGCCCGGGGCGAGGTGCTGGCCGCGGTGCAGCGGGCGGGTCACGTGCTTGCCACCGACACCGACGAGACCGGCTACTTGGTGCAGGCGCGTCTGGATGCGGCGTCGGCCGCCCGCCTCTCCGAGTGGGTGGTGGCGTAGTGGCCGGTTTTGTCCCCCCTCCCTACCCCTACGACCGCCTCGATGAGCTGCGGGCGGTGGCCGACGGCTTCGATGGCGGCTGCGTCGACCTCTCTGTGGGGGCGCCCTCTGATCCACCGCCGCCTGAAGTGGTGGCCGCATTGTCGGCCTCCGACGCCGAGCGGGGCTATCCGGCCTCGCTGGGGTCGATCGCCTATCGGGAAGCGGCCCTGGGGTGGCTGGCCCGCCGGTTCGGCATCGACGCCGATGGCGCGGCGATAGCGGCCTGCGTGGGCACCAAGGAGTTCGTGGTCTCGCTGCCCCACTGCCTGCGGTTGCGCGATCCCAGCCGGGACACCGTCTTGTGCCCGGCGGTCGCCTATCCCAGCTACGCCATGGGAGCGGAACTGGCCGGTTGCCGGGCCGTTCCCGTGCCGCTCGACAACCAGTGGCGCATCGACCTCGATGCCGTCGACCCCAATGATGCCGCCCGGTCGCTGTGCTTGTGGATCAACTCGCCGGGAAACCCCGCCGGCGCCATCGACGACCTGACTGCCGCCGCGCAGTGGGGCCGCCACCACGACATTCCGGTGTTCAGCGACGAGTGCTACATCGAGTACATCTGGGACGCCCACGCCCCCCGCCGTGCCGAGGCCAGCATCTTGAGCCAGGGGCCAGCCGGGGTGGTGGCGGTACACTCGTTGTCCAAGCGGTCCAATCTGGCCGGTATGCGAGCTGGCTTCTTCGCCGGAGACCCCGAGCTGGTCGGCTATCTGTCGGAGGTCCGCAAGCACGCCGGCCTGATGATCCCCGGCCCGGTGCAAGCCGCGGCGGTGGCCGCCTTCAACGACGATGCCCACGTCGACTCCCAGCGGGCCGTGTACCTTTCCCGGCTGGCCCGCCTTTGCGAGCTGCTGTCGGCCTACGACCCCGGGGTGAGCCTGCCCGGCGGCGGTCTGTACCTGTGGGCGGCATCGCCCGATGGCGACGGATGGTCGCTGGCCCGGCGGGTGGCCGAGGAGATGGGCGCGCTGGTCAGCCCCGGCGAGTTCTACGGGCCCCAGGGCGCGGGCTACGCCCGAGCCGCCGCCGTGGCCCCTGACGCCCAAATCGACCTGCTTGAACAGCGGGTGGCGGCCCGAAGCGGGGATACCGTTGGGCAAACGATGACCAGCACTGCGAGGTTGAGGGAATGAGCGATCTGCAAGCCCGGATCGAGGAACTGTGGGCCGACCGGACACCGATCACCGACGGCGATCCCGAGGCCCGGGCCGCCGTGGAGAAAGCCATCGGCCTGCTCGACACCGGCGCGGCTCGGGTGGCCGAGGTAAGCGGCGACGGCGAGGTGGTGGTACACCAGTGGCTCAAGCAGGCCATCTTGCTGCTGTTCTCCATGGCCGAGATGGAGACCGTGGAGCTGGGACCGTTCGAGTACGCCGACAAGATCCCCCTCAAGACCGATTATCAAGCCGCCGGGGTCCGGGTGGTGCCCGGGGCGTCAGCCCGCTGGGGCTCGTTTTTGGACCGGGGCGTCATCATGATGCCCAGCTACGTGAACATCGGCGCTCGGGTGGGGGCCAACACCATGGTCGACACCTGGGCCACGGTGGGCTCGTGCGCCCAGATCGGGGCCAACGTCCACCTCTCGGGCGGCGTGGGCATCGGCGGCGTGCTGGAGCCTCCCCAAGCCGCCCCGGTGATCGTGGGTGACGACTGTCTGGTGGGCAGCCGCTGCATCGTGGCCGAGGGCGCCCGACTGGGCGACGGCGTGGTGCTCGGGGCGGGCTGCGTGCTCACCGGCTCGATTCCGGTGATCGACGCGGCCACCGGCGAGGAGCTCGGACGCGGGGTGGTGCCCGAATGGTCGGTGGCGGTGTCGGCCACCAGGTCCCGGGAGTTTGGCGGAGGGACGTTCGGGCTGCCCTGCGTACTGGTAATCAAGCGTCTCGAACCCGGAGAGCGCCACGACAAGGCCCAGCTCAACGATGTGCTGCGCGAGCACGGCGCGGCCACATGAGGCGCGGCGGTTATCCACAGGCCCACATTTCTGGGAGTGAGCTGTGACCGCTGACTTGCTGGCCAAGACCGCCGAGCTGGTCGACGTGGCCTCGGTGTCCTATCAGGAGCAGGCCATCACCGAGCTCATCGAGACCCGGCTGCGCTCGGTGCCCGGACTGGCCGTGGAGCGGGTGGGCGACAACTTGGTGGCCCGCACCGAGCTAGGCCGACCCCTGCGGGTGCTTATCGGCGGCCACACCGACACCGTGCCCCCCAACGGCAACGCGACGGCCCGGATCGAAGGCGACGTGTTGTGGGGCCTCGGGGCGGCCGACATGAAGTCGGCACTGGCCGTCATGCTGGAGTTGGCCACCACCCTGGACGAGCCGGCTGTGGACGTGACCTGGCTCTTCTACGCCCGTGAGGAAGTCCGGATGGCCGACAACGGGCTGCGAGAGCTGTTCGACGTCCGCCCCGACCTGTTGGCGGCCGACGTTGCGCTGATGGGGGAGCCCACCGGGGGAGTGGTGGAGGCCGGCTGCCAGGGGGTGCTGCGGGCCACCGTGACGCTGGCCGGGGCGCGGGCCCACACCGCCCGGCCTTGGATGGGGGTCAACGCCATTCATCGATTGGGACCACTGCTGTCGCTGGTGGACGCCTACGAGCCCCGCACGCCGGTGATCGACGGCTGCCAGTATCGGGAGTCGCTTCAGGCCGTGTTCGTCGAGGGCGGTGTGGCGGGCAACGTGGTGCCCGATTGCGCCGAGGTCACCCTTGGCTACCGGTTCGCTCCTGACCGGGA
This sequence comes from Acidimicrobiales bacterium, assembly GCA_963667085.2. Classification (GTDB taxonomy): domain Bacteria; phylum Actinomycetota; class Acidimicrobiia; order Acidimicrobiales; family Bin134; genus Poriferisocius. The sequence goes on from OY762975.1 coordinate 2,044,371, forward strand.
CGCGACCACCGCCGAAGCCGACTTCAAAGGGCTGGTCGCCCCCGTGCTGGGCGACGACGACCGCTTCGAGGTGGTCGAGCGGGCTCCGGCGGCGCCGCCGAGCTTGGGCCATCCCGTGCTGCAACGGCTTATCGGCGACAACAGCCTGGAGGTCAGGGCCAAGCTGGGACTGACCGATGTGGCCTTCTTCGCCGAACGGGGCATCCCCGCGGCCAATATCGGGCCCGGCGACCCCATCTTGGCCCACACCGCCGAGGAGCGGGTGGACCGGGCCGCGCTGGAGGCCTACTTCTGCGTCCTCGAAGCGCTGCTCACCACCACCTGAAATACGCGGTTGAAATTTGTAAAATCCCAGTTAGACCGCTGTTTTCCGAGTAACTGTCACCGCGGTGTGGACAATGGTCGCATGGCTTTACCCATGTGTGATCACCCCCCGTCCCAACCCGCGTTGGCCTTGGTTCCCACCGGCCCGGCTACGCGGCATCGCCCCCTGGTCATCTCGCGGCGACCCGCTCCGGTGTACTGGTTCCGCCGGGCGCTGGTTGTCGCTGTTTTGCTGTTGGTGCTCTGGGCCAGCTCTCTGCTGGCCGCCAGGCTCCACTGGACGCTGTCGCCGGAGAACCCGGCTGCGCCCACCCAACCGGCACCGGGTTACGTGATCGTGGGTGACACCGCCATGCCGGTCAGCCCTGTCGGTCGATAGCCGGTCGGTGGCGGACGTAGCGCAGAAACAGGTTGTGGTCGTGGGCCAGCACTCTCTCCAGCCGGAGGCGGTCCAGCCGGGGTGGCGCGCCCGTGGCCAGCCGCGGGGAATCGCCGCCCACCAGCGTGGGCGAGACCGTCCAGCACACCTCGTCCAAGAGTTCGGCGGCCAACAGCTGCCCGTTGAGGCTCGGCCCGCCCTCGGCCAGCACCACGGCCGCTCCCGTCTGTCCTATTCGGCTCATCGCCTCGGCCAGATCCACCCGATCGGCGCCCAGGCGGTGGACTTCGGCCACCGCCTCCGCCTGAGCCAGGCGGTCGGCGGGGGGCGCATTCACGGTAAGCAGCAGCGGCGGCGGGTGATTGTCGAAGGCCAGTGCGGAGAAGTCCAGATCCAGCGACGCGCTGACCACGGCCAAGCGGGGTCGGGGCGCCTGGTTCCGGGCCGTTCGGCTGGCCGCTGTCTCCGGGCTGGTCTTGGGCGGGCCGTAGCCCTCGCGCCGCACGGTTTCGGCCGCCACCATGACCACGTCGGCCACGGCCCGGATGGCTGCGAAGACCTGCTGGTCCTCGGGGCTCGACAAGCCAGCCGACACGCCGTCGGCCGATGTGGCGCCGTCCACCGAGGTGACCATGTTCAGCATCAGCCAGGGGCGCTCGGCGGGTGGGACGCGGCGGTCGGACGCATAGAGGGCGACTGGATCGACGTCGGAAACGAAGCGAGGAAACAGTTGATCCACCGGCAGCCGACGGTAGCAGGCGGTCCAATCCGGCGTGCCTCCAGATATTCACCTGAAATCCACAGGGAATCCCCCATGTCCTGCTTACGGTCCACAGGCGCCATGCTCTACCGTGAGCTATTGCTGCGGTGTGAGTGGCCGGAATGGTGGCTGACGCCGACGACCATAGTGGGGTTCAGGCGACTCCTTGGGGGGTTCGGCCCGGCGCTTGAACGGGCCGACATGTCTGGTGCAGGCATGCCTCGTTTCGAGGCTCTCTTGACCTGGCCGCTCACGCCGCAGCCTCATTCGACACCGCTAGAATACGAAGGTGGAATGCGCCCACCAGAGCCGCATTCCTTTGAGGAGTGCTGATGGCTCTGGCATCTGACCGCATCAGGATCGGCCTGAGCCGCTACTTCAGCCGCGCCGACGTCCATCCCTACGACGAGTTGGAATGGCAACGACGCGACGCCCGAATCGCCAGCTCAGACGGGGAGGTGGCCTTCGAGCAGGCCAATGTGGAGTTCCCGGCCCATTGGTCGGTCAACGCCGGCAACATCGTGACCCAGAAGTATTTCCGGGGCGGGCTGGGGACCCCGGAGCGGGAGACTTCGCTGCGCCAGGTGATCGACCGGGTGGTCAACACGCTGGTGGCGTGGGGTACCGAGTCGGGGCATCTGGCCGAGTCAGAGGAGGCCGCAGCGTTCGCCGATGAGCTGCGCTGGCTGCTGGTCCGCCAGCGTGCCGCGTTCAACTCGCCGGTCTGGTTCAACCTCGGCGTTCCCGGTGCCGTGCCCCAGTCGTCGGCCTGCTTCATCTTGGCGGTGGACGACACCATGGAGTCGATCCTCGACTGGTACGGCGAGGAGGGCCGCATCTTCAAAGGCGGATCGGGGGCCGGCGTCAACTTGAGCCGGATCCGCTCAAGTCGGGAGCAGATGAGCGGCGGGGGCACTCCCAGCGGCCCGGTGAGCTTCATGCGGGGCGCCGATGCCTCAGCCGGCACCATCAAGTCGGGAGGCAAGACTCGGCGGGCGGCCAAGATGGTGGTGCTGGACGCCGACCATCCCGATGTGGCCGAGTTCATCTGGTGCAAGGCCATCGAGGAGCGCAAGGCCCGAGCGCTGCGCGACGCCGGCTTCGACATGGATCTGGACGGCACCGACGTCCACTCCATCCAGTACCAGAACGCCAACAACTCCGTGCGGCTCAGTGACGAGTTCATGGCGGCGGTGGTCGAAGACCGGGAGTGGCAGCTCACCGCCCGCACCTCCGGGGAGGTGATCGAGTCGGTGTCGGCCCGGCGGCTGCTGGCCCAGATCGCCCAGGCCGCCTGGGAGTGCGCCGACCCCGGCGTGCAGTTCGAGACCACCATCAACCGGTGGAACACCGCGGCCAACACCGGCCGCATCACGGCCAGCAACCCCTGTTCGGAATACCTCCATCTGGACAATTCGGCCTGCAACCTGTCCAGCTTGAACCTGCTGTCATTTGTCGGCGACGACGGTGCGTTCGACGTGGAGGGATTCAGCGCCGCCGTGAGGGTGATGACCGTCGCCCAGGAGATCCTGGTGGGCCCATCGCACTATCCCACGGAGCCGATTGGCGAGACCACCCGCCGATTCCGCCAGCTGGGTTTGGGCTACACCAACCTCGGGGCCATGCTCATGGCTCTCGGCTTGGCCTACGACTCCGACGAGGGCCGGGGATGGGCTGCCTCCGTCACTGCGCTGATGACCGGGGTGGCCTACGAGACATCGGGCCGCATGGCCGCCCGCCTCGGTCCCTTCGAAGGGTTCGCCGAAAACCGGGAGTCCACCCGCCGGGTGCTGCACATGCACCGGGATGCGCTGAGCCGCCTGGAAGCCGAGCCGGTGCCAACGGAGGTGCTGGACGCCGCTCGGGCCGCGTGGGACGCCGCGGTGGAGTGGGGGGACACGGTCGGCGTCCGCAACTCGCAGGCCACCGTGTTGGCCCCCACCGGCACCATCTCGTTCATGATGGACTGCGACACCACCGGCATCGAGCCCGACTTGGGCCTGGTCAAGACCAAGAAGCTGGTGGGCGGCGGCACCATGCCCATCGTCAACCGCACGGTCGGCCCGGCGCTGTTCCGTCTGGGCTACAGCCCGGCGCAGGTTGCCGACATCGAGGCCCATGTCCACCAGTGGGGCTCGGTGGTGGGCGCGCCCCATCTGGATCCGGCCCATCTGCCGGTGTTCGCCTGTTCGATGGGCGACAACGTGATCTCCCCCAGCGGCCATGTGGCGATGATGGCCGCGGTGCAGCCCTGGCTCTCGGGGGGCATCAGCAAGACGGTGAACGTTCCCGAGGTCACTTCTGTGGAGGAGATTCAAGAGCTCTTCGTGGACGCCTGGCAGATGGGGGTCAAGGCCCTGGCCGTCTACCGGGACAACTGCAAGCTGGGCCAGCCGCTATCGGTGTCCGGCGCCTCTGATGCTGTCGCCGACTCGGCGTCGGAGGGCGACTCAACCGCGGCCGCGCCCGAGCGGCGCCGACTGCCCCGGTCGCGCACCAGTCGCACCTTCGAGTTCCGGGTGGCCGACTGCAAGGGCTTCGCCACCGTCGGGGAGTACGAGGACGGCCGTCCCGGCGAGATCTTCCTCCGGGTGTCCAAACAGGGTTCCACGCTGGCCGGGGTCATGGACGCGTTCGCCATGGCCGTCAGCCACGGCCTGCAATACGGGGTGCCGCTGCGGGCCTACGTGGATGCCTTCACCGGAATGCGCTTCGAGCCGGCCGGGATGACCGACGACCCCGACATCCGCATCGCCACCAGCCTCATCGACTACCTGTTCCGCCGCTTGGCGGTGGAGTACCTCGAACCCGAGGAACGCCTCGGGCTGGGAGTCTTCACCACCGACGAGCGAATCCAGCCCACCCTGCCCGGAGTGGAGGAGCAGGTGCCGGTCACCGTGCCGGCCGACATCGTGGAACCCGACCCGCCGTCTCCCTTCACCCGCCAGTTCCCCCTGGACACCCACGCCCCGTTCTGCTCCGACTGCGGCGTCCTCATGGTCCGCGCCGGCAGCTGCCACGCCTGCCCCCACTGCGGCACCACCTCCGGCTGCTCCTAGAGAGGAGAATCCATGAGAGCCGCGCTGTTTTTGGATGGGCACGAAGACTTGGTGGTGGACGAGGTGGATGTGGCCGCCCCCATTGGCAGCGAGGTTCTGGTGCAGACGGCGGCCTCGGGGCTGTGCCACAGCGATCTGCACTTCATGGAGACCGAGGGATGGGAGTTGCCCCGTCCGGTTGTGCTCGGCCATGAAGCCGCTGGGGTGGTGGAGGCGGTGGGACCCGATGTGCGCGAGGTGCAGCCCGGCGACCATGTCATCTGCTGTTTGTCGGTGTTCTGCGGGCGCTGCGAAGTGTGTTTGAGCGGCCAGCCCTACCTGTGCGTGCGGAGCCGGGTGGAGTGCGTCCGCTCTCCCGACGAGCCCGCCCGGCTCAGCCGCGGCGGCCAGGAAGTGTACCAGTTTGCCAACCTGTCGTCGTTCGCCGAGCAGATGCTGGTGCATGAGAACGCGGTGGTGAAGGTCCGCGAGGAAATGCCTCTGGACCGGGCCGCGCTCATCGGCTGCGGGGTCACCACCGGAACTGGCGCGGTGTTCCGCACCGCCGGTGTGGGGCCCGGCGCTTCCGTCGCGGTCATCGGCTGCGGCGGCGTGGGCATGTCGTCGCTCCAGGCCGCCCGCATAGCCGGCGCCACCACGACCATTGCCGTTGACCTCGAGCCCCGGAAGCTGGACACCGCGCTGCGCCTGGGGGCCACCCACGCGGTCAATCCCGCCGACGGCGACCCCGTGGCACAGGTTTTGGAGCTGACCGGCGGCGGCGTGGACTACTCCTTCGAGGCCATCGGTCTGGCCGTCACCGCCCAGCAGGCGTTCGGCATGATTCGTCGAGGCGGAACCGCCACGGTGATGGGCATGATCCCTCCGGGAACCAAGGTGGAGATCGAGGGCCAGGAGCTGTTCATGTCCGACAAGCGCCTCCAGGGGTCGCTGATGGGCTCCAATGTGTTCCGGGTGGACATGCCCCGCCTGGTCGACCTCTACCTCGACGGCCGGCTGCTGCTCGACGAGATGGTCTCGGCCACCATCGCCCTCGACGATGTGAACGAGGGCTTCGCGGCCATGAAGGCCGGCGACGTGGTGCGTAGCGTCATCGCCTTCGACTAAGCAAGACCACCCCGCGCCGAGACACGCTTGTGACCATGGCCCAGAACAACCTCCGCTGGTGGGACCGCGAGGTGGGCTATGAGGTCTACATCCGGTCGTTCGCCGACAGCAACGGCGACGGGGTGGGCGACTTCCCCGGTCTCACCGAGAAGCTGGACTACCTGGCCTGGCTGGGGGTCGGCATCGTGTGGATCACCCCCTTCTACCCCTCGCCCATGCACGACTTCGGCTACGACGTGGCCGACTACACCGGCGTGGACCCCCTGTTCGGCACCCTGGACGACTTCGACGCCTGCATCGCTGAGGCCCACCGGCTGGGGCTGCGGGTGCTCATCGACCTGGTTCCCAACCACACCTCCGATCAGCACCCCTGGTTCCAGGCCTCCCAATCCGATCCCGACCACCCGCTGCGCGGCTATTACCACTGGCGGGAACCCGCGGTGGGAGGCGGCCCGCCCAACAACTGGATCTCGCATTTCGGCGGGTCGGCCTGGACCTTCGACGAAGCCTCCGAGCAGTACTACCTGCACCTGTTCCTGCCCGAACAGCCCGATCTCAACTGGTCCAACCCCAACTTGGTGCGGGAGTTCGACGACGTGCTGGCCTTTTGGCTCGAGCGGGGCGCCGATGGCTTCCGCATCGACGTGGCCCACGGCCTGGTCAAGAACATGCTCATGCCCGACAACCCCCAGCGCTTTCCGGTCACCCCCGACATGAGCCCGCGAGAGGCATTCGGCTGCTACGACCACCGCTACGACCTCGACCAAGCGGGCAACACCGCCATCTACCGCCGCTGGCGGGCCATCGCCGAGCGCCATGACGCCCTGCTGCTGGGGGAGGTCTACTTGCGGGACAACAACCCCGACCGGGTGAGCCGGTACGTGGCCAACCAAGACGGGCTGCACCGGGCCTTCTACTTCGCCCCGATGCACACCCCCTGGGATCCATCGCCCATGTGGTCCACATTCCGAGATGCGTTGGACGCCGCCCCCCGCGATCTCTCCTGGGCGGTTAGCAGCCACGACGATCCCCGAGCGCCAACCCGTCTGGGGGGCGGCGAGCTGGGCAAGACTCGGGCGTCGGCCTATTGCGTGTTGCTGTTCGCTCTTCCCGGTCTGCCGTTCCTCTACCAGGGCGACGAGCTGGGATTGGTCGATGTGGACGTACCCCTCGACCAGTGCCGCGATCCGGTGGCTACCCGCAACCAGAACCCGGCCGACGGTCGGGACGGCTGCCGCACACCCATGCCGTGGTCACCGGGGCCTACCGGCGGGTTCACCGAAGGGGCAGAGCCGTGGCTGCCGGTGGGCCGGGCCGACGCCGAGACCGTGGCGATCCAGCGCGTCGACCCGAGCTCGATCCTGCACCAGTATCGGGAACTCCTGGCCCTGCGCCGCGACCTCGAAGCTCTCCACACCGGCGATCTGGAATGGCTGACCGAGCGGTCCGACCCGGTGATCGGCTTCCGCCGGGGCGACTGCGTGTGCGCCGTCAACATCGGCGACGTGGCCGTGGATTTCCAGCTGCCTCCCGGCCCGTGGCGGCTGGCCTTCTCCTCACAGCGGCCCGCTGGTGAGGTGGCCGAGTCGGCCCTGAGCCTCGACGCTCCCGAAGGCGTGCTCCTGGTTCGGGTGCCAGAGGAAGGCTGAGCAGAACCCGGCTCACCCCAGGCCGAGCATGGCCCGGGTCTGGCCGACCGTGGCCAGATCGGCCCCCGCTTCGGCGATGCAGTCGGCCAGCGCGCCCACCACATCGGCGTTGGTGGGAGCACCCAACTCCAGATAGGGATAGTCGCCCAACCCGGCGACGAGGTGCCCGCCCCGGGCGATCACCTCCGGCGCCAAGGGGCGCAAGTCGGCCCCGTAGGCCAGACAGCCCCACACCACCCGGCCGTCGTCGGGAAGGAAGCGGGTCATGGCGTCGAGGCCGTCCACTGTGGCCGGGTGCCCCGACAGCCACGAGTCCGACAGAGTCACCTCGCCGTAGGCCGGCGCGGCCATGTCCCCGGTGTCCAGGAACGCCGATAACAGCCGGGCCGACCCCACCGTCCACAGCGCCCCCATCGGCTTCATCCCCGCCTCGGCCACATCGGCCACCATCTCCCGCAGCGCCCGCAGCGGGGTCACATACACGATGTCGGGGTTGCCGAACTCGCCGGTGGCCGGGTCGTAGGGGTCGATGTTGAAACTGCCCAGGTCGATGGGGGCCAACTCGGGCCGGGTGGTCACCTCCGCGGCCATCTCCAGCACCGGGGCCAGCCGGGCGTGGGGATCGGGCACCGTGGAGGCCCCCAAAGTGGGCATCAGGATCAGGTCGCAGGCGTCGCGCACCCCGGCGACCACCGAGCCCAGAGTGTCGGCATCCCACACCGGCGTCCCGGTGGCCGGATCCCTCCCGTGGAAGTGGTAGATCGACGCCCCGGCCGCGGCGCATGCCACCGCATCGGCGATCAGCTCGTCAACCGACCAGGGGACATTGGGGTTGGCGTCCCGACCGGTGTACTCGTTGGCCCGGACTTCGATGAACACCGCAGACATGGCTGGCAACGACCTCAGAGGGTGGTGGCGTAGCCGCCGTCCACCGGGATGACCGCACCGGTCAGATACGACCCGCCCCTCCCAGAGAGGAAGATGGCCGCGCCGGCCATGTCTTCCGGCTGGCCCAGCCGCCCAAGCGCGGTGGCCGCGGCGATCTCGTCGCCGAAATTGTCCAGGGTGTGGGCCATCATCTTGGTGTAGAACGCCCCCGGTGCGATGGCGTTCACCGTGATGTGCTGGGGTCCCAGCTTCTTGGCCAAGACCCGGGTCATGTGGTGAACGGCGGCTTTGCTGGCCGAATACGAGTAGTTCTCGATGTCAGGGGCTTGCAGTCCTTGAATCGAGCCCAGGTTGATCACCCGGGCGGGATCGTCGGGGGAGGCCGCGGCCTCCAACAGGGGCAGAAGGGCCACCGTGAGCTGGAACACCCCCTTCACGTTCAGGTTCAGCACCTTGTCCCAGGCCGAGTCGGGGAACTCCCGCATCGGCGCCCCCCAGGTGGCCCCGGCGTTGTTGACCAGAATGTCCAGCCGATCAGTGCGCTCGCCGACCGCTTCGGCCAGGCCCAGGCAGCCCTGCTCGGTGGAGCAGTCGGCGGCGATGGCCTCGACGGGACCGATGGCCGACAGCGCCTCCACCGTCTCGTCGAGCTGTTCTTGCCGACGCGAGGAGATGATCACCCGTGCTCCTGCGCCCAAGAGGCCCTCGGCGATCATGGCCCCGATGCCCCGGCCGCCCCCGGTGACCACCGCCACTTTGCCGGGCAGGGAGAACAGGTTGGCGGGCGTCAGGTCGGTCATCTTCTCGCCTCCTCGCCGCGATACCGGCGGCTCACAGCTTCAACTCGAACAGCAGGTGGCGGCTGAGGTCGCCGAGCTGGTCCACCAGCATGGTCCGCTGGTCGAACCACCACATCCCGTCGATGCGGTGGAAGGTGTCGTGGTACCGCCCGGTGATGATGGGCTGAAGCGGGAAGTCGTCGAGCTGCTGGAAGACGGTGTAGTAGGAGCGGGCCGCGGCGGTTCCGGCGTCGTCGTCCGCCTCGATGATGGCGTTGGTGGTGACGTGCTTCGTGCGGGGCGTGCCGCAGGGGTAGAGGCGGGTGGAGCCCCGGTACATCCCCAGCACCTCGTCGCGCCCGGCCACCACCGTCTCCACCGGGGCATCGGGAGAGGCCACGATCCGGCCGTGGGCGAACAGGTCGGCCACCCCCTCCAGATTCCCGGCGTCAATCCGCTCGGCATAGGTGTACATGAGGTTTTCAATCTGTCGCGCGCTGTCGATCATGGGCTGCAATCTAATCCGATCACTCGGATTGCTCGCAGCCTGGGGTAAGTCATCCGGGCTGGCGCGTGGCAGAGTGGAGCGGTGATGCCAGCATCGATTCCCAGCCCGGGCGCCGACAGTCTGAACATCGGCTCTCTGGAACTGCGGGCCTATGGCCTGATGATCGCCCTCGGAGTGCTCGCCGCAGCCTGGCTGTTCGCCCGGCGGTTCACTGAGCGGGGCCATTCCCCCGAGCTGGCCAGCTCCACCACCGTGTGGGCGGTGATCGCCGGGCTGATCGGCTCGCGGATCTACCACGTCATCACCGATTGGAAGCGCTATCAGGGCAACTGGGGCGAGGCTTGGCAGATCTGGGAAGGGGGCCTGGGCATTACCGGCGGGGTGATCGCCGCCGCGGCCGTCATATGGGTGTACGCCCGCCAAAAGGGCATCCCCATGTCCGATATCGCCGACTCGGCGGCCCCCGCCCTCCCTTTGGGCCAGGCCATCGGGCGGTGGGGAAACTGGTTCAACCAGGAGCTGTTTGGACGTCCTACAGACCTGCCGTGGGCGCTGGAGATCGATCCGGGACCTGCTTCGCGTGCTGGCTACCCAAACGACGACACCTTCCACCCCACGTTCCTGTACGAGTGCATCTGGAACCTGGCCTTGGTCGGGGTCCTGCTGTGGGTCGGCAAGCGCTTCACCCTGAAGCCGGGCCGCCTGTTCGGGCTGTACGTGCTGGGGTACTCCCTGGGGCGGCTGTGGATCGAGTTCATCAGGGTGGACTTCGCCAGCGAGCTGGCCGGGGTGCGGGTCAACATCTGGGTGATGCTGGCTTTGATCATCGGCTCGACGGCCTATCTGCTCTGGGGTCGGGGTGACGACAGCGAAGCCGACGCTGATGAGGCGGCACCCGATGAACCGACGTCCGAAGACCAGACGCCCGAAGGCCAAGAGGCCGAAAACATCTCTTTGGAGACCTGAACCCGGTATCCTAAGAGGGCGGGCTGACGATCTTTCCGCTTCCTTCCGCAGCCCGAATCACAGATGACAGAAGAATTCCGCGTTTTGGGGGTGGCCTCAGACTTGGTGGCGACGCTCAACAAGCGGGGCATCGAAACCCCGTTTCCCATCCAAGCCCTCACCATCCCCGATGCGCTGGCCGGCAAAGACGTGTGCGGCAAAGCCAAAACCGGGTCGGGCAAGACCCTGGCCTTCGGCCTTCCGATGGTGGAGAACCTCTCCCGGGCCGACTCCCACTGGGTGCGCGGCCTGATCCTGGTGCCCACCCGGGAGTTGGCCTTGCAGGTGGCCGAGGAGTTGCGACCGCTGGCCCGATGCCGGCGGCTCGATCTGGCCCCGGTGTACGGCGGCGCCCCCATCGAGACCCAGATCAAGAAGATCAAGGCCGGCCTGGACATCATCGTGGCCACTCCCGGGCGGCTCATCGACCTGATCGACCGCAAAGCGGTGTCGGTGGCCAAGCTGGAGATCGTAGTGGTGGACGAGGCCGACCGCATGGCCGACATGGGGTTCTTGCCCCAAGTGGAGTGGATCCTGCGCCATGTGGAGTCCCGCCATCAGACCATGCTGTTCTCCGCCACCCTCGACGGTGCGGTGGACGCCTTGGTCCACCGCTACCAGGCCAACCCGGTCCGCCACGAGGTCCAGTCCCGGCAGGTGACGGTGGACGAGATGCAGCATCGGTTTGTGGCCGTCCACGAGATGGACAAGGTCAAGGTGGCCGCGGCCATCATCCGTGCTTCCAAGCGCACACTGGTGTTCTCCGCCACCCGCCACGGGTGCGACCGCCTCAGCCGCAAGCTCAAGGCCGAGAACGTCCGGGCCGAGCCCATCCACGGCGACCTGCGCCAGAAGGCCCGGGAGCACTCGCTGGCCCGGTTCGCAGCGGGTGAAATCCAGGCGCTGGTGGCCACCGACGTTGCCGCCCGGGGGCTGCACATCGACGACGTGGACGTGGTGATCCATTTCGACCCTCCGCCCGACCACAAGACCTACCTGCACCGCTCGGGCCGCACCGCCCGGGCCGGGGAGTCGGGTATGGCCGTCACCTTGTCGCTGTGGAACGAGGAGTTGGTGGTCAAGCGGCTCCAGCGGCGGCTCTCCCTCGACGTGCCCATCGTGGAGATGTTCTCCAACGACGACCGCCTCGACGCCCTCGAACGATGGGACCCGGTGGCCGAGCCCGTCTGACCGCTTCGAAGTAAAAGGTTGAGCTTTGGTTCAGCACCCCGCTACTCTGGTGGGGTACATCAAGAGCGGCTCACCGCCCGGCACAGCGTGTTCGGACGGGGAGTCCAGCAACCTGGGAGGGACACCCAAGGTGCTCGCCCGCTCCGGCGGGGGATGTGGCCTCTGGCTGAGCTAGAGGCAACCAAGTGTCCGTGCTTGTGCGCTGCGGAGACAGTGGCCCTCCCCTAGACAGACGAAGGGAGGATCATGCGAGTAGGCAAGAACCGCAGCCGCGGGGATGATCCTCCTGTGTCGTCATCCGATGGCGAACGCCAGCCGGTCCACCCGCGGGGCTACAGCAACGATTTGCCGGTGACCGGCGCGTGGCGACACGGTGACCCGCCCGGCAACCGCCAGTTCTTCACCCTCGACCGCCCCCATTCCTTCGAGTTGGAGGGCGGCAGGGCGCTGCGGGAAGTGGTCTTGGCCTATGAGACCTGGGGGGAGCTGGCCTCCGACCGGTCCAACGCCGTGCTGATCTGCCACGCCCTCACCGGCGACTCACACGTGGCGGGCGACGCTGGCCACGGCCACCCCACCCCCGGCTGGTGGGGGGAGATGGTCGGGCCGGGCAAGGCCCTCGACACCGACGAGCTGTTCGTGGTTTGCGCCAACGTGCTGGGCGGCTGTCAGGGCACCACCGGCCCGGCTTCGCCCAACCCCGACACGGGCCTGCCCTACGGCTCGTCGTTCCCCACCGTGACGGTGCGCGACATCGTGCGCACCCAGCGCCGCCTGGCCGATCACCTGGGGGTCGAGCGGTGGCTGACCGTGATCGGGGGCTCCATGGGGGCCATGCAAGCCCTGGAGTGGGGTGTCATGTTCCCCGAGCGGGTGAGCTCGGTGTGCTCGCTGGCCGGGTGCATGGCCGCCAGCGCCCAGCAGATCGGCTGGTCGGCGGTGGGCCGCACCGCCTTGGCGCTGGACCCCAACTGGCGGGGAGGCGACTACTACGACAACCCGCCCGGCCAAGGCCCCCATGCCGGGCTGGCCATCGCCCGGTCGCTGGCCCAGATCACCTACCGGTCCGACGAGGTGTTCGAAGACCGCTTCGGACGGGAGCTGTACGATACCCACTCGGTATACGGACTGTGGGACCGCTTCCAAGTGGAGTCGTACCTCGACTACCACGGCGAGAAGCTGGTCCGCCGCTTCGACGCCAACACCTACCTGGTGCTCAACCGGGTGATGGACTTGCACGACATCGGCCGCGACCGAGGGGGCATCGCCGCCGCGGTGGCCCGGATCACCTCGCCGGTGCTGTCGTTGAGCATCACCAGCGACACGCTGTACCCGCCCCGCCAACAGGTGGAGCTGCACGACGCGGTGGTGGCGGCGGGCGGACGGTGCGTGTACTCCGTGGTGGAGAGCCCCCACGGCCACGACGGTTTCCTACTCGAGGTCGAGGCGGTCGGCCAGGCCATCAAGGACTTCTTGGAGAAGGTGGGCAGCAGTGTCGCCTGATGTGGGTTGGGACGACCCTGGCCAAGAGACGGTGGCCGCCCCCGACCCGGCGGGATTCGCCCACCCAGACACCCTGGCCGTTCTGGCCGGTCGGCGCTCGAGCGGGGCCGAGCTGGCCCCGACGCTGTACCCCACCACCACGTTCCGCATCCCGTCGCTGGAGGTCGGCCGGCGCATGGCCCTTGATCCCACCGAGAGCCGCTACTACACCCGCAACGGCAACCCCACCGTGGCCGCCTTCGAGGAGGCTGTGGCCGAACTGGAGGGCGCCGAGGCCGCCCGGGCCTTCGCATCGGGCATGGGCGCGGTGAGCTGCGTGATCCTGGGGCTGTGCTCGTCGGGCGACCACATCGTGGCCCAGCGCCAGCTCTACTCCGGCACCCAGTTCTTGCTCCAGGCGGTGTGCCCCCGTTTCGGGATCGACGTGACCTGGGTGGACGGCACCGAGCCGGGGACGTTCCAGGCTGCGGTGCGACCGGGGCGGACCATGCTGGTGTTCGCCGAGAGCCCGGCCAACCCCCGCCTGGATTTGGTCGATCTGGAGGAGCTGGGCGCCATCGCCGGCCCCATTACCGCGGTGGACTCCACCTTCGCCCCGCCCAGCATCACCCGGCCGCTGGACTACGGCGTGGACCTGAGCCTGCACTCGGCCACCAAGGGCCTCGGCGGCCACAACGACGCCACCTTGGGGGTGGTGTCGGGCAGCGCGGAGCTGATCGCCTCGCTGTGGGGATTCGCCATCTTGCAGGGGGCCAACGCCGCCCCGTTCGACGCCATGAACGGTCTGCGGGGGCTGCGCACCCTGGGGGTTCGCCTCGAGCGCCAGAGCGCCACCGCCCAGCAGCTGGCCGAGGCTCTGTCGGGCCATTCCGGCGTGGAGGAAGTGCGCTATCCCGGCTTGGCCTCCCATCCCCAGCACGATCTGGCCAAGCGCCAGATGCGGATGTTCGGCGGCCTGTTGGCCTTCGACCTTGCCGGTGGGCATGAGGCGGGGCAGCGGTTCGTCGAAGCGGTGAAGCTGGCTCAGATCGCCACCTCGCTGGGCGGCCCCGAGACCCTGGTCACCCACTCGGCCTCCACCACCCACGCCGGCCTCACCCCCGACGAGCTGGAAGCCGCCGGCATCGGCCCCGGCACCATCCGGGTCTCGGTCGGCCTCGAGCACACCGACGACGTGGTAACCGACCTGCTTCAAGCCGCCGACAAGGCCACCGCCGGAGTTCGGTTCACTGCCTGAGATCATCGAGGTCGAGTACTACCGGCAGGCTGCCGCGGCAGTGGTGGGTCGCACGGTTGCTGCGGTTCATGCTCCCGATGATTGGTTCATCAAGGGAGGTGCCGATACCGCCGCGTTGACCCTGGCGCTGGAGGGCCAAGTCGTTGTCGGCGTGCGCCGGGCGGGGAAGCTCCTGATGATGGACTTCGGCCATCCCGACGGCCGGGCCAATTCAGTGCTGGGCCTGCGGTTCGGCATGACCGGAAGGCTGGTGGTGGACGATCACGCAGTCATCGAGAAGCTGGAGTATTCCAGCGCCCGGGTCGTTCCCGAGTGGCGCCGATTCGAGCTGGGCTTCGACAACAAGGGCACTCTGGTCATGGTCGATCCCCGGCGGTTGGGCGGGGTCGAACTGGACCCCGACGACACCCGTCTCGGCCCCGATGCCTTCGGGCTGGCTGCCGGGCAGCTGGCCGCCGCCCTGGAAGGGAGCCGCACTGCGCTGAAGGCCCGACTGCTCGACCAGCACCGGGTGGCTGGTTTGGGCAATCTGCTGGTGGACGAGATCCTGTGGCGTACGGGGTTTGACCCGGCTCGGGAGGCAGGATCGCTGGCTGGGGATGAGCAGGAGCGGCTAGCTGAGGCCATCAGGTCGACGGTGGCCGAGTTGACCGAGCGGGGAGGGTCGCACACCGGCGATCTCCACCTGGCCCGAGTCCGAGGAGGGTCGTGCCCCCTCGACGGCGAATTGTTGGATCGCCGGACCATCGGCGGTCGCACCACCTATTCCTGTCCCCGGCACCAGCAATAGCCGCCCGCAGAGGCCGTACCGGAAGCCGTCCTTGGCCGCGCGAGACTGGAGGCCGTGCGCCTAGCGGTATTCGGCCTTGCCTTGACGGTTTTGTGGGGAGCGGCGGTGGGCTCTGCGGCTGGGGCCTCTGGGCCGTCCGATCCGGTCGCCCAGGCTGAGCAGCCCGGGGCTGAGCCCATCCCGTCGCCGTCTGATTCCGACGACGAGGTTCGGCTGGTGATGGCCCTGTTGATCGCCGTGGCAGCGGTGGCCCTGCTGGGCACCTTGGTCTATTGGGTGCGAACCGGAGACCGTCCGGCGAAGGACGATGCCGATGCGCCCGACCGTCTTGAACCAGAAGATACGCTCGGGTGATGGCCGACGAACTGGATGTGGAGGCGATGATCGCCCGGTTCCGGGAGCGAGCCGAGGCGGTGAGAACCCGCCCGCTTCCCCCGGTGGGCGGCGAGGAGCGGACCCTGTTCATCCGCCAAGCCCAGGAGGACTTTCAGGATTTCGCCATCATCGGCGACGCGGTGGGGGCCATTGAAGACGGCTTTCTGGTATTGCGAGTGGACCTGCGCCCGCCCGCCGACTCCTGAACGGCGACCATGGGCGCTGAGGCCACAACCCCGAACTCGCGGTTGAGCACCGCGTTGGCGGCCATCGACGCGGCCAACGCCGGCGATCCCCACACCATCGAGATCGCGGGCGTGGTCCGGCCCAAGGAGCAGGCCCACGCCGAGATGATGTCCGAGTGGGTGGAGCGCCTTGACCCCGATGCCGACGATGCTCAGCGAGTGGCCGCCCGAGCCCACCACCTGCGGCGCTGGGCGCTGCCCCGATCGGACTATCCCGAGGGCCGGGCCGGCTATCTGCGGTGGCGCACCGCCCAGGCCAAGCGCCACGCCGCCGAGGTGGCCGAGATCGTCGTGGCCGCGGGCTACGACGACACCTTCGCCGCCGACGTGTCGGCCATCGTGGCCAAGAAAGGTCTGAAAACCGACCCCCGGGTGCAAACCCATGAAGACGCCTTGTGTCTGGTCTTCCTCCAAACCCAGTTTGAAGCCCTGGCCAACAAGCTGGGTGACGACCACATGGCCGAAGTCCTGGCTAAGACGCTGGCCAAGATGAGCCCGGCCGCCTGTCGAATCGCCCAAGACTTGGAGCTGAGCCCTCGCGCCGCGGTGTTGCTCGACGCGGCCGTCAGTCGCTGAACTATTGCTGTGAGTGTCCCGGCGGCGGCTTGCTATGCTGGGCCGTCCTGCGGATGTAGCTCAGTTGGTAGAGCGACACCTTGCCAAGGTGTAGGTCGCCGGTTCGAGCCCGGTCATCCGCTCCCAGTAGCGAAGGCACCAGCCGCGAAGGCATAAGCCTCTGGCGGCGTGGCCGCCGGATCCTTGTAAAGCACGATCCGACACGGTCCCGCGTCCATCCCCGCCGGGCATTGGATCACCGGCCACGGGACCCCGGTGCGCTCCATCGGCACCCAGAAGTGCATCACCGCCACGTGGGTGCGATAGATGGGGGCCGGGCCATTCCCGAAGGTGAGGGGGTGGTCCTCGGCAACCACGGCGAGGTCCAAAGTCTCCCCGTAGCAGCCGTCGGACACCTGGCGGCCGCAGGTGCCGCACAGATGGACGGTGATCACGAAGGCGTCGTCGGTCTCTTCCACCGTGATGTCGGCGAAGTTTCCCTTCTGCATTCCGGCCCATTGGCGTACCCGCACCTCCGCGGGACGGGCCACATCGTGGGGCATCCACCCCAGCAGCGTCTGCTCCCCGGCGAATCGGATGCTCTCCTCCAGCACATCGGGCCCCCAGGCCCGGTACACCTGCGACAGCACCGAGGCCACCCGGTCGCGCTCCACATCGTGGATCCGGCGGTAGCTGGCCTCTAGGGCGCCGAAAGCGGTCAGGGCGGCCTCGTGGTCGCCTGCTTCGATGAGTCCGGCGATGTGGTCGGCCCGGTCGGGCCGGTGGCGACCGGTTACGTCATCGTCGGTCAGGCCATGCAGCAGCGCCGACCGGTAGGCGTCGTCGGCTGAGCCCACCTGCGCCAAGCCATCGGTGCCGTAGCGGTCGGCCACGAAGCGCTGGGTTTGGGCGATCCACGCCCCGAATCCGTCGATGAAGTTCCGGTAGGCCCGGTCGATGCGCCAGAACACCTGCACGGCGGCCTCGGGGCTCTCCGCCAGGGCGTCCACCAGCTCAGCCCGGGGCGGCTGGCTGAGCTTGGCCAGTTCCTCAGGGCTCAGCAGCCGCTCGCCGCTCTCAGCCATCGGCGCCGTCATTGGTTGGCGGCACTGCCCCTACCCATCGGCAGCCAACAAGGGCATGACCCGGTTCTTGGTGAGTTCCAAGCTCTCCCAGCCGATGGCCGGGTCGATGCCGCCCACCAGCGGATGCAGCATGGCGCTGCCCTTGTCCCGCACCAGTTGCGCGCACTCCTCGGGGGTGAGCACGTCCCATTGGCCGCTGGCGGCCAGCCCGGCCACGTCGTCGGCGTCCACCGCGGTGAGGTTGTGGTGGTCGTCGTACTGCCAGCTGTTGTAGAGCTCGGCGTCGTACAGGGCATGGCGCTCGATGGCCGCCCAGGTGCGCTCCGGGTCCTCGGTGACCATCACCATCGACGGGCCGTCGGGCACGATGGCGAACGGGGTCTCATAGCCCAGCCGGGCGGCCTCGGCGTAGTAGATGTCGGCCAGCGACTGGTCGGGGGTGGAAGGGGAGAACGGCAGCCCCAGCCGGGCCGCTCGTAGGGCTGACGCCGACACCGACCCGCCCACCATCAGCACCGGGTGGGGCTCGGTGACCGGTTTGGGGGTGACCCAGATGGTGCGGCCCTCGTGTTCGAACGGCTCGCCCGTCCAGCACCGCAGGATCAGCTCGATGGCCTCCTCGGTGTCGCGGCCCCGGCGGGTGCGGTCTTTGCCGAACATGTCGAACTCGAACTCCCGGTAGCCCACCCCCATGGTCACCGACAGCCGGCCCGGTGCCATCAGGTCGATGGTGGCGATGTCCTCGGCGATGCGGATCGGGTCGTGGAACGGCAGCAGCAGCGCCGACACCGCCACCATGATGTTGTCGGTGCGGGCCAACGCCGCGCTGGCCAGCACCAGCGGCGAGGCCATGAAGCCGTCGTCGGCCCCGTGGTGCTCCGACACGATCACGGTGGCGATGCCGTTGTCGTCGCACCACGACACCATGTCCAGGTACTCGCGGTGCAGCTGGGCATGGGTCACATCAGCGAACGGGGGAACTCGCAGCTCAAATCGGCAGGTGAACATGGCGCAGACCCTAGTAGTCAAGAAGGGCTTACCCGGCTTGTTGACGGCCTCGATCCGATGTGCGATTGACCGGTGACGCGCTCAGGCGGGTGGTTGTGATGCTCAGCAGTCGGCGGTAGGGTGCTCGTCAACCACTCGGGGACGTGGTTTTCAGTCCCCCTCTGAAGACCAGAACATCCGAGGAGGCTGGCAATGCCTGCGAGTGAAAAGAAGCGGCTGGCGCTGCTCAACCGCTTGATCGAAGTCTTGGGAAGGGAGGAGGCCGAAGTTCTGATGGACAGCCTGCCCCCCGTCGACTGGCACCAACTCGCCACCAAAAACGACGTCTTCGTCCTCAAGGAGGACTTCGTCGCTCTCAAGGAGGATGTCGTCGCCCTTGAACAACGCCTTCGCACCGAGATGCACGCCGAGTTCAAGATGCTGCGGGCCGAGAACAAGGAGTTCCAAGGCGCAATCACGCTTCAGCTGGCCAATCAGACCCGCACGATGGTGTTCACCATGTTGGGATTGGCGATGCCCACTTGGGGCGCGATCCTGGCCGTGGGCATCTCCTGACGCTCGTTCTCAGCGGAGACTGCGGCGGTAGGCGGACCATTGGTCGGGGCGCCAGCAGTCTTGGTCTTCGCCCCAGCCGGTGCCGCCGTCGAAGTCCCAGGCGGTGGTGCTCACCCAGGTGAGCATCTTGGGATAGGGGTTGAAGATGATGCGGCTCACCGGGGTGCCGGTGGCCCGCAGCTCCCGGCCCAACTCGTCGGTCGCCTCGATCTCAAAGGCGGTGGCGTAGCCGTGGTCGGGGTCGCGCTCCACCCGGCGCTCGCCGCTTGTGATGTCGGCCCTTACGCCGTCGCGCAGGTAGTAGCCGGCGCTGATCGGGTCGCCGTCGGCCTTGGGCAGCGAGTAGCACAGAAAGGCGCTCTGTGACGACGTGGTGGCGAAGGAGTAGCCGATGCGGAAGCCCTGGAGATCGGAGCGGGGCCCCCACGACCGGTCTCGCATGGCGCAGCAGTCCACGTCGATGTCGGTGCCGTGGAGGCGGATGCGCCCGGTGACCCGGCCGGGCTGGTCGATGTGGCTGGCGATGGTGAACGGGGGCTCGCCCCGGGTGAAAACGTGGGGCGGGGTGAGGGCGTCGAAGCGCAGCTCGGCCTCGAACATGTCGCCGTAGGGGTAGCGGTAGCCCAGCTCGTAGCTGGTGAGCGGCTCGATCACCTTCACCCGCATCCCGGTGGGCAGGGTGGCGTCTCGCAGGTCGAGGCCCTCGGGCAGCGGGATGCTGTGGTTGTAGTCGAAGAACGGCACCTCCCACGGCAGATAGGCGGTGTCGTCCCACACCAGGGTGCCACCCCCGGCAATCCCCAGATTGGGGCGAATCCAGGTATAGAGGTAGCCCATCAGGTTCCGCTCGGGCACACAGAAGGCGTACCAGCAAGTCTCCGTCTCCCACGGATGATCCGACGGCTGGTGGAAGTTGTCATCCTCCGGCCCGACCAGGGCGTCTTCAGCTGCTCCCACGAATGTGCTCCTTCATCGGGCCGCGTGCTCGGCGAACCGAGCGGGAATCCACTCGGCGAGCGTAGCGGCGATCTCATCAGCCACCGAGGCCAGCCCATGGTCGGCGTCGAGATACACCACGAGTTCCCCGGCCCCGAAAACTAAAATAAGCTAAATCTTTGCGGTAAACTGCAATAGCGGGGCGGGGCCGAAGAAAACTAAAATAAGCTAAATCTTTGCGGTAAACTGCAATAGCGGGGCGGGGCCACCGCCCCGGCGAGGAAGGCGGGCAGCAGCCCGAACAAGCCAATGAACCCGTTTACCCCCGACTTCGGCCAGCAGCCGCCTGTGCTTGCCGGACGCGACGCCGAGATTGCCGCCCGGATGCGGGCGCTCGAGGCCGGCCCAGCCGACCCTGCCTTCACGGCGCTCGCCCTCGGTCCCCGCGGGGTCGGCAAGACCGCGATGCTGGCCGTAGTGGCCGCCGATGCCGAGGCCGCCGGTTGGCGCGTCATCCGAGTGGAAACCCCCCTATCGCCGCGGCCGGGCGAGGGAGCGGTCGCAGCCATAACCGAGCAGGCGCACGACCATCTCGACGACATCGACCCGCCGGCGAAGCGAAAGATGACCGGAGTGTCCCCACCGCTGATCGGGGGCGCGCAGTGGGAGAACGTTCCCGCTCGCCCACCCACTTTCCACAAGCTCGTCGGGACGCTCGTCGACCGGACGGTCGACGTCGGCGGCGCTGGCGTGTTCTTGGTAATCGACGAGTTCCACAACCTCGACCCACCGGAGGCCAGCACCATATCCGGCGCCATCCAGCAGATCACCAAACTGGCGCACAAGAACCTGGCCTTCGTCGGCGTCGGCCTCCCCCATATCGAATCCACGCTCTTGTCCGACAGGGGCTTCACGTTCTTCCAACGGTGCGCTCGGGCGCCGGTCGGGAACATCAGCACCGACGACGCCATGGAGGCCATCGGCCAGCCGTTCGCCGACCGAGGCGCACCGATCGGCGCCCCGCTGCTGCGCCGCGCCGCTGACGCCACCCGCGGAATGGGGTACGCCATGCAGTCGCTCGGATACCACCTGTGGGACGCCGCTGCGCCGCCGACCGTGGCAACTGGCGACCTCGTCGCCCGGGCGATCGCCCGTATGGAAGAAGACGTCGGCCTCCATGTCGCCGCACCCATCTGGAACCGGCTGTCCCCCACCGACGTGCTCTTCTTGACCGCAATGCTCGACGACAACGGACACCCTTCCCGGCTGTCGGACATCGCCAAGCGCATCGGCCCGGCCATGTCCAACGCGACGGTCTACAAGAACCGCCTCCTCCGGGAGGGCGCCATCGTCGAAACCGGTCGGGGCCGGGTCATGTTCGCCAGCGGGGCGATCCAACACCGCGCCGCCGAGGAGCGGGCACTGGCAGCGCAACAGGCCCAAAACACCGGCCTCGCACCGCTGCCCCCCGCCGGTCCGACGCCGCGATGCGGCAAGTGGATGCCCCGCGCCGAAACCCGCTGCACGCGCCGGGCGGGCCACAACGGGGGCTGCCGCCGGTAGACGGGCCGCCGATTCTCAACCCCTGTCCTTCCTGTCGCCCGACCTGGTTGCTCGCCGAAGAGAAATAGGCCCCTTGTGCTCAGGTCTCGGTCTCCCACGGATGATCCGACGGCGGGTGGAAGTTGTCGTCCTCCGGCCCGACCAGGGCGTCTTCAGTTGCTCCCACGAATGTGCTCCTTCATTTGGCCGCGTGCTCGGCGAACCGAGCGGGAATCCACTCGGCGAGCGTAGCGGCGATCTCATCGGCCACCGATGCCAGGCCGTGGTCGGCGTCGGGATACACCACGAGTTCCCCGCCCCCCGCCAACGCCCGCACCGCCTCGCTGGCCTGCACCGGCAAGATCTGGTCTTGCCCGCCATGCATCAGCAGCAGGGGAGTGGCGCCCAAGGCCGCCGCGTTCTCGCACCCCGCCGACTGGGTGGCCAAGCCCACCACCCCAGCCGTGTGCTCCCCCAGGGCGATGCCGGCCTGCACCGCCACCGCGCCACCAAATGAATGCCCCATGAAGATGAACCGCCGCCCCTCCTCCCGAGCGGCCAAGTCGGCCGCCGCGGCCGCATCCAGCAAGCAGCGTTCGATAATCCCCGGCCGCCGGTAATGCACCCGCATCACCGCGATGCCCTCATCGGTCAAGTTCTCACCCAACCGCAGATACAGCGCCCGAGCCGGCCCCAAAAGCCCGCCGATTGCCCCGCCCAGGGTGATCACCACGTCGGCGGCCTCCCGAGGCCCGTGCCACAGCAGCGTCAAGAGCCCATCGGGGCAGTACACCTCCAAGTGCCGCAACCCCGGGCTCGCCTCCGCCTCCACGATCCCCATCACGTCCAACAACTCCAACGGAGACCGGACACTGCCCTCAGCCATGGGGAAACCCTAAACCCCGACGACCTCCACCGACACCAGCCACCATCGGGTACCGAACCAGGTGGAAGCCTCCGTAGGTTGCGATCCCATTCAAAACAACAACGGCGACCAATACCACCCCAGGAGAGGCACGAAGGCCAGGGCCACATAGATCACGACGCGGCGGCGCAGGTAGAGAGCGAACCCCACTGTCAGGACAATCGTCACAACAGCGACGGTCGGTTCGCCCCAGGAGACCAGCCAACTGGGTGACGACGGATCATCCCAGTCGGTATCGGCCCACAACACGAAAACCGTGGCAAGGCTGTGAAGCATCAAGACGACTGCTGCCCAAGCAATGAACAAGCGCCGCAACGGTATCTGGTCGCCTTCGTAGCTAAGTGCCCACAAAGCAACCACCAGCATGGCCGCGGTGAGCGAGATGTAGAGCATCGCAACCATTGTCCTCGCCGGATAGCAAGCAGCTATGGCATTCCTTCGGACGCCCTGCTCCTCCGGGTCGATGCGTCCGAAACGCCATGTGGCTCGGCCTCCTCGATCCCGTACACTGTGACCACTGGCCGCCTCGGCGGCCACACCTGCGCCGGTGCCCGAGCGGACTAAGGGAGTGGCCTGCAAAGCCATGATTCACGGGTTCAAATCCCGTCCGGCGCTCCACGGCTCGTTGTAGTGGTAGCCCTCTCGACGTGATTGCGTTAGGCCGAATCGGCCGGTTTGCTGCGGTTTTGGGGTTTTCGGGCGCTGTTAGGGGTTGCCGGGAGGCTGCCTTGGGGGGCGGTGGAGGCGGGTGTTCGGGCGAATGCGGTTCAGGGTGTGGTTTGGGCACCCTGAAGCCGGCGGCTTGGGGTCGCTGGCTTCAGGGGTGGGCTCGCGGCAGGAAGCCTGCTACGGCCGGTGCCCGCCGCTATCTCGTCGTCGGCTGGCCAACCCCGCTGCGGTAGGCCGCCCCTACCTTGCTGATCCCCACAACAGGAGGGATACGCCGCTCCCGCAATCCCGACCTAGCCAGTGATCGCTATAGGGCGCTCCCCTCGGCATTGGAGGGGCGTTCCTGCCAACCCGATCAAAGCCAAAGAGCGACTCCTTGGAGCAGAAAACCCGCGCCCACCAACATCAAGCCAATTCGGGCACGCCTCCGGTTCCGCACCACAAGAATTCGTGTGCGCTCCAAGCGCTCATTGTGTTCCTCGAAGCTATATGGATGCAGCCACTCTCCGCCCTCATCAGTGAGCTCCCGCACAATCTTGTAGCTGAGCTCGGCTTCGATCTTCTTAGTAGACGTGGAGACGTACAGCGCTCCCACTCCCAACATGTCCAGCAGCAAACCAGCAGTTCCAAGAATCAAAGATGCCACGTCTGCCATCCTCTCATTTCGGGGTCACCGTGGAGTCCCACACCTCGTTCCTCCACCTGCGATGGGACACAGGGGGCGGCTGGGCGAAGCATCAGCTGCCGAACGCTGGCGGGCCCTTCTGCGATGGCCGGCCCCCAGATGGCGCTCTTGGGAGGCGCCGATGGACAGAGGCGGCCTCATCGCGGGGCAGAATGCAAATAGGGCCGCGGAGCCTCCTACCGAGTACCTGCGGGACTGAACACAGAAGGGGGATTGCAGGTCACCCAAACCGAGGGGCCCCGACCTGGGAGCATTTCTCCCTCCACCGCCACAGCAGCCAAGAGGAATCCCAGAAACTGAAAAGACGCACTCCAGGCCGCGATCAGCGCAATCCCTCAACAGCTCCCAGTGGGAATTCGCGCGCACGCCCCCTTGGCCCCGGCCTTTACCTGGCTGAGTTTCACCGTTGGCGAGTTGGTGCTGGCTAGGGTCGGCGGATGACTGGTCCCACGGTGTTCCATCGCGGCTATCCCGCCTATTGGACTAACGACATCCCGCCCGACGGCGACCCCGATGTGGCCTACATGAGATACGTCGACGACGACACTCTCACCTGCGACTCGAACCGCCCATGCGCAGAGTGTGGTCAGCACTTCTCCCCTTGCGAGGAGGAGGAGTGCCGATGGTGGGACGACATCCACGATCCATGCGTCGGCCACATCCACCTGGACACCGACGACCCCTGGACCGAAATAGCTTCCGCATGCTGCGGGCATGGCAAAGAGCCGCCGCATCTGCGCCTTGCCAGCCGGGCGTTTGCCACCCTGGAGGGCGACGTAGCCGCTCGGGCGCTGGGGATCGCAGATGGAAGTCACGCCGGCTCCCCACGAGAGCTCTGATGGGCGCGTTGGCTGACATGAGGTGCGATAGCTAGTGGGAGATCTCACCGCGGCTCACCGCGGATACGAGTATCAGGACTTGCTGGTCGCGTGCCGGCTTGTCGATCTGCTCTTGGGCACCGCTGTCGAGGTGCGAGTCGACGAGAAACTCGTGGATGGTGACCTGCTAGACGATCTCGCCACGCAGTTTTCCGACGGCTCGCGGGAGCGTGCCCAAATCAAGCATACCGAGGACCGCGATCGTCCCCTGCGGGCCGGAAGTTTCACGAGGAGTTCTCGGCGCCTGCCGCTCGACAGGGTGTTTTCCTCGGTTCTGGCCGACCGTGACGGTCCAGGGGCCGGAGCCGCCCAGCAGACGTATCGGATCGTCTTGCGCGATGCCCCTCCTGTCGATTCCCGACTCACCGGCGTCCTTGGCCCGGCGTACCCCGACCCGGGGCCTTTCCTCCCAACCCTTGAGACGGTTCGGCTTGCGTTTGACGCCGATGCGCTGTGGTCGCAGATGGACCAGCGCCCGGCCGAGGTGTCCGGCGCTGGACGCGGCTTTTTCTCCTTCCTGGCCGACAACGACGCGCCTTTGTCCTACCCCGATCTTGTTTGGGCTTGCAGCCGCCTGGTGGTCGAAGTGGGGGCCCCGGCAGCGAGCCTCGACTTGGTGTCGCCCGGGCCGGCTGAGGCTCTGCTGTTGAGGCGTGTCCGAGACGAGGTCGGCGCGGGATTGTTCCCGAACCTAGATCGCGGTCCCGTCGATGTGGCCGCAGCGATAATCGGCGGTGCTCGCCGTGCCCGTCTGGGCGCCCATAGTGTCACACGCGAGGACGTGCTGCGCCTCGCCCGGCTGAGAACCGACTTCGGCGCAGTGGCCCGCGAGCATCCAGTCGATCCAAGGGTTCAAGTGCCTCGGGCGACAGCTGTCCAGCGGATCGCCGAAACGGCGGGCAGCCTTGTCGAGGCCGGAGGGGCGGTCCTTGTCGTCGGGCCCCCAGGCCAGGGGAAGTCATGGCTGTGCCATCAGGTGAAGGAGGAGTTGTCTGATCAGGGCTGGCTGGTTGCCGAGCACTACTGCTACCTGGGCGACGCAGACAGCGAGAAATCCGAGCGAGTTCTCGCCGAGAGGGTATTCGGCAGCCTTGTGGCCCGGTTGGCCGACGACGACCCGCGGGTGGTCGAAGGGCAGCGCCCAGCCCTTTCCGCGGACGAAGACTCCCTCACCAACTGCATCGCCCGGTCCATCCGTTGCGAACCCGACCGGCCGGTAGCCCTAGTCATCGACGGTGTCGATCACATCACCAGAGTCCGGGCGGCAGATGGCGCCGGATTCGACCCCTCTTTGAGCATCGCCGAGTCGCTCGCCTCGCTGGAGGTACCCGCCGGGAGCGTGCTCATCGTGTTGAGCCAGCGCGGATCGCACCTCAGCCCCCTCGAACAAGCAGGCGCGAAGACCATTGAAGTGGATGGACTTGACGAGGCCGAGCTCCGTGCGCTCGCGGCGAACCACAGCGTCGTGCCGGCCGCCGACAACACTGGGCGCGGGCCCGAAGCGCCGTTCATCGAAGACACAGACGAAATCGCCGAGTTCCTCGACGCGCTTGCCGAAAGGTCGGCGGGCAACGCTCTGTACGCCACCTATCTCTGCTCAGAGGCGAAAAGGCCCGAAGCGGCGCTCCTGTCCCCGGCGGCCACGGTGCGGAGCCTGCCTGCATTCGACGGAACCCTCGAGGAATACTACGAACACCTGTACTCGACGCTGGGCAGCGAGAGCGGTTGGGTGGCCGATCTGATCTGCTTGGTCGACTTCGCCGTCACCCGCGACGAACTGGGAGCAATCCGCCCCGATGCCGACCCCCGAGTCGACATGGCGCTCAGAGTGCTGGCACCCGTCCTCGTAGAGCGTGCCGTCCAGGGGGGCATCCGCGTCTACCACGAATCCTTCGCCCGGTATCTGCGCCGCTCATTCCAAGACAACCCTGCTGCGGTCTCGTCGCTCCTCGACCACATCACCGCCTGGCTAGAGACCCAGGGCATGTTCGAAGACTCCCGGGCCTTCCGGTCGCTGCTCCCGCTGCTTGCCGAGGCCGGACGCAACGAAAAGGCAGTGGCCCTGGTCAAAAGGGATTTCGTCGTCCGCGCTGTCGCGGCGGGGTTCCCGGCGTCCGCCATTGTCTCCAACCTGGCAGCGGCTATCCGGTGCGCGGCGCGGCTGGGCGAATGGCCGCTGGTTGCCGGATATGTCGAGATGTCCCGCGCCGCCGAGTCCTTCGAGGCTGAGCGATTGTCCTCGAGCCTTGTTGAATTCGCCGACGTCCAATCAGCCCTGCTTGGCCCCGCAGTCGTCGCCGAGCGCCTCCTCCATGACGGGAGAATGGTCATGGCAGCCCGCGACGGCATTCAGATGTGCGCCGCTGTGGATGTCCTTGGCGCGGTCGCGCCGTGGGAAGAGTACCTGGCCGGATACGAAAGGGAATCCAAGACCGACAACACCTCCTACGGCAAGCATTCGGACCGGGCCGTTGCGCTGGCCTTGTTGCGGGGCTGGCTCCGCCTGGCCGCGTCCGAACATCTCGCGGTCGCAGGCCCGGATGGTCGAGGCGGACAGGGCGGAGCCGACCCCGCCCAACAGCAGCACTATGCGAGCGAAGACGACGAGCAGGCGCAACTCGGCCTGATCGCTCCGATCGACTGGGGCCGCGCCGCCGTCTGGATGGCCGAAAACCAGCTGGATGCCTCCGATGTGGTCCAAGCGGTCGCCGACACACACGGCGTCGACGGAGTCCGACGCCTGATTGCCTGCGTTGCCCAACCTGGCGCGATGTGCCTCGCCCTCGCCGAGTATCTGAAGCAACATCCGGACAAAGCCGGCACAGAGAGCGCGCAACTGTGGGCGGCCGCCGCCGCGGGCCACGGCATCCCATCGGGCAGAATGCATATCGCCTTGTCGATCGACAAGGGCATTCTCGAAGACACCAACCTCATCGAGGCAGTGTCACGCGACGACTTCTTCGCACTCACGCGACGGGTGCAAGAGCATTCGATCCAGTGGGAGGTCGATGACCTCCATAGGTGGTTGGATGCTTGCGCCGTTGCCGCCCACCTGGACCCGCTGGGCCTCAGCACCGCGGAAGGCCTCATATCCGGCGAGGGCTGGTACAGGTGCTGGCTCCGCTTCACTACAGGGCTCGCCAGAGCCGAAGCCGCCGACCCCGAAGAACGACCGGCCCTTGCTTTGGAAGCCCTCCGCTGCCTAGAGGAAGATCTGAACCCGTTTTCCGGCGATCCCCGCGCCTGCGACCTGTTCGCGGTGCAGCCGGCGATCTCCGAGACGATTCAGCGGGCAATGGCGCTTATCGACCACGATCGGTGGGCCGCGGCCATCGGCCTGCTGCAACAAGTCAGCACTTCGATCACGACAACGCTGAGCGGAGAGGTCGGCGGCCCCCTGCCGCCAGACTTCGTCGCCGCAATCGCTGTAGCCGGCAGCAGCTCCGAGAGGAGAGCTGTGGCCGAGGAGGTGTTGGCCGAGCAGATCGAGAACAAGCCCGCAGGCCGCTTCTACACCGATCTTGCCGACTTCCAACTGCTCAGCGCCCGGCTTGCGCTCGCTTCTGACGACTCCGACGAAGCACTCCAATGCTGGGAACGGGCATGCCTGATGATGACCTCCTATGGGTGGCGCAAGGACATCACTATTTTCGAGCTGCTCGATCCTCTCCCGAATCTCATCGCCGCCGACCGCCGCCGCGGCCAAGAACGGTTGGCGATGGCGCAGCCCCTCTGTGAGCGCATCCCATCGCACACCGACGGGAGGGAAACACACGGCGCGTGGACGCAGTGGTGGCACCTGCTCGCACTGGCCGATCCTGTCGCACTGGCACGTCTCGTCGTGCCCGGACTGCTGAGAAGGTGCAACTTGCCGAACTGGCTCTACCACGAAGCGCTAGAGGAACTGTGGAGGTTGTGGTGGGAGCGCGCTGACCCGGTTGTCGCAGGTGCGCTTCGTCTCACCTTGGACACTCCGCTCGGAGACAAAGACGCAGACCTGCTCTCGCGCCTAGTCGAATCCCCGGCCACAGACGACGAACCCGCCGAACTGGGGGTTTGGCTGCTGAGCCGGGCCGACGAACGCCCCATGTCGTATGGCTCATCCAACAGCTCGGAAATCCTCGAGGTGGACGACCAGCAGGTGGCCGCTCTCAACTCCGTTGCCGCGACGGCCGGACTGCCCGTCGTCATGAATCTGCGACCGGAGCTCGCCGACCCAGACGAGCAGCAACCCCCGGATTGGCCCGAGTCGACATCCATGTCGCCCGGCGATGACGACTGCGAAGATCCGCTTTCGTCGCTGCCGCCGGGCACCGCCGGTCTGGCCCAAGCGATCCGCGCCTGGCGGAAACGCCCATATGACACGGCGCACCCTGTTTGGTCTGCCGACCGTTTCGCCGACACCATCAGGAGCTTCCTGCTCGAGTTGGCCGATACCGGGCGCGACCAAGACGCTGCCCAAGCGCTGCGCACGCTTGCCGACGCATGCGAAATCGGGCGACGGGCGGAACTGCTGGGCGCTGTGGCCGAGAGGCTGGACCAGTCCCGCAGCCCGCGGCTCGCCGCTACCGCCTACACCCTTGCGTGGACCCGGGCCCGCGGGGGAGGGGGCTGGGTGAACTTCGGCGGCGAGACGGAAATCCGATCTCTGCGCCGGGCGACCGAGCTCGACCCCGCACTCGCCTTGGGAATCGTCGCCGAGGAAGCCGAGCGGATCGTCGCATCGGGGCGGTATGGCACCTATGGCGTAACCCAGGCGCTTATACACGCCTTCTGCGCCGGGGCGCTCTCGGTGCCCGGCAAACAGCCAGTCGACGTGGCATTCGCCGCTTGGGACGAAGCCCTCACGGCCATCGAGATGAGAGCCCCGAGGGTCCACGAATCAGAAGATCCCGAAGACCCGTACACGCCCGCCGACGGTTCAGGAAGCGAGCCCTGCCAAGACGACCTGGACGAGGCGTTCACACTGGCGGTGCTCGGCTCTCTGGCCCATCCGGGCCGTGAGAAAAAGAGGCGAACATTGCTCGCCGCTGGATGCCTCATCTCGGAACGCCCCGACGCCTCGGCAGCAGCCTTGGACGTCGCACTCGATGCTCTGAGCGACCCGGCCACAACCACGTGGCTGCTGCGGCTCATCGATCTGGGCGAAGGGGTGGACGCGGCGGCGGTCGCCCAATGCCGGCAAACACTGAGCAACCTGGCAACAGGCCAGCACCTCGTGGTGCGTGCCCTCGCCCGCCGGCTCCTAGACGGCCAAGCATCCCCAATGCCGCCACCTGATCCTGCGGACCCAGCGCTCCTCGGCGAAAAGGAAGTGCAAGCAGTTCCACTTCACATAGACGAATCAGAGTCCGACGAATTCCCCGGCATTTCCCGTCTTGTCCGCGAAGCCGCGGGGTACCGCTTGAGCAGAGCCGAATCAATGTTGCCAGGTCTGGAAGAGGCTGTGTGTTCGCGTGCCGCATCAGCCATGGGAACCGAACGCTTCCGCAAACTGCTGAACTCCCAGCTCGACGCCTATGCTGACCGGCACGGCAAGCACATCCCGGATGTCTATTTGTTCGATGAGCAGACGATCGAGGAGGCATTGCAACTCGCAGCGGCCGGAGGCCGATACGCCCGAATCGCCGCCGGCGAAGGCACACCCAACCCTGCCGCATGGGAGAGCGACCTCGCGGACATACTGCTAGATGACCCAGCACTGCCCTTAGCGGTCGAAAAGAGGAGGATCCCGCGGCCACCGATACCCGCACCACCTCCGCCCGCAAGTCCAATCTGGGCCGATGTCCCGACATCGGCGTCAGCTGATTCAGAAGACGGGACACACGGACTACCACTTGGGCAGTTCGGCCCGTTCACTGCGACGACCCAAATCGAACCAGGCGAATCCACCAGGGTTGTCGAGCAGGGGCAATATCGAGGCTGGCGAATGATCGCAACAGTTGAGGAACTCGTGAAGCAGCATCCCGAAAGAAGTGAGCGCAGCAGCTTCCTGGCAGAGCGATACCAGGCGGTTGAACTGAGAAACCCGGACGACGGCGAAACACTCGACATGCCACCTATGGCGCTCGGGGACTTCCGATTGTGGCATATGGAGGTAGGCCTGCCTTCAGACTTGCATCTCCCTGATCACACCCTTCCGGTCGTTGGCATCGACTTCGCCGCCGCCGGAGCACGAGACCGGCAGCATGGCCTCGGTGTGCATTCACCACTCTTGTCGCCGACGCTAGGACTGATCGCACTATTGGCTCTCTATCCAGGCGGACCATTTACGCTCAACGACAACCAAGGTTGTGGACTGACGCTGGTTACATGGCGCGCCGCATACGAAACCACTGGGCACCACCTGCCGATTCCACGTCTACTCGGTTCGGCAGTGCTAATCCGTCCAGACCTATTCGAGCGGTTACAGGCCGCTGCGGCGGGCAGGCTGGTCCTTCGCGACTTCGCAGCACTTGCAAATGTCGGTTAGCCGCATCTGCCCAAGCCCAACTGGGAAGCAGGTCGCCGGAGGCATCAACCCCTAGATTGAAGAAATTGGAGGCCGAGCCGATAGGGAACGACCTGCGGAAACGCCCTACCAACTGGAACCAACCAGACGACTCGCTTGACCTGCGATTTCACCAGAGATCGCCCCTGCATTGCACTGCCCCGGCCAAAGCGGCGGTGCCTATCGGCGCATTCTCTAGGATCTCAAGCGGGTAGGCGCTTACCTGCGCTGTTCCTGATTTCTTCTACATTCTGGGCATCCAGTGGGTAGCAGAACACTGTCTTTCCCACCGATGCTGCGCACATGTAGGCATTGAGGGCGTGGACTCTTTCTGCGGGGAGTTCATGGATAGCCGATGCCGCGCCGCCCTTACGCTGTTTCCAGCGCTTCGTGCTGTCTGCCCGCCATCTCGTCCACTTCCGCCAAGATGCCGTGGCGTCTTGGCACTGTGTCCAGTGCATCACTAACAGGAACTGTCGGCTCACAGGGACCAATATCCGGTGGGCGTTGAGAGCGCCTCTATGCCCATAGAAGTCTCGGTCAGCGCCCGACCACATGACTACAGGATGTTCAGGCAGCACAAACCCGCCCGAATCCACCGAAGCGTTGAGCAGCGACCACCGGCGACAGAACAAGATCAATGCCACGCTGTCTAGGGCATCTCCTGCGAATGCTGCCCCCACGGCGTATTCGTCGGATGAGGTGACGGTGAAGTCTCCATCCATCGCGGGAAGCACCCCTAGATGCTGTCCCTGCAAAATGATTTGCCGGCCTATGTCGTTGACCGCCTGCTGAATGTTCACCCGTATGTGCGTGGGTGTCCTGACTATCTGAGCAGCCAACAGAAACGCGACACTCAGTCGTTCTACCGGACTCAAACCGAGACTGCCGCTCGCGATCCTTTTGAACGCCGGTGCAGCCCTGTTCTCTATATGCCCGAGCAGGTCTTCGAGGCCGGGACTTGGGCGCTCGTCGGGGCCGGTCAATGTGTAGAAGCGGCTTTCGGTGGCGGCTCGCCTCGTGCTGACCCTGCTGGTCCGGGTTTCCCCTGTCAAGTCGACTGCGCTCACTTTGCCTGCCTTCGTCGGAGGGTCGGCAAAGCCCTGCAACCAGAAGCGCGGAATGTAGTGCTGCCGTTGGGGTATCTCGCCCCTGCTTGTCTGAGCTTCACTGGGGGAAAACGGCTTCCAGCTCGGATCGCTGTTTGCTTGCACCCACAAGGAATCCATTTCAAGACGACGATCTCTGGCAGCTTCTGCGATCATCTTCTCGGCTTTCAATTCAGCTTTCCATCGTTGGCGTCGCACCGACCCGATTCCTTTCGGGTGCTGGCTGGGAGGCTTGCGTTTGCGGCTCATGGCTCCAGTTCCGTGTCTCTCTACAGGAACGGTAGTGGGGAGGGCAGAGATGCCACGTCTGCAATTTGGCAATAGCCACATCCATGTAGTCGTCGCAGTCGACAGGGCGGCGACGCTTATGCCGCGAAGATGAGAAAGGTCACTCAGGGGCCGTGGACCGCCTGTGCGTGGGCGGTCAGATGGGAACCTGAGTGAAGTTAGGTGTCCTAAAGGGGCGGGGAGACCGCCTTAGAGGCCGAGTTGCCTAACTGAGAGTTTCTCGCCGTCAACTATCGGCGAGTGTGTGTCTCAGAACAGCTGGGCAACTTTCGTCTCGATCTCGGCACCGATCTCTGATCCGTCGAGCCATTTGCGGATGTCGTCTCTCGCTGCCCTGCTGCTGGTCGCTTTGCCAGCCTCCTGCCGTTCGGTTTTTCTTGCCTGCCATACTTTGGCGGCTTGGTCGGCTGCCCGTTCGCCGGCTTCGGCCAACTCGTGGTGGAGGGCGTTTTCCGGGTCGTAGGCGGGGATGGGGAGCTTCCACAGATGCCTCATCAGGTCACGCGCACCGTATCGGCCTTTGGGCATAAGCGGTGCCACCGAGGTGTGAAGGTGGTTGCTGTTGATGATGGCTGCGAGGTAGTGCGCTTCGGCGGTGCTGGCGCACTTTATCCAGTACAGCTTGTAGTCGATCACCACTTCTGGGTCTTCGCAGACCGCCGCCGTGGCCCGCCCAGCCTGGGGATAGAGCAAGCGGACGGGGGCGGGGTCGAGTTGTCTTGCAAGTTTGCTCATGTAGTCGAGCTGTTCCAGCAGCCCGAGTTTGCTGTGCGTGCCTTTGTGTGCTTCCCAAATCTCCTCAATGGCTCCCCATCTGCTCTTGGTACGGAACGGCAGCTTCGCGGGGTTGAGTTCGCCGTCGGCAACTGGAAGCACGGCTAGCGCCGGCTCCAAGAGCAGAAATGGGGCAATAGTGTCGCCGCGGTGGACGTTGAAGATGGTCTCGGCCTCAACCGACTGGTTTTTCAGCTCTTGCGGGTCAAGGCCCTTCCACGGCTGCTTCTCCGTGGATGATCGCACAGGCGAGACGATGCTGATCCCTTGCACGAAGCTTGCTTTGGACGGCTCCGCAGTGACGAAGAACAGAAGCCGCGGGAAAATGGTGGCACCATTGACGGCCCGTTCAGCGTAGGGGGACTGGAAGCCCGCTTCCGATCCGGTGTTGGCCGTCTTGTGCCTGGTGTTGGGGCCTCCCGCGGGTCCGCGCCATTGCAGTTTTTCGGACGGCAGCGCCTTCTGCTCGCCCGCCTGGGCGGCAAATACGACGCTCGCGGGGACGGGGAAGAAATCGTTGGGTTCCAGTTGTTCCAAGTCCCACGGCATCTCCGAAAGGTCGGCCAATCCGACAGCCCACCCTCCTGTACGCCACTTCTCATACTGTCCCGCAGCGAGAGCGGAGTGGGGCATCACCATTCCCATCCTGCCGCCTTGTTGCAGGTAGAGCAGGAGGCATCTTGAGTAGAACAGCCCTGCGAGGTCAGCGTGGGTGACGTAGCGCGGCTCGGGCCAAATCCCGTATTCCTGTTTCGCCAGCCGCTCAAGCGCCGATCTGATCGTCGATCTGGTTTGGTTGTAGGCGAGCCAGGGAGGATTGCCTACGATGCGGTCCACCTTGTTCGCCGACAGCCACACAGGTCTCACGAGGTTGCGCGTGTAGTAGGCCCAGATGTGGTTCTGCCCTTTGTCGTGAAGCGCCTTCAGCTTGCCGAGCGTCTCCTCAAGGATTGAACGTCCGGCCGCTGCGACATCAAGCTTACCGACGGATTCCGTCGGGTCTTCGCCTGCCTCGATGCTGGCGGCGGTCTCGAGCATGAACCCGTCGAACTCATCGGCTCTGCCAGAGAAGTCCTTGGGGAAGTCCAGCCACATGGAGGAACGGTCTGTGCCGGCGTCGACCTCGATGCTGATTCTGTCTTGGGCGAACAAGGCATCAGGGTTCGTCCGCAGCTGCAAACTGTCGCCGAGGTACACGGGCACCGACAGTTCGGACAGGAGATCGGTTCCGGCGGGCACAGATGCGATGACCTCTCTGGCGGCGTGAACCCATGTGGCACGGGCCAGATGCACGGCCACGGGGTGGATGTCCATGCCGATAACGCAGTGCCTCAAGCCCCGCAACGTGTCCTCTGGAGTCTGCTTTGCCGATTTGGCGGCTCGTGTGTGAGCGGCAATCGCAGCCCGCAGGAACGTGCCCGAACCGCATGAAGGATCGAGCACCCGCTGGGAAAGGGGATCGTCCACAACGGCATCCACCACGGCCTCGGCGAGCCAGTCGGGGGTGTAATACTCGCCGAGCCGCTTGCGCTCGTCAGCGGTCACGATGCTCTGATAGAGCACCCTTGCCATGTCGTAGTCGACTTGCTCCCAGTCGTAACGGGATACCCACGCGGCCATGTCCCGTACCCACTGGTTGCCGCCATCGACCTCGGTAATCCATCCGAAGAAGTCCGATTCGACGACGCCGCGCACCCCAACAGCGGTGGTGAAGGCTCGGCCGTCAATCAGCGCTTTCGCGTCTGATGCTGCTTCAGCCTCAATGTCCATGAGGAACGCCGACTGCAACGACAAGGCAACCACCGACGCCAGATAGGTGTGGCGGACGAACAGGTCGTCCAAACCGTCTTCGGTTTCAACGACTTCTCCCAGCGCTGTGCCGAGCAGCTGCTCCCAAAGTTCCCGCTTCACCCGAACGGTGGGCGCGGAGCAATTGTCGGCGTACAGGAAGCAGAGTCGGGCCAGCATCTCCTCAGACTGGGAACTGTCCCCAAAGGCGGCCTTGAGAACCTCGGCGGTCGGGGGCTTCCGGCCTTGCCCGAAAATCTGCGTGCGCTCTTCGAGCCACACCATCCAATCGCCAGCGCTCTCAGCGGATTGAAGCGTGAAGGAATACGGCTTCTGCGTGCGTGCGGAGGCGCCGTTCTCTGAGGGCAACCGCAGTACCCAGTGCTTGCCGTCGCTCAACACTCCCAGGCGCATCGGTTCGTCCCGCTCGCCAGCACTCTCCAAGTAGCCGTCTAGTTGCCCTAGGTGTTTGGGGTCGGGTTCGATCCCTCTGCCAATGCGCCGCTTCACTTCCATGATGAGCGTCGGCGTGGACAAATCCGTCCTGTTGGCTTCAAGAACCAAGTCTTCCTCGGCGACCAGTCGAGCAGCCACCAAGAGATTCCCGATCTTCCGCCGTATGTCCGACTCACTCGCCTTCTCGGCTTCCTCGCCCGAAACCACCTTGCTGTGGGCCGAGAGCAGTTCACGAGCCGCCCGTCGAAGAGCAGGGTCGTCGTCGAAGGCCGTTCCGCTCAACTGCGCAACTGCAAGGGGTGTCGGCTGTCAGCGGCAGCGAGCACTTCTGCTGCCAACTCATAAGGCGTGGAGCCGATCAGCGGAGCAGACCACCCCTCATGCAGGTCTTCCTCGCCTGGACCCATGCTCGCCAATATAGTGCTCAGGCTACTTGTCTAGCGGTTCGGATGCCGTCAGCGATCAGCTGTACTTTGGCCGAGCGTTTCCGAGCTGATCAGCTTCCGCTCCAGTTCTCCGGCTGTAGCAGCGTCAGACCCGAATGTGCCGTCGGCGATCTGTCGGTCCATTTCTTCCTCTTGAGCGCGAATCCGAGCTTCTCTGCCGGACGGGGTTGCTGGAGAATCGGCAGGTCGTCTGTCGAGCCAAGTTCTCGGATTCAGCATTTGAACTCGCTTAACGCCCATTGGCAACCTCCGTGTCGGTTACGCCGTTGCCAAGTTTAGGGCTCTCCTTCACCGCTGGATGCCAGGTTGCCTACGCCCCATCTTCGAACTCGATCCAATGGCGGTGAGCAACAACTCAACTCCAACCCCTTGCGATAATTCGCTTCACTTCGGTCTGCGTGGCGTTACGGTGGCTGCAGCTCGACCCAGGCAAGATTGGAGGTGGGAGCGATGGGTGCCGAAAGGAAGTGGCAACAGGATGATCAGGCCGCCAAGGAGTCCTCGCCCCTCACCGATGTAGCTGCGACCTCTGCGGAGGACGCGTCTGGGCCGGTGCTCGCTGATCGCACGGAGTTCACGCTCAGCCCTGAAGATTGGGAGGCTTGGGAGGCCCTCCACGACCGTCCCGCCCAGGATCTGCCTGATTTGCGGGAGTTCATGGCTGAGCCGGCCCCCTTCTTTGTCGACTGACCAGCGCTATGTCTGTTGGGGGTCGAGGAAGCGTGAGTAGTAGGCGCGCTGGTAGCCAGCAGCGGAGGCGCGATGTGTCTCGCGGAATCCCTCCCGCGGGTAGCACTGGATGTTCTCGGCCGTCTTCTCGTTGGTGTAGAGACGGGTCTCGTCCAGACCGGCTTGCCAATCTCCCCGCTTCCACCCGACTGTTGCGTGACATCACGGGCTGCCACCGAGTCATAGCCATTTCCCCTGTTACAATTGCGACATGAGCCGCAAGCCGATGGTGCTCGCCAACAGCGACCGCATCCGCGAGATCGCCGCATCGTGCAACGCCCCGGCCATCGCTCTTATCGGCTCAACAGCGAGAGGCGAGGACACCGCCGATAGCGACTGCGATTTCTTGGCCGACTACACCGATGAAACCAGCTACTTCGATGTGGCCCGCATGACCGCCCGGCTCGAAGACCTGCTCGGCTGCGAAGTCGATATCGTCTCACGTCGCGCCTTGCCGCTGCGCATGGCGCATGTCACTGCCGAAGCCCTGCCTCTGTGAGCCGATCCGACAACGAGCGGATAGAGGACATCCTCAGGGCATCCCGCCGCCTTCAAGAAATCGGAAAGGCAGGCCGTGAAGCCTTCAACCGCAGTTGGCCTCACCAAAGCGCCGCTGTCGTGGAAGTAGGCCGGGTGATTCCCAACGTTCATGCAGGCTGCCTGTCATATTTGTAGCTGTCTGCTACGATGCGGCTAGGAGGTTTTGGCATGCCACTGAGCATTCCCATTCGCATTGACGACGGAATTTACGCCTCGGCTAAAGCGGCGGCCCCGGCCATGGACCGCAGCGCCGCTCAGCAGATTTCCCACTGGGCCCGGATCGGACGCGAGTTGGAAAGGTCTCCCGAAATTCACCACAGCGAAATCGCCGCTGTCCTCAACGGCGAAACCCACTACGACGACCTCGACGACACCCGTGCCCAGGCGATTGTGCGGGCCGTGTGGGCCGAGGAGATGAAGCAGTGGCGCGAAACCCTTGATCTGGAAGCGGAGTTCATCGCCAAAGGCCTTCCCTACGCCGAGCTGGACGAAAGCGGCGAAGTCCTCGTCCACGAGCCCGCCAGCCCGACAGCGGCATCCTGACGCTGGTGGTGGTGACCGGGCCGCCCGCCGCAGGAGGCTGAGCAGGTGGGTGGTGCTAGGACGCTGGTCGTGGTGGCCGGGCCAAACGGTGCTGGCAAGACTCTGCTTGCCGGGCGGTTCGCTACCAAGTCCCGCCTTGAGTTCGTAAACGCCGACTTGATTGCCGCCGAGCGGTGGCCCGGTGAAGAAGAGCCCCATGCCTATGATGCTGCCGATGCGGCTGCTGCCCGGCGTTTTGAGCTGATCGCCGCGGGGCGGTCGTTTGTTGCCGAGACAGTGTTCTCCCATCCGTCAAAAGTCGATTTCGTACAAGCCGCCTCGGCCGCCGGCTACACGGTGGGTATGCACGTAGTCATGGTGCCTGAGGACCTTGCTGTATCCCGGGTTCGCACCCGCGTTCGCTCCGGTGGGCACAGCGTTCCCGAGGAGAAGATCCGGGGGCGATACCGGCGCCTGTGGGGGCTGGTGGCAGAAGCATCGGGCATGTGCGACGAAGCCTTCTTCTACGACAACACGTCGGCCCGCAAACCGTTCAGGCTGGTCGCCGAATTCGACAGGGGAACACCCGTCGGCATCCCCGCCTGGCCAGACTGGGCACCATCCGAACTGGCAGCCCTCGGACGCTGACCACCCGACGTCAACCCGGACGACGACTTCGACTCACCAAAGAAAGGACAGAGACCGCCGTCAGACGGCGGTCTCGACCCTACCGGCGAAGCGATAGGGGTGGTGTAGGCAATCTACCACGAGGCAGCTGGACCTTAATCGGTCGCCCAGCCGGAGTTCAGCAGGGCTGCTCCGACCGCTGGCCTATGAGCGGGCCTATCGGACGGCCGAACCTGCTATTTCCTGGCACTGAGCGGCGCGGGCCGACAGGTCGCCGTGCAACACCTTGACTACGGGGAGGTCTGCCATAGCCGGAGGGAGCGACTCGACAGCCTCATCGGCTGGCATATCCCGATCCTGATCGCAAGACCCCTACTAGACCCCGAACGCTCCCAAGAACATTACGCCCCCGAACGATTACATCGCCATGATGACACCGAACGGTTGCAGTGGCGAAGGCCCCTCTAGAGGGACATTGCAGATTGCGCTATGTCTGCTGGGGGTCGAGGAGGCGTGAGTAGTAGATGCGCTGGTAGCCGGCGTCGGAGGCGCGATGTGTTTCGCGGTATCCCTTCCGCGGGTAGTAGTGGATGTTCTCGGTCATCTTCTCGTTTGTGTAGAGACGGATCTCGTTCAGGCCGGCTCGCTGGGCCTGTTCATCGGCGAAGCCGAGGAGGGCTGCCCCGACTCCGGCGCCCTGCGCTTCGGGGAGGACGGCGACGTTGTCGATATAGAGGTGGTCCTCTTTCGGCCACAGCACGATGAGCCCCACGAGCCGGTTGTCGAGGGTGGCAACGTAGACGACCCCGCTGTTGATCAGGCTCGTGTAGTCATCGAGCATGGGTGCTGGTGGTTTGCCCATTCGCTCGACATAGGGGGCGTAGGCCGCGTCGACACAGGCGCGCACGCCGGCCTCATCGGCTCCCACTGCCTGACGGATCTCGACAGCAGGGGTGCCTCCCACGCGCATGACACTACCCCCGGCCTCCCGACGCAGTGGTCCGATCGTTGGCGAGCCGCTCTGCCTAGCTGGTGCGAGAGGCCAGTAGGTTGGCGGCTTGGGTGGCGGCGTGGTGGCCGGTGGAGAGGGCGCCGTTGACGGAGGGGATGCCCATGTAGTCGCCGGTCAGGAACAGGTTGTCGATGCGCCCGGCGAGCTGGTTTGGGATCTTTGCCATCTCGGCGAGCATTCCGGGGGTGCCCATGCACAGGGCCTCTTCCCAGCGGTAGACGCGGTAGAACAGTTCCTCGCCGTCGGCGGGAAGGGTGCCGCCGGGAGGGGGTGTGCGGCGGGCGGCACCCAGCATCTCGTGCTTTATCTCCTCGTCTTCGAGCCCGATGAGCTCTTTGGCCCGGTCGAGGCCGATGAGCAGGTCGAGGATGCTCTTGCCCGGTGGCGCGCAGGCGGGCAGGAAGGTGGTGCGGTCCATCAGGAGCGGGGTGTCGGGGTCCTCGGGATAGAGCGCGCCGTGCCAGCCGGAAGGCAGCGGGGGGCGGTCGAGGCCCATCACCACCCGGCAACCGGTTGAGTAGCTGACGGTGCTGAGCGCGGCGTGGGTCTCGGCCGGCAGGTCGGGGATGAGGCCCGAGACATGCGTGCCGGGGACGGCGCAGATGACCGCGTCGGCTTCGATTGTCTCGCCGTCCACCACGACGCCGGTCGCTGACCCGTCGGAGACAACGATCCTCCTTGCCGGGGTCGACGCCCGAATCACATCAGAACAGTGAGCAGCAAGCGCCGTGCTCAAAGAGCCGATGCCTCGCTCGGGCATGTACACCTTGCCGCCGCTCAGCATCGTTTCCCCGATGTAGGCCCGCATCAGTGCTTGGCCGGCGGGGGCGGGATCGCCCAAGATCATTTCGAGGGGGCCGCTGAGCGACACCTTCAGCTTCTCGGGCACCTTGTGCCGCTTGAGGTAATCGCCGAAGGACTCGTCGTCGTCGATCTCGGCTAGGCGGCTGTCGCTGGCGAAACTCAGGTACTCCTCCTGGCGATATAGCTGTCGCATCACCTTGGAACCGGCCCGCAGGCCCGACGGCGAGAGGAAGCCCATGGCCAGGGCCGCAGGCAACTGCCGCAGGTAGTTCCCGAGCGATTGGTCGGGCGTCGTGGTAACCCATCGCCCGTTGCGGTGGTGGCCGAAGATCATCGTCGACTCCACGAGCGGCAGTCCCAGTTCCTCGCAGATGCGGAATGCGGTGTCGTAGGTGGTGGTGAAAACGAATGCGCCGTTGTCCAGGGAGAACCCGTCCACCCGCTCGCCGATGCCGCGTCCGCCCGCCCGCTCCTTGGCCTCGAGCAACAGGGGAGTGATGCCCCGCTTCTTCAGCTCATAGGCGGCGCTGAGCCCGGCAAAGCCCCCGCCGACGATGACGACCCGCTTGGTGCTCATGGGGACGGCTCCCTTCTCGTCGCCTCCGGTCCATGCCAAGCGCCGAGAGCGGGGCTGCCAGCGCCTGCTGGACCCATCTGAACTGTACTGGGATCAACAACCCCCCTTGGTGGTGTTGTTCTGTCAATATGGCAGTTGCCGCTGTGACGACGACTGGGAGGAGACACCAGTGGGGAAGGCAACCGAGACTGATCTGCCCGGTGTGGGGGTTCGCTTCGACCTGGAGACGAGCGCAGGCCGCTGCGTCGGCGTGGTCGTTCATCAGACCGGCCGGCGCGATCTGGTGATCTACGACGAACGCGACATCGACCGCGCCTGTGAGAGCGTCGAATTGACCGAGGACGAGGGTCACACCCTCGGCGAGCTCCTGGGGGGCAACCCCGTTCTGGAGCATCTGGACGATGTCGTACACCGCCTGGAGGACCTCGAAATCTCGTGGGTAACAGTCGATTCAAAGTCGTCCCTCGCCGGGCTCACCCTGGCCGAGGCCCAGTTGAGGGCGCGAACCGGGGCAGGGGTCGTCGCACTGGTAACCGACTCGGGCTCCATCCCCATCCCGGGCGGGGCTGACCGGCTCGAACCCGGCGGAACCGCGGTGATAGTCGGCCTCCCGGCCGCCGTGGAGGCCGCCGCCGAGCTGCTGACCAAGCCGGATTAGCCCATGCACACGGCCAGCGATCTGTTTGTGATCGAGCTCGGGGCGGTGGTGCTGGTATTGGCCATCGTCGCCCGCCTGGCCCGAAGGATCGGCCTGCCCGCGCTTCCGCTGTACCTGCTGGTGGGGCTGGCCCTCGGCGACGGCGGCCTGGTCGAGTTGCCGGCGTCGGCGGAGTTCATCGAGGTGGGCGCCGAGATCGGCGTCATCTTGATGCTGCTCATGCTGGGGCTGGAGTTCTCCGCCCACGAGCTGATCGACAACGTTCGGCGGTCGACGCTGGCCGGGATCGTTGACATCGCCCTCAATTTCCCGCCCGGTTTCGTCGCCGGACTGCTGCTCGGGTTCGACCCCATCGTTGCCGTGCTGCTGGGCGGCGTGACCTACATCTCGTCGTCGGGCATCGTGGCGAAACTCGTCGCCGACCTAGACCGCATCGGCAATCACGAGACCTCAGTGATCCTGAGCGTGCTCGTCATCGAAGATCTGGCCATGGTGCTCTATTTGCCCATCGTGTCGGGCGTGCTGTTCGGCGGCTCGCTGTTGAGCACCACCGTCACCGTCTGTGTCTCATTGCTCGTGGTTTTTGCCGTGCTCGCTGCCGCCTACTTCTTCGGCGACCGGCTGAGCGCCATCGCGTTGAGCCAGTCCAGCGAAGCGCTGTTGTTGACCTTGTTGGGCGGCACACTTCTCTTCGCCGGCATCGCCGGACGTCTCAACCTGTCAACGGCGGTGGGCGCCTTCGTGGTGGGCGTCGCACTGTCGGGCGACATCGTCTCGCATGCCCGCGGGCTGCTGTTGCCGCTGCGCAACCTCTTTGCTGCCGTGTTCTTTGTGTTCTTCGGCTTGCAGGTCGATATTGGCCTTCTTCCCGATGTCGCGGTGGCCGCTGTGGTCATTGCCGCCATCACTGTCGCCACCAAGTTCGCCACCGGCTGGATCGGGGCCGGACGAGTTGGCATCGGCAAGCCCGGCCGGGCCCGGGCCGGCGCTGCCCTCATCGCCCACGGAGAGTTCTCCATCGTCATCGCCGAGCTCGGCATCTCCC
This sequence comes from Acidimicrobiales bacterium, assembly GCA_963667085.2. GTDB lineage: Bacteria > Actinomycetota > Acidimicrobiia > Acidimicrobiales > Bin134 > Poriferisocius. Next base: position 2,086,873 of record OY762975.1, read on the forward strand.
GCGAGAGCGATCTCGGTGCGCTCGCCGCCGCATACGTCATCATCCTCACCCTCGTCGGCGCAGTGCTCTACCAGTACTCCGACTCCATAACCCTCCACACCCCAAGTGAGTCCTACCGCGCCAGATGGCAGCGGAAATCCCGCCTCGCGGGACGGCTACGCCAACACCGCTGGTCGCCAACGCGCTGATGGCGACGCCTATGCCACCCGAAAGCCGTTAACTGTCGTATGGCCAGTCCTGCTAGCCTGACGTGTTCCGGGCCGTTAGCTCAGTTGGCTAGAGCACCTGCATGACGCGCAGGGGGTCAGGGGTTCGAGTCCCTTACGGCCCACCGAATGGATGTCGCCCAGTCCAGTGATCGACGGCGGCTGGGCTGGTTGCTCGCCGGGGTGGGCATGTTGTCGGTTTCCACCGATTCGCTGTGGATCCGGCTCTCGGAGGCCGACGCCGTCGACGTCTCCTTTTGGGTGGCGTGCTGCTCGGTGCCCCTCTACACCGCGCTGAGCCATCGGATAGACGGCTGCTGGCCCCTAGAGGCGTTCCGCCGCCACCCGTGGCAGCAACTGGTTATCGGGGTGCTCACCGGAGGCAGTCAGCTCTGCTTCGTGATCGCCGTCACCCAGACCCGAGTGGCCAATGTGGTGGCCATCGTGGCGGCGGTACCGCTGTTGGCCGCGGTGAGCGCCTGGATATGGCTGAGGGAGCGCATCTCTCGGGCGATGGCCATTGCCATCGCCATCACGATGGGGGGAATTGGGGCGATTGTGTCGAGCTCGGTGGGCGAGCCGTCCCTCAAGGGCGATCTGCTGGGCGTGTTGGCCATTGTGGGTTTCTCGGTGAGCCTGACCATGTGGCGGCGGTATCCCGACATGAGCCGGTTGGTGGGGCTGTCCATTGGCGGGGTGATGACCGTGGTGGCCCTGGTGTACTCGGCGACGCCGCTCTCGCTCGACCTGCGGGCCTACCTGTCGATCGCCGCCATGGGCATGGTGTTCAACCCGTTCGGACGATTGGCGCTGTCCAACGCCCCTCGTTTCGCCCCGGTTGCCGACGTGGCCCTGTTCTCGCCCATTGAGACGGTTGCCGGAACGATCTGGGCCGCAGCGTTCTTCAGCGAGTTCCCCCGACCCGTCGCCGCCGTCGGCGCGGTCATCGTGTTGGTCGGCGTCTTCTACGGCACCATCGCCACCACCCGCCCTGGAGTTCAGGCTGTTCAGGGTTAACGAAAAAAGTGATTGCATTGCAATCACTCAGCCACGGTAGGCTAACGGGGAGCAAGGGAGGGCAAGAAGTGGCGAGCATCACCATTCGCAATCTTGACGACGACGTCAAGATCAGACTTCGCATACGGGCTGCCAGTCACGGTCGGTCGATGGAAGAGGAGGCTCGGCTCATCTTGCGCGATGCCGTTGAGCAAGAGGTGGGTCCTGTCAATCTTGCTGCTGCTATTCGCGAACGTTTTGCCCACCTCGGTGGGGTGGAGTTGGAATTGCCCCTGAGGGAGGCCATGCCAGAGCCGCCTCGCTTCGAATGAGGCAGGCGCGGTGATTGTTCTCGACACCAACGTTGTCTCTGAATTGATGCGCCCGCTGCCGGATTCGGCTGTTGAAGCATGGGTGGCTGGCCGGGCGGCAACGACCTTGTTCCTCACCGCAGTAAGCGAGGCAGAGCTTTGTTATGGCGTTGCCATCATGCCTGCGGGTCGCCGCCGGGACGCGCTGACGTCGGAGGTTGAGGCGATGCTGCAAGACGATTTTCCTGGCCGCGTCCTTCCATTCGACAGTGACGCGGCCCGTGCATACGCGGAGATCGCGGCTGCTTGCCGTGCTGCGGGACGTCCTGTGTCCCACTCCGACGGGCAAATCGCTGCCATCGCCCGTTCTCGCGGCATGGCTGTGGCGACGCGCAATATCCGACATTTTGAAGGCATGGCTGTCGACGTCATCGATCCATGGGTAGATGGCTGACTGGGCCGAAGCTGGGTGGCCTATTGCTTTACCCGCAGGGCCAGAAGGTGGGGCTGTAGGGGTTCCTCCACCAGGCCGATGGGGTAGATGATCATGTCGCCGGCTACGGCGGGCCAGCCGTTGGTGGCACCTTGGGCTTGATGGCGCCACACCACCTCGCCGGTGTGGCGGTTGAGCGCCAAGAGCTCGCCGAAGAAGGCGGAGGTGAACAGCAGATCGTTCACCACGGTCATGCCGCCGAGCACGTCGGCGGAGGGGATTTCGGGGTACTTGGAGATGATCTCCACATCCCAGACGATGTTTCCGGTGGCGATGTCGATGGCCACTGCGTTGCTGGGCCGCGTGAACAGCTGGGTGCCCTCGCCGCCGCTGCTCACCTGGTCGGACTCGTAGTAGGAGGGGGCGTTCACCACGGTGGCGTAGAACACGCCGTCGGCGACGGCCACCGGGGTGACCATGCCGCCCTGGGCGCCGGGCATCACCTCAACCGGCTTGTCGAAGCTCTCGAGGTCGTCGTTCTGGTGCTGGCCCACCGAGGTCTTCCACAGCACCTCGCCGGTGGCCGTGTCATGGCCGAACGCCACCCCGCCCTTGCCGGCCGATACCAGGATGTCGTGGTCGAGGCCGTGGTCCTCGGCCTTGGCCAGGGCCACCAGCACATGGTCTCGGTCGAAGATGTCGTGGGGGAAGGCCTGGAATCCCCAGCGAAGCTCGCCGGTGGCGATGTCCAGCGCCACAGTGCCGCTGGTCCAGCGGTTGTCGCCCGGACGGCTCGATCCCGCGGGCCAGCCCGGAGCGCCGGGGAACGGATAGGGGTTGCCCACGCCGTAGAACAAAGTGCCGCTGTCGGTGTCGAGGGCTGGCGGGTACCACGCCCCGCCCCCGCTGTTGACGTCGGGGTTGCCCCACAGGCCCTCGTCTTCCACGGTGGCGAACGTCCACACCACCTCGCCGGTGTCCTGGTCCAAGGCGTAGATAGTGCCCCGAGCCCCAGCAGGAAATCCGCTGGTAGAGGCGAACACCATCCCGTCGTACACAAACGGCTGAACGTTCAGCTCGCTGCTTCCCGGAGCGATCTCGGTGGCCCAGATCTCCTCGCCCGTATTGGCGTCGTAGGCCGCGATCAGCTGACCTCGTCCTCGGTCGCCGATCTTGATGGCGAAGACCTTGCCCCAGCCCACTGCCACGCCCGAGGGGCCGTACAGGCCGCCCCGGCGCCCGGTGGTCCACAGGTTCTCTCCGGTGTGGCGGTCGATGGCGTGGGCACCGCCGTCGAGGCCGGCCACGTACACCCGGTCGCCCAGGATCAACGGCGTGGTGGCCAGGTTCCCCCAGGTGCTTCCGCCGGCCACATCCGCGGTCCAGGCCACTTCGAGGCGGTCGACGGTGGTGGAGTCGATCGGGCTGTTGAACACGGCCCGAGTGGCGGCCGCATCCCGGTTGGGCAGGGGCCAGTCATCAGCGTGCTCGATGACCTCGGGCGGACTGCCGGACGGTGCGATTTCCTCGGTCGGCTCAGCAGTCGGCTCGGCCTTGGCAGTGGCCCCGGGCGTGGCCGGTGCGGGCGGGGCCTCAGCAGATTCTGTGGGTGCTGTCGTCGGGGGTGCGGCCTCTCCCGAGTCCTCCGCCGAGGAGCAAGCCATCAGAACCAAGGCAACCACCAGAAGAACGCCTGTCAGTCGCCGTGACACACCCCAACCGCTGATCATGGAACGACTGTACGGGCTGGAGGCGACTGGGACGGTACTGTGTTGGCACCCCAGCCAAGGAGGAGGCATGGCACGTATCAAGATCCCCGATGGCCCCGCGGAGGAGCTCCATCGGTTGTGGATGATGTGCCCGGAGCTCACCGCTCCGGCGTCGGCGTTCAGCGCCGCGGTGTACAACAAGAGCAAGCTCTCGGTGCGGCTGCGGGAGCTGCTGCGGATGAGGATTGCCCAGATCAACCACTGCGTGGTTTGACTGGACACCCGGGTTGCGTCGTTGGCGCAACATGATCTGAGCGAAGACGACTACCTCCACGTCGGCAATCGGGACGACTACGACGGCTACAGCCAGGCCGAGCTAGACGCCCTGGAGTACTGCGAGAAGTACGCCACCGACCATCTGGCCATCGACCAGGCGTTCATGGACCGCATGGTCGGGCACTATGGCGACGAGCTGATGGTGGACATGACTCTCTCCATCGGCTGCTGGATCGCCTTCGGCCGCATCAACCAGGTGATGGACGTCTCCGTCTCCTGCCCCCTCCGCATGAAGGGCCCAGAGGAGGCACTCGAAGCAATGGAGGGCAACGGCCAGGGCGAGGACGATATCCTCGCCATGCGCTCCGCCCGCTTCGCCTAGCCCTTAGCGGAACAGGCGGCCGAAGGCCCGGAGGTCGTCGGTGAAGAGGTCGGGCTGTTCGAAGGGGGCGAAGTGGCCGCCTTTGGGCTGCACCGACCAGTGGACGATGTTGTAGCGGCGCTCGGCCCAGGCCCTTGGGGTTTGCAGCAGCTCTCGGGGGTAGACGGCGTGGCCGGTGGGGACGGTGATTTGGCCGGCCCAGGGGTCGAGGGCCGAGGTGCCCTTGCGGGCCGACTCCAGGTAGAGGCGGCCTGACGAGGCCACTGTGTCGGTGGTCCAGTAGAGCATCACGTTGTCCAGCAACTGGTCTTTGGTGAACACGCTCTCGAGGTCGCCGTCGTCGAGGTCGCACCAGTACTGGTACTTCTCGATGAACCAGGCGGCCAGCCCGGCGGGGGAGTCGTTGTGGGCCACCGCCAGGGTCTGGGGCTTGGTGGACAGCATGGCCATGTAGCCGGTGCCGCCGGCCATCATCTCGATCATCCGGGCCTGCGCGGCCTGCTCGGCCTCGGTCACGCCCTCCATCAGCTTCTCGGGGTCGGCGGCCTCCTCGGCGGTGGGCTGGGCGAACAACATGTTGAAGTGGGCGGCGATGAGCCGGTCGCCGTAGGCCTCGGCCATGCGACGGGTGACAAGGGCCCCCCAGTCGCCCCCCTGCACGATGTAGCGGCCATAGCCCAACTGCTCCATAACCCCGGCGATGGCCTCGGCGCAGCGGTGCATGTCCACGCCGGGGTTGGCGGTGGGACCGGAGAAGCCGTAACCGGGCAGCGACGGCACCACCACATGGAAGGCATCGGACGGATCACCGCCGTGGGCCGCCGGGTCAGAAAGCGGCCCCATCATCTCCCGAAACTCCACCACCGAGCCCATGTACCCGTGGACCATCACCATGGGCAGCGCATCGGGCTCCGGCGAGCGCACATGGTAGAAGTGCACCCGCTCCCCAGCCGCGGTGGTTGTGAATTGCGGATAGGCGTTGAGATAGGCCTCCCGGACCCGCCAGTCGTAGCCGTCGGCCCAGTACTCACACAGCTCCCGCACGTAGGCCACATCAGCACCGTCGTCCCACCCCGACCGCACGGCATCGGGCCACCGGGTCATGGCCAGGCGCTGGCGCAGATCGTCCAACGCTGCTTGGGGAATGTCGATGGCAAACGGCTCAATGCTCATGCGCAGAGCGTTTCACATCATCAAGGATGTGGAGGGGGGCCGTAGCCCTGGAGGGCGAAGGGGTTGAGGAATTGGCGCTGCCAGAGGCGTTGCTTCTCGGCAGTGGGCATGGCTGCGAGTTCGGATACCTCGTCCCACTGGTCGTGAATGACCGCGATCTGATGGTCGACGATCTCGCGGGCCTCCTGGGGGGTCAGGTGGTAGTGGCCGGCGTGGGTGATGCAGCGGGACACTTGGCTGAGGCGGTCGCCGTTGTCGCCGAAGGCCATGGCCTGGGCCGCCTCGCCGCCGGTGCGGGCCTGGGGGCAGATGTCGTAGGCAGGGGTGAGCGTCAGGCTGTTGCCGTCCCAGAAGGCGGAGTGGTTGCGGGCGTGGTCGTCGGTGTTGCCGACGAGGATGTTGAACACGATGCGCGAGAACAGCTCTTGAAGCGTTGCATCCGGTGCGGTGAAGCGGGACCGCACCTGGTGGGCGAGGTCGATGTAGGTCGCGTATCGGCCTGCGATGCCGAGGGCATCGTGCAACTCCAAGATGGTCAGTGCCGACACCATCATGCGCCTGGCGCGTTGGCCGGTCCGGTCGAATCGCTCCACGAGCAGCACGTCCTTGCCGAGCGCTTGGGCCAGTTCGACGGGCGCGGTGTCGATTCCGGCCCGTTGGGCCAGTTCCATAGCGATGTACTCGGCTTTCACCACTGGGTAGGGGTCGCTCGAGGAGGAGAACTTGGCGATCACACTGCGGGGGCCGTCGGCGAGCAGCGCCTTGGGCCGGGCCCCGCCCACCGAGGTTCCGTGCAGCAGAGCCCGCTCCAGGGCTGGTGTGAGCACCTCGCCGCTCTCGACCCGGGCCGCGGCCTCAGCCAACTCGGCCAGCGACGCGGCGTCACCAGATCGGGCGTCGTAGCGGGTGGCCGACGGCTGGAAATCAAGGGCGCCGATGCGGTCCGATCCCGACTCCAACAGGTAGGACAGGATGGGGAGGTCTGATCGGGCGCCGGTGCGGCGGTGCTCGATGACCCGGCGCCCCCAGGCGTCGGGCGCCGAGTCGGCCACGCAGCCGGCAATCTCCCCGGATCGAGGCGGGATCTCGCCGCGTCGAAGCGGCAGCTCGGGCAGATAGAGGGGGACCGCGTCGGAATGCTGGAGGTAGCTGCGCCCGTAGGCGAAGGTCACCACCGTTCCCTGGTCGATCAGCCGGCCCGCGACCACCGGCTCGTCCGCGCCGGGCAACCAGACCCACACAAAGGCATCGGATGGACTGGCCATTTCTTCAGAACTCATCATCGACATGGCGGGCTCGAACAGAGGCCGGTAGCACCGCGAGCCGGGCCTGAATGATCTCGGCCTCTAGGGAGCGCCTTTCCGGGTCTTCGTGGAACAGCACCACCCCCACCAGGGCGGCGGCCTCAAAGGCGGTGCCCAGGGCCACGGTCGGGTCGCCTGCCTCGACCTTGCGCATCGTGACAACCGATACTCCTACTCTCTCGGCCAGTTCCGCCAACGTCCACCGTCGTTCTCGCCGGGCCGCGGCCACCCGGTGCCCCAACAGCCTGGCCGCCTCCATAGTCACCGGACTCAATGCCCTTGCTGACCCCATGAACAAATTATTCTATCAATGGACCGCTTCAAAAGATAGTTAATTGTTCACCCCGGCTGAATCATCCGACCCGTTTGTCGGTCCGGCGCTAGTCGAAATGCTCGGCGCGGCGGACGATCAATAGCCAGGTGAGCACGCCGGAGAGCAGCACGAGGATGCCCGACCAGATGCCGGCCTCGGCTACGAAGGCCTCTTCGATGCTGTTGAACGCCTTGGTGGTGAGGGTGGGGAAGTCGAAGGGGGCGATGAGCAGGGTGATGGGCAGCTCCTTCATCACCGACAGCATCACCAGCCCTCCCCCCGCCAGAAGCCCGGGGGCCATGAGGGGCAGTTCCAGCGACCGGAAGCGGCGGGGCCATCGGGCCCCCAGGGTGCGGGCCGCGTCGGTGAGCCGGGACGACACCGCGGCCACCGCCACCTGGGAGGTGCGCATGGTCTGGCCGCCGAAGCGCACCATGTAGGCGAACACCAGCAGCACCAGCGTGTTGCGGAGGTGGCTGCCGATGTCGGTCTTCAGCGTCCAGAACAGCAGCGCCAGCCCGATGAGGATCCCCGGCAGGGCGAACGCCGACACGATCACCGCGTTGGCCACCGTGCCGATTCGGGATCGGTGGCGGACCGCCAAGTAGGCGGCGGGCAGCACCACGGCCACCGAGACCACTGCGGCCACGATGCTGCCGTAGGCGGTGTTCCACGTGGGCGACCACACGTCGTCCCACCCGACGAGGAGGTCCCGGCCGCCGGAAGCCTCAAGCCTGATGCCGTCGATGCTCCAGTCGGCCAAGGATGCCAGCGGCCCCAGCAGGGCCAGCGCCACCGATCCAGCCAGGAACGCAACTGCAAGCGGCTTGGCCCGGCCCAGCCGGTAGATCACCGGACTTCGCGATCGGACGGGAGCGGCGTGCTCAAAGCGGCGGGTGGCACCTCGCTCCACCAGCACCACCGCCACGGCCAGCACCAGCAGGATCACGCTGAGGGCCATCGACACCGGCTGGTTGTTGAGCCGGGTGGTGTAGATGGCCCGGCTGAGCGTGTCGTAGCGCATGAGCTGCACCGCGCCGAAGTCGCTGATGGCATACAGGAACACCAGCAGGGTGCCGGCGCTGATGGCGGTGGCCGTTTGGGGCAGCACCACCCGGCGGATGATGGTGAGCGGGCTGTCGCCCAGCAGCCGGGCGGTCTCCTCAGCCGAGCCGGGCAAGCGTCGCAGCCGGGCGGCCACCGGCAGGTACACGTAGGGGTAGGTGAACAGGGTGAGGGCCAGCCACGCTCCGAACAGGCCCCGCATCTCCACGTCCCACACCAGCCCCAGGTTGTCGAGCCAGTCGGACAGCAGGCCGCCGGGGTTGAGGGTGCGGATCAGCGCGGCGGCGCCGATGAAGGTGGGGAACACCAGCGGCAGCGGCAGAAGCGCCTGCCACATGCGCCTGAGCGGGACGTCGCATCGGGTGGTCAGCCAGGCCAAGGCGGTGCCCAGCGCCGCGGTGGAGGCAGAGACCAGCACCGCCAGCCGCAGGGTGCGCAGCAGCGGCCCCTGGGTGCGCTGGGAGAAGAGCACCCCGAGCGGATCGCTGTGGAAGGTGAAGTTGCGCCACACCAGATAGCCCGCCGGGAAGGCGAAGGCCATGGTCACCACGATGGCGGCCACCTTCAGCAGCACTGGGGAGCGGATGGTGAGCGACTGCACGAAGAGCAGCTCAGTCGGGATCGGGTCGGGGAAAGGCCGCGGCGGGCGAACCGGAATAGACGGGCGACACCCGGTCGCCGAGGGCGAAGCTCTGCGTGCCGCTGACTCGGGCATGGAGGCGGATGCCCGACGGGTTGGCCACGGTGACCACAGCGTCGGCCCCTTGGAACTCGAAGTGCTCCACGGTGTGGGTTGCGGTTGCGTCGTCGTCGGGGCGCAAATCCACGTCTTCAGGCCTCACGGCCACCTCGACCGGCCCCCGGCGTGGCTCGATCAGGGGAACGGCGCCGAAGTCGGTGTGGGCAACATCGCCGTGGGCATCGGCGGGATACATCGACACCTCGCCGATGAAGGCCGCCACCCACGGGCTGGCTGGTTTCTGGTAGATCTCGGCGGGCGATCCGATCTGCACGATCCGCCCGGCATCCATGACCGCCACCCGGTCGCCCAGCACCAGGGCCTCTTCTCGGTCATGGGTCACGAACACGGCGGTCATGCCGGTGGCCTGAAGAAGTTGGCGCACTTCGGTGCGAACATCCCGCCGTAGCGCGCTGTCCAAGTTGGAGAATGGCTCGTCTAAGAGCAAGGCGGTGGGCTGAGGGGCCAGCGCCCGGGCCAGCGCCACCCGCTGCTGCTGGCCGCCGGAGAGGGTTTCGGGCATGCGGTGTTGCATTCCCGGAAGATTCACCAGGTCCAGCGTGTTGGCCACTTCCGCCGGCCGCTTGCCCCGAGGGACCCCGTAGCCGACATTCCTGGAAACATCCAGATGGGGAAACAGCGCCCAGTCTTGGAACACCATGCCGACATTCCGGTCCTCAGGCCGGACCCAGGTTCCGTTGCCGGCCACCTGAGTACCGGCAATGTGGATCGTTCCCCGATCGGCTCGCTCCAGGCCGGCGATGATCCGAAGCAGGGTGGTCTTTCCACACCCGCTTGGCCCCAGCAGGGACATCATCTCGCCCCACCCCACCTCGAAGCTGCAATCTTCAATGACCGGTGTCCCGCCGAAGGACTTGAACAGGTTCTGCACCGACAGCAGCGGAACCGGAGGGACAAGCGCCATAAAGATGTAAGGCTACCCTAATTCGGGTGCTCGGCTAGTTGCGGGGGACCTCGTTCCAGGGGACGATCTTGTCTACTCGGGGCTCGCCGGGGAGGCCGAGGATTTGCTCGCCGAGAATGTTGCGCATGATCTCGGTGGTGCCGCCCTCGATGGAGTTGGCCCGGGAGCGCAGGAAGGCGTGGCCGGTTCCGTGCTCGGCCCCGGTTTCCGACACCGCGTCGGGGCGGCGGAAGGTGTAGTCAAAGTCCACTGATCCGGCCGGACCCCGAAGGTTCACGCACTCTTCGAAGATCGCCTTGTTCAGCTCGGCGTGGATGGCCTTGGCTACCGAGCCCTCGGGGCCGGGGTTGCCGGCCCGGCGGTTCTGCGAGGCCCGCATGTTGGTGAGCCGCAGGGTCTCGGCCTGGCTCCACAACCTCATCACCCGGTCTTGGCGGGTCGAGGTGCGCTGACGATCGGGCAGGTCCGCCCATACCCGCACCAGCTCAGCGATGCTGCCCGTCCCCCGCTTGGGCGAGCCGCCGCCCCCGATCACCGTTCTCTCGTTCATCAGCGTGGTAAGGGCTACCCGCCAGCCCTCGCCTTCCTCGCCGATGCGGTCGGCGTCGGGCACCCGCACCCCGGTCATGTAGACCTCGTTGAACTCGGCCTCGCCGGTGATCTGGCGCAGGGGGCGGACCTCCACCCCTTCGGCGTGCATGTCCAGCGCGAAATAGGTCATGCCCTTGTGCTTGGGGGCCTCGGGGTTGCTGCGGGTCACCAGCATGCCTCGGTCGGCCAGATGGGCCAGGGTGTTCCACACCTTCTGGCCGTCCACGGTCCAAACGTCGCCGTCGCGCACCGCCCGAGTAGCCAGGCCAGCGAAGTCGCTGCCCGCGCCGGGCTCGGAGAACAGCTGGCACCAGCGCTCTTCTCCGGTGAACATCGGCCGCAGGAAGCGACGCTTCTGCTCGTCGGTGCCATGGGTCACGATGGTTGGTCCGGCCAGGGTGAAGAAGAAGATGCCCGGATCGCCTGAACCGGCGCCCGCGTTGCGCAGGCGGGTTTCGATATGGCGCTGGAATCGGGGGGCCAGTTCAAGCCCGCCGAACCCCGCCGGGAAGTGGACCCAGGCCAGCCCGGCGTCGTACTGGTAGCCGCGGAACTCCTCCACGGACATCGTGGTCGGATCATGCTCGGCCAAAAGAGCGTCGATGGCGTCGTCGATTTCTTGCGGGATGGCGTCAGTGCTCACCGTTCCAATGTACTCCTCAATCTCTCGAAGCAGGCCATCGACTGGCGGGCTGTCTCGACGGAGTCTCGGGCGTTCAATTCGTCGGAGAACACCTCGATCGCAACGGGGGCGTCGACACCTCGGCCGACCAGATCAGCCAACAGCCCGGCGATGTTGCCGTGGCCGTCGCCGGGCATGAGGCGGCGATGGATGCACTCCTCGGCGATCTCTTCGGGGGTTGGCTGGCCCACCGGGTCTGGGCCGGTGTCGCCGATCTGGATGGCCTTGATCATGGCCGGGTCGATAGCGGGATCCACCTGGCCCCGCTCCGGTCCCCGCCACAGGTGCCAGGTATCGAGCAGCAACCCGGCGTTGGCCCGGTCTGCCCGCTCCACAATCTTCGCCGCCACCCGATGATCGTCTAGTGGCGACCAGGCAAACGGCTCGATCAGGGCCAGAATGCCGTGCTCGGCGGCCTGGTCGGCGATCTCGGCCAGCGTGGCCGCGGCCTGGTCCAGATGCTCGCCCGGCTGCCAGTCGGAATGCTCCAACACGGTGATCGACCGGGCGCCCAACGCCGCGGCCGCAGCCACCGCGTCTTCAGCGCCATCTGGCGACCGCATCGTCATCAGCACCCCGTCGTACTCGGCCACCCGGAGGCTCAGTTTGTCCAACAGATGCACGATGGCTTCGTCGTCCCAGCCTCGTTCGTGCAGCTTGCGGTGCTCCCACCCGTAGATCGACAACCGGGCAAAACCGGCGGCCGACGCAGCCCGAGCTTTGTCCTCCCACGGGACTCGGCCCAGCGTCCCCGTGCAGAGATACGGCGGATGGCTCACGGGTTGTGACTACGAAGTGCCGTCGGTCCGGGGTCGGGCTTCGGCCAGGTCGGCGATGTAGGCCAGTTCTTCGTCGGTGTCGGCTCGGATGGTGAGGCCGGTGGCTTTGGTGTCGCACCAGCGGGCGAAGCGCTCCTTGATGCGCTGGCGGGAGCCGATGAGCGCGCCGTCGTCGATGTACTCGTCCGGCACTGCGGCCACTGCCTCGTCGCGGCGCCCGGCCATGAACAGCTCCTGGATGCGCTCGGCGGCCTCGCCGAACCCCCGCCGCACCATGGCGTCGCGGTGGAAGTTGTACTCCTTGGTGCCGTAGCCCCCCACCAGGAAGGCGAACTGGGGCTTGGCCTCGTCGATGGCGCCCTGCACATCGTCGGTGATCGACACCCGGGCCCCGGCCTGGATCTCGATGTCGTCCCAGGTGCGCCCCGCCCGGTCGAGCCCTTTCTGGATGGCTTCGGTGTAGAGGTGGGCGCTGCCCGGTGTGTAGCCCAGCGGCAGCCACCCGTCGGCCAACTCGGCCATCAGCGCGGTGTTGGTCGGCCCGCCGGTGGCCAGAAACACGAGAATGTCGGGGTTCATATGCAGGATCGACTTGAGCGGCTTGCCGACGCCCAAAGCGCCCTGGCCGGTGAACGGCAGGCTGATTTGCGATCCGTCGTGGGTCAGCGGCCCTTGGCGGGCGAACACCTTCTTGATGATGGACACGTAGTCGCGCAGCAGTGCATTGGGCTTGCCCCACGGCTGGCCGTACCACCCCTCGACAATTTGGGGGCCCGACAGCCCCAGTCCGCAGATGGCCCGGCCCGGTCCGGCCAGCGCCTCCAGGGTGCCGAACTGCATGGCGGTGGTGACCGGGGGGCGGGCGGCCACCTGGCACACCGCGGTGCCGAGGCGGATGTGGCGGGTGTGGGCCGCTATCCAGGCCAGCGGGGTGATGGCGTCCACGCCATAGATCTCCGCCGACCACACCGAGTCGTACCCCAGCCGCTCGGCCAGCTGCACCCTGGCCAACTGCTCTTCGGCCAGCGAAGTATCCAGCCTGGCCTGGTTCCAAATGTCCACCCCTATGCCCAGCTTCATATCCCTTGACTATCCCACTCTTGGAGGCCTGATTGTGAAACGGGGTGAATAGACTCCAACGGTGCCTTCCAAGTTTTTGCATGCGTTCACTCCGCCGGCGGCGGACGATTTCGTCACCATTGTGCGGGCTGAGGGCTGCACGTTGTGGGATGACCAGGGGAAGCGGTACCTGGATGCCCTGGGGAGCCTGTGGTATTGCCAGGTGGGCCACGGCCGGGCGGAAATCATCGACGCGGTGGCCGACCAGATGCGGCTGCTGGACGCCTACCAGACCTTCGCCCCGTTCACGAACCAGCCGGCTGAGGAGTTGGCCTCGATGGTGGCCGAGCGGTCGCCGCTGGCCGATGGCCGGGTGTTCATGTGCGGCTCGGGTTCAGAGGCGGTGGACTCCGCGCTCAAGATCGCCCGGGCGGTGCATCGGCTTCGGGGCGAGCCCGACCGCCAGGTGGTCATCCGGCGCACCGATGCCTACCACGGGACCAATTTCGGGGGCACTTCGGCCCAGGGCATCGCCCCCAACCGAGAGGGCTGGGGCGACTTGGTGCCCCACTTCGTGGAGGTGCCCCGCGACGACATCGAGGCGGTGAGCACCACCATGGCCGCCCATGAAGGGCGGGTGGCCGCCGTCATCACCGAGCCGGTGCAGGGGGCGGGGGGTGTGTATCCGCCGTCGGACGGCTACCTGGAGGGACTGCGGCGGCTGTGCGACCAGCACGGCGCTCTGCTCATCATGGACGAGGTGATCTGCGGCTTCGGGCGCACCGGGCAGTGGTTCGGGGCCCAGCACTACGGCGTCACCCCCGATCTGATGACGTTCGCCAAAGGGGTGACCTCTGGCTACCTGCCGGTGGGCGGCGTGATTTGCAGCCGTGCGGTATGCGATGTGCTAGAGCAGCCTGGCTGGTTGCTTCGCACCGGCTACACCTACTCCGGGCATCCCGCCTGCATGGCGGCCGGGGTGGCCAACCTGGCCCTCATGGAAAAGGAGGCGCTGCTTCAGCGGGTGCCCCATCTGGCTGCCAAGCTCACCGAGGGGCTGGGTGCGCTACAAGCCGACGGGCTCATCCAGAGCTATCGGGGGGTCGGTGCGGTGTACGCCGCGGAGCTGGGCTACGACGCCGCGGCCCCCCGGATGCGGCTATTGGAGGCCGGGATGGTGGTGCGGCCCATCGGCACCGCGCTGGCCATCTGCCCGCCCCTGATCATCACCGACCACGAGATCGGCACCTTGTTCGACGCCATGGCCGACGTGCTGGCGGAGGGGTCGGCCTAGGGCGAAACGCTCAGCCGATCACCTGGCCGGCGTCCACCCGGATCTCCTGACCGGTTATCCCTCGCCCCCGTTCGGAGGCCAGAAACAGCACGGCCTCGGCGATGTCCTCGGGGTCGACGTGGCGGTTGAGGACGGCGGCTCGAGCGGCCCGATCCGACACCTGCTGGGCCGTCTTGCCGGTCTGTTCAGCGATATTTCCCCATAGCCGGTCGAGATTGTCGCCGGTGATGTAGCCGGGGGTGACGATGTTCACCCTGATGTTGTGGGGTCCGAGTTCGCGGGCCATCACCATCGAGGCGGTTTGCAGGGCGGCTTTGGTGGAGGTGTAGACGGCCATCTTCTCGGGCACCGAGTGGGTGCTCAGCGTGCCGATCTGGACGATGGCGCCCCCGCCCACCGCCTTCATGTGCTCGGCGGCCCGGCGGCTCACCTCCAGGGTGCCGATCACGTTCAGCTCGAAGGAGTAGCGGTAGTCGCCCCAGTCGATGTCGGCTACCGCGGCTCTGGCGCCGCCCGCGGTGGCCACGTTGACCACGGCATCAACTCGGCCCAGCTCTTCCGCCGCGGTGTCGGCCAAGGCCGCGGCCGAGTCGTGGTGGGCGATGTCGGTGGGCACGGCCAGCACCCTTTGTCCGGTGGCCTGGGCCACCTCAGCGGCCAGCGCCTCCAGGGGCTCGACCCGGCGGGCGGCCAAGACGAGGTCAGCCCCATCGCCGGCCATTGCCAGCGCGCACGACCGCCCCACCCCCGGCCCCGCCCCGGTGATGATGGCCACCTTGCCGGCCATGGAGCGGTCTCGGGTCACAGAGTCCTTGCCCATCACAGTGTCTCGGTCCGACGCCGGCGGTGTCGGCGCTACGGAGTTTCCGGCATGTCGGGGGACCAGTTGGCCCCGTTGATGTGGCTGCCGCCATCTACGTAGAGGGTGTTGCCGGTGACGTACTGGGCGTCCTCCGACGACAAGAACAGGGCCACCGGGGCGATGTCGCCCTCGGGGTCGCCCATCCGGCCCATGGGATTGGCCGCCTCGGCGTTGCGGATCAGGTCGGGCATCATCTGCTCCACCCGGCGGGCCGACGCGGTTTTGGCACCGGGACAGATCACATTCACCACGATGCCGTAGGGTGCCCATTCCCGGGCCGCAGTTCGGCTCAGGGTCCGCAGGGCCTCCTTGGCACAGTTGTACTCCAGGGTGCCCATGTGGGCGTTCACCCCGTTGAGCGAGCACAGGTTGACGATCCGGCCATACTGCTGATCGCGCATCACCCGGAAGGCGGCCTGCATGGCCCACAGCGGGCCGTAGAGCCCCACGTGCATGGCGTCGTTCATCAACTCGTCGGTCTTGACCTCCACCCGGCTCAGCTCCCCGCCGCCCCAGGCGTTGTTGATGAGCACCTCAAGGCGGCCCCAGCGGTCCACCGCTGCGTCCACCATGGCCGTCACCTCGCCTTTGTCGGCCACGTCCACCCGCATCGGGTGGGCATCGGCGCCGAACTCGTCGCGCAGCCCGCCCGCCACCCGTTCGGCGGCATCGTTGTCGATGTCGGTAACCAGCAGCGTGGCCCCCTCGGCCGCGAATCGCCGGCAGATGCCGTGGCCGATGCCGTCGCCGCCGCCGGTGACCACCGCCACCCGGTCGTCGAGTCGTCCCATGATCGTGCTCCTCTCGTCGTGGAAATCGGGGGTGGAAGGAATCAAAAGGCGATCACCGAGCGCAGGGTCTCGCCCGCCTTCATGGCCGCGTAGCCGTCGTTCACCTCGTGGATGCCGATGGTGGCCGACACCATCTCGTCCAGCTTGAGCCGCCCGTCGAGGTACAGGTCGATGAACTTGGGCATGTCGAGGCGGAAGCGATTGCCGCCCATCAGCGACCCCTGGAGCTTCTTCTCGCTCAAGATGATCTCCCCGCCGGGGATGGTCACCTGGCTGGTCATGGGCAGCATCCCGATGACCGTGGCCGTGCCGCCGATGCCGATCATGGCCCACGCCTGCTCGGCGGTGGCCGACAGGCCGATGGCCTCGAATGAGTAGTCGGCCCCGCCTCCGGTGATCTCGTGGACCGCGGCCACCGGATCGGCCTCGGAGGCGTCCACGGTGTGGGTGGCGCCCAGGGTGCGGGCCATCTCCAGCTTGGAGGCCACCAGATCGACGGCGATGATGGGCGTGGCTCCCACGATGCGGGCCCCCTGCACCGCCGACAGGCCGATGCCGCCACAGCCGATCACCACCACGCTCGAACCGGCGGGCACCGCCGCGGTGCGCATGACCGCGCCCAGCCCGGTGGTGACACCGCAGCCGATCAGGGCGGCCCGGTCGAGGGGCATGTCGTCGCGGATCTTGACCACCGCCCGCTCATGCACCAGCAGCTCCTCGGCGAACGATCCCAGCCCGGCGAAGGCGGTGCAGCCCCGGCCGTCGTCGAACCGCAGCGACGGGGTGGGGCGGCCCGAGCGCATGGAGTCGGCGTCGAGGCACAGATAGGGCTTGCCCTGAAGGCAGGTGCGGCACACCCCGCACCACATCGACACGCAGGTGATGACGTGGTCTCCGGGCTTCACATAGGTCACGTTTTCGCCTACCGCGGCCACCACCCCTGCGGATTCGTGGCCCATCACCATGGAATCCATCACCGGCCAGTGCCCGTCCATGAAGTGCAGGTCGGAGTGGCACAGACCGGCATGGGAGGTGCTGATGAGCACCTCGTCGGGGTTGGGCTTGTCGACGGTCAGGTTCTCGACCACCAACTCGCCGGGACTGGTGTGCAAAACGGCGCCGCGCATGGGGTTCTCCTCGGTCGTTGTGCTTCAACTAGAGAGTAAGCGAGGTTAGGTGTTGGCGAGGAAATCCGCTATCAGGCTGATCACGTAGGCGATGTCCTCGTTGTCGAGGGAGTGGTTCATGGGGAGCACGACGCCGCGTTCCATGATGGCGTCGGCATGGGGGAGCCCGCCGGGGGGCTGGCGGAAGTCGACCCCGGCCATGAACGGCTGTCGGGTGGCGTTGCCGGTCCACACCGTGCGGGTGTCCACCCCGTTGCCGTCTAGGTGGGCTTGCAGGTCGGCTCGCACGAAGCCGGCGTCGGGGGCGATGGTGAGCGGATAGCACAGCCAGGCGGTGTCGAGGCCGTCGGTCTGGCGGGGGAGGCGGAAGCGGTCGGTGTGGGCGGAGAAGAAGTCGGTGTAGAGGTCGAAGCTGCGGGTGCGCCGGGCGAAGTTGGCCGGTACCTTGTGCAGCTGCTGGCGACCGAAGGCGGCCCCGATCTCGGAGGGCTCGAAGTTCCAGGCCAGCTCGTCGAAGATGAACTGGTTGTCGTAGTGGATGCCGTCAAGGTCTTCCCAGAAGTCCCGATCCTGGCGCTTGGAGCCGTAGAAGTGCAGTTCGGAGCGGCGCCCCCAGCGGCGCAGCAGCAGGCCCCGGTCCCTCAGGTTTTCGTCGTCGAGCAGCACCATGCCGCCGTTGCCCGCGCAGGTGATGATGTGCGATGAGGCGAAGCTGGTCACGGTCAGGTCGCTGCGGGTGCCGGTGGGGGTTCCCCGCAGCATCGGCCCGAGGGCGTCGCAGCTGTCTTCGATGACGAACAGCCCGTGGCGGTCGGCGATGGCCCGGATGGCGTCCCAGTCGGGGGCGTTGCCGATGAGGTTGGGGGCCAAGATGGCCCTGGTGCTGGGGCCGACCAGCGCCTCGATGGCGTTGACGTCGATCTGGTAGGTGTCGGGGTCCACGTCGGCGAACACCGGGACCAGACCGGCTCTCACCAGCGGGGCCACATCCGTGGAGAAGGTGACCGCGGCAGTGATCACCTCGCTGCCCGGCAGGAGGTCGGCCAGCTCCACTGCTAGATACAGCGCCGACGACCCCGAGTTGCACATGAGCCCCCGCCGCTTGCCGAACCGCTCGGCCACCTCCCACTCGAAGGCGGTGACATTGCGCCCCGGCCACAGCGCCGCCGCCCCGCCACGCAGTACTTCCACGACCGCTTCGATCTCGGCCTCGTCATGCACGCTGGCCGCATAGAAGATCCGCTCACCCATCGGTCCTCAGTCTGCCCCACCCCCGCCAATGAGGCGCGATCAGGGCGTCGGGCCAGAGCGAGAGGCGATTGAACTTGCCGGTGGGCTCAGACCGTGTGGCAGGGGTCGGAGTGGCCGGCAGACATGGCTTCGAGGAAGCCGGAGGCGCGTTCTTGGCGGGGGTAGCGGTTGGCCAGTTCCCAGAAGGCGGGGCTGTGGTTGGGCTCGGACAAGTGGGCCAATTCGTGGACAATCACCGCGTCGAGCACCCAGCCGGGCACTCGGGCCAGACGGGTGGAAACCCGAATGGTGCCCCGGGCCGAGGTACACGATGCCCAGCGGTCGTTCTGCTCGGCCCAGGTGACCGACTCCGGGTGGGGCAGGCCGTAGCGGGAGGCCAGCTTGATGGCCCGTTCAACCAGGTTTACCCCGCCGGCCTCCGCCGCCCGCTTGCGCTCGAGCCGGGCCACCAGGCTGGCCACCATCTCAGCCTCAGCGTTGGGAGTCATCCCGGCGGGAACCCGAACCTCGATGCAGTCGGCCTGGACTTTGGCCGCGGCCGTCTTGCGTCGCCTCGGGCTGCGGATCACGCGGATGGGCAGCGGGGGCGGCGCCGCCGGAACTGCGTCCAGGGCAGCGTCCGAAGCGGCGTCAAATGCCGTGTCCACGAGGGTTGAACTCACATCTCGACCATACCGACGAGCAGTGACGGTTTGGTGGATGGTGGCCCGTCCAGACCGCTGCGGTATCGTCCGGCGACGACCGAAGGGGAGTGCAAAATGGCCGATCAGACCAAGACCCAGGCCGCGTGGGCCGACATGGTTGACGCTCTCGCGCAGGTGAGCGACCGCTTCTGCGGCGAGGAGTGGGGGGTGTCTGGCGACCAGGACATCGCCGACAGCCACCGGCTGGTATTGCACATCCTCCAGTCGGCGCTGTTCGCCCATGCCGAGTTCGACCCCGAACGGCCGGTTTGGCGCCGCATCGTGTCGCCCACCCGCAAGTTCACCGGCGACAACGCCGATGCGGTGTACTTCGAGGCCCCGGTGAGCGGCGATTTGGCCTACCGGGTCACCGGCAATTTGGCCGGAGCGGTCTACACCTCGTTCACGGTAGAGCTGGGCACATCGGAGGGGCGTTACGCCACCGGCACCGGCGGGGTGCTCAACGACGACGACATCGACGTGGACGCCGATGGCAACTACGAGGTGTTCCTCGGGGGCGAGCCTCGGGACCGAAACTGGCTGGAGCTGCCTCCCGATGCGGGCCGGATCACCACCCGGCACTACTTCGAGGTGCCCAAGCCCGCGGCGGCCGACGAGTCGCTGCACATCCCCCTGGCCATCGAGTGCCTGTCACCGGTGGGACCGGCCACCCGGTGGACCGACGAGACCGTGGCCGCCGCCATCGGGCGGGTGAACAACCATGTGCTGGGCAAGACCCTCCAGCAGCCCATCCCCGGCACCTACCCCATGCCGACATGGGTCAGCCGAGAGCCCAATGTTCTGCCCGACCCCCAGCCGCCCGGCACCATGGGCTTTGCCGCCTTCGACGCCTACTACACCATGGGGCGCTACGCGCTCGGCCCCGACGAGGCGCTGGTGATGACCGGGCGGTGGCCGGAGTGCAAGTTCGGCAACGTGTGCCTGTGGACCGCCTCCGGCCAGACCTACGACTACGCCAATCGCACCACCAGCCGCAACCGGGCCAACACCACGCTGGAGGCCGACGGCACGTTCAAGATGGTGATCGCCCACGAAGACCCCGGCGTGCCCAACTGGCTGGACACCGAGGGCCGACCCTCCGGCAGCATCTTCTGGCGGTTCTTCCTGCCCACCGGCACGGTGGAGCGCATCGAACCCGAACTGGTCAAACTCGCCGACCTGCGCTAGCGGCGCCGCCCAATATCGTCTGAGCATGGGCAGCCAACCGCTTTGGACTCCTGACCCGGACCTGATTGCCCAGACCAACCTGGCCCGCTTTGCCGCCGAAGTGGGGATAGATCTCGCAGCCGACGGGGGATTCGAGCGGCTGCACCGGTGGTCGGTGGAAGAACTGGGCAGTTTTTGGTCGGCGGTGTGGGACTTCTGCGGAGTGGTGGCCTCGGAGCGGGGGAGTGCTCCTGTGGTCGAGGCCGAGCACATGGCCGACACCCGGTTCTTCGACGGCGCCCGGCTCAACTTCGCCGAGAACCTGTTGGCTGGCGGCGACGGCGAGGTCGCCCTGGTGTTCGCCGACGAGTCCGGTGCCTACACCGAGACCACTCAGGGCCAGCTTCGGGCACTGGTGTCGCGGCTGGTTGCGGCCATGCGGGCCGAGGGGGTGGGCCCCGGCGACCGGGTGGCGTGCTGGCTGCCCAACGTTGGTGAGGCCTATGCGGTGATGCTGGCCGCGGCCTCGGTGGGAGCGGTGTTCTCGTCCACGTCGCCGGATTTCGGCGCCACCGGGGTGCTCGACCGCTTCGGCCAGATCGAGCCCAAGCTGATGATCGCAGCAGACGGCTACCACTATGGCGGCCAGCGGTTCGACTGCACCGAGCGCCTGGCAGAGATCAGAGCCGGTCTGCCCACCGTGGGCGCCACCGTGGTGCTGAACCGCACCGGAACTCCCGACCCCCCCGAGGGCACCGTGGACTTCGACGCCTGGATCGAGCCCCATCCCGCCGGGCCGATCCAGTTCGAGCAGCTTCCCTTCGACCACCCCCTGTACGTGCTGTACTCCTCGGGCACCACCGGCAAGCCCAAGTGCATCGTCCACCGGGCCGGGGGGATTTTGCTCAAGCACTTGTGCGAGCATCAGCTCCACTGCGATGTCCGCCCCGGCGACCGGGTGTTCTACTTCACCACCACCGGCTGGATGATGTGGAACTGGCTGGCCTCGGCGCTGGCCTCGGGGGCTGCGGCGGTGGTGTGGGACGGGAACCCCATGCATCCGAATCCCGACACGCTGTTCGACATGGCCGATCAGGCCGGGGTCACCCTGTTCGGAACGTCAGCCCGCTACATCGACTCGTTACGCAAGGCCGAGGTGTCGCCCCGCCGCACCCACAGCCTGAGCACGCTGCGCAGCATCTGCTCTACCGGCTCGCCGCTGTCGCCCGATGGCTTCGCCTACGTCTACAACGAGGTGAAGGCCGACGTGCATCTGGCCTCCATCTCCGGGGGAACCGACCTGTGCGGCCTTTTGGTGGGGGGCGACCCCACCAGCCCGGTGTGGCCGGGTGAGATCCAGCGGCCCGCACTGGGATTGGACATCGAGGTGCTCGGCGACGACGGCACACCGCTCCAAATCGGGCAATTTGGCGAGTTGGCATGCTCGTCGCCGTTCCCGTCGCAGCCCCTCCGGTTCTGGGGCCAGGGGGGCGATGAGCGATACCGAACTGCCTACTATCAGCGGTTCGAAGGCCGATGGCACCAGGGCGACTACATCTGCGCCACCGAGCACGGCGGGTTCGTGATCTCCGGCCGCTCCGACGCCACCCTAAACCCCGGCGGGGTGCGAATCGGCACCGCCGAGATCTACCGCCTGGTGGACGCCATGGAAGAGGTGGAGGAGAGCGTGGTGGTGGGCCAACCCGCCGACGGCGACACTCGGGTGGTGCTGTTCGTGAAGCTGGCCGAGGGGGTCCAGCTTGACGACGACCTGGAGGCGGCGATCCGATCGGCCATTCGGGCTGGGGCCACCCCCCGGCATGTGCCCGCGGTGATCGCTGCGGTGGACGACATCCCCCGCACCCGCAGCGGCAAGACGGTGGAGCTGGCGGTGCGCGATGCCATCGGCGGGCGGCCCATCACCAACATCGAGGCCTTAGCCAACCCCGAGGCCCTGGACCACTTCCGCAACCGGGCGGTGTGAGAAGCTGAGCCCATGGCAAAGCGTCGCGACAAGATCCGTTTGACCCCCGAAGAGCTCGAGGCCTTCATCGAGGAGCAGAAGAGCTTGCAGGTGGCCACCATCAACCAAGACGGGACGCCTCATCTGAGCACCCTGTGGTTCGCGGTGGTGGACGGCGACATCGTGTTCGAGACCTACACCAAGTCGCAAAAGATCAAGAACCTGGAGCGGGACAACCGCATCGCCCTGCTGATGGAGGACGGCCTCGAGTACGACAAGCTCCGCGGGGTGGCCATAAACGGGCACGCCGAGCTGCACACCGACCCCGCGGAGGTCCACCGCTATGCGCTCGAGGTGATGGACCGCAACAATCCCGACATCGACCGGGAGATGCTCTCGAAAGCGGCTGAGTCCATGGCCTTGAAGCGCACCGCAGTGGTGGTCAAAGCCGACAAGACCATCAGCTGGGACCACACCAAGCTGGGCGGCACCTACTGAGCGCGCCCCTGCCCCCACCTCGCGGCCAGTAGCGTTGGGGGCCTGGTGAAGGACTTGTTGCGGTGGCTGTCCCACCTGTTCCGGCTGGCTGTGCTCATGCCCATGCTGGCGCTGGCCTTGGCCGCCACCCTGTTCGTCGTGTGGCCGCCGACGTCCGATGTGCTGAGGTCGTGGGATTCCGTCCCGGTGGAGGTGAACCTCACCGAGGATGTGAGCCTCGACGAGCTGGCCATCCGCTCCTACGTCTACGACTCGAACCTCCAGATCATCGACGTGTTCAGCTATGTGGAGAACCGGGTGCTGGTGGAGCTCGACGACATCTCCCAAGAGTTGAAGCACGCGGTGATCGCTATCGAGGACGAGAACTTCTACCTGCACACCGGCGTGGATCTCAGCGCGGTGTTCCGGGCCGGCCTCGAGAACGTGGGTGCCGGGGGCATCACCCAGGGCGGGTCCACCATTACCCAGCAGCTCATCAAGAACCTGGTGGTGGGCAACAAGGTGGAGGCCGAGCGCAAGCTCCAGGAGATGGCCATGGCCAAGCGCCTGGAGCAGGAGATGGAGAAGGACGAGATCCTCAACCTGTATCTGAACACGGTGTACTTCGGCCAGGGCGCTTACGGCGTGCAGGCCGCCGCCGAGGTGTACTGGGGATTGGACGCCGCCGATCTGGGGTGGGGCGAGGCGGCGCTTCTGGCCGCGCTGATCAGCAACCCCAGCAGCTACGACCCCATCAACAACCCCGTGAGGGCGCTGCGCCAGCGGCGCATCGTGTTGAACCGACTGGCCGAGCTGGGCTACATCACCCCGGAGCAGGCCGACTCGTACCATCTCCAGCCGCTGCCCAAAGAAGTCAACGAAATCGAGCTGCCCCCCAAGAGCTACTTCGTGGAGGAGGTGAAACAGCAGCTGCTGGACGACCCCCGGTATCTGGGCGGCAGTGCCGACGATCGCTTCAACCTGGTGTTCAACGGGGGCCTCAGCATCTACACCACCTTCGATCCCGCCTCCCAGCGCCAAGCCGAGGCCGCGGTGGCCACCACCCTGGCCGAATACAACGGGGGCGAGCACGGCGGGGTGGAGGCCACCATGGCTCTCGCCGCCCTCGAGCCCGATAGCGGGGCGGTGCGAGCGGTGGTGGGCGGTCCGGGATTCGCCCAGGACACCGAGGAGTTCAACCTGGCCACCCAGGGCACCCGCCAGCCGGGGTCGGCGTTCAAGACGTTCGTGATGATGACCCTGTTCGAGCAGGGATACCAGCCCAGCGACCGGATCAGCGGGCGGGGTCCCTGCCAGATTCCCAATCCCGGCGGGGTCCCCGACCCCTATGTGGCCAACAACTTCGCCAGCTCCCCCGGACAGGTGGACACCATCACCAACCAGATCAGGGTGTCGTCCAACTGCGCGTTCTTGCGGCTGGGGCGGGTGGCGGGGATCGAGCCGGTGATCGACACCGCAGCCAAGCTGGGCATCACCACCGAGCTGGAGCCGGTGGCGTCGCTGCCGCTGGGCTCCGAAGAAGTCCACCCCATTGACATGGCGTCGGCCTACGGCGTGATCGGAACGGGGGGCATCCGCTACGAGCCGTACTTCATCGAGCGGATCGTCGACCGCCAGGGCAACGTGCTCTACCGCCACGAGCTGTCGGGGGAGCGGGTGGTGACCGAGCGCTCGGCCTGCTGGGCCACCGATGTGCTGGAGAACAACATGGTCAACGGCACCGGGCGGCGAGCGCAGCTGCCCTCCCAGACCTCGGCGGGTAAAACCGGCACCACCGAGGAGTCGGCCGATGCCTGGTTCGTGGGGTTCACCCCCCATCTGGCCACCGCAGTGTGGCTGGGGAACCCCCACGAGCGCATTCCCATGCGCAAGGTGACCGGCAGCTCCTACCCGGCGGTGGCCTGGGGCCGGTTCATGACCAGCTATCACGAGGGCCTTGAGGCAGTGGACTTTCCGAGGTGTCCCGGCGAATCCCGGCTCAGCGATCTGATCGAGCTGGAAGACGTGTTCACTGTGGGCGTGCCTTGCGCGACGCCCCTGGAGCCCGAAGACCCCAAGGTGATCGTGCCGATCATCGTGCCGGTGGACACCGACGACGACGGCACGCACGACGCCTGCGTCGACCTGCTGGTCACCGGGGGAGTGGAGCCCTGCGGATTCAGCGAGTTCGCGGTGGAGGGCGGCGATCCCATCCCGCTGTACTGCGGGACTCCCGTGCCCATCGAGGTTGAGTGCCTCGAAGGCCAGTTCCCCTTGGACTCCAACGACGACGGGGTGGCCGACACCTGTGTGGGTCCGGGGACTGGTTCCGATCTTCCATCGGACCGCGGCGCAGACTCCGATTCAGCCGCCGGCCCTGATGCCGAGAGCCCGTCTGAACCTAGTATCGAGCCGTGAGCGACGATCATTTCCAGCGCCTGCTGTCGGTGCAGGATCACGACACCCGGATCGACCAGCTCGGCCATCGCCTTGCCACCCTGGTTGAGCGGGCCGAGTTGGCCGCCCGCCAGCAGGCCCGCCAGGAGATTGCCAACCAGCGGGAGGCGTTGCAGGTTCAGCGCCTGGAGCTCCAGCGGAACCTGAAGCGCAACGAGGACGAGTTGGCCGCCCTCGAAGACCGGGCCAAGCGGGAGCACGACCGGCTGTATTCGGGGGAGATCACCGGTACCCGGGAGCTGCTGACCCTCCAAGAGGAGGTGGACGGACTGCGGTCCCGGTGCTCCGACATGGAAGGCGATGCCTTGGCGCTGATGGAGGAGATCGAGCAGATCGACGCCGAAGTGGAAGCCTTGGAGAAGAGGCTTGAGGCCGCCGACGCCGAGGTGACTGCCGCCCAGCAGCGTCTTGGCGAGGCCGAGGCGGTGGTCCAGGCCGAGATCGACCAGGAATCCGCCGCCCGCTCAACCGAGGCCGCCGACATCCCCGAGGCCGCCCTGTCCAGCTACGAGGGCTTGCGGGCCCGCATGGGCGGTGTGGCGGTGGCCCGGCTTCGCAACGGCACCTGCGAGGGCTGCCATCTGGCGCTGTCGGCCATGGAGCTCGACCGAATCCGCCACGCACCGGCCGATGAGATGTGCCACTGCGAGGAGTGCGGTCGCATTTTGGTGCGGACCTGAGGGGGAGGGCGCAGTGTTCTTCTGGTTTCTGGCCCTCAGCTTTGTGCTGGTGGCCTGGGTGTTCAACAGTCCTGCGCTGGACTATCGACTCGTCATGCTGGGCTCGGTACTGCCGCTGATCGAGATATTGGCCGGGGGGTCATGGATATTGCACACCCTTCTCGGTCCGCTGGTGTTATTGGCGGTGGTGATGCTGGCCACCCGGGGTCGCCGTCTGGCTCGGCGTCGCTGGCTGGGGCTTCCCATTGGTCTGCTTCTGTACTTGGTGCTGAACGGGGTGTGGCGGCAGGTGGATCTGTTTTGGTGGCCGATCTACGGCACCACCGTGGATGCCGCCGATCTCCCGGAGTGGAGGCCGCTGGCCGTGCTGGTGTGGTTGGAGCTGATCGGGCTGGCCGTGGGAGCGTGGGCGGTGAGGCGCTACGGCCTAACCGACCGAGGACGGCTGCGCCTGCTGGCCACCAAAGGCCACTTGGACCGCGAGCGGATGGCCTCCACCCGCCGAAGCCGCCGGAGACAGTGAGTGAAAGCGGGGGCGCTGAACTCGCAGCGCACAAGACGGTGAGTCGGCCTGTAGGCGGGATTCTGTCCGGGTCCTAGCGGACCGTAGGTGGCCATCCATCTGAGCGGCCTACCCGGGGACTGCCCCTGGTGGGGCGGTGGGCCACCGTGTCCCCTGCTTGGCCTTGCTCCCGGTGGGGTTTGCCGAGCGAGCCGAGTCACCCCGGCCCCTGGTGCGCTCTTACCGCACCGTTTCACCCTTGCCTGTGCCCGCAACAGCGGGCCATCGGCGGTCTGTTCTCTGTGGCACTTTCCTTCGAGTCGCCCCGACTGGCCGTTAGCCAGCACCGTTGCCCTGCGGAGTCCCGACCTTCCTCGACACCGAGGCCGAGGCCCCGGCACCGCGGCCACCCGGCCGACTCACCGTCGCCTCCAGTCTGCCAGCCCCGCGCCCCCTCGGGCGAGAGGGATTTCGAGGCCGATTTCTATAGGCCGATTTCTATAGGCCGATGTCGGAGAGTTCGGGGTACCAGCGGGAGGCCCGCTGCACCGCCTCGTGCCAGCGGTCGCGGTCCACGGTTCCGGCTGGCTCCACCACGCCGCGGGGCGACCAGGAGTCGGCCACCTCCTGCCAGCTCGACCACTGGCCGAGCGCACGTCCGGCCAAGACTGCGGCACCCAATGCCGTACCCTCCGGTACCGGGCACAACTCCACCGTCCGGCCCAAGGTGTCGGCCAGTATCTGGTTGAACACCGGATTCTGCGACATCCCACCGTCCACTCGGATCCGCTCGATCCGGTAGCCGCTGTCGGCTTCGATTGCTTCCAACAGATCAGCGGCTCGCTGGGACACACCCTCGAACACCGCTCGCACGATGTGGGCCGCGGTGGTGCCCCCGGTGATGCCGAACAGCGCAGCCCGGGCCCCGAAATCCCAGTAGGGGGTGCCCAGCCCGTACAGGGCCGGCACATACACAACCCCGCCGGTGTCGGCCACACTGCCGGCCAACTCAGTCGATTGGGAGGCATCGTCCAACAGGCCAACGTCGTCGATCAGCCAGCTCATGTTCGACCCGGCGGCGATCATAAAGGCCTCCATGCCCCACACGATGGCCCCATCCTCCTGCCAGGCCACGATGGGGAACGTGCCCCGCTCGCTGCGCTTGGCCGCAATCGGCCGGCCGGGGCCGGTACACACGTCCAGAAAGGCGCCGGTGCCGAAGGTGAGCTTGGCCAGCCCTTCGAGCACACAGCGCTGTCCGATCAGCGACGACTGCTGGTCGCCGATGATCCCGGCAATCGGCGGCGATCCCGGCAGGGCAGTGGCGGCCCCCACCACCCCGGTGGAGTCCACGATCTCGGGCAGGCAGGCGGGGGGAACGCCGAGCTGCTCGACGATCTCATCCGACCAGCAGGAGCCGTCATCGGCCAGCATCCCGCTCATGGCCGCGTTGGAGGGGTCCACCACATGGTGGGTGCCTTGGGAGAGGCACCACACCGTCCAGGTGTCTACGGTGCCGAAGCACAGGTCGCGGCTTCGGTCGGGGTCGTGGTTGTCGAGCAGGTAGGCCAGTTTGGTGGCCGACTCGTTGGGCACCAGCTCCAGGCCCTCGGCCTGCCACGCCAGGCACTCGCCCACCGTGCGGAGATCCTGCCAGCCCAGCGCCGGGCCCACCGGTTCGCCCGTCTGCCGGTCCCACACCATCGCGGTGCCCCGCTGGTTGGTCACGGCCACGGCATCCACGCCTCCCACCTCGTCGATCACCTCGGCGGCCGACTGGAGAATGACCGCGGCCATCTCTTTGGCGTCGAACTCCACCAATCCCGGCTCGGGCATGTCGGGCGGGGTGCGCTGCTGGCGAAAGCAGACCACCCGGTGCCCGTCGGTCACCGCCGAGCGGATGCTGCTGGTGCCCACGTCGATCACGCAGATGTTCATAAAGGAGATTGTGGCAGGGTGGCGGCAATGGGCCACACTAAGGCGGTGAGCCTCGACGAGCAGGGGGGATGGGCCGGGATTTTCCGGCGGTTGACGAGGGGTGAGCACCTTGATGAAGTGGTCGCCCAAGCGGCCATGACCGAGATCTTGAGCGGGGAGGCCACGGCGGCGCAGATCGCCGGGTTCCTGATCGGCCTGCGGACCAAGGGGGAGACGGCGGAGGAGCTGGTGGGGCTGCTCTCGGCAATGCGGGCGGCGTCGGAGACGGTCCCGCTGGACGCCGCCGGCCTCGGGCTCATCGACACCTGCGGCACCGGGGGCGACAACAGCGGCAGCATCAACGTGTCCACCGCGGCGGCGCTGGTGGCCGTCGGTGCCGGGGCCAGGGTGTGCAAGCACGGCAACCGGTCGGCGTCGTCTCAATGCGGCTCCGCCGATGTGCTGGAGGCGCTGGGGGCCGTGATCGACCTGGGCCCGGCCGGGGTGGCCCGGTGCGTGACCGAAACCGGCTTCGGCTTCTGCCTCGCCCCCCGCTTCCACCCGGCCATGCGCCACGCCGGGCCGCCTCGTCGGGAGTTGGCCGTGGCCACCGTCTTCAACTTCCTCGGCCCGCTGGCCAACCCCGCCGCGGTCAAGCGCCAGTTGGTGGGGGTCAGCGACCGGTCGATGGCCGGGACCATGCTGGAGGTGCTGGCCGCCACCGGCTCGCAGCGGGCCATGATCGTCCACGGCCACGACGGCTTGGACGAGCTGTCCACCACCGGGCCGACCGATGTGTGGGAACTGCGGAGCGGCGACGCCTTCCACCACACGGTGGTTCCCGCTGAACTCGGCTTGGCGCCTGCCACCCATGATGATCTGGTGGGCGGGGATGCCGCGGTCAACGCCGAGTGCCTGCGGCGAGTGCTGGGCGGACAGGCCGGTCCGCACCGGGACATCGTTATGCTGAACGCGGCGGCGGCCCTGGTGGTGGCCGACGTGTGCGAGACGCTGGGCGACGGGCTGGCGGCGGCCGCGTCGTCCATTGACGGCGGGCGGGCCCGGCAGGTGCTGGAGGAGTTCGCGGCGGTGTCAAACGACGCAGCCCGAACGGAGAATGAGTCGGCATGAATTCGGCAAAGCAAGGGAGCACAGATGAAACAAGGCGATAGTCCGAAGACAGAAGAGCTCAGGGATGCGCTGATGGCCGCGGTGGAGGTGGCCCGGGCCGGACAGAAGGAGAAGCCTCCCGTCGACCCGCCGACCCGGTTGAAGCAGGTATTGGCCTTCAAGCGCTTCCCGGAGCGGGCGCTGGAGCAGGTGCGCGCCGTGGTGGAGAGCGACGAGGAGTTCCGCCAGCAGGTGTTGGCCGAGGGCGATGAGGAGGCGATGGGCCGGATCGGCTGGCTGTGGCTCACCCGGCCCGATGGCTGGGAGCAGGAATACGCCGAACTGGCCACGGCGGCCGAGCGGGAGACCGAGCAGGCCGCCGACGCTCAGAGCATTCAAGCGCTGGAGCAGAAACAGCAGCGGACCGAAGCCGCGGTGGAGAAGGCCGAGCGGCAGCGCAAGAAAGCCGACGACGACCGTGACGCGGCCAAGGCCGAGGCGGCTCAGGCCCGCACCCAGATGCGCCAAGCCCGAGAAGAGGCCAAGGCACTGACCGCAGACCTGGAGGAGGCGCTGCGGGAGCGAGAGGCCGCGCAGAAGAGCCTGGATCGCGCCCTGCGCACCCAGGATCGGACGGCGGCCAAGCTCAAGAGCGCCCAAACCCAGCTTGACCGGCTCAAAAAGGAACTGCGGGACTCCCGCGAGCAGCACAAGACAGAGATCAACACCCTCAAGGAACTACTGGCCCAGGCCGAAGACGAGGTCGCGCTGGCCCGAGAGGCCGGGTTCGAGCCCCCGGCTGAGCCCGAGCCCGACCCCGAGCCGCTCCCGTTGACGAGGCGCGAGCCCGTCCGCATGCCCGGCGGGCTGCTCAACGACACCCCGGAGGCCGCCGAATACCTGCTTCGGCAGGTGCTCGACATCGTGGTGCTTGTGGACGGCTACAACGTGACCTTCAAGAACTGGGAGAAGCTGCCGGTGCAACAGCAACGGCACCGGTTCCTTCAAAAGATGGAGGAGTTGAGCGCCCGGTATTCCGGGGCGGAGTTCGTGGTGGTGTTCGACGGCACCCAGACCGACTACGACTACATCGCCACCACCGCCCGGTCTTTGGGGGTGACCGTCCGGTTCTCCAAGCCGGGGGTGACCGCCGATGACCACATCATCAGCCAATGCGATTCGTACCCCCTGTCGCGGCCCATCGCGGTGGTGTCGGAGGACGGCGAAGTGCGCGAGCAGGCCCGGGACCGGGGGGCCAACCTCATCCACCCCCGCAAGCTGCTGGAGATCATGGGCCTCGAGGTGGAATACCCCGACGGCTGGACCAGTGCTGGAGACCGGTGAGCTCCCTTGGCGCCGATGAGGTGATCGCCGCCGGCTTGGGTGCCGGGCTCGACGCGGTGGGGGTGGCCTCAGCCGAGCCGTTCGAGTCCACCCGGGCCACGCTGGTGGAGCGGCGGGAACAGGGCCTGCACGGGGGCATGGCGTTCACCTATCGCAACCCCGGCCGCTCCACTAACCCGAGCCGCACGCTCGACGGGGCCCGTTCGCTGGTGGTCGGTGCGCTGGGCTATCGGCGTCGCATACCACCCGCGCCCGACCGGGCCGTGGGCCGGGTGGCCGCCTACGCCCGCCGCGACCATTACGCCAAGCTGCGCGACGCGCTCAGCCCCGTTGCCGATCTGCTGCGCGGCGCCGGGCATCGGGCCGTGGTGGTGGCCGACGACAACGCCCTGGTGGATCGGGAGGCGGCCCGGCGGGCCGGGCTGGGCTGGTACGGCAAGAACAGCAACATCTTGCTGCCCGGGCAGGGAAGCTGGTTCGTGCTGGGCTCGGTGATCACCACCGCCGAGCTTGAGCCGTCCACCCCGGTGCCCGATCAGTGCGGGCCGTGTCGCCGCTGTTTGGACGGTTGCCCGACGGGGGCGATTGTGGCCCCCGGCGTGGTGGACGCCCGCCGGTGTCTGGCTTGGCTGGTGCAGGCCGACGGCGACTTCCCCCTGGAGTATCAGGAGGCCCTGGGCGACCGCATCTACGGCTGCGACGACTGCCAGGAAGTGTGCCCGCCCAACCGAATGGCCGAACCGGACGACGACGGCACCGGGCGTCAAACCGCTGAGGATGACGATGACATGGCCTGGGTGGACCTGGTGCAGCTGCTGGAACTGGACGACGACGAGCTGATGGCCCGCTACGGCCGTTGGTACATCCCCCGGCGCGAGCCTCGCTACGTGCGGCGCAATGCGCTGGTGGCGCTGGGAAACTCCGGGCGGGGAACTGCCCCCGAAGTGATCGATGTCGTGAGTCGTTACCTGTCGGACCCCGACCCCATGCTGGTGCGCCACGCCGATTGGGCCGCGACGCGCCTCGGGGTGGGCGCAGCGGTGCCGGTTTGAGCCATGGTCCGCCATCTGCTGGTCACCAACGACTATCCCCCCAAGCTGGGGGGCATCCAGAACTACCTGTGGGAGCTGTGGCGCCGGCTGCCCCCCGAGGAAGTCTGCGTGTTGACCCGTTCTCATCCTGGAGACGCCGAGTGGGATGCCCAGCAGGATCACCGGGTGGTCCGCTCGCCCCGCCAGTTTCTGCTGCCCACCCAGGAGATGGCCGAGGAGATCACCAAGCTGGTGGCCGAGGTCGACGCCGAGTTGGTGCTCTATGACCCCGCGGTGCCGCTGGGCGCGCTGGCCCCGCGCCTGCCCCATCCCTACGGCGTGGTCCTCCACGGGGCCGAGGTGACCGTGCCCGGACGCCTGCCGGGCACCAAGCAGCTGCTGGCCCAGGTGCTGCGGGGCGCCGAGGTGGTGATCACCGCAGGCCGGTACTCGGTGGCCGAAGCCGAGC
The DNA here is from genome assembly GCA_963667085.2 of Acidimicrobiales bacterium. GTDB lineage: Bacteria > Actinomycetota > Acidimicrobiia > Acidimicrobiales > Bin134 > Poriferisocius. Next base: position 2,118,941 of record OY762975.1, read on the forward strand.
GGGCCGCGGGCGAGCCGCTGCCCGCGGTGATCGTCCCCCCCGGAGTGGACATCGACCGATTCAAGCCCCTGGACGCGGCCCAGCGAAGGGAGGCCAGGCTCCGGTTCGGGCTGCCGATCAACGCCCCGGTGGTGGTGTCGATCAGCCGCCTGGTGCCCCGCAAGGGCATGGACGTGCTGATCGCGGCCTCAGCCCGGTTGGCCGAACGCCATCCGGGACTCACCCTGGCGGTGGCCGGGGCCGGGCGCGACCGATCTCGGCTGGACCGGCTCATCGGGCGCACCGGCGCCCCGGCCCGCTTGCTCGACCGGGTGGCCGACGCCGACCTGCCCGACCTCTATGGCTGTGCCGACGTGTTCGCCATGGTGTGCCGCCAGCGCTGGGGAGGCTTGGAGCAGGAGGGGTTCGGAATCGTGTTCTTGGAGGCCGCCGCCGCGGGAGTGCCGCAGCTGGCCGGCGACAGCGGGGGAGCGGCCGAGGCGGTGGAGCACGGTCGAACCGGTCTGGTGGTGCAAAAGCCCGGCCAACTCGACGCCGTGACCGCCTCGTTGGATGCCCTGCTGTCGGATCGGGTGCGGCTCCAACGCATGGGTTTGGAGAGCCGCCTGCGAGCGGTGGCCGAGTTCTCCTATGACCACATGGCTGAGCGGCTCCGCACCGTGATCGCCGAGGTCATCGCCCGCAGAAGGCACCGCTGATGGAGACGGGCCCCCTGGTGTCCCCAGAAGTCGAGGGTCAGGGCCTCCTTCGTGCCTGCTGGTGGGGTACTGGCGCGTTCATGGCCATCGCCGCCCTCACCACGGCATTTCCCGAGCCCATGGCCCTCACCATGGCCTTGGTGTCGCTCGGCCTTCTGGCCGCTGGGTGCGGTGCCATGCTGTGGGCATTCCGGCGGGCTCTTGAGCGCAGCCGCTACGAGCTGATCGGGGTGGGAGGCCTGTACTTTTTGGCGGGCTGCGCGCCCCGGCCGGTTCGGTTCTCGATGATGGCTGCGCTGGCCGTGGAGGTGATCGTGGCCCTGGCCGCAGCCTCGGCGCGACCCTTCACCGCCTCGGCATTCGGTATCCTGGTTCCTGTCTATGCGCTCGGCTTGTCGGGCGCATGGGGGGCCAGGCACGGGATCTTCCCGTCCCGGCCCCCCGACAGCACATCCCCAGAACGCCTCGATCCCAGCAGGAACGGTGACGATGTTTGACCAGGCCACCAAGAGCATCTCCATTGAGGCATCGCCCGAGCGCTGCTTCGAGGTGGTGTGCGATTTCGAGTCCTATCCGGAATGGGCCACCGAGGTGAAGCAGGTGGAGGTGATCCGACGGGACGACGACGGTCGGGGCGGCCTGGTGTCGTTTCGGGCCGCGGCCATGGGCCGCAGCACCAACTACCTGCTGGAGTACTACTACGGGTCGAACCCGCTGCGGGTGTCCTGGCGCTTGGTGCAGGGCGACCTGACCCGCCGCCTCGACGGGGAGTACTGCTTCAACCCGGTGCCCGGCGAGCCGGATCGCACCGAGGTCACCTATCACCTCGCCGTGCAGATGGTGATGCCGCTGCCCGGTTTTGTGAAGCGCCGGGCCGAGGCTCGAATCATGCAGACCGCGCTCGAGGATCTGGGCCGCCGGGCCGAGTCCGGCGCTGGGAAAACCAGCTGAAGAAACCCATTTGAATCCGCTTTCCGGAAAGTAGATTGGACCTGTGGAGTTCCGACGGATCAACAACCTTCCCCCGTATGTCTTCACCATCATCAACGATCTGAAGGTGGAGGGTCGTCGAGCCGGCGACGACATCATCGACCTGGGTTTCGGCAATCCCGACCTGCCCTCGCCCGATATCGCGGTGGAGAAGCTGGCCGAGGCGGCCGGCAACCCCCGCAACCACCGCTATTCGGCCAGTCGGGGCATCCCCAAGCTGCGCGAGGCCATCGCCGGCTACTACGCCCGGCGGTTCGGGGTGTACCTCGACCCCGACACCGAGGTGATCAACACCATCGGAGCCAAAGAGGGGTTCTCCCATCTCATGTGGACCCTGCTCCAGCCCGGCGACGCCGCGCTGGTGCCCTCGCCGTCGTATCCCATCCACCTGTACGCCCCGCTGTTTGCCGGCGCCGAGGTGCGGGAGATACCGCTCAGTACCGGCACTGATTTCTTCGGGACCATGCAGGAGCGCTGGCGGTACTCGTGGCCCAAGCCCCGCATCATCGTGCTGTCGTTCCCCCACAACCCCACCACCGCCTGTGTGGACCTCGAGTTCATGGCCGGCGTCGTGGACTTCGCCAAAGAGCACGACGTGCTGCTGGTCCACGATTTCGCCTACGCCGACCTGGGCTACGACGGCTACCTGCCGCCGTCGATCATGCAGGTGGAGGGGGCCAAGGACGTGGCGGTGGAGCTCTACTCCATGACCAAGTCGTTCTCCATGGCCGGCTGGCGGGTGGCGTTCATGGTGGGCAATCCCCAGGTGGTGGCGGCGTTGGCCAAGCTCAAGTCGTATCTCGACTACGGCACCTTCCAGCCCATTCAGATCGCCGCCACGGTGACGTTGAACGAGGCGCCCGGCTATCCCAAGGCGGTGTGCGACATCTACCAGAGCCGCCGCGACGCCCTCTGCTCGGGGCTGAACCGCATGGGCTGGGAGGTGGAGCCGCCCAGGGGAACCATGTTCGTGTGGGCTGAGATCCCCGAGCCCTATCGGGACATGGGGTCGGTGGAGTTCGCCTCCTGGCTGGTTCGGGATGCCCGGGTGGCGGTCTCGCCCGGCGTGGGTTTCGGTCCCGGCGGGGAGGGCCATGTGCGGTTCGCGCTCATCGAGAACGAGCAGCGCACCGCCCAGGCCGTGCGCCAACTCCGCCAATCGCTGACCAAGTTGGACTCGTAGCGTTCGATGCGGGTTGGCGTGCTCACCGGGGGCGGTGACTGCCCGGGGCTGAACGCGGTCATCCGGGCCATCGTGCGCAAAGCCGAGCGCCACTACGGCGACTCGGTGATCGGTTTCCTGGACGGCTGGCGCGGCGTGCTCGAGGGCGAGTTCGTCGAGGTGGATGTGGAATACATGCGGGGAACCCTGCCCCGGGGCGGCACGGTTCTGGGCACCTCGCGGCTGTCGCCTCGGATGTACGACGACGGGGTGAACCGGGTGCGGGCCACGATGGAGAGCGCGGGGGCCGACGCATTGATCGTCATCGGGGGCGAGGGCACGCTTTCGGCGGGGGTGGGGGTGAACGAGGCGGGGGCGGCCAGGGTGGTGGGCGTGCCCAAGACCATCGACAACGACATCGGGCTCACCGAGCGCACCTTCGGGTTCGACACCGCGGTGGGCATCGCGTCTGCCGCCATCGACCGCCTGCACACCACGGCCGAGTCACACGACCGGGTGATCGTGGTGGAGGTGATGGGCCGCAACGTCGGGCACATCGCCACCTGGGCCGGTATCGCCGGCGGGGCCACGCTCACCCTGATTCCCGAGGAGCCCTTCGACATCGAGGCGGTGGCCGATGCCCTCATCCGGCGGCACCAGCGGGGGCGCTGGGCCTCCATCGTGGTGGTGGCCGAGGGGGCCCGGCCGAAGGAGGGCACCCTGGAGTTGCCCGAGCCGGAGATCGACCAGTTCGGGCATGCCCGGCTGGGGGGTATCGGCCAGGTGCTGGCCAGCGAGATCGAGGCTCGAACCGGCTACGACACTCGGGTGACGGTGCTCGGCCACATCCAGCGGGGCGGCACCCCCAGTGCGCTGGATCGGGTGCTTTGCTCGTGGTACGGCATCGCCGCCATCGACGCCGTCCACGACGGCGACTGGGGGTCGATGGTGGCGTTTCGGGACGGGGAGATGGTTCGGGTGCGCCTGGCCGAGGCGGTGGCCGAGCTCAAGCCGGTCAGCCCCGCGCTCTACGACGTGGCCCGGACGTTCTTCCCCTAGCCGCTGTCTTCGTCGTTGTCTCCGAAGTTGAGGGTGAAGTCGGGAGGTACCCCGGGCGGCAGGGTGGGACCGGGATCGGGAGTGGGAGTGACCACGACGGTGGGCGTTGGCGTGGGGGTCGGCGTCTCGGGCGGCGGGGTCGGCGTGGGGGGTTCGGTTGGCGTGGGAACCTCGCTCGGCGTGGGCTCGGGCGTGGGTTCGGGCTGGTAGTCGGGATCGAGCGAATAGAAGTCTTCCCGGGTGACGGGCACATCGCTCTCGCCGCTGTCGGTGGGCAGCGGCACCGGATTGTCGTTCAACAGCAGCGAGAAGCGGGTCGATCCGGTGTTCTCGGTGGCGGTGAACACCAGCTGCGCCACGGCAAGCTGGCGGTTCTCGCCCTCCAAGCGCTCTTCGAACACCTCGGACTCCAGGGCCACGGTCACCAAGTCGTCGGATGAGTCGACGTCCACGGAGACCACCTCGACGTCGGCAGGCAGGGCGGTGGACAGGGCTTGCTCGGACTCCTCCTCGTTGGGGGCGGAGAACAGGGCCTCCAACACCGCTATGGGCCGGGCTGGGCTGGCCACGCTGCGGGCGACGGCAGAGAGCAGGTTGTTCTCGTCGATCAAGTAGATGAGCACCTCTTGGGTGATCAGCGGCGTCGGCTCCGGCGATGCCGTCGGTGCGGCCAGGTCGGCGGGAAGCCGTGAGAAGTCAACGGCCCGGGGGCGGCCGTCTTCGGGCACCGAGCAGCCTGTGGCCACCAGCAGAGCTGTGGCCACCAGCAAGGCCAGGGCCACCAGCGGTGCCTTGGCCCCAGCCGCCCGCCGGCGTCGGAGTGCGATTGGCCCGGTCATGGCACGGCGATGGGGAGGTGGACGACGAATCTGATCCCCGGCCGACCGTCGGGCCGGTCTTCGCACCGGACGCGGCCCTGGTGGAGGCGAACGTGCTCGGCCACCAGCGCCAGTCCCAGGCCCACCCCGGTGCTGGTGCCCCGCTCCACTGCTTGTCGGCCCCGGGAGAACCGGTCGAATATGTGCTCCCTCTCATCGGCGGTCACACCGGGCCCGGCGTCTTCCACCGCGATCACCACCTCTTTCCCCTGGTGTCCGAGGGCGATCTTGGTGGCGCCTCCGGCGTATTTCTGGGCGTTGCTCAGCAGGTTGTCGATTACCTGCACCAGCCGGCGCTTGTCGGCCCGCACCCTGGTTCGGGCCGTGGCCAAGTCGCAGTCGATGGGAATCTCCGCCGTGCTGGTGGCCGACACCGCATTCTCCACGAACTCGAGCAGGTTGAACACGTCCAGGTCGAGTTCAGCGGTGCCCACGTCGAAGCGGGAGATCTCCAGCAGATCCTCCACCAAGTGCTCGAAGCGGTTCACGTCCTCGGTCAGCAGGTCCAAAGCGGTTCGGGCCCTTTCGGGCAACTCGGCCCGGCGGGTGTTCATGACCTCGACCGAAGCCGACAAGGTCATGAGGGGGGACCGGAGCTCGTGGCTGACCTCGGACGCGAATCGCTCGTCGCGGGCGATCCGGTCCTGGAGCGCGCCCACCATTTCGTTGAACGAGTCGGTGAGCGCAACCAGCTCTTGGGCGGCCCCGGCCTCCAGCCGGGTGCTGAGGTCGCCGCGGGCGATGGACTGGGCGGCCTCGCCGATGTCTACCAGCGGGCGCAGCAGGCGGCGGCTGGACCAGAAGCCGATCCCGGCCGAGGCCAGGGTAACGCCCCCGCCCGCGCTGGCCAGGATGATCCCCAGCGAGCCCAGCGTGTCCTCGATCTCGTCCAGCGGGGTGGCCTCGTAGTAGGAGGCGTTGTGGCCGGGAATGGGAATGCCGATCACCAAGAAGGGCTTGTCCCGCACTCGGTATCGCATCCGCGCCGGGTTGCCGCCTTCCACGGTTCGTCGGAGGCGCTCGTCTATGTCGCCCTGCTCGAACTCGAAGGACGGCTGGAACCAGTCGCTGCCCACCCGCAGAACCGGGCGGGAGCCCTCGGGGGTGGCCAGCGTGCTGACCAGGTTCTGGAGGGCTTCGGGCTCGATGTCGGGGCTGAGGCGGCGGTTGACCACCGAGGCGTTGAATCCCACCGTGGCCAGGGCATCGTTCTCCCGCCCGTTGAGCAGGTTCTGGCGGGTCAGTGCGAACACCAGCACGCTGAGCAGCGCCGACAGCACCAGGGTGGTGAGCACGAAGGCCAGGATGACGCGGGTGCGGAGCCGCAGCGCCCGGATCCGGGCACCCGCCCGGTGCCAGATGGGGGAGCGCTTTTCTGGCTGCCGGGCCTCAGAGCCCGATTGGGGCATGGACATTCGAGCGACGCCCCCCGGCCCTTAGGTTTGGAGCTTGTATCCGAGGCCGCGGACGGTGACCACGTAGCGCGGGTTGGCCGGGTCGGCCTCGATCTTGGTGCGGAGCCGCCGGATGTGGACGTCCACGAGGCGGCCGTCGCCGAAGTAGCCGAGGTCCCAAACCCGCTCGAGCAGCACCTCGCGGCTGAGCACCTTGCCGGAGTTGGTGGCCAGCTCGATCAGCAGGCGGAACTCCGTCTTGGTGAGGTGGGCTTCGTCGCCGTTGACGGTCACCACCCCTTGCTCGGGCATGATCTCCAACTGCCCGAAGCGAAGATCGGTCAGGGACGTGTCGGTGGTGCGGACTCGGCGCAGCATGGCTCGGATGCGGGCGGAGAGCTCCTTGGGGGCGAAGGGCTTGGTGAGGTAGTCGTCGGCGCCCGCCTCCAGGCCGGCCACCACGTCATGGGTGTCGGCTCGGGCCGTGACCATGATGATGGGCACGTCGCTGGTGCGGCGCAGCGTGCGGCACACCTCGAACCCGTCTACATCGGGGAGCATGATGTCGATGAGCACCACGTCGGCGGGCTCCTCCGAGAACGAGTCGAGTGCCTCCTGCCCGTTGGCTGCCTCCAGCACGTCCCAGCCCTCGTCTTCGAGGGCGAGGCGCACCGCGGTGCGAATCCTCTCATCGTCCTCAATGGCCAGAATGCGAGTTCCCACCCTCAAATGGTGCCTGATTTTGAGTGCAAATGTGTGGCAGGAGGGGTTATAGCTGGTCGGCCTCGGCGTCTTGGAGCAGTTTCAGCAGGGTGTCGGCCACTCCGGGGGAGGCGGCGAACACGAATTCGGGGCTGGGGGGGCTGCCGTGGAGGTCTTGGACGACGGCGCCGGCCTCCTCGGCAATGAGGGCTCCGGCGGCGTAGTCCCACTGGTTCAGCCCGACTTCGAAGAAGGCGTCTACCCGGCCGCAGGCCACCGAACAGAGGTCGATTGCCGCCCCTCCCACCCGGCGGATGTCGCCGATGAGCGGCAGCAGCTCGCCGAGCACCTCGGCCTGGCGCCGGCGGCGCTCGTGAGCGTAGGAGAACCCGGTGGCCACCAGGGCCAGGGCGGGGTCGGCATTTGGGCGCACTTGGAGGGGGCGGCCGTTGAGCCGGGCCCCGCCGCCTCGGTGGGCGGTGAACGTCTCGTTGAGCATGGGATCGATCACCGCGCCGGCCACGACCTGGCCCTCGACTTCTGCCGCCACCGACACCCCGTAGCCCGGATGGCCGTAGACGAAGTTCACCGTGCCGTCGATGGGGTCGATGATCCAGCGCACGCCGGTGGTGCCGTCGCGCCCCGAGCCCTCTTCGCCCATTATCCCGTCGTCGGGCCGGCGGGCGGTGAGGAACTCCACGATGGCGGCCTCGCAGGCCACGTCCATGTCGGTGACCAGATCGGTGCGCGACGACTTGGCCGAGATCTGAAGCTGCGTGCCGGTCTGGGCACGCAGCAGCGCAGCCGCTACTTCAGCGGCCTCCGCAGCCAGTTTCTCCAGGAGGTCCCACGTCGGATTGGCTGGGGAGAAAGAGGGTTCGGTGTCTGGCACAGGAAAGACTCTACGCTGGGCGACGTGGCATCTCGTGGAGTGGTGGATCTGCGCTCGGACACGCTGACCCAGCCGACGGAGGCCATGCGGGAAGCGATGGCCGCCGCACCGGTGGGCGACGACCGATACGGGGAAGATCCGACCGTGAACCGCTTGGAAGAGCGGTTTGCCGAGCTTGTGGGCAAGGCGGCAGCGGTGTATGTCCCGTCGGGCACGATGGGCAACCAGATCGCCTTGCGGCTGCACGGAGCGCCGGGAAGCAACGTGGTGGTGGGCCGACGCCAGCACTTGATGTCGTACGAGAGCGGTGCGGCGGGGATGAACAACGTCTTTCAGACCTACGCCGTGGACGACACCGGCGGGGTTCTTGATGTGGGTGCGGCTGCCGAGGCCGTGGCGGCTGGGAGCGGCGGATTTTGGCCCCCGGTGTCGCTGATCTGCTTGGAGAACACCCATCTGGCCTCCGGCGGCCTGGCTATCGGTGCTGACGACTTGGCTGCGCCTGCCGGTTTGGGTCCGCCGGTGCATCTGGACGGCGCCCGGCTGTTCAACGCCGCGGTGGCGCTGGGCGTGGCTCCGGCGATGTTGGCTGAGACTGCGACCACGGTGATGTCGTGTGTGTCCAAGGGGCTGGGTGCGCCCGTAGGCTCGCTATTGGCCGGCACCGCCGACCTGATTGCCGAAGCCCGACTGCACCGGCGTCGACTCGGCGGGGCCATGCGCCAAGCCGGAGTGATCGCCGCCGGCGGGCTGTTTGCCCTGGACAACCACATCGACCGTCTGGCCGACGACCACGCCCGGGCCCAGCGCTTGGGCGACGTGGTTGCCGAGCGGTGGCCCGATGCCCGCCTGGGCGAGGCCGAAGCCGCCTGCGGGTGCCCCTTCACCAACATCGTGGCCTTCCGCCATCCTGATGCGTTGGGCCTGCTGGACCACCTGCAAGGGGCTGGCATCCGCGCCGGCCTGCTGGCCCCCGGCATCGTCCGCTTCGTCACCCATTTGAACGTTGACGACGCCGACATAAACCGGGCCGTCGTCGCCCTCGCTGCCGCTCCCGCCTAGTGGCAAGCGGGCCCGCACCCTGCTCCCGCCAAAATTGCGCGCTGCCCTGCCGATTGGGGATTGCCCCTAGTACCGGCCCCGATCCTGACGACGCCCCCCAAACCGACGCCACTCGTCCATAGCCCGCAGCGTCAGCACCGCCACCACCGCCAGCCCCACTGCACCTGCCAAGGCCCCAATCAAAGCGCCGAGCCCCGTCCAAAGCCCGCAGTTCCCCTCACACTGAAGGTCGATGTACGCAAACCCGATCAACCCCCCACACAACCCCCCAACCAGTATCGCCCCAAACGCCAACCACCGCGCCCCCCTCGGCGGCTCCGCCGACCGCTCCCCAGGCGCCCCCGAATCAACCATCCGCCCATGTTACGGGGGCGATCAGCTGTACACCGACTCCCCGTTGTTGTGGTAGCTGGTGTAGATGTGGTCGAAGATGGCGTCGACTTTGCGGTCGAAGAGCTCGGGTCCGTACACGTCGGGTAGTTCGTGGTCGAGGGTTATGCGGACGGCGACTTTAACGGCTGAGCGGGTCTGCTGCTGCTTCTTCCAGTCGAGGACGAGTTTGTCCTCGACGTGCTTCAGCAGCTTTCGGGCCGCGCCCTTGACCATGCGGGCTTCAGCCTTGGTCAGCTCCGGCTCTGGCTTGGTGAGCAGGTCGTAGATCGCCAACTCGGCTTCGGTCAAGTCCTCCCGCACGGCGCGCTGTTCTTCGGCGGTGAGCTCGTCGTTGATGGCTTTGAGCCGTCGGAGGAGTTCTTCGAGGTTGTGGGTTTGGGCGTTGTACTCGTCGATGAGGCGTCGGAACCGCTCGGCGAGGTCGAGCCGGGTGGGGTTCTTGCGCACGGCTTCGTCGAGGCGGGCCTCGATGTCTCTCTCGATGGCCTTGGCGGCGGTGCGCCTGCGACCGTCGAAGCGCAAAATGAGCTGCTCGAAGTCGAGTTGGTTCAAGTCGATGAGCGGGTCGGCGTCGCCGCCGGCGGCGATGATGTACTCCTTGGCCCCCACGGAGCGGTCGAGCAGCTCCGACACCGAGTCCATCACCCCGGAGATGTCGGGGGCCTCGGTGGACGACTCGATCTTGGAGGCGATGGTTCGGATCACCGCCACCTTGTGGGCCACGGCCATGGCCTCGGGGTCGGGCAGCAGGGCCTTGAAGGTCTTTCGGGCTCGCCGGGCCAGCGCCACATACTGGCGGCGGGTCTGGTCGTCCACGAGCAGCGCTTCGACGGCGGCCTGTTGGAGGGCGATGAACTCGAAGCCCTGCGCGGCTTCCATCTCGGCGAGGTCGATGTCGTGGTTGTCGCAGAATTCGGCGACCTCGGCCAGCGCGGCTTGCAGTTCGGCGATCAGCTCGGTCTTGGGCCGGATGGGGGAGTCGACTTCGAGGCCGTCGTTGTCGAGGCTTGTTCCGGTGCGGTCGGCCCCGTAGATGGCCAGGGCCTGCTCCAGGTTCCGGAACACGCCGACATAGTCGACGATGAGGCCGTTGTCCTTGTCGGGGAACACCCGGTTGGCCCGGGCGATGGTCTGCATCAGGGCGTGGTTGCGCATCGGCTTGTCGAGGTACACCGTGGAGGTGGACGGCGAGTCGAACCCAGTGAGCCACATGGCGCACACGAACACCAGCCGGAACGGGTCGTCGGGCCGTTTGAACTTGGCGTCGAGGTCTTCTTCCACCATGCGCTTGCGGTGCCGGGCGATGTCGAGCCCGGCCTCGGCCATGTCGGCCACCTCGTTCTGGGCCTGTGACACCACCACGGCCATGTCGGTGGTGGCCATGAACTCAATCAGCGACTCTAGGTGGGGGCGGCCCAGCTCAGGCGCGTCGGCCAACTCGGCCTCAAGCTTCGCCTGGTAGCGGGCCCACTCGGCTTCCACCAGGTCGAACATCCGCACCGCGGTGGCCTTGTCGATGGCCACGTACATGGCCTTGCCCCGGAATCCCCGGTTCACGAAGTGGCGAACCAGATCGGCCGCGATCTCTTGGAGGCGCTGCGGGCGGGTGATCAGCTGGTACTGACGGGAGAACTGGCGCGCCACCGCCTTCTCCTGGGCATCGTCGAGCACGGCGGCTTCGAGGAGGTCTTCGAGCTCTTCGTCGAAGTCGTCGTTCACCAACTGGAGCTCGGGGATGCGGTTCTCGTAGTAGAGGGGAACGGTGGCGCCGTCGGCGATGGAGTCGCGGAAGTTGTAGATCGACACGTAGTCGCCGAACACCCGCCGGGTCTCCTCCTCCCCGGCGATCAGCGGGGTGCCGGTGAACCCGATGAACGACGCATTGGGCAGCGCCAGGCGCATGTTGGCCGCCAGCGTGTCGTACTGGGAGCGATGGGCCTCGTCGGTTATCACCACGATGTCGCTGCGCTCCGACAGCACGGGCATCTGCTGGCCCCGCTCGGGCGGGATGAACTTGTGGATCAGCGTGAACACATACCGGTGATCCTGGCCCAACAGCTCCCGCAGATGCGCCGAAGTCTCCGCGTGGACCTGTTGGCCGGCGGTGATCACCCCGCAATCGGCGAAATCCCCGTAGAGCTGGTCGTCGAGCTCGGCGCGGTCGGTGACCAGCACGAACGTCCAGTTGCCCGGCTCTTGGCGCAGCACCTTCTGGGTGAACCACAGCATCGACAACGACTTCCCCGACCCCTGCGTGTGCCAGAACACCCCCAACCGGCCCTCCCGCCGGCCCACCTCCCGCAACGCCTCCAGCGAGTTGTTCACTCCGAGGAATTGGTGGTTCTTGGCCAACGCCTTGATCAGGCCGCCCGGCCGCTCCATGTAGGCGACGAAGTTCCCCACCAAATCCAACAGGCGGTGCGGCTCACACGTCCCCCGCAGGGCGGTCTCCAGCGACACGATGCCCTGCTCGCCCTCCGAGTCGATCTTCTTCCACTCGCCGAAATGCCCCCAATCGGCAAACGTCGAGCCGACCAGCGTGTCCGCCCCGTTCGAGAGCATCACGAACGCGTTGAACCAGAACAAATGCGGAACCGTGTCCCGATAGTCCCGCAGATTCCCGTCGAAGGCGTCGCGGACGTTCTTATGGGAGACCTTCAACTCGACGAGCACCAGCGGGATGCCGTTCACGAACAACACCACATCAGCCCGCCGCCGATACATGTCGCCGGAGAGCCAGAACTGCGAAACTGCCAGCCAGTCATTCGCCCCAGCCCGATCCCAGTCGATGAACCGAACCGTTACCACCCGCCGCTCGCCATCGTCACCGGCGACCTCGGCCTTCGCCCCCTCCCGCAGAAGGTCGTAGACCTCCCGGTTCGCCCGAACCCGCCCCATTGCCGACCGATCTTCCACCAACTGCTCGGCTGCCTCGTCCAACGCTGCTGGTGGCAGCCCAGGATTCAAGGAACGCAGCGCATCACGCAGCCGATGGCCCAGCACCGCCTCCGACTGAGAATCCCGCCCCAAAGTTCCCGCCGACCCGAGGTTCTCGTCGAACCCATCCACCACCTCCCAACCCAACTGCGCCAACAACCGCAACGCCGGCTGCTCCACCAGGGCATCCTCGCTCAACCGACCCGGACTCACGCCCCCACAGCCTCCAGCCCCAAATCAAGCTCCGACACATCGAATTCACCGGAAATCAACCGTGGCAGCAGCAGATTGCGGGCCTCGCGGAGCACGGCATTTTGCTCGGTCAGGTTTCGCCGCAAGTCATATAAGGGTTGGACAACCTCTTCGAATCGCGACAGGAGACGATCTTCAGGCTTGGCAACCATCAGTCCGTATGCCTGTTCGCGGGAAAGCCCTGGTACGGCAGCATGCGAATCAATGAACTCCTGCGTCCGGAGCATCTGGTCGAGAAACCGAAGCGGCAAGTCAGACCTCACGTAGTAGGTGGTGTCGATGGGATAGAAGTCACGATCAGACCAATAGACAGAGCCGACGTTGCCCTTTCGGCCCACCACGATCCCCGGACCAGGCACAAGCGCCTCATCGTGCCAGCCAACACGTCCTCCCGAACCGTAGACACTCACTGGTCCGCCCATTCGGTCGTCGGCTTTCAGGGCCTTTCCATACACAAGCTCAAGGACATCACCAAGACGACAAACCCCCCACCCCTCGGGGATCGGGCCGAGATCGGAGTCGACCAGCCCGACGTCCTCATGCCCCGGAAACCGGAAACGCACGAACCACTCCCGATACAACAACCGGGCCGTCTCCTCCAAAATCTCAATCCGCCGCCGATTGTTTTCAATCAGGTCGTCGCAGTTGTCCAATACGCGTCCGATGCGACGCTGACATTCGATGTTCGGTATAGGTGCGATGATCGACTCAATGCGATCTGGGGCTGTGTGTCGTACCTTCGACCCTGTGGCAGTTGCCTGGATCTGCTGCCGTACCGAGGGGGCGTTCAGGAGATGGTAGGCAAAGCGAAGATCGAGTCGGCAAGGGTCCGTTATGTTCAACAAGCCGATTCTCTGGTTGTGGAGATACGTATTGTCCGCTGGGACAGTAGCCGTACTGCCAAGCAGCCCCTTCGATTGTTCAGTCATGGCCACAACAACCTGTGACTTCGCTAGGAGGAATCGATCGGGGAAGGGCCCCTCGTAGTATTTTTCCTTGCCGCTCTTGGGCTTGAAGCCGCCTTGTTCTAGAAAATTCCCTGGCGTCAAGACAACCAGGTCGCCTTCGTCGCAAAAGAACTCGCCCTTGAACGCGAATCCATGGGAGACGCTGAGCGCATCTCCGAGTCTGAACGGCTCCCACTCAGTCAATGGTGACTCCCGCAAAGACACTTCGGACCTGCGAGGTGAGGGCGTCTGCTTCATCGGAGAGTCGATCGAACTCAGCCGCAAGCCCAGGAAGTCGCCCAATGTCAGATTGCGAGTCCGAGTCAGACGCGCCGACGTATCGCCCAGGGTTCAGGCTCCAGCCCTGCTCCTCGATCTGATCTATCGTCGTGGCTGCACAGAGGCCGGGAACGTCGGCGTAAGTGCCTTCAGGAAGCACCTTGCTGAGCATCTCCTTGCTTCCCTCGTCGAACTCCGGCTCCTCACCCCGCCACAGTCGAACGATGTTGGCCAGGAACTCGATCTGCTGTGGAGTCCAGTCGCGGTGAGCCCGGTCGATCTGGTTGTAGATCTCTCGGGCGTCGATGAACAGCACTTGGTCGGCCTGGTCGGTGTACTTCTTGCCTCGGTCCAGGAACCACAGCGTCACCGGCAGGGTGACGGTGTAGAACATGTTGGTGCCCACGGCGATGATCACATCGACGCAGCGGTCCTCGATCAGCTTGCGGCGTATCTCCAACTCGCTGCCGCGGGCATCGGATGCGGAGTTGGCCATGACGAACCCGGCCCGCCCGTTTTGGTTGAGCGCGGAGTAGAAGGTCTGGATCCACAGGTAGTTGCCGTTGTCGGGCTTGGGCAGCCCGAACGGGAACCGGGGGTCGTCCTCGAGCTTGGCCTTGTCGATCTTGTTGACGTTGAACGGGGGATTGGCCATCACGAAGTCGAACTCGCCGAGGGTGTCGTGAAGATCCTCGTAGTAGGTGTTGCCCTCTTTGATGTCGCCGGCGAGTCCGTGGACGGCGAGGTTCATCTTGGCCAGCTTGACGGTGTCGCCGGTCTTCTCCTGCCCATAGATCGACAGCTCCGCGCTGGGGTCGCGGCGGTGCCGTTCCACGAAGTGAGCCGACTGCACGAACATCCCGCCCGACCCGCACGCCGGGTCGTAGATCTTGCCGTGGAACGGCTCCAGGATTTCCACGATGAGCCGCACAATCGAGGTAGGGGTGAAGAACTCCCCGCCCTTCGACCCTTCCGAGAAGGCGAACTCCCCCAAGAAGTATTCGTAGATCAGCCCGAACCCGTCCCCCTCGATCACCTCCGGCAGCGGCCGCAGCAACCTGAGGAGCTCCCCCAAGATGTCATCCGGGATGCGCGAGTAGTCCTTCGGCAACACCCCCTGAAGGTCCGGGTTCGAGCTCTCGATGCCCGCCATGGCCTCATTGACCGCCCTGCCCACATCAGCCCCCTCCGGCAGATTCAGCAGTCCCTCAAACCTCGACTCCTCCGGCAGATACAGCGCCCCCGCCGCCTGATAGTCCTCCGCCCCAATCCTTCGCCGCTCCGACCCCGCCCCCACCACCTCAGCAGCCTGCGCAAACCGCTCATCCGCATACCGCAAAAAGATCAGCCCCAACACCGGCGACGCATACTCCGACGCCTTCAACCCCGAATTCGCCCGCAACTGATCCGCCGCCTCCCAAAGCTTCCCCTGAAGTTCACCAAGGTCCGTCGCCACGCCAATCCTTTCCAACAGCCGCCCCATTCTGCCCGCCCCCGTTGGCTTAGCCGAAATGAAGCCGACGCCTACGGGCATCGGGTCCAGTCACGCACCCGGTCTCAGTCTGCCTGTCGTGGCTGTTATTGATGACCCCAAAGAGGACAGTGGTAGGACGGACCGACGCGGGGTCTATGAACTGATGCGCGCTAGATCGTGAGCTTCTGCGGTGCGGGAGAGAGCTAGCCCAAACGCCTGAAGGACTGCCTCGGCTTGACGCTCGCGGAGGCGTCCAACTCGTTTGATCGGATATCGGACGGTATCTCCATCCACATTGGGGAGGATCTCAGGGTCTTGCACGGCAGGCAAACTGAGTTCGCTGATGCGGTGGCGCGAATCATCGTCTATATCGTCGTGATTGTGGAGTGCTCTTTCGAACTGCTCCGACACCTTGCCGGCACGCTTCTCCCAGCCGGCTACTCGCATCGGATCGACCTCTGTCTCACGAGTCCAGACCGCTTCGCCGGTAGCCGAAAACGCCGCTAGGTCCAAGATGGCCGTCGGCACGTAGGCAGGCATGGTCAGATGCACAAAAGCGCTGGTCGGGTCCGGCGGGAAGTAGTGCAGAAGCTCCACATGAGCACCCTTCGGTGCGTTCGTTCTTTGCTCGACAGGAAGAACGGTGAGATGGGTTGGAGACCCATTTCGCTTTCCGTTCAGCCTGATGGCGAGATCACAAGCCTGTGCCGCCAGCACCCAGAGGCTCTTGGTGCCACTCTGGTCCGTCACCTCAAAAAGGTCGCCGTTGGCCAAGGCCATTCTTCGTCCGGCGAGGAAGTCGCCTGTGACGTAGCGTTCTGCGTACTGGATTTCGAAAGCGGCTTTGATGAGCCGTTCATCGGTGCCGGTGCCCACCGACGCGGCAGCGGAAATGGCTTTCACTGCATCTGCAATCTCTGGGTCGCCATAGACGTGGTTGTCAAGCGACTCGTCAACAAATGCTCTGACGACACGCAGGATCGTTTCCACTTCCCAAGCGCCCTCCACTTGTGAAGACTCGAAAACGATTGATGTGAGGGTCGGAAGGTCGAGTTCGTCAAACCGTTCCAATCCCGCTTCCAACCCTTGGCGCGCGGCTTCCATGACCCCCACTCGAATTTCCTCAACCACGCTGGCAGTGAGCGAGATCTTCAACATTCGAGCAAATCCGATCTGATCACCCGTCAGGTGCTCCTTCGCCACTATCCCTACTTGACCTGGAGTGAAGCCATAGTCATCGCACATTTTCTGCCAGTAGTCGAACTCGTTCTCGATGCCGACATCTGCCGAGAGGATGCAGAAGAAGCATCCTTCAGAAGCCTTGGTGAGCAGGTCTTTTACTAGCAATCCGCCTTCTCGGCCCTTTCCGAGCCGTTGGTCAATCAAGAAGAGCGTCGGCTCGGACTCGGCTCGCTCTAGGAGCTCGTCAGCGTGCGACTGCCATTGGTTAGGAGTGAGTTGCTGAGGTTGATGAGACTTGAGAATTTCCTGCAAGGCAGTCAGTGCTGGATCTTCAGTCTCTCTCTGAGGGCGTGGGATGCCACGATCATTGGCAACCGAATTCACTTCTGTTGCAACGCGCCTCTGCAATTGAAAATCGACTAGATCCAGCCGATCACGCCAGTCGGGCTTCAGGAGGTCGAACTCAGCCTCCTGGCTGATAGCCGCTTTGTCTTCCAATTCGAGCAGGTCCACGAGTCCATACCAAGGCGGTTGACCCACATCGTCATCCACGACTACCACTCGGGAGATTCCTCGGCCGTTCAAGATCGCCTTGGTTGAGGCGGCAGGACTAACCAACGATTGCTCCCGAGAAGTCCACCTCAAACAAATACAGGCGACCGCGAGCGTTCTTGTTTGGGGCTAGTCTGATTTCTGAATTCTCAAGGTCTAGGAGTTGTCGGACGACGAACAGCCCAAGGCCTCGGCCCTCGCCCCGTGGCTTTCTCGTAACGAAAGGTTCGAACAGCGAGTCGCGGACGGAATCGTGAACTCCCGGACCGCTGTCAGACACTTCTACGAAGGGATTTGAAACGACAATCTCGATCCGAGCGGGCCCATTTTTAGTTTGTCGAATCCAGTGTTCGCTGTTGAGGATGAGGTTGTCGAAGACTTGCGTCATGCGTCCAGGATTGGCGCGAACCTTGAAGTCGTCGTCAACCCGTACTTCCAGTTCAATTTCGGAACTCTCCCAGCGGCTGCGGTGGTATTCGGCGATGTCAGTGAGGAACTGGCCGACGGCGACATCTGTTCTCTGATCGCGCGCGTAGCGCAGCGACGGATCCAGATGTGCAAGTTGTTTGCGCAGTGCTGCGATCGCGTATTGCACATCGACGATATAGCCTGCCAATTCCTCGGGAGTCGCCTTCTTCGCGCTACGTTGCTTTCCAGCGATAGATCGGGTGGCTGCGTCAAGTCGATTGACGGCTATTGAAAGTTCATGAGCAAGAGCCTCGGAGGTCAATCCGAGTGCAATCATTTCGACATACTGTGCCTGATTTCTCTCAAGTTCCTCAAGTTCAGACTCGACTACCTCTGCTTGAGCTTGGACCTCTGGCAAGCGATCAAGTAGGCGCTCTACTTCCTCCACTGTTTCTTTGGCATCAGCAAGGCCGGGAGTGGACTTTGCAGCTGTTCCGATGGCTGTGCTAGCGCGTTTGAGTTCAGTCCTTAGTTGCTCCCCTCGTCGCACAGTCTCGGCAACGCCTGATGCTACTTGCTGTATGGGACGCTCGACAGAAATTCCGGCACCGCTCCGATCCTCATCTCTCTTCAGTTTGTCCCAACCTCGACCAACAAGACCTTGGCAGCGATTGATGTGCCTAATGGCCTCAGCCAGAAGGCCAACGAAAGTCTTGTAGGCGCTGTTGTGTACAAACCCCTCTCGGTCAGTCGTCTCTATCAGACTCTGATTACGCTCTGCTGAGATATTGATGTAGCCGATAGTGTTTGCCGGACGCATCGCGCGAAAACTCTGAGCGCTTGTGAACGCGGAACCAAGGTCTACCCAATCGCCAGATACTCGGACGCCAAAACCGTCTCGGTAGACACGGACACCTGCCAGCTCCTTCATTAGCGTTCTATACTCTGCCGCGTTTGTGAACACGTGATTTTCTACATCATCGGCATTTAGATACTCATCTACGACTTCTTGTACCTCAAAACGTCCTCTGCTGAAGGTTTCGAATGACGCGTCAAATGGTCCAGGTGTTTCGCCATCAGAACTGGGAGCGACGCGAGCATCGAGGTCATCAGTGCTAAGAGCAAATTCGAATCGTGCCACCTCGGAAGGAGAAGATGGCTTGCATAGCCCGAGATCCCTGGCTGCTGAATCTTCCTTCAACACTTGATAGAGGCGTTTCCCACTGTCATCAAAGATCAGCGACTTCCACTGATCCTGCTCTTTCCGGTCAGGACGAAGAAATGCAGGTCGCACTGACCCTTTTACGAGTAAATGAGTTTCATCAAATTCGACTTGCCATGAACTCAGGGCTGCGCGCCTTACAATTCGGTCGACCTGCGCAAGTTCGACTGGAGTGTCGTCTACGCGGACGTCTAAGGAGAAGTTGCTGGGAGGATCAAAGGGCGAGACTAGCTTCGACAGTTCTGTGCCAAACCGAGTTCTTCCTGTGCCGCGCCACTCGCTGGAGTCCTTCAATCCTTCGATAACTAATCTTGTACCGGCTGATTCTTCCTCAATATTATTGAGTTCGAACTCTACTTCGTCCAGGCGATCCACATTGTCGTAAGCGCGCCAATCAATTACCAACTCAAGACCCGAAACCGGTTCTCGCGAGCGCTTCGCATCAGGCTCCTGGTCTTCGAAAGTTCGAATCGTCAGCCGATGGCCAAGACGCTGTGTGCCAAGACGTCCCACCCCCTTGTCACCTAACGGAACCCGTTGATGACGTAAGGTCTTTTGGCCTGACTCCTTCATTGCCGCCTTGGGAGAGACTGAAATCGTTAGCCATCCATCCAATATGGTCTGTTCGCTCATTCCGATGCCGTTGTCCTCGACAACGATACGGCCTTGAAGGTCAGCGTCCTTCACATGCGAATTCACGTCAACCGTTACCAGAGTCGCGTCCGCATCATATGAGTTCTTTACAAGTTCCATCAGGGCTTGCACTGGATCGGTGACAAGGCTCTCGCCGAGTTGGAAAACAACTCGAGGGTGGACTCCAAGGGTCAGTTTTTTCATGTTGGAAGTTTCATGACGAGCATCCACTCCGAGTCCATTCTCGAAGCAAAGTTGTTCCGAGAAGCCATCCGCCTGGCCTTCGGGAGCCTTCTGGGTACGGCAGCGACAACCACCGCCCCCTTGTGCGTCACGATGTCTTGGACGATCCGTGCGGTGGGTACCTGCATCCCGCTTACAGTCCGGTCACCGATCGTGGCGACGACATGCGATCCGGGTGCGAGCATCTGTAACGCACTGTCGAATGCCAGGTCTAGATCGCTGAGGAAAGCTCCGACCTTGTCTGCGTGGTCTGGCCTGATCTTGCTCAATTGATTCAGGGTCATTCTCGCAGCTTCCGACTTGCATCCAATCCCAACGGCCCGCCTGTAGCCATTTCGTCGAAGGCCTCCCAGGCTGATGCTGTCGATTGAGCTTGGCCCCGAGATAGCGGAACGGTCTGGAGCGCCGGTGTCGGACAGTCGGATCCATCGCAGGGGTAGGTACGCGTGCTGGCCGTAAGTGATGGTGGAGTGGTTGTCACCATATGGAGGCGAAGTGACAAGCACGTTCGGGCTGCTCGTCTCCCCACTCAAGTTGGCGGTAGCTATGTCTCCCAGGATGACTCTTACCTGCGAGGTTGGCCACCCCCTTTGTATATGTCCGCCTTTCCGCAGCTCCTCTGATTCAGCAGCAAGCAGCCCAAGGTTGCGCTCGGCGATTCGCTCGAAAATCTCCACCGCGTCCGTTGAAACCCGATCTTGAGCAGGCTTGATGTGCAATTTGACAGTCGACAGGCGGCTGTTGCTCGTCAATCGAACTGTCTCAGCCAAGGCCACCCACAGAAATCGCCGAACGGGCGGGGAGCCTATGTTCTGGATTGCCTGGTGAAGGCTGCTGAGATCTTCGATGACCTCGGGCTCGAACCACTTGCGGACATTCGGAAACCAGTGGTTTGCCGGAAATCTGGATCTTCGGACCTGTGACAGAACCCTTGCTATTGCGTCTGCCGTAGCCGCTGGAAAGAAGGGGCCTCCCTTCGTCCGGCAAAGCATTGCAGCAAGTGGATTGACATCTACAGCAGTCACATCCCACCCGCGTGCCACCGCTTCTGTCACGACCGTGCCTGAACCTGCAAACGGATCAAGCAGGTGAATCCGGTCTTGGCGATGAGCGGCCAGCTCATCAAGCGCGCGGCCGACCATGTTCGGCACCATCATGGCCGGATACTGGAAGTAGCCATGGGCGAAGTTGCGGCGAGCCGTCCCTCCGAAGTCCCAGAAGTGTGGATTCGAGGCGACCAGGTTGTGAAGGCTGTCCTGCAGCGCAATGTCGGCAGGGCAAGTCAAATTGGACTCCTCAGGCAGCCACTGTGCTCCCGAGGTCGCCCCGTTGTGGCATCGACGTGGCTGAGGCCGCGTTGCCACCTCAGTGGTCTGAGTCACTATCGAATCCTAACTTGAGACCGTTGATCGATAGGGGAAGGGAGTTGAGTATAGAGACATTGGGTGTCAGATTCATCCCGTCCTCGGCCAGGATTTCTCGCGTAGGTCTGCGTTTGGGGCTCCAGCAGGGAGGTGGCCGCCAGGTTGTCGAATCGGATTCCCTAACGCTGACAGAAGCTTCCCTAGAACTGTACTGGACATTTCAGCGACGAATAAGATGCCATATTTACGACGTAATCCTATACAAATGAACGACGACTGTAGATGACCGCCCTCGTATCTCTCTTGGAGCACCTCTGCGAAGGGAATGTGGTTGACACCGCTGACCTGGCTCGGATCTGCGGAACGAGTTCCCGGAGCGTGTCTCGGTGGCGGTCACAGGAGACAACTCCCAGGCGGGATTCCGAGGAGCGCCTGCTTGAGTTGCAGGCCGTTGTCGACCTAGCTCGCTCGGTGATGAGCGATGACGCAGCAAGATTCTGGCTGCGCTCGCCCATCCGCGACCTCGGTTATGGGAAGCCGCTCGACCTCGTTGCAGAAGGCGGATATCAGCGGGTTGTCGACCTGTTGCTCGCACTGGCAGAAGGTGTCACTACTTGAAACGTTAGAGGGCCTTCTTGACTGCGGGTCCTAGCCAGAGGTCAGTGCTCCGCGTTTGAGCTTGAACCGTCAGCAGGGGGTGGGGCTGGGAGCGGCTCCGTTGAGAGGGTGTCCAGTGGCGGGAAAAGGCCCTCGGGCACGTTTTCAATGCCGACGGCAGCGCTGGGGGAGTAGCCATTCATGTGGCGCACCTGATCTTCATACCTTGGTCGCTGGGGCACCGGACTCCTCCTGGCCGCTTGTTTCGCTGGGGGCGATCGGAACAAAGCGTAGCTAGGCGTGGTAGTCCCACACTGAGTGATAAAGATCAGTTCCAGCCAGCATGGTGAGCGTACAATGCTCCTAGGTCTACGAAGGGGGAATCGTCCCGTCAGGGGCGGTTCCCCCTGGTTCATTTGTCGGGCCCATCCCTGCTTGATCCGCTGGACGGTGTGCTTG
The DNA here is from genome assembly GCA_963667085.2 of Acidimicrobiales bacterium. Classification (GTDB taxonomy): domain Bacteria; phylum Actinomycetota; class Acidimicrobiia; order Acidimicrobiales; family Bin134; genus Poriferisocius. The sequence continues at coordinate 2,140,720 of OY762975.1, forward strand.
AGCCGTGCAAGTTGTTGTGGTCTACAGGTAGGCGTCGAGCGCGTCTCGGATTACTTGGCTCTCGGTCTTGTCGTCAGATGCAGCCCGCTGCATGATCCGGCTCTTGTAGCTGGGGGGAGCGCGGAATGTGTACACCTCGGTGGGTGCCTCTCCGATTCTTGGTGAGCGACGGCGCAATCTACCCAAAATGCCCCATGAGTCAGGAAGAAGGCCTCGGTTCACGGTGATTGATGGCAGCACCTTGGGCCTGCGATCTTCATTCTCATTGTGGTCGCTGCCCACGGGTTTGGTGGCCATGTCATCAGGCTACCTGCGAGAGCCGTTTCGTCTGACGGCTGTTCCTGAGTCTCTCCCCAGATGCACATGCTCTTGGGCTATGGGGCCGCGAGGCGGGGAAGGCTGAGGCCGCCCAAGCCGAGGCTTCTCCCATGAGTGAGAGTTGCTCAGTTGGGCCGGCGAAAAAATAGCCCCGCCATGCCCTGCGGAGCAGGCCAGGCGGGGAATACTGAGAACACCCTACCCAAGCGCATGTTCAATCGCAACGGAAATGTCTTCGGGCGTATCCAGATCAGGGTCAGGAGTCGGGCGACATGGGTTGACGATGCCGTTGTTCGGGGCGTTGGCGGACTTGGTGGCATTCGGGGACACTGCCGAGGCTGCTCGGCTCAGCCCAGGATCGACACAGTCCCATTCGTTGATGTGGGGGCGAAAAAATAGCCCCGCCATGCCCTGCGGAACAGGGCATGGCGGGGAAGTACGGTCACACCGTAGCCGGTCCCCGTCTCTGTCACGACGGTCATTAACGACCAGGCAGTAAGGTTCTGGTTATCTGTAAGGTGCCAACCCATCTGGGGGAGGGGTGGGTCATGTTGCTGATGTTCTCATCATTTCTGGCTGATTGAAGGGTTATCTGGCTTATTTGCGTTTATTCAGGGGGATGTTGTCACTGGGGTCGGTATACTTGCATTTATGGATTTTGAGCCTCTTGAACAGGGGAAACGGGCTGAGTGTGAGCCGTCCGGGCCGGTTTGGCCGGAGGCGGTGGACGTTGACCGTTTGTCTTTGTCCGAGTTGCGGGCGCGGCTGGGGATCATCAAGAGGGCGGAGGCTCGGCTGGCGGCGATGAAGATGGCGACGCTGGCCGCTTACCGGAGTCAGGGAGGCGAGGGCTTGGCCCGAAGGGTGGCTCTGGAAGAGCTTCAGGCCTCCAAGCAGCAGGCCCGGCGGGAAGTGGAGACGGCCTCTCAGTTCTCCCAGGTTCCCGAGACGCTCGATGCGCTGGGTGCGGGGGACATTCCCGGGGCCCACGCCAAGCAGATCGCCAAAGCCGCTTCCCAGGGGCCGGTGGACGAAACCGTGCTGGTCGAGGCAGCCCGGCACCAAGACTTCGGCACGTTCTCCAGGACATTGCGCGACCACCAGCACCAGCGGTCGGGTGACGACGGCAAGTCGTTGCGGGCCAAGGAGCGGGACCGCCGCACCCTGAGCTTCTTCAAGTCGCCAGACGACGGCATGTTCATCTTGAACGGCCGGTTCGACCCGGTCGCCGGGAACAAGATCGAGGCTGCGCTGGCCGCCGAAGTGCGCCGCCAGCGAAACGAAAGCAAGGCTGGCGATCAGACTGCTTTCGACCAGCGGATGGCCGATGCTCTGGAAGATCTGGTCTGTGCCGACACGAGCGACCGCAAGCCCCAGGGCACCACCCTGATCTTGACCGCCGACTGGGACGCGCTGAATCAGAAGCTGGCCGATGCCCGCCTGCTGGACGGCACGCCCCTCCCGATCGCCGAGGCCTTGCGGCTGGGCTGCGACGCCGACATCTTGCCCGCCGCGTTCGACACGAATGGCCAGGAGCTTTGGGTGGGGCGCAAGTACCGCTCGGCCACCGAAGCCCAGCGGGCTGCGCTTATCGTTCGGGACAAGCATTGCATAGGTTGCGGACGATCGGCGGTGTGGTGTGAGGCTCATCACATTGAGGAATGGTTGACAGGCGGCCGCACCGATATCGACAACCTGGTGCTGGTCTGCACGGGCTGCCACCACAACATCCACGACGACGGTTGGGTTGTGCATCGAAACCGAAACGGTGCCTACGAGCTGCGGCCACCGCCGGAACCGGAGCCCCACGCCGACCTTCGGCCCTGGAAGTCCAAATCCAAGTCGCCTCCCGACGACCTTGACCCGTTCCCCGATGTGGGAGTGAGTAGGGAGCGGCCCGCTGGTGCCCGGGTTCTGTTGCTCAGCTGATGTGGGGTCAGATAAATGGGGAGACCTCGGTGCCCCCGGTGCCAAGGGCGGGTTGTCATCGGGGCGGGCCGTATGGGGCATGTTGGGGAGGTGCCGGGGCGGGGTGTCGCTGGCGCGGGCCGTATGGGGCATGTTGGGGAGGTGCCGGGGCGGGGTGTCGCCGGGGCGGGCCATACTGGGGTGATGGCTGACCAAAGGGGGGATGGGCAAGAAAGACCAGTGCGGGATTGGGCGGTGGCGGGGGGAGTGGTGCTCAGGGGAGAAGAACTCTTGTTGGTGCGGAATCGGCGGCGGAACGACTCGGTGGAGTGGAGCACGCCGGGCGGGGTGGTTGATCCGGGGGAGACGATGCTGGAGGCGCTGGAGCGGGAGGTGCTTGAGGAGACGGGGATCCAGGTGGACCTCTGGGAGGGGCCGCTCTACCAAATCACCGTGGACTTCGCCGACCTGGGGTGGCGGCTGCGGGTGGAGACGCATCGGGCGGTGGACTGGAACGGCGAGATCGTGCTGGAAGACCCCGACGGCATTGTGGAGCACGCTGACTTCTACGGCCCCGAGGAGTGCGAGGACCGCCTGGTACAGAGTCCCCGGTGGGTGCGTGAGCCGCTTCTGGACTGGTGCCGTCGGCGGCCTGAGGAGATGCTGACCTATCAATATCGGGTTGCCGGCACCGAGATTGACGGCCTCACGGTGGCCCGGCTGTGACAACGACCCGCGGCGACCTTCCCGGCGCGGCAGCGGGTGGTGCCCCCAACGCTGGGGGCCTGCCTAAGTCGGGGTCGATCCTGCATGTGGACATGGATGCCTTCTTCGTGTCGGTGGAGATACTGCGGCGGCCGGAGCTGCGGGGTCTGCCGGTGGCGGTGGGGGGTGCGGGCAGCCGGGGGGTGGTGGCGTCGGCCTCCTATGAGGCCCGGGCCTACGGGGTCCATTCGGCCATGCCCGCCACTCGGGCCCGCCGGCTGTGTCCCGACATTGTGTTCTTGCCCGGCGACCATGCGCTGTACCGGGAGGTAAGCGGTCGCATCATGAGGATTCTCCAGTCGTTCACGCCGCTGGTCGAGCCTCTGTCGGTGGATGAGGCGTTCTTGGATGTGTCCGGGGCCCAGCGTTCCTCGGTGGAGATTGGGCATCTGATCCGCCAGCAGGTTCGGGAGGACGAGAAGATCAACTGCGCGGTGGGGGTGGCCGCGGTGAAGTTCTTGGCCAAGATGGGCTCCAAGCTGGCCAAGCCCGAGCCCACCCCGTCGGGGCCGTCGGGCGGGGCAGGGGTGTTCGAGGTGCCGGTGGGCGAGGAGCGGGCGTTTCTGGCCCCCCGCCCGGTGAGCGATCTCTGGGGGGCGGGGCCGGTCACGAGGGCCAGCCTCAACCGCATCGGGATCGCCACCATCGGCGAATTGGCCGAGTTCCCCCTCGCGCAATTGGAAGAAGTCGTCGGCACCGCCCACGCCCGCCATCTGCACAGCCTGGCCAACGCGGTGGACCCCCGTCCGGTGGTGCCCGACACGGCCCCCAAGTCGATGAGCCGCGAGGAGACATTCGCCCGCGACCTGCACACCCACGAGGCCCTCGGAGCGGAGTTGGTGGCACTCAGCGACTCGGTGGGCTCCCGGTTGCGGGCGGCGGGAGTGGCCGGGCGGACGGTCACCATCAAGGTCCGCTTCGGGGACTTCAGCACCATCACCCGGTCGCACACGCTGGACAGCGCCATCGACTCCGGGGTGGTGCTGGCTCGGGAGGCCAAGCGGCTATTGGAAGAGGTGGATGTGGCCCCCGGCGTGCGCCTCATCGGAGTGGGGGTGTCGGAGTTGGACGATCCCGGCCACCGCCAACTCGCACTGGATCTCGAAGGAGATGATGCCAGCACCCCCTTGTGGCACGACGTCGACCGAGCAATTGATCGCATCAGGGACCGATTCGGCACCGAGGCCATCCATCCTGGCGGCGTCACCGGTGCCGGCACCAGGGGAACCGGGTGGCCTCGGCCCCAGTGAGCCCGACCGCCACGCTGTCGTGGTCTCCACAACCAAAAGTCACGAGACATCGGCATTGTTTGGCGGGTCGGGCTGTGAGACACTTAGGAAGTGCCACTCTCCGAGGACGAGCAACGCATCCTTAGCGAAATAGAGGAACAGCTCTACGAAACCGACCCTGCGCTGGCCCGTGAGGTGGGCCGGACCACGGTTTTCACCCACCCCGCCCGCAACCTCCGGCTCGCCATCCTGGGTTGCATCGCGGGCCTGGTCTTCATGATCCTGACCCTCTCCACCTCGTATTGGCTGTCGTTCGTAGGCTTCTTGGTGATGCTGGCGGCGTCGCTATGGGGGTGGAGCAACCTGCGCCAACTCGGGCGGTTCGGGCTCCAGCAGATCAGCGACAGCATCAACCGCGGCGACGTGAGCAACTTTCTGCGGTCACCGGGCCGCCGCTTCGTCAACCGCTTGCGCCGCGGCGACGCCGAGCGCTCCTGACGACAACAGCCCGACCGCGGCGATTCCCATCCGCCGCGATTCCCGACCGCGGCGATTCCCAGCCGCCGCGATCAGGGGTCCATCGACCAGCCCGGCCCCCGCCGTCTTCGCCACCGTGAGCTGACCAGCGGCTGAGGATTGAACGCCGCCGCCAGCCTCTGCCACCAGCTCACCCTGAAGTTGACCTCCGAGCGCACCGACAACGACCAGGTCCGGGCCAGCCACTGATTGTGGTCGGTGGGCTCGGTTGGGGCGAAGGTTGCCGCCGCGGCCAACTCGCCCAGCTGTCGAAGGTCCGGGCTGTGCAGCGGCACCTGGTCGATGGCTCGACGGGCGAATTCGACGTAGGTCTCGTCGGGTCGTGGGGTCATGCTGATGAGCGCCAACGACTCCACGGTCTCCGTCCACAGCAGCCTGATCTTCCCCCGGTTGCCCGTGATCTTCAGAAACCGCCGCTGATTTCGGAGCTTCTTGAGCCAGGGAATGAGCAGCACAACCAACACAACCAGCGACGGGGCAACGATGGCAGCCCAAGTTTGCCAGGACATCCCGCTGCCGCCCCCGGCCTCAGTCGATGCGTCGCCAAGGGCCAGGGAATCCGGGGGCAGAAGGCTCTCGAAGTCGGTAGGCGGTTCAAAGGGGCCAGCAGCATCAGAAGCCGGTTCGACCTCGGTGGGCGCCAGGTCGGGCCCGTCCACGGCCTGGGCTTCGACCACGCCGGTGTAGTTCTGGGCGCCGGGGGCGCCTCGGCCCGGTGTGGGCTCGAAGGCCACCCACCCCACGCCGGCCAAGAACACCTCGGGCCAGGCATGGGCGTGCTTGCCCTGCACCAGATACAGGTTCTGGTCGTCGGCATCAGCCTCGCCCACCGTGAAGCCCACCGCCACCCGAGCCGGCAGACCCACAGAACGGGCCATGGCCGCGAACGTCCCGGCGAACTGCTCGCAATACCCCCTCCGGGTGCTGAGGAAATCCTCGATCCGGTTGCCGGAATGGCCGGGCACCACGTTGGCGTCGTAGACAAAGCTCCCGTTGCGGAAGAAATCCTGAAGGGCCAGCGCCTGTTCGTAACGTGATCCGGCGCCGACGGTGAGTTGGGCGGCCAGCTCCCGCACTCGGGGGCTGAAGTCCGACGGCAGCGAGGTGTAGGAGTCCACCGGTGTGGCTGCAACAGCGTCGAGGGGGATGGCCTTGAGCGCCTCGGGGTCGAATCGAGGCAGCGCCGAGGTCACGGTATAGGAGAGGCCGTTGGAACTGGCCAAAGTGCGGCCCACGATGAGCGTTGAAGACGAGGGCTCGTAGCTGATGTCGCCACCTCCCGCATTGTCAGTGGTCGACACCAGCGACCGGGGTTCGAACGCCGCGGGCAGCCACACCGCGCCGAGCTGCTCAATGGTGAACTGCTGCACCGACTCCTGCACGGTGGAACCCGACGGGAACAGCGTCGGCAACTGCGTGGGGCGAGCCGCGTACTCGGCTCGGGAGGTCCACACCTGCCCGTCGAACCGGTCCAGTGCGGTGAGGCGCCAATACGACCGCTCTGAGGCCCTGACTTGGAACATCACCGTGTCGCCCTGATTCACCAATCGGCCCCTGATGTCCACCAGAGGGCTGATCACCACCCTCCCCGAGGTTCTCCGCCCCCGCTCAACAGCGTCGGTCAGGTTGATGATCGGCTCTTCGTCGCTGCCCAAGACGGGACCGGCGGCCACCGCTCCGGCCACCGCGACAGCAGCCATCGCCAGACTCCCGGCCAAGAGCGCCCGTCGCCCCCTCGAAGCCCGCGCTTCGCCCCCCAGCCATGTGGCGTCTGCGGTTCGGATCACCACGCGGTGAATCGTGGCGAACAGCAGCAATGCCGCGGTGAACAGCCCGATGGTGAGGATCTGGTACTGGTCGCTGCCCGCCAGCCCCAAGAAGCCGATCGCCGCGATGGGCAGCACCATCGGTTCGAACAATCCCTGGACTCTCATCACCGCGGCGTCGTTGAGGAATGCGAGCAGCCATACAGCCACCACGGCGCTCACCGTGAAGCCGTCGAGCGGTGCCACCGGCGGGCTGAGGTCGCCGAATGTGCCCCATGCAGCCTCCCAGTCGCCGGAGAGCGTGGCCCAAGTGTCTCCGGTGGGCAGGGCCCACAAGACAGTGTCCCAGTAGTGCGTCCAGGTCACTGTCAACGCCAGCCCTACCCCGCTGACCAGCGAGGCGGTCAGCATTCCCCAGCCGATGCGCCGCACTGAGAGCGCCAACAGATGGCTGGCCGCGCCGGCCAGCAGCACGGGCCAGACCCAGGTGCCCCCCTCGAAAACCCGCACCAGGCTGAAGACGGTGGCCGCGGTCAAAAGCGGCCCGGCGACTTCCAACGCGGCCACCCATCCGGCACTCGATCCCCGAAACGATGTCATCGGATGCGATCGGCAACAGACGGCGCGGCCGGGTGGGCCACGGTGAGGGGTTCCTCGCCCGAATCCGTGTGCGCCGACCACGCGGCGGCAAATCCCCAGGGCTGGTCCACGGGAAGCAGCGTCGTCCCCGGGATGAACGCCGGGGGCATGTACCGCTGTTCGTCTCTCGTCGGGTCGTTGAACAGCACCACCGTCTTGGAGTTGAACTGGGAGCCCAGAGGCACCAGCAATCCGGGCTCGGTTCCGTCCACCGCAGCCACAATGGCCACAATCAACCCGCCGCCGTGCTCTCGGCCCAGGCGTTCCACCGCACCGACCAAGTTGCCGACATCGGGGTTGACCAGGGCCAAGTGCTCATAGATCTTGTAGAGGTGGGCCGAATCCGACCCGAAGCCGCTGTCGAAATCCGCGGTCGTGGTCAGCCTGATCTGATCGCCTCGGCGCTGGCTGGCCCGGCAGATGCTGGCCGCGGCCGACACCATGGCCTCGAACCGCTCGCCATCGCCGAAGGTTGCCTGCATGTCCAGAAGGACGGCTCGGGTGTCGAGCACCACGGTGGTGTGGGTATGGGAGAACTCCTCGAATTGCCGGACGATCAGCTCGTCGTGGTGGGCCGACGAGCGCCAGTGGATCCGCCGGGGGTCGTCGCCCCGCTGGAAGGGGCGCAAGCCGTACAGCTCGTCGCCGCTTTGGGCCATGGGGCTGCGCCGAACGGCGTCGAACGAGCTCCCCGGCAGGCGCGGCGGTGGCCCGATGGGGTCCATCGCGGGGTAGACCAAGACCTCGGCCGGCGCGCCCAACTCGAAGCGCCGAATCGCCATGCCCAGCGGATCGGTCAGCGTCAGGTTGAGCGGACCGGCCTGGAGTCGCCCCCGCTTGACAGTGGGCAACTGGTAGGTGAGCGTCAGATTCTCTCGGCCCTGGACCGGGGCGGCCAGCATGGCGGGCGACTCGAAGCGGTCGGTGGCCCCCGCCGTGGAGAACGAGTGATTGTCGGCCAGCCGCAGCACCGGGCTGCGCAGACGGCTGGGGTTGGCCAGCTCGATGCGCACCTCGCAACTGTCACCGACATGGACTTGCTGTGGCCTGATGGTCCGGGCCACCGGCCGCAGCGGCCGGCGAAACCGGACATAGGCCACTGAGGCCACCGCCACCACGGCGCCGGCTGTGCCCACGGCCAGCAACTCGTCGGCGCCGACCAACCAGCCCGCCGCAGCCAGCAGCAGCGATCCGAACAGCAGCAGCCAGCCCGAGGGGGTGAGCACGATCTAGTCCGCTGACGGAATGGCCGGCGGAGCAATGGAGGAGCGGTGGGCCATGGCGCGCCGCCGGTCAGTCCACCGGCACCGGCACCGAGCCCATGACCTCGTCCACGATTTGCGCGGCGGGGGTGCCCCGAGCCCGGGCCTGGGGGTTCAGCAGCAGCCGGTGGGCCAACACCGGCCCGGCCAGTTGCTTCACATCGTCGGGCAGCACGTAGTCGCGCCCCTGGGCAGCCGCCCGCACCCGGCTGGCCCGTTGCAGCGCGAGGGTGGCCCGGGTGGACATCCCCAAGACCAGGCTGGGGTGGTCTCTGGTGGCGTTGGCGATCTGCACCAGGTAGCGCTTGATCCCCGGCGCGGTGTACACGGTCCCGGCGTGGTCGGCCAGCGCATTGATCGCTTGGGAGTCCACCGCGGGACGGAGGGAGTCCAGCGGGTTGTCGGTGCCGTGGGCGTCGAGGATGTCCAGCTCCGACTGCTTCGACGGGTAGCCCACCTCGATCCGCATCAAGAATCGGTCGAGCTGGCTCTCGGGCAGCGGGTAGGTGCCCTCGTGCTCCAGCGGATTCTGGGTGGCGATCACCATGAACGGCCGGGGAAGGGCATGGGTGGTTCCATCGACGGTGACCTGCTGCTCGGCCATCGCCTCCAACAGCGCCGACTGGGTTTTCGGGGAGGCCCGGTTGATCTCGTCGGCCACCACGATGCCGGAGAACACCGGGCCGGGCTGGAAGTCCAGCGTGTTGGCCGCCCGGTTCCAGATGGTGGCCCCCACCACGTCGGAGGGGAGCAGGTCGGGGGTGAACTGGATTCGCCCGAACTCAGCCTGCACGGTGATGGCCAGCGCCTTGGCCAGGCTGGTCTTGCCCACGCCGGGGGCGTCTTCGATGAGCAGGTGCCCCTCGGCCAGCAGACACGTCACCGCCAAATCCAGCACATCGGACTTGCCCATGATGGCCCGGCCGATGTTGGCGGTGATCGACTGGAACTGCTCGGCGAACAGCGGTGCCTCGGTTTGGCTCATTGCCATGTCACAAATCGTCTCCCGCTGGGCCTCCTGGTGGGCGCATCGCCATGGTGTCGAGTCTCTCAGGTATCCCGGAGTTGCGGCCAACGGGTTGGCATGGCGACGAGCATCCCGTCGGGGCTGGGGCCGTGGTCGCGCAGCGTCCCCCGCCGCCGGAAGGCGACGTGGTAGCGCTCGGGCTGGGAGGTCCAGCACACGCCGGGGACCAGACCGGAGATGATGGCGTCGTCGCAGTCCTCCAACTCCACATGGCGAGCGCCCGACAGCCACACGGTGCGCTGAAGCGCCAGGGCGGCCTCGGCCCCGTCGGGGTCGAGCACATCCTCGCACCAGCGCAAGAACCCGCCCTTGATGGGCCGGGCTGCGAACGGCGCCGGCGAGTAGATCTCCAGGGTGGCGGCCATCCGCCAGCGCAGCACTTCCACCCCATCCCGCTCGATCCAGGCGTCGAACGGCGGCTGGTCCCAGTCGGGCACGGTGGCGTCGTACTGGCGGGTGCCGGTTTCCCCCCGGGCGGCATGGAGCACCCCGAGCACGGCGGCGTCGTAGAGGTGGGTGCATTGCTGGCGCACCTCAGTCCAGGCAAACACCTCGGACGCCGTGGTGGTGAGCGGGCAGCCCACCAGGCGCTGGAGCTGGTCGAGTGCTCCCGAGCACGGTTCCCACGGCATCCGGGGGCCGGCCGCGCCCACCTCGGTGATCCGCTCGCCGTCGTGGGAGAGCGCGGCCTCGTAGTGGTGCATGTCGTCTTCGAGGCCCACCACCACGGTCTCGGTATCAGGGGCCACCATCCGCAGCCGGCGGCGGAAGGCGCCGCTGCCGTGGCGATTGCGGACCAACTCGGGCTGTGGTTCATCCTGGGGCACTGGCCGATGCTGCCACACCCAGGCTGGCGATTTGGGGTCGGGGTGGGCGTCGGCAGGTGCTATCGGACGACAAGATGCGCGGCCGCGGCAAGTACTGTCGGCTGATCGTGCCTGCTCAACCCTCCGCGTTCCGCGCCCTGTCCCACCGGGGGTTCCGCCTGTTCTTCATCGGCGTGTCCATCGCCACCACCGGGCAGTTCATGCAGTCGCTGGCCGTGCCCTTCTACATGAACGAGCTGACCGACTCGAATGCCTGGGTGGGGGCCTCGGCGTTCGCGGTGCTGGTGCCGTCGCTGCTGATGACCCCGGTGGCCGGAATCTGGAGCGACCGGATCAGCCGCAAAGCCATCCTGTTCGGGTCGTTCACGCTCCAGCTCGTGGCCTCGGCGGCGTTCCTCGGGCTGTACGGCGCCGACGCGCTCACCCCGTGGCTCATGATCGGCCTGCAAGTGGTGGTTGGCGTGGCGTCGGGGTTCCAGTGGGCGCCCACCCAGGCCCTCACCGCCCTGCTGGTGCCCGCGGAGGATCTCATCTCGGCGGTGCGGTTCGTGTCGCTGTCGTTCACCGCCGGGCGGGCCTTCGGTCCGGCACTGGCCGGGCTCACGCTGTGGCTGTGGGGGCCGGGGCCGGCCTTCGCCGTCACCATTGCGGGCTTCGCCGCCGGTCTGGCCTTCATGGCGCCCATGAGGCTGCGCCCCGCCGAGTCCATAGAGCGGGAGCCGTTCTGGGTGCAGTTCCGACAGGGCGTCAGCTACATCTGGCAGCGCCCGGCCATGCGCTTGGCTATGGCCACCTCGTTCACGGTGGCCGCCACCGGGGCGCTGTTCGCCTTCGCCCTGGTGGCCAGCGTGGCCGACGACGTGTTCGAAATGGGCGATGGCGGGCTGGGCTGGCTCACCGCCTCGTTCGGCTTCGGGTCGATGCTGGCCGGCCTGTACGTGACCCGCTACGGCGACCGCCATGCCCGCTCTGCCACCGAGACGCTGGCGGTGGGCGCGTATGCCGCCGGGGTGCTGGTGACCGGGGCCACCCCGTGGCTGGCGGTGGGGCTGGCCGGGTACTGCCTCTTCGGGGCGGCTCACATGGCCCACGGGGTGACCACCAACAGCGCCCTTCAGGTGCAGGTGGACGAGCAGCACCGGGGCCGGGTGATGTCGGTGTGGCTGATGTCGGTGCTCACCGGGCTGCCCGTCGGCGGGCTCATCGGTGGCTTCCTCGGCGACCTGGTGAGCATGCGGTTCGTGATGCTCCTCTACGGCTCGCTGCTGGCGGCCTTCTGGCTGGTCACCGCCGTCCGCTCCAACCGCTTCGCCGGCTTCGACCTCGGCCCGGGCTGATCGGCAGTTTGCCGGGCTGGGCTCGCCGAGTACGGTCGAAGGGCGATGGGAGCTGAAGCGCACGTTCCGGGGACCCGGCTGAGCCGGCGGGATCGCTTCCTGCATGAGCCCCGCTACCGGGACTGGAACTGGGTGGAGACCAACTGGTTCTGCTTCTTTGTGCCCGCCGAGAAGATGGTCGGGCACCTGCGCTCGATATGGCGGCCCACCCTGGGCATCGTGGGCGCCAACGTGTTCGTGTACTCCAACCGGGGGCTGGATGCCTCCGGGGCGCTGGCCGACGACATGCACGAGGACCGCTTCGCCATGCCCATGCCCCCCCACAACTTGGACGACTACCGCCTCGACAACGGCATCGCCGTGCGCCAGACCGAGGCGTTCGGCCGCTGGGAGGTGCGCTACGACGGGATCGACGGCACGGTGTTCGACTTGGAGTACACCGCGTTGATGCCACCGGTGGAGGTGGGCGAGACCGCGGTAGTGGGCGCGGGGGAGGGATTCGGGTCGATCCAGCGCTCCGATGCGGCCCTAGTCCATGGCCACCTCGACCAGACCCTTCATGTCGCAGGGGAAGTCGTGGTGAACGGCGACCGGTTCGAGGTGGACTGCGCCGTGAACCGCGACCACTCGTGGGGACCCCGCCGGGAGTCAGTGGCCAAGCTGGGGTGCGGCAACTTCGACGACGGCCACTGGGGCGACGACTTCCACTTCTTGGTCCAGACCCGCAATGACGCTCCCGATTCCTGTGTCATCACCCACGGCTACCTGCTGGACGGCGGCGACATCGTCCGCATCGCCGAGGGTCGGGGGCGCTTCGAGCTGACGCCGGGCGGCTACCAGACCACCGCCCTGGTCTATGAGATCACCGACGAGCGGGGCCGCCATCACCGCTTCGACGGGCGGGTGGCCCGCACCATCGAGAAGGTGTCCACCAACGCCTACTCGTGCAACGGCTTCGTTGATTGGGACTACCAGGGCGAGCCCGGCATCGGGGAATACCGCTGGCACTGGGGCGTCCGGGAGCTGCGGGAATGGCTGGCGACTCAGGAGGAGCAATCATGAAGACCCGGGCGGCGGTGTATCGGGCGCCGAATGCCCCGCTGGACATCGTGGAGTTGGACATCTGCAACCTGGCCCCTCAGGACGTGCTGGTGCGGATCACCCACAGCGGCATCTGCCACAGCGACCTGAACGTCTACCACGGCACCCGCGAATGGGAGACCCCCATGATCTTGGGCCACGAGGGGGCCGGCGTGGTGGAGCATGTGGGCGACGGCGTCACCGGGGTCAATCCCGGCGACCGGGTGGTGCTCTCGCTGGTGGCCAGTTGCGGGCGGTGCCGGTCGTGCGCTTCGGGCTTTGCCAACCGCTGCCAGGTGCTGCCCGCCTTCCCCATCGGCACCTACTACGACGGCGGCCACCGGTTCGAGCGCGACGGCGAGGTGTACCACTCGTTCTGCACGGTGGGGTCGTTCGCCGAATACGCCGTGGTCCACTATTCCAAGGCAGTGGCAGTGCCCGACGACGTGGGCCTCGATGTGGCCTGCCTGGTGGGCTGCGGGGTGCCCACCGGGGTGGGGTCGGCGGTCAACACGGCTCGGGTGCGCCGGGGCAGCACCTGTGTGGTGTATGGCTGCGGCGGCGTCGGCCTCAACGTGATCCAGGGCTGCCGTCTCATGGGCGCAGCCGAGATCGTGGCGGTGGACCTGCTGGCCGACAAGCTGGCCCTGGCCCAGAAGTTCGGCGCCACTCGCACCGTGAACGCGGCCGACGACGATCCGGTGGCTGCGGTGATGGAGCTGACCGGGGGCCGAGGCGCCGACTACGCCTTCGAGGTGATCGGCACCGGGGCCACCTACATGAACGCCTGGAACTCGATCGGCATGGGCGGGCTGGCCGTGATGGTGGGCGGGCCGCCTGCGGGCACCCCGTTCCACATCGACGCCACCGAGATCTACTTCGGCAAAGCTCTCACCGGGAGCATGTACGGCAACTCCTCTCCTGCTCGGGACTTCCCCTGGATCTTCGACCTCTACCGATCCGGCGAGCTGCTGCTGGACGAGCTCATCACCCAGCACCGCCCCCTCGACGACGTCACCGCCGCCCTCGACGAGCTGGACACCGGCGGCGTGGTCCGCACGGTGCTCGACATCGGCCAGGAGTAGGGGCCCTTTCGCGGCACTCGGTGGGCTTGGGCTGACTGTTTCGACGCTGCCAGCGGTACTCTCAGGGCCAACTGATGAGAAGCCAACCCGAGATCAGACTGATTGCCACCACCGAGGTGCCCACAAGATGGGGTCGGTTCACCTGTCACGCCTTCCAGTCGATGGACGACGGCGAGGAACATGTGGCCTTCGCCTTGGGGGAGGTGGACAGCGCCGATGAGGTGCTGGTGCGGGTCCACAGCGAGTGCCTCACCGGCGATGTGTTCGGCTCGTGGCGCTGCGACTGCGGGGCCCAGCTCCATGCAGCCATGGATGCCATCGCCGCCGACGGCACCGGCGTGCTGGTGTATCTGCGGGGCCACGAGGGCCGGGGCATCGGCATCGGCCACAAAGTGCAGGCCTACGCCCTCCAGGACGAGGGCCGCGACACCGTGGACGCCAACTTGGAGCTCGGCCTGCCAGTGGACGACCGCACTTATGGCATCGGAGCGGCCATCCTGGCCGATCTGGGGGTCAAGCGAGTGGCGTTGATGACCAACAACCCCACCAAGCACGACGGCTTGGCCTCCTTCGGCTTGGAGATCGCCCACCGGATTCCCCTGGAGGTGCCCCCCCGAACCGAAAACATGGACTACCTCCGCACCAAACAACAGCGCCTCGGCCACCTACTCGACTTGGTGTAGGCGACTTGGGCCGAGACGGCGCCGCCTGCCCAACAGGCCATCAGTTACCGCCCTGAGGACTATCGCCAGACCTTCAGACTCAGCCGAACTCGTTGATCCAGCGGGTGTAGTCGTCCAGCACGGGGAGCACATCATCGGCTGAGCCGCCGTGGGGGAACCGCAGCACGACCTCCGTGATGCCGATGTCTCGGTAGTAGGCCAGCTTGCCGGGGTCGGGATGGGTGCCGTAGGTGACCAGCTCCAACTCGTCGAGGCTGCGGCCGACTGCGGCCATCGCCTCGCCCAAGTCGGCGAGGGCGGCCCGCATCCCCGCGCCGCCGATGGGCATCCAGCCGTCGCCGAACTCGGCAATGTGGGCGAAGGTGGTGGGACCGGCTGCCGCGCCGATGATGGTGCGGATGCGGGGTTGCTGTGCTGGCTTGGGCCAGCTCCACGAGGGTTCCATTTGAACGAACTCTCCGTGGAACTCTGCGATTTCCTGGCCCCACAGTGCTTGGGCGCACAGCAGGTGCTCGCGCACCACATCCCGTCGGCGACGGGGATCGATGCCGTGGTTCTCCATCTCCTCGTGATTCCAGCCGTAGCCCACGCCCAGCGCGAGACGGCCCCCGCTCATCCAGTCGAGGGTGGCGCACTGCTTGGCGAACGCAATGGGGTCGTGTTGGGCCGGTAGCGCTACTCCCACTCCCAGGCCGATGGTGCTGGTGGCCTGAGCGCAAGCTGTCAGGGCGATGTAGGGGTCGAGCGTGCGCAGGTAGGTATCGGGGAGTTCGTCGGCCCCGGTGGGAGGCGGGGTGCGTCGACTGGTGGGGATATGGGTGTGCTCAGGCAGGTAGATGCAGGCGTACCCTCGGGCTTCTGCTTCCTGGGCCAGCCGCACCGGCGACATGGACCGGTCGGTGGTCTGCATCATCACCCCGAATCGCATGGCGCAAGCGTAGGCACCAAGCGCCTCGGGGTGTTCAGCGACAGAACACAGGGGCGACGACGTCGGCGAAGGTGCGCATCCAGCCTTCTTTGTCGTCCATGAACTGGGCCAAGACCATCTTGTTGACACCCCGTTCGGCCAACTCGGTCAGGCGGTCGATGCAGTATTCGGGCGGGCCGGCGATTGTGCCCCGACTGGCCAGGAACTCGGTGAGGCCGTGCTTGTCGGCCAGCCCCGCGTTGACGTTGGCGCCGTCGGCGAAGGCGTGGTGGCGGCTGTCGTACTCGGCCATCATGGCAGCCACCCGGGGTTTGATGTCCTCAGGCAGGCCTTTTCCGTCCATGTGGAACCGGTACACATGATTGGCGGTGCCCGCGATCAGGAACTTGATCTGCTCCAAGCCGGCCTCCTCCGACTCGGCGAACAGCAGGTTGGCGAACCACCACACCTCCACCTCGCCGGGGTCGCGGCCCACTGAGCGGGCGCCCTCGGCGATGTTGCCCAGCACGATCTCGCACACGTCGGCGGGCAGGCTGTTGGACAAGATCACCCCGTCGGCGATCTGCCCCGCCATGTACTGGGTGCGAGGGCCCTCTGCGGCGATCCACACCGGGACGGGGGCCGGACCCCACCGCATGTGCAGGTCCTTGCCCTGCCAGCGGGCCGTCTCCCGGTTGCTGAGCGCCTTGACCGCCGCGGTGTAGTCCCGGAGGTAGTCCACCGATGCCGGTTTCTCTCCGATGTTGAGCAGCGCGCTGTCGCCCGAGGCGATGCCGTATCGGAATCGCCCCCCGGAGATCTGTTGGAGCGCCATGGCGGTGGAAGCGGCCGCCGCCGGGTGGCGGGTGACAGGGTTGGTGACTGTGGTGGCCAGCAGGGCGTTCTCGGTGTGGTTGGCGGCCACCGAGAGGGTGAGGAAGGGGTCGGCCCACAGCGATTGGGAGTCGCCCGCCACAACCATGGAGAACCCGCAGCTCTCAACTTGGCGGGCCCAGGCCCCATAAGTCGACAGGTCTTCGGGGACCTTACCGGTGCCGAATGCAATGGATGCGCTCATGGCCTGAGGATAGGGGCCGCCCGCCGCGCCGCCGTAAAATCCAGCGATGGCCGACTACGAGGACGTGACGGATTGGTGGCTGGATGTCGAGGCCGAGGAGGCCATGCTGGCTGCCCAGACGGAATGCACGTTTATCTGGGCCAACAAGGAGGGCTGGCCGGTGGGGGTCATCATGAGCTTCATCTGGCGACGGGGCCGGTTCTGGCTGACCGCCACCTCCCAGCGGGCCCGCATCCACGCCGTGCGACGCGACCCCCGAGTGTGCATCGTGGTGAACAGCACCGGCGCGGCCGGGGTTCCCCGCCGCCAGACCGTCACCTACAAGGGCCTTTGCACTCTGCACGACGACGACGCCACGAAGGCCTGGTTCTACCCTGAGCTGGCCGCCGCCCTCCATCGCGACCAGGAAGTGCAGCGCCACTTCGCCCGCTTCCTCGACTCTCCCCGCCGGGTGATCCTCGAGGTGGAGCCCACCCAGCGCATCTCCTTCGACGGCACCAAGCAACAGGCCGCCACCGCTGCGTGGATCGATGCTTCCGAGGCCGAAGACGACGCGGCGGGCAGTTGAGCGTGATTGGCAGGTGACGGCATGGCCGGGCAGGATGGGCGGGCTAACGAGTTGCGACAACCAGGGAGAGACCGATGAGCGATGCCGATGCGGTGGTGCGGGAGTTCTGCGAGGCGTGGGGGAGGGGGGATGCGGATGAGATCGCGTCCTATTTCGCCGAAGACGCTGTGTACCACAACGTGCCGATGGACCCCCTGGAGGGCAAGGCGGCCATCAAGGAGTTCTTGGACGGCTTCTTCGGCGGCTTCGGGGCCGTGGTGTTCGTCACCCACCTCCAGGTGGCCTCCGGCAACGTGGTGATGAACGAGCGGACCGACACCATCCAGCTTCCCGACGGGCCACTGGACCTGCCGGTGTGCGGCGTGTTCGAGCTGAACGACGACGGCAAGATCACCCGCTGGTCCGACTACTTCGACGCCGCCAAGCTCACCGGCGGCTGATGCCAGCTGCTCAGTCAGCTTCCGAACAACTCGGAGAGGGTATCCACCACGTAGCCGATGTCGTCTGATCCCAGGCCGTGGTGGGTGGGGATGCAAAGGGCATGGTTCATCACCAGGTCGGCGTTGGGCAAGCCGTCGGCCGGGGCGCGGTGGTCGATGTTGGCGAATCCGGGCTGTCGCAAGATGTTGCCGGTCCAGACCATGCGCGATTGCACGTTGCGGTCCTCGAGGAAGTTCTGCACCTCGGTACGGTCGTAGCCCGACTCGGGTCGCAGGATGAACCCGTAGCGCATCCAGGTGGTCTCCAACTCCGGCGTGGTGCGGGGCAGGATCACCTTGTCGGTGTGGTTGGCCAGCAGGTCGTTGTAGCGGTCGAATGCGTGCTGGCGGCGGGCGTTGAACTCTTGGAGCTTGCTGAGCTGCACCAACCCGTAGGCCGCGCCGAGTTCGGAGGGCTCGAAGTTGTAGCCCAAATCGTCGAAGATGAAGATCTGGTCGTACATGGTGCCGTCGTCCAGCGGCCCCCAGCGGGTTTCCTGGCCCTGGCGGGAGCCGTAGAGGTAGGACTCCGACCGCCGCCCCCAGCGCCGCCGAGTGAGGCACTTGTCGTGCATCTCGGGGTCGTCCATGGCCACCATGCCGCCGTTGCCCGCGCAGGTGAGCGAGTGGGAGATGGCGAAGCTGGTGAGGCTGATGTCTGAGCGGGTGCCGATGCGGGTGCCCCGCAGCCTGGTGTCGAGCACATCGCAGGAGTCCTCGATCACCTTCAGCCCGTGCTCGTCGGCGATGGTCCGGATGGCGTCCCAGTCGGGGCAGTTGCCCATCAGGTTGGGGGTCATGATGGCCTTGGTGCGAGGGCCGATCATCTCCTCGATACGCGACACGTCGATCTGGAAGGTGTCGGGCTCCACGTCGACGAACACCGGCACCAGGCCGAGCTGCACGATCGAGGACACGTCGGTGGAGAAGGTGAGCACCGAGGTGATGACCTCGTCGCCCGGCTCTAAGTCGAGCAGCCCAATGGCCAAGAGAAGCGCGGAGGAGCCGGAGTTGACCATTACCCCCCGCTCCTTGCCCAAGATGGTGGACACCTCGTTTTCGAAGCGGGCCACGTTCTCGCCGATGAACAAGTCGCCCGAGCGCAGCACCTCGAGAACGGCCTCGATCTCGCGCTCGTCTTGTATGGCCCCCGCGGGCGGCAGGGTGCGGACAGGTTGGTTCTCCATGGCTGAAACCCTACGAACCTACGCCGGGCGCTGCTCGACCAGGCGCACCAGGGGGATTCGCCGGTGGGGGGCTTTGGCCTGGTAGTCGGCGTACCAGGCGCGGTCGGCCACCAGTCCGTCCCAGGTGGCCTGGTAGTCGTCGCCGTCGCAGATGTCGGCCTCCGCCCAGAACTGTTGGCCTTCCTCGGTGATGAGCAGCTCGGGGTTGGCCTCCTTGTCGGCCAGGTTGAAGTACCACGACGGGTGGGCCTTGGCCCCGGCGTATGACGCCACCACGATGCGGTGGCCGTCGGGATCGCGCCAGTAGGGCAAGGCCACCTTGTGCTCGTTGCCCGAGCGCCGGCCGACGGTGCGGACCACAACATGGTGCATCCCGGCCTGGCTCCACACGAGGGGGCTGTCGCTTGACTCCATGGCCTCGACGTGCATCTTCGAGATTACCGGGATCTCCTCCAGGGAGGGGGTCTCCCAGTCTTGTACTACTCGCTGATCGCTCATGTTGTGTCTCCTATCGCTCAATCCAATTTGAGAACTCGGCGGGCGTTCTCCCGCAGGAAGCCGGGCCACACTTTGTCGCGGAAGGGAACGTCTTTCATGTCGGTCATGATCCGCTCCAGCGACAGGCCCATCGGGAAGTAGCCGGCGTAGATCACCTTCTCGGCCCCTCGGGTGTTGGCGTAGCGGATGATGGCCTCGGGGTAGTGCTTGGGGGCGAAGGCCGAAGTGGAGTAGTGCAGGCCGGGCCACTTCAGCATGAGCTTTACCGCCAGGTCCTCCCACGGCTCGCACCCGTGGCGGGTCACGAAGGTGAGTTCGGGGAAGTCGTACATCACCCGGTCGATGCGCTCCACGTGCTGGGGCGAGAACGGGAACCGGGGGCCGGGAACGCCGGCGCACACGAACATGGGCAGATCAAGCTCCACGCATTTCGCGTAGATCGGGTAGAACTTGGCGTCGTCAATCGGCACCTGGGGGAAGCATCCGGCGGGGAACGCCCCCACTGCTCGAACGTCCCACTCCCGGTGGAGCTGGTCCATGCGGCGCACTTCGCCCATCACGTCGTTGGGGTCCACGTTCATGGAGGGGACGAAGCGGCCGGGGTGGTCCTTCAGCGCCCGCTGGCCGGTTTCGTCCTCGCAGGAGATGAGGGCCATCTCCACGTTGAACCGGTCCATCTCCTTGAGCACTACCTGAACCGGGTCGTCGTCGGTGCCGTACAGCTCTTTGGGAACGCCCTTGAACATGTACTCCACCGGGAAGTCGAACTCCTCCGATGTCTGGTCGTCCTTGGTCTGGGCCCGGATGAAGTCATAGGTGGAGAAGTCGGGCTTGGGGAACCCGACCATCGTGTCGATGATCGGAATGTCAGTGGGCATGCCCATCGTCTTGTCCTTTGGGTCGGGGATTCAGGTTGTCCTGGGTCTAGGCGGCCAGCGCAGAGCGGGGGGTGATCACGTCCCAGGCGTTGTCGCGCATCATGGCCTTGACCTCGGCGTCGGTGAAGTTGGGGATGTCGTAAATGAAGTCGGTGGGCACCTCCAGCCCCTCGGCGTGGGGGTAGTCGGAGCCGAACAGCATGTGGTCGGGGCCCATCGTCTCTTTGATCAGATCGATGTCGTCCTCGTAGTAGGGCGACACCCAGACATGGGCCAAGAACTGGTCAACCGGGTCGGTCTGGAACTCGTTGGGCATCTTGCCGTAGGCGATCTTGAGCTCCTCCACCAGCCGGGGGGCGAACATCCCCCCGTTCTCGATGCAGGCGATCCGCAGGTTGGGGTGGCGGTCGTACAGCCCGTGGCACACCATGGCCGCCATGGTGTCGAATATCTGGCGGTCGTGGCCGGTGACCTGCTTGAACGTGGAGGTCCGGAACGACTGGAAGTCCTCGGTCGGCTCCCACATCTCGTTGTACTCGTGCAGGCCGCCGTCGCCGCCGTGCATCCCCACGGTGATGCCGGCCTCAGCGAGGCGGGCCCACACCGGGTCGTAGTCGGGCATTCCCGGCGATTGGCTCCCGCCGTCGGCGGTGGGCACCGGGCCGGGCACCATCACCACCATGCGGGCATCGTTGTCCAAGGCCCATTCCACTTCGGAGACGGCCCAGTCCACGTCGATCATCGAGATCACCGGGGCGGCGAAGATGCGCTCCTGGTAGGCGAATCCCCAGTCTTCGGCCAGCCAGCGGTTGAACGCGGTGAAGGCCGCCACCACCGCCGGAGGGTCGTGGCGCAGGGATTGCTCCATGCCCACTCCCAGAGTGGGGAAGAACAGGGCGGCCTCGATGTTCTGGGAATCCATGAGCTCGAGGCGCTTGTCGCGGTCGCGGTACTCAGGACGCTCGGAGATGGGGTCGAGCTCGCCGAACATGGTCTTCACGTCCACGCCGTCTTTGTTGCGGCCCCGGAAGAAGTCCTGAAGCGCCCCCGGCTTGGACACCGGGTCGAACGTGGGATTGGGGATGAACCGGTTGATCTTGCCCGCCACCAGCAGGCGCTGCTTGCCGTCGATGTTGGCCCACTGCATGCAGCGCTTCTTCATCGCCGGGTCGATGTGGCGGATGAAGGCATCGGTGGCCTCGTAGTAGTGGTTGTCGGCGTCGAACACCTTGAACGGCAGGTCTGCCATGTTGCACCTCTGGATGTGGTAGGACGGGCGGTGCCCCCGATTTTCGCCGCGCCAGCGCAGGCCCACAAATCCCGCCGCGACCGGTCAGCCCCGCTCAGATTTCCCGCAGGACAAGACTGTGGCCGATGGCCTCGCTAAGACGGATCATGTCGGTTGGATCGCTCGTGACAACCACGTCGCCTCGTGTAGACGCGCCGACCACGACGGCGGCATCTACTACGTCGGACGTTCCGGCACGGCTGCATGCCGCGCCCGCCGACCGGGCTGTCTTCTCATCCAGTGGTTCTAGGCGGCAGTCGGCAAGCAGTCTCGACATCAGCGGCTGTGGGCCGCCTCGCCACCCTTGGGCGAGGACCACCGTTGGTACGGTTGGGGTAACGCCGCGACCTAGGGCCCTTTTGTGCAGCGCCCACAGCTGGCGGTCATCGCGCTCAGCGGCGATCAGAGCACCAGTATCGTAGGTGATTCCTGGCAATTGTCTTCTTGGTTCGCATAGAACCGCTCCGCCCGGTCTAGCACCTCGTCCGCCCAGGCGAGTTCCTCTTCAGTGAAGGCACCGTGCTCGGCTTCCCATTCCTCCATGGCGGCGAGACCGGCTTTGATTTTGGCGGCATCCTCGGCAGCACGGGATTCGTTGTCGGTGGCCGTTCCAGTAGTGGCCAAGTGCTGCCGGTAAGAACATATGGGGCAAGTGCTCTGTTGTTCTTGCTGTTCCATCTCGGCCATATCAATACTTTAGATCAAAATAAATGCATGTCAATCCCTTTTCGCAAGATCTCTCGCGCAAGAATGGTGCGGGAGGATGGCGAGGGTTGGTTGGGGGAAAGGACTGGGCGTAGGCATACCATTATAAGGTGGGCGACGCGGTGATGAGCTTGGCTGGGGATTTTAACCTGGCCGGGCGGGACCAGTGGATGGAGCTGGTTGAGCAGGTGTTGCGTGGGGCGCCGTTCGACAAG
The DNA here is from genome assembly GCA_963667085.2 of Acidimicrobiales bacterium. GTDB lineage: Bacteria > Actinomycetota > Acidimicrobiia > Acidimicrobiales > Bin134 > Poriferisocius. The sequence continues at coordinate 2,162,986 of OY762975.1, forward strand.
AAGCTCGTTCACACCACGTATGACGGCATCGAGATTCAGCCGCTCTATACCGGGGCGGACCATGCTGGGGACCGCGGCATGCCCGGGGTTGAGCCGTTCACGCGGGGCAGCCGAGCTGCGGGTGGGGCATGGCAGGTCCGCCAAGCCCACAGCCGTGCTACCGGTAACCAGGCAGTTCTTGCCGATTTGGGCGGGGGAGCTGATGCCATAGAGCTCCATATCGACGGCGAAACCAGCTTGGAAGAGCTCGACGACCTGCTCGATGGCGTTCCCGCCACGGTGCCGATCATGTTGGCGCCGGGGAGCGAGGCCGCGATTTGGCATTTGGTTGATCTGTGGGACAGCAGGGGAGTGGACAGAGACGAGGCTCTCGGCGGCTTCGGGATGAACCCCCGAGATGGTGCGGTAGCCGAGGCAGTGGCCAATACCTTGAACCGGAATTACCGCAATGTGTTGGTCGCGGTTGTCAATGGGGCGCGATTGGCCGACCAAGGCGCCAGCGAAGCCCAGGAGCTGGCTGGGTCACTGGCCGAAGGAGTTGCCTACCTGCGGGCCTGTGAGGGGGCGGGCATCGATTTGGCGCAGGCCGCGGCCAAACTGGAGTTCCGCTACGCCGCGGGGGTGGACCAGTTCTTGACCATCGCCAAGCTGCGGGCGGCTCGTTGGTTATGGGCCCGAGTGACCGAGGCGTGCGGCATCGTGCCTGTTGCCCAGCGCCAGCACGCGGTGACCTCTGGCACCATGATGAGCCGTCGTGATCCGTATGTGAACATGATCCGCACCACGGTGGCCTGCTTCGCGGCCGCAGTGGGCGGGGCCGATGCTATCACCGTCTGCCCGTTCGACGCGGCCATTGGCGTTCCCGATCCGCTGGGGCTGCGGATCGCCCGCAACACGCAGCTCCTGCTGCGGGAGGAATCCCACGTCGATCAGGTGATCGACCCGGCCGGGGGTTCGTCCTACGTCGAATCGCTCACCGACGCGCTGGCGAGGACCGCCTGGGGCCTGTTCCAAGAACTGGAGGCCGGTACTGACCCCTCGCTGTCGGAGCACATCGACGCAGTCCACGAGGACCGCAGCCGCGACGTGGTCACTCGCCGCCTGCCGCTCACCGGAGTGAGCGAGTTTCCGGACTTGGACGAGGTGCCGGTGGAACGTTCGCCGTGGCCCACCGATGCCGAAGTGCGCCGGTTGGCTGAGCCGTTCGAAGCCCTGCGGGACGCTGCCGATAGCGCTCCCACCAGCCTGTCGGTATTCCTGGCCAATCTGGGGCCGCCCGCCGTTCACACCGCGCGGTCGTCGTTCGCGTCGAATCTGCTGGCCGCCGGCGGCATCGGAGTCCTGACCAACGACGGATTCGACACATCCGCTGCGGCAGCCGTGGCCTGGGCAGAGGCGAAGACGCCTGTGGCGGTGGTGTGCTCGTCCGACAAGGTGTACGAAGAACACGCCGCGGCCACCGTCGCCGCGCTGAAAGACGCCGGGTGCGGCCATGTGCTGCTGGCCGGTCGTCCCGACGAGCGTTGGGGGGCCGACGGCTACGTCTACCTGGGCTGCGACGCGCTGGCCGCGCTCCAAGTCATCCACCAAGAGCTGGGTCTGTCCGCTCCGGCCCTGGCCCCGGCAGGAGGCTAGGCCGGTGAGCATCCCCGACTTCTCCACGGTGGACCTGCACCCCACTCCGGCGCCAGACCACAACGTCACCGCCTGGGGCGACCTGCTGGCTGTCCAAGACCAGCACCCGGCTGATCTCATCTGGACCACCCCGGAGGGGATCGACGTCAAGCGGCTCTACTCCGCTGACGACCGGGCGCCGCTTGACTTCTGCGACACCTATCCCGGCTTGGTGCCCTACCTGCGGGGTCCTTACGCCACCATGTACGCCACCCAGCCGTGGACCATTCGCCAGTACGCCGGTTTCTCCACCGCCGAGGACTCCAACGCCTTCTACCGGCGCAACCTCGCGGCGGGGCAGAAGGGCTTGTCGGTGGCCTTCGACTTGGCCACCCACCGGGGCTATGACTCCGACAACGAGCGGGTGAGCGGCGATGTGGGCATGGCCGGAGTGGCCATCGACTCCATTCTCGACATGCAGATCCTGTTCGACGGCATCCCGCTTGACCAGATGAGCGTGTCGATGACCATGAACGGCGCGGTGCTGCCCATCCTGGCCATGTACATCACCGCTGGCGAGGAGCAGGGGGTCGCTCCCGAGCAGCTGGCCGGGACCATCCAGAACGACATTCTGAAGGAGTTCATGGTCCGCAACACCTTCATCTACCCGCCAGCGCCGTCGATGCGGATCATCTCTGACATCTTCGCCTTCACCTCAGCGAACATGCCCAAGTTCAACTCCATCTCCATCTCCGGCTACCACATGCAAGAGGCCGGGGCCACCCTCGACTTGGAGCTGGCCTACACCCTGGCCGACGGGGTGGAGTATGTGCGGGCCGGGGTCGAATCCGGGCTGGACATTGATGCCTTCGCCCCCCGGCTCAGCTTCTTCTGGTGCATCGGCATGAACTTCTTCATGGAGGTGGCCAAGCTGCGGGCCGCCCGCCTGCTGTGGGCCAAGCTGATGCGCCCCTTCAACCCCACCAACCCCAAGTCGCTGTCGCTTCGCACCCACAGCCAGACCTCGGGGTGGAGCCTCACCGCCCAAGACGTCTTCAACAACGTGGTCCGCACCACCATCGAGGCCATGGCCGCCACCCAGGGCCACACCCAGTCGCTGCATACCAACGCCCTGGATGAGGCGCTGGCCCTGCCCACCGACTTCTCGGCCCGCATCGCCCGCAACACCCAGCTTCTGTTGCAGCACGAGTCGGGCACCTGCCGGGTGGCTGACCCCTGGGGCGGCTCGTACTACGTGGAGCGCCTCACCCACGACCTGGCCCAGCGGGCGTGGGAGCACATCAGCGAAGTTGAGGCCGCCGGCGGCATGGCCGAGGCCATCGAGGCCGGGATTCCCAAGATGCGCATTGAAGAAGCCGCGGCCCGCACTCAGGCCCGCATCGACTCCGGTGCCCAGACGGTAGTGGGAGTGAACCGCTACCAGGCCGACGGTGAAGAGGCCATTGAGGTGCTCAAGGTGGACAACGCCGAAGTCCGAGCTTCCCAGATCGCCCGGCTTGAGCGGCTGCGGGCCAGCCGGGACGACGAGGCCTGCCAACGGGCGTTGGACGCGCTGACCGCGGGGGCCGACAAGCCTGTCGGCAGCCCCGATGCCAACCTGTTGGCTCTGGCCGTGGACGCCGCCCGAGCCCGGGCCACAGTGGGGGAAATCAGCGACGCGCTGGAGAAGGTGTATGGTCGCCATGCGCCTCGGATTCGAACGATCTCCGGGGTATACCAAGGGGAAATGGGACAGAGCGACGGCAACGGCAGCGGCACTGGCGAAGTGCGGGAGGCAGTAGCAGGCTTCGCGTCCCGAACCGGGCGCCGACCTCGCATTCTGGTGGCCAAAATGGGCCAAGACGGCCACGACCGGGGCCAGAAGGTGATCGCCACCGCGTTTGCCGACCTCGGTTTCGACGTGGACGTCGGACCGCTGTTCCAAACCCCAGCCGAGGTGGCTCGCCAAGCGGTGGAGGCGGATGTCCACATCGTGGGGGCATCGTCGCTGGCCGCCGGGCACATGACTCTGGTGCCCGAGCTGCGGGCCGAGCTCAAGCAGTTGGGACGGGCCGACATCATGATCGTGGTCGGCGGCGTGATACCGCCCAGCGACCACGACGAGCTGCGGGCCGCGGGGGCCGAGGCCATCTTCGGGCCGGGCACGGTGATCGCCGACGCGGCCCTGGAGTTGCTGGCCGCTTTGGACGACCGCCGGTGATCAACCTCGAGGCCAATGAGCACTGACCGATCTCGCCGTCCACCCTCAGGATGTCGGTGATGGATTTCAGTCTCGACGCCTGTGTCGAGGGCGTGCTGGCCGCCGACCGCACCTGGCTGGGCCGGGCTGTCACTCTGGTGGAGAGCACCAAGGCAAACGATCGTGAGTCGGCCACCGAGCTCTTGCAGCGGCTGTTGCCCCACACCGGCGGCGCTCGCCGGGTGGGCATCACCGGCGTCCCCGGAGTGGGTAAGTCCACCTTCATCGACGCACTCGGCACCTACCTCACCTCGCACAGTCACCGGGTAGCGGTGCTGGCGGTGGACCCGTCTTCGTCGGTGTCGGGAGGCAGCATCCTCGGCGACAAGACCCGCATGCCCAACCTGGCCATTGACGATGCCGCCTACATCCGCCCGTCGCCGTCGTCAGGGTCGCTCGGCGGGGTGACTCGCACCACCCGCGAGACCATGACCGTGGTGGAAGCGGCCGGGTTCGACGTAGTTCTGGTGGAGACAGTGGGGGTCGGCCAATCAGAGACCGCAGTGGCCGACATGGTGGACTTCTTCCTGGTGATGATGCTGCCCGGTGCCGGCGACGAGCTCCAGGGCATCAAAAAGGGAGTCCTGGAACTGGCCGATGCCCTAGTGGTGAACAAGTCCGACGGCGGCAACGAGGTCGCCGCCCAGCGAGCCGTGCGCGACTACCGGGCCGCACTCGCCATGACCGCCCCCGCCAACCCCAACTGGGTGCCCCCCGTACTGGCCGTCAGCGCCATCGAGCGCACCGGCCTCGACCAAGTGTGGGACCACATCCAGGCCTACTACAAAGCCCTAACCGCCTCCGGCGACCTCGCCGCCCACCGCGCCGCCCAGCAGGTGAGATGGATGTGGGCCATGGTCGAAGACCGCCTCCAAGACCGCCTCCGCACCACCCCCGCCGTCGCCGACCTCGCCGCCCACCTAGAACACCAAGTAGTCACCGCCCAAACCACCCCCGCCGCCGCCGCCACCCAAATCCTCGCCGAATTTGACAACTAAAGGGCCTTTTGAAAGGGCCGCATTGGATGGTAGGGTATTTCTATGTCGTTGCCGCTACCTGCTTCCTCTGATGGTTCTGACTCAATGTTTGACGACCCGGCGCGGACAGCAACCACCCGTGAATGTCGGGACAACTTCTTCGCCATGCTCAGAGAGGTTCACGAGTCGGGTATTCCAATGGTGCTTACCAAACGGGGCAAACCCTATGTGCGTATTGTCCGAGAAGTTGACGTTTCTGGAGACATGTTCGGCTGTGACAAGGACATACTCCAGATCATCGGGGACATTGACCAGCCCATCTGGTCCGATGACGACTTCGACATGATTGCCCGTCCCCGTCAGATCTTGGGCTGAGCGGAACTATCTCAAGTGTTGACGCTGCTCGACACGAACGTCCTCATACGTCTGCGCAGCGGTGACGCGCTTATCGGGCCCCAGACCAGAGAGCGCCTCCGCACAGGAGCGGAGCAAAGCGAGTTGGCGGTGTCGGCCGCTTCGTTCCACGAGGTGTCCCGGTTGAGCCGCGACGGCGTCATCAGCCTCGATATGCCGATTTTCGACTGGTGCCGACGATGTGTCGCTTCGGGCATCGTGGCCATTCCCGTTGGATGGGAGATTGCTGCTGCCGCGCCGCGCTTCTCGCCGACGAGAGATTCCACGGTGATCCCTTTGATCAGACAATCGTCGCCACAGCCATCCGCCAGGGCATTCTGCTAATCACCACCGATAGGGCCATACTTGATTGGGCCACTCAAACCGGCCGACTTGAAGTGCTGAACGCAAGAAGATGAACACAGAACTCCAGTTCACCGAACTACGACACTGGAGGCTCGCTGGCTAGAGGATCTGGGAGAGGAAGAGTTGGGTGCGTTCTTCTTGGGGGTTGGTGAAGAAGTGTTCGGGTTCGCCGACTTCGACGATCTCGCCGTCGGCCATGAAGATGACCCGGTCGGCGGCCTCACGGGCGAAGCCCATCTCGTGGGTGACCACAATCAGGGTCATTCCCGTGCCGGCCAGTTCCAGGATCACATCGAGGACCTCGGAGATCATCTCGGGGTCCAATGCCGAGGTCGGCTCGTCGAACAGCATGATCTTGGGCTGCATAGCCAGGGAGCGGGCGATGGCCACCCGCTGCTGCTGGCCGCCGGAGAGTTGGCCGGGGAACTTGCGGGCCTGCTCGGGGATCTTGACCCGCTCCAACAACTCCATGGCCCGATCCTCGGCCTGCTTCTTGGGCATCTTCAGCACTTGGCGAGGGCCCAGGGTGATGTTGTCGATCACGGTGAGGTGGGGGAACAGGTTGAACTGCTGGAAGACCATGCCGGTTTCCCGGCGGATGAGGGCGATATTCCGCACGTCGTCGGTGAGCTCGATGCCGTCCACCACAATGCGGCCCCGGTCATGGTGCTCCAAGCGGTTGATGCAGCGGATGAGGGTGGACTTGCCCGACCCCGATGGCCCGATCACCACCACCACCTCGCCGGTGCCCACCCTCATGTTGATGTTGGACAGCGCCTGGAAGCTCCCGAAGAACTTGTCCACGCTGGCCATTTCGACCATGAGTTCTCGGCCGCCGATCTGGGTGGCGTCGCTGTTGACGTTGGGGTTGATTGCAGTGGTATCTGTCATCGTTCTCCGACTCCGAGGTGGCGCTCGAGGCGCTGGCTCTCTTTGGACATGGTGTAGCTGATGGCCCAGTAGGCGAAGGCCACGAAGACCAGGGTCTCGGCTATCGCGATAGTTGTGTATTCCTGCTGCGAGTGGATGAGCTCTCGGGACCGGTAGAACTCCACCACACTGACGATGGCGAACAGTGAGCTGTCTTTGAACAAGCTGATGAACTGGCCCACCATGGAGGGGATAACTGCTCGCAGTGCTTGAGGCAAGACGATGAGGCGCATGACCCCGGGCGGCTGGAGGCCCAAGGCTTGCCCGGCTTCGACCTGCCCACTGGGCACGGCTTGCAAGCCGCCGCGCACGACCTCGGCCAAGTAGGCCGAACTGAAAATGGTGAAGACAATGATGACCCGGGTCGTCAGCGACAGCGGTGTGTCGACGTTGAGGAAGAAGTCGATGAAGGTCTTGGCCACGAGCAGCAGAGCGAGGAACGGCACCCCGCGAAATATCTCGATGTAGCCCACGCAGAACCATCTCACCGCCGGAAGCGAGGAGCGCCGCCCGACGGCCAGCAGCAAACTCAAGGGGAACGACAAGATGATGGCCGCTCCGGAGGCCACCAGCGTGAGGTAGAGTCCCGACCACTGGTCCCAGCTCACGCTGGAGGTGTCGCCGATGAGCCAGTAGGCGATTCGCACGACAACGACCGCGGTCACCACGGCCAAAATCTGGACTGCCCGCCGCAGCATCACGAGATCCCTAGCGGTGACGAGCCGCGTGCGACCGAATATCGGCCAGACCATCGTCGTTCCCAAGAGCTTGGTGAAATCTTGTGTGCCGGTGAGTTGGAAAGCGATGAAAGCAGCAAGCCCGCTCATCCACCACCAGGCGTTCCCGTCCGTGCCCGACACAACCTGGAAGGACACAATGGCCATGAAGGCTGCTGCGTACCAGGACGGCCGTTGGGCGGAACGGGGCAGGCGAATGGCAACTGCCCTTGCCCCGAGCCCCAAGGCGATGGTGGAGAGGGTGAACAGCGTCGGCCAAATGGTGCGGGTGAAAACCAGGATGAACACCAGCAGCAAGAGGATGGCCCAGTAGCGGCGCAGAAGATCGAGGGGAGTGGGGCGGTGTGCCGCGACGCCGGTCTCCTCGGCCCGGTCTTGGCTTCTGGCGGTGACCGTCCCCCAGGCCAACCCCAGAGCCGACGCCACGAGGTACATCTGAACCACCAGCCGCCATTGCTCCCCGCGGGGATAGACGCCCACCATGAGCAGCGTGAGGTTCTTGCGCACCGCCTCCCATTGCCCGGTGACGAAGATGAAGCGCCCGCCGTAGTAGATGAGAATCGCCCCCACCACCACCGCAATCACGGTGGCGAGGCTGTTGTACCAGGTGTTGAACAGGTTCTTGCGCAGCCAAGCGCTAGGGGGCACCTGCATCTCAGGAGGCTGGCTGGCCGACGGGCTGGTGTCGGAGGGCGGCACGGTGGCAGTCATCAGCTCATCGTTCCTTGAGCTGGATGGATCGGTTGTACACGTTCAACAGCGCCGACACGAGGAGGTTGATCACCAGGTACACGGTCATCAGGATGAGGAGAAGTTGTGGTGCGGGGAAGTTGATGCCCCAAGCGGTGATGGTTACCAGCGTGAGATCGGGATAGGCCACGACGATGCCCAATGAAGTGTTCTTGATGAGATTGGCGCACTCGCTGATGTAAGGAGGAATGGCAATCCGTTGTGCTTGGGGCAATACCACATAGCGATAACGCTGCCCTGTCCTCAGCGCCACTGACGTGGCGGCTTCCGTCTGGCCCTTGGGGACGGCCAATATGGACCCGCGGATGATCTCGGCCACGAAGCTGGCCGTATAGAGGCCAAGCCCCAAGGTCAGGGCCATGTAACCCGAGTTGGTGCTGAACCCTCCCACTACTCGCCGGCCGTTCTCGGAGACCGCGGGCCACGACCATGAGTAGGGCCCTCCCAAGGCCACGAAGCAGGCCACCAAGATGACAACGAAAACGCCCACTGACCACAGCACGCGGTGATGGGGCTTGCCGGTGGAGTTGCTGTATCGGGTCCGCCAGAGCCAGACGGCCACAGAGATGACTGCGGCCGCCACGACGAGCAGCCAGAACACGCCAACGTTGCTTCCCGAGGCCAGTGAGGGGATGGCCCAACGGTCCTTGCTGACGATGATCCAGTTGCTGTCGGAACCGAAGAACGTGCCTTGCCACGGAGGGTTGGTGGGGTTGAAGCGGGGGAAGGGGCCGTAGGTAAAGAGCGCGAACCCGAAGAAGACGATGACCACCAGCGGCGGGATGTTGCGGAGGCTCTCCACATAGAGGCTGGCCCCCTTGGCCACTAGCCAGTTGGATGAGAGCCGGGCGATGCCCACGAACACGCCAACGACGGTGGCAATGAGTATCCCCACCACCGAGGCCACGAGGGTGTTCTGGAGGCCGACGAGCAGCGCTCTCCAAACGGGGTCGCGCACGTCCAAACCAGGGGCATCGCGTAAGGCCGCGCCGTATGGCTTGTCGAGGAATTCGAAGCCTTTGGGCAGGCCAACCTCGTCCATGCTTGAGATGAGGTTGTGGAACATCCAGCGGATGAGGGCCACCACCACAACCACGGCCAGTGCCTGACCGGCCAATCGCAGAACCCGCACGTCGCGCCACAGGGCGGGGATGCCGGGTTCGGGGACTCGTGGATCGTTGGAAGGCATCACCCGTCGGCGGGTGCCGTCGTGGACGGCGCGAACGCCGATAGCGGCCATGCCCGGTGTCTGGCCGATGCGCACCGCGTCGACCACAAAGATGACAAGGACCGCGGCTGGTACGGCCGCGATGAACACCCAGGCGAGGACCAGTTCCGGGATGTCGCTGTAGTTGTCGAGCAGCCGAAGCCCAAGCTGCCACACGGAGACAACCCCGACAACGAGCAGAATCAGCAGGTCGGCCAAGAGCGCCAGTACCCTGCGGCTTGGAGGCGCGGTGGGCACTGCGGTGAGATCGACGGGTGAACTGGTGAGGTCAGCGGGGCTGCTCATAGCAGTGTGACCTTGAACTGTAGACCAGAGCGGCCCACCGGTCGGTGACCGGTGGGCCGCTCAAGAGTTTCAGTTGGCACCCGTCAGGCGACGGGCGAGTTTTGCCCTAGCGGTAGGGCGGGACGTACATGAGCCCGCCGTTGGTCCAGAGGTCGTTCACGCTGCCTGCCAGCGTGCCTAGCTGCGGATAGCGGTTGAAGATCTCCTCGTAGTTGCCTACCTGCTCCACCACGTTGATGGCGAAGTCGGTGGGCAGACCGAGGCCGGGGTCGAAGCCGTCGCGGCCCAGGAAGTTCAAAATGTTGGGATCGGTGCCGCTGTAGCTGCCGATGTTGCTGGAGTCGAGTCCGAACTCCCAGGCCTGCACGGTGGCCATGGTGGCCCAGTTCACCACCTGCGCCCACTGGGAGTCGCCGTCGCGCACCACGGTGCCGAGGGGCTCTTTGGAGATGATCTCGGTCATGATGTGCTGGTCAGGTCCGCCCTTGCCCTCGATCTCAAACTTGTACACGCCGAGCACGCTGCTGTCGGAGGTCATGGCCTCGCACTGGCCTTCTTCGTAGGCCGGTACCAGGGTGTCGAAGCCCTCGAATGTGACTGGGTTGAACGGGATGCCCCGGGCGGCGAACACCGCGGTGAGGTTCAGCTCGGTGGTGGTTCCGGTGCTCACGCAGATGTTGGCATCGGCCAGGTCTTCCAACGTGGTGAAGCCGGTTGAGGCCGGCACCATGATGCCTTGGCCGTCGTAGTAGGTGGTGAACAGGAACTCGGCGCCCTCGGTGCCGTCTCGGGTAGCCGTCCAGGTGGTGTTGCGGTTCATCACGTCGAACTGGCCCGAGGCCAAAGCGGTGAAGCGCTCGGCGCTGGTGACCGGCACGATCTCCACCTTGCTGGCGTCGCCGAAGATGGCGGCGGCCACCACCCTGCACATGTCGATGTCAAAGCCCTCGTATTCGCCGTTCTCGTTCAACAGAGCGAAGCCGGGCACATCGTCGCGGGAGCCGCAGAGCACATGGCCGCGATCCAGAACAGCCTGCAATGTCCCACCGTCTTGTATGGGGTCTACGGTGACGGTCTCTTCCGGTTCTGGTGCAGCCGGTGCCTCTGTACTGGCCGCGGTGGCCTCTGGCGCGTCTGCGGTGCCGCCGTCATCGTCGTTGCCGCAAGAGGCGGCAATCAACGAGAAGACCAGTACCAACCCGAGTAGGGCCAGCAGGCGATGTGCGGATTTCTGCATGTCATAGCTCCCAACATTGGACTCAAGGGACGGGTAAAACCCTAGCGGCTGAATCCCACCCCGACTAGACCCTCCGAGTTTTGTAACGGATTCTTCAAGAAAGGTCCGGCTCAGCTCATCGCAGCCAGGGCCGCCTCGCGCTGGCGGGTGGAGCGGTGAACCGGGTCGGTGTCGATCACCGGGATGACGTGTTTGCCGAAGTTCACGATGGTCTCGCGCACCACGTCCATGGGCAACGTGGAGGTTAGGGGGCTGATCACGTACTGGTCGGCGCCCACCCGCTCGTACTGGCGGGAGACGTGGACGCAGTCTTCGGCGTTGCCCACGCACAGCGACCCGCCCTCGATGGCCATCTTCACGTCGTCATGGCTCGGCTCGGGGATGACCGCGGGCCACTCGGGAATGCCCTCGGGCTTGGGGAAGGTGTCCAGCCAGCGGTACACGAGGCACTGGTAGTAGTACATGTGGCTCCGGGTGGCCAGGTCGATGGCCATTTCCCGGTCGTCCAGGCAGATGCCGAACCCCACGCACATCACGTTGTCGTGGACGTAGTCGCCCACCGGGTTCTTGCAGCTGGCCACCTCGTTCTTGTAGATCTCGATCAGCGGGGCGATCTCGTCGGGAGTGCCGATGGTGAAGCACAGCACCCCGATGCCCAGCTTGCCGGCCTTCTCGAAGGTGCCCGGACTGCCGCACGCCACCCACAGCGGCGGGTGGGGCTTGGTCACCGGCTTGGGGAAGATCTCCCGGGCCGGCATGGAGAAGCTGTCGCCCTCGTAGCGGTACGCCCCCTCGCGCCACATGTGGGGGATCTGGGCGATGGCCTCGTCCCACAGGCCTCGGGTGATCTCGGTGTCGGCCAGGCCGGTGTTCGGGTCGCGGGGCGAGCCCGGCATCCCGAATCCCATCACCTCGGTGGACGAGGAGCCCCGGCCGGTGCCCAGCTCGAAGCGCCCATTGGACAGCACGTCGATCATGGCGGCTCGCTCTGCCGAGCGCACCGGGTGGTTCACCGGGGCGGTGATGTTGAAGATGGCCGAGCCCAGATGCACATTCTCAGTGGTGGACGCCACCGCCGACAGGAACACCTCGGGCGACGACATGTGGGAGTACTCCCGCAAGAAGTGGTGCTCGGAGGCCCAGATGTACTTGAAACCGTTGCGGTCGCAGAGCTGGGAGATCTCCAGGTTGTCGCGAATGCGCTGGGCCTCCCACTCGGGATTGTCCTCATAGCCGAAATCAGGCACGAAGCACTGGGCGAAATATCCGAACTCCATTGTGGGCAACCCCCCGGTCGTGGCTTTTCGAGCGGGACTGTACCGGCGTTCGTTGCCCTCCATCTATTCCGCCGCCAGTTGGGGTTGAAACTGCCCGCAGGGATTGAGGAGGGGTAGGGTCGCCGCTCATGGCGTGGACTTTGCGGCGTCCAGCGGCTCGTGCCGTGCTGCTCGACCGGCACGGGCGTGTCTTTCTGATGCGGGCCAGCGATCCGATCGATCCCCACAAGGCGCCGTGGTGGGAGATCCCGGGCGGCGGACTGGACCCCGGTGAGGACTTCGCCGAATGCGCCCGCCGCGAGCTCTGGGAAGAGGCCGGGTTTGCCGACGTGGAGGTCGGCCCCTGCATCTGGACCCAGCATGTGGAGTTCGATTTCGCCGGCATTCATTTCGACTCCAACGAGCGCATTCATGTGGCCTGGTGTCCCGATGGGGGCGATTGGGACCCTCAGCACCTCGAGGCGCTGGAGGCGGCGGCGTTCGAGGAGGCGCGCTGGTGGAGCTTGGAGGAGTTGTTGGCCTCTGACGAGAAGGTGTTGCCCGAGCGGCTGCGGGAGTTCTTGCCCGACGTGGTTGCCGGGCGGCTGCCGGAGGAGCCGATCGACATAAGCCCTTAGTCAAGTGGCTCGTCGCGGTCGGCGGCCCGCACGGCGTAGGAGAAGACGATGGCGGGGGCCAGCACGAGGGAGCCGACCACGAGGCAGACGACGATGCCGGTGACCAGGCCGCTGCGGAAGCTGGTGGCGAAGCCGGTGAAGAACAGGGCGGCCGCGGCCAGATACAGCAGATAGCCAAGCCGCTGGCCGGCGATGGTGGCCTTAGCGATGCGCCGACGGCGGTTGGCCAGGCGCCGGTTGTCGGTGTCGCTCACGGCAGCCATCCCGCTTCGTCCAACAGGGCAACGAGGTCGGATCGGACCCGTTCCAGGGAGAAGTGCTGTTGGGCGATGGCTTGATTCTGGTCCAACAGGTTGATGTCGGGGGAGTTCAGGAACGCCCGCACCTCATCGAGCCGGTCGGGAGAGAACCACCGGAAGCCGAACTCGGCCAGCTCGTCGGCCACCGGGTAGCGGCCCACCACGCAGGGCCGCCGCCAGATGGCCGCCTCCACCGGCGGGTTGCCGAATCCCTCCCAGCTGGAGGGGAACACCACCAGATCGGCGGCCGCGTAGATGTCGGGGGTGCGGGCCACCGGACGATGGATCACCGGGCAGCGGGCTTCGGCCAGCAGTTGCTCCAGGGCGGCGTCGTAGCCCTCTTCGGCCTGTCCCATCAGCCAATAGGCGCCGCCCAGTTCCTCGGCGATGGCGATGGCAGCGGGGATGTTCTTGCGGGGAATGGCCCTCACGGGGTGAGTGATGAGCAGGGCATCGTCGGCCACCCCCAGCTTGGCCCGCATCGCGGTTCGGTCGCCCTCGGGTCCGGCGGTGTCGAAGCCGTTGTAGATCACCACAGCCTCGATGTCCCGCTGGGCGAACTGCTCGGCGGTGAGCCGGTTGATGACCACATGGCGCCAGGCCGGGTCGTCGGGGGGCAGCTCGGTGACCGAGGCGAACCGCTCCCGCTGCCACGGGGGGTCGTGGTGGTGGAGGATGGCGGGACGACTGGCCAGCGTGCGGGCCACCGTGCGGGCCGCGGCGAGGTTGAGCGGGATGGTGCAGAGGTTCTCCACCACCACCAGATCGATGTCGTCCACCGCGGCGGCGAAGGCATCGGGGTCGGGGCCATCGAGTTGGTCGATGCCGAGGCCGGGCACCAGCCGGTCTACCGGGCCCTCCGCGGCCACCGTCACCATGTCGAAGCCGATGTCGGCCAGCATCTCCTGCCAGAGGCGGGCGACGATGGACACGCCGTCGCTCAGCCCCAGTCGAAATGAGACGATCGCGCCCCGGCTCATTCCCATGAGGTAATCAGATCAGCTTCATCCGCGAGACTCTGAGGATATGGAAAAGCCCGCCCACTTCGACCGCTCAGCGGTGCGGGAGGCGGCTCGGGCGGTGTTGGAGGCCCACTGGGTTCCCGAGGGCTATACCGTCCCGAACCCGGCAACCTATCCCTGGCAATGGCTGTGGGACTCCTGCTTCCATGCCGTGTGCTGGGCCGAGTTGGGCGACGAGCGCGGCCTGACCGAGCTGCAAACCGCGCTGTCGATTCAGGGTGAAGACGGGTTCGTCCCCCACATGAACTATGGGCGCAGTCCCGGCGTGGCCGCCGACTTGTGGGGTCGAGACGACGCCTCATCCATCACCCAGCCGCCGATGTACGGACATGCCGTGGCCGAACTGGTGCGGCGGGGCGTGGACGTCGACGAGGAGACGGTGGCCAAAGCCGAGCACGGTCTGCGGTTCCTGCTGTTCGACCGCCATCGCCTGCCCAGCGGGTTGGTGGCGTTGTGCCATCCGTGGGAGAGCGGGGCCGACGACAGCCCCCGCTGGGACGACTTCTGCCCCGGCAGGTTCTCGCTGGATTCATGGCGGCGTACCAAGAATCGGCTGGTGGGGTCGATTGAGCGCAACTCCAACGGCTCGCCGGTAGGCAATCCGGCCTTCGTGTGCGCTTCGGCAGGCTTCAACGCCCTCGTGGTGTTCAACGCCCAGGAGCTGGCTGCGGTTGTCGGGCCCACCGAGGTGACCAACCAAGCCGACGAGCTGGCTGGCCATCTGGGTGCCCAGTGGGATGAGGCCCGGCGAACCTGGACCGATGCCGGGGGTTCGAAGCAGGGGTCGGGGCGGGCCCGCACCCTCGATGGCCTCTTGCCGATGTTGGTGGCCGCTGAGGCCGACCGGATCGACGCTGTGGCTGCGGACTTGCTTGATGCGTCGGCCTATGGCGGTGGCTGTGGGCCGGCGGGTGTCCATCGCCAAGAGCCCGGATTCGATCCGCACTCGTACTGGCGCGGTCCGGCGTGGCCCCAGCTCAGCTATCTGATGTGGGTGGGCCTGCGCCGCCACGGCCGTCTGGCATCCGCTCAATCGGTGGCTTCGAGCACCGTCCGAGGGGCGATGCTGAGCGGATTCGCCGAGTATTGGAACCCCGATGCCGGCACCGGTGGCGGGGCCGTGCCCCAGTCGTGGGCCGCGCTGGTGGCGTTGATGGGGTGACGCGCTTCGCCCCGCCGGCTGGCGGTCTCAGAGGGCGATGCCCTGCATGTCGCCCACTATGAGCAAACGCTGATAGTGGAAGACATAGCAGGCGATACGGCGGCGCTTGTCCTCGCCCTCCCAGTCGGTTCGGCTGGGGGTGATCATCCCGATGTCCAGTCGCGATTGCTCGTAGGCCTTGTCGACGAACGGCTTGAATTGGTCGTAGCACCCGCTCTGGCCCCAGCTGTTCACCGCCTCCTCTCCGGGGTAGGGGGCACCGGACGGGGCATAGTGGATCAAGATCGCGTAAACCTGGGCGTTGTGGGGGCGGGTGCAGCCCACGGCCGTGGTGAGTTGCGCGGGCAAGTCGTTGCGGTCCAGATACCGGTACTGGTTGAAGCAGGTGCCCACCAGCAGGTCGTAAGGGTCGGTGACGGTCCCTTCGAACCGATCACGCAAATCTTCTTCTGTGGGAAGCAGATCGGGTTCGGGTGTCGGGTCGACGAAGACCTCGGCGTCCCCGGAGTCCTCCGACTCACCTCCGGCGCAGCCAGCCGCAGCCAACGCCAGCACCAGTGCCGCCAAGAGCAGGATGCGACTCATGCCAACCACCAGCATCCCATCGTCAGTAGGAGGGGAGGATTCGGTCGATATGCCAGAACGCCACGAACATCACAACCAAGAAGGGCAATGCCGATAGAGCGTAGGCCGGGAGCCTTCGCCACCGCTTGCCGGCAAAAAGGGCAAAGAACCAGATGGCCAACGCGGCCAATCCCCACAAGATGGCCGGGACCAAGGCATCGGAGTCGCCGTCGAGGCCTTCGCCGAAGGAGTTGACCGCCTCCTCCTCGGGTATCGGGGATGAGTCGGGCAAGTTCTCACGGGGTGTGGGCATAGGTGTTGGGTTTGGGGCGGCCTCGGTCGGCTCAGCGGCAGCCGTCAGATTTTCCGTCTGTTCGGAGGCGGGAGCCGCCGCTTCGGAGGCGCCTGTTGAGGCGGGTGCCGCCGCTTCGGGGGCCTCGGGAGCGGGGGATGGCGTGACCGTCTGCTCGGTGTCGGTGGCCTCGTCCACGTTCTCGGTGGCCAACTCGGGGGTCGCCAGCGGCTGCTGTCCGGGCCGGGCGTAGGTGGGAGCAGGCTCACCCACCAGTTCGGCTACCACGATGATCCGCTGGCGGGCTGAGCCCTTGGGATGGCAAGCCGTGAGGGTGAGGCGGTTGGGGCTGTCGCGGAAATCCTGGTCGAGAACCTCCACTGCGGTGGGGGCCACGATGAGGTGACCGTGGCCTTCGCCTTGTTCTATGACCAGATAGGTGAACTCCCCCTGAATGGTGGTCAACACGATCTCGTCGCCGGGGACCAGCTTGTCGATCTCGCCGAATGGCGCCCCGTAGGTGGTGCGGTGTCCGGCAATGGCCGCGTTTCCGGCCTGTCCGGGCAGTGGGGTGGTGGGATAGTGGCCGGGACCCTTGCGGAGATCGCTGACCCTCACCCCTTCCACCACGGTCTTGTCCACCCCGATCGCCGGGATCTGGATTCGGGCCATGGCCGAACCCCAGTCCCGGTAGAGCATGGCCAGCCATTCTGGGTCGGGGGTGGGAGGCGGCTGAGCGCTCTCTGCTGGCTCGGCAGTGGCCGTCGGAGTGGGGCTAGGCGCCGCGGGACTCGATCCCGCTTCGTCGTCGTCCTGGGGGGTTGCGGTGGGCTCGGGAGCGGTTGTGGGCTCTGGGGCACTGGGAGGATCGGGCGTCGACGGGCTGGAGGGAGCAGGCGGGGCGGGGCCCAAGGCGCCGGAGGCATCCAACAGGTCGGAGAATTCGCTGTCCAGACTCTGCTGGGCTCGGGCTTCGATGATGCCGGTGCCCCAGAGCTGGAATATTCCGAACAGCAGGATGATGAGCCCGAGCGCGATGACGGTCTTGCCCACCGCGCCCAGAACCCGCACGACCGTCACGGCGAAATTGTACGAGTAGGCGGCGGCGAACCCATGTCGGGCAGGAGTCTTCCGTTGCGCTCTTCCCCGACGCTGATGCGAGCCGCTTGTGTCGAAGGGCCGGCAGGGTGGGTACGGTGGGGCAATGAAGGTAGCGCTGAGCGTGCGGGACTTCCTGGATCGGGCCGAGACGGTGTACGGCGACCGGGTGGGGATTGTGGACGAGCCCGACCAGCCCGCGGAGAGCTGGGGGGAGCTGACCTATGCCCGGATGGCCGAGTTGGCCCGGGCCCAGGCCACCGGGTTGGACGAGCACGGGATCGGGTTCGGCCAGCGGGTGGCCGTCGTCTCCCACAACGCCGCCCGGCTCATGGTCTCGTTGTTCGGGGTGAGCGGGTATGGCCGGGTGTGCGTGCCCATCAACTTCCGGCTCAACCAAGAGGAGATCAACTACATCGTGGAGCACTGCGGGGCCACGATGCTGCTGATCGACCCCGAGCTGGCCGACGCGCTGGCTGACGTTGAATGTCGCCACCGCTACGTGCTGGGAGCCGAGTCGGATGAGGCCCTGTACCGGTTCGGCGCCGAGCCCGAGCCGTGGACTCCCGACGAGGACGCCACTGCCACCATCAACTACACCTCCGGCACCACCGCCCGGCCCAAGGGCGTGCAGATGACCCATCGCTCGCTGTGGCTCAATGCCACAACCTTCGGCTGGGCCGCCGGGGTCAGCGACCGGGATGTGTACCTCCACACCCTGCCCATGTTCCACTGCAACGGGTGGGGGATGCCCTATGCGGTGAGCGGCGTCGGCGCCCGCCACATCGTGCTGCGCAAGGTGGACGGCGCCGAGATTCTGCGCCGGGTGGAGCACCACGGCGTGACCTACCTGTGCGGGGCGCCCGCAGTGGTGGCCGCGGTGCTGGACGCAGCCCAAGATTGGGACGGGCCGATTCCCGGCGCGGGCCGGGTGCGCATGACGGTGGCCGGCGCCCCGCCTCCCACCCGCACCATTGAGCGCATGGAGACCGAACTGGGCTGGGAGTTCATGCAGCTCTACGGCCTCACCGAGACCGCGCCCTACCTCACCATCAACCGCCGCCGGGCCGAGTGGGATCACTTGAGCCCGGCTGAGCGAGCCGTGAAGCTCTCCCGCCAGGGTGTGCCCGCGCTGGGCATCTCGCTGGACGTGGACGACAGCGGCGAGGTGCTGGCCCAGGGCAACCATGTGCTGGCCGGGTATTGGGAGCAGCCCGACGCCTCAGCCGAGGCCCTGGCCGGCGGCTGGTTCCACACCGGCGACGGAGGCCACATCGACGAAGAGGGCTACCTCACCCTGTCGGACCGCAAGAAGGACGTGATCATCTCCGGGGGCGAAAATGTGTCGTCCATCGAGGTGGAGGACGCCCTGTTCGCCCACGAGTCGGTAGCCGAGGTGGCGGTGATCGGGGTTCCCGACGAGAAGTGGGGCGAGACGGTGAAAGCCCTCGTGGTGCTGGCCCCCGGCACTTCGGCCACCGAAGCCGACCTGATCGACCACTGCCGCAGCCGCCTCGCCCACTACAAGTGCCCCACCTCCGTGGAGTTCCGCGACGAGTTAGCCCGCACCGCCACCGGCAAACTCCAAAAATACCGCCTCCGAGAGCCCTACTGGTCCGGCCACGACCGCCAGATCAACTGATCCCCTCACCCTAGGGGCATGGCGAGGGCTAGGGCGTTGGGGGCGTGGTGGAACTGTAGGCGGGTGGTTTCGCCGAGGTAGTCGCCGTCGAGTTGGTAGGGGAAGGGGCGGTCGCTGGCCATGACGGCGCTGGCCACGTGAGTGCGGGTGTGGACGTGGCGGTGGGCGGCGACGGGGGGGCCGTAGCCGAGGGCGCTGGCCGCGGTCCGCAGCAGCCGGGTGGCCCGCAGCGAGCGCAGGGTCACCATCGACAGGGGTGAATCGAGGGTGGCGTCGGGCATCACGTTGAAGGGCCGAGAACCGAGATAGGTGTAGGGGTTGGTGTTGAGGCAGATGGCGAACTGGCCGGTCACCGTTTCGCCGTCGGCGTGGTAGACGGTGAAGCGGGGGCGCGACCGGTCGTAGTGGCGCAGCCAGGTGTCCACCGCGGCATAGGCGAACAGGGCGTGGTTGGCGTACCGCTTCAACCCGGCCTTGCGCTCCACTTGCTGCACCACCGCGGCGTCGTATCCCACCCCGGCGTGGAACAGGAAATACCTCCCGTTCACCTGGCCGATGCCCACCCGCTTGATGTGGCCCGCGGCCAGCGTCTCCAGCAGCATGGCGGCGGCCTCCACGGGGTCGTCGGGCAGCCCGATGGTGCGGGCGAAAACGTTGGTGGACCCTCCCGGCAGGGGAGCGAGCGCCACATCGGAGCCGGCAACCCCGTTCACCGCCTCATTGAGGGTTCCGTCGCCGCCCAGCACTGCCACCACGTCGTAGCCGTCGGACACAGCCTCGTGGGCCAGGCGCGAGGCGTGGCCCCGCCGACGGGTGGCGGCCAGGGTCACCTCGTGGTCGGCGGCTAGTGCTTTCTGGATGACAACCTGGGTCCGGGCGTTAACCGACGAGGCGTGAGGGTTGACGAGTAGGAGGACTTTCAGACCTTCAAGGCTACTGCTTCCGCCCAAAAGCCGGGAAAACGCGGTGGCGGGAAATTGTCCGTGTCTTCGGTTCCGTTTGGTTTTGCACCGTTTGGGGCGGGTGGGAGACTTGCACGCTATGGACATTGTCGTCTGCGTGAAACAAATCCCCGATCCGGCCGACCCAGGGGAGCTCGACCCGGAGACCAACACCCTCAAGCGGGACATGAAGCTCATCATGGACGAGTCGGACTCCTACGGCGTGGAGATGGCCCTCCAGCTGCGCGACGCCGCCGGCGACGGCGAGGTGACGCTGGTATCGATGGCCCCCCACGAAGAGGTGAACGGGCTGCGCTCCGCACTGGCCATGGGGGCCGACAAGGCCATTTTGGTGAGCGACGAGTCATTGGCCGGAACCGACGCCCTGGGCACCGCCCGAGTGCTGGCCGCCGCCATCAGCCGGGCTCAGGCCGACCTGATCCTGGCCGCCACCGAGTCGTCCGACGGCTACACCGGCACGGTTCCCGAGCAGGTGGCCGAGCTGCTTGGCCTGCCCTCGGTCACCTTTGCCAAGGAGATACAAGCCGACGGCGGCGAGGTGGTGGTGAAGCGCCAGACCGAGGACGGCTACGACGAGGTGCGGTGCCCGCTGCCCGCCGTGGTGTCGGTGACCGCGGGGGTGGTCGAGCCCCGCTATCCGTCGTTCAAGGGCATCATGGCGGCCAAGTCCAAGCCCATGGACCAGGTGGGCATCGCCGATCTGGGCGTCAGCGCCGATCAGGTTGGCTGGGCTGGCGGCGGCCAGGAGATCACCGATGTCAGCCCCGCCCCCGAAAGAGAGGCGGGCGAGATCATCACCGATGAGGGCGACGCCCACGAGCGCATCATCGCCGTGCTTGAAGAGCTCAGGATCGTTTAGGCGCGAGGACGCGGAGGAGACAGCATGGGAACCATCTGGGTGTATGCGGAGGCATCGGGCGGCAAGGTCGCCTCGATCAGCCTCGAGATGTTGACCAAGGCCCGCGAGGTGGCCGACACCGTGGAAGCGGTGGTGGGGGGCGACGGCGAACCGGTGGCTGCGGAGCTCGGCGCCCACGGGGCGACCACGGTCCATGCCACCGGCGATCTGGGTGACGGACTGGCCGGACCGGCCGTGGCCTCGGCCATCGCTTCGGCCGTCAAGGCCGGTGCCGCCCCCGATGCGATCCTGTTCGGCACCACCTACGACGGTCGGGACGTGGCCGGTCGGCTCTCGGTGAAGCTGAACGCCCCGGTCATCACCAACGTCGTCGAGCTGGAACAGGCCGACGGGTCATTGGTGGGAGTCGAGCCGGTGTTCGGCGGCACGGTCAACGTCAGCACCCGGTTCAACGGCTCGGGCGTCGGGCTGTTCCTGGTGCGCCCCAAGTCGTTCGCCGCCGAGGAATCCGGCGGCGGTCCCGCGGCGGTGTCGGCATTGCCGGTGCCCGATCTGGGGGCCACTGGTGCGGCCCGGGTGGTGGACCGCTTCGCCGAGGAGTCCACGGGACCGAAACTGGACGAAGCCGGGGTGGTGGTCTCGGGCGGACGGGGCCTGGGCGAGGCCGAGAAGTACGCCATGATCGAGGACCTGGCCAAGCTGCTGGGCGGGGCCGCCGGGGCGTCGCGAGCCATCGTGGACGCCGGCTGGGTGCCCTATTCCCATCAGGTGGGCCAGACCGGCAAGGTGGTCAAGCCCGACGTCTATGTGGCGTGCGGCATCTCCGGGGCCACCCAGCACATGGTGGGGATGAAGGGCTCCAAGAACATCATCGCCGTCAACAAGGACGCCGAGGCCCCCATCTTCGGCATCGCCGACCTCGGCGTGGTGGGCGACGTCCACAAGGTGCTGCCCAAGCTGATCGAGGCGCTGCAAGCCCGCAGCTAAGCGGGATTCACACCAGCGGCCACGGATGGCGGCGGCCGCTGGGGTCGATGGGAAAATGGCCCTCGTCCACTAGGGCGCGGGCTCGGGTCAACAGGGCGTCTTGTTCGAACACGGTGAGCAGCCCGGCCACGCCGTCGGGCAGGCCGTCGCCCAGCAGCCCGGCCACATCGGCGGCCAGATCGGCGGGCAAAGGATCGCCGGCCCATCCCCAGATCACCGTGCGCAGCTTGAACTCGCAGTGGAACGACAGGCCGTTGTCGATGGCGTAGAGCCGCCCGTCGTCGCCCAACAGGATGTGGCCGCCTTTGCGGTCGGCGCTGTTGATGATGAAGTCGAAGGCGCACAGCCGCTGGAACCAGCGATGGTGAGCGGGCTCCTCTCGCAGGGTGAAGTAGTGCTCGTCGTAGTCGGTGGGCACGTAGAGCTGCACCGACCCCTCGCCCAGCGGCCCATCCCGTAGCACGGTGGGCGGCACCAAGTCCCAGCCCAGGGCACCGGCCAGCTGGAAGGCGGCGATCTCCCGCTTGTGGAGCCCAGTGGGGAAGTCCCACAGGGGCCGTTCGCCCTGCACCGGCTTGTACACCCCTTGGACAATGGGGGCATCGGGCATGTCGGATGCGGGGAGCACGTCCACCAAGAACGTCATGTTCGAGCTCCACGGCATCCGGCCCAGCACGTCCAGCTCGCCGGTGGTCAGCAGCTCGACCGCCGCTTCGTCGCCGATGGCGGGACGCTCCCGGAACGGGGACTCGGCTTGGGGTTGCGGGGCGGTCACGGCGGGAAGGCGGCGGGCTAGTTGGAGCAGGGGCACCAGGTGCCGTCGTCGTTGAGCGGAGCGCCGCAGAAGCGACACGGAGGCCGGCCGGAGGCCACCACCTGCCGGGCCCGGTTCACGAAACCGGCGACTTGGTGGAGGGTGAGGCGGAAGCGGGCGGTAGCCGGTTCGTCGGGGTCGTCGTCTGCCTGCACTTCGGTGGCCATCACCAGCATCCGATCGGCGTCAGGGTCGTAGCCGATCCCGATGTCGCCTACCGTCCATTCGGCTTCCACCGGATCGATCAGGCCGATGTCGGCCTCGGGCACAATGGTGTCGGGGTCGTCGCTCACCTCTCGCAGCGCCCCAGACAGGTATTCGCCCAACGCGGCCACCTGCTGCTTCTCCAGCTTCAGCGACACCAGGGTGCCGGTGATGCTGGCTTGGAGGTAGAACACCCGCTGGCCGGGCGGTCCGACGGTGCCCACCGTGAAGTGCTCGAGGTCGTTCAGGTCGAAAGAGGCGCTCATGACGGCACGAGGGCTTTCAAATCAGACGTGCTGTTGACGGCCAGCACGAGCGGGCCGTCGGCGGCGTACAAGATGGCGGTGATCGAGCAGGGCGACACCACGATCCGCTGGAACATGTCCAAGTGGGCGCCGGAGGCGTGCGACACCGCGGCTTTGATGGTGTCGGCGTGCGACACCGCCACCACCGTCGAGCCGGGGTGGCGGGCCACCAGCGACTGCACCGCGCCGGTCATCCGAGCGTGCATCTCGGCAAACGACTCCCCGCCTGGGAAGCGGAAGCTGCTGGGGGTGCGCTGCACCTGGTGCCAGTCGCGGCGCCGGCGCAGGTCGCTGAGGCGGCGGCCGGTCCATTTGCCGAAGTCGCACTCGTTGAGACCCTCGAACACCCGAACCCGTCGGCCCACCGCCCGGGCGATGGGGGCAGCGGTCTCTCTTGCCCGCTCCATGGGCGAGGCGTACACCGCCCCAATGCGATCCTTGCCCAGTGCGGCGATGCGCTCGGCGGCCTGTTCAGCCTGCTGTTGGCCCCGGTCGCTGAGGTGCAGCCCCGGTGCCCGCCCGGGCAGCACCGCACCGGTGGTGGGGGTCTGTCCGTGGCGCACGAACAACACCATGGTGGGTTTGCGGGTCTTGCCAGACATCGTCCTCTATGTTGCCGGTAGTGGGATCAATAGACACATTCGACAAACTGGCCGCTGATGTTATCGCCTGTCGGGCCTGTCCCCGGCTGGTGGTGTGGCGGGAGGAGGTGGCCGCGCTGAAGCGGGCCGCCTATCGGGACTGGACCTATTGGGGCCGGCCGGTGCCGGGTTTCGGCGACCCCGACGCCCGCATTGTGGTGGTGGGGCTGGCCCCGGCGGCCCATGGCGCCAACCGCACCGGGCGCATGTTCACCGGCGACCGGTCGGGCGACTTCCTGTACGCATCGCTGCACCGGATGGGGCTGGCCAACCAAGCTGAGGCCACCGACGTGGACGACGGGTTGGTGCTGAGCGATGTGTACATCACCGCCCCGGTTCGGTGCGCGCCGCCCCAGAACAAGCCCACCCCGGCCGAGCGGGATGCCTGTCGGCCATTCCTGGTTCGGGAACTGGCCCTGCTGCGGCGGGCTCGGGTGTTTGTCGCGCTGGGGGCGATCGGCTACGGGGCGGTGGCCGCTGAGTTGGGGGTGCGACCCCGGCCGAAGTTCGCCCACGGCCTGGAGGCGCCAGTCCCCGGCGGACAGACCGTGGTGTGCTCCTACCACGTGAGCCAGCAGAACACCTTCACCGGCCGGCTCACCGAAGCCATGCTCGACGAGGTGTTTGCCCGGGCCTTGGCGCTGGCTGACGCCGGCTGACGCTGGAATAGTTCGCGAAATCAAGGGGACGGGGGATACCGTTGAGCCCGTGAAGAAAGCCCGTTTGCTCGCGGTGGTGGCCGCCCTGTTCTTGGTGGCAGCCGCTTGCGGCAACTCCGGCGCGCCCACCTCATACGACGACAACCCCGACGACTACAAGGGCGAGGCCAACGTTGGCCAGGCCGAGCGGAACTTCCGCGACGGCTGCGAGGAAGCAGGCATGGACGACTTGGACCAACAGGTGCAGGAGAACTTGGCCGATGTGTGCGAATGCGGGTTCGACCGGATCAGGGAAGCCCTGACCTTCGAGCAGTTCAAAGAGCTCGACGACGACCTGCGCAGCAACATCAACGCCGACCTGACCGAAGAGGTCGGCCTGATCATGCGCCAGTGCATTCTGGAGGAATCCGGGCTCGGCTAGCTGAGGCCGGGCATCCGGCCCGGGAAGCGACCCTCAGACCCCCACCCGCACCGCGCTCTCGGCCCAATCGGGCCAGCGCTGGCGGCTCTTGGCGGCCAGCTTGTGCATCAGGGCAATGGCGCCGGGGTCGTCGTCGCCCGGTCGGGCTTGGATCACGCCGTCGTCGAGCATGGCGTTGATGACGGCTCGGCCCAGTTCGGTGCGGACCACGGTGAGGGTCCAGTCGGTGGCGTCGCCAATGCCCCCTGTGGAGATGTCGGCGTGCTCGGCGGCGAAGTCGGGGCAGAGGTTGCAGCCCTCCCGGGTCCAAGCGTGGCACTCCTTGAGGTTGATCTCGTGGTAGTCGCCGTTCTTCATCCACACTTGGAACACGCCTTTGATGTTCATCTTGGCGATCTGGTCGGTGGGCAGGCCGTATTTCACCCAGAACAACTCCTCGAACATGGAGTCGTCGAAGCTCTTGGAGCACAGAAGGCCAATGTTGAGCTTGATGGGGCGGCCCACCTTGCCCACCTTGCGGTTCCACATGATCGGGCCGATGGAGGTCTGGCAGCTCATGCCCACTAGGGCCAGGCGGCTGAGCCCCCGCTCCTTGGCCTCCCGGTAGGCCAGCGGGTTGGCTGAGTAGGTGTAGCGGCTGCCCGCGCCCCGCAGCACCTCCTCTCGGTTGGCCGCCAGGCCGGGCACCGCCTTCCATCCGTCGGCGTCGCCCCCCTCCAAGAACGACGTGAGGGCGCCGTCGATCACGTCGTTCTCCAGGCACCAGATCAGGATGGCCGACACCAGCCCGCCGTCTTGGCCCACCTCGTACACGTAGTCGTCGGAGGCCCGCACCAGCAGGATGTCGCTGTAGATGCCCGACACCTCGTCCTCGGTGCGGATGCGCCCGAACAGGTGCTCGTCGGCCTCGGCCTCCCACGTGCGGAACCGGGGGCAAGCCCGAGTACACGAGGTACACCCTTTCTGGCCGTGGATGCAGTCGGACAGGCCCAACTCCTCCTCCAGGTGGAACGGCTTGTACTGACCGGGCTCGTGCTTGTAGCCGATCACATCGTGCGGACAGGCGATCACGCACCCCGCGCACCCGGTACACAGCCCCGAGTCGATGACCTCCTCGTAAAGCTCCTTCCACTGGTGCGTCCAGCGAACCTTGGCCTCAGCCATGGTGAGACTTTGCCACGCCTTGCACTCGAGTGCCTATGGCGGGACACAGGAAGTGATTGAATCTTACTGAAAATAATTCAAAAAGAATATTGTTGTGTCTGACGGTGCGGCACAGTAGGGTGGGGCGCATGGAGACGCTGACCGAATTGGCACCCGCCTTGTCTGTGACGCTCGGGCCAATGCTGGCGGCGGTCATTGCCATCATGCGCTACCAACACGTCGACAACACCAAGAGCCGCGACCTGATCGAGAAAAACCACCGGGAGGTCACCAGCAGTCTTGGGGAGGTGCGGGAGCGCTTGGCTCACATCGAGGGCTACTTGGAGGGGTGGCCGTCGCCTCAGCCTCCCTCCGACGAAGGCGACGCTCTCGCCGCCTGATGAGCGCCCACGGCAGGATTCGAACCTGCGACCCCTTGCTCCGGAGGCAAGTGCTCTATCCCCTGAGCTACGTGGGCAGTAACTGGGTGAGTATACCCGGCGAGTGGCCTCTACCATTGGTGAGTTCATGGCCGACATCCGCACCACCCTTTCTGATGCCCTGCGCGGCGCGCTCGTCGCCGCTGGGATTGACTTGCCTGGCGACTTTCAAGTCGGGCTGGAGCGACCGGCGCGGCGGGAGCACGGCGACTGGTCGTCCAATGTCGCGCTGGCCGTCGCCAAGGGGGCGGGGCGCAACCCGCGGGAGCTGGCTTCGGAGCTAGTCGTCTGGCTGGAACAGAACCGGCCCGAGCACATGGCCGAGGTGAGTGTGGCGGGTCCGGGGTTCGTGAACTTCAAGCTGACGCCGAGTTGGCTGCACGGAGTGGTGCAGGAGGCGGTGGCTGCTGATGTTGACGGCTACGGGCGTCAGGACCTGGGTGAGGGCCGCACGGTGATCGTCGAGTTCGTGAGCGCCAACCCCACTGGGCCGGTTCACGCCGGCCACGGCCGGGGTGCGGCCTATGGCGACACGGTGGCCCGGCTGTTGGAGTGGTGTGGCTACGAGGTGCAGCGGGAGTTCTACATCAACGACCGGGGCACGCAGATGGAGTTATACGGGGATTCGCTGGCTGCGGTCCGGGCTGGGGTGCCGGTGCCCGAGGACGGATACCACGGTCAATACATCGCTGATTGGGCTTCGGAGATGCCTGCTGATGCCGATCCCCGCGAGTGGGGGCGGGAGCGGGCGCTGGCCGACCAGCGGGATGTGCTGGGCTCAATGGGAGTGGCGTTCGACACCTGGTCTAGTGAGCAGGCGCTGGTGGACTCGGGTGCCATTGAAGACACGCTGGCTACGCTTGACGCGGCCGGAGCCACCTACGAGGCCGACGGGGCTCTGTGGCTGCGCTCCAGCGATCACGGTGACGACAAAGACCGGGTATTGATCAAGTCTGACGGGGAGTACACCTACCTTCTGCCCGATATCGCCTATCACCGCAACAAGCTCGACCGGGCCGGCTCAGATGGCCTTTTGATCAATGTCTGGGGGGCCGACCACCACGGCTATGTGGCCCGGATGAGGGCGGCCATGACCGCGCTGGGCTGCGACCCCGCCAGTTTGGAAGTGGCGGTAACCCAGCTGGTGCGCTTGGAGCGCGATGGCGAAGAGGTCAAGCTGTCCAAGCGCACCGGCGACCTTATCGAGCTGCGCGACGTTATCGACGAGGTGGGTGCCGACGCGGCCCGGTTCACCTACCTGCTCCAATCGATGGACTCCACTCCGACTTTCGACCTGGCCAAGGCTGCCGCCCAAGTGATGGAGAACCCGGTGTTCTACGTGCAGATGGCCCACGCCCGGGTGTGCTCCATCGCGGCCCGGGCCCAAGCCGACGGGGTGGAGAGGCAGAGCGTCGACCAGGTGGACCTGGGAGTGCTGGTCCACGAGCGGGAGTTGGAGATGATGCGCCAGCTCTCCACGCTGGGTGAGGTGATCGCGGCCGCCGCTGAAGAGCGAGCGCCGCATCGGGTTACGGCCTGGCTGCGTGACTTCGCCGCCGCGGTCCACAGCTTCTACCACGACTGCTATGTGGTGGGCGCCGGCATCGCCCCCGAGCTGACCCAGGCCCGCCTCGTGTTGATCGACGCCGCCCGGGTGGGATTGGCCGTCGGCCTCGGCGTGCTCGGCGTCAGCGCGCCGGAGTCGATGTAGGAGAGTGGCTGTGTCGGCGTTACCCCTCCACCTTCTGCCCGACAACGCCTCGGTGGGCGACGACGGGCGGCTCTCGATCGCCGGGTGCGACGCGCTGGAGCTGGCCCGAGAGTTCGGCACGCCGCTGTTCGTGTACGACGAGGACCATGTGCGCGAGCGGTGCCGCCAGGCCCGGGCCGCCTTTGCCGGATCGGTGGCATACGCATCGAAAGCGTTCTTGTGCTTGGCGATGGCCCGCTTGGTGTACGAGGAAGGTCTCGACTTGGACGTGGCCACCGGGGGAGAGCTGTATGTGGCCCAGGCCGCGGGCGTGCCCGGTGATCGTCTGGTGATGCACGGCAACAACAAGTCGGCCGCCGAGTTGGCTGCTGCGGTCGAGGCCGGAGTAGGCCGCATCGTGGTGGACTCATTTGACGAGCTCGACCGCCTCGACGCCCTCCATGCCACAACCGGTGCCCGGCCCCGGGTGTTGCTGCGGATCACGCCGGGGGTGGAAGCCCACACCCACGAGTACGTGACCACCGGGGTGGACGACACCAAGTTCGGCTTCACCGCCTCCACCGGCCTGGCCGACGCCGCCATTCGCCGAGCCCGGGAGGCAGACTCGGTGGAGCTCGTGGGTTTGCACGCCCACATCGGCAGCCAGGTGTTCGAGATGCGGTCGTTCCAGCGGGCGGTGGAGGTGATCGCCGGATTCGCCCAGCCCTACGGCCTGCCCGAGCTCTCGTTGGGCGGCGGTTTGGGCGTGGCCTACGTGGAGGGCGAGTCGGCCCCCACCATCGCTGAGTGGGCCGTGGCCATCGCCGAGTCCTGTGCCTCGGTCGGCTTCACCGCCCCGGTGAGCGTAGAGCCGGGCCGATCGTTGGTGGCGGCTGCCGCGGTCACGCTCTATGAGGTGGGCACCATCAAGGAGCTTCCCGGCATCCGCACCTACGTCTCGGTGGACGGGGGCATGAGCGACAACCCCCGCCCGGTGCTGTACGGCAGCGGCTACGAGACGTTCCTGCCGCGGGCCGTCGACCGCGACCGGGACAAGACCGTGCGGGTGGTGGGCAAGCACTGCGAATCGGGCGACCTCTTGGTGCGAGACGGCCGGGTGCCCAGCGATATCGCGGTGGGCGACATCCTGGCCACCCCCGTCACCGGTGCCTACGGCCACTCCATGGGCTCCAACTACAACAAAGTCCCCCGCCCCGCCGTCGTCTTCGCCCACCACGGCAACGCCCGCCTAGTCATCCGCCGCGAAACCCACGCCGACCTCCTCCGTCACGACCTCTAGCTCTCCTCCTCGGCGAATGCTGCGGCGATCTGGATGATGGTGGGGTGGGCGTTTTGGATGAGGTAGGCGCGGCCGGGGAGGGATGGGAGGGCGGGGCGGGTGGGGAGTTGGATGGTGAAGAGGTCGCCGTCGAGGGGGGTGGGCTGGAGCAGGATGCCGGTGCGGGAGAAGCGGATCTCGGAGGTCCAGTGGCCGTAGGCGGTGCGGAGGCGGTCGGCGCGGCCGGCGGCGATGATATGGAGGCCGGGGCGACTGTCGGTGGCTAGGGATTTGAGGCGGCCGTCATGGTCGGCGACGGTTTCGACGTTGTCGATGAGCACCAGTGTCGGGGGGTCGGCTGCATCCGCGGCGATGAGCAAATCGTCGAGGTCATCGGCAATGTGGATGTCGGAGCAGTCGGCCAGCGGAGATTTGGCCTGGGCTAGGGCGACAACCCGCCCGCCTGCGGCGGCTGCTGCTGAGGCCAACAAGGCCAGGGCTGACGTTCGGCCCGAGCGAGCGGGACCCAGGATGAGGGCGTGCTCGCCGGGGTAGAGGATGAACCCGGTGGGGGACAGGGTGTCGTCGCTCAGCCCGAGGGGGAGGTATACCGGCGATCCGCTCAGGCGGGGCTGGTCCAGCCGGGACGGGTCGACCACCGCGGGCAGGCTTTCCACCGGCAGCGGGCCGCCGTCAGAGGGATGGGCGGCGGCGACCTCGGCCACCGCAACGGCCAGCCCGCCGCGGGGCACGGCCACTTGGAGTTCGAGGCCCGAAGGGATGGCGAAGCCCCGACCGGGGGGCAGGGTTGCCGGGTCGTCCACGGCCACGCCCCACTGGCGGTAGAGGGCGGGGTCGCCGAGGCGGAACACAAAGGTCTGGGGAGTGGCAGCCTGGAGGGTGCGGCTCACCTTGGAGAGCTGGTCGGCCGCTGCCACCAGGCACAGGCCGACGGCCGGACCCTCGGTCCACACCCGCTCAAGGGCGGCCAAGAGCGCATGGTCGGCCACGTTGTCAAGGCTCTTGGCCAAGCCGCCCCAGTTGTCGATCAGGGCCACCACCAGCGGCGGCTTCGCTGAATCAGTGACCAAATCGCTTCGGCCCACGCGCCGGTCCAGTTCGTCTTCTAGCCGTCGGATCAGCCGCCGGATGCGGTCGCGTTGGTCGGGGCCTACCACCGATCCACAGTGCGGCAGGCCCTCCAGCGGGGTCAGCTGACCCGAGCCGGAGTCGATGGCGTAGAGGTGGCACTGACGGGGAGAGTGGCGGCTGGCCAGGGCGACGGCCAGCGAACCCAGCGCAGTGGTGGTTCCGCTGCCCGGAGTGCCCGCGAACAGGGCATTGCCCTCGTCGGGATCCCATATCAGTGGGTACTGGCACTGCCGGTTGGGGTCGTCGGCCAGGGCGAAGGCCGCTCCTAGTCTGTCTGCCCGGCCTTCGTCGTCCACCTCTTCGAGCAGGACTGTTGGGGGCAGGGGATCGGGCCATGGTCGCCGAGGCGGGTCTCCGTCGCACCGGCCCCACGCGGCGTTCGCAGCGGCGACTAGCCGAGTTAAGTCATCAGAAGTCTCATCACTGGGAGCGGCCTCGGGTTCGGGCACTGGGATGCCGTCGGGGGCCGGGACCACCCGAGAGCCCCGCTGGGCGGCGGTGACGTCGGTGACCAAGGCGCATTGGAACTCGACCAGTTCGCTGGGACCGAATCGGGCCAATGCCCGTCCAGGCCGGTGCCGACCTATGGCAGCGGCCTCCGGGCTGTCGAGTACGTCGACAGAGTCGGCGGTGTCCAACACCCGCAAGGCGATCCGAAGCGCGGTGTTGGTGCGGATGTTGGCGCTCACCGCCCCCGCAGGGCGCTGGGTGGCCAGCACAAGGTGCATGCCCAGGCTGCGGCCTCGCTGGGCCACGTTCACCAGCGAGTCCATGAAGCCGGGCAGTTCTGCGGCCAGGGCAGCGAATTCGTCGATGATCACCACCAGTCGGGCCAGCGGCGCGCCCGATCCCCCGACGCTGGATTGGGCCAGCGTCCGGTAGTGGGCCAAGTCGTTAGCGCCCCAGTCCCGCAGCATCTGCTCACGGTGGCGGAGTTCGGCTTCCAGGCAGCGCAAGGCCCGCTCGGCCAGCCGGTCGTCGAGGTCGGTCACCAGGCCGACCACATGAGGCAGGGAGGCGCAGGCGTCGAACGCGCTGCCGCCCTTGTAGTCCACCAGCACGAAGTTGACCTGTTCGGGGGAGTAGGTGGCGGCCAGGGACGCCACCAGCGTGCGCAACAACTCACTCTTGCCCGACCCGGTGGTGCCGCCCACCAAGGCGTGGGGCCCGTCGGCGGCCAAATCGACCAGCAACGGGCCATAGCCGTCGGCCCCGATGGGTGCATCCAGCCCATCGGCGTGTTCGGCTTGTCGCCAGCGGGCGGCGACGGCAGCCGAGAGCGCCGAAGCGCTTGCTGTGACCTCGGGTTCGTCGAGGCTGCCGGGGTCGTTGAGATTGTCAGAACCGCTGAGGTTGTGGGAGCTGCCCGATTCCTCGGATGCGGCGAGACCCAAGAGCTGGATCAGCGACGAGCGGTCGGGGATGGCGGAGTCGGCGCCGCGCTGCTCGGGGTCTTCAAATCGGGCCAGACCGCGGGCGGCGGTGCGGGCCAGCGCCAGGCTCATTCCCGTGCCCAATATCGAGGGGAAGGACTCGCCGGGTTGGGTCACTTCGACCACCCCGGAGGTGTCGTGGACCTTGATGACTGAGGTGGCGCTGGCGGGAAGCTGGTCGACGCTGGCGGCGAGCACAATGGCCGAAACCGGTCCAGCCGACCCTGACAGCAGAGGGCGCAGGGGAGGTGCTCTGCCGGTGGCCAGATTCTCCCCATCGGCCACTACCAAGATCTGGGGCCAGCGGGCCTCGCTCGGGCGCTCCCAGGCCTCGACCAGCTCCAATGCGATTTCCGTGGCCGCTGTGCGGTGTTCAGCCAACAGCCGGGGCCTGCCGATGGCCGGATGCGAGGTGTGGGGGAGCCAGGCGGCCCATGCCCAGATCGGCGCGGTGACCTCGTCGGCGGCAACGAGCACGGCTAGGTCAGCCGGGCCGTGGTAGGCGACTGCTTGCATGAGCAGCGCCCGGGCCATCGCGGTGGTCGCACTCCGTGGACCCACCAAGCCGAGCAGCCTGGCCGGTCCGAGGTCCACCGTGATGGGGGAGTCAGGCATCGGCCCGAGTTGCTCAAGAACGTCGGCCACCCCTTCGGCGATCCGGGGCCCGTCGGCGGCTAGTTCGGGGTCGAA
The DNA here is from genome assembly GCA_963667085.2 of Acidimicrobiales bacterium. Classification (GTDB taxonomy): domain Bacteria; phylum Actinomycetota; class Acidimicrobiia; order Acidimicrobiales; family Bin134; genus Poriferisocius. Next base: position 2,195,415 of record OY762975.1, read on the forward strand.
CGGGACCGGGCCGTGGGCAGCAACCAGCGACATGAAGTCGTCGTGGGCGGGCCTTCGCTCCCAAAGCCGGACACTGGGCTGGCGGATTTGCCTCACCGCCTCGGCAAGGTGGGGATGCTGGTCGCGGCGGCGACGGGTCTCTGTTGCGTGAGCAGCTTCGGCTGTGATCTGGAAATCAACCAACGACGCTTGGTGCCGCCGTCGGGATCGTCGGCGCTCGTTTCGGTTGCGGCGACGACCGTCAAACCAGTTAGCGCCCATCATCAAGGGGCTGAGCAGGGCGAACAGCGCCATGTAGGGGCTGTAGAGGAGAGCCATGAGCAGCCCCACCAGTAACGGCCCCGCGAGCGCGGCCCAACCAAAGGAGACCGCTCGCGGTCCCCGCCGCGGTTCCTCGGCGGGGGCGAAAAGCGGTTCGGGTTGCCGAGGAGCTTCTGGCCGAGGAGGACGGTTGAAGGCGATCCTCCCCGATGCAGTGGGGCCTCGGATGGCGGCCAAGCGGGTCGGGCGGTCGTCGGGTGCCTTCGAAACCTGGATCAAGGCACTGCCCAGGCGCAGGGGTGTGGACGCCTCGAACGGGGTCGGCTCATGCTCGCCCTCTTGGACAAAGGCCTGTTCGTCCCGGCATTCCAACCGGGCATGCCGGGGTCGCAGTCCGACGCCCGTCAAAGTCACGTCGGCGTCCGGCGAGCGTCCCACGCTCAATCCACCCATTGGCATCGGATGGCGGTGGCCCGCATTGAGCCCGCCCACCACCTCCAGCGTCCACCCCGGCCGATCGCTGTCTGGGCCGGGACGAACGCCCACTCGGGCACCGTCCACCACCCCGGCCTCGTCGATTCCCCGGTCGGCGTCAAACCACTGGTCGCCCACCCAGAGCCCGGCAAGCGGTGGGGGCAGACCCAGGATCTCGGCCAGTTCTCCCACGGTCTCCACTAGGTCGCCGGCGATGCTCACCTCCCGGACACCATCAGGCCCCTCGTAGAGAAGGCGCACAGTCGGCGGCGATGGTGCAGGCCGGCTACGGGCTCAGATCAGGTCGATGCAAGCCGACACCGTCAGACCGAGTCGAGGGCCGTGATGGTGTTCTGGCGTTCGAGCCCCACTGCGGTGGACAGTTCGGTGAGCGCCTCTTGCAATTGACCGAGGGAGGGCGACCACTGCTCATGCCAAGCGCCTCGGAACCGTTCCGAGCGGCTGCCCGTCCAAGTGGTGCCCTCCAAGGTGGCGGTCAGGCGGGTGCGGAGGTCTTCCACCTGGCCGGCGAATGCGGTGAATTGCTGTTGGAGATGGTCCATCTCCTCGGTGTTCATGGTGAGCACAGACATGGTGAGGCCTTTCGGTCGGCTGATCCCTCAGACAGATCAGTTCGGACCCTTTGTAGCTGGTGTTCAATGAAAAATCAAAATAATTATTGAAAATAGCTGGCTTGTAGCTCGAGTTCACGGGCTTCCTCTCGGAGGGTGGCCTCGGCGGCGGCCTCGATCCGGGCGGCGTCGGCGTAGAGTTCGTCGGCTCGGGCCTGAAGTCGGCGGGCTACCTGCTCGACCTCATAGCGCAGCCGAATCAGGTGGCTGCGTTGGTGGTGCAGCCGGAGGCGGCTGGCGTCGGCCGCGGCCGACTGCCACACCGCAGGCCCGTGGATGGCCACCGGGCCGTCGAGCAGATGGTCGAGTCCCCGCCAGACCCCGTCGACGTCGGCCCGGGTCTGCTCGCAGGCCATCGCCTGCTGGCGCAGATCACCGGCCAGGGAGAATAGCTCGTAGGAAGACATGTGACACCTAAACTACATTGTCTAACTAGAAAATCAATGAAAACTCTCCAACATGTGAAATTCTGCCAGACGGACGGGGTCCAGCCGGTACGGTGGGGGTGGTGAGCGATCCTTCCAAGACACGAATCGGCGTGGGCGTGCTGGGCTGCGGAAACGTCGGCTCTGCGCTGATCGGGCTGCTGGAGGAGCAGCGGACGGTGATAGCCGAGCGCTCCGGCATCGACTTGGACGTGGTCCGGGTAGCGGTGCGCAGCGCCTCACGGGATCGCGACGTGGTTCTGGCCGACGGAGTGTTGACCACCGACGCCGCCTCGGTGGTACACGACCCCGAAGTGGACGTGGTGGTGGAGTTGATCGGGGGGATCGAGCCGGCCCGAGAGCTGGTGGCCGCCGCCTTGCAGCTGGGCAAGCCGGTGGTCACGGGCAACAAGGAGCTCTTGGCCAACTACGGCGCTGAGCTGTACGCCGCGGCCGACGCCGCCGGGGTGGACCTGCTGTTCGAGGCCGCGGTCGGCGGGGGCATACCCCTCATGCGCCCGCTGCGGGAGTCATTGGCTGCCGAGCCGATTCGCCGGGTGATGGGCATCGTCAACGGCACCACCAACTACATCTTGAGCCAGATGACCGAGCACGGCACCAGCTACCACGATGCCTTGGCCGACGCGCAGTCGCTGGGCTTTGCCGAGCGGGATCCCACGGCCGATGTGGAGGGCTTCGACGCCGCGGCCAAGGCGTCCATCATCGCCACTGTGGCCTTCGGCGCCCGGATTCTGGCCGGAAGCGTCCACCGGGAGGGCATCTCCGGCATCAGCGCCGCCGACATCGCCAACGCCCAAAGGCTCGGCTACGTGGTCAAGCCGTTGGCCTTCGCCGAGCAGGTGGGCCACGTCGAGGGCAAGCCGGAGCTGGCCGTGCGAGTCCATCCCGCGATGGTGCCGGTCGGCCATCCACTGGCCTCGGTGCGGGATTCCTTCAACGCCGTGTTCGTGGAGGGCGATGCGGTGGGAGAGCTGATGCTGTACGGCCGGGGTGCCGGCGGCCGGCCCACGGCCAGCGCGGTGTTGGGCGACCTCATCGATGCGGCCGGCAACCGCTGCCGGGGAACATGGACCCCGATCGGCGACTTGGGCGAGGCGGTCATCTGCTCCATCGACGACCTGGACTCGGAGTACTACATCATCATGGAGGTGCTCGACCGGCCGGGCGTGCTGGCCGCGGTCGCCGGGGTGTTCGGGCGCCACGGGGTGAGCATCCGGTCGATGGAGCAGGAGGGCCTCGGCGATCAGGCCCGGCTGGTGTTCATCACTCACCTGGCCACCGAGCGTGATGTGCAGGCCACGCTGGGCGATCTGCGGGAGCTGGATGCGGTGCGGGGCGTGCCGGCGCTGCTGCGAGTGGTCAGCCAGTGAAGTACATCAGCACCCGGGGCCAGGCCCCGGTCTTGGAATTCGGCGATGTCCTGTTGGCCGGTTTGGCCGCCGACGGGGGGCTGTATGTGCCCGACCGCTGGCCCGAGCTCTCGCCCGAAGCGCGGAGCGGATTTCCGGGCCGGGGCGACTACGCCGATCTGGCCGCCGAGGTGATGTGGCCGTTTGTGGACGGCGCCTACCCCCGAGACCGGTTCGACGAGCTGGTGCGGGACGCCTACGCGGAGTTCGACCATCCCGACGTGGTGCCGATGGTGGAGTTGGGCGACGGGCTGTGGCTGATGGAGCTGTTCCACGGACCCACGTTCGCCTTCAAAGACGTCGCCCTTCAGCTCGTGGGACGCCTGTTCGATGAGGAGCTGGCCCGCCGGGGTGAGCGGGTGACCATCGTGGGCGCCACCTCGGGCGACACCGGATCGGCGGCCATTGAGGCGGTGCGCGACCGGGAGAACATCCAGATCGTGATTCTGCACCCCCATGGCCGGGTCTCGGAGATCCAGCGCCGGCAGATGACCACGGTGGACAGCGCCAACGTCCACAACGTGGCCATCGAGGGAACGTTCGACGACTGCCAAGACCTGGTGAAGGCCATGTTCGCCGACGCCGGATTCCGAACTGGGCAGCGGCTGTCGGCGGTCAACTCCATCAACTGGGCCCGGATCATGGCCCAGACCGTGTATTACGTGGCGGCCGCCACCCGATACGGCCTGGAGAACGTGTCGTTCTCGGTGCCCACCGGCAATTTCGGCAACGTGCTGGCCGGCCATGTGGCCCGCCAGATGGGCCTGCCCGTCGACCGGCTCATCGTGGCCAGCAACCGCAACGACATCTTGACCCAGTTCTTCACTTCCGGATCGATGGCCATCTCCGAGGTGCATCCGACGCTGTCGCCGAGCATGGACATCCAAGTGTCGTCCAACCTCGAGCGCCTGCTGTTCGAGCTGCTGGACCGGGACGGGATTCGCACCGCCAAGCTGCTGGAAGATTTTCGGGCTTCCGGCCAGATGCGGATCGACCCCGGCATCGTCGCCGGTCTGGAGCAGGACTGGTCGGGGGTCCGGGTGGACGACGCCCAGACCACGGCCACCATCGCCGAGCTCTACCGCGAAAGCGGCATGATCATCGATCCCCACACCGCCGTGGGCCTGGCCGCCGCTCGTCGCGCCCTGGTTGGCGCAGACGGCCCGCTGGTGGCGCTGGCCGCCGCTCACCCGGCCAAGTTCGGCGACGCGGTGCAAGCGGCCATCGGGGAGCACCCGCCGATGCCGCAAGCCCTCGCCGAGCTGGCCGAGCGCCCCGAGCGCTGCGAGCGCCTGCCCAACGACATCGCGGCGGTGAAAGCCCACGTTGCCCGCTGCTCGGCCCAGGCTGCTGGATAGCAGCAGTCAACTGATGATCTGGCAGAATCGGGCATCGTGAAGTACGTGGTGTGCATTCCCGACGGGTGCGCCGATCTGCCTGTGCCCGAGCTGGACGGAGCTACCCCGCTGGAAGCGGCCAACACCCCGGTTCTGGATGCGCTGGCCGCCCGAGGGACGGTGGGGCGGGCCCAGGTCATTCCCCCGGGGATGCCGGCGGGCAGCGACGTGGGGAACATGTCCATCTTCGGCTACGACCCGGTTCGCTATCACACGGGACGCTCGCCCATCGAGGCCGCCGCGCTGGGCCTCTCCCTCACCTCTGATCAGGTGGCCTATCGCTGCAACCTGGTCACGGTGACCGACGACGGCATCATGGCCGACTTTGCCGGTGGACACCCCGACTCGGATCGGGCCGCCGAGGTCATCGCGGCGTTGGACGACGAGCTGGGCGGCGAGGTCAGCTTCCACGCCGGGGTGCAGTATCGCCACACCATGATCGCCCCGGCAGAGTGGGCGGACGCCGATTGCACCCCGCCCCACGAGCTCTCCGATCAGCCGGTGGTCGGACCCCAGGGTCCGGCCGGTCCCAAGCTGGCCGCGCTGGAGGAGGCATCTCAGTCGGTGGTGTCCCGATTCGGTTTGGCCGCCAATCGGATTTGGCTGTGGGGCCAGGGCTTCCAGCCGGAGATGCCCTCATTCCACCAGATGCACGGGGTGGAGGCTGGCCTGGTGAGCGCGGTCGATCTGGTGCGGGGGATCGGAGCGCTTACCGGTATGACGGTGACCAGCGTGCCCGGCGCCACGGCCTGGTACGACACCAACTACGAGGGCAAGCGGGATGCGGTGCTGGCCGGATTGGCCGACGGCGCCGACCTGTACGTGGTCCACGTGGAGGCCAGCGACGAGGCCGGACACGAGGGCAACGTGGCGGAGAAGGTCCGATGCCTGGAGAACTGGGATCGGCGCATCCTGGCCGGGTTGGTGGACGGCCTCGACCAAATGGGCCCATGGCGCCTCCTGCTGCTGCCCGACCACGCCACGCCGCTCACGACGCGAAGCCACACCGACGACCCGGTTCCCTACCTCCTGGTGGACTCCGAAGTGGACGGCCCGGGCGGCGTCTATACCGAGCAGTGTGCGGCCTCTGCTGAAGTGGTTCCCGGCCACCACCTCATGGCAAAGTTGCTGGCCTAACGGTCAAAAACCCCGGAATGTTGCCACTAGGGGCCGATTGCGGTAATCTTCTCGGCGTTGGGACTGCTGTTTCGCTAGCAGTCCTGCGGGAAGCCTTCTGACCACTCGGTCGATTTCGACATTCCTTTTTGTCAGCGTCCCGGTGGTTAATGGCTGCGTAATTCATGCCGTCCGCACTCGCGGATGGCATGCCGAACAAAACGAAGTGCTCCCAAAGCCGTGGCACTTCAAGGGAGAAACGAGTGCCCTCCAGTAGTGGCACATCTAGGGAGAAATGTGAGCGTAGAGACCACTGAGCTCTCCCGGTCGAAACTTCAGCGCAAAGACCGGGCGCAGCTTCAGATCATTGCCAGGGCCATGGGCGGGCGCCCAGAACCCAAGGCCCGCAAAGCAGACATCGTGGACATGATCCTCGAGCTCGCCGGCATCGGCGCCGACGGCGACGGCCAGACCGCGGTCGATTCCGCCGGCAATGGGGCCGCCCCCGCAGTGGCGGCCGATGCCGAGACTGGGGCCGAGACCGAAGAGGCCAGGGCCGATGAGACGGAGGCCCAAGCCGAGGACGCCGAGACCACGGCGGAGCAGGGCGACGAGGCCGCCGCTGAGGCCGAGCCCGTGGAGGATCGCCAAGAACGACCCCGCCAAGACCGTTCCCGCCAGGGCGGCGAACGCCAGGGCCGGGACCCCCAGGACCGTTCCCATCAAAGCCGGGATCGCCAAGACGGCGACCGCCAGGACCGCGGCGACCGCCAGGACCGCGGCGACCGCCAAGACCGCGGCGACCGCCAAGACCGGGGCGACCGCCAAGACCGGGGCGACCGCCAAGACCGCTCCCGCCACCAAGACGACCAGCCGGAGATCGGCAACCGTCGTCGGCGCAGAGGCCGGGGCCGCAACGATCGGGATCGGCCGGAGGAGCCCTGGGAGGGCGATCCCATCGCCATTTCCGGCTACCTCGATCTGCGAGACGACGGCTACGGCTTCCTGCGGATCAAGGGCTTCCAGCCCAGCAAGGAAGACGCCTACGTGTCGGTCAAGCAGGTCCGCCAATTCGGGCTCCGCAAAGGCGACTACCTCACCGGCGGCAGCCGCCCAGCCACCCGCAACGAGAAGAACCCGGCCCTGCTCCACATCGACAGCGTCAACGGGCAGCCCCCCGAGTCGGGCAAGCAACGCCCCAAGTTCGAGGACCTCACCCCGCTGTTCCCCGACCAGAAGCTCAGCTTGGAGCGTGATGACGATCCGGCCAACATGACCTGTCGCATCATCGACCTCCTGTCGCCCATCGGGAAGGGCCAGCGCGGCCTGATCGTGTCGCCCCCCAAAGCGGGCAAGACCACGATCATGAAGGAGATCGTCCGGTCGATCGAGCTCAACAACCCCGAAGTCCACCTGTTGGTGCTGCTGGTGGATGAGCGGCCCGAGGAGGTCACCGACATGCGGCGCTGGCTGCTGCGGGGCGAGGTGGCGGCGTCCACCTTCGACCGCCCGGCCGACGAGCACACCCATGTGGCCGAGATGACCATCGAGCGGGCGAAGCGCATGGTGGAGCGGGGCGAGGACGTGGTGATCATGCTCGACGGCATCACCCGCCTGTCCAGGGCCTACAACCTGGCCGCGCCGGCCACCGGGCGCATCATGTCCGGCGGTATCGACACCGGGGCCCTGTATCCGCCCAAGAAGTTCTTCGGCGCAGCCCGCAACGTGGAAGAGGGCGGCTCGCTCACCATCCTGGCTACTGCGCTGGTCGAGACTGGATCACGCATGGACGAGGTCATCTTCGAGGAGTTCAAGGGCACCGGCAACATGGAGCTGCGCCTCGACCGGCACATCGCCGAGCGGCGCATCTACCCGGCCATCAACGTCGACGCCTCCTCCACTCGCCACGAGGAGCTGTTGTTCGAGCGCCGCCAGCTTCAGCAGGTGTGGAAGCTGCGCCGGGTGCTCAACGGTCTCTCCAGCGACGGCAATGGGGGCGGGGCGGCCGGCTTGGAGCTGCTGATGGACCGCCTGCGCACGTTTCCCAACAACGCCTCTTTCCTGGAGGAAGTGGCGAAAGGCCCCGCCGGGGTGTGAGGCTAGGAGCGCCATGAAGCCCGACATCCATCCCGACTACCGCTTGGTGGTGTTCCAGGACACCTCCGCAGGCACATCCTTCCTCACCCGGTCCACCATCGAGACCACCGAGACCGTGGAATGGGAGGACGGCAACGAGTACCCCCTGGCCAAGGTGGGAATCTCCAGCGCCAGCCACCCCTTCTTCACCGGCCAGATGACCATCGTGGACACCGCCGGCCGGGTGGAGCGCTTCGAGCGCCGCTACGGCCAGCGCAAGCGCTCGTCGAAGTAGACCCGACCGCCGCCATCTCGCCAATCCATCCCCGCCGCCCCCACAGCTCAGCGGTAGGTTGAGGGCATGGACGGCAACCCTGCCTACGAGGAGCTCGAAGAGGAGTTCGTCGCGCTCGAGGGGCGGCTGGCCGACCCCGACCTGCTGGCCGACCGGGATGCCTACACCGCGGCGGCCCGTCGTTTCAAGGAGTTGGAGGCCAAGGCCGTCCGCATCAGGGAGTTGCGGGCCCATCAGGAGGACATCGAGGCGGCCACTGAGATGCTGGCCGATGCCGACGAGGCGGAGCAGCGCCTGCTGGAGGCAGAGATCGAAGCCGCCTCTGCCGCGGCGGAAGGGCTGGAAGCGGAGCTGGCCGAGTTGATGGCGCCCCGCGACCCCAACGACGGCAAGAACGTGATCGTGGAGATCAAGGGCGCCGAAGGGGGCGAGGAGGCCAACCTGTTCGCCCGCGACCTGTTCGACATGTACTCGGCTTACGCCGGCCAGCAGCGCTGGGATTTGGAGATGATGAACGCCCAGGGCTCCGACATGGGGGGCTACACCGACGTGGTGTTCATGCTGCGGGGCCAAGACGTGTGGCGCAAGATGAAGTACGAGGGCGGTCCCCACCGGGTGCAGCGGGTGCCGGTCACCGAGTCGCAGGGCCGGGTCCACACCTCTTCGGCCACCGTGTCGGTGCTGCCCGAGGCCGAGGAGGTGGAGGTCCACATCGAAGAGAAGGACCTCCAAGTGGACGTCTACCGGTCTTCGGGGCCGGGGGGCCAGTCGGTGAACACCACCGACTCCGCCGTCCGCATCACCCACAAGCCCACCGGGCTGGTGGTGTCGATGCAGGACGAGAAGAGCCAGCTCCAGAACCGCAACAAGGCGATGGCTGTTCTGCGGGCCCGGCTGCTCCAAGCCGAACAGCAGCGCCGCCAAGACGAGCTCTCCGAGCAGCGCCGGGGGCAGGTGGGCGGCGGGGGCCGGTCGGAGAAGATCCGCACCTACAACTTCAAGGAGAACCGGGTCTCCGACCACCGCATCGGCCTGACCCTGTACAAGCTCGACCGCATTCTGGCCGGCGCCCTTGACGAGGTGGTGGACGCCTTGGCCGAGGCCGAGCGCCAAGAAAACCTGGTCGGATCGTGAGCCTGACCGCCCCGCAGGTTGTCTGGGGCGATGTGGCTAACGAAGCGGCGCAACGCTTGGCCGAGGCAGGGGTGGCCGATGCCCAGATGCAGGCCCGCCGACTGGTGGAGCAGGCGTCGGGGTACGAGGGCGGCGAGTACTACGTTGGCCTGACCAAGGCGCCTGCCCAGCGCCAGATGGCCTACCTCGATTCGATGCTGGCCCGCCGGCTGGCAGGGGAGCCCTTGCAGTATGTGCTGGGGCGCTGGGGGTTTCGGGGCTTGGACCTGATGGTGGGCCCGGCGGTACTCATTCCCCGACCGGAGACCGAGACCTTGGCCGGACTGGCCGTGGCCGGACTGGCCCGCCGCCATCCGCCCGGCGGTGTGGCCGTGGACCTGGGCACGGGGAGCGGCGCGGTGGGATTGGCGGTGGCGGCAGAGTGCGAGACGGCCCGGGTGGCGCTCACCGACGTGTCGGCTGAGGCGCTGGCCGTGGCTCGGGCCAACCTGGCCGGACTGGGCCGGGCCGCGGTACGGGTGTCGGTGTACGAGGGATCGTGGTACGAGGCGCTGCCCGAGGCGCTGGCTGGAACCGTGGATGTGGTGGTGAGCAACCCCCCGTATGTGGCCGACGACGAAGCGCTGCCCCCCGAGGTAGCCGACTGGGAGCCGGAGCTGGCCCTGCGGGGCGGCCCCGACGGACTGGACGCCGCCCGGCGGATTCTGGCCGACGCCCCTCGCTGGCTGAGTCCGGGGGGAACGGTGCTGTTGGAGCTGTCGCCCGCCCAGATGGGCGTCGCTGCCGCCATCGCTCAGGCCAGCGGGCTGGTAGTTGAGGCGGTCCACCCCGACCTGGCCGGTCGAGACCGGGTGCTGCAATGTCGAAGCCGATGAGCGCCGGCGGCCTCGCCGAGCTGGTGGAGCTGGCCGCCGCCGAGCTGCGGGCGGGCCGGGCGGTGATCATCCCCACCGACACGGTCTACGGGCTGGCCGCCCTGCCGGAGAACGTGGACCTGCTGTTCGAGCTCAAACAGCGCCCCGCCGACAAAGCGGTGGCCATCCTGGTGGCCCGCCCCGCCGACGCCGAGCGATTCTTCGATCCGCGGCCCGCCACCCGGCGGCTCATGGAGGCGTGCTGGCCGGGAGCGCTCACCATCGTCCAAGACGGCACCGGCGTGCGCTGCCCCGACCACGCGCTGGTGCAGGCGCTGGCCGCCGTGGTCGGGCCCATCGCCACCACCAGCGCCAACCTGAGCGGCCAGCCCACCCCCCACACCGCGGCCGAAGCCGCTGCCGCATTCCCCGCCGTCCAGCTGGCTATCGACGGCGGTCGGCTCCAGGCGCCTGCGTCCACCGTGGTCGAGGTGACCGAGGCCGGTCTCGCCGTGCTCCGAGAAGGGGCGGTGTCGGCAAATGCCCTTCGAAACGTCGCCGGCGGCGAGTAGGTTTAGGGGCAATGGGCTTGTCGGCGGACGATATCCCAACCACCAGCGGATAGATTTCCAGCGATGACGCGTATCGCCGCTGGGGCCGACCACGCTGGGGTGCAACTGAAGGACGTGCTGGTGGCCCATTTGCGGGAGTTGGGCCACGACGTGATCGACTGCGGCACCCACGGCCTCGACCGGGTGGACTATCCCGACTTCGGCGAAGCGGTGGCCCGCACGGTGGCATCCGGCGAGGCCGAGCTGGGTCTGTGCGTGTGCGGTACCGGTATCGGTATCGCCATGGCGGCCAACAAGGTGCCCGGCGTGAGGGCAGCCACCGTGCATGATGTGACCTCGGCCCGGCTGACCCGCCAGCACAACGACGCCAACGTGATCTGCTTGGGCGAGCGGCTCACCGGCCCGGAGGCGGCTAGGGAGGCTCTGGAGGCCTTCCTAGCGGCCACCTTCGAAGAGGGTCGCCACGTCCCCCGGGTGGCCAAGATCGACGCTTTGTTGCCGAGCGAGGAGGCCGGTTGACCATGGTCGGCGTCCGAGCAGGCTCGGCAGGAGAGGAGGCAGCCCCGTGATGTGGCCCAACCGCGACAACGACCCGGTGTTCGACATGATCGGCCGTGAGGTGGAGCGCCAGAACACCACCGTGCAGCTCATCGCCTCGGAGAACTTCGCCTCGCCCGCGGTGCTGAGCGCCACCGGGTCGGTGCTCACCAACAAGTACAGCGAGGGATATCCCGGTCGCCGCTACTACGGCGGCAACATGGTGATCGACGAGGTGGAGTCCATCGCCCGCGAGCGGGCCACCGCCCTGTTCGGCGCCGACCACGCCAACGTGCAGCCCCACTCGGGGGCCAACGCCAACGTGGCCGCCTACCTGGCCGTGCTGGAGGCGGGCGACACCGTGCTGGGCATGAGCCTCGACCACGGCGGCCACCTCACTCACGGCTCGCCGGTGAACATCAGTGGGCGCACCTACCAGTTCGTGGCCTACGGGGTGACCCCCAGCGACGAGCGCATCGACTACGACCAGATCCGCGACTTGGCCCTCGAGCACCGGCCCAAGCTCATCGTGGCCGGCGCCACCGCCTACCCCCGCATCATCGACCCCGCGCCGTTTCGCAGCATCGCTGACGAGGTGGGGGCCTTGTTCATGTTCGACGCTGCCCACATCGCCGGGCTGATCGCGGGCGGCGTCCACCCCAACCCGGTGCCCCATTCCGACATCGTCACCTTCACCACCCACAAGACGCTGCGCGGCCCCCGGGGCGGGGCCATCCTGTGTACCCAGGATCTGGCCCCGGCCATCGACAAGGCCCTGTTCCCCGGCCTCCAGGGCGGCCCCCTGGAACATGTGATCGCGGCCAAGGCGGTGGCCTTCGGCGAGGCCGCCACCCCGGAGTTCGCCGACTACGCCGTCCGCATCGTGCAGAACAGCGGGGCGCTGGTGAAAGGCCTGGCCACCGAGGGATTCCGCCTGGTTTCGGGAGGCAGCGACAACCACCTGCTGCTGGTTGATCTGCGGACCTTCGACGACGACCTCACCGGGAAGGTGGCCCAGGAAGTGCTCGACCGGGCCGGCATCACCCTCAACAAGAACACCGTGCCCGACGATCCGCGCTCCCCGTTCGTGACCAGCGGGGTGCGGATCGGCACCCCGGCTACCACCACACAGGGCATGGGCCCCGACGAGATGAGCCTCATTGCTGCCATGATCGGCCGAACCCTACGCCAGCGGGACGACGAAGCGGCGGTAGCCGAGGTCCGCTCTGAGGTTGCCAACCTCTGCGGGCGGTTCACCCCCTATAAACTGGCCGGATAGGCGCCCAAGCGGGCGACTCCACGAGCCATGGCCCCCAGCATTGACAGCTACCTGATCGTCTTCGCCGTCGCCGCTGGTGTGACGCTGGCCGCTACCCCGGTGCTGCGTCGGATCAGCGAGCGCTGGGGCCTGATGGTGGAGCCCGACGCCCGGCGGGTCCACGAGCGTTCCACCGCGGTGCTGGGCGGCGTGGCGATGTTCATCGGCTTTCTGTCGGCCATGGGCGTGGCCTGGCTTCAGGACGACTTCGATGTGGTGTTCGCCACCGCGTCGGAGCCCGTGGGCATCGTGGTCGCCGCCCTGGTGATGATTGTGTTCGGCACCTACGACGACGTGAAGGAGATGTCGGCACCGGCCAAGGTGGCCTCCATGGTGCTGGCCGGCAGCGTTTTGTCGTTCGCCGGGGTGACGGTGCTCAACCTGCGGCTGCCGGTGCTGGACGCGCTGATCCTGTCCCAAGACTTGGCCTTTGTGGTCACGGTGCTGTGGCTGGTGGCCATCGTCAACGCCATCAACCTGATCGACGGTCTCGACGGCCTGGCCGCGGGCATTGTGGCCATTGCCGGGCTCACCTTCTTCGTGTACTCCATCAAGCTCACCGACGAAGAAGTGCTGTTGCCCAACAACATCGGCCCGCTGGTGGCCATCATCGCCAGCGGTGTGGCGGTGGGCTTCTTGCCGCAGAACTTCCATCGGGCCCGCATCTTCATGGGCGACGGCGGGGCGCTGTTCTTGGGCACGCTGTTGGCCGCCTCCACGGTGTCGGTGGGGGGGCGCAGCAGCGAGCCCTTCGCCGGCCAGACCTACTTCTTGTTTGCTCCCATGCTCATCCCGCTCATCATTCTGGCGGTGCCGGTGGTGGACGTGCTGTGGGCGGTGCTGCGTCGCACCCGGGCCCGAACCAGCATCACCACCCCCGACAAGCAGCATCTGCACCACCGGCTGATGAGCCTGGGCCACGGCCATCGCCGCAGCGTGCTGATCCTGTGGTCGTTCACCGCCCTGATGTCCACCCTGGTGCTTTACCCCACCTATACCGGGGAGGGGGAGGCGATCATGGTCCCGGCCGCCGCGGTGCTGGTCTTGACGCTCTACACCGTTTTCCACCCCATTCTTCGCCGCCGCACACCTTGAAGTGCCCTACGCCCGGATAATCGGCTTGCCGGGCCAGTCTGATGATTTGGCCTTGTAGCCTGGTACGCGAAACCATTTCGGCGAGGCCAATCCGCTTGCCATAGGGGCCCAATTCGTGCCAACTGCAATGACGCAGAATCGCCAATTCCACGACCGCCAGAGCGCGGGAGATGCCCTCTCCATCGCTTTCGAGCTGGTGGCCACCCCGGCGCTGTTCGCCTTCTTCGGCTGGCTGATCGACGGGGCCCTGGGCACCAGGCCGGCATTCACCCTGGTGCTGGGCTTGCTGACCGCGGTATATGCCGGATGGAAGGCGCTGCGGACCTATAGCGACCGCATGGAGGCTTTCGACCGCAACCTGCCCAGCCGCCGGGCCGAATCAACTTCGGAGGTCGACGATGCCTGAGCACGCCGTGCAGCCGCCGACGAAAGACGAGGAGGCGCCCGAGCGGGCCTTGGCCCAAGACATCGTCCGCCGGGGGCTGATCGGCGGCCCGGTGCTGGTCGGGGTGTGCGCCGGGGTGTGGGGGTTCGACGGCTTGTGGTCGAGCGGCTACGCCCTCGGGCTGATCCTGGTTAACTTCTGGCTGGCCGCCTCGCTCATCACCTGGTCGATGCGGATTTCGCCCACCATGTTGATGGCCGGGGTGATGGGCGGGTACTTCATCCGCCTGGGCATTCTCACCGGGGCTTACTTCCTGGTTCGGAATACCGGCTGGTTTGAGGCGCTGCCGTTTGTCATCACGCTGGTGGCAGCCCATATTGTTCTGCTGGTTTGGGAGACCCGATATGTCTCCATGTCCCTCGCTTATCCCGGCTTGAAGCCGCAAGGAGCTGCTCAGTGAACGTGTTTGCCTTGGAGTTTCCGCCGGTCTCGCACCTGTTCGTGTGGCCCGACTTCCTGTTCACCGACACGCCGGTGGCCCTCAACAAGACCGGGCTGATCTACATCGCCTCGCTGTTGCTCACCGCGGGACTGTTCTGGGCGGCGGGCCGCCGCCGCTCGCTGGTGCCCACCGGGGCGCAGACGGTGGCCGAGGCGGGGATCGACTTCGTCGAGAACAGCATCATCATGCAGACCATCGGCCCTGATGGCCGCCGGTTCCTGCCCTTTTTGACCACGCTGTTCTTCTTCGTCTTCTTCAGCAACATCTTCGAGGTTGTCCCGTTCATCCAGTTCCCGGCCAACTCCCGCATGGCCATCCCCTTGGCGCTGGCGCTGGTGGTGTGGGCCATCTACCACGTGGTGGGCATCCGGGCCCAGGGCTTCTACCACTACTTCAAGAGCGCGCTGTTCCCGCCGGGGGTGCCCAAGGCGCTCTACGTCTTGGTGGCGCCCATCGAGCTGCTCCAGATCCTGTTGATCCGCCCGCTGTCGCTGGCCATCCGGCTCTGGGCCAACATGGTGGCCGGCCACCTGCTGCTGGTGACCTTTGCGGTGCTGTCGGCCGCGCTGTGGGGAACGCTCTATGTGCCCGCGGTGCTGCCGTTTGCGGCGCTGATCCTGCTCACCGCCTTCGAGATCTTCGTCTCGGCCCTCCAGGCCTTCATCTTCACCATTCTCACCGCCGTGTACATCGGCGGATCACTACACCCCGAGCACTAGGAGACACTTACCTTGCTTGCACTGATATCCACCATCCTCGCCCAGCTGACCGGTGACGGTGAGGCGGGCCTGAGCGCCATCGGTGCTGGTCTTGGCTACGGCCTCGCCGCCATCGGTCCCGGCGTCGGCATCGGCATCGTGGTGGGCAACGCCATCACGGCCATGGCTCGCCAGCCCGAGTCGGCTGGCGTGGCTCGGACCACGATGTTCTTGGGCATCGCCTTTACCGAGGCGCTGGCCCTCATCGGTTTCGTCGTCTTCATCCTCCTTCTGCCATGAGCCGACGGCTTTGGGCCGCGGCCGCCGTGGTGGTGGCCGCGGTCGCGCTCAGCGCGTCGGCGGCCAGTGCCGCCGGGGAGACGGTGGGCTCTTGCGTCTTCGACGAATTGGGCGAGGCGCAGTTCGAGGGCATCGACGGTGAGGGCTTCACCGCGGTCAAGAACCTCAAGACGGAGTACAAGGCGGGCAGCGAGCACGCTGAGGAGCTCAAGAAGGACTTCGAGAAAGAACTCGAAGGCTGTCTGGAGGCGCCCAACCCGATCATCCCAGAGGTCACAGAAATCATCTGGGGTGGTGCGGCGTTTGTCATTCTGTTGGCGCTGATGTACTGGAAGCTGTTCCCGGTGGTGAGGAACCTCATGGAGCAGCGCACCCAGCGCATCCAAGACGCCATCGACGACGCCGACCGCCAGCAGGCCGAGGCTGCCGAGGTGAAGGCCAACTACGAGGCGGAGCTGGCCGACGCCAAGGCCGAGGCCGCCCGCATCGTGGACGAGGCCCGGGAACAGGCCGGGGTCGTCCGGGCCGACCTCCAGGCCCGGGCCGAGGCCGACATCGCCGAGATGCGGGAGCGGGCCGCGGCCGACGTCGAGGCCTCCAAGCGCCAAGCCATCGCCGACCTCCAGTCGGAGGTTTCCGACATCGCCCTCGGCGCGGCCGAGGCGGTGCTGGGCCGCAGCCTGGAAGACCCGGAGATGCAGCGCCAGTTGGTTGACGACTACATCGCCCGCGTGGGCGCTGGCCAGGACTAGGCCGACCATGGCCGAGCGATCTGTCAGCTACGCCGACGCGGTGGCCGTGGTGGCCCGGGCCGAGGGCAACCTCGACTTGGTGTCCGACGAGCTGTTCCGCGTCGCTCGGGCGCTGGAGGGCTCCGACGAGCTGCGGATGACGCTGTCGGATCGGCAAATCCCCGCGGCCCGCCGCCAGCAGATCGTGGAAGACCTGCTGGGCGGCCAGGCTTCTGATACCACCACCGCGGTGGTGTCCATGATCGTGGCCGCGGGGCGGTCGTCCGATCTGGCCGGCATCGCCCAAGAGGCGGTGGAGATCAACGCCCGCGACCGGGGCCGGTCGGTGGCCGAGGTGCGGTCTGCGGTCGCACTGTCCGACGAGCAGGCCGAGCGGCTGGCTGCCGTGTTGAGCGCGGCCACCGGCCATCACGTGGACATCAAGGTGATCGTCGATCCCAGCATCATGGGCGGCGTGGTGGCCACCATCGGCGACGAGGTGATCGACGGATCGGTGCGCCACCGCCTGAGCCAGCTGCGGGACTCCTTCTAGTCCCATGGCAACCAACCCGAAGAACGTTTCTGATCGAGGAGAGCAATGGCAGAGCTGACCATCGACACCGGTTCCATCGCCGAGGCCATCCGCCGCAACCTGGAGGGCTTCCAGCCCGAGGTTGAGCTGGCCCAAGTGGGTCGGATCACCGAGGTGGGCGACGGCATCGCCCGCATCTCCGGGCTGCCCGGCGCGGCGGTGAACGAGATGCTCGAGTTCGAGAACGGGACCATCGGCTTGGCCCTGAACCTCGACGAGGGTTCCATCGGCGCGGTGGTGCTCGGCGAGGTGGACGAGATCGAAGAGGGCCAGGCCGTCCGCTCCACCGGCGACATCTTGTCGGTTCCGGTGGGCGACGCCTTGTTGGGCCGGGTGGTGAACGCCCTCGGCGAGCCGGTGGACGGCAAAGGTCCCATCGTCGGCGCCGACACCCGCCGCATGGAGGTGCAGGCCCCCGGCATCACCGGGCGCAAGCCGGTCCACGAGCCCATCCAGACCGGCATCAAGGCCATCGACTCGCTCATCCCCATCGGCCGGGGCCAGCGGGAGCTGATCATCGGCGACCGCAAGACCGGCAAGACCACCGTGGCCATGGACACGATTCTCAATCAGAAGGGCCAGGGGGTGAAGTGCATTTATGTGGCCATCGGCCAGAAGGCCTCCACCGTGGCCCAGGCGGTGGCCACCCTGGCCGAGCGGGGGGCCATGGAGTACACGGTGGTGGTGGTAGCCCCCGCCTCCGACCCGGCTCCGTTCAAATACTTGGCCCCCTACGCCGGCTGCGCCATGGGCCAGCACTGGATGGACAACGGCGGTCACGCTCTGGCCGTGTACGACGATCTGTCGAAGCAGGCCGAGGCCTATCGCCAGATGGCCCTGCTGCTGCGCCGCCCGCCCGGACGGGAGGCCTATCCCGGCGACGTGTTCTACCTGCACAGCCGGCTGCTTGAGCGGGCAGCCAAGCTGAGCGATGATCGGGGGGCGGGATCGCTGACCGCGCTGCCCATAATCGAGACCAAGGCCGGCGACGTGTCGGCCTACATCCCCACCAATGTGATCTCCATCACCGACGGGCAGATCTTCTTGCAGGACGACCTGTTCAAGTCGGGGGTGCGGCCCGCGGTGGACGTGGGCATCTCGGTATCCCGAGTGGGCTCGGCTGCCCAGATCAAAGCCATGAAGACTGCGGTGGGCACGCTCAAAGCCGACCTCCAGCAGTTCCGCGAACTGGAGGCCTTTGCCGCTTTCGGCTCTGATCTCGACGCGGTGTCTCAGGCCCAGCTCGACCGGGGCTATCGCCTGACTGAACTGCTCAAGCAGGGCATCCAGGCACCCATGCCGGTGGAGGAGCAAGTGGTGTCGCTGTACGCCGGCACCCGCGGCTACTTGGACACCATCCCGGTGGAGGACGTGGCCCGCTTTGAGAGCGAGTTGCTGGAATGGGTGCGGACCCGCAACGCCGACCTCCTGTCGGGGGTGGTGGATTCTGGTGCGGTGGACGAGGAGGGGCTGGAGGCCGCGGTGTCGGCCTTTGCCGCCCAGTTCGAGTCTTCGGCCGAGCCCGAAGGCGACGAGCCCGATGCCGAGGCCCAGGCCGAGGCCGAAGCCGGAGTGGTGGACGCCGACCACACCCTGCCCGAAACCGACATCCAGCGGCCCGAAGAAGGCTGATCTATGCCCGGTGGTCAGGAGCGGGCGCTTCGACGGCGCATCTCGTCGGTGCAGTCCACCAAGAAGATCACCCGGGCTATGGAGCTGATCGCCGCCACCCGGGTGGTGAAGGCCCAGCAGCGGGCCCATGCCGCCCGGCCGTACTCGACCAAGCTCACCGACGTCATCCAGGACGTGGCCGCCGGCGGGGCCGAGGCCTCGCATCCGCTGCTGGAGCGGCGGGAGACGGTTCGCCGGGTGGGGTTCGTGGTCATCACCTCGGACCGGGGGCTGGCCGGGCCGTACAACAGCTCGGTGATCAAAGCCGCCGAGCGGGAGCTGATGGACGCCCAGACCAAGGGGCGGGACTACTCGCTCATCCTCATTGGCAAGAAGGGCCAGGACTACTTCCGGTTCCGCAACTACCGGATCGACGAGGCCTTCACCGGTATGAGCGACACCCCCACCTACGACGACGCCCGCCAGGTGGCCGAGATCGTGGCCGACCGGTTCGAATCCGGTCACATCGACGAGGTCATCCTGGCCTACATGGAGTTCTTCACCATCGGTACCCAGCGGGTGGCGGTGCGGCGCTTCTTGCCGCTGGAGAGCATCGACGTGATCGCCGCGGCCGGAACCGGCGAGTTGCGGGCGGCCTTCGAGTTCGAGCCCTCCCCCGAAGGAGTGCTGGAGTCGCTGCTGCCCCGCTACGTGGAGTCGCGGCTGTTCTCGGCGCTGTTGGATGCGGCCGCCTCCGAGCACGCCAACCGCCAGCGGGCCATGAAGGCGGCCACCGACAACGCCGAGGAGCTCATCACCAAGCTCACCCGGGCCATGAACCGGGCCCGCCAAGACGCCATCACCACCGAGATCATGGAGATCGTCGGCGGCGCCGAAGCCCTGAAAGAAGAGGACGACGACGGCGAACTCGCCGACCTCCTCGCCACCGCCAACCAGTAGGAGTAGAAGCAGACATGTCGGATCACCTCAAAGACGGCCGGGTTGTGGCCATTGCCGGACCGGTCATCGACGCCGAGTTCCCCCTGGACGCCCTGCCCGAGATCAACACCGCCCTCGAGTTCGACGTGAACGTGGACGGTGAGATCATCACCGTGAAGGCCGAGGTGGCCCAGCAGATCGGCGACGGCCGGGTGCGGGCCATCGCCCTGAAGCCCACCGACGGCCTCACCCGGGGCACGGTGGTGCGCAACACCGGCCAGGGAATGACCGTGCCGGTGGGCGACGTGACCCTGGGCCACGTGTGGAACGTGGTGGGGGAGTGCCTCGACACCGACCGCGACACCTTGGACGTGGGCGAGGAGTGGGAGATCCACCGCCCGGCCCCGTCGTTCGACGCCCTGGAGCCGTCGACCCGCATGTTCGAGACCGGCATCAAGGTGATCGACCTGCTCACCCCCTACAAGGAGGGCGGCAAGATCGGCCTGTTCGGCGGCGCCGGCGTGGGCAAGACGGTGCTCATCACCGAGATGATCAACCGGGTGGCCACCCAGCACGGCGGCGTGTCGGTGTTCGCCGGGGTGGGCGAGCGTACCCGTGAGGGCACCGACCTGTTCTTAGAGATGGAGGAGTCGGGCGTTTTGGACAAAGCCGCCCTGGTGTTCGGCCAGATGGATGAGCCCCCCGGCGTTCGGCTGCGGGTGGGCCTGGCCGGGGTGACCATGGCCGAGTACTTCCGCGACGTGCAGAACCAGGACGTGCTGTTGTTCATCGACAACATCTTCCGGTTCGTGCAGGCCGGCTCGGAGGTGTCCACCCTGCTGGGCCGGATGCCCTCGGCGGTGGGCTATCAGCCCACGCTGGCCGACGAGATGGGCGAGCTCCAGGAGCGCATAACCTCGACCCGGGGCCGCTCGATCACCTCGTTGCAGGCGGTGTATGTGCCGGCTGACGACTACACCGACCCGGCGCCGTTCACGTCGTTCACCCACTTCGACGGCACCACCGAGCTGAGTCGCGACATCGCCGCGCTGGGCATCTACCCCGCGGTAGATCCGCTGGCCTCCACCTCCACCATCCTCACTCCCGAGGTGGTGGGGGATCGCCACTACGGCGTGGCCCGCCGGGTGCAGGAGATCCTCCAGCGCTACAAGGAGCTTCAGGACATCATCGCCATCTTGGGCCTCGACGAGTTGTCGGAAGAGGACAAGGTGATCGTGTCCCGGGCCCGCAAGGTACAGCGCTTCTTGTCGCAGCCCATGTTCGTAGCCGAGGTGTTCACCGGCATGGGCGGGATCTTCACCCCGGTCTCCGAGACGGTGGATTCGTTCGAAGCTTTGGTGAACGGCGACCTCGACGACCTGCCCGAGCAAGCCTTCTTCATGGTCGGCGGGGCCGAGGACGCCCACCGCAAAGCCGCCGAACTCGAGGCCCAGGCAGCGTAAGCATGGCCCTGGCCGTCGAGCTCGTCTCCCCCGAGGAGGTCGTCTACACCGGCGAAGCCGAGATGGTGGTGGCCCGCACCACCGACGGCGAGATCGCCTTCCAGCCCGGCCACGTCCCCTTCTTGGGCGTGCTGGTGCCCGGCGACGTGCGGGTGTACACCACTGACGGCGCCAAGACCACCATCGCCGTCGAACGCGGCTTCGTCGAGGTCTCCCACGACGAGGTCGCCCTCCTCAGCGACACCGCGGTCGTCAGTTAGATCTTCGACAGCCTGACCCTTCCGGTTTGCTCGGCCCAGGTCAGCATTTTGTTGTCCCTTGTGAAGAGTTCGCCGTCGATGTGGATGGCTGTGGCCACGATGAGTTGATCAGCGGGGTCTTGGTGGAATGAATCGTCTATGAGGCTGACTGCGTCTATCCACAGTGATCCGGTGATTGGCACCTCTGCGAGTCCCTGCCTGAGGACGCTGGAGCGGAGGTTCTTGATGGGTGGCAGATTAGGCAGGTTTCCTCGAGGCTTTCTGCGCTTGACTTCTAGCTCCCAAAAGGTGGCGGCAGATGCTGCGGCTTCGCCTCGGCCAATGGCCCGATCTAGGTCGTCGAGGGATTGTTGGGGGAGTTTGGCGGTATCGCCGGTGACGGCCCACACCAGGATGTGCGTGTCAAGCAGGATCATGCAGAATTAGTCCCAGGTGTCAGCCATCGCAGCGACAGCTTCTGGGTCTATGACCGTCTCGCTGGGGTCATCCCAGAAACCGGCAAGCTCCGGGAACATTCCGCTGATGCCTTTGCCCTCACCTCCGGCGGGCACGAGGCGAGACACGGGTTTCCCCCGCTTTGTGATGACTATCGGGATACCGCTTTCGTTTACCTCGTCCATGAGCTTCAAGCACTTGGCCTTGAACTCGCCGGCAGAGATAGTCCTAGCTTCTTGAGCGTTTGGGGTCACGCTGGCACTCTAGCAGTTCGTGACCATGATCGTGACCACTAATTTGGGTGGCTTCCGTAGCGGTTTCTCTGTAGCGCAACACTACCTTGGCATTGGTAAATCGGGTTGTCGAAGGGCTGATGAGGGTGCTTGGAATGGGTTTGGGAAGGCCACGAGAGGCTCGGTGGGAACGGGCGCTGGTTACGGGGGCGTCGGCGGGGATTGGGCGGGCGTTGGCCCAGCGGCTGGCAGGTGCTGGGGTGGACTTGGTGTTGGTGGCGCGAAGTGGGGACCGGTTGGAGGAACTGGCCGAGGAGCTGCGGGCCGGGAATGAGGGGCCTGATGTGGAGGTGCTGGCGGCGGATTTGGGCGATCCGGCGGGGCTGGCATTGGCGGAGAAGCGGGTGGCAGACAGCGCGGCGCCGATCGACTTGCTGGTGAACAACGCCGGGTTGGGCTATGAGGGGGCGTTTCATGCTCAAGATGCGGCTGAGGTGGCGGAGACCATTGGGGTGAATGTGGTGGCGCTGACCCGGCTGAGCCATGCGGCATTGGGGGCGATGAGTGATCGGGGGCGGGGGCAGGTGGTGTTGGTGTCGTCGATGGCGTCGCTTCAGGGGATGCCCATGACCGCGGTGTATGCCGCCACCAAGGCGTTCATCACCAGCTTGGGCGAGGCCCTGTATGAGGAGCACAAGGGCACCGGGGTTACGGTGACCACGGTGCTGCCCGGCTTGACCCGCACCGAGTTCCATGATCGAGGCGGCTGGGACATCGACAAGTGGCCGTCGGTGGGGTGGCAGAGCGCCGACCGGGTGGCTGCCGAGACGCTGGCCGCAGCGGCCAAATCCCGCCCCGAGGCGGTCACTGGCAAGCTCAACACAGTGCTGGCCGCCCTTTCCAACACGGCCCCCCGCCGCCTTCGCCGCTGGATCATCGGCAAGAGCGCACGTCGCCGCTGGCAGTGAGTTCTCAGGTTTCCTTGCGCCTATCAGTGGCGCGCATTCCTGCAATAGTGTTGCGGCCCATGAGACGTGCCTTTGCCCTCGTTTTGGTTGTCGGGTTGGCCGTCGCCTCGGTCACCCTGCCAACGACGGCGGGAGCGTCTGCTGCGCCGTCTCTGAACGACATTCAGATCCGCGACCAATTGATTGCCGATCAGAAAGCGCTGCTGGACGCGTACCGCTGCCTGTTCAACGCGGACACCGACCAAGTGGCCGGCGGTTGCACGGATGGTGCCCCTGCCCAGCTCCCGGCTGAGCCCTCCACATTCGACGGGACACCCACCGACGCTGACCTCGCCGCAAGCGACCGTCTGATCGCCGCCTTGGAAGCGCAGCTGAACGTCTACCGCTGCAAGTTCAACGTGGACACGCAGATCGTCCTCGGCGGATGCGCCGATGGATTGCCGTCGGGCACATCTAATCGGGCCATCGTGCAGCAGCTTCGCCGCAACGCCGATGAGTTCTCATATGCGGTCGGCACCCACGGTGGCACGCTCACCCTGGCCACGATCTCCGAGCCGCTCACGTTCAACCTCGCGCTGTCCACCGACGCCGGATCGTCGGGCGTGCTGTCGTACCTCTTCGAGGGCCTCACCGAGACTTCCTGGCTGACCGACGAGGTCGAGCCGCTTCTGGCCGAGTCGTGGGAGCGCTCCGATGACGGATTGCGCTGGGTGTTCCACCTGCGCGACGACGTGCGTTGGCATGACGGCACACCGTTCACCGCCCACGACGTGGAGTTCACGTTCAACCAGGTGATCTACAGCGACGACTTCCACGCGTCGAGCCGCCCCACCTTCGAGTTCCGCCACCTGAACGCTGACACCGGCGAGTGGGAGCGGGCCCCGATGACGGTGGAGGCGCTCGACGATCACACCGTGGAGTTCGTGCTGCCCCAGCCGTTCGCTCCGTTCCTGCGCTCGCTGGGCACCGCCATCTACCCCAAGCACCTCCTGGAAGGTCCTGTCGAGGCGGGCACCTTCGAGGACTTCTGGAGCATCGATACTGATCCGACCCAGATCATCGGCACCGGCCCGTTCACCATCGGCGAGTACACCCCGGGCGAGCGGATCGTGTTCGAGCGCAACCCCGACTACTGGCTCACCGACGACGCAGGGGGACGCCTGCCGTACCTCGACCGGGTGGTGGAGCTGATTGTGGACGACCTGGCAGGTGAGCTGGCGCTGTTCCGCGACGGCACCGCCGACTACCACGGCGTGCTCGGTGAGGAGTTCGCCCTGCTCGAGCCCTTGGCCGCGGCCCAGAACTTCACCCTGCACCGGCGCGGTCCCGGCTTCGGGACCAGCTTCTTGGGATTCAACCAGAACCCCGGTGCCGACGACGCCGGCGAGCCCTACGTCGATCCCGTCAAGCTGCGCTGGTTCCAGACCCTGGAGTTCCGCCGGGCAGTGGCCCACACGATGGACAAGGCGGCCATGATCTACGGCGTCCAGCATGGCTTGGCGTATCCGCAGTGGTCGTCGGTGAGCCCGGCGTCGGGCGACTTCCACAATCCCGATGTGCGCCGATACCCCTACGATCTGGAGGCGGCCAACGGGTTGCTCGACGATCTGGGCTGGCAGGACACCGACGGCGACGGCATCCGCGAGGACGATCACGGCAACCCCATCGCGTTCACCCTCATCACCAACGAGGGCAACAGCGTGCGCGAAGACATCACCCAGATCATCCAAGAGGGGATGGCGGCGGTGGGCCTCGACGTCGAGCTCCGACTGGTGCCCTTCGGCGATCTGGTGGCCAAGCTGACCACCACCTACGACTGGGAGGCCCTGGTGGTGGGCTTCACCGGCGGTCCCGACCCCTACAGCGGCATCACCCTGTGGCACAGCAGCGAGGCGCTTCACTTCTGGTACCCGAACCAGGCCGGGCCCGCCAGCGATTGGGAGGCGGAGATCGACGAGCTCTACATCGCGGCCAGCACCGAGCTCGATCACGACCAGCGGGTGCAGTACTACCGACAGGCCCAGGCCATCGTCGCCGAGAACCTGCCGTTGATCTACACCACGCAGGCTGAGCGGCTTGGCGCGGTTCGCAACGTGTTCGGCAACTACACGCCGACCCTGTACGGCTTCTGGGACCTGCGCTACCTGTACCGCACCGACCAGTAGAAGCGACCCATGCCGGTGGTGGCCAGCGCCGGCGGCTAGCCGAACTCGATGGCGGAGTAGCTGTTCAGCTTCTCCAGTTGGTGATCGGCGGTGACCAGCCGAACGGTGCCCGATTTCGACCGCATGACCAGCGACTGGGTGTTGGCGTGGTTCTTGCTGTAATGGACGCCCTTGAGCAGATCGCCGTCGGTGATGCCGGTGGCGGCGAAGAAGCAGTTGTCGCTTCGCACCAAGTCGTCGGCGGTGAGCACCTTGGTCACGTCTCGCCCCAGTTTTTCCGCTTCCTTGCGCTCCCGGTCGTTGCGGGGCCAGAGTCGGCCGAGCAGCTCGCCGCCCATGCACTTGAGAGCGGCGGCGGCGATGACACCCTCGGGGGTTCCCCCCACGCCGAACAAGATGTCGGCCCCCGAGTCGGGCCACGCAGTGGAGATGGCCCCGGCCACGTCGCCATCGGGGATGAGACGGATGCGGGCCCCGGCCTCGCGCACCTCGGCGATCAGTTCGGAGTGGCGGTCGCGGTCGAGGATCACCGCGGTCACATCCCGCACCGATTCGCTCTTGGCCTTGGCCACCAGCTCGAGGTTGCGGGTGGGGGTGTTGTCCATCGAGATGCCAAAGCCCACGCATTCGGGTCCGAAGGCGATCTTCTCCATGTAGACGCATGGTCCCGGGTTGAACATGGTGCCCCGGTCGGCCACCGCGATCACCGAAAGGGCGTTGCCCCGCCCCAGCGAGGTGAGCGTGGTGCCGTCGATGGGATCGACGGCGATGTCGCACTCCGGAGGCGTGCCGTCGCCGATCAGCTCCCCGTTGTAGAGCATGGGGGCTTCGTCCTTCTCGCCTTCGCCGATCACCACGACCCCGTCCATCGGCACGGTTCGCAGCAACACCCGCATGGCCTCCACCGCGGCCCCGTCGGCCCCGTCTTTGTCGCCCCGGCCCATCCATCGGGAGGCGGCCAGAGCCGCCACCTCCGTCACACGAACCAGCTCCATCGCCAGGTTGCGGTCGGGCGTCTCAGGCGATGCACTCACGTTCCCCAACCGTAGTGCTGCCCCACTGCTGACTTCACCATTTGCGGCCTGTGTTCCCCCGACGATGCGACCGGGCCGGTGTCGTCTGAAACCATATTCGGCATGGTTTGGTGCTTCCAGTGCGGTGCCCCCTACGACGACGACGTGTTGGAGTGCGCGGAGTGCGGTGTGGCCACCTTCTCCATGCCGCCGCAATCGGCTGAAGAGGTGGGCGGCCCCGACGACGAGCAGCTGGCCTACGAGTTCCACGAGTGGTCCTACGACGCCCGCAGCGGCCTGGAGGCCGAGCTGCGGTCCCAAGACCTGGAGCACGCCTGGCTGGGACCGACGCTGATCGTGTGCGAAGCCGACGAGGAGGCGGTGGACCGGGCCGTTGAGGGGGTGTTGCGGGCCCGGCTCCCGAAGCTCGACAAGAGCCAGCCCACGATGGTGTATGAGCTGGGCGATTTCAACGACGACCTCAAGGCCGACGTGCTGGGCGAGCTGCTTTCTGAGGGCATCGCCCACGAAATCGACTACGCCGGCAACCTGGAGGTGGCCGAAGCCGACGAGGAGACGGTGGACGCACTGTTCGACCAGCTGGCCGCCGCGGCGGGTGAGCGCCAGTTCGGGCCGGGACTGCCGGGTGTGGAGCCCTACCAAGTGCTGGAGGCGCTGTTCTTCTCCGCCGACCGGCTGCGCCGCAACACCGCCGATTCCAAGGCGGTGGAGGACTTCGCGTTGGCCCATGAACAAGTGGTGCAGCTCAGCCTGCCGTGGGGGTACGAGCCGGACTTCTGGCGGGCGATGCTGGACGCCGCCGACGGGCTGCGGGAGGCCTTGGTGGCCGGCCCCGACCCGATTGAGGGCGACGCGGCCGCCGAGCAGACCGCGGAGGCTCTGCGGGAATTGCTGCGCCGGTACATGTGATGGGCCAAGCGGCGGCGGACGGGCTGGTGCTCTTCCACGGCGCGGGCGGCGACCGCGACCACCACACGCTGATGGCCATCGCCGAGGGATTGGCGCCGCTGCCAGTGGAGCGCATCAACTTCCCCTACCGCGACCAAAGCCCGGGCCGTCGGCCCCCCGACCGGGTGCCCAAGCTACTGGCCTTCCTCCACCAGGCGATCCCGGCCATCGCCCATCGGCTGGGCACCGACCCCGGCCGCTTGGTGCTGGGGGGCCGGTCGATGGGCGGGAGGATGTGCTCGATGGCAGTGGCCGACGGCCTGCCCGCCGCTGGTCTGGTGCTGCTGAGCTATCCGCTGCACCCGCCAAAAAAGCCCGACAAGCTGCGGACCGAGCACTTCGGTGCCATCGACGTGCCCTGCCTGTTCATCTCCGGCGACCGCGACCCCTTCGGCACCCCCGAGGAGTTCGGCGTCCATCTGCCAGCCATCAAGGGACCGGTGACCACCCTGTGGCTAGAAGGCGAGCGCCACGATCCGAAGAAGGCTGATGACCTCATCACCGAGCACATCACCCACTGGCTGGGTGACTGGTCGGCGTAGTTTGCTGGAGAGTCAAGCAGCTTCTGGCGGGGGCTCAATTTTCAGTTCGTGCTCGATTCGAGCCAGCCGTTCACCTTGGATCCGGAAGCCCTGGTTCATCTGCCGGAGTATCTCCTTGTTCTCATCGCTTAGCCTGTTGAGTTGCTCGCGGGTCTCTCGGCGGTGTTCATCGATCATCTTGCGGGTCTCTCGGCGGTGTCCGTCAAACATCTCGCGGGTCTCTCGGCGGTGTTCGTCGAACATTCCGCGGGTTTCCCGTTGGTGCCCATCGATCATTCCGCGGGTCTCTCGGCGGTGTTCGTCGAACTTGTCGCTCAGGGTGTCGAACTTGTCGCTGAGGGTGCCGAAGTCGGTGCGCTGGTTGCTCCACAGCGCGAAGAACATGGCGAACAGGCCGACGCCCACTGCGCCGATGACCGAACTCAGGATGGCAGTATCCACGGTTATCCCCCTTGTGGTCTGGAGTGATCGCGGGGGAAGATTCAAGACCACTATACAATGCTCCGCTGACAAATCAAGCTTTACATATTTATTCTGTCATTAACATCTATTTCAGACTGTTTCCATTCTGAGGTTGGTCGGTCGGAGCCCACCAGCTGGGGACTGTTCCGTTCAGGCGGTGTCTTCGGGGTTGAGTTCTTCGAGGGAGCGGCGGGTGGTTTCGGGGTAGAACAGGAGCACGAGGATGGCGACGAGTATGGGGCCGGTCAGCAGCACGGAGAACGCGGTGCCGTAGCCCCAGGCTTCGATCATGAGGCCGCCGACGGCCAAGCCCACCGAGCTGCCGGCCACGGCGGCCACGCCCAGGAGTCCGTTGGACTGCGACCGGCGGATGGTGCCGAACATCTCGGCTCGGTACACCCCCAGCGATGGCACGGTGGACGAGGTCATCAATGCGCCGACGGCGATGAGCACCCACATCGGCCAGCCGGCCTGGGTGAAGTGCCACAGTGCGAACAGCGCGCCGCCGCTCACTCCGACCGAGGCGATCACCCGCCGTCCCCGGAGGTCGGCCAGTTTGCCGGCGATCAGCATTCCCGGCCCCGCGGTCCAGGTGGTGAGCAGGGTGAACAGGGCGATCTTGGTGGCGCTGAAGTCGCGCTGCTCGTTCAGGAACTCGTTTTGGAACTGAGACGCGGGAGTGGAGAACACCAAGACGGCGAACGAGGTGGCGGCTAGGAGCACCAGGCGCAGGCGGTGCTGGCGCGGCGGGCGGCCTCGGGCCTGCCGGCGGGCCGACTCGAACCGCAAGGACTCGGGCAGCCGCCGGGCGGCAAACACCACGAGGGGCAGTCCGGCCAGTGCCATCAGGAACACGAGCCGCCACGCCGATGTCCCCAAGTCGGCAAAGGGCACGAAGCCCACGGCAATGCCAGAGCCGAGGCCCGCGGCCAAGCCGAGCATGGAGGTCACGTAGGCCCGGGAGCCGGCCGGTGCCTCCTCGAGGGCGAACACAAAGATGAGCAGGGCCATGGCGTGAGACAGCCCGCGAGAGACAGCCTGAACCGTGGCGAGAGTGGCCAGGTTGGGAACCAGCGAGGTGGCCGACGCGGCAACGATCGCTCCGGCGGCGGCGTAGAGCAGGGTGCGTCTTCGCCCCTTCCGGTCGCCGAGCACGGCCACCGCCAACGTGATCAGGATGCTGAGCCGCACCAGGGCGAGGGCCAGCCCTTGGGCCGACTCGCCCACTTCGAACTCGTCGGCGGCGAAGGTGATGGTCTGTCCGAGCAGCGTGCCCAGGAAGCCCGCGACTACGGCCAAGGTGGCCAGCAGAGCCACAACATCGGCCTGTCGGGCGGTGAAGCGGTCGGGGGGGTGCCACCAGGGCCAGTCCCGGCCTCGGCGCAGGGCGCGGCCGTAGGGAATGGTGAACAGCACTCGCCACACCGGGATGGACAGCCGGTACTCGAAACGCTCGGTGATCTCCACTTGGCCCGAACCAACCACCTCCACGGCAACCGTGCGTCGATAGTGCTCCACCGGCCCCTCAACTGCGGTGAAGGCTCCGTCGGCCTCGGCACACTCCAAGACGATGTCGGAGCGGGGGGACAGCAGGCCGTCGGGGTCGTTCAGAACGCCGTCGGCGGCGTCGGCGCTCAGCACGCGGCGGGAGATCACTCGGGGCATGGAATGGTGGGCAGTTTACTTTTGGGCCACTTGCGCTCTGTGCTCACACGGAGGGGAGCGCGGGCACCATACTGGTCGGGTGGAGCGCAGCCACCGAGAAGAGTTCGAATCCCAGGACCGCATCGAGGTGCGCGCCAGCGGGCCATTGGAGGGCGCGGTGACCATCGGCGGGGCCAAGAACTCGGTGCTGAAGCTCATGGCCGCCTGCTTGCTCACCGAGGGCACGTTCACAATCCGCAATGTGCCCGACATTGAGGACGTGGCGGTGATGGCCGACGTGCTGCGGGCCATGGGCGTGTCGGTCAGCCGGACCGGCGACGTGCTCACCGTGGACCGCCCTGAGGCTATTGTCCCCGAAGCCCCCTATGCGCTGACCGAGCAACTGCGGGCGTCCACCGCGGTGCTGGGACCGCTGCTGGCCGGAACCGGACACGCCCTGGTGGCCCTGCCCGGCGGGGATGATTTCGGCCATCGGCCCATCGACATGCACATCGCCGCGCTGGAGGCCATCGGCTGCCGGTTCGAGATATCCGGCGGCGATGTCCACGCCACCGCTGACAATCTAGTGGGCAACGCCGTGTTGCTGGAGTTCCCCAGCGTTGGGGCCACCGAGAACGTGATGATGGCCGCGGTCCGGGCCAAGGGCACCACCGTGATCGACAACGCGGCCCGAGAGCCCGAGATCGCCGACCTGGCCGGGTTCCTCAACCACATGGGCGGCCAGGTCACCGGGGCGGGAACGTCCACCATCGTGGTGGAGGGCGTCGACGAGTTGCACGCAACCGAGCACACCGTGGTGAGCGACCGGATCGAAGCCGCCACCTACTTGGCTGCTTTGGGGATGGCGGGGGGCGAGATCACCCTGGTGGGCGCCCGGACCGACCACTTGGCCATGTTCTGCCGCAAGTTGGGAGAGATGGGGGTGCGGACCTCATCTGATCCCGACGGGATCTGGGCCATGCGTACCGGGCGGCTGCGGTCGGCCGATGTTTCCACGCTGCCCTATCCCGGCCTGCCCACCGACTGCAAACCGCTGCTGACGGCCATGTTGTCGGTAGCCGAGGGGGTGGGGATCGTGACCGAGAACCTGTTCTCCGGCCGGTTCCGCTATGTGGACGAGCTGTTGCGCATGGGGGCCGACATCCGCACCGAGGGCCACCACGCGGTGATCCGGGGGGTGGAGCGCCTCAGCGGTGCGCCGGTGCGGGCCCCCGACATTCGGGCGGGCGTGGCCCTGGTGATCGCGGGGCTGGCCGCCGATGGCGTCACGGTGGTGTCCGATCCCCACCACATCGACCGGGGCTATGAGAACTTTGCCGACAAGCTCAGCGCCCTGGGGGCCGACGTCCGCCGCGTGAGGCCCGGCGGTTAGCCAGGAACAGCAGGCCGGCCAGCAGGGCCAATGGCCCGGCCACCAAGAGGATTTCGTCCCAACCTCCCTGGTGGGCCAGCACTTCCACGGTGCCGATTGTGTCAGATGCCTGTCGGGTTGTCGGGGGAGAGCGGCGAGAAGGTTGGCGATTCGGCCAGTGCCTGAGACAATAGGGGTGTGCAGGACGCGGTAGCCAAGGTGATCGAGGCCATCCGCCCCGCGGTGCAGGCCGACGACGGTGACATCTTCTTGCGGGGGGTGGACGAGGACACCGGTGTGGTTTCCGTGGAGCTGGTGGGCGCCTGTGTGAGCTGCCCGGCTTCAACCGTGACGTTGAAGGCCGGGGTGGAGCGGATTCTCAAAGACCGGGTGGAAGGCGTCACCGAGGTGGTGAACGTGGGCCAGAGCCTGTTGAGCGACGGCTCACCGGTGGGCCTGTAGCCGCCGGCGCCTCCCGCATGGCTCCGACTCGAACCGGCATCGGCTACGTCAGCTATGGGCTGATCGCGGCCAACGTGGCCGTGTTCATTGTGGGCCTGGCGATGGGCGACAGCCTCAGCGGCCGGGGCGATGTAGACGGCTTGGTATTCGACGCCGCCACGTGGGGGGCGGCTATCGACGTCCTCAACGAGTGGTGGCGGGTATTCACCGGCGGATTCTTGCACCACGGCGTGTTGCACCTGGCCGTCAACATGTGCTCTCTGGTCATCTTCGGGCCGTCCTTGGAGCGGTTGCTGGGCCGGGTTTCGTTTGCCGCGGTGTATCTCGCCTCGCTGGTCAGCGGGTCGTTCGGAGCGCTGATGGAGACGCCCAATTCGCTGGTGGCGGGGGCGTCGGGGGCCATCTTGGGGTTGTTGGGCGCCTACGCCGCACTGTCGCTGTTCCAGGGAGTGGGCTTGTTCCAGACCCCGCTGGGGCCGATCTTGATCATCAACGTGGTGATCGGCTTCACCGAGCCGTCGGTTTCGATGGGCGGCCACATCGGCGGGTTGATCGGCGGGTTCTTGGTGGGCGCCGCGGCCGCCCAGGCCATGCGCCGCCAGCTGCACACCACCGCGGTCCCTCTGCTCGCGGCCGCCGGGGTGGCCGCGATCTCCTTCGCCGGCGCATTGTGGGCCGCCACCCGCTGGACAGAGACGCTCTAGAAGGCGGCATCCCGGCCGGTGCTGCCCCGCGGCCCGCGGATCGGTTGGGCGCGGACTGCTAAAACCGGGCGCGCAGCCTCTTGAGGTTGCGGCGCCATACCCACTCGAGGATGCGGGTGCCTGCGATGTCGCCCAGCGGTCCTCCCATCCACCGGGGAAAATGCAGTTCCTCGATCCAGCAGAACTCGGTGCGATCGGTGCCCGCCGGCGTCAGCGTGAAGCGGCCCTCGCCGGTGACCAGCCCGGTGTGGCGCACCCCGATGGCCTGTTTCTCGACCCATTCGGTGACCACCATGGCGTCGTTGAGCCGGACGGGTCCGATCTTGGTGAGGCAGTCAAACGCGGTCCCCACCCCCTCGGTCTGATCTCCCCGGAAGGTGATCGACTCCGCATCGGCCATCCACTCGGTGTGGCTGTCGATCCGCCGCACGTACTCCCAAACGGCGTCCAAGGGCGCTTCGATGGTGGTGGAAACCCGGATTCTGGCCACGGGCACAGTGTAAGGGCCATTCAAAGCCGGAACAGCGGTAGCCACATCGTAGGATCAGGGGATGGCTGACGCTGACATCGAGTTTTTCTGGGATCCGATTTGTCCGTTTGCGTGGGTCACCTCCCGGTGGGTGACCGAGGTGTCCGGCCAGCGGGAGTACTCGGTGGACTGGCGGCTGATCTGTTTGTCGATCCTCAATGAAGGCAAGGACTACGACGAGTTCCCCGAGGGCTACTGGGAGTTGCACAACATCGGAAGGCGGATGCTGCGGGTGGCCCAGGCGGTGCGCGACGAGCACGGCCCGGCGACTGCCGGCGAGCTGTACACCGCCTACGGATCGACCATCTGGTACCCCGACGAGGACATGGACGACGGTATGGAAGTGTGGGGTTCCGACGAGCACTTGGCCTTCACGCTGGAGCAGGCTGGCCTTTCCGAGTCGTTTGTCGAGCGGGCTGAGGACGAGTCGCTGGACGATGCACTGCGGGCCTCCACCGAGGAGGCGCTGGGGCGCACCGGGCCGGATGTGGGCACCCCCATCATCACCTTCTTCCACGACCGGGGATCCACCTCGTTCTTCGGTCCGGTGATCAGCCAGGTGCCGCCCGCCGAGGACGCGGTGCGACTGTGGGACGCGGTGGTGGCGCTGGCCGAGTGGCCCTCGTTCGCCGAGCTCAAGCGGACCAAGCGCGATCTGCTGGAGTTCCCCGAGGTGTAGTGGAGGGCAACAATGGCAGCCGACAGCATTGCCTATCTCGATAACGCGGCCTCCACTCCGCTGTGCCCGGAGGCGGTGGAGGCCATGGCCCCGCTGCACCGGGAGCTGTACGCCAACCCAACGGGCGCTCACAAGATGGCTCGGGACACCCGCCGTCGGATCGACGACGCCCGCGACGTGATGGCCGAAGCACTGGGGTCTGAGCCGGGGGAGATCGTGTTCACCGGTGGGGGCACTGAGGGCGACAACCTGGCGGTGGTTGGCCGGCACATGCAGGTGGGCGGCGTCACGGTGTGCTCTGCCATCGAGCACCACGCGGTGCTGGAGCCGGTGGAGCACTTGGGCGGCCGGGTGGTTTCGGTGGACGCAACCGGGGTGATCGACCTGGATGGGCTGACCGCGGCCCTTGATGACGACGTGTCCGTGGTGTCGGTGATGCTGGCCAACAACGAGACCGGCATGGTGCAGCCGTTGGTACAGGTGGCCGAGGCGGTGCGCTCATCGGCGCCCAACGCGGTGCTCCATACTGACGCGGTGCAGGCCTTTCCCTGGCTGGATGTCGCCTCGCTGGCCGCGGATGCCGACTTGATCTCGGTCAGCGCCCACAAGTTCGGCGGTCCCAAGGGGGTGGGGGCGCTGGTGGTGCGCGACGGGGTGGAGCTGTCGCCCCTGCTGTTGGGCGGGGGCCAGGAGCGGGGACTGCGCTCGGGCACCCACAACGCCGCGGGCATCACCGGGATGGCCGCAGCCGCTGAAGTAGTGCTGAAGAGCCGGGCCGAGCAGGTGGTACGGCTGGCCGGTTTGCGAGACCTGCTGGTGGACGGTGTGCAGGGCGCGGTGCCGGATGTGGTCGAGACGGGGGAGCGGTCGGGCAAGGTAGCCGGTTCGGCCCATCTGTGCTTTGAGGGCATCGAGTCGGAGGCGCTGCTGTTTCTGCTGGAGGATGCCGGGGTGTATGCCTCCGCGGCGTCGTCGTGCTCGAGTGGGGCGCAGGATCCGTCGCACGTGCTGGCCGCTATGGGCTACGACCGGATGCTGGCCGGGGGATCGCTGCGGCTGTCCCTGGGTTATGAGACCACCGAAACCGACATCGACCGGGCCTTGGCAGTGATCCCCGGCGCGGTGGCCCGCCTCCGGGATTACGGCACCGGTTAGGGGAAGGGTCGAGCGATGCGGGTTTTGGCCGCGATGTCGGGAGGCGTGGACTCCTCGGTGGCTGCCGCCCTGCTGGCCGAGCAGGGTCACGAGGTGGTGGGAGTGACTCTGAAGCTGTGGGGAGGGGAGTCCGACACCGGCTGCTGCTCGGTGTCGGATGTGGAGGACGCCCGCCGGGTGGCCGACCTCCTGGGGGTGGAGCATCATGTGTTCAACTTCGGCGAT
Source organism: Acidimicrobiales bacterium (assembly GCA_963667085.2). GTDB lineage: Bacteria > Actinomycetota > Acidimicrobiia > Acidimicrobiales > Bin134 > Poriferisocius. The sequence continues at coordinate 2,230,069 of OY762975.1, forward strand.
GCCTTCGATGAGCGGGTGGTGGCCCCGTATGTGAACGACCACGCCGTCGGGTTGACGCCCAACCCCTGTATCGAGTGCAACCGCCACATCAAGTTCGACAAGCTGATGGTGCGGGCTGAGGCGCTGGGCTTCGACGCGGTGGCCACCGGCCATCACGCCCGTCTCGAAACGACCGGTGACGGGTTCCGGGTGCAGCGGGGCGTGGACACAGCCAAGGACCAGTCCTATGTGCTCTACATGCTGGGTCAAGAGCAGATGGCTCGGCTGCTGTTGCCCATCGGCCACATGACCAAGGCCGAGGTCCGGGAGCGGGCTGCCGATCTGGGCCTGCGGACCGCGGCCAAGCCCGACAGCCAAGACGTGTGCTTCATCGCCAACCGGTCTGGGGGCCGACGGGGGTTCCTGTCTCGACGCCTGGGCGATTCGCCCGGCACCGTAGTGGACGCCGACGGCACCGTGCTGAGTTCGGTCGAGTCGGTGCGGGCAGTCACCATCGGCCAGCGCCGAGGCCTCAACCTCGGCGGCACCGACGAGCCCCGCTATGTGACCGACGTAGACATCGCCGCTAGCCGGGTGACCGTCGGCCGCCGCGAAGACCTCTACACCGAGACCCAACCCGTGACCGCCATCCAGTGGGCCGATGAACCAGTCGGCGGTCCAGTAGACATCCAAGTGAGCGCCCACGGCACCCCCGCGGTCGGAGTAGTAGACCAGGCGGGCAGAGTTGACTGGGAAGAGCCCCAACGTCGCGTAGCCCCCGGCCAAGCCGTGGTCTTCTACCAGGGCGATCTCGTCGCCGGCGGCGCTTTCGCGGCTTGAGCTGGGTGGATCTTGGCCTACTCGCGGGGTTCAACCTGATGACTTGCTCGGTCTATCCGCTCCTTGAAGCCATGGGATCCTCGTGCTTTATGGCTGGGGATGCAAAAATCGCAAAGTGTCTTCGCTGATCCCTACTGCTTTTCGGTCGATGGATGCTGCCATTGTTCGTGGTGAGCTGATAATTCGTGAGGGACGCGACGACAAGGAGTTTCACTTTCAGCGTTGGGTCCAGGCTCGTCTCGACGAGGCTGACATCAATCACGACGATCCCGGTCGGAACAGCTACCCAGATTTGACGTTGGTGAACACCCCCGAAGGCATCGAAGTGAAGGGTCTGGCCACACCGGGTCGTGATGCTTCGTTCGATGGAAATAGCCAGGTCGCCCGCCCGACACACAATGGGCGGACGATTTACTACGCATTCGGCAGGTACCCGGCGTCCCCAGAGGGCAACACCTTTCCAGTTGTGGACCTTGTCATTGTCCCTGGTTCCTTCCTTAATGCCGATGACGCTTACGAGCATAAGAACACAAGCACCCGGGGGTTCGGCAGCTATGGCGACATCTTGCTCCGCGACCGCAAGATGTATGTGATGCCGACCCCGGTAGCCCTGCTTGAAGGGGTCGAGGGTACTCGCACGCTCCTACTGCCCGCTGGGGATGATCCAGGTAGCGGCTTTGTGCAGGTCGGCGAGGTCACTCGGGTTGAGGTCGAAGACGTGATGACCGGCTATTCGTTTGACTTCGCCACAAACCAGTTGAGTGCCACATATCGCAAGAACCCAACGGCTGGACGACAGCACCGCTTCCGGGCCTGGCGGATTGCCCGGCCTGAGGGTCTGGGTGCCGAGGTGACCATGAGCAATAGTGTCACTCCTAGTGCCTAGAGTGGACTCGTGGGTGATTTGACCGCGCTTAGCATGTTTTCCGGTGCGGGGGGGCTCGACCTTGGATTCGAGGCCGCCGGCTTCACCACCGTGGCTGCTGTGGATCATGACCCGAACGCTGTTGACACGCTCCGCAAGAACCGACCTGAGTGGAACCCAGTCGAGGCTGATGTGCGGGAATGGACGCCCGATGGTTTGCCTGGCACCCCGGATGTGCTACTAGCTGGACCGCCATGCCAAGGGTTCAGCCTCGGCGGGAACCGCCAGGCAGCGGACGATAGGAACGGGTTGTTCCGTGAGGTGTGCCGCGTTGCCCAACAGGTACGTCCTCGCGTTGTCATTATCGAGAACGTGTTGAACCTGCGCACGATGCTGCATCCCGACACCGGACGGCCATTCATCAAGGAGATCGCTTTTTCGCTGGCCGAGGCCGGATACGGGCATATCGCTTGGGACGTGTTCAAGATGGACCGGCACGGCGTCCCGCAAACTCGCCGCCGGTTCGTGTTCGTGGCATTTCAAGACGGGGCACCTGACAAGTGGCACCTTCCGGCCTCGTCAGGCTATGAGCCAATCCGCCCATGGCTATGGGATCTCGCTCACGACGACAAGACCTCGTTGCCCAATCACGATCCCTCATGGGGATTCAAGTCGCAGGTGCACGTTGATCGAGGAATTGACCCCGGCCGGGATGCGCCAATAAGTGTTGTGCGGTTTTCGCGGACCGCTTCTGATGGGAACCCGATTCGAGATTGGGATCGCTCTTTCCCAGCAGTAGATACCGCGACGGTATGGGGCCTTGCCCACGGGCACGTCTCTGCTCGTCGTGAGCCCAGGGATCGAAGCAGCGATGCAAAGTTCGTCCGCAACCCAAACACTGATGTCACCTTGTGGCGTGTCCAGGCCGACCGCCTCCGGTCGCTCACTCACCGGGAATATGCCCGTCTCCAGACCTTCCCAGACTCTTGGGAGTTCGTCGGCGGTAACAAACGTGACGTGCATCTTCAGATCGGTAACGCCGTCCCCGTCAAATTTGCCGAACGGCTAGGCCGTAACATCAGAGAGGCACTTCGAGCCCTAGACACTGGCCAAGCATTCCCTCAACTGGAGGATGTCCACCTCCGCCTCTTTTGATCTTCCCTGCGCCGCAATCAACTCCACCTTGGATGTAGCTACAGGTAGCGCGTTTTCCCTGGCAGTGGCGTTTCCTGGCGGGGTGTTCGTGTTTGCGATGGTCATGTGGTCCAAGAGCTGGTCTGTCAGGAGTTTTGAAGTCGAAAATGTGATGGGTTGGATCTTGTTGCTCGTACACCATTCACCGCAATCGTCCGATCTTGTCGAACGGTGGCTCACCAGCGAGGGGGCGGTGGACGTGAACTATCTCATCGGGTAGAAGGAGCCGCTTCGACAGCACGTCTATCGCTGCTTCGGCTATGAGGGCAGCTGTGGCCAAGACGATGGCTGGTGGAGCATTGTGTACAGGACCCGAGCATCCGATAGCGGATTGGATCATGTCGTCGTCATTCCCTGGGGGAATCAACTCGTAGCCGCGTTCTGGCCTGCGTTCAAGAATCGGCGTGTCTCCGGGCGCTCCTTGGCGTTGAACGCGGGCAACGGCTCCACCTCGATACAGTGCGCCGGACACGATTGTCTTGGCGTGGGCCGCCGCGCTAAGTGAAATGGCTCGGGTCAACGCTTCGTTACCGGTGGAGTCCACAACCAAATCGGCTTCGGCAATGGCGGAGCCTAGGGCATTAGGAGTCAGCGGGACCGACGGCAAAGGATCTGTATCAGTCCAAGGCGCGTGTTCGCTGATGGCAACCTTGAGAGCCAACGATTTAGGTACTCCACTGCCTTGGTGACCAACTACATGTCGTACTGCATTCTCTGGCAGGAGCAGGTCACCGTCAGATAGCAAGAGCCGGGTGACCCCACTTTCGGCCAGAGCCAAGGCCACATGCCCCCCTAAGGCTCCAGCGCCAAAGGCAATGACCGTTTTGTCTTGGAGCAAATTGGCGTCAGGCCCGGCCCGCAGCAAAAGAGAATCTCTATCTGTTGGGCCTGGCAGTAAGGCGAGTGCGTCAATGTCATCGCCGATGCCTTCGAGAGCTAGCACAAGTACAAGTGGAGCATTGTCGCGATCCCAGCACAGCAGGATCAGGTCTACCGATCCGCTAGGTTCCAACGCGTTGTCCTGTCGGCGAGAAGCAAGCTTGTCTGAGAGTCCACGTTTCTGGCTACGATTTAGGGACTGTTGCAGTTCAGACATATCTCGCGGCGGCACGTCGAGTAGCCCTGTACGAAACCAGAGTCCGCTGAGATGCTGACTTTGGGACCCAGAACGGGGTCGAAGGTTGACGTGACCCTCATGCAGCTTCTCCCCATGGAATGAACCCCAGCTTCCTGGTCCACCGATCTGTAATTCTTCGAGATCGAATGTTGCGACTACGGGAAGTTTCCTTCCAAAGTTGAGTTGAGCATCGCGGGCGAGACCTGCGGGGTCCCAACCGTGTTGAGCGTCATGGCTCCATTGAGCGAGCCGATCGAAGAAGCCTTGCAACATCACCCAGTCCTGTGACCCGTCACCCTCGTGCCAGAGGCACACGTATCCGTCGGAAGTCAAGTGATTGGTGTGCAGCCCATCAGCAAAGAGGTAGGGAAACGTCACAGGCCACCCGTCCCGGATGAGGATTCGCATCCGGTCAGCGTCGGTGAGCGGCGCGAGGGCATGATGAATTGGGCCTGTCCATTCTCGCCGCAACGTCTCAGGGACCGGTTCGAACCCGGCAGCGACCAACTCGGAGGTGAATGCTTCGAGGGATGCCTGGTCGAAAGCGTCAACTGGCTGAGGACTGTTCACCCGAATCGTGCGGCTTCCTTTGGGCGGATGATGGAGGCTCCGCCCACCGCGCTGAGCGGGAAGCCGTTTGCGTCACAGCCCGGTGGGAGAGGAAAGACTTGACCTCGGTCGTTCTCCCCGAGAATCTCCCTCCACTTGACTGCCGCTCTGCACTTCTCGGTGCTCAAGGCGTCCTCGGCTAGATTCGCTAGCCTCTCGAAGACGTTGCTGGCGTTGAACCAATCGTTGGCATCCAAGGCCGGTTCGACCGGTGTCCCTAGTCCGGGATCGATCAGTGGCTCATATGGGGCTCGCTGGAATCGGTTGGCCAACTTACGGAGCGTTGCGGCGAACAGGTGGTCCCATTCTTCGCCAGTGACGACGCCCGAACTCCAGACATCGTAGGTGGCGAACTCAACGTACAAGCCGCCAGGCCGCCGGTCACCGAGATGGTTGCGACGTGCCTGTCGAACCAGCTTCACGACGGGCTTGTAGGCATCCTGACCGCTGACAGTTGGACTCCAATCTGCTGTGCTTAGGTCGCTGGATAGCTGTCCGAACCGTTCAGGGTCAGTAGTGACCCAGCCTTCCGCACTTGGTACCCATAGGTATTGATCCTTGGTTGGGATCGCCCATCGTTCACCGTTGCGAACGGCCGGAACTGCGTCTACTGCGAATGCAGCGTTATGGTCATTGGAATCCGGGAAGTCGACTTTGACGCTGCGTGCCTGCGAAGTGACTCTGCCTCCATTCTCAACGCGGCCGTATTGCTCAACCAGCACTGTCTCAACGCGGCCATATACGTTGCCAGGGTTAGCTGAGGTATCGAGGGCGCTCAGGCGAGCAAACACGTCGACGTCCTTGCCGGGGTAGATGGCCGTGTGTCGGCTATACGACCCGATGAGGCATGTGTTGATGCCCCAAGCTTGCAAGTACTCGTCCGCTGAGAGCAGTTCCTGGATTTCGGTGTGCGCGTCAATCGCTCGCTGGCGTTTTTCGCCGTTCACCTCGATTCTGCTTAGAGCGCCTTCAAATTGGGGACGCAGTATGGCCATTGTGGTTCCTTTCAGGGGCTGCGTTCGGGCGGTGGTGCCGTGATCGCATGGATTGGTGATCCTCCAGACCCCGAGCGCAGCACCATGCTGGGCACGTATCGAGGACCGGTGGTTGAACTGCCGGTGGGGGAGTCTTCCCACTCGTAGAGGTGAACTGTGAGGGTGTTCAAGGTTCGGCCAAGGAGCACAGCGATCGGGTAGGGGCAGCGCAGGAGTAGATGCACCTCGGTCGTCTTGTGCGAGTTCGCAAGGGACCGGATGCCGTCAGTAATTTCTCCGACGATGGCCGAGGCCTGGTCAGAGTCGAGAAGGTCTGCGCTTTGGGACCGTAGGTGGGCAATTCCCGCGTAGGTCGCGGCGCTCGATTCGACCAAGCCTTCGAACGCCGCGTCACTTCGCTGTGGCAGAAGGTCGACGTAGACGAGCACTGGCCCGTGTTCATGCTCGCTCGAGGAAAGTGACACGAATTCGAGCAGCTTTCCGCAGCCCGGTGTCGGAGCCTGTCCGGTCAATGTCCAGGTAGCGCCCTGGGTGTCGACCACCTTAACTCTTCCAATGAGAGTGGTAGGGATGGCCGCTCCCAGGGCGCAGGCGACTGACAGATGGGCACCACCGCGAACCCGAATGGCATCGGCACCGGCGATCGTCAGCAATTCTGGCAGCTGGCCAAGAAAGAGCCTGAGGTCCTCTAATCCACCAGCGTGGGGGCGACGCTCCCCAGCGACAGGAGGTCGCAAACGGAGCACGAGGTCGCCATCAAACTGTGCAGCTGAAGGTGGAACACGGGTCTGAATGTCCAGCACAAGCATTCCGCCCGCGTTCGTGACTGAGGTTCGCAGCTGAGTCATTCGACGGCGGCTTAGCGAAATGGCTAGTGCGGCTCTGTCTTCGGCGCCCACTGCCTTCTGCTGGTTGAGCCGCTCTAGGGTTCCAGGCTCCTGTTTGAGGAGTCGATCAGCAGCCGAGTAGTCGAGCACGCCGGCACCGTCTTGTTTCTCAACTAGTAATCCGATCGCAAACGTGAAGGCCTGATTGTTTTCGAGCCCTAGGAGGTGGGGCAATTCGATGTCGCGGATCACTTCAGAGTTTTCGACCTCAGGGGTGATGAGAAGAACTGCCCCTGAGAGGCCAGAGGCCAGTGCCTCTTGGAGCCGTAGTTTGGTATCCCCGGGAGGGAGGTCGGTTTGGTCGTGCCAGACGGGTATCCCAGCAGCTCGAAGTGCCCAAGCTAGGTCCGTGGCAATCTCCATCCCGTCGCTCTGGCGATACGAGATGAAAACTGGTCCGAGCGGGTCTACGCCTGCGGCGTGGTTCCACCCCATCAGGCCACTCTCAGCCGGAGCCTGGTCGAAGGCCGAATAACTTCCATGTAACAACTCCCTTGTAAGTTTGGTGATGATACCCGGACCAAGTGACAGTTACTACCGGCCTTTTTCGCGGAGGCCTCTTGGGTCTCGGACTGGGAAGCATCGCGGACACCAGAATTCGGATTTCAGCTTCACGAGAAAATACTGTTAGTGGCTCATATTACTTGTAGACAGCATCCCTGTGCGTGGAGGATCGAGGTCACCCACGAGTTCGAGATTTGGTGGTACGCCCTTTCGCACAAGGGCCAAGATCAGCTCCGAGCTGCTCTCGGCGTGAAGCGCGGCCGATGGAGCATGTGGTACAAGGGGGCGATTCCCAAGGCCGACGATCTTTGTGACGAGCACCTTGACGAACTTGCCGCTCCTATCGATGCTGATCCGGTGCGCAGCGCCCGGGCGGAGGCCTACAAGCAGGAGGTGGAGGCGAAGATCTTCGCCTGCCAACTGGCAGAGCTGCGCAGCGAGCTTGGGATCAACCAGGTTGACCTAGCCCGGAAGCTCGGCATCACTCAGGGCGGGGTCTCCCGGCTCGAGCGGTCGGTTGATCCCAAGTTGTCCACGCTGTGCAAGTTCACGTCCGCGTTGGGAGGAACACTCCATATCGAGATCAGTTTTGGCGGACGCACCGTGAGCCTCGTGCATCCATCGCCTTCGGAATCACCATCTCAAGCCGATTCAGACGAGCCGACCCCTGTACCTGCTTAGTCCACCAACTCTCGCAGCGAGGCGAGGCGGGGGGTGATTAGGTCGGTGATGATGGCGGGGCGGTCGGGGGGTGGGGCGATTGCGGCTTCGCCCCAGAGGGCGCGGCCGACGGTGAAGCCGGCGCAGCCGGAGGCCATCGCCACCTCCAGTTGGGCGTGGTAGCTCTCGAAGTCGCCGCCGCCTGATAGCAGGGTCCAGGGCATGTCGCAGCGGGCGGTGATCTCGGCGCAGGCGGCGGCCCAGGTTTTTTGGTCGGGGTTGTGGTGGGGGTCGACGGGGAAGGGCAGCTTCAACACGTCGAATCCCATGGGGGCGAAGCGGTCCACGGTTTCGAGCACGATCTGGGGGCGGAGCGAGGGGTCGTCGAGGGCGTAGAAGAGGGGCTCTACTAGCAGGGGGATGCCGACGCGGCGGCACTCGGCCAGGATCGTCTCGGTGGCCTGTTCTTGGGCGGCGGCGTGGGGGCGGTCGGGCCGGTAGAGGACGAGGAGTTTGGCGGCGGCGGCGCCGCTGTTTGCGGCGGCTTGCGGCGACCAGCCGTCGAGGAGGGCGACGGGGGCGGCTTCGGGGTCGGCCATGTAGCCCTGGGCCTCGAGGGCGGCGGTGAAGCCCACGCCGGGGGGCAGGGTGCCGTCGAGCAGGTGGGGGATGGAGTACTCGGGCTCCAGCATCACCCCGGTACAGTTGGCGGCCAGCCCGGCTACCAGGTCGCGCTTGAGGGCGATGATGTCGTGGTCGGTCACCGAATTGGGGTCGTCGGGGGCGAGCACGGCGCGCAGCGAGTCGCGGTGGTCGATGGCCAGCACCGCGAACCGCCTGTTGTCGGTGAGGTCGGCGATGCTCATTTGGCGGGTCGCCTATCGGCAAGGCCCATGTGAGCGATGCCCATGTCAGGCCGACGGCACCGCGCCGGCCACCGGCAGGGTCCAGGCGCCGGCACCCCAGTCGGCTTCGATCCAGGTGTGCTCGGCGGCGAAGCAGGGGGGCGTGCGGCGCTCGTCGCCAATAAGCTCGCCAGCCAGATAGTTAAGGAAATACATGTTGGCGCTGGGACAGGCCACCGACGTGTGGTAGCCCTTGGGCACCAGCACCGCGTCGCCGTCGCGGGCCACCACCGCCTCGTCGAAGCCCTCCTCGGTGCGCCAGTTCCGGTGCATGCAATAGCCCTCGGTGCGGTCCAGGCGGAAGTAGTAGACCTCTTCCAGATAGGGGGAGCCGTCGCGTCCGTCGTGGCAGTGGGGCGGCCAGCCCGACCAAGTGCCCCGGGGGACGAACACCTCATAGAGGATGAGCTTCTCGGCGGGCAGCGGGTGGGCCAGGGAGTGGACTACTTGGCGGTAGGCCTGGCCGCCGCCGCGGATCTCCACCTTCATCTCCGACGGCTCGAAGACCCGGGCCGGGTAGCGGCCCTCGGCCGGCGCCGAGCCCACCGCGGCGGTCAGCGAGCCCTCGGTGGTGATCTCATAGGGCGTGCCCGGCGGGAGGTAGACGATGCGGCCCAGCTCCTCGAACACCGATGTGCGGCTGATGGCGGTGTCGATGCCGTCGGCTTGCACCCGGCCCGAGCCCGAGAGGGGGACGATGGCGGTCTCTCGGGCGGACTCAGCGCCCGACCACGGATCAGACGGTGTGAGCTCCACCACCGAGAAGGCCACGTTGTCCCATCCGGCCGACTCGGGGGTGACGTCGAGGACCCTCCCCGGCCCCGGTTGGGGTCGGATGGGGCCGGATGCGGGTGCAGTGGCCATGGTCAGCCTCCTGAGGTCACGGGGACAAGATCGCCGGTATCCATCTCCTGCTTGAACCGCTCCAGCAGCGCTCGGGTGCCCAGCGGCTCATAGCCCAGCACCTCGGCGGTGCGGACAGGCTGGATCGAGCTGTCGTAGGGGATGCGGGCCCCGGCCAGCGAGGCCATCATCTCCGGGTCGGGCGGCACCGACCGGAGCAGCGATGGATCGCAGCCGAACACCTCGCAGGCGGTTCGGGCCAGCTCCATACGCCCGACCGGCTCAGCCCCACAGCAATGAAAGACGCCCTCGGCATCGGGGTTGGCGGCGATCAGCCACATGGCCTCGGCGCACTCGCTGGCCAGGCTGGACGTGGCCGTCATGTTGATGTCGTCGCTCTCCCACACCCCGAACGGCTGGCCCTGCGACACCGCATTAAGCACCGAGGTGACGAAGTAGCCGAAGCCGGGGTCTTGGCCCCGGGGCATCTCGTCGCGAGCCCAGTGGACCCCGTTCACCGCTGATACTCGGGCCACCGCGCCCTGGTCGGCTCGCAGCAGGGTGGCCTGCTCGCTGAGGGCCTTGAGCACGCCGTAGTAGTTCACCGGGTTGGGCGGGGTGTGCTCATCGGCCCCGGCCTGGGTGCCGTCGAACACCCAGTCGGTGGACACGGTGATGAGTTTGGCCCCGGCCTGGTTGGCCGCCTCGGCCAAGGTGAGGGTGGCGTCCACGTAGCTGCGCCAGGCCAGCTCCCGCTGGTTGTAGATGCCGTGGAGGTCGTTGAGGATCATGGAGTGGACGATCACATCGGGATCGAACCGGGCCACGCTGGCCGCCACGGCCTCGGCGTGGAGCAGGTCGAGCGGCTCGGTGGTGTAGCCCTGGGGGTTGTCGGGGACGAAGGAGTGGACCGGGCAGTGGACGACCGCGCCGTGGCGCTCGGCGAACACCTTGACGATGTTGGCGCCGATGAAGCCGGTGCCCCCGGTGACGTAGGCCCGCATCACTCAGCCGATCTCGTCGATCCGAACGGGGCGGTGCTCGCGCACCGAGCGCCAGGCAGACAGACCGATCACCAGGGGGGCCCGACCGTCGGCCAGGGTGACCGGCGACGGGGCGCCCTCCATCATGGCGGTGAACGCCTCCCATCCGGCCAGATACGAGGGGATGTAGCGCTCCAAGAAGAAGTAGGGCAGGGTCGGCCCGTGTGATCCCTCCGCGGTGCGGGTGATCGCCGTGGCCACCAGCGGGTTCTCGGAGGCGGCCATCCCCGCCGAGCCGAACGCCTCCACCCGCTGGTCGTAGCCGTACACCGCTTGGCGGCTGTTGTCGATGGTGCTGATGGCCCCGTTCTCGTGGTGGCAGACGATGACCACGGTGTCGAGGTCGCCCACCTCGCCGATGGCCTCGTCCACCAGCACCGCGCCGGTGGCGTACACCTCGGTGACCTCGCTGCCGGTGATGAAGCGGATCATGTCGAAATCGTGGATGGTCATGTCGCAGAAGATGCCGCCCGACTCGTCCAAATACATCAGCGGCGGGGGCTCGGGATCGCGGCTGGAGACCCGCACCAGATGGACGTCGCCGATCTCGCCGGAGGCCACCCGGTCGCGCACGTAGCGGTGGCTGGGATCGAAGCGGCGGTTGAATCCCACCTGCACCGGGATACCGGCGGTCTCGGCGGCGGCGATGCCGCGGTCAACGTCGGCCAGGTTCAGGGCCAGCGGCTTCTCCACGAAGGCGGCCTTGCCGGTGTCGGCGGCGGCGACCAGCAGGTCGATGTGGGTGTGGGTGGACGAGCAGATGGCCACGGCGTCCACGTCGTCGGCTTCCAGGATTTCATCGGGAGCAGCGGCGTGGCGTGTGCCAAGTTCCTGGGCCAGGGCGGCTGCGGCGTCGGCGACCACGTCGTAGACGGCGGTGACCTCGGCGTTGGGCACCTGCCGGGCGATCAGCTCGGCGTGCATGCGCCCGATCCGCCCGCAGCCCAATACGCCGATGCGAACCGGGCTCACGATCCGGCCTCGTCACGTTCGGCTTGCAGGCTCGAGACCACCCGGCCGTTGCGTATCTCCACGGGGTACAAGGCTAAGGGGTCGGTGGCCGGATACCGAACCGCCTCGCCGGTGCGGAGGTCGAAGCGCCCGTTGTGCTTGGGGCACTCCACCAGGCAGTCGATCACGACGCCCTCAGCTAAATAGGCCTGGCCGTGGGTACACAGCCCCTCGGTACACACCAGGGTGCCGTCGTCCAGTCGGAAGAGGGCGTAGGCCTCGTCCCCGACATCGACTTGGCGAGCCGATCCGGGGGCCAGTGCATTGGCCGGGCCGAGGTCGAACAATCCGTCGTGGCGGTCGCCGGCCCACACGGTGTGGCCGGTGTTGACGAAGGAACGGGCGGCCTCGGCCACCGCGGGCACATCATGGCGGGCCTTGTCGTAGGTGGGATCGCGCCACTGGCGGTGCATGGTGGAGAAGATGTCCCGGTACGCCGACCAGGTGCCGGGCGACGGCGGGGCCAGATAGCCGCGTAGCTCCCGGTGGAGGGCAGGGAGGGCGTAGTAGGGCACGGTGGGGAAGATGTGGTGCTCCACGTGGTAGTTCATGTTGGAGTACAAGAACCGCAGCACCGGGTTCATGTACACCGTGCGGGTGTTGAGGCGGTGGTCGAGCACGTCCTCTTGGAGTCCGGCGTGCTGGGTGAGCGCGAAGAAGGCCATGAGCCAGGCCCCGTACACGGTGGGCAGGCCCACGTAGAGCAGCGGCACGATGGACCAGATGGCGATTGACCAGGCGGTGACCCCGCCCAGTATGGCGATGTAGGCCCGGGACTCCCACTTGAGCTTTCCGAGCTCGTCGGCGGGAATGAAGGAACGGGCCTGGTCGTCGATGCGCCCGACGGCGTGGCGGGCGGTGCGGGCCACCATCTTGGGCACGTTCACCAGGGGCAGAAACACCAGTGCGATGGAGACGGGTCCCGAGGGGCGGGGGAAGATGATCTCGGCGTCGCGGCCCACCACGATGGTGTCGGTGTGGTGGCGGACGTGCGACCACCGCCACAGGGTGGGCTGGCGCAACAGCATGAACGAGGCCAGGTAGTACACCGCATCGTTGAGCCACTTGGCTTTGAAGGCGGTGCCGTGGCCGCACTCATGCCAGCGGGAGTCGCCCGCGCCGCCGTAGAGGGCGCCGTAGGCGGCGAAGGCGGGAACGGCCCACCAGGTGCCCAGCGAGAGGAAGGCCAGGTATCCGAACCCGGCGAGCAGGGCCAGCCAGGCCGCGGTGTCGATGGCCGCCCGGGCGTTGCCCCTCACTTGGAGCTGGCGCAGGCGCTCGGGGTCGAGGGGCGGGCGGAACCACTGGGCCTCCACCAGCCCGGCCGCCGCGGCCCGCTCGGCCTCGGGGCCCCCGACACGGTAGTCGCGTGCTGCTACGGCCATCGCCGGGCCCGCCGCATTGGGCCGGTTGGGGCCATGATGTTCATCGGCTTACCACCCCACCCGCTGGTCAGCTTTGCCGGAGTCCATGGCCGCCCGCGCGGCCAGCACATCGGCGCTGGTGCTCACCTCGGGCACACCCACCTCCCAGAACGACCCACCCTCGGTCCAGCGATAGGCGTGGGTGTTGAGGGCGATCACATAAGTGCGGTCGGCGGCTCGAGCCCGCTGGAAGGCAGCCTCGAGTTCGGCGATGGTGGTCACCGTCTCGGCTTCGCAGCCCATCGACGCAGCGTGGGCCGCGAAGTCCACCGCGGTCACCTGCTGCACCCGGGAATCGGCGAAGAGGTTGTTGAACGGCACCCCGCCCTGAGCCAGTTGCAAGCGGTTGATCACCGCGTAGCCGCCGTTGTCGCACACGATCACGATGAGCTTGTGGGCGGTGAGCACCGTGCTGTAGAGGTCGCTGTTCATCATCAGGTAGGAGCCGTCGCCCACCAGCACCACCACCTCGCGGTCGGGCAGGGCCATCTTGGCCCCCCACCCGCCGGAGATCTCATAGCCCATGCAGGAGTAGCCGTACTCGCAGTCGAAGGAGTGGACGGATTGGCCCCGCCACCCGTTCACCAGCTCGCCGGGGAAGCCCCCGGCGGCAGCCAGCACGTAGGTGGACTCATCGGCGGCCCGGTCCACCACTCCCACCACCTGGGCGTAGGTGGGCAGATCGGCCTGGAGGTTATCGTCGCTGTCGGCGGATCGACCGGCCGCGGTCACCACCTCGGGGGCGGCGATCTTGTCGATGTAGGCGTGGTACTGGGAGGTCTCCGACGAGGCCCGGTCAGACCACTCCTCGGCGGCCCGGTAATCGCCCATCGCAGCCCCCAGCTCGCTCAGCCCTTCGCGGGCGTCGGCCACCAGCGGCAGCGAGCGGTGCTTGGTCGCGTCGAAGCGGGCGGCGTTGAGGCCGATGATCTGCACGTCGTCGCCCCCGCCGAACACCGTCCACGATCCGGTGACGAAGTCGCCCAGGCGGGTCCCCACCGCCAGCACCACGTCGGCCTCAGCGGCCATGGCGTTGGCCGACGTGCAGCCGGTGACCCCGATGGGGCCGCAGTTGAGCGGATGGTCGGCCACCAGTGAAGTGCGCCCGGCCACGGTCTCCACCACCGGGATGTTGTGGGTCTCGGCGAAGGCCCGCAGATTGTCTTCGGCCAGCGACCAGTGGACCCCGCCGCCGGCCACGATCAGCGGCCGTTCAGCGGCGGCCAGCGCGGTCGCAGCTCGGCGCAGCTCGCGGGTATCGGGGCGAGGGCGGCGGATGTCGTGGACGGTTTCGGTGAAGAAGCGGGCCGGGAAATCGTAGGCATCCCCCTGGACGTCTTGGGGAAGGCTTATGAACGCCGGGCCGCAGTCGCCGGGGTCGAGCATGGTGGCGAGGGCGTTGGGCAGGGAGTGGACCACCTGCTCGGGCGTGGTGATGCGGTCCCAGTAGCGGACCACCGGGCGAAAGGCGTCGTTGACGGTGACCGACGGGTTGTCGAAGTGCTCCACCTGTTGGAGAACGGGGTCGGGGATGCGGCTGTTGAAGGTGTCGCCGGCCAGCAGCAGCAGCGGCATCCGGTTGGCCATGGCCACCGCTGCGGCGGTGACCATGTTGGTGGCGCCGGGGCCGATGGAGCTGGTGGCGGCCATGATGCGGCGGCGGCGATTGGCCTTGGCGTAGGCCACCGCGGCCAGGGCCATACCCTGCTCGTTTTGGCCCCGCCAGGTGGGAAGGGCCTCACCGGCCTGCTCCAGTTCGTGGCCCAGGCAGGTGACGTTGCCGTGGCCGAAGATGGCGAACACCCCGGCGAACAGCGGCACGGTGTGGCCGTCCACCTCGATGCGCTGGGCGGCCAGGTAGCGCACGATGGCCCCGGAGGTGGTGGTGCGGACGGTTTCCATGGTGGCGCTCCTCCTCTAATGGTCCTCTGGCGGGCGTTGCCTCAGTCGATCCTCAGCGATACCACATCTTCCCAGGCGCCGGTGTCCCAGCTCTTGAGCATGGCGGCTTGCACGCTTACGCAGGCCAGGGCCTGCGCCATGTCCGCACTGTGGGGCCGGCCCTCGGCCACCGCGGTGAGGAATTCGTGGTCTTCGATGGCCACCATGTCCTCGAAGCCGATGGAGTTGGCGTCGCCGGGGACGAAGGCCCGCTGATAGGGATGGCGCTCGCCGGCCCGCACGGTGGTGTAGCCCTGCTGGGGGTCGGAAGCCCGGAACAGCTTGAGCTCGTTGAGGGTCTCGTGGTTCCAGCTCAGCGCGCCCTCGGTGCCGTAGACGTCGAAGGCCATCTGGCTCTGGGGGCCGACGATGGCCCGGCTGGCCTCGAAGATGCCGTGGCTGCCGTTGGCGAACACGGCCAGCGCGCCGAAGTAGTCCTCGTTGGTGACCGCGCCGGTGGGGTCGTCGGAGCGGCCCCGGTCGTAGTGGGTTCCGGTCCCCGACGGCAGCGGGCGCTCCTTGATGAACGTCTCCCCGGTGCCCACCACCCTGGCGATGGGGCCGTTGAGCATCATGGCCAGGTCCACCGCGTGGCTCAAGATGTCGGTGGTGGCGCCGTGGCCGGCCTGGTCGATCAGAAAGCGCCACGAGAGCAGGCCCAGGGGGTCGGCCCCGTACATGGAGAAGAAGCGGCCTCGGTAGTTGGTGATCTGGCCCAGCTCGCCGTCGGCGATGAGCCGTTGGGCGTAGAGCACCAGGGGGGCGAAGCGGTAGTTGTAGCCCACTCCGGTGATGACCCCGGCCGCACGGCAGGCCTTTTCGGCTCGGGCGGTTTGGTCGGGGGTGCCTCCCACTGGCTTCTCGCAGAAGACGTGCTTTCCAGCCTCGGCGGCCGCGGTGACCAAGGCCTCGTGCAGCATGTTGGGAGCGCAGACGACAACCACGTCGATGTCGGGGTGCTCTATGGCAGGGCGCCAGTCGTCCGCCGCCTCCCGGAAGCCGAAGTCGCGGGTGGCCGCGTGGCGGAGGGCTTCGACGGTATCGGCGCAGATCACCAGTTCAGGGTCGTAGGCCCGATCCTCGAACAGCGTGGGCAGTCGCAGGTAGGAGCGGGCGTGGGCCTGGCCCATCCACCCGAAGCCGACCACGGCGATCCCGATGCGGCGCCGGGTGGTCATGGGGAAGTTCTCCTGCGATCAACGGCGGGGTCGGCGGCGGAGGGGTCGAGCAGATGCTGGGGGGTGCCGCCTCGAAGCCAGATGAGGGCTTGTTCCAGTGCTTGGCCGATCAGCCGGACGATGCCCACCGTGGTGGTCGAGGCCACATGGGGGGTGACGACCACATTGTCACGGCCCAGCAGCGGATGATCAGGGGGCAGCGGTTCGGGTTCGGTCACATCCAAGCCCGCGCCGGCCACCTGGCCGGAATCGAGGGCGGGGAGCAGAGCTTCCTGATCCACCAAGGCCCCCCGAGCGCAGTTGACGATGATCACGCCGGGGCGCATGGCGGCCAGCGAGGTGGCGTTGACGATATGGCGGGTCTCCGGGGTGGCCGGGGCGTGCAGCGAGACCACATCAGCCTCAGCCCAGAGCCGGTTGAGGTCCACCAGATCACCCACCGGAGCGGCGTCCAGATAGGGGTCGTACACCAGTACCGTCATCCCGAGGGCCTCGGCATAGTGCCCCAGTCGGCTGCCGATCCGCCCGCAGCCCACCAGCCCCAACGTGCGGCCATCCAATTCCTGGGCTCCCACGTTCTTGAGCTTGCGGGGGCCGCGCGGTGAGCCGCTGGTGAGGCTGCCCTCGGAGACCTTGAGCTGCTTGGCAACCGCCAACATCAGCGCCAAAGCGTGCTCGGCGGTGGAAACCGTAGGGGCATCTGGGGCGTTGCAGGCAGCCACGCCGTGGGCGGCGCAGGCGGCGATGTCCACATTGTCGTAGCCGATGCCCGAGCGGGCCACCACTTTGAGTTTGGGCAGCCGGCGGCAGGCGTCATCGCCCCAGGGCTGGTCACCGGCCACCACCACGCCGTCGGCGTGCTCGGGGCCGTCCACCAACTCCACATCGGGAGGAATCACCACCTCAGATGGGGGAGTGCGGTCGATCCAGATGCGGATCTTGGCTTCGGGTTCGGTCATGCTCGGCCCGGCATGTCGTCGATCTGGCTCATCTTGGCGTTCACAGCCCTCGGCCCAACATCTCGTCGATCTCCTTGGGGGTGGGCATGGCGTGGGAGCAAGCCAGGCGACCGGCCACGATGGCCCCCGCCGCGTTGGCCCGGGTGACAATCGCCACCGGATCGAGGCCGGCCAGCAGTCCGTCGGCCAGCGACCCCCCGAAGGCGTCGCCCGCTCCCAGCCCGCACACCACCTCCACTGGCACGGGGGGCACCTCGGCCCGGCTCTCGGGGCTGGCCACCAGCACCCCGTCGGCCCCCTGCTTCACGATGGCCAGCGACACCCCCCGCTCCAAGAGCCGGTCGGCAGCGGTGTGGGGATCGGCGGCGCCGATGGCGATCTCGCACTCGGTCCGGTTGCCCACTGCCACGGTGGCTAGCTCAATGGCCTGGCCGATGTGGGTGCTGGCCTCCTGGGGGGACGACCAGAAGCTGGGCCGGTAGTCGAGGTCGAGCACCGTGTGGTGTCGCCGGTTCCGCTGCTTCAGCACTTCCATCACCGTGGAGCGGGACGGCTCCTGGGCGAAGCGCGATCCCGCCGTCCACAGCACCGGAACGGTGGCGGCGATGTCGGGGATGTCGTCGGGCAGCAGGTTCATCTCCGGGCCGCGGGGCTCGCGGTAGAACAGCAGCGGCGGGTCGGTCGGGGGGTCGAGGGCGCAGAAGGCCAGTGCGGTGCGGAGGTCGGGGTCGGTGGTCACATAGCGATTGTCCACCCCGAACTCGTCGGCCAGCCCAGCCCGGATGTACTCGCCGAAGCCGTCGTCGCCCACCCGGGTCACCACTGCGGCCCGCCGACCCAGTCGGGCGGAGGCCACGGCCACGTTGGTGGGGGAGCCGCCGATCGACTTGGCGAACGACTCGACTTTGCTCAGCGGCACACCGCTTTGCTGGGGGTAGAGGTCGACGCTGACTCGCCCGATGGTCAGCACCTCGAGATCGGCTGGGTCGGGGCCGAACCCGGCCTCCCGTGATGCAGTCACGCAGAGATGTTAGTGGTGGCCAGAAGCGACGACTACGTACCGGCTTGGGCCAACTCGTGCTGGAGAGCTTCGAGCTCGGCGCCGCCGGCCATGAGCTGAGTGAGCTCGGCCTGTGACAGGCCTTCTTTGGCCCAGTTGCCCATCGACTGACCCCGGTTGAGGATCACGAAGCGGTCGCCCACCGGGTAGGCGTGGTTGGGGTTGTGGGTGATGAACACCACGGCGAGCCCCTGGTCTCGTGCCTCCACGATGCGCCGCAGCACGACTCCTGACTGCTTCACGCCCAGCGCCGAGGTGGGCTCGTCGAGGATCAGCACCCGGGCGCCGAAGTAGCTGGCCCGGGCGATGGCCACCGACTGCCGCTCACCGCCAGACAGCGTTCCCACGGGCTGCTCCACGTCGCGGATGTCGATGCCCATTTTCGCCATTTCCTCTTTGGCGATGCGCTTGGCCCCCTCAATGTCGATCTGGCGGAAAGGCCAGATCCCGGTCTTGGGTTCCGCCCCGAGGAAGAAGTTCCGCCACACCGACATGAGCGGCACCATGGCCAAGTCCTGGTACACGGTGGCAATGCCTCGGCCCAGCGCCTCGCGGGGCGAGTTGAAGCGCACCTCCTCGCCTTCCATCAAGAGGGTGCCCTCGTCGTGCTGGTGGACGCCGGCCAGGATCTTGATGAAAGTGGACTTGCCCGCACCGTTGTCGCCGAGCACACAGGTGACCTCGCCCGGATTCACTGTGGTGGTTACCCCGGTCAGGGCGATGATGTTCCCGTAGAACTTCGAGATGTTCTTGAGTTCGAGGAATTCAGCCATCAGCAGGCCTCCTTGAGGTTCTTGGTAGTCCGAATCGTCTGCCGGGAGAAAGTCATCGGACCTTCTCCGCTTGAGAGCGCACGTAGTTGTTCACCAACACCGCCACCAGCAGCAATGCGCCGAGTACCAGGAAGCGCCAGTCGCTGTTCCAGGTGGCGAATCCGATACCGGAGGTGATCATGCCCCAGATCACCGCGCCGATGGCCGCGCCGATGGCCGATCCGTATCCGCCGGTGAGCAGGCAGCCGCCGACCACCGCCACGATGATGTAGCGGAACTCGTTGCCGTCGCCCACGTTGGCCTGCACTGAGTTGAGTCGGAAGGCGATCACCATGCCGGTCACCCAGGCCGACGCCGACACCAGCATGAACAGCGTGGTCTTGGTGCGGGCCGCGGGCACACCCACCGAGCGAGAGGCTTCTTTGTTGCCTCCCACCGCGAATATCCAGTTGCCGAACTGGGTGCGGGCCAGCACCCAGGCACCCACCACTGCGAACAGCAAGAACAGCATCACGCCGACGCCGAAACGGGTCTCGGCCCGCGTGTTCGCCAGTTCTTCACTGGTGATGAACATCAGCTTGGCGGCAATGCCCAGCATCACAGAGCCAAGGCCTACGAAGACCAGGGATCGGCCCACGCTCTCGTCGGAGGTGAACAGGGTGCGGTAGAGGGTCGCCACGGCAAAGACCGCGAAGGCGACGATGCCTCCCTTGGCCACCGCCATGATGATGCTGTAGAGAATTCCGTCGCCGTCGGCCAATTCGAATATGAGAGACAACAGCCCGGCAAGCAACCCAAGCCCCGTCCCGATTTGCCGAGCGAGCGGGCCGTGTATCGGTGGTGGCGGGGCAGTGGTGCGCCGGGCGGCGATCAACCGGGTGACTGCCGATGCGGCCAGCAGGAGCGCGATCAACAGCAGGGCGGTGAACAATTCCACGCGCAGCTTGCGGGAATCGGCTTCCGACTGGATGAAGAAGGCCAGCCCCACGACGGCTCCGGCGGTGAGCAGCGTGAACACCACCGCCAGCCCGCGGCGTCTGGCGGCAATGCTGAGCACCACCACACCGGCGATGCCCAGCCCACCGAAGAGGATGGCTCTGGCGCCCTGCACGGTGATCATGTAGCTGATTCCCGGGATGATGGCGATGAGCGCACCGATAGCCGGGTACCCCACGCTGACCCGGCCCAACGCGGCCAAAACGGCCAACACGCCGGTGGCGCCGATGCCGATGGCCAACACGGTGCGGCCCGGAGTGCCGGTCAAGAAGTCGAGGCGGCCTTCGTTGTTGGAGTCCATGACCGCGGCGATGAGAATGGCGCCCACGATCCCTACCAGTCCTACGAGGAAGTACTGGACAATGCGCGGGTTGCGCTCTTGCTGGTTGGATGCTCGCTCGGCTGGCTCATAGCGGGCTAGGCACCAGCCGGCCACTGCCACCAGCACCCCCGCTCCGGTGATGATCCCGAAGACCCAGTTGGAGGGCTTCCCGTCTTGGCTGTGGAGCAGGATGTAGCCGATTGCCCCGACTGCGGCCCCCACCGCAGCAATCAGGTAGCCGCCGCGGTTGGGGTGCTGCCGGCGGGCGTAGGCCAACTCCATGGTGCCCAAGACCAAAACCACCGCGCCGATGATCAGCATGCCGCTCC
This sequence comes from Acidimicrobiales bacterium, assembly GCA_963667085.2. Classification (GTDB taxonomy): domain Bacteria; phylum Actinomycetota; class Acidimicrobiia; order Acidimicrobiales; family Bin134; genus Poriferisocius. Next base: position 2,250,503 of record OY762975.1, read on the forward strand.
AGGCCCAGTCTCGGTTGTCCCATACGTGGCCGTTGCGAACCCAGGTGGCGCCGAAGATGTTGTCCCAGAACTCGTAGCCGCCCGACCGGTCGAGGCCCTCGGCGATCACCTTGTTGGTGAACAGCTTGGTGAAGCCCAGCTTGGCCCCGATGAGGATGAAGAACGTGCCCAGGGTGACGATGAAGCTGGGCAGCGAGGTCTTGTCCACCAGCGTCCCGTTGAACCAGCCGATGGCCAAGGCAAAGGCCAGCGAGAGCGGCACCGCGAGGTGCAGGCTGAGCCCGGCACCGCCCAACTCGGCGGTGTCGCTGCTCAACAGGACCACGATCACCGCAGTGGCGCCGGTCATGGAGCCCGAGGAGAGGTCGAACTCTCCCCCGATCATCAGCAGGGCCACCGGCACCGCCATCAAACCGAGGGTGGCGGCCACATCCAGGTAGTTGGCTGTGCCTCCCGCGGTTCCAAACGGTGCCGACACTAGCCAGAACAGCAGCCAAACCCCGACGGCGCCGATGAGCGCTCCGATCTCGGGTCTGGTCAATAGCTGCTGGACCGGACCTCGGTGCGCTAGTCGCTCGTCTTCAGCTGGCGATGGGCTCGCCGCAGAGTCATTCGTGGTGGTCGCTTCGGCCACGAGAGTCCCCCCTCTTTACCTAGACGATGGGTGTTGAATGTGAATCGCTCCGACTGTACATGAAACGCAAGGAGCGCTGCCCGGATGCTCCGGGCAGCGCTCCTTCGTTTGCCTGCGACGCTCTCAGTGTCGCAGGTCAGCTCTTGGGTTTAGCGGGTTCCCTGGGATACCAGCGCCTTGACCTCCGCCGCGTTGGCAGTGTCGACGAAGCCCGGACCGGTGAGGATGGGCAGGCCGCCGCCCGCGGTGTTCAGGTTGGTGGCTTGCAGGTGCATCAAGATGACCGGCAGATAGCCCTGGAGGTACTGCTGCTGGTCGACCGTGAAGGCCACATTGCCGGCCTCGATCTCATTGATGAGGTCGCTGGACAGGTCGAAGCCGCCGATGATGAGATCCCTTCCGGCTTGCTCACCGGCAGTAAGGGCTCGCAGGGGCAGGTTCGGACCGACGCCGAGCACGCCGTCGATGCTCTCATCACCCTGGAGGATGGCGGCAATGGTGTTCTGCTGCTCATCGGGGGTGGCGTCGAGACCGACGAACTCCGAGGTCACCTGGCCGTTGAAGGTTTCGGCCAAGCCATTGCAGCGCTCCTCGAGCGCGACGTTGGTCTGCTCTTGGCGGGCGCAGAGCACGTGGGTGGCGCCCAGTGCATTGAACCGCTCGCCGGCGCCGTTACCGGCCACCGTCTCGGTTTGGCCGATGTGGGTGGTCGCGCCAAGGGCCTTGTAGTTGTTCACACCCGAGTTGAGCGTGTACAGCGGGATGCCCGCGGCCACCACGGCCTCAGCAGCCGACTGGACGCCAGCCGGGTCGGCCAGCGAGATGGCGATGCCGCTGGAGCCGGCGGCGATGGCCGCCTCAATCTCCTGGGCTTGCCTCAGGGCGTCGTTGTTGGAGCCGAAGTAGACCACCTCGCAGCCAATGGCTGCGGCGGCGTCGCGCACGGCCACCTCTACCACCGACCAGAAGGTGCCGGAGTCACCGTGGGTGATGACGTGGTAGGTGTGGTCGCAACCCTGGGTTGGATCAACCTCGACCGCTTCGGTCGGCTCCGGTGCTTCAGTGGCGGGTGCCGCTGCTTCGGTTGGCTCGCTGGGTGCGGGCTCGCTGCTGTCGTCGTCGTTGCCGCAGGCCGCGACTACGAGCGTGACCGCCAGGAGCAGTGCAAACAGCTTCCATAGCTTTCTCATTTTCTTGTTACCCCTCTCAAGGTAGGTGTTGTTGTTGGTGTGAGGCTCCGGCACCCGCGAGAACGGGTTCCAGACTTCGCAGGAAATCGATGCTCTGGCAGGCGTCGAACCTCAGCCGAGCTATGGCAGAGGGATCTCCCTCCGCTATCGCTGCATCCTGCTCCAGGACGTACCAGAGGTCGCGTCCCGATGTTTCCAGTAGGTCGACGATCTCGGCGATCGGCAACCCTCCCTGGCCTAGTGGCGGGAACAGCCCCTGCTGTACGCCCTGCATGAGCGACAGTTCTCCCGCCGTGACCTGAGCCGCGATGCCCAGGTGTACGTCCTTGATGTGTACGAGTGCGATGCGGTCCAAGTAGCGCTTCGCCATGTCAGCCACGTCGCCGCCTCCGAGGAGCAAGTGGGCGGTGTCGAGCACGAGCGGGGTGTCGCTTTGCTCCAAAATGCGCTCGGTTTCCGCGGCGGTCTCCACCACGCATCCGAAATGGGGGTGGAGGGCCTGGGTGAGGCCGTGGTCGGCGGCGATCCGGTCTACGGCGGCCAGCGTGTCGGCCACGATCGGCCATTGGTGATCGGCCAGCGGCCTTTGGCGCCAATCGTCGGGATGGCTGACCGCACAGGAGACGAAATAGCGGCCGCCGCCCCCGGCGATGAGCTCGGCAGCGGCGGCGGCGTCGGATCGAGTGCGCTCGGCTTGGGCCGGGTCGTGCATGACCAGGGGGACGAAGCCGCCGAGCAGCGACAGGTGGTGGCGGTTGAGAACGGCGCGCAACTCGCCGGGGTCGGTGGGGAGATAGCCGAGCGAACCCAGCTCGGTATGGGTGAATTCGGCGTCTGACATCTCTTGGAGCACAGCCTCTACGGGCAGCTGGTAGCCCCATCCCGGCATCTCGCAGACACCCCAGCTGATGGGCGCGGTGGCAATTCGCTCAAGCAGATTCATTTGCGCGCCGCGGTCCCCTTCTCCCGCCCCTCCAAGCTAAACAGTCTTGTAGCCGTTCGGTGTTTGGTCAAGCCGTAAGTCCGGCAACGATCCGGTCGAGTTCGGCCAAGGCTGGGGCGATGTCGTCTTCGACGAGGATGCCGTGCATTCCCAGCTCTTGGGCCGCGGCCACGTTGGGCTTGAAATCGTCCAAAAAGGCGCTGGTTTCGGGGTGGGACACCTCCAAGCGCTCGAGAGCCAGCCGGTAGATGGCCGGATCGGGCTTGCGCATCCCCACCGCGCTGGAATCGATCACCGCCTCGAAGAGTTCGTCCACCGGGATGAGGCTGCGCCACATGTCGCCGAACTCCTTGGCATTGTTGGTGATGATGGCCTGTCTGATGCCCGCCTCATTGAGTTCCCGCACCTTGGCCACCGCCCGGTCGCGTCGCTCCTCAGTACTGGTGCTGCTCATGGCCTTGAAGAAGCCCTCAGAGTCGAACCCGTCGATGCCGTCAGCCCGACAAGACTCAGCTGCCGCCTCCAGCGCCTCAGCCAGGGTCCCCTCGCCCCGCTCCAGTCGATGCCAAGGATGGTCGCCGTCGTCCTCGTACCGCCCGAAAACATGCTCCAAAAGCCGCTCATTGGTGGTGCCCAGCGACCGGGCATAGTCGTCAAGATGAAACGGCGACCCCGTAAACACCCCGCCAAAATCCCAGAACACTGCGTTGATCTTGGTGTCGTGGTTCATGGTGTCCCTTCAGTAGCTCTCGAAGCGGGCGTTCAACCCCAACATATCTTCGCGGTCTGAGGTGAGGACAAATGTGCCGAGACCTTCCGCGACCACAGCAAGGTGGGCATCGACGACATCAGAGGTTCCGGATTTGGCGAGCCTGCGCCCGACGGTCACTGACTCATCGAGGGGATGGATGTCGAAGTGGCGGAGTGCTCGGGCCAGATTCGCTTGCGTCGCTGGCTCGCGCCAGACCTGAGCCAGCACTGGGTGGGTGGTATGCAATTCTTCGCCTCGCTCGGCCGCCCGCTTGATCAGCGCCCAGAGTCGAGAGTTCAGGTTCTCGCTGTCGACGATGAAGGGGCCCGCATCAATGATCAACGAGCGACCCCTTGTCGATCGAGAACGGCATCAGCCCACTCGAGATGCTCATCGTCGATGGGACCCTCGTCTGCCTCCCATGAGGCGATCATGTTGAGAATCGCCTGGCTACGGCGACGGCGCTTGACCTCGGCGATAAGAGACCGCTTGATGGCCAGCTTCTTCGTGCCATCCACCGCCACCAATTCTGCAAGCGCTGCCTCCATCTCATCGTCGAAGTTGATGGTCGTCTTGTTAGACATAAAAGTATGGTAGCACGACCGTACTTATATGGCATAACCCTTCCCAGGTGTTGTCCAGTTTCTGGGACCCCCCTGGATTTGGTGGAGGCCTTGGGTGTTCAGGGCTTCGGTTCCGCTATTGGCAGGTTGGGTAGCCGCTGGCCCAGAAACGGGCTACGAAACCGGGGGCGCGACACAGTCAGCATCAGTATCCCATCGTTGCTGTCAACAGGTGGCCAGCCAGTCGCCCAGTGAGCGGTAGGCTTCGGCGGCCTCGGCGATCAGGCCAGCGGCCCGCTCCTTGTCGTCGGGCCACGCTTTGGCCGCTTGGGACATGATCTGGGCGATCTCGGCAAACGCGGCGGCTACCGCAGGTGCGCCGTGGGCTTCGGCCTCGATGGCCCGTTCGGCTTCTGTTCCAATCAGGAAGGCAACGAAACCGGCCAGGAAATCGGAGTCGTCAGCGGGCAGCGTGCCATCGCGCAGGCGAGCAGCATCGCTGGCCAGATTGTCGCCTACCCGCTGCAACTGTGGTGCCATCGTTCCCGGCCCCGAATAGCTCGATACGGGAACCTATATACCTAACTAGCCAGGAATTCAAGCTGCTGACCGGGCATTTCAGGCTGCCTGGCGCTGAGCCAGAGCTATCAGAATCTGATCGGCCTTGTTGTTGAGCGCCGCCAGCGATTCACGCGTCTCCCCCTTGAACTCGTCAAGAGACTTCTCCAGCGATGTCACGCGCTGTAGGAGAACTGCGTCCGCCTTGTCGTGTTTCGCCACGTCGCGCCTGATCCTCTCCACTGTGACCAGAACGCCCGCCACGAACACACCCAATATCGTCGCTAAGACTGCTACCATGAAATCATCCTTGTCTATATTCTAAGCGGAGAGCACTAACACCTAACTAGCCAGCCTAGAAGCTGGTAATGGCGGTGTCCAGTCGATTAAACGGCCAACAAGCGCTTTCCGTTTTCGATCTTTTCCTGATCGTAGCCTCCAAACAGTCCCGTATCTGATTTTGAGATTGAATATGCCTTATCCCACAGGAATGATGTCGCATTGAGCACACAGCCGCTTCTGTCCTGCATCGTGACAGTTGCGCGGGGCACATCTGAATTGACCGTTACGACCTCAAACGGCCCGCCCAGAACACCGAAGGCCATAACCCTGTCGCCAATAGTCAAATCTCTAGGAGTCTTGTCCATAATTATTCTAGTCCTCACCTTATTTTAGAGCAATCGGGAGAGATATCCCCACTTGGCACTATTAGTGCATCGCCTTGCACATCTATGGAGAAGTGGTGTGCGTCTCTGCCCGCAGTCTGTTTCACCCTAGATTTCCGACGATACGAATTGCTCGCCCATATCGCCGCGATTGCCAACGCGATGTCCGGCGCTTGGTATACCAGCCAGTGCAGCGCGTTGAAATCCATACTACTCTTATATATGGCAGATTTCCGGCTGATCCACAAACAATCGAGTTCATTTGGCCTGAGCGCGGCCAGCCCGCTACGGTTCTGAGCGTCGAGATAGCGGTGCTACGGCACTGTCACAGCCAAGATTCGAGCGGTGGGCTGCTTAGCGCGGTCCCCTTCGGCTTGGCTGTGCCCGCTATCTCGACAGAAGCAGACTCACCGACCGAAGGGGGCCACCGTGCGTCTCGCCGCTGTCCTGGCGTTGATCCTTCTCGCCGCTGCCTGCACCGCATCCGGAGAAGCCCCTGTAGCCCAGCCTGCTGGGGCGGCTCCTACGGCTACTACAGCTCCCGCCCAAACTGCCGCACCAGAGCCGACCCCAGAGGCGACTGCGGTGCCTACGCCCACGCCAGAACCGCTGGAGACTGCGGTTTGCCCGAACAGACGTGAGCACGCGGGCCGGGAGATCAGCTTCGATCCGAACGAGATGAACAGGCTGGCGGCACTGAACCAGAACTGCGGTGCATTTATGTCAGAGGACAGATGCCCAGATAGCAGGGACAATGCCGGTCTGGTATTCCTATACGACAGCGACGGGACAACACGGCAATCGGCTGTGATGGAGCACTGCGGGACTTTGGCTCCAAAAGACGGACTGTGCCCTGACGATAGGCAAAATGCTGGGTTTTTGTATGAATACGATCCCGACGACATGTCCCGAGAGGATGCCCTGGACGAATACTGCGGAAGGACCAGGCGGGAGATACTCGAATCATGTGTGGTAGCGACTGATGATGTCGCAAGGGAGGTTTTGAAGGGCGTTCGCTCGCTTGTGGGCGATTGCTTCTACATGGATGTCCACATATGGCAGTTCGACAGCAATACAGGCCCGTGTTCGTTCCTGGGGTCGTTCTCCGGCTTCATGGATAGGGGCTACAACTCCGACAGGCTCAGCCAATTTGGGTACATGGATTCACCGGACTACCAGTGGTTGATGCAAGATTGCCCTGAATTGGATTCTGTGTTCAGCAAGGACAATCTCCTTGTTTACGCCGTGTATCTAGGATCATACAGCTATGAGACGATGATCGGATTCAACACAGTCCCGGCGTTCCAGATTGTGACCGTCAACCATTCCCGTTCCCGATAACACATCGCCTGTGATGAGAGGAGTGCAATGGACTTTTCAAGCTCTGAGGACTGCCGGGAATTCCTTGAGAACCTAAAGCCGCCGCTAACGCCAGATCAAAAGATCGATCTAATGATGGCGACAGTTGGCTTCATTCTCTTGGAGATGTCTCGAAAAGATGAGAGTCAGAAAGTGGGCGCTGTTTACAAGGTGCTGGGCGAACATTTGCAGAAAGAGTCAGGGCTTCTCTGAATCGGGCTCCAAATCCTCGGTGTCTATCTTCTTGCCAGGAGGCAGCTTGAAGAACTCTTCCACGAGTTCCTCCATGTCCTCCTCAGTGGGCAAGCTCTCTTCTTCTGGCCCATGTGCCATTTGCGATCAGCCTTTCATACGGTAGGTGTTTGTGGTCCGCCAGTCTCACAAGGTCGGCCATCTGGACATCGGTGTCCCTCGGGCGGACGTTGTGGCGGTGTGAGAACTCGTTGACATAGCGGTGAAGGTGCTCGGGGGACATCAGATGGTAGACCCCGTGGTATCCCCGCTTGAGCATGGCCCAGAACGACTCCATCCCGTTGGTGTGGGCCATCCCGTCAACATACTGGCCGACGCTGTGCGAGACGGAGAAGTGGCCGTAGCCCATCTTCGACAGGGGCAGGTATCCCCTTGCCTCGTCTGTGAAGACGGCAGTTCCAGGCTCGACGTGATCGGCAACCAGCTTCGTGAGCGTGGGCGCTTTCGTGTCTGCCACGACCCTCGCTGAGACGCGGTTGGAGCAGCGGTCCTTCACCCCTGCGACGATGGCCTTGCCCACCGGGCCACCAGCGGCCTTCATGCGCTTGTCCTTGTGCTTGTTCTTCTCAAGCCCTCCGATGTAGGTCTCGTCGGCCTCCACCGGCCCGCAGAAGTCGAAGTCCTCAATGGACATCGCCTCGCGGATTCTGTGGGCGAGATACCAGGCTGTCTTCTGGGTGACTCCCAGATCGCGGTGGAGTTTCAGGCTCGACGTTCCCTTGAGGCCCGTCGAGAGCAAGTAGAAGGCCAGAAGCCAGGTCTGGAGGCCCAGCTTCGATGACTGCATGAGCGTCCCGTACTTCACGGAGAAATGGCCCCTACAGTCCCGACAGCGAAACGGCATCGGCTTGCGGCTCTCGATCCTGCGGACGTTGATGCTGCCGCACTTCGGACAGGCAACGCCGTTCGGCCAGCGCTTGGCCTCGAACCACTCTTCGGCTGACTCGTCGTCCGGCCAGCGCCGGAAGAACTCGGCCAGGCTGATGCCGATTCTGTCGGCTCGGCCTGGTGCCTTGTGGCTGTTCCGCTTCTCATCCATACTCCGATACGTTACCGCGCATCTGTGACAATTTATTCTTGTGCTATTTCGGTACATCCGAATATCCATGCCTTTCTGAATTAGTAATTGCATAAGGCATATATGGCGGATTTTTCCCGAACTTATAGCATTTCCTCAAAACTTCCCTCTGGCCTGGGGATTCGCAATGTACCAATCAGAAAGACTGCCCCAGGCCAGAGGGCGAACTGCCCCTCGCGTTCTCTAAATCTCTTTGACGGCGTTCACACCGACTTTGGGGAGGGGCCGGAATGCCGTACTGTGGTCCTTCACTGGGCCTTGCGGCCCTATTGGGGCCATGTGTTGGACAGCACCCGGGGTAAGACCCGGACTGCGGGGGTTCGATTCCCCCTGGCTCTCCAGCCCCTCTCCGAAATCGTCGTGAACTTATTCCTGGCTAGTTAGGTATATAGGTTCCTCGATACGTCTTGGAGGTAGACGTACAGGCAGTCTTTCGCAGTGGGTGCCGTGACGAGCGCGGCACTGGCTACGGTCGGCTCGGCGGTCAGTGTGGGCGTATTCGTGGGAGTGGCGGTCAGCGCCGTGGCGGACGCGGCACTGGCTACGGTCGGCTCGGCGGTCAGTGTGGGCGTATTCGTGGGAGTGGCGGTGCAGCCCGATATGGCGATAAGCCCCGCGGCTAGTAGCCCGGCTAGGCAGGTCATGCGGCTACCAGTGTTCACTGCCTGCGCTCGCGGCAATTCGGGTACTCGAGCTCGGTTCGTCCGCGAGTTAGCCGAACAGAGCTTCAAGCTCATCCTGATGGCAACTTTCCGGTCTTGATGAGTTGTTCGAACTGAGCTTCGTCGATTCTCCGAATATCCAGCTTCTCGGCCTTGGCTACCTTGGAGGCACCGGGATTTTCGCCCACTACCAGCGCGTAGGTATTGGACGACACGCTGCCCGGCGACTTGCCCCCCCGGGCTTTGATCTCTGCCCTCACACCTTCGCGGGTGTAATTCTCCAACCCGCCAGTGACCACGATGATCTTGCCCTCAAGGGTCTGATCCTTGGCTTCGGTAGGGGACACATCGGTGTCGCCGGGGGATATGGGCATGGTGGCGCGCAGCTTGATGGCTTTGAGATTCTCAACAATCTGCTGATTGGCCTTCGAATGGAAAAACTCGTGGACGCTCTCAGCCATGATCGGCCCAATGCCGTCGACCTTGGCCAGTTCCTCGACCGAAGCCTCCATGATCCGGTCCAAATGCCCGAAGGCGTCAGACAGCAGTTCGCAGGCAATGTCACCCAAGTGCCGGATGTTGAGCCCCACCAGCAGTTGGGCCAATGGTTGCTCTTTGGACTTCTCGATGGCTCGTCTCAGGTTGGAGATTGACAGGTCTGCAAAGCTGACTAGTTGAGCTACCTCGTCTGTCTTGAGAGCGCATTCGCGTCCATTGGCTAACTCGGTAGTCCAGGTGAGCTCTCTGTATCGGTCAAGCTGGTCCAAGTCCAGGGAGAACAAGTCGCCGAAATCTGCAATAAGGCCGAGATGGAACAGCAATCTGGCCTTTTGCTCGCCAATCCCCCTGCTTGTTTGCCTCGCGCCGCTGGCCTGTTCGCCGGCGGCTTCATTTCTTTCGAAGTCCCGTATTTCCTGAGGGTCTAGGTCTTTGTCGGTTGGTCGTTTGGGGGTAGGAGCGACGAACTTGATGACCCGCTGGAGTGCTTCCTCTTGCTCCAAGGAGATTTTCCTACCAGGCGGTGAAGGGGGATTCTCCTTCAGTGAGAGCTCTTCGTCGCAGTCCGGAGGACTGTCGCCCTCTGTTGGTGAGGGCTGAACTCCCATCTTGACTCCCGCAGCGCGCAGTTTGTCGATGGCCGATCGGTTCTCCTTTGAGCCAAAAAAAGCCGTTATCGCTTCTGCGACTGCCGCCCTAACTCCTTTGACCTGAGCCAAGTGCTCAGCCGAAGCCTTGATGATGTCGTCGAGGTGGGGAAATGCTTGGGTCACTAGCTTGGCGGTTGTGGGTCCAAGCCCTTCGATCTTGAACCCAAACAGCAGTTCGGCCAGCGGGCGTTGCTTCAGATTTTCGATTGAGGTGGCAAGATCGGCGCGGCGTTCGGAGTCAAGCTGGGAAAGGGCAGCTACCAGACTGGTGTCAAGAAAAATCTCTGCGCCATCATCGAGGCGAGCAGTCCAAGTGGCGTCTTTGAGTTCCCGAAGCAACTCGAAACCATCGGGATCCAACCTGTAGATGTCAGCCACGCTGGTGATGAGCCCGAGTTTGATGAACAAGCGAACCCGCTGCTCGCCCAAGTGCTCGATGTCCAGCGCATTGCGGGCAGCGAAATGCTCGATCCAGCCTCGGAGCTTTTCCGGGCACTCCTCATCGGGGCAGTAGTGCGCCGCGTCACCTTCCTCTCTCCTCAATCGAGTGGGCCGCGGGCAGGGGCAGTCCAACGGGAAATCCCACACGGGCAGGTCGGCGGGACGTTCGGCCAAAACCGGCCCCAGCACTTCGGGGATCACATCTCCGGCCTTGCGGACCACCACGATGTCACCGAGACGGACGTCTTTGAACTTCACCTGGTCCGCGTTGTGCAAGGTGGCCATCGCCACTGTGGATCCGCCGACGAACACAGGCTCAAGCACCGCGAATGGGGTGGCTTTGCCCTTACTCCCGATGGAGACCTGGATGTCCAAGAGTTTGGTGGTCTGCTCTTCGGGGGGAAGCTTGTAGGCAATAGCCCAACGTGGCGCCCGGCTGGTAGCCCCCAGTTCGTGCTGGAGGTCAAGTCGGTCAATCTTGATGACCGCGCCATCGATCTCGTAGCGCAGATCGTGGCGCTTGGCCTCCCAGTGCTCAACGAACTTCCAGGCTGCCGCGATGGAATCGGCTGTGATTGTCTCTAGGTTCACCGGCAACTTCAGATCTTTCAGGAACTCCAGGGTGGCGCTGTGAGCGGCCAACTCAGGTCCTCCCTGGACTTCGCCAACCGAGTAGCACCACATCGACAACCCCCTAGAAGCGGTAATCGCCGGATCCTTTTGGCGCAGCGAGCCAGCTGCGGTGTTACGGGGGTTGGCGTAGCGAGGCTTGCCCTCGGCCTCTTGCTGAGCGTTTAGAGCCTCGAATGCAGCCAGCGGCATGTAGACCTCACCCCGCACTTCGAGTATTTGGGGTGCTCCCGCGGGGAGCCGGTGGGGCACGGACTTGAGGGTGAGAATGTTCGCAGTGATGTCCTCGCCCACGCGCCCATTGCCTCGGGTAGCAGCCTGCACCAACCTGCCGTCTTCATAGCGCAGTGAAACGGCCAGACCGTCGAATTTGAGTTCGCAGACGAGTTTGCCCAAGTCTGTAGAGGGTGGCTCCGTCTCAGACGCGACGTCGTCTTCGCCCCTACCCTCTTCTTCGACCGATAGCAATGACCCCTGGCCGCTTGCCTCTTCGGCGGCCTTACGGGCCCTTAGAGCAGCAAGGCGGCGTCGGGCCCGATCGGCCCAAGCGCTCAGCTCGTCTCGATCAAAGGCATTGTCCAGCGACATCATCGGTATCCGGTGTTCGACCGGTGCGAAGAGTGTCGAAGGGTCGGCCCCAACCGCTTGGGTAGGGGAGTCGTCCCGTGCTAGCGCCGGATGGGCCTTCTCTAGCTCCAGCAACTCGCGTTTGAACTGGTCATAGTCAGCATCAGGAATCTCAGGCGCGTCTTCGACGTGGTAAAGCTGGTCGTGGCGTCGAATGAGTTCGATCAACTCCGCGATGCGACTCTCCGCGCGATCTTCCGCTCCCGTCGTCACCAGCCGGATAGTACTGCTAGCTGGCGATGAGAAGGCCCGCTGAATTGTCTGTCGCATTCTTGTCCGGGTTGGGATTCCCTATCTGAGATGCGTGTCTTTGGTTTCGGCGGCGGGCGGAGTTGGAATTGCCCGGTTGGTTCTCGGATGACCTCGTAATCCCACTTGTGGACTTTCTTGTGGCACTTGGGGCAGAGCAGGACGAGGTTGGTGATGTCGGTGGTTCCGCCGTTGTCCCACCAGATGATGTGGTGGGCATCGCAGGCGCTGGCCCGCATCCCACACCCGATGCACTGTTTGTCGCGAGCGATCAGCGCCAGTTTCTGGGCAGCGGTGGCGGCTCGCTGTTTTCTTCCCATGTAGAGAGGCTGGCCGTCGGCGGCGAAGATGGCGGGCACGATGCCGGCGTCGCAGGCGATGTGTCGAAGATCGTCGATGTCGATGGGAGTGCCGTCGATGAGGCCAGCCTTCTTGAGCTGTCCATTCAGTGTGTCGTAGTCGACGGTGACGATCAGCGTCGTGGCCTGCGGCTCAATCCCGTGACAGTCTGAGTCGTGGGCGTCTATGTCGCCGCTTGGAGAGTCGGCGGCGTGCCCGCAACCGGTGCTGTAGGCGTCGTCTTCGCCAACGCTTGCGTGTCCGTTGACAGCCGTCTTGGAGGGACGAGCGGGCTTTTGGGTGATGAGCGCAACCAAAGCGTCGGCGTTGCGCTGGGCGTGGGTGCGGTCGCTGCCAGCCCTTGCGTCCTCGCGGAATAGCCGATCGCTCAGGTCGTGAAGAGCGGTCTTGACTCGCTCGCCAGCAACACGGTCAAACTCGGCATGCAGGACCACCATCTCGTTGTCGCCGTCGAACACCTTGCCGTTGCGGCGCTCCCGCTGCCGCTCGTGGCGGGTCAGTCCGTCGTCGGAGCGACGCTGGCCCTCGCTGCTGGCCAGGATCTTCTTGAACTCATCGAGATCCTCGGTGATTGCCGCGGTGATCAGTTCCAATTCCTGCTCGGTTGACAGCGGGGCCCGCTGGTGCGACTCGCCCATCACTCGGGCGTGGTCGATGGAGATCCACCCATGTTTGACTGCGTCCAGCGTGGTGGGCAGAGCATTGAGGGCGTTGGCGGTCTTGGCCTGCTGGCGGGCTCGGTGGCGACCGAGGCCGAACTGGCGGCACAACTCCTCAACCGCGTCCTGGCCCTCCAGATCACCGAAACGGCCCAACAACGCCACCAGATAGCCGTCCAGCTGGCGGCGGACGCTATCGGCCTGGAGGATCAACTTGACCAGATCACCCGAGACCAGCTCAGAAAAATCAGCCAACCCAACCTCAACGCTGCTGTTTCCACGCCCCGCGGGCCTGTCGCCGTCCTGTGTGACATTTTCCCTGGTGAAACCACCTAAATCCATGCCACTAGTCTACCGACACCAGCGACAACTTCCTCTCAAATAATCTGAGTTTACAAAGACATATTAGAAAATAATTTAGATTACATCAAAGGAGACTGCATGGCGTCTAGCACTGCCAGGGCGACTTCGTGGTTTATGGCCTCGGGCACGGGGTGGGGGCCCAAGGGCATTGTTGCGCCATGGGTGGCCAGGAGTTCCAATGAGCGGGCTTGAAGGGTGAAGCCGAGGTCCATTGCCTCTATCGAATTGCCCCTTGAGCCTTGCGCGGCGAGGTTCACGATCTGCCCATCGGCGATCACAAAGACGCTCTTGCCGTTGCTGAGATCGTACTGAGTCAGCGACGGTGCTATGGGGTTTGCCGGAGCCGCATCTTTGAGTTCCGACACGGTGATTTCCCGGTCGGTGTGCCCTGCGTTGGCGAGCAAGGCGCCGTCGCGCATTTGGCGGATCAGGTCGACGTCGACCACGCTCTCGCGCCCGGTAGCCGTTATGAAAACATGCCCGATTCGCGCCGCTTCGGATGCGGTGGCGGGGCCGAAGCCGTCCATGGCCGCTTCAAGCAGTTTCACCGGGTCGGGATCTACCACCACAACGTTGGCGCCGCGGCCCGCGGCGAACTGCGCAACGCCTCGGCCGCACCAGCCGTAGCCGAACACCACCACAACCTTGGCGTGAAGCGAGATGTTGGTAGTGCTCACGACGGCGTCGAGCACTGACTCGCCCACCCCGTACTTGTTCTCCACAATCGACTTGAGCGGGCTGTCGTTGATGACGATGACCGGCATCGCCACCCGCTGGGCATACTGCTCTCTCAGCAGGAAAGCGCCCGAGGTGGTCTCCTCTGTGGCCCCGAGCGGCAACCTGCCAGCTTCTATGCACGCCACGATCAGTTCGGCGCCATTGTCCAGCAACAGGTCGCATCCCCTGGAGGCCATCTGTTCGAGGTGCGCAGCCACCGAGCGGGTGTCGTCATCGGGGCGGTCGAGCACTTCGCAGCCCCACGACTCGATTTCTGCGACGGTGTCGAACTGGGTGGTGCCCACGTTTCCCAAGGCAGTTACCGTTGCTCCCCCCTGAATGAGCGCGTCGATCAGCACCGCCGTCTTGGGCTCCAAATGGATCCGCAAGCCGAGGCTGAGGCCTTCAAAAGGGGAGGTGTGGCTGAACTCTTCGGCCACAGATGCCAGCACCGGCATGTGGCGGCGGGTCCAGGCGATACGCCCGCGCGCGTCACCCATGAATCTGCATCGGCGCAGAGGCACGCAGGGCCGATCGAAGAGGGTTCACGGGTGAGATGGTACCGGCAGTCAGCTCCTCGATTACGCCCTGTTCACCTTGGTCTCGATGTTTGATGGCGATCTCCGGATTCATACGATTACCCAGGATGGATCGGTTGCGGTTCAACCGGGAGAAGAGTTGAAGATGGGTCTCTGGGGGGATCGGGCTTGGGTGTGGGTGGTGCGGGTGTGGTGGGCGGCGTTGCCGTTCACTGCGGGGCCGGTGTTGGCCGACGGGCTGCACGATGCCTCGGCGGCCTGGCGGTCGACGGCGTCGGTGGGGCTATGGGTGCTGTGGGGCGGCGTGCTGGTGGGTTCATTGCTGGTTCACCCGGCGACCCTGGTCATTCTCCGGCTGGCCGCACCCTCCGCAGTGGTGGCCTTGGTGTGGGCGGGGAGAGAGGGTGCCGACTGGGGCGAGGTTGCTCTGGTAGCGGCCATCACCGCCGGGGCGGCCGCGGTGTCGATGAGCGCGCCGGTGGGCCATGTCTTTGTGAACGGCCTTTCCTATGGCGACGAGATCCGCCTCTTGCTGCGACCGTCGGCGCTGCTGCTGGCCGGGCCGCTGCCGCTGGCTGGTGCCATCACGGTCGGAGGCCTGGTAAGCGGCCCGCTGCTGTTGGCCGCTGAGCGGTGGGCGCTGGGAGCGGCGATCACCGTGGCAGGCGGGGCGTTGGCGGTGGTCGGGGCCCGCTCGCTCCATTCCCTCACCAGGCGGTGGCTGGTGTTCGTCCCTGCCGGGGTCGTGCTCCACGACCATCTCGCGGTCGAAGACCCTGTTCTTCTCCGTCGCCGTGCGTTGGCCGGCTTTGGACCCGCTCAGCGAGGAGCCGATGCCCTGGACCTCACCCAAGGCGCTGCCGGCCTGATCCTGGAGCTGACGGCCAGCCAGCCGATCACCCTGTCCCCGCCGACCCGACGCAAGGGTTCGCCCGAAGAGGCCCAGGCCAGCGCCATTCTCATCGCTCCTTCCCGCCCCGGTCACGCAGTGACCCTGGCCCGCCAACGCCAGCTCACTTCTTGAGTCTCTGAGCAGCGGCAAAACTTAGACACTAAGATTCCGAGCGCTGAAACAACTAGGGGGAGGGATGAGCATGGCAAGCCAGTTCACTGATGCCGAGTTCTCCGAGCATGTCCAGCGCTATGGAAGCAAAGAACTCGACTGGGAGCCGTTCGCCAAACAGGGGGACCTGAAGGAGAAGTACCGGCGGGCCCATGTGCGGATGGTGGGGGCGAGCATTACCGGCAAGCACTACGAGCCCGGAACCATCACCGCCAACAATTTCACCCTGTCGGTGATGATGATGCCCCCCGGCGCGGAGGCCCCCTCGCACGCCCATGAGGTGGAAGAGGTGTTCTTCGTGGTCAAGGGCGAGCTGACCGCATGGTGGGAGGACGACGACAGCCGGATTGTCGAGACCGTGCTGAAGGAGCGGGAGATGATCTACAGCCCCGCGGGGATCATGCACGGTCTGCGCAACCACACCGACGAGGAAGCCCAAGTGCAGGTGATTATCGGTGTGGGCCGCCCGCAGAAGCCCTCCTATCTCGACGCCGCCCTCACCGACCTCTGAGGCGCCCGTGCGATTGGGGGAAATGAGCTGGACCGCTCTGGACCGGCGGCTCGATGAAGGGCCGCTGGACGTGCTGGTTCCCTTGGGTGCCTTCGAGCAGCACGGCCCTCATCTTCCCTTGGACACCGACGCCCTCATTGCCGATGCGGTTGCCCACCGTGTCGCCCGACGCGTGGGGGAGTGCGCCGTGTTGCCGTGCATCCCCATCGGCGCGTCCAGCCACCATCTGGCCTTCCCCGGCACCGCCAGCCTCAGCGACAGGACCCTCGGGAGTGTGCTTGTTGAGGTGATCGAGTCCCTGCTCAGCCACGGATTCCGCGCTGCCTACCTGGTGACCGGCCACGCCGGGAATGTCGGGGCGATGGCCGGGGCCTGGGCAGAACTCAACCCCGACGACCGGGGCCGGGTGGTGTCGTTCGACGACTGGCCCGCCCAGCGCGCTGCCGTCCACGAGGTGGCCGAGACCAAGCTCAACCTGGATCGAGAGCTGGTCGGAACCCACGGTGGCCACTTCGAGACCAGCATCCTGCTGGCCATCGCCCCCGACCGGGTCGACATGGCAGCGGCCGTCCCCGGCCATGTCGGGCCCGCCACCGAGGCCAGCGCCAAGCTGCGCTCCGAGGGCATGGCCGCGCTGTCACCGGTCGGGATCATCGGCGATCCCCGAGGGGCGACCGCAGAGGCCGGTGAGCACTACCTCGACGCACTGGTCAATCTGGCGGTCGAGGGAATCGAGGCCCATCGCAGCCGGGCGAAAGAGCGGGTGGGCCCGTGAGCCAGACCATGAGCCGCAGCCGATGGGAAGTCGTCCGGGTCGTCATCCCCCGGGTGGTGGAGGCCGGGTTCGCGGTCTATGTGATCGTCATCCTCGGCATCGTGATGACGTTCAAGTCCGATGTCTTCTTGACCACCCACAACCTCCAGAACATCCTGCTGCAAACCTCGTTCTTGGCCTGTGCGGCCTTCGGCATGACCCTGGTGATCATCGCCGCCGAGCTTGACCTCTCCCAGGGCTCGGTATTGGCCTTGATTGGGGTGGTGGCCGCCGAGACCATGGTCCGCAACAACAGCATTGTGCTGGGCATTTTGGCCGGAATAGGCGTGGGAGTGGCCGCCGGGCTGTTCAACGGGATCGTCACCGCGGTGCTGAAAGTTCCCTCGTTCATCACCACTCTGGGGTTGTTGATCATGGCCCGGGGCCTGGCCCGGGAGATCACCGCGGGCAACACCGTGGGCAACCTCCCCGGCGGCTGGAAGGCATGGTGGAGCGGGGAGTTCCTCGGCCTGCGGATGCCCATTTGGGTGGCGCTCGGCCTCGCTGTGACCTACCACATTATTTTGCGCTACTCCCGGTTCGGCCTGCGGATTTACGCGGTGGGCGGCAACGCTGAGGCCGCCCGAAGAGCGGGGATCAACGTCACCCGGGTGCGGGTCACGGTATTCGCACTGGGGGGATTCGCGGTGGCCGTCGGCGGCTTCACCCTGTTGGGACGGGTCAACGTGGGCCAGCCCAACGCCGCGGTGCTCACCGAGCTCTACGCAGTGGCCGCGGTGGTGCTGGGCGGCACCAATCTGTTCGGCGGACGGGGATCGATCCCCCGCACCCTGGCCGGCGTGCTGCTGATCGGGGTGATCCGCAACAGCCTTAACCTGCTCAACGTGTCGTCCAACATGCAGGACGTATGGCTCGGGGTGGTGTTTGTGCTGGCCATGACCTCCCAGTTCCTGCGCCGCTACTTGGAGCGGTGGGCCAACCGCAGCGAGGACACCGCCATCGAATTCGAAGTCGACCACGAGCTCGACGAAGAACGCCGCGCCATCGAACAGGCCGAGCAATCGGCGATGGCGACTGACGACGAACTCCAGGCTGTCGAACCTGCCGGGCAATCGACCGGCTCGACGGCGGAGCAACCACAACAACCCGGAGGGGGACAATGAAAACCAAGAACCAATTGCTCAAGCTGCTGGCTCTGCTGCTGGTCTTCGGACTGGTGGCCGCCGCCTGCGGCAATGACGATGACGACACCGAGTCGGCGCCGGCGCCAACCGAGGCACCGGCCACGGAGGCACCCGCACCCGAGCCAACCGAGGCTCCTGAGCCCGAAGACACCGGCGACGGCGAATGCGCGGAGACCTACGAGGTGCGGTACGCCAATCTGGCCACCTTCATCTTGTACTTCCGCGATCTCGAGGCCGGTCTCGCCGAATTCGGCGCCGACAACTGCTGGAACTTCTCCGCTGCGGATGCCGCCTATGTGATCGAAGACCAGGTGGCCCAGGTTGAGGACTTCGTGACCCAGGGAGTGGACCTCATCATCGCATCGCCGGGCGACCGCCAAGCGCTGATCCCGGCCTATGAAGCAGCGGCGGCAGCTGGCATTCCCATGCTGTCCACCGGCGACAGTGTGCAGGAGGCGGCCCCCGAGATCGGCTTCATCGGCACCGACTGGGGCGAAGAGGGCACCAAGCAAACCCAGTGGATGGTCGACCAGATGGGCGGCTCGGGCAAGATCGCCCGGATCGGCGGCCCCGGCGCCAGCGAGTACGTGGAGAAGCGGCGCGAGGGCTTCGAGCACACCATGGAGGCCAACCCCGGCATCGAGGTGGTGTTCAACCAGAGTGCCAATAGCTTCACTGCTGAAGAAGGCCTTCGCTTGGCTCAGGACGCGTTGACCGCCAATCCCGACCTCGACGGCATCTGGGCCGACAGCGATGCCCTGGCCCTCGGCGCGGCCATCGCGGTAGAGGAAGCGGGCATCGACCACGCCGACATCCTCATCAGCGGGACCGACGGCGAGCCCGCGGTGTTCGACCAGATCCGAGCCGGAAACGGTGTGGACATGACCATTGCCCTGCGGGGCTATCAGTGGGGTTGGCAGACCGCCGAGGTGGCCCACCAGTACCTCACCACCGGCAGCACCGGCCAGGGTTACTTCATCCAGGCCCCCACTTTCGTGGTGGATGCCGACACCATCGAGGGCATGACCAACGCCGACCTCCGGTAGGGGTTCTCCCCCTCCGGTAACCCGTTGGCGAACATGACCTATCGGGCCGACGTCCTGATCATCGGCGCCGGTGCGTCCGGCGGGGTGGCGGCGCGCCACCTCGCCGGGCACGGCTTCGATGTCGTCTGCCTTGAGCAGGGCGATTGGCCCGATAGGTCGGCGTACCCCGGCACCCGGCCCGACTGGGAGCTGGCCATCCGCAAGGACTGGGCTATGAGCCCCAACGTGCGGAATCGGCCCGAGGACTACCCGGTGGTCCACGACGAATCCGACATCGAGCCCCTCATGTACAACGCGGTGGGGGGCAGCATGATCATCTATGCCGGGACATGGCCGCGGATGCTCCCGTCGGACTTCCGGGTGCGGACGATGGACGGGGTGGCCGACGACTGGCCCATCGCCTACCGGGACTTGGTGCCGTACTACGACGCCATCGACCGCCAGATCGGCGTGTCCGGTCTGGCTGGCGACCCGGCCTATCCGCCCCATGACGACTATCCGCTGCCCCCGCTGCCCCTGGGCGCGGCCGGCCGGCGAGTGGCCGAGGGGCACAACCGGCTGGGGTGGCACTGGTGGCCCGAGCCGAATGCCATCTTGTCGGCCCCCTACGACGGGCGGAGGCCGTGCGTGCAGCGAGGAGTGTGTACCTCAGGGTGCGCCGAGGGGGCCAAGGCCTCCACCGACCTGACCCACTGGCCCAAGGCCACCGCCGCCGGCGCCCGGCTCATCACCGGGGCCCGGGTCAGCCGGATCACGCTGGGGCCTCGGGGCCTGGCCACCGGGGTTGTGTGGTTGGACCGCTCCGGCGTCGAGCACCATCAGGAGGCCGATGTGGTGATCCTGGCCGCCAACGCCATCGGCACCGCCCGGCTGCTGCTGCTCTCGGCCGATGACCGCCATTGCCCCGACGGGCTGGCCAACTCCAGCGGCTTGGTGGGCCGGCGCTTGATGATGCACCCCTTCTCGGTGGTGACCGGGTGGTGGGACGACCAAGTCGAAGGCTGGCAGGGCCATTTCGGGGCCAGCATCACCAGCTATCAGTTCTACGAGACCGACCTCGACCGGGGTTTCGTGCGGGGTGCCAAGTGGGCGCTCTCGCCGGTGGGCGGTCCGCTCAACCACATCCTGCCCATGCGGGCCGGCAACGAGGTGTGGGGGGCCGACCACCACGCGCTCATGGGCCGCACCTTCGGGCGGGGCGCGAGCTGGGCCATCTTCGGGGAGGACCTTCCCGAGGAGTCCAACCGGGTGCAGCTCGACCCCGGACGCACCGACGCCCACGGCATACCCGCACCCCGGGTGAGCTACCGGATCTCCGACCATTCCCGGCGGCTGATGGCCTTCCAGGAGGCTCGGGCGGTCGAGTCGCTGAAGGCGTCGGGGTGCCAGGAGACCGCGACAGCCAGCATGATCCCCTATTCGGGATGGCACCTCATGGGAACCGCCCGCATGGGCAGCGATCCGGCTTGCTCGGTGGTCAACGCCCGTCAGCAGGCTCACGATGTGCCCAACCTGTATGTCGCAGACGCCAGTGTGTTCGTGACCAGTTCCGGCGTGAATCCCACCTGCACCATCACGGCGCTGGCGCTGCGGACAGCGGACTTGCTGGTGCAGAGCCGCCGCGGGCAAAAGGTGCCGGCATGACGGTGCTGGATGACCGGATCGAAGTCGATGTCGTCCGACTCGTCGCACTGGGCGACGTGATGCTGCCCGCGGCCCACGGTATGCCTGCCGTCTCTGAGGTCAAGGCAGTGGAGTCGTATCTGGCCCAAGTCCTCGACTGGCGTCACGATCTGCGCGAACCCTTGGCCCGAGCAGTGGCCGCGCTCGATCCCTCTTCGTTCACCATCGACCGGCTGGCGACCCTTCACGAAGAGGATGAAGCTGCCTACGTCGCCCTCACCACCGCCGTTGCGGCGTGTTATTACCTAAGCCCGGTCGTGCGCGAGTTGATCGGTTATCCCGGTCAGGTGGCTAAAACTTACGACCCCTACGCCTACACCGAATGGGTAGCCGAAGGCCTGCTCGACCCGGTGGTCGAGCGGGGTCCGATCTGGCGGGAGGCCCCGGAATGAGCCGGGCGGTACTGCTGGCTAACTACGCCCGCGGCCCCGCGGTCGAAGCGCTCGACTTGGGGCCGGTCGTGCCCGGGGGCGCGTTGGTGCGGATCGACGCGGCCACCGTGTGCGGCACCGATGTCCACATTGCCGACGGGGTGTTCGAGCATCTGGCCCGGCTCCCGCTGGTGATGGGCCACGAGGGCGCCGGCACGGTTCTGGAACTGGGCGCAGGGTTGGACCGCGACGCGCTCGGGCAGCCGCTCCAAGCCGGCGACCGCATCGTGTGGGCCCACAATTGGTGCGGGCGGTGCTACTTCTGTGCAGTAGCCAAGCAGCCCACCCTGTGCGAGAACACCATGGGCTACGGGTGGGGGCCCTATGCGGAGGGCGCGATCAACGGCACGTTCTCAGAGCATCTGCACGTGTCTCCCGACTCCCGGGTGCTGCGGGTTCCCGACGGCGTGTCGAGTCCACTGGCCTCGGCGTCCACTTGCGCCCTGCGCACGGTGATGCACGCCCTCGACCGCCTGCCCCGCATCCGCTTCAGCGACACCGTGGCCGTGCTCGGGGCCGGCCCGGTGGGGGTTCTGGCCGCGGCAGCCGCTCTGCACAGCGGGGCCCACCAGGTGATCCTCATCGGCGCACCCGCCGCCCGTCTGGCGGCCACCGAGGGGTGGGGTCTGGCCGAACGAATCGACATCGACCACACCGAGCCCGACGAGCGGATCGACGCCGTTCGCCGCCACACCGGGGGCAGGGGAGCAGACATCGTGTTGGAGTGCGCGGGGCCGCCCGACGCCTTCACCGAGGGCATGGAGATGGTTCGGGCTGGCGGGTCGCTGATGGTGATCGGCCAGGCCCACGGCCAGACGGTGCCGGTGCCCACCACGGCCATGAAGGTACGCCAGCTCACGGTGCGGACCTCGCTGTCGGCCGACATCTCCCACTTCCACGATGCCCTGTGCTTCCTCGACCGCCACGGGGCCGCACTGGACTTGGAGTCGGTGGTGTGCTCAAAGGCCTATTCGCTGGATCAGGTGACCGACGCCTTGGCCGCCATGCGGGCCGGAGCCGAGATGAAGCCGGTGATTTTGCCATGAGCGCGACCAGGCTCGAGGGTGCCGGTGATCGTCCCATGAGGGCCGACCTCTTGGGAGTCGATCTCCGCGACCGCTATCCGCTGCTGGTGGGAGACCGGGAGGTAGCCGATGGTGACATGATGGCGGCCATTGCGCCGGGCACCGGCGAGACGGTGGCCGAGGTGCCCCTGGCCGATGCTGCGGTGGTGGATCAGGCCGTCGGCGCGGCCGCCGAGGCCCAACCGGCTTGGGCGGCGCTGTCGGCCGCGGAGCGAGGCCGGTATCTGCGGGCTCTGGCCGATGCGGTGCGGTCGCAGTCTGAGCGGCTGGCCCGGATCGACGCCATGGACAGCGGGAACCCCGTGGCGGCCATGCGCAACGACGTGGCCTACGGCGCCGATGCTCTGGACTACTTCGCCGGCATCGCCCGAGAACTGCACGGCAAGACCCTGCCGGCGTCGGCCAACGGCCTCCATCTCACCCTCCGGGAGCCTTACGGGGTGGTGGGCCGCATCTTGCCCTTCAACCATCCGCTGATGTTCACCTTGTTCCACGCCGCCGCCCCCCTGGCCGCGGGCAACACCGTGATCGTCAAGGCCCCCGATCAGACCCCGATCTCCCCCCTGGAGGTGGCTTATCTGGCTGCTGAGGTCCTGCCGCCGGGCGTGCTCACGGTGCTCACCGGTGATGGGGCCACCACGGGGGAGGCCCTGGTAGCCCATCCCGGCATCAGCCGAATCGGGTTTACCGGTCGGGGCACCACCGGGCTCCGGGTCATGGAGGCCGCCGCGGCCTCGGGCCGGGTCAAGCATGTGACCGTGGAGCTGGGCGGCAAGAACCCCCTGCTGGTGGCCCCCGATGCCGACCCCGCCTATGTGGCCGAGCAGGCCGTGGGGGGGATGAACTTCGAGTCTTCTCAGGGGCAATCTTGTGGATCGACGTCGCGGCTGTACGCCCCTGCTGAGCGACACGATGAGATCGTGGACGCCGTAGCCGCCCGGCTCGATCAAATCAGGGTGGGCGATCCCCTGGATGCGGCAACCACCATGGGGCCGCTGGTGTCGGAACCCCAGCTCCGCCAGGTGCGGGGCTACGTGGAGGCCGGCAAGACCGAGGGCGCCCGGCTGGTGCGGGGCGGCAGCGAGCCCGACGGGGTGGCCGAGGGCGGCTACTACCTGGCGCCGACGCTCTTCGACGGGGTGGCGACGGGCCATGTCATCGCCACCGAGGAGATCTTCGGACCGGTGCTGTCGGTTCTGGAATGGCGGGACCGAGACGACCTCATCGCCCAGGCCAACGCCACCCGCTACGGACTGACCGCCAACATCATCACCAACGACTTGGACTGGGCCATGGACGCCGCCCGCCGGGTGCATGCCGGATGCGTGTGGATCAACGGGCGAGGCCAGCACTTCCTGGAAACGCCGTTCGGCGGATACAAGGACTCCGG
The DNA here is from genome assembly GCA_963667085.2 of Acidimicrobiales bacterium. Classification (GTDB taxonomy): domain Bacteria; phylum Actinomycetota; class Acidimicrobiia; order Acidimicrobiales; family Bin134; genus Poriferisocius. Next base: position 2,274,059 of record OY762975.1, read on the forward strand.
GCTGGGAGCAGAGGGATCAATGGAGTCGCTGCTCAGCTACACCCGAACCAAAGTCGTTCACATTCTCGACATCGGAGCGCGGCCATGAGCAGCAACAACACCAACGCCATTGCGGTTCTCAAGGAGAAGATCGCCACCTCGACTCGGATACTGGTCCGCGAGCGGTTGATCGGCCCCTTCGGCCACCCCTCGGCCCGGATTCCGGGCACCGACTTGGTGGCGGTGCTGGGCCACACCCACGACGATGTGAAGGACCTGGCCGAGACAGAGCCGAGCGACGTGGTGGTGATGGACTTGGACGGCGAGGTGGTCGAGGGAACGATGGACGCTCCCGGCGAGCGGTTCATGCACACGGAGATCTATCGGGCCCGCTCCGATGTGGGAGCGGTGATCCACGCCCACCCCATGCACTGCATCGCGTTCTCCATGACCGATGTTCCCCTGGCACCGGTCTGGCACCTGTGTACCCTGTTTGCCGACGGCGTGCCGGTGTATGACTCCGCGGTGCAGATCGACAACCCCGAGCGGGGCCGGGCCGTGGCCGCGGCTCTGGGCGACCGCAAGGGCGTGCTGCTGAAGGGCCACGGGCTGACGGTGGTGGGGTCGTCCATCGAGGAGGCCACCGTCAGCGCGGTGAACCTGGAGCGGTCGGCCCGTTTGCAGATCATGGCGCAGGGTCTCGGCGCGGTGGAGGCCATCGACCGGACCGAGCTCACCGACGAGCTGCTCACCGACGGCCTCACGCTAGAGGAGTACACCCACACGCAATGGGATTACTGGGCCATGGAGACAGCCCGGTGACGATGGCCCCCGCTGCGACTGCGCTGCGGCGCGAGGATCGCCGGCTGCTGCGGGGTGGCGGGCGCTACGTGGCCGACATCGAGGTTCCGTCGATGCGCTACGCCGCCTTCGTCCGCAGCCCGGTGGCCCACGCCGACCTTCACGGGGTGGAGCTTCCCCCCGGCGTGGTCGGCTGGACCGGCGCTGATCTGATCGGGCGGATCGACACCATGGCGCCCAACGAGGCCGATGGCGGCGTCTACCAGGACAAATTGCTGGAGTCCTTGGACGACGACCGGCTGTTCGTTCGCCACGAGGGCCGGCCGCTGCTGGCGGTGGACCGGGTGCGACACGTGGGCGACCCGATTGCAGTGGTCATCGCCCACACCCCCTATGCCGCCGCTGACGCGGCCGACCGGGTGGCCCTCGACCTGGCCCCCCGCCCCGCAGTGGTCGATCCCTTCGCTGCCTTGGCCTCCGATGCTCCCCGGCTCTACGACCATTGGCCCGACAACCGCTCACTGTTCATGGCCGCTGGCTTCGGGGAAATCGACTCCGCCTTCGCCGGTGCCGCCCACGTGAGCCGGCGCCGGTTGCACTCCGGCCGACTGGCCTGTCACCCGATGGAGCCTCGCGGCGTGGTGGCCGAGCACGATCCCCGCACCGACCTGCTCACGGTGTGGAGCAGCACGCAGATCCCCCACCCGCTCCGTACCGCTCTGGCCAAGGCCCTAAGCCGACCGGCGCACCGGATTCGGGTTGTGGCCCCCGATGTGGGCGGCGGCTTTGGCGTCAAGGCCATCCCCTACGCCGAGGAGCTGATCCTGGCCTTCCTCGCTCTGGAGCTGGGGGTGGCGATCAAGTGGGTGGAACAGCGCAGCGAGCACGGTTTGGCCGCCATCCAGTCCCGAGACCAGATCCACGACATCGAGCTGGCCCTCGACGGCGACGGCCGCATCTTGGGAGTGCGCGACCGCTTCGTGGTGGACAACGGGGCGGCCAACCCCCTGGGCGTGGTCCAGCCCTACAACACGCTGGCCCACCTGTGCGGGTGCTACCGGGTGGCGGCGCTGTATGTGGAGGCCACCGCGGTGGTGACCAACAAGGCGCCGGTGTCGCCCTACCGGGGAGCAGGAAGGCCCGAAGCAGTCTTTGCCATGGACCGCATCATCGACGTGGCCGCCCGAGAGATGGGCCTCGATCCGGTGGAGCTTCGCCGCCGCAACCTCATCACCGCCGACGAGATGCCCTATTCGGTGGGCCTCAACTACCGCGACGGCATGCCGATGACCTACGACAGCGGCGATTTCCCCGCTTGTTTTGAGGCGGCCGTGGAGTTGAGCGGTGTGGCCGACGGCCTTCGGGGAGGAGCGCAGGACGAAGCCGGTCGCCTGGTGGGCGTCGGGGTGTCCAGCTATGTGGAGGGCACCGGGGTCGGGCCCTTCGAGAGCGCCCGGGTGCGGGTGGACGAGACCGGTTGGGTGGAGGTGGCCACCGGGGCGTGCTCGCAGGGCCAAGGGCATGAGACGGTGTTCGCCGAAGTGTGCGCGCAGGCGCTGGGGGCCGACCCCGACCGGGTGACGGTGACGGGGGGCGACACCGCCGCGGTGGAGCACGGTTGGGGCACGCTGGCCAGCCGCAGCGCGGTGGTAGCCGGCAGTGCGATCCACGAGGCGGCCGCGACATTGCGAGACCGGATTGTGAACGCGGTGGCCGATCATTGGGAGTTGGCCCCCGCCGACCTGTGCATTCGACAGGGTGTGGTGGAGGTGGTGGGGACGCCCACCCGGCGTATGGAACTGGCTGAGGTGGCCGCCGGCTTCGCCCCCGGAGGCGTGTTGGCCAACGGCAGCAAGGCTAGCCTCGACGAAACGGTCTGCTTCGAGCCTCCCACCGTCACCTTTGCCGCCGGCGTTCACGTGGCCCGAGTCGCCGTCGATCCCTCCACGGGTGCGGCGGAGATTCTGGACTACGTGGTCGCCCACGACTGCGGGCCGCTGCTGTCTCCCATGATCGTGGACGGCCAGATCGCTGGGGGAGTGGCTCAGGGGATCGGTGCCGCGCTGTTCGAGCAGGTCGCCTACGACGCCAACGGCCAGCCCCAGAATCCCAGCCTGGCCGACTATCTGGTGCCCGACGCGTGCGGGGTTCCCGAATTGACCGTCACCCATCTGGAGACTCCATCGCCGCTCAACCCACTGGGCATCAAAGGGGTGGGGGAAGCGGGAGCGATCTCGCCCCCGGCCGCGGTGGCCAACGCCATCGAAGACGCCCTGGCGGGGCTGGGCGTGGAGGTGAACCGGGTTCCGGTATCGCCCGACTACCTATTCGACCAACTGCACGGAGCAAGATCATGACGGGAACCGAAACCAGCTCGGTCATCGACGCCCCCCGCCTTCAGGAAGCGGGGACCGCGGATATCGCGCTCAGCGTGTCGGGGATTCACAAGCGCTACGGAGGGGTGGTGGCCCTCCGGGACGTGTCGCTGGACTTCCCCACCGGGTCGCTCACCGCCATCGTGGGCGACAACGGGGCCGGCAAGAGCACGCTGCTGAAGGTGATCTCCGGCGCGGAGCAGCCCGATGCGGGAAGGTTGGTGCTGCACGGCGAGGCCCGTCGGTTCCGGTCCCCGTTGGATGCCCGCACGGCTGGCATCGAAACCGTGTACCAAGACTTGGCCCTGGCCGACAACCTCGATGCGGCCCAGAACCTGTTCATGGGTCGGGAGCTCAAAGTGGGGTGGGGGCCGCTCACCTTCCTGCGGCGCCGGGCCATGCGCCGAGACACCGAGCAGATCATCCGGCGGCTCAACATCAAGGTCCCATCGGTGCGCATCCCGGTCCAGCACTTCTCCGGGGGGCAGCGCCAGGGAGTGGCCATCGCCCGGGCCATGAACTGGGGCAACGAGGTGATCGTCATGGACGAGCCCACCGCCGCCCTGGGCATCGCTGAGACCGCTCGGGTGGAGGATCTCATCACCACGCTGCGGGAGCGCAAGCTGACCATCATCGTCGTGAGCCACAACCTCGACCAGGTCTTCCGTCTGGCCGATCGGATCGCGGTGATGCGCCGGGGCCAGCTCATCGAGCTGCTGGACGCCCACAGCACCGACGCCCAGAAGCTGGTGTCGCTCATCACCGGTCTCACCGCAACCCACGAGGGGGCCTGAGATGGCGCTGCGGGTGGGCGTGCAGATCCGGCCCAATCATGTGACCTGGGACGAGATGGCGGCCGCATGGCAGTACGCCGATGAGGCCGGGGCCGACAGCATCTGGACGTTCGACCACTTCTTTCCCATCGACGGCGACCCCGAAAGCACCGCCTTCGAGTGCTGGTCCACGCTGGCGGCCATGGCTTCGGTCACCCAGCGGGCGCAGATCGGCCCGCTGGTCACCTGCACCGGGTTCCGCAACCCCGATCTGCTGGCCGACATGGCCCGCACGGTGGACCACGCCTCCGGGGGTCGGGTGGTGCTCGGCCTGGGCTCGGGCTGGCTGGAGCGCGACTACCACTCCTACGGGTTTGCCATGTCCCGCGATGCCGATCGGATTCGCGAGATGGAGGCGGCCATCCACCGTATCCGCCATCGGCTGGGGCAGCTCCGACCGGGTCCCATGGGCCCGCTTCCCATCTTGATCGGCGGTCTGGGCCCGCGGATGACTCTGGACGTGTGCGCTCGGCTGGCCGACGCCTGGAACGGCTGGGGCACGCCCGATGAGGTCGCCCACCTCAACCGGGTGCTGGACGGCTGGTGCGAGCGGGCCGAGCGCGATCCAGCTCAGGTAGAGCGGACGGTGGCGTTGTTCGAGATCGCCAGCGATGCCGCCTACGACGATTACGTGGCCGCCGGGGCCGAGCACCTCATCTTGGTGAGGTCGGGCCCCGACTATCGGATCGAAGAACTGGAGTCTCTCCTGGCCTGGCGGGATGCTCGGAGCGATCCGTGAGCAGGGCGACCGGCTCATTGTGGATGCCGTTCACCTCGGCTGGGGGCAGCAAACCGCCGGTAGTGGTGGCCGGCGACGGCAACTATGTGGAGACCGACGACGGGGCTCGGCTGCTCGACGCCACCGCCGGCGGGGTGGCCTGTGTGATCCTGGGACACGGCCGAACCGAGATCGCCGACGCGGTGGCCGACCAGCTGCGCACGCTGGAGTATCACTGCCTGTTCGGCTACAGCCACCCTCGGGCCCAGGAACTGGCCGAAGCGGTTGCCGACCGCACGCCGGGCGACCTGAACCACGTTTTCTTCACCAATTCAGGTTCCGAAGCGGTCGAGACCGCCCTGAAGATGGCCCGCGGCTACTGGCGCCGGATCGGCCATGCATCGAAAACCGGCTTTGTGTCGCTGCACCGGGGCTACCACGGCATGAACTTCGGGGGGATCTCGGTGGGCGGCCTGACCGAGAACCGGTCGGGGTTCGGCCCGCTGTTGGAAGGCTGCACGCAGGTTCCGGCCCACGACATCGACGCTCTGGAACGAGAGCTGGCCTATCGCGACCCGAACACCATCGCCGCGGTGATCATGGAACCGGTGCAGGCCGCCGGAGGTGTCTACCCGCCGCCTGAGCACTACTTGTCCGAGGTGAGGGCGATATGCGACAGACATGACGTGCTGCTCGTGCTGGACGAGGTGGTGTGCGGCTTCGGACGGCTGGGCCACTGGTTCGGCGGTCACCGCTATGGGGTGGTTCCCGACATCATGACCGTGGCCAAGGGGCTCACATCGGCCTACATCCCGATGGGAGCGGCCATCGCCGGCAACCGGGTTCACGAGGTGTTCGTCGATCCCGAAGGCGCCATCGAGCTGATGCACGGCTACACCTACAGCGGTCATCCCGCGGCTTGTGTCGCGGGGCTGAAGGTGATCGAGATCCTCGAGCGGGAAGGCCTGGTATGCCACAGCGGCCAGACCGGGCGTCATCTACAGGAGCGGATCGGCACGCTGGACTCCTTGCCCGCGGTGGCCGAAGTCCGGGGAGAGGGGATGCTGGCCGCAGTGGAGTTGGCCGGTGACAGCCCGGAACCCCTCGTGGCCGAGGCTCAGCGGCGGATCCAATCGGCCGGAGTGCTGGTGCGGGCCCAAGCCGACCACCTGGGCATCTACCCGCCGTTCACATTCACCGATTCGGAGGTGGATCGTGTGGTCGACACCATCGGGACGGTGCTGGAGGAGCTGTCGTGACCGCCGACCGAGTCGACTCGATCTTGAAACAGTGGGCCGACGAGCGCCCCGACCTGGACGCCTCGCCCATTGGGATCTTCGGACGCATTTCCCGGATCGACCGATTGTTCGAGCAGTCGATGGCCGAGTTCCTCCGACCGCACGGCCTCACGCTTGGCCTGTTCGACGTGCTGGCGGCGTTGCGGCGAAACGGCGAGCCGTTTCAGGCCAAGCCGAGCGAACTGGCCGCCATGACCATGCTCACCTCGGGGGGGATGACCGGGCGGGTGGACCAGCTGGAGAAGCTGACCCTGGTTTGCCGCGTGCCCGATCCCGATGATCGCCGGGTCATGATGGCCCAGCTCAGCCCCAAAGGCCGAGAGTTGATCGACCGGCTCATGGGCGAGCACCTAGAGCGCGAGCGCGACCGGCTGGAGTGGTTGCAGGACGGGGAGTCGGAGGAGTTCGCCGGCTACTTGCGCATGCTGGAGGCATCGCTGCGGTCGCTCGATGGGCAAGTGCAGGGGGAAGGCGCGGGCGACTAGGACGCCGTGAAGCACCAGGAAATGGTGTCGGCTTCGCCGGGGCCGATCTCTTGGCGCCAATAGGTCACCACCGCGCAGTTCTGCTCGGCTCGGAGGCTCTCAATCGCCTTGCCCTGGTCGGGCCGGAAGGTGAATCGGTTGAGGTTGGGGAGATGGCGTATCTGGCCAGAGGGAATGTCCGTCCCGTTGATGGCCAGGCGTGCGTCGTAGCCGGGGGCCAAGTCGATGCCGACGGTGTCCTGGGACAGAACCTCGGCGTTGCGAGGAGGAATGAGCTCGTCCACTGCGGCGTTTCCGGTGACGGTCACGTCGTTGTCGTCGGTGTCGGCCAGAAGCAGCGCCAGCACTATGGCCCCGGCTCCCATCAGGGCCGCAACGCCCAGCAGCACCCGGCGCAAAGCGATGGATTCCAGCACACTCCCAGTGTGCCCGCTGACAGGGCTCGGAGACACCCTGGATGGCGCGGAACTGCCGTATTCGGCAAGTACCCTCAAAGCGTGTCCCAAGGCAGCGGCGAGATCGACCGGGTTCTGGGCGGGCGCTATCGGCTGGTGTCCCGCATCGGCGCCGGTCGGTTCACCTACGTCTATCTGGCCTACGACCTGGCCCAGTCACGCCGGGTGGCGGTCAAGCTGCTGTCTGAGGAAGTCCTGCCCGACGAGTGGGCCCGAAGCTCGGCTTTCGCCAGTCGCTTCTTGGAGGCGGCTGAGGAGGCCGCCGCCACCGCCCACCCTCACTTGGCGGCGGTACACGACTGGGGAGAGTCCGAAATCGGCCTCTACGTGGTGGGCGACTACCTGGAGGGCGGGAGCTTGCAGGGAATGCTCCGAGCTGGGCACCTGCTGTCGCCATCGCAGGCCCTCATGGTCGGACTGGAGGTGGCCCGCGGGTTGGAGCACATCCACCGCCAAGGGCTCGTCCACCGAGATGTCCGGCCCTCCAACATCCTGTTCGACAGCCGGGGCCGGTCCCGCCTGGCCGACTTGGGCACGTCCTGGGTTCTGACCTCGTCTGAGACGAGGGGAACGCTGATGTCTCGGTCGGTTTTCTCGGCCATCGACGCGGTGCGCTACGCCTCACCCGAGCAGGCCCAGGGCTTGTCGGCCGACCACAAGAGCGATGTGTACTCCTTGGTGCTGGTGCTCACCGAGGCGCTGTCGGGCCGGGTGCCGTTCGAGTCCGACGACCCCGACGACACGCAGATGGCCAAGATGAGCCGCCAACTCGACCTTGCCGGGCAGTTCGACCGCTTGGGGCGAGTGTTGGAAATGGCGGGCCAGCCGGAGAGGGACGAGCGCCCCAGCGCCCATGACCTGAGCCGCGCCCTGCTGGCCGCGGCCAAAACGCTGCCCCGCCCCGCGCCACTCCCACTGTCGAAGGCGGTGCCGGAGATCCCCGATACTGCCGAGACGGACGCAGCCAGCGCCCCCGGAAGCCGAACCCCGGACGTGAGCAGCCCGCCGCGAGAGGGCCGCTCGGCGACGCGTCGGCTGCTGGCGACCGTGATGGCACTGGTTCTGGTGGCCGCTGCGGGCTTTGGGGGCTATGCCCTCTGGGATAGCCAGTTCGGGACCGAAACCCAACCGGTGCCTGATCTGGCCGGTGCCGACGAAGCCGCCCTGCTCCGCATCGAGGGCGAATTCGGCTGGGTTCTCAACCGCCTCGATCAGCGCCAGGACGGGACCGTGGCGGGCCAAGTGCTGCGCCAGACGCCCCCGCCGGGCACCGGACTGGAGAAGGGGGAGACCGTCACGGTGTGGGTGTCGTTGGGCCCCGAGTTGGTGCCCATTCCCAGCAACTTGGTCGGACTGGCCGTGGAGGACGCTGAGGCCTCACTCGGTGCGGTGGGGTTGTCGGTGGGGGAGATCGTCCAGCGCCACGATGAGGCGGTGATCTCGGGCGCGGTCATCGAGATAAGCGAGCTATTTGCCGAGGTCGAACCGGGGTCCAGCGTGGATTTGGTGATATCGCTTGGGCCGCGGCCTCGGGTGGTGCCCGACATCGCGGCTGGCGCGTCGCTGGCCGTGGTCCGGGAGAGGCTGGAGGAGCTGCGCCTCAGTGTGCTGGAGTGGCGAGTGCCCGACAATCAGGTAGAGGCCGATCATGTGGTGCGGGTGGAGCCTCCGCCGGGAACCGAGGTGGCGGCTGACTCCGTGATCACCGTGGTGATCTCAGACGGACCCGAGCAGATCCGAGTGCCTGTGGTGGCCACCCTCGGCGTAACGGAGGCTGCCGGGGTCCTTCAAGACGCCGGTCTCTGCCTTGGCGTGGTGGAGGGGCCGCTCGATTCGGAGATATTGGCGTCGAATCCCCCCGCCGAAGCCATCGTGGACTTCGGGACATGTGTCGCCGTTGTCACCCGACCGGAAGAGGAACCAGAAGACGGCGCTGGGGAGGGCTGAGGGCTCAGCCTTCTCCAAGAACGGTGATGGACCGCAGTCGGGCCTGGGCCCGGCGGGCGAAGTCGACCTGTTCGTCGGTCATCCCCTCGCCGAACAGCAGGAGCACCAGGGCCAGGTCGCCGTCCACCCGCAAGGTACCGGTGAGGAAGCCCTGGGCAACCGCGTCGAGGTCTTCGGTGACGAAAGCGGCCAGGGCGGCGGGGTAGTCGAGGGTCACGGTGGCTTCGGGGTGGTCCAGCTCGCCGGGCAGCGGGAGCGGGCCTCCGGCCACGGTGTCGATGTAGGCCCGGAACTGGCCGTCGCCAAAGGGGGCGTCGGTAACCACCAGGTTGACCTGGGCCTCCTGTCGGGCAGCGGGGGCGGCCGGGGCCAGCTCCTCCCGCAACGCCATCGCCGCTTCGATCCACTCCGGGGTGAGAAACCGGTGCGACCCCATCCTGGCAACGTATCGCTGTTGGGGCAGGGGCAAAGCGATAGTTGGGCGGTACGATGGCGCTTCGCTATGGGGCAGCAACGCATTACCCGGGCTGAGTGCGCCCATGTGGCCGCTCTGGCCCGCCTGGAGCTGACCGACGAGGAGCTGGACCGCTTCACCGGCCAGCTCGACGAGCTGCTGGACCATGTGGCCGAGGTGGAAGCTCTCAATATCGATCACTTGGCCCCCACGATGCACCCGCTGCGGATCGGCAATTGGCTTCGTCCTGATCAGGTTGGCGAGGTGCTGGACCGTGACGAGGTGCTGGCTCAGGCCCCATTAGTTGAAAACGGCCAATTCAAGGTTCCTCCGGTGCTGGGGGAGGCGCCATGACCGCCGTAGAGATCGCGGCCGCAGTGAGGTCAGGACAGCGTTCGGCTCGCTCGGTAATTGATGAACGTTTGAGTGCCATCGACGGAAGCGAAGCTGAGGTCCATGCCTTCAACTTGGTTACAGCAGATCAGGCGCGGGCTCGGGCCGACGAGATCGATGCGGCGGTAGCCGCGGGTAAAGACCCTGGTCCGCTGGCGGGCGTCCCGGTGGCCCTCAAGGACAATCTGTGTACCCGAGGTGTCCCCACCACCTGCTCTTCCCGCATTTTGGAAGGTTGGAAGCCTCCCTATGACGCACACGTAGTAGAGCTCTTGCGTGAAGCTGGTGCGGTATTTGTCGGCAAGACCAACATGGATGAGTTCGCGATGGGCAGTTCCACCGAGAACTCGGCGTTCGGCGCCACCCGGAATCCCTTGGACCCGAGTCGGGTGCCGGGAGGCTCGTCAGGGGGCAGTGCAGCCGCGGTAGCCGCTGGTTTTGCTCCCGTGGCGCTGGGCAGCGACACCGGGGGTTCGATTCGCCAGCCCGCCGCGCTGTGCGGAGTGGTTGGCGTCAAACCCACCTATGGAAGGGTGTCGCGCTACGGCCTGGTGGCTTTCGCATCGTCGCTCGACCAAATCGGGCCATTTACAACCAATGTTGCCGATGCCGCTGCTGTTCTTGATGTGATTGGTTTTCCGGATCATCGGGATCATACAAGCCGTCTTCCAGATCCAATTTCGGCGTCCGACACCCTGGACGATGGGGTGGACGGGCTGCGGGTGGGGGTGCTGGCCGAGCTGAGCGGCGACGGCATCGCTCCCGATGTGGCCGCCCGGGTGCAGGCTGCGGTGAGGGCGCTGGAGTCGGCCGGGGCGCGGGTGGCCGAGGCCAGTGTGCCGTCGGCGGTCTACGGGCTGTCGGCCTACTACCTGATCGCCCCGGCGGAGGCGTCCAGCAACCTGGCCCGCTACGACGGGGTCCGCTACGGGCTGCGGGTGGACGGGGCCAGCACCCCCGACATGAACACCGCCACCCGCTCGGCCGGCTTCGGCGACGAGGTGAAGCGCCGCATCATGATCGGCACCTACGCCCTGTCGGCCGGGTACTACGACGCCTACTACGGCAAGGCCCAGAAGGTCCGCACGCTCATCATCGACGACTTCGCCTCGGTGTGGGAGCGGTTCGACCTGCTGGTGAGCCCCACGTCGCCCACCACTGCGTTCTCGCTGGGGGAGCGCACCGCCGATCCCATGGCCATGTACATGAGCGACGTGTGTACCGTGCCGGTGAACCTCACCGGACAGGCCGCCATGTCGGTGCCTTACGGGGTGGGCGACGACGGGCTGCCCGTGGGGGTACAGATCTTGGCCCCCGCCTTGGGCGAGCCGGTCATGTTCCGGGCCGCGGCGGTACTGGAAGCGAGCCTGGGATGAGTGCGGACACCCTGGACATTCCTGGCCTGGGCGCCCCGTCTGACACCGAGTGGGAAACGGTGGTGGGGTTGGAGGTCCACGCCGAGCTGGCCACCGATACCAAGCTGTTCAGTGCCAGCCCCAACCAATTCGGCGGCGAGCCCAACACCCACATCGACCCAGTGTCGCTCGGCTTGCCCGGCTCGCTTCCTGTGCTCAATGAGAAGGCGGTGGAGCTGGCAATTCGGGTGGGCCTGGCCCTCAACTGCCGGATCCAGCCGTCGGTGTTCGCCCGCAAGAACTACTTCTACCCCGACATGCCCAAGGACTTCCAGATCAGCCAGTACGACCAGCCCATCAACGTCGAGGGCTGGCTGGAGCTGCCCTCGGGCAAGCGCGTCGGCATCGAGCGGGCCCACCTGGAGGAGGACACCGGCAAGACCGTCCACATCGGCGGGGGAGGGCGCATCCACGAGGCCGGGTACTCGCTGGTGGACTACAACCGGGCCGGGGTGCCGCTCATCGAGATCGTGGGCCGCCCCGAGCTGCGCTCGGCCGAGGAGGCCCGCCAGTACGTGGCCGAGTTGCGGGCCATCCTGGTGGCGGTGGGGGCTTCGGACGGCAAGATGGAGGAGGGTTCGCTGCGGGTGGACTGCAACGTGTCGGTGCGCCCGGTGGGGAGCGACCGGCTGGGCACCCGGTGCGAGATCAAGAACGTGAACTCACTGCGCTCGCTGGGCCGGGCCGTGGAGTACGAGGCTCGCCGCCAGATCGACCAGTTGACCGGCGGACAGCCAGTGGAGCAGCAGACCCGGCACTGGAACGAGGATGACGGGCGCACCCACGCCCTGCGCTCCAAGGAAGAGGACTACGACTATCGCTACTTCCCCGAGCCCGACCTGCTGCCGCTTGACCCCAGCCCCGAGTGGGTGGAGCGGATTCGCCAAGTGCTGCCCCCGCTGCCCCGCGACCGCCGGCTGCGCCTAGCCGACTCAGCCCCGCCGGTGGACGTCGACCACATCGCCTTGGCCGTTGAGCGCTCGATGGACGATCTGGCGCTGGCCGCTATCAGCCAGGGGGGAGCTCCCGAGCGGGTGATGACCCATGTTGTCCACAATCTGGCCGACGGCCCCGGCCAACTGGCGTCCGAGGCATTGGCCGAGTTGGTCCAGATGGAGGAGGCGGGAGAGCTGACCGCCACCCAGGCCAAGAAGGTGCTGGCAGTGTTGGTGGAGGCCGGGGGGTCGCCCCAGGACGCGGCCCAGTCGCTGGGGTTCGAGGCCATGGACACCGGCGAACTGGAAGCGCTGGTGGACAGGCTCATCGCTGAGCACCCCGACGAGTGGTCCCGCTTCTGCGAAGGCGACAACAAACTCACCGGCTTCTTCGTCGGCCAGGTGATGAAGGCCACCCAGGGCCGAGCCGACGGCAAGGCCGTGACCCAGCTTCTCAACTCCCGCCGCAGTTAACGATTACGGTTCCAGCCGTGACGGACTTGCTGGAACGGTCGGCCCGCTTTATCGATGAGTCGCTCTACGAAGGGCCGCGGTCGGTCCAACCCATGGACGGCTCATTCAACGAGATCGCCGATGGCATTGCGGTGGTGTGCGCCTTCTCGCATGTCTGGTCGGTGGCCACCGACGAAGGGCTGGTGGCCATCGACACCGCACTGCCGATGTTCGCTCCCGGCGTGCTGAAGCACCTTCATCAGTGGAGAAGCCAACCGGTTCACACCATCGTCTACACCCACGGCCATGCCGACCATGTCGGCGGTGCCCCGGCCTTCGTCGAGGATGCCCAGGAGCGGGGAAGGGCCGCCCCCCGAGTGGTGGCCCATGAGGCGGTGGCGCCCCGTTTCGACCGCTACAACCTCACCCACGGCTACAACCAGACGATCAACCGCCGCCAGTTCAGTGCCAACGCCATGTTGGACCTGTTCGCCGATGACTGGGTGTACCCGGACACCACCTATGCCGCTGCCCTCGACTTGGAGGTGGGCGGCGTGCCGCTCCAGCTCATCCACGCCCAGGGGGAGACCGACGACCACACCATGGTGTGGATGCCCGAAGAGCGGGCGCTGTTTGTGGGCGACCTGTTCATCTGGTTCTTCCCCAACGCGGGCAATCCCCAAAAAGTGCAGCGTTACCCCGCAGAATGGGCCGCCGCCCTGCGCCAGATGATCGAACTGCGCCCCGCTCTCCTGCTTCCGGCCCACGGCCTGCCCATTGCCGGAGAGGAGCGCATCGCCATGGTGCTGAACGATGTGGCCACCGCGCTGGAGGGCCTGGTGGCCGACACGCTGGAGATGATGAACGCGGGGGCGCGCCTCGACGACATCATCCATCAGGTGCGGGTTCCCGACGACCTGATGGCCAAGCCCTATCTGCGAGCCGCCTACGACGAGCCCGAATTCGTGGTTCGCAACATCTGGCGGCTCTACGGAGGCTGGTACGACGGCAACCCCGCCCAGCTCAAGCCCGCCCCCGACCAGGCAATAGCCGCCGAGGTCGCCCGTTTGGCCGGAGGCGCGGCGGCCGTGGCTGCCAGGGCTAGTGAACTGGGCAAGGCCGGCAGTCTGCGGCTGGCCTGCCACCTGGCCGAATGGGCTGCCCAAGCTGCGCCTGATGACCCCGATGTTCTCGAGGTGCGAGCCGACATCTACCGCCAGCGGCGAGACCAGGAGCAGTCGCTCATGTCCCGCGGCATCTACAACGACGCGAGCCAATCATGAGGTTGAGCCGATCATGAAAATAGACACTGAAGCGGTTGATCTGGCCCTGACCACAACCAGGGCGGTGCGAAAGCGGCTGGACCTAGAGCGGCCGGTAGACGACCAGATAATCCTCGACTGCATCGACATCGCCGAGCAGGCCCCAACCGGGGGAAACCAGACCAGCCGCCGGTGGATCGTGGTGCGCGACCCCGAGATCAAGCAGGAGCTGGCCCGGCTCTACCGCGAAGTAGTGGGCGGCTTCATGCTGGAGGCTCGCGACCGCTTGGAGGGCACCGATCACCCTCGGGCCCGAACGGTGAGCTCGTCGGCCTATCTGGTGGAGCATTTGGCCGAGGTGCCGGCGATCGTTATTCCCACCATCGTGGGCCGCCACGACGGCAGTGGTGCGCCCGGCTTGTTCGACTCGGTCATCCAGAGCGGGTGGAGCTTCTGCGTAGCCCTGCGGGCCCGGGGGCTGGGCACCGCTTGGACCACGGCCATATTGGCCAAGGCCCTCGAGCTGAAGGAGCTGTTGGGCATCCCCGAAGAGATCACCGAGATCGCCATGTTCCCGGTGGCCTGGACCAAGGGCACCGACTTCCGACCAGCCCGCCGCACACCGGCCCGGGAGATCACCTTCTTCGACGGCTACGGCCGCACCTACGAATCAGGACCGGCAACGCCGGGGAGCATGGCCGACGGCCCCGGCATGATGGTGGAAACCGACATTGCGGCGGATATTGACGACGTGTGGGCCGCGATCACCAACATTGACCTCCCAGCCCAGTTCTCCGACGAGTTCACCGGCGCCACCTGGGACGACGGTTTCGACGGCCCCGCCCTAGGGGCGACCTTCACCGGCCGCAACCACCTCGAAGCGCTGGGCGACTGGGAGGTGCCCTGCTACGTGGACGTATGCGACAAGCCGTCGGCCTTCGGCTGGTGTACCTCCGACCCCGACAACCCCGGCGCCCGCTGGCGCTTCGAACTCCAACCCCTCATGGGCGGCGGCACCCGCCTCATCTACCGCCTCCTCCTCGGCCCCGGTCCATCCGGCCTCACCATGTTCATCACCCAGAACCCCGAAAAAGAGCCCCGCATCATCACCAACCGCCTCCGCGTCCACCGCACCAACATGCAACGCGTAGTAAACGGCATCAAAGCCCACATCGAAGCAGCCAGCAACTAGCGGACGGCGCCGGGGATGAGCCAGTGGGGGGTGGTGAAGCGGTAGAGGAGGGTGATGAGGCGGGCGGCCATGAGGGCCCATAGGGCGCCCCAGAGCCAGCCGATGCCGGCGTCGGCGGCCATGACCCAGAGGGCGAGGGGGATGAACACTGCGGCGGCACCGGCCATGGCCACGGCCAGGAAGCGCATGTCGCCGGCGCCGATCAGGACGCCGTCGAGGGCGAATACCACGCCGTTCACGGGTTGCAAGAACGCCAGGTGCAGCATGAGGAATCCGACCAGGGACACAACCGCCTCGTCGCTGGAGAACACCAGGGGGAGCCACGGCCGGGTGGCCAGCAGCACGACAGTGGCGGCCAAGCCCGATGCCAGGCCCCATTCGATCATGCGTCGACCGGCGGCTCGGGCTTGGCCCAGTTCGTTGGCTCCCAAAAGACGGCCGATCATGGCCTGGCCGGCGATGGCCACCGCATCGAGGGCCAGGGCCACGAAGAACATGAGCTGGTAGATCACCTCGTGGGCGGCTAATTCGATGTCGCCCAACCGGGCGGCCACCGCCACCGACATGGTGAACGACGCCCGCAGCGCCGCGGTGCGCAGGAACAGGTCCAGGCCCACCACCGCGAGTCGGGCAATCATCGAGCGGTCGGGGGCGAGCGTTACCCCGTGGACCGACACCGCTTGGTGGATCCACCACACATAGGCACCTGCCGCCAGCCACTGGGCCACCACCGTGGACAGGGCCGAGGCACCGATGCCGAAGCCCAGCCCGTAGATCAGCACCAACTCCAGCGCCAGGTTCAAACCGGCGGTGACCACGGCCACCTTTAGCGGCCGCATTGTGTCTTGCAGCCCCCGCAGGTAGCCCACGCCAGCCAGGGTGATGAGCATACCCGGCAGGCCGAAAAGGCTGATGCGCAGGTAGATCCGGCCCTGGGCGAGCACCTCGCCGTCTGCTCCGAGAACCCGGAGCAGGGGATCGGCGAACACGAAGGCCGCCGCAGCCAACACCGTGCCCACCGCCGCGGCCAGCCATAGTCCCTGAACTGCCTGTTGAGCGGCTTGGCGGTGGTCGCCAGCGCCGATGAGCCGCCCCACCGCGGCGGTTGTCCCGTAAGCCAAGAAGATGAACAGCGACAACGCTCCCAATAGCACCTGCGAGGCCACGGCCAGACCGCCCAAATGGGGGGTGCCCAGGTGCCCCACCACCGCGGTGTCGGCCAAGGTGTAGAGCGGCTCGGCGATGAGCGCGCCCAGCGCGGGAACGGCCAGCCGGGCGATCTCCCGGTCGTAGGGCGACTTCCAAACCCCCGATAGCCCTCTCCGCTGCGCCATGCCACTGGGTAGCCTGTCGCCATGAGCGATATGAAGCCACGTTCACACGAGGTCACCTCCGGGGCTGAGCGGGCGCCGGCCAGGGCCATGCTGCGAGCCGTGGGCATGACCGACGACGACTGGGACAAGCCCCAGGTCGGGGTGGCATCGTCGTGGAACGAGGTGACCCCGTGCAATCTGCCGCTGGACCGGCTGGCCAAGCGGGCCAAGCAGGGCGTAAGGGATGCTGGCGGTTTTCCCATCGAGTTCAACACCATCGCGGTGTCCGACGGCATCTCCATGGGCCACGAGGGAATGCGGGCCTCGCTGGTGAGCCGGGAGATCATCGCCGACTCGGTGGAGGCGGTGATGCACGCCGAGCGGCTGGACGCCTTTGTGAGTTTCGCGGGCTGCGACAAGTCGCTCCCCGGCATGTTGATGGCGGCGGCCCGCCTCAATCTGCCGTCAGTGTTCGTGTACGGCGGGTCGATCCTTCCCGGCCATCACAACGGCCAGGTGCTCGACATCGTGAGCGTGTTCGAGGCGGTGGGCGCCCACGCGGTGGGCGATATCGACGACGAGGAGCTCGACGCCATCGAGCGCAACGCGTGTCCCACCGAAGGCTCGTGCGCGGGAATGTTCACCGCCAACACCATGGCCTCCATCGGCGAGGCCCTGGGCATGTCGCTGCCGGGCAGTGCCTCGGCCGCCGCGGTGGATCGGCGCCGCGACGACTACAGCTACGCCAGCGGCACCGCGGTGATCGGGCTGTTGCGGGAGAACATCCGGCCCCGCACCATCATGTCCAAAGGGGCGTTCGAGAACGCCATCGCGGTGACCATGGCCTTGGGCGGCTCAACCAACGCGGTGCTGCACCTTTTGGCCATCGCCTGGGAGGCCGGGGTTGAGCTGGAGCTCGACGACTTCAACAAGGTGGCGGCCCGGGTTCCCCACCTCGCCGACACCAAGCCCCACGGTCAGTACCACATGGCCGACATCGACCGCATCGGCGGCGTCCCGGTAGTGCTCAAGATGCTGCTCGACGAGGGCCTGCTGCACGGCGACGAGATCACCGTGACCGGCAAGACCATGGCCGAGAACCTGGCCCTGCTCGACCCGCCCGGCCCCGACGGAGACGTGATTCACCGTGTGGACGACCCGCTCCACGACATCGGCGGCATCGCCGTGCTCACCGGGTCGCTGGCCCCCAACGGGGCGGTGGTGAAGGTGGCCGGGATCGACTTCGACCACTTCGAGGGCCGGGCCCGGGTGTTCGACGGCGAGGACGCGGCCATGGATGCAGTGCTGAATGGGCGCATCGAAGCCGGCGACATCGTGGTGATCCGCTACGAGGGGCCCAAGGGCGGCCCCGGTATGCGCGAGATGCTGGCCATCACCGGGGCCATGAAGGGCGCGGGCCGCGGCGGCGATGCCGCCCTCATCACCGACGGCCGGTTCTCGGGCGGCACCCACGGGTTCTGCGTCGGTCACGTGGCCCCCGAAGCGGTGGACGGTGGCCCTATCGCGCTGGTGGCCGAGGGCGACACCATCCGCATTGATGTCCGCAGCCACGCCATCGACCTGCTGGTGGACGAGGCTGTCTTGGCCGAGCGCCGAGCCGGCTGGAAGCCCCCCGAACCCCGCTACACCAAAGGCGTGCTGGCCAAGTACGCCCGGCTGGCCCAAGGGGCCGAGAAGGGCGCCATCACCGAGGCGTGATCCAAGCGCCGGTGGCGGCTTGGAACACTTGGGCCGCGGGCGTCATCCATTCGATGCGGCCCTGACGGGCCTCGCTGGACGACACCGCTGCCAGCGCTTCGTCCACCATCAGCCCGGTTCCCGGTGGCACCTCGAACGGCGGCCTCGGGGCGATGGCCAGATCCAATTGCCTGAGGGCGGCCACCGCCTGGTCACGGGCCTCTTCCGAATTGCCATAGAACGCCGGGTCCAGCACCTGGGCCCACTTGTCGGCCCCCATGACCACCACGTCGTAACCCTGGGCGATGTCCACCAAGAGCTGTTGGTCGGTCACCACCACCGCCAAGCCGTCGATGTCAGCCACCGATGCCTCCAGCACCGCGATGCGATCCTCGAATCCGGGTCGCGCCGTCTGCTCCTTCCCCAGCGCCACCCGCGACACCGCCAAGTCCACCCGTTCCAGCCCCCGCTGCACCAATGCCGCCCGCGCGATGGCCAGGTGCCCGATGGTGGGCGGGTTGAACGAGCCGGGATACACCCCGAATCGTCTTGTCACCAGCAGTCCTCAGGGTTCATACTGGTGGCATCCTATGAAGCGCCATCCCCACACCGGAGCGATTCTCGTAGTACGCCTATAGCGCACGGTCCCGGCCCGGCCCGGCGACCGAGCGCAGCGACCTCCCAGACCGGGAGGTCTTTGCATTTCAGGAGACAGCCCGAAAGGTTGATCCAACATGAAAATGAACGGCGGACAAGCCCTGATGAAGGCCCTCGAGAACGAGGGCGTGGACATTATGTTCGGGCTGCCCGGCGGGGCCATCCTGCCGGTGTACGACCCCCTGATCGACTCCTCCATCCGCCATGTGCTGGTGCGCCACGAGCAGGGCGCCGGCCACATGGCCGAAGGGTACGCCCACGCCACCGGCCGCCCCGGCGTGGCCATGGTCACCTCGGGTCCGGCGGCCACCAACATCGTCACCCCGCTCTGCGATGCCTACATGGACTCCATCCCCATGGTGGTGGTCACCGGCCAGGTGCCCTATGCGGCCATCGGCACTGACGCCTTCCAGGAATGCGACACCACCGGCATCACCATGTCGGTGACCAAGCACAACTACCTGGTGACCGAGGCGGCCGACATCCCCCAGGTGATCCACGACGCCTTCCACATCGCCACCACCGGCCGTCCCGGCCCGGTGCTGGTGGACATCCCCAAGGACATCGTAGACCCCAACAATCCCCGCTCGGCGATGGAGTGGTACACCCCTGACGGCCACAACCTGCCCGGCTACCTCCCCAACCTCTCGGGCGACGCCGAGTTGATCCGCCAGGCGGCCAAGCTCATCTGCGAGGCCGAGCGCCCGGTTCTCTACACCGGGGGCGGCATCTTGAAGTCCCGGGGCGCCGAGGCCCTTCTGGAGCTGGCCGAGCTCACCGGCATCCCGGTGGTCACCACGCTGATGAACCGGGGCGGCTTCCCCGACGACCACCCGTTGTGTTTGGGCATGCCCGGCATGCACGGCAACTACACCGCGGTCACCGCCATGCAGGAGGCGGACCTGTTGATCGCGCTGGGCGCCCGCTTCGACGACCGGGTCACCGGCAAGGTGGCCGAGTTCGCCCCCCTGGCCAAGGTCATCCATGTGGACATCGACAGCGCCGAGCTGGGCAAGGTGCGCCGCCCGGACGTGGCCATCCAGGGCGACTGCCGGGTGGTCATCGAGGAGATGGTGCGGGCACTGAAGGAGATGGGGGGCAGCGAGGCGCAGCCCGACCGGAACCAGTGGCGGTCGCGGATCAGCGGATGGCAGGAGCGGTTCCCGCTGACCTACGAGCAGTCCAAGGACGACGAGCTGCTCAAGCCCCAGTACGTGCTGGAGCAGCTGCGGGATTCCACCCCCGACGACACCATCGTGGCCTCCGGCGTGGGCCAGCACCAGATGTGGACCAGCCAGTACTGGAAGTTCAACCACCCCTACACCTGGGTGAACTCGGGCGGCTTGGGCACGATGGGGTTCGCCATTCCCGCGGCCATCGGGGCCAAGGCGGGCCGGCCCGACCGCATGGTGTGGGCGGTGGACGGCGACGGCTGCTTCCAGATGACCGCCCAAGAGCTGGTCACCGCGGCCACCGAGGGGTTCCCCATCAAGGTGGCCCTCATCAACAACGCCTATCTGGGCATGGTCCGCCAGTGGCAGGAGATGTTCTACCGGGAGCGCTACTCCGAGGTGTACCTGACCCGCGACGTGCCCGACTACAAGCTGTGGGCCGAGGCGCTGGGCTGCGTCGGGCTGCGGGTGGAGTCGCCCGAGGAGGTCGGCCCGGCCATCGCCCAGGCCAACGACATCGACGACCGCCCGGTGGTGGTCGAGTTCCGCTGCGAGGCCGGCGAGAACGTGTTCCCCATGGTCCCCGCCGGCATGTCCAACAGCGACGTGGTGGTTGATCCATCCCAGCGGGACCAGCCCCGATGAGCGGTCTTCCGGGCACGGACGGGGGCACCACCACGCTGGTGGTGCGGGTGGAGAACAAGGCCGGAGTGCTGGCCCGGGTGGCCGGGCTCTTCGCCCGCCGGGGGTTCAACATCGAGTCGCTGGCCGTGGCCCCCACCGACGACGACCGGTTCAGCCGGCTCACCATCGTGGTGGGGGTGGACGCTGCGCCCATGGAGCAGGTGGTGAAGCAGCTCGACAAGCTGGTGAACGTGGTGGACATCCGGGAATTGGACCCCGCCGCCAGCGTCGAGCGGGAGCTGATGATGGTCACCGTCCGGTCCAACCCCGACATCCGGGGCCAGATTCTCGACTTGGTGCGGATATTCCAGGCCACCGTGCTCAACGTGGGCTATGGCGAGATCATGGTGTCGCTCACCGGATCGCCCAGCCGAGTGGATGACTTCGAAGACCTTCTGCGACCCTATGGGATCGTGGATGTGCAGCGCACCGGCAAGGTGGCCCTGCCCAAGCTGGTCAAGTCTGCCCCCGACCCCCTGGCCCCCTGACGGCCCCGACCAACCAAGGACATCCCATGGCAACCGTGTTGTACGAGAAGGACGCCGACCGCTCCCGCATCGCCGACCGCAAGGTGGCGATCCTGGGGTACGGGTCGCAGGGCCACGCCCACGCCCTGAACCTCAAAGACTCCGGCATCGATGTGCGGGTCGGGCTGCGGGAGGGGTCGTCGTCGGCGGCCAAGGCGGCGGAGGCCGGCCTGCGGGTGATGTCGATGGCTGAGGCATCGGCCGAAGCCGACGTCATCATGCTGCTGCTGCCCGACACCGAGCAAGGTGACATCTACCAAGCCCACATCGAGCCCCACCTCCAACCCGGCGACGCTCTGTTGTTCGCCCACGGCTTCAACGTGCGCTTCGACCTGATCTCGGCGCCAGAGGGGGTGGACGTGGCCATGGTGGCCCCCAAGGGCCCCGGACACCTGGTGCGGCGCACCTATGTGGAGGGCGGCGGCGTGCCCTGTCTCATTGCGGTGGGCCAAGACGCCACCGGCCATGCCCGAGAGCTGGCCCTGGCCTATGCCGACGCCATCGGCGGCGCTCGGGCCGGCGTGATCGAGACCACGTTCGCCGAGGAGTGCGAGACCGACTTGTTCGGCGAGCAGGTGGTGCTGTGCGGCGGGCTCACCTCGCTGGTGACCGCGGCGTTCGAGACCCTGTGCGATGCCGGATACCAGCCCGAGGTGGCCTACTTCGAGTGCCTGCATGAGCTGAAGCTCATCGTCGACCTCATGTACGAGGAGGGGATCGGGGGGATGCGCTACTCCATCTCCGACACCGCCGAGTACGGCGACCTGAGCCGGGGCGACCGGATCATCAACGAGGACACCCGGGCCGAGATGAAGAAGATCCTGAGCGAGATCCAAAGCGGCTCGTTCGCCGATGAGTGGATGAGCGAGAGCCGCAGCG
The DNA here is from genome assembly GCA_963667085.2 of Acidimicrobiales bacterium. Classification (GTDB taxonomy): domain Bacteria; phylum Actinomycetota; class Acidimicrobiia; order Acidimicrobiales; family Bin134; genus Poriferisocius. Next base: position 2,295,984 of record OY762975.1, read on the forward strand.
GCCGGCCCAACTTCCTGCGGTTGGAGGCCGAAGGGCAGAAGCACCCGATCGAAGCGGTGGGGGCGGAGTTGCGGGCCATGATGCCGTGGATTTCCGAGGGCCGCCAGAGCGTCCAAGCCGTGTCCGGGGGCCAGGGCTAGGGCCATCCCGTCGATCCTTCATTAGTATCTGTCCGTCAACTCACAACAGAAGAGGAAGAGCCGTGAGCGACAACTGGGGTTTTGAAACCAAGCAGATCCATGCCGGGCAGGAGCCCGATCCGGCCACCGGATCGCGGGCCGTGCCCATCTACCAGACCACCTCCTATGTGTTCCGCGACACCGAGCACGCCGCCGCGCTGTTCGGGCTGGCCGAGGTGGGCAACATCTACACCCGCATCATGAATCCCACCCAGATGGTGCTGGAGGCCCGCCTTTCGGCGCTGGAGGGCGGCACCGAGACCGCCATCGGGATTCCCGGAGCGCTGGCCATGGCGTCGGGCCAGGCGGCGGAGACGCTGGCCATCTTGAACCTGGCCGAGTCGGGCGACCATGTGGTGTCATCCGCCTCGCTGTACGGCGGCACCTACAACCTGCTGCACTACACCCTGCCCAAGATGGGCATCGAGGTGTCGTTCATCGAGGACCCCGACGACCTGGGCGCCTGGAAGAACGCCATCCAAGAGAACACCAAGGTGCTCTACGCCGAGACCATCGGCAATCCCAAGAACGACTGCCTCGACATCGAGGGCGTCGCCGCGGTGGGCCATGCCGAGGGCATCCCGCTGATGGTGGACAACACGGTTCCGTCTCCCTATCTGATCCGGCCGCTGGAACACGGCGCCGACATCGTGGTCCACTCCATGACCAAGTTCATCGGCGGCCACGGCAACTCCATCGGCGGGGTCATCATCGACGGCGGCACCTTCGACTACGGGGCCAGCGGCCGCTTCCCCAACTTCACCGAGCCCGACCCCAGCTACCACGGCTTGGCCTTCTGGCCGGCACTGGGCCACGGCTCCTTCATCATCAAGGCCCGAGTGCAGCTTCTGCGGGACATCGGCGCGGCCATCTCCCCGCAGAACGCCTTCTACTTCCTCCAGGGCCTGGAGACGCTCTCGATGCGCATGGAGCGGCACTGCTCCAACGCCAATGCGGTGGTGGACTACTTGGAGGGCCACGATCAGGTGGAGTCGGTGCAGTTCGGCGGCCTGTCGTCCAGCCCGTGGCACGAGCGGATGAACCACTACACCGGCGGCAAGGGCTACGGCTCGGTACCCGCCTTCCACATCAAGGGCGGGCGTGACGCCGGGGAGAAATTCGTGAACGCGCTCACCCTGCACAGCCATGTGGCCAACATCGGCGATGTGCGCAGCCTGGTGATCCACCCGGCGTCCACCACCCACTCCCAGCTCACCGAGGAGGAGCAGATCAGCACTGGGGTGTACCCCGGCCTGGTGCGGCTGTCGGTGGGCCTTGAGACGGTGGACGACATCATCGCCGACTTGGAGCAGGGCTTCGCCGCGGCCCGGGCCTGACCCCGCCGCCCGCGCCACCTCCACTTCGTGCGACGATAAGGGCGTGCGGCTCGCCCGCTTTCTCAAGTTTGCCACCGCGCCTGTTGCGCTGATGGTGGCGTTGGCCTTGGCGGTCGCGGCCTGCAAGACGCCCGACCTGCGCGGCCCGGTGGTGTCTTCGCCCGCCTTGGCCACCCCCACCGCCACCCCGGAGGCCGTCGACACGGTGGTTCCGGGGCCGACCGCCGAGCCGGAACGCACCGGGGTGAGCGATGAGGTGATTCGAATCGGGGTGATCGCCGACGGCAGCAGCGGCAACGCGGTGACCGGGGGCAGCGAGGCGGCCTGGCTGGCCATGCGGGCATGGGCCCAAGCAGTGAACAGCACCGGCGGCCTCGGGGGCCGAGACGTGGAGGTCGTCCTCTTCGATGCCAATGTGTTCGACCACCGCGCCGCCATCGAGGAGGCCTGCGAGAGCGACATCTTCGCCTTGGTGGGGTCTTATGCCCTGTTCGACGGTGACGGGGTAGACCTGTTGAACGACGAGTCGTGCCTCCTGCCCGATTTCCCCGCCGCCGCCTTGAGTCCGGCCCGGCGGGATTCGCCGGTGACGTTCGTCTCCAACCCCACCTCCAATACCGTTTGGCAAGCGGGTCCGGCCCAATTCTTGAGCGAGCGCTTCTCGGATGCCGCGGGAGCAGTGGGCACGGTGGTGCTGGACATGCCGGTGGCCTTCTACCGGGCTCAGCGGGATATCGAGGCGGCCACGGTGGGAGGATTCAATTTTGTCTTTCAAGCCACTGCCGATGTGATCGAGGAGGACTACGAAGTGCTGGCCGCAGCCATGTTGGAAGCCAACGTGCTGGGGATCACCTGGTCGGCAGACAGGAATCGGCTGATGGAACTGCTGGAGGCCAGGGCAGAACTGTTTGAGCAGCTGCCGACCTTTGAATTCCTTGTGTCTGAAGAAGATCCCGCCACCACACCGGAAGAAGAGCCCGCTGCCGATCCCCAAGACGGCCTCCAGGAAGAGGAGGCAGTCGAGGAACCCGCGGATGGGCCAACCTTCGTTCTCTGCTCAGCGGACTGCTATTCCCAGGGCTGGGCGGCAGAAGTCGCCGAGGTGGGGTCTGATCTCTGGGCGAGCATTGGGATGTTCCCCTTCGAGGAGCCGGGCGACAACGTTGAGTTGGTGAGATACGTGCTCTTCTTGAGAGAAGAAGTGGACGAGGAAGCCGAGGTGGACTTGATCGGCCTTTCGAGTTGGGCGTCGGCGCTTTTGTTCGAGGAGGCGGTTAACCGGGCGATGTTCACCAGCGGCGGAGGACTGACCCGGGAGCTGGTGATCGATGCGGCCCGAACCATCACCGAATGGGATGGGCGGGGCCTGCACGGTCCGACCAATCCGGCCGAGGGAATCCCGTCGCCGTGCTTCATGCTGATGAGCCCTACCCCCAGCGGCTGGATCCGCCGCCACCCCGCTGCCCAGGGCACTATGGACTGCGACACCGACAACCTGGTGGAGCTCGTCGATTCGGCCTCCCTAGGCGTGGACCCCAGCCGCCCCGATCCGCCAGCCTCGTCCTAGGGGTTGCGGTCTTGCCGCTGGTGTTGACCGGGATCAGTTCCCGCTGACGAATTCGCTGTTCTCGGGGTCCCAGTAGAGCCGGACAAGAGGTGCGTTGTCAGCGCTGTACTTTCCTTCGCTGAGGGAGGCGGAGGTGGTGCCGGTGAGATCGAATGATCCCAGCCCCCGGGCTGCCTCGAGGAACGATTCTTGGGTGAGCACCGGACCTGCGGCGGTGGCGATGGCGACGAAGAGCTCAACACCACGACATGACCGAATAGTCGGGGGGAGGTTGTTGGGCCTCGGGTTGGGGACATTGACGTTGACTATGTTCCCGCTGCGGGTTTCGTAGTTGTCGACACACTCTCGAACGCCGGCTTCGCCGGCGTTGTAAAGGTCCTGGAGCGTCGGGAAGCCGTAGGCATACAAGTCGACCTGGCTTGGGTCGTAGCCGAGTTCGACATACCCCGCTTTGCTGACCGAATCGGTGATGACCACCAGATCGCTTCCGGCCCGCTCCACGCCTCCAACCGCTCCGTAGCCAGCGGTGTTGAAGGCCAAGACGGCGTCTGCGCCATCAGCTTCTGCTCGTTCGATCCAGACGTCGGTTTCGGCTTCCCCTGCCGGGACATCACCGGGCGGCGCAGTTCCGGACACCGCTCGGGTCACGGTGCCGCCGGCAGCTTCAACCAGCTCCTGCACCGGCCCAAGCAAGGACTCGTCATCAGCCGACGCATGTATCTGGATCTTCTGACCATCGATCAGTCCATCGGCCTTGGCGGCATTGACGAGGCTGGCGATCCTCTCGATGAGGCCTCCCTGAGTCGTAAAGAGCAGCCCGCCGCTTCGCCCGATGACGTCGGGTGCCATCTCGGCCGTATTCACAGCCAGCACTTCGTACAGCTCGGTGTAGCACAGCACTCCGTCCCAGAGGACGAAGCCCACAAACGCGAAGACTTCCTCGTCTTCGATGAACTGCACGCATACTGCCTCGATGGCAGCATCGTCGACTGGCGAGTATTGCCCGAACACCGGTACCAGCAGTCGCCCGTTGACGCCTCCAGCGTCGTTGGCCCAGTCGATTGCGGCCTGCCACTGGGCCTCGTGATCGCCGTTGTCGATGCCGAATTCGGTGACGTCGACGAATCCGACGCCGATCTTGATCTCGGTCTCGGTGACCCCTCGGTACGAAGCGGTGAGCACCACCGGCTCGGGCTCGGGTTCCTCGGGCGCTGCCTCTTCAGGCGCAGCCTCTTCGGGTTCGGCGTCTTCCGGTTCAGCGGGTTCGGGCTCGCCCTCCTCGGGTTCTGGGACCTGAGGCTCGGCCTCGGATTCGGTCTCTTCCGGCTGAGCGTCTTGGGGCGCAGGTGCCTCGGACTCCGCTTCGTCGGCACTCACCGGTGGGGCATCGCCCCCCGACTCGGCGTCGTTGTTGCCGCCGCAAGCCGCCGCCACCAGTGCCAATACGAGAAGTAGAGCCAGAATCCATCGCCGCATCGTGCTGTCCCTCCAAATCGCTCCGAGTACAGGGTAGTTAACTAGAGGCCAACCGGGCGGGTGCCGATGACTCCCTTCTGCTCTAGTTCGGCTAGCTCCTCTATGGATAGGCCGAGTTCGCCGCCCAGCACCTCGTGGTTGTGCTGGCCGAGGGTGGGGGCCGGGGTCTTGGTCCAGGGGGCGGGGGACGATTCGAACCGGAACGGCAGGCTGGCGGCGGAGACTTCGCCGCACACTGGGTGGTCGATCGGCTCGATGAACGAGCGGTTTCGGAGCTGGGGATGGTCGCCGATCTCGGCAGGCAGCACCACCACGCTGGCCGGGAGGCTCACCTCATGCGCAGCTAACAACCTCTATGGGCACTACACCTAGGCGACTCATCGACCGTGGGAAGTTCAGGATGCTAGAAGTAGCGGTGCAGTTGGGAGCGAGCGAGCCGGTTATGGGGTCCAGGGTCTGATTCTGAGAGGATTGGCGTCCATCGGTGAAATCGGTTGTGGACTTAGACTACAAGGGTGTAAGCTGCCGCCATGAAGGTCTCCGACTACATCAACGAGGCATGGGAGGCGGTAACTGCGGCTGGGGTTCCCGAAGAATTGCAAGAGTTGGCATTCAAGGAGGCGCTTACCTACCTCCGGCAAGCGTCAACCCAACCGGTTGATCGCTTGCATCCGGGCCTGCCACATGAATCGTCGCCGCGGCCATCTGAGGCTGGGAACGACGATGAGGACGCTCCGGACTTGAATTCATTCTTGGATAAACTATCGCTTGAATCGGGAGCAGACCGTGAGGCGCTTGAGCACCTGTATAATGTCGAAGGGAATGTCATCCACCTGCGTCCACCAGCTCGTCAACTAGGAAGCAATAAGAAGGAGAAGTGTCTGCGGATAGCGACCCTTTTGGTGCCAGCCTACGTCAGCCGGACGGGGGAGCAGCGTGTTCCAGCGCAAGCCGTTCGCAATGAGTGCAAGGCAAAGAACTGCTTGGACCAACACTTTGCCGCAAATATGAATGCTCTTCGTCAGATTACCTACGGTGGCTCGGGAAACAAACGTGATTTTGTCTTGGGAGGGAATTGGGAGTCATTTTTCCGTGATGCGGTTGAAGCGGTGATAGGGGAACCTGGGGCAACAGAGGACGACAGCTAGAGGTTTGGGAACACGCTTGACCCAGTATCAGACGATTGGGGAGTACCTGCAGCCAGTCAAGAACGGCAGCCATCGAGGACGAGTCCTTGCAGTCATGGCATGGGCAGGTGCTAGCAGTAGGGATGCTTCTATTCCCACAGCAAAGATCCGAGAACTGCTCGGCTCATCGCGAGTCCCTAAAGCAAGCAAGGTCAACATTTCGGACGTGCTGGCTCGAGCGGAAGAATTGGTAGCGAAAGATGAGGACACCGGCGGTTGGTGGCTGACAGTCACCGGCCAGCGGTACGTTAACGGGGAGCTTGGACTATCAATCGACGGCACTGGGTCACCTCCCATATCTCCAGTCCGGAAAGTTGCAGCGTCGATATCCGACCCAATCGCACGTGGATACGTTGAGGAAGCTATTCTTTGCCTTGAAACAGGTGCCTTGCGGGCAGCGGTTGTGTTCTTGTGGACAGGGGCGATACGTGTGCTTCAAGAGCAAGCGATTCAAGAGGGAGAGAGCAGTCTCACCGCGGCAGTTCGAAATCACGATAGCCGTGCGCCCAAAATGACTTCAATTGACGCATTCGCAAGGGTAAAGGACATGGTTACACTCCTTGCGATTCGTGACATGGGGTTAATTGACAAAGGGGAGTGGACCTCCTTACGAGAAGGACTCGACCTACGAAACCGCTGCAGTCACCCAACCAAGTATCGACCAGGTGTCGCGAAAGTCTCAGCTTTTGTCGAGGATGTAGTGGGAATCGTCTTCTAGGTGTTGGAAGCCCAAGGAGCCTAAAACCGATATTAGCCATGCGCCGCCAGTCATGGCACTGACCGCACCTTCCGTCGTTGTGAACCGTGTCGGGGTAGGTGATTTCTCCGCCCTATCAGATGTATTCGTGCCGCCGCTTTGTCGGCTCTGAGTTCTCTGGTTGAGCATCACCGCTGCCATCTGTTCGGGTGGCGCGTCGATCCTGGGCGGCAGTTCGTCCAGCGCACGCTTGCTATTCGTAATCCACAAGCCTCTCGAGAAGTGTGTCGATCATCTCGTCAATCGGGCGCATATCGTCCAATTTCTTGGTGATCTTGTAAGTGACATCCTGATCCTGTGCCATCATCACCAAATGGCCAGCTGCACCATCTCTCACTTCATCCTTGCGCCATACGTTGAACACTATGCGCTCAGGGCAGATGCCCAGGCACAGGAGGAAGTCATATCCCCGGTCTAGGCGGACGTGGTTGAACTGGAACGTGCCGTTGGCACCCAGTGATGCCGTCTTGACTTCTGTGCGCCGTCCTTCGATTACCATATCAATCTCAGACGTGCGATTGCCATTACCAATGCTGAAACCAACCTGGCCAAGATACCGGCGGATGAACTCCTCGCCTATCTCGCCCCTGTTGGTGTTGCCCAGCATTCGATACCCAATGAGAGGCGAGTTCGCCCAAATGTCCTCCGGGTTGTGCTCTCTGATGATGCTGGCTAGAAGCTCTACGGCATCCATCAAGGAGCTTCCCACGCTCGCTTGCTGTCGTCGGACTTCCAGAAGACCAGAAAGTATGAGTGGTTCTTTCGTGCATGTACCTGCTTAACCGCGCGGCTCACGCCCGGGCGGTTCTTCCGCATAACTATGAACAGGTCTTCGGCAACGAAGCCGAGCCGCTCGTATGCCTGCATGATCTCGACGTGTGTGAACCGCTGTCGGTTGGAACACACTTCGTCCTGGCACTTCACTATCAGAACCCCTCGTTGGCGGAGGACTCTGTGCGCCTCCGCCCCGGCATCTTCATACAGAGCGAGCACGGCCTCGTGGTACTTCTTGTTCGTCCGATTGCCTGTGCCGTTGTTCCGGTAGTGGCGCTCGAACGCCTGGTGCGAAGTGTGTGCTGTTCCGCCCGGCGAGTGCATGTACGGCGGGTCCAAGACAACGCAGTCGATCTCACCATCGCCATAAGGAAGCTCTCTACAGTCGGTCCCGTTTTGGATGTCCGTCGGCAGAAGTTCGTACTTTCCAGCGGGCACATTTCGCCAAAAGACACCTTTGCCGAAGGTCACGTCCGCGACCACGCTGCGCGGTGACACGTACAACTCCATTATCCGCGGGAACACGTCGTCGTTGCCCTCCGCATATGCGCTGAACACGAGATCGTTAGTAGGTGTCCCGTTTCGGACACGGCGCGTTGGCGAATGCGTGTCAAACAGGCTTTCGCCCTGAGCCCTGCTCATGCCATCACTTCCTCTATCCGTCTGCGGGTGTGAGGTCCGCCAGCGATCAACTCCCCGTAAGTGGTCTGCTTGCGGTGGCCGTCGTGCACCATCTGGTCCAACATGTCGATAAGCCGCTGGTTGTGCCACCCGCGGAACTCGGCCACATGCCTGTGAAGGTGCTCCAGCGAGAAGTGACGGTACGCGCCGTGGTAGCCGCGCTTCATGGTTGACCAGAACGACTCGATCCCGTTCGTGTGAGCCATTCCATCGACGTACCGGCCGACTGAGTGCTTGACCTTGCTGTGCTCGCAGCCCATCTTCTCCAACGGGTTGTACGCCTTCCACTCGCCTGTGAACACCGTAGCCCTGTGCTCGGCCCGGTCCGAGACAATGTCGGTCAGAGTGGTCGTGTCGATGCGCTCCACAACCTCTGGGTCGAACCTGTTGGTGGCCCGGTCCCCGGAACCGTCAACGGCGATCTTGCCGACTGCGATGCGCTCTGGTTCTTTCCTCTTCACCTTGTCCATGAGCACATATTCCTGGTGGTGAGTGACAGTTTGTCAGTTTTGCCTGGTCAGGGCTGTGTTGATGCGGCTAGACATGTTCCCCAGGTGTAGAAGTGCATTTGTCCAGCAGATCGTCAGGTTAGAGGCCAACCGGTCGGATGCCGATGACGCCTTTGGCTTCCAATTCAGCTAGCTCTTCGTCGGTCAGACCCAACTCGCCGCCCAGCACCTCGCGGTTGTGCTGGCCGAGGGTCGGGGCTGGGGTCTTGGTCCAGGGGCCGGGGGAGGACTCGAACCGGAACGGCAGGCTGGCGGCGGAGACTTCGCCGCACACTGGGTGGTCGATCGGCTCGATGAACGAGCGGGTCCGAAGCTGGGGGTGGTTGCCGATCTCGGCAGGAAGCACAACAGCGCTGGCGGGGATTCCGGCCGCGTTCAGCTGCGCCACCGCGTCGGTGTCGACTAGGGGGGCGATCCATTCGCCGAGCCCGTCGTCGATAGCGTCGGCCGCGGCCCGGCGCTTGTCGGCGGTGTCGTATTCGGCCCAATCGGGGCGGTCTAGCAGGTTGCAGAGAGCCTTCCACTGCTGATCGTCGGCCACCGCTACGGCCACCCAGCGCTCGAAGCCGGCGGCGGGGTACACGCCTTGGGGGGCGGCCCACGGACCTCGATTGCCCTCTCGGGGCAGTTGGCGGCCGAGGGCGGAATACTCCACCAACTGCTCGGCCGCGGCGTTGAGGGCAGCGGCCACCATGGTCACCTCCACCAACCGCCCCTTGCCGGTGAGGTCTCGCTCTTCCAATGCGGTGAGCGTGGCGAACACCGCGTGCATGCCGGCCAGCGGGTCGCACGGCCCCCGGGGGATCTGGGGGTCCTCGTCGGGGTAGCCGGTGATGTTGGCCATCCCGGTGAGCTGTTCCATGGTCTGGGCGAATCCCGTGTTGTTGCGCCACGCGCCGCTGAGGCCGAAGGCGGGCATCCGGGTCATGATCAGCCTGGGGTTGAGGGCCGACAGTCGCTCCCAGGTGAGGCCGAAGCCCTCCATCACCCGGGGTGTGAAGTTCTCGATCACCACGTCGGCGTCGGCGATGAGCCGTTCGGCTACGGCCACCCCCTCGGGGGAGCGGAGGTCGAGGGTGATGGCCCGCTTGTTGGTGTTGGCCCCGTGGAAGACCATGCCCCATTCCCACCACTGGTCCACTGACGGCGGGCGGGCCGATGCGAAGCGCATACCATCGGGCCGCTGGGTCGATTCGATCTTGACCACGTCGGCGCCGAGGAGGGCCAGGGAGTGGCTGGCGATGGGGCCGGCCCACCAAGCGGTGAAGTCGATCACCCGCACGCCATCCAGGGGGAGTGCGGCGGGCTCGCCCCGATTGGGCTGGGGGATGTGGGCCTCGATCTGGCCGGTGTGCTCACCCGCCGCGGGAACCGGCTCGAAGGACCGAGGGTCGGCACCGTGCAACTGGTAGGGGACGGCGGGCTGGGTGAAGCCGCCCGAGGGGTTGACGGCGAAGGCGTCCCGTCCCGCGAAAGCCTCCAGGGTGGGCACGGTGGCGCCGGTGCCGATCGGGGCCACGGGGATGCGCCGGGCCGACGCCTCGGCGATCACCTCGGCGGTGGTGCGCTGGGTGGTCCAGGCGTGCATGGCGGCTCGGAATTCGTCCCGTCGCTTCCAACGGCCGCCGTAGCCGCACATCTCCTCGTCTTCCAGCCAATCGGAGCGGCCGATCATCACCAGGAAGTCGAGAAACTGCTGGCGGGCCACGGTGCAGAACCCCACATGGCCGTCGGCGGTGGGCTCGATGGAGGGAAGTTCCACGTTGCGGCCGGGCCGCTCGGGGTTGGTGTCGCCGGTGAACTCGGCGTTGATCCACGCGTAGGTGTTCATGGTCATGGCCATGGTCTCGAACATGGACACGTCCACATGGTCGCCTCGACCGCTGCGCCCCGCGGCTCGCGCCGCAGCCAGCGCCCCCACCCCGGCGTAGATCGCCGCCGTCCACTCGCCGATGACTCCTCCGGCCTGCACCGGTGGCCGCTCGGGGTTGCCCCGCTTGCCAATACCGCCGCACTCGGCCTGGAGGGTGAATTCCGTGGCTGGCCTCTGGGCGAATGGACCGGTGCGCCCCCACGGGGAGATCGACACCAGCACCAGCGCGGGATTGGCCTGGCGCACTGCATCGATGGTTGCCGGCGGCAGCCCTTGTTCAGTGGAGTCGATGAGGATGTCGGCGCTGGCCAACAGTTCGGCCATGGCCGGGTCGCTTGGATCGCCAATCACCGAGCGCTTGGAGGTGTTCAGGAACTGGAACAGCGGCCCGTCTTTGTCGCCCAACTCGGCCCCCGATGCCGACCACCGCCGCAGCGGTTCGCCGCCAGGCGGCTCAATCTTGATTACGTCGCCCCCCGCGTCGGCCAACAGCTTTCCCGCATAAGAGCCCGCGATGCTCCCGCCAACCTCGACGGCCCGCAGGTGCTGGAGGATCATCGAGGGCTAGGGGTGTGGCCAAAGGACATCGCCCGGCAGGTTACTCAGCAAGGGCAATGGGTACCTACGCCAGCGGGTTGGGTGCCGGTGAACCTAGTATTCGGGCTGTTTCGTACCGGTCGGGTTACCGACAAGCAAAGAGAAGGAGTTGATATGGCCACGGTTGCGCTGCATGAGGAGATCGAGCCGCTCAAGGAAATGGTGCCCCTTGGGGTGATCAATGCGGAGGTCTTGCCCGATTTGCGGGCGACGCCGCTGGGCGAGCCTCCCGAGCTGAGTGATGCGGTGGAGCGCACTGACTATGTGGTGGACGAGGCCAACGGCGTGGTGGTGCGGGTGCATCGAGCAGTCGGGCAGGAGGGCGCGGCGCCGTGCGTGTACTCCATCCACGGCGGAGGCTACATCCTGGGCAGCTACGAGATGGACGACGCCAAGTTCGACCGTTGGTGCCCGACCTATGGCATTGTCGGGGTGTCGGTGGAGTACCGGCTGTCGCCCGAGGCGCCGTATCCGGGCCCGCTAGAGGACTGCTACGCCGGGCTGAAGTGGACGTACGACAATGCCGATGACCTCGGCATCGACCGGGAGAAGATCGGCATTACTGGGGTCAGCGCCGGTGGGGGCCTGTGCGCCGCGCTGGCGCTGCTGGCCCGGGACCGGGGCGAGGTGCCGTTGCAGTTCCAACTGCTGGACTGCCCCATGCTCGACGACCGCCAAATCACCCCATCGAGCCAGCTTGACGACCTGCTGGTCTGGAGCCGGGAGTCCAACACCTTCGGCTGGCAGTGCTATCTCGGCGATCTCTATGGCACTGCCGATGTGCCCTACACCGCGGCGGCCGCTCGGGCCGAAGACCTGTCGGGTCTTCCCGATGCCTACGTCTGCATCGGCGGCGCCGACGGCTTCCGGGACGAGGACATCACCTATGCCATGCGCCTCTACGGCGCCGGTGTCCCCACCGAACTCCACGTCTACCCCGGCGCCCCCCACGGCGTCGCCCTCTTCGCCCACCTAGAAATCGCCCAGCGCTACTCCGCCGACCAAGAAGACTGGCTCCGCCGCCAGTTGGAGCGGCTCGGCTGAGAGTCGTCTAGTTGAGCTGCCCCGAACAAGCGGGAACTCCGATGGTCATGCTGGACGCAGAGATCGAGTTGCTCAAAGACACGGTGCCGACTCGGGATCTCAGCGTTGAGCTGCTGCCTGAGATTCGAGCCACATTGCCGGTTCGGTTTCCCGAGCTGAGCGATGCGGTTGAGCGGTCGGACCATGTGGTGGATGAAGCCAACGGGGTCGTGGTACGGGTACACCGCCCGCGGGGGATTGAAGGCGCCGTGCCGTGCGTCTATTCGATTCACGGCGGGGGCTACATCCGGGGTACCTACGACATGGACGATGCCAAGTTCGACCGGTGGTGCCCGACCTACGGCATTGTCGGGGTGTCGGTGGAGTACCGGCTGTCACCGGAGACGCCGTATCCCGGCCCCTTGGAGGACTGTTACGCGGGCTTGAAGTGGACCCATGACAACGCGGCAAAGATCGGCATCGACCCCGACAAAATCGGCATCACCGGGATCAGCGCCGGCGGGGGCCTGTGCGCCGCGCTGGCGCTGCTGGCCCGGGACCAGCGCGAGGTGCCCTTGCAGTTCCAGCTACTGGACTGCCCCATGCTCGATGACCGCCAGATCACCCCGTCAAGCCAGCTTGACGATCTAGTGATCTGGACCAAGCAAACAAACGCCTTCGGTTGGAAGTGCTACCTCGGCGATCTCTACGACACCGACGACGTCCCCTACACGGCGGCCGCAGCCCGAGCCGAGGATCTTTCCGGCCTGCCCGACGCCTACGTCTGCGTCGGCGGCGCCGATGGCTTCCGCGACGAGGACATCACCTACGCCATGCGCCTCTACGGCGCTGGCGTCCCCACCGAGCTCCACGTCTACCCCGGCGCCCCCCACGGCGTCGGCCTCTTCCCCCAAACCCAAATCGCCCAACGCTACGCCACCGACCGAGAAGACTGGCTCCGCCGCCAGTTGGATCGGATCAGCTGAGTCCGATTCTAGACTGGGGACGCCCTCAGGAATCTTGGGCGAGGCGGGCGGGGAAGCCGCCTTTGGAGATGGGGCCCCATTGGGTGATGGTGAGGCGGATGAGGCATTTGCCTTGGTGGGCCATGGCTTGGCGGTATTCGTTCCAGTCGGGGTGCTCACCGGAGATGACTCGGAAGTATTCGACCAGGCCGTCGAGGGCTTCGGGCATGTCAAGGACCTCGGCGGTGCCGTCGAGTTGCATCCACTCGCCGCCGAATTCGTCTGACATCACCACCATCGAGGCCGCGGGGTTGCGCTTGGCGTTTATCGACTTGGCCCGCTCGGGGTAGCTCGACACCACCACCCGGCCGCTGGTGTCGAGGCCCATGGTCACCAGCGAGCTCTGGGGCCGGCCGTCACGGCGAGTGGTGAGCAGCACGCCTCGGTGGCGGGGGCGGACGAAATCCTCCATCTCGGCTCGGTCGATATAGCGGTCGGTAGCAATTGAAGCCATGAACTGAACCTACACGCTTCGAGATACTCCCCACATGCGGGCAGGACGGGGCAGAATGGGACCATGGACAACATTGATTTCGGCGATCTGAACTATCTGGCTGTTCTGGTAGCAGTGGTGTTCAACCAGGTGCTGGGTGCCGTTTGGTACGGGGCTTGGGCGCGGCCTTGGATGGCCGAGACAGGCATTACTCAAGAGGACATCGAGGCCATGAAAGGCACGTCACGGCAGTGGCTGCCCTATGTGGTGGCCATCGTCTTGGCCATCGTCTTCACGTTGGGCTTGGCGCTCTTGGTGCAGGGCATGGGGGCCGACAACGCGGGGGAGGGTCTCGGCCTGGGCGTTTTGGCCGCCGTCGGCTTCGTGCTCACCTCCCACGGTGTGAACTACGCCTTCGAAGGCCGCAGCCTCAAGTTGCTCGCCATCAACTTCGGATACCCCCTCATCTCCTACGCCTTGATCGGCTTGCTGCTTGCAGTGTGGGATTAGGCACCACGGCACGGTTTCAACGGAGGCGCCGTGGGATCGGCGTTCGGGGGCGTTGCCGGGCAGACTGGGCGGGTGCTTGTGGTGGACACGCATACTCACGTGATTTCGGACGATCATGAGAAGTATCCGCTTCAGGTGGCCGACTATCCGGGGGTGGAGTGGGTACACGAGGCGCCGGTCACGGTCGAGGAATTGCGAGCCGAGATGGCGGTTGCTGGGGTGGACCGAGCGGTGTTGGTGCAGGCCCTGGGGGGCTACGGCACGGACAACTCCTATGTGGTGGATGCTCGGGCGGCCTATCCCGAGGAATTCAGCGCGGTGGCCATCGTGGACGACCCGGCCGAGGTTGACGCATTGGCGGCGGCTGGAGTTGGCGGCGTGCGGTTTTACGCCATCGGCGGGGGAGGGCCGCTGCACGATCAGGCCACTTGGGACATCGCGCGGCGGCTGGGCCTTAGGGTCAGCGCGGCTACCGTGCCCGAGTACCTGCCCGCGCTGGGCGAGGCGCTGGCCGCCCATCCGGATGTGATTCTGTCCCTGGATCACTGCGGGTTCGCTCCCGACTCGATTGGCGACTACGCCCACCTGGAGAACTTGTACTTGAAGGTCACCCCCCATGTGCTCGACGCTGGCGAACCGGCGGCCATGCTGGAGCGGCTGGCCGAGCAGTTCGGCCTCGACCGGCTCATGTGGGGATCGGACTACTCCCAGACCCACGACCGGCCCTACACCCAGTTGGCCGACCAGGCGCGAGCGGCCTGCGCGGCGATGTCTCCAAGCGAGCAGGCTCAGTTCTTGGGCGGCACCGCGCTGTCTCTCTGGCCCGAGTTGGCCTGAACTCAGCGGAGGCCGAATTGGGCTATTCGATTCCCAGCATCTGGTCGATGACCGCGGCCATCTTCTCCGGATCGTTTTCGGCCTCCCGGGTCTGTCCGCCGGCGTCGAGGAACCGCTGCATGAGGGGCACGTGCTGGCCGGTGGCTGAGCAGGCCATCATCGCCTGGGTCTCGGTCAAGAGTCCGGGCCTCACAGGACCGAGGGCAGCATCCACGGCTTGTTTGGCCTTGGCTATGGACTGCCGGGGCGAGGCAGCGATGCGACGGGCCACTTGGGCGGTGTGGGCTCGGAGTTGGTCAGACGGCAGCACCCGGTTGACGTAGCCGATGGCGGCGGCCTCATCAGCGGTCACGTCGTTGCCCGACAAGACGATTTCCAGAGCCCGGCTGCGGCCCACCAGGCGGGCCAGCCGCTGGGTGCCGCTCGCGCCGGGGATGATGCCCATGGCCACCTCGGGCTGGCCGAGCACGGTGCGGGGACCGGCAAACCGCATGTCGAGCGACAGCAGGAACTCCGATCCGCCGCCCCGGGCGATGCCGTCGATCATGCCGATGGTGGCCACTCCAATGGTGCGGCACCGGTCGAAAGTGGCCGCAGCAATGTTGGGCTCTTGGGGCACCTCGGCAGGTGCCTCCATGGACAGGATCTGCTCGACATCGCCGTGCATCAGGAAAAAATCTTCGTCAGCGCTCTCAAACACCAGCACACTGACCTGATCCCCTGCTTCATTGGCAGCCTCGACCGCGTTCAACAGCCCGATCAACCCTCCGATCAATGCCCCGTCCACCAGCTGCTTGGGCGGGTGATCGATCACCACCCAACCGATGCCGTCGTCAACGGTCATCGTGAAGGGTCCAAAACTCTGTTCACTCATCGTGGTCCTCCCACTGGTTCCAATAGGCAACTTCAGAGACTGGCCTACGGCGAACTGGGCTGAAGGGCACCGCGGGCCAGCCCATCGGGATGCCGCACACAATATGGATGTCATCCGGAATCCCAAGCACGGCTCGCACTTCATCGGATCGGAAGGTGTGCAGCGTGGTCAGAACCGTGCCCAATCCCAGGCTGCGAGCCGCCACCAGGAGATTCTGCACCGCGGGGTAGATCGAATGGCTCACTCCCCGCTGAGTGGAGCACACGATGATGAGCACCGGCACGTCGCCAATCTCGCGGGCAAACTTGGCCGCTTTCTCGACGATCGCGGCCTCCTGGTTCCGCAGCCACTCTGTGCCGGCCGCGGCTGGGTTGTTGTAGGCCTCTTCCTGGGCGTCCAAGTACAGCTCGCCCAACCGGAGGCGTTTCTCAGGATCAGTGACCACCACGAAGCGGGCGAACTGGCCGTTGATGGCACTGGGGGCCCGAATGGCGGCATCCAGCACCTGGGTGACCAACTCGTCGGGCACCGGGTCGGTCCGATAGCGCCGCACTGCCCGCTGGGTGTGCATGGCCTCGAACACGCCGACTTCGGCGGCTGCTTGATTCATGCCCGGACAGTAGCCACCTCACGGTAGTAGTCGTCAGTCCGCCCCGGCGATAGCCTGCACCCATGGCGCAGAAGCACCGCATCAAGATCACCTATTGAGTTCCTTGAAACTATTCCGAGCACGCCGTGAGCGCTGCCAAGGACTTGCTTCAGAAATACCAGCACATCATCGAGGACCTGACTTTGGTGACCGGCGCGTCGGGCATCTTCGACGTGGAAGTCGACGGTGAGATGCTCTACTCCAAGTACGCCACCGACTGTCACGCCGACCCCGGTGAGGTGCTCAAGCTGTTTGCCGAGCAGTACGCCCAAGGAGCGCTTGTCTACGGCTCGTAACCGCTGAGCCAATCTGGGCGGGCTTGATTGCCTACGCTACGGGCGTGGACGCCGAGACCATCGATATCGATCATCAGACCCCGGAGTTCATCGCCAACCGCCATAGCCGCTACCACGAGCTGCGGGAGCGATGCCCGGTGGTGTTTAACGAGCACTACGGCGGGTTCTGGATGGTCACCGACTACGAGTCGGTAGCTCAAGTAGCCCGAGACAACGAGACATTCGCCCACAAGTATGAGCCCGATGCCCCTGATGGCATCTCCTACCACGGTATCTGTGGCGTACCCCGTCCGGGTTACATCCCCCGCCAGGGCGTGTCAGAAATCGACGGCCCCGAGCACGCCGATCTGCGCCGGGTGTTGAACCCGCTCATGACCATCAACGCAGTCGAGAGCAATCGACCCCGCATGGAGGCGGTGTCGGCGTGGTTCATCGACGAGATCATCGAGTCGGGCGAGGCCGATCTGGTGCTCGACTACACCACCCCCGTTCCCGCCGTGCTCACGCTCGAGATGATGGGCATGGGGTCATCCAACTGGCAGCACTACGCCGACTTCTTCCATGCCACCTCGTCGTATGAACCCACCGACGAGCGTTACCAGAACGCGGTAGCCCACCAACCGGACATGTGGGGCGAGCTGAGAGACTTTGCCGTGTTCCGGCGGGGCAATCCAGCCGACGACGTCACCACCGCCCTGGTTTCGTCGCCACTTGATGGCCGGATGCTGAGCGACGACGAGATCACCGCCATCATGTGGAACCTGGTGGCTGGCGGTCTCGACACCACCACCTCGCTGGTGTCGTGGGGCCTGCACCACCTGGGCACCCACCCTAAGGACCGCTCCCGCCTGATTGACGACCCGGGCCTGATCCCGGCGGCGGTGGAGGAGTTCCTCCGCTTCTACAGCCCCAGCGAGACCCTGACCCGCACCGCCACCCGCGATGTGGAGTTGGGCGGCCGCCAGATCCGGCGGGGAGACATCGTTTTCATCAGCTGGGTGACGGCCAACCACGATCCCGAGGTGTTCGACGCCCCCGGCAAGATTCGCATTGACCGCGAGGCAAACAAGCACTTGGCGTTCGGGCTGGGCGGCCACCGCTGCATCGGCTCGTCGATCGCCCGCATCGAGTCAGAGCTGATGCTGAGGGATGTGCTGGCCCGCGTCGGCGACTACGAGATCGACCTGGACGGATTCAAGCCCTATCCGGGCAACCTGCTGATGACCGGCGTGGTGTCGATGCCGGTCACCTTCACGCCCGGTGCCCGCTCGGGTGCAGCCGACCCCTTTGCCTGAGCCCGGCGCGGAGCCTGGCTGAAGATCGTGGGGAGCTAGTTCAACCGCTCGACGATCATGGCCATGCCCTGGCCGCCGCCCACGCACATGCTTTCGACGCCGATGGTCTTGTCGGCGTCTTCCAGCCCGTTGAGCAGGGTGCCCATGATGCGGGCGCCGGTCATGCCGAAGGGATGGCCCAAGGCAATGGCGCCGCCGTTCACGTTGAGCTTGTCGTAGTCGATGCCCAGCTCGTCTGCGCTGGGGATGACCTGGGCAGCGAAGGCCTCGTTGATCTCCACCAGGTCGACGTCGTCGATGGTCATGCCCGCTCGGTCCAGCACCTGGGTGATGGCCGGGATGGGGCCGAGGCCCATGATCTCGGGGTTCACCGCGGCCACCCCGGAGGCCACGATCCGGGCCAGCGGCTTGACGCCAAGCTCGGCGGCCTTGGTGTCGCTCATCACCACCACAGCGGCGGCCCCGTCGTTGAGGGGGCAGGCATTCCCGGCGGTGACGGTGCCGTCGGGGCGGAACACCGGATTGAGCTGGGACACCTTCTCGATCACGGTGCCGGGCCGGATGCCGTCGTCCTTGCTCACCAGCGTGCCGTCGGCCAGGGGATAGGGGGTTATCTCCCGTTCGAAGAAGCCCCGCTCCTGGGCGGCCTCGGCCCGGTTCTGGGACATGACGCCGAACTCGTCTTGGCGCTCGCGGCTCACGTTCCAAGCCTGGGCCACGTTCTCGGCGGTCTGGCCCATGGCGATGTAGATGTCGGGCAGGCCCTCGGGCGGCGACCACACTGGGGTGCCCTCCCCGCTGCGCTCAGCCGAGCGGGCCTCGGCCTCGGCGAACTTGTCGTTCTTGCCGCCCCGGTCGGAAGCCCCGGCGGCGAAGCGGCTCACGCACTCCACCCCGCCCGACACGAACACATCGCCCTCACCGGCTCGAACCGCGTGGGCGGCCATGCGTATGGTCTGGAGCGACGAGGAGCAGTAGCGGTTGACGGTCACGCCAGGCACGTCGAGGCCCGCCAAAAGCCCCGACAACCGGGCGATGTTGTAGCCGGCCTCACCCGCGGGCTGGGCGCAGCCCCACATCACGTCCTCGACATCAGCCCCGTCGATCTGGGGGACCTTGCTGAGCACGTCGTCGATGATGAACGCCGACATGTCGTCGGGGCGGACATCGACCAGCGAA
This sequence comes from Acidimicrobiales bacterium, assembly GCA_963667085.2. Lineage (GTDB taxonomy): Bacteria > Actinomycetota > Acidimicrobiia > Acidimicrobiales > Bin134 > Poriferisocius. Next base: position 2,315,042 of record OY762975.1, read on the forward strand.
CCTTTGACGGCTCGCCCGATAGGGGAGCGGGAAGTGGCGACGATGACTGCTTCGGGCATGGTGGCTCCTGTTGTTGGTTGGGTCGAGTTTCGAATGGTCTGAGGAAGGTCCAACTAGGACAGATCGACCCTCTCGGTGTCGCTTCCGCTGCGGAGGTGCTTGCCCGGTCGGGCATCGGTGAACTGCCCGTCTCGGACGATCTCCTCCCCGTTGCAGAACACGTGGTCGATGCCGTCGGCTTCTCCGTACAGGCGGGGGGCGCCGGCGGGCAGATCGGCCACGGTCGTGAGCGGCTTGGCTGCCACCCGGGCTTCGTCGATCACAACCACGTCGCCGTGCCAGCCCTCTTGGAGCCGGCCCCGTTCCTTGAGCCCGTACAGGCGGGCCTGCACATCGGTCATCAGATGCACGGCCTCCTCCGTTGCGATGAGACCTCGGTCGCGCATGCACTGACCCAGCATCGAAGTGGTGTAGTTGGCGGTCATGAACAGGTCGAGGTGGGCACCGGCGTCGGAGGCGCCGATCACGGCCCGACCGTCCCGCCAGATCTCCATGCGGGCCTTCCAGTCCTCGTTGGACGACACGGCTGGCGGGGTGCCGAAGGAGGTTTTCAGCTCGTCGGCCACCACGATGTCGCACAGGACGTCGAACGGCTTCTTGCCCTCGTCCTCGGCGATCTGGCCCACGGTGCGCCCCCGATACTGCTCGTTCTCGGGGGCGAAGGTGTCGAAGATGATCTTGGTGGACCAGTCGGCCAGGCCCTTGAGGGGTCCGGGCTGCTGGGCCAGCTCATCGAGGCGGTCGCGCTCGGCCTGGTCGGCGAGCAGGGCCATCTTCTCGGCGGGCGGGGCCAACATGGCGCCCTCCCAGTCGGGCAGGGCATCGAGCACGAAGCCGCCGGCCATGCTGAGGCGCACCGAGAAGGCCATGGGCACGGTGAGGGCCACCACCTTGCCGCCGTGGGCCTTGGCGTGGTCGCTGGCCTCCAGCTTGGCGTAGCACTCGTCGAGGTTGCCGGACATCACCGTCATCACGTTCCAGTTGAGCTGGGTCTGGGCGGCAACCGACATGTCGGTCATCAGGTTGATGGCGTCGTCGTCGAACGGGCCGACGCAGGGGATCAGCTCCAGGGAGGTGCCCTCGTATTCCGAGCACACTCGGGCCAGTTCGATCAGCTCGTGGCGGCTGGCGTAGCGACTGGGCACCATGTTGCCGAACGGGTCGTTGTGGGTGCGGGCGTAAGAGGATGAGAACCCCAAGGCGCCAGCCTCCAAACCGGCCCGGAGCAGATCCTGCATCTGGGCCAGCTCCTCGGGGGTGGCCTCCCGCTTCACGCACTCCGGCCCCATGACCACCCGGCGCAGCGCCGAGTGGCCCACCTTGAAGGCGGTGTTGATCGACAGCGTGCCGTCGAAGGCGTCGAAGTACTCAGCAGTGGAGCGCCAGTTCCACGGCACGCCCACCTGGAGCGACTCCAAGGGCATGCCCTCCACCCGGGCCAGCATGTGCATCAGGTACTCGCCGTCGGCGGGATCGTCGGTGAGGGGGGCGATGGTGAACCCGCAGTTGCCCCCGATCACGCTGGTCACCCCGTGCAGGGGCGACGGGCTGAGCGTGGTGTCCCAGAACACCTGGGCGTCGAGGTGGGTGTGTACGTCGATGAAGCCCGGGCACACCGCCTTGCCGGTGGCGTCCACGGTGTTGGCCGCCTCGGCCGCGCCTAGATCGCCGATTGCTGCGATTCGACCGCCTCGCAGTCCCAAGTCGGCCCGGTAGCGGGGGCTGCCGGTGCCGTCCACGATGTCTCCGCCGGTGATGATGGTGTCAAACATGTTTCGCCCCTTGTGCGCGCTGGTTCACACGCTCGCTCAACAATCTAGGCCATGTCCACACCCGTTGGCCTATGCCAGTTGCCGATGAACCCGCCGCTGGGTGAACCACCCAGGCCATTGCGTCGGTAAGCTCTGGGCCCATGGCAGAGATCCCCCGCATCATCTCCGTGGACGACCACGTGGTCGAGCCTCCCGACCTGTGGACAGAGCGACTTCCCCGCAAGTACCACGACCGGTGCCCCCGAGTGGAGCGCGACAGGGCCACGTTCCACTTCGAGGGCGGGGTGTTCAGCTATGAGAAGGGCACCCCCGACGGGACATGGGGCGACTGGTGGCTCTACGACGACCTGATCTACCCGTTCCCCAAGCTGTCGGCCGCCATCGGATTCGAGCCGCTCACGAACACCCCGGTGACGTTCGACGAGATCCTGCCGGGGTGCTGGAAGCAGAAGGAGCGCCTGGCCGATATGGAGGCCAACCACGTGGATGCGTCGATCTGCTTTCCCAACGTGCTGCCCCGGTTCTGCGGCCAGACCTTCCACGAGCGGGAGGACAAGGAACTGGCCCTGCTGTGTGTCAAAGCCTACAACGACTGGATGATCGACGAGTGGTGCGCCGGCGACGGCCAGGGGCGACTGATTCCGCTCACCATCATCCCGCTGTGGGACGCTCGTCTGGCCGCTGAGGAGATCCACCGCTGCGCCGACAAGGGCAGCTTCGCGGTGGCCTTCTCCGAGAACCCCTACCACCTGGGTTTGCCGTCGATTCACGACCCCAGCGGATTCTGGGAGCCGTTCTTCGCCGCCTGCGAGGAGACCGGGACGGTGGTGAACATGCACATCGGCTCATCGTCGAAGATGCCGACCACGTCGCCCGACGCCCCGTTCGCGGTCAGCTCCACCATCACCTTCAGCAACGCCATGGGGTCGATGTGCGACTACATCCTGTCGGGGGTGTTCGAGCGGTATCCCGGCCTGCGGGTGGCCTATAGCGAGGGCCAGGTGGGGTGGATGCCCTATGTGATCGAGCGCATGGACAAGCTGTGGGAAGAGCGGATCAACGACGACGACGGCGAATTCGGGGTGAATTTGCCCAACCCGCCGTCGTCCTACATCGCCGGCCACGTGTGGGGCTGCATGTTCGACGACGAGGTGGGGCTGCGCAACCGCGACCTCATCGGCATGGACCAGATCACCTTCGAGGTGGACTACCCCCACGCCGACTCCACCTTCCCGCACACCAAAGAGGTGGCAACCAGGATTGTGACCCAGGCCGAGCTCAACGAGGAGGAGACCTACAAGCTGCTCCGGGGCAATGCCATCGAACTGTACGGCTTGGAGAAGTACGGCATTGCCGCCTAACCCGGCCAGCCGTTTGGGGTAGCGAGCATTCAGGCAAAGGGGGGATCGCCATGACTTTGGCCGAATTGGAGCCGGTGAACGTCGACGAGGAGTATCGCCTGCTCATCGGAGGCGAATGGGTCTCCGCCGAGTCGGGCACCTATGAGATCGTCGATCCCAACACCACCCGGGTGATCGGCCACGCTCCAGAGGCATCGCGCTCGCAGGTGGTCGACGCCGCGGCCGCGGCCAAGGCCGCCCTGCCCGGCTGGCGGAACACCCCGATGGCCGAGCGGTGCGCCATGATCGGCCGGGCCGCCGATCTGCTGGAACAGAAGCTCGGCGGCCTTGTGGGCCTGGTCCAAAAGGAGACGGGGGCCACCATCAATGTGTCCGAGTCGATCCAGATCCCCTCCTGTGCCGACCGGTTCCGCCACTACGAGACCCCGGTGAATGTGGACGAACCCATCGAGCCGTACCCGGTGGCGGAAAACGCGCTGGGCCCGGGCGGGCTGTCGTGTGCCCATGTCATCCGCCAGCCGGTGGGGGTGGTGGCCTGCATTACCTCCTACAACTTCCCGCTGGTCAACATGTCGGGCAAGATCGCCCCGGCGCTGGCGATGGGCAACACCTTGGTGATCAAGCCGGCGCCCCAAGACCCGCTGGCGGTGATCAAGATGGGCGAGATCATCGAAGAGGCCGGTTTCCCGCCGGGGGTGATCAACATCATCACCGGTTCGGGCGCCGCGGCCGGGGCCGCGCTGGTGGAGTCCCGGGACGTGAACATGATCAGCTTCACCGGCTCCTCCGCGGTGGGGGCCAGGATCATGAAGGCGGGCGCGGCCACCATGAAGCGCCTGCTCATGGAGCTGGGCGGCAAGGGCGCCTGCGTGTTGACCGACGACTGCAACCTGGACAGTGCGGTCGGGGCCATCGCCTCGGTGTGGGGGTTTCACAGCGGCCAGATCTGCACTGCGCCCACTCGGGTGATCGTCCACCGCTCCCGCTACGACGAGCTGGTGGACAAGCTGACCGCGGTGGCCGGGATGCTGAAGGTGGGCGACGCCCTCGACCGGGAGACGATCGTCGGCCCGGTGATCACCGAACTGCACCGCGATCGGGTGGAGCACTTCATCGCCGGCGCCGTGGCCGACGGGGCCACGTTGCAGTGCGGCGGAACGCGCCCGGACTTGCCCGGCTATTTCGTGGAACCCACCCTCTTGGTGGACTGCACTTCCGACATGCGCGTCGTGCAGCGTGAGATCTTCGGCCCGGTTGTCGTTGTGATGTCTCACGACGACGACGACCACGCCGTGGAGTTGGCCAACGACAGCGACTACGGCCTGTTCAGCTACGTCTTCGCCGGCAGCACCGCCCGGGCCTTCGAGATCGGCCGCCGCATCGAGTCGGGCAACGTCGGCCTCAACTCATTGGCCCCCCACGTGAACGCCCCCTTCGGCGGCTTCAAAATGAGCGGCATCGGCCGCGACCGCGGCATCTACGGCCTCCACGCCTACTCCGAACTCCAAGCCCTCAGCTGGATGTCCAGCTAGCCGCCCATAGGGCGGCTTCTAACCGGTAGGAGCAGGCGGGGGCGTTGAGGGTCACGAGTGTCGGTGGGGTGTGGCACGCTGGTCGATGTGGTTGAGGAGCCCCTTGGCGGGGGGATTGCCAACGCTGGGCAGGTGGCCCGAGTCGGTCCGCATGTGCTTCGCCCGTCGAGTCCGCACACAAACTCGATTCATGCCTTTCTTCGGGCGGTGCGACGGGCCGGATTTGAGGGCGTTCCCGAACCCGTCGGCATCGATCGCGATGGCCGCGAGCGCCTTGTGTTCATCGAAGGCGAAGTCCCGATACCGCCCTATCCGGAGTGGAGCCAGTCCGACAGCGCACTGGCGTCTACGGCCGAACTGCTGCGCGGCTTGCACGACGCCGCCAGAGGATTCGATCTTCGAGATCTCGCATGGAACGACGGGCTGGCCGACCCTGAGGGCGGGACGACGGTTTGCCACAACGACGTGTGTCTGGAGAACGTTGTCTTTCGTGACGGCGTTGCCGTCGCGCTGCTTGACTTCGAGTTCGCGGCGCCGGGACGCCCCATTTACGACCTGGCCTGCCTGGCCCGCCTGTGCGTGCCGATAGACAACGAATTCGACCAAGCCCGTCTCGGGTGGCAGCCGGCAGACCAACCGGCGCGGCTGCGGCTGGTAACCGACGCCTACGGCCTAGACCGGGACGGCCGGGGGGAACTGCTGACCGCAATCGAAGACGCTCTCACCCGCGCCGAAGAGTTCATCAGGCGCAGAGTGGATGCTGGCGATCCCAACTTCGTCGACATCTGGAACCGGACCGGTGGCGCTGAGCGCTACTACCGCCGACGCCGGTGGTGGAACGACAACCACCATAGCTTCGCTGCCGCCCTCCGCTGAATGCCTATCCCCGTAGCCGCCGTAGCACCCCGCCGCGGACCCCTGTCTGCGCCCGAACATTAGAGGCTGAACCCGCATTGTGTTTGCTCTGATGATGCCGTCCGGGGGTGTTGTCATGTCCTGGGTTAGGATTTCATGCTCACGTCTGGGTTTGGTCTGGCAAAGGGAACAAAAGGCCTAGCCCAGCGTCACAGGAGTAGCGACCTCGGTGAAGAAGTCGTTGCCTTTGTCATCGGTGACGATGAAGGCGGGGAAGTCTTCGACTTCGATGCGGTACACCGCCTCCATCCCGAGTTCGGGGTATTCGAGGACCTCCACGTTGCGGATGGAGTCTTTGGCCAGGCGGGCGGCGGGGCCCCCGATGGAGCCGAGATAGAACCCGCCGTGGCGGGCGCAGGCGTCGATCACTTGGCGAGATCGGTTGCCTTTGGCCAGCATCACCAGGCTGCCGCCCGCCGCTTGGAACTGGTCAACATAGGCGTCCATGCGCCCCGCGGTAGTGGGGCCGAAAGATCCCGAGGCGTAGCCCTCGGGGGTCTTGGCCGGTCCGGCGTAGTACACCGGGTGGTCGCGCAAGTATTCGGGCATGGGCTCGCCGGCGTCGAGCCGCTCTTTGATCTTGGCGTGGGCCAGGTCGCGGGCCACCACCAGGGTGCCGGTGAGAGCCAGCCTGGTCTTCACCGGATAGCGGGTCAGCTCGGCCAAGATGTCGGCCATGGGCTGGTCCAAGTCGATGCGGACCACCTCGCCGCTCAGTTCGTCGTCGGTCACCTCCGGCAGGAAGCGGGCCGGGTCGGTCTCCAACTGCTCCAAGAAGATGCCCTCTGAGGTGATCTTGCCCAGGGCCTGGCGGTCGGCTGAGCAAGACACCGCCACCCCCACCGGGCAGGAGGCGCCGTGGCGGGGGAGCCGGATCACCCGCACGTCGTGGCAGAAGTACTTGCCGCCGAACTGGGCCCCGATCCCGAAATGCCGGGTCAGCTCCAAAATGCGGTCTTCCCACTCCAGGTCGCGGTAGGCATGGCCGGTTTCCGAGCCCTGAGTGGGCAGCGTGTCCAGGTAGCGGGCCGAGGCGTACTTGGCCACCTTCAGCGTGTACTCCGCCGAGGTGCCGCCGATGACCACCGCCAAGTGGTAAGGCGGGCAGGCTGCGGTGCCCAGGGTGCGGAGCTGCTCGTCCATGAAGCGGGTGAGCGATTCGGGGTTGAGCAGCGCCTTGGACTCCTGCCACAGGTACGACTTGTTGGCCGAGCCGCCGCCCTTGGCCATGAACAGGAACGAGTAGGTGTCGCCCGGCGTGGCGTAGATCTCGATCTGAGCAGGCAGATTGTTGCCGGTGTTGCGCTCCTCGAACATCGACAGCGGAGCGAGTTGCGAATAGCGCAGGTTGGAGGTCTGAAAGGTGTCGAACACCCCTCGGGCGATGGCCCGCTCGTCGTCGGCGTCGGTGAGCACCCGCTCGCCCTTGTGGCCCACCACCACGGCGGTCCCGGTGTCCTGGCAGCCGGGCAGCACCCCGCCGGCGGCGATGTTGGCGTTGCGGAGCAGTTCGGTGGCCACGAATCGGTCGTTGGCCGAGGCCTCGGGATCGTCCAAGATGGCGGCAAGCTGCGCCAAGTGGCCGGAGCGCAGCAGATGGGCGATGTCTCGCATGGCCTCGCTGGTGAGGAGCCGCAGGCCTTCGGGGTCGACCTGGAGGAACTGGCGGTCGCCGAGCCTGATGGTGGAGACGTAATCGGTCGTCAGCAGGTGGTATTGGGTGGTGGTGTCAGGCCCCTTGGGGAGCAGTTCGGTGTAGGCGAAATCGGCCATCATCTCGGCTCAGTCGGTTCATCTCAGCCTAGTGCCGGGGTCCCGGCGAACGGCGATGGGTCCCCGTCGTCGGGGATCACCGGAGGATGCCAGCTCATCGCCTGGCCGAGCTGGGCTGCGAATTCCCGCCAGTCCGGTGGATTCCAGCCTTCGGCGGAGGCCCGCAGGTTGAGCTGGTGGTCGAGATGGACAATGGCGGGCAGCGACTCCACCCCCAGAGCCCGCACCACGGCGCGGTCCTCGTCGGCGAACGTCAGGATCTCCTTGGTCCACGGCCCGAGGAACTCCTCTGTCTCTTCGGGCGAGGCGGTGACCAAGAACGCCACCCGGCAGTCGGCGCCGACGAAGTTGCGCAGAATGCGGCCGGCGGTGTCGATCATCCACGAGCTCTCGTAGGTGTAAGGGTCGAGAACGACAATGACCAGATGGAAGACGGTGACCCAATCGCCGATGGGGCGGGGCTCGCCCTTCAGCGGCGTGAGGTTCACATCGGCGTCAAGCGTGGTGGACATCGCATCTGAAATTAGCCCAGCCTGGGGGCTGAACTCGGTGTCGTGGCTGATGATCAGATTGCAGTGGCCTACGCTTGCGCGGTGCATCCCATCGAGCATCTGCGCTATGTGGCCCGGTCGTCTGGGGTGGGCCAGGAGTCGCTGGTGCGGGAGACCGCCGGGGCGCTGCTGAGCTTCGGCCACGACCCGGCCGGGCTGGTGACGACGTGTCGGCGGATGCTCGCCCGCCAGCCCTCTTCGGGTCCGCTCATGTGGCTGGCCTCGCGGACCCTTACCGCGGCCGACCCCCGAGCAGAGGTCCGGGCCTGCATGGAGGCAATCTCCGACGACAGAACCGCCCGCCTGCTGTCGCGCCAACTGCCGCTCGAAGCCGCAGTCTGCGTGCTGGGGTGGCCGGACATGATCGGCCGGGCCCTTCGGCTGCGGGGCGACCTGCGGGTGCTGGTCGTGGACGTGCTGGGGGAGGGCCGCCACCTGGTGCAGCGATTGTCGGAGCAAGACGGCTGGGTGGACGAGGTGGCCGAGAGCGGGCTGGGTGCGGCGGCCGCGTCAGCCGACGTGGTGCTGTTGGAGACGGCCGCAGTGGGCCCCGATGCATTCCTCGCCGTGGCCGGGTCTCGAGCGGCGGCCGCGGTGGCCCACGCGGCCGGCGTGCCGGTGTGGCTGGCTGCCGGCAAGGGCACAGTCCTTCCCGGCCCCATGTGGGCCGCGCTCCTCGAGCGGGCGTTGGGAATGGTGGAGGCGTGGGAGGCCGACGAGGAGGTCGTGCCACTGGCGCTGGTAGATCGAGTGGCCGGTTCCGATGGCCTGGTCTCGGTGGCTGAGGCGGTGTCGAGCGCCGACTGTCCCGTGGTTCCCGAGTTGTTCTGCGCCGCCATTTGACCGCTTTGGATGTGAACGGTTCAGCCGCCCCTCGGGCCGCGGCCATCATGCTGGCCGCTCAAGAGGCGTTGCTGGCCTGGGGTGGGCGCAACCGGCGGGACTTGCCGTGGCGGCGCACCCGGGATCCCTGGGCGATCCTGGTGTCGGAGGTGATGCTCCAGCAGACCCAGATCGCCCGGGTGGTTCCCCGCTATGAGGCGTTTCTGGCCGCCTTCCCCACTCCGTTGGCCTGCGCGTCCGCTCCGGTGGCGGCGGTGATCCGGGAGTGGGACGGGTTGGGCTACAACCGCCGGGCCGTGCTGCTTCATCGCTGCGCCCAGCAGGTGGTGGCCCGGCACGGGGGGCGCTTGCCCGAGGACTTGTCGGCCCTGCTCGAGTTGCCCGGTGTGGGCCCCTACACCGCGCGGGCCGTGCTGGTATTCGCCTACGAACACGACGCCGGAGTGGTGGACACCAACGTGGGCCGGGTGCTGGCCCGCTGGCAGGGACGCCGCCTGGGGCCTGCCGAGGCCCAAGCCGCCGCCGACGAGGCTGTTCCCCCCGGCGAGGGCTGGGCCTGGAATCAGGCCTTGTTCGACTTCGCGGCCGGGGTCTGCACCCGCCGCACCCCCCGGTGCGACCAGTGCCCGGTGTACCTGGCCTGCCGCTGGCAAGGCCGGGGGGACGATCCCGCTGACGGCTCGGCCCGGGTGAGCGGCGGCCAGTCCCGCTTCGAGGGCTCCGACCGCCAGGGGAGGGGCCGCTTGGTGGCCGCCCTGCGCCGCGGCCCGTTGCCCGCGTCGGAGGTGGCCGCCGCCGCAGGCTGGCCCGGCGACCCGGCTCGGGCCGGTCGGATGCTGGCCGCACTGGTGGCCGACGGCATCGCTGAGATCGACGAGAGCGGCACCGCCCGGCTGCCCGGCCCGGAGCGCCGGCGCTGACCGGCAGCCAGCCTGGGCACCGCCCGGCTGTTTCCCGTGATCTTGGCGAAGCGTCTAACCTCGCTGGTGCCAGGGGCAAGGTCTGCTCCTGCCCGAGGAGTCCTCGTGTCTGACAGCCCGCCGTTCGACTCGGCCTTTTTCCGCCAAGTGCTCGGACAGTTCCCCACCGGCGTCACCGTGGTCACCGCCGCGGGACCAGACGGACCCGCCGGGCTGGCCATCGGCTCCTTCGGCTCCGTGTCGCTCGACCCGCCGCTGGTCATGTTCATGCCGGGCAAGTCGTCCACCAGTTGGCCGGCCATCGAGGCCGCGGGCCATTTCGGGGTGAACATCCTGGCTGAAGACCAAGTGGACATGTCCAACCTCTTCGCCTCCAAGGCCGAGGACAAGTTCGCCGGTTTGGAATGGACGACGAAAGCCACCGGGGCCCCGATCTTCGAGACCTCGCTGGCCTGGATCGACTGCGAAATCGACCAGGTGGTGGCGGGAGGCGACCACTGGATCGTGCTCGGCCGGGTGTTGGATCTGGGCGTCCAGCGAGACGATGTGGGGCCGCTGGTGTTCTTAGCCGGCAAATACGGTTCGTTCGACCCCCTGGGCTGAGCAGCAGGACCACAGAGCCGTGCCGATCTACGCGCTGGGAGACATAGAGCCCGACATCCACCCCGAGGCCTTTGTCCACCCGCTCGCGGTGATCATCGGCCGGGTGAGCATCGGCGCCCAGTCCACCATTTGGCCGGGAACGGTGCTCCGCGGCGACGGGGCGGGCATCACCATCGGCGACCGCACCTCCATCCAGGACAATGCCGTCATCCACAACACCGATGAGCTGCCCACGGTGGTGGGCAACGACGTCACCGTCGGACATCTGGCCCATTTGGAAGGCTGCACGATAGAGGACGAGGCCCTGGTAGGCGTCGCTTCTGTCGTGCTGCACGAAGCGGTGGTGGGCCGTGGTGCGCTGGTGGGGGCCAGTGCGGTGGTCACCAACCACATGAAGATCCCACCACTGGCTCTGGCCGTCGGCGTGCCGGCCAGAATCCGTGAGGGCCACATGTCCGAGGGCCAGAATCGGGAGGACGCCCAAGGCTACGTGGACCGTGGCCACCGATATCGGGCAGAGATGCACTTGTTGGGCTGACCGCCGGTAGTATTCAAATCAACCACGTCACGCCCGCCGATAGGATTTGGATATGTCGTCGGAAGCCCTCGCCTTAGATCTCGGTCGATACAAGCTCGGCTGGAGCGATGAGGAAGATTACGTTTTCAAGCCCAAGAAGGGGCTGAACACCGACATCGTGCAGGAGATGTCATGGATGAAGAGCGAGCCCGATTGGATGCGCAACTTCCGCTTGAAGTCGCTCTCCCGGTTCGAGAAGCGGCCCATGCCCACTTGGGGCGGCGACATGTCGGGCATCGACTTCGACAACATCTACTACTACATCAAGCCCACCGAGGGCTTGGCCGACGACTGGGATGCGGTGCCGGACTCGATCAAGGACACCTACGAGAAGCTGGGCATCCCCGAGGCCGAGCGCAAGTATCTGGCCGGCGTGACTGCCCAGTACGAGTCCGAAGTGGTGTACCACCGCAACCGGGAGGACTTGGAGCGCCAAGGAGTGCTGTTCTGCGACATGGACACCGCGCTGAAGGAGTATCCCGAATTGGTGAGGGAGCACTTCGGCACCATCATCCCGCCGGGCGACAACAAGTTCTCCGCCCTGAACTCCGCGGTGTGGTCGGGGGGCAGCTTCATCTACGTGCCGCCCGGTGTGAACGTGGAGATGCCGCTCCAGGCCTATTTCCGCATCAACGCCGAGAACATGGGGCAGTTTGAGCGGACTTTGATCATTGCCGACGAGGGGTCGCAGGTTCACTACATCGAGGGGTGCTCGGCCCCGGTGTACACCAGCGATTCGCTGCACTCCGCGGTGGTGGAGATCCTGGTGAAGAAGTCGGCCCGGGTCACCTACACCACCATCCAGAACTGGTCCAACAACGTGTACAACCTGGTCACCAAGCGGGCCAAGGTCGAAGCCGAGGGCCACATGGAGTGGATCGACGGCAACATCGGCTCCCGGCTGACCATGAAGTACCCCGCGGTGGTGATGGTGGGCCCCAAGGCATCGGGCGAGGTGCTGTCGGTGGCCTACGCCGGTCCCGACCAGCACCAAGATGCCGGGGCCAAGATGACCCACGCCGCCCCGGAGACCACCTCCAAGATCGTGTCCAAGTCGATCTCCAACGGTGGCGGGCGCACCAGCTACCGAGGCCTGGTCCGGGTGGAGGACGATGCCTACGGGTGCCGCAGCCATGTGCAGTGCGACGCGCTGATCTTGGACGAGGACAGCGTGTCCGACACCTACCCCTACATGGAGGTGGGCACCCGGGACGCGGAGATCGGCCATGAGGCCACCGTGTCCAAGGTGGCCGACGAGCAGCTGTTCTATCTGATGAGCCGGGGGCTGACCCAGGAACAGGCCATGGGCATGATCGTCAACGGTTTCATCGAGCCCATCACTCGTACCTTGCCGATGGAGTACGCCGTGGAGTGGAGCCGGCTCATCGAGTTGCAGATGGAGGGATCTGTCGGCTGATGCCCATGCGGCAGGACTGCAAGTACTTCGAGAGCCGGTCGTATCCCAATGGGGAGACGGTTCGGAAGTGCGATTTGGACTTGGCCCCCGAGGCCCCTTGGCGCTGTCCCGACGACTGTTCTGCCTTTGAGCGGCGGCTGGTGGACGTGAACTGGTCGCACGGAACCCTGGTTACGCCGCCGACTCCTGAGGCACCGGCCAGCGTGGGCAGCGACGACAGCATCGGCGCGCTGCTGGACGCTGCCGAGGACATCGTGAACTCTGCCGGGCCGCGGGTGCTGGCTGAGTTGGAGAAGGAGAAGTCCAGGCGGCGGTCAAGAGTGGGCGGCGGCGGAAAGGCCAAGCGGCGAAAGCGCCGTCGGCGTTCGTGACCGAAACCCAGTTCACCCCCGATGCGGCCGGAGCCATTCCCGGCCCCGACTGGCTGGCCCGCCGCCGAGTGGCCGCCGCCGAGCAGGTGGAGTCTGCGCCCATGCCCTCGGTGGAAGAAGAGGTCTGGCGGTATACCCCCATCGGGCAGCTGGATCTCGGCCGTTATCAGCTCGGGGCTGATGCTGGCGCGCAGTCTGCGGCTTCGGCACCCGATCACAGTGCCATTGCCGACACCAGCAACGGACGCCTGTGCGCAGTCGAGTTGACTCCAGAACTCGCCGACCTGGGGGTGGAAATCCGGGGGCTGGGGGACGGCGATGCCGAGTTGGCCGCATCAGTGGACGTGGACCTGTTCGCCCTCATGAACGCCGCGTTCTCTGTCGAGCCGGTGCTGCTGCGGGTGCCCCCGGGGGTGAGTGTGGACGGGCCCATCGTGGTGCGCCACTGGCTTGATGCCGACGGCGCCGCAGTGTTTCCCCGCTTGATCGTGGACGCGGGGGGCGACTCCTCGGTAGAGGTGCTGGAGCTGTACGGCTCGGCCGACGTGGCCGCCTTCGTGAGCCCGGTGGTCGAGATCAGGGCGGCTGCCGCGGCCCGGGTGGGCTACCTGGCGGTACAGGACCTTGGGCCCAAGGTGTGGCACATCGGCTCGCAGGTCAGCCACATCGGCTCGCAGGCCCACATGCGGGCCTCCACGGCCGCGCTGGGCGGGGAGTATGCCCGAATGCGGCTTGACACCCACCTGTCGGGTCGGGGGGCCACCGGCGATCTGATCTCGCTGTATTTCGGCGACGGTGAGCAGACGCTGGACTTCCGCACCTTCCAGGATCATGCCGCCCCCGATACCACCAGCAGCCTTTTGTTCAAGGGGGCGGTGGACGACGCCTCCCGGTCGGTGTACACCGGGCTGATCCGGGTGCGGCCCGATGCCCGGGGGACCAACGCCTACCAGACCAACCGCAACATCAAGCTGTCAGAGGACGCTTGGGCCGAGTCGGTGCCCAACCTGGAGATCGAGAACAACGAGGTCCATTGCAGCCATGCCTCCGCGGTGGGCCCCATCGACGGCGAGCAGTTGTTCTACCTGGAGAGTCGGGGAGTGCCCACCGAGACAGCGGAGCGCCTCATCGTGACCGGGTTCTTCGATGAGGTGCTGGATCGGTTCCCCGTTCCCGGCGCGGTGCCCGCAGTGCGAGACCGGCTTCAGGCCAAGATCGAGGGGCTGAGCCACCACCGGGCTGACGATGACAAGAGCGGGTCGGGTTCATGAGCGCTGAACGGGTGGTGCTGTGCCCGCTCGACGAGTTGGACGACGGGGCGGCCCGGCGGTTTGACGTCGAGGTAGGCGGCTTGGCCCACCAGATCGCAGTCATCCGCCTGGGAGATGATCTCTACGCCCTGGGCGACATCTGTAGCCATGCCGACTACTCCCTGGCAGAAGGCGAAGTGGACGCCGAGGAGGGCACCATCGAGTGCTGGAAGCACGGCAGTCTGTTCTCGTTGGAAACCGGCGAGGCCGAGACCCTGCCGGCCACTCGCCCTGTCCCGGTCTATGACGTGGGTGTGGAAGACGGCCAGGTCTGGCTGGAGGTCGGCCACGATGAGTGAGCCAGCCATGAGCGAGCTGGCTGCCAGCGAACTAGTCGTTGAGGGCCTCCATGTGCAGGTCGGCGGTCAGACGGTGCTCAATGGGGTGGACCTGCGGGTGGCCTCCGGCGAAGTCCATGCCGTGATGGGGCCCAACGGGTCGGGCAAATCGACCTTGGCCTACGCCATCATGGGCCGTCCCGGCTATGAGATCACCGCGGGGTCGATCACTTTGAACGGCATCAACCTGTTGGATCTCTCCCCCTGGGAACGGGCCCACGCCGGGCTGTTCTCCACCCAGCAGTACCCCACTGAGGTGCCGGGTGTGGGTTTGGAAGTCATGCTCGAAGAGGCGGTGGCCGCTACTGGGGGAGATCGCAGTACCGTCGAGCCTCAGGTGGTTGCCGAGGCCGAGTTGGTTGGCTTCGATCTTGATCTTTTGTACCGCTCGCTGAACGTCGACCTGTCCGGGGGGGAGATGAAGCGAAGCGAGGCGGTGCAGCTCGGCGTGCTCCGCCCCCGCATCGCCATCTTGGACGAGCTCGACAGCGGCCTCGACGTGGATGCGCTGGCCGCGGTGAGCCATCGCATCGAACAGGCCACCCATGAGGACAATCTCGGCGTGCTGGCCATCACCCACTTCAGCCGCTTGCTGACTGTGCTTCATGCCGACGTGGTCCACATCCTCATCGACGGGGTCATCCAGGAAACCGGAGGCCCAGAGTTGGCTGCCCAGCTGGAGGAGACTGGCTACGATCCCTGGATCGACACCCGCGCCGAATCGCCCGTTGAAATCCACCTAGGAGGAGACCCATGGCCGTAGACGCCGACGCCAAGAGACTGCTCAGCGACGAGGAGATTTCCGCTGCCCTGGCAGACCTGCCTGGTTGGGAGCGGCAGGGCGACAAGCTCGCCGCCACGTTCCAGTTCGCGGATTTCTCCGAGGCCTTCGGCTTCATGTCCCGAGTAGCCCTGATCTCCGAGCGGCTGTTCCACCACCCCGAGTGGTCCAACGTCTGGTCCACCGTCGAAATCGCCATCACCAACCACGCCGCCGGCGGCCTCACCGAGCTAGACCTAGAATTCGCCCGCCGCGTCAACGCCCTCCGTCAGGTTTAGATGAGCCGGTTGAGGGGGATGTCAAGGGTGGCGACACTCTGGACACGAAGGCCATGAATGCGTTGCTCATAACGGATAGTGTTGCCGGTGAGTTCGACCGGGGAGCGGAGGAGGTTCGCGGTGAAGGTTTCGGGTCTTTGGGCCAGGCTGTTGTTCTTGGGTCTGGTGGTGGCTCTTGTCGGGTTGTTGGGTGTTGCCCCGGTGGGGGCCCAGGACGAATCTGGGTCAGCGGAGGATGCCGCTGACGAGGCTGCGGGCGACGACGGTGGTTCTGGCGGCGAGTTGCTGGCCAAGGCTTTGGAGCTTGCCCGCAGCATTGAGGCGGGGGATTCGGCTCAGCCTCCGGTGCGGGTGGAGAGCCGGCAGCATTCTTTCATCGAACAAGAAGGGGAGGCGATTGCTGGTTTGCCTGCGACCCCACTGGATTTGCGCTATGTGTCGCTGGTGGACTCCAGAGGCAACAGCCAGGCAATATATGTCGATCCGCAATATCTGGGCGATGAACTTCTGAAACTTCCCGAAGCATTTAGGCAGTACTTGTCCGTTAGATCGCAAAAGCCTCTTACAATAGTGGATGGTATAGCTTATACTCCCAACAATGCAGCTACCTTTGTCAACGATCCGGACATTGTGACGAAGCTTGATCCTGACAAACCTTGGCTGTCAAGAGTAGTTGATGATGTTGTCGATAAAGAGTCAGATACTGACACCAAAATCTTGAACACGTTCTTTGGCGGTGCTGACACTCTCACCATATTCACTGGAGCCATAGGTGAAGGCCAGCATCTTGCGAATCTTTTGAGTCACGCCGATTCAGCATCGTCGGTTGGACAAAGCAACATAAGAGGACACGAAACTACCGAGTTGCGGGTTACCATTCCTGGCATTGAACTGATATATGCAACCTTCGGCACCTTGCTTGATGCTCTACAAGCAAGTCTTCTTCTCGACATCCCTCTTCCAATGCCTAGTAACGACTTTCTGTCAGAAGTCCTTGGTCCGGATAATGTGATGGAATTTAATATTTGGATTGATGAAGCGGGAAGAGTCCATCGCTTAGCCATTGACTATAGCGAGGAATTTCTGACATATGTTGAGTCTGCATTTTCGGGTATTGTTGATATTGGGCCAGGCGATCTAACGCATACGCTCAATTCTGAGTTCATTTATCTGGAAGAAGACCCCGTCATCCAGGCACCCGGAGCCGACGAAGTTCTCGCTATAGAAAGCTACGGGATATACCTAGAAGGTCTCAGAGCAGCACCTGAAAGCGCCGGTGATGAACTGGCTGATACCGGGGCGAACACGCTGCTCTGGGTCATTGCCGGCATCAGTGTGGTTTTGGCCGGGGCCATGGTGCTCGCCCTCAGCCGCCGCTTGCGAGTCCAGCAAATTCGCTGAGGGCGGCACGCCACCGATCAGGCGGTGGGGTGGGCTTGTTCTAGGGCTTGGGTGAGGGTGTGCCAGGAGAGGGTGGCGCACTTGATGCGGACGGGGAATTTGACGACGCCTTTGAGGGCTTCGAGGTCGCCCAGCTTGATGTCGGTTCCGTTGCCGTTGATGGGGGCCGAGTCGTCGGGGTCGGGCTCGATGGACATCATGGACTTGAAGGCCCGGTTGAGCCGGTGCAGTTCCTCGGTGGTGCGGCCCTTGACGGTGGCCGACATCATCGACGCCGAAGCTTGGCTGATCGAGCAGCCCTGGCCGCCGACCTTGATGTCGTCGATCACGCCGTCGGCCACCTGCACGTAAACGATCACCTCGTCGCCGCACAGGGGGTTGAATCCCTCGGCCCGCACGGCGGGCGGGGTGTCCAGCTCTCCCCGGTTGCGGGGATTGCGGTAGTGGTCGAGGATGATCTCGCGGTAGAGGTCTTCAAGGTCAGGCATGGCAGCGAATCACCAGTTTACGGGCGGATGCTCATTGATATGCAGTCAATCTTCATCCCAGGAAGAACTCATCGGCGTCGGCCAGGGCATCGGCCAGGGCATCCACGTCTGACTCATCGTTGTACACGTACATCGAGGCCCGGCTGGTAGCGGTGCAGCCCAGCACCCGCATCAGCGGTTTGGCGCAGTGATGGCCGGCCCGCACGCACACCCCGGAGCGGTCGAGCACCTGGGCCACATCGTGGGGATGGATGCCTTTGTACTCGAACGACAGCACTCCGCCCCGCTCGGCCGGCTCGGTCGGCCCGTGGATGGTGATGTCGTCGCCATAGCGCTGGGTGAGGGTCCGCAGGGCGTAGCCGGTGAGGGCCACTTCGTGCTCTCGCACCTGCTCCATGCCCAGCCCCGTCAGATAGTCGGCTGCCGCCCCCAGGCCCACCGCCTCGGCGATTGGCGGAGTGCCGGCCTCGAACTTCCAGGGAATGTCGGCGGTGGTGAACCCCTCCTTGGTTACGTTGAGGATCATCTCGCCCCCGCCCAAGAACGGCGGCATGGCCTCCAGCACCTCGGATTTGCCCCACAGCACGCCGATCCCGGTGGGGCCGCACATCTTGTGGCCGGTGAAGGCCACGAAGTCGGCCTCCATCTCCACCACATCGGTTGGGATATGCGGGGTGTACTGGCTGGCGTCCACCAGCATCAGCGCCCCAACCCGGTGAGCGGCCTCGGCCAGCTCCCGGAAGGGGGTGATGGTGCCCAGCACGTTGGACACCGCGGCCACGCTCACCAGCCGGGCGCCGTCAAGGAGACGGTCGAGGTCGGTCAAGTCGAGATGGCCGTCGTCTCGGATTGGGATCCACCGCAGCTCGATGCCCCGCTCGGCGGCCAGCATGTGCCAGGGGACGATATTGGCGTGGTGCTCCAGTTCGGTGATCACCACTGGGTCGCCCGGCCCGAGGTTGGCGTGGCCCCAGGTGCGGGCCACCAGGTTGATGGCCTCGGTGGCGTTCTTGGTGAAGATCACCTCGGAGTCACGCGGCGCGCCGATGAAGCGAGCAACGCTGGACCGGGCCTGCTCCAAGGCGTCGGTGGCCTCCACCGCGAGCTGGTAGGAGCCCCGGTGGACGTTGGAGTTGTAGCGCTCGAAGTAGTCGGTGACCGCGTCGATCACCGGACGGGGCTTGTGGGAGGTGGCCGCCGAATCGAGGTACACCAGCCGGCCGCCGTGGATCTGGCGGCCCATGATGGGGAAGTCGGCCCGGATGGCCGCCGGGTCTAGCGCCATGCCTCGTACCCCTCAGCGTCCAGTTGCACGGCCAGCTCGAAGCCGCCGCTGGCCGCGAGCTTGCCGTCCATCAAGATGTGGACGTGGTCGGGCTTCAGATGGTCGAGCAGACGGCGGAAGTGGGTGATGGCCAGCACCCCC
Source organism: Acidimicrobiales bacterium (assembly GCA_963667085.2). Taxonomy (GTDB): domain Bacteria; phylum Actinomycetota; class Acidimicrobiia; order Acidimicrobiales; family Bin134; genus Poriferisocius. Next base: position 2,333,759 of record OY762975.1, read on the forward strand.
ATCTCGGGCCGAGTGGTCATCACTTCCTGCACCCCGCTGGCCACGATCTTGAGGGCGTCGATGTCCAACCCGGAGTCGGTCTCATCCAAGATGGCCATCTCCGGCTCCAAAATGGCCAGCTGGAGCACCTCATTGCGCTTCTTCTCGCCCCCGGAGAACCCGTCGTTCAGGTAGCGGTCGGCAAACGAGGGGTCCATGTCGAACCGCTCCATCCACTCCATCACGGCCAGCCGCAGCTCCAGCACCGACAAGTCGATGCCCTTGCGGGCCGACAGGGCCTGGCGCAGGAAGTTCATCACCGAAACGCCGGGGAACTCCTGGGGGTATTGGAAGGCCAGGAAGAGCCCGGCTTTGCCCCGCACGTCGGCGGGCCAGTCGGTGATGTCGTCGCCCTTGAAGCGGATCCGCCCCCCGGTAACCTCGTACTCGGGGCTGGCCAACAGTGCGCTGGCCAGGGTGGACTTGCCCGAGCCGTTGGGTCCCATGAGGGCGTGTACCTCGCCCGCCCGAACGGTGAGGTCGATGCCCGACAGGATCGGGATGCCGTGTTCAGCCGTGGCGACGTGCAGGTTTTCGACCTCGAAGAGCGGGGCCTCAGGCTGGCTCACCCGATCAGTCTACGCCGGAGAAGATGTCATCCCTACCACCGGAAAGCGGGAACGCCGGTGGAGCGACGGCCTACCAGCCCCGGTCGATCCATTCCTGAAGATGGGGCGACTCAGCGCCGATGGTGGTCTGGTCGCCGTGGCCGGGCAGCACCATGGTGTCGGCGGGCAGCGGCGAGAACAGGCGCTGCTCGATGGACTCGATGATGGTGGCGAAGTCGCCGCCCTCGAAGCCGGTCGCGCCGGGGCCGCCCGGAAAGAGGGTGTCGCCCGAGAACAAGATGGGCGAACCTTCTAGGCGGAACGACATCGACCCGGGCGTGTGGCCGGGGTTGTGGATGCAGTGCAGCCGGAGCCGGCCCACCTCGATCACCGACTCGTCCTCCAGCAGGTAGTCGTAGGAGTCGAGCATGGCGGCGTCCTCGGCGGTCACCCCCACCTCGTACCCGGCGTTGCGCACCGCGGGGATGGCCTGAATGTGGTCCCAGTGCCCGTGGGTTTCCAGAACGGTGCGGACCCCGAGGGACGAACACAGCTCCAGCAGCCGCTCGTGCTCATTGGCCGCGTCGATCAGCACTGCATCGCCAGACTCGCGGCAGCGGACGACGAAAACGTTGTTGTCCATCGGGCCCACCACCACTTTGTGGATCTCGGCCTGGGTGTCTTGCCAGTGCAGGGTCATGGCGGCTCTTTTCGCTCTCCGACTCAGGGATGCCTCGTTGACCCCCCGATTGTGCCCTATCGATGGGGTCCATGACAGGTTCGGGCGTGGCTACCGGGGGTGCGGTCTAGTAGAAACAGGGCTGTGAACTTTGCCTTCAGCGAGGAACAAGAGGAGCTGCGGCGATTCGTCCGGCAGTTCTTGGAGGACAAATCCCCCGAATCGGCGGTCCGGGAGCAGATGGACACCGAGAAGGGCTACGACGATGCCGTGTGGAACCAGATGGCCGAGCAGCTCGGGTTGCAGGGGCTGATCATCCCCGAGGAATACGGGGGCAGCGGCTTCAGCTATATCGAGCTGATCGTGGTGCTGGAGGAGATGGGCCGGGCACTGCTGTGCGCCCCGTTCTTCTCCAGCGTGGTGCTGGCGGCCAACGCCCTCATCCACAGTGGCGACGAGGAGGCCAAGGCAGCGCTCTTGCCCGGCATCGCCGGCGGGGAGACAGTGGCCGCGCTGGCTTTCACCGAAGAGAACGGCCGCTGGGACGAGTCGGGCATCACCGTGGAGGCGGCTGCCGACGGCGACGGCTGGCGGATTAGTGGCACCAAGATGTTCGTGATCGACGGCCACACCGCCGATGTGGTGCTGGTGGCCGCCCGCACCGCTGGCGGGGTGAGCCTGTTCTGGTGCCCGAGCGACGCCGACGGCTTGACCAGCACGGCGCTTTCCACCATGGACCAGACTCGCAAGCAGGCCCGCCTGGACTTCGACAACACCCCGGTCACGCTGATCGGCGCTGAGGGCGGGGGCTGGGCCGTGCTGGAGCGGGTGCTCGACCTGGCTGCGGTGGCCTTGGCCGCTGAGCAGGTGGGAGGTGCCCAGATGTGCCTGGACATGTCGGTGCAGTACGCCAAAGACCGGGTGCAGTTCGGGCGGCCCATCGGGTCGTTCCAGGCCATCAAGCACAAGTGCGCCGACATGCTGCTGGAAGTGGAGTCGGCCAAGTCGGCCGCCTACTACGCCGGATGGTGCGCCTCGGAGCTGAACGACGAGCTCCCCTCGGTAGCCAGCTTGGCCAAGGCCTACTGCTCGGAGGCCTACTTCCACGCCTCGGCGGAGAACATCCAGATCCACGGCGGGATCGGCTTCACCTGGGAGCATCCCGCCCACCTCTACTTCAAGCGGGCCAAGTCGTCGGAGCTGCTGTTCGGCGATCCCACGTATCACCGCGAGCTGCTCGCTCAGCGCATCGGGATCTGACGCTCCTACTCCTCCTCGCCGCGGTTTTGGTGGTCGGGCTGGCCGCCTATGCGGTGATGCGGGTGTCCTCTCGCTTGGCCCACACCCGGGCCCGAGCGGTGTACGACCTGTTCGAGGCGGTGGGCTTTGTGGCCGAGCGCCTGCCCGACGCCCTTTCGGCCAAGCTGAGCTACGACGATGTGCAGGAGATCTTGCTGTGGCGGCTGGACCACCTGCGGCTGCGGGGGTCGGCCACCTACGGGCGGGCCGACGTGACCGCGGCCGAGGCCGAGGACCAAGACGAGCCGGTGGTGACCAGCGACGACGACTCGGTGGATTACGTGCTGGCCCAGGCCGAGGCCTCCGGTCGGGACATTGACGCTTTGGACGTGGTGGTGGTGCTCGACCTTGAGGCGCAATACCTGGAAACCATCGGTGCCCTCGGCCCTCCCGCCGAGGAGCCTCCCCAGTAGCACAGCCCAATGGGTCAAACGGCCAAGCAGCCTGCTTGCTCTGATGGTCCCACCAGCAATGATCGCAGTACGGTTTGGGGGATGGACAGGCCGCGGTCGTTGGAGGGCTTCCGGTACGTGGGGGACAAGCGGTCCCAGTTGGTGTACGACTTGGACGAGGTGAGCGACGAGTCGGTCATCGAGGAGCTGGTGGCGTCGGAGCAATTCCTGGTGTTCGGCCCGGACACGCTGGCCGAAGCCCGAAACCGCGGCTATCGGCCCCGGGCAGTGTGACGCACTGGCAGACCGCCGGCGGGCTCAAGCTTGCCGGGCACTTGGCGCTACCCGAGAGCCGCCGGATTCGGGCGCTGCCCGGCGTGGTGCTTTGCCCCGCCTTCCCATCGGCGGCCAACGGGGGTTCGAGGGCTGCGGAGCGGGTGTATCCCCTGGCTGATCGGATCGCCCAGAACATGGAGTGGGCCGCCCTGGTGCTCAACTACCGGGGATGTGGCGACAGCGAGGGCGATTTCTCGCTCGAAGGATGGACCGACGACGTTCGCAGCGCGGTTGACTATATGACCGGGCTGGAGCAGGTAGAAGGGGTGTGGCTGGCGGGATTCGGAATCGGCGGCGCGCTGGCGGCCCATGTGACGCAGGAAGACTCCCGGGTCAGGGGAGTGGCCACCATGGGGGCGCCGGTGGACTTCGACCATTGGGGGCTGGATGCCCCGGGGGTGGTGGAGTATGCCCGGTCGCTGGGCATCATCACCACGCCCGACTTCCCCGACTCGTTTGACTCCTGGGCCAATGCCGCCCGGTCGATCCGAGTCGACCGGTGCGCCACGGCCATCGCCCCCCGGCCCATGCTGGTGCTGCACGGCTCCGACGACCGGGAGGTGTCACCCCTCGACGCCCGAGCCATCGCCGACGCCCACGGCGACGCCGGCCTCCGCATCATCAGCGGCGCCGGCCACCGCCTCCACTCCGACCCCCGCTGCATCGCCATCCTACTAGGCTGGCTCGACTCCCAAATCACCCTCATCCCCTGAGGGTCAACGCGGGCCATTGGGATATCTCTGGCTCTGAGACTGAGAAGAATGTGTCACTGGCGTCGGTAGACTTGCATGTATGGAATTTAGGCCCCGTGAACAGGGGAAACGGGCTGATCGAGAGTCACCCGGCCCGGTGTGGCCGGAGGTGGTTGATGTGGCCGGGCTGTCGCTTTCGGAGCTCCGGGCGCGGCTGGGGTTGATCAAGAAATCCGAGTCCCGGCTGGCAGCGATGAAGACGGCCGCGCTGGCCGAGTACGCGAACCGGGGTGGCGAGGGTTTGGCCCGCCGGGTGGTTTTGGATGAGTTACAGGCCTCGAAGCAGCAGGCCCGCGGAGAGGTGGAAACCGCCTCTCAGCTTTCTCAGGTTCCCGAGACGCTCGATGCTTTGGGGGCCGGGGAGATTCCCGCGGATCATGCCAAACAGATTGCCAAGGCCGCTTCCCAGGGGCCGGTCGACGAGACGGTGCTGGTGGAGGCGGCCCGCCGCCAGGATTTCGGCACCTTCTCCCGGACGTTGCGCGACCACCAGCATGAGCAGTCCGGCGACGACGGGAAGTCGCTGTTTGAGAAGCAGCGCGAGCGCCGCACATTGCGCCTTTTCAAGTCGCCCGACGACGGCATGTTCAACCTGAACGGCTGGTTCGACCCGGAAGCAGGGAACAGGATCGAGGCCGCGCTGGCCGCCGAGGAACGCCGACTGCGCAATGACGACAACACAGGCGATCAGACCGCATTCGACCAGCGCCTCGCCGACGCACTGGAGAATCTGGTCTGCGCCGACACCGGCGACCGCAGGCCCCAAGGCACCACGTTGATCTTGACCGCGCAATGGGACATGGTCGACAACCGGATCTCAGATGTGCGCCTGCCCGACGGAGACCTGCTGCCCATGGGTGAGGCACTGCGGCTGGCCTGCAACGCCGACGTCCTGCCCTGCGTGTTCAACACCAAGAACCAAGAGCTCTGGGTGGGGCGCAAGCACCGGCTGGCAACCGAAGCCCAGCGGGCCGCGCTCATTGTGCGCGACAAGCACTGCATCGGATGCGGGCGATCAGCGGTATGGTGCGAGGCCCACCACATAGAAGAGTGGTTCAAAGGCGGCCGCACCGACATCGACAACCTCGTACTGGTATGCACAAGCTGCCACCACAACATCCATGACGACGGCTGGGAAGTGCATCGGCGAAGCGACGGTACCTACGAACTCAGACCCCCGCCCAAACCCTACGCCAACCTCCGACCGTGGCGAACCAAACCTGGCACCCTCACTGAAGAATCCGACCCATTCCCCGAAACAGGAATCAGCACCGCGCGACCAGCCAACCTCCAGCCGGTACTCCTGAGCTGAGCCCCCCACAGGCCGCGGATAGGATGTTTGCATGGTCGGCATACGCGTCGTGGAGATTGAGGCAAGAGATTGCTATCGCCTCTGGCTGCGGTTCACCGATGGCGTTGAAGGTGAGGTGGATCTTTCTCGGTGGGCATCCAGGGGCGAATTTGTCGCTTGGTCAGATCCTGGTTTCTTCAAGAACGTGAGTATTCGCGACTACGGCGCGGTGGCTTGGGGTGATGGCGGCAGCCTCGAACTCTGCCAGCTGGGCCTCTACACCGACCTTACTGGCAAGTCGTTGGAAGAGATCCACCCGAAGCCTTGGCAGCCGCTCCAGCGCTAGCCCACCCAACCGTGCCGGAACTCAGCCGCTTCTACGGCATCATCATTCGCATGTTTGCCAACGACCACAACCCTCCCCACTTCCATGCCCACACGGAGAGCACAGCGCCATAGTCGACATTGCAACTCGATCTGTCATCGAGGGATCACTTCCAAGGCGGTGTCGGGGCATGATTGCCGAGTGGAGCGAGTTGCATGAAGAGGAACTCGTTGCCGCATGGATGACGTTGCGGAGTGGTTCAAGCCCAGAGAAAATCGCTCCACTCGACTGATTCGTTAGTCTTGTTTGGTTTTGCCTTTGGCTTTTTGGGCTTTTTTCCAGGCTCTTACTTGGGCCAGGGCTTCCGGGCTGTCGATGTCGGCGACGGAGCGGGGGGTGGGGTCGGAGAAGGGGGCGGCGGCGGATTCCCAGCCTTCGGGGGTGACGTTGAAGCGCTTGGCGAGGACGGCGAGGAAGATCTTGGCCTTTTCGTCGCCGTAGCCGGGGAGGGCTTTGAGGCGGTGGAGCAAGTCTTGGCCGGTGGTGGCTCCAGTCCACACGTTGGCGGCGTTGCCGTCGTGGTGGTCCACGATGTGGCGGGCCAGTTCTTGAGCCCGGCGGGCCATTGATCCGGGGAAGCGGTGGAGGGCGGGCTTCTCCTTGAAGGCGGCCTCGGCCTTCTCGGGGTCGAGCGCGGCGAGTCGCTCGGCGGAGAAGTCGTCGGGGATTCGCTCCTTCAGCCGCAGGGGCGACTTGAAGGCCCACTCCATGGGGATCTGCTGGTCGAGCATCATGGCCAGCAGCAGTGCGAATGGATCGTCGATGAGGAGTTGGTCGGCGTCGTGGTCGCCGGTAACGGCAAGTGTTCCCATCCGCCCATCGTACTGGTCCCGCCTCGCAACGCGTAGCCTGGAGAGGTGGCCCGATCGCTGGGAAAACTGCTCCTGCATCCCGAGCTGTGGACGACGGCGATCCGACTGGGATGGCGGTTGCGGTTGCGGCCCGACCCCGCCTATCTGCGGTTCAGAATGGTCACCATGTACGGCGATCCAGACGCTCAGCCCGGTGCCGATGACTTGATTGCCTATCTGAAATGGTGCAAAGCCTGGGAGGGTTCTCGGTAATCCGCGCGATGCAGCCCAGCGGGTTCACTATGGTTTCCACCATGACCCGGGCGCTGGTGCTGAACGCCTCCTTTGAGCCGCTGAGTGTGGTGTCGCCCCGGCGCGCCGTCGTGCTGGTGATGGCTGAGAAGGCCGAGGTGGTGCTGGAGTCCGGCGAGCGGTTCCGCTCCGAGCGGCTCGACCTGCCGGTGCCGTCGGTGGTTCGACTGCGCTACTACGTCAAGGTGCCGTTCTTCCGCACCGGCGGACTCAGCCGCCGGGGGGTGTTCGCCCGAGACGGGTATCGCTGCCAGTACTGCGGTCGCCACGCCGACTCCATCGACCACGTCCGCCCCCGCAGCCGCGGCGGCACCCACTCCTGGGAGAACGTGGTGGCGGCCTGCCGACGGTGCAACATGGCCAAGCGGGATCGGCTGCTCTCCGAGACCCCGATGCGGCTGATGCGCCCGCCAGCCGAGCCCCCCCGCTCGGCCTGGGTGGCCTCCGCCGTCGGCCATGTGCCCAACGACTGGCTGCCCTACCTGGACCCATCGGCGGAATCGGTGGCCTGAGCTGCCGGTGCCCGTCGCAGCATGATCGGCGGCAAAGTGTGGTTCCCTTGCTGATCGAAGGCGGATGGACGGTCCGCCGATTGAGCGGATCAGTGGGGGAACTGCACCGCCTGAATCCCGATGCCGACGCCGGTCGGGAGGTGTGGCTGATGGCGCCTCATGACACCGCGCTGGTGCTGGGTTCGGCCCAATCCGCCGAAGTGGCCTCGGGAGTGCCCGCCGACGGTCCCTCGGTGGTGCGCCGCCGCAGCGGCGGGGGCGCGGTGCTGGTGACGCCGGATGACTCGGTATGGATCGACGTGGTGATCAGCCGGGGCGACCCGCTCTGGGACGACGACGTGAACCGGGCCCCCATGTGGCTGGGGCAGGTGTGGGCCGACGCTCTGGCTGCACTGGGCCACGGGCCGGGGCAGGTCGACCACCGCTATGAGCCCGGTCCGTGGGGGCGGCTGGCCTGCTTCGCCAGCCGGGGACCGGGCGAGGTGCTCATCGGTGGGGCCAAGGCGGTCGGCATCACCCAACGGCGCACCCGGACCACCGCGCGGTTCCAAACCCTGCTCTATCGCCGCTGGGCCCCCGAGGAGCTCATTGCCCACCTCACCGTGCCGCCCGACCAGGTCGATGATCTTCGAGCCGATCTGGCGGGGGCGGCCTTTCCCGTAGACACCCACCCCGACGAGATTCACACCGCATTCCTGGGTTCTCTTCCCCAATAAATCCCCCCAGAAACCCCCGCCTCCCACCAGCAGCCGGGATGCCCCGGTAGAGCTCGGTGGCAACGCCGAACCCAATTCAGCGAGATGAGGTTGCACGAGTGGGGCAGTGGGGGATAGTGTGGGATGAAATGGGAGATAAGGGGATTTGCTCGGGACCCGTTGGAGGGGGCAATGCTCACCGGTGAGCACGCGCGTTCTCTGGATGAGAAGGGTCGGCTCTCGCTGCCGCCGGCCTTTCGGTCGGTGCTGGCCGAAGGGGCCTACGTGGCGATCTATCGGCAGTGTCTCGGGATTTGGACCGCGGAAGAAGCCCGCAGTGCGCTGGAGCGGCTCGAAGCCGCCGTTCGGGCCGGAGAGGCCACCGGCGATGAGTTGCGTCGGTTCTCCTCCAGCCTGGAACCGGCGACCGTGGACGCCCAGGGCCGCTTGAGCCTGCCCTCCTCCAAGCGCGAGGTGCTGGGACTGGACAAGAGCGTGGTGCTGGTCGGTGTGTTCAACCGTGGCGAGGTGTGGGACGCCGCAGAATGGGAATCGCTTCAAGCCGAACAGGGCGAAGCCGATGTCGATCGCTGGCTGTGATGAGGCTCAACAGAAGGAGAGAACGAACGGGAAACGCAACCTAGGAGGAACAGAAAAGGGCTCATGGGCAGTCCTCCGTCTGACGAGATGGAAGGCCCCTACTCCGCCCGCTTGCCATCTGACACTGCCGGGGAGAAATCCCGGAGTGCGGTCGCCAGGCGGAGGACTGCCGATGGGCGCCATTTTTATCGTCCGACCCGGTCGGACGCAAAAACAGCTCCCTCAGCTACAGACCGCAAAGTCGCCCAGGAGGTGAACGAACATGAACGGGGGGACAACGACAGCGATCGACAGTCGATACGTCCATCACCCCGTCATGGTCGCCGAAGTGGTGGCACATCTGTCCACCGTGCCATCGGGAGCCTTTCTCGACGCCACGGTGGGTGGGGGAGGACACGCTCGGGCTCTTTTGAACGCCCGTCCTGACCTCTCGCTGATAGGCCTCGACCGTGACCCCTCCGCGGTCGAGGCCGCCACCACTGCTCTGTCCAGCCGTGGCGCCACCATCCGCCACGCCAGCTTTGCCCATCTGGGCGATGTGCTGGAGTCCTTGGGCGTATCCCGAATCGTGGGGTCGCTGTTCGATTTCGGAGTGAGCTCACCGCAACTAGACCGACCGGAGCGGGGGTTCAGCTACCGAAGCGACGGTCCCCTGGACATGAGGATGGACAACAGCCAGCAGCTCTCGGCCGAGGACGTGGTGAACACGTGGCCGACCGCCGAGTTGGTCAGAATCCTCCGGTCCTTCGGAGATGAGCGCTACGCCGACCGCATTGCCTCCGCCATCGTGGCGGCCCGACCCGTAGCCTCGACCACTGCCTTGGCCGATGTGGTTCGCGATGCCATTCCCGCTCCCGCCCGACGACGGGGGGGCCATCCCGCCAAACGGAGCTTCCAGGCCATCCGCATTGCGGTCAACAACGAGCTAGCCCAGATCGAGCCCGCTCTGGAAGCCGCCATTGATCGAACAGCGCCGGGGGGCCGGGGCGTGGTGCTCAGCTATCACAGCGGGGAGGACCGCATCGTCAAACAGGTTCTGCGCCGCCGAGCCGGCCTCAATGACGAGTCTCGCTTTCGGGGCCTGCCCCGGTCGGCGTCCCAGCCACCGCCCGCTATTGAGCTGATTCCCCGGGGCAGTCGGCGTCCCAGCCCGGCAGAGTTGGCCGACAACCCCAGGGCCTCCAGCGCCCGCTTCCGGGCATTCCGCAGGCTGGAAGACGATCAGGCAGAGGAAGTCGCGTAATGGCTGCCCCGCAACGCCACCCGAGCCCAGCCCCCGAGAAAACCGCAGCCCCTCCTCGCCAGCACCTCCGGGCGGCCCCACGTCCCACCCGCAGGCTGATGCCGATGATGGGCTGGGCCGCGGCAATAACCGTCGTGATTGCCCTGTTTGCCTTGGCTCTGTTCCACGCGATGATCGTTGACCGGCAAACCACCCTTGATGACCTCAATCGAGAGCTCGAAGAAGTCCAAGCGATCAACGACAGGTTGCGGTTCAATGTGGCCCGGGCCGAGGCGCCCGACCGCATCGTGGCCGAGGCTCTGTACCGACTGGGCATGGTGGAGCCCGAACGCCGCGTGTATCTGTCCCCCGTGGAATTGGATGAGGGCGGAGGGGAGTGAATTCCTCCGAGGAGGCGAGGGTAACCCAGTCGCGTCGGCGGCGGGGCACGGCGATGGCGGTGGCGTTCGCCATGGTCGCGGTGGTGCTGGGCATTCGGCTGGCCGACCTCCAACTCTTCAGCTCCGACGCCTACGTGGAATACGGCCAGCAGCAGCGAACGAAAACGGTCAAGCTGACCGCCGACCGGGGCCAGATCTTCGACCGCAACGGGGTGGAACTCGCGGTGTCGGTGCCGCAATGGACGGTGTGGGCCGACCCCAGCCAAGTGGACGACCCGGCCGCGGCCGCAGCCGCCCTCGCCCCGGTGCTGACGATGGACGAAAGCTGGCTGCTCCAGCTGTTGAGCGAGCCCGATCAACACGCCTATTTGGCCCGGACGGTGCCCGATGACATCTCACGGGAGGTGGCAAAACTCAAATTGCCGGGGGTGTACCTGCTGGAAGAGTCAGCCCGGTTCAACCCCGCGGGCACCCGATTGGGTCGGGCCGTGGTCGGGGGCGTCGACGTGGACCAAGAGGGCATCAGCGGCCTCGAATACCAGTTTGACGAGCTTCTCGGCGGGGTGCCCGGCGAGATGGTGCTGGAGAGCAGCCACGATGGCCGCACGATCCCCACCGGCGCCCGCCACATCAAGCCCGCACAACCGGGGGCTGATCTGTACCTGACCATCGACCGCTCGTTGCAGTTCGAGGCCGAGCGGGCCCTGACGCGCCAGATCGAAGAAGTCGAGGCGTCCAGCGGTTCCGTCATCATCATGGTGCCCGATACCGGCGAGATTCTGGCCATGGCTTCGGTGGGGCGGGATCAAGAGGGCAACCCAGTGTCGCTCAGCGACAATCGATCGGTCACCTGGGCCTATGAGCCTGGATCGGTCATGAAGAGCGTGGTGCTCTCCGGGGTGATCGAAGAAGGGCTGGGCGCTCCCAGCCATGTGCGCGAAGTCAATCACTGGCTTGACCTCTACGATCAGCAATTCACCGATCACACCGAGTACGGAACCGCGCTCTACAGCATGGAGGAGATCCTGGCCCGTTCGTCCAACACCGGAACCGTGGAGTGGGCTCTTGTGCTGGGCTCCACCCGCTTGGCCGCCTACATGTCCCGATACGGGCTGGGGTCGGCCACCGGACTGGGGTTCAAGGGCGAGTCGTCGGGATTGGTTCCCGAATTGCTGGCCTGGAGTGGCACCGATGTGGCCAGCTTTGCGCTGGGCCAAGGCGTGTTGGCCACTCCCTTGCAGGTTTTGACGGTGTACAACACCCTGGCCAATGGCGGTCTGCGGGTGGCGCCCACGCTGGTTCACTCGGCCGTCGACGCCGATGGCCAAGAGATCGAGTTGGAGCGGGCTGAGCCCGTCAGGGTCGTGTCGTACAGCACCGCCTCTCAGATGACCGACATGCTGGTCACGGTGGTGCGGGAGGGGACGGGGCGAAACGCCCAAGTCGACGGCTACAACATTGCCGGCAAGACCGGGACCGGCCAAAAGGTGCTGTCGGGCGGCAACTACGAGGACGAAGGAGGGTCGCGCCGCTACACGGCCACGTTCGCAGGCTTCTTTCCGGCCGAGGATCCCCGGCTGTCGATGATCGTGGTGATCGACGAGCCGGTGACCAACTTCTACGCCAGCCAGGCGGCCGCCCCCTTGTTCGCCGACTTGGCCAAGTACTCCCTGCAACGCCTCCGCATCGCCCCTCCGGTTGACTTCGTCACCGTTCAGCCAAGGCTCGGCCCGGCCCCCACCCCCCAGGCAAACCCCGAGCCCACGCCCGAACCCACCCCGGCGCCAACCCCCGAGCCGACCCCGATCCCAACCCCCGCCCCGGTGCCAACCCCTGAACCGGCTTCCGCACCCACCCCGGTGCCCACTCCGGCCCCTACGCCTGAGCCAACGCTCGAACCGACGCCAGAACCGTCGCCTGAAGGCGGACCATGACCGGACGGCGGATGACGTTGGCGCAACTGGCCGAAGCTGCCCCGGGGCTCGTCGGCCAGACCGGCGATGCCGAGATCACCGGGCTGGCCCACGATTCCCGGGCCGTGAACCCCGGCGACCTGTTCTTCTGCGTGCGTGGGGCCAACCACGATGGTCATCACTTCGCAGCCGACGCGGTGGACCGGGGCGCCGCCGGTCTGGTGGTGGAGCGCCCGCTCGACCTGGCCTGTCCCCAGGCCCACACCGACTCGGTGCGCCGGGCAATGGGGCCGATCAGCGCCGCCTTCTACGGGCACCCGTCCCAATCGATGACTGTGGTCGGCGTAACCGGCACCAACGGCAAGACCACCGTGTGCAGCCTGCTGGGGTCGGTGCTGAAGGCGGCGGGCCGGCAAACCGAAGTTCTCGGCACGCTCACTGGAACGAGAACCACCCCGGAGTCCCTCGACTTGCAGCACCAACTGGCCTGCTGGCGCTCGGCCGGCGTGGAGGCGGTGGTCATGGAGGTGTCCAGCCACGCGCTGCACCAGCACCGGGTGGACGGCATCCGCTATGCCGCCGCGGTGTTCACCAACCTCACCGCCGACCACCTCGACTACCACGACACCCCCGAGGCGTATTTCGCAGCCAAAGCCCGTCTGTTCACCCCCGAGATGGCCGACCGCGCCGTGGTCAACCGAGGCGATGGACATGGCCTGCGTTTGTCAGCCGAGCCCCGCATCCCCACCGTGGGCTATGACCCCGAGAGCTTGTCGGTTCAGGTGGGATCAGAAGGTCTCGAGCTGCGGTGGAGGGGCCAGGGAGTCAGGCTGCCCCTTGCCGGCCGGTTCAACGCGGCCAACGCCCTGGCCGCGGCAGAGACCGCCCTTTTGCTGGGCGCCGGCGTGCCCGAGATCGTGGCCGGTCTGGAGTCGGCTGTCCCCGTGCCCGGCCGATTCGAGATCATCGAGTCCGACCAACCGTTCACGGTGGTGGTGGACTATGCCCACACGCCCGACGGCTTGGCTCAGGTGTTGGCCGCGGCCCGAGAACTTGGGGCAAGCCAAGCAGGCCTGCGAGTGGTTTTCGGCTGCGGTGGCGACCGCGATTCCAGCAAGCGCCCGATGATGGGCCAAGTGGCAGCGGAGTTGGCCGACCAGGTGATCGTGACCTCCGACAACCCTCGTTCAGAAGATCCCGACGCCATCATCGCCGACGTTTTGGCCGGGGTGCCCCACCCATCCTCGGGGGTATTGACCCTGGCCGACCGCCGGGCTGCCATTGCCCGGGGCCTGGCTGAAGCTGAAGACGGTGACGTGGTGGTGGTGGCGGGCAAGGGCCATGAGACCACCCAGACGGTGGGCAGCCGGGCCATCCCCTTCGACGACCGGGTGGTGGCCCGAGAGCTCCTGGCCGCCATGGAGTCAGCCCCATGATCCGCCTCCTCTTCGCCGTCGCCATCGCCGGGGTGGTCTCGGTGATCGGTACCCGCTTCCTGATCAACTTCTTGCGCAAGCACTCCATCGGCCAGCCCATCCGATTGGACGGACCGCAAGGCCACGTCAGCAAGGCGGGAACGCCCACCATGGGGGGAGTGGCCATCGTGTTGGGCGCGCTGGCCGGCTATGGCATCAGCGACCTCTACAACGGCATCTTCACCCGAACCGGCCTGATCGTGATGCTGGCCATCCTCGGCGCCGGTGTCGTCGGCTTCATCGACGACTGGCTCAAGGTGTCCCGAGAGCGCAACCTGGGCCTGGGCAAGCGGACCAAGATTCTCGGCCTGCTCATCGTGGCAGTGGGCTACGCGCTGCTGATGATCCACCTCACCGATGTCCGCACCGAGCTCTCCTTCACCCGCTATGACTCCCTGAACATCGACTTGGGGCCGTGGGGCTGGGGACTCTGGGCCGTGCTGTTGATCCTGGGCACCAGCAATGCGGTGAACCTGACAGACGGACTCGACAGCCTGGCCGCCGGCTCGTCGGTATTCGCCTTCGCCGCGTTCGTGGTCATCGCCTTCTGGGCCTTCCGCAACGAGGACATCTATGGCATTCCCCATGCCTTGGACCTGGCCATCTTGGCCGCGGCCATGGGCGGGGCCAGTGCCGGGTTCATGTGGTGGAACGCCGCGCCGGCCCGCATCTTCATGGGCGACACCGGATCGCTGGCCTTGGGAACTGGTATGGCCGCGCTGGCTTTGGCCACCAACACCCACCTGCTGCTGCCCATCATCGGCGGTCTATTCGTTATGGAGACCCTGTCGGTGATCATCCAGGTGTTCAGCTTCCGGGTGTTTGGCACCCGGGTGTTCCGCATGGCCCCCATTCACCATCACTTCGAGCTCGCCGGCTGGCCGGAGACCACGGTCATCATCCGGCTGTGGATCATGACCGGGTTTGCCACCGCGGTGGCTCTGGGCCTCTTCTACGCCGACTTCGTGTCCATCGGAGGGGCAGATTGAGCCCGGCGCCCGTGCTGCTGGTGGGCTTCGCCGTGACCAACCGGGCGGTGTGCGCCCAATTGGCCGAACGCGGCCATGCTGTGGTCGCCGCTGACGATGCCCCAGATGACCAAGCCCGCCGCTTTGCCGCCGAACTCGGAGTCGATCTTCTCGAGCAGCCCGGCCCCGGTGATTGGCCCGCCCTGGCCGCCGATGCCCGAGTGGTGGTTCCCACCCCGGGACTGCCCGAGTCCCACCCCTCGCTCCGGGCCGCTGCGTCCGCCGGAACGCCCGTCGTCTCGGAGTTCGATCTGGCCCAGCGGTGGGATGCCCGCCCCAACTTGGCGGTCACTGGGACCAACGGCAAGACCACGGTCACGATGCTGGCCGCAGCCATGCTGGAGGCGTCCGGCATTCCGGTGAGCGTGGCCGGAAACACGGAGACGCCGTTGGTGGAGGCCATCCGGGACCACCGCCCCCGCGCCTTTGTGGTTGAGGCATCCTCGTTCCGGCTGGGGCACAGCCGGTGTTATCGCCCCTCGGTGGGGGCGTGGTTGAACTTCGCCCCGGATCACCTCGACGTCCACGCGTCGATGACGAGCTATCGCACTGCGAAAGCCGCCCTGTGGAGCAGAGCCGACGAGCGCACCACCTCGGTAGTCAACCGGGATGACCCGGTGGTTGCCGCCCACGCCCCCGACCAAGGTCGAGTGATCACCTTCGGGCTCGATGACGGCGACTTCCGGGTGAACGAGGGCGCTTTGTGGGCTTGGTCGGAGAAGTTGGCCGACATCGATGAGCTGCACCGGTCGCAGCCCCATGAGCTGTCCAACTTCTTGGCCGCGGCCGCCGTGGCCATGGCCGGAGGAGCCCGCCGAGACGGAGTCAGGGCAGCCCTTTTGGCCTGGACCGGGCTGCCCCACCGGGTGGTGCTCGTGGCTGAGCACCACGGCGTGCGCTTCATTGACGACTCCAAGGCCACCACCCCCCACGCGGTGGCCGCGGCCGTCCGGTCGGTAGGGCGAGCGGTGCTCATTGCCGGAGGACGCAACAAGGGGCTGGACCTGGGGCCGCTGGCCGACGTGGCCGACGGACTGCGCTCGGTGGTGGCCATCGGGGAGGCCGCCCCTGAGGTGCAGCAGGTGTTCGCCGGGCTCTGTCCGGTTGCCGCCGCCGAGTCCATGGAAGAGGCGGTCAGGATTGCCGCCGAGGCAGCCCGAACCGGCGACACGGTGCTGTTGTCACCGGGTTGCGCCTCGTTTGACTGGTACGGCTCCTACGCCGAACGGGGCGACCACTTCTCCTTGCTGGTACACGAACTGATCGGAGGTTCGCCATGACCGCAGTAGCTCCTCGTGTCCCTGGGCGGGCGTGGGTCGCCGCCCTGCGATCGGCGCCGGTGGGCCAGGCCACCATTCCGTTCTACCTGTTGTTCGGGACCATCGTGACCCTCACCGCCGTCGGGCTGGTCATGGTGCTCTCGGTCTCCTCGGTCACCAGCCTGTACGTGGGCGAGTCCACCTGGTTCACCTTCCAGCGCCAGCTCGTTTGGAGCATGGGAGGGCTGGTGGCTTTGGTCTTGGTGATGAGGGTGGACTACCGGCAATGGAAGAAATACGCCAATGCCGTGGTGGGGCTGGCCATGCTGCTGCTGGTAGCGGTGCTGATTCCGGGGATCGGCACGACGGCCAATGGCGCCACCCGCTGGATCTACTTCGGCCCCATCAGCTTCCAGCCCTCCGAGTTGGCCAAGCTGGCCATGGTGCTGTTCGCGGCTGCATGGCTGGCCGACAAAGCGGGCGAAGAGCGCAATGCCCGAACCACGATCCGCCCCGTACTGGCGATCTGCTGCATCATGTGCGGGTTCATCCTGCTCCAGCCCAATCTGGGAACCGCGGTGGTCATCGTGATGATCGCCTTTGCCGCCCTGTTCATGGCCGGGGTGCCTCTGCTGCCGCTGACTGGTTGGTCATTGCTCAGTGGGGGAGCAGCTGCGCTGGCCGCATGGGGCTCCGGCTATCGCCGCGACCGAGTGACCTCGCTGCTCGACCCGTGGTCCGACCCGCTCGACACCGGCTGGCAGACCATCCAATCGCGGGTCGGCATCGCTTCGGGCGGTGCCTCCGGCGTGGGGCTGGGGGAGAGCCGCATCAAGTGGGGCTTTCTCCCCGAGGCCCAAACCGATTTCATCTTCGCCGTGTTGGCCGAGGAGATGGGCTGGCTGGGCGCCATATTTGTCGTCGGGCTGTTCACCGGTTTCGTTCTCAGCGGGATCTGGGTGGCTCTGAACGCCCCTGATCGTTTCGGGCAAGTCCTGGCCACGGGCATCACAATTTGGGTGGGGGCCCAGGCGTTCGTCAACATCGCGGCGGTGGTCGGCGTGGTGCCCATCACCGGGGTTCCGCTGCCGTTCTTGTCGGTGGGAGGCTCCGCACTGTTGACGAGCATGGTGGCCACCGGGATGCTTTTGAACATCGCCCGCCAGGTCCGAGTTGAGCCGTGAGCAGTGACGCTCCGGTGTGGGCGGTGATTGCCGGAGGAGGAACCGCCGGTCACGTCCACCCCGGTTTGGCGGTGGCTCGCGCCCTGGTTCGGCGCGGCCACAGACCCGAGACCATCCACTTCGTGGGGTCGGTCCGAGGCGTGGAGAAAACCCTGGTTCCCGCCGCCGGGTTTGCGCTGACCCTGTTGCCCGGCCGGGGCATCAGGCGCCGGCTGACGGGGCAGAACCTGTTGTCGGTCTGGGGTTTGGCCCAGGCGGCGGTTCAGGCCGTTCGCCTGCTGCGGCGTCTTCAGCCTGCGGTGGTGTTGGGCTTGGGCGGCTACGCCAGCGTGCCCTGCGCGCTGGCGGCGCGGCTGCTCAGGGTCCCGCTGGTCGTCGCCGAGCAGAATGCCGTTCCCGGTCTGGCCAATCGCATAGCCGGGCGCTGGGCCCGGGCATCGGCCGTGTCCTTTCCGGGAACCCCGCTTCCCCGCTCGGTTCTCACTGGCAATCCGGTGCGCGACGAGGTTCAAAGGGTCCGCCGGTACAGCGGCCGGTCGGCGGCTCGGGCCGGTCTGGGAGTGGAAGACGGGCGCCGTCTGGTGGCCATCGTCAGCGGGTCGCTGGGTGCGGCCCGCATCAACCGGGCCGCGTTCGAGGCCGCTCGCTGTTGGGCCGATCGGCGTGATCTGGCGGTCCGCCATGTGGTGGGACGAAGGGATTGGCAGGAGCTGGCCCATTTGCGCCCCGACCTGTCCGACACGGCACTGGACTACCGGGCGGTGGAATACGAAAACGACATGCCCGCCGTCTATGCCGCGGCCGATCTGATGGTGGGCCGAGCCGGCGCATCCAGCGTGGCCGAGTTGGCCGTGGTCGGGCTGGCGTCGGTGTTGGTCCCCTTGCCCGGCGCGCCCGGCGACCACCAGACCGCCAACGCCGCTCAACTGGCGGACCTCGGAGGGGCGGTGCTGGTGCCCGACTCCGAAATGGACGGCGACCGCATGGTGGCCGAGGTGGACAAGCTGCTCAATGATCCCAGGCTTGTTGAGGCCATGGGCCGAGCAGCGGCCGGTCTTGGTCGCCGCGACGCCGACAACCGGGTGGCCGATCTTCTGGAGGTGCACGCTCGCGGCCCTCGCCAGAGCCGAGAATAGAGACCATGGTCGAATTGTGCCCGCCATCTCGGGTCCACTTGCTGGGAGTGGGCGGGGCGGGCATGTCGGCCATCGCGGTGGTTTTGCGCGGGCTGGGCTGCCGGGTGAGCGGCAGCGACTCAGCCGACACCCCGGTGCTCGAGCGCTTGCGGGAGCACGGCGTAAACGTGTTCGTCGGCCACGACGCCTCCCAGGTTGCAGGGGCCGACATCGTGGCCCATTCCACCGCGGTGGGCCGCGACAATCCCGAGGTGGTCGCGGCCCGCCAGGCGGGCATCCCCGTCTACCGCCGGGCGGAGGTCCTGGCGGCCATCACTGAGCTGCGCTCGACGGTGGCGGTGGCCGGAACCCACGGCAAGACCACCACCGCGGCCATGCTGTCCCACGTGCTCATGGCGTTGGACGCCGATCCCGGGTTTGTGGTGGGCGCGGTCCTGGCCGACGGCCGCATCGGTGCCCGATGGTCCGACGGCCCCTGGTTCGTGGTGGAGGCCGACGAGAGCGACGGCACCTTCGGGGAGCTGGCGGTGAGCCGAGCCGTGCTCACCAGCGTGGAGCCCGACCACCTGCGCCGGGATCGCCCGGTGGGCAAGCTGGAAGCCGAATTCGCCCGGTTCTGCGCCGGTGCCGCCGATGGGTTGGTGGTGTGCGCCGACGATCCCGGCGCCATGCAGGCATCTGAGGGCTGCCACCGGGTTCTGTACGGCACGGGGTCAGATGCCGATTACCGCTGGCAGCCCCGAAGCCGCAGCCGGCAGGCAATCGTCGGCGAGGTCACTCGCCACGGCGATCGGCTGGGCCAGGTAACGGTGCCCATGCCGGGAGACCACAACGCGCTCAATGCGCTGGGGGCATTGGCCGTGGCCTGCGAGCTGGGTTTGGACGGGGCCGACGCCGCCGCAGCCCTGGCCGGGTTCAAAGGGGTGGCCCGGCGCTTCGAGCGGCGGGGCCATGCCGCCGGGGTCGACTTCATCGACGACTACGCCCACCTGCCCACCGAAGTGGCCGGCGCGCTGAAGGCGGCCTCGGAGGGGGGTTGGGATCGGGTGGTGTGCGTGTTCCAGCCCCACCGCTTCACCCGGACGTCCAACCTGTGGACGACGTTTGCCCATTGCTTTGAGGCCGCCGACCAACTGATCATCACCGATATCTATTCCGCGGGCGAACCGGCCATCCTCGGCGTTTCCGGGGAGCTGATCTGGCGGGCGGTCCACGAGGCCCATCCGGAGTCGGACGTGACCTACGTGGCCCGACTGGAGGACGCGGCCGACGAGCTGGTGGACAGGCTCCGCCCCGGAGACCTGTGCCTGACCTTGGGCGCCGGCGACCTCACCCAGCTTCCCGACAGGGTGATCTCGAGGCTTTCCGCGCCGCGATGAGCTCGATCGACTGGGATCGTCTGGCGCAAGGCCTGGCTGGCCTGCTGGGGGAGGATGCGGTTGTCCGAGAGCGCCCGATCGGCCCTGACACCACCTACCGGGTGGGAGGCGCGGCGCGGGTGGGGGTGACCCTGGCCGTCAATGCCGATATGGACGCGGTTGCCGAGGTGGTGGCCGCGGGCGGCATCGACGTGCTGGTGGTGGGCAAGGGCTCCAACTTGTTGGTGGCCGACGCCGGTTTCGACGGCATGGCCGTCTGGCTGGGCCCCGGCTACGACGGGGTGGAGATCGACGGGGAAAGGATCCGAGCCGGAGCGGCGTCCGGGCTTCCGGTTCTGGCCCGGCAAAGCGCCGTAGCCGGGCTCACCGGCTTTGAGTGGGCGGTTGGAGTGCCGGGATCGCTGGGGGGCGCGGTTCGCATGAACGCCGGCGGCCACGGGTCGGACATCTCGGCATCGCTCATCCACGCGGAGGTCGTCGATCTGCGGGGCGGCGGCGTCGAGCGATGGGACAGCGGCCGGCTGAAGCTCGGCTACCGGAGCTCCGCGTTGGCCGATCACCACTTGGTGGTGGGCGCCGAACTGGGTCTGGCTGCCGGGGATCGGTCAGCGTCGCAGGCT
Organism: Acidimicrobiales bacterium; assembly: GCA_963667085.2. GTDB lineage: Bacteria > Actinomycetota > Acidimicrobiia > Acidimicrobiales > Bin134 > Poriferisocius. The sequence continues at coordinate 2,354,007 of OY762975.1, forward strand.
TTGATCGCTGAGATCGTGGCGTGGAGGCGCGAGAATCAGCCCGGAGGGCAGAATGCCGGTTCAGTGTTCACCAACCCCGATGGGGACAGCGCGGGGCGGATCATCGACGCCGCCGGTCTCAAGGGCCTCCGCGTGGGCACCGCTTCGGTCTCCGACAAGCACGCCAACTTCTTCGTCGCCGACCGGGGCGGCTCGGCCGACGACATCCACACCCTGATGGGGGAGGTGTTCATCCGAGTGCAGGCTGAGTTCAATCTTGCCCTGTTGCCTGAGACCCGCCTCGTTGGATTTGGGGCAGGGCCATGGGCCGGCCGGGCCGGGTGACATGTCGTCGGATGAGACTCCGGGTGATCGGCCTTCAGGCCGGCCTCAAGACCCTCAGCCTCCGGTCGATCCTCGGATCGAAGCCCGGCGCAATGATGTTCAGGCTCGACGGCGGCTTCGAGTGTGGATCACCGTCGGCGTGGTCGCCGTCCTGCTGGCCATCGGCTACGGGATCACCCAGAGCCCCCTTTTGGATGTGGATGAGGTAGAGGTCATCGGCGCCCAGCGCACCGGTGTAAACCAAGTGTTGGAAACGGCCGGAGTCGAACCAGGCACGCCGCTTTTGGGATTGGACTTGTCCGGCCCCCGGAATTCGGTTGCCGCGCTGCCGTGGGTCGATCAAGTCCGGTCCAGCCGGACGTGGGGCGGCAAGGTCACGTTCGACATCACCGAGCGCAAGGCGGTCGCCCAAATCCCCGTTGGCGGGCCGAATGGGCAGTGGGTGGTGGTCGATCTTCAGGGGAGGGTGCTCCAAATCGTTTCGACCCCTTGGGAATTGCCGGTGGTGTTGTTCGGCCCGGTTCCCGAACCGGCGCAGTGGCTCGCTGAGCGGGCCCTGCCGCTGCTAGAGGTCAGCGAAGCCCTCATTCCCCTCCAAGACGATGGGGTTGAGGCGATCTTCTGGAGTGAGGGGCGGGTGATCGTGGACTTGCCCGGAGATGTGCGGGCCCACTGGGGAGGCCGGGACGATCCTCGGGGAAAGGCCGTTGTGCTCGCCACTTTTCTGGCCAGAGTCGACTTGCACTGCTTCGAGAAGATCGATCTGAGCATTCCGGAACTTCCCGCCTTGACCCCAATTGCCGATTGCCCGTAAGCTGAATCTACCTCTACTTGAGGAATAGGTTCTAAAGCCTCAACCCTTCATTCATATAAACCAATAGTAGAGGGTGAAGATTTGGGAGGATTCCCCATGATTGAGCCCCAGAATTATCTGGCAGTGATCAAGGTGATCGGCGTGGGCGGCGGCGGCGTCAACGCCATTGACCGCATGATCGAATCCGGCCTGCGCGGCGTGGAGTTCGTTGCCGTGAACACCGATGCCCAGGCCCTGCTCATGAGTTCAGCTGAGGTAAAGCTTGACATTGGTCGAGAGCTGACCCGAGGGTTGGGCGCGGGCAGCGACCCCGAGGTCGGCGCTCAGGCCGCCACCGATCACCGCAAGGACATCGAAGAGGCGCTGAGCGGCGCCGACATGGTGTTCATCACCGCAGGCGAAGGCGGCGGCACTGGCACCGGAGCTGCTCCGGTCATCGCCGAGATCGCCAAGGGCCTCGGCGCGCTCACCATCGCGGTGGTGACCCGCCCGTTCGGCTTCGAAGGCCGTCGGCGTTCTGTGCAGGCCGAGAGCGGCATCCAGGCCCTCCGAGACAAAGTCGACACCCAGATCGTCATTCCCAACGACCGCCTTCTCAGCATCTCCGACGACCACACCTCGGTGGTCGAGGCCTTCCGCAAAGCCGACGAGGTGCTGCTGCACGGTGTCCAGGGCATCACCGACTTGATCACCACCCCTGGGCTCATCAATACCGACTTCGCCGACGTGCGCATGGTGATGCAGGACGCCGGCTCTGCGCTCATGGGCGTCGGCATTTCCTCCGGTGAGGGCAAGGCGGTCAGCGCGGCCCGCAAGGCCATTGCCAGTCCTCTGCTCGAAGCCTCCATCGAAGGAGCCCGCGGGATACTGTTGAGCATCTCCGGAGGCCCCGACCTCGGCATCTTCGAGGTGAATGAGGCGGCCGAGATCGTCCAGGGCGTGGCCCACCCCGACGCCAACATCATCTTCGGCACCGTGGTGGACGACGCCATGGGCGACCATGTCCGGATCACGGTGATCGCGGCCGGATTCGATCGGTGGGACGGGGAGCGGGCGACGCGGTTGTCGGCCACCGACTCCGATGTGCCCGATGTGTTCGGAGACGCCGACGACGACCTCTTGTCCTCCGACGTCGAAGACGAGTTCGACATCCCCTCCTTCCTCCGGTAGCGATCTGAGGGCCAGCTGCATCCCCTCCTTCCTCCGGTAGCGATCTGAGGGCCAGCTGCGGTTGGTCGATGCAGTGATAGGCGCCGCAGAAGTAGCCGACCGCTTGGGCACCCTGCGAGACCGGCTGTCTCGGGCCGGGGGCGATCAGGTGAAGATCGTGGCGGTGACCAAGGGCTTCGGCGCCGACGCGGTGGCCGCGGCCCTGGGCGCCGGCGTGGCCGATGTCGGCGAGAATTACGCCCAGGAGCTGCTGGCCAAAGCAGAGGATTTGAGAACCCGGCCCGACGCCGCAGCCCACCCCCATTGGCACTTCATCGGCCGGCTCCAACGCAACAAGATCCGCAAGATCGCTGGCTTGATCCATCTCTGGCAGAGTGTGGACCGCCCCGAGTTGGCCGCCGAGATCGCCCGGCGGGCCCCGGGCGCTCAGGTGCTGGTCCAGGTGGACATCGCCGGAATCGGAGACCGGGGAGGATGTCCCCCCTCCGACACCGCTGGGCTGGTGCAGCGGTGCCGCGACGCCGGTCTGGTTGTGGCCGGCCTGATGGCTGTCGGCGCCCCAGGACCACCCGAAGGCGCCCGTCCCGGTTTTCGCCTGCTGGCCTCCCAGGCCGAAGACCTCGGCCTGGCCGAGTTGTCGATGGGCATGACGGCCGACATGGAGGTTGCGGTGGAGGAAGGCGCCACCATGGTGAGAGTCGGCACCGCGTTGTTCGGTCCTCGACCCCGCTAGCGGCAGGGTCATCGGCCCTCCCCGATTTGGGGGTCTGATTCCTGTACCATCGGAGCGACGAAGTGAATCGCTGCCGAGAGGGGATGAGCAAATGTCGACCGTGTGGCAGAAAACGAAGTTCTGGCTCGGGTTCGGCACCGAAGAGGAGTTTGCGCCCGGGGGTTATGTGGATCAGGACTCCGACATGCGACTGGTGCCTCAGGTGCCTGGCGAGGAGTATCCGGCGGGTGCCGACATCGGCTCGGTCCGCCCCATTCCCCCGACCGATCTATCAGATGGCGAGGCGACGGCTGAACAGCCTCGGACGAGCTTTGTCCGTCCCGTTCCCGCCGCCTCTTCCAAGCCGTCGGTGGTGACTCCGGTGTCTTTCGACGACGCAAAGGATGTGGGGGACTGCTTCCGAGGCGGACAGGCGGTGATCGTGAACTTGCAGCACGGCAGCCGAGAGGTGGCTCGCCGGCTCATCGACTTCTCCAGCGGCCTGTGCTACGGGCTGGACGGCCGCATGGAGCGGGTGGCCGACCATGTGTATTTGCTGACCCCCTCCAACGTGGAGGTCTCCGCCGAAGAGCGGCGCCGCATGGAGCAGGCCGACTACCAGAACGGCTGACCGGCGGCTAGTCGGCCTTGACCAGCCGGATGGACAGGCGGCCGGCGTCAATGGAGACTTCGCTGGCCGTGTCGCCTGCGGCATCGGAGACCATGAGCTGAGGTTCGCCAACGGCGAGCACCTGCTCGCACACATAGGTGATGTGCGCTTCAACCGCATCGATGATCTCGGCCCCAGCGGTGATGGTCAATGCGATCCGGTCAGTGACGTCGAGATCCTGGTTCTTCCGTTCGGCTTGGACCATCCGAACCACGTCCCGGACGATTCCCTCGGCGGCCAGCTCAGCGCTGACAGCGGTGTCCAGCGCCACCAACGCATCGTTGGTGCGCAGCGCCGCGGCGGTGGTTCCCTCGACCGGGTTCAGGGCAAGGTCGAACTCGCCGTCGGAGAGTGGGTGGCCGGCCGCGGTGACGGTGCCGTCGGGGTTGCGCTCCCAATGGCCCGAGCGGGCGGCCTTGAACACCTGCTGCACGTCCTGGCCCAACCGCGGTCCCAGTGCTTGGCCGTTGGGTCGGAGCACGAACTGGCCGTAGGCGGTGAGGTCATCGCTGAGGAGCACCTCCTTCACGTTCACCTCATCGGCGATCAGATTGGTGAACGGCGCCAGAGCATCCACCTCCCTTCCGGCAACGGTGAGCGACGGCAGGGGCTGGCGGACCCGGATTCCCTCGTCCTCCCTCACCCGCAGCCCGGTTGAGCACACGTCTCGCACCCGGTCCATGGCGGCCACGAGAGAGGGGTCGCCCGGCAGTTCCGCCGGATCGGGCCAGTCGCACTGGTGAACGCTCGACTCCCCGGTGAGCCCCCGGTAGATCTCCTCGGACACCAGGGGCAGAAACGGCGCCAGCAACCGGCACACGGTGGTCAGCACCGTGTAGAGGGTGTCGTAGGCATCCTGCTTGTCGTCGGCGGAGGACGGTCGGGCCGGGGCCCAGAACCGGTCGCGGCTGCGTCGGATGTACCAGTTGTTGAGGGAGTCGATGAACCCCTCCAGTTCGGCGGCGGCACCGGGAAGGTCGTAGGTGTCCATGCGCTGGGTGACCGCCTCGGTGAGTTGGCGGGTCTTGGCCAGGATGTACCGGTCCAGCAGTTCCTCAGAGCTGGTTCGGAGCTTGGCCTGGACCCCGTCGGCGTTGGCGTACAGGGCGAAGAAGAAATAGGCGTTCCAGATGGGGATGATCACTTGGCGCAGCACGTCGTCGATGCCCGAGTCGTCGAGGCGGAGGTCGCCGCCCCGCACGATGGGAGAGCCCATCAGGTACCAGCGCAGGGCGTCGGACCCCTTGGTGGCGAAGATTTCCTCGGGCTCGGTGTAGTTCCGCAGCTTCTTCGACAGCTTCCGGCCCTGGGCGTCGAGCAGGATGCCGTGGCAGATCACGTTGTTGAACGCGGGCCGGTCGAACAAGGCCGAGGCCAGCACGTGGAGGGTGTAGAACCAGCCCCGGGTCTGGTTGATGTACTCCACGATGAAGTCGGCCGGGAAGTGGTGCTCGAACCACTCCTTGTTCTCAAAGGGGTAGTGGACTTGGGCGAAGGGCATCGACCCGGACTCGAACCAGCAATCCAGCACCTCGGGCACCCGGCGCATGACCGATGCCCCGGTGGGGTCGTCGGGGTTGGGCCGGGTCAACTCGTCGATGTAGGGCCGGTGCAGGTCGGTGGGCCGCACGCCGAAGTCCCGCTCGATCTCCTCTAGGCTCCCGTAGACGTCCACCCGGGGGTAGGCCGGGTTGTCGCTGCGCCACACCGGGATGGGCGTTCCCCAGAAGCGGTTTCGGCTGATCGACCAGTCGCGGGCCCCCTCCAGCCAGGTGCCGAACCGACCGTCGCGCACATGGTCCGGCACCCAGTTGATCTGCTGGTTCAGCGCCAGCATCTTCTCTCGGATCTCAGTCACCCTCACGAACCAGGAGCTGAGGGCTCGGTAGATGATCGGCTCGTCAGTGCGCCAGCAGTGCGGATAGTTGTGCTCATAGGTGGCGTGGCGCACGATCCGGCCCTGCTCCTTGAGCCGGGAGATGATGCCGCTGTTGGCCTCGAACACGTTGGTCCCGGCCCAATCGGCCACCTCGTTGGTGAAGCGGCCCTGATCGTCCACCGGCACCACCACGGGCAGGCCGTGGGCCTCAGCGGCCTGCTGGTCGTCCTCTCCGAATCCGGGGGCGGCGTGGACCACGCCAGTGCCCTCGGCGGTGTCCACGAAGTCGGCCCCCAGCACCTGGAAGGCGCCTTCGGAGTCCAATGAGGCGAAGTAGTCGAACAGGGGCCGATAGCGCCGGCCGATGAGCTCGGACCCGGCCGCGGTGCCCACCACCCGGTTCTGGCCCAACTCGGCGCCGTAGGCCTCCAGCGTGGCCGCGGCCAGCACCACATGGCCGCCGTCATGCTCCACGATCGCGTATTCGATCTCGGGTCCGACGATCAGCATCAGGTTGGACGGCAGGGTCCACGGTGTGGTGGTCCAGGCCAGAACCTGCATTGGCCCCGGGTCGCCCGCCTCGGGCACCAGGTCGAAGGCCACGGTGATGGCCGGGTCTTGGCGGGGCCGGGTGGCGTCGTCGAGGCGGATCTCGAAGTTGGACAGCGGAGTCTCGGCCGCCCAGGAGTAGGGCATCACCCGGTAGGCCTCATAGACCAGGCCTTTGTCCCACAGTGACTTGAACGCCCACATAACCGACTCCATGTAGGGCAGGTCCATCGTCTTGTAGTCGTTCTCGAAGTCCACCCACCGGGCTTGGCGGGTGACCGTGGTCTCCCACTCCTGGGTGTAGCGCTGCACCGACTGGCGGCAGTGGTCGTTGAAGCGGTCGACGCCGTAGTCGGTGATGGCCGCCCGCCCCGAGACCGCCAATTCCCTCTCCGCCTCCATCTCGGCGGGGAGGCCGTGGCAGTCCCAGCCGAAGCGGCGCTCCACCCGGCGGCCCCGCATGGTGCGATAGCGGGGGATCACGTCCTTCACATAGCCGGTGAGCAGGTGGCCGTGGTGGGGGAGCCCATTGGCGAACGGGGGACCGTCGTAGAACACGTATTCGTTGTCGCCATCGGTTCCCGTCGGCCGTGCCTCCACCGAGCGGGCGAAAGTCTCGTCAGCGGCCCACGACTCCAGCACCCGGCGCTCAATGTCGGGGAAGACCGGCTTGGGGTCGACCTCGGGGTAGAAGGTGGGCGGATCAGACAACGGGCCTCCCGGCGGAACTGGGAAATCACAAAATAACCCGTTCCCAACCCGGTTCAGACATTGTCAAGCCGTTTGCCGCCCCTCACGGGCCATTGGGGAGTAATCCGCGGCAGCCGCGGCTACACTCCCGCCTGCAATGGCTCAAAAGAAGAGCGCACCGAAACAGTCGGTGCCAAAAAAGTCGACCCAAAATAAGTCAACAGGACAGAAGTCCAGCACGGCCAAGTCGGCCGCGAGCAAGCCCGCGGCCAAAAAGCCGCTGTTCGACAAGAAGTACCTGGACAAGCAGCAGCGGCTCCTCTTGGAGGAGCGCAGCCGCTACGTCACCTCCGCCACCCGGCTCAAGGCCGAGGCCGATTCGCTGGTCGAGGAAAGAGAGCCGGGGGATGTCCAGTTCGACGAGGAGTCGGGGGAGGGCGACACCCTGGCGGTGGAGCGGGAGCGGGACCTGGCCCTCAGCGCCCATGCCCGTGCCGCGGTCGACCAGATCGATGCCGCCTTGGCCCGGATCGACGACGGGACCTATGGCATCTGCGTGGTGTCGGGCAAGCCGATTCCCCGGCAGCGGCTCAACGCCATTCCGTGGGCGACGGAGCGGGTTGAGCACAAAGCCGGTGGGTTCTAGCACCCCCGAAACAGAGCTCCGATCTCGCCGCCACAACCTGGTCTTGCTGGTGGTGGCCGTGGTGGTGGTGGCCATCGACCAACTCACCAAGTGGTGGGCGCTGGAGGCGTTGGACGACCGCGACATCGACTTGGTTTGGACCTTGCGGCTGCATCTGGTTTACAACCGCGGCGCCGCCTTCGGTCTGGGGCAAGACCTCGACACCGTGATCGCGGTGGTGGCGCTGCTGTTCGTGATCGTGGTGGCCTGGGCCAGCTGGGGCGGTCGCCGATTGTCGCTGTCACCGGTGCTGTTGGGCATGATTCTGGGCGGGGCGATCGGCAATCTGGCCGATCGGGCGCTGCGATCTGGGGACGGATTTCTGGGCGGGGCCGTGGTGGACTTCATCGACCTCCAGTGGTGGCCGGTTTTCAATGCGGCCGACTCCGCCATCGTGGTGGCTGGCGTCGTCCTGGTGCTGACTGCTCCCCGGTATCGCTCACCGGAACCGGCCGACGAGTCCGATGAGCTGGTCGACGAGTCCTGAGCGCCTGGGCATCAGATGAATGGTGACGGAATCGTGCCTGACGCGCTGGCCGGCGAGCGCCTCGACCGGGTGGTGGCGCTGGTCTGGGGGTGCAGCCGGGCCGAGGCCGCCCGGCTGATCGACCAGCAGAAGGTGAAGGTCAACGGCGCCCCTGTCGCCGCCAAGTCCCAGCGATTGGCCGCCGGTGACCTGATCTCCCTGTTGGAAGAGCCGGCCATCGGCCCGCGGGCGCTGGAGGCCGACTCATCCGTCGTGCTGGACGTGGTGCATGCCGACGAACAGGTGATCGTGGTCAACAAGCCCGCCGATCTGGTGGTCCACCCTGGATCGGGCCACCCTGCGGGTACGATGGTTCACGGCCTGCTGGCCCGGTTCCCTGAGATCGCCGGGGTGGGAGAGCCGGAGCGTCCCGGCATCGTCCACCGCCTCGACCGGGGCACCTCGGGGCTGTTGATGGTGGCCCGCACCCAGCCCAGCTACGAAGCGCTGACCGGCGCCCTGGGCCGACGTGAGGTGCATCGGGGTTATGCGGCCCTGGTGGCGGGGATGCCGTCCGACGACCGGGGGGTGATCGACGCCCCGGTCGGGCGCTCCGCACGCCACCCCACCAAGATGTCGGTGACCGCCAGCGGCCGCCCGGCCCGCACCCGCTATGAGGTCACCGCCCGAATGGCGGCTCGCACCGAGCCGCCGGATGAGGCGGTGCCCTACGACGCCGCCCTCCTAGACCTCGAGTTGGAGACCGGGCGCACCCATCAAATCCGGGTCCACCTCGCCGCCATCGGCCACCCCATCCTGGGCGACGACCTCTATGGCGGCCCCGCCGCTCCCGGCATCAGCCGCCCCGCGCTGCACGCCCACACCCTGGCGTTCGACCATCCGGAGACCGGGCAGCTACTCCGTTTCGAAGCCGAGGCCCCCGAGGACTTCTCCCGCCTCTACCGGCGCCTGTGCTCCCAGTGAAGGCCGCGGCACGAAGCGATTGCCTGGGCCCTCAGTGATAGCCCCTGCCCGCCAGGGCGAGGCGGGTCAGTCTGACCCCGGCCAGGGGAGGAGGCCGCGCGCGGTCTTGGCGATGTCGGCCAGCGTGTAGTTGCTCAGCAGTTCGTGCATGATGTCGCCCGCGTGGGTCCAGATGGCCAGCAGCACGCATTGGCCCTCGTGATCGCAGGCGCCGTCTTGGTGGGGCTCTCCGAAATCGCCCAAGACGATCGGCCCGTCCACCGCGCTCACGATCTCGCTCAACTTGATCTCGGCGGCCGGCCGGGCCAGGGCGTAGCCCCCGCCGGCTCCCCGCTTGGAGCGGACCAGCCCGGCCCCCTTCAGCGCTTGGAGAATCTGCTCCAGATACGGCTGGGGCAGCCCGGTGCGCTCGGCGATGTCCCGCACCGAGGTGGGACCGGTCTCGTCGGCGTGCAGGGCCAGCGACAGCAGCGCCCGGCTGGCGTAGTCCCCTCGAGTCGACACCCTCACGAGCCATCACACTACTTCTCTGCCTTCTCTGTCGGGTTGAGCCGATTAGGTTGAAGGCCAGATGGAGAGTCAGAGCCCGGCTGATACACGAGGAAACAACGGTTCGTCGGCTGGCTTCCCGGTGCTGCCCGACTACCGGGGGGCCTGCTTGAGCAACGTGGTCCCCGCGCTGCTGGGGCCGCCGGAGGCCGCCGAATGGCTGCCCGCTCCGGCCCGCGAGGCCAAGGCCGTGGTGCTGCTGCTGGTGGACGGCATGGGGTGGGAGCAGCTTCAGGATCGGGCGGAACTGGCCCCGGTGCTTTCGGCCATGGAGGGCGGTCCCATCACCACCGTGGCGCCCACCACCACCACCACGGCGCTGACCTCGCTGGTCACCGGCGCGGCCCCCGGCGAGCACGGGCTGATCGGCTACCAGATCCACATGCAGGGACAGGTGCTGAACGCCCTGCGGTGGACGGCGGGGTTCGGCAAGGAGAAGACCGACGCCCGCAAGAGCATCGTCCCCGAGCAAGTCCAGCCCCGGCCCGCCTTCTTCGGACGGCGGGTGCCGTCGGTGGGGCGCAGCGAGTTCCACGGGAGCGGCTTCACCCGGGCCCACCTCACCGGGGTGGTACACCGGGGCTACAAGCTCAACAGCTCCATCGCCGTGGAGGTGAAGGCGCTGGTGGAAGGGGGCGCACCGCTGGTGTACGCCTACTACGACGGGCCCGACCGAATCGCCCACGAGTACGGGTTCGGCCCCCACCTCGACGCCGAGTACGCCGATGTGGACCGTATGGTGGAGCAGATTCTGGCCGTGCTGCCGCCGGAGGCCGCCTTGCTGGTGGTGTCCGACCACGGCCAGGTCATGGTGGGCGATGCCATCGTCGAACTGGGGCGCGACGTGCTGGCCCTGTCGTCGGTGACCTCGGGGGAGGCCCGGTTCCGCTGGCTGCACGCCCGAGCCGGTCGGGCCGCAGAGCTGCTGGCGGCGGCCGCTGAGCGCTACGGACGCTACGGCCTGGTGGCCGGGAGGGAGCAGGTGCTGGACGAGGGATGGTTCGGTCTTCAGGTGAGCCCGGAGGCCCGGTCGCGGATGGGCGACGTGGCCTTGGTGCCCCGGGACCCGGTGGCGTTTACCGAGCCCAAACCGCCGTTCAAACTGCTCGCCCGCCACGGCTCGCTGACCTCGGCTGAGGTGTTGGTTCCCTGCCTGGCCGCATTCGGCAACCGGGCTTGAGGTGGTTGTCGGGTTCTGGCCGTGAGCGGGTAGATTTCCAACCATGTCAGACACCCGTCAGCCGGCCCCGGCCGAGCCCGCTGAGGTCGTGCTCGACGGGCCGCACCCGGACGGCGACCCCGCGGAATTGCCGTCGGCCAAGGAGGCCATCGAGCAGCCGGCCAAGGTCATGCGGGTCGGCACGATGATGAAGCAGCTCTTGGACGAGGTCCGCCAGGCCTCGCTGGACGAGTCCAGCCGCGACCGGCTGCGCGAGATCTATGCCACGTCGATCGAGGAGCTGGGCTCGGCGCTGTCGCCCGATCTGAGCGAAGAGCTGGATCGGCTGATTCTGCCGTTCCCGGAAGAACACCCTCCCAGCCAGGCGGAGCTTCAGGTGGCGAAGGCCCAGCTGGTTGGGTGGTTGGAGGGCCTCATCCAGGGCATCCAGGCTGCGCTGTTCGCCCAGCAGGTATCCGCGCAGCAGCAGCTGGCCAACATCCGGGCCGAGCTTCCCCCCGGTGCCCCGCGCCCCGGCGGCCAGCTAGCTCCCGGCACCTACCTGTAGCCCTTCACAACCAAGGGAAACGCCCGGAATCGCCCCAGGGCGAGCATGTGTCCCGCGGTCTTGATATGGTCGGGGGAAGGCCAAACCACAAGCCTGTAGTTATCCACAGGAAGGCCGTCTCCAACCACAGACCATCCACAAGCCGCCCACAGGAGCGCCGTGTCCAGTTCGTTCACCCACCTCCACGTCCACACCGAATACTCCATCCTCGACGGTGCCTCCCGGGTGGGGGATATCGTCAAGGCCGCCGTCGCCGACGGACAGCCCGCGCTGGGAATCACCGACCACGGCAACATGTACGGGATTGTCGACTTCTACCGGGCCTGTCGAGCCGAGGGCATCAAACCCATCATCGGCACCGAGGCCTACATGGCCCACGAGCACCGCTCGGAGCGACCGCCGAGGCGGGGCAAGATGGACGACGGCGGGGGCAGCACGGAGAGCGGGGCCAAGCTCTACTACCACCTCACCCTGCTGGCCGAGAACAACACCGGCTACAAGAACCTGATCCAGCTCTCCAGCCGAGCCTTCTTGGAGGGCTACTACTACAAGCCCCGGCTCGACTGGGACCTGCTGGCCGAGCACAGCGAGGGCCTGATCGCCACCACTGGCTGTCTGGGCGGCCACGTGCTCCAGTCCCTGCTGCGGGATGAGTATGACGAGGCGGTGGCCAAAGCAGCCCGGCTCCAGGACATCTTCGGCAAGGACAATCTGTTCGTGGAGCTCCAAGACCACGGCATCCCCGAACAGCAGCGCACCAACCCCGATCTGCTCCGGCTGGCCGCCCAAATCGGCGCCCCCTTGCTGGCCACCAACGACAGCCACTACACCCACCGGGCCGACGCCGAGGCTCACGACGCCCTGTTGTGCGTGCAGACCGGCTCGCTGGTCAGCGACCCCGACCGCCTCAAGTTCCACGGCGATGAGCACTATCTCAAGTCAGCCGCCGAGATGCGCCAAATCTTCTCGGAGCTGAGCCCGGCCTGCGACAACACCCTGTGGATCGCGGAGCGGGCCGACGTGGAGATCGAGTTCGGCAACCCGCAGCTTCCCGACTTTCCCATTCCCGAGCAGTTCGACGACGCCGACGAGTATCTGCGGGCTCTGACCCTGGAGGGGGCCGAAGCCCGGTGGGGAAGCCCGCTGTCGGAGGAGGCCGCCGACCGGCTGGCCTATGAGCTCAAGGTGATCTCCGACATGGGGTTCTCCTCCTATTTCCTCATCACCTGGGACCTGATCCGCTACGCCCGAGAGCGCGGCATCCGGGTGGGTCCGGGCCGGGGCAGCGCCGCGGGGTGCGCGGTGGCCTACTCCTTGCGGATCACCGACCTCGATCCGATCCGCTACGACCTGCTGTTCGAGCGGTTCCTCAACCCCTCCCGGGTGTCCATGCCCGACATCGACATGGACTTCGACTCCCGCTACCGCGATGAGATCATCCGCTACGCCTCCCAGAAATACGGCGAGGACCATGTGGCCCAGATCATCACCTTCTCCACCATCAAGGCCCGGGCCGCGGTGCGCGACAGCGCCCGCGTGCTGGACTTCCCCTATTCGCTGGGCGACAAACTGGCCAAGGCCATGCCCCCGCTGGTTCTGGGCCGCGACACCCCGTTGTGGGCCTGTTTGGAGCAGACCGAAGAGTATGCCGACGGCTACAAGGCGGCGGCCGAGTTGCGGGAGATGTACGAGTCCGACGAGGAGGCCCACAAGGTGATCGAGGTGGCCCGCGGCTTGGAGGGCCTGCGGCGCCAGGACGGCATCCACGCCGCCGCGGTGGTGATCACCAAGGAGCCCCTCACCGAGCACCTCCCCATCCAGCGCAAGGCCTCCCCGAACCAGAGCCTCGACGAGGTGCCCATCGTCACCCAGTACGAGATGCACGCCGTGGAAGACCTGGGCTTGTTGAAGATGGACTTCTTGGGACTGCGGAACCTCGATGTGATCGAGGACGCCATCGGGCTCATCAAGCAGTCCCACGGCGTTCAGGTGGACATCGACAACGTGGCGCTGGACGACGACGTCACCTACCAGCTGCTGGCCCGGGGCGACACCATCGGGGTGTTCCAGCTGGAGAGCGCCCCCATCCGGTCGCTGATGCGCTCGCTGAAGCCCACCTGCTTCGACGACGTGGCCGCCCTGGTGGCGCTGTATCGGCCCGGCCCGATGGCGGCCAACATGCACAACGACTACGCCGACCGCAAGAACGACCGCAAGCGGGTGGAGGTGTTCCACGACGACGCCGCCGACATCCTGGCCGACACCTACGGGCTGATGATCTACCAGGAGAGCGTGATGCGGGTGGCCCAGCGGTTCGCCGGCTACTCCCTGGCCGACGCCGACAATCTCCGCAAGGCCTGCGGCAAGAAGGACCGCGAGCTGATGGCCAAAGAGCGGGGCTCCTTCGTGGACGGCTGCGAGGGCAGCGGCTACGGCCGCGACCTGGGCACAGAATTGTTCGACATCATCGAGCAGTTCGCCGACTACGCCTTCAACAAGAGCCACTCCTATGGCTACGGGCTGATCGCCTATCAGGGGGCCTACCTCAAGGCCAACTACCCGGTGGAGTACATGGCCGCGCTGCTCACCAGCGTGAAGAACAAGCTGGAGAAGGCGGCCGTCTACCTGGCCGAGTGCCGACAGCGGGGGATCAAGGTGACCCTGCCCGACGTCAACTTGTCCCAATCCGACTTTGCCGCCAATCGACCGTCCGACGGCGAGCCCTCCATCTCCTTCGGGCTCTCCGCCATCCGACAGGTGGGGACGGGCGCCGCGCAGATGATCTTGGACGAGCGGGCGGAGAACGGCCCCTTCGGTGACTTCCACGAGTTCTGCCAGCGGGTCGATCCCATGGTGCTGAACAAGGGGATCGTCGAGGCCTTGATCAAGGCCGGATCGTTCGACTCGCTGGGCCATCCCCGCCAAGGGTTGCTGAACGTGTTCGAGCCGATCATGCGGCGGGGCATCCAGCAGCAGCGCGAGCGCGAGCAGGGCGTGATGAGCCTGTTCGGCGACGGCCCCCAGGATGCCTGCTTCGACGAAATCGACATCCCCGACACCGAGTTCGACAAGACCCGCCGCTTGGCCGCCGAGCGGGAGATGCTGGGGCTGTACGTCTCCGACCATCCGGTGATGGGGCTGGAGGGGGTGCTGGCCCGCAAGACCACGCATCGGATCGACCAGCTCGTCGATGCCGAGGAGGGCGCCAGGGTCACCGTGGGCGGGGTGGTCAGCAACTTCCGCAAGCGGTGGACCAAGCGGGGCGATCAGATGGGGCTGTGCGACTTGGAAGACCTGTACGGGACGATGGAGGTCACCCTGTTTCCCAAAGCCCTGGAGCAGCACGGCCACAAGTTGGAGGACGATCTCGTGGTCATTTTGGAGGGCCGGTTGGACCGGCGCGACGAAGAGCCCAAACTGCTCTGCAATCAGGTGGAGCCGGTGCGCCTCGACTGGGTGAACGGCTTGGGCCCCCTGCGGGTGAACCTCGCCAACGGCTCGCTGACCCGAGAGCGCATCGACGCGCTCAAGTCGGTTCTTGCCGGCCATCCGGGCCAGTCCGAGGTGATTCTGATGCTCGGTGACGACAAGGGGATCAAGCTGTCATCGGCCTACGGGGTGGACGCGGGCAGTGGGTTGATCGGCGAGCTGCGGGAGATGCTGGGGGAGCACGCCATCGCGGTGTAGTTCCACTAGCTGGCGTTTTGCCGAGGCCAGTCGATCCCCAGAATCCTTGTTTTCCTGCGGGTTTGCGCGCCTACCGGGACGATTGATGGACTATAGGGGTGCCCACGGGCGGAGAACTGTGGGGGAGCAGTGAGCAAGGAGGACGAGCAGCGCATGGCAATCGACGTCGAAACCAAGGATTGCACAGCGGTTACCGACGCTGAGTTGGCCGAAATGGCCGACATGTGCGCTGACGGCCCCAACCCCTTTTCGGTGGGTTTGCTCTCCAAGCAGACCGAGGAGTGGGTGCTGATCACCACCTCCCGGGAGAACGGAAAACTCCGCGGCTTCGCCTTCTCCACCTTGGAGCGCATCGGCGGAACCCCGAGCATTCTGGTGGGGCTGGCGTCGGTGGCCCGCACCTCCAAGCGCAGCACCGTTCTCCGCCAGCTCGTCGACGCCCAGCTTCACCGGGCGCTCATGGCCTTTCCCGACGAGGACGTGCTCATGGGCACCCAGTTCGACAATCCGGGCGGCTTCGATGCCTTCAAGTCCCTGGTGGACATCGTTCCCCGTCCGGGCCACAAGGCCTCGGGGGAGGAGCGGGCCTGGGGCCGACGGCTGGCCAAGCGGTTCAGCATCGGCGCCTCCCGGTATCTCGACCGGGACTTCCGAGTGGTGGGCGACGACGGCCAGGCCTGTCTGTTCGACTACGAGACCGCCAAGCCAGACAACATCGACGCCGACGTGGCCGCCCTGTTCGACAAGGTGGACGCCGGCGGCGACACCATGATCGCCTTCGGCTGGATCATGGCCGAAGACCTGCTCAAGTACGGCTGAGCGAGCGGGCTATTGGCCCCGTGACCGATGGCCATGAGCGGCTCACCGCCCGTTCGGCGGCCGATGTGCCGCAATTTCCTCCCCGATCCGCCGCCCGACGGGCTGGTGGTCGAACTGCTCGACCAGGCTCGCCGGGCGCCGTCGGCGGGCAACACCCAGGCGGTGGAGTTCTGCGTGGTTGTCGAGCCCGAGCGGTATTGGGGCCTCACCCTCACTCCTGAGCGCCGAGCCGAGTTCCCCTGGCCCGGCCTGCAGGTGGCCCCCGTGCTGGTCGTGGTGCTCACCGATCCCCAGCGCTACGCCGAGCGCTACGCCGAGCCGGACAAAGCTGGGACCGGGCTGGGTGAGGGCACCGACGCCTGGCCCGTTCCCTACTGGTGGGTCGATGCCGGCATGGCGGTCCACAGCTTGCTGTTGGGTGCGTCGGCAGCCGGATTGGGCTCGTGCTTCTTTGGCGTCTTCGAGCACGAAGCCGCGGTCAAGGCAGGCCTCAACATCCCCGAACACCGCCGCATTGTCGGAACCGTGGCCTTGGGCTATCCCGCCAGCGATGGCCCCAGTTCCTCTGCCAAACGCCCCCGTAGGCCTTTGGACGAGGTCGTCTACTACGGTGAGCCGCTATGAACATGCCTGATCCCGTCGACCGCCTGGCCATCGAAGACGTCATTGTCCGCTACACGATTGCCATTGACGAGAAGGACTGGGACCTTCTCGACACGGTGTTCACCCCCGACGCCCATTTGGACTACTCCTCGTCGGCCCCCGGCGTGGACGACGCCAACGCCGACTATCCCACGGTGAAGGGCTGGCTCCAGATGGCGCTGTCCATCTTCCCCATGACCCAGCACATGGTGGGCAAGACCTACATCCGCAGCTGGGACGGCGACACCGCCCAATGCACGACGCTGTTCCACAATCCGATGGGGATGCCCGTTGACGGCGACGGGAAATTCAACCCCAGCGGGTCGGGGCTGCACTTGTTCTTTGTGGGCGGCTGGTACCACGACACTGTCTCCCGGACTCCTGACGGCTTCCGCATCGTCAAGAAGGTCGAGATTGGGGGCTACATGGAGGGCGGGTTCCCCGACGGATTCGACATTCCCCAGTAGCCAGTCACCGCCTCGCCCGGCCAGCGCGGTTGGGCCGGTACAACTGCCGCTGAGGTAGTCTGCCCCTCGTGCAGATACCTCTTGTGGACTATCTCGTCTTGGGCGACGAGCCCCACCTGCAAGCCAATGAGTGCGCCGATTGCGGTGCCCGCTACTTCGGCCGGCGCAACGCCTGCGCCCATTGCGGTGGCCGGGAGTTCCGCACGGTGCGGGTGAGCGACACCGGCACGCTGCGGACCTTCAGCATCGTCTACCGGGCCGCCCCCACCATCCCCACGCCCTACGTCTCGGCCATCGTGCTCACCGACGACGGCACCTCGGTTCGCTCCAATCTCATCAACATCGAGCCTGATCCGTCCAAGATCTCGCTCGGCATGAAAGTCAAACTCGACACCTATGTCGTGGGCACCGACGACGACGGCCAGGAGGCCGTTGCCTTCGGGTACGCCCCGGCGTGACCAGCTGATCGATTTCGTCGATAGGAGGCCAAAAATGGCACAGGACATCTGGGTACTGGGAACGCACATGACGGCCTTCGGCCGCTATCCCGACCAGGACGCGGTGGACTTGGCCACCACTGCCGCGTTGGGAGCGCTGGACGACGGCGCGGTGGGCATGGCCGACATGGACATCTTGTCGTGCGGCACCCTGTTCCAGGCCAACGCCGGCATGGGCCAGCAGGTGCAGAAGCAGATCGGCCAGACCGGTATTCCGGTGTACAACGTGTCGAACGCCTGCGCCACCGGGGCCACCGCCCTGCGCACGGTGATCATGGCCATCCGAGCCGGAGAGGCCGAGATGGGCCTGGCCATCGGCGTGGAGCAGATGGGCAAGATGGGCCTTTTGGCCGGCGGCGCCCGCAAGGAGAAGAATGTTTATGAGCCGTCGGGCCGCTTCGGGGCGGTCATGGGCATCGACGGCATCTTGGGCACCGACACCATGCCCGGGGTGTTCGCCCAGGCCGGCATGGAGTACGCCAACGACCACGACGGGGTGGGCTTCGAGCAGTTCGCCAAGGTGGCCCAGAAGAACCACGCCCACTCCACGCTGAACCCTCTGGCCCAATACCAAAAGGAGTTCACCCTGGAAGAGGTGATGGGCTCGCCCATGCAGTCGTACCCCAACACGCTGCTGATGTGCTGCCCCACCGGCGATGGGGCCGCGGCCTGCGTGCTGGTGGGGGAGGAGCGGTTTGCCTCCTTGAGCGTCGAGCAGCAGTCTCGGGCGGTGAAGATCAGCGCCTCGGTGCTCACCACCGACCCCTACGTGGAGTCGGGGCAGATGCAGCCTGACGTGAACACCCTCACCCGCAACGCAGCCACCGCCGCCTACGAGCAGGCCGGGGTGGGTCCTGAGGACCTCAGCCTGGTGGAGCTGCACGACTGCTTCGCCACCGCCGAGCTCATCCACTACGACAACCTGGGGCTGTGCGAGCCGGGCGGCGCGGGCGACTTCATCGACCGGGGTGCCCCGTGGCGCGACGGCGACACCCCGGTGAACGTGTCGGGCGGGCTCATCTCCAAGGGCCATCCCATCGGGGCCACCGGCGTGGCTAACGTGTATGAGGTGGCCACCCACCTGCGGGGCGAGGCCGGTGACCGTCAGATCGAGGGGGCCAACGTGGGCCTGGCCCATGTGATCGGCCTCGGTTCCAGCTGCGGGGTTCACATCCTGGAGAAGAGTGGGATCGGCTGATCTTGCACTAGCCGGCTCGCGAGCCCGCAGAGGAAGGCGGCAATCATGAGCAGCACCTGTCGGGGCGTGGTCTTCAACGGCGACGGCACCTATCTGCGGCGCGACGACTTCCCGGTGCCGGTGCCCCCGCCCGGCGGCGGTGTGCTGAAAGTGGAGGCTGTGGGCATGTGCGGCAGCGACGTGGCCCAGCTCCACGGCCACCAGCACGTCCCCGGGGAGAAGTCACCGCTGGTGCCCGGCCACGAGATCGTCGGGCGGGTGCATGCCCTGGCCGACGACGCCAGCTTGGGCGTGGCGGTGGGCGACCGGGTGGCGGTGGACCTCGTTGTTCGGGCCCCGGTCACCGAGAACAACCCGTTCGGCCTGGGCTAGGTGTACGGATACACCCTGGGCATCGAAGACGACCACGGGCTGTGGGGCGGCTATGGGGAGTACATGGGGCTGCTTCCCGGCACTCACCTGGTGAAGCTGACCGACGACATCGACGCCGCGGAGCTGACCGTGTTCGAGCCGCTGGCCAACGTGTGCAACTGGTTCAGCCGGATGCCGGTGGTCGAGGGCGAGACCGTGGTGGTGCAGGGGCCGGGCCACATGGGGCTTGTGTACGCCGCGGAGGCCAAGCGCCGGGGCGCGGAAACGGTGATCGTCACCGGCACTGGTGCCGACGCCCTGCGCCTGGAAGTGGCCCGAGAGGTGGGCGCCGATGTGACGGTCGATGTCACCGCCACCGACTTGGTGGCGTTCGTGGCTGAGATCACCGGTGGGGCCATGGCCGACATGGCCGTCGATCTGGCCGATGCCACCGCGACCGTGCCCTTGTGCCTGAGCCTGGTTCGCCAAGGGGGCAGGGTGCAGCTGGCCGGATTGAAGAACCTGGCCCCGGTGGAGATGATCACCGACCTGATCGTGCTCAAGGGTCTCACGGTTCAGGGAGGCAGCGGCTCTACCCCCAGCTCCATGAGGGAGGCCGTGGCTATTTTGAACACCGGGGAGTTCCCCACTGGCCCGCTCTTGGGCGAAGTGTTCGGCCTCGACCAGATCGATGAGGCCATGGCCCTGCTTCAGCGCACCGCCGATCACGACGCGGTTCGGGTCGGGCTCCGGCACGGCTAGGCCCACGGGAGCATGAGCGTCGCGACCGGCCGGGCCAGGGTGCCGCGGCAAGGCACAAGGCAGCGATGAGCGTCGAGATCGACCACTCCGGCAAGGTGGCGCTGGTTACCGGTGCCGGGGCGGGCATTGGCCGAGAGATCGCCCGGTGGATGGCCCGGTCCGGTGCATTGGTGGCGGTGAACGACATTCGGGCCGAGCAGGCGGAAGAGACCGTGGCCCTCATTGCCGATGAGGGGGGCTCCGCCAGGGCGTTTGCGGCCGACCTCCGAGATGATGCTGCGATCGAGGCCCTGGTGGGCGATGTGGTGGCGTGGGGTGGGAGTCTCGACATCGCCGTCAACAACGTCGGCATGATGGCGGGGCGGTCTCCCACACGGTTCGTGGACATGGACGGGGCTTTCTGGCGAGACCTCGTGGATCAAAACCTGGTGTTGACCGCGCTGTGCGCTCGGGCCGAGGCCTTGGTCATGATGGAGCAGGGGAGCGGGGTGATCATCAACGTCAGCTCCGGCGAGACCACCCGGCCGTCGCCCATGATGTCGAGCTACGCCGCGGCCAAGGCCGCCATCAACCACCTCACCTGGTCAATGGCCGTGGAGCTTGGCCCCCACGGCATCCGGGTGAACGCCATCGCCCCCGGCACCACCCTCACCGAGCTGGTCAAAGAGGCTTTCCCCCCTGCCCACTACGACGCCATCGTGGCCGCTACCCCCCTGCGCCGAGAGACCCTGCCCGAAGAACTGGGCCGCCTCGCCGTGTACCTGGCCTCCGACCTGGCCCGCTGCACCACCGGCCAGCTCATCTTGGCCGACGCCGGTGCCTTCCTGTCCCGAACCCGCCCCCCAAACCTCGGCCAAGAAACGTCCGGCCCCACAGAGGAGGCCCCCTGATGGATCAAGCCCTGCTCGAAGAGGCCGTCGGTGAACTCCGAGCCCTGGTCGCCCTCGACGGCGGCGACGTGGAACTTGTCTCAGCCGCCGACACCACTGTGGCCCTGAAGCTCATTTTGGAGGGCACCGAATGCCGCGAATGCGTCATGCCCAAACAATTCCTAGAACAAATCGCCCTCGACATGGTGACCACCCGCCTCAGCGAGGTGAGCACCGTCACCATCGACGACCCCCGCGAGTAGCGCCGCAGAAAGTGCTCCTACCTGGGCAGCGTTGAGCTGGCTTAGGTGAGTTCTTCGAGGGTTATGGTGTCGTCGGTTCTGTCGCTGGGGGTGTTGTTGTTGTCGATGGTGACCTTGAATTTGCTTGATTCGTCGTACGCACTAATGCCGCCGTTGGCACTGGGGCCGTTGGTCCTGACACGGGCTTGGTAGTAGATGCCGGTCCGCAAGCTGGTGGCTGAATATAGCGAATTGGTGTCGGTGGTCGTATTGCTGCTGCTCCAGCCTCCGCATCTGTACCCGGTTGTCCCGCAAGTGCGCCACTGGGCGGTGTAGTTGTTGACCGTTATTGAACTGCTGGGTGCTGACCACGAGACTTGGATTGTGGGTCGACTGCTCGAATCTGTGGTGGCTGACAATTCGCCCACTGATGGGATGAAGCTCGCACCTGGGGTCGCGGTGGCGCTGTCGGAAAACGGGCCGTCGCCGCGGGAGTTTCGGGCCAGCACTCGGACTTCGTAAGCAACACCAGTGGACAGGCTGGAGAAGGTGTAGCTGTAGCTGTCACCACTCTTGGAAAGCCCAGAATTATTGAGATTCACGTTGGTGGTGTTCCAACTCGAGGTCCCACTACGCCGCTGAATCTTGAAGCCGGTCAAGGCCGACTTGCCGCTCTCGGTGGCAGAGTCCCACGACACGGTGAGCTTTCTGATGTGGTCAGGGACTTCGTCGGCGGCAACGTTAGTTGGCGCGTCGATGGTGCCTGGAGAGAGGGAAGCCCTCGTGGACCAGAGGCCAGGGCCGTTGGCGTTGATCGACCGAATCCGAACATAGCGGACCTTGAAGTCGTTCAACCCGGTGATCTCGTAACTGGTGTCCCCCGACGCCGGATTAATTTGGATGGCGTTGGAGAAGCTGCTGCTGGTTGAGTATTGGAGGTTGTAGCCCGTCACCGCTGGCACGCTCGATACCGCATCCCAGGTCACCGTGATGTTGTGGTTGCCGGGGTCGAGTTTGACGTTGGCCGGGGCACCTGCTTGGCCCAAAGTGATGCGGGCCGTGGATGACCACGAGCCGATGATGTCTTGATTGACGGCCTGGACTCGCACTTCGTACCGATTTCCACCGAGCAGATTGGGGATGGAGGCGGAGGTGCCAGCGGACGCTTGGACCGCGGTTTGCCGTGTGGATGAAGACCAACTCTGACAGCTGCCGCTGCGGAAACAGTCTCTCCACTGCACGAGGTAGTGAGTGGGATCCGGGTAGGCCGAGGAAGGCGCGGTCCATGACGCGGACAAGGTGGACCCCGATCCCGCAGTGTTCAGCGTCAGATTGGTGGGCTGGCCTGGTTTTGGCCTCGTGCTGGTTAGCCGAATTCTTTCTGTGAGCGACCAGGTTCCGGGGCCGCTTGCGTTCACTCCTTGGACCCTCACGTAGTGGGTGCCCCCGGACAGGCCCGTGATGGTGTAAGCGGACGCGGTGGTTGATGCCTGACGGCTGGTGGACCAACTTGAACTGCTGGTGCTCCACTGAATTCGATATCCGCTGATGTTGTCGTCACTTTGGTCGTCGTGCGGCGTATCCCAGTCGGCGGTGATGCGACCGTAGAACGGGCTCGTCAGGGCGTCGTCGGGGCTCGGCCAAACCGGGGGGCCTGCCAAACCGGGAGTGCTGGTCAGGGTGGGGGTGAACACATCGCTGCTGAGTCCGCGGGATGCCTTGACTCGGATGTTGTAGGTGGTGAGGTTGGTCAGGCCGGTGATGGTGTAAGTCTGATTGCTGGTAAAGGCCTTATTGGTCGTTGACCAGCCCTGGCCCCTGGGAGTCCACCACACCTCGTACTCGTAGACTTCGCTGCGGTCATAGGGGTCGTCGTCATTGTCATTGGGTTTGTCGTCGGCAGTCACCTGATCCCAGGAGACGACAATTTGGCCATTGCCCGGGTCCATTTTCATATTCTGGGCAGCCCGCTTGTTGTAGTTGCCGGGATTTGTGGCGACTGGGGAAATGGGTGGAGTAACGGGGCGCTGGGTGGGTGGAGTGGTGGGGCGCTGGGTGGGTGGAGTGGTGGACCCGCCGGTGCCTGATCCGGGGGTAGGAAGCGGGGTGCCTGTTGGGCCAACGATCCCCGTGGCGCATTCGTCGGTTGCCTCGTCGGCTGGCTCGCCAAAGCTGGCTGGCACCCGACGGCATTCTTCCGCGAAGAGCTGCTGAAAAAGGGGTTCTTGCGCGGCAGCGAGCCGCTCGAAAGCATTCTGCCGGGCGATTGCTGCCCGGCGGGTGCGAGGTAGCGAGCAGGTGTCGGCCACCCCGTCGCCGTCGCTGTCAAACGGGTAGGTAACTGGGCCACCAAAGCTGAGGTTCAGGCAGAAGGCGGAGCTGTTGACCACTGGCCCGGAGAAAAAACCGGGTGGGTTGTTTCCCACTGGGAAGGGTGAGGCGGGCACTGCCGGTATGGTTCGCCCGGCTGCTTGGGCGGCTCGGGGGGCGGCGCAATCGTCGGTGGCTTCGTCTTTGGGTTCTCCGTAAGTCTCTGTCACCTTGAGGCACTCTTCGGCGAACAGCAGGCTGAGGGCTAAGGGCAGTTCTCCTCCGAGACGTTCCATGGCGTTTTGGCGGGCAGCAGTGGCTCGGCGGGTGCGGGCGAGCGAGCAGGTGTCGGCGATGCCGTCGTTGTTGCTGTCCAACGGATATGTCACTGGGCCGCCGAGGCTGCGGTTGGTGCAGAAGTCGGGGCCGGAGATGTTCCCAGAATAGAACCTTGAGGTGGTGTTTTGCGCCGACGCGAGCGCGGTGAGGCTGACTAGGACTCCGGCGACGGCGATGAGTGCTCCACCCAACTGCATTGCCCGCTTGGGTTTGCCGGTGCCGTTGGACATGTTGCCCTCCAAATTCGCGATCCGCGCGCCACTAAAAGCGCGGCCTGGAGTTTATCCCAGGCAGGTGGCTCATTGGTGAACCCCCGGCAGCGGGCTGCGCTCGTGGGGCTAGAGCTGGGCCAGCAGATCGTCGACGGTGGACGCGGGGGCTTCGCAGGTGTAGTTGCGGCAGACGTAGGCCAAGGGCTCGGAACGGTTGTCCCACAGCGGGGAGGGGTAGGGCTCGCCCCAGGCCAGCACGGTGTTGGGGCGGTAGCTCTCCCGCACCGCGTCCACCAGGTCGGGGCGGTCGCCGCCGATAACCACTTCGGTGAGGCCGGTGGCGTGCATGTCCACCGCCTCCAGCAGGTGGCCGAAGCCGCTGGGATGGTTGGCGGCCACCTCGCCCAGCAGGGCCAGGATGTCCTGGGCTCGGTCGAGGTAGTGGGACTTGCCGGTGAGGGCGCCCAGGCGCAGCAGGGCCACCGCCGCGGCGCTGTTGGCCGAGGGGACGGCGTTGTCGGTGATCTCCTTGGGCCGGCAGATGAGCTCCTCGGCATCCGACCCGGTGGTGAACACCCCGCCCCGCTCGTGATCCCAGAACAGCTCCAGCAATCCGTCGGCGGCCTGGACGGCCTCGTCGATCCAGCGGGCCTGGCCGGAGGCCTCGCCCAGGCGGGTGAAGGCGTCGGCTGTTGCGGCGTAGTCGGCGGCATAGGCCAGGTGGCGGGCCTGGGCCGGGCGGTCGCCGTCGCCCGCCTGCCAGGAGCGCAGCCAGCGGCCGTCGGCTCGGCGCAGCCGGTCGAGCAGGAACCCGCCGTTCTTGACCGCCGCCTCCATCCACTGCTGGTTGCCGGTGGCCGCTGCGGCCTCGGCCAGGGTGGCCAGCATGAGGCCGTTCCACTCCAGCAGCACCTTGTCGTCGAGGCCGGGGGGAATGCGCAGGTTGCGGGCCGACAGCAGTCGCTCACGGCTCAGCTCCACGCCGGCCGGTCGCAGCAGGTCGCCCCGCACCGGTCGCCACAAGATGTTGTGGCCCTCGAAGTTGCCGCCCTCGGTCACCCCGTACCAGGCCGTGAACTCCTCAGCGTCGTCTCCCAGCACCGCGGTGATCTGATCCGGGGTCCATACGTAGAACCGGCCCTCTTCGCCCTCGGAGTCGGCGTCGAGGGCCGAGTAGAAGCCGCCGGAGTCGTGGCGCAGGTCGCGCAGCACGAACCCGATGGTCTCGTCCAGCACCTGCCGGAAGCGGGGCCGACCGGTCACCTGCCAGGCGTGGAGGTAGAGCCGCGCGAACAGGGCGTTGTCGTAGAGCATCTTCTCGAAATGGGGCACGATCCACTGCGCGTCCACCGAGTAGCGGCTGAATCCGCCGCCCAGATGGTCGTAGATGCCCCCCGAGGCCATGGCGTCGAGCGAGTTGATCACCATGTTGAGCACGTCGGGGTCGCCGCTGTGGAGGTAGGAGCGCAGCAGCACCTCGTGGCTCATGGTCTGGGGGAACTTGGGCGCTCCGCCGAAGCCTCCCCAGGCGGCGTCGTACTGCTGGCGCAGGGTGGTGGTGGCCTGGTCCAGCGCCTCTGGACTGGTGCCGCCGGGGGCTCGTTGGGGGTCGGGCTGGATCAGGGCGGTGCGGTTGAGCGACTGGGTGAGCTGGTCGGCCTGGTTGTCCACGTCGGTGCGGCGGTTGACCCACACGTCTTGGATCCGGTGCATGATGTCGGTGAACGACGGCATCTGGCCCCGGCCGACCTTGGGGTAGTAGGTGCCGCCGTGGAACGGGCGCCCGTCGGGGGTCATGAACACGGTCATGGGCCACCCGCCCCGGCCGGTGAGCGACTGGACGGCCTCCATGTAGATGGTGTCCACGTCGGGGCGCTCCTCCCGGTCCACCTTGACGTTCACGAACAGGTCGTTCATCACTGCGGCGGTTTCGGGGTCCTCGAACGACTCGTGGGCCATGACGTGGCACCAGTGGCAGGCCGAATAGCCCACCGACAACAAGATGGGCTTGTCGGCGGACCGGGCCGCGGCGAAGGCCTCGGGGCCCCACGGGTACCAGTCCACCGGGTTGTCGGCGTGCTGGCGAAGGTAGGGGCTGGTCTCAGCGCCCAAGCGGTTCATGGCTCCGACACTAACGAACTCAGGCGATGGGCAAGACTTGGGGAGATATGGCGATGAGGCTTTGGATTCAGGGGGCTCGGCCCCGGACGCTGCCGGCGGCGGTGGTGCCGGTGGCGGTGGGCACCGCGGCGGCTGCTCCCGATGTGGTGTGGTGGCGGTCGGCGGCGGCGCTGGTGGTGGCGGTGGCCCTTCAGGTGGGGGTGAACTACGCCAACGACTACTCCGACGGCGTTCGGGGCACCGACGCCAACCGGGTTGGGCCGGCCCGGCTGGTGGGCAGCGGCGCGGTGGTGCCGGCTTCGGTGCGGCGGGCGGCGTTCGGGGCCTTCGCGGTGGCAGCGGTGGTTGGTTTGGTTCTGGCCATTGCGGTGGCACCGTGGCTGATTGCGGTGGGGCTGGCCTGCATCGCTGCGGGCTGGTACTACACCGGCGGGCGGCGGCCCTATGGCTATGCCGGATTCGGCGAGGTGTTCGTGTTCGTGTTCTTCGGGCTGGTGGCCACCGCAGGCACGGCCTTCGTGCAGACCGAGGAGCTCACGGCGCTGGCTGTGGCCGCTGCGGCGCCGGTGGGCCTGTTGGCCGCCGCGCTGCTGATGGCCAACAACCTCCGAGATATCGACCAGGACCGGGCATCGGGCAAGCTGACCTTGGCGGTGCGGCTGGGCGACCGGCGTGCGGCCTGGCTCTATGCGGCCCTGGTGCTGGTGGCCATCGGGACGGGGGCCTCCCTGGCTGTGGCCCGCCCGTGGGCGCCGCTGACTCTGGCCGTGCTCGGCCTGGCGATGCCCGCCCTGCACCTCGCCCTGTCGACCGCGGCCAAGGCCCCCCTGCTCAACATGACCGCCCGCTTGCACTTGGTGTTCGGCGCGCTGCTGACGGTCGGGCTCGCGATCGGGGCCTAGCGCTTCCAGTAGGGGGCGCGCAGGGCCTGCTTGTTGAGCTTGCCCATGGCGGTGCGGCCGAGGACGTCTTCACTCACGAACTCAACCGACCGGGGGCACTTGTAGTGGGCGATGCGGTCGCGGCAATAGGCGATGATCTCGGCCTCGGTTGGCGGCTGACTGGGGTCGGCGGGCACCACCAGGGCCTTGAGCTGCTCGCCCATCTCCTCGTCGGGCACGCCGATGCAGGCTGCATCGGCCACCCCCGGATGCTCCACCAGCACCTGCTCGGCCTCGGCCGGGTAGATGTTCACCCCACCCGACACCACCATGTCGGAGAACCGGTCGGTCAGGTACAAGAACCCGTCGTCGTCGACATAGCCGATCTCGCCCAGCGTGAACACCCCCGGCCGCAGATGGGCAGCCGCCGTCTTCTCCGGGTCATTTCGATAGCGGATACCCCGACCGCTGTTGTCGGTGAAGTACACCCGCCCCTCTTGTCCGGGTGGCAGCTCATTGCCGTTGTCGTCGGTGATGAGCACTTCGAACGGGGGAACCGGACGACCAACCGAGCCGGGGTGGGCCAGCCAGTCCTCAGAGTTGATGTGGCACGAGCCGCCCACCTCGGTGGACCCGTAGCCTTCGTAGACGACGGGGCCGAGCCAGTCGATGATGGCCCGCTTGACCGACACCGGGCAGGGCGCCCCGCTGTGGGTCACCGACACCAGGCTGTCGGTACGGTACTTCTGCCTTGCCTCAGCGGGCAGGGCCAGAAGCCGGCTGAAGTGGGTGGGCACCATGAACACGGCGTTCACCCGATAGCGGTCGATGGCGGCCAGGGTGGCCTCGGCGTCGAACCGGCCCATCACCACCACCGGGGCGCCGCCCATGAGGTTGCGCGTGGCCGCGAACGGCCCGGCGTGGTACAGCGGTCCCACCACCAGGTGCGTGCCGATGGCCGCGTTGGGAGTGGCGCAGGATGCGAAGTATTCCTCCACCGTGGCCCCGCCCCGAAACAGGGCCGGAGGTGCGTCCACTCCCTTGGGACGGCCGGTGGTACCTGAGGTGTAGAACAAGTGGGGAACTGGCGGAATGTCGGTGGGGGGCGGCTCGTTCGGAGCCCGGGCCAGGCCCTGCTCCCAGGAGTCCACCGCCCGATGTTCGGGGCAGCGCCACCCCATAACGGCGATGGGCGGCCCGCCGGGAGCATTCGACACGGCCTCGGCGGCCAACACCCCTCGCTCGGCGGTCTCGGGGCCCACCAGCAGCAGAGCGGAAGCCGAGTCTTCCAGGATGTAGGCCAACTCGTCGGGGGTGAGGTGGAAGTTCACCGGCACCGCCGAGGCTCCGGCCAGCGCGGTGGCCACGTAGGCGATCACCGTTTCCACCGAGTTCTCGGCGAAGACCGCCAGGCGACGCTCCGGCCCAAGGTCTACCGAGCGCAGCAGGTTGACCGCCCGGTCCATCATCCGGTCGAGGTCGGCCCAGCCCAGGGTGGTTCGCTGGTCGGTCAGCGCCATCTGGTCGGGATCGTCGTCGGGGATGTGCTGGGCCAGCAGGGACATGGGTGGTCGGGCTAGGGGACTCGGGTGGCGGTGATCAGCTGGGCGATGCCGCCGGAGAGCAGCACATGGTGTACCGGCTCGAATCCGTGTCCAGCCAAGAGGCTGAGCATTTCATCAGCAGGGGGCATGTAGGCGACCGACTTGGGGAGGTACTCGTAAGCGGCCCGGTCTGACAGCAGGCCGCCGATCAAGGGGATCACTTTGCCGAAATACAAGCCGTGGCCCAGCCGCATCACCGGGTTTGAGGGCTCGGCCACCTCCAACAGCGACACCCGCCCTCCCGGACGCACCACCCGGCCCAGCTCGGCGAACAAGCTGTTGAGGTCCACCACATTCCTGAGGGCGAAACCGCAGGTGATTCCGTCGGCGCTCTGATCGGGAACCGGAAGGCACAAGGCGTCGCCCAGCACCATCGGAGCGCGCAGTTTGCCCGAGGCCCGGTATTTCTGGGCCGCATGGAGCATGCCCGCCGAGAGGTCGAAACCCACCGGTCGGAACCCGGCGGCCTCCAAATCCCGGCACAAGTCCCCGGTGCCGCAGGCCAGGTCGAACACCCGAGCGCCGACGGGCAGGCGCAGCTCGCGCACCGACCGCCGCCGCCAGCGGCAGTCCATACCGAAGGTCAGCAGGCGGTTGAGCAAGTCGTAGCGGGGGGCGATGGCGTCGAACATCGACCGCACCGCGGCCACCTTGTCCTGGCCCTGGGGGAGGGCGGGATCGGCGCTCATAAGACGGTGAGCTGGTAGGCCCGGTTGGTGGCGTGGTGGTGGAAACCCAGGCTGCGGTAGGTGGCCACTGCGGGGTGGTTGTCCGACTCCACGTAGAGGAACCCCACGGTGAGCCCCTGGTCGGCAAGATGGTCGAGCCCGGCCAGGGTCATGGGCTTGCCCAGTCCCTGGCCGTGGAAGTCGGGGTCCACCGCGATGGCGTAGATCTCGCCTCCCGGCGGGTCCTCATCCGGATGCACCTTGGTCCAGCAGAAGCCGGCCAGCTGGCCGCGCTGCTCATAGAGCCGGAACCCCTCGGCGTCGAACCATTCCTCGGCCATGCGGTCGGCCAGGTCGCGGGGGGTCATGCCCCCCTGTTCGGGGTGCCAGTTGAATGCCCGGTTGTTGACCCTCAGGAAGTCGTCGTCGTCGGTGCCGGGGACGAAGGCCCGGGTGGCGACGGTGGACCGGTCGGTGGGCAGGGCACGCTGCATCCGCCACAAGTCCCGGTAGGGGCCAAAGCCGAGCCCGGCGGCGAATTGATCGTCGTTGGCGCTGGCCTGCTCGACCCAGAGTTGCACCGAGGCCCCGGCCTCGGCACGGTTGAGAACTGCCGTGATCTGGCCGGCCGCACTGCTGTCTCGGGGCTGGTCGGGGCCGATGGTGATCGACCAGGCGAACTCTCCCTGGTCGGGGCAGACAACCGACAGCGTCACGGGAACCACGGTAGCGGCCCCAACTTCGGATGCCGGGATCGCTACCATCCCAGCGATGGGCAAGCCGCGCACACCGAAGGGGCGGGCCAAGCGCACGCACGATCTCTTGGCCGAGGAATATCCCGAGGCGGTGTGCGAGCTGGACCATGAGAACCCGTTCCAGTTGCTGGTGGCCACCATCTTGTCGGCCCAGTGCACCGACAAGCGGGTGAACATGGTCACCCCTGATCTGTTCGCCGCCTATCCCACCCCGGAGGATTTGGCCGGAGCGCCGCTGGCCCATGTGGAGGAGCTGGTCCGCTCCACCGGCTTCTACGCCAACAAGGCCCGCAACCTCGTGGGCATGGCCCAGGGCTTGGTCGAGCGCTTCGGGGGCGAGGTGCCCGGCAAGATGTCCGATCTGGTGAGCCTGCCCGGGGTGGGCCGAAAGACGGCCAATGTGATTCGCAGCGTGGCCCTGGGCCTGCCCGGCCTGCCGGTGGACACCCATGTGGCCCGCATCACCGGGCTGTTGGGCATCACCGAGCACAAAGACCCGGTGAAGATCGAGCTGGAATTGAACCCCATGGTGCCGGCCGCCGAGCGGGGCGAGTTCTCTCTGCGGCTCATCCTCCACGGTCGCCGGGTGTGCATCGCCCGCCGCCCCCGTTGCCACGAGTGCGTGCTGGCCTCGTTCTGCCCCTCAGCCGGGGACTGACCCCGGTCAGCCTTCTTGGTCAGTGTCGTCGGCCGGCTCGGGCGACGACTCGAACAGGAGCGACAGGCTGCCCCAGCAGATGATGGTCTCGTCGGTTCGCACCCCGCAGGTGTGCCACATTCCGGTGGAAACATCGGTGAACCGGCCCACGGGGGCATCGGTTTGGCCGTTGCTGTTGTCGCCCCAGCAGATGATGGTCCCAATGGTTCGCAGTCCACAGGTGTGCGACTTGCCAGCAGTGATATGGGCGAACCGGCCCACAGGGGTGTTGGTTTGGCCGTTGCTGTTGTTGCCCCAGCATTCGATGGTTTCGTCGGTTCGGAGCGCGCAGTTGTGTGATTCGCCGGCGGTGACGGCGGTGTATTCGCCCTCGGGCGTGTTGGTTTGGCCGTTGCTGTTGTTGCCCCAGCATTCGATGGTTTCGTCGGTTCGGAGCGCGCAGTTGTGTGATTCGCCGGCGGTGACGGCGGTGTATTCGCCCTCGGGCGTGTTGGTTTGGCCGTTGCTGTTGTTGCCCCAGCAAACGACGTCCCGCCAATAGCGCACCACCCCGCACGAGTGCGCGTGGCCCGCGGTTATCGTGCTGTATCGGCCCACCGGGACATCGGTGGCGCCGTTGGCGTCGTGGCCCCAGCAGGTGATGGCCCGGCTGACGCGCAGCGCGCACGAATGGCCGCCCCCCGTGGCGATCGCCGTGAAATACCCATCCGGCGGGGTTGCCTGCCCGGTTGAGTTCAAGCCCCAGCACTCGATGGTGTCGTCGGCGAGCAGCCCGCACGAGTGCCACCGCCCGGCCGACACGGCGGTGTACTGGTTTGCAGGAGGGCTGAACTGATCAGAGCGGCTCTCGCCCCAGCATTCGATGGTGTTGTCGGCGCGCAGCGCGCAGGAGTGGCTGCTGGCCGCGGAAATGGAGATGAACGAGCCCTCGGGGGCAGCCGTTCTTCCGTCGCGGCTCTCGCCCCAGCATTCGATGGTGTTGTCGGCGCGCAGCGCGCAGGAGTGGCTGCTGGCGGCGGCAACGGCGATGAACGGGCCCGGGGGCGCATCTCCTCTTCCGTGCCCGTTCCACCCCCAGCACACAACGGCCTGGTCGGCGCGCAAGGCGCAGGAGTGCGACCCGCCGGCATCGATCGCGGTGTAGCGGCCGATGGGCGGGTCGGCTTCCCCGTTGCCGTTCCACCCCCAGCACACAACGGCCTGGTCGGCGCGCAGGCCGCACGCGTGCAGATTGCCGGCGGTGATGGCGGTGTAGCGGCCGTGGGGGGCGTTGGTCTGGCCGCTGCTGTTGGATCCCCAGCAGGTGATGGCCTGGTCGGTGCGCAGGCCGCACGAGAAGAACTGGTCGGCGGTGACGGCGGTGTATTGCCCGTGGGGGGCGTTGGTCTGGCCGCTGCTGTTGGATCCCCAGCAGGTGATGGCCTGGTCGGTGCGCAGGCCGCACGAATGGGCGTCGCCGACGGCCACGGCGGTGTATTGCCCGTCGGGGGCGTTGAGCTGGCCCCGGTCATTCACTCCCCAACAGGCGATGGCCTGGTTGGCGCCCACCCCGCAGGTATGCGCCTTGCCCACCGCAACCGCGGTGAACGTGGGAACAGGGGCGGCGGGACCGGCCTGGCCGTCGTCGGCGGCTACGGCCACGGCGAACCCCAGCCCCGCCACCGCAGTGCTCAGCACGGTCAGCAGGGCGAACAACCGTTTGCCGGCAATCACCTCGAATCAGTCTTTCGAATCAGAACCGCCATGCTAGGCCAGCGGCCAGAGATGACAGCACGCCGGGCCACTAGGGTGTCATGTTGCAACCAAAGGCAGCGAAGAGGGGGACCAGGCATGAAGGCGGCACGACTGGTAGACGGCAACTTGAGCGTTTTGGATGTGCCGGCGCCCGAGCCGGGCTTTGAGGAGGCGCTGATCCGCATCACCTCGTCGGGGGTCTGCCACTCCGACCTCCACTTGGCTCGGGGCGACTGGGTGGGCGTGTCGGGCATCGAGGTACTGGGCCATGAGGCCATCGGCGTGGTGGAGGCGCTGGGCCCAGGTGCGGAGCGCTACAGCCAGGTGGGCGACCGGGTGATCCTCGGGCTGGGGGGCACCGGAGGCGGCTTCTGGTGCGGGGCGTGCGAGTTCTGCCTGCGGGGGGAGCCCCGGCACTGCCCGCAGACCCAGGGGATCATGGGCACGTTCGCCGAGCAGTTCTGCGTGTGGGCCAAGTCGCTGGTGGTGCTGCCCGAATCGGTGGGCGACGACCAGGCCGCCCTGGCCTGCGGCGGGCTCACGGCCTACGGGGCAGTGAAGAAGCTGTTCCGTAACCAGGTGCCCCCGGGCCGCTGGGTGGCCATAATCGGGGCCGCCGGGGGGCTGGGCCACTATGCGGTGCAGATCGCCAAGGCGCTGGGCTACAAGGTGATCGGCGTCGACATCGGCGCGGCCCGGTTGGAGTTCGTGGAGTCGCTGGGGGCCGACATGGCCGTGAGCGCCGACGACGCTCTCGAAAAGGTGCAGCAGGAGATCGGCGGTGTGGACGCCAGCATCGTGTTCTCCGCTGCGATGGCCGGATTCACCCTCGGATTCCGGCTTCTGCGCCCCAAGGGGCTGTTCGTGGCCGTGGGCCTGCCCCCGTCCAGCGAGGGCAACATCGAGCTGAACCCGTTCGAGTTCTTCATGAGGGATGCCACCCTCATCTACTCCGCGGTCGGAACCGTCCAAGACATGCGCGAGCTGGTGGACATGGCCGCCGCCGGCCAGGTGACCACCCACGTCGGGCGCACCGGCCCCCTCTCAGAGCTCGACGCCATCTTTGACGAGCTCCAAGCCGGCAAATACGTCGGCCGGGCCATCATCGACGACCTGGCCAACTAGCACCCCCCGAACGCGGGTTTATGCCCCCTCGGCGAGGGCGGGCATCACCTTGTCGACCACCAGTTCCAGTGTCTCCCAGCCGATGGCGGGGTCGATGCCGCCGCAGAGGGGGTGGAGGGTGGCTGCCCCCTTGGTGCGGACCAGCTCGACGCATTGGTCGGGCGTGAGCACCTCGAACTGGCCGGATGCCTTGAGGTCGGCTACGTCTTCGGCATCCACGTGCCAGCCCGAGCGCTGGTCGGGGTATTGCCAGCTGGCGTAGGCCTGGGCGTCGTAGAGCATGTTGGGGCCGATCTTGGCCCACAGCGCATCGGGGTCCTCGGTCACCAGCACCAGCCCCGGACCGTCGGGGGCCATGGCGAACGCCCCCTCGAATCCGATCTCGGCGGCTTCGGCGTAGTACAGGTCCACCAGCTCTTGGTCGCCGAGGGGCGGCATGTAGGGCAGCCTCAGCCGGGCGGCCCGCTTGGCCGACGCCGGCACCGAGCCGCCCACCATCACAATCGGGTGGGGCTGGGTCACCGGCTTGGGAGTCACCCACGCGGTGCGGCCCTGATACTCGAACGGCTCCCCGGTCCACGCCTGCTGCATCACCTTGATGGCTTCCTCGGTGTCGCGGCCCCGGCGGGTGCGGTCTTTGCCGAACATCTCGAACTCCGACTCCCGGTAGCCCAGCCCGGCGATCACGATGAACCGGCCCGGCGCCATCAAATCGATGGTGGCGATATCCTCGGCCAGCCGCAGCGGATCGTGATAGGGCACCAGCAGGGCCGAGAGGGTACACATCAAGTTGTCGGTGGCCCCCAGGATGGCGGCTGAGATGGCCAGCGGGGCCGACATGAACCCGTCTTCGGTGCCGTGGTGCTCGCTGGTAATGGCCCCAGCGAAGCCCCGGCTGTCGGCCCACTTCACCATCTCCAACATGGCGCGGTACTGGTCGCCGTGGGTGACCTCGGTGAACGGAGGGGTCCGCAGATCAAAGCGCAGATTGAACATTTCTTCTCCCGGTGAGCTTGATGGGTATGAGTAGATTTACAGACTTCGCGTCAGGCGGTCGAGACGGCGGGTTGCTCCCCGCAAACCCCGCTCCACCTCATAGAGCTCAAAAGCAACGTCCTCTCGGTCGGTGCCCTCATAGCGCCGAGCCACTTCCCCCACCCGCTCCACGAGATCCCGAATCACACTGCTCATCGAGCCGAGCTCCGCCCCATCCGCCGCGGTCGTTGTTTCATCCACGGCAAGGTTCTACCGCAAAACCAGCCGGCCCGTTTTCTCATCAGGAGATGCCATCACATCTGATAGCATCAAGTGATGGCAACAACCCGGACCACATTCTCCCTTGACGAAGAGCTGGCTGAGAAGGCTCGGAAGCTCGAGATCAATATGTCGGCGGCGGCCCGCGAGGGTGTTCTGGCTGCGGTGAGGCGTGCTATGGGGGAAGCTGACAGAGAAGCCTATTTGCGGTATCCGGAAGAACCGGACGAATTCTGGGATGAGATACAGGCGTGGGGTGATTGGGATGAGTCCCAAGCAGGGGGCGATGAGTGAACCGCGGCGAGGTGTGGTGGGGAGAGGTCGGTGGCAAGCGGCGGCCAGTCGTTGTTCTCACGCGACCGGAGGTCGTCGACGTGAGGGAGTTGGTCACCGTCGCCGAGCTGACAACCACGATTAGGGGACTTGTTGTCGAAGTGCCGGTTGATAGGCATGAAGCTGGCATCTCACGAGCCTCGGTGGTGAACTGCGACGGGTTGTACACTGTGCGACGCTCCTCGCTTACAGACCGGGTCGGAAAGCTCAGCGACCCGACCATGCGCCACATCTGTCAGGCACTCATATACGCCCTCGCCTGTTAGGGGCAATCCCTTCGTCGCGGAGGCAGATGGGCCTGTAGTTTTGGGGGTCGTGCTGGAGCGAGTGGACTTGCGGGGCGAGGCCGACATCACTGGCCGTTTGTCTCGGCCAGAGCCAGTGGCTGAGGGCTCGGTGGCCGCGGTCCGAAAGATCATCGAGGCGGTGCGAGCCGACGGGGATGCCGCGCTGACCCGCTATACGAAACAGTTCGACGGGACTGTTCCCTCGAGTTGGCGGGTTCCTCCCACTGAGGTGGCCGCGGCCCGAGGTCGGGTCGACCCCTCGTTGCGGACCGCTCTGGAAGCAGCGGCCGATTCCATTGCTGAGTTCCACCAGGGGCAGGCTTCGCAAGAGCAGACCCACACCCGCCAGGGCATCGCCATTCGCAGTTGGGACCAGCCAGTGGGTCGGGCTGGCTGCTATGTGCCGGGTGGGCGGGCGGCCTATCCGTCCACGGTGTTGATGACTGCGCTGCCCGCTCGGGTTGCTGGAGTGGACCAGGTGGTGCTGTGCGTGCCACCGGGGGCCGACGGCCGGGTGGCCGAGGTGACCCTGGCCGCCGCGGCCATCGCCGGGGTGGATGAGGTGTATGCGGTGGGCGGGGCCCAGGCCATTGCGGCCATGGCTTATGGCACTGAGTCGGTGGGCGCGGTGGATGTGATCGTGGGGCCGGGCAATGTCTACGTGGCTATTGCCAAGCAGCTGGTGGCCGGGTCTGTCGGTGTGCCGGCCGCGTTCGCCGGGCCGTCCGAGGTGGTGGTGGTGGCCGACGGCACGACTCCGGCGGAATACGCGGCCATCGACCTCCTCGTGCAGGCCGAGCACGGCCCCGACGGTTTGGCCTGGCTCATTACTTGGGATCCCGATGCCGCCGACGGGGTGGAAGCCGCCGTGGTCGATTTGCTGTCGGATGCCGCTCGCCAAGACGACATCGCGGCCACGTTCAGCCGCAGCGGTCACATCGTGCTGGTGGACGGCCCCGATGCCGCTGGCGAGGTGGTGAACATCATCGCCCCCGAGCACCTCCAGGTCATGACCGAGTCGCCCGAAGCGGTCATCGGCCGAGTCCGAAACGCCGGGGCTATTTTCCGCGGCCCGCTGGCCCCCGCGTCCATTGGCGACTACGTGGCCGGCCCCTCCCATGTGCTGCCCACCAACGGGACCGCCCGGTTCGCCGGCGCGCTCGGCGTGCGGGACTTCGTCAAGCCCATGCACGAGATCACCGTCGCACCGGAAGGTTTGGCCACCGTCGGCCCCCATGTAGCGGCCATTGCCGATGCCGAGGGGTTGGACGCCCACGCCCAGTCGGTCCGCCTGCGCGGAATCGGCAACAAGGTTCAGAAAGGAACCGACGATGAGTAGCCCCGACCGCTTGCCGGTGCGAGAGAACGTGGCCCTGATGTCGGGCTACCACTCGCCGCAGCTCGACGTGGCCGTGCGGCTCAACACCAATGAGTCGCCGGTGCCGCCGCCCGAGGGCTGGGCCGATGCGCTGCGAGCCGCTCAGGCCGAGATCGACTGGCACCGCTACCCCGACCGAGCCGCCCACGAGTTGCGGGCCGCGCTGGCCAAACACGAGCGAGTGGCGCCCGAGCAGGTGTTCGCGGCCAACGGCTCCAACGAGGTGCTCCAGTGCCTGATGCTGGCCTTCGGCGGACCGGGCCGGGTGGCGTTGACCTTCGAGCCCACCTATGCGCTCCACTCGCACATCTCCCGTCTGGCCGCCACCGAGGTGGTGGCCGGCGAGCGGCGGGAGGATTTCTCCCTGGATGCCGACTACGCCTCGGCCATGGTGGCCGAGCACCGTCCCGCCGTCACCTTCCTGTGCTCGCCCAACAACCCCACGGGCATGGTTGAGCCCCCGGCAGTGGTGGAGAGGCTGCTGGCCGACATCACGGCACTGCCCGGCCTGTTGCTGATGGACGAGGCCTACGGCCAGTTCGATCCCCACACGGCGGTGGATCTGGTGGACGAGAGCCGTCCGCTGGCCGTGGCCCGCACCTACTCCAAGACGTGGTCGATGGCCGCGGCCCGGCTCGGCTACCTGGTGGCCCCATCGTGGGTGGTGGCCGAGTTGGAGAAGGTGGTCTTGCCCTATCACTTGGACGCCTTCAAGCAGATCGCCGGTCGCCTGGCCCTCGGGTACGAGGATGAGATGAACGACCGGGTGGCCTCGCTGGTGGCCGAGCGGGAGCGAATTGCCGCCGCGCTCGATCGGCTCCCGGTTCGCCAATGGGCCTCGGGGGCCAACTTCATCCTGCTCCGCCCCAACTCCGGCGACGGCGAGCGGGTGTGGGAGGGTCTCGTCGAGCGGTCGGTGCTGGTGAGAAACTGTTCTTCTTGGCCCCGGCTGGCCGGCTGCTTGCGGGTTACCGTGGGAACCCCAGCCGAGAACGACGCGTTCTTGTCTGCTCTCCGTGAGGTGCTGACATGACAACCCCATCCCGTACCGCCTCCAAGTCTCGCAAGACTGCTGAGACCAGCATCGACATTCGCATAGATGTCGACGGCGACGGCCAGGGCACCGCGTCTACCGGGCTGCCGTTCTTCGACCACATGCTGAGCCAGCTCGGTCGCCACGGCGGATTCACCTTGCAGGTAGACGCATCCGGCGACTTGGAGATCGATGCCCACCACACCGTGGAAGACGTCGGCATCTTGCTGGGCTCGTGCTTCGCCGAGGCGCTGGGCGACAAGGCCGGGGTGCGGCGGTTCGCATCCATCTCGGTGCCGCTGGACGAGGCCCTGGTGGAGGCGGTGGTGGACCTGTCGGGCCGACCGTTCCTGCACTATGACGTGAACCCGCCGGGCCAGAAGATCCTGGGCGACCCGCCCTTCGACCCCCAGCTCTGCGAGGAGTTCTGGCGGGCGTTCGCCACCTCCGCCGCGCTGACCCTTCACATCACGCTGGTGCGGGGCCGCAACACCCATCACATCATCGAGGCCAGCTTCAAGGCCGTGGCCCGGGCGCTGCGCGACGCCGTGCGGGTGGAGGGCACCGGGATTCCCTCCACCAAGGGCGTTCTGTGACCGCCGGGACCGACGGCTCGCGGTGAGTGGGGACGCCCTGTGAGCCGACCGCTGATCGCGGTGTTGGACTACGGCATCGGCAACCTGCGTTCGGCTCAGAAGAGCCTCGAGCGCATGGGGGCCGACGCCCGGCTGACCGCGGATCCCGGCCTGATTGCCGATGCCGCGGGGGTGGTGTTGCCCGGCGTGGGGGCGTTCGGGCCGTGCATGGCCGCGCTGCGCGACACCGGGCTCGAGGAGCAGGCCCGCATGGCCGCCGCCGACGGGCGGCCATTCCTGGGCATCTGCATCGGCTTGCAGCTCCTGTACGAAAGCTCCGAGGAGGCACCGGACACGCCGGGCCTGGGCATCTTGCCCGGCACGGTGCGGCTGCTGCCCGGCAATGTGAAGCGGCCCCAGATGCAGTGGAACCGACTGGAGGTGCAAACCCCATGCCCTCTGCTCGAGGGGCTGGACGATGCCTGGGTGTACTTCGTCCACTCCTACGCCGCCCCGATGGCCGACAATGTGGCCGCCACCTGCGACTATGGCGGTCCGGTGGCGGCGGCGATTGTCGATGGCAACGTGTGGGCCACGCAGTTCCACCCCGAGAAGTCGGCTCGCCCCGGCCTGCGCCTGCTGGAGAACTTCGTACACCAGGCTCGAACCGCCACAGTGGGGGCTTGATATGCAGCTCTTTCCGGCCATCGATCTGCGAGGCGGCCGATGCGTGCGGCTCTACCAGGGGTCGTACGACGCGGAGACCGTCTACAACGACGACCCGGTGAGCCAGGCCCAGCAGTTCGCCGACGCCGGGGCCTCGTGGCTGCATGTGGTGGATTTGGACGCGGCCCGCAGCGGAGAGCAGGTCAACCTCCCGGTGATTGCCGCCATCGCCGCCGCGGTGGATGTTCGGGTCCAGGCCAGCGGCGGGGTCCGCAGCTTGGAAGCGGCCGCCGCGCTGGCTGATGCCGGGGCAGCCCGGGTGGTGATCGGCACCGCCGCGGTGGAAAACCCTGAGTTGGTGGCGCAGGTGGCTGCTCGTCAATCGGTGGCGGTGGGTTTGGATGCCCGAGGGCGGGATGTGGCCACTCACGGTTGGGAGCAGGGCGGCGGCGGGGACCTGCTGGAGCTAGCGGCCCGATTCGAGTCCTCGGGGGCCGAGGCGGTGGCGGTCACCGACATCAGTCGGGACGGGACCTTGAGCGGACCCAATACCAACGGGCTGGTGGACGTATTGGCCGCCACCGGTTTGGCGGTCATCGCCTCGGGCGGTGTCGCGACGCTGGACGACCTTGCTTCGTTGGCCGTGATCAGCCACGGCAGCCGACGGCTGGCTGGGGTGATCGTGGGCCGGGCGCTGTATGAGGGGCGCTTCACCGTGGAGCAGGCCTTGGAGGCACTGTCCTCATGAGCACCCCGGCAACGGTGCCCAGCAATGCCCGGATCATCCCCTGCTTGGATGTCGATGCCGGGCGGGTGGTCAAAGGGGTCAACTTCGTGGACCTGACCGACGCCGGCGACCCGGTGGAGCTGGCTGCCCGCTACGACCAGCAGGGGGCTGACGAGGTCGTCTTCTTGGACATCACCGCGTCGTCGGATCGACGGGAGACCACCGTGGAGTTGGTTCACCGCACCGCCGAAGAGGTGTTCATCCCGTTCACCATCGGCGGAGGCATCCGCACGGTGGACGACGCCCGCCGCCTGCTGCGGGCCGGGGCCGACAAGGTGTCGGTGAACACCGCGGCGGTCAACCGGCCCGAGCTGGTGGCCGAGATCGCCGACGAGTTCGGCAGCCAGTGCGCGGTGGCCTCAATTGACGCCCGCCGCACCAACGGCGGTGCCTTCCCATTCGAGATCTTCACCCACGGGGGCCGCACTCCTACCGGGATCGACGCCATCGAGTACGCCATCCGGGTGACTGAGCTGGGCGCAGGGGAGATCCTGCTCACCTCTATGGACCGCGACGGCACCCGCGACGGCTTCGATCTGGAGTTGACCCGGGCGGTGGTGGAGGTGACCAACGTCCCGGTGATTGCCAGCGGGGGAGTTGGCACCCTCGACCACCTGGTGGAGGGCGTGATCGAAGGCGGTGCCGACGCCGTGCTGGCCGCGTCCATATTCCACTTCAGAGAGCACACCGTGGCCGAGGCCAAGTCCCACATGGCCGCCGCGGGCATCCCCATTCGCCCCGCCGATGCCTGACCGGCAACTGGCTCGGGACTAGAGGCCGGCCAGGAACTCGTCGATCAGCTCGTTGAGCTTGTCGGTGCGGCCAACGAGGAAGTGGTCGGCCCCGCCGACGGGGTGAATCACCGCGTTGGGCCAGTCGACGATGGCAGCCTGGGCCTGATCGGGAGGGTTGAACTGATCCCGCTCGGGCACGGCCAGCCACTTGGGGCGGGGGTCGGCCGCGGCCTTGAGCCGGTCGGCGCTCAGCACCCGCAGCGGCGGGGCCACCAGGAACCAACCGGCCAGTTCGGGGGCGTCGCAGGTCAAGGCCATATCGGCGCCGAACGACCAGCCGGCCAGCACCAGCGGGCTCTCCTCGTCTCCAACGGCGGCCATCGCCTCCACCGCGGCCCGCACATCGAGCTGCTCGCCCTCGCCGAAGTCATGTTCGCCGTCTGAGCCTCCCACCCCTCGGAAGTTGAAGCGCAGCGCCGCACCGCCGGCGCCCACCAGGTGGTTGAACAGGGTCGAAGCCACCAGCGAGTGCATGTTGCCCCCGTACTGGGGGTGGGGATGGGCTATCACCACCCGATGGCGGGGCCGGTCGGGCACCGCCCACTGGGCCTCAAGGCTGAGGCCGTCGCCAGTGGTCAGTGTGGTGGAGGTCGGCCCGAAGTCGTCGGTCATATACCGCTCACGGTAGCGTGGCCCTTCCATGGCCAAGCCAGCAAACGCCGCCAGTCAGGTCGCGCCCGAAGACAAGCTCCCCATCAAGATGCTCAACGACCGCATCCTGGTGCAGTTGGACTCGCCCGAGGGCGAGCGTCGCTCCACCGGCGGCATCCTCATTCCGGCCACCGCCCAAGTGGGCAAGCGCCTGGCTTGGGCCGAGGCCATCGCGGTGGGCCCCAACGTCCGCACCGTCGAGTCCGGCGACCAGGTGCTGTTCAACCCCGAAGACCGCTACGAGGTGGAGGTGCGGGGGGCCGACTACCTCATATTGCGGGAGCGGGACATCCACGCCGTGGCCGCCCCCCGCCTCGACGAGGGAAGCACCGGTCTTTACCTCTGATCTCGACTTCGGAAGGCGACAGCGGAGTCAAATGGCTCTAATCGGGCCGGAGTCTGCTCCTACGATGGGATGATGCCGACAATCACGCCGATAGAAGCCGCTCCTGGAGCGCTGGATGAGGTGGTGTTCAACGACGATGGGCTGGTTCCCGCCATCGTGCAGGAGCACGAGGGGGGCCGGGTGCTGATGATGGCGTGGATGAACCGGGAGTCGCTGGAGCGCACCCTGGAAACCGGGCGCACCTGGTTCTGGAGCCGGTCTCGCCAGGAGTACTGGTGCAAGGGGGAGACCTCCGGCGACCGCCAGTACGTTCGGGGGGCCTACTACGACTGCGACGGCGACACCCTGCTGCTCACCGTGGAGCAGGAGGGCCGGGGAGCGTGCCACACCGGGGAGTACTCCTGCTTCTTCCGCTCCTTCGACGAGCCGGTGCCCCCGTCGGTGTGACCAGGCCAGCATGTCCGTGATCTGCCCCGACCGCCGCGAGTTCCATCGCTTGGCCGGGGAGTGGACGGTGGTGCCGGTGTGGCGGGAGCTGGTGGCCGATCTCACCACCCCGGTGGCCGCCTTCGTCCGCACCGTGGGCGACGAGCCCGGCTTCTTGCTGGAGTCGGTGGAGCACGGCGAGCGGTGGAGCCGGTTCTCCTTCATAGGCCGCCGTCCGCTGGGCACCCTGGTGGCCCGCGGCCGCCAAGTGACGGCCACCGGGGAGATGCCCGAGGGAATCCCGCTCGACCAGGGGATTCTGGCCGCGGTGGAGCACATTTTGGCCCAGTGGCGGTCGCCGGCGATCGACGAGTTGCCCCCGCTGCACGGCGGTCTCATGGGCTACCTGGGCTACGACGTGGTTCGGGAGGTGGAGCACCTCCCCAATGTGCCGACCGACGACCAGGGCTTGCCCGACGCGGTGATGTCGGTGATCGGGGAGCTGGCCGTGTTCGACCACTGGCGCCAGCGGGTCACGCTGATTGAGAACGTGATCATCCCCCCCGACGCCACTTCAGCCGAGATCGACGCCGCCTACGACGGCGCCATCGCAGCCCTCGAGCAGCTGGCCGCCGACGGGGCCCGACCAGTGGCCGAGCCGCTGCTGGAACCCCCGGATGAAGACGAAGAGCTGCCCGAGGTGGTGTCCAGCATGGGCTCGCAGAGCTATTGCGACGCGGTGGAGGCGGCCAAAGAGCACATCCTGGCCGGGGACATCTTCCAGGTGGTGCTGGCCCAGCGATACGACTTCGATCTGGGGGCCGAGCCCTACGACGTGTATCGCTCGCTGCGCCAGGTGAACCCCAGTCCCTACATGTACTTCGTGCGCCTGCCCGAGTTGTCGCTGGTGGGGTGCTCGCCGGAGCCGATGGTGCAGCTGCTCAACGGGCGGGTCATCTCCCGGCCCATCGCCGGCACTCGCCGCCGGGGCCGAACCGAGGCCGAGGAGCGCCGCATGGCCGCCGAGCTGTCGGAGCACCCCAAGGAGATCGCCGAGCACATCATGTTGCTCGACCTGGCCCGCAACGACGTGGGCCGGGTGGTGAGCTTCGGCACCGAGGCGGTGGACGAGATGATGACCCTGGAGCGGTACAGCCACGTCATGCACCTCACCTCGCAGGTTTCGGGCGAGTTGGCCCCCGGACGCACCCCGGTGGACGTGCTGCGGGCCACTCTGCCCGCGGGCACCGTGTCGGGGGCCCCCAAGGTGCGGGCCATGGAGATCATCGACGACCTGGAACCGGTGAAGCGAGGCCCCTACGCGGGGGTGGTCGGCTACCTGGACTTCTCGGGGAACATCGACACTGCCATCGCCATCCGCACCATGGTTGTCCAGGGGGGACGGGCTTCGGTGCAGGCCGGGGCCGGCATCGTGGCCGACAGCATCCCTGAGCAGGAAGACCTGGAATGCCGCAACAAGGCCCGAGCCCTGCTGCTGGCCGTGCCCGCCGCCCGGCGAATGAACCGGGGCCGCGGGTCATGAGCGGCCTGGCATGATTGGCCCAGCATGATCGGCTCAGTGGATTTGTCGACCGCCATGGGGGCCGGCGCTGTCGAGCGGGGGGTGCTGGCGGTGTCTGGCCCCGAAGCGGAGGACTTTTTGCAGGGGCAACTCAGCCAGGACATCGCCGCGCTGGTCCCCGGCCAGTCGGCCTGGTCGCTCATTTTGCAGCCCCAGGGCCGCATCGACGCCTTCGTTCGGGTGACCCGGCAGGCCGCCGACCGATTCGTCCTCGACACCGACGGCCCGTTGGAGCAGGTCGTCACCCGGCTCCAGCGATTCATGCTCCGCACCGACGTGACCTTGACCCCGCTCGACTGGCAGTGCATAGCGGTGCGCGGCCCGGGCGCGGCCGCGGCGGAGGTTTTCGGAGAGATCATCGGCCCTGTCCCCACCGGCGGGATCGACGTGCTCGGCCCTGCCCCCGCAGTGTCCGAAGCCGTGCCCGCTGTCGATCCCGACCAGCTGGAAGTCCACCGGATTCGATGCGGTTTCCCCCGCATGGGGGTTGACATCGACGAGCGCACCATTCCGGCTGAGGCCGAGGTGGTTCCCTTCACGGTGAGCTTCACCAAGGGGTGCTTCACCGGCCAGGAGTTGGTGGCCCGCATGGACTCCCGAGGAAGCTCCGCCCCCCGCTATCTGCGGTTGCTGACGCGGCCAGGCCGGGTTGACCTGGCCTCCGGCCAACCGATCAGCAGCGCCGACGGGGCCGACATCGGCGCGGTCACCAGCGCGGCCTGGGATCCCATCGCCGGTGTCACGGTGGCTTTGGGCTACATCAAACGGGCCGTGGAGATGCCCGCCGAGGTGCTGGTGGCCGGCGGCCCGGCCCAGGCCGCAGCTGTTCCCCGCTGAAGGTCCCAATCCTGCCAACGATCCCAATTTTGAGAGAATCAGCCGGTAGTTTTGGAAGCAGTGTTCATCAAGATCTGCGGCATCACCAACGTTGACGACGCCTTGTTGGCC
Source organism: Acidimicrobiales bacterium (assembly GCA_963667085.2). Taxonomy (GTDB): domain Bacteria; phylum Actinomycetota; class Acidimicrobiia; order Acidimicrobiales; family Bin134; genus Poriferisocius. The sequence continues at coordinate 2,398,227 of OY762975.1, forward strand.
ACGGCGTTGGGGGCCGACGCGGTGGGTTTCGTCATGGCCCCGTCGCCCCGGCAGATCGCCCCGCCCCGAGTGCAGGAGATCACTCGGCGGCTTCCTCCCGGCGTGCTCACCGTGGGAGTGTTCCGCAACGAGGCCCCGCAGCGGGTGGTGGACATCGTCAACCGCTGCGGCCTCAAAGCCGCCCAGCTGCACGGCCAGGAGAGCGTCGCCGACACCCAGTTGGTGCGCGACAAGGTGCCGGTGGTGATCAAGGCCTTTCCCGGCGGCAGCGGGGCCCTGGCCGCGGCTGATCGCTACCGTGCCGACATGGTGCTGGTCGATTCCGCCACCCCTGGCTCCGGCCAGGTGTTCGACTGGTCGCTGGCCGAGGGCGCTCCCGGTGGGATCAGGCTCATCATGGCCGGCGGTCTGAACCCCGAGAACGTGGCCACCGCCATCGCCAAAGTCCGCCCCTGGGGGGTGGACGTGTCCACCGGGGTGGAGCTCTCTCCCGGTCGAAAAGACCCGGCGAGGATGCGGGCCTTCATCAAAGCCGCTCGGGAAGCCGACCCAGCCCGACCCGAGACGGCTGAACCAGAGTCCGACGACGACGCCCCCTACAACTGGCAGGAAGAACTGCCGTGACCATGGCCGAGCTTGCTGTCCAAGGAGTGCCGCGGTGACCATGGCCGAGCCTGTCGGCGGGCGGTTCGGGGACTTCGGCGGGCGATTCGTCCCCGAGACCCTGGTGCCGGCCTGCGAGGAGCTGGAGGCGGCGTTCCGCTCCGCCTGGGCCGACGAGGGCTTCCGAGGCGAGCTGAACGGGCTTTTGGCCGACTATGCCGGGCGCCCGTCGCCGCTCACCGAGTGCCACCGCCTGTCTGAGGATCTGGGCCTGCGCCTGCTGTTGAAGCGAGAGGATCTCAACCACACCGGCTCCCACAAGATCAACAACGTGCTGGGCCAGGCCCTATTGGCCGTGCGCATGGGCAAGACCCGGCTGGTGGCCGAGACCGGGGCGGGGCAGCACGGCGTGGCCACCGCCACCGCCGCGGCCCTGTTGGGCTTGGAATGCGTGGTGTACATGGGCGAGGTGGACATGGAGCGCCAGGCCCTCAACGTCTTCCGGATGCAGCTGCTGGGGGCCGAGGTCCGATCGGCGGTTTCGGGCAGCCGCACGCTGAAGGACGCCATCAACGAGGCCATGCGCGACTGGGTGGCCACCGTGGAGAGCTCCCACTACTGCCTGGGTTCGGTGATGGGCCCCCATCCCTACCCCTGGATGGTGCGGGAGCTGCACCGGGTGATCGGCGACGAGGCCCGCGAGCAGTGCCGGGAGCTGCTGGGCCGCGACCCCGACGTGGTCACGGCCTGTGTGGGCGGCGGCAGCAACGCCATCGGCATCTTCAGCGGCTTTGTGGACGGCGACGCCGCGCTGGTGGGCGTCGAGCCGGCCGGGGGCGCGGCCATCGGCCGGGGCGTGCCCGGCGTGGTCCACGGCTCCAAGTCGTTTCTGATGCAGGACGAGCACGGCCAGGTGCTGGAGGCCGAGTCGATCTCGGCGGGGCTGGACTATCCCGGCATCGGCCCAGAACACTCCTATCTGGCCGCCATCGGCCGAGCCCGCTACGAGTCGGTGACCGACGACGAGGTGGTGGCCGCCTTCGAGCTGCTGTCGCGCACCGAGGGGATCATCCCCGCGCTGGAGCCGGCCCACGCCCTGGCCTGGGTGTCGCGGGCCCGCGAGGAGCTGGCTGACCAGGCGGTGCTGTTGAACTTGAGCGGGCGGGGCGACAAGGACGTCGACCAGATGATGGGCCGACTGGTGGCCGACGGCGGGTCGCCCGGGGACGACGGGCCGACGGGGTGAGCGCTGATCCCGGCCCCTTGGAGGCCGCACTGCGGGCCCGCCGCTCCGATGGCGGAAAGGCACTGGTTCCCTATTTGACCGGGGGACTGGGCCACTGGCAGGCCGCGCTGGCCGCGGCTGCCGATGCCGGGGCCGACGCCATCGAGGTGGGCATCCCGTTCTCCGACCCGGTGATGGACGGCCCGGTCATCCAGCAGGCCAACGACCGGGCGCTGGCTGCCGGGGTCACCCCGCTCAGCGTGCTGGACGCTCTCGGGCGGGTCGATGTGGGCGTCCCGCTGGCGGTGATGACCTACTACAACATCGCCTTCCGGTTCGGACTGGAGCGGTTCGCCTCCGTCCTAGCCGAGCAGGGAGTGGCCGCCGCCATCCTTCCCGATCTGCCCCTGGAGGAAGCAGGCCCGTGGACCGAGGCGGCCGACGCCGCCGGGGTGGAAACCGTGCTTTTGGCCGCGCCCACCGCCTCCGATGAGCGGCTGGGAAGGATCTGCGCCCGGACCCGGGGATTCGTCTACGGGGTGGGGCTTTTGGGGGTGACCGGTGTGCGCGGCGAGCTGGCGTCGTCCGCGGTGGTCATGGCCGAAAGGCTCAAGCAGATGACCGACGTGCCCGTACTGGTCGGGGTGGGGGTGGGCACGCCGGAGCAAGCCCAAGAGGTCTGCCGGGTGGCCGACGGCGCGGTGGTGGGCTCCGCGGTGGTGCGCAGGATGCTGGACGACGACGAAGGCCCCGACGCGGTGGGAGAGCTAGTCGGGCGGTTCCGCCTAGCCCTGGTTTAGCCCGAGAACTTGGCATTTTTCCTGTTTGGGCTGATTGACTCTGAGAGCTTTGTGTTCATTGCCAAACGAATTACACTCTCGTAATTCACTATTCAGGAGGGTTCCATGAACAAGTCAGAGTTGGTCAGCACCATCAGCGAGCGCACCGGCCAGAGCAAGAGCGCGGTGGAGGATGTGCTCAACAGCCTTGAGACCGTTGTCACCGAGCAGGTCATCTTGGGCGACAAGGTGTCGATTACCGGCTTCGTGTCCTTCGAGCAGACCGAGCGGGGGGCCCGCACCGGGCGCAACCCCCGCACCGGCGAGAGCATCCAGATTGCCGCCACCAAGGGCTGCAAGGTCAGCGCCGGCGCCCGGCTGAAGGCAGCGGTCAAGGGCACCTGATCCGGTAAGGTCACCACATGGCTGATTGGCTGTTGTCCCCCGGCGATGCCGCGCCGACGTTCGCCTTGTCGGACCAGGACGGAAACGAGGTGTCGCTGGGCGACTTCGCCGGCAAGAAGCTGGTGATGTTCTTCTACCCGAGGTCGCTCACCCCGGGTTGAACCACCCAGGCAATCGGCGTGCGTGACATTGCCGCAGACTTTGATGAGATTGCTGTCGTGGGCATTTGCGGGGACAAGCCCGACCGCCAGAAGAAGTTCGACGACAAGAACGATCTCGGGTACCCACTGCTGTCTGACCCCGACCATTCGGCAGCTGAGGCCTACGGCGTGTGGCGGGAGAAGAAGATGTACGGCAAGACGTATTTGGGCGTCGTCCGCTCGGCGTTCATCGTGGGGGCCGATGGCCGCATCGAACACGCCTTCTACAAGATCAGCCCCAAGGACACCCCCAAGAAGCTTGCCGCGGCCCTGGCCGCCTAGGCAGCAAGAGAGGTGAAGCCAGATGAGGCCTCCCTCCGAGGTCCTCCCGCACCGCCCGCCGTTCCTGTTCTTGGACGAGGTCACCTCCATGGTGGCTGGGGAGCGGGCGCAGGGCTACTGGCAGCTCACCGGCGACGAGCCGTTCTTCGCCGGCCACTTCCCTGGTCGCCCCACCCTTCCCGGCGTGCTGATGGCCGAGTCCATCGCCCAGCTCGGGGCCTACATCGTGCTCCACGACGAGCGGTTCACCGGCAAGCTGCCCCTGTTCGGCGGCCTCGACGGTGCCCGCTTCCGCCGCCAGGTGAGCCCCGGCGACCGCTTGGACCTCGAAGTGGAGATGACCCGCTTGTCGGCCCGGGCCGGCCGAGGCCAGGGGCGGGCGTCGGTGGGCGGCGAGCTGGCCTGTTCGTGCGAGCTGCTGTTCGTGGTGGTTGACGCCGACGGGTAGTCCCCGGCTGGCAGCACCCGGCTATTCGGTCGGCGGGGGACCGATGACGATGGTCCCGTTGTGCCCGCCGAAGCCGAAGGAGTTGGACAACGACGGCCCCGGGGTCCACGGGGCGGGCTCGGGGGCGACGATGCGAATGGGTGCCATGTCGGGGTCGGGGTTCACATACCCGTAAGTGGGGGGCAGGAGCCCGTGCTCCATGGCCAGCAGCACCGCCGCCGCCTCGATGGCCCCGGCCGCGCCCAGGGCGTGCCCGGTCACCCCTTTGGTCGAGGTGACCAACGGCCCCGGCGTGCCGAACACCTTCTGGATGGCCTCGGCCTCGGCGGCATCGTTCAGCGGCGTGGAGGTGCCGTGGGCGTTGATGTGGACGATGTCACCGGGGGCCAGCCCGGCGTCGGCCAACGCCAGCTCCATGCACCGCACCGCCCCTGCGCCTCCCGGCGACGGCGCGGTGATGTGGTAGGCGTCGGCGTTGCTGGCCCCGCCCAGGATCTCGCCCAGCACGGTGGCGCCCCGGCCTCGGGCCGACTCCAGCTCCTCCAGCACCAGCACCGCCGCGCCCTCGGACTGGATGAACCCATCTCGCTCCAGGTCGAACGGTCGGCTGATGTGGCAACTGGAGACCGCGGTCATGTTCTTGAAGGTGGCCTCGCCGGTGATGGAGTTGGAGGCCTCGCTGCCGCCGGTGATGACCGCATCGCAGCGACCGGAGCGGATCAGCATGGCCGCGTTGGCAATCGACTGGGTGCCCGCCGCGCAGGCGGTGACCGTGTTCTCGCACGGCCCGGAGAAGCCGTAGCGCATGGAGATGGCCGCTGAGGCCGCATTGGCCATCAGCATCGGCACCAGAAATGGCGACACCCGGCGCTCGCCCCGCTCGATGCGGACCTGGATCTGGTCCTCCAGCGTCCGTAGGCCGCCCACGCCGGTTCCCACCCACACGCCGATGCGGTCGGGGTCGGCGCTGGGCTCGCCCGACTGCTCCAGTGCCTCGGCGGCTGCGGCCAGCGCCATCTGGCCGAAACGGTCGGTGCGGCGGGCGTCTTTGGGGCTGTCGAAGTGGGGGAGGGGGTCGAAGTGGTCCATCACCCGTCTGCCCTCGGCGGGGGCTTCGAGCAGCCCCTGCCAGAAGGCGTCTCGGCCGAGACCGGGCCAGGCCAAAACTCCGATGCCGGTCACCGCCACGCGGCGTGGGGCGGTCATGGTCCTGCCCCTCGCCGTCGGGACTCGGTTTTCGTCTCGTCGGTTGGCTGCGGGGTCATCCCAGTTTGGCGGTCACCAAGCCGTATGCCTGGCCCACGGTCTCGATGCCCTCCAGCTCTTCCTCGTCGATGGTGATGTCGAACTCCTCTTCGAGTGCCATCACCAGCTCGACCAAGTCGAGGCTGTCCGAGTCCAAGTCGTCGGCGAAGGTGGCCTCGGGAGTGACCTGATCGGCCTCCACCGACAGCACCTCCACGGTGCAGTTCTGGAAGCGGGTGAAGTTGTCGTCGCTCACGCTGGTTCTCTCCTATTCGTGGACGAATTGTCGTTGGATGGGTAGGCGGATGCGTTTCCGAGAATTCATCCTCCCATGCCCAGGCCTCCGTCTACCGGAATTACCGCGCCGGTGACGTATCCGGCGGCGTCGGAGGCCAGGAAGGAAATGGTGGCAGCAATTTCGGAGGGTTCGCCCAATCGTCCGAGGGGAACCGCGTCGATGATGGCCGAGCGGCGATCATCGTCCAGTTCGTTCAGCATGTCGGTGCCAATTGGGCCGGGGGCCACCACGTTGACGGTGATGTTGCGGCTGGCCAGCTCCTTGGCCAGTGATCGGCTCAGCCCCACCAGGCCGGCCTTGGAGGCGGCGTAGTTGGCCTGGCCGGCTTGGCCCATGATCCCCACCACTGATGATACGAACACGATCCGCCCCCAGCGGTTGCGCATCATGGATCGGGAGGCTCGCTTGGCTACCCGGTAGCCCGCCGTCAGGTTGGCGTCGATCACGTCGGTGAAGTCGGTCTCGCTCATGCGCATCACCAGCTTGTCCCGGGTGATGCCGGCGTTGGACACCAGCACCTCCACCGGGCCGAGCTGCTCTTCGACCTCGGCGAAAGCGGCGTCGATCTGGCCTTCGTCGGTCACATCGCAGCTCACGCCGAGCAGGTCGACCTCGCCGTTCGATGAAGGGGCTTCGCTGCGGTAGGTCACCGCCACCCGGTGGCCGTCTTGGGCGAACTCGGTGGCTGTGGCCAGCCCGATGCCCCGGTTCCCTCCGGTCACCAGGACAACCCTGGATGCGCTCACTGGCCCCAGCGTAGCAGCGCGGCAGCGACGCTCATACCCGCGCCGAAGCCCACCAACAGCACCACATCGCCGTCGTTGATGTTGCCTTTCGACACCGCGTCGTCCATGGCCAGCGGGATCGAGGCCGATGACGTGTTGCCGGTGGTCTCGAGCACCGTGGCCGCCTTTTCCAAGGGAATGTCCAGGCGTCTCATCGCGCTCTCGATGATCCGGAAGTTGGCCTGGTGGGGGACCACCGCGGCCACATCGGACGTCTCCAGTCCAGCGTCGGCCAGCACCCTCCTGCTGGCCGAGACCATGACCCGCACCGCTTGGCGGAACACCTCTTTGCCGTCCATGCGAATGAAGAGGTCGCTGAAGTCGCACGTCAACAGGTCGGCGAAGCGGCCCTCTGAGCCCATGAACGTGCTGAGCACGCCTCGGTCGTCGCGGCTGGTGGGCTCCATCACCACTGCTCCGGCGCCGTCGCCGAACAAGATGGCGGTGGAGCGGTCGTCCCAGTCGGTGAACCGGCTCAGCGTGTCCACGCCTACCACCAGCACCCGCTCCATGCCGGCCGCGATCTGGGCCTGAGCCAGCGACACGCCGTAGGTGAAGCCCGAGCAGGCGGCATTCAGGTCGAACGCTCCGCAGGATGCGCCCAGCTCGTTTTGAATGCGGTTGGACACCGCCGGGAACACCTGGTCGGGAGTGCAGGTGGAGCAGATGATGAGGTCGAGGTCAGTGGCATCGATCTCGGCCTGTTTCATGGCGATCTTGGCCGCTTGGCCGCCCAGTTCCAAGCAGCTGCCCCCGATGCGGCGCTCGTGGATGCCGGTCCGTTCCACGATCCACTCGTCGCTGGTGTCAAGGGTGGCGGCCAGGTCGTGGTTGGTGATCACGTTGTGGCCCCTCGCAGAACCCAGGCCGGTGATGGCCGCCCTCCTCATCTGACTGGCTTCCTCACCCGGTCCGCAGCCAGGCGATGGGCTGGCTGGCGGTGACCCGCTCGCCGTCCACGGCCAAGAATCCCATGATTACCCCGGCCCAAGGGGTGTGGACTTCGCTGTCGCCGACATGCCCCAGAAGTTGCCCGGCTGGGACGCTTGTGCCCAGCAACTGCTCTTCGGTGGGCTGGAAGACTCCGGCGGCCGGGCTCACCACCAATCGCTCGGTGGCGAACAGGGCCTCGCCCTCCAGCGGTCCGCCCGCGGCCACGGGCGGTCCGGCCAGGGCTTCAAGCACCGCGTCGATATCGGCGGGGGCATTCACCTTGAGGGGTTGGCACTCCTTGGCGGTGCGCTTGACTGTCCCGGTGAGCACCGCGCCCGGCCCCAGCTCGATGAAGGTGGTGAATCCGTCGTCGCACATGTTGTGGAGCGACTGGCGCCAGCGCACCGGGCTGGTCAGTTGCGAGCTGAGCAGATCAATCCAGGTGTGGGCGGCGGTGTGGGCGGCGGCGTCCACGTTGGCATACACCGGGTGGTCGGGCATCCGGAAATCGGTCTTGTCCACCGCCTTGCTGAGCCGGTCTCGGGCCGACGCCATGAACGGGGTGTGGAAGGCGCCCCCCACCGGCAGGGCGATGACCCGCTTGGCACCGAGTTCTTTGGCGATGGCCCCGGCTGCGTCCACCATCGTGGGCGATCCGGCGATAACCACCTGGCCGGGGGCGTTGTAGTTGCCCACCCACACATCGCCGTCGGCCTGCTCACAGGCCTGTTCCACCAAGTCGTCATCGAGACCCATGACCGCGGCCATGGTGCCGTCTTGTTCTTCGGCGGCCACCTGCATGGCCTCGCCCCGCTCCGACACCAAGCGGACGCCGTCGTGGAAGTCCACCACCCCGGCCGCCACCAGCGCGGAGTACTCGCCCAGGCTGTGTCCGGCGTGGCCGGCGGTCTCGATACCCACCCGGGTCACGGCGTCGAGGGCGATCATCGACACCATGAAGGTGGCGAGCTGGGAGTTGCGGGTGTGGCGCAGCTCGTCGTCATCGGCTTCGAGCAGGAGCCGGGCCACATCGCGCCCCGCTGCCTCAGAGGCCTCGGCCACCAGCTCCCATGAGGGGTGGTCGACCCAAGCCGAACCCATGCCGGCCTTTTGGGATCCCTGGCCGGGATAGGTGAAACAGATCATCAGGTGTCAGACCTCTCAGACGACAGCGGGGTTTCAACACTCTACGGCGTGGCGGGCCTCCGGCTGAGTATTGGGCAAGCTTCCAGGCCGTGCCCCCGGTAAACTGCGCTTCCCCCAGCCAGCGCGCCGAGGCCCCCGTGCCTCCCCGCACTGGCCACCCGCCCGGGTGGTGGAATTGGTAGACGCGCCGGACTCAAAATCCGGTTCCCGCAAGGGAGTGAGGGTTCGAGTCCCTCCCCGGGCACTTTCCGAGTTGCACGGTCTCGCTTGTTTTGAATATCATGTAACATCGCAAAAATCATTGAAAGGGATGCTATCTCGTGGCGACTCAGATGGAGGACAGAGTTACCGCCCTTGAGGAGCGGGTTGCTCGCTTGGAGGAGGACTCGGCCGAGAAGGTGATCGTCTTGCGGGAGGTCACGCTCGAAGAGGCCCGAGCCGAGATTGTCGCCCTATTCGAAACGGGGGAGACCCTCTACTACTCCGACATCTCCGAACGCCTGCGAATCGACTTGGAGATGGTCATCGAGATTTGCCACGAACTGCAAGAACAGGGAGCCATCCACGTTGCCGACCACCCTGTTTGACATCGGCGACGCCCTGAGAGGGCACCGCATCACCATCACGGCCCGCAGGCTCAGCAAGCCCGCACTGGTCAACCAATCCGGTCGCCACAAGGCCAGCCGCCTCATCGCCCGCGACAACGTCCACTGCATCATCGAAAGCCCCCTCACCGCCCGACCCAACTAGGTGCGCGACTTAGGTCACTAGCCGAACGCGAGTTCCTATGGTCGCCTTCCTGCAGCCGTAACTGAATTCACTTGTGGCCGAATAGCACGAGCAAGCGGAGAGGTCCACTGGGCTCCCAGCTCCTGAGGCCGGATTCCCTAGGGGTCTCGCTGGTCTCGAGCGCTCTTGTTTGGGATTGGTGTCCTCAGATGATGGTTCTTCCCGTGATGCTCGCTCAGCGATCATGTACCAACGTGACACGGGCGCCTGCGTCTGGCGATACACTCCCCCGATCTACGGGACGAGGAGGAATCCCTATGAAGGGACTCGGCACGCTGTCCGAAGTCGATATGCACGAGGTGTGGCCCGACGAAGCGAAGGATTTCACGCCCTGGCTGGCCGATAATCCTGCTCAGCTCGGCGAGGTGTTACAGATGGACTTGGAGCTGGAGCAGACCGAGTTTCCGGTTGGCCCGTTTTCCGCCGACGTGGTGCTGCGCGATACCGGCACCGACCGGCGCGTGGTGGTCGAAAACATGCTGGGCAGGACCGATCACGATCATCTGGGCAAGCTGATCACCTACGCCGCCGGTCTTGAAGCGCACTGGGCGGTACTGATCGCAGAGAGAATCCGTCCCGAGCACCGCTCTGCCCTGAACTGGCTCAACTCGATTTCTGACGAGGACAGTGGCTTCTTCGGCATCGAAGTCCGCGTCTACAGAATCGGCGACTCGATGCCCGCCGTCTCTTTAGGCGTGGTGGCCATGCCCGACGACTTCTCGCGCACAGCACGCCACGCGCAGAAGTCGGTATCGGAGGTGGGTGCCCGCTACGCAGAGTGGTGGGCCGAATTCATCCCCGTATTTCGAGAAGCGCATCCGGGATGGACAAATGCATACGCCAAGAAGGAGCACCCGAAGGGTTGGATTCGTCTTCCCAGTGGTAGATCAGGGGTGCGCTATGGACTGTTTTTCTCCAATCCCACCGGGGCGGTGAGCTATCGGCTGGTAGCCGAAGTATTGGTATCCGATGGAGAATTGCTGTTCCCTAGGCTGCTCGAAATGCGCAAGGCCATCGAAGAGTCGTGCGATCTGGACTTGGAATGGGACCCGATTGAAGGTGAACGAGCGTCGCGGCGGGTCGCCGTCTACCTTGATCCTGCCGATCCCGCTCAACGCGACAGATGGCCCGAATACAGGCAATGGGCAGTGGACACGCTGGGAAAGCTGCGAAACGCCTTTACAGAGCCGATCAATCGCCTGCCCTGAGCGGCGTGTTCGATGGTCTCTGCCTGCGGGCGGAAGTGTTGGGGTTTGGCCGGGGGTTTTGTTTAAGGGGGTGTTTTGTGGCGGGAGTAGGATAGGAGCATGGGTCCTCGTTCGGTGTTGACGGTGCGGGATCTGCCCGAGGCCATGGATGATTGGCGATTTCGCCATGGGCGGTTCCGGCCAGTGGTGCAGTTCATCATGGACTGGAACGACCAGCCGCAGCGCCGGGCGGAGATGCTGTGTGGCGGGGTGGCTCCCCGTGGCGGTACTGAAGGGGATCTGGCGTTGGTGGCCGCGGTTGTGCACGGATTGTGCGAGCGCGACGGTATCGGTGTCCCGGAATGGGTTTGGTCGCAGCGCTTGGAGTCTCCGGTGACGATGTCCGGGCGTCCGGCCGGCTCGGATTGGGGAAAATGGGTGGTGTCTCAGGCACCGCCGGTTTGCGCGGACCACGGCGTTTTCTTTGAGGCCGACCTGCTCGCAGCCCGATGAGCGGGGCTGACTCGCAGTTTTTCGATGCCGAGCGGCTCACGGCGTTGTTTGACGAGGTTGATGCCGAGTTGGGCGAAGGCGAGCCCGTGAGCGTGGTCGCATGCGGCGGTGCCGTCATGGTCTTCAAGTACGACATCAGACGGACCAACGACGTGGATGTCATATCCGAGCCTTTTCCGCCCGAATTGCGCCGGGCGACCGAAGCGGTGGCCCGGAGCCGCGGGCTCGCCGAGGGGTGGATGAACGACGCGGCGAAGATCTCAGTGCCTCGCCTCGCGCCCAGGCTTGAGACCATCTACAGGGGCCGCCGATTGGAGATCTTGAGCCCCGGCCCGCACTTTCTATTGGCGATGAAACTTGCAGCAGGCCGCGATCGCGACCTGCCCGACGCCGCCATGCTCATAGACGAGATCGGGTTCGCCGACGCCGAAGAGGTGCTGGACCTCATAGAGGAGGCATGGGGACACACCCAGTTGTCCATAGCAGTCGAGTACTTCGCCATAGAAGCATTCGAGATGGCCCAACTAGAGACCGTCCTGGCACCCCCTGACCTCCAGCGATTCGCCCCACCCCCGCCACCAGACCTGGGAATCAGCTTGTTCGACTGAACCGCTCACAACAACGAGCCCTACGCCCCCGGCCACAGCCGCGCCAGGCCACAAAATGGTTCGCGACGGTCTAGGTTTCGGCGAGGGCATCTATCGAGGTCACCTATGCCGTGCGCTGGTTTCTGAGCCACAATGGGCCACGGCTATGAAGGTCTCCACCATCCTTGACCACATTGACAGTGGGCAGTTTGCGTTACCGAAGTTCCAGCGGGGCTATGTCTGGAATCGGGACCAGGTGCGTGGGCTGATGGATTCCCTCTATCGGCGGCATCCAGTAGGCAGCTTGCTGGTATGGGTCACGGCCTCAGATGGTGCTCAGTCTCGCGGTGAGCAAGAACTCTCCCAGGGAGTGGTCCAGCTTCTGCTTGACGGCCAGCAGCGCATTACTTCGCTGTATGGCATCATCCGCGGAGCTCCACCCGCGTTCTTCGACGGAAACGCCAGATCCTTCACCGGTCTCTATTTCAACATCAAGACCGAAGAGTTTCGCTTCTATCAGCCGACGCTGATGAGGGACGACCCGCTATGGATCGATGTCACCACCCTCATGTGTGACGGTCTCGCAGGTCTGGGAGAGTACATCTCATGGATTAGCCAACACCCAGATCTCGCATCCGGCCAGGGCGAATACATAGGCCGGCTCAACAGCATCCTGGCCATTAGAGATATCGAGCTGCATGTCGAGCAAGTGACCGGTGCTGACAAATCGGTCGAGGTCGTCGTTGACATCTTCAACCGGGTCAACAGTGGAGGCACAAAGCTCTCCCATGGCGATCTTGCTCTCGCCAAGATCTGCGGCTCCTGGCCCGAAGGCCGCGAGCGAATGCAGTCTGTTCTCGGGCGATGGGCAGAGAACGGATACCACTTCAGCCTTGACTGGCTGTTGCGCAACATGAACGCCATCATCACCGGAGAGGCCCGATTCGTCCACCTGCACGATACGTCCACAGGCTCGATCAAAGATGGTCTCGACCGTGCCGAGAAGTCTATCGATCTCGCCCTGAACCTCATCGCTGGTCGCCTAGGCCTTGACCACGATCGGGTGTTGTTTGGACGCTACGCCTTGCCCGTGATGTCGAGGTATATCGACCAGCGCGGCGGACACCTCGAAGACGCCGCGGAGCGGGACCGTTTGCTTTGCTGGTACTTCCAGAGCGCCATGTGGGGACGCTTCTCGGGATCGACCGAAAGCACTCTTGACGCCGACTTTGAGGCGATCACAGAAAAGGAGCACGGAACTGATCGACTCTTCGAGCAACTGCGGCTGTGGCATGGAAGCCTTCGCGTAGAACCTGCCCACTTCCGCGGCTGGAGCCTCGGAGCTCGCTTCTACCCGGTGCTGTATGCCCTGACGCGTGTCGGGGAAGCAGAGGACTGGGGTACGGGCCTGGCTCTCAAGAGCACGCTGCTGGGCAAGATGAACGCCCTTGAGGTACACCACATATTTCCGAAGTCGCTGCTGTACAAGAAGGAGTTCAAGAGGCCGCAGGTAAGCGCCGTGGCCAACTTCTGCTTCCTGACGAAAGACACAAACCTCCAGATCGGTGCTAGACCACCCTCCGAGTATTTCTTGGAGGTCGAACAGAAGCATCCCGGCGCGCTCGCCTCCCAGTGGATTCCCATGGACAGGGAACTTTGGGAAACGGAGAACTACCTTCAGTTCCTTGAGGAGCGCCAACGGCTTCTCGCCAAGGCTGCGAACGAGCTCATTGAAGAGCTTCTCCATGGCGCTTCGTTGGACGCTCCCTCTGATTTCGCAGAAGTCACAGATTCTGAGGCGGCGACTGTTCCTGGCGGAATCGAAGACGCCGAGGAAGAAGCCATCCTCAACGCCATCAACCAATGGTTGAGCGAGCAAGGGCTCCCTGCTGGGATCATCGAACACGAACTGTCCTCCCCGGAATCTGGCGATCCTCTGGCAATCCTCGACCTCGCTTGGCCGAATGGCATTCAGGAGGGTCTCAGCGACCCGGTGGCCCTACTGCTCGATGAAGGCCCTGAGACTCTCCAGGTTGCGAACGACCACGGTTTCCGGCACTTCACAACTGCCGAAGCATTCAAGCGCTACGTGGAATCCGAAGTGATGGCGCTGACTGCTGGGAATGGAGATTCAGGTTCCGGCTGATAGCGCTTCATTCAGCATTGACCATGCGGCTCGTTCGCTGTAAGTCTCCACGATTAGGGAGGAAGCCCAGGTGTAGGATGCTCTTGGCGGAGAGGACTGCACTTATTTGGTTCCGTGAGCTTGCTCCTCTGCCGACAAAGCAGAACGTGCCCCGCCTCTGGCGGGGCACGGACGCGTAGGGGGGACTGTTGTATCTGTGCTTCGTTGACAAGTCTGGCCCGCATGGTGGAAGTTGGGAATCCGCTGGTGATTCGGAGACTTGACACTGCGGCCCGGCCTCACAAGAGTGGCGCGGTGGCAGACAATGCCGCTGCGGGGCAGCGTCACATTCGGTTTGAGCCGGACGATAGGCCGCCGGTTGCGCTGACTGCGGGGATGGGTGTCCAGTTTGCGGTGTTGACCATCGCGGGCATTGTGCTGACGCCGGCGATTGTCATCCGGGCTGCGGGTGGAAGCGACTCGTATCTGACATGGGCGGTGTTTGCGGCGGCGATAGTCAGCGGCATCAGCACGATCCTTCAGGCGGTTCGGCTTGGGCGCATCGGCGCGGGGTATGTGCTGCTCATGGGGACGTCGGGCGCGTTCATCGCGGTGTGCGTGGCGGCGCTGGTTCAGGGTGGCCCTGGCTTGCTGGCCGTGCTCGTGGTGGCGTCGTCGCTGTTCCAGTTCTTGCTCGCCGCAAGGCTTTCGCTGTTCCGGCGACTGGTCACGCCGGTGGTGGCCGGCACTGTGCTGATGCTCATTGCGGTGACCGTGATGCCGCTCATCTTCGACATGGTGAGTGCTTCGCCGGAAGGCAAGTCCGATTGGAGCGCGCCGACGAGCGCCCTGGTCACCATTCTTTTGGTCATCGTGATCGCGCTGAAGTCTTCCGGCAGCCTGCGCCTGTGGGCGCCGGTCATCGGCGTGGTGGCCGGCTCGATCGTGGCCGCCGCATTCGGGCTTTACGACCTCGATCAGGTGGTCGATGCCGCCTGGGTCGGTGTGCCCGACAGCGGATGGCCGGGCTTCGACACCTCGTTCGGCTCGGCGTTCTGGAGCCTCCTGCCCGCTTTTGTGATCGTCACGGTTATCGGCGCGGTCGAGACGATTGGCGACTCCGTGGCCATCCAGCGGGTGTCGTGGCGCAAGCGGCGAGCGGTGGACTACCGCGTCGTGCAGGGAGCAGTGGCCGCCGACGGCACCGGCAACTTGCTGTCGGGGGTGGCCGGCACGGTGCCAAACACGACCTACTCATCGAGCGTCTCGATCACCGAGCTGACCGGTGTCGCGGCTCGCCGCGTGGGGGTGGCCATCGGCGTCATATTCATCATGTTGGCGTTCTTGCCCAAGTTCTTGGCGTTGGTGCTCGCCATCCCCGACGCCGTCGTCGCTGCCTATGTCACCGTTCTGATGGCGCTGCTGTTCGTGGTCGGCATGAGGATCGTCTCCGAAGAGGCTGCGGACTACCGCAAGGGTCTGATCGCTGGGGTCGCCTTCTGGCTCGGCGTGGGATTCCAGAACAGCCTGATCTTCCCGGAATACCTGGAGGGTTTCGCCGGTGGCTTCTTGGAGAACGGGATGACCTCGGGCGGCCTCGTGGCCATCGTGCTGACGCTGTTCACCGAGGCCACCCAATCCCGCCGCCAGCGACTGCGCACCAACCTTGCGCTGTCGGAGCTCCCCCGCATCCAGGAGTTCCTCGATGCCTTTGCAACGCGCCACGGTTGGGGGACATCCATGTCGCAGCGGCTCGACGCGGTGGCCGAGGAGACGCTGGCGACGCTGCTCGAGGCCGAGCAGGCCGGCGAAGCCGCCACCGAGCGCGAGCTGCGCGTCACCGCCAGCAAGCAGGACGGACGGGCTCTGCTTGAGTTTGTGGCTGCGGCCCAGGGGGAGAACATCGAGGACCGCCTGGCTGTGCTCGACGAGCCGACAGCAGACCGACCCGTCGAGCGCGATGTCTCGTTGCGGCTCCTACAGCACTACGCGGCCTCTGTGCTCCACCAGCAGTACCACGAACTCGAGATCGTCACCGTCCACGTCAACCCCGCCGGCGACCCGACTGAGCAATAGTCCAAGCTCAGACCTGGGGCGGTTCGCTCCCGCCATTCATCGCATTGCGGAGGGCTTGGGCTTCGCTGAGCAGGGTGGGGGCGAACTTGTCGGGTCCGCCCATGAGCAGCGAGCGGGAGTAGCTGGCCAGAGTCCGGTCGGCGACGGAGCCGAAGAGCTTGCCGTAGTCATCAGCCGTGGCTCCCTGGCTGCCGAATCCCGGGGCCAGGAGCGGGCCGTTGTGCTTTTCGAAGCGTTCCAGTCGGTCGGTGAGCGTTGCCCCCATCACCAGTCCGATGGCGCCGAGACCAGGGCCGGGGTTCAGGGCCGCCACCGCGTCCTGCACGTCTTCCCATAGCAGCTGGCCATCGACTGGGCCGTGGTCTTGGATTGCCCGCCCTTCGGGGTTGGACGTGCGGCACAGCACGAAGACGCCGCTACCCACCTGGGCTGCCGACTCGAACAGCGGGGTCAGCGCCGAGACCCCGAGGTAAGGACTTGCCGTCAGGGCATCCACCCGCAAGGGGCCGTCGCCGAAATAAGCCGCGGCATACCCCTCAACCGATGATCCGATGTCGCTGCGCTTGGCATCGAGAATCACCAGGAAACCGCGGTGGCGCAGCTCGGCGACCGACTCCTCCAACACCCGCCACCCGGCGGTCCCGAAGCGTTCGAAGAAGGCGGCCTGTGGTTTGACCGCAGCCAATGGGCCAGGAATCCGGTCGATCGCGTCGGCCATGAAACGCTCCAGCCCGACAGCCGTCTGCGGCTGGCCCCACGCCTCCAGAACCTCGCGGCTTGGGTCGAGCCCGACACACAACGGGCCGTGCTGTGAGATTCTTCTCGCCAGCCGTTCTCCGAAGGACACGGTCACAGGGCCACCCTATTGGCGGGGCCTTCCCTATGCCTGGTTCATCGCCTAGGTGCCAAGCTAGCGGCTAGGGGACGACGACCATAGGGATCTCATGGCACAGCAGGAATCGGATGCGGGCAAAGTTGTCGAGACGACGCATGGGGCGGTCCGGTGTCGGGTTGTTGACACTCCCTATGGGGCGGTTCGGCAGTTCTTGGGGATTCCGTATGGGAAGCCGCCGGTGGGGGAGCAGAGGTTCTGTGCTCCTGAGACGGTTGAGCCGTGGAGTGGCGTGCTTGACGCCAGTGCGTTCGGACCTGATCCGATTCAGAGTGTCGACGGCCCGTACGCCGGGGCTATTCCGGGGACGAGCACGGCTTCGGTGTCGGAAGGCTGCTTGACTCTCAACGTCTGGGTGCCGCCGGGGGCCGAGGCGGGGCTGCCGGTGATGGTGTGGATCTACGGCGGGGCGTTCTTGACGGGGGGAAGCTCGTTTGCCCTCTACAACGGGGCGAGGCTGGCAGCCGAGCAGCAGGTGGTAGTGGCCTCGGTGAACTACCGGGTGGGGGCGCTGGGGTTCATGGACCTGCGCCAAATGCCGGGCGGGGAGAGCGCCATGGCCAACTGCGGTCTGCACGATGTGCGGCTCGGCCTGGAATGGGTGGCAGCGAATGCGGATCGCTTCGGTGGCGATCCGGCGACCCTGACCGCATTCGGCGAGTCGGCGGGGGCCGGGTCGATCCTGCACCTGCTCGGCTCTCCTGGCATCTCGTCGATGTTGCGGCAGGCCATCATGCAGAGCCCCGGCGTCGAAATGACCCAGTCGCCCAAAGTTGCCGCCAAAGTCGCCCGTTGCTTCATGGACAACGCAGGCGTGAGCGATGTTGCAGAGTTGCGGCAACTGGATCCAGAGGCGGTGGTTGCAGCCCAAGTTCAGACCGCTATGGAGATGTTCGCTGAAGCAGGGGCGATGCCGTTTCACCCGGTTGTCGATGGAACCCTCATACCGGCACCACCGGCGGAATTGCTTCAAACAAGGACCGCGACCGATATCGATGTGCTGCTAGGGGGAACAGCCCACGAACTGCGCTTGTTCCAGCAGGAACTGCCCGCCGAGAATTCCGAGCAAATCCTCCATCACATGGTGAGCGGCCATATCGCTGAGAGGACCGGAGCCGAGCCGTCGGCAAGCGACGTGGAAGCGGTGGTGGGGGAGTATCGCCAGGCCGCCGAGGGCACTGCCTGGACTACGGACAGCGACATTCTCACTGCCATCAACACCGACGTCTCCATGCGGGAGCCCATTCAGCGGATCGCTGACTTTCGAGCCGGGTCCGGGACCCGCACCTACATGTACGACTTCCGGTGGTGCTCCCAGGCTGATCCGGACAAGGGGGCGTTTCACGCCATCGATCTGCCCTTCGTGCTCGACAGCTTCCACGTCGACGGTTGGCGCGAGTTCATCGGCGCGGATGAAGCCGCCGAATCGCTAGGCCGGGGCATGCGGTCCGCCTGGGCCGCCTTTGCCCGCAGCGGCGACCCATCAACTACCGAGCTCGGTGTCTGGCCCCGCTACGAACTCGATGAGCGTATGACGATGGTCCTCGATGACATCCCGATCGTGGCCTCCGACCCACTCCAAAGGGAGCGCTCCATGTGGCGGCCAGTGGCCGGAGGGGTTGTTCAGTAAACCTCGGGGACGAACGTTTGATCCGACAAGGGGGGGCGCACGTAGCCGGTTCTCTCTTGGCGGTCGGGGAGTTCGACTTCCTCCCAGGGGACCTCTTCGTAGGGGATCATCGACAAGAGGTGCGAGATGCAGTTCAGCCGGGCTGCCTTCTTGGAGTCGGCGTTCACCACGTACCACGGGGCTTGCTTGATGTCGGTGTGGGCGAAGAGCGTGTCTTTGGCCTTGGAGAACTCCACCCACCGGGTTCGGCCCTCGATGTCGATCGGCGAGAGCTTCCAGCGCCGCATCGGATCGTTGATCCGGTTGTGGAACCGGCGCTCCTGCTCCTCATCGCTCACCGAGAACCAGTACTTGATCAGGATGATCCCCGACCGCACCAGCATGCGCTCGAACTCCGGGCACGATCGCAGAAACTCCCGGTACTCCTCGTCGGTGCAGAACCCCATGACCGGCTCCACCACCCCCCGGTTGTACCAACTGCGATCAAACAGGATCATCTCGCCGGCGGCGGGCAGCTCGGCCACATAGCGCTGGAACCACCACTGCTTCTTGTCGCGGTCGCTGGGCTTGCCCAGTGCCACCACCCGCACCACCCGGGGGTTCGTCCGCTCGGCGATCCGCTTGATCACGCCGCCCTTGCCGGCCGCGTCGCGCCCCTCGAAGATGACCACCACCTTGAGTCCCTTGTGGCGGATCCAGCGCTGCAACCGCACCAACTCCTCTTGGAGTCGAGACAGCTCGCGTTCGTAGTCCTTGGTCTTGATCTTCTTCTTTCTCTCCGGAATAGGCGTGTCCGCTCCAGAGATACCCAAAACGTCGTGGTCGGGGTCCGGACTCATACGCGAAGCGTAATCCTGGTGCCATTCCCCGACAATGCGCTTGTTCTCGCCAGTCCTACCCTAAGGAGAGCGACCTGACCAGTAATTGAGGTTATGGGGTCATACAATCCCGGTTGCGGGCGGGTCCACAGGGGGGCGCAGACAAATCTCCTGAGGACCACAAAGTGAATTACTACGTGATAGCGGCCGCGGTGATTGTGGGGGCGGCGGCGGGTACGGCTTCGGTCTATTGGATCAATCGGGGTGTCCACGCCATCTGGATTGTTCTGGGTACTTTGGGAATTGGCGTTGGCTGCACACTTGTTTTGGCCGCGATTGCACTGCTCTTCACCGGATCAGATGCCTTCATGGTCCTCCACGTCGTCTACCTGGTGCTTGGCGTCGGACTGCCATTGGCTGGGGCGGTGGTGCTGGCTTTCGCCAGCCCAATCCCGCCGACCATCCTCGCCCTTTGCATCGCTTCTTTCACGGCCATCCCGGTTGGCGTCTATGCCACCCATATAGAGCCGTTTTGGCTGCGGGTGGACGCCGCGGAGCTGGCGGTCGACAGAATCAGCGAGGACATCCGGATCGGCGTCGTGGCCGATCTTCAGACCACCTCAATTGGCGACTATGAGAATGAGGCGATTGACCGCCTAATCGCCTTGGAGCCTGACGTCGTTGTGTTCCCGGGGGATGTGCATCAGATCAAATCTGGTCAATTCGATGTGCGGGTCCCGGAATTCACTCGGCTCGTTGAGCGACTGGTTGATGCGGTACCCATCGTCTATCTGGTGAATGGCCATTCCGACACCGTCGCCGACCTCTGGCGGATAACCCGTGGTACTGGGGCCAGAGTTCTTGACAACGAGATCGACACCTTCGAGCTCAACGGCAACCTGATCCATCTCGCCGGGGTATCGCTGGATGGCCGTGACTATGAGCCTGCGGCATGGGAGGTTGCCGACCGGCTTGTCGAAGATGATCTCCCCGGCGTGCTGATCCTGCTGGCCCACGAGCCAGACGCGATCAGGCTCATTGAGGGAAGAACTGTGGACCTGCTCGTCTCGGGCCATACCCACGGCGGGCAGGTCGCCATACCGTTCTTCGGCCCTCCCATCACCGCATCCCTGGTGCCCAGGCATGTCGCCGCTGGAGGGCTCCATGAGCTCCACGGAACCTCGGTCTACGTGTCCACCGGCGTGGGACGAGAGCGCGGTAACGCCCCCCAGCTCCGTTTCGGCGTCCGCCCGTCCATCGGAATCATCGATCTGGTGGCAGCACGGTGAATTGGCGATGCGGGCTTAGCGCAGGCTGGGCAGGTTGGCGACGGGCATGACCCGCAGCGTCGGCGGGATGTCCTCCACCACTTGGTTGTAGCGCAGGCCCATGGTGCCGTGGCGGCGGTGGTTGGTGTCGATCCAGTTGGCGAAGCCGGGGTTCTCGTCGGCGACGATGATGCGGGCCGTGCCGTCGGGCTCGTACGCCGCGCTGTGCTTGTTGACGGTCACCTGGAGCCAGTCGTAGTCAAGCGACTCCTCCCAGATGTTGTTGAGCTGGAAGTTCCAGTAGTAGGCGTCGATGGGCGGCACGTCGATCACCAGGGCTTGGTCGGGCTCGAGCGTCCAGTAGCCGTGGCGGAACATCTGGGTGGGGTCGCCCCACCCGCCGGGACCGTCCCGCTTGGGAAGGAACTCGAGCGTGTTGGGGCGCTCTTGGAACATGTCCAGCCATTCGACGAACCGCCGTGCGATGCCGTGAACCCCCAGCGCGGCCCGGGCCAGGCTGTGGGTCAGGCGCTGCGCGCTCAGCGGCGGAGGCGTGCCAGCCGGGCCGTTGAGGCACTCGATATGAAGCTCGGAGGGCCGCTCGGCGGTGCGGTCGAGGTAGAAGTTGCGGATGACGATCTGATTGGTCTCCGGTCCCGTCTGGAGCCACCGCTGTCCAGGCTCGAGGTGCTCGGGTTCGCTGACACTGGCGATCACATCGACCAACTCGCCGGGCTGAGGATCGTTGAAGGCCAGCGTGCCCTGCCGTCCGGGGGGCGCCCCTCCGAGCCCGAAGCTGCCCGAGAGCGCGTTCAGGCTCAAGTAGTTGACCGTGCCCCGCGGCCCGCGGATGCGGTAGTCGAAAGCGCCGCTGATGGCGACGCCTTGATAGAGGGCATCGGGATTGTCGCAGCCGATCTTCACATTGTGGGGGATGGGCAGGATTTGAGTGTGGGCGGGGCCGTGGTTCTCGAGGCGGCCGAGCTCTCCTCGGGTGAGGCGGCTCAGGTAGCGGAAGCCCTCCAGCCGGTCGAGGTCATCAGTGCTGTTGTCGAGGATGATTTGGCCGGCCTCCTTCAAGTTGTCGCAGAAGTCGGCCCAGACCTTCCCGTTGACGGCGTTGTCCAAAATCTCGTCGCTCATGATCGTCTTCCCGTAGGGCTTGTATGCAACGAGGAGACTAGCGGCACCCCTGGTTTCGCCGAACAGCCGAAGCAGGGCGAAAGGCACGGTGCGGTTCGGCTCGGGCGGCGGGTAATAGCATCGGCTCGTGACCCAGAGCAGGGCAGAGCGGCGTCTGGCCGATCTGGCCGACCGGCTGAAGCGGCTGCGAGCCGACTTGGAGGTGGCCGAGGAGCAGTGCCTCCATTTCGAGGATCTGGCTGACGACGCCCGACTGCGGGCGCTGGTCTCGGAGACTCCTGCCGCCGAGCGCCAGCATCGCGATGCCGCCCGCCAGGCCGAGACCATGGCCCGGCACCGGTCCCGGCTGCGGGAGGAGATCAGCACCCTGGAAGAGCAACAAGACGAGCTGCTGGACAGGTTCTACTCCGATGTCTGACCCGTCGGCCCCGCCCGAGCCATCGCAATCCGCCGATCCCTCGGCCCCGCCTGGGGCCATCGCCACGGCCGAGCCGGTTCGGATCGTGCTGGCCGAGGACGAGGCCATCATCCGCCTGGATTTGCGGGAGACCCTGGAGGAGGAGGGCTATCTGGTGGTGGGGGAGACCAGCCGGGGCGACCAAGTGCTGGAGTTGGTGCGGGACAAGCGCCCCGACGTGGCCATCTTGGACGTGAAGATGCCGGGGACCGACGGGATCACCGCCGCGGCCCAGATCCGCGACGAGCGGCTGTGCGCGGTGCTGCTGCTCACTGCGTTCAGCCAACGTGATCTGATCGCCCGGGCCGCCGACGCCGGGGCGCTGGCCTACTTGGTCAAGCCGTTCGAGCGGGCCGAGCTGGTGCCCGCCGTGGAGGTGGCCCTGGTGCGGTTCCGGGAGCTGGTGGCGCTCAACCACCAGGTGGAGCGGGCCGAAGCCCGGTTGGAAGCCCGCAAGGCCATCGACCGGGCCAAGGGGCGGCTCATGGACGTGGTCGCCATGTCGGAGGCCGATGCCTACCACCACATCCAGCACCAGGCCATGAGCGAGCGCCGGCCGATGGCCGAGGTGGCCGCCGAGATCGTCGAGATGGGCGACGAGCAGCTGAAGACACTGAGCGGGGAGTCCGAAGATGGCTGAACAGGGCACCGCCGCCCAAAACACGGGCACCGTCATGTTGGTGGACGGGAATTCGCTGGCCTATCGGGCCTTTTTCGCGTTGCCCGAGGACATGATCACCGCCAGCGGCCAGGTGACCAACGCGGTGTACGGCTTCACCATGATGCTGTTGACCCTGCTGCGCGACCATCGCCCCGACCGGGTAGCGGTGGCCTTCGACCGGCCGGAGCCCACCTTCCGCCACGAGCGGATCTCCAGCTACAAGGCCAACCGCCGGGAGACCCCCGACACCCTCCGACAGCAGATGGGGCTTGTCCGCAAGCTGGTGGACACTCTCCAGATAACCGCGGTGGACCACGCCGGGGTGGAGGCCGACGATGTGATCGCCACGCTGGCCACCCAGGCCCGCGACCGGGGCGAGGACGTGGTCGTGGTGACCGGCGACCGGGACGCCTACCAGCTGGTGGAGGATCCCCACGTGCGGGTGCTGTACAACAAGCGGGGGGTGTCCGACTACGCCCTCTACGACGAGGCCGGCATCGAGGAGCGCACCGGGGTGAAGCCGGCCGACTACGTGGCCTATGCCGCCCTGCGGGGCGATCCGTCGGACAACCTGCCCGGCGTCGACGGGGTGGGGGAGAAGACCGCGGCCAAGCTCATCAACGCCTACGGCAGCATCGAAGAGCTGTATCAGCATGTGGACGACCAGACTCCCAAGCTTCAGCAGAACCTCGGCGCGGCCGAAGACCGGGTGAAGATGAACCTGGAGTTGATGGAGCTGCTCCGGGACGTCCCCCTGGCGGTGGGTGTGGACGACCTGGACGTCGGCCAGCCCGATGCCGCCGAGGTCAAGGAGCTGTTCGACTTTTTGGAGTTCAGGAGGTTCGGCGAATTCGTGGCCGATGTGCTGGACGTCGATCTGGGCGGTGCTGACGCCGGTGCCGGGGTACTGGAGGCGACCGTTGAAGCGGTGCCAACCCCAGAGGCGGCGGCCGACGCGCTCGAGGGGCTGGCCGCCAGCGAGGAACCGGTGGCCCTGGCCGCAGCCTGGGGCGATCCCCTCGATCCACGCCAGCCCCACCGCTGCCGGTTGCTGGGCCTGGCCTTCTCGGCCGACCTCGAAGCCGGCAAGGCTGTGTGGCTGCCGGTCGACCTGCTGGAATCATCGGCACGCAGCGCGCTCGCCGAGTTCTTCGGCGGGGGCAACCGCTTCATCGCCCACGACGCCAAACCGCTTACCCTGTGGCTGCTGGCCAGGGGGGTCGATGCCGCCGGGCTGGTCTTGGACACCCGGATCGCCGCCTATCTGCTCGACCCGGCCAGCGGGCGCTATGAGCTGGGCGACCTGATGCGGACTCACACGGCGTTGGAGCTTTCCAGCTCCGATCAGCCCGATGAGGGCCGGCTGTTCGACGACGATTCCGGCGACCAGGCAGAGCCGTCGATGCAGGCCGGACTCGAGGCCCTGGCTGTGGCCCACCTGGTCGCGCCCCTGCTGGAGGCCTTGGATGCCCAGGGCCTGCGCGACCTCAACGACGACATGGAAGTGCCCCTGGTCCGGGTGCTGGCCCGCATGGAGCACGTGGGCATCGGGGTGGACGTGGAGGGCCTGACCGCCTTGCGCGACCAGCTGGTGGCCGAGGCCGAGCGGCTTCGGGCGCTGGTGCTCGAGGCCGCGGGGGAGGGGAGCTTCAACGTGAACTCCTCCAAGCAGGTGGGCGAGCTGTTGTTCGACAAACTGGGCCTTCCCCCGCAGAAGAAGACCAGGACCGGGGCCTACTCCACCGACGCCGCCACCCTGGAGAAGCTGCGGGGCGAGCATCCGGTGGTGGACGCGCTGCTGGACTACCGGGAGGTGGAGAAGCTGCGCTCCACCTACGGCGAGGGCCTGGTGGCCGCGATAGAGCTCGAGCCCGACAACCGCATTCGGGCCACGTTCAACCAGACGGTGGCCCGCACCGGGCGGCTCAGCTCCGACGCCCCCAACCTGCACAACATCCCGGTCCGCACCGAGACCGGTCGGGTGTTCCGGGAGGTGTTCGTGGCGGCCGACGGCTGCGCGCTGCTGGTGGCCGACTACAACCAGATCGAGCTGCGCTGCATCGCCCATCTGGCCGAGGATCCCGGGTTGATCCAGGCCTTCGAGTCCGGTCAGGACGTACACACCTCCGTTGCCGCCCAGGTGTTCGGCATCGAACCCGACGCGGTGGGCATCGAGGAGCGGTCCACGGCCAAGATGGTGTCCTACGGCTTGGCCTATGGCATGGAGGCCTACGGCCTGGGCCAGCGGCTGAACATCCCCACCGGCGAGGCCGCGGTGATCCTCGAAGCCTACTTCGGGGCATTCCCCGCCCTGCGGGAGTACATGGATCAAACGGTGGCCGAGGCCCGGGCCCGGGGCTACACCGAGACTCTGTTCGGTCGCCGGCGGCGGATTCCCGAGATCAGCTCCTCCAACTTCCGGCTTCGACAGGCGGCCGAGCGCCAGGCCATGAACGCCGGCATCCAGGGCTTGGCCGCCGACATCTTCAAGGTGGCCCTGGTGCGGCTCGACCACGCCCTCCAAGACCGGGGGCTCGCCAGCCGCATCATCCTCCAGGTACACGACGAGGTGATCTTGGAGGTGCCTGAGGGCGAGCACGACGGCGTGGCCGAGCTCACCGTGGACACCATGGCCGGGGCCTACGGCCTGAGGGTTCCCCTCGAGGTACACCTCTCGTCGGGGCGCACCTGGGCCGACGCCAAGTAGCCCGCCGAGCAGCCTGCCAGTGAGCAGCCCGTGAGCAAGTAGCCCGTCGCGGAGCGGGCTGTTAGCATCGGCGGGCCGGTTCAGGCTGCTGCGCCGCGCCCATTGTCCCATCCACTCCCTCCTGTGAGGCTCAACTCAACGTGTCCGACCTCGATACCGCCCCATCCACCCCGCCCGCCCCGCCCGCCGCAACGGCTGTGCTCGACCCCCCCGACGGGATGGGGACATTTGACGCCGAGGGCAACTACGTTCCCCGCCAGATCACCGACCAGGACATCGAAGACCAGTTCTTGGACGATGCCTACACCGCCACCATGGTCCAGGTGGAGGACGGCCAGATCGTCTCCGGCAAAGTGGTGAAGGTGGACCGCGACGAGGTGCTGTTGGACATCGGCTACAAGTCGGAAGGGATCATCCCCAACCGGGAGCTGTCCATCCGCAATGTGACCGATCCCGGCGAGATCGTCACCCTCGGCGAGGAGATCGAGGCCCTCGTGCTCCAGAAGGAGGACAAGGACGGCCACCTCATCCTGTCCAAGAAGCGGGCCCAGTACGAGCGGGCGTGGGGCAACATCGAGGATGTCAAGGAGAACGAGGGCACGGTTTCGGGTCCGGTCATCGAGGTGGTCAAGGGCGGCCTGATCGTTGACATCGGCCTGCGGGGCTTCCTTCCCGCCTCGCTGGTGGAGCTGCGCCGGGTGCGAGACCTCCAGCCCTACATCGGCCAGACCCTGGAGGCCAAGATCATCGAGCTCGACAAGAACCGCAACAACGTGGTGCTGTCCCGCCGGGCCTGGCTGGAGGAGACCGAGAAGGAGCAGCGCGAGGCCTTCTTGGACAATCTCAAGCCGGGCGAGCGCCGCAGCGGTGTGGTGTCGTCGGTGGTGAACTTCGGGGCGTTCGTCGACCTGGGCGGTATGGACGGCCTGGTCCACGTGTCCGAGCTGTCGTGGAAGCATGTGGACCATCCCAGCGCGGTGGTGCAGGTGGGCGACGAGATCGAGGTGCAGGTTTTGGAAGTGGACCTCGACCGGGAGCGCATCAGCCTGTCGCTGAAGGCCACCCAGCAGGACCCCTGGCAGGAGTTCGCCTCCAGCCACCAGGTGGGCGAGCTGGTGTACGGACGGGTCACCAAGCTGGTGCCGTTCGGGGCCTTCGTGCAGGTGGGCGAGAGCATCGAGGGCTTGGTCCACATCTCGGAGATCTCATCCCACCACATCGACCTGCCCGAGCAGGTGGTGACCCCCGGCGAGGAGCTGTGGGTGAAGATCATCGACCTCGACATCAACCGGCGCCGCATCAGCCTGTCGATCAAGCAGGCTGCCGAGGGCGGTGTGGTGTCCGCCGAGTTCCAAGAGCACTTCGGCGAGCACGCCTACGACGCCGAGGGCAACTACATCGGCGCGGCCACCGACGATGTGGCCGCCGACGAGGACGAGGCCTGGGCTCAGTACTACTCCGGAACCGAAGAAACCGCCACCGCCGCCCCCGATGTCGAGATCGAGGACGGCGATGACGGAGGGGCCGATATCAGCGCTGCGGTCGAGGTTGAGGCCGAGGCGGCCCCCGAAGAGGAGGTCGAGGAGGCCTCGGCACCGCTGACCTGATTGGGGTCTAGGCCGCGGTCTTCGCGGACTTGGACGCCCAAGCGCCGTTCTTGGGGAAGCCTCGGGAGCCGAAGCGCCCTTTGCCGCCGCGCTCGATACCGTCGGGGCGCTCACCGTTGACGAAGGCGGTGATCTTCTCCTCAAGGCCGGCGATCATCTCGTCGGCCTTATCCTGATCCAGCGACCCGTCGGCAACTTTGGCCTGAATCTGTTCGGTGGCGTGACCCACGAGGGCGGCAATGACATCGTCGGCCTTGTCGCCGGCCAGGTCGGCCAAGGTCTGGCCGCCTCGCAGGGCCTCGGCCACCTCATCGGTGGTCATGCCCAGAGCCTCAGCCAGCACGGCGAGCTTGCTGCCATCGCCCTTGAAGTTGCCGCGGCTCTTGCGCTTGCCGTCGCAGTCCTTCTCGGGCTTCTTGTCGCTGTCGACAGTCGAGCCTTCGGCTTTCGCTGTCGATTCGACGCCAGCAGCCTCGGCCTCCTGAGCGCCGGCCGAGCCGAGCGGGGAGAGCATGGAGACGGCCAGCGAGCCGACGGCCAGCGCCACACCGGCTGCTCCGACCGCGAACCACTTTTTCGCCCCCCTTCTGGGGGTTCCGGCACCGGGTTGTCCGGTGCTGTCCGGGTAGTCGTTGGTTTGTTCGGGGCTCATGTTCTCCGCCTTTCTGAAAGGTAGCTGAGCGGGTTCAGCTTCTTGGCCCCGTATGAGCGAACGGTTAGGCCCAGGTCAAGACCGCGCTAAGGCTTCGCCGAGGGAGGCTCGGTTGCGGGCAGTTCCACGGTGAATCGGGTTCCGGTCGGATAGCGGGCGTCCACGCCCACTCGGCCTCCCATGGCCTCGGTCAGCTCGGCCACGATGGCCAGGCCCAGGCCCGAGCCCGCTTCTTTGGGCTGCGGCGTGTGCCGGGCCACGTACAGGCGCTCGAACAGGTGGGGCCGGTCGTCGGGGCTGATGCCGGGGCCGTCGTCGGCCACGGTGATGACAGCCCAGTCCTCGCTGTCCCGGCGGGCCGACCGGTACTCCAGCTCCACCAGCGAATCGGCGAACTTGAGCGCGTTCTGCACCAGGTTGGCGATCACCTGGGCCAATCGCCCCGGATCGCACCAGGCGGTGACGGGATGCCCCGAGGCCTCGCCGGGGCCGCCCACCCGCAGCTCCACCCCCCGGTCCGCGGCGCGAGGGGCGAATCCCGCGCCCACCTCTTCGGCCACCACTCCCACCTCCACCGGCCGATGCTCAAGGGTGAACTCCCGGGCGTCCAGCCGGGCCAGGTCGAGCAGGTCGCTCACCAGTCGCTCTAGCCGTTCGGCCTCCGAGACGATCACCTCGGCGGCCTGTTGCTGATCGTCGGCGGTGCCGTCGGCGATGGCCTCTCCGTAGCCCCTGATCGACGTGAGCGGGGTGCGCAGGTCGTGGGAGATGGACATCAAGAACTGGCGTTCCAGGCTCTGGGACCGCTCGAGCGATTCGGCCATCTCGTTGATCGAGGCCGACAGGTCGCCGATCTCATCGCGGCGGCGTTCGCCCACCGGGACCCGGGCGCTCAGATCGCCTTCGGCGATGAGGCGGGTGGCATCTCGGGCCTGTCGCATCGGTGCGGCTAGCCGCCGGCTCAGCACCGCGGCCACCACCGCGCCGAGGGCCAGCGAGATCGCGGCCGACACAACCAGCCAGCGCAGGACATCGCCGATGAACTGGTCGGCGTCGTCGGTCAGCACCACCGCAGTGGACACCTGGCCGGGGCGGGTTCCGATCGCGGCGGCCCATGCCGTGGATCCCTTGATGCCGCTGATCGTCTTCACATTTCCCCGGGCCAGGGGGTGGAGGTCTCTGGGGAGCACCTTTTCGGGGAACGCCCCGAACGCGGCGTCGTCTTTGAGGAGCAGGACGGTCACGTCATTGCGCTTCAGCTCGGCTGCGGCCCGGAGCAGGCGGGGATTGCGGCCCCTCTCGTCGAAGGGGATCGTCTCCATCAACCCGGCCAGCACGCTGGCCTCCTGTTCCAGTGCCCGCTGGGTGGCCTGGCGGTCGGCCCGCCGAACCAGGGCCAGGGAGACGATGCCGGCCAGCAGCAGCGAGACCACCACCGTTCCCAACACCGCAATCGTGAGCCGTCGCCGCATGTCCGATCCCTCAGTCCAGCCGGTAGCCCACGCCCCGCACGGTGGCGAGGTTGAGGGCGTCGCCCAGCTTCTTGCGGAGTTGGAGCACATGGACGTCCACGGTGCGCTCGTCGCCCACCCAGTCGTAGCCCCACACCCCGTCGAGCAGTTGGCGGCGGCTGAGGGCCAAGCCCCGGTTCTCGGCTAGATATTGGAGCAGGTCGAACTCCCGGACAGTGAGGGCCACCGGATCGCCGCCCAGCCGCACCTCTCGGCGGGCGGTGTCCACCTCCACCTCCCCGACATCGAGGATCGGCGGCAGATCGGCCCGGCCCGCACCGTCGGTGCGCCGCAGCACGGCCCGCACCCGGGCCACCAACTCCCGGGGTGAGAACGGCTTGGTCACATAGTCGTCGGCCCCCAGTTCCAAGCCCAGAATCCGGTCGATCTCGCTATCGCGGGCGGTGAGCATGATGATGGGCAGGTCGGAGGCAGCCCGCAGTTCGCGGCAAATCTGGATGCCGTCGAGGTCGCCGGGCAGCCCGATGTCGAGGATCACCAGCTTGGGCCGGTGCTGTTCGATGCGTTCCAGCCCGGTGGCTCCGTCAGCCGCCTGATACACCCGGAATCCGTCCTGGCGCAGGTACATGTCCACCAGCCCCGCGATGTTGGGATCATCCTCCACCACCACGACGACTGATTCTTCGGCACCCATCACACCCCCCATGCTCCCACGCAATTGTGAGGAATTGGTTAAGGGCCCGAAGGCAGTGCTCAGGTCTGAGTATGGTGGTTCAGTGACATTTGACGCTGATGCGCCGGCCAATACGGTTTTCTGCATAGACAAAGTCCGGCTTCCCGGCTTCAGGAACGCCCTCCGAGTATTCGGTGCTCTTCTCTTGGGCTTTGTGATGATGGGAGACACAGGGGCCAATCCATCGAGCCAGAAGTTCGTGGTGCGCCTGATTGAGACTGGCGAGGTGCTTGACGATTTCGGCTGGGGGTTTGGCGATGCCCTTCACGAAGATCTGCGGTCCATGACCGCAGGCGAATTCGCTGAGCGGTGGCTGATCCAAGAAGAAGCCGTCTTGAAAGAAAACTGAGCCAGCCTCAGCCCGTGTCGGTGGCGGGGCAGAAGGCCAGGTTGAGCACCTCTAAGTCGCCGCCCTGGATCTCCAGTGCGCTCCATGGCGCGGGTATGCAACCGGTCAATTCGTTGCCGCTGAGATATAGGTGGGTCAGGCTGCTGAGGTTGGCCAATTCGGCGGGGATCGCGCCGGTCAACTGGTTGTGGTTGAGGTACAGGCGGGTCAGGCTGCTGAGATTGCCCAACTCGGCGGGGATCGCTCCGGTGAACTGGTTGCCGTTGAGGTATAGCCGCTTGAGATTGCTGAAGCCGCCGATCCAAGCAGGAATCTCCCCGGTGAGGTTGTTGCTGGTGAGCCACAGTTCCCTCAGCTTGGTCAGGGCGGCGAGCTCGTCGGGAATCTCTCCCGACAGCTTGTTATCGTCCAGATCGAGCCGCCGGAGGTTGGTGAGGTTGCCCAGTTCGGCGGGGATGGCCCCGGACAGGTTGTTGCGCCAGAGGTTGAGTCGCTCCAAGTTGGACAGTTGGCCCAATTTGGCCGGAATCGACCCTGACAGTTGGTTGGACCGGATCATCAGCTGTTTCAGGTTCATGAGGTTGCCCAGCTCGCCGGGAATCTCCCCGGACAGGCCGTTGTAGCTGAGGTAAAGCGCGCGGAGATTGGCGAGCTGGCCGAGTTCGGCGGGAATCTCCCCCGACAGACCGTTGACCCTCAGATCCAGCCACTCCAGTTCGGCAAGCTGGCCGAGTTCGGCGGGAATCTCCCCCGAGAGCCAGTTGCTGCCCAGCATCAGGTGGGTCAGCCGGGAGAAATTGCCGATCTCGGGGGGAATCGGCCCCGACAGATGGTTGGAGCGCAAGTCCAGACGCTCGACGCTGGCCAGAGCACCGATTTCGGGGGGAATTGACCCCGACAAGCGGTTGTTGGACAGGTCCATCAGCATCAACCCGCTGAGGCCGCCGATTTCGGCGGGAATCGGCCCCCACAGCCGGTTATTGGACAGGTCCAGCAGCGTCAATCCGCGGAGAGCGCCGATCTCGGGGGGAATCGGCCCCGAAAGCACATTGTCATGCAGGGCCAGGATTTCCAGTCCTGCCAGTTCAGGGAACCCCTCGGGAATCTCACCCCATAGCCAGTTGTCGCTGAGGTTGATCTCCTCCAGCTTCGAGAGCCGGCTCAGCCCGGTGGGAATCTCCCCGGACAGCCGGTTGCGGTGAAGCCGCAACCCCCGCAGTTCGCCAAGCTGTCCCAACTCAGCAGGGATCGGCCCCGAGAGGCTGTTCCCGTCCAGCCACAAGTATCGCAACTGCCCCAGTTGGCCCAACTCCGGGGGGATCGGCCCGGAAAGATCGTTGCTGTCAGCCCAGAAGTCCCTGAGTTGCCCCAGGTTCCCCAGTTCGGGCGGCACGGGACCGGTTAAGTCGTTGAACCCGAGCCACATCTTCTTCAGGTTCTTGAGCTGGCCGAGTTCTTCGGGGAGTTCCCCCGACAGGCTGTTGAAGGAGAGGGCAAGCTCCTTCAGTTCGACGAGGTCGCCGACCCACGGCGGAATCTCCCCCGACAGATCATTCCGGGAAAAGCTGAGCCGCCGCAGCCCGGTGAGGTTGGCCAATTCGTCGGGTATCTCTCCCGACAGCTGGTTTTGCGTGAAGTCCAGCCAGGTGAGGCGGGTCAAGCGACCCAGTTCGGCGGGCACGCTGCCCGACAAGTAGTTGTAGCTGGCATCGAGCCATTGCAGGTTGCTGAGCATTCCCAGTTCGCCGGGTATCTCTCCCCAGAGTCGGTTGCCGCTCATCATGAGGTGGGTCAGTGCGCCCAGGTCGCTAAAAGAGGCGGGAATCTCCCGCGACAAGCTGTTGTCCCGCAGGTCCAGCACGCGAAGCTGGGCCAGGTTGCCCAACTCGTCGGGAATCGCCCCCCACAGCGCGTTGTCCTTCAAGTCGAGCAGCGTGAGCCGGGACAGGTCTCCAAGCTCTGGGGGTATCTGGCGCTCGAGTCGGTTGCTTTGGAGATCGAGCTCTTCCAGGTTGGAGAGTTCTCCCAGTTCGGCGGGTATCTCACCCACAAGCTCGTTGTCTCCCAAGTCCAGAAAGCGCAGGCTCGCCAGGTGCCCGAGTTCTGCCGGGAGTTCGCCTTCCAGGCCGTTGGATGCCAGCGACAGGGCGGTAACCCGGCCAGCGGCATCGGTGGTCACCCCGAACCATTGGGCCAAGGGCTCGTCGCTGAGCCAGCCATAGGCACTGCCCCAGGCTGTCCCGCCGGTGGCCTCGTAGAGAGCGACCAAAGCCTCCCGGTCGGCCGCGGCACCTTCGTCGTCGTCGGCATTGGCCGGTACCGTCCAGGATGTCGCCAGCACCGCGACGACCAGGGCAAGGGCCAGGGCGAGGCGACCGGCCAACGGCCGCATCGTCAAGCCCCCGGACGGGCAGCCACGGCTACCGCGTCGTCGGTCCTCAGGCAGAAAGCAGTCAGGGGTCAGCAAGCGAATCTCCCGGTGGTCTTCAATCGGTTGGCAAGCCGATACTAAGCAGGCGCAGCGACACATTGGCGGATGCACAAGGTGCCATTGGCTGCCGACGGGATCGGTAGCATCGATCCGGTGAACAGCCTGGGGGATTCAGCTTTTCGGATGGTGTCGTCGTTCGAGCCGGCGGGCGATCAGCCCAAGGCCATCGGCGCGCTGTCGGAGGGGCTGGAGCGGGGCGACCGGTTCCAGACGCTGCTGGGAATCACCGGGTCGGGCAAGAGCGCCACGGTGGCCTGGACCATCGAGCAGGTGCAGCGGCCCACGCTGGTGCTGGCCCCCAACAAGTCGTTGGCTGCCCAGTTGGCCAACGAGATGCGGGAGTTCTTTCCCGACAACCGGGTGGAGTACTTCGTCTCGTACTACGACTACTACCAGCCCGAGGCCTACATGCCGGCCTCCGACACCTACATCGAGAAGGACTCGTCGGTGAACGACGAGATCGACCGGCTGCGCCACTCCACAACCGAGGCGCTTTTGACCCGCCGCGACGTGATCGTGGTGGCGTCGGTGTCGTGCATCTACGGGCTGGGCGGCCCCGACGAGTACAAGAACCTGCTGTGCATCTCCAAGGTGGGCCAGAGCTATGACCAACGCGACCTGCTGCGGCGGCTGGTGGACATGCAGTACGAGCGCAACGACACCAACCTGGTGCGGGGCCGGTTCCGGGTGCGGGGCGATGTCATCGAGGTCCATCCGGCCTACGAGGAATATGTGGTGCGCATCCAGCTGTTCGGCGACGAGGTGGAACAGATCACCACCATCGACCCGGTGACCGGGGAGCGGCTCGCCAGCTTGAGCGAGATCGTGGTGTTCCCGGCCACCCACTATGTGGCCGGCGAGGAGCGGATGCGCCAGGCGATGGCCGGCATCGAGGTCGAGCTCCAGGAGCGGCTGGCCCAGTTCGAGAAGGAGGGGAAGCTGCTGGAGGCCCAGCGGCTGCGGATGCGCACCACCTACGACCTGGAGATGATGCAGGAGATCGGCTTCTGCAACGGCATCGAGAACTACTCCCGCCACATCGATGGGCGGGCGCCGGGAGAGCGGCCCTACACGCTGCTTGACTACTTCCCCGACGACTTCGTGACCGTGATCGACGAGTCGCATGTGGCCGTGCCCCAGCTCCACGGCCAGTTCGAGGGCGACCGCAGCCGCAAGAACACCCTGGTGGACCACGGCTTCCGGCTGCCCTCGGCGGTGGACAACCGTCCGCTGCGGTTCGAGGAGGTCATGGAGCGAGTGGGCCAGGTGGTGTTCCTGTCGGCCACCCCCAGCGACTACGAGCTCCAAGTCTCCGATCAGGTGGTGGAGCAGATCGTGCGCCCCACCGGCCTGGTGGACCCCGAGGTGCAGGTGCGCCCCACCAAGGGCCAGATCGACGATCTGATGAAGCTCATCGAGGGCCGGGTTGAGCAGGAGCAGCGGGTGCTGGTCACCACGCTCACCAAGAAGATGGCCGAGGATCTCACCGAATATCTGCTGGAGCTCGGTGTGCAGGTCCGCTACCTGCACAGCGAGGTGGACACCATTGAGCGGATCGAGATCCTGCGTGATCTGCGGCTGGGCGAATTCGACGTGCTGGTGGGCATCAACCTGCTGCGGGAGGGCCTCGACCTGCCCGAGGTGTCACTGGTGGCCATATTGGACGCCGACAAGGAGGGGTTCCTGCGCAGCGAGACCTCGCTGATCCAGACCATCGGCCGGGCGGCCCGCAACGTGGACGGCCAGGTGATCATGTACGCCGATATGGTGACCGACTCCATGAGACGGGCCATCTCCGAGACCCACCGGCGGCGGGGATTGCAGCAGGCATTCAACCAGCAGCACGGCATCAACCCCCAGACCATCCGCAAGGCAGTCAGCGACATCCTGGCCGAGCTGCGGCCTGCTGACGACGGGGTGCCCATCCCCGGCGGCGACCGCCGGTCTCGCTCACTGGATCAGTCTCGGCGGCGCTCCGAGGTGATCGACTTGGACTCCGGCGGCATCGAGCGCCTCATCCACACGCTGACTGAAGAAATGAACGAGGCCGCCGTCGAACTGAAGTTCGAGTACGCCGCCCGCCTGCGCGACGAGATCAAAGACTTGCAGCGCGACCTGCGGGCCATGGCCTGAGAATTCCCTGGGTTAGATCGCTCGGCCTAGCTGGACGCCGGCGTGGATGGCGGCCATGATGCTGTTGGTGCCGTTCACGTCGCCCACTAGGTGCATGTTGAACGGTGGGGTGTCGGTCTGACCAGACATCTCGGTGCGGAGGTAGTCGGCTAGTTCGCTGTTGCAGCGGTGGTAGCTGACGATGACCACGGTATCGGCTTCGACGGTCCTCTCCTTGTGAGTGCCCAGGTCGCGGGTGACCACAGACTCCGGGGTGATCTTCCGCAGGGCCACTGCGGGAGTGAACGAGAACGGCCCGGCGAACAGGCGCTCCCGGCTGGCCTCGACGGTGGCGGGCGGATACAGGATCGTGGCCCCGAGTTGCTCGTGGCGGCTGAGGAAGGTCACCTCCGCTCCGGCGGCCATCAACGCGTCGCATACTGAGATGGCCTCGAAGGTGCCGGTGTCGTCATACACCAGGGCCTTTTGGCCGATGGCAGCCCGACCGCCGTATCCCAATACCTCCCAGCTGGTGTAGACGTGGGGTAGCTCCGCACCGGGGATCGGGGTTGATGGCGCGGAGATCTGAAAGCCGCGCCGGGGGGTGGTGCCGGTGGCGATGATCAGCTCGTTGGGCCGCTCGTCAGCCACCACGTCGGGATCGACGGGGGAGCGGAGCTTCACGGCCACCCCCAGTCGGTCGAGCTCGTCGGCCAAGTAGGCGGTGATCGCCCCCAGATCGGAACGGGGCGGCACCGAGGCGGCCATTCGAACCTGGCCCCCAAGTTCGCCCGTCATCTCATAGAGCACCACCTCGTGGCCCCGCAGGGCCGCAGCGCGGGCCGCCTCCAGCCCGGCCGGTCCACCCCCGGCCACCAGCACCCGCTTGGGCTCGGCCACTTGGTCGACCGGCTCGAACGGCACAGCAATTTCCTGGCCGGCGGCGGCGTTGACCACGCATCGCATCTTTCCCGCCACCATGAATCGGGCCACGCAGCCCACCGACGTGCCGATGCACGGGCGGATCTCGCTCTCCCGGCCGTCGCGGGCTTTGGCCACCAACTCGGGGTCGGCAATCATCCCCCGCACGATTGACACCATGTCGGCTGTGCCGCTCTTGATGAGGTGCTCGGCGTGGTCGAGGGTGGTGATGCGGCCAGTGACGATGGTGGGCACCTCCACCGCTCGGGTTACTACCTCGCTGGTGGGCACCTCGTAGCCCAGACCCTCGTCGAGGGTGGACAGCAGACGGTGGAAGCGCCAGTACGAGGACAGCGACACGTCCAGGAAGTCGATGTCGTCCTCCACCAGCTTGGCGATGGCGGCGGCCTCCTCCGGCTCGACCCCGCCCTCGATCTGGTCATCGGCCGAGATGCGCAGGCCCACCGGGAAGCCGGGGCTGGTCTCGGCCCGGATGGCGGCCAGGATTTCCCGCAGGAACCGGGTGCGGTTTTCCAGGCTGCCGCCGTAGCGGTCGTCTCGCAGGTTGGTGGCAGGGGAGAGGAACTGGCCGATGAGGTAGCCGTGGGCGCCGTGGAGTTCCACCCCGTCGAGCCCGCCCTCTTCGCATCTTCGGGCCGCGACGGCGAACGCCTCCACCAGTTCGTCGATCATGGCGGTGGTCAGCTTTTGGGGGACCACGCCCACCATCGGACTGGGCACCGCGCTGGGGGCGAGAGGCTGTTCGAAGTTGGCTAGCGACCGGCGCTCTGTGGCCGCCCCTCCGTGCCAAAGCTGCTGGAACACCCTGCCACCCGCGGCGTGCAGGCGAGCCGCCATCTCCTCGTAGAACGGCAGCACCCGGTCGGTATGCACCGGGATGTCGGTCGGCGAAGACGGGTGGACGCCGGCGATCTGGAGGATGGTCAGCGCGGCGCCTCCCTTGGCCCGGGCCTCGTGGTAGGCGATCAAGTCTTCGCCGACCGCGCCGGTGCTGTGGGCGGCCCGGACGATCCGGTTGGGCAGCGTGCAGCCACCGATGGCGAGCGGTTGGAACACGTGGGGGTAGGGCATGGGGCTATTCCGGTGCCTTTTCTCCGACTCTTTCCATCTCTCCTGTCTCAATTGTCAGCGCGGGCCGATAAGTTCACTGCGTGGCCGACGAGATCGTCATCCATGGAGCGCGTGAGCACAACCTACGAGACGTACATCTGACGATACCCCGTGACCGGCTCATCGTATTCACCGGCATCTCCGGGTCGGGAAAGTCGTCGCTGGCCTTCGACACCATCTACGCCGAGGGCCAGCGCCGCTACGTGGAGTCGCTGTCGGCCTACGCCCGGCAGTTCCTGGGTCAGATGGACAAGCCCGATGTGGACTTCATTGACGGCCTGTCGCCCGCCATCTCCATCGACCAGAAGAGTGCCTCCCGCAACCCCCGCTCCACGGTGGGGACGATCACCGAGGTGTACGACTACCTGCGCCTGCTGTTCGCCCGCATCGGCATCCCCCACGATCCCGAGACCGGCGAGCGATTGGTGCGCCAGACCCCCCAGCAGATCGTCGACCGGGTGATGGAGATGGACGAAGGGGTCCGATTCCAGGTGCTGGCCCCGGTGGTGCGGGGCCGCAAGGGCACCTACGACACGCTGCTGGCCGAGTTGGCCACCGACGGGTTCGCCCGGGCCATTGTCGATGGCGAGTTGATCGAACTGGACAACAGCATCGACGACCTCGACCTGGCCCGCTACGAGATGCACAGCATCTCGGTGGTGGTCGACCGGCTGGTGATGCGGGAGGGTATCGAGCGCCGCCTCACCGAGTCGATGGAGACGGCGCTGGGGTTGGCCGAGGGCGTGGCCGAGCTGATGGTGATGCCCCAAGACGCCGACTCCGACGAGGAGCCCCAGACCATC
Source organism: Acidimicrobiales bacterium (assembly GCA_963667085.2). Taxonomy (GTDB): domain Bacteria; phylum Actinomycetota; class Acidimicrobiia; order Acidimicrobiales; family Bin134; genus Poriferisocius. The sequence continues at coordinate 2,435,700 of OY762975.1, forward strand.
ACGTTCTCCCAGCACCTGTCGCGGCCCTCCGACGGCAAGTCGTTTGAGGAACTGGCCCCCCGCAACTTCTCCTTCAACTCGCCCTACGGGGCATGCCAGCACTGCGACGGCCTGGGGTCGGTGTTCGAGGTCGATCCCCGCCTGGTGATTCCCGACCCCGACCTGAGCCTGGAGGACGGTGCCATCGCCCCGTGGGCCAAGGGCCACAACCAGTACTTCAAGCGCCTGGTGGAGTCGGTGGCCGAGGACCGGGACATCCCTATGGACCAGCCATGGGGGAGCCTCGACCGCGACCACCATGAGTTGCTGCTCTACGGCAAGGGCATCGCCGGCCAGCGCACCGAGGTCCGGTTCCGCAACCGCTACGGCCGGGTCCGCCGCTACAACGCCCGCTACGAGGGCGTCATCCCCTATCTCCAGCGCCGCCACAGCGAGTCGGACTCCGACGCGGTGCGGGCCCAGATCGAGGGCTACATGCGGGAGGTGCCCTGTTCGGGGTGCGACGGCGCCCGGCTCAACCCGCTGTCGCTGGCCGTGACCGTGGACAACCGCACCATCGACGAGGTGTGCTCGCTGTCGATCCGGGATGCGGCCGCCGCCCTGGTGTCGCTGGAGCTTTCCGAGCGCGACCAGGCCATCGCCGGGCAGGTGCTCAAGGAGATCAACGCCCGGCTCAAGTTCCTGCTCGACGTGGGGCTGGAGTACCTGACCCTGGGCCGCTCGGCCGGCACCCTCAGCGGGGGAGAGGCCCAGCGCATCCGGCTGGCGTCGCAGATCGGCAGCGGCCTCGTCGGCGTGCTCTACGTGCTGGACGAGCCCTCGATCGGACTGCACCAGCGGGACAATCGCCGCCTCATCGACACCCTGGAGCGGATGCGCGATCTGGGCAACACCGTCTTGGTGGTGGAACACGACGAGGAGACGGTGCGGGTGGCCGACCATGTGGTGGACATCGGCCCCGGCGCCGGCGAGCTCGGCGGCACCGTGGTCCACTCGGGCACGGTGGCCGATCTGCTGAAGAACAAGCGGTCGCTCACCGGCGACTACCTGTCGGGCCGCAAGTCGATTCCGGTTCCCGAGCACCGGCGGAATCCCGGCGACGACTGGCTCACCATCCGGGGGGCCCGGGAGCACAACCTGGCCGACATCGACATCGACATCCCGCTGGGCTGCTTCGTGACTGTCACCGGCGTGTCGGGGTCGGGCAAGTCCACCCTGGTCAACGACATCTTGTACCGGTCGCTGATGCAGCGCATCTACAAGTCCAAGATCCCGCCCGGCCTGCACAAGGGCATCGACGGCACCGAGGCCCTCGACAAGGTGATCAACATCGACCAGCAGCCCATCGGCCGCACCCCCCGGTCGAACCCGGCCACCTACACCAGCGTGTTCGACCACATCCGCAAGCTGTTCGCCCAGACCCCCGAGTCCCGAGTGCGGGGCTACATGCCGGGCCGGTTCTCCTTCAACGTGAAGGGCGGCCGCTGTGAGGCCTGCTCGGGCGACGGAACCATCAAGATCGAGATGCACTTCCTCCCCGACGTGTACGTGCCGTGTGAGGTATGCAAGGGGGCCCGCTACAACCGCGACACCCTCGACATCGAGTTCAAGGGCCGCACCATCTCCGAGGTCCTGGACATGTCGTGCGCCGACGCCCTGGATTTCTTCGGCAACCAGCCGGCCATCACCCGCCACATGCAGACCCTGGTGGACGTGGGCTTGGGCTATATCCGCCTGGGCCAGCCTGCCCCCACCCTGTCGGGGGGAGAGGCCCAGCGGGTGAAGCTGGCCTCGGAGCTGGCCAAGCGCCCCACCGGCCACACCATCTACATTCTCGATGAGCCCACCACCGGCCTCCATTTCGACGATGTCCGCAAGCTGCTGGCCGTGCTCAGCCGCCTGGTGGACCAGGGCAATACCGTGCTGGTGATCGAGCACAACCTGGATGTGGTCAAGACCGCCGACTGGATCGTGGACCTCGGCCCCGAAGGCGGCGACAACGGCGGCACCGTGGTGGCCGAAGGCCCCCCCGAGCTGGTGGCCCGCTCCGACCACAGCTACACCGGCAAATTCCTCCGCCCCGTTCTGGGCATCTGAGAGCGCCGCGGTCACGCTTGCCACCGAGCACTCAGGCAGACCTCCATCTGAGTCACTAGGCTCCGTCGATGGATCGTCGCGACTTTTTGCGGGCCGCCGTTGTCGCCACCGGGGGTGCTGTGACCGTTCCCCTGGTCGGCAGCGCAGTAGGTGCCCAGCCCGGCCCCGGACCCTACGGCAGCCTCGATGGCATCGAACCTGATGGGAACGGAATCATCCTGCCCCCTGGGTTCACTTCCCGGATCGTGGCCATGGCCGGCGAGCCGGTGGGGGATTCCGACTACCGGTGGCTTGTCTACCCTGACGGGGCAGCCGTGTTCGACGACGGCGAGGGCGGCTGGTACCACACCGTCAACAGCGAGGTGTTCCGCCCCGGCTTCGCCGGTGTCTCCGCCATCCACTACGGCCCCGAGGGTGAAATCCTCGATGCCTACCGGCTGCTAGAGGGCAGCAACTCCAATTGCGGCGGCGGGCCAACCCCATGGGGAACCTTCCTGTCGGGCGAGGAGGATTTCAACGGCTACGGGATGATCTGGGAGTGCGACCCGACCGGTGCCACGCCATCGGTGTCGCATCCGGCGATGGGGATCTTCACCCACGAGGCTGCCGCGGTCGACTCCGACCGCCAGCAGGTGTACATGACCGAGGACCAGTACGACGGACTCTTCTACCGGTTCACGCCGGCCAACTATCCCGATTTGAGTGAGGGGCTGCTCGAGGCCGCCCACGTTGCCGACGACGGGACCGTCACCTGGGTCGAAGTGCCCGACCCGTCGGCCACCGAAACACTTACCCGCAAGCAGCTGCCCGATGAGGCGACGGCGTTCTTGGGCGGCGAGGGAATCTGGTATCACAACGACGTGGTGTTCTGGTCGACCAAGTTCGACAACATCATCCACGCCATCAACACCGCCGACCAGACCTACAGCCGGATCTACGAGGCCGACCCGGCCATGGTGGCCGACGACACCGCAATCCTCTCGGGCGTCGACAACCTCACGGTGGATGCCGGTAGCGGAGATGTATACGTGGCTGAAGACGGCGGCAACATGGAGATCGTCATCATCACCCCCGAAGGCGAGGTAGCCCCGTTCCTGCGCGTCGTGGACCAGGACGGCTCAGAGATCACCGGACCGGTGTTCAATCCTCGGCGCGACCGCCTCTACTTCTCCAGCCAGCGCGGCCCGGCCCTCAACAATGCCGAAGACGTCCTCCCCGAATCCGAAATCAAGGGGAAGTCCACCGGCATCACCTACGAGGTAACCGGCCCCTTCCGCGGCATCGTCCCCGAGCCCGAGCCAACCCCGACGGCGGCACCAACGGTGGTCACGACCCCCACGGTCGCCCCAACTCCGGCCTCGACCCCAGCGCCCACCGCCGCCCCGACGCCAGCGCCAACCCCGGCACCCACAGCCGCGCCAACCAGGGCTGCAACCCCCGCGCCGACCCCCGCCCCCACCGAGACCATCGCCGCCGCAGCCAGTTCTGGCGGCAATGGCGGCGGAGGAAGCAACACCGGGATCTTCGTCGGCGTAGGAGTGGCAGCGGCAGCCGTAGTTGCCGGTGGTCTCGTAGCGCTCCGACGCCGACGAGCTACCTAACAGGCGGGCAGCCCGCCCGGAAACATCGACCCGTCGAACTCAATCGAACCCCCAAGATCCTCCACTCCGCGAGGCCGTCACCACCCTTGCAATCAGCCTGCGGCGTCTCTGGCTGCTATTCCTTTACGCGGTGACCGCATCGTCTGACTACCTCAATCCCGAGGCTCGTGCTCGCATGGCGATCGACGAGCAGTTGGCGGCGTGCGGGTGGGAGGTGCAGGACTACCGGCATGCCGCGGTGGCTGCCGCCAGGGGAGTGGCGGTGCGGGAGGTGCCCACTGAGGCCGGCCCGGCCGACTATGTGCTGTACGTGGACGCCCAAGCGGTGGGCGTGATCGAGGCCAAGAAGGAGGGCACCACCCTCACCGGCGTGGAGCCCCAGACCCGGAGATACCAGTCGGCCTACCCCGGCCAGCTGCCCGCGTTCTTGGTCGATGACGCGCTGCCCTTCGGCTACGAGGCCACCGGCACCGAGACCCGCTTCACCTGCGGGCTCGACCCCAAGCCCACCTCCCGGCGGGTGTTCGCCTTCCACCGCCCCGAAACGCTGGCCCGCTGGCGAGACGACTACAGCGAGTTCGACGGTACCGCCACCCTGCGCAACGGCTTCAGCGAACTGCCCGACCTGGGCGCCGATCCCCCCGGACTGTGGCCGGCGCAGGCCGAGGCCATCCGCAACCTGGAGGCGTCGTTCAAGGCCAACCGCCCCCGGGCGCTGATCCAGATGGCCACCGGCGCGGGCAAGACGTTCACCGCCGCCAACGTCTGCTATCGGCTGCTGCGCCACGCCCGGGCCGACCGCATCCTGTTCCTAGTCGACCGGGCCAACCTGGGCCGCCAGGCCGTCCGGGAGTTCGAGGGCTTCGACGTGCCCGGCGACCGCCGCAAGTTCACCGAGCTCTACAACGTCCGCCGCCTCGCCTCCTCGCAGCTCGACATGGCCGACGAGGCCGCCGCCAAGGTCCACGTCAGCACCATCCAGCGCCTCTACTCCATCCTGCGGGGTGAGGAGCTCGCCGCAGACCTCGACGAGCGGTCGGGCTTCGACACCGCCCCCGCCCAGCCCGTGGAGGTGGCCTACAACCCGCAGGTGCCCATCGAGTCGTACGACCTCATCGTGATCGACGAGTGCCACCGCTCCATCTACGGCGTGTGGCGCCAGGTGCTGGAGTACTTCGACGCCTTCCTGGTGGGCCTCACCGCCACGCCGGGCATCCAGACCGTCGCCTTCTTCGACCAGAACCTGGTGATGGAGTACGGCCACACCCAAGCCGTGGCCGACCGGGTGAACGTGGACTTCGACGTGTTCCGCATCCGCACCGAGATCACCGAGACCGGCGGCACCGTCCCCGCCGGCTTCGTGACCGAGTTCCGCGACCGGGAGACCCGCAGCCTCCGCCTTGAGCAGGCCGACGCCGACATCGCCTACGACCCCGCCGAGCTCGACCGCCGGGTGGTGGCCCCCGACCAGATCCGCACCATCGTGCGCACCCTGCGCCACTCGCTGCCCGAGATGTTCGAAGACCGGGAGCAAGACGACGACGGCTTCCTGCGCCACATCCCCAAAACCCTGATCTTCGCCAAAGACGACAGCCACGCCGACGACATCGTGCAGTTCGTGCGGGAGGAGTTCCGCCTCGGCAACCAGGGGGCGGTGAAGATCACCTACCGCTCCGGCGAGTCGGGCGAGAGCGCCGAGCAACTGCTCCAGAAGTTCCGCACCGACTATCCCACCCGCATCGCGGTCACCGTGGACATGATCGCCACCGGCACCGACGTGAAGCCCATCGAGTGCGTGGTGTTCATGCGCATGGTGCGCAGCCGCAACTTCTTCGAGCAGATGAAGGGCCGGGGCGTGCGGGTGATCGACAGCGACCAGCTCCGCACCGTCACTCCCGGTGCCCAGGCCAAGGACCGCTTCGTGATCGTGGACGCGGTGGGCGTGACCGAGGCCAACCTCCACGACACCGTCCCGCTGGAGCGCCAGCGCCATGTGAGCTTCGACAGGCTGCTCACCCAGATCGGCCTCGGCTCCAAAGACCCCGACGTGGTGTCGTCGGTGGCGTCCCGCCTGGCCCGCCTCAACCGCCGGATCACCGCAGAGGATCGAGCCGAGGTGGAGTCGGTTGCCGGCGTCGAGCTCGGCGAGCTGGTCCGCCAGATCACCGACGCCCTCGACCCCGACCGCCAACACGCCGCCGCCACAGCCGACACCGGCACCGACGCTCCAACCCCTGAGCAACTAGCCACAGCCGCCGAGCGGCTGATCGCCGAGGCAGTCCAGCCCCTAGCCGGCAACTCCGAGCTGCGGGAAAAGCTGGTAGACATCCGCCGCAGCTACGAACAGGTGATCGACACTGCCTCCAAAGACCGGGTGATCTCCGGCGAGTTCTCCGTGGATGCCGCCGACCGAGCCCGCACCCAGGTGGAGTCGTGGAAGCAGTACATCGAGGACAACCGAGACGAGATCACCGCATTGAACGTGTTGTACAGCCAGCCCTACGGAGGCGGTCTCACCTACGACGACGTCAGGGAGTTGGTCAACGCCATCGGCCGCCCCCCACACCGCTGGACCCCCGACATCCTCTGGCAAGCCTACGAAACCCTCGACAAGTCCAAAGTCCGCGGCTCCGCCCACCGAGTAGCCACCGACCTCGTAAGCCTGGTGCGCTACGCCCTCGGCAACACAGAGGAGTTGGTGGCCTACCCCGACCTCGTAAACGACCGCTTCCAAATCTGGCTAACCCAACAACAGTCCGTCGGCACCACTTTCACCGACGACCAGCTCACCTACCTCACTCTGATCAAAGACCGCCTAGCCACCAGCCTCCACATCACCCTCCCCGACCTCCAATCCCCACCCTTCAGCGCCCACGGCGGCCTAGGCAAAGCCCGCCAACTCTTCGGAAACGACCTGAACTCCCTGCTCAACGACCTGACCGAAGCCCTAGCGGCATGACCAGGGGCCTACCTCGAGGTTGGGAGCAAGTGGCCTTGGGCGAAATCTGTCTTCCAGTTATCAAAGTCGATCCGCGAAGCAACCCCGACGATGAGTTCAAATACATCGACATCGGTGGGATTGTGCCTGGTGCCGGTCGAATCGAGGACACCAAGGTACTAAACGGGGGTGATGCGCCTTCTCGGGCACGACAGCTCGTCCGAACGGGAGATGTAGTCGTGTCGACGGTCAGGACGTACCAACGCAAGTCGGCGATCGTTCCTGCCAGTCTTGACGGCGCAATCGCATCAACAGGTTTTTCCGTCCTTCGCGCCGACCCCGAAATCGTCCCGCCATTCATCCTATTTCAAGTCCTCAGTCAAGAATTCGTCACTCGGCTGAGCGCCAAGCAAAGTGGGAGCAGTTATCCGGCGGTGCGCGAACAGGACGTTCGAGCAATGACTATCCGAGTCGCTCCTGCCAAGGAGCAGAAGCGGATTGTCGCAGCCATCGAAGAGCACTTCTCCCGCCTCGACGCCGTTCACAGCGCCGTAGAAGCTACTCAGCAGCGGCTTGATGCCATGCTGCTCTCGGTTCTCAGTGAAGCGTGTGACGGATCGTGGCCCGAGAGTGAACTTTCGGAATTGACCGTTTCTCTCAAGAACGGTGTATTCGTGTCAAGGCCATCTGTGGATCCCCCTGGGAAGCCGATCTATCGAATCAGCGCCGTTCGTCCGCTAAGACTCCGCGTCAACGACATTAGGTATGCCCACCCAGCCCCAGATAAGGCTGATTCATATGCCGTGGACGCTGGCGATCTTCTATTCACCAGATACAGCGGCAACCCCCTGTACGTGGGTGCCGCGGCTGTTGTCCCGCCAGAAGGTGCCGGAGTTCTCCATCCGGACAAGCTCATTCGAGTCGTCACAGTCAAGGAAAGAGTTCTTCCCGAGTGGATCGCTGCCTACGTCGCAGCCGCCAAGGGCCGAAGCGAAATCGAGAAGCGACTCAAGACCACGGCTGGGCAGGTCGGCATTTCCGGGTCTCAACTCAAGTCAGTCCCAATAGCAGTCCCGCCACTCAGTTACCAGAAGGAGGCGGTCACGAAAATCGGCTTGGTGCTCAGTGAGCAGGAGCGGATCAAGCAACAGCTCACTGATCTGGCCAAGAAGGGGCAAGCATTGCGGCGCTCAATCCTTGCTGACGCCTTCTCCGGCCGACTAGCCCCCCAAGACCCCAACGACGAACCAGCCTCCGCCCTGCTGGAACGAGTATCAGGAAGAAGGAGCGTCAGCTCTACCTAGGGGAGCACAGCTGAGTGGAGGGCGTTCCGGAGCAGGCCGAGCGAGCGCTACTCCTCGGCAAGTCGGCGAAGGAGATTCGCGAGCAGAATCACGGAATCTGCGGCGATGCCCGCATTCCTCCGGGTCGGCTCACTCTGGTGCTTGACGGCCTGGGCTAACTCGATGGCGGCCCGGGCGAGCTTTCTGATCTCCGCATTCGCGGGACCAGCTGCGGCGTGTTCCACGAACCTGCCGAGCCGGTCCTTCGTATTAGCGACTGGTGGGACCTGTTCTCCTTCGTTGAGGTGAAGTTCAGGATCGAACACGGCCTCGCCTAGCCGTTCAAGAACCGCCACGCAGTCGTTCCCAATGTTGCGGTAGTCCTGAGAGCTCCGAGCGGACCCAAAATGGCGTCGCAGTTCATTGATCTCGGCATCGACGCGTGACCACCCTGTCCCCGGATGGCTCGTGACCGGCTTCCCCAGTGTTGACACCAGTTCCTGGTCCTCAAGCCGTGCGAGTTCCTGATGTACGGGCTCGAAGAGTTTGTTCAGGATGTTGCGCCGGGCCTGCCAGTTGCCATAAGCACCGTTGTCGCTCCAATAGCTGTGGAAGGTGCGGTAGTCGCTGAACGGGAGATCAAGTGGGATTTCAAGCCGCTGCAACAAGGCTCGGCTAGTTCTCAGGATGAGGCGAATTCCGTCATCGTCAGTCCGGTCTGTACCGCCCGTGCCGTAGGCTTCGAGCTCGTCGTGCGCAAGCCTCAGCAACGCGGCACCTACCTCCACATCGCTGCGCCCGGTGTGGTTGCCTGCGCGTATGTTCGTCAAGAGCTCGACGTCGAGCTTGCCTTCATCTGAGAAGAAGTCATCATTGAAGAAGTCCTCAGGGGTCACAGGCTGAATTCTGCCCGCCCTGAGGCCCCATCCTCACACCCTGCGAGATTCACGACAGATCAGAAATCTGCGGCTCCCGCCGCACCGCGTCCACGATCAGAAAAGGCCACACCGACCAGTACGCATCTGATGACACGCAGCCACTCGGGTAGGGTTGACACATGGAGACAGGCACACCCGCACCTGAAACCGGCATCTACCGCGACCTCTACAGCGGATGCGAAGCCCATGTCCAACAAGGGGCAGCACTTCCCCCGGGGCCTAGCAACGCCGACGCCAAGTGGTTCCTCGTCCACGCCCTCGACGACAGTTGGATGGTCGCCGGGTGACCTACCAACATCCGCCGGGGTTCTCAGTCCCCGACCCCCGCTACAACGACCCGCTCTCGACTGAATACGTCAAAAAGCTCCAAGACCAGATCAAAACCCTCGTCGACAGCATCGCCCAACCCGTCCTCAACTCCGACCTCACCCCCGAAGGCAAAGCCGCCGTGCTCAGCTACCACCTTCTCAATGCGATCCTCGTGCTCCATCTCCACATCGCAGAGGTCTACTACGATGACGACCCGGACTGACCCTCGCCCTGGGCAATTCCGCATGTAATCCCCTTCAAATTGGGGCTGAACTGCGATTAGAGGTCGATATCGTCAGTCAGGTGATCCGCAGACTGTTTGAGTTCCCTCCCGGCGCTGGGATACCACCTGGTTTGTTGGGGCCGGCGTCTGCGGACGGGCTCATTACCCCGCCGCCCCCAGGGGCCGAGCGAGACGCCGCCATCGCTGATGTGATGGCAGCCCTTGAACGCAGGGCTTCTGAGTTGGAGGCACTCGCAGAGGAGCTCTTGGAGGTGGTCGCCGAGCACGACCCAGCGCAGCTGATTCCCTCGATAGCGGTTCCCGCAGGTATGGGTGTCGACGATCCCCAAGCCGACGATGATGCTCAACGAGTTTTCTCCGCGGACGCCAAGATCGAGTACCTCGCTGGCCTCGCCTTGGCCGGACCGCCGGGGACCTGTGAAGTGGATGAGGAGACGACCTGGAAGACTGCCAGCCTCATCACCTCCGTTTTTGACGCTGCGGAAGCCCACATCTTCATCCAATCGATGACAGAGCAAGCATCCGGGCAACCCGCGGTCGACCAAAGCAGCTTCCTTCTCCGCCTAGAGCACCTCTCCGACCGCATGGCCGGGTACGACGTCCATCTGGCCGAGATCGCCGACGAAGTATTCGAGCCGCACCGCTCCCTGTATCTCGAAGAACTGGGCTTTTGTCCGAGCGACGCAATCCGACTTGTCCGCAACCACGCAGCGTGGGTCAACACCGAGTTCAGCACGGCTCGTTTCGCAATCGGTGAGAATATGCGCTCAGAGATTGTCGAAGAGAACGTTGCGGCAGGGAACCTCCATCGCCTTCACACTGCTATGGAAGCCAGTTACCGGTGGTCTACTGAGGTTCTCGTCCACAGCACCGGGATTTCCGCCGAACAGGTCGAGGCGATGTTGCGTGCTATGTCGGCGGATTTCGGATGCCAGCCCCAGTTCAGAACCCCGCTTGACGACAACCGAGCTCGGCACCGCCCACTGATCCGTCTGCCCCACGGCGAGTACCTCGTGCCTGTGCCTTGGTCGGTCTCCCACGGCTTGCATGACTGGCTCCAAGACCACATCCGGGAGAACCCGGGGTTGCGGCTTGCTGGGAAGTACCCTGCACACCGCAGCGCTGCGGCTGAGCGTCTAGTGAGCCGCAGCCTGGAGGCCGTGTTCGGAGAACAGGCAGTCTTCAGCAACCAGCACTACGACTCCAACGATGGCCACGGCGAGATCGATTGCCTCGTTGCTGGCTACACGCCGATCATCGCCGAGGTGAAGTCTCGTGCTCTCACCGAGCAGGGCCGTCGAGGTCTTCGCCGACGCGTCAGGAAAGTTGCTGACGACGTTGTGGTCAAGCCATTCGAGCAGACGCTTCGAGCCAGAGACTTCATCACTGGAGAAGGCGGTCGAACCTTTACCGATCGGCAAGGAGGGCGGGAGGAACGACTCCTAGCCGACGACCTGGCCGACCCCATCGAAATCGTCGTCACTCTGGAGCGTATGGACCCGCTCGCCATGTCGGCTGCCGAGTTTGCGGATATCCAGTCAACTAGGACCATCTGGGTCACGAATCTCGCTGACATCCTGATGGTCCGCGACATCCTTGGGGACCCGGCGAGCTTCCTCCACTACGCGCGAACCAGGGGGTCAGCCTCCAACCTAGGCGTCCAGGTCTTCATGGAGACCGACGCTCTCGGCGCATATCTCACCGACCGCCTGGAATCGTCCATCAGAGTCGCAGTGGATCCCCAAAACCAGTTGGACGAGGTTCTTCTCGACTACAGCAGCACCAAGATCAACCAGTACTTCACAATGTCAGAGGCCGGAACCTGTCAAGAGAAGCCGGACACCGGCGTTCCGCCAATTCTGCTAGAAGCGCTAAAATCCCTTGCGCCGGACTATTCGCGCACTTGGGCTGCCGTGGCGACCGCGGTGATGGCGGCTCCACCCGATACGTGGCGGACATGGCAGAACTTCCTCCGCAGACACAAGAGTGAGCGAACCTTCCGCCTCCCATGCGGCACGGCTTCCCTCGCCGCATCACCATCTCTGCCACACGCCGAGCTACGCGACGAGACCATTCCCCTGCTAGTCGTACCTCGCCAACAGGTGAGAGGCTGACCCGCCCATTTCAGGATCAAAGCTGTTGCCGCTGAGGCCATCAAGAGGCACCGTCACACGGTTGGCGGCCCGCCTCGACACCCAGGAGAGTAAGGCATGTGGGGCTGGGACAGGGGCGGGCCTCGTAGACTAATGAACAGGGGCAGATTGTCGGAGACCCCAGAATGAGAATGGTCTGATGCAAAGTCGTTGGCACCCGAGCAGGCTGTGGATCGGATATGCGTCGTATGCGGGGCGATTCGCCATGCCGCTGGCCAAGTTCTTCTACGGGAAAACGCACAAGTGGTACTTCCGCTCTACCGCCGCCGTTCTTGTGGCCTCTTACGTCACTGCCGTCGCTGCCCATTTCGACGACAAGCACCGATGGATTCTCTACCTCATCGCCTTCGGTGCGGTCTCTGCCGTGTACTGGCTGGTGTACGCCCCTGCGAAGTGGGTTCAAAGCGACATCGTGAAGGACTCACACAGCCGCGGGGATTCCAGGTTGGTGTATGAGAATGCCGACGCGGGGCATAAGTACGCCGATGAGCTGCTACATCCACAAGTACAGGCGATCTTGCACAACGGAGCGGCCTCAGAACCACCTGATGTGCCTGTAGAAGTGCGAGTACTTCACTACTACCTGATGGATCGCGGTCGGTCAGCAGAGAACGGCCCATACAGGCACACACGCCAATGGGCGCCGCCGGGATTCTGGCGAGGGCACAAGGAGTACGGCACATTCGCGGGTACAGCCAGCGATGAGGCACTAGAAGAATCGGATTTCCCCCCTGGCGTCATCACTAGCGGCATTTGGGAGCAAGAAAGGAAACGGCAACTAGGTGAGCTCACCAGATCCGTGCAGTATTTGGACAGGCACTCACCGAGATGGAGGAAGAAGGCGCAAAGGTGGGACAACGGGGGTTGGGCCGGAATTGCCGGCGGCGGACTACAGAAGCATGCCTACAGAGCGTTGGCTCGGATTCGCCGAACCGGGTTTGTCAAGAGGCCTTAGGTCGGTACCGGCTGGGGGTCCGGGTCGGTGTACCGGTCGCGATAGATGCCCTGTAGGTTCAGCCACAGTTCGGGGCCAGTTCCCAATGCCTGCCCGATGTCGTCAGCAATCTCAGCGGTGATCCCTGTGCGGTCTTCGAGGATCGCCGAAGTCGACTCGACAGTTCTCCCCAGGGCCGCGGCGAACTTGGGCACATCCCAGCCCCGCGCCTCCAGCTCGTCGTTCAGGACCTCCCCCGGAGTGAGGCTCGGCTCGGTCTGGCCCATGTCTGGCTCCTTTCTCATCGGTGGTAGTCCACGATCTCGATCAGGAGAGCAATCTTACTGTTCGCCCATTGAGGACTCGGCAAAGGTCCAGCGATTGCTGTTGCGGCCTACCGCTTGTGAGGTCGGCCGTCGGGAGTGTCTCGTCGCCCATCGATTGCCCCATCGGAGACGGCAGCAGGAGCATCAAGTTCGTGTCCGCTTGATATCCTGTGCTTGCTGTCCATTGAGGGTTGCATGGGAAGGAGTGGTTTGGAAAATGGAGCAAGACCAGTTGGACAAGATCATCGAGCAGAATCCAGGCATTGATCCGACCGCCATCGAACGCAGCCGCGAGATCGAGAGGAGGCTTGCGGCGGTGGGCATCAAGCTGGGCGGCTATCGCCTTTCCCCGCCGCTCGGCGGGCCGCCCCTCGACTTCCCCGGCGTTTTCAACCAGAAATTGCGGTGACGAACGGCGGGCCGATCTGACGGGGCTGCCTTACAGGAGGGCAACGTGTGCGAGAAGCGTGAGGTGTTCGGCCAACGGCATGTCAAGAACAGGCCCAGCCCCGAGGCACGGCAGAGAAGATCAGAGATGCCAGGCCCGTTTCAGCGGAGGTCGCAGGGCAACGGACGTACCGAGCGACGCGAGCGCCAGTAGTTGGCCGGAGCAATAGCACTGGGGCGGCCTTTCGTGGGTGTTCGCGTTGAAGCTGGGACCGGGGTAATCCGAAGGTCCGCGAGCTGGGCGCGGCAATCCAGTCATCGAGTTGCTATAGCGGTTCGATAGTCCCTGGAGTCTCGTCGGCAGAAGCCTTTGCCCATGCTGCTAGGAGATCTGCTTCGCGCTTGGCGGCCCATTCCATCACGAGCCTGCTTTGGCGTGCTGGCAGGCTGCCCCTCATGATGCGGCGGTCACCAATGGATATCTGGGCCTCGTGCTCCGCGTATTCGGCATGAAAGTGCGGAGGCGGGTGATCGCTGACATACATTCGTATGACTATGCCGAAGAACCGACAGAGTTCAGGCATCTGAGTAGGCCCGCAGGCCCGGCATGATCTCCTCAGGCTTCTTGTCGGTGAGCTCGAGATAGATGGCATCAGCACAGAGTTCGGCTTCCTCAGTCCAGCAGATCGCTCGGTTCGGCATGATCTTCACCGACTCGAATACCCCTGGCTCGTCCCAAACCTTGAAGACACCCCGGCCAGCCCGTGCCGAGAGGTCGATCTCACCCGCTACACCATCGTTGAAGCGAACCCACAGCCTGTAGCCGTCCCTTGGTTCCACCGCCACGGGGCGAAGCTGCTCTGATTCCATCTCCTGCACTTTCTGTCGGGTGTTCCTTCAAGGCGAGAGCACAACCGTCCGCCGCCGAGAACCAGGCTAGCGGGGGAGAACTGCCGTATGGACCTGGAACTGATTTATCTGCGGCGTGCCTCCCCTGACGCGCAGGAGCCCGGCCACTCACCGTCCGGAGAGGTACCGGGCCCCACTTCCTCAAGCTACCGCCCTCGGCTCCTTCCGTCATAGTGATTTCGCGACCAGACGCAACCCTCACCAATTTCTCGAGACGAGGCCTCACCCTTCTCTGGAGAGATGCACCCTTTCGACAACCCTGAAAAACAGACCAGTCGAAACTACCGCGAAACTTTCCTCACGGGGTCCGGTCACGGTTGTTGCGCTCTGACACGGTGAAGGGCTGATGAGCTCTGACCCCAAGGCCATGGTGCAGAAGCTGTGGGACTTCTGCGATACCGAGATACTCGTGGGGGAGGCCGGGGGCAGGAAATGGTTGCGGTACTGTGACTTGAGCGGTACCCTGCGCTGCACCACTCGGGGACGTGGACCAGTCCCCCCTCCGAAGAAGACATTGGAGATGGCTGGTCATGTTTGTGAGCGAAAAGAGGCGGCTGGCGCTGCTCAACCGCCTGATTGAAGTATTGGGGAGGGAGGAGGCCGAGTTTCTCATGGACAGCCTGCCCCCCTTCGACTGGCACCAACTCGTCACCAAGGGTGATCTGAAGGCTATGGAAGACCGGCTCTGCTCCGGGACGAGTGCCGGGTTCGCGAAGGTCGATGCACAGTTAGCGAAAGTCGATGCCAGGTTCGCGAAAATCGATGCCGAATTCATCAAGTTGCGGGGGGAAATCGCCCTCCAGTTTGCGCGGCAGACCCGCACCATAGTGTTCACCATGTTGGGTTTAGTGATACCGATCCTCGGGGCGATCCTGGCGGTGGGGCTCGGCTGAGCTGCACTCTCCTCACATGGTTGGAAACGGTTGCTGCGCTCTGACACGGTGAGGGGCTGATGAGCTCGGACCCCAAGGCCATGGTGCAGAAGCTGTGGGACTTCTGCGACGTGCTCCGGGACGACGGGCTGTCCTACGGGGACTACTTGGAGCAGCTCACCTACCTGCTGTTCCTGAAGATGGCCGATGAGCAGCACGAGCTGCTGGGCCAGCGGGTGGTGCCCATCGGCTACGACTGGCCGACGCTGCTGAACCGGTCGGGAGAGCAGCTCGAAGCCCAGTACAACACGACCCTTGCCGAGCTGGGCTCCTACGACGACATGCTCGGAGTGGTGTTCCGCAAGGCCCGCAACCGGATCCAGAATCCGGCCAAGCTGGAACAGCTCATCAAGGAGTTCATCGACCAGCACGAGTGGATGAGCTACGACGCCGACCTCAAGGGCGACGCCTACGAGGGCCTGATCGAGAAGACCGCCCAAGAGGGCGCCAGGGGAGCGGGGCAGTACTTCACGCCCCGGGCTCTGATCTCCGCCATCGTCGATGTGATGCTCCCCGAGTCCGGCGACCGCATCTGCGACCCGGCCTGCGGCACCGGCGGCTTCTTCCTCGGGGCCTATCAGTCCATCGTCGAGCGGTTCCCGCACCTGACTCCCGACCAGGCCGAGCACCTGCGATCCGGCGCCTTCACCGGCTGGGAGATCGCCGACCTGCCCGCCCGACTCTGCGCCATGAACCTGCTGCTCCACGGCATCGAGAGCCCCGAGTCCGACTCGCCCATCAACGTGGACGACGCCCTGCGCGACGACCCCGGCGAGCGCTTCGACATGGTGCTCACCAATCCGCCCTTCGGCCGCTCGTCGTCCGACAGCTACGAGCGTGAGGACTTCTGGGCCACCACCAAGAACAAGCAGCTCAACTTCGTCCAGCACGTCGTGAGCCTGCTCAAGATCGGCGGCAGCGCCGCGGTGGTCGTCCCCGACAACGTGCTGTTCGAGGCCGGTGCCGGCGAAACCATCCGCCGCCGGCTCTTGCACGACTGCGACGTCCACACCCTGCTCCGCCTCCCCACCGGCATCTTCTACGCCCAGGGCGTCAAGGCCAACGTGCTGTTCTTCCGCCGCCGGGAAGGTGCCGAGCAAGCCTGGACCAAGGAACTGTGGGTCTACGACCTCCGCACCAACAAGCACTTCACCCTCAAGCAGAACCCCCTCACCCGAGCCGACCTCGACGACTTCGTTGTCTGCTACAACCCCGCCGCTCGCCACCAGCGCCAAGAGTCCGAGCGCTTCAAGCGCTACCCCTACGACGAGCTCATCGCCCGAGACAAAGTCAGCCTCGACCTCTTCTGGCTCCGCGACGAAAGCCTCGAAGACATCGACAACCTCCCCACCCCCGCCCTCCTAGCCGCCGAAATCGCCGAAGACCTCCAATCCGCCCTAACCGAAATCCAAGCCCTGACCGAGAGCCTCGCTGCGAATGGTGGGGGCCTAGGAGAAAGCACTTCGGCTTGAAATGGCTTGGGGAGGCAGTGCAGTCAGCGGTGGCAGAAGTGGAGTCTGTTGAAGCCCTTGCGGTGACCAGACTCAGCGGGGTCGATAGACGTCGCGGCGATGGCCGACACGGGTGATCAGAATCACCAAGCGTGTATCGAAGATTTCGTACACGATTCGATAGTCACCGACACGGACTCGGTACACGGACTGCTCGCCGGTGAGCGCAACGCATCCAGGGGGACGGGGTTCATCAGCCAGTAGCTCTATTGCTGCTCGAACCCGCTGCTCTTCTTTGCGGGGCAGAGCAGCTATTGACCTGATAGCCCGGCGGGAGACCTCGACTGTGTATCGGCTCACTCGAGTCCTAGTGCGGCTTTGACCTCGTCCCAGGGCACGTAGTCGTCTTCTGCTCGCACCGCAGCGAGTTCTCGGCGATCATCGACGTCTTCTGCGATGTCGACAAGCCGGTCAAATGCGTCTGGGTCCATGACCACAGCAACTCGTCGGCCCCGGCGGGTAACAAAAATGGGCTCGCCTGATCGCCGAGCCTCCTCGATCACCTCGGCCAATCGATTTCGAGCCTCGCTCACTGGCAATTCCGTCATGTACGAATCGTACATAACAGATGGACGGTTAGGGAATTGTGGCCCTATTTTTGAGACCACAGGGTGGTAACGTACTGGACATGGGAGGGAGTCCGGGCGAGGTCGGTGTGCGCATGGTCACGACTCGGCAGTTTCGGGACAACTTCTTCGCATTGATGCGGGAGGTGCGTGAGACGGGCTGCGAGGTGGTCGTCACCAATCGGGGAAAGCCTTACGCCCGGATCGCGCGCGAGATCGAGCGCGCCGGGGGCATTGTTGGGTGCGATAAGGACATTCTTCGGATTGCCGGCGACCTCCCGGAATTCATCACTCCGGCTGAAGAGTTCTACTCGGAGACCTATCCGAAACGAGTGCTTGACGGGGAGACCGATTGGTGCTGACACTGCTGGACACCGATGTGTTGATCCGGCTGCGTACCGACGATCCTCTGCTGGGGTCCGAGGCAAGGCAACTGTTGGCTGAGAGGTTCGAGTCACAGATGCTCGCAGTGTCACCGGTCTCGTTCAATGAGGTCTCGCGATTGGCCGAGAAGGGCGTCATCGAGTTGGCGATGCCCGTTCCAGACTGGTGTCGTCGATGCTTGGACGGCGGCATCAGGCTGCTCCCGCTGTCAGTCGAAGCCGCCGCGGCAGCTCCCTGGTTGAGAAGACGCGGATTTCACGGCGACCCTTTCGACCAGCTCATCGTGGCGAGTGCTATCGAACAGGGCAGCAGTCTGGCAACCACTGACAAGTCCATCATCTCCTGGGCCGAGCGAACCGAGGAACTGAAGGTTCTGAACGCCAGGACGTAGCGGGCCCCGTCTCTTGCGATCGGGTGGGGATTTTGGTCTGGATCCTACTACCAACATTAGGGGTTGCATTGGTATATATGGAGATATACTGTTATTACTAGACCGTATCGCACCCGGTGGTCAGGGCGCCCAGGCAATTTGTGCAGACGAGGAGAGGCGCAGGATGGGTGCGCTGTTGACTTCTGTGACGATCGGGTCGTTCGGGTTGATGATGTTCAACCTGGGGTTGCTGTATCCCTACTTGAGGAACAAGTGGTATCGACGGCGGCTCCGGCGCAAGCATTCCGTTGGCCCCGACGGGACGGTGGTGACCAAGGACGACATCCGCCGTGAGCTCATGCGGGATCCGGTCGCGGCCGACCTGTTCACCAGCGACGACACGCCCGAGGACGTGGCCCGCTACCTCTTTCTCGAGGCTGAGCGGCGGGCGATGCTGCGCAAATGCAACCGGCTCGACGATGACGAGAACGACTTCTTCGCCCCGCCCCGCCGCCCCGGGCCCGACCCCGGGTTCCGAGGTTGCAACGAGCTATGAGCGGCCCGATTCTGTAGAAGGCCGCTAATCTCCTCCGGTAAAGAACGCGGAGGAGTAGGTCACGCATGTATCCGGGGAAGCACGCTGAGACGACGCCGGAGAGGGCGGCGCAGATCATGGCTGCGACGGGGGAGGTTACGACCTACGGGGAGCTTGATGACGGGGTGAACCGGCTGGCGCGGCTGTTGCATGAGCGGGGGTTGCGGGAGGGCGACCACGTTTCGATCTTGGCTGAGAATCATCCCCGGTACTTCGAGGTGTACTGGGCGGCGATGACCTCGGGGCTCTACTTCACCACCATCAACCGGTACTTGTCGCCTGAGGAGGCGGCCTATCTGGTGAATGACAGTGGCTCGACCGTGCTCATCACCACCAACGCGATGGCCAACACCGCGGCCCAGATGCTCGACCTGATTCCCGGCTGCACCCACCGGCTGATGATGGACGGTGCTGTCGAGGGGTTTGAGTCCTACGAGGAGGCTGTTGAGGCAATGCCGTCGGAGCCACTGTCTCGGCTGCCCAAGGGCGAGGTAATGCTGTACTCATCGGGCACTACTGGGCGGCCCAAGGGGATTCTGAGGCCTCTGACCGGCGTCGAGGTCCATGATGCCAGTCTTTCGGGTATCGGGACCTTGGAGCATCACCTGCTCGGGATGGGGGAGGACTCGACTTACCTGACCCCAGCGCCCCTGTACCACTCCGCCCCATTGATGTTCAGCGCCGGCGTGCATGAGCTGGGCGGCACCCTGGTGGTCATGGATCGCTTCGACCCCGAGCGCTTCCTGGCCTACGTGGAGCAGTACTCCGTGACTGACACCCAGCTCGTACCCACCATGTTCATCCGCATGCTCAAGCTGCCCGAGGAGGCGCGCAACCGCTACGACTTGTCGTCGCTGAAGATGGCCGTCCACGCCGCCGCGCCCTGCCCGGTGGCGGTCAAGGAGCAGATGATCGAGTGGTGGGGTCCGATCATCCAGGAGTACTACGCCGCCACCGAGGCCAACGGGCTGTGCTTCATCGGCCCCGAGGACTGGCTTGAGCACAAGGGCTCGGTGGGCAAGGCCTTGATGGGCACCCTCCACATCTGCGACGACGACGGCCAAGAGGTGCCGTCCCGACAGGCCGGAATCGTGTATTTCGAGCAGGAGACGGCGACCTTCGAGTACCACGGCGACTCGGAGAAGACCAAAGACTCCCGCCACCCCGAACACGATGCCTGGACCACGGTGGGCGATGTCGGATACGTCGACGAGGAGGGTTACCTCTACCTCACCGACCGGGCCACGTTCATGATCATTAGCGGCGGGGTGAACATCTACCCCCAGGAGATCGAGGCCTGCTTCGCCCTGCACCCCAAAGTGGCCGACGTGGCCGTTTTCGGCCTGCCCGACGAGGAGATGGGGGAGTACGTCCACGCCGTGGTGCAACTCGAAGACGGCGTTGAGGGGACCGACGAGCTGGCTGAGGAGCTGCGGTCCTACGCCCGCCAAAACCTGGCCGGCTTCAAGGTGCCCCGAGTGGTGGACTTCCGGGAAGATTTTCCCCGCTTGCCCACCGGCAAGCTCTACAAGAAGCCCCTGCGGGAGGAGTACCTGGCCCGTTGCGGCTAGCCGCCTGGCCCGCCCGCCCCACCGTGTCCAGTCCGGTCGCCTGTCCGCCGTCGGGTTCCAAGTCGGATTTTCCCACTAGGTAGGGTTGAGCGATGGTTTACACCGACGACGCGATCCGGGACCTGACCCGCCGAGTCTTCGATCTGTGGCAGGACAACACCACCGATCTGGCCCCCGACGTGATGCGACAGCCGGTTGACGCCTATCTCGACCAGCCCCGCTTCGAGTACGAGGTTGAGCGGATCTTCAAGCATCTGCCCTTGGCGCTGGCCCTCAGCTCCGAGCTTCCCGCCCCCGACACCTACAAGGCCATGGACGTGATGGGGGTGCCGGTGCTGCTCACTCGAGGGGCCGACGGCGCAGCCCGGGCCTTCCTCAATGTCTGCCGCCATCGGGGATCGCCGCTGTGCGAGGCCGGGTCGGGGTCGGCTCAGCGGCTGAGCTGCCCCTACCACGCCTGGTCTTACGACACCGCCGGCGACCTGGTGGGCATGTTCGGCGCCCACACCTTCGGCGACGTCGACCGCGACCACCTCTCGCTCACCCCACTGGCCTGTGCCGAGAAGGCCGGATTCGTGTTCGCCTGCCTCACCCCCGGCGCCACCTTCGACATCGACACCTTCCTGGGCGACTTCGCCCCCTACGTCGCCGCCCTCGACCTCGACGAGTGGCACATCTTCGAGCAGCGCACCCTCGACGGGCCGGGCTGGAAGGTGGCCTGGGACGGATACCTGGAGGGGTACCACCAGGAGCGGCTCCACCCCAAAACCGTGGGGCTGAACACCATCGGCAACCTCATGGCCCACGACACCTGGGGGCCGCACCAGCGCATCGTGTTCGGCCGCAAGTCGCTGCCCAAGCTGGTGGACCAGCCCGAGGAGGAGTGGGACCTCGACGAGCACATCCGCTTGATCCACTCAATCTTCCCCAACGTCTCGATCTCGGGGATCCTGGGCGACTACTGCCTGTTGAGCCAGCTCTTCCCCGGCCCCACCGTCGATACCAGCCTCACCATTCAGACCGTGCTGTGCCGACGCGAGCCGACCACCGATGAGGAGCGCCAGGTGGCCGAGCAGTTCAGCGCCCTCGTGCTTCAGGCAGTGCGAGACGAGGACTACTGGGTGGGGCACCAGATCCAGAACGCCCTCAAGAGCGGGGCCACCTCAGAGGTGCTGTTCGGGCGCAACGAGCCCAGCTTGCAGCACTATCACCACGCGGTGGAGCGCTATGCCGAGCTGAGTGTGGGCCGAGAGAACTAGGTAATGCTCAGCATCCGGTCGAGGGCGATGCGGGCGTCAGCTGCGGTCCCCGGTTCCACCGTGATGCGATTGCGGACTTTGCCCTCCACCAGGCCCTCCAGCGTCCAGGCCAGGTGGGCGGCGTCGATGCGGAACATGGTGGAGCACGGGCAGATGAGCGGGTCGAGCGACACCACCGTCTTGTCCGGGGTCTCGTCGTTGAGCCGGTTTACCAGGTGGATCTCGGTGCCCACGCCGATCACCGAGCCGGCCGGAGCACCGGCCACCGCCTTGATGATGTAGTCGGTGGAGCCAACCTGGTCGGCCAGAGCGCACACCTCTCGGCTGCACTCGGGGTGCGCCACCACGATCCCGTCGGGGTGCTCGGCCCGGAACGCGGCCACATGGTCGGGCTGGAACCGCTGGTGTACCGAGCAGTGCCCCTTCCACAGCAACAGCACCGACTCCTTGCACTCGGCCTCGGTCAGCCCGCCCAGATCGAAACGGGGGTTCCACACCGCCATGTGGCTCTCGTCGTAGCCCATGTCGAACCCGGTGTTGCGGCCCAAGTGCTGGTCGGGGAAGAAGAGCACCTGGTCGCCCCGCTCCAGCGCCCATGTCAAAACCGCCCGGGCGTTGGACGACGTACACACGGCCCCGCCGTGGCGGGCCACGAACGCCTTGAGGTTGGCGGCCGAGTTCATGTAGGTGATGGGCACCACCCGGTCGATGTCGGTCACCCGGGCCAACTCGTCCCAGGCCTCCTCCACCTGATCGATGTCGGCCATGTCGGCCATGGAGCAGCCGGCGTTCAGATCGGGGAGCATCACCTGCTGGTGGTCGCCGGTCAAGATGTCGGCCGACTCGGCCATGAAGTGGACCCCGCAGAACACGATGTACTCGGCCCCGGGGCGCTGCTGGGCCAGCACCGACAGCCGGAACGAGTCACCCCGGGCATCAGCCCACGCCATGACCTCGTCTCGCTGGTAGTGATGCCCGAGAATGAACAGCCGGTCGCCCAAGGTCGCCTTGGCGTCGCCGATCCAGCCCGCCAACTGGTCGGGCGATGCCGTTGTGTACCGCTCGGGGAGCGGACGCTGCACGCGCAACATGTTGTGAGAACCTCCGTGAGGTACGGGAACTCCGATTGAAGGCCGGTGGGGACAGCCGGGTCGCCTCGCCACGGGGATGTCGGCCTCAGAGTTCGATATGTCGCTGGATGCCCGGCCAGCGTGGATAGAAATCATATCCGCCTGACACTCCGAATGAAAAGAGAAGCGTCGCGCCACTGCTGGGCAATCCGGCTGCCGGTCGGCTCGTAGAATCAACAGCGCATGTTGAACCGCCCGCCCTCCGGCACGATCCCCGACGCCGCGGGGTCGTACCAGTTCAAAGACCGCCACGGACGGCTCATCTACGTGGGCAAGGCCAAGAGCCTGCGGTCCCGGCTGGGCAGCTACTTCCAGAACCCGGCCCACCTCCTGCCCCGCACGGCGCAGATGGTGGCCGAGGCCGAGTCGGTGGAGTGGATCCAGGTGGACACCGAGGTGGAGGCGCTGATGCTGGAGTACAGCCTCATCCAGCAGCACCAGCCCCGATACAACGTCCGCTACCGCGACGACAAGAGCTACCCCTTCCTGTGCGTGACCATGGTGGACGAGTGGCCCCGGGCCATGGTCATCCGGGGCCGCAAGCGCAAGGGCAACCGCTATTTCGGCCCCTACGGCCATGCCTATGCCATCCGGGAGACCCTCGATCAGCTGCTGCGCACCTTTCCCATCCGCACATGCAGCGACAACAAGTTCAACCACCACGCCCGCCTGGGCCGCCCGTGCCTGCTGTTCCACATCGAGAAGTGCGCCGGGCCGTGCGTGGGCGAGGTGGAGCGGGCGCGCTACGACGAGATGGTGGACGATCTGCTGGCCTTCTTGGGCGGCGACACCGACGAGGTGGTGAAGCGGCTGGAGGACGACATGGCCCATGCCTCCGCCGCCCTGGAGTTCGAGCAGGCCGCCCGCTGCCGGGACCGGCTGGCCAGCGTGCGCAAGGCCATCGAGGGCCAGGAGATGGTGGGGGGCCGCTCGGAGGACTACGACGTGGTGGGCCTGGTGGACGACGAGTTGGAGGCGGCCTGCCAGGTGTTCTACGTCCGCAAAGGCCGGGTGATGGGCCGCCGGGGGTTCATCGTGGACAAGGCGGGCGACCTGGGCCGTGACGAGCTGGTGAGCAGGGTGCTCGAGCGGCTGTATTTCGAGGAGAACCCGCTGGGCAGTCCCAAGCAGGTGCTGGTGCCCGACCTGCCCCACAACCAGGGACTGTACGAGGAGTGGCTGCGAGAGCAGCGGGGGTCGAGGGTGGCCATCTCGGTGCCCCAGCGGGGGCCCAAGCGCAAGCTCCAGGAGACGGTGGCCCGCAACGCAGCGGATGCCTTTGCCCGCCACCGGCTCAAGCGGGCCTCCGACCACAACACCCGGGCCCGAGCGCTCAACGACCTCCAACAGTGCTTGGGCATGGCTGAGGCCCCCCTGCGGATCGAGTGCTACGACATGAGCCACCTCCAGGGGTCCGACTACGTGGGCTCGATGGTAGTGATGGAGGACGGGCTGCCCCGCAAGTCGGACTACCGCCGGTTCAAGGTGCGCACCGTGGAGGGCAACGACGACTACGCGGCCATGGAGGAGGTGCTCACCCGTCGGCTCACCAACTACCTGGCCGAGCGGGACCGCCCGGTGGAGGAGCGGGGGCGGTTCGCCTATCCGCCCCAGTTGCTGGTGGTGGACGGCGGCAAGGGCCAACTGGGCGTGGCCGAGCGGGTGCTGGCCGATCTGGGCCTCGAAGGGGAGATCTTCCCCGCCGGGCTGGCCAAGGAGTTCGAGCAGGTCTACGTGCCGGGTCGGGCCGACCCGGTGGAGATCCCCCGTCCGTCGGAGAGCCTCTACCTGCTCCAGCGCATCCGCGACGAGAGCCACCGCTTCGCCAACGACTACCACCGCCAACTGCGGGGCAAGCGGATGACCAAGTCGTCACTGGACGGCATCGACGGCCTCGGCCCGACTCGCCGAACCCGGCTGGTGAAAGAGCTGGGCGGGGTGCGGGCGGTGGAGCGGGCGTCGCTGGACGACCTCTTGGCCCTCAGCTGGCTCCCCGATGCGGTGGCCTATGCGGTGTACGAGAAGCTCCACTCGGTAGCCTGAGGTCGTGGCCGAGTTCGTGGTGATCACCGGAATGTCGGGAGCGGGCCGGTCGCAGGCCGCCAACCACTTCGAGGACAAGGGCTGGTATGTGGTGGACAACCTGCCGCCCGCCCTGTTGCCCAAGGTACGGGAGTTCGCCGACTCGCCCGACAGCGGCATCTCCCAAGTGGGCCTAGTGCTGGGGCTGAACCTCTACCACGAGGAGGTGGCCCCCGCGCTGGCCGCGCTCAAGGCCTGCGCGGAGGGATCGGTGCGGATCCTGTTCCTCGACGCCTCCACCCCGGTGCTGGTCAAGCGGTTCGAGAGCACCAAGCGCCGCCATCCGTTCGTCGGCGACTCGCCCATGGGCGTCTCCGACGCCATTGAGGCCGAGCGGGAGGCCCTGGGCTATCTGCGGAGCGAGGCCGACGTGGTGGTGGACACCTCCGAGTACAGCATCTACCAGCTCAACCACTTCATCGACGAGGTTTTCGGGTTGGAGGCCGGACCCGAGTCGGTGACCACCCGCATCTTGTCGTTCGGCTTCAAGCACGGCATCCCCCTCGACGCCGATTTGGTGCTGGACTGCCGCTTTCTGCCCAACCCCTACTGGGAGGAGGAGCTGCGCGGTCTGAGCGGCAAAGACGAGGCGGTTCGGGACTTCCTGCTCAACGGCCAGCCCATGGCCGAGACGTTCCTCCGCCAGACCGAAGACCTGCTCACGACGCTGATGCCCGCCTACGCCCGCGAGGGCAAGTCATACCTGACCATCGCCTTCGGCTGCACCGGCGGCCGCCACCGCTCTGTCTTCGTCGCCGAGGACATCCACCGCCGCCTCGCCGACAACCCCGACCTCGGCGTCCGCCCCTTCATCACCCACCGAGACCTCGACCGCTAGCGCTGAAGGGCGGCAGAGCACTGCTCAGATCGCGCCCCGGGATTTCACCACCATGGCTTCGCTGGCTTCCCACAGCCTGGCCCCGTTGTCGGGATCGGCAGCGCTCTCCGACACCGGCTTTCGATTCATCAGGTGGAGATACATCCCGGTGGATGTGCCCGCTTCCTCGGCGCAGCACAGGTAGATGATCGGCGCGATGGCCTTCTCGGGAGACCGGAAGAACAGCCGCAGCGCCGGGCCGACGATCGGCTTCAGCAGTGCTGGCGCGTCTCGGGCAATGTTGGTGGCCACGCCTCCCGGGCACAGGGCGTGGACGGCCACCTCGGTACTCTCGCTCGGATTTAGGCGGCGTGACAGCTCGGTGGCATAGGTGCTCAGCACCAGCTTGCTGAGCCCGTAGTGCCGCATGCTCTCCTTGATCCCATATTCGGTGTACTCGCCGAGGCAGTCAAACTCGATGGCCTCGGCGGACCGGTGCGATTCCGATGACACGAACACGATCCTCGGCGGTGCCCCGCCCTGTTCCGCAGGCTGAATCACACCGTCTTTTGACCACCGGTCGATCATCACCCGCTTGGACAAGAAGTGGACCGCGAACATCGTGTCGTACCCCTGCGGGGTCTCCCTCGCGGTGGGCGTCATCAGGCCGGCGTTCATGAGCGCAATGTCGATCCTGGTACCCCTCCGGTGCAGCTCGTCGCAGCATCGATGCACCGAGCCCATATCAGCCAGGTCCACCTCGACCAACTCCACGGTCTCCGACCCCGAGGTCTCTTTGATCTCATCGCAGGTGTCGTCGTGTCCGGGGCGGCAAGCCAGGATCATGTTGCCGCCCCGCCGGGCCAGCTCGACGGCAGCCGCTCGGCCCAATCCGCTGTTGGCCCCGGTCACCAGACACGTCTTGTTGTCGATCCGCACGTTGTCGGGAACCGGGTCGAGATCAGGAGTCTTCAAGTTGCGGAAGTCGCGAACAGCCCCGGTGATCGCCCTGACCACTGTCCGCTTCTTCGGGGCTCGTGCCATGGCAAACGGTACCTTGTCGCTTGGCCTACTCGAAGGGGATCGCGTAGGCCTCCCGATAGGCCGCAAAGGTCTCGTCCATGACCTGTTCGCTCAACCCGAAGTCTGCTAGCCGGTAGTCGTGCTTTCCGAACTGGTTCTGCGGGTTCGCCGCCACATACCGCTCGGCCAGCCCCTCGGCCTCGTCGTCGAAGTCGATTGCAGCCACCTCGTAGATTCGCTGAAGCTGGGACATCGGGTCGCGGATCAGGTCGTAGTAGGAGACATCCACGAATCGGCCTTCTGGTGTCTCCGCCCGAGTCTTCATGGCCCAATCGACCATCTTGTGCGTCTTGTCGCACCAGTGACGGCCGATTTCAATGGGATCGACGTGATTGCTGAACATCCCTCGGGCATGGGCGACCATGCTGCAAAAGGAGGTGACCGCAACACGGGGATCGCGGTGGGTCTGTACGACGGTGGCGCCTTCGAACACCTTCAGGAACACGTCCAGGTATTCCAGGTGGTGCGGGGTCTTGAGCACCCAGGCGGGGGCCGGTCGTTGCCAGGTCAGCACCTTCAACACCCGGCGGAAGTATTCATAGGTTGCCGTATGGTCTTGATCCTCCAGCCAGCGCGAATAGCTCGGAACGTGCAAGATGGCCTCGGCGGACTGGCTCATGAAGTTGAGATCGAGCAGCAGGACATCTTCTTCGGGCTGCTGTCGGTCGATGGGGTG
Source organism: Acidimicrobiales bacterium (assembly GCA_963667085.2). GTDB lineage: Bacteria > Actinomycetota > Acidimicrobiia > Acidimicrobiales > Bin134 > Poriferisocius. The sequence goes on from OY762975.1 coordinate 2,462,795, forward strand.
GACCGCCATGAAGTCGGGGGCCAGGTAGGAGATCGTCCGCTCAGCTAGCACCGCTCGCCTCCTGCGTGTTCGCCTGGCGCGTGTGGCTGAGTCGGTTGCCGCCACCGGCATCAGTGCTTCTTCCCCGGAGATGCCCCGGACTTCCGGGTGGGAATAGAGGAGGCGGTGAAGGAGCGTCGTGCCGGTGCGCTGAAGTCCTGTGATCGCGATGACCGTGCCGACGTCGATGTCGTCGATCTCAGGATGGTGTTTGAGCAGGTCTTCAATTCGCAGACGTTGAACCAGCGCGTCGGTTAGCTTCGACTTCTGGATCTGTCGGCCCATCGGGGTCAGCTTGGCTTCTTCGTTGATCGACTCGACGAGGGCTTCCAATGCCTTCAGGTGCCCGTCGTCGCCGAAGTCGGAGAGCCCGGTCTTGCGCTGGGCATGCTTGATGAGAGCGTCGACGTCGAGGCGGCTGGCGCGGGCTAGCCGGTTGAAGACCCGAACCGGTATCGGCCGATAAGGGTTCTCGTAGTCCGTAGAAGTCAAACCGCTAGTCCCGCAAACTGCTCAACGGCACCACCCGGCATTGCGGCTGGGGGGTCTCAGCAGCCCGCACCCAGCGGAATGACATGGTGCCGAGCGAATGGCCCGCGGTTTCAATCCAGTTGGGCAGGCCGGGGTCCTCATGGGCCACGATCAGCCGTACCGATCTGTCAGGCTCGTAGTGGGCCAGATGGCTGTTGGTGTGGATCGTGAAATGGCGGTAGTCGAGGGACTCCAACCAGTAGTTGCTGAGCTGGAAGTTCCAGTACTCGCATTCCGGGGGAGTGGCTTCGATCACCAGCGCCTCGTCGGGTTCCAGGGCCCAGTGGCTGTGGTAGTAGGTGATGTTGGGGTCGCCGCCGGCGGCCAGCGACACGTCTGGGTCGAACTGCGGCAGCTGGTTGCTGTGCTTGGAGAAGTCGCGGGCCCACTTGGTGAACAGCAGGGGAGCCCCCATCACCAGCGCTCCGACGTTCTTCAAGCCTTCATCCAGCGCCCGTGCCGTCAGGTGCGAAGGTTGGCGCTCCTCAGGGGAACAGTTGATGCGTTCTATGGCCAGCTCAGCCGGGATTTCCGTGCTGCGGTCGGCGAAGGTCTGCCGTACCACTAACGTGCCGGTCTCGGGTGTCATCGGCAGCCAGTTGCCCTCGTGGGAGGTGCTGCTCAGAATCAGCTCGAAACGCCCGTCGGCATCCATCTCGATCTGGTCGGCTTCGATGTGCCCGGTGGGAGGCAGGCCGCCGCCCTGGCCGAAGTTGCCCGATTGGGTTCCGAAGCTCAGATAGGCGATGTTGTTTCGCCGCCCGGTGATCTTGTAGTCGTAGCTGCCGTCCAAGGCGGCGGTGTAGTAGTAGTTGTCGGGGTTGTCGGCGCCCAGCTTGGTGGTCTCGTTGGCCACGCGGTGCATCACGGGCGCCTTGGGATCGGCGTGCTCGACAAACGCCATCAGACCGGCGCGGGTGAGGCGGCTCAGGTGCCGATAGCCCTCCGCCTGGCTGAACGGGTCGCGTGGCGCGCCGGGGAAGTTCATTGCGGCCCCCGCCGCCTTCAACGAGTCGCAGAACTCCTCCCACGCCTTGCCGCTGACTACCCGCTGCTCAGCCACGTCGTCGAGCGTCTTGCCCCGTATTTTCTGGACCAATAGGGAGATCCGTCGAAACGCACCAAGCAGTCGTATAGCTAGCCGTCGCATGGCGCTTGTCTAGCGATGGGCACAGACCGTCGGCAACACGGGTTAAGCGGTTCGGCGCCGATGTGATCCCGCTATTGTCCAGCTGACAGCTCGATCACCGAAAGCCCCAACCACCGAAAGCAGAGCTTATGGGATCGGACAACTTGCCTAATCGCGGTCCAAAGATCAGCCTCTGCCTGCCCTACGAGGGCACAGCCACCGCCCAGGACATCGTGGATGTGGCGCAAGCGGCCGAGTCGGCCGGGTTGTACTCGGTGTGGGTGGGCGACCACATCGCCTTCCCGGTGGAGTTCATCTCGCAGAACCCGACCACGGCCGATGGGAAGTACCCGTATCCCACCGACAACCCCCGGATGGAGGCCCTCACGACTTTGGCCTTTGTGGCGGGCGCGACGTCAACCATCAAACTCATGGTCAACGCCTGCGTGCTTCCCCAGCGCAACCCAGTGATCGTCGGCAAATCTGTGGCCACGCTCGACTTCCTGTCGGGGGGAAGGGTGATCTTCGGGGCGACCCTCGGATGGCTTCGCGAGGAGTTTGATGCCCTTGGTGCCGACTTCTCCCGCCGACGGCAGTTGCTGGAAGACGGCATCGAGATCGTGCGCACGCTGTGGGAGGAGGAACAGCCCTCCTATGAGGGCGACACCCATTCGTTCTTGCCTCTCAACGTGCAGCCCAAGCCCCTCCAATCGCCGTTGCCGATCTACCTGGGCGGCCACTCCCGACCCGCGCTGCGCCGCGCGGCGGCAATGGGAGACGGCTGGCTGGCCTCCCGCATGGCCCCGGATGACCTACGAGAGCACGTCGGCTTCCTGCGCGAGGAGCGCAAGAGCTCGCCGCGGGCCGATCAGCCGTTCACCGTGGCCACCACCTGGCCGGCGGCAGTCGGTGCCGGTGCCCCGGGTGTGCTCGATCTCACCGATGGCGACGCCATGCGGAACGTGCTGGCGGCCCTGGGCGAAGCTGGGGCCGACATCGTCAACGTGGTGGTCGTGTCCTATGACCCCGCCGAGACCCTGGACGCGGCCCACGCCCTCGGTCAGCACTGCGGGTTGACTTCCTGTATGGGGTAGCAAGGCTGATCTTGGGTTCGCCTACAACCCGGAGACATCAAGGTGGCGGCAGCTAGCTGCGAGCCCCAGGCCTGCTGTGTACGGCACTGCGAGCGCCTGGACCAATGCCGAAGTCATTGTCCACTGGGGGGACCAGAGGCTCAGGTACGATTGTGGATGTGAGTCGCCGCGACAACGTACTGGTTAAGCACAGGGCCGCGATTCGCTCGGCAGCGGAGCGCAATCATGCCAGCGCCATTGCCCTGGCGGGTTCCGTGGCTCGTGGAGAAGATTCCCACGAGAGCGACTACGACTTTCTGGTGGACTTTGACAAGGGTGCCACCTTGTTCGACATCGGTGGGTTGGAAGCCGACCTCGAGGATTTGCTGGGGGCTCGTGTCGATGTTGTCCCTCGATCATGCGTGCGGGAGAGTTGCCGCGCCATATTTGAGGATGCCATTCCGCTGTGACTCGAAGAGATGACGAGCGTGTTCAAGACATCCTTGAGTCGTGTCAAAAGCTTGCGGAGATAGTCGCCCGCGACCGGTCTGAGTATGACGCCAGCTGGCTGATCAGAGACGCCGCAAACTACAATCTCACAGTCATCGGGGAAGCACTCGACCACCTGTCGGAAGAATTCGTCACCCTTCATCCTGAACTCCCCGTGAGACAAGCAAAGTCTCTTCGCAACAAGTTGACGCACGAGTATTTTGTGACAGACCCGGACATCCTGTGGGACACAATCACTCAGGATGTGCCTTCGTTGGCAGCACAGCTCGCCGCGATTCGTACCACCACTGACGGGTGACCTCACGCGTGCGTAAGCACCGGTGAGGGTCTTCTTGATTCAGTCAGCTAGCGGCGAGGTGTTCTCGGAGTTCGACTTTGCGGATTTTGCCGGTGGAGGTGCGGGGGAAGCTGTCGACGGCGATGAACTCGTCGGGGATTTTGATTTTGGCCAGGCGCTGGCGGCACCAATTCCGTAGACCGTCGAGGGAGCCTTCTGGTCGGAGCTCAACAAACGCTACTGGGCGCTCGCCCCATTCGGGGTCGGGGCGTCCGACCACCGCCACGTCCGAGATAGCTGGGTGGTCGTAGAGCACGGCCTCGATTTCGGTGGGGTAGATGTTGACGCCGCCGCTGATGAGCATGTCCTTGGACCGGCCCACGATGTAGAGGTAGCCGTCGTCGTCGAATCGGCCCAGGTCGCCGGTTCGCAGCCATCCGTCGACCAGAGCCTCGGCGGTCTGGTCGGGGTCGCGCCAGTAGCCGGCCATCACCTTCTCGCTCTTCACCCAGACCTCGCCCACCTCTCCCGGAGCGACGAGGGCACCGTGCTCGTCATGGAGTTCGATCCTCACTCCGGGAACAGCGCGCCCACATGAGTCCAAAAATTCAGGGTGCTCGGCCATTGCCAGGTCGTGGTCCTCGGGCAGCAAGCCGGTGAGGTTGGTGACGCCCTCGGTAAGTCCATAGGCCTGGTACAGACCGCACCCGAAGCGCTCATAGGCCTGTCGGATGAGCGGCCCCTCGCTCGGGGCACCGCCGTAAACGATGAGCCGGAGGCTGGACAGGTCGGCCTCGTCGAAGCTGGGGTGGTTGAGGAGGCGGCGGATCTGTGCGGGAACCAGGATCGAGATGGTCACCCGTTGTTCGGCCACTGCGGCGAAGAAGGTCTCCGGCGAGAAGGAGCGCAATACCACGTGGGTCTGGCCGTCGGCCAGCATGGAGCACACTCGGGTACCGGCGGAGGCGTGGTACAGCGGCATGGTCGACAAGAACACGTCATCGGGTTGAAACCGCTGCACCAATGCCATGGTCATCCCGTTGAAGGCCACCCCCCGCTGAGTGAGGCACACCCCTTTGGGCCGCCCGGTGGTGCCACTGGTGTAGATGATCAGCGCGGTGTCGTCTTCGGAGGCGCGATCCAGATCGGCCAGCGGCACCGACGCTAGAAGCTCTGCATAGGCTTGGCCGTCGGCGTCGATCACCGGACCCGTCGAGCCGATGGCCCCCAGTCGTTCGGCATAGTCGCCGGTTGCCACGGTGAGCGTGGGCTCGGCGTTCGGCAGGATGAAGTCCAGCTCAGGGTCGGCGAGCTGGGTGTTCAGCGGCACGGCCGCCGCACCCAGATAGGACGCAGCCAGACAAACGTCAAAAAACACCAGCCCGTTGTCGGCCATGAGCGCCACTCGGTCACCCGGTCCCACCCCGGCATCTTCAAACCCGGACGCCAGCCGGCGAACCCGGTCTCGAAGCTCCGCAAACGTGACCGATGGCCCCCCGTCGACCGCTACCGCAGTCCGCTGGGGATAAAGCGTCGCATCACGCTCCAACAAGTCGACGATCCGCATCAAGCCGCCAATCGAAACATCACACTTCGACGAGTTGGAGGTCGGTGTGCTCGGCTATGTGCCCGTAGTCGCGGTCGTGGTGAAGCACGGGTACGTTGAGGCGGATGGCTACGGCCGCGATGAGCGCATCGGTCTGCGAGCGAATGGTGATTCCCCGCCACCTGAGCTCTCGGTAGATCGTGGCGGCGTCGAGCCAGTCGAGCTTTGGGGATAGCGCTTCGTGTTGCTGGGCCTCCAGCAGCCGTTGGGTTCGGGCGACAGTATCCCGGCGGGTGCCGGCCATGACCTCCAACAGGACCGGATCGAGGGTGATCACCTCTTGGGTGGAGATTGCCCGGCGCATTCTGTGCGCCTGGGGTGATCCCGTTGCCGACAGGAAGTCGATCCACGCGGAGGTGTCAGCTATCAGCACTGCTGTCCCAGTCGGCAAACCGGTTGGCGCGCATGGCATCGAGATCGCCGTCCCAGCCGACTCCTTCCATCTCCAGTTGCTCCTCAATGGTCATCGGACCGCCGCCCAGAAGACGCTCCAGAGCAAGATGCACCGCCTGTCGCTTGGTGTGGAGCCCAAAAGTCTGCATGGCGCGCTCAATGAGCTCATCGTCGATGTCGATGTTGGTGCGGCTCATGACACCATCATACACCTCAATGTGTATATCACGCGCGGTGATTCGCCCTGGGTTTCGCGCAGGCTCTTGATGTTGATGGCTAGGTGTAGGTGGTTCGGTCGTGGGTGGTGGGGGTGACGCCTTGGTCGCGGAGTTTGATTTTTTGGACGCGTTCTGAGGGGGTTTTGGGGAGGTCGTCGACGATTTCGATGAACCGGGGCACGGCGAAAGCCGGCATGCGGGTCTCGGCCCAGGTCCAGAGGTCGTCTAGATCGATGGGTGCCGAGGTGATGATCCAGGCCATCACCTCGTCCTCGCCGGCTTCGATATCGGCCTTGACGGCCACCACCGCGCATTCGGTGATGTCGGGGTGGCCGAGCAGGGCCTGCTCCACCTCGTAGGAGGAGATGTTCTCGCCCCGCCGCCGTAGGGCATCCTTGAGGCGGTCCACGAAGTAGTACCAGCCGTCAGCGTCGCGGCGCAGGCCGTCGCCGGTGTGGAACCAGAGATTGCGCCACGCCTCCGCGGTCTTGTCGGGCATGGCGTAGTAGCCCATGGAGCAGGTCCAGGGCACCTTGGTGCGGATGGCCAGCTCCCCGAGTTCCCCGACGGCCACCTCCTCGTCGGTCTCGGGGTCCACTAGGCGCACGTCGAACCAATCGGAGGCGGCCAATCCGGCCGCGCCCGCGGGGCGGTCCTCGCCGTAGGGCGACAGAATCGGCATCGATGTCTCGGTGAGGCCGAACACCTCGACAAAGGCGTCGACGCCGAAGCGGGCTTTGAACTGGTCGAGGATTGAGTAGGCGGTAGGAGCGGCGAAGATGCAGCGCAGGTTGTTGTCGGCGTCGTCGGGGCGGGCCTCTTGCTTCCACACGAAGTCCATCATCACGCCCAAGAAATTGGTCACGGTGGCCTTTGAGTCGCGGATCTGGTCGATCCAGCGGCTGGCCGAGAAATGGCTGTGGAGCACGAACCGGGCCCCGGCCACCAGCGCAGGGTAGGCGGCCAGGAACTGGGCGTTGCCGTGGAACAGCGGCGTGGTCACCATGTAGGTGTCGGCGTCGGTGAGGCGGGTGAGCGACACGCACTCGTCGGCGAAGAAGTACATCTGCGCCTGGGGCATCATCACCCCCTTGGAGGGGCCGGTGGTGCCGGAGGTGAAGAAGATGGAGGCGAGGTCGTGGGGAGCCACCTCGACGGGTTCGGCCGGCTCGGAGGCTTCGAGAGCCGCCCACGGTTCGGCCTCCCAACCGGCATCCCGCAACGCCGCGATCCCAGCGTCAGCAGCAGGACCGGCCACCCAGAATCGCTCAAGCGACCCGCAGGCCGACTGAGACTCTACGAACCGCTCGGCGTAGGCACCGTCGATCACCGCCAGCTTGGGCTGAACGGTGGAGGCTTGGTGCTCCAGGAACTGGCCCCGATAGGCGGTGTTGATGGGGACCTCGACCATCCCGGCCACCTGTGAGCCGAGCCAGGTGCGGATGAACATCGACGAGTTCGGCAGCATCACCAGCAGCCGATCGCCGGGCTCGCCACCCGCCCCAGTCAAGGTCCCCGCCACTCGCCGGGCCGACTCGAACATCTCCGCGAACGTCCAGGTGAGCCCCTCTTCAGGACAGTCCAGGTACACGGCGTCGCCGTGGCTGGCAGCCCGGCGGGCCAGCACCTGCGGCGTGGTCCAGGTGCTCCGGTCGGCGAACGTGGGGCGGATGTCTCGATAGGTGCGCATTGTCACAGCGGGGCCTAGTGGTGTGTCGTGGGTTTAGCGCCGTGGATTGCGACGGCAGCGGCGTTCCTCGCAAGGCGCACCGACGCAGCCATACTCGCAGCGTACGGCAAGGAGGAGCAACGCAGCGAGGGGCGTCGATGCCCAGCAGGACACGAGCGAGTAAACCCACGACACACCACTGGGTTAGTCTCAGCCGCATGAGCATTCGCGTGGGCATCAACGGCTTCGGACGCATCGGGCGCAACTTCTTCAGAGCGGCCCGTCAGTCCGGCGCCGACTTGGAATTCGTGGCTGTCAACGACCTGGGCAGCCTGGAGACCATGGCCCATCTGTTGCAGTACGACTCGGTGATGGGCCGCTTCGCCGACCCGGTTGCCGTGGTCGACGGGGCGCTCGACATCGGCGGGAGCACCCTGCAAGTGCTGTCGGAGCGCAACCCCGCCGATCTGCCCTGGGGGGACCTGGGTGTGGACGTGGTGGTGGAGTCCACCGGGTTCTTCACCGCTCGGGACAAGGCGGCGGCCCATCTAGATGCCGGCGCCCCGAGGGTGATCGTGTCGGCCCCGGCGTCGGGGGCCGATGCCACCTTCGTGGTGGGGGTGAACGACGGCGACTTCGACCCCGCCAACCACCGGGTGGTGTCCAACGCCTCGTGTACCACCAACTGCTTCGTGCCCATGGTGAAGGTGCTCGACGACGCCTTCGGGGTGGAGCGGGGCCTGATGACCACCGTCCACGCCTACACCGGCGACCAAGCGCTGGTGGACGGGCCCCACTCCGATCTGCGCCGGGCCCGAGCCGCCGCGGTGAACATCGTGCCCACCTCCACCGGGGCCGCCCGAGCCACCGGGCTGGTGCTTCAGGCCATGAACGGGCTGCTCGACGGCATCGCCCTGCGGGTGCCGATTCCCAATGGCTCCCTCACCGATTTCACCGCCGTGGTGCAGGGCGAGCCTTCGGCGGACGACGTGAACGCCGCCTTCGCCGCCGCGGCGGCCGACGGACCGCTGTCCGGGGTGCTGGACTACAGCGAGGCCCCGTTGGTGTCGGCTGACATCTGCGGCTCGCCTGCGTCCTGCACGTTGGACTCCGGGTTGACCATGGCCCTGGGCAACTTGGTCAAGGTCTCCGGCTGGTACGACAACGAGTGGGGCTACTCCAACCGGCTGGTGGACCTGGTGGGCATCGTGGGCGCGGCGGGGCGCTGAGCACCGGGGTGCTTCCCACACTCGAATCGCTGAGCGAGGCCCTCGGCGGGCTGAACGGTCGCCGAATCCTGCTGCGGGCCGACTTCAACGTGCCGTTGGATGCCGGTGGCCAGATTGCCGACGACTTCCGCATCAAGGCCGCGCTGCCCACCATCCGATGGCTGACTCAGCAGGGAGCCGCGGTGATGGCGTGCAGCCACCTGGGCCGCCCCGACGGTAAGCCCGAACCCCGATACACGTTGGCGCCCGTTCAGGCTCGGCTGGCCGAGCTGGCCCCCGGCGTGGAGTTGCTGGAGAACCTGCGCTTCGACCCCGGCGAGACCGGCAACGACGACCGCCTGGTGCAGCAGTTGGTCGACGGCTGCCACGGCTACGTGAACGACGCCTTCGGGGCGTCGCACCGGTCCCACGCCTCCATTGTGGGACCGCCCCGCTACCTGCCCAGTGCCGCCGGTCGCCTGTTGGCCAAAGAAGCCGAGGTGCTGCTCGGGTTGCGGGCCAAGCCCAAGCGGCCGTTCGTCGCCGTGTTGGGCGGGGCCAAGGTGAGCGACAAGCTGGGGGTGATCGACGCCCTGCTGGAAACCGCGGATGAGGTGGTGATCGGCGGGGGAATGTGCTTCACGTTTCTGGCTGCCCAAGGCCACAGCGTGGGCGACTCGCTCCTCCAGACTGACCAGATCGAGGCCTGCGCCCGGCTGCTGCAATCGGGCGCGCCCATCCGGCTCCCCTCCGACATCACGGCGCTGGCACCGGGGGAGCGGGTGGTGCAGGCCGGGGTGGAGCTCCGCCCCGACTGGCGGGGCCTGGACATCGGCCCGGGCACCGCAGCCGAGTTCAGCGACCTCATCGCCGACGCCGGCACGGTGCTGTGGAACGGCCCCATGGGGCTGTTCGAGGATCCCCGGTTCGCGGCGGGGACCAAGGTGGTGGCCCAAGCACTGGCCGAAAGCCGGGCGTTCAGCGTGGTGGGAGGGGGCGACAGCGCCGCGGCGGTCCGCCAATTCGGGCTCGACCAGGAGATGGACCACGTTTCCACCGGCGGCGGGGCATCGTTGGAGTTGATCGAACAGGGCGACCTGCCCGGCTTGAAAGCCCTGAGAGAATCCGTTGGCACTCACGAGGAGGACCGCAATGGCTGAACGCAAGCCGCTGATCAGTGGCAATTGGAAGATGCACATCAACCACCTGGAGGCCATCCAGCTCATCCAGAAGCTGTCGTATGCCCTCGACCAAGCCGACTACAAGTCTGCCGACGTGTCCATCCACCCCCCGTTCACCAACCTGCGGTCGGCCCAGACGGTGCTCGACGCCGACAACATCCCCATCGCGCTGGGGGCCCAGCACTGCCATTGGGAGGAGAGCGGGGCCTTCACCGGGGAGGTGTCGCCCGCCATGCTGGCCAAGCTGGCGGTGAGCTACGTGATCGCCGGCCACTCCGAGCGCCGCCAGCTCTTCGGCGAGACCGACGAGAACGTGAACCGCCGCCTCAAGGCCATCCTGGCCGCAGGCATGACTCCCATCATGTGCTGCGGGGAGACCCTGGACGAGCGGGAGGCCGACCAGACCGATGCCCGTATCACCACCCAGGTGGACGCCGGACTCGCCGGTTTGAAGCGGGATCAGGTGGGGGCCATGGTGATCGCCTACGAGCCGGTGTGGGCCATTGGCACCGGCCGAACCGCCACCCCCGCCGACGCCCAGGCGGGCTGTGCCCTCATCCGAGAGCGGGTTCGGGCCAATTTCGGGGCCGACACAGCCACCGGCATCCGCGTCCAGTACGGCGGCTCGGTCAAGCCCATCAACATTGCCGAGCTCATGGCCCAGCCCGACATCGACGGCGCCCTCGTCGGCGGCGCCTCTCTCGAAGTCGACAGCTTTTCCCGCATCGTCCGCTTCCGACTTCAATAGTGGCGAGGTCCGAGACCGCCGCTGGCTCTATCGAGTTGCGCCTCTGAGAGTGGGTGTCGGCCAACAGCCGCTCAGCTGATTTCCAAGTCGTCCCACTCCACCTCGGTGCAGAGGCGGTGGTACTCCGGGCCGTACCAGGGAGCGCTCATCTGAAGTCGATTGTGGGTGGAGTTGACGTAGTAGTTGTTGCCCGGCGAACCCATGTCGTGCATGAGCAGGAGCTTGGAGGCCTCCTTGTCGAGGGCCTCGTTGTAGCGCTCGTAGGCGTCCATCTTCACCTCGACACTGGACTTGCCCTCTTCGAGCATCCGCACAATCAGCTGGGCGGCATAACCCGACCACACCTGGTACCAGATGGGAAGCCCGGTGCCCCCCGACAGGGGCTGGGAGTTGGGGCCGTAGAGCATGAACATGTTGGGGAAGTTGGGCACCATCATGCTGATGTAGGCCCTGGGGCCGTCCTTGGACCAGAAGTCGTGGACGTTCAGCCCGTCTCGCCCGATGTAATCGGCCGGCCACAGGAATTGGACGATCTCGAAGCCGATGGCGGTGATGACGGCGTCCACCTCGTAGACAGTTCCGTCGGCGGTCTCGACGCCTTCGGGGGTGAACCGGGCGATGGGGTCGGTGATCAAATCCACGTTGTCGCGGGTAAGGGCCCGGTACCAGCCGTTGTCCACCACGGGGCGCCGGGAGAAGGGCGCATAGTCGGGGATCAGCCGATCAACCAGGTCCGGGTCGTTGTCGGTTTGCTCGTGGATGTAGTTGGTGAGGAAGGCCCGCAGCTGGTCGTTCACCTCGTTCCAGTAGCCGCCGTTGGCCTGCCATTCCTCGTCGGGAACGAGCTGGTCGTGGGTCTTGAACAGCGCGGCGATGGCCATGTATCGCCACCAGTTCCAGTAGCCCGGGAAGTTGTCGAGCAGCCAGCGCACTTCCGGTTCGATGGGCTGGCCGTACTTGGGCCGGGGGCTGATCCACTGCTTGGAGCGCTGGAAGACGTACACCTCCTCGGCTTCCTCGGCGATGGGGGAGAGGAGCTGCACCCCGGTGGAGCCGTTGCCGATCACGGCGATCCGGTCGCCGGCGTAGTCGTAGTCCTCCGGCCACTGGGATGGGTGGATGACCCGACCGGGGAAGTCTTCGAAGCCCTCGAAGTTGGGGGTCCGCTGGTTGGCGAAGGCGCCAACCGCGTTGATCACCACGTTGGCCTCGACGGTCTCGATGCCGTTGGGGGTATCGGCTTCCAGCACCCAAACGTCGCGGTTCTCGTCGAAGGTGGCCCGCTTCAGGTCGTGGTCGAAACGGGTGTTGTCGTACATGCCGTACTTGCGCGAGATGTGGAGCAGGTATTCCCGCACGAACTGGCCCTTCCCGAAGTACTCGGGCCATGGGTAGTTCTTCTCGAAGGCGAACTCGTAGGTGATTGAGATGGTGTCCACCCGGATGTCCGGGTAGCGGTGCCGGCTCCACGTGCCGCCAGGCTCGGATCGCCGCTCCAAGATCACATAGGGCAGCCCAAGCAGCTCCATCTGGATGCCGGCGGCTAGCCCGCTGAAGCCGCTGCCGATGATGGCCACTTGGAAGCCCTCGGGTATCTCCGGCTTGCCGTCGGTCCAGTCCACCGTCCAGGGGAAGGGCTTGAAGGCCATCAGCTCGCGCCGCGACTCGAACTCCAGGTCGCCCATCTCTTCTTTGGTGGCGAAGTCCATGAGTTGGCGAAGGCGGGGCATCGGCGGCTCGTCGGGCATCCCCGGGCCGGCGTTCTCCAATAGCCAGGCGGTGGCCTTGGTGATAAGCAACTCGCGCTGGTCGTCGTCGAGCTCCAGCATCCGCGGCAGAGCCTCGATCTCGGGATCGTCGGTGTGGTGGAACAGCGCTACCCGCACTGCGTCCAAATCAGCCAACTCCACGGCGCGGCGGATGAACTCCGGGGTCACCGATTCCGCGGTCGTCTCAGGGGAAGATTCGACAGTCACGCCTAAAGGTTCTCAGAATCGGCGGGGGAGTGCTGAGTTCTGGCGACACGACGGCCAAACAAGTCGGTCCGTTTCAGGCGGCGGGCTCGACCGTGAGGGGGACCGACTTGTAGCCCCGGACCGTCGAGGTGTGGATCCACTCGAGGTGGTCGTCGTCGACCTCCCAGTCGCGGTAGCGCCGGAGCATCTGCTCGAGGCCGATGCGGCCTTCCAGACGGGCCAGTGCCGCCCCGATGCAGAAGTGGGCCCCATAGCCGAACGACAGGTGGCGGTCGATGTTCCGGTGGATGTCGAAGCGGTCGGCATCGGGGAAGTGGCGCTCGTCGCGGTTGCCGCTGCCGTTGATCAGCAGCATGTTGGACCCGGCGGGGACCACCTGGCCGTGCAGTTCGACATCCTGCATGACCCGCCGCCCCTGCACCGGCGACGGCGCCTCGTAGCGGAGGATCTCCTCCAGGGCATCGGGCACCAGCGAGAAGTCCGCCGAGAGTTGGGACCGCTGGTCGGGATGCTCGGCCAGCAGCACCACCGCCCAGGCCAGGAAGCGGGCCACCGTCTCGGCTCCGGCCCCGCCGATCAGGGCCACGTAGGAGGTGATCTCCTCCAGGGTGAGGGGGCGGGTGGTGCCGTCCAAGAGCTCACGCTCGTGGGTGGCCAAGATGGTCAGCAGGTCGTCGGCCGGCGCCGCCCGCTTCTGCTCGCACAGTTCGGGAACCAGGGCGTAGACCTCATGGGAGAGGTTGCCGGTTTGGTCGACGAGCTCCCGGCTGCTGCCCGCGGTGGCCGACTCCTCGATGTGCAGCCCTTCGTCCATCGACTGCCGCAAGTCCTGCTCGAGTCCTTCGGGAAATCCCAGCAGAGCCAGGATCACGGTGGGGGGCATCATCGCGGAGAAGCGGTCGACGAAGTCGAACACGGTCAGCCCATCGAGCGGATCGAGCAGGTTGTCGCAGATCGCTTCGATGCGTCGCTCCAGCCCGTTGATGGCCTTGGGGGTGAAGGCCCGGCTGACCAGCTTGCGCAGCAGCGTCTGCTCGGGCGGGTCGCGGAAGATGAACAGCGGGACGGTCCACTCCTCGTCGCCCATGAGATCGAGCGAGGTGGCATATCGCGACGAGTAGGTCTCAACGTCCAACAACCCGGCGAGCACGTCGTCGTATCGGGTCAGCGCCCAGAAGTTGTGCTCGTCGTTGCGATAGAGCGGGGCCTCGTCCCGCATCTGTCGCCACACCTCATGGGCTCGGATGTCGATGTCGTAGTCGAACGGGTTGTAGTCGATCGAGCTCATGGCGATGTTCTAGCCGGTATCGCCTGGTCTGTCCCGTTAGGAAGTCTCGCCGAACAGGGTGGTGTACACGTAACGGGTTTCCTCCACTGAGAGGCCCGCGCCCAGGAATTGGTTGTCTATGTGCAGCTCCCAGTGAAGGTGGGGGTCGGTGTAGAAGTCGCCGTTGGCGGCGGCATGGGTTCCCCGGTTCCCGATTTCCCCCACTCGCTGTCCGGCCTGGATCATCTCGCCCACTCGGATCCCGGGATCGACTTCCTCCAGGTGGGCGTAGAGCGTTACCACATGGCCGACATCGGGGATGATGCCGTGGTCGATCACCACGTAGTTCCCGTACAGCGTCAACAGCGTGAAGGGCGGTGTGGCGTCGAGCTGGGCGGCGACCTCCAGCAACTCGTCTCGGTCGTCGGATTCCGGGTCCTCGAAGTTGGCGACGACCACTGAGGCTCGTCCGTCCATCGCGGCCACGGCGGGGTGCCCCCGGGCGAAGCACTGGAAATCGACCCCCTTGTGGATTCCCGAGCGGTAGGCGCGGGGTGCGTTGGGGAGCAGGTCGGGATGGGGGAGGGGCGACATGCAGCCGCTGGGCCAGATGATGTCTGAAGACAGGCGGGCGGCGTCTTCCAGCGCTTCTTGGTAGGTCTGCGGCTGTTGGTCGAGTACCAGGAAGACCGGAGTGGGATTGGGGGTGGGCTCGGGGGAATCCGGAGCGGGATCGGTGCCGTCTTGGGGATTCCTGGGTGTCTGACCGTCGTCTGAGCCTGAGGCAACAGAATTCGCTTCCGAGTCTTCAGGTGGATCACTGGGTGACGGCTGGTCGGAAGCATCTGAAGACGGTGATGGGGCGGTCGGTGCGGGCTCCGAGCCGCCTTCAGAGGTATTGGGAGAGGTCGGGGTGTTGTTTTCGGAGCTGTCCGACAACCAAACCTGGGAAACCAGGATTCCCGCCCCGACAGCCACCGCCAGTGCGGCAATCGACAGAAGCACTCGGCCCGACTTGAGGTGCCTGAAGCACCTAGCGATCCATTTCCCCAACCAGCGGAAGGGCGCGGCCACTACACGCCCTATGCCGTGGAGGCCTCTTCGGCCCCATTTCCGGAACCAGCGAGCAGCCAAGGTGAGCCAGCGAAACGGCTTCATTGATTGAGTGAGGGTAGTGGGCAGACGTCCCAACTTCGTGGACCCCGCCGAGACCGGCGCGTTGGGTGGGTCAGCGAGGGGATGGAGCGGTAGCATTGACCGCTGTGACCATCGCTCTTGTCGTGATCGACGTGATTTCCGCGTTGGGGCTGCTGCTTCTGGTGCTGCTGCACAGCGGCCGGGGCGGCGGCCTGTCGGACATGTTCGGCGGCGGCTTCGGCACGCAGGCCGCCGGGTCGACGGTCATCGAGAAGAACCTCGACCGCCTCACCATCGTGGCCGCGCTGGTCTTTTCCTTCTCCACCCTGGCTCTGGCCCTGCTGCTGGACTCCAGCTAGCGGCGGACCACGATCTGTCGGTTGGACTTCGCGCTCAGCCCCGAGTTGCTGGAACTGCGCGACCGAGCGCGGATCGTGGCCGCTGATGGGGTAGCCCGCTTCGGTCGGCACAACGACTCGTGGATCAACGGCTACTCCAAGGAGTTCGCCCGGGTTATTGCTGCCGAGGGCTGGATCGGCATGGGATGGCCAACGGAGTACGGGGGACGGGCTCGGCCGCCCATTGAGCGGCTGATCGTGGCCGAGGAGATGATCAGTGCCGGCGCCCCGGTGGCGGCCATGTGGTTTGCCGACCGCCAAATGGGGCCGACGCTGATCGCCTACGGCACCGAGCAGCAGAAGGCAGAGTTCCTGCCTCAGATGCTGTCAGGCGAGAGCACCTGGTGCATCGGGATGAGCGAGCCCGACGCCGGCTCCGATTTGGCGTCCATCTCGACGCGGGCGGTTCGCGACGGCGACCACTTCGAGATCGACGGCCAGAAGATCTGGACCAGTTTCGGGCATGTGGCCGACTACTGCTATCTGATCTGCCGCACCAGCGACGAGGGGCCGCCCCACCGGGGGGTCAGCGAGATCATCGTGCCCATGGACTCCCCGGGCATCGAGGTGCGCCCGATCACCGACATGATCGCCAATCGGCACTTCTGCGAGATCTACTTCACCGGCGTGCGGGTGCCAGAGGTGAATCTGGTGGGCACCGAAGGCGACGCCTTCAAGCAGACCATGGTGCAGCTGGCCCACGAACGCGGCGGCATCGACCGGCTGGTGTCTAACCGGGCGCTGTTCCTGCACGCCCGGTCGGTGGCCAACTGGGATGATCCTCGGGTTCGCCAACAGATCGCTCGCTTGGAAACCGAATACCAGGTGGGACGGTTGTTGGTGTACCGAGAGGTGCTAGGCCAGGCCCCGCCCGGATTCAGCGCGGCCACCAAGGCGTTCTGCACCGAGCACGAACAGCGGGTGGCCCAATTCGCCGCCGCCAGTTTCGGGCCAGCAGCCCTGCTCGACGACCAATGGACCAGGGGAGTCTGCTACGCCGCCTCCTACACCATCGCCGGCGGCACCTCCAACGTCATGCGCAACATCCTCGGCGAACGCGTCCTCGGTCTGCCCCGCGAGCCCCGCTAAGCAAAGTGCCTTCTCGGTTTCGTTCCCCAACTGTTCTTCACCCGGACAACTCGCTTGGCTATCAGCATCTTCTGACATCCGAGGTGGTCTTCGCGTGTGGTTTTGTAGCTCTGCTAGGCTACTGATATGGCTACAGCAAAATCTACAACTCTACGAGTGCCGACGGAACTGCGCGATGAAATCGCTCGGCTTGCTGACTTGATGGACACGACAATGCAAGATGTCGTGGCCGAAGCGGTGCGCGTGCTTGGCCGCGATGAGTGGTGGTCGTCCGTTCACGATGCTCTCGACAATATGGACGAGCAAGAAGTCGGCGGATATCAAGCCGAGGCCCAAACTCTGGGGGCTGCATCGCTGGATGGTCTGGATGAGGCTTGAGTCGCAATTGGTTCGAGGCGACATCTGGTCTGTCGATTTCGGATCCAATCCTGAGGATCCTGAACAAGCACTCCGTCGTCCTGCGTTGATCGTCTCCGATGACCGGCTGCATCACCCGAACCTGAAGATGGTGATTGTGGTGCCAGGCACGTCAACGGTGCGAAGGGTGCCGCTGCACGTGGTGGCCGAGCCAGACAGCCGCAATGGCTTGGATGAGCCGACAGCATTCCAAGTCGAACAAGTCAGAGCGGTTTCGGTTGGCCGCCTCCGGGAGCGGCTGGGCCAGCTTGATGCGGTCAGCAGATACGCCATAGACGAGATCTTGCGTAACGCGCTCGGCCTGTAACGATGCGGTATCCCTTAGTGAAGGCGGAGTCCAGCGCGATAGGGTGCCCTCTGCGCCGGATTCACGGTGCCCACGTCGGAGTGGCGGAATTGGCAGACGCGCTAGCTTGAGGGGCTAGTGCCCAATACGGGCGTGGGGGTTCAAGTCCCCCCTCCGACACACTCGGTAGCAGGCGCGTCCTCGCCATCTGACCTTCCTGCTCACGGCGAGTACGGCAGCGACGAATGATGCAGCACGATGCGCAACACACCGTCGGCATCCTTCTTGTAGCCGAAGCTCTTCTCCACCTTGGTGACCTGGCCGTCCTTGTCGGTCATCGTCACCCATCCCATCCACATGGCGACGTCGCCGTCTATGAAGCTTGCCGCGGTCTCTGACTGGACCTCTTGCCATCCGTTGAGTCCGAACCCGCCGTCAAGGGGATACTCCGGGTCGTGGCCGACGAAATAGGACAGCGCTCCCCGTTTGGTGGGCCGGAACGTCTGCTCGCCGCTCGCCATGGTCGGCTTGAACAGCACCGGCCCCAAGTCGTACCCGTACACCTCATCCAGGACGCGAGAAGCGACCGCACGGGCATCATCGATCCCGTCTGCTTCGTAGGCTCGTGCAATTGCGACCAGTCCTAGTCCCCACGCCCTTCGGGCCGCCGTCAACTCAGATTCTGCGATTGGCACGGCACGCTTCAGTGATCATTGTCGGTCGCGTCGATGCTGATGAGGCTACCCGGACCCCCTAGGGGGAACCCACCCGCGTCGCCGGCTGTCTTCCTCGGCGTTGAGGCCCGGGAGGCGCTTGGCTGATTGGTCTGCGATGCCCGCAAGGAGTGCCGGGAAGACGACCGTAGATCAGCGTTTGCCGTCTATGGCACACTGGGGGCATGTTTCGGGTCACGCAGTTTTCGGACCTTCACTTCAGTACCGAGCCGGAAGGTGAGCCGCGCAATACCGACGACACGTGGGATGTGGTGTTTGCCGACGCGTTTGATGCCGGAAAGCCGCTGCCCGATGTGGTGGTGCTTACCGGTGACATTGCGAATAACGGCACTGAAGCCGAGTACGCCAAGGTCGCTGGGAAGATGGCCCGCCTCCCGGTTCCCGCTGTCGTGTGCATTGGCAATCACGACAAGCAGGCGCCATTCGATGCTGTATTGCCGAGGCCGGGGTTGAGCAACAGCCGCACCTTGCGGGGCGGGAACTGGCTGTTCTTGTTCGCCGACTCCAACTTGGCGGGGCGGGATCAGCGCCCCGACGGCTCGCTCGTGGACCGCGACGACCGGATCAAAGCAGACGGGCATTTTGGGGACCGCGAGCTGATGTGGATGGCTGAGACCGTCGAGCGGAGCGACGCGGAGCATGCCTTCGTCTGGACCCACCATCCGCCGGGCGCCTATGGCTTCTTCCACAGCGGGGACTACGAAAAGGAGTTCGCCCGGCTGATCGACCTGGCTCCCACTATCAAAGGGGTCGGTGCTGGCCACACGCACACCTACACGGTGGTGGATTGTGCCGGTCGCCCCGTCCACCAGTGCCCGTCGCTGTCGGTCAACGTCGATTTCGAGAGCTTCACCTCGCTCCCGCCCGGATACCGCACTTACGAGTTCTGCGACGATGGCTCGATCAACACCGAAGCGCATCTCGTGGGTGAAGACCGGTGGCCGAGCAGTGAGCTTCCCGAAATAGTCTGCCGCATGCTCCGCGGCGAGATCAGCTACTGGGACATGCAAGAGAGACGGCACGGTGCGCTTGCCCACTAGCCGTGACTCCGCGGATTGATCCAGCAGACGGCGAGGGGGAAGCAATGCGTCGATGGAAATGGCTGGCCCTAGTAGTTGTGGTGGCGCTGTTGCTTGCGGGGTGCGGTGGGGATTCAGACGGGTCTCAGCCCGATTCGGCGATTGCGAGCGAGCCGACGGCGGCACCTGAGTCCACGACCGTCCCTGATCAGGACAGTGCCGCCCCAGAGGACGCGGGCGATTCGGCCACTGCCGACGGAGACACTGAGCAGAGCAGCACGGCCGAGAGTGGAACTTCTGAGGAGAGCACCTCCTCCGCGGACGGCGATTCTGAGGAAAGCGATGCCGTAGAGAGCGAAGAGGCCGATGTTGAGATTGTCGAGCTGACGGCGACTGCTCGGGGCGTGACCGCGGACACGATCACTTTGGGCGTTGCCATCACCGATGTGACCGTCTTTGCTGATGTGGGCGACATCCTGGCCCGGTACCAGCCGCTCGTCGATGCCACCAATGCTGCGGGTGGGATCAACGGGCGTCGGGTGGAGATCATCACCGAGCAGTGGGGCATCCTCGATTCGACGGCGTTCGAAGCGGCGTGCGTGGCCCTCACCGAAGACAACGAAGTGTTCTTGGTGCTCGGATTCCTCATCAGTGGCTGGGGCAACATTTTCTGCTACACCGACATCAACGAGACCATCGTCATCAACACCTCCGACTTGAACCAGGAGGATCTTGAGGTCAGTGACGGGCGCTTGATCACCACCCGCCCGTACCAGTTCGGCTCACTGCTCGCCGGATTGGAACTGTTGAGGCCCGAACTTGAGGGCGCCAGGGTGGTCATCTACGGCGCCACTCCCGATGGGCGGATCGAAACTACCGAGGAACTGCTGCGCAGTTTCGGGGCCGAGATTCTCGAGGTCACCAGACAACAGATCGGCGGGGAGGATCTAATCGCTGCCGAGGCCGAGATCGACATCCACGTCGAACGATGGCGGACGCGCAATCCCGACTGGATCATCAACGTCGACGGCGCCGTGGCCGGAAGCCTGCAAGGACTTGAGCGGGCAGGACTGACCGACTGGAACATCGTCACCCCGGCCAACGATGCGCCTAGCAATAACGCGATGGGCGCCGATCTGAGCGTGTTTTCCAATCTGATCGCCACCGGTGAGCCCGGCGCCGAAGAACTGGCCGCCCAAGGACTGTATGGGATCCCCGAGTGCTTCGAGATCATCAACGCGGCGACCGGTCAGGGCTTGGGGACATCCGGCAAAGCCGAAGACGCCCAAGCCGGGACCGCGATCGAGGTTTGCGCCGCGTGGGACGTCTTCGTGGCGCTGGCCACAGCCGCCGGGCCTAACCTCACCCCGGAGAGCTTCCTCCAGGCTGGTTACGACCTCGGTACATTCCCCATGACGGGGTCGCCCAGCGGGTCACTGTTGCCCGACAAGCCGTGGGTGTCCAACGCCCAGCCGGCGCTGTTCGTCTACGACGCGGAGTTGGATACCTTCGTTCCCCGCTGACGAGTGTCAGCCAGCGCTCGGGGTCAAATGGCCCGCTGAAAGCGTCGGGAACCGCCCTGTACCAGGGGCATGGCATCTTTGACGAACGCCGTCCAGTGCGGGTCGGCGATGGTGGTAGCCCGGAGGTCGCTGTAGGCGCTGAGGGAGTCGATCTGCCAGGTGGAGTGGACCTCGGCCTCGAGGTAGCCCTGATCCACGGTGCGCCAGCGATTCAGAAGGGGACAGCCCCCCTCAACCATGAACGGGTCGTAGTGACGCTCGAGCAGATCAACGTATGCGTCGGCGTCGGCTGCGGCGGTGCGAGCGGTGATGGTGTACAGCACTGGAGAGGTGTCGGGCGGCGGTTCGGGTGGCGACTGGTCGCCGACCGGTGAGAGCTCGAACGGACAGGTGAATATCCTCAGAGAGCCCAGGTCGATGCCGAGGCCGGCAAAACCCTCAATACTCGAGCAGGCCATGCCGTCTGGCGTGCTCAGGTAGCGCTCCAGCTGGGCCATGTCGGCGAACGACTGCTCCCAGATATGGGTCCAGGGCCGGCCCTTGGCCGACACCCACCCCACGTCGTCGGCCCCGAAGGCCGATGCCGCCATGCCCTGAGGGTGCGCGGCGAGGGCTTCGAGCGCCGAACCGTCCGCGTCGGTGCCCGCGTTTACCAGCAGCACCCGGCGGATCCCGACTCGCACCTCCTGGGCGGCATCAAGTGTCGTGTAGCGCGTGGCGTAGGTGTTGTCAGTGATGCACTCTGGGCTGTCGGGCATGACGTAGTTGTCGATAGCCCCGATGTGGTAGGGGTGCACCATATAGGGCCCCGAGTAGCTGGCCTCGTCGACGAAGGTGTTCTCCCAGATCACCGTGCCCGAGTCGAAGTCGACCCCGGCAGAGGAATCCAACAGGCCCGGTATGATGCGATCGGCGGCGCTCAGCACATCGATCATCTCCTGCACCTTCTCGTCGGGCACGCCGGGCATCAGCGGAAGGACGTAGAACCGCCTGATCATGTTCGTCACAGCCTTTGAACGTACTCGCTGCCAGATGGTTCCTGGAACACGATCGTGGCTCCGCGGTGACAGGTTTGCGATACTCAGGGGGTGTTTCGCGTCACTCAATTCTCGGATATGCACTTTTGTACCGACCCTGAGGCCGCGTCCCGAAATACAGATGACACTTGGGACGCGGTGTTCGCCGATGCATTCGATTCAGGTCGGCCGCTTCCCGATTTGGTGGTGATCACCGGCGACATTGCCGACAACGGCACCGAGGCCGAATACGAGAAGATCGGCGAGAAGCTTGGCCGCCTACCGGTTCCCGCCATCGTGTGCACTGGCAATCACGACCGGCAGGTGCCGTTTGACGCCATTCTGCCCCGGCCCGGGATAAGCAACGGGCGCACGATGAGGGTCGGGAGCTGGTTGTTCCTATTCGCCGACTCCAATGCCGACGGGCGGGACCGACGGCCGGACGGCTCTCTGGTTGACCGCGACGACCGGACCCATGCCCACGGCCGTTTCGGAGATGCTGAGGTGGCGTGGATCGCGGAGACCATCGGTCGGAGTGACGCTGATCATGCTTTCGTGTGGACCCACCATCCGCCGGGGGCATTTGGCTTCTTCAGCAAGCCGGATCATGACGCAGAATTTGCCCGGCTGGTGGAAATGGCTCCCAAGATCGCTGGGGTCGGTGCCGGCCACACCCATACCAACACCACCCATGAGTGCGGGGGGCGTCCCATCCATCAGTGCCCGTCGCTGTCGACAAACATCGACTATGGGAACTTCACCACGCTGGCGCCCGGATACCGCACCTATGAGTTCGCCGATGACGGATCGATCACCAGCGAAGCCCATCTCGTCGACGAAGACCGCTGGCCAAGCAGCCTGCTTTCCGAAATCTCACGGCGTATGCTCCGCGGCGAGATCAGCTACGAGGAGATGAAGGCCCAACTGGCCGCCGAGCAGGCCTAACAGCACTTGGCTCCAGCCCGAAGGGCGCTTACCCTGACGGCATCATCGAGACCATGAGGAGCAATAGTGGAGTTGACTGATAAGACCATCGTGGTGACGGGGCCAACGGGCATGGTGGGGCCGCCGTTGTGCAAGTCGTTGGCCGCAGACAATCGGGTGATCGCGTTGGCCCGCTTTTCCGACGATGATGCTCGGGCTGATCTTGAGGCGGGGGGAGTGGAGTGCATCGCCGTTGACTTCGTCAATGCCGACTTCTCGGCGGTACCCCGAGATGTCGAAGTGGTGGTGAATCTGGCGGTGATCAAGACCGGCGACTGGAGAACTGATCTGGCCGTGTGCTCAGAGGCCACTGGCCATTTGATGAGCCACTTCCGCGACGCCGAGGCGTTCCTGCATTGCTCTTCGGGCGCGGTATATCAGCCCAACGGCGGCCAACCGTTTACCGAGGACAGCCCCCACGGCAACCATCACGCCCACATGATGCCGACCTATTCGATCTGCAAGATTGCCGCTGAGTCGGTTGCCCGTTTCGGGGCCCAGGAATTCGGATTGCCGACGGTCATCGCCCGGCTCAATGTGCCCTACGGCGACACCACGGGATGGCCTTTCTTCCATCTTCTGATGATGCGAGCGGGCATGGATATCGAGATCCATACCGATGGCGCCCGCTACAACCTCATCCACGATGAGGACATCGCCGCCGACCTGCCCGTGCTGCTCGATCAGGCCTCGGTGCCCGCCACCACGCTCAACTGGGCCAGCCCTGGACTGGTCTCTGTTGCGGAATGGTGTGCGTTCATGGCCGAAGTCGACGGCTGCGACCCTGCCAAGATCGTTGAGTCCGATACCGCCATTCCCAGTACCGTCATGGACACCAGCCGCATCGAGGCCCTGCGTCCCGACCGCCTGGTGAGTTGGCAAGACGGCATCCGCCGCCTCGTGGAGAATCACCCAGCCTGACTGAGTCTTTGCCAGCACCGGGCACTAAGTGAATTAGATATTTACAAATATTGGAATAAGTCCAAAATTGATGGTACGATGACTCCATGCCATCGAGCGATGTACCTGACCCGGCCGAACTGTTGCGCCAGCACGGGCTCCAAGTCACCGCCCAGCGCATCGCTGTCATCCGTGCCGTTTCTGCCTATCCCCACGGTACGGTGGATGACGTGGCCGAGGCGGTCCACGACGACATCGGGTCCATATCCCGCCAAGCGGTGTACGACTCGGTGGGGATGCTGGCCGAGAAGGGCCTGATTCGCCGGATCCAGCCCGCGGGATCGCCGGCCCGCTACGAGGATCGGGTAGGCGACAACCACCACCATTTGATCTGCCGCACCTGCGACCAGATGGTCGACGTCGACTGCGCGGTGGGCTACACCCCGTGTCTCACCGCAGCCGACGACTTCGGATACGAGATCGACGAGGCCGAGGTCATCTATTGGGGCCGCTGCCCTGAATGCATGGTCGCCGATCCCCAGCCAGTCGTCCAATGATCCATCCAACAACCAAACAACAACTCAAAGGAGAGTCCAATGTCTGAGAATGCCAGCCAATGCCCGTTTTCCGGCGCCAACACCGCCAAGGGCGCATCGGCCACCGAGCAATGGTGGCCCGAGCAACTGAACTTGAAGATCCTGCACCAGCATTCCCCTGAAGCCGACCCGATGGGGGAGGGCTTCGACTACGCCGCCGAGTTCGAATCACTCGATCTGGCCGAGGTGAAACAGGACATCGCCGAGGTGCTCACCGACTCAAAGGAGTGGTGGCCCGCCGACTACGGCCATTACGGGCCGCTGATGATCCGCCTCACCTGGCACGCCGCCGGCACCTACCGGATCGGCGATGGCCGTGGCGGTGGCGGGACCGGCGCCCAGCGGTTCGCCCCGCTGAACAGCTGGCCCGACAACGCCAGCCTCGACAAGGCCCGCCGACTGCTTTGGCCCGTAAAGCAGAAGTACGGCCGCAAGCTCTCCTGTGCCGACCTGCTGATCCTGGTCGGAAACGTGGCCCTGGAGTCGATGGGTTTCAAGACCTTTGGCTTCGGCGGCGGACGCCCCGACATCTGGGCTCCGGAGGAGGACATCTACTGGGGATCGGAGAACGAGTGGCTCGGCGATGAGCGCTACACCGGCGAGCGAGACCTTGAGACCCCGCTAGGGGCAGTGCAGATGGGCCTCATCTACGTCAATCCTGAGGGTCCCAACGCCAATCCCGACCCCATTGCCGCGGGCATCGACATCCGTGAGACTTTCGGTCGCATGGCCATGGACGACGAGGAGACGGTGGCCCTGATCGCCGGCGGTCACACCTTCGGAAAGGCCCACGGGGCCGCTCCCGATACCTACGTCGGGGATGATCCCGAAGCAGCCAGTCTCGAAGAACAGGGTTTGGGCTGGAGGAACACCTTCGGAACCGGCGTGGGCGGTGACGCCATCACCAGCGGCCTTGAGGGGGCCTGGACCAATGATCCCGCCCGGTGGGACAATGGCTTCTTCGACAACCTGTTCGGCTACGAGTGGGAGCTGACCCAGAGCCCCGCCGGTGCCCATCAATGGCGCCCCACCGATAGGGCCGCGGATGACACCGTTCCCGATGCCCACGATCCGGCCAAGCGGGTGGCGCCGATGATGCTGACCACCGACCTGGCCCTGCGGTACGACCCGATCTATGAGCCCATTTCCCGCCGGTTCCATGAGAACCCCGACGAGCTAGCCGACGCCTTTGCCCGGGCCTGGTTCAAGCTCACCCATCGCGACATGGGCCCGGTAGCCCGCTACCTGGGGCCCGAGGTTCCTGATGAAGAGCTGATCTGGCAAGACCCGGTTCCCGCGGTGGAGGGCGAGTTGATCGGCGACGCAGAAATCGCTGATCTCAAGAACCGGATTCTCAGCTCCGGGCAAACGGTGTCGCAACTGGTAGCCACAGCATGGGCCTCGGCTTCGACGTTCCGGGGCACCGATATGCGAGGCGGAGCCAACGGCGCTCGCATCCGGCTTGCCCCGCAAAGCGGCTGGGATGTCAACATCGCAGCCGGCGTGGCCGACGTGGTTTCGACGCTCGAGCAGATCCAAGCCGATTTCAATGCCCAGGGAGGCCCGCAGGTCTCGCTAGCGGATCTAATCGTGCTCGGTGGATGCGCCGCGGTGGAGAAGGCGGCCAGTGATGCTGGCCATGACGTGGCGGTATCGTTCTCGCCGGGCCGCACCGATGCCTCTCAAGAGCAGACCGACGTGGAGAGCTTCGCGGTGCTCGAGCCGACTGCTGACGGCTTCCGCAACTACCTGGCCGACTTCCACAAGCGGCCTGCCGAGGAGCTGCTGGTGGACAAAGCGTTCCTGCTCAACCTGACCGCCCCGGAAATGGCGGCGCTAGTGGGCGGAATGCGGTCGCTCGACGCCAACGTGGGCCAGGCCCAGCACGGCGTCCTCACCGATCGGCCGGGCACCCTCACCAACGACTTCTTCACCAATCTCTTGAGCATGGACACCGAATGGCGGGCATCCACCGACCAGGCCGGCGTCTACGAAGGCCGCGACCGGGACACCAACGAGCTCCGCTGGACCGCCACGGCTGCCGATCTGGTTTTCGGCTCCAACTCACAACTCCGGGCCATTGCCGAGGTGTACGGCTGCGACGACGGCGAGGAGAAGTTCGTCGCCGACTTCGCCGCCGCCTGGGCCAAGGTGATGAACCTGGACCGCTTCGACCTCGATTGAGGCAATAAAGCACAGCCACTACCCTGCGAGGCGCCTATCAGGTTTGCAGCCTTGGAGGAGGACCAGTGGTCGCCATCGAACCGGACATCTTGTCGCCGAAGTTTTTTGAGGATCCCAACGCCGTCTTGGAGGTCATGCGGGAGGACTACCCCGTGGTGTACCACGAGGCCACCCAGGCCTGGCTCATCTCCCGCTATGACGACGTGGAGCGGGCCTTCAAGGACAAGGCCTTCACCTCCAAGAACTACGAATGGCAGCTCGAGCCGGTCCACGGCCGGACCATCCTCCAGATGGAGGGCCGCGACCACTCTGCGCATCGCAATCTGATCGCACCCGCTTTTCGAGGCAGCGAGCTGACGGCCAAGTTCGTACCGGTCATTGCAGCCAATGCCCGTGACCTCATCGACGGCTTCCGCACCGACGGCAAGGTCGACTTGGTCGACCAGTTCACCATCCGCTTCCCGATCAACGTGATCGTCGACATGCTGGGACTGGACAAGTCAGACCACGAGCGGTTCCAGAAGTGGTACCACTCGATCATGATGTTCCTCAGCAACCTGACCGGTGACGAGGAGGTCATGGCCCAAGGGCTCCAGACCAAGGAGGAACTCGAGGCCTACATGATGCCGATCATCGCCCAGCGGCGGGCCGATCCCGGCGACGACCTGCTCAGCACGCTGTGCACTGCGATCATCGACGGCGAGCAGATGACCGATCTGGAGATCAAGGCATTCGTGTCGCTGCTGTTGGTGGCCGGGGGAGAAACCACCGACAAGGCAATGTCCAACATGATGATGAATCTGATCGCCAACCCCGATCAGCTCCAAGCGGTCCGCGACGACCGCAGCCTCATCGACAACGCGTTCGCCGAGACGCTGCGACACTCCCCGCCGGTGCAGATGATCATGCGCCAGCCCGAGGAGGACGTGGAGATGCGCGGCGTGACCATTCCGGCCGGCGCCACGGTGACCTGCCTCATCGCTGGGGCCAACCGCGACCCCCGCCACTACGCCGACCCCGACAAGTTCGACATCTTCCGCGATGACCTTGACGTGTCCAAGGCGTTCTCGGGGGCGGCCAACCACACGGGCTTCTGCTTGGGACGCCACTTCTGCATCGGGGCCATGCTGGCCAAGACCGAGGTGGACATCGCCACCAACCAGCTGCTCGACGCCATGGACGACGTCGCCTTCGATGGCGTGGCGCCCACCCCCGAGGGCGTCTTCACCCGGGCACCCAAGTCCATGCCCCTCACGTTCACGCCAACCGGTCCCTGAGTATCCCGCGCCGTCGGGGCAGATATAACTAAGCGTTCTTGCCCAGCGTTGTGGCGGGACTGGGGGTCTCGCCCTGGAGTTGACGGCGACGTTCAAAGAGTTCTTCGGCCGCGGCTTGGGCATTGGCAGCAACTTCTTGAACATCGACGGAGATCACCTCGCCATCCGCCACCAACTGCTGCCCTTGGACCCAGACATTGGCCACGTCGTGTGAGGACGCGGTGAACACCAGATGGGCGGCGATGTTGAAGTCGTCTCCGTGCATGACCGGCACAAAGTGCAGCGCACCCAGGTCCACGGTGACGATGTCGGCGTCCTTGCCTACTTCCAGTGACCCGGTCACATCGTCGAGGCCGAGTGCCCGCGCGCCGGACAGGGTGGCCATGTCCAGAATGTCCCAAGGGTCGCCGGATGTGGGGTCGAGGGTGCTCACCTTCTGAAGCAACGAGGCGAATTTCATCTCCTCGAGCATGTCGAGGTTGTTGTTCTCCTTCTCTCCGTCGGTGCCCAAAGCAACCGTCATGCCTTGCTGGCGGTAGAAGCCGATGCGGGCCGGGCCCGAAGACAGCTTCATGTTTGAACACGGGCAATGGGTGACGCTGGTGCCGGTTTGCACCATCAGCTGCACCTCCCGGTCGTCGAGCCACACGCCGTGGGCAATCACGCTGTTTTCTCCCAGGATGCCCCGGTTGTAGAACTCCTCGATGGGGCGGCGGCCGAATTGGCGGAGGCACTCCTGCACCTCCCAGATGGACTCCGACGAATGGGTGTGGATCCCAGTGCCAAACTCCTCGGCCAGATCAGCGGCCTGGCGGAACATCTCCGGCGAGCAATAGAAGATGTGCTCCAATCCCACCCAGGTGCGAACCCGTCCATTGGCGGCGGTCAGATGGGTCTCCAGCAACCGCCGATTGGTCTCCAGAGTCTCGAAGTAGTCGTACAAGTCGGCGGTGTAGGGGGCCAGCGTGGCCCGAATGCCGATTGCCTCCGCGGCCCGGGCCGAGCCCTCCATGTGCCGCCACATATCCAGCACCGATGTGGTGCCGCCGCGCAGTCCCTCGGTGTAGGCCATCCACGACGCGGCTTCGGCGATTTCCTGGGTCAGCGCCCGATGAGCCGGATCAATGTGGTCCTCCAGCCATTCCCACAGCGCCAGCGACTCCGCAGTTCCCCGCAGCAGGCCGGAATGAAGGTGGCAATTGTGAAAGCCTGGAACCACCGCGTGCCCAGTTGCATCAATGGTGTCGACGTTCGCCGCCGCGGGATGCTCATCTACCTCGGCCACGCTGCCAACCAGTTCGATTTCGCCGTCGATCACCAACACTGATCCCGGATCGAATACGACCTTGGATCCCTCCATGGGGAGCACCGTTCCGCCGCGCAACAAGAAACTGGTCACCGTGCCTGCCTTTCAGAGCCGCATCTGCGGATCACGGTAGTGGCTTCACTTCGGCTGGCGCGTCGGCGGCTGCATACTGGGCACTTCGCTGCCTGCGGCGGTTCTTGGGGGCTAGCGTCTGTTCATGCAGAGTTATCTCGATGAGGAGACCCGGTCCCGAGCTGTCGCGGCCGCGCTCGGCAACGAGTCTTTCGATCTGGTCCTGAGCGGCGGCACCGTTGTCGATGTGGGAACCGGCGAGCTGCGCCAGTCCGACGTGGGGTTGGTCGGCCCGATGGTCGCCAGCGTCCACCCGACGGGGTCCCGCACCGACACCGCCGACACGTTTGACTGCTCTGATCGGTTCATCGCGCCCGGGTTCATCGACATGCACGTGCACTTCGAGAGCTCCATGCTCACTCCCGGCGGGTATGCCGAGGTGGTGTGCCCCCGTGGCACGACCACGGTCTTCATCGATCCTCACGAGCTGGCCAACATCGCCGGGGTTGAGGGAGTTCGCTACGCAGTCGACGCCAGCCGAGGGCTACCGGTGCGCTTTGTGGTGCAGGCTCCGTCGTGCGTGCCGCCGCTGCCGGGGTTGGAGCTCTCCGGCCACGACCTTCACGCGGCCGACATCGCCGAGATGCTGTCTTGGGACGAAGTGGGCGGCCTGGCCGAAGTCATGGACATGGGCGGGGTATTGACCCGCGACGCCCGGATGGTCGACATCGTGGCGGCCGGCCACGACAGCGGCAAGCTGGTCAGCGGCCATGCTGCCGGCTTGACCGGCCCCGCGCTTCAGGCCTATCTCAGCGCGGGCATTTTCTCTGATCACGAAGTCTTCGCCCACGTCGATGCCATGGAGAAGCTCCGGGCAGGCATGACGGTCGAGCTGCGGGGCGCGTTCGACTTCGTTCTTCCTCTCTTGATTGAAGAGTTGGCCCAACTTCCGGAGTTCCCCACCCACCTCATTGCCGCCACCGACGACCTGTTCGCCCTCACGCTGCTGGAGGAAGGGGGCATCGACGACCTCCTTCGCCGCTTGATCCGCTACGGCCTGTCCCCGGTGCGGGCTATCCGGATTGCCACCTACAACGCGGCCTACCGACTCCAGCGCACTGATCTGGGCCAGGTCGCCGCCGGTCGGCGGGCCGACATCTTGGTGCTGTCGTCATTGGAGGAGGTCACGGTCGATGATGTGTTCTTCGACGGCCGCCGGGTGGCCCATGGGGGAGCGATGCTTGAGCCGGTTGTCGAGGCACCTTCAAATCCTCCGCTCGACACCATCCAACTGCCGGACATGACCCCCGAGCACTTCGTTTTCCGTCTGCCTGAGATTGCCGACGGCAAGCACCGCATCAGAGTCGTGGAGGGCGTGGTGCTCACCGACTGGGGCGAGACCGAAGTTGAAGTGACCGACGGCATCGTCGCCGTACCCGATGGGTACCTGTTGAATGTGGTCGTGCATCGCCACGGGCGGATTGCCGCCAATCCGGTGACCGGGCTGCTCGGCGGCTGGGGGGACTGGACCGGCGCGGTGGCCACCACGATCAGCCACGACACCCACAATCTCTCGGTGTTCGGGCGCGACCCCTTCGACATGGCGGTGGCGGCCAACGCGGTGATCGCCACCGGAGGGGGAGTGGCCGTGGCCCAAGACGGCGAGGTCGTGGCGATATTGGAACTTCCGGTGGCGGGGATCCTGTCGCCCCTGCCCGCCGCCGAGGTAGCGAGGATTCAGGGAGAGGTGGGCGTCGCCGCCGAGGCCATCGGGCTGCCGCCCGGGCCGCTCACCCAACCGTTGTTCTCGGTCATGTTGATGAGCCTGGCCTGTCTGACTGGTCCGCACGTGACCGACATCGGCGTTGTCGACGGCACACTGAGCGAGCTGGTCGACGATCTCGTCCTGTCGTGAGTTGGCTGCGCATGACCGTCGAGCCCGCGACGCCATGAGCCAGATGTTCATTGGCGGCGACCTCGTTCCCGATCCCGAGCAGATCCTGCGGCTTCAGGCTGCCGCCCGGGGCGATCAGCCGGCCGACCTGGCCATTCGGGGCGGCACGGTACTGGCGCTCCACAACCGCGAGCTCATTGAGCGCGACGTTTTGATCGTCGGACAGCACATCGCGGCGGTGACCCCGCCGGGACGGCTGGAGGCCGCCGCCGAAATCGACGCGTCGGGCCAGTACGTGGCTCCGACATTCATCGATGTCCATCTCCACATCGAATACACCATGCTCACCCCGGGGGAATTGGCCCGGCTGGTGGTGCCTCGGGGCACCACCACGGTGCTGGCCGACCCCAACTGCCTGGCCAACGTGGTTGGCACCCGAGGGGCCGACGCCATGGCCTCCACCGCCACGCCGATGCGCATCTTTCAGCAGATCTCCCACAAGATTCCCCGGGTGCCCGATCTGGAACTGGGCGGAGCGGTGATGCCCGAAGAAGATGTGCTCGAACGCCTCAGTGCCATCAACGTGGCCACGCTGGGCGAGAGCAATCCCTTTGATCTCGACATCTCGGCGGCTCGCAAAGCCCATACCGCCATGGCCGCGGGCCGCCGGCTCACCGGCCACACCGCCCGCATCGCCGATGAGCCGCTGTGGGCCTACTTGGCCGGAGGGGTCAGCGACGATCACAATGCCTTCAACACCTCAGAGGTGATCGACCGGCTCCGCCTCGGGGTCATGATCACCGTCATGTCGGGGTCGATGAACGACAACGTGCCCTTAGTATTCGAGGACGTCGACGCGGTGGCGGGCGGATTCGACTACATGAGCTTCTGCGCCGACGACCGCCATGTTGAGGACCTCCGCGATGAGGGCCATATCGACCATCACGTCCGCAGCGCCATCGCCGTCGGGGTGCCCGCCATCGAGGCCTACCGCATGGCCTCGCTCAACGCCGCCCAGTACTACCGCCTCGATCACCTGCTCGGTTCGATAACTCCCAGCCGACTGGCCGACGTGATGATCCTCGACGATCTGGACAAGGTGCAGCCATCGCTGGTCATCGTGGGAGGCGAGGTGGCCGGTCGAGACGGCGAGGCTGCCTTCGCCAACCCCGACACCATGCCCGATTGGATTCGCAACACCGTGCATTTGCCGGGCGATTTCGGACCCGACCTGTTCCGGGTGGAAGCCAACGCCGCCCCCGATGAGGTGGCGGTGGTACGGGCCATGGAGATGTACGACGGCTACTTCAAGCGGGCCATGGAGGCCGAACTCCCGGTGGTGGACGGCAACGTAGTCCCCGATCCCGCCATCGACATCGCCAAGATCACCGTCGTCGACCGCCATCACGGCACCGACACCCGGGCCACGGGATTTGTGCGGGGGTTCGGCCTCACGCGGGGCGCCTTGGGCATCACCAGCAACTGCGAGAACCAGAACCTGGTCGTGGTGGGAACCAGCGACGAAGACCTCGCTCACGCCGCCCGCACGCTCCAACAGATCGGCGGCGGCTACGTGTGTGTGGCCGACGGCGAGGTTCTGGCCTCCGTTCCGCTGCCGCTGGGGGGCATTATGAGCGACCAGCCGTGGGAGCAGGTGTACAACCAGTCGATCGCCGCCAACCAAGCCGCGGCCTCGCTCGGATGCGAGATCGCGTCGCCGTACATGATCTTGGCCTTCGTGGGGCTAGCTGGGGTGCCCGACTACGGCCTCACTGAGAAGGGTCTCATCGACACCATGACCCAGTCGTTCATCCCGGTGCTGCTGTGCTGTCGATGCCCCCAGCACGTTCACACGGGATAAGCACGGGAATTGAAACCAAGGAGGAGACAATGACATTGAGACGGCTGCTGGGTTCGGCGATTGCGCCTCCGGTGCTCGACGCCGACGAAGAAAGCGCTCTAGCGACACTCGACGAGGCGATTACCGAGGTGGTGGCACCCCTTGCCCCCGAGCACGACGATGAGGGCCGGTATCCCACCCGCGCCGTCGAAGCCCTCAAAGGCTGCGAGATTCTTGGATTGGCCGTTCCCGCCGAGTTCGGCGGCGTCGGCGCCTCGCACACCGCCAGCCTGCATGCCCAGGTGCGATTGGCGGTGGCCGACTCGTCGGTAGCTCAGGTGTTCAAAGTACACGACGAGCTGGTGCGGGAGATCTTCAGCTACTGCACCGATGACTTGAAGCCCCGGTTGGCCTCGTTGGTCCTAGAGGAGAACGCCATGTTGGGCCTGGCGGTGGCCGAGGCGGGCCGGACAGTGGCCGATCCGTTTACCACGGTGGCACTGGAGCAAGAAGACGGCAGCCACCTCATCAACGGCCAGAAGATCTACACCACGGGCTCGGCAGAAGCCGACTACGTGGCGGTATGGGGCGTCAACCCCGAGCGGTTCACTCCGGAAAATCCGTTCTTCGCCCTCCAATTGAACCTGGTGGCCAAGGACACCCCGGGCATGACCGTCCATCGCGACTGGGACACGCTGGGCCAACGGGCCACCGACTCGGGGTCCATCAGCTTTGAGAACGTCCATGTGGGTGCCGAGTGGAATGCCAGCATTCCCGGGCGGGCGCCGTTGCCCCATTCGGGGGTCCGGTTCGAGGCCGGTTTTGCGGCGGTGAACGTGGGCATCGGCATCGGTGCGCTTCAGGCTGCGGTGCCGTTCGTGAACGAGCACAGCCGCCCGTGGCCCTCGGCTGAGGTACAGAACGCCGCCGACGATCCCATGGTGCAGCGGGCGGCGGGGGAGTTAGTGGCCGATTTGGCCGCGGCCCACGAACTGACCATGCGCTGCGGGGAACTTATCGACGCCTTCGAGCGGGGGGAGATGAGCCGCACCGATCTGGCCATTCCGATCTATGCCGCTCGCTCTGCCGCCGACCGGGCCGGATTGGCCGCGGCTCAGGGCATCTTCGGGCTCATGGGTACCCGGTCGGTACGGCGTCCACTGGGCTTCGACCAATGGTGGCGCAACGTCCGCACGCTCTCGCTTCACGATCCAGTGGAGTGGAAGCACGCCGAGATCGGCAAGCACGTCCTCACCGGCTGGGACCCGCCCCCCGGCATTTACACATGACGGCGCTCAGCGAGCAGCAGGTACGCGCTGTCCCCAAAATCGAGCTGCACATCCATCTTGAGGGCACGTTTCGCCCGGCCCGAGTGGCCGAGTTAGCCGCCATGGCTGGCGAGGAGCCACCCCGGCCGGTGGACCGGCTATTCGAGGTGGACAATCTGGCCGATTTCCTGGAAAGCCTCGACTGGGTGTGCGGCCTGGTCCGCGACGAACCCACCGCTGAACAAGTGGCTTACGACTTTGCGGTTTATGCCCACGACCAGGGCATCGTTTACGCCGAAGTCATCGTCAATCCCACGCACTGGTCAGGACTGACCACCGCAGAGCTTTTCTCCGCCTGCGCCCGCGGCTTCAACCGAGCCCAGGCCGATGGGTTGGGCGACTTCCGTTTGCTCCCGTCGATCCTTCGCCAGCAGTCCGAACAGGACGCCCGCCAACTGGTGGAGTGGATCGAAGGCGCGGGACTGGATCGAATCGTCGGACTCTCCATTGACGGCAACGAGGAAGCCGCCGGTCGCACTGGTCCTCGTTTCGCCCCCGCCTATTCCCAGGCCGCTCGAATTGGACTGGGGCGCACAGCCCACGCAGGCGAGTCGTCGGGAGCCGAGGGGGTCCGCGACGCCATCGAACTGTTGGGGGTGAGCCGCATCGATCACGGGGTCCGCTGCATCGAGGATCCTGAGGTGTTGGGCATGGTGTTGGAGCGGGGCATCACGCTGAACGTCTGCCTGACGTCCAACTGCACCCTGCTCTATTCGAGCCTGGACGACCACCCGATCCGAGAGCTAGCCACCGCAGGCGTGCGTTTCACCATCAACACCGATGACCCTGAAACCCTGGGCATCTCGCTGTGCAGCGAGCTCACGCTTGCCGCCGAGCACCTTGGCTGGAATCTGAATGATCTAGTTGAAGCCCAGCACCGGGCCATCGATGCCACATTCTGCTCAGACGCCGACAAACAGGCGCTCAGAGCCCTGATCGATCAGACCGTGGGGACGTAGTTCTCGCCCAAACCTCGAGGCATACGGGCCCACCGGGCGCTGACGGTGAGGATCACCAGGGCCACAAAGAACGGTATGGCGTTGAGACCCTCGATGGGCACGTCCACGAACACGTTGTTGAGGTTGAACCCCAGGGCCTCGAAGAACCCGAAGACGAACGCCCCTACCGCGGCCCCCCAGATACTCCAACTGGCCATGATGATCACGATGAGGGCGATGAACCCCCGGTTCGCGGTGAGGTACGGCTGAAATCGGCCCACGCTGCCCAGCATCAGCGCCGCGCCGCCCAAGCCTCCGAGGAATCCCGAGATCAGCGTGGCCTGAGTGCGTATGCGCAAGACGTCGACCCCCTTGGCCGCAGCGGCGTCGGGGTCTTCCCCTACCGCCTTCACTTGGAGACCGAAGATGGTCCGGGAAGCGACGAATCCGGCGACGATCACCAGACCCAGGGACAGCCACGTGTACCAGCTGTGGCCAAAGACGGCATCGCCGAGCCACGGGATATCCGACAGGAGCGGGATGTCGATCTCCGACGGCAGGGAGACCTGACGGTCTCGTCCCCCGACATCGGTGGTCTCGTGGAAGATGTATCCCGTGGTTCCTATGCCGAGGATGGTCAGCCCGAAGCCGACCACTACCTGGTTGGCAAACAGACGAATGGAGAGCAAGACCATGAGGCTGGCCAACGCCATCCCGGCCAGACCTCCCATCAAGAAGCCGAGCGGGGCCGAGGTCGGATCGGCGACATAGAGGGAACTCAGGGCACCGATGATCATGTAGCCCTCAAGCCCGAGGTTCAAGACACCAGCCCGCTGGGCGAACGTCTCGCCGATGGATGCGTAGATCAGCGGGGTGGCCAAGCGCAGTCCGCCGGCCACGGTGGCGCTCCAGAACGTGGCTTCCAGGAGCTGGCTCATGCCCGTCTCTTCCCGATGAGCGTGAAGTTGGCCATGACCCCGCGGGTGAGGCGGATGATCTGGGGGGCATAGCGGATGGAGAATCCCAGCAGGAGGAGCGCTTGGATGATGTCGGAGAGCGAGGCCGGGATGCCCTCCGAGGACTGCATGGCCAGACCGCCGGATTGGAGGGCACCAAACAACAGCGCGGCCACCAGCACTCCGCCCGCGGTGGCGCCGCCGAGGAAGGCGACGACGAGGCCGAAGAACCCGATGTCGGAGGCAATTTGGACGTAGACCCGCTGGAGCAGCCCCGCCGCCTGCATCCAACCCACAAGACCGGCAGTAGCCCCGGAGATGAGCAGCGAGTTGATGATGACGCGGTTGCCGGAGATGCCCAGGCTCTGGGCCAAGCTGGGGTTCTCGCCGTACAGGTCGTAGCTGAACCCCCGGTCTGAGCGCACCCACCAGACAAAGGCGAGTCCAATCGCGAAGGCGGCGAAAACCCCGAAGTGGAACCGGGTGCCGTCGACTACCAGTCCGAGGATGCCGTTCTTCGGATAGGGCTCCGACTGCGGGGTGATGGCAGTGGGGGGCTTGAGGGGGTTGTTCAACAGGTACTCGATGAGCAGAGCGGCGAATTCGGTGAACAGCAGGGTGGAGAGAATCTCGTTCACGTTGAAGTGGGCGCGCAGCAGCGCGGGAATCAGTACCCAGGCCATGCCGAAAAGAGCGCCTCCAAGGGCGGCAGCCGGTATGGCGACGGCCGAAGGGGCGTTCTCGAAGAACTGGGCGGTCAACAGCGCTCCGATGGCGCCGGCCACCACTTGGCCTTGGGCGCCGATGGTGATCAACCCGGCACGAAGGGCAACCGCGGTTCCGTATCCGACAATGGCCAGGGGAGCGGCCCGAGACAGCGTCTCACCGAGGGCGAAGTTCGACCCGAACGCACCGTCAACCATGGCGGAGTAGGCAGTCAGCGGGTTCTCCCCGGACATGAGCAAGATGAGCCCGCCGATGACCAAGGCGATCAGAACGGCAAAGACACTGGTGGACAATGACGTGGTGAGCCTGCGCTCCTCGCCAGCGGGAGGGGCGGACCGAACGTCGTCCAAATCGCCGTCGGCGACAACGTCAGCCACTGGTCGCTCCCGCAGACTCGGTCAAACCAGCCATGGCTGCACCCACTCGCTCAGAGGTCATGTCCTCGATGGGGAACGCATCGGTCACCGCTCCCCGGTAGAGCACGATGACCCGGTGAGCCAGGTCAGCCACCTCGTCGAGGTCGGCGGAGATCACAACCACAGCACCGCCGGCTTGGGCGGCGGCGAAGCAGCGATCGCGCATGGCCTTGGCCGCTTCGGGGTCGAGTCCCTTCGTCGGACCATGGGCCACCAGAACCGTGGGGTTCTTCTCGAGCTCGCGAGCGGCCATCAACTTCTGCTGGTTCCCGCCCGAGAGCGAGTTGGCCCTCGCAGCGGGATCAGGAGGACGGACTTGGAATCGTTCGGCCAGTTCCCGGGCGTGGCGGGCAATCTTGTCCGGCAATCTGACGCCGAAACGGGTGAATCTCCGGCTTCCCACATGGCGAGCGGTGGCATTGTCGGCCACCGAGAACGCCGCGGCCAGTCCGGTGGCGCGGTCTTCATGCAGGTGGGCGACCCCGGCGGCAATGGCCTCGCGGGCTGATCCAGAGATGTCCACACCGTCCACCAGAACATGGCCGCTCGACAGCTTGACCTGCCCGGTAAGGGCTTTGGCCAACGATTCTTGGCCGTTGCCAGCGATGCCGACCACCCCGAGAATCTCCCCACCGTCCACCTCGAAATCGAGACCGTGACAGCCGACCTCTTGTGTCGACGAGACTGAGAGATCGCTCACGCTCAATCGAATCGGTCCCCGCTCGATCTCGGGCCGATTGACCTCAAGGAGAGTGACATCGCCGATCATCAAAGTGGCGACCTCGCGGAGGTCGGCGGCCCGCACATCGGCCCCTTCGACCACCACCCGGCCGGCCCGGAGAACGGTGAGGCGGTCGGCCAGTTCAGCCAGCTCGGGCAAGCGGTGGGAGATATACAGGATCGGGGTGCCCTCGCCCCGGAGCCGGTGACACAGCGCGATCAGGGCATCGGTCTCCAGCGGCCCGAGCGCGGAACTGGGCTCGTCGAGGATCAGGAGCCGCGCTCCCCAGGCCACCGCGATGAGAATCTCGGCCTGCTGTCGCACCGCCAGCGGCATGTCGTCGACCAGCGTTTCCGCTGGAACGCTGAGGGCGAACTCATCGGACCACCGCTCGACCTCGGCCCGGGCTGCGGCGGCGTTGAAGACTGCGGGCGCACCGGGCCGACCGAGCTGAAGGTTCTGGGCGACGGTGAGTCCTCGGACCAGCGAAAGCTGTTGTCGTACATGGGCGACACCGGCGGCGGCGCCTTCTCGACGAGACGACGGTTGATACGGCTGGCCAAACAGGCTCATCGAGCCGGCGTCAGACCGGATCGAACCGGCGACGATCTTGGCCAGCGTGGATTTGCCCGCTCCGTTTTCGCCGACGAGGGCGTGAATCTCACCTGATTCCAGCGTGAAATCCACTTTGGCCAGCGCCTGGACGGACCCGAACCGCCGGGAGATGCCCCTTACCGAGAGGGGCGTACCGGTGGCCGGGCCCGCGCCTGGTTCTGCGTTCAACGACGGTCTAGCCGGGGAATGGGATCGCGAATTCGCCGGCTTGGATGGAGGCAACCAGCTCGTCGAGCGCGGCTTGCAGCTCGTCGAGTCCTACTGCGGTGTCGACCGTCGCCGCCATGTTGACCGGCAAGACCTCTACTTGGGCGTTGAAAATGCCGCCCGGATAGAAGGCGTATCCCTCTTCGCCTACCGCATGCACCTCGCCATCGGGGGTGCCAAAGGTGCCGGTGCGGACCTGGTTGAAGAAGTCCAGGTACAGGTCCTTCATCCGGATGACGGTGGCCGCCAGATAGACATCGGGTGCGGTCTGCTCCTGGGAGCCGAATCCGACTGCGATCGGGATCCCTGCCGCTGAAGCGGTCTGAGCCGCGCCGATGCAGATTCCATCTCCCGAGCAGTAGATGAAGTCCGCCCCCTGGTCGATGAGCTGCTGGGTAACCTCCGCGGCGGCCTGGACATCGACGAACGAACCGGCAAAGCCCTCAAGGAAGTTCAAATCGGGGTTCTCCGACAGGGCCGCGTCGCGGAACGATTGGTGCATCGTCTTGACGAAATCGAACTCAGGCCCTCCGACGATCCCAATGGTGTCGCCGATCACGGCCTGTGCGGCCAAGATGCCGTTCGGATAGGCCATGTCCTGAACGTTGTACAGCCAGTCCACGACGTTGCTCGAGGTGACTGAGCCGGGAACCAACACGCCGCCGGTCATCGAGAAGGCAACGTTGGGGAACTCCGCATAAAGCTGCTGGATCGGGTCCACGTACTCGATGCCGTGTCCCAGAATCAGGTCGAAGCCCTGGCTGGCGAAGTCGCGAAGAGCCGGTAGCGAGTCGGTCGGGTCGATGATCTCCTCAAGGACCTCAGTCTCAACGTTGCCGTCTTGGGCTGCGGCGTCACGCAGGCCCTCATAGGCCGCCTGGCTAAACGAGTTGTCGTTGCGGACGCCGGGCAGAAGCAGCGCAACCTTGAGAGCGCCACCGTCACCAGAGTCATCGTCGTCGTTGCCGCACGCTGCGGCTACCAGGCCAAACACCATCAAAAGGGCAAGGAATTTGAACAGAATTGAAGAACGCCTTGTCACGGAAATACCCCTCCTTCTACGGCGCTGTCGTGGGACAACGCGCGTACCTGACAGTAGCCGACACTACCCCCTCGCCGATCAGGTGTCGATTGCGAGTGATGGGTTGTCAGTGGCGTCGCCGGTGCGATGGGGGACGCACGGGATAGGCGCCCCGGGCGGCATCGGCGATGGCGTTCTCATCCACCGTTGTGCAGTGTCCGTCTCTGACGACGATCTCGCCGCCCACCATCACCAACGAGGCCCGGTCCGAGAGGCCACCGAGTACTAGGCCAATAACCGCGTCGTGAACCCCGACGCGATCGACGGTGGTCATGTCCCAGGCGGCAATGTCCGCGGCCTTGCCCGGCTCGATCACTCCCAGATCACGGCGCCCGAGGCAGGCCGCCGAACCGCGAGTGGCCAGGCCCAAGAGCTCCCGAGCGCTCGGCCACTTCTGCGGCGAAACGTGCATATCCCGGTGGGCCAGCGCGGCTACTCGGACGTCGCCGAGCTGGTTGCAGCCGTCGTTGGAGGCCGACCCGGTGGTGCCGAATCCAACCTTGCAGCCGGCATCGAGGTACTTCCGCAACGGTGCCAGCCCCCAGCCCATGCGCAGATCGGGAGCGATGAGGTGCACGATGCCGACCCCGGCCTCGGCGAATTCGGGGATCTCCTCATGAGGCGGGTCAACCATGTGGGCCAGCCACACCTTGTCGTGATTCCAGCCGTTCTCAACCAGAAAGTGCCATGGCGTGACCCCGTAGGTGTCGGTGCAGAATCCGGTGTCGATCACCTCATACAGGTGGGTGTGCAGCCCGACCTGTGGGTGATCGGCGGCCAGGCTGGCGAACTCGCGGTACATCTCGGGCTCGTCGGTGTGCACTCCGCACGGAGCCAGATCGATCCTGATCCGGGCCAGGGGGTCGGGATCGTGGTACCGGTCGATGAGCGCTTGCGAGTGGCGCAGCACCTCGTCGATCGTCTGGCAGGCGATGTCGGGCACGACGCCGCCGTGCCTCTTGCCCTTGGTCATGGATCCCCGTCCGGCATGCAACCGGATTCCGGTCTCAAGGGCGCCTTCGATCATCTCTTCGATGAAGGGCTCGGTGTTGCCCTCCACGAACACGTAGTGCTGGTCGGCCACGGTTGTGACCCCGCCGAGCAACGACTCCACCATGCCAGCCCGGGCCACCGCGCCCACCGTGGCCGGTGTGTAGTGGCCCTGGCGCCACAGATACAGCGTCTTCACGTGGAGCGCGGTCAGCCAGGGGTGGATGGGGGCTCGCTCGAGTTCGACAAATGAGCGCAAACCCACTTGGTACAGATGCTGGTGGCCGTTGATCAGTCCGGGGAGCACCAGCAGACCTCGGCCGTCGATGACCTCGGCGGAGTCGTCGGCCTCCAGTCCATAGCCCACCGCGGCAAAGCGCGAACCGGACACCAGAATGTCCGCGCCGTCCAACTCACGGTCGTTGGCATCGAAGGTGACCAGGTGGCTGATGTTGCGGATCAAGGTGTCGGGCACTTCCTGCGAGTCTCGCCTTTGAACCTGGCTCGCGCAATCGTCGCTGATCGGTTCGGCAACGGCTGGGTATTGTCGCGACACCTATGAAGCACCGGTTTGTTGGCCAGCGGGTGCGCAGGCTCAATGACGAGTATCTCCTGCGGGGCACGGGCCGGTATATCGACGACATCGTTCTGCCGGACATGGTTCACGCCTCCATCGTCCGCAGTCCCGTTGCCCACGGACGCCTGATCGGGTTCGACAGCGCCGGCGATGGCCGGGCCACGGTTTACGACCCCGACCGGTTGGCGTCTCTCATTCCTGGTGAGCTGCCCGTGCTATGGATTCTGGGCGGCCAGCAGCAGCGTTCCACCCCGGTAGTCGACAACGCATTGCGATACGTGGGCCAGCCGCTGGCAGTGGTCATTGCCGAATCGCGATACC
This sequence comes from Acidimicrobiales bacterium, assembly GCA_963667085.2. GTDB lineage: Bacteria > Actinomycetota > Acidimicrobiia > Acidimicrobiales > Bin134 > Poriferisocius. Next base: position 2,504,168 of record OY762975.1, read on the forward strand.
TGGCTGAGGATCACGCTGAGCAGATTGGCCTCGACATTGAGGAGTTCGAGCCGGTGTTGGCCATTGATCACGCCCTGGCCGCCGATGCCCCCTTGCTGTATCCCGATATTAACTCCAACGTGTTGGCCTCATTCGACGCCGGCGACAGCGAAGATCATGCTGCTGCGGTGTTTGCGGCCGCCGACCGCTCGTTGACCATGAGGCTGCGAATAGGCCGAATTCATGGGGTGGCTCTTGAGGGTCGGGGGATCGTCGCAGTGCCCGAGCCTCGGGGGAAGCTCACCGTCTACACATCCACCCAGACTCCGCATTCGGTGCGAGACTCGCTGTGCGAGTCGCTGGAGATGGCCCAGAACCAGGTACGGGTGGTCGCCCCCGATGTGGGGGGCGGATTCGGTCTCAAAGACCATGTGTATGAGGACGAGGTCATGGTCGCCGCGGCGGCGTTGGACCTCGGTCGACCGGTGAAATGGGTTGAAGACCGATCCGAGTCCTTGCTGGCCACCACTCACGCCCGTGATGAGATCCACGATGTGGAAGTGGCTTTCGACGACGATGGAACGCTGCGAGGTCTGCGCCTGGACAGTTTTCGCAACGCTGGTGCCCGGTTCGCGGTCTTCGGCGGTGGACCGCTGTTTACGGTTTTCGGCGTCGTGCCCGGACCATACCGATGGGATGCCGTGCGCTGCGCCGGCCGGGTCGTGGCCACCAACACCATGTCCACCGGTGCTTATCGCGGCTTCGGGCAAACCCAGGCCGCATGCATCCGCGAGCGGGTGGTTGATCTGGTGGCCGCGGAGCTGGGCCGCGACCCGGTGGAGCTGCGGCTCCAGAACATGATCGGCCCCCAAGAACTGCCGTATCAGATTCGAACCATGATCGAATACGACAACGGCGACTACCCCGAGGCTCTACGGCGCGCCCAACAGCTCATCGAAAACGGGCCAGCGGCACCAGACGATGGGAGGCACCGCGGCGTGGGTTATTGCAGCTACGTGCAGATGGCCGGGATCGGGCCGAGCACGATGAACGAGTTCATCGGCCTCAGCGTCGGCGGGTTCGAAACCGCCACCATCCGTCTTGAACCTGACGGCTGCGTGCGGGTGGCCACGGGAGTGTCGCCCCACGGCCAAGGCTTGGAGACGACGATTCCGCAGTTGGTGGCCGACGAGTTGGGCGTGGAGCCGGAGACGATCGAGTTGGTACACGGCGACACCGACACCACCCCGTATTCCCCATACGGCACCGCCGCGTCCCGATCGATCGCGGTAGGCGGCGGCGCCGCGGTGGTTGCCGCACGGCGGGTAGCGGAGAAGATCAGAACCGTCGCGGCCGAAATGCTGGAAGCCAGTCCGGCGGATATCGAGCTGGGGGAGGGGCAGGCCCGGGTAGCGGGAACCGAGGTAGGAGTGAGCATCGCCGACGTGGCTCAACGGGCCTGGCAGGGGTTCCGGTTGCCCGAGGGCACTGAGCCCGGACTGGTGGCGTCACACTCCTACGATCCGGCCAGCGCCACCTTTTCCTACGCCACGCATGCGTGCCGAGTGGCCGTCGATGTCGGCACCGGGCAGGTGGAGGTTGAGGACTATGTGGTGGTGAGCGACTGCGGCACCATGGTCAACCCCACCATCGTCGAGGGACAGATCGAAGGTGGCGTCGCTCAGGGACTGGGTGCTGCTCTCATCGAGGAGTTTGTCTACGACGAACAGGGTCAACCACTGTGCTCGACGCTGCTTGACTACCACGTTCCGGACAGCGCGACAATGCCCGACATCCGCATCGAGCATTTGGAAACCCCCAGTCCCTTCACCCCCGGTGGCATGAAGGGCATGGGGGAGGGGGGAACCAATGGCGCGTACGCCGCGGTAGTGAATGCCGTGTGTGCTGCGCTGCCGGAGGTGGCCTGGACCAACGTCGTCACGCCGCTGTCACCGAACCGAATATGGGAGATGCTTCATGACCAATCCTGAATGCGACAGATTGCGGGTGCTCTACCCGGACATGTTCGGATTCGCCCGTGGCAAGTACATCCCGACGGCGGCGGCCAACGGCGCGGTGAGCTACTCCATAGCCATCTTCGGGGTGGGCTACGACCGGGCGTTGATTCCCGCACCCGGCGCCGATGTGCTCGATGGCCTGGGCGATATGCGGGCGGTCTACGACCTCGAACAGGTCAGGGACAGCTGGCAAGAGGGGACCGGCGTGGTTATCGCTGATCTGCTCCAAGGTGGCAAGCCCCTCGCAATCTCGCCTCGCCATGCCTTGACCAAGGCGGTCGATGACCTTGAGGCATCGGGGTTCCGGGCTCGCGTCGGTGTCGAGCTTGAGGCCTATGTGCTCCAGCCCAATGGCAATGGAGGCTGGGAGCCGTGGGACACCCCCGGGTCCTATTGCTACGGGACCGGCCCACTGGTGGACCCAGTCGGGCTGCTGGACGAGATCATGGCCGCAGCCGAATCCACCGGGATCGGGCTGGAGACCCTAGCTAGCGAGTACGACACCCCTCAGTTCGAGGTCACCATCGAGCACAAAGAGCCGCTGGAGGCGATCGACAACACCTTCTTGCTCAAGCTCTTGTGCCGCGAAATCGCCGCTCGCCACGGGCTTTTGTGGACATTCCTCGGTCGACCATTCGGCGACCGCGGTGGCAACGGCCTACACGTGAACATCAGCTTCCAAGACGACGGTGGCGAGCACCTCTTCTGTGATCCTCAAGCTGAAGACGGGCTCTCTGAGATGGCCCGCCAAGGCATCGGAGGAATGCTTGAGCACCACGAGGCGGTGACCGCGTTGTGCGCGCCCACGGTCAATGCCTACAAGCGGCTCATCCCCGGGCAATTGTCGGGCTACTGGGCCAATTGGGGCTACGACCACCGCGCCGTGGCGATTCGGGTACCCAGCGACCGAGGGGCGGGCACCCGTCTGGAAAGCCGAGTGCCCGATGGAGCGGCCAACCCCTATGTGGCCACCGCGGCGCTGCTTCAGGCCACGCTCCTCGGCATTAGAGACGAGGTTACGCCGCCTCCCTGCGAGGAGGGCGACGGCTTGGAGACCGCCAACACCGAGCGTTGCGCCCCTGCCAATTTGAGCTTGGCTCTGGATGCGCTTGAGTCCGACGATGCCTTGATCGAGGCCGTCGGCTCCGAGCTAGTGGCCAATTTCGTGGCCATGAAGCGGGAAGAATGGCGTCGATTCTCCCAAGCGGTCACCGACTGGGAGCTCAACGAGTATCTGACCTACCACTAGCGGGTTAGCTCGAGGGCAATGCCAAGTGGGCTAACGGCCTAGCTGTCCTCTCCATCGATGCCGGGTTCGAGTTCGAACAAGCGCAGATCGCGTTCGGTAACTGCGTCGTACTGAATCCACAGCGGGTACCAGGTCACCGCGGTCTGCCATCTGGCTTCCCGCTCGGCACCGGCGAGGAGTCGAGCCCTCACCGGCGTCCTCTTGCCCCGGTACACGATCTCGGCATTGGGGTTGGCGAGGAGGTTGGCGGTCCAGGCCGGGTGGTGGTCGCGGGCGAAGTTGCTGCCCACCACCAGAAAGCGGCCCTCTTCGAGCGGTACCGCGCCCAGCGGGGTTTCCCGGGTCTGACCGGTCTTGGCCCCCGTTGTATAGAGCATGAGCATGGGCTGGGCGGCGGAATCGAGCAGGGTGCGGCCCCGGGTGATGCGGCTGATCGCCCGATGAACCCGGGGGACCACCACGGGACCCAGAGTGCGGAAGGGCCGCGAGAGCACCACGCGGGCCGGCATTCGGAATCCCTTTGGGGGAGTGGGCGCGGCGCTGGGTTCGGGCACGGGGAGAGCCTTACCGATTTGGCGGTCGGAGAGGAGGCCAGCCTTGTGCCATGCAGCCAGGCTATCGGCGAACGTCTCTTCGATATCGCGGAACTGAACCCCGTATTCGGCGAGATCGCTGTCTTCTGACCCCTCCCACTGGGTGAGCACGCTCATACTGAATCTGTTCATGGCCGCGTTGATCGGGACGATCCGCCGTATCGAATCAGCCAATCTGCCCATCCCTCTCAGCGCCGACGGCGGAAGCGGCATCATGGGGAACCTTCGACCAGTGAGGTCGCGGTAGATGGCGGCGAAAAGATCCATGTCCACCAGATGGCCACCGCACATGATCCGGCGGGGCCCATGGCCTCGCTCCAGCAGGGCCACTAGGAGCGAGGCCATGTCGCGGACATCGGAAATAGCCACCGCGGCTCTGCGAGTGGGAAGGATGCCGGTGGCGGTGAATCGGGCCATGTCCTCGCTGGCCTCGCCGAAAGCAGAACCGGCGGGAGGGCCGATCACCGCGCTGGGGTACACGATGGCGATGGGGGCACCGTCAGCCTGAAGCTTCCGGGCCACCATCTCCGCGTCGGCCTTGGCCTGGCCGTATGTGAATCCCGCGGACGAAGGCGGGTGGTCGACAGTGAGAGATCCGGCTCCGGGGTCGAACAGGGCCGCCACGCTGGAGACGTGAATGATCGGGTCGAGGTCCAGGGCATGAGCCTGATGAAGCACAAGGCGGGCCCCGGTAATGCTGTTCTCGATCCCCTGGGCGTTGCCACGGGCGTCGAGCGACACGACCGCAGCGCTGTGGATGGCAGCATCGGCACCCTCGAGAGCTGCCGCTACAGCATCAGGATCGGTCATATCGCCCACGACGTGGTCGATAGCGGGCAGGTCAAAAGCAGCACGGAGCTCGTCAAGCTTCTGGGGCGACCTAACCAGGGCACAAACTTCGTGGCCCGCGGCGACGGCTCGGGCCGCGGTGTGACCGCCGATGAACCCAGTTGCCCCCGTCATCATCACACGCACAAGTGACCACCCTAGTGACGATCCTCTCACCTTCTGTCACTGTGCTTGGTTGGTGGCACGATGGGTAGCCTTCTCACAGCTTGAGACGCATGGAGGAGCAGATGGCTGATCGATCAGGACAGGCGTGGGAAGAGCTGGTAGCCCTGATGGGGGAAATTGAAGGCGACTGGTGGCGCGAGGCCCGGGGAATGCCGACGGCCGACAGCCGGGCCGAGGCTCGGATCTTCGCACTCAATTGCTTGCAGCATGCTCTGGAATTTTGGTCACAGGCGGACCCAGCCCGGCCTTGGTTCTACCGGTGGTTCTCGCCGACCAAGAAGCTGCTGGGGGATAACCCCGACGCCATCTACTACGGCAGCGTGATCGACCCCGATCGCGACTATGTGGTCCGGGGCAATCTCGCCGGGGCGGTATACACCTCGTTCACGGTAGAGCAGGGAACCGCCGAGGGTGCGATGTCAGCCAAGCTGGGGGCCACACTCAACGACGATGAAATCGAGATCAACTCCGATGGAAGCTACGAGTTGCACCTCAGCCAGAGCCCCCAGGCCGGCAACTGGCTGGCGCTTACGCCTGAATCCGGGAGCATCACGACACGGCACTACTTCGAATGGGATCGCCCCGCCGCCACCGACCCGAATATGCACGTTCCGCTGTCTATCGAGCCGACGGCCGATCCCGGCCCACCGGCCATCCCCGACGACGAGGCTTGCGCCCAGGGTCTTCAGCGAGTGGTCACGTTTCTGCGCAGTGTGACCGTCGAATGGCCCGACGGGCCTCGAGAAGACATGCCGGCGTGGAGCTCTCCTGAGCCCAACCGGTTCACCAACCCTCCTCTCGACGAGGGCAATCGGACCATCGGCTATGCCGCGGCCGACAACGCTTACCGCTCCACCCGCTATCGACTGGGGCCTGACGAGGCGCTGGAGATTCGGGGCCGATTCCCGGATTGCCGCTTCGCCAACGTGGTGCTCAACAACCGCTTCATCCAGACGCCGCCCTACCGAGACCGCCGGGTTTCGCTCAACCGACGCCAAACGGTGCTTGAGCCAGACGGCTCTTTCCGCATGATCCTGGCTCATCGCGACCCCGGAGTCCCCAACTGGCTGGACACTGCCGGCGCGCCTACCGGCACGCTTTTCTGGCGCTACCTGCTCCCCACCGAGCAGCCCAGCCAGCTGGAGACACAAGTGCTGGCCGTGGATCATGTGTGACTTGGCGACGGCCTGAGCTAGGTCCGGTAGCGCCAGGCGATGTGCGAGGAGCGTCGGGCGATTTGGGCCTGTCGGTCTACCGGGGGCAGGTTGAGCTCGCTGAGGGGGACGATCTGGGCGTCCACCACCGGGGTGTCGGGTGGGTCCCACCAGCGGAAGGTGCACAGCACGGAATCCCGTCCCTCAGTGTCTAGCCAATTGGCGCCGCCGGGGTCGGTGCCAGCGATGACGATGGGGCCGGGTTCGATCAGCGCGTGGTTGAGGCAGGTGAGCCGGTTGGTGAAGTCGAGGGCCTCATACCATGGCCGGTTGTAAAGCTGGACGTCCCACATGGCAGCGCCCCCATGGTCGACCTTCACTACCAGTGCCTCGTGTGGTTCCAAGGCCACGCCAGCGTGGCTATAGATCAGGGTCTTCACGCCGCGGCCCATTCCGGCTGGAGGGAGGAATGTGTTGGAGGGCTGATCGCCGAGCATTCGCTCCTGGTATTCGTTCCAAAATGCGAAGGAGTGCTCGATCTCGCCGAGGGCAGTTCCGAGGATGGCGGCGGCATCGATTTCCGGTTTGGGCTCGCCAACGGTATCGAGGCGCTCGATGACGAAGGTGGCTGGCTCGGCGGGCTGCCAGTCGAAGTAGTAGTCGCGGATATGAATGAACGACGCCTCAGGATCAAGCGGCAACCAGCTTCTGCTCTCGCTGCTGCGCTCTTCACCCCCGAGAAGGATGTTGATCTTGTCACCCGGGCCAATTCCGAGGCTTGATCCGGTGACCTCGAGCCCCACCCCCGCACCGCCGCTTTGCGTGGCGCCGAGCTTGACTTGGAGCACGAATTCCTCGCAGGCACCCATGTGACCCGAGATCCGGTACACCCCGTCACCGTCGATCGCGGTCCTACGGGCCACCTGATCGGCGTTGGCCCCGCCCCACTGATAGACGGGATCGCTGCTCCGGAAGAAGGCAGGATGGCGAGGATCGTTGTGGCCGATCGCATAAGTAAGCCAACACGCCACCTGATTGGCCAGGTGCCGCTGCCCCTCATCATCCAGGCCATCTCCGAGGGTGGCAATCCGGTCGCAGAACTCGCGCCAAGTCGTCATAGCTGTCATGCAAAATAGACCACCCTCCACCCGGCAGCGACCCTCAAACCGGCAAGGGTGACTGCCTTCCATTGGCAGCGGTGGAATTCAACAAAGATCACCGAGCCTCCTAGCTGGTAAGCCATAAGGCGGGAGCTGCCCGTCGTCAGGAGACATCTGCATGCGAATTGAACCGCTCACGGCGGCAATTGGGGCCGAGTTATGCGACATCAACCTCGGGGATCTCGATGCTGAAGCGGCGGGCCGGCTTCGGGCCGCCATTTTGGAGTACAAGGTGGTGGGCATCAGGGACCAGTTCCTCGACGATGCTGGTCATGTCCGACTGGCTGAGTCGCTCGGCGAGCCGTGGATTCACCCCATGGACCGCCTGGCTGGGGTTGACCGGGCTGAGCCGTCGGAGTTGCGGGTCAAGAGCGACCATCAGTTGCTGACCGACCGATGGCACTTGGATGTGCTGTATGCGCCCAATCCGCCCGCCTTCGGCATCTTGCGGGCAATTGATGTGCCGCCGGTGGGCGGCGACACTATGTGGGCCAATTTGGTGCTGGCCGCCTCGTGGCTTCCCGACGAGCTACGGGGGCAGTTGCAAGGGCGCTTCACAATGCACAGCGTGCCTGACACGTTGATCAATCTGAAGCAGGCGTTATTCCCAGACTTCGACCCTCAGATCTGGCGTGAAAACCTCCAAGGGGTGCGCCAGCCACTACTGCGCCGCCACCCTGAGACAGGGGAGGAGGCGGTATTTTGTGTCGGAGACGCCTCCGTTGACGGGCTCGATGACGATGCCAGCCATGCCCTTATGGCCGCCGTCACTGAACACGCCACCAATCCCAGCGTGACCTGCCGCTGGCGCTGGCACAACGGGGATGTCGTGATCTGGGATGAGCGATGCACGGCCCACTTCGCCGTGCGCGATCCATGGGAGGGCGATCGCGTGCTGCGACGACTGTTGGTGGAGGGTGATTGCCCAGTAGCGGCCAGCTAGTCGCCCGTAGTATCGATGACGGACCCACTTGCTTGAACATGACGGATTCACTGGACGACAGGATTCAGCGGCTGCTCGACCGCGATGAGGAATTGCTGGCTTGTCCATGGCCGCTATTCGACGACGTGCGGGACGTGTCAGAGCCGGCGTTCTACAGCGAGGCTATGGGAGCCTGGGTCATCACTAGCTACGAGCTGCTGCACGACGTTCTGGTCGATCCCGAGACCTGGTCGAATCGATCGCCAACGGCGACCTATGACTTCCGAAACCCGGTGGCCGACCACGCCGCGGCCATCGCTCAGGAGCCGCAGATGGCTGAGGTGGTCAGCCGGTTCCGAAGCCGCAATCGGGGGCGGGTGCTCAACACCGCCGATCCGCCCGAGCACGTTCGGCAGCGCCGGGCGCTCAACCGGGCGTTCCGTCCTGCTCGGCTGCGGGCGCTGGAGCCCGAGGTCATAGCGGTATCAGATCAGCTTGTTGCGGAGTTCGCCCATCGGGGCCGGGCCGATCTGTTTCGCGAGTATGCCGTGTTGTTGCCCATGGTGATGATCTCCCGAATGCTCGGCGTCCCCGAGGAGGAGCTCGAAGTATTCAAAGGGTGGTCGGATGCCTTCGCCATTCCCATCGGCCGGGCCAACCCAAGCCGTGACGAAGTGCGCAGCTACATCAGATCGGAATCCGAGTTCGAGGACTATTTCTCAGCCATGATCGAACAGCGCCAGTCTGAGCCCCGAGACGATCTGATATCGGACGTGGCCAACGCCGAGGTTGACGGCGAGCCATTGACTGATGAAGAGCGGATAAGTGCCTTGCGGCAGTTTCTGCTGGCAGGCAATGAGACCACCACCACGTTGTTGGCCAACATCGGCCACCGCCTCGCCACCGACCATGAGCTGCGCGGCCGGCTGGCCGACGATCGGGAACTGGTGCCCGCCTTTGTGGAAGAGGCCCTCCGTCACGAAGCGCCGGTAACCGGACTATTCCGCGTCGCCACCCGAGACACCCAACTCGGCGACTTGCCAGTGGCTGAGGGAGAATTCGCTTGGCTGGCGTTCGCGGCTGCAAACCGAGATCCTGAAGCCTGCCCAATGCCTGACGCCTTCAACATCGAACGAGATCCCAACGACCATGTGGCCTTCGGATACGGCGAGCACTACTGCATCGGCCAGGGACTGGCCCGCCTTGAGGCCAAGGTGGGCACGAACGCCATGTTGGACCTGTCCAATTTGGCGCTCGCCGACGACCACAGCGACACCTTCATGGACAGCTACATCCTGCGAGGCCGCACCCAGCTGCTAGTCACCTTCGACCCACTAGGGGAGGGCAGACCATGACCACTCGGAGCGATAACAGAGTCGCCATCGTCACCGGGGCCCGCCCCTGGGGAGTAGGCGGGGCGACGGCGCGGGCCCTTGCCCAGCGGGGCTACGACATCGCGCTGGTTGACCTCCGCCAGGACTGGGGGGAGCAGAGCGCCGAGGCCATTAGTGAAGAGACTGGGCAGCGGGCGATCTGGGTGCGGGCCGACGTTTCGAATCGTGATGATGTCGCAGAGATGGCCGATACCGTGCTCGGAGAGTTCGGCCGCATTGACGCCCTGGTCAACAACGCCGCGGTTGGCGGGGCAAGCAGCACCGAGGACTTCGAAGTTGAGGAGTTCAACCGAACCATCGGCGTCAACCTGCTGGGTCCGATGCTCTGCACCCAGGCCGTCATTCCGGCAATGAAGGAGGCCGGCTACGGCCGGGTTGTCAGCATTGCCTCGACGGCGCCCTTCAACCCGCCGCCGGCCGACATGAGTCCGGTGTCGCTCTACAACGCGGCCAAGGGAGGCCTGATCGCCTGGACCAAGTCGGCGGCGGCCGAGCTAGCGCCCTACGGCATCGTCGTGAACGTTGTCGCCCTCGGAGGGATTTCCACCGGGGGTATGGGCAGTGAGAACCCACCGACACCGGAGCAGGACGAACACATGCTGAACGTGGTGCATCGAGGGCTGCTGCCGTGGGGTCGGCTGCTGGGAGTCGACGAGGCGGCCGACGTCATCGCCTACGCCGCTTCTGCCCCGAGCCACGCGATGTTGGGGGCGACCATTCACGCCAGCGGCGGGCGGGTCATGCCGCTCTAGCCGCGGCGGGAGAGAAGTCTCAGAGAAACCAAGAGAGAGGGGCAGGCAATGGAAAACGGGCACACGATCCGCCGGGTGGTCACCGGGCATGATGCCGGCGGTCGGTCGGTGATCGTCTTCAACGATGAGCACGACTACAAGCGCCGGGTGCAAATTTGGACCACAGAGGGCTCCCCGACCGACAACTCTGGCGAGGTAGTCGACGCCGCAGAGCGCGAGACTCGCCTCGAAGCCCCACCGCAGGGATCGATGTTCTGGTTGGTGGAGCTTCCACCGGTCCAAGACCTCGCTCCAGGAGCAGCGGCGGAAACAGCGGAGCGGCTCGCCAAGGAAGGTGCCGTCACGCACCGCGACAGCCGCCCCGGAATGCACACGACCAGGACGATCGACTACATGGTGGTGCTCGACGGCGAGGTCACCTTGTTACTGGACGACGGCGAGGTCACTCTGCACAAGTACGACACGGTGGTCCAGCGTGGGACAGCGCACCACTGGGAGAACCGTGGCACCGAGCCGGCCCGCCTTGCCTTTGTACTGCTTGACGCGCAGCCGCTCTAAAGGAGCTGACGCAAGATCAGGGCTATCCCACCGGCGAGAGCCACGATCAGACCTTCTTGGGGTCGGGGATGCCGGGGCGGGTGCCCTCTTTGTGCTCGACAAACTCGATGAGGTAGCCGTCGAAGTCCCTCACATAGGCCATGATCACCGGCCAGCGGTCCAGGTGGGTGGGCTCCATGACCGACTCACAGCCGGCGTCGATGGCCCTCTGGTAGAGCCGCTCGCAGTCACTCGTGTTGATGTAGATCTTCCACATGGCAGTGCCCATGTCGATGGGTCCCTCGTTGTCAAGGTGTTGGGCCAGTTGAAGGCGCGACCCGCCGTGAGGCGATTGGATCACGGCCTCAAGGGCACCGGGAATCTCCAGGCGGTGCTGGAGTTCGAGTTCGCACACGTCTACCCAGAACTCGAGTGCCCGGTCCATGTCCTCCACGTTGATGCAGTATTGGGCCAGGATCTGCGTCATCTGTCCTCCTTGGGCGCGCCACTAGTGAGCTATTGCCAGAGTGACAGTACAGTGTGATCAGCGCTCTAGCCGTTGTACTCAGCAAGAACTCAAGAGGGAGCTGACCAATGCCCAGTCCTGTCGCCGGTGTTGACCAGAGCAACGCCCCATACATCATCGTTTCATCCGACACTCACGCTGGGCTGTTCGTCGAGGACTACCGGGAGTATCTTGAGTCGGCCCTCCACCCGGAGTTCGACGAATGGCTGGTCACCCGCCACCAGCACCGGGCCATGGTCGAGGAGCTCAACGGCGAGTACGTCGAGCAGTGGGAGAGCGAGAACGAGATCGGGTTGAAGGGCGCCTACGACCCGGAGATCCGCGACAAGACCCTTGATGCCGACGGCGTTGCCGGAGAGATCATCTTCGCTGACGGCGACGCGGTAACCGGCATGGAGGCCCCGCCGTTCGGGGCCGGCCTGTCGGCCGGGCAGATCACCGACTCGCGACGGGCCTGGGCTGGGGCTCGGGCCCACAACCGCTGGCTTGAGGAGTTCTGCGCTACCAATCCACCCCGCCGGGCCGGGGTCGCCCTGGTGCCGATCACCCACGGCATCGACGAGGCGGTGAAGGAGATCGAGACGCTGGCAGGCAAGCCCGGCATCAGGGGCATCATGATCCCCACCATGTGGCATGAGCACCCTTCGTACGGCCACCAGAGCTACGACCCGGTGTGGGCCGCCTGTGCGGAGGCCGGGCTCGTCGTGCATACCCACTCCGGCGAAGCCGACACGCCGTCGTACAACGAGAACATGGCCCAGTACATGCTCGAGGTGGCGTTTTGGACCCACCGCCCCCTTTGGCAACTGCTGTTCTCCGGAGCTTTCGACCGCCATCCCAATCTGCGGTACGCGCCGGTGGAGTGCGGCTCGTGGTGGCTTGGCGACCTCTTGTTCAAAGCCGACGCCATGTTCGGAGGCCGCAACTGGAAGGTGAAGAAGATGAGCTCGCGCACCAAGGACCTCATCCAGCGCCTGCCATCGGAGTACATCGGCACCAACGTGTTCATCGGCGCTTCCACAATGAGCAAGGTGGAGCTGCGGCGCCGCTACATGAATGGCGTCGACGCCCTCATGTGGGGTACCGACTACCCCCACCCCGAGGGCAGCTGGCCCAACACCATTGAGCGACTAGAGACGGACTTCCAGGAGATCCCTGTGGAGGAGACTCGCCTGCTGCTCGGGCTCAACGCGGTGCGCTGCTACAACCTCGACATCGACGGGCTGGCGAACATTGCCAGCCAGATCGGGCCGACACCCGAGCAGCTCAACCAAGACCTCGGCCTGCGGACCGATCCCAACGCCATCCGCGAGGCCCGGTTCTGGTTCGACGACTACAACATCGAGTGGCCTGATTGATTTGATCGGCCCAACGCTTGCCGAGGATCAATCTCCGGCGTTGACAGCTTGAAGACGTATTCATAACCTCCGACCACACCTATCAGCAAGACCGGAGCAGCAGTGAAGGGATTCGATCCAAAATTCAGCGACCTGCCCGACTACATCCTTGGCATCACCAAGGAGATCTGGGAAGAGCGCGGCGTTGATGCCCTCCACCGCTATTACGCGCCGAAGCTCACCGTCCGCTCGCCAGAAGGGGTGGTTATCGGCAACGAAGGGGTCATAGGCGCAACCCTGGCGACTCTCGCGGAATTTCCTGATCGACAGTTGCTCGGCGAGGATGTCATCTGGAGCGGGGACGAGGACCGCGGCTTTCTGTCGTCCCACCGCATCTACTCAACGGCAACCCATCTCGGCGATGGTGCCTATGGGCCTGCGAGCGGAACGCGCTTGGGATACAGGATCATTGCCGACTGCGCCTGTCGAGAGAATCAGGTCTACGACGAATGGCTCATCCGAGACCAAGGAGCGATCATCCGCCAACTGGGTCTCGATCCCAAGCGGTTCGCGGCCGATCAGATCGCCAGCGAGGGTGGAATTTCAAAGGCAAAACAACCTTTTTCACCGGCAATCGACCAAGAAGCCCTCTACCAAGGGACCGGCAACGATCATGAGGCCGGCGCCCAATACGCTGACGCATTGGAGCAGATCATGCACGGCCGCTTGGCTGTGATCCCCGAGGTATTTGATCGCGCCGTCCATCTCGAATTGCCTGGTGGGCAGACCGGCCATGGGTGGGGCGACGCCGACGCCTTCTGGCTGGGGTTGCGCAGTGCATTTCCCGACGCAGCCTTCCGCGTCCACCATCGGATAGGGCGAAGCGATGGGGGAATGGCTCCGCGGGCCGCGTTGCGCTGGTCGCTCGACGGCATCCACGACGGTTGGGGAGCGTTCGGAACCCCGACGGGGGCACCAGTTCACGTGATGGGTCTTAGCCACGCCGAGTTCGGCCCATGGGGGCTGCGACGCGAATACGTGCTCTACGACGAGACAGCCATTTGGAAGCAGATACTCCTGCACACTGGGTGACAAAACTTTGGAAATCGCTGCGGTTTGACAGCATGACTACGTATTCATAGGGTCGCGGCTCGTGGGGGCCAGGCCGGAGGAGAAATCCTCTGCTGAGGTGCGGAGCCAGCAGCAAGCCAACCGACGGGTGACGTCGGTAGATGTGGCTGCGGAGAGTGGAGTGTCTCAAGCTACCGTGGCCCGCGTCTTCTCATCGCCCGACAAAGTCTCGCCCGCGACCAGAGAGAAGGTCCGCTCCGCGGCAGATCGGTTGGGCTACGTGCCCAATGCCATTGCTCGCAGCCTCAAGTCGCAGCGAACCAACATCGTGGGGGCGGTGGTTCCGGCCTACGGCGAATACTGGCAGAGCGTGCTGGCCGAGTTCTCCCGCCAGTTGGCCCAGCGTTCATACCAGCTGCTGTTGTTCAGCTTCGCCAAACCCGAAGATGTAGACGGCGCGCTGGGGTCAGTAGCCCAGTACCGCCTAGACGGCGTGATCCTGGCATCGGCGACCATTGGTCAGGCCCAACTGGGCAGAATGCAGTCTTCGCCTCTGCCGTCGGTGGCTTTCAACCAGCCGGCTGCTGAGGGCTTGGTTCCGTCAGTCTCGGTCGACAACGAGGCAGGCATGGCCGAGTTGGCTCAGCATCTGGTTGACATGAGGGTGGGTACTGCGCTGTACATCGGCGGGGTGTCGTCGGTTTCGACTGATCAGGTGAGATACCGGGGTGCGGTGCAAGCTCTCGCCGAGCACGGCGTGGCGTGTCCCTATATGGAGGCCGGCGCTTACACCTACGATGCCGGCTACAAGGCCGCAGGCCAACTGGCCCAGCGAGACAACTTGCCCGAGGCGGTGATGGTCGGCAGTGACGAGGTGGCGTTCGGGGTGCTCGACGGCCTGGAGAATGCGGGAATATCCGCTCCTCGTGACCTGCTTCTCACCGGTTTCGATGGACTTCCGCAGGCGAGTTGGGCCGGCTACGACCTCACCACCCTGGTCCAGGCCACTGACGTGCTCGTGGCCCAGGCAATCGACGTGCTGCTCAATTCCAACAGCGCCGCCGACCGGCCGGCCTCGGTTGTGGTGCCTGGGACGATTCGCCACGGGAAGACCACGAGGAAGTTCGATGCCTGAGGTTCTCAAGGGCGCAGCGGCGAAGCGGGCCCATGGCACCGATCCCGAATTGGCTGAGCAGGTCCGCCTTCTCATTGCCGACATCGAGGCCCGCGGCGAGACCGCGGTGAGAGAGATGTCCCGAGACTTCGACAACTGGTCGCCAGAGCAGTTCCAGCTGAGCCCCGAACGAATCGAGGAGATCGTGGCCGGCGTCGATCCGGGCACGGTCGATGACATCCGCTTCGCCCAGACCCAGATTCGGAACTTCGCTGAGGCTCAACTCGCATCGATCGGCGACACTGAGGTCGAGACCATGCCAGGGGTGGTGTTGGGCCACAAGAGCATTCCGGTCGGCTCTGTCGGCGCCTACGTGCCCGGAGGGCGCTATCCGATGGTGGCGTCGGCCCACATGAGCGTTCTCACCGCCAAGGTCGCCGGTGTCCCCAGGGTTGCTGCCTGCACGCCTCCGATCAACGGGGGAGTGCCTGCCGAGACGGTAACGGCCATGCACCTCGCCGGCGCCGATGAGATATATCTCCTGGGAGGGGTTCAGGCCGTGGCGTCTCTGGCGCTTGGAACCGACTTCGTCGATTCTGTCGATGTTCTCGTTGGTCCCGGGAACGCGTTCGTGGCCGAGGCCAAGCGGCAGCTCTACGGCAGGGTCGGCATCGACCTCCCGGCTGGTCCCACGGAGACACTGCTCTTGGCCGACGACACGGTGGACGGCGAGATTTGCGCCACCGATCTCTTAGGGCAGGCCGAGCACGGTCCGACTTCACCGGCCGTGCTGCTCACCACCTCTCGCAGGCTCGGGCTCGAGACATTGGCCGAGGTGGACCGCCAACTCGAAACCCTGCCGACGGCCGATGTCGCCTCGAAAGCATGGGCCGACTACGGGCGGGTCATCGCCTGCGAGGACAAGGCGGAGATGCTGGCCATGGCAAACGAACTGGCGTTCGAGCACGTCCAAGTCATGACCTCCGACGACGACTACTTCCTGGAGAACATGACCAACTACGGCGCTCTCTTCCTGGGCCCGATGACCAATGTGTCCTACGGCGACAAGGTGATCGGCACCAACCACACGCTCCCCACCCAGGGCGCGGCCCGCTACACCGGCGGACTGTGGGTTGGAAAATTCATCAAGACTGTGACCTACCAGCGGGTTACCGATCCGGAGTCGAGCGCCCTCATCGGGGAATATTGCAGCAGGCTGTGTGCGATTGAGAACTTCTCCGGCCATCAGGCCCAGGCTGACATCAGAGTCAGACGTTACGGCGGAGCCAGAGCATGAAGACCGCAGTGGTGACCGGAGCAAGCGGGGGAATCGGCTCTGCCATCGCTCGCGGCCTGGCCCAAGATGATTTCACCGTGGTGGCGGGATACCACCGGGCTGCCGGTCGGGCAGAGTCACTGGTCGAGAACCTTCCTGGCGGCGGGCATCGGGCTACTCGGATTGCGGTACACGAGCCGGCGTCGCTGGACGAATTGGCCCAGTCCCTGGCGGAGTCGCCGGGATCGCTCGACGTGCTGGTCAACTGTGCGGGGGTGACCCGGTCAGTGCCCCATGACGATCTCGACGCTCTTGACGACGCCACAATCGACAAGATCTTTGCCACCAACTGGCGGGGCCCTTTCGCGGCAATTCGCGCTCTGCGGCCTCTCCTCGACAAGGCCGATGGCGCAGTTGTCGTCAACATCTCGTCGGTTGCCGCCGTCACCGGCCAAGGCTCCAATGTGGCTTACTGCGCATCCAAGGCCGCCCTCGACTCCATGACCAGGTCACTGGCCCGGGCGCTGGCGCCATCGGTGCGCGTGGTGTCGGTGTCGCCGGGGTGGGTTCTCGGCGAGTACGCCGACCAGATGCCGGCCGAACTCCTTGATGCCCAGCGCGGCGCCACCCCGCTAGGCCGCCTCGCCACCGCCGAAGACGTGGCGTCAGCGGTGAGAGCCGTGGTGAGTGATCTGCCCTTCACCACCGGGGCAACCATCAGCGTCGATGGGGGCCGTCCCTTGGGGGTCACATGAGCGCGCCAGTTCTCGTCCGCGCCGAGGAGTTCGCCCGTCGGGTGATTCAGCCCGCTGACTTCGTGCCCGACGCCGAGGCCTTCGTCGACGTGAGGCTGCCTCGATCGGCGGGCAAGATCAGCTATTCGTTCATCGGGCCCGGCGTATCGCAGAACGACGCCCAAACGGTCAATCTCACCGAACCCCATGGATTCCAAGTCGGCGCCGCGAGCATGGACCACGGCGTCATCAACAATCAGCACCTCCATTTCACTGCCGAGGTGCTCGTCTGCACTCGAGGCCACTGGCGGGTGAACATCGGCGAACATGCCGAGCAGCAATTGGACGTTGGGCCCGGAACCGTGTTCTCGGCGCCCAATTGGGTGTTCCGGGGCTTTGAGAACATCGGGAGCGACGATGGCTGGCTCTTCGCGGTATTAGGGGGCGACGACACCGGAGGCATCATCTGGGCGCCCGACGTTCTTCGCGATGCAGCCCAAACCGGTTTGTACCTGCGGTCGGACTATTCGCTGCTGGATGCCGCCAACGGCGAGCCGCCTGAAGACGTTGTGCTTCCGCTGGACGCTGAGTTGCTCACTGCGGTGGACACTTATACCGATGAGGAGCTCGCGGCCCGAACGGTGAAGATGGAGGACCTTCAGTGGTCGGCCAATGCACTCCTCTCCAGCGTGCTGGCTGGCCACGCCACTGCGCTGGCGCCGGTGATCGGCTACGGCCTGACCGAGGACCGCCGCCAGAGGACGCCAATCGGCACACCCCACGGTTTCTCAGTTGAGTGGCTTCGCATTGCTCCCGGTGCCAGCACGGGGGTTCACCGACACAGCCACAGCCAAGTGGTGCTGATTGGCGAAGGCCAATGGGAGATTGCCGTCAACCGCGGTGATGACATGATCGGCGCCAGTCCGGCCGAAGGCTCAGTGGTCTCGATTCCCGCGAATGCCTGGAGGGACTTCAAGAACACCGGCGCGGCAGATGCGCTCGCGCTCGTGGTCTGCGGCAGCGACCAGCGAGCTGTCATCGAATGGGACCCAGAGATCGTGACCGCCGCCGAGGCACTCGGCTGGGGTCACGACGCCGCGGGCTACCTAGCCCCGCTGGCGCTTCTCGGAAGGCCACCGCAATGAGCTCGCCCACGATCTACCTACGTAGAAAACCAACAACCAAGGAGGGGTAAGACCCATGAGCACACAACAACGCAGGTGGTGGCGAATCCTCGCCATTCTCCTCGCCTTCACTCTGGTCGTCGCGGCTTGCGGCAACGACGATGACGACGCTGCGGATGAGCCCGCGGCGCCGGCTGCTACCGAGGCCCCGGCTGACGAGCCGATGGATGACGCTGAGGAGCCCATGGACGACGAGCCGATGGATGACGCTGAGGAGCCCATGGACGACGAGCCGATGGACGATGCCGAGGAGCCCATGGACGACGAGCCGATGGACGACGAGCCGGAAGTCATGCTGATCTCGGACGAGTGCGCCATTCCGAACCCGGACAGCAACTTTGAGATCGACGTCATGGGATGGGAGTTCCCGATCACCACCCAATACGCCGAAGAGCTTGAGGACTGCGAAGAGGGCAACTACTCGTTCAACTACCAGTTCCTCGACTCGCAAGAGGCCCGCAGCGCCATGACGCAGGACGCGGCCTCCGGCTCGCCGAGCTTCGAGCTCTATCAGGGCTCGAACGCCTTCATCAGCGAGTTGGCCAATCAGGGCTTCGTCAGGCCCTTGAACGACCTGGTGGACAAGTACCGGGACGAGTTCAACCTCGATCAGATCGACAGTGCGTTCTGGGAGATGGCGACGCTCGACGGCAACATCTACTCCATCCCCATGGTGTCCAACACCATGCACGTCTTCTACAACGAGCCTGCTCTCGCCGAACTCGGCCTCTCGGTGCCGACCACGTTCGACGAGGCGTTCGAGACCTGTGCCGCAATCATCGACGAGGGCTATGACATCGGCTTCTTGTACATGCTGTCGGCTGGCTGGGCCTGGCAGATCGAGTTTGACAGCGTTCTCGGAGCGCTGGGTGTGAAGCCGATCGACCCGCAGACCGGCCAACCCAACTTCAACAGCCCCGAGGGCATCGAAGCCGCCACAACCTTGAAGCGCATGTGGGAGGAGTGCGCTCCCAACGCCTCCAACTCCTACAGCACCGATGACGTGCAGGCGGCATTCCAGACCGGTGAAGCCATCTTGGGCCACACCTGGGCTTCTCGGGCTGGGGCGATGGACGATCCCGAAGCATCGACCGTGGTGGGCGAGATCCAGTTCGCCGCCGCGCTCAGTCCTGGAACCGGGACTGTGGCTGCTCCGGCCTACATCGATGGCTGGATGATCCCGGCCAACACCCCCGAGGACAGGGTTGAGGCCATCTTCTTGGCCATGCTTGCCGCCACCGACCAGGAGAGCCAGGAGGCCGCTGCCGAGTTCGGCTTGGTGACCCGCACCGGTGTGAGCAACCCCAACGGCCCGCGCAACGCGGCCGCTGCGGAGGCCAGCCTGGTGAACGGCCGCGGGGTAGACCTCGTCCACCCGGCCGCCGGCATCGCCCGGGCCAAGCTGGGTGAAGCGCTGGTGAGCATTCTCGACGGCACCCCGGTTGAGGAGGCGCTGGCCGCGGCTGAAGAGGCCTATATGGCCGAAGCCGAGGCTCAGGGAGTGCTTTAGCCTTGACCTTGCTGCCCTAGCGGGCAGCTTCAGATCCCCCTCCTGCGGGGCGGCGTCCACGCGGCGCCGCCCCGCAACGGGGTCGGGGATGCACCGCCGCAGCGCCGGCGGGATGATAGGGGGAAGATGAACAAGCGCACGTTCTGGGGGTTCACAGTGCCCAGCGTGGTCGTGATGCTGGTGCTGATGGTGTTCCCACTGGTCACGACGGTTTGGCTGGGCTTCCAGAAGCTGCTGCTGCGCGACCTGAACAACCCCCAATGGGTCGGCTTCGACAACTACACCGATGTCCTGTCTGATCCTGAGTTCTGGGCCGCATTCCGGTTCACGATGGTGTTTGTGGCCGTCGTCGTGCCGGTGACCATGGTGATGGGTTTGGGCGTCGCTTTGCTCCTCGACCGGGTTGGCCGAGGCCGCAGCCTGTACATGGCTGCTCTCCTGCTGCCGTTCATCGTCACCCCGGTGGTGGGCTCCCTCGTCTACAAGGACTTGTTTGAACGAGGCGGCTTGATCTCCTGGCTTTGGGAGGTGATCACCGACGATCCTTTCGCGGTTGACGCCAGCAACGTGAAGTGGCTGATCATCATCCAGTCGATCTGGTATGTCATGCCGTTCGCCATGATCACCTTCTTTGCCGGACTCCAAACGCTTCCTGAAGAGCGGGTGGAAGCCGCCGCCATCGACGGGGCGAATTTCCTGCGGAACTTGTGGCATGTGATCTTGCCCCACTTGAGAGTGCTCATCTTGTTCGTGGGTTTGATCACGATCATGGACGCCTACCGGGTGTACGACCAGGTGTTCGTCTGGGCTGGGAACAGATTCACCGACGCCCACACCTTGTCGGTCTACAACGTGCGCGTGGCCACGGCCTACGACATCGGAAGGCTGGGGAAGGGCAACGCCATCGCAGTTCTCAATGTGATCGGCATCTTCGTGGTGCTGATCCCGTTCTTGTGGCGCAGCTACAAGGACCAGATCGCGGAGAGGACCTGACCAAGGTGAGACGATCCACCCCCCTCTCCCGAATCGGGCTCCACGCCACGATGCTGGTGCTGGTGGCCTGGAGTGTCCTGCCCTTCTTGTGGACGTTCCAGACCTCCATCAAGTTCACCCGTGACGTAGCTGCGAAGAAGCCCGTGCTGTGGGGCTACGAGACCACCGCCAACGCCTATCGGGCCTTCTGGCTGGACGAAGACGACATCAACATGTGGAGCGTTTTGGTCTACATCCTGGCGGTGGCGGTGATCTGCCTCGTCTTGGGCCAGATCGGCAAGCGGGTTCGGCACGGATGGCCGTGGTTCACCGCCGCGGTCGGCGTGATCTTCGTTGCTTTGTGGCGTTTCCCAAAGGTCTGGGAGGTCAACGACGAGTACGACTTCTTGATCAACAGCATCGTGGTCACCGTTCTCACCATGATCATCTCGTTGTCCATTGGGCTACTGGCCGGCTACGGGCTGGCCCGCTACACCGGCATCTCCGGGGCGGTGATCCTGATCGTGGCCCTCGGCTTTCGGGCACTGCCCCGTACCGCGTTCGTGCTCCCGTACTTTTTTGGAGCCAAGGAGATCGACGACTGGCTGACCAGCAGCGGCCTTGCTTCGTGGGACTTCCCCCTCATCGACTTTCCCGGGATCGACACCCTTCAGATACTCGACACCCGCCTCGCCATCGTCTTGGCCCTGGTGGCGGTCAACCAGCCGTTCACCATCTGGATGTTCCGCAGCTTCTTCATGGAGGTGCCCAAAGAGATCGAGGAAGCGGCCATGATGGACGGCGCCACCCGGCTCCAGGCGTTCCGCAGGGTGATCATCCCGATGATGTGGCCGGCCATCATCGCCACCGGCCTCTTCACCATGCTGCTGGCCTACAACGAATACCTGTTCGTGCGGGTGCTGGCCCCCACGGAGTGGACTTTGCCGGTGGCCATCGTGTCGCTTACCGGGGGAGAGAGCTCTAGAACGATCACCGAGGCGGCTGCGGCGTCGGTGTCGATCACGCTGCCCATTGTGGTGGTCATCATCTTGTTCCAGAAGCACCTCGTGAAAGGACTCGGCGCGGGCGCCGTGAAGGGTTGATGTCAGAGATCTTCCAGCAGGCCAAACGCGTGGTGCTCGACTACTACGACGCGCTCGACAATGCCCGGAACGACGAGATCGCCGGAGTGCTGGGCAAATACACGACGGAGGACTACGGGTGGCGGGGGATGCACCCGTTCCACGAGCTCGCCAGCGCCGAGGAGGTTGCCGAGCGGTTCCATGTGCCGTTGCGCCGGTCGTTTGCCCCCATTCAGCGTCGCCCCGATGTGTTCCTGGCCGGGGCCAACACGCAGGATCAGCTGGGGGACACCTGGGTGTGCCAGATGGGGCACCTCCTCGGGCTGTTCGACCGGCCCTGGCTGGATATTCCGCCAACCCGGAAGATGTGCTTCCTTCGCTACGCCGAGTTCCACCGAGTGGAAGACGGCCTGATCGCCGAGACTGCGTTTTTCACCGACATCATCAGCGTGATGCGACAGGCAGGGCACTACCCGCTGCCGCCCCAAACCGGCTCATCGCACATCTATCCCGGTCCCCGCACCCATGACGGGCTGTTGTACGACGCCCACGATCCCGCCGAGGGCGCGACCACCATGGCATTGGTGGACCGGATGATCAACGACCTCATCTGGGCCAACGACGTGGGGAATGCCAAGGGAGAGAACATCATGCCCCGGTCGGTGTTGGCCGAATCCTGGCACGAGGACATGATCTGGTCGGGTTCTGAGGGCATCGGCGCGGCCTACACCATCGATCGCTATCAGCAGCAGCATCAGCATCCGTTCCGGGTCAACCTCTCGGCCAAGACCTTCAACGGGCATGTGGCCCGGTTCGCCGAGGGCAACTATGCCTGTTTCTTCGGCTGGCCCAACCTCACCGTCACCGCCGATGGCGGATTCATGGGCCTGCCGGGCACGGGCGTTCCCGCCGATATGCGGGTGGTGGACGTCTACCGCCGAGACGGCGACAAGCTGGCCGAGAACTGGGTATTCATCGACTTGGCCAACTGGCTCAACATGCAGGGTCTCGACGTCCTCGCCCGCATGCGCCAGCTCCTGGGCATCGAGGAGTTTCGCAACGAGGACACAGAAGCATCCGCATGGGTCCGGCCAGAGTTGCCGGGCCAGAGTGGAGGGGAGTGAAGATGTCAACGGTCACCTTGGACAAGCTCACCAAGATCTATCCCAACGGATTTCAGGCCATCACCGAGCTGAGCCTGACCCTGGAGGACGGGGAGTTCCTCGTTCTGGTGGGTCCGTCTGGATGCGGCAAATCAACGGCGCTGCGGATGATCGCGGGCCTAGAAGACATCACTGCGGGCGACTTGTACGTTGGAGAGCGCAAGCTCAATGACGTGCAACCCAAAGACCGGGATATCGCCATGGTGTTCCAGAGCTATGCCCTTTATCCGCAGATGACGGTGGCAGAGAACATCGGTTTTCCCCTCAAGCTCCGCAAGATCGGCAAGAAGGATCGCCAAGAGCAGATCCGCCAGGCCGCGGAGATCCTCGAGCTCACCGAGCAGCTTGAAAAGAAGCCGGCCCAGTTGTCGGGCGGGCAGCGCCAGCGGGTGGCGATGGGCCGGGCCATCGTGCGGCGTCCGGCGCTGTTTCTCATGGATGAGCCGCTCTCGAATCTTGATGCGAAGCTGCGGGTCCAGATGCGGGCCGACATCGCCGGCATACAGCGGGAGTTGGGGGTCACCACCTTCTACGTCACCCACGATCAGGTCGAGGCCATGACGATGGGTGACCGGGTGGCGGTCATCAAAGACGGTGTGCTGCAACAAGCGGCGGCACCGGAGGCCCTTTACGAAGAACCAGACAACGTATTTGTGGCTGCCTTCATCGGTTCTCCGTCGATGAACCTCTACGAAGCAACGCTTGCGGAGGCCGACGGGGACTTCCGCCTACGCCTCGGCGACCAGTCTCTCTCCGTGCCCGACCGCGTTGTGGCCGCGCGCCCTGCCCTGCGGGACTACCTGGATCAGCCCGTCGTCGTCGGCTTCCGCCCCGAAGACCTCGAGGACGCCGCGGTCGTCCCTGATCATCCCGACGACCAGCGACTCGACACGGAGATCGCGGTTCGGGAAGCCCTTGGCGCGGAGACCCTGGTCCACTTTCCCATCGCCGCGCCGAGCGTGGACAGCGGAGACCCCGATGCGCTCGACGAGCTCGGCGATGATGACGCCAGCCGGTGTACGGCCCGGTTCAGCTCGGCCACCCGAGTCCGGGTGGGCGACGGTGTCCGGGTGAACGTGTCCACCGAGCGGCTTCACTTCTTCGACCGGAAGACGCATCTGGCAATTCGGTCCTGAGGACGATCCAGCATGAGAACCAGACCTCGTTCGTGAGAACGTTCAGGCCATGAGAACCAGCCCCGACCGCATACTCACCACTCATGTGGGCAGCCTGCCCCGATCGGAGGCAGTCACTCGGGGCGTGTTCGCCATTGAGCGGGAGGAGCCTGTCGATCACGACGAGCACGATCGGGTGGTAGCGGAGGCGGTGAACACCGTCGTTGCCCGGCAGGTGGCCGCAGGAGTTGACGTGGTGAGCGACGGCGAGATGAGCAAGCTCAGCTATGCCACCTATATCAAGTACCGCGTGTCCGGTTTTGAGGGAGACAGCCCTCGCCGGGCACCCGCCGATCTTGAGGACTTCCCGTCGTTCCTTGAGCGCCAGGCCGCCACTGGGGGCACGCCGACCTACATGCGTCCGCAGTGCGTCGGGCCAGTGGAGGTTGTGGACATGGCGCCGTGCAAGACGGACATCGCCAACCTCAGAGCCGCCCTGGGTCAGCATGCTGTGGTGGAGGGCTTCATGAATGCGGCATCTCCGGGGGTAATCGCCCTCTTCCAACCCGATGCCTACTACGGGGATCATGAGGCGTATCTCTATGCGCTGGCCGAGGCGATGAGAGCCGAGTACGAGGCCATCGTCGGGGCCGGCTTCCTGCTGCAACTGGATTCCCCCGACCTCGGGCTGGGTCGGCACATGATGTTCAAGGGCAGGCCCGACGAGGAGTACGAGCGGCTGGCCAGCATCCATGTCGAAGCCTTGAACCACGCAGTGCGCAACATCGACGCCAGCCGCCTTCGGCTCCATGTCTGCTGGGGCAACTATGAGGGGCCCCACACCCACGATGCCCCCATGTCCCAGGTGCTGCCTATCGCGCTCAAAGCCAAGCCGCAGGCGCTGCTTTTTGAGTCGGCCAATCCGCGACATGCCCACGAGTGGGCGACCTTCGCCGAGGCTGACATCCCCGACGACAAGGTGCTCGTGCCTGGAGTCATCGACACCACAACTCATTTTGTGGAGCACCCGGAGTTGATCGCCCAGCGGATTGAGCGGTTTGCCGGAATCGTGGGCCGGGATCGGGTAATGGCCGGCACGGACTGCGGGTTTTCCTCGTTCGCCGGTTATGAGGGGATCGATCCTGAAATCGCCTATGCCAAGCTCGACTCTCTGGCCCAGGGCGCGGCCTTGGCGTCTGAACGGCTCTGGTGAGTCGCGACCTGGAGATGAGGAGCGTCACTTGACCGTTCACGAAGAGAACAAGCTTGCGCTTGCCCCGCTGCGGGATGCGATGTACCACTGGGTTGACGGGGGAGTGCTGCCGGTTTTGCAGAGGGCCTTTGTGGCCGATGCGCGAGTCCATTTGGCGTTTCCGTATGAGGACCTCGACGGCCCCGAGGGTCTGTGGGATCAGGCGCTGAGCACACTGGCGTCGGCCATGCCCGATATTGAGCGCCGTGACTACATCGTGATGGCTGGCGACGACGATCAAGGCGACAACTGGGTTGGATGTTGCGGCCACTACACGGGTACGTGGTTGAGGCCGTTTCTGGACATTCCTGCTAGCGGACATCAAGCGGCGATGCGGTACCACGAGTTCTTCCATCTGGTTGATGGGCGCGTGGTGGAGATGCAGGCGCTGTGGGACATCCCCGAGATGATGATGCAGGCTGGCGTGTGGCCGATGGGCCCCAGCCTCGGGCGGATGTGGCAGGCACCCGGTCCGGCAACCCAAGACGGCGTGTACCGCGGTCCCCGGGATGCGGCGGACTCGCAGGCCAGCGTCGACTGGGTGACGGGCATGCTTGCCGACATGGGCCGCCATCCCACCGAGCCCGAGCCGGTCATGCGCCTGGATCACTGGTGGCACCCGAAGTTCAGCTGGTACGGCCCTGCCGGTATCGGGACGGGACGAGGAGTGGACGGCTTCCGCAACTGGCACCAGATCCCGTTTCTGGCCGCGATGCCCGATCGCCGCGTCGATTTCAGCAGCGTGAGCCACTTCTTCGGCGACAACGACTATGTCGGGGTCACCGCCTGGCCGGGCATGGCGATGACAGTGACCGGCGACGGCTGGCTCGGCATTGCTCCCTCGGGTCGGGAGATCACCATGCGCAGCCTCGACTTTTGGAGGCTGGAAACCGATCCGGCCACCGGCCAGCGGTCGATTCGGGAGAATTGGGTGCTGGTCGATCTGCCGCATGCGTGGGACCAACTAGGGGTGGACGTCTTTCGGCGGATGAGAGAGTTGGCGCGGCCGAGTCGCCTGGCTGAATAACGAATACCGGGTTGACAATGGGAGACATTGAACTGGCGGCCTCGAAGGCGGCGGTGCGGCTCGACCCCGGGAGCGGCGGTCGGATTGCTTTATTGGAGGTGGATGGGGTGGAGCTGCTGGCCCCGCGCCAAGGTAGCGATTGGTTAACGTGGGGGTGTTATCCCATGGTGCCCTGGGCAGGGCGTATCCGCGATGGCCGGTTCGGATTCGACGGCCAGAAGTACCAACTGGAGTTGGATCTGCCCCCTCATGCCATTCACGGGGTGGGGTATCGGGCCAATTGGGAGTCGGAGGGCCCTAGAACCCTGCATCTGAACATGGAAGGGCTGTGGCCGTTCGGGGGTGGGGTGGAGCAACGAGTTGACCTAACTGACCAGGCTCTGGCCCTGTCCATGTCGGTACGGGCGACTAGGCGGATGCCGGTAATGGCCGGGTGGCACCCGTGCTTTCGCCGACAATTGTCACGAGGCGGCCAGGCCGAGCTTTCGTTCAACGGCGGGTATATGTGGCAGCGAGACGATGCAGGGATCCCGACAGGGGAGCGGATACCGGTTCCGCCGGGCCCGTGGGACGATTGCTTCGGCGACGTTGCCGAGCCTCCGGTGGTGCGCTGGCCGGGCTTCGGGTTGATACGGCTGGAATCCAACATGACGTCGTGGGTGGTGTACGACGAGCGCCCCGACCTGGTGTGCGTGGAGCCCCAAAGCGACGCCCCTGATGCATTCAACCGGGATCCGGTAATTCTCGAGCCGGGTGAGACGCTGGATGTATGGATGAATATTTCTTGGGACCTCGAGCAATGAGCACCGATCCCAGACGGCGGCTGGCCGCTGAGCTTCGCGGGACACCGTCGGACCAGTTGCCCGGCGTCTTGGCCTTTGGAGACGGTGATGTGACGGCGATTTTCGTGTCGCTCTCGGCGCGCTGTCCTGACGGACGGGATGCCGAGTACTTGGAGTGGCACACTCTCGACCATCGCGCCGAGCAGCATCGGCTACCCGGACTCCGCGGTTCGGTGCGGTACGTGTCCACGCCGGAGTGCCGATCGGCCAGAGCCGCGGCTGACACTCGATATGAGGCCACCGACCACGTCATGGTGTACCTGTTTGGCGACCAAGCCCCGATGGACGCGTTCTATGGACTGGGCGAGGAGCTTTTCAGAGCAGGACGGATGCAGCACCGACTGCCCCCGGTAGAGGGGGATCTCTATCTGGTGCAGGGCAAGACGGCAGCGCCGAGCGCGGTAGCTGGTTCCGACGTTCTCCCATGGCGTCCCGCTCGAGGTGCGTACCTGCTTCTCGAGCTTGGAACCGCAGCGCCCGACCATCTCATTGGGGTCGATGGCGTTGCTGGCGTGTGGTGGGCAGCTGCTGATTTTGAGGAGATTGAGGACCGACCTTGGTTCGGTTCCCTGACGTCGGGCGACGAGGGCGTGAAGCAAGTCAGCCTCTGCTTCACCGACGGAGACCCAATCGACGTTGCCAAGCGAATGGAGCCGGTCTTGAAGGAGCGATGGGCTGAGGGTTCAGTGAAGCCCTTGCTGGCCGCGCCCTTCCACACCGTCGTCCCTTACGAGTGGGATCGCCACCTGCCCTGACCTGGGTCGATTCTAGGGATCGGTGCCGGTGCCGCGATCAAGAATGCGTTGGTAGGCGTCAACGGTTTCCTGGTTGAAGGCAACGAACCGGACCTTTGAGACGCTGGTGGGTGCAGATCGGACGGTGGCGACGGCGATGGCGGCCGCGGCGTCAATCGGATACCCGAAAACCCCGGTGGAGATGGCTGGAAAGGCAACGGTGTCAGCTTCCACCTCGTCGGCCCGGGCCAGCGACTCCCGATAGCAGGAGGCCAGCAGCTCTGGCTCTCCGTGGCCGCCGCCATGCCACACCGGCCCCACGGTGTGGATCACCCATCGGGCCGTGAGGTTGAACCCCGGCGTGATCTTGGCCTCCCCGGTCTCACATCCACCCATGGCGCGGCAGTACTCGACCAACTCCGGTCCCGCCGCCCGGTGGATCGCCCCATCCACCCCGCCACCCCCCAGCAAGGTGTGGTTGGCCGCATTCACGATCGCATCCACGTCTTCAGCTGTGATGTCGCCCTGGATAAGAACCAAATGAGGTCTAGCGCTCATAGCGTGCGGCAATCCTACGTTCGATGATGTGCTCTCGGTCAGCAGGAGCCTGTAGAGAAATCTCTGGGATGGTTTAGCGTCTAGGAATCGGATCAGGCGGTGGGGTAGGCGGTTTCTGCCAGGGTGGCCGGAGGTAGCGGCGACCGGTGTCGGGGTGCTTCTCCACAGCCCAGTTGTTGTTGTGAACCTTGTCGTGGCAGGTGTGACACAGCAGTACCAAGTTGTCGGGCTGGGTGGGTCCGCCGTGTTGCCATTCGATGATGTGGTGCGAGATGCACCATTCGGGTTCGACCTGGCAGCCGATGCAGCCCCCATCTCGGGCTTCAAGAGCAGCTCGCAGGGCGAAGTTGGGGTGGCGGCTGGTGCTGCCCAGCCAGATGGGCTCGGTGTCAGCTTCTCGAAACAGACCGCAGAGGATGTCGGCGTCGCAGGCCAGCATGTGGAACTCAGACGCCGGTAGGGGAGTGCCGTCAGCCAGGCGAGGGTTGCCCAGCTTGTTGTCGACGAGGTCGTAGTCGGCCATCAACAACAACGTGGTGCCTTGGGGTTGCTCTTTGCCGCCGTCAGAGCTTTGGCGAGTTATCAGTTGCTCAAGGGCGTCGGCCCGGCGGTGCCGGTCTGAGATGTGATCTCGGCCCCGCTTGTTGTCGAAGCGCCAGTTGGCGTCGGTCTTGGCGTTAAGTGTCTTGCGAATGCGGGCCGCCGCGGTGGAGTCGAACAGGGCGTACATCTGCCACATGCCATCATCTCGTTCGGTGAAGCTGCCCGTTCGGGCCTGTCTCTGGCGCTCATGACGGGCCTCCCCGTCGTCGCCGGCCAACTCGTTCTGATGGTCCCGCATCGTCTTGCGGAACTGATCCGGCGTCTGAGTCTCAGCCGCCACCAGCATCTTCTGCTCGTCCATCGGCCCATTCTCCGACGCCCTTCCCATGATCCGAGCGTGCTCAGGGGTGATCCGGCTGTCCACCAAAGCGTCCCGAGTGGCCCCCAGCTTCTCCAGTTGTGCAGCCTCGTTCATCGTCTTGCGAGCCTGCCCTCTCGACACCCGCAACCCCTCCAGCAATCCATCAACGGTGTCACCCACCCGCGACCGCCGCTTCTTCTCCGCCACCACCTCCGCAATCAACCCCGAGACCCGGCTCTGCACCCGCCCCAAATCCCGCAACCGAGAATCCAACCCAGCAGCATCCAACCCCCGAACATCCACCGCCGCCAACACCGAACGAGGCACATCGGCGGCAGTGTTATCCCTGGTCAGAGCTTCAAACTCCATGCCAATATTCTATCGACGCCTGTGACAACATCTCTCTGGGAGCAGCCGCGTCGATCAAGCCGTCACACCCTGCAAGTAGAGTGCTCGGCGTGACTGATCAGGTAGAAACGAAGCCAGACTCCTCAGACGGCAACCCGGTCTTCCGTCTTGAGCTTCCTGGCTGTAGCGGCACCGGCGTATTGCTCCCCGACGGCGGCTTCCTGGTTCGTGCCGGTGCAGTGGGGCGTGCCGAGACCAATGAATCGTTCCACAAGTATGCGAACAAATACCGACAGCAGCTTCGCCAGGAACTGCTTGACGACGGCACTCTCCTGGTCGATGGCGACCGTGCGGAGTTGACCCGTGACTGGGAATTCAATTCACCAAGCGCTGCCGGCGCGGTGCTGACAGGTAGCAATAGAAGTTGGCTTGACAAGTGGCATGACGATGACGGCAAGACACTCAGGGAGTGCCTGCCCATCGAGACGAGCAATTCCGGCGGCGGCACTGACCCCGGGCCTGCCTCACCAGGGGAGATTGAGTTACGCCAGCTTTGGTATGAGGCACATGTTGGGCGATTCACTGCGGATCAAGGCCGCTACCAAGAGGCCATGTCGGCCACCGAGGGATTCAGGGCAAGTGCGGATGAAGCTCTCAGGCTGCTGGCTGATCTTCGACGAACCGGTGACCTTGACCGGTTTATTAGGGACATTCGGAAGTGGGCGGTAGCACCGGGGACACTGGACTTCAGTGGGTTTGCCGGAGGGTTGCTGTTGAACCAGCTATACGATCGAGCCGACGAACCCCAACGATTCGCCCATCTGCTGGCCGAGTCGCTCACGGCTCCTGCTTCCGATCAGGAAGCTCTCGAGAAGCTTACGTCGATGGTGGACTATGTGAAGTCCATCAAGGTTGGAGCATACCCAGCCCCTGGAAGTGTGCCGTTTCTGTTGTCATATTTTTGGGCGCTGGCCGACTGGAAACGCTGGCCGGTGATGTGGGCAAGCGCTGTCCGTTTCATTGAGTTCTCTACCGGTGAGAACCTGCCGGATGATCCTCCTGAGAAGTATCGGGTGTTTGTTGAGAGGGTCCGGGAGCTTACCTCCGACTATGAGGAGTTTGAGACGACCGCCGCATGGTGGCAGAACCAGGAGCCTGTATTCCTCGACGAGGTGCTGGCGGATCGCGCCGCTTTCGCCCTCGACACCGAGACTGCGGCGCAAGGCGACCTGGAGATCAATGCCCGGGCTCTCGTGAGCATCGCCAAACATTGGGGTATACGGCTTGCCGACGACGTCGCGGAAGCGCTCGGTCACCCAGTCAAAGTGATCGTGCCGAAGGCCAGCAGTGCCAGGCCAGACCTATGGGTGGACTGGCGAATCAACGAGGCCGCCGAAAACGGGCTCAGCATGAGGGTCTGGGTAACCGACCAGGGAGCAGCGGTTGCCCTACGCCCGGGGGTAAATCCAAAGGGCTGGATGGACAAGGTTGCGCCGGAACTTTCTTCAGCCAAACACGACGGCTGTCGAGTCCTCGGCGGACCTAGCTCCCAAATCGGCGAGGATGTCGGACTTCTTGGGGCCCACTGGGCAGAATTCGTCTATGGGCGGTGGTTCGACCGGGAAGAGTTCGCCGATGTCGACTTGGCGGCCACGGTTGTCGAGACGGCTACGCAGCTGAAGCCCCTGTTTGACGATCTACTGGCTCTTGCGGACCCGGAATCTCAGAAGCCGAATGGCGGTGACCCGATAGCGTCACGCGTCGAGAAGTTCCGAGCCGAGACTGGTTATCCAAGGCCCGAGGATGAGGAGCACAAGGCAGAACAGCGCCGATTTGCAGAAGTGCTTGACCCCGAATCCATAGGCCTGGCTGATCCCGCCGAGATCCAACGGATTTGGAATGGTGGCAATTACGGCGGAACCGGGCCAATGTCGGGGTTGAATAGATCGTTCCGCGATGCTGACGCGGCCGAATACGAACGCATGGCGGAATCTTTCCGCTATCTGTGCTGGGGAGAGGATGCCGACGAGGAGCGCATCGACCGGCTGCTCACTGACGACCAATATCGCATTAGAGGGCTCGGGGAGTCAGTCATCATGAAGATGTTGGCGATCACACACCCTGACAAGTTCCTCTGCGTCTATCCCCAGCGTGGAGACATGGGGAAAAGCAAGATGCTCTCTTGGCTCGAGCTTGAGGAGCCAACTGGCTCGCGCGGCGAGATCCAAGTGGAATCCAACAGGCTCCTACGCGACCGACTTGAGCCATTCTTTCCCGACGACCCTTGGGGTATGTCGCAGTTCTTCTATTGGTATGCGTACGGACTCTCACCCAGTGCCCCCCAGGAGTTGGATGAGCTGGCTGAGGAACTGCTGGTCGAACGAAAGTTCCTGGACGACGTGGTCGAATTGTTGAAGGACAAGAGGCAGGTGATCTTCTATGGGCCACCGGGGACGGGCAAAACGTATCTGGCCCGAAAGCTGGCCGAGGCTCTGGCCCCTGGTCCGGGGCAGCGGGCGTTGGTGCAGTTCCATCCCTCAAGCTCCTATGAGGATTTCTTCGAGGGGTACCGGCCCCGAGTTGACGGCGGCAAGATGACCTACGAACTCACACGCGGTCCTTTGGCAGACATGGCAAAGCTGGCCGCGGGTACCCCTGACCAACAGCATGTGATGATCATCGACGAGATCAACCGGGCCAACTTGCCCAAGGTGCTCGGCGAGCTGCTGTTCCTGTTGGAGTACCGCGACGAGAGCGTGCGCACGCTCTACCGACGACCCGACGATCCGTTTGCGCTCCCCCGAAACCTGTGGTTCATCGGCACCATGAACACTGCCGATCGCTCCATCGCCCTGGTGGACGCCGCCTTGCGGCGTCGGTTCCACTTCATCCCGTTCTTCCCGAACCGCAAGCCAATAGCGGGGCTGTTGGATCGTTGGCTTGAGGCGAATGGTGAGCCTCGGT
The DNA here is from genome assembly GCA_963667085.2 of Acidimicrobiales bacterium. Lineage (GTDB taxonomy): Bacteria > Actinomycetota > Acidimicrobiia > Acidimicrobiales > Bin134 > Poriferisocius. The sequence continues at coordinate 2,536,653 of OY762975.1, forward strand.
GGGTGGGCGAGTTGGTGGCACAAGTCAACGACGAACTCAAAGATGCACTGGGTGGGGACGACCTACTCGTCGGGCCAAGCCACTTCATGAAGGCAGGCTTGGACACCGAGGTCGTGCGGCGAATTTGGGAGTACAACATTGAGCCGTTCATCGAAGACCAGTTCTTCGGCGACCCAGCGGAGATCGAGCGGTTCCGCTTCAAGAATGTCTATGAGCGGTACCGCGACTACTCCGGTCAAGACGAGATGGAGGCAGCCCAAGAACAGCCTGTAACCGCCACGCCGTCTGACGAGAGCGACGAACCACAAGAAGACCAAAACGACGAGGCGGAGTGAGCGACACGATCACGCTCTACGAGTACGAGCGGACATCGCATCGGCTCTCGGAATCCCAATCGCGTCGCCTTGCCTCCGTGGGTAAGGGTGCGGTCACCGTAGAGCCGGAGGCTCAACACGGCTACTACTCGATTACCGCCCAGAACTGGGTGGGCACCTTGGTAGTCGATGATCTTCGGGTGCTGATCCGCCCAAAGATCAGGCCAGAAAACCTGTTCTTGCTGCTGGAAGTGGGCTTGAGCCCCGATGCTTGGCGGCAGGAGGCCTTTGACTACGCGACCAGCGCCGACCTGTTGCCCTCGGTGATTGCCTTTTATGCACGCACCTTGGAGACCACCCTGGCCCGAGGGCTCCTGCGTTCATACCGCCATACCGAGGAGAGGCTGGTGGCGCCGCGGGGGCGCATCGACATGGCCGGGCAATTCCGCCAAGCAGGAATCCGGGTGCCGGTGGCGTGCCGATTCGACGAGTACACCTCCGACATCGCCGAGAACCGCTACCTGAAGGCCGCGACCCGATTGGCGCTGAGGGTTCCTGGTGTGGCTCCTGAGGATCGTCAACGATTGCTTCGGGAGGTCGTCTCACTGGAGGATGTGGCCGACGTCCATGTTCAACCTGACGATCTCGACCGAATTGCATTCACCCGTTTGAACGCTCACTATCAGCCTGCGCTGCGCCTCGCCCGGCTGCTGCTCGCGAACCTGACTCTGGCTGACCGGCGCGGTCATCACGCCGCTTCGTCGTTCCTGGTGGACATGAACCAGCTCTTCGAAGACTTCGTCACCCAGCGGCTGCGACGGGCGTTGCAGGGCCGTCTCGAAGTAGCGAGCCAGTTGAGCACCTACTTGGCAACTCGCAACCAAGTGCCGATTCGCCCCGACTTGGTGTTCCGCAGGCAAGGCCACGAGGTCCTTGTCGCCGATATCAAATACAAGCTGACTGGCGATGCTCAAGCCCAAAATTCGGACTACTACCAGTTGCTCGCTTACACCACGGCACTCGATCTCCCGGAGGGGCTGTTGATCTACTGCCTTGCTGACGATGGTCGGCCGGAAGGGGTAGTGACCGTTAGACATGCTGGAAAGCGACTTCACACCAAGGCCATCAACTTAACCGGTTCATCTAGTGAGGTGGCTTCGGAGATATCCGGTCTTGCCGGGTGGATTCGCGGACAGGTTCGGGTCGCTGCATGATCGTTCGATGGGTGGCCCAGATGTGTCCAAGAACGACACTGGAAGTGGCCGTTTTTGCAATAGAGAGGTCACTTTCAAAGCAAAAGTGACCGTTTATGCAATTCGGCGGTTAGTTTGGTAGGCGTGGGGAGGTACGTCAACCGCGTTCACGATGGTGTTCTAGGGCCTGAGCCGTACAAGGCGCTGGTGCCCCACGGTATCGCCGGCTGGAGTCCGGAGTTGAGCGAGGGGACGGCCCAGCGGGTGAAGGCTGCTGGTGATCGAATGTTGGGATTGGCGGCCAGGCTGCCCCAGCATCCTGCATTGGAGTGGTGCCTGAAGCGCTCAGAGGGGATCGCGACCAGCGACGTGGAGGGGGTCTCGACGACACTGCGGTCCCTGAGCTTGCTCGAATCGCTTAGGGCCGAGCGCGACCCCGAGCGCCAGAAGCGCGACAGGCAGGCTCTCGGTGCGGTGCGGCTCGCCGCCCACGCTGTCGCGGTCGGGCGCCGGGGGTCCGACCCTGTGCGCGTCTCCGACCTGAGCGAGATGCATATGCGGCTGTTTGAGAGTGCCGACGTTCCGCTCGAGCCTGGAAGCCTACGCAGCGACGACATCTGGGTCGGCCCGGAAGGGGCCACACCGCCCGAGGCGCTGTATGTCGCACCGCCAGCGGAATATGTGCCTGCTCTCTGCGAAGACTTGATGGACTATGTGTCGGCCCACGACCTTGAGCATCCTCTGGCCAAGGCCGCAGTCGCCCACTTGCAGTTCGAGACGATTCATCCGTACCCCGACGGGAACGGGCGTGTCGGCAGGGCGCTGATCCACTGCGTATTGCAGCGCAACTGGCCGACTGTGGTGCCCGTGCCGCTCTCGGCTGCGATTGCCGAGCACAAGCAGAGATATTTCGCCGCGTTGCGGCCTTACCAGGCCTACACAGGCGACAGCGAGAGCCAAGTGCGCGATGCTTGCGCGGAGGCAGCGGTCTCATTTGTGGCCGACGCGGCCACTGTCGCCTGCGATTACGCCGAGTCAGTCGGCTACGCCATAGAGGGCATGTTGGCTAAGTGGGATGAACTGGGTTTGAGGTCGCACTCGGCGGCGGTGGCCACGCTGGAAGCGATGGCCACGATGCCCGCCGCGAGCGTCACCTACCTGACTGACGCGACGGGCCGCAGCCCCAATTCGGTGAGGCGAGGCCTTCGCAGCCTGGTCTCAGCAGGGGTGGTGGCAGAGACGCGGGACGAGGACACAGGGCTCAGGGTGTTCGAGGTGCCTGAGCTGCTGAAGGTCGTTGACCATCGCCAAAGGCTCTTGCAAATCTGCTGGCACTCGCACCAAGCAGGTCTGGGACTCTCGGCAGCCGAGCTCGTCGCCCAGTGGTGCCGGGCCGCCGTTGCGGACGAAGTGGGCCTGCAACCGTTGGCGCGGCAGGGCCGGTGCAGCCATATCGGCGAGCGCAGCAAAGTCCGATGCACCCAACCGGTAGGCCACACGTTGCCTCACCGCTACACCTAGCCGTTAAGGCCACGCGGCCCGAGAGGCGGGGTGGCTCATAGGTGACTAGTTCCCGGTAGGTTGTGGCCTCTATGGCGGGGGAGAAGAGCTACTACGTCGATTCGTTCGGGACGATCGAGCTCTCGGCGTTTCGGCAGGGGAAGTCGCCGTTTGCCCATCGGTATGTGACCGATCAGACGATCTTTGCCTTGTACTGCGATCGGTTGTATCCCCTCAGGCATTCTGAGGACGAGGATCCGATTCCCAGCTACTGGAAGCTGCGCAATGGAGTTCTGTTGTACGACGTGCCGGAGATGCCGCTGGAGATTGTTGGGCCCGACGCTGGGCGGCTGTTGGAGCAGGTGCTCGTGTGCAGTGTGGAAGCGCTCGGGGCAGGCCGGTGCCGCTACGCACTGGCCTGCAATGAGGACGGAACCATGGTGATGGACGGCGTGATCATGCGGCTGGGGCCGGAGCGCTACTGGTACGTGAAGGCCAATGGCGAGTTCACCACCTGGCTCAGAGCCCATGCCATTGGTATGGATGCCGAGGTCTCTGATCCGAAGTCACAGGTGCTTCAAATCCAGGGACCGAAGTCGCTCGATGTCCTCAATGCCGCCATGGGCGGAGGCTTGTCGGCCGACTTCCGGTATTTCCGGGCTGGGTTCTTCGAGCTGGGTGGCCAAACGCTGTGGGTGTCCCGCACGGGATGGACGGGGGAAGTGGGAATTGAGATCTACTGCAACAGCGGTCCAGAACCCACCGACCACGATGCCCTGTGGGATCACCTCTTTGCCAGCGGCGAGCCGTTCGGCATGGAGTTCAGCACGTCCACCTCAATGGGAATCCGGCGCATCGAGGCGGGAATCCTGGACAACGGCAGTGATATCGAGCCCGATCTGACGCCGTTCAGCGCCGGTCTCGGGCACTTCGTCAACTTCGACAAGGGGGATTTCATAGGTCGGGCCGCACTGGAGACCGCCGACCGCAGCCAACTCCTGTTCGGCCTGATCTGCCCAACCGCGGTGCCAGAAGCGTTCATGAGCGTCCACACCGAGAGCGGCCCGGTGGGACACATAACGGTCGGCACATGGTCTCCCACGTTGGAAGCAGGCGTGGGCTACATCCGCTTCGGCCAGCCGCTGCCCGGCGGGGACTGGCTGGGCCAAACGGTCTTCTTGTACGACGGAGATGGAAGGCCCCACGAATCGACGGTGGACTTGCTGCCGTTCATCGACAAGGAGAAGCAGCTGCCTCGGGCGGTGTGGAGCGGGTGAGGTTTCCCATGACGGTTCTGCCATGACGGCGCACGACGAGATCAAGGTCGGATTCATGGCCAGCGATGCCCGCACCGCGCCTGCCCTTGAACAACGACCGATCGATTCGCTCTGGGTGGGCGGCCACGTCGCATCGCCGAATCCGACCCCGGAGGTGATGGTTGCGCTGGCTCGCTTGTCGGCAGTCACCGAGCGGGTGCGGATCGGCACGTCGATCCTGTTGCTTCCCTTGTACTCGCCCGCCATCGTCGCCAAGCAGATTGCCGACCTCGACCGCGCCTGCGGGGGCCGGGTGACGCTGGGTGTCGGCATAGGGGGCGAATACCCCGGGGAGTTTCGGGCTACCCAGATTCCGATCACCGAGCGGGGTCGCCGGGCCAATGAGGCCATCCCGCTCCTGCGGAGGATGTGGACCGCTGAGGAGGTCAGCCACGACGGCGCCTTCTATGCGATGCGCGATGTCAAGATCCATCCGGCACCGCTCCAGCCGGGCGGGCCGCCGATCATCGTGGCCGGCCGCCAGGAAGCCGCCATGCGCCGAGCCGCGCTCTTGGGGGATGGCTGGATGCCCTACCTGTACTCGCCTCGGCGGTATGCGGCCTCAGTGGCCACTGTCAAGGCTGCCGCTACCGAGGCCCAACGCGACCTGGCCGATTTCGAGTACTACGCCTTTGTCTTCACCAACGTCAACCCCGACGGCGAGGCTGCTCGCCAAGAAGCTGCGACGTTCATGGGCGGCACCTATGACCAGGACTTCCGCCAGATGGTCGACCGGGTGGCCGTCGCCGGCAAGGTCGAGGAAGTGATCGAGAAGCTGGTGGCCTTCCACGATGCCGGGGCCCGCCACTTCATCTTCTCACTCGCCACCAAGACCAGCCGCCGCGATGCCATGATCGACCGCATCCTCGACGATGTGATGCCCGCGGTGCGCGAACAGGTCGGATAACCCGGACCGCCCTGGGGCTTCAGCCCTTCACATGGCTGAGGTGAAGCCGCCGATCTTGGTGGGGTCGGTGTCGAATGATCGCACCATGGCGTGAACGGAGTAGGAGGCGACGAGGCGGCCGTCTTGGGCGAAGATGCGGCCCTGGCCTTGTACGTGGCCCTGGCCGGCGTAGATGGCCGGGTTTTCGTAAAGGTGCCAGTCGGCGGCGTCGGCCTCGTCGTGGAAGGCGATGTCCACGGCCATGGGGCCGGTTGACAGGGTCACGTGGGCCAGCGCTTCAGTGATGCCTTGATGGGGGCGCATCGATGCCCCGATGGTGTAGTGGGTGGTGGCCTGGGCCAACAGGGCGGCCTGCATGGCCGGGGCCTCGGGCCGGTCTCGGTAGCGCATCCACACGAAGAGCTCCGGGGGCCCCTCATCGTCGGGGTCGAAGTTGTAGGCCCCGTCCACCACCCGGATATCGCGCCCAATCACACCGAAATCCCGCAGCGGGCAGTCCAGCGGTCCGGGTACATCGGGCATCTCGGCGGTTACCCGGTAGACGTCTTCGGCACCGCTGTCGAGCAGAACCAACCCCGCCGAGCACAGCTTGTCGTGCTGGACGATGCGAGTCTCCACTGTGGAATAGGTGCGGCCTTGGCGCAGCACATCCACCTCGACGGCCAGCGGAGCATCAAACCGGGCTGCTCGGGTGAACACCATCGAGGCCGACACCACCCGCTGGTAGGGCACGGTCTTGGACGCGGCCACAATGGCCTGACCCAAGAGATGGCCACCCTCGATCACCTGGCGGGGTCGCCGGTGGTCGGGAATGTCAAGGAAAGTGCCCAGCGGAGGGTCGGGGAACGACGGGCTGGTGAAGCGGCCCTCACCGTCGGGCACCACGTCGATGAGGTGGGCCAAGTCTCCCGCGGTGCCCCAGACCGGGAAGGGATAGGCCACCACCTGGCCGCCATCCTCTTCGACCACCTCAAGGAGTTCGACGTTCACCCGGTCGGTGTAAAAGGCCACATGGCCCTCCAGTCCAGCTACCTCGGGAAATGGCTGGCGATACGCCCACACCACGTTCTCTTCGGTCTGGTCGCCAACGGTGAGCGACCAGTAGTCGGCCTCGCCCTTGAACGGACACACGGTGTGAAGATCAGTCTCGGTGAAGTGCTCCCAGGCCACATCGCTGATGGGGAAGTAGAGCTGGTCTTGGTGATCCGACTCCTTGACGATCAGGCAAGCATCGCTCTCAGCCACCACCACACCGCCCAACTGTGTCCGGCCCCGGCCCGTCCACGGCACCAGGTCGATCACATAGCCGGAATACCGGCCCCACGCTGATTCGATCTTCCTCACATGGAAATCGTAATGGCAACGTCTTGCCTGGTTACGCTCACTCGGTGCCTGGGGCGTACAGCCGAACGGATCAGCGGGCCCTGCGGGCGGTCGCGGTGCAGTTCTTCGTGAACGGTGCTTTGTTCGCCTCCTTCATTCCCCGGCTGCCGGAGATTCGCGACCGCGTCGGGGTCTCAGTGGCCGGTATCGGCGCGTTGTTGTCGATTGCCGGAATGCTCGGCCTCGCGGGCAGCGCAGGTGCCAGCCATGCGATAGCCCGTGTTGGAACCCGCAACGTGATCCTTATAGCTGGAGCACTGCTTTCGATGTCATTGGCGGTTGTCGGGCTGGCCACCGTACCGGCGGTGCTATTGCTGGGGCTGTCGCTGATGATGGCCTTCGATGCGCTGGTCGACATCGCCATGAACATGCAGGGATCGTGGCTGAGCGCCCGTCGCCACACACCGGTGATGAGTCGGCTCCACGGGTTGTGGAGTCTTGGGGCCCTTGCCGGAGGAGTGGCTTCTTCGCGGGTAGCGGACGCGGGGGTTTCTCTGTCGGTGCATCTGCTTGTTGTCGCCGGGCTGCTATTGGTCGTCATCGGTGTTGTCGGGACAGGTCTTCTTCGGGTCGATGAGACAGCCGCACAGCCCGAGTCTCCGCCAGACCAGGGCGAGCCCGGTGGGATGGCCAGTAGCTCCGGAGCGACCCTGCTGCTTTTTCTGGTGATCGGTTTCACCGCAGCGGCAATGGAGTCGACCTCTTTCGACTGGGCCGCGTTTCGTCTCACTGACGACCTGGGAACCTCCGCGGGGTTCGCGGCCTTGGGCTATGCCGCGGTAATGGGGGGCATGACTTTGGGGAGATTCGCTGGCGATTGGGGGAAGGCCCGCCTGGGCCAGGAAAGGCTCAATTCGCTGTCGGTGGCCATGACCGCGACGGGACTGGCGGTTGCTTCGTTTGTGCCCAATCGGTTCGTCGTCGTTGCGGGGTACCTGCTTGCCGGCCTCGGCATCGCTTCTCAGCTTCCCTCCGTCTACGACACCGCAGCAAAGCGCCCGGGGCGTCCGGGGGCAGGCCTCGGCGCGCTGAGCGCTGGGTTGCGCATTGCAATCCTGGTCATTCCCTTCGCCATCGGAGGCATGGCCGGGTCCCGGCTGAGTGTCGGCGCCGCGATGTCCATTGTGGCGTTGCCCAGCGCCATCGTCTTCCTGCTGATGACAGCCAATCCCCGGTACATTCGTAACCAACGCACATGAGGAGGGGCTGAGCATGGTTCAACCGATGGAGGGCATCCGGATTCTGGATGTCTGCGACCACACCTTCGTGCCCGCCGCCTCCGCGGTGTTGGCCGACTGGGGGGCCGACGTGATCAAGATCGAGCACGCCCAGCGGGGCGACGCCGCCCGGGGCTTGGGGTCGAGCGGCGCGGTCGATCTCAACGGCCGGGTTCACGCCATCCTTGAGCACGCCAACCGGGGCAAGCGCAGTCTCGGCCTCGACCTCCAAACCGAGGAGGGATTGGCGGTGCTGCACCGGCTGATCGCCATCTCCGATGTCTTCCTCATCAACAAGCCGCCCAATGTGCGCGAGCGGCTCCACATCACCGAGGAGGAGGTGCGCCGGCACAACGAGAACATCGTGTACGCCGCGGGCACCGCCTGGGGCCCAAAGGGGCCAGAAGGCAACCGGGGCGGCTACGACATGACCTCGTTCTGGGTGCGGTCGGGGGCGGCTATGGGCACCTGGTACACCGACGATGAGCGCATGCCCTCGCAGCCGGGGCCGGCCTTTGGCGACTCCATCGGGGCAATGACCATCGCGGGAGGGATCGCCACCGCGCTCTTCCACCGGGAGCGAACGGGGGAGGCCCTATCTCTGGAAGTGTCGCTGCTCGGGACGGGATTGTGGGCCATGGGAGCGGGCGTGGCGATGTCCCATGTCAGCAACACACCATGGCGGCCGATCGATCTCAGCGGGGCCCGCCAGCCGCTGTTGGGCAACTACGTGACCGCCGACGGGTACACCATCAACATCACCTGCCTCCAGCCCCTGCCCTATTGGCAGGAGTTCTGCCGGGTGATCGGACGCCCGGAACTGATCGAGGATGAGCGTTTCACCACCTATGAAGTGCTGACGGAGAACGCAGTGCCCGCGAGAGAGATCGTCGATGAGGTGGTCGCCAGCCGGACCCTTGAGGAACTCCGAGAGCTGTTCGCCGATTTCTCCGGCCAGTGGACGCCGGCGCTCGACACCTTGGAGATCATCGACGATCCCCAAGTGGCGGCCAACGGCTATGTCCAGGATGCGGTTACCGAAGACGGGGTTCCGTTCAAGCTGGTGGCGGTTCCCGTCCAGTTCAACGGAGAGCCGGCCCCGCCGGGGCGGGCCCCGGGCTTCAACGAGCACGGCGACGAGATCCTCGCCGAGAACTTGGGAATGGACTGGGACGACATCATCGACTTGAAGGTCAAAGGGGTGATTGCCTAATGAAAGCTGCCGTCGTCTATGAGGCCGGAGCGCCGATTGAAGTTGCCGAGTTCACCTCGGGTTCAGTCGGGCCCCACGATGTCCGGGTCCGAGTGGGAGCCAGCGGGCTCTGCCACTCCGATGTGGCCGTGCAAACCGGGGACTTGCCGTTTCCGCTGCCCATGATTCTCGGCCACGAGGGTGCGGGCGTTGTGGAAGAGGTTGGGAGCGCGGTCACGACCTGCCAGATGGGCGACCACGTCGTGCTTTCTGCCCTAATCCACTGCGGGGTGTGCCGGAACTGCCTGAAGGGCCGGCCCAACCTCTGCACAGCGAATCTGGAATTGACATTCCCCGGTACCGACGCCGCTGATGGTGCCCCCCGCATGACCGATTCGCAGGGTCGGGGCCTCTACCAGTTCTCGGCCATCGGCACACTGTCTGAAGAGCTCGTTTGCAACGAGCGGCGGGCGATACCGATTCCCGACGATGTGCCGATGGAGATTGCCGCCATGACCGGTTGCGGCGTTCTTACCGGTACCTCGGCGGTGTTCAATCGGGCCAAGGTCCAACCCGGCTCCTCCGTGGTGGTGATCGGCTGCGGCGGCGTGGGGCTCAATGTGATCCAGGCCGCTGCTCTCGCCGGGGCCAGCGTGATCATCGGCGTCGACCTTCACGACGACAAGCTGTCGATGGCTCAGAGGTTCGGTGCCACCAATCTGGTCAAGAACGAGAGTGCGGAAGCCACCGTGGAGCATATCTTCGAGCTCACCGGCGGCGAAGGCGCCGACTATGCCTTCGAAGTGGTCGGAATCCCCGCCCTGGTGCGCCTGGCGTGGGACTGCCTGCGCCAAGACGGCACCGTGGTGGCCATCGGTGTCCAAGCCGCCGGAGCGATCACCGAGCTTCCCGGCCTGGAGTTCTGCATGACAGAGAAGACCCTCATGGGCTGCGTGTACGGCACGTCGCGCCCCACCACAGACATCCCGATGCTGGTTGATATGTACCGCCAAGGCCAGCTCGAGATCGAAAAGCTCATCACCCACCGATTCGATCTCGAGGAGATCAACGGCGCCGTCGACAAAATGGAAGACGGCCACAATGCCCGCGGCGTGGTGGTGTTCTGAACTTAGCTTCCCTCCTTAGACCCGAACCCGGATGGAGAGGGGGCCGCGGAACTCGAAGCCGTGGATCTCGATCTGCTGATCGGGTTCTAGGGCCAGATCGGGAAAGCGGGCGAATAGGCGCTCGACCCCCACCCGTACTTCTTGGCGGCCGAGCCATTCACCGAGGCAGCGGTGGGCACCAAGGGCGAAGGCAGCATGAGCACCCTCTCGGCGCTCGAGATCGATCTCAGTCGGGTTGGTCCAGTGGGATTCGTCGAGGTTGATCGACCGCAGCACGCCGCTCACCAGATCGCCAGCCTTGATCCTTGTGCCGCCGAGGTCGAGGTCCCGGGTGGCCTGGCGGGTGATGGTTCCTACTGGGCTGTATACCCGGAATACCTCCTCGATGAGGCGGCGCAGCTTGGCCGGGGCTGCATCAATCTGGGGCTTGAGGTCGGGGCGAGTCAGGAGAACCCAGGTCACCATACCGATGCCATCGCGGGGTTCGTTGATGCCTCCGGAAATCATTAGCCGCACGTTGTTGACGATCTCCTCTGGTGTCGCCCCCTCCTGAACGAACCACGAGATTGCCGAGTCATCGTCGCCAGCCGATTCGATCCGCTCGGAGATGGCTGCACCGAGCTCGACTTTCGTCTGCTCACCGATGGCGGTGAGGTCAGGGTCGTTCTCGAAGTTGGCCAAGTCGGTACACAGCCCCTCGCACCATGCCCACATCCGGTCAAAGCCGTAGGCGTCGAGCCCTAGCACCGTGGCCAAAGAACCGGCGGAGAGCGGCTGGGCGTAGTCGGTCATCAAGTCGAAGCCCGCCGGGTCGACAGCTTCGAGCAGCCCGTCGGCCAGCGGCCCAAGCTCGGCGGTTGCGAACGCGCCGCTGCGACCCCCTGGTTGGAATGGCGGCTGCATGATGGCCTGGAGCCGGGTGTGCGCCGGGGGATCACACGTGAGCATGTTCTGCCCGAGGGCCCGGGCCAAGAACGAGGGCTCAGTTGCCGCGCTGAACAGCTCGGGATGGTCTTCCATGTAGACCACGTCGTCCCACCGGGTTACCAGCCACATCTCCATGGCCGGAACCCAAGCCACTGGCTCCTCAGCCCGTAGCCGCGCCAAAATCGGGTCGGGATCGGCCTCCAATTCGGCCAGCGTGATGTCAGCTCCAGTGGTCATAGACTCATCAACCCGCCAAGGCTAGGGGAGTCTAGGTCCAGGAGTCGGAGGGGCAGTTGGCCCGGTCGGCAAGGGCGGCGCTCCAATGATGCCGACATAGGATTCTACGGCAAATGGGTACTTCTACCTCTTTGCATTGCAAAATTGCGATATGGCAGTGGTGAGCTACCGGGTCTCGGAGCGGGGGCAGATGACATTGCCGGCGGAAGCCCGGCGCAGGTGGAACTTGACTGAGGGAGGCGCGGTGGAGATCGCCGACCTCGGAACTGCGCTGGTCGTGGTTCCCGGAGGCCGGGGTGGGTTGCGGTCTCTGATCAAGGAGGCCATTGACGAGACGGGTGGGTACCCATTGCTCGCTGGTCGGGTGGCAGATGAAGAGGAAGGTCTCGCGTGATATGAGACTCGACGGCAAGATTGCGATTGTCACCGGTGCGGGTGGTGCTGGTGTCGGAGGTTTGGGTGTGGTGTACGCCAAAGCCCTGGCTTCTGAGGGGGCGGCGGTGGTCGTCTCCGATATCGATGGCGAGGCAGCAGTACGTACTGCTGGAGCCATTGCTGCTACCGGGGCTCGTGCCATCGGGGTTCGGTGCGATGTGGCGTCGGGAGAGGACATCGATGCAATGGTGCAAGCCGCGGTCGATGCGTTCGGCGGGGTGGACATCCTGGTCAACAATGCGGGGTTGGCTCGGGGGAAGTGGAGCGAAGCGTTGATCCTCTCCGCGGAGGAATGGCTGGAGATTTTGGCCGTGAACACGGTGGCGCCGATTATGTGTGCCAAGGCCTGCGCGGAGTCGATGCGGGCCAGGGGCGGCGGGGTCATCGTCAACCAGTCGTCGAACGGAGCGCTGATGGACGCCGGGGCCTATACGGTGTCGAAGCTCGCCCTCAACGGGGTCACTCGGGTGTTGGCCGATGAGTTCGCGGGCGACAACATCAGGGTCAACGGCATCGCGCCGGGCATGATGACCGCCAAGCTTCCGGAAGAGCAGGTGCGGACTCTATTGGCCCGTCAAACCGTCCGGCGACAGGGCCAGCCTGAAGACCTGGTCGGATTGCTGCTGTACATGTGCTCGGACGAGTCGAGCTTCATGAACGGTCAAACCGTGGTAATCGACGGAGGCATGGCGCGCTCGCCGAAACAGTGATCTGCGTGCCGGCCCGGACGGCTGTTTCATGATCGGGCCGACCTCACTCGGGAAGCCGCGCCAGACCGCTCGACGGCGGCTTGGGTGGGGGACAGGCGCTGGCCCAACTCGTTGATCCGCAGACCATGAGTGTCAATGGGGGCAACCCCGGCATCGGCCATTCCTTCATACCGGGCAGCCAGGGCCTCACCTCGGGGTTGGCAGCCCAGGCGTACCGCATGGTGCCGTGGTGCCCCCAGATGGGATCCAGAGGCAGGTCCGGGTCGGCCCGGGCCTCGGCCACAACCCCGGGACAGGCGTCGATGATCGCCCGCTCCTGCTCGGGCTCAAAGCCGTCAACCGGCGTGGGCCGCAAGGCGCCCGAAGCCGTCATGGCCATCTTGACCTGCCCGTTGGTAAGGCTCTCGCAAAGGCCGCAGCCGATACAGAGATCGTCGGCCACGATCTGCGCCACCGTCCTCACTGCCCACCGATCCGATGGACATAGAGGTGGTCGTAGTCGATCTTTCGATTCATCGTCATGACAGGATCGCCATTCGTGATGGCAATAGCAAGCAATGGGCTGACTAGGCGGGCATGGGGCAGACTGGAGACATGGCCAGCGCTGAACTTGTTATCGACGTCGACACCCATGTGACGGAGCCTCCGGACACGTTTGTTTCTCGGGTTCCGGCCAAGTTCAAAGACCGGGTGCCCCGGGTTGAGCGCACCGAGGAGGGCAAGGATCACTGGTTTGTCAGCGGCGAGATGTTCTCGTCGGTGGGGATGACGGCGGTGGCGGGCTGGCCGGAGCCGTTCCCCGATGGTCCCAAAGTCTACGAGGAGGTCCATCCCGCGGCCTACGACTCCAGTGAGCGGCTGAAGCTCATGGACGAGCAGGGGATCTGGGCCCAGGTGCTCTATCCCAATGTCGGCGGGTTCGGGGCGCAGCACTTCTTGAAGCTCAAAGACCGCGAGCTGATGATGGCCTGCGTCCAGGCCTACAACAACTTCCAGCTGGACTGGATATCGCCCGACCCCCGGCGGTTCGTGGCTGTCATCTCCACACCGTTCTGGGACATCGATGACACCGTGGCCGAGGTCACCCGGTGCGCCGAACTCGGCCATCGCGCGGTGCTGTTCACCGGAGAGCCGCAGCGGTTCGGGCTGCCCCTCCTCGGCGATCCCCACTGGGACCCGCTGTGGTCGGTGGCCCAAGAGGCCGGGCTTCCCATCAGCTTTCACATCGGCAGCGGTGATACCACCACCGGGTTCACTCCTGAGCGGATGGCCGCCCACGGCAAGCCCTCCACCTACGCCTACGCCTCGCTGGAGATGTTCCTCAAGAACGGCATCCAGCTCACCGACCTGCTGGGATCGGGCGTGCTGGCCCGGTATCCCGACCTCAAGTTCGTGTCGGTGGAGAGCGGCATCGGCTTCATTCCCTTCGTGCTCGAGGCCGTTGACCACTCCTTCAATGAATGCGGCGGCCTCGACAAGGCGCCCAACTTCGAGATGATGCCCAGCGAATACTTCCGCCGCCAGGTGTACGCCTGCTACTGGTTCGAGGAGACCGCCCCCCAGCGGCTGCTCGACAAGATCGGCGTCGACAACGTGCTGTTCGAGACCGACTTCCCCCACCCGACCTGCCTCTACGGCAACGTCCGCGAGCGGATTGATGCGTCCCTCGCCGGGCACTCCGAGGAAGTCCGCCGCAAACTGCTGTGGGACAACGCCGCTGCCCTTTACAGCATTGAAGGCCCCTGACCTGCCATAACTGAGATGGATACTGCGGAAGACCCCGGTATCGGCAACAAGGGGTTCGCCCGTCGGGGCTACATGCTCGACGTGTCAAGGGATCGGGTGCCGACGCTCGACACGCTGGAGTGGCTGGTGTGCGTGTTGGCCGCGCTCGGGTTCAATGAACTTCAGCTCTATATCGAGCACACGTTCGCCTATTCGGGCCATCAAGAGGTGTGGGAGGGCGCCTCACCCTTGACCGCTGATGATCTGCATTGGCTCGATGGCGTGTGCCAGGCCAACAGCATCGATCTCGTGGGCAACATGAACTGTTTCGGCCACATGGAGCGGTGGCTGGCCCATGAGCGATACCGGGGGATGGCCGAATGCCCTGATGGCGCGCCCTCTCCATTCGGTTCGGGCATGATGCAGCCGACATGCCTGGCTCCGACGGCCGAGAATGCCGTGTTCGGCGTTGGCTTGGCCCGGGAAATGGGCGGGGCGATCCGCAGCCGCCGCATTCACATTGGCGGTGACGAGCCGTTCGAGTTGGGAGAAGGCGTATCGGCATCGGATGCTGCGGCGCGTGGCCGAGAGACGGTGTATGTGGAGCACCTGGCCCGCATCATCGAGCCGCTGGTGGCCGACGGCTACCAGGCGATGTTCTGGGCCGACCAGTTCCGCCAGGACCGCTCCCTCATCTCCCGGATTCCCGACGGCGCAATCCCGGTGGTCTGGAACTACGAAGCACCGTCGGAGGGAGGGTGGCTATCCCTGCTTCCAGCAGAGCTCATCGACCGGCTCGGACTGCCCGATGACCCGCACCTGGGGTTCGAGTCCCACGCCCGGTTGTTCATCGAAGCCGGGATGCCGTTCTGGGTGGCCCCCGGAACCAGCAGTTGGAACACCCTCATCGGCCGCAACCTCAACGCGGCCGCCAATATCGCCGATGCCGCCGCGGTCGGAGCGGCTCATGGCTCGCCCGGGTTCCTGCTCACCGACTGGGGCGACAACGGGCACTACCAACCGCTGCCGGTATCTCTTGCGTCGATGGTCCGGGCCGGTGCCGCGGCTTCTGGCGCGCCCATCAACGACGACGCGGCGGTGGCTGAGCGCATCGACGATGTACTGGAGTGCGATAGGGGAGTGGGGGCGCTGATCGACCGCCTCGGACGCATCGGCGAAGAACTGGAGATGGTGGCGCCCAACGCCAGTCCCGTCTTCACGTCGCTGGTGGACACCGGGCTCCCCGGCTTCGGCGAGCCCGACCCCGGGGCTGTCGCCCGCGGATTGGAGACGCTCGCCGAAGCTGTCGAGCGGTTCTCCCAGCCGATCGGCGGTCCTCGGGGAGCAGTGGTTGCGGCGGAGATGGAGTCGGCCTGTGGCTTCGCCGAAGTGGGATTGCGTCGGCTCGGCAGCGAGCACAGTCTCGACATCCAGGCACCAACCGCGCGTGACATCAACGAGGCCGCACAAGCCCAACGGGCCGCGTGGCTGCTGTCCAGCCGTCCCGGCGGCCTTGACGACTCGATCAGCAAGCTGATCCGCCGGTGATGGCTGGTTAGAGTTCCCCCACGATGGAGGTTCGGCAGTTGGCAGGAGCACTGGGCTCGGAGGTGCTCGGGCTCGACCTGACCAAGGAGATCGCCGCCCCCGCGTTCACTGCGGTGCGCGATGCACTCCATACCTACGGCGTCATCTGCATCCGCGACCAGGGGGCGATGACTCCTGAAGACCAGCTGGCCTTTGCCGCCAAGTGGGGGGAGATATCCATCCATCCCTATGTGCCGTCGATCGAGGGGTATCCGGGGATCATGAAGATCTACGACCCGAACCCCATCACCCAGACCTGGCACTCCGACTCGACCCACATGCGCGAGCCCCACGCCTACACCCTGCTGCTGGCCCGGGTCTTGCCCGAGGTGGGCAACGACACGATGTTTGCCAGCGCAACCAAGGCGTTCGAGTCGCTGTCGCCGGGACTCCAGGCCATGCTCCGTTCGCTCTCTGCCGTTCATGAGGGCACCAGCCTGGCCGCCGAGGCCGGCTTGGACCACGAGGCGGTGGTGGCCGTCCACCCGGTGGTGAGGGCCCACCCCGACACCGGGGCCGAAGCACTATTTGTCAACGACAACTACGTGACCCGAATCGATGGGTGGACTCCTGAAGAGAGCCGCCCTTTCTTGGAATACCTCTACGGAGTGATCGGCCGCTACGAGAACACCTATCGACATCGCTGGTGCCGCGGCGACCTGGTGATCTGGGACAACCGCTCGACTCAGCACGCGGTAGTCGGGGATGTGGCCGGCGAGGAGCGTGTGCTCCACCGAGTCACCATTGCCGGGAGCGCCCCTGGCTAGCAGTTCAGCCGGTGAGGCGGGCCAGCTGTTCCAGATGCTCGGCGGTGCTCCCACTTTGAGACTGGAGGGCCCAGGCCCGACGGGTGAGCGGCGCGAGATCGTGATCGTCGTAGTATCCGTCGGCCCCGTGCAACTGGTGGGCACCGGCCATCACGTCGAGCAGACACTCGTTCCCAGTTACTTTGGCCGCTGACACCAGATAGTCACGCTGCACGCCCGGCGGGGCGAGTGCGGCCTCTGCGGTGGTGAGTTCCATGGCCTCAACCGCGATGGCCATGTCCACGAAGCGATGGCGGGCCACCTGGAAGTCGCCCACCTGCTGGCCGTACAGCGGCCGTAGAAGCGCTTTCTGGACAGTCAGGGCCAAGACTTGGCGGGCCTGCGCCGCCAGTTCGGCACAAACAGAGAGAGCGGGGTCCTCGGAGGTCACAGCTGGGGGAGCGGCCAGAGACAGGTCGCGGTCCAACAGCGCGGTCGCGATCATGTCCCGGTGGGTCTCGTTCGCTCCGACCGAGATGGTGGGATGAATGGCCTCAAGGGCCTCATAGGCATACGGCGGACCGTCCTCAAACATCGGAGTCCAGTCGGTTTCATCCGATCCCGCGGCCGACCGAGCCGTGCGGGCGACGTCCTGGAGAAGCTCAGTGGACGCCACCTTCATCACCGATGCCTCATAGCCCACGGGCTGGCCGGATTCCTCGTAGTCGATCAGCCGCTGGCCGAAGGCCCGGACTCGGGCCGCGGACGCGTGCAGCCTGGCCCGTTCCGGCCCGGAAACTCCCGCTGGCAGCCGCTGCAACCACTGCTCGGCCCATCCGTAGTGGGCCAAAGAGCCCCGTTCCGCAGCCACCGCAGCCATCACCTGCGGCCATCCTCCGCCAACCTCGCCCAGCACACCATCGTCATCGAGTCGCACCTGTCGGAGGTCGATTTCGCCGAGGGTCCAGCGGTTGATGGTGGGCCTTCGTCTCACCTCAACCCCCGGGGCATCCAGGGGAACCAAGAACATGGTCATCGAGGAGCGGGCGCTCCTCTTGGGATCCGTCACGGCCAGCACCACAGCCACATCGGCCTTGTGGGCACCGGTAACGTGCGACTTGGCTCCCGACAGCACCCACCCGCCCGAGTCCCACACCCCCGTCGTGGCGATGGCCGCCAGGTTGTTGCCCGCACTGGCCTCGCTGTAGGCGATGGCCCCCAGCATGTCGCCGGATACCATGGGCGCCAGCCACCGGGCCTTTTGGGCTTGAGCACCGAAGCGGGACAACACGAATCCGCACAGCGTCACTCCCGTGTCGATAGACGGCGCACCGTGGTACGCGGCCTCTAGGTCGTAGACGTGCTTCCACGCCCGTGACCGGCCTCGTCCGCCATCGGCCACTGGCAGGGAGACCGCCAGCATCCCCCGACGAGCGGCTTCCTTCTGGTGATCCCGCTCAAAGGCCCGATCGAGGCCGGTGAGATCGGTGGAGTCGACATGGCCAGCAATCTTCTCGGGTGCCATCTCTCCAGCCAAGAAACCCCTGATCTCTTCGCGCCATGGGATTAGATCTGGACTTAGTCGGAGTTCGGTCAGCCGCATTTCCAAACTGAGCTGAAGGCCGGATCAGCAGGCGGCGCAGTGGCCGTGGAGGTCGAGGCTGTGGTGGATAGGGGTGAATCCGGACTGAGAAGCAATGTCGGACAGGCTCTGATCCACCAGAAGCTCCAATTCGCTGTCGAGGTGGACGTCCTCGATGGCACCGCAGCTGATGCAGATCAAATGGTGGTGGTGTCCCAGCAGGGGTTCGGCCAGTTCGAAGTGCGCGTGATCGCCTCCGGCGCTGATCCGTCGGATGACCCCGCTGCGCACCAGTACATCCAGGTTGCGATACGCCGAGCTCTGGGCGAGATCTGGGTCGGCCCCCACGATGTCCGGCAGCGTCAACGGCTGCCCGGCTTGGGCCAGCACATCCACCAGTTGCCTTCGGCCCGAGGTGTAGCGATGATCCTGCCGGGCCAGTCTGGACCCGATTTGCAGGTGAATTTCCGCCAATTGGTCTTCGTCACCAGGCATGGGATGCGATTCCGCACTCATCGGCGTTCAGTATTCCACCAGACGCTTGCGAATGACACCCATTCCCGAATATCGTCTCGGGAGTGAGAACGATTATTGATACCAGAAAAGTTCTTATCCCTGCCGTGGGCATCGTGGCCGCATTGGCTTTGGTTCTCTCAGGATGTGGAAACGACGACGATGACGCAGGCGCCGATGGGGTGCCCACAATCATGGCGACCACCTCCATCTGGGCCGACATCGTGGCCAATGTGGCCTGCGATGGCCAGGCCGAAGTGATCACGCTCATTCCCCCTGGCGGCGACCCCCATGCCTTCCAACCCTCATTGCAGGACCGGGGTCGGATGGAGAGCGCCGTCATGATCGTGGCCAACGGTCTTGACCTCGAAGAAGGCTTGGGGGACACCCTCGAAGCGGTGGAAGAAGCCGGCACACCGGTGTTCCACATGGCTGACCACATCGAGACCATCGGATTCGCCCCTGGTATGGAGCTCGAACACCACGAGGAGGAGGACGACCACGGCAACGAAGAAGGCGAAGAAGAGGAAGACGACCACGGCAACGAAGAAGGCGAAGAAGAGGAAGACGACCACGGCAACGAAGAAGGCGAAGAAGAGGAAGACGAAGAGCACCACGAGGAAGAAGAAGACGAAGAGGACGAGGACGAAGGCGAAGACCACGGCGAAGAAGACGAGGACGAGGATCACGGCGACGAAGACGAGGATGAAGACGAGGATCACGGCGAAGAGGAAGAAGGGCACGGACACAGTGGCGAGGACCCCCACGTGTGGTTCGACCCGATCAAGGTGGCTGATGCGCTTGTCCCCCTGAGCGAGGCTCTGGCAGCACAGGCCGGGCTTGAAGCCGGTGCGCTCAGCGCCTGCGTGACCGAGTATCGGGGTGAGTTGATCGCCCTTGATGCCGAGATCGAGGGGATCTTGGCGCCGCTTGACCATGAAAATCGCCTGATGCTCACCAACCACGATGCGCTCGGCTACTTCGCCAACCGGTACGACTTCGAACTGGTTGGAACGGTCATCCCCGGCGGCTCGTCGGTGGGGGAGGCCAATCCGGCCGAACTTCAGGAGCTCATCGGCCTGATCGAACAGACTGGGGTGCCTGCCATCTTCGCCGAGTCCTCACACAGTTCCGACGACGCTGAAGCCCTGGCCCGCGAGGCCGGTGTCGAAGTCGTCGTTCTGGATACCGGGTCTCTTGGCCCATCGGGAAGCGGTTCTGACACCTACCTCGGTTTCATGCGCTCCAACGCGCAGAAGATCGCCGACAGCCTCAGGTAACGGGGCCGTTTATGGCTCACCACTAGGGATCACAACGTGGAGTTTTTGACCAGTCCGATTGACTGGTGGATCGAGCCCTTCGCCGACAACATCTTCATGCGCAATGCCCTGTGGTCGGGCCTTTTGGCCGTGGTCACCACCTCGACCGTTGGGACGTGGGTCGTGCTTCGGGGGATGAGCTTCTTCGGCGAGGCGTTGGCCCATGGGGTGCTGCCTGGACTAGCCATCGCCTTTATCATCGGGGGCGATACGACGTTGGGCGCGCTGATCGCCGCGTTGGTCATGGTTTCCGGCATCAACCTCATCCGCAACTACTCCCCGCTGCCCGACGACAGCTCAATCGGATTGCTCTACGTGGGGTTCTTGGCTTTGGCGGTGGTCATCTTGTCCGGCAATTCGGGGGCATACTCCGGAGACCTCACCCGTTTCCTGTTCGGCTCCATTACCGGGGTGACCAACAGCGACCTGATTCGCCAGCTCGTTATTGCCGGCGTCGTGTTGCTCGGCATCGCGGGGCTCCATCGGGCATTTCTGGTGATGACCTTCGATGAGGTACAAGCCCAGTTGATGGGGCTTCGGCCCCGCTTGGCCCACGCCGCCTTGCTGGCGCTGTTGGCGGTCGCCATCGTGGCCTCATTCCAAGCGGTCGGGAACCTCCTGGTTTTTGCCTTCCTGGTGGCGCCGCCCTCCACTGCGGCCATGTTGCTGCGGCGAATTCCGGCCATCATGATCGCGGCGGCCATTCTCGGCACAGTGTCGGTTGTGGTCGGTCTGCTCATTAGCTACCACCACGACACGGCGGCCGGGGCCACCATGGCCTTGGGCACGGTTGTACTGTTCTTGATCGCCCTGACCATCAGGACCCTCGTCGGCTCCTACAACGTCCGGCTAGCCACTTAGTGGGAGTGCATGAGGAAGCTGAGGACCTTGGACCTCTTGCGGATTTCCTTCTCCGTCGCAAATAGGTGATCGACGTGGTGGCTCTCCTCGTCACATCCATTGACTGAATGCTCCAGTTGGATGGTGGAGTGCTGGACCCCGTGGCGCTTCACGACCTCGCGGATGCGGCGCAACTGATCGTCCACCTCCGCCACGTCGCCAGCCGGATCAGCGAGCACATGAGCGGTCATCGACAAATAACCAGATGAAATCGTCCTCACATGGACATCGTGAACGATGGTCACCCCATCGACTTCCTCGATGTCGTGACAAAGCGCATAGACGTCCACATGTTCAGGTGTGCCGTCGATCAGCACGTGGAACACCTCAGAAACGAGGTTCCACGAGGCAAAGAGGATGAGGACGCCGAGGGCCATGCTGAGAATCGGGTCGATGACATCCGACGCCCCGGCCAGCACGGCGATGCTGGAAGCAACCACGGCCACCGAACCCAGCAAGTCGGCCAGCACATGCTGGAAGGCACCCTCCACGTTCAGGCTGTGTCCAGCCTGTCGTTGAAGGACCCAGGCCACCACGATGTTGATAATCAAGCCAGCTCCGCCGACGATGAGCATGAGCCCGCCTTCGACATGGGTTTCCCCATCAAGCCGCTTGATGGCCTCCCAGAAGATCCAGGCCGTGATCACCCACAGCGACAGGGCATTGAACAAGGCGGCCAAGACCTCGGTTCGGTAGAAGCCGAAGGTCCGCTCTGCTGAAGCGGCCCGGTCGGCCGCCCACATGGCGAACAGCGCAAGGCCGATGGCCGCGCTGTCAGTGAGCATGTGACCGGCATCGGAGATGAGCGCCAAGCTGCCCGACGCGAAGCCGCCGATCACCTCGATCACCATGAACGTGGTGGTCAGGGAGACCGCGATGATCAGGCTCTTGCGACTGGCCTCCCGCAGGTCGTGGTGATGGTGGTGGTCGTGGTCATGCCCGTGGTGGTGCCCATGCCCGTGGTGGTGATCATGGCCATGGGCATGGTGGTCGTGGTCGTGATCATGATCGCAATCATCATGGCTATGAGCGTGATCGTGCCCATGATCGTGGTCGTGACCACAATCATCGTCATGGTCATGGCCGTGGCCATGACCATGATCAGTTTTGTCCACTAGGCCGCAGCGTTACAGCACTCGTCGGTGTGGACGTGTACCGGGATGTCGCAGTGATCTTCGTGGTCTGCGTGGCTGTGCTCGGGCGTGTCGCAGTGATCCTCGTGGTCTGCGTGGCTGTGCTCCGCGGTGTCGCAGTGATCCGCGTGATCGGCGTGCGTGTGGCTGTCATCATCGCAGTGCTCCGCGTGGTCGGCATGGCCGTGCTCCGCCGTGTCGCAGTGATCGGCGTGGTCGGCATGGCCGTGCTCCGGTAGGTCGCAGTGATCGGCGTGGTCGGCATGCGTGTGCTCTGGATGGTCGTAGCACGCATCAGTGTGAACATGGTCTGCCATAAGGACTCCTTAAACGAATAACAAATGTTACGCGTCAAACCATAGAGGTAATCAATGGCACTCATCAACCTTTGTTTACTATCAGTAATAGAACTAATACTGAGTCTTATTACTATATGTTTCTTTGCCTCTATTGGTTTCTATCCGGCAGTTCCAACATCAACTAAACGCCTGTCCTTAGACCAACGAAAGGGTGGCGGTTCCGGCCAGAACGGCGTGCGTGCCATCACGGGCCAGCCAGACGTCGCAGTCGACGATGCCGTCATCGCCGACCGCGGTGACGGTGCCGCCGGCCTCCAACCGGTCACCGGCAAAGACGTTGTCGAGGAATCGCACCCGAATGTGCTGTATGCGCTCGGCGCCGCCGGCCCAGTCGCCCAGCATGTTCATCACGTAGCCCAGGTTGTTGGGTCCTTGATTCACCGGCTGGTCGCCCATGCCCAACTCTCTCACCGTGTCGACATCCCAGTGGATGGGGTTGGAATCGGCCAGCAGGGCGGCCATCGTCTTCATCTTCTCGGCATCGACCGACTCGATGACCAGACGGGGAAGCTGGTCTCCGACCGCAGGCTTTGGAGATGCGCTCACGATGACCTCCGGGGGAAGATGAAGGAGTTGGACACAACCGATGAGACTTCGCCATCGGGGGCGACCACCTCGAGCCGGAAGGCCACGATGTCAAAGGTGCCGGTGCGGGCGCCCTGCTTGCGAATGGCGCTGGTGATCTCGCCCCGCACGGTGTAGGTGGCACCTATTTCTAACGGGCGAAGCTGCTGAATGTCGCATTCGCCGAACATCGGGCCATCGTCGGCCGAGGCGTGGCAGAGGGTGAACATCTCGTCGATGGAGATGCCCAGTCCGGCCATCGCCGCGTAATAGCAGAACATGGGGTGGGCGATACCGTCGGTCTGCTGGGGCGCACCGAGGACGTCGTTGGTCAGCCACACCCGCCACGGCTCCACGGCGTAGGTACCGCCAGGGAACTGCCACCCCACCAGTGCCTCCAGTTTCTCGAGGGTCGGTGTCGGCATCGTCGAAGTCACCGCCTCACCACCGGCAGGCCGCGGGGATGGCCGGATGGTCGGGGACGGGGTACTTGGCGTGCAGCGGCTGCACCACCTCCTCGCCGAAGCGCTGAATCTGCTCTCGGGTCGCCTCGAAGGACGGCCCGGTGACCATGCGGAACTGCACGGTGAAGTACTGCACGCCCAACTCCTCGTGGTACTGCTCCAAGCGCTCGCGGCACTGGGCGGGAGAGCCCACCACGATGTGCTCGCGGGCCGATTCGGTGGTGATCTTCTCCGGGGAGTCGAACTCGGGATGGTGGGCCAGGATTCCCTGCTCGCAGTAGAAGCGCATCTCGGGCACGTAGTGGGTGCCGTATTGCTCGGCGGCCTCTTCGAAGGAGTCGGCCACCCATGCTTTTCTCATCAGGACGATGAAGGGCTCCTTGCCGTGTTCGAGGGCTTTGGCCCGATAGGCACCGGCCTGCACGTCCCACGTCTCCTTGAGGATGGGAAAGTCGTCGCAGGTCCACGACTCAGCGTAGACTCCGCACCGTTCGATGGCGGCGGGAAGCTGACCGCCGCCCCAGAACGGGAACCGGGGCTGCTGGTAGGAGTTGGGCGACAAAAGGCCGTCGTGTACCTGGTAGAAGTCGCCGTCCCAACTGAACCGCTCCCCCTTGGATTGCAGCGCCTTGTCGATGATGGCCACATTCTCCAGGTATCGGCCCAGCATCCGCTCGGGCGGTACGCCGAATTGCCCCCAATAGCCGGCGTGGAAACCCCGCCCCCAGGTCATGTAGAGCCGGCCTCTGGAGATGTTGTCGATGATGGCGCACTGCTCGGCCACCTCCATGGGGTGATAGAGCGTGTTGACCAGGCAGTAGGAGCCGATGGCCACCCGGCTGGTCTCCCGGGCCAAGATCATCAACAGGTTCAGGGGCGAGCCGAAGTACGACTCGGTGCGGCCATGGCGGTCGGGCACTTGAATAGAGTGAAATCCCGACTGCTCGGCCAAGATGCCCTCTTCGATCATGGCGTCGAGGGCGTCGGCGGCGTTGTCAGGTTCGGGCAGGGGCTGGTCGTAGTACCCGTGGTTGGTGTCGATCAGATAGCCGATGCGCAAGGTGGGCTCCCTTCCTGCTTTGAAGCCTAGAACCTAGTGGCTGATGCGGGTTGGGCCTACGCTGGCGGCCAAGACCCGAAGGAGCGCACCGTGGCCATTCACACCGAGATCGACGAGCAGGGCATCGCCACCGTCACCATGGACAATCCGCCGGTGAACGCGCTCAACATAGCCGACACCTATCGGCTGGCCGAGATCTTCCGCAGCTACAAGCACGATGCCGACGTGCGGGTGGCCATCCTCACCGCGGTGGGCCGGGGATTCAACGCCGGGGTGGACATCAAGGAGATGCAGGCGATGGAGGGCTTTGAGGGGGTTCTGGGCACCGGGGACGCCTGCTATGAGGCCTTCGGGGCGGTGTACGACTGTGCCGTGCCGGTGGTGGCCGCCGTGCAGGACTTCTGCCTGGGCCTGGGCATCGGCCTGGCGGGGAACTGCGACTTGGTGGTGGCTGCGGAGGGGGTCAAGTTCTCCATGCCCGAGGTGGACAACGGCGCCCTGGGCGCCGCCACCCACACCGCTCGTCTGGTTCCCGAGAAGGTGATGCGCTGGATGATGTACAGCTGTGAGCCGGTGGCGGCCGAAGACCTCCAGCGGTGGGGGACCGTCCTCAGCGTGGTGCCGGGCGACCAGCTTATGGACGAGGCTCGCCGAGTGGCGGGGGTGATCGCAGCCAAACCGCCTGGGGTGATCCGCAAGGCCAAGTGGTCGATCAACGGGATCGACCCGGTTGATGTCCACCGCAGCTATCGGTTCGAGCAGGGGTTCACCTACGAGCTGAATCTCATGGGCGAGGGCGACAAGGCCCGGGAGGCGTTCATCCGGGGCGAACGGGAGTCGAACAGGGCGGCACAGTAGGGCACACCAACTGTGTTCGACACCGTCATTGTGGGGGGAGGGTCGGCGGGGTCGGTCTTGGCGGCCCGCTTGTCGGAGGATCCTGCCCGGCGGGTGCTTCTGCTCGAAGCCGGTCCCGATCATGGCACCCACCTGCCCCCTGAATTGGCCGACATCAGGGTCTCCTCGCATCCAAACCATGATTGGGGTGATGAGGTGCGGCTTCCCGGTGGCAGAACCCAGCCGTATCCGAGAGGACGAGTGCTGGGCGGCAGTTCCGCAGTCAACGGCGGCATCGCAGTCCGGGCCATGCCTGCCGACTTCGATGCCTGGGGATTCCCCGAATGGCGCTGGGAAGCGATGCTGAACAGCTTTCGGCGGCTGGAGTCCGACCCCGACGGCGAGGACCGCTGGCATGGCCGAAACGGCCCGCTGCCCATCGTGCGCACCCCTGAGGCCGAGCTGTACCCGGTCCAAGCGGCGTTCTATGAGGCCTGTGAAGCGGCAGGGTTTGACTACATCGCCGACCACAACGCCCCAAATTCACAGGGCGTCGGCCCGCTGCCCCGCAATCGCCGGGGTCTGCAACGGGTGTCCGCCGCCGATGCTTACCTGACCCCTGAGGTCCGGGCCCGGCCCAACCTGGAGGTACGGGGCGACTGTCTGGTCTTGAGCGTGCGCTGGAGCGGCCACCGAGCCATTGGGGTGGACGTGGTGAGCAATGGGCGGACGGAATCCATCCCCGCCCAAGAGATCGTCGTGGCCGCGGGGGTTGTCCAGTCACCCATGCTGCTGTGGCGCTCCGGCATCGGCCCGGCCGCGGAGCTGGCCGGATTGGGAATCGAAATCGTTGTCGATCGACCCGGGGTGGGCGCCAACTTCTCCGACCACCCCGCCATCTATCTCTTCGCGGCACCGAAACCGGGATTGGTTTCCCGTGGAGATACCACCATCCAGACGTTGCTGCGGTTCACCAGCACGTCGGGACCGGCCAACGACCTCCAATTGTTCCCCGTTGGGATGATCGATTTGTCGGCCAATCCGCGTCGCCGAGCCGAGGCAGGTGGCTTGGACACCGTTTTCGCCTTCAACGCGGCTCTGCAACGAGTTCAGATCCGAGGGTCGGTCCGCCCGGTATCAGCCGATCCCGTAGACCCACCGGCGATCACCTACCCCTTCCTCGCCCATGAGCCTGATCTAGCGCGGCTGGTGGAGGGATTTGAACTGGGCTTGGACTTGCTGTCGTCGTCCCCGTACCAGAAGGTGTCCCATGGACCGATATTTCTCCCCGACCGGCTGACCCGCGACGATCTCCTAGCCCATGTTTTCGTCAATCATGTGGCCTTCTACCACGGCGCGGGCACCTGCGCGATGGGCCCAGCAGACGACCCCGCCGCAGTGGTCGGTCCTTACGGCCAGGTGTGGGGAACCGAGGGCCTCAGGGTGTGCGACGCCTCCATCATGCCCGAGACCCCCAGAGCCAACACCAACCTGAACGTCATCGCCGTAGCCGAACGGATGGCCGAGCTGATGTAGTGACGGCCCCCGTCAGGCGGCGTGTTGGCTGAGGCCGAGGATTTGGTCGGGGGGTGTGAAGCTGAGGCCTAGTGACTCGGCTACGGCGGGCTCGGTCACTTGACCTTGGCAAATCGAGAGCCCGGCTCTGAGGCCAGCATCGGTTCGCATGGCCTCGCTTGGGCCCAAGTCGGCCAGCATGGCGATGTAGGGGAGGGTGGCGTTCTCCAAGGCGAATGTCGACGTGCGGGGAACGGCACCGGGCATGTTGGCCACGCAGTAGTGGACCACGTCGTAGGCCAGATAGGTGGGGTTGGCATGGGTGGTGGGTCGGGAAGTCTCGATGCAGCCGCCCTGGTCGATTGCAACGTCGACCACCGCGGAACGGCGCCGCATCTGCTTGACCAATTCAGTGGAAACCAGATGCGGGGCTCGAGCCCCTCGGACCAAGACGGCGCCGATCACCAGATCGGCCCCGAGGACTGCCTCTTCCAGGGCCCCTCCGCTGGAGTGCAGGGTGTGCAGGGCGGAGCCATACCGCGAGCTCAAATCCTCCAGCACAGATACGTCGCGGTCGATCACGGTGACGTCGGCCCCCAGCCCGATGGCCATTTGTACCGCGTTGCGACCGACCACGCCCCCGCCGAGGATGACCACTTTGGCCGGGGCAACACCGGGCACTCCGCCCAGGAGCACTCCTCGGCCTCCTTGCGATGACTCCAAGCAGTGGGCCCCGGCCTGAATCGACATCCGGCCCGCCACTTGCGACATGGGAGCCAACAAGGGCAGACCACCGTTGGGACCGACAACGGATTCGTAGGCAATGGCCGTGACCCCTTGGCTCATCAGTTCTTGGGTCTGGTCGGCGTCAGCGGCGAGATGCAGGTAGGTGAAGATCACTTGGTTCTCCTGCAAACGGGCTCGCTCTTCTGCTTGTGGTTCTTTGACCTTGACGATCATGTCGACCTGGTCAAACACCGCTTTCGCTGACGGCGCGACAATCGCACCGTGGGCGACGTATTCCTGGTCGGTGAAACCCGCTCCCGTCCCGGCGTCTCGCTCAACCAGGACATCGTGGCCCCGGTTGACCAGATCGGCAACGCCTCCGGGGGTCAGCGCCACCCGGCGCTCTTCGCTCTTGATCTCCCTTGGGATTCCGATGCGCATCTGCTCCTCCGCCGCAAACCGATGGCTACAGTGGCATTATACCCGCGGCAGAGGTGAAAAAATCTTGAAACTTTTCTGCTGTAGCACCAATAATCGTAAATATTCTTCACTTTTGCTTCCTACATCGATTATTTTGTGTCTTGCCTCAATTGAAGCGTCGAAAGCGAGGAGTCAGGCCAGTGTCGGATCTGGACCCAATCGATCGATCGATCCTCAACGAGCTCCAGAGCGATGCCCGCATGTCCAACGCCGAGCTTGCCGATCGGGTGGGTCTGTCGCCCTCCGCCTGCTACCGACGCGTCCGCAGGCTCGAAGCCGACGGGGTGATCTCCGGCTACGTGATGATCGTCGACCCCGAGGCCATCAACCGCTCTCTCGATGTCTTCGTCGAAATCTCCTTGGTAAGTCAAAGCGAAACGAATCTGCGCCAGTTCGAGAAGGAGGTGGTGGAGTGCCCCGAGGTTATGTCCTGCCACTTGATGGCCGGCGACGCCGACTACCTCCTCCACCTCGCGGTGGCCGACCAGCGCGACTTTGAGCGGATCCACAACCAATATCTGTCCCGCTTCAGCGGAGTGGGTCGCCTCCGGTCCAGTTTCGCCATCCGTTCTGTGTGGGAGACCACTCGCCACGAGCTTTAGTGTCTGAGTATGACGACGGCCGCCCAGCACGCCTATGACTCCTACGAAGCCTTGGTGGAGGGCTATTTCGAGAAGGGCTGGACTGATGGGTTGCCCATCATGCCCCCGACGCCGGAGAAGGTGGCCGAGTTCCTGGCCGCCGCCGGGCTCTCGAGGGAAGAGGTGCTGGGGACTGTGCCCACTCGGGAGGTGACCTGCACTGCCGAGCAGGCCGCGGCCAACGCGGTCATGGCCGGCTGTCGGCCCGAGTACTTCCCCGTGGTGGTGGCCGCGGTTCGGGCCCATCTCCACCCCAAGGGCAACTGCCACTCGACCACCGGAACGCTGTCGGGCGCCGCTCAGGCCGTCATCATCAACGGGCCTATTCGCAACGAACTGGGCGTGGTCTCGGGGGCGGGCTGCTTCGGCCCGGGATTCCGGGCCAATGCCACCATCGGCCGGGCGCTCCGGCTGGTGATCCGCAACGTGTGCCGCGGCATCCCCGGCTTCTTGGACCGGGCCAGCTATTCCACTCCGGCCCGCTACTCCTTCTGCTTCGGGGAGAACGAGGAGGCCTCTGACTGGGCGCCGCTGCACGTCCAGCGGGGGCTGTCCGCTGAGCAGAGCGCGGTGACCGTCCACTCCCTCATGAAGATGGTCGAGGCCACCGATTTCGCCAGCCGCACCGCCGAAGGAGTGTGCGACTCGCTGGTCAGAGACATCCGGGCCAACGGCGTCGCCGGTGACTCCTGGCTGGGTGAGGACGGGAATGTGGTCATCGTGATCGGCCATGAGCACCAACGGTTCTTCCTCGAAGAAGGCTGGTCGAAAGCCGACATCCAGCAGCATCTGTGGCCCCGGCTCAATGCGCCCGCCACCAGCGCTACTGACCGCATGGCACGCATCGGCAAACCTGAGGGCATCCTGATCGTCGCCGCCGGGGGAGCGGGCATGGGGGCAAGCTGGCTCCTGCTGCCTCACCTTGCCCTAGCCATCACCGAGCCCGTCCTGTGAAGAAGAACCGGCTAGGGTGGTGACATGACGACGCTCATCGGCCTCGACCCCACTTCGGGCCCGTTCGACCGCACCGACGATCACGATTTCTCACCCCGGCCAGCCAGCCTGGACGGGGCGGTGGTCGGTTTGGTGGCCAACGGTCTCGGCGAGGGGGAGATCTTCCTGGATGCCCTCTACGACGAGTTGAACAAGCTGAGCGACCTGCAAGCCCCGCTGAAGGTGGTCAAGAGCTCGGTGTCCATTCCCCCTGATCCGGGCGACTGGAGCCGCCTCACCGAGGAGGCCACGGTCGCCATAACCGGCTTCGGCGGTTGAGGCAGTTGCAGTGCCCGCAGTTTGCGGGACGCAGTGGAGTTGGAGTGGGCGGGCGTTCCCAGCATCGCCATTGTCCATGAGGAGATGCGGGGTTCGGCCCAGGCCATCGCCCGAGTGAGCGGATGCCCCGACTACGAGTTCCTCACCGCCGATTACCCGTGGGTTCCCATCGCCATCTGGTCGAAAGAGGAGTGCCTGGAACTGGCCGAGATCATGGCCCCCAAGGTCTTGGCCGCGCTGACCGGCCAGAGCTGACCGCTACTTCGCTGATGCGGGGTTGGTTGAAGAAATAGCCAGCGCTCCGAAGACGCCCACTGCGGCCACCGCCGCGCCCAACCAGAAGGCGTTGGCGAAGGCCGTTCCGGTGGCCTCTTCTCCCACCGCCAGCACCAGCACCTGGACGCCGGCAGCCGTGCCCAAACTGGTGAGTGTCTGGAACATTCCAGTTGCCGCCCCCAAGCGGTCCATCGGAACTGCCCCCACGACCGATACCTGGTACGCCGGCCCGGCTACCCCCAGCCCCCCACCGGCCAGAGCCAGGCCCAAGATCACCAGCACCACCGCGTCAACCAGTGATCCAGCCGCGAAGGACACCATGGCCAGCACCACGAGAACGCTGCCGAGACACGATGTCCACCGCTCCCCCCGAGTCGCGGTCAGCCGACCGCCCACCGGTGAGCTGATGCTGAAAAAGATCAAACGGACGACCAGAAACACGGTGGCCGCAGTCAGGGTATACCCATAGCGCTCCTGCAACATTTGAGGCGCGAGGATGAACCCGCCCATGTAGGCGGCGTTGGCTGTGGCGGAGGCCACCACCGGCCCGGCATAGTTCCGGCGGCGGAACCACTCCAGCGGGACCATTGGGTGAGCTGTGCGCCGTTCGATGGCTGTGAACGTCCAGACGGAAACCGGCACAAGGGCCAGGAGCGCCAATGCCACCGGGTGGCCGAAGCCCAGGGTGGCCCCTCGGTCCAGAGCCACCATCAACACGACAACCGCGGCCACCAAGCTGAGCGCGCCCGCGATGTCAACCGGCTTGGCCTCTCCCGCTCCGGTGGGCCGCACCACCACGACCGCAGCAATCAGGCCGATCGCGGCGATGGGAGCGTAGACCGCGAAGATTGCCCGCCAGCCCAGCGCATCCACCAAAGCACCGCCTGTGACGAGGCCGATAGCCGGCCCACCGACGGCCGCGAACTGGAACCAGCCCATGGCCCGAGCCCGCTGGTTGACCGGGAACGCGGCCATCATGATGGCCATCCCGTTGGGAATCATCATGGCGCCGCCGAGGCCGACCAGAGCCCGGAACCCGATGAAGCTGAAGGCATCCCAGGCCAACCCGCAGATCCCGGTGGCCGCAGTGAAGACCGTCAGCCCGACGATCAGCATTCGCCGGTGACCCCACAAGTCGCCCATGGTCCCGAATACGGTGGTCCCCGCCGCCAATCCGAGGAACGGAGCAGAGACCGCCCACGACAAGGTGGCGTTCGAGGTGCCCAGACTCTCCGCAATGTCGGAAAGCGACGCCCCAATGATGGTCATAGTGGACCCGAACACCACCTGCCCCGCCAACAAAGTGACGAGCAGCCGCCAAGCGTAAGCCGGGTCGGGCGGCCGTTGATGACTTGCTGGAGAGCTCAGTCTTTCAGCTCGATCAGGATCTCGTAGTAGGACTCGGTACCGGTGTTGACCGCGGTCTCGATGCCGCCCTTGGAGATGAACATGGCTTGGCCGGGGATCACGTCGCCTTCCACCAGGCCGGAGAACTCCCCGGCGGTGTCAGGCTCGAAATCTCCCGCGATCTTGTCGCCCGACATCTGGACCAGCACGTAGTCGAGGTCGTGGCGGTGGAGATCGGACCGCTCGCCGGGTTCCAGGCGCATCTCCCAGATCCGCACCCGGTCGTTCTCCATCAGCAGCTTGGTGGCCACATCGCCAAACTCACGTTCTGCACTCATCTCTCGAAGCATAGACGTGGTAAGCCATCGGGATGGCTGAGGAGCTCAAGCACGACCTGCCCGAGGGGATGACCGACTGGATCGCGGAGGCGGGGGGCGGGCGCATCACCCGGCTGGAGCGCCACATCGCCCGGCGGGAAGCGTGGGTGGTGGATGTGACCCGCGCTGACGGCTCGGTGGCCGAGTACTTCCTGCGGCTGGACCGTGAAGGGGACGGCAGCGGCACGCACTCGGTGAAGAGCGAGGCCAAGGTGCAGACCGCCCTCGTGGAGACCGGCATGAAGGTTCCTGCCATTTGCGCTTGGAGCGAGGACCTCCAGGCCGCGCTGCATGAGCGGATGCCGGGTCAGACCGACCTGAGCATCGCCGATCCCGAGGAACAGGCCTCGGTGCTGGACGACTTCATCGAGCAGTTGGTGCTGCTCCACTCGTTGGATCCCAACTCGCTGGGGCTCGACCACATGCCCATTCCCTCCACCTCGGCCGAGTGCGCGTTGGGCGAGATCGACTTCGTCGAGCAGTTCCTCGGCGGCATGGTGACCGACCCGCTTTACACTTATTCGCTCCAGTGGATCCGGAACCACGTACCCGAGCGGCTCGACCGAGTGAGCCTCTTGCAGGGCGACACCGGACCGGCCAACTTCATGTTCCTCAACGGACAGGTGAGCGCCATCGTGGACTGGGAATGGGCACATTTCGGCGACCCCATGGAGGACTTCGGAAATATCTGCACTCGGGAGTTTTTCTGTCCCTCGACACCCGACGAGGGCCTCGGTCCCATCTTCCGCCGCTACGAGGACCTGTCTGGGTTTCCGGTCCACCTCGACTCGGTGCGCTACTACCGGGTGCAGCAGTTTGTGCGGTCCATCGTGTCGCTGGCCCGCATCACCGTGATCAACGACCCCCAGATGCCCAACGGCATGAACTGGGCCTACCGCTACATCTGTGAGCGGGCCACCTGCGAGGCGCTGGCAGATGCCATGGGGGTGGAGTTGGAGCGGCCAGAGCTGCCTGAAGACGAAATGGGCTCATCCCTGGAAGGCGTGGTCATCCAGAATCTGCGCGATGAGGTGCTGCCCGCCGTAGACGGCGACTTCCCCCGCCACCGCTTGGAGCACGCCACGCTGCTGGTGGAGTGCCTGGACCGCCAGAAGCAGCTCGGACCTCGGTTGGCCGCGATCGAATTGGACGAGATCGCCACGCTCACCGGTCGACGGGCCGACAGCCTCGATGACGGATTGATGGAGCTTGACCGCGCCATCCAGGGGTGGGGGACAAAGAATGAGGCCGAGGTGCTTCGCTATCTGGCCCGCCGGGCCTGGCGAATGGAGTACCTGTGGAAGCCGGTGGTGGACCTGTTCCCCGGTCGCACGTTCTCAAGAATCGACTAGGCCGAACGCAGCCCCATCATCTTGAGCGCCTCCACCAGATAGCCGTTGGGGTCGGCCCGCTTGGCTTGGGCCGTCTCTTTCAGGGCCGGTGCGGCGAAACCCTCGAAATCGTCGTTGCCCAGTTTGGCGATCAGCGCCTTGGCCACATCCACCGGGTCCATGAAGGCGTCGGGTGGCTGAGGAAAGGGGTCGTCGTTTCCCGGCTTGGGGGTGGAGAACTCGGTGTCGGTGGAACCCGGGGTGAATAAGTGGGCCCGAACGCCGGTTCCAACCAGATCAAAATAGAGGCCCTCGGTGAACAGGTTGAGCGCTGCTTTGGCCGCGCCGTAAGCCCCGGTGCGAAATGCCATCGACTGGGTGCCCATCGACGACACGTTCACGATGGTTCCTGAGTCCCGCTCCAGCATGTGGGGCAGCAGGGCCATGGTCAGCCGCGCCGACCCGGTGAAGTTCACCGCCATCGTCTCGTCCAACTCCTCGGGGGTGAGCCGTTTCATGGACCGGCGACGAGGAGCGCCAGCGTTGTTCACCAGCACGTCGATGGGCCCCATCTCAGCCCAGGCCCGCTCGGCAAACGGGGCCACGCTGTCCAAATCGGCGAGATCAAGCGTCCACCAGGAGCCATCGCCTCCGGCATCCCGCACTTGGCCCAGAACCTGTTCGAGTCGGTCGCCGCGGCGGGCGGCCAGGCCGACAAAGGCCCCACCCCGTCCCAGCTCTACTGCCAACGCGGCGCCGATGCCCGATGAGGCGCCGGTGATCAGAACCCGTTGGCCGGCTGGATCCCAGCTCATCCTGCGGTCAATCCGGCGTCGATACTCAGCACTGCTCCATGGATTCGATGGGCTTCATCAGAGGCCAAGTAGGCCACCGCGGAGGCGATGTCGTCGGCCTGCGCCATGCCCCGAAAGCCCATGTACCGCCCCATCAGCTCCAAATCGGGACTGTCGGGGAAGCCGAAATCGGCAGCCAGATTGGTTTCCACTCCACCGGGTGCGATGGCGTTGATCCTTATTCCGGTCCTTGTCGTCTCCATGGCCATGGCCTTGGTGATCTGAATCACGGCCCCTTTGCTGGCGCAATAGGGCACGGTATAGGCCTGTCCCATCAATCCGGCGTTGGAGGCCATGTTCACGATGCAGCCGCTCGATGACTCCAAGTGGGGGAGTGCGGCCTGCGACATCCAGAACACCCCTTCAACGTTCACGCCGAAAATCAGGTCCCACACTTCCTGGTCGACTTCGCCCACCCGATGGCCCCGGGCCACTCCGGCGATGTTGCACAGCACATCGAGGCGACCGTGGTCGGCCACCACCGACGCCACTAGTTCATGGCAAGCATCCCGAGAGCGCACATCGGACACAACCGGGTGAAATACCGCCTCCTCGCCAATCATCGCCGCGGTCTTCTCCAGTCCGGCCGCGTTGATGTCGCTGCCCACCACAACGGCCCCTTCGTTGGCCAGACGCACCGTGGTGGCCTGCCCGATGCCCGACCCAGCTCCGGTGACCACGGCCACCTTTCCAGAGAATCTCATGTTGCCGCTCCTCTATTGCCTAAGGGAGCCCCACGCCGGGGATCTCCACCTGCACCGATTCAATCCGCCCCTGTCCAAGGCCCTGCACCTCGTCGGGATGTGAACCCGGCGCCGAGACTAGGAAGAGCGTGCGGCGGTCTTCGCCGCCCAGCATCACGGCGAAACAGTTGAGCTCGGTCTCCACTCGGTGGGTGATCTCGCCTCCTTCGACCACCCGCAGGGCGGCCCGGCCTATCGCATCGGCATACCAGATACCGCCTTCGGCGTCGTAGCAGCAGCCGTCGGGGATGGTGCCGGGCACCGCGGCCCACAGCCGGCGGTTCTCCAACCGGCCCTCGGGCCCGAAATCGAACGCGGTGAATTGGCTGGCGAAGCTCTCGCCAACGATGTAGGTCGCTCCGTCGGGGGTGATCACCGCCCCATTGGGAAACGCCAGGCCGTCGGCTGCGGCCTCCACGGCACCATCAGGCTGCACGAGCCCGAGAACAGCCGGAGCAAAGTCCTCTCCGGCGTGCAGGTCGAACCCGAAGTTGCCCACGTAGGCCCGGCCCTCCGCGTCCACCGTCATGTCGTTGCAGAGCGAGGTGGCGATCTCGGAGAGGTCGGCGTGCTCATGGAGGACCGCCCCGTCGTAGCGCATGACCCGGCGGTCCCGCATCGACACCACCAAAAGGTCGCCATCGGGCATCCAGCCCAACCCCGATGGCTGGCCGGGCACCTCGACGATCACCTCGACGGTGCCATCCATCGACGCGGCCTTCACCGCATACTGGTAGAAGTCCGAGTACCAAAGGCGGCCATCGTGCCACCGGGGGCCCTCGCCGAAGTCGATTCCACCGATAAACGGCTCAGGGCTGGGAAGCATCTCCATGTCGGGGGACAATAGCGACTGTGGATGGGCTCACCCGAAGGTAGCGTGAATTGAGAATGCTTCACTTGGTGAGGTCTCGAGTCATCGACTCGGTGAGCAGCATGTTCGCCCACGCCGAGATGCCGCTGAGGCGCACCGGAGAATTTCCGGGCGATCCGGGGCTGTGTGGGCCCGGATCGGTGAGCTGGCGGGTAATCGGCGATGTGAGCGTGTTCGTGGGCGGCATCCGGGCCCTGCTGATTCAAGCTGCTCATCCGGAAGTGGTGGCCGGGGTGGACGACTACAGCCGGTATCGGGATGATCCCCTGGGCCGGCTCAGCCGGACCTCGTTCTACGTCACATCGGCCACCTTCGGGGCCATGCCCGAGGTGGTCGAGGCCGTCGACCTGGTGAAGACAGCCCACCGGGGGGTAAGCGGCACCTCGCACCGGGGGCAGTCCTACAGTGCGTCGACTCCAGAGTTGGCCGCGTGGGTCCACAACACGCTCACGGACTCCTTTTTGGAGGCCTACCAGCGCTTTGGCGGTCGTTTGGGTGAACCTGAGGCCGACCAGTTCGTGGTGGAGCAGACGAAGGTGGGGGAGATGCTCGGCGCGTCGCCGCTGCCGAGAACCGCCGGCGAACTCCGGGAGTGGATCACCGGGCATCCAGCGCTGGCCCCGAGCCCGGGAATGAGGGCCGCTATCAGATTTCTCCAGAATCCCCCGATTCCCCCCGCCCAAAAGGCGGGCTACCGGGTGCTGATGAACGGCGCCATCACCACCATCCCCCGAGAGCTCACCTCGGTCTTGGGGCTGACGGCGACACCCGGCACTCGGGTCAGCAGCACGGCGATGGTTCTGGGATTGCGGCGCATCATGAAGAACAGCCCGGCCTGGCAGGCTGCTCTCAAGCGGTGCGGCGTGCCCTATGACCCACGGCTGTTTCGCGACCAGCCGGCCTAGGCGGCCAGTAGACCAGCCAGATTGTCCCGCATGATGAGGCGGATGTCGGCGGGGGAGAGGCTGGACAGGCCCTCGGCGAACTCCAGCGGCTCGGCCAGGCCCTCGGCGTGGGGCCAGTCGGACCCGAACAGCACTTGGGACACTCCGATGGAGTGGGCCAGATCGGCCACCGGCTCCTCATGGTGGGGAGAAACGAAGACATGGCGGCGGAACACGTCGCTGGGCTTCTCAGTCAGCGGACCCCGCAGCCACGGACCGTTGCGGCCCATTCGGTTCATCTTGTTCATGGCCGCCATCAGGTAGTTCACCCACAGGCTGCCGTTCTCCACGCTCATGATCCGCACGTTGGGAAACGCCTCGAACAGGTTGGCGTAGATCAGCGCCGCCACCGTCTCCATGATCGGCCGGTCGCCGTAGAAGCAGGTCCACTGCAAGGCCGACTGCCGGTGTGATGGCGGATTGGGCTCTTCGCCCCAATGCACCGACATCGACTGGTTGTAGCCCGACTCGCCGATATGGAACCCGACCACCGCGCCAGCCTCGTTGATCCGGGCCCAGAACGGGTCGAAAACCGGGTCGGCGATGTTGCGGCCCGCCGCCGGCCCCGGGCGAAGCGAAACCACCCGGGCGCCCCGGTCCAGCGCCCAGTCCAACTCAGCTACCGCCCGGTCGAGATCAACCAGCGAAAGCAGGGGAGGAGCATGAATGCGGCCGTCGCGATTGAGGCCCCACTCGTCGTCCAGCCAGCGGTTAAAGGCACCCAGGTTGGCGTAGAGCAGGTCGGGGTCGTCCACCATGTAGTGCTCCACGCACACCGCCAGCGTGGGGAACAGCACCGCAGCTTCGATGCCCTGGGCGTCGAGCACTTCGACTCGGGCTGAGCGGCTCACATACGCGGGCCGGTGGGGCTCGGAAACCCGCGTGCCCCTGATGTTGCCCCCGCCGTCCCCCCGCTTCATGGCTTGCAGCATCTCCCGCAACATTCCCGGCCGGGGAGAAGTGTCGTAGTTGCGATGCTCTAAAAACGTGAACCGCCGGTCGCCGATGTACACCTCTTCGGCCCCGTCGGCCCCCACCACCGGCCGCACTGCCCGATCAGCGAACGCAGGATCGATGTAGCGGGTGAAGGCATCCCGAGGCTCGTAGTAGTGGTTGTCAGCGTCGAACGCCCGATACCCCAGTTCCATGCGCCCAGGTTAGGGCGGCATCGATGGGCCAAGTAGGGTGACTGCGGCAATCATCGCTCGATCAACGAAGGAGAGCCGAAAGATGGGACGGCTGGACGGCAAAGTAGCGATTATCACGGGTGCTGCCCGGGGGCAGGGGGAGGCTGAGGCTCGGCTGTTTGCCTCTGAGGGGGCAAAGGTCGTGCTGGGCGATGTGCTCGACGACGAGGGCGAGCAGGTAGCGGCCAGCATCGGCGAGAACGCCCGCTATGTGCATCTGGATGTGTCCCAAGAGGCCGACTGGGTCGCGGCGGTTGAGACTGCCGCTGGCATGGGGTCGCTGAGGGTGTTGGTGAACAACGCGGCCATCCTCCGGCCGGCGGCCATCGAGAACACGACCCTTGAGGACTACATGGCGGTCATCAACGTCAATCAGGTGGGCACGTTCTTGGGGATGAAGGCGGTGCTGGAGCCGATGAAGATGGCCGGCGGGGGCTCCATCGTGAACATCAGCTCCATAGACGGCCAGCAGTCCAAGAACGGCCTCATCAGCTACACCGCATCCAAGTTCGCCATCAGGGGGATGACCAAGACCGCGGCCATCGAGTGGGGTCGATTCAGCATCCGGGTCAACTCCATCCACCCCGGCGGGGTGAACACACCCATGGGGAACCCGCAAAACGACCCCCGGGCCGAAAAGGAGCCCTACATCTACCAAGCCATCGACCGAGTGGGCGAGCCCATCGAGATCGCCTATGCCGCTCTGTTCTTGGCCAGCGACGAGTCGTCCTACATCACCGGTTCTGAGGTGAACGTGGACGGCGGCTGGCGAGCGGGCGCGGTCACTCCCGGACTTCCTGGCACCGATCATGTGGTCGAATACGGTTACGACCCCAACTGACGCCTTTCGTACCCTGCCTTCACTTTGAGCGAAAAGCCACTCTGGGAAGCCCCGAGCGCCGCTTCCAGCCCCGACTACGGCGCTGGCGTGGAGAGACTGGCCATGGCCGGAGCGGCCCGCCGGCTGCTGAACGCGGTCAGAGTTACCGCGGCCGGCGATGATTCGGTGGCCGATGCCACCCAGCTGCTGGAACAAGCGACGAAGCTCTTGGAGGCCGAGCAGATGGAGGGGCTCCATCGCCAAGGAGTTATGGGCGACCTGGTGGCCGGTTTCGAGTCACGCGATCCGATGCAGTTCTTCCCCTACAGCCCGATCATCGGGCGGTTGAATCCGGCGTCACCTCCGGCGGAGTTCTGGGTTGAGGATGGCGAAGTCCACGGGCGGATGAATATGTCTGCCGTCTACGCCGGACCGCCGGGCATGGTCCACGGGGGGATCATCGCCATGGTGTTCGACGAGCTCCTGGGCGTGGTCAACGTGGTCAACGGCAAAGGCGGCTACACCGGCACGCTGAAGGTTGTGTACCAGCGGCCCACGCCATTGCTGAAGGAGATAGCCCTGCGGGCCTGGCCGTCGGGCAGCGAGGGACGGAAGCTGTTTGTGTCGGGCGAGATGGTCTGCGACGGAGCAGTAACCGCTTCCGCCGAGGGGATCTTTGTTCGGGCCGACCGGCTGCTCATAGATGACTTGTAGGCCCGACCTGGCTAGTGCTCTAGCTCTACCGCGAACCGGTCGGTGTAGAAGCTGAGGGCTTGGCGGCGCTCTTCAGCGGTCATCCCGAAGTCGGCTAAGTCGTAGATGACCCGGCCGTGCTTTCCCCGGGGATGATCGACCATATAGTTATCCATGGCTGCTTTGACGTCGGGGGTGAACGGCTGGTCGGCCAGCTGGTAGATGCGCTCCACCATGGCCACGTCATCGGCCATGAACTCGTGGAACAGCACATCGACGGACTGCTCGGGCGGCACTAGATCCCGGTCGTCGGTGCAAGCTTGAAGCATGTCCTGAATGAGCTGGGCCCACCACTGGCCGATGCCGTGGACATCAACTGGGTGGGTGGCGCTCATGCGGGCCGAATAGCAGATCATGGTGGCGAATGAGGCGGTGATCGACACCGGATCGCGGTGGGTGAACACCACCGTGGCATCGCCGAACACGTTCATGAGCGGGCCAATCTGCTCCAGATGCTGGGGCGATTTGAGCACCCAGCGGTCTCGGGGCGGGCGCTGGTGGGCCAGAACCTTGAGGATGCGCTTGAGGTACTGGTAGTGCGGGGTCTGGTCGTGCTCCTTGTAGTACGACCGCCATGAGGGCATGACGGCCGAGCAGTCGAACAGCATGGTGGAGAAGTCGATGGCCAGCAGGTGGATCTCCTCATGGACGTGGTCCCAGGTCATCTCGTGCATGCGGTCGTAGTGGGGCATGGCCAGGTTCATGATCGCCAGCCCGTCTTTGGCCCGCTGAATCCGGCCCTCGGTGGTACCGGCCTCTTCAGCAGGGGGAACCGGCTCCAAAGACTCCCACCAGGGAAGCGAGCGCAACGCCGGGTCGGCCGAGATGAGGTTGTGCAAATGCGTGGTGCCGGTGCGGGGCAGGCCAGCGATCACGATGGGCCGATCGATGGGAACATCAAGGGCGTCGGGATGATCCTTGATGTATTGCTCGATCCGCAGCCGGTTGACCGCAAATGCGGTGAGCTGGCTGAACTG
The DNA here is from genome assembly GCA_963667085.2 of Acidimicrobiales bacterium. Lineage (GTDB taxonomy): Bacteria > Actinomycetota > Acidimicrobiia > Acidimicrobiales > Bin134 > Poriferisocius. The sequence goes on from OY762975.1 coordinate 2,577,014, forward strand.
GCTCAACCGGCCCATGGGCGAGAAGTCGGCCTCCGTGTCCATCGCCCGGCACAACACCTCCAGCGGGGCCCGGAACTCGTCGGAACCGAAATCGCCGAGCCCGGTCTGAGCGGTGGCCGCAGCCAGCACCGCCTCAGGGCTCAGCTCGATCTGGTCGGCCATCGGGGCTGTCTGCTCCATCATCTGAACGATCTCAGGAGCCAGCACCGGCTCGACGAGGTCTTCAATGCGAATAGGGGCAGGTCGGTCGCTCACGCCCGGCAGGATAATCTCACGCCATGCCCCAGCATGTGCCGGAGATTGAGTGGACCGAGGATGCCCTCGAACTCCGAAAGTTCGTCTTCGACTACTGGGGCGAGAACAAGCGGGCCCCCAACTTGGCGGCCATGCATGGCGGCACCGGTATCGACCGCCGCCGCCTGGTGGAGGCGCTCAAGCTCTTGCAACTGGGAATCGTGTTTGTGATCGACGAGACGTCGCCCAACTGCGACATCTTGAAGGCCCCGCCGTTCTCGGCGTTCCCCAGCCAAGTGGAGATGTTCATCGACGGGGAGTTCCACAGCTATATCGGCTGCGCCCACGAGGGGGTCGGCGTGTCGTGGACCCCGTACTTCCGGGGCAAGGAAGTGGAGCTGCGGACCTACGACGCCCACACGCTGGAGCCAATCACCCTGGTGTCCAAGGACTTCAAGCTGCTATCCGCCGAGCCCTCTGAGCCGCTGGTGCTGTGTACCGAGGTGATCTGGGACTGGGTGAGCACCGACATGAAGCACATGTGCGACCACACCAACTTCGTGTTGAACCGTGAGAATGGTGCGGCTTACGAGGCGTCCATTGGCCGCCGGGGCATCTACTTCACCGTCGACCAGGTGTCCGAGTACATCGCCTTCGTGCTGAACCTGCGCATCTACGACTACCACTGGCCAGCCTTGACCATGGATCCCCCCATGATCATCGACCGCCTCCGGGAACTGGATGTGGACCTGAGCCCGTGGGGCCTGTGAACAAGTTGGGGCTTGAAATGCCCAAAACCCCTCGGGCAACGGGATGGATTGTCTTGCTGACAGTTGGCGGAGGTGTGATTGGCGGGACGTTGGCCCAATTTGTGGGGTTACTCGTCGGCGGTGCCATCGGCTACCTCCTGGGCCGAGACTTCGAACAGCGACGACGGCTCGACTGGATCGAATTGGAGCAGGCACGAAGATCGCAAGCAGCAGTTCGTGAGCATCCGCCGGTCCCGAAACCCCCAACGACGCCCCCTGGGTCTATTCCACCTCCTCCGGAGACGCCGCCCATTGCCATCCCACAGCCTCCGCACACGCCGCCGACCGCCGTTCCACCACCTCCAAAGATGCCGCCGCGGATGAGCCCAGAGAGTCGGCCCCCCACCTCTAAGCCAGTGGCCGACCTGTTTGCGAGAACCCAGAACGCGGTCAAGGCCTGGATGACCACCGGCAACATACCAGTCAAGGTCGGGGTCGTCGTCTCACTGGTTGGACTGGGTCTGCTGATTCGCGAGGCCAATCAGCGAGGGGTCATCACGGTGACCGCCGAGATGGTCTTGATCGCCGTGGCGGTATTCGGCGGGGCGCTGCTGGCTGCGGGGTGGCGACTTCGCGGCCGCCGTCCGATTTATGGCCTCAGCCTTCAGGGCGGCGGGGTCGCCACGCTGTACCTGACGACCTATGCCGCTTTCGCGGGATATGACGTGTTGGCCGCCCCCCTGGCCCTGGTGTTCGTGGTCGCCATCACCGTCGGGGCGGGGTGCCTTGCCGTCGTCCAGGACTCCCGGACGATGGCGGTGCTCGGCATCATCGGCGGGTTCCTCGCCCCGGTGCTGTCGTACTCCCAGCCCGAGGATCAGGTGATCGTCTTCACCTTCTATGCGATCTTGAACGCCGCAATCCTGGGAGTTGCCTGGTTCAAGATATGGCAGGAGCTCAACCTCCTGGGGTTTGGCTTCACGTTCGGGATCACGGCCTTTTGGCTCCTGCACCGACACGTCGAAGATGAATGGGTCACCATCCAGCCCTTCGTCGCTCTGTTCGTATTCATGTACATGGTGATGCCGGTTCTGTTCGCGGTCAGAAAGGCCCTGGACCCGAATGACATCAAGTACGTGTCGTGGCTGGCACCGCTTGTTTTCGGCACGCCGTTCGTCGGATTGGGGTTGCAAGGAGCTCTCGTCGGCCATACCGAGTTCGGCGTGGCCCTGAGCGCATCAGGGTTGGCTGTTCTCAGCGCGCTCCTGGCCGGCACCGCCCACAAGCTGGGACCGCAGAACCGGGAACTGGCCGTCTCCTATGTAGGCCTCGCCGTCGTATTCATCGCCATCGCCGTCCCGTTTGCCTTCGACGCCTTCTACACGTCCACCGTCTGGGCTCTTCAAGGCGTGCTGCTGGTGTGGGCGGGTTGCCGCAGGGTCCAGTGGCTGGCGGTGGGTGCGGGGGCGCTGCTTCAGATCCTGGCCGGATTCGCACTTGCCGCCCATTTGGGCGACTCCCTGCCGTACCCGCCCGATGCAGCATGGATCGCGAACCGGAATTTCCTGGGGCTGGCATTGATGGCCGCGACCGGCATCGCATCTGGCTGGCTGCTCCAGAAGGCGGAGGGCCTGAGGATGCCCGGGTTGAACCTTGTGGCAAGCAGGTGTGCTCTGGTTTGGGGCGGGGGCTGGTGGCTGACCGCCGGATTGCTGGAACTCAACCATCACCTGTCGGCAACCCAGCTGTCGGCCTCGTTTGCGTTCGTGGTTGTCTCGTTCTGGCTGGCGGCCGCTGCCGCTCGGAGGTCGAGGTGGCCAGATCTGAGTGCATTGGGAGTCTTGTTGGTGCCCACAATCGCGGTGGCTTTGGGCGTCTCGCTCAGCATCCAGTCCCATCCGCTGGACCTCTACGGCTGGGCTGTGTGGCCGGTGGCGTTTGCCGCCCACTTCAGCCATTTGCGCTTTCAGGGGGACGAGGTCCCCAGTGTCGAACAGGCGTTGCACGTCGGGGGATATTGGGCACTCATGCTGCTGATCAGCACGGAGACGCATTGGCAGGTTGACCAGGCTGCGGACGGGATATGGCCTGTTGCTGCCGCGTTTGCGGCCTCAACGCTGATCGTCGGCGGGACTCTGCGATGCCAGCGAGTGCTGCGGTGGCCGCTGAAGGTCCACCGGCGTGTCTATGCGCTAAACGGCGCTGGCACAGTATTGGCTGCGTTGTCGATAGCCGTATTGGTAGCGCTCTTCGTGTCTGATGGCGACCCGGTGCCGCTCAAGTACTTGCCCGTGCTGAATCCGCTGGGGTTGGCGACGGCTCTGCTCGTGGCAGTGGCTTTGATGTGGCGGGGGGTAGCCGCCGCAGAGGGCGGTGAGGAGCTGAAGGCCTTGGCCGGACAATCCTGGGCCCCGACGTTCGCCGCGGGTGGCACGGTGTTCGTCACCATGGAGTTGGTGAGGACCGTTCACCATTGGGGAGATGTGCCGTTCGACACCAGGTCGATGTTCGACTCCACCGCGCTTCAGGCCTCTCTTTCCATTGCCTGGACCCTCATCGCTCTGTCGGCCATGGTCGTCGGCGTGCGCCGGATTCGACGCCCTGTATGGGTAGCGGGTGCGTCGTTCATGGCGGTGGTGGTGGTCAAGCTGTTCCTTATCGACTTCCGCAATCAAGAGACCGCTGGCCGGGTTGTCTCGTTCATCGCCGTCGGCATCCTCTTATTGATCGTCGGCTATCTCGCACCCGTGCCTCCAGCGGATTCGTCCGCCGATCACCAGGAATAGGCTCGGCCTTCCTAGCCGGCGGCCTTTTGGCGGCGGCGGTGAGCGGTGAGGATGGGCTCGGTGTAGCCGTTGGGTTGTTGACGGCCTTCGAGGACGAGGGCTAGCGCGGCACCGAAGGCAATACTCTGGGAAAAGTCGCGGCTCATCGGCTCATAGTCGGGATCAGCGGCGTTCTGGCCGTCCACCACGCCGGCCATGCGGTGCATGGCGGCCACCACCTGCTCTTCGGATAGCAAGCCGTGGTGTAGCCAGTTGGCGATGTGCTGGGAGGAGATACGCAGCGTGGCCCGGTCTTCCATGAGGGCGACATCGTCGATGTCGGGCACCTTCGAGCAGCCCACGCCCTGGCCCACCCACCGGGTGACGTAGCCCAAGAGGCCCTGGGCGTTGTTGTCCAGCTCCCGCTGGATTTCGGCGGGAGACAGCTCGCGGTCCGGCGGCAGGACGGCGGGGGTCAGCATGGCCTGGACGGCGGCATCGCGTTCGGCGGGCGTTTCGGCTAACTCGGCCTGGCGGGCGGCCACGTCGGTGTCCAGGTAGTGAAGGGCGTGCAAGGTGGCCGCGGTGGGGGAGGGGACCCACGCGGTGGATGCCCCCGCTTGGGGATGGCCGACCTTCTCATCCAGCATGGCGGCCATGTCGTCAGGACGGGCCCACATGCCCTTGCCGATCTGGGCATGCCCCGGCAGCCCCATGGCCAGTCCGACGGCCACATTGGCCTCCTCGTAGGCATTCAGCCATCCCGACGCCTTGATCTCCGCTTTGGGGATCATGGGGCCGGCCTCCATGTTGGTGTGGATATCGTCGCCGGTGCGATCGAGGAAGCCGGTGTTGATGAACACCACCCGCTCAGAGGCTTCGGCGATGCAGGCCGCCAAATTGAGCGACGTGCGGCGCTCCTCATCCATGATCCCCATCTTCAGCGTGTTGGGGGACAGGCTCAATATGCCCTCAACCTCGGCGAAAAGATCGCGGACCAGCGCCGTTTCGCGGGGACCGTGCAGCTTGGGCATCACGATGTAGACCGACCTGGTTTGGCTGTTGCGATGAGGGCCAGAGCCGGTCAGATTGTGGAGGGCGCCCCAGGCCGCCACCGCCACGTCGATGAGAGTCTCGGGAATCGGCTGGCCATCCAGGCGCACCATGTCGGTGTCCATGTGCAGCCCCACACTGCGGATCAGCATGACGCTGCGCCGACGCACCGTCTGGGGATTCCCCGACCGATCCATCACCGTCGAGTCGGCATTCAGGCTGCGGGTCACGGCCTGGCCGCCTTTGGTGAAGGTGGCGGTGAGAGTGCTCTGCATCAGGCCGAGCCAGTTGGCATAGGCCCTGGTCTTGTCCTCCGCGTCCACCGCGGCCACGGAGTCCTCCAGGTCCATGATGGTGGTCAAAGCCGATTCCATCATCACATCGGCCACCCCAGCTAGGTCATCTCGACCGATGGCGTGGCTGCGGTCGACCACCAACTCAATATGAAGGCCGTGTTTTCCCAATAGCACGGTGTCGGGAGCTGCCTCTTGGCCGGTGTAGCCGACGAATTGCCCAGGATCAGCCAGTTCTGCCGATGTGCCATCGGAAAGGTCAACCCGCAGCCCATCGGCAGCCACCGCGTAGGCCACTGCGTCGGCATGCGATCCAGAAGTCAGCGGGACATGGCTATCCAGCAGCGCCCGAACCCGGTCGATCACCCGCTGGCCCCGCATCGGGTTGTAAGGCCCCGCCCGCACGGCACCCTCTGACTCGTCGATGGCGTCGGTGCCGTAGAGGGCGTCGTACAGGCTGCCCCAGCGAGCGTTGGCTGCGTTCAGGGCATAGCGGGCGTTGTCTAGCGGTACCACCAGTTGCGGACCGGCTAGCCCGGCGATCTCCGGATCCACCCCTTTTGTGGCCACCGGAACTTGGCCGGGGTCGTCAACCAGGTAGCCGATGGAGCGCAGAAACGCCGCGGCGTCTTCGGGCCGTGTCTGCGGGTCGAGATGCCAGGCGTCGATGCGGGCCTGGAGATCGTCGCGCTCGTCCCGATACGCGTGGACCTGCGGCTGAAATCGATCCGCAACGTCGGTGAACGCGGTCCAGAATTGGTCTGGGTCGATTCCCGTGCCCGGTGCCAAGCGGTTGGTGACGAAGTCGGCCAGCGGGCTGGCTACTTCTAGCTTCCCGAACGTCTGATAGGCCACAGGCATTCAGAGTAGGGCCGTTCAAACCCGTTCTCTCAGGCCAGAGCCAGTTTCCCGCGAAAAAAGGTGCCGTTAGACGCTACGCAATTGCTAGCCTGCCCCGACAATAGCCCTCATACCACCAAAGAGGTGTCAGCATGGCCGCCAACGTTGCCGGTTCATTCGATGCCGAGGTCCGGTCCACCCAAGCGTGGATGGCCTCGCCCCGCTTCGAGGGGATGACTCGCCTGTACTCCGCTCGCCAAGTAGTGGAGCAGCGGGGGGCAATCGACCAGGACTACACAGTGGCTCGGGTGGCCGCGGAGCGGTTCTATGCCCGATTGCGAGAGTTATTCGAACAGGGGCAGTGCGTCTCCACATTCGGCCCCTATTCACCGGGCCAGGCGGTGGCCATGAAACGGGCCGGGATCGAGGGCATCTACTTGGGCGGGTGGGCCACATCGGCCAAGGGCTCGTTGCACGAGGATCCCGGCCCCGATCTGGCCAGCTATCCACTGAGCATGGTTCCCGACGAGGCCGCGGGACTGGTGCGGGCGCTGTTGACCGCCGACCGCAACCAGCGGTTCGCCCGGTCGCGGATGAGCATTGAGGAGCGCATGCGCACCCCGGAGGTGGACTTCACCCCGTCGATCATCGCCGACGCCGACACCGGCCACGGCGGTGACGCCCACGTACGAAATCTGACCCGCCGATTCGTCGAGGCCGGAGTGCCCGGATACCACATCGAGGACCAAAAGCCCGGGGTCAAGAAGTGCGGGCACCAGGGCGGCAAAGTGTTGGTGCCCTGCGACGAGCAGATCAAGCGGCTCAATGCGACCCGATTCCAGCTCGACATAATGGGCGTGCCGGGCATCATCGTGGCCCGCACCGACGCCGAGGCGGCCAACCTGCTGGACGGCGGCACCGACGAGCGCGACCAGCCGTACATCATGGGCGCAACCCAGCTGTCGGTGCCGTCCTACAAGGACGCCTATCTGGCGGTCTTGCGCCGCTTGGCCGAAGTCGGCGTTGAGGGTGTGAACGGGCACCTGCTGTATGCCGTGCCCGAGACCCGCTACAAGCGGGCCATGGCCTGGCTCGACCAGACGGGCGTCAACCAGATCATCGAGAAGGCGGCCGTCACCTTCCATTCCTCACCTGACCCCCGAGCCGACGAAGCCGTGGACCGGGCCTCCGATGCCCTGGCCGAGGCGTGGCACCGGGCTTCGGGGCTGGCCACCTACTCCCAGGCGGTGGCCGACCAAATGGCGCTGCGGTCGTCAGAAGGGGAGAGCTTCGGCATGGAGATGGGGGAGTGGCTCAGCTTCGCCCGCTCGGTGGACACTGAAACCGCCCGAGATCGAGCGGCCGAGATGGGCATCGACGTGGCCTGGGATCCCGAGGTGGCCCGGACCACCGAGGGGTACTACCAGGTGCAGGGGGGCATCCCCTACGCGGTGGCCAAGTCTTTGGCCGTGGCCCCCTTCTGCGATCTGTTGTGGATGGAGACCAAGACCGCCGACCTCGACGATGCCCGGGAATTCGCCGAGGCGGTCCATGCCGTGCATCCCGACAAAATGTTGGCCTACAACCTGTCGCCCTCGTTCAACTGGGACACCACCGGGATGACCGAGGAGGAGATGCGGGCTTTTCCCTCCGAGTTGGGCCAACTGGGGTTCGTGTTCAACTTCATCACCTACGGCGGGCATCAAGTGGACGGCATGGCGGGGGAGGAGTTCGCCGCCTCCCTCCAACAAGACGGGATGCTGGCCCTGGCCCGGCTTCAGCGGAGATTCCGCCTGGTGGACTCCCCCTACAAAACTCCCCAGACCCTGGTGGGCGGCCCCCGACTGGACGCCGCGCTCATGGCCAGCTCCGGCCGCACTGCCACCACTCGGGCCATGGGCAAGGGCTCAACCCAATTCCAGCATCTGGTGCAGACCGAGGTGCCCACCCGCGAATTGGAAGTCTGGTTGGAGCACTGGGCGGCCCACAACAGCATCGACGCTCAGCTCAAGGTTCGGCTGCGGCCCTATACCGCGGGATCGGAAGTCCTCGAGCTCGCGGTGTACAGCGGCGACAACGACTTGGCCAACGTGGTGTTCGGAGTGCTGAACGACCGCCGTGGCCGGGCCATCTTGTCGGTGCGAGACCAGAACACCCATAGCCCCGCGTTGCGCCGCAAGCGGTTGATGGCACTTATGCACCTGTACCTGATCCGGCGCTACAACGCGGTGTCGATCCAGTACCTCACGCCGACCGAGGACAACTATCGCCAAGCCGCGGGCATGAAGGATCTGGGCTTCTTCGCCTCAGTGTCCGATGAGGTGGGCGAGATCATCGTGGCCGATGTGGACGAGGCGGTCGTGACCAAGCTGGTCAGCGACGAGGGTGCCTTGCACGAGCTCATCCAAGGCCGGGGGGCCTAGCCCGCAGGCGATTCCGACGGACGGGGCATCGCGGCGCGCAGGAAGGTAGCAAGCACCGCGGTAGCCAAGGCCACGCCGGTCAGCAGCACGAGACCGGCGGATGATCCACCCACATCGGAGAGCACACCGAACAAGATCGGCCCAGTAACGCCTCCTGCCTCCCCTGCGGTAAAGAACAGCCCGCCGGCCGCTCCCATGTTGCGCTGGGCGACACCAGGAAGCTGCATCATCACCAAAAGGGCTATTGGAACGGCCAGCCCTTTGCTGAGGCCGATGATGGCCAAGCCTACGAAAGTGGCCGGATTGCCGGCGACGCTCAGCAAGATCGTGGCTCCTCCGAATAAGGCAAACACAGCGGCCATGACCGCGATCCGGCTGCCCTCGGGTATGGCCCGTGGCCCGAATAGCGCGCCGACGATGCTCAACGCGGTGACCCCGCCGGCCAGATAGCCCGCCGCCGAACTGGAGAATCCCTGGTCCTCAATCACGGTGGGAAGCCACCCGTTGAGGGCGTGATTGAAGAAGAACATCCCCAAGGCCATGACCAGCATGACCTGCACCGCCCGATAGCCGAGGAGCTCCCAAGCGCCCGAAAAGCCAGGAGCAGGATCGAGATCGCGGTCGGCACCAGGGGCCACTCGTTCTGCTCCGGCGGCAGCCAATAGCCAAACAGCGATCACCGCTGCGCTGATGAGGGCATACACCAGCAGGGTCGCTCGCCAGCTCTGGTCGAATGCCGGCATAAGCAGACTGTTAGCGGTAACCAGCGGCAGGACCCCGCCGATAGCCGGAGCGGTCATGGTGACCCCCATGGCCAATGCTCGCTCCTCTTGGTCGAACCAGACGCTGATCAGCTTGGGGGCACCGACGGAAACCAGAGGCCCGCCGAGGCCGAACAACGCCACCGCGCCGAACATGGCAATGAAATTGTCAGCAACCGGGCGCAGCAGGGCAGAGGCCGAAATGATCACGGTCGCGATCCCCAGCGACCGACGCAGCCCGAGCCGGTCCACCAACGCCCCGGAGGGCAGCGCAGCCACCAGATACACGAGCGGCCAGGCCCCCAGCACCGTGCCCATGGCCCCCTTGCTGATGCCCAGGTCCTCTCGGATGGTCTCCACCAGCGGGGCCATGGAGAACACCGCCAAGCCGAAAGAGAAGTACACCATCCACAGTGCACCGAGCATCGCCCAGCGGAACTGATGGCGTTGGTGGTACACGCCGGGACCGTAGCAACGCTGTGCTGCTGATCTGTCATGCTGGCTCGATGGGAACAGCAGTAGTGACCGGGGCCGGCCAGGGACTTGGTCGAGCGATTTCAAGGCGCCTGGCCGCCGACGGTCATCAGATCGTGGCCGTGGATCAGAATCCAGAAACGGCTGCCGCCACCGCCGACTTGGTGAGCGGCCAATGGCGACAGTGCGATGTGTCCGACCCGGAATCGGTGGCCGCGCTGGCCGACTCACTCGATCAGGTTGATGTGCTGGTGAACAACGCCGGCATCTGGATCTTCGCCGGGCTGGAAGCCATGACCCCCGATGATGTGCGCCGAGTGCTGGAGGTGAACGTGATGGGCGTTTTCTACTGCACTCAGGCTTTGGCGCCGCTGATGGGAGCAGGCTCGGCCATCGTCAACCTCTCGTCTAGCGCGGCCCACTCCAACTCGCCGGGGGTCGGCATCTACCCGGCGTCCAAGGCTGCGGTGGAGAGCTTCACCAAGCAGACTGCCCTGGAGCTGGCCCGCCGGGGCATCAGGGCCAATGCCGTCGGCCCGGGGATGATCCAAACCGAGGGCACCCAGGTCAACTACGAGGGCGAGCTAGGCCGTCGCCGGGCTAAGGCCGTGCCCCTAGGCCGAAACGGCCAGCCCGACGACATCGCCGATGTGGTGGGCTTCCTGGCCTCCAACGATGCCCGGTATGTGACCGGCCAGGTCATCTACGTCGACGGCGGCCTCGGCGCCGGTCGGGCCGCGTTGTAGCCGCTGCTGGCCAGATTGGCTTAGTGGGCGCGCCAGCGGTGGTAGCGGGCCCAGAGCACCAGTAGCGACGGGAGCACGGTGAACGTGGCGATCAGACCGAACAGGATGGCCACCGCAGCGAGTATCCCAAGTTCTTGCATCGGCACGAGCGGAGAGAAGAGCAGTGCCAACAGGCCGAGCGCGGTGGTGAGCGCGCTGGCCAGGAGAGCCCCGCCGGTGGTGGTCATCGCATGCCGTATACCGTCAACAACCCGCTCCGCCTCCTCGTGCTCCTCCAAGAAGCGATGCGTCAGGTGGATCGTGTAGTCAACGCCGATCCCGATCGTGAGCACCACCATGAGCGCGGTGCCCATGTTGTAGGAGATGCCAAACACCCACATGGCGCCCAGCAGCCAGGCCAGGGTTACCGCGATGGGAATGATGGTGATCAGCCCGAGCGCGGGGCGGGATCGGCTGATTCCGAAGTACGCCACGAGGATTGCCAGCGCGGCGGCGATGACAAGAGCCACGCTGAGCGCTTGGCTGGCGGCCAGTTCTTCGGTGATCAGGGCGATGAGGGCGTCGCCTCCGGTGACGGTGATCTCCCCGCCGGCGCTTCCCCAAAGCGACTCGAGTTCGTCGATCAAGTCTTGGAGCGCCTCGTTGTCCTCCACCGCCACCGGTATCTGGATGATGGTGCGGTCGAGGCCTCCGGCGCGGAGGTCTATCGCCTCGGCGAACCCCTTCGGGTCCGCGGCTCTCAGCTGTTCCCAGGACGGAGTGCTCTGGCCGCCCCAGTCGGCCAGCAGCGTCCCGGCCGAGGCGAGGGGAGGTCCCACGATGCCATCAGGCCGGCTTTGAGGGTCAACCAGAATTGTGTGAAGGTCGGTGAGGTCCTGTACTGCACGGCTGTTCTCGAGATCGGTCTCGATGAGCACCGTCATCAGGTTGGCGCTGCCGTCGAAGTTCTCTTCCAGGTAGTCGAAGCTCTTGAACGTGTCGGAGTCCTTGGGCAAGAAGTCCTTGACGGCAAAGGTGGTGCTGAGGTTGCCGGCAGCCACCACGGCCAGCACCGTTAGGACGATGGCCGCGCTCAAGACCGGAATCGGGCGGCGCACAACGGCGGTGGCAACGCGGGGCAGAATGGCGGCCGCTCCGGGAATGGTGTCAGCCACGGGGCGGGTCGTCGGCTTCCTTCCTTTGGCGGCCAGTCGCCGGTCCAGCACCAGTCGAGCGGCGGGCACGAAATTGGTCATCACGATCCAGCCCGAGATGACTCCGATACTGGCGATGATTCCGAAGTCGGCGATGGGCTCGAAGCGGCTGCTCAGGTTGGCCAGCAGGCTGACTGCGGTTGTTCCCGCGGCCAGCAGAACCGGCACGCCGCACAGCCGCACCGACCGGGCGATGGCCTGTCCTGAGGCGTCGTCGCTCTGCCCGGTATCGTCGCCCCCCTCAGCACCTTCGCGCAGCGCTTCGCGATAGCGACCGACGATCTGGAGCGCATAGTCCACCGACAGGCTGATGAGAAGCACCGGTACCAGGGTGAGAAGGATGTTGTCGGGATCGACGATGCCGACGCCGCCGGGGGAGAGCCAGGCTATTGCGCCGAACGTCCACAGGATCGTCATGGCGAGGCCCACCATGGTGATGTGGACATCGGACTGGGTCCGGTAGAACAGGGCCAGCAGGACCACAATCACGGCGAGCGCGATCACGGTGAGGATCAGCAGGTTCTCCTCCCTGGCGTCTTTGCCTTCAGCATCGCTCTTGGCCAGGGTGATGATCGTGACGTCCAGCGGCGCCGAATCGAATGACTCGGCGACCTCGTGGGCCCGCAACTGCGCTGTTTCCTGGCCGAGGGCATCGCCGGCGTCATCGAGGATGATCAGTGAGAGCCCGGCCAGGGGAGCGCCGGCGGGGTCGCGGGCCACGAAGCGCTCCAGCAAGTCGTTCAGCTCGGCCCGCTCGGGATCCTGGGCCAACTGGGCCAGGCCGAGGGAGACCTGGGTGTCGGAGATCGTGTCGAGGCTCAGCCCCACCTCGGCTGCCGCCAGCTCGATGAGCTGGACATAGCCGTAGAGGGGCTCCTCGACCAAGAACGGCGCCACCTCTGGGTCGCTGACGATGGCATTTTGCAGGTTCTTGACCGTCCGAAGGGCATCCGCGGTGAGGACATCCCCCTTGGCCAGTATCTGGACCACCCGCAGGTCGGCCGCGGCCGGAAAGCTCTCCCTGATCGCATCGGTGGCGTCAGCAAGGTCGCTGTCGGAAGGAAGGAAGATTCCAGTGGAGTCGATCGGGCCCTCAGGCTGGTCTCGAACGAGGAATCCAGCCAGCAGTGCCAGCGTCACCGCCCCCAAGACCGCGAGGACCAGCTTCGGCGATCTCCGGATGGCGTCGGACTGCCAGCGGAACATAGCGAGAAATCAACCCCGGCTCTTGGCCCGGGCGCTTAGCAGCACCATTGCCGGACGACGATCGCCGGTCCCAAGGTCCCTTGCCTCAATAGCCGCTGGATTCTTCGGCATAGACATGGTCGGGCACCTTGTAGGAGATGCCGTCTTCATCGAATCTCGACCCCGACAGCAGGGTCATGAAATTGTTGAAATGGTTCTTCCCCGCATACTTGGGGAAGAACTTCGACAAGAAGTGGTCGTAGCGGGCCTGTGTTCGGAACCAGGGGAGTGCCCCGAAGGAGGACTGCTTCGGGTAGTTGAGCTGGTTGGCGAGCGAGTCTCCGATAAGTGCCCGAGACATCTTGTACACGTAACGGGTCAGGTCCACCTGCTCGTCACGGCCGTCAACACCGACCACGAGCGGTGCGGAATTGACCAGCGAGTGGGCCATGGCCCGGGACGACGAACCGGGCACCGGCTCGCACAAGGTGCCGATCTCGAATAGTTTCAGCGCCTCTTCTTCATCACGGTACAGAATCGATTCGGGAATCCCCATCAGATACCCCGAATAACGCCAAACGGCCATGAAGCTCGCGGCCTCTTCTGAGCTGTAGCTCGCCCCCATTCCCTTCATGTGCTTGAGAAGCCGGGCAGAGAAGGCGGTGATGGCAAAGCCGGTGTGGGCGGCGCTGACCGGGGTGCCCCACGCGTCGGCATCCCACTCATCAGAGTCGGCGAGCAGGCGTCTGACCTGCGCATGGATAAGCCTGATCCTCACCGAGAGCTTCCATCCGTCTCCCTGGCGCTCCAGGCCACCGGGAAAAAAGATCTCCAGCATGTGGCGGTTGTTCTGCTGAAGTCGCCGCACCCCCTGGTCGCGCAGGCGGCCGGTGATGAAGAAGGACTGGCTGATGTTGGTGGAGAAGCCCTCCACCAGGGTTCCCGCGATCATGCCCCCCAACACCATCTTCAAATTTCGCAGGAACATATTGACGCCGGGGGCAAGGGCAGCCACATCGAGCCAGTCCGGCGGTGTAGCCGCATGTTGGAAGAACGCTTGGACTTCAGGCGGTGCATCGGCCTGAATCTCTGGGTCAGTGTCATCCATGTAGGCCCTGACGACACGAACCGATGCTGAACGCCTCAAGGAGGACAATGCTTCCATGGCGGCATCGGCCACGGGATCACCGATCTGGGTGTGAGCGACATAGTTGTCGGCCATCTCGGCATCCAGGGCGCGGGCCTGCCCGAAGCCAGGGCCGTCGTAGTCGGAAGGAATGTCCATAAGCTAGTGATGGGAGTCCAGTAAGCGGCAAGTGTATTCGCCAACCGACTTTAGCCCTATGCCAATCGATTGCCGTAACCCTGTCGCCCCCCCCCCCCCCCATAACTTTACATAACATGTATTCTCAACGCTATTGCCAAAATCTGGGTATGGATATTTATTGAAATCAACTATGGACATTTGAGAGTTGACCCGCTAGAGTGGCCCCCACTGGCAAGAGCCAGGGCTATCGGCCTCGCAGGCCCCCATCGATTCGTGCCGAACGGAGAACTACATGAGGGCCGATTGGCGAATTTGCCTGATTGCTGTACTGCTGCTGGCCGGATGCGCCGACGATCAAGGCGTCCGCTCCGCTGGTTCGTCAACCGTGCCGCAGATTGCCCCGTCGCCCACGACAGCACCGGCGACGTCTGACGCCTCTTTGCCTACGTCGGTCGCCCCGTATGGCACAGTCCCGGAGGCGGAAGCCCAAAGCGAGGCCACTGCTGCCCCGAGAAGCCTGGCCGAGTCGAGCGCTCCTCCCCATGCCGCTTGGTTCCGAGACCCGACGTGCCGCCATGAGTGGCGGTGGTGGTCGGGACTGCGGTGGACGTCGGCGGTCGCCGGCGAGGGGGCCGACGGCGAAGACCCGTTGACCGATGCCGATCTCCTGGTCCCTCCCATCGCCGGTTGGCCGGTCGATCCCTGCGAAGGGCGGGGCATCATGTTCACAAAGTTCCCGTTCACCGCCGACGAGCTGGGATGCGTCGGCGCCGATCCTGCCTGTGTGGTCGATGAACGCGGGCTGCCCCAGGCAACCCGATTGATCGCCTACCAAGAACTCGTGGATTCGGGCGGATACGACCGAAGCCTCCTCCAAGACCACGCGCCGGAAGGACTCCCAGAAGACATTGTGCTCGGATACCTCACCGAGTGCCTTACGGAGTGGCCCTCATTTCCCCACCAGCAGCTGGCGTACGGAGGGACCCCCGTTCAGACATGCAGCATGGTGTGGCGCGACATGGCCTATCCCATCACCTATCTGGGAGCGCGCCGCGATCACCGGTGTGTGTGGGACGCCTACAAGTCGTATTACCTGCGCAGCGGAGAGCCCGTGGCCCCCTACATACACACTGGATGGGCCGAAAAGTGCGCGAGCTGGCTCGACCCGAACCCCCACCGGCAGGGGCCGGATGACTGCCAGCTGCCCGGCGGGTACTACAGCCGCTTGGCCGCTGACGACAGGTTCTCCGACTACGGATTGTCGGTCGACGATCCTGAGCTGTCGTCCGAGGCCGTCCGTCGGCGTTGGTGCAGCTTGCTGGTGAGGTGCAACGACTTGTGGCAGCAGATCGCCCCCTCCCGTTTTGCCCAATTCGCCCAAGCGGGTTGGCCCAGCCCCTGCATCAAGCGGGTATCGGGCCATGAGATCAACACCGTACGCAAGGGTCGGTGCGAAGAGCTGGACATCCTCGCCAGCCTGGTCAGAGCCGAGGGCGAGGCGGGCCTGCCCACCCTGCCCCGCATTCCCGCTGGACTCTGGTTCAGCTGTTAGGAGGTTGATGCCATGGAACCCATCTCGAAGTGGATGACAAGGCCGAAGAGCCAAAACCGGCAGCTTCTTGGCCGATGGAGGCTCTCTCGGCAAAAGCTGGTCCTCTTGTTGTTGGCGTTCGCGCTGATAACCACCGCCGATACTTGCACTGACCCGAATACCGGCGACCCGATCCCCCACGAGCACACGCCGGCGCCGACCCCGGTGCCAACTCCGGCGCCGACGCCCGACCCGGATGATCCCGGGCCCCCGCCGACCTGTCCGCCCGGACAGGTTCCCTGGGGATTGTTCGGCTCTTGGATTGGCTGCACGGACGACCCCAACGCCCCTGACGACGAAGAGCCCGCAACCGATCCTCCGCCCAATGACAAAGACGGCTCCGATGCCAAGCCGGCCCCCGGGGAGTATGTCGTTGACCCAGGGAACACCGACGACGGGCAAGACATTCTGTTCGAGCGTCCGCCGCTGTGCAGCACGGTGTCTGGCAACACGCCCTGCATCGACGGCTACTACGAAGATGAGGACGGGAACGAAGTATGGGTACTGCCGCCAAATGAGGGTTCAAACACCGACGACAACGTCAACTCGGTGTTTTGCGGTAGCTACGGAGACTCCCTGGACCACAGCGGAGCTCCCACACCGCACATTCATCCTGCCCCGTTCCCCTACGACCACGACGGCAATCCAACAACCCCTGACATCTGCTCGCACAGCAGTGAAAACTGTGCCTGGCACAACACCTGCCCTGGGCAAGGGCCGATCACGAACCCGGGTCCTACCCCGTCGCCGACTCCGAACCCGCCGTCACCTACTTTGCCGCCGACTCCGAACCCGCCGTCACCTACTTTGCCGCCGACTCCGAACCCGCCATTGCCTACTTTGCCGCCGACTCCGAACCCGCCGTCACCTACTTTGCCGCCGACTCCGAACCCGCCGTCACCTACTTTGCCGCCACCTGCCTCATCACCAACCCCGAACCCGCCAGTCGAGGAACCCAAGGCATGTGTGCCACGTTGGGGGCAAGGAGAACCCAAAAGGACATTGAGTGCTCTGAGGTGGGAGTCGACCGTTCCCTATGACGATGGTTTTCTGGCTCACTACCACCCAGAGGTTCCCGGCGGAAAGATGTTTCTCACCGCGGCCTCCACACCGGGCAGTCCCGCCCGTCACTGGACAGCCCTGAAACCGGGATCAGATCTCAGCTTGGTGGACATCGGAGAGGATGCATGCGTGTGGACCGCGACGGCGGTTGGCGTTTCACTTCGCGAGTTGCTCCCCTACTACCCGTCTGACTTGAACAAATTGCGTGCGCCCGGTATCTCTGCTGCCGCCACCGCAGCTCGCCAAGCCGCCACCTTGTGGGATCGGCTGAGCCCCGAACGCCAACTGTGGTATCGAGCAGCCTTTCCTCGGATCGACCCGGCAAGTGTCTGGTGCGGCCCCGCTGAGCTGCCGCCTTGGACTGTGCCACCCAGCGGTGTGCTGTCGCTGTCTGACGAGTGGAAAGCCACCTATGGGAAATGCCGCTGGTCGATCCCCCGCCGCGGGTTCTGGGAGTGGCAGCTTCTCGTCAGGTACACCTCCGAAGAGGGCGATTACCACACGGCGATCGCGGCATCCGACCTGTCGTGGTTCCGCGAGCCCACCGGCTACCTCGTCGAACAGGTGACACTGTGGTAGCTCGAAACCGTGCCGAGCAATGGTCGCCCACGAAATGGCCAGTGAGCTTTCGCTGGCGCCTACTGGCCGCGGCACTCATCGTGGTGGCCACTGCGGTGGCGGTCATCGCCCTGTCCAACAGCGACAAAAGCGACCCACCGGAAGCATCGGTGGTGGCAACCACGCAGCGGTGGGCCGAGGGCCATCCCCCTGGCGAGCACACCCTGATCAACGTGCCTGCTGACTTGGCGGTGCTGTTCGTCCATCCCTCGAAACTGGACGGAACTGTGGCCGCGGTGGATGTTCCTGCGGGGGCGCTGATCTCGCCCGATATGTTGCGCCCTCTCGAGGGGACCGATGCCGTCCGCAACACCGCGCTGATGCGCTTCACGGCCAGCAGCGATCTGTGGCCCGATCCCGGCCCCATCGCCGGACGCCGAGCGGTGTTCTCCCCCACCCCTGGGGGCTGCGCCGCCGCCGTGGTGACCCTGCTGGCGGTGGGCGACGAGGGCGCCGACGCGGGGGTCATCGTGGAGGCGACCCCCGAGTTGGCCGCACTGCTGTCAGACGGGCAGTGGTGGATATGGGAGTCGCCTCCCAACGGCTGGCCCCGCTGCGAGGTCGAGCCCTCCCCCACCCCTGCGGACCCGACGTACCCGAGGCGATGAGCTGATGCTGTTGGCAATCCGAGACCGATGGCTCAACGCCGAGGCGGCGGAGCGGGCAATGGACGCGGTGCTGGAGGGAATTGGCAGCACCACTCCCGGTGTTGTCCTGGCCACCTCCCCCTCGGAGGTCGACCAAGCCTCGGCATCCGGGCATCCCACGGTGTTGTCGATGCGCGACGACGAGCCTGAACTCCGCTTGGAGTCGGCAGTGGCGTCGTCGGCCGCAGTGCTGTGGCTTACCACCTCCGACACCACCGATGTCCGCTCTCAGCTTCGGCTCGACAGTGGTTCCCGCCGGTCCACCCCCATCGTGTCGGTGGTGGTGTCCGACGAGGCACCAGAGTCTGGTCGCTCCCGCCGGCAGAGGGTGCTCTCCCTGTGGGTACCCACCCAGCCGGGAGGCCGGGACCGCCGCCGATTGCATCGGCTCGGCCGCAAGCTGGCGTGGACCGCGGTGGCCCCCCGTCGGCTCGACCCGATGGACCGCGAGACCCATCTGTGGTCCGCCTCGCAAGCGGCCCAGACCCGCCTGGCCGACCTGCTTGACGAGACCGGGGTGGAGGAGTTCCAAATCCGAGGGGGCGAGTGCATGATCGTCCACCGGGCCGAAGGGCAGCGGGAGCGCCGCAACTCGCCGTTCGCGTCCAACGAGGAGCTGATCGAGACGGCCCGCCACCTGGCCAGCTTCTCCGGGGGGCAGCCCCAGCGCTTCGACGTGCTCGACAGTCGCCTCGACATCCGCCTGGGCGACCGGTGGCGGCTGCACGCCGAGGCGTTCATGTGCCATCCCCCCACCATGGTGCTGCGGTCGAACATGGCCGGAAAGGCCACCCTCAGCGATCTCAACGTGGCCGTGCCTCTGCTCCAGAAGATCCTGGTAGGGGCGGTGTCGGGCTCGATCCGGGCCAACATCGTGGTCGCTGCGGCCATGGGCGGCGGCAAGACCACGCTGTGCCAGGCGCTGCTGGCCGCGGTGGACGAATCCGAGCGAATCGACACCATTGAGGACACTCCCGAACTCCGCTTGGCCCAGTACGGGATCCACCCCAACAGTTTCGAGCGGCTCACCCGAGACGCCAACAACGACGGCGTGGGCAAGCTCACGATGAGCGACCACATCCGCGACGCCAAGCGGGCCAACTCCTCCAAACTGGTGATCGGCGAAACCAGGGGCGAGGGCACCTTGGCCCTGCTCGATGCCATGAGCAGCGGCCTCAACGGCTGCCTGGTCACCCTGCACAGTCAACCCGGCGCGGGCGTGCTGGCCAAGCTCTTGTCCTATGCGTGCAGCGAGGGGGCCGACCCCCGCTTCGCCCGCCAGCAGATTGCCATCGCCGTCCACCTCCTGGTGTGGATGGGACGCAACGAGTTGGGAGAGCGGGTGATATCCGATGTCACTCAGATCGTGAGCTATGACGACCGCCACGACACCATCGACACCCGGTGCCTGTGGTCGCTCACCCCCGGCCAGCGGTGGGCTGCCCCGGTGGGTCGGCCCCACGGCCAGATTGAGCAGCTCTACCAATCGGTGGGCATCGATCTCTCCACCACCGAGCAGCGGGCCGCGACATCGGGTCAGGTGAGTATGGCGCCGAGGGTGGGAACCCCATGACTGGGCAGACGGCCGTGGTGCTGGCCGCCGGGGTTGCGCTATTGGCCGTGGTGTGGCGGCCGACCTCGATGGGCAGCCCCGCCGCGCTGGTGATGGGGAGCGTGGTGTTGACCCAGCGGCGGTCGCTTCGGGCCGGACCGCTGTTGGCCGCAGCAATGGTCAGCCTCGGTTTCGTTGCGGGACAGGTGATGGTGGGCGCGGTCACCGGGCTGGCCACAATGACGTTGACCGCCGTGGCGGTATGGGCGGTGGCCGTGCAGATCCGCTCGCGCCGCAGCATGGGCGAAGCTGACGAACTAGCCCAGTTGGCCAGCGGATTGGCCAATCAGGCTTTGGTAGCGCCCACGGTGGTGGAGGCCGTACGCCAGGCCGCTCCCCTGATTCCCGGGCGGGTGGGTACTGCGGCCCGGCTCATGGCCGCTGAGTGCGAGACCGGAGGCCTGGTGGAAGCGGCCAATCGCTTTGCCACCACCGTCCGGCGGCCGATCGCCGAAATGCTGGCCACGGTACTGGCCGAGGCATTCCAGGGCGGCTCGCAATGGGTGGGGCTGGCCGGGGTGTTGGCCGACGAAGCCGCCGAGGCCGCCGAAACCGCTCGTCATTTCCACCGCTACGTCGCCGCGCTCATGCCCCAGATCGCGGTAACTGTGGTCATGGCGGTGGGAATGCTGGCCATCACTGGTTTTGCCGCTCGAGACGTGGGCCGATGGCTGACCTCCTCGATAGGTCAGCAGTTTCTGCTGTTGCTGGCGGTGTTGACCACCGCCATTTGCGCCCGAGTGCTGGCCCCGGCCTGGAAGATGGGCCGATGACCGTCATTGCCGGGCTCTCGGGAGTGGTCGCTGTGGCCGCGCTGATGCTGCTCCCGCCCAAGGCCAGCAGCTTGGCCGTCGTCCAGGCCGCGGCGATGGGATGGTCGCCCAACCGGATCACGGGGCTGGGCTGGGCCTTCTCGTCCGCAGGGGCGTTCATGGGCGGGCTGGCCGGCTGGGCGATGCTGGGAGGGGCCGAGGGACTAGCGGCTGCGGTGGTGATCGGAACGTGGCTGCCCTGGCTGGTGCCCGCCGCGGTTCGCGCCCTGGCTGCGGGGGCCTATCGCAGCGAGCGCGACCAGAAGATGTTGGAGTGGATGCGGAAGCTGCGGCTGTTGACCTCGGCGGGCCAACCCATCAACGCCGCCGCGGTCAATGCCGCACTTACCATTTCGGGCCGGGCTTTCACCGTGGCCCAAGGAGCTATCGGCGCTGCCCTGGACGCCGGGCGCGATCCCCTGCCCGCGGTTACCGCGGCCATCGCCGGCTCCCCTGCTGAACCGCTCTTGACCTCGGTGGTGGCCGCTGAGCGGGCTGGAGCGGCGTCATCGGACTTGCTGGACAAGTCCCTTTCCCGAGCAGTTCGGACCTTGGAGTCCGAGCGACGCCTGGCGATCGACCAGCTCAGCCGGGCTATCGGAACCACGGTCACCCTGGTGGCCGCTATCGCTGGTCTTGTTGTCATGGCTGCCGTGATCTTCGTGCTTTGAGGCGCGGCGGCCCTTCACATTTCAGGAGAAACCCTCATGCAATCAGCCATCGTCCAAATGATCCTCATCGTCGTCGGCATCGCCGCCGCCGCGATTGTGGCATTCATCGTCTACGCCCAACTCGGTACGAGAGCCCCGAAGGATGATGACAACATCGAATACGAGCGGATCAAGACCGAGCAGTTGTGTAAGGCAGTCGGTGGAACATGGGCCACTGATGACTGCACTGCGCCAAGCAGCTAGTGATTTCCTCCCTGGTTGTTCTCCGCAATGCGGTGCTGCTGATGCTGTTGTTGACCGTCATCACCGGGCTGTATGCACGCCACGTCACTCGGTTGTCAGTGGATGCCGCGGCCCAGTCAGCGGCAACGGCTGCTGTCCAGGCTGCTACTGCGGAGGGGTGGTCTTGTTTGCCCACTCCTCCGCCGGAGGCGGTTACGGCCGCGGCTCGGGCTGCTGTGGGGCAGATTGGGCATTTGGCGGTGCAGCCGGTAGCGGTGGATGTGTATGCCGATGCTTGCAACTTGATTGCTGCGGTGACGGCCGCGCCGCTGAATGCGAGGTGGTCAGGGCTCAATACCACAGCGGTTGCTTGCCGGTCGACCAACCAAACTTCTGTTCTCGACGTGCCGGGGTCGTGTTGAGGGCTGATCCATGAGTGATGCCATTGCGTTCTTGTTGATTTTGCCTTCGTTGGTGTTGGGGGTGGTGGTGCTGGATGCTGCGGGGACGCTGGGGGTGGCTCGGTATCGAACGTCGGTCTTCACTGAAACCGCCGCCGTTTCTGCTGCGGAAGCTCTGGGAAGTGTTCCTGATGCCGACCGTCAACTGTCGGATTGGCCCCGTTGGGGTGAATCGGTGAGCACGGTTGAGCAGTTCGGGCGGGCGGCTACTGCTGGGGTTTGCAACCAGACTGACGCCTCCTTCGCGGCCAGTTTGATGTCCCAGGGTCCCGATAGCTCGCCTTCGGTGGCGGTGGTAGTGAGTTGTCCGGTGGAGTTGGGGCGGTTGTTCGTGACAGAGCGGGTGGTCGCTGCCCGTATCGAGCCCGTCGGGTAGGGCGATGCACACGGCCATCGTGTTGTTGTCGTTGGGCATGGCGGTCGCCGTCGCCGCTGGGGCGCTGACCGATCATGCCGACCTCATTACCAGCCGGAATCTGGCTGCTGATCGGGCGGAGCGGGCCGCGGCGTCGTTTATCGAGGGGTGCGGCAGCCAGGGGTGTGACCCTGGCACCATCAACACCACGAAGGCCGACCGCACTGGCCTGAATGGCTGCGTTCACTCGAGCGGGGGGGCGGCGGTGTTGCGGGTGCGGGCCAGTGTCCCTTGGACTCCGCGGGTCTTTACTGGGCTTGCCCCGGCCACTGCGACGTTGGCTGTCGACCTCGGTGGCTTCAGTGCGGCGGCAAATGCTGTTCTGGATCAATGTTGAGGAATGGTTGGGATGGGCAGTAGCAGTTCGGTATGCGGGCGTTGATGCGGTAGCGTGACCGCCGGTGTCTCGCAGGATTGAGATCGAGCTGACCAGCCAACGGGATGATGGCTCCTGGACGTGGAGAGCGGCTGGCGCGCGTGAGCCTAAGGGCGAATTGACCGGCGATCTCATCCCCTTTGCCGTCAGCGTGGGTGACGAGCTGACTGTCGAGGCGGAGTTCCACATGGACGGCATCGAGATCATCGAGGCGTTCGAGCCCAAGCAGAAGCGGGCCATGCCGGAGACATTGGAGATTCTGGGATCTGGTCGGGATCAACCGCTGGTCACGACCCAGCTTGTGGCCAAGCGCAAGGGGCGGGACCGAGACCGGGGTGATCGCCGAGACCGCCAGGACCGTCGCGGCCGAGACGACCGAAAGGGCCGTGATCGCCAGGATTCTCGCCGTGAGGACGACCGTCCCAAGGCCAAACGACTGCGTCCAGGCCGAACTCACCGTCAAGCGCTGATCGACAGCCTGGCCGACGACCAGAAGCCGGTGGCCGAGAGGATGGTGCGGGAGGGCACCGCTTCGGTGGAACAAGCCCTGCGCGACCAGCGCAAGAAGGCCCGCGACGCCGCCAAGGCCAAGAAGGAAGCGGCTGCCGAAGCCAAGGAAGCAGTCCCAGACCAACCGAAGAAACCCGAACCCGAGGAAACCGACGACTTCTTGCCCGCGGCTGGCAAGTTGCTTTCCCGGATGCGGGCCGCGGAGTGGCGGGATCGGGTTGAGGCAGCCCTGGCTGGCATTGATGAGATCGACCTGCGCGACCTCCGCTCCGTGGTGGTGGCCGCAGAATCCGGGGCGACCGACGACGAAGCCAAGACGCTGGCCGATGAGCTGCGCACCAAGCTCACCGAAAGGGTCGATCGGGAACACGCCGAATGGCTGGCTGAGGTGGCGGCGACGCTGGCCGATGGCCGGATGGTCCGGGCCTTGCGGCTCAGTGCCCGCCCCCCCAAGGCCGGCGTGCCCCTCCCCCAGGACATGGTGACCCGGCTGACCGAAGCCGCCAGTGCCGCGCTGACCAGTGAAACGCCGTCAAAGCGCTGGTCCACCGTGCTGGGGGCGGTGGCCTTCTCCCCGGTGCGCCGAACCGTCCAGCCCCAGGGCATTCCCGAGAATCCCGACAAGGAGTTGCTGGCCGAAGTCACGAAGCTGTCCGAGCGGATCCCCCACATTGCCGCCCTGTTCGATATAGAGCCGACGCCCCCTCCCCGGCGCGGCCGCCGCGGCGCAGGCGCGGCAAAGGCTACTCAGACTGCGAGTTAGGAATCACTTGGTGGTCGGCCAAGAACTCCAGCAGTCCGTCCACCAACTCCCACTCCGCTAGCTCGTCAAGCGACACCCACGCGGCATCAGCGGCGTCGGTACCGGCTATGGGGGCCGCGCGGGACGCCACTGTGACCCAGAAGTCCACCACAACGTAATGACGACGTCGGCCGATGAGCTCGGTCCAGCCCACTGCCGCGCCCACCTCTCCGTCCAAACCGGTTTCTTCTTGCAGTTCCCGACGGACCGCTTCGGCCAGAGTCTCCCCCCGCTGCACTCGGCCACCGGGTACCGACCACAGCCCCTCCCCCGGCGGGCTGCCTCGCCGAATGAGGAGAAGGGCGCCGTCGCGCACCGCCACGGCGCCCACGCACAACTCCGGCCCGCTCATGCCTCGGGTGCTTGATCAATCCGGGTATGCACGATCAGCGCATGGGCCGTCATCTTGAAGGTCTCGAAGAAGTTCTTGGCCTCGCGGTGACCGGGCAGCACGAAAGCATCGAGCGCCTCCAGCTGCTCTTGTCGGGCCCACTGCATCAGAGCATTGAACAGCGACTCCCCCACCCCCACCGACCGAGCTTCAGGAGTGACGAATAGTTCTTCAATCCGGGCAATGGGCGAACCGTCTTGGCGCACCAGCCGACGGGCCCACCCGTACCCCACCACCGCATCTGCCCAGATCCCGGCCAGCACAACGGCCTCCGGGTCAGCCATCAGTCCAGAAAGATGATCCTCCAGCGGCTCAGGAGCGGCCTCCGTGGCCATCCAGCGATCCCCTCCTCGGTACTCCCGAGCCTCGCGCCGGGCTTCTCGGGCCAGATCGGCAACAGCACCGATGTCCTCAGCACGGACTGGTCGGGCCGCACCCTGCTTGGGCCGCTCGCTCACTGCTCAACCCAGGTTCGAATCGGCAGAGTCGTCGCTGGACGCAGGCGGGGCTGAGGCGTGACCCACGGCCATGCGACCGAGCAAGCGGGCCGCCTCGAAATGGCGACGGCCCCGAGACGCCAGTTCCGATGGAGGCGTTTCCGCGGAGAGCAGCAGCCCCACCGGCG
Organism: Acidimicrobiales bacterium; assembly: GCA_963667085.2. Taxonomy (GTDB): domain Bacteria; phylum Actinomycetota; class Acidimicrobiia; order Acidimicrobiales; family Bin134; genus Poriferisocius. The sequence continues at coordinate 2,601,812 of OY762975.1, forward strand.
CATAGATCACGGCATCCAGCAGCCGGTCCAGCGCCTCCCGGGAAGATTCGGCGCTCTCAGTCGAGCTCACAGCCGGGCCAACGACGGGCAGGGTTCCTCACCCGATGGACACCGGGGATTGTCACGTGATCCGAATTGGCTTGAGCTGACGATCAGGAAGCATCCCTCGCAGGTCCACTCGTTGTCACGCTTGGGTGCCACTTGGCCTGAGGCTTCGGGAGACGGGTCGGGGGTCTCCTCATCCTCGTCTTCGTCGTCACCGGCAGCCAGGCGATCCTTCAAAATGGTGTCGAGATCGGCCTCTACATTGTCGGGGTCGATGTCCTCTCCGTCGCCGTCCTCGTCTTCGGACATGGTGGCATTGCGAGCCGGCCCGTTGTTGCCGTCCTCTTCTTCGTCCTCATCGATCTCCTCGTCAAGGTCCTCGTCGAGTTCCTCATCGCCCAGGACGTCGTCGAACTCGCCATCGATGTCCTCACCGATGTCCTCACCGATGTCCTCGTCAATGTCGTCGTCGAGTCCGTCGATCTCACTCTCGTCGAACTCTTCGTCCGGCATGTCGTCTTGTTCGTCAGGGTCAGTCATGTTCCCCTGTTACCTCCTCCGGCAAACCAATCCGCGCGGATCATAGACACCCATACCCCTGCAATGTGCGGACTTACCGCTTCAATCTTCCTATCACCCGAGAATTCGTCGCGGGTTCACGCTCGTTCTCGAACCTGGCGACGCTCCTCGGCCCGGCGCTCGGCGTCCAAGCGGCCCAGCGGCGGCTCTTCGCTCAAGTCCACAAATCGCATCATCTCGGCCACCGCCGCATGGCCCGCCTCGTCGCGGATGAGCCGCCACATCTCCTGTCCGATCCCCCGGTACACCGAGTGGCCCTGGGGGGTGGTGCGCAACTCGATCAGGTGCATGGCGGCCCGGGCATTGATGCTCATGGCGAATCGCACCTTGTAGGCGAAGCTCACCGCATAGGAGGCCTGCTCGGGAAAATCCCGGTTCAACAGGTCGTACAGTGCGGCCGACCGCTCCATGGCCTCGTCGAACACCGGCGTGCAGCCCGCGGCGTCGACCGACTCGGGGCGGGTATAGCCGTGCCGAGGGCTGAGCTTCTGCCATTCCAGCGTCAGCATCCGATGGCGCTGGAGATCCCGAAAGGCGCCGTAGTCGGCCAAGACGTCGAACCGGTAGGAAGGCCGCTCCAAGGCCCGGCCGGGCTTGTGGCGGCGGTTGGACCTGGTGCCCACGTAGGCTCTCACCACCGAGAGCCGGTCTTCGGCGCCCATCGCCCCCACTTCCCGCTCCAGCTGATCCTCGGGCAGGTGGGTGTAGGGGTACAGCATGGAGGCCACCATCTTGAGCTCGGCATCCGGGTCGAAATCCACCAGCCGCACAGTGGGCGCTTCGTCGGCGGGCAAATCGGCGGGCAGCAAGTAGTTCACCACGCTCTCCATCGACTCCTGGATGTCACCCATGTAGCGGCTCCATTGCACGCCCCGGTCCTCCAAGTCCACCCGCTTCAAGAAGGAGGGGATGACCTTGCGCAACTCGGCCAGCATCATCTCGGCGTAGGCCTGGACCTCGGGCAGTGGGTGAGCCCGCATTCGTAACAACAACAGCTCATACGACTGTCCGGTGCCGTAGATGCCCACATTGGACACCGTCGCCGCGGGCAGCACCCCCCGAACGGAGTCCAGGGCTTTGGCCTGAACCGCTTGGCGATAGGCGAAATCAGAGGAGTCCGGGTCCCGGGGAGTGTGCCGGCGGTAGAAGTCGGTGAGCACCGGCAGGAGGTAGCCGTAGGACTCGAACATCCGGTCCATATCGCTCACGTAGCGGCCAGACAGGGCCGACTCCCCGACCTCGGGATCGCGGTAGTAGCGATAGCGGCCGCCGATACGGGCCAGATAGTCGATGTACCGGGTGGACTGCTCCAGGTACGACATCAGCCGACCCCACTCCAGCACCTTGGTCAAGATGTTGGAGGCCTGCTCGCAGGCCAGGTGAACGCCGCCCAGTTGGGCCACCGAATCGTCCCCGTACTCGAAGAAAACCCGGTCGTACAGCTCCTCGGCTCGGCGCAGCCCGACGGTGGCGTCGATGGAGGCGTCGCCGCTGATGTCGAGCTCGCCCACGAACTCGTCCAAGAAGAGCCGCCGAAGCGACTTGGCCGACCGGCTGTAGCGGGCGAACAGCGCCCCCTTGACCACCTCGGGCAGGTTCACCAGGGCGAACACCGGCTGGTCCAGGTTGGTGAAGTACCGCCGAAGGATGTCCTCCTCGTCGGCGGTGAACTGCTCGGCGACGTACTGGGTCATCGCAGGCTGTGGGCCAATTCGTCAGCGGCCCGATCCAGGGCATCGGGCGCCAGCCAAAGATCGGCAACGGTCATGGCCATCATCTTCGCCCCATCAAGCACCGCCTGGTCGCCGCTCGGGGATTTGGCGTAGTGGGCGAACTCCGGGGTGTGGATGGCCACATGATCGGGCGCCACCTTGATCATGGGGTGGATCGACGGCACCGCATGGCTGACGTTTCCCATGTCGGTGCTGCCCACCACGGCATACGACGGTCGGGGCTCGCTCACCGCTCTTCCGGTGGCGGCGGCATTTCGGGTGTAGAGCTCCAGCATGGCGTTGCTGTTGATCATGTCGGCATAGATCGGCGCCTTGCACAGGCATTCGATCTCGACTCCGGCGGCGGTGGCACCGGCCTCAAGACAGGCCATCACCCTTTTCCGAAGCTCGGCGAGGCTGTCGAGCTTCGGGGATCGGACATACCACTCCGCAGCGGCCTCGTGGGGAACGATGTTCGGCTTATCGCCCGCTCTGGTGAAGATGCCGTGGATGCGCTCGTCGGGCCGGATGTGCTGACGGAGTGCCGCAACGTTCATGTACCCCAGTACCGCGCCGTCAAGGGCGTTTCGCCCCTTGTGGGGGGCGGCCGAGGCGTGGGCTGACTGGCCGGTGTAGGTCACCGCCAACTGCTCCACCGCGATGGCGCTCATGGTGCTCAGCTCGTAGTTGGCGGGATGGACCATCATGGCCGCGCTGACGCCGTCGAAGGCACCCCGCTCCAGCAGGAAGCACTTGCCTCCCCCACCCTCCTCCGCGGGGGTGCCGATGATGCTGACCCGCCCGCCCAGTTGGTCAGCCAGCGAAGCGGCCGCCAAACCGGCCCCCAGCCCGGCGGCGGCGATCACGTTGTGCCCGCAGGCGTGGCCGATCTCGGGCAGGGCGTCGTATTCGCAGATCACCGCGATATGGGGGCCGTCTCGACCGGCTCGAGCCACAAACGCCGTGTCCAAGCCGTAGGCCGATCGCTCCACGTCAAGACCTTCGTCTTCCAAGACAGAGCAGAGCAGATCGTGGGCCGTGTGCTCCTCAAAGCAAAGCTCGGGAGTCTCGTGGATCTGATGGGAGACGTTGAGCAGCCGAGCGGCGCGGGCATCGACCTCCGAGGCCATCTGTTGTTTTGCCACATCGGGTGTCACGGGGCGAATGCTAGTGGTCTACTTGAGCGCCATCGTGAATCTGCCATTGCCAGCTTCACACCACAACGGTGAGGGCGGCCGGCTCCACTCGAATCGACAGGTTGGAGGCTCGCGCCACTGGTTCTCCGTCCAACTCCACCATCAGCGGCTGTTCGAGCACCACTTGGAAGGCCCCGGTGCGGTGGTAGCCGACCCGAGGATGGGGCAGGTGGTCTCCCGTGACTACTCGGCGAAGGGCTCGCCATCTGTCCCCGGCCGAGAGGGCACCGTGGGAGATGTCCAGCAGCCCATCACCGGGGTGGGCCCGGGGCCCGAGGTTCCAGCTTCCCCGCCACGCCGCGTTCATGGCCACTAGCGCCTCACCACGCCACCCTTTCCGGCGGGCCACCAGATGGGCACAGAACCAGAACAGCCGGCCGTCCAGCAACACCGCGCCCAAATCCACCGCGAACCGCCATGCCTCCGGCGAGCGGATGGCCTCAGCGTCGCCTCGGCCGCCGAGGGTGCGGCATAGGTCGCCTCCAAGCAGCCCCAACTCCGGCACGGGGCGGTTGGCCCGGCGGGCGGCCTCGATCAGCGCCCGGGCCTCGGCGTCGCCTCCCACTACGACACCATCGGAACCCAGGCCGCCCGGCTCACCCCAGTCTTCACCCCGTCGAATGGGCATACGCCTCAGCCCTCGGCTGGCGAATCGCTCTCAATGGCTGCCGATGTCTGCACGGGGGCCTCGTCGTCCGCCTGGCGCCGCTCTCGGCGAATGCGCAGCCAGCCGATGGCGATGGCCACCTCATAGAACAGATACATGGGAACCGACAGCACCATGAGCGTGAACGGGTCTCCGCTGGGGGTGATCACCGCCACGAGGGCCACGATGCCCACAATGGCGAAGCGCCGGGCCCGTATCAGCTGCCGATAATGGATGATTCCGGCCATCTGGAGGAACACCAGCAAAATGGGGAACTCGAAGCCGATCCCGAAAGCCGCCATCATCTTGATCACGAACGAGAGGTACTTGGCTGGGGAGAAGCCGGTCACCAGGTCTTCCCCCCCGATGGTGGCCAGGAATCTGAGCGCCCGGGGGATGCTCCAGTAGGCCAAGCCGGCGCCCAATGCGAACAACAGGGCACCGACCACTGTGAACGCGGCCGCGTGGCGGCGCTCTCTGGGATAGAGGCCGGGCTGCACAAACCGCCACACTTGCCAGAGCACCACCGGAACGGCCAGCGTCAGCCCGCCATAGCCGGCCACGGTGAGCCGCACGGAGAACGGCTCCAACGGGTCCAGAACCAAGAGCTCGCAGCCGCCAAAGAGGTTTTGCCGAGTCGCTTCCTCGGCCACGGCCTCGTCGGGCACCACATCGCAGTACGGCTCGACCAGCACGTCGAGGATTTGGGGATAGAAGATCCAGCACACGATGGCCCCGGCGAGCACCGCCAAGGCGCTCTTGATGAGCCGCGACCGCAGCTCCACCAAATGCTGCATCAAGGGCATGGTCCCGTCGTTTGATCGGGAGCGGCCCTGCCCCGGGTCGCTCACGGGCTGCTTTGGGGTTGACCGGAGGCCTGTTGGCTAGCTTGCCCGCCTTCCTGGTCGCCAGCTGGCATCACCGGATTACCTGCCTTGCTGCTGGTTTGCTTGCCCTCCTCGACGGCAATTTGGCCTCGGCGACGAGCCTCCTCCTCAATGGGCTCGTCGAGGGCATTCTGCAACTCCTGTTGAAACCCCGTGGAGATCTTGCGTACTTGTCGGATGACGTTGCCGATCTGCCGGGCCGCTCCGGGCAGCTTGTCTGGTCCCAACACCACAAGGGCAACCACCATGATCACTGCGATTTCAGCCCATCCAAGGTTGCCCACCCCCAGAGGCTACCGCTCTACTTGCTTTCTGAGGTTGTCCGAGCCAGAGGCAGCAACCAATGATGATGAGGTGCCTCCCCGGATCTCCCCGCTCCGAATGCCGCCGATCGGGTTCGCCCACCGGGGGGCCCGGGCCCATGAGCGGGAGAACACCCTGGCCGCGTTCGCTCGAGCGCTGACGATGGGGGCCATCGGGTTGGAGAGCGATGTCTGGGTGACCGCCGACCGCCAGGCGGTGCTGGACCACGACGGTGTCGTTCGCCGAGGCCGCTGGCGACACCGACAGCCCATCTCCGACTGCCGCCGAGACGAGCTGCCCGACCACATCCCCGCCCTGGCTGAGCTCTACAGCAAGTGCGGCACCGATTTCGAGCTCTCCCTCGACCTCAAAGACCCCGAGGCAGCCCCCGCGGTGGTCGACAGCGTGGACGAGGCCGCCGCTCGCACGGGGCTACCGCTGCGGGAGCGGCTGTGGCTGTGTCACCCCAATGTGGACACCCTGGTCGGGTTGCGGGAGCAGTGGCCCGATGTGCGGCTGTGCAACTCCACCCGGCTAAGTCGCATGAGCGCCGGCCCTGAGCGACGGGCCGCCGTGCTGGCTGAGGCCGGCATCGACTCCGTGAACCTCCACCAATCCGACTGGACCGGTGGACTCATCACCTTGTTCCATCGATTCGGCGTGCTGTGCTTCGGATGGGACGCCCAGCAGCCCCGGGTGCTCAACGAACTGCTGGACATGGGCATCGACGCGGTGTACAGCGACCACGTCGACCGCATGAGTAACGCGTTGGCTTACTGGTACCCTGATGGGCAATGACTGATCGAGCCGCTTTTCACAAGGCTTTGATTACTCAAAACAGAGCTCCCATTGATCTTGTCGACGTTACGGCCAAGTACAACAACGGCTACGTCGCACTTCAGGGAATCACCTGCCGATTCGAGCACGCCACATCCTCTGCCCTAGTCGGTGCCAACGGCTCCGGCAAGACCACGCTTCTGCGTTTGATCGCCGGGCTTATCAAGCCTTCGGACGGGACGATCAACCCGCTTCCCGCCCACAAATCGGTGGCACTGGTGCCCCAGCAGCACGGCCTGCGGGCCTGGATGCCGCTGACGGTCTCCGACGTACTGCGCATGTCCCGCTTCCGCGATCGAGGATTGGTCAAGCGATTCGGGCCGGCCGACCGGATCATTATTGAGGACGCGGCCGAACGCATGGAGGTGCTCGATCTGCGCAAGCGCCAGTTCGGGGAGCTGTCAGGCGGGCAGCGCCAGCGGGTGATGGTTGCCCAAGCCCTGGCCCATGATGCCGACGTGCTCTTGATGGATGAGCCCATAACCGGCTTGGACATGCCCAGCCAGGAGACGATCGTTCGAATCATCAACGAGGAGCGCAAACTGGGCCGCATCGTGGTCATCTCCACCCACCACATGGACGAAGCTGAGTTCTGCAACCAAGTTCTCCTCTTGGCCAATCGGCTGGTCGCGGTGGGCAAGCCGGGCGACGTGCTCACCAACAAGAACCTCCAAGAGGCCTTCGGCCTTCGGATGGCTCACGGCGACGAGGAAGACTGCGTGTTCCACGGTGAGCACGACGACCACTCCGACGGCGTGCTCCACGTATTCAACGATCATGGCCACGGGCACGACCACGGGCACGGCCACGACCACTACGACTGCTAGCGGTCAGAGGCGACCGAACTCGTTCAACGGCCAAAGTCGCAGGAAGGCGTGCCCCACGATCAGCTGTTCGGAGATGGGGCCGAAGGCCCGGCTGTCGGTGGAATTGGCCCGGTTGTCACCCATCACGAATACCTCGCCAGCCCCAACCAAACAGCCTCCGTCTACGATGGCCTCGCACCCTGAAGGCATCCCGCCGGTCGTGATGCCGGAAGACTTCAGATAGGGCTCGTGGAGCCGCCGGTCGTCGATGTACACATCCCCCTCAACGAGCTTGATCACCTCCCCCGGCAGGGCGATGACCCGCTTGATGAGGTCGTCCTCTTGGCGACCGCTGACTCCCCGAGGCCGCTCGAACACCACGAGGTCACCGCGGCTGATGCTTTGGATGTCGTCGCTCAGTTTGTTCACGAGAACCCGGTCTCCGTTGTCCAGGGTGGGCTCCATTGAAGTGAACCGGATGTAGTAGGCCTGAAACAGCACCGCCCGCAGCACCAAGGCCAACGCCAGCGCTCCGGCCAAGACCACCACCCATTCGGCGACCACCCGGGTCGTGGACTTCTCCCTTTTGGCATCGGCCTCGCCTTCTCCATTGTCTTCAGAGTCCGGCACGGCCGCGGCGACGGCCTGCGGCGGCTGATCCTCGTCCATGGCCTGCTGCGCCTTACTGGTACCGAGCCAGCACCCGCTGGGCGGCAAGGCGGGCTTGGTCGGCGGCCACCGGTGGGGCAGCCCAGCGAAGTTCGGCTTGAGACCCGAGCTGGAGCAACAGCCGCTCCAAACGGCTGATCTGGCTTACCGGTAGCGTGGCGTCGATCTCACCGCTGTCCAGAACCACCTGGTCTTCGGTCGGGTATTTCTCGATGGCCCAAGAGGCGCCCGCCGCCAGCCGGAGAACAACCCGAGGATCGGATTCCCGGGCCTCGAAGGCCGACGGGGCTTCCTTCTCGTCGGGGGGGTCGAAATGGCTCTCCAGCATTTCGAGCGATCGAACCCGATCGATGCGGAAAACCCGCACGCCGCCGGCCTGTTGGCAGTGGCCTTGCACATACCAGTTGCCCAACTCCGAGAAAACTCGGAACGGATGGATGATGCGGTCCGACTCCTGTCCCCTTCCGAAGCTGAAATAGCGAATTCGCACTTGGCGGCGGTCGGAGGCTGCGGCCAGCAGCGGTTCAACCCACTCATCCGCCGACTCGCCCAGACTCACCGCCAAGTCCTCGCCCACACTCACCCCGAGGCCATCGGCCAGCTTGGCCAATCCCCGACTCAAAGGACCGTCGGGGTCGGCCCCTGACAGCAGAGCCTCTCCGGCGCCGATCAAGCCCAGAGCCTGCCCTGGTGTGAGCCGGAGCGGGCGGGAGAAGTAATCGGCGTTGCTGATCGCCACCCAGCCGCCGTTGTCGTCCTCATCCAAGCCCATCACGTATATCAACTCGTCGGGGGTGAACGGGTGGAGCCCCACCACAAACAGCACCCGCACCAAGTCTTCTCGCAACTCGGCCTCGGGGTAGTCGAATCGCTGGGAGACCTCGCTCAACTCGGCGCCGCCCTGCGACATGACCCACGGAACCAGCTCCAGCATCCGCCTCAGACGGTCCCCCGCGCTCAACCGGCTCACCAGCTGATCCCTTCGAGCCAGGCCACCATGTCCGCGCGCAGCTCGGGAGGCCCGAGGATCTCGGCATGCTCCAAAAACTCCAAGACCAAAGACCGAAAGGCATCTGTGCTTCGAACCTCCACCTCGAAAACCGCTGACCCATCAGCATCCTTCTCGGAAGGCTCTTGCCCCAAGCGCCGAGCGGCCCACACCGCCTGATCGGAGTCGACCTTCAACCGGGCGGTGACGGTCGGGCCGGTTCCGAACTTCCACGGTTGGAACGGCACCCATCCTGCGGTGCCCTCTGGCTGTCGAAAGCCGCCGGGCGAGCCCAGTTTGACCTCGCCTTCGATCCTGTCCACCCGGAATGTCCGCTTGTCGTCGCGTCCCCGGTCGTGGCCCACCACATACCAGTGTCCCTGATCGAAGGCCAGGGTCCATGGCTCGACCGAGCGAGGCTGGTCGCCATAGGAGAAGTCGGCCACCCGCTGCTCGGTCACCGCTTTGAACAGATCAGCCAGCGCGGGATGGACGGGGACCGCGGCCAGCTCAGCCTCCGTCCCCTCCCCCACCCTGCCGCCCAGCTTCCACAGGGCCTCCGATCCCGAAACCCCGTCGAAACGGACTGCGGTGGCCGCCCGATGCAGGGCGGCCAGTTCGTCGGCGTCGAAGTCCATCTCCGGCAGTGAGTAGTCCTGCTTGCGGATGCGGTACCCCCAGGTCTCCCGCTCTTGACCCGGCACCGCCCCGGAAATGACCGGGATACCGGCTTCGGCCAACTGGTTCATGTCCCGGTGGAACGCCCGCTTGGCGGCCAACTCGTTCTCCGGATAGCCCGCGGAGTCATCCCCGAGGGAGATACCCACCCTCTGGTGCAGCTCCTCAATGGACAAGAAGCGGGGGGTGTCGATCAAGGCGGCGATGAGGCGAAGCAAGCGCTCCAGCCTGACCTGCTCCGGCTTCCTTCTCGACCCAGCAGCCATCAGAGCTGCCGCTCCGCAGACATCACAGAGATTCGATCAGCTTTTCCACCCGTTCGTCATGTGCTCGGAACGGGTCCTTGCACAGAACGGTCCGCTGAGCCTGATCGTTCAGCTTCAGATGCACCCAGTCCACGGTGTAATCCCGCTTGCGCTCCTTGGCTCGACGGATGAACTCGCCCCGGAGGCGGGCCCGAGTGGTGGCCGGCGGGTTCTCCATCGCATGGTTGATCTCGTCGTCCACGCACATCCGCTCGGCCATGCCCCGTTTCTGCATCCGGTAGAACAGGCTGCGCGAGCGGTTCACGTCGTGGTACTGAAGGTCCAACAGGGCCACCCGAGGGTCGCTGAGCCTGAGGTCATGGCGCTCGCGGTAGGCCTCGATGAGGTGAAACTTCATCACCCAGTCGCACTCCCGGGCCAGGCCGAGGGGGTCTTCGGCGATCTGGGTCAGGCAGTGCTCCCACATTTGCAGGGTCTGCTTGTCCTGGGGCTCCAAATCCCGGCTGTCGGCATACTTGAGCGCCCGGTCGAGGTATTCCGACTGGATGTCCAGCGCGCTGACCTCGCGGCCGCTGGCCAGCCTGATCCTCCGGGTGCAGGTGGGATCGTGGCTGATCTCCCGAATGGCCCGGATGGGGTTGTCCAAGGTCATGTCCCGCAGCGCCACCGACGGGTCTTCGAGCATCCGAAGCAGGATGCTGGTCGCGCCCGCCTTCAGGAACGTGGCGTACTCGCTCATGTTGGAGTCGCCCACGATCACATGCAGCCGCCGATAGCGCTCGGCGTCGGCATGGGGCTCGTCGCGGGTGTTGATGATGGGCCGAGAGCGGGTGGTCGCACTGGACACTCCCTCCCAGATGTGCTCGGCTCGCTGGCTCATGCAGTACGTGGCCCCTCGGGCGGTTTGGAGCACCTTGCCCGCGCCGGCGTAGATCTGGCGGCTGACGAGGAACGGGATCAGCACCTCGGCGTATTCGGAGAAATCATCCCGGCGGCTGGTCAGGTAGTTCTCGTGGCAGCCATAGCTGTTCCCCGCCGAATCGGTGTTGTTCTTGAACAGGTAGATGTCGCCTTGGATCCCCTCTTCCCGAAGCCGCTGCTCCGCGCTCTCGATGAGCGTTTCCAGGATGCGCTCGCCCGCCTTGTCGTGGGCCACCAAGTCGTAGACCGAGTCGCATTCCGGGGTGGCGTACTCGGGATGCGAGCCCACGTCGAGGTACAGCCGGGCACCGTTCACCAAGAAGACGTTGCTGCTGCGGCCCCAGGACACGACGCGGCGGAACAGATAGCGGGCTACCTCATCGGGGCTCAGCCGACGGTGGCCCCGCAGCGCGCAGGTGACCCCGTACTCGTTCTCGATCCCGAAGATCCGCCGCTCCATGCCTACCGGTCCTCACTCCCCAACGGTCGCCGTTCCATCAGCCCAACAGCCCGGTCAGGTCGTCGCCTTCAATTCTCTCAAACGCCCGCCGCCCGATTTCCCGCACCAAAATGGCCACCTCGAGGTCGTCGGCCACCAGCGTCCTCTCCTGACCGGCCAGCGCCGCTGCCGCCGCCTGGACCGCATCGCCCATTTCCCAATCACGGTTGTAGGCCTGGCCCAGCCGCTCGGCAATGGTGTCGGCCTCTCCTCCCAGCACGGTATAGCCGGACTCGTCAATCACCGTGCCGTCATAGAAGACGTGGAACATCTGATCTCCGGCGGGGTCTGATGCCACCTCGGCCACCAGAATCTCCACTTCCATTGGCTTCATCTCATGGGTGAAGGTCTGGCCCAGCACTTGGGCGTACTGGTTGGCCAGGCTCCGGGCGTCCACGTCGTCGCGGCTGTAGGTGTAGCCCTTGAGGTCGGCGTGGCGCACACCGGCAATGCGGAGCTGGTCGAACTCGTTGTAGCGGCCCACGCCGGCAAAGGCGATGCGGTCGTAGATCTCGCTCACCTTCCGCAAGGTATTGGACTGGTTCTCCGCGCAGATCAAGATGCCGTCGCGGATGCTGAGCGCGGTCAGGGCGCGGCCGCGGGCGATGCCTTTGCGGGCGTAATCGGCCCGATCCTTCATCAACTGCTCGGGAGCGACGTAGAAGGGCATGGTCATCCTGAATCACCCTCCCGGTTCTCCAAGCTGCTCAAGAGCTCGCGGAAGCGGGCTGCTACATCATCGTCGGCCACCCGTTCGAATCCGCTGGCGCCGATGACCGCCACCACCGGATAGATGCCCCGCACCAAATCGGGACCGCCGGTGGCTGCGTCTTCCTCGGCGGTGCGGAACAGGGCTGACACCGCCAAATCGATCATCTCGTCGGCATCGGCGTCGGAGCGGTAGCCCAGTTTGATCACGGTTCCCGCGTGCAGGCTTCCCGAGCCCCCCACCGCATACTCCCGCTCCTCGTAGCGACCGCCGGTGACGTCGTACTGGAACAGGCGACCGATCTCGCGGCCAGTGTCGTAGCCGGCGAACAACGGGACCACGGCAAACCCCTGCATCGCCGCGGGCAAATTGTTGCGCACCATCATGCCGAGCTGGTTGGCCTTGCCGTCGAGGCTGAGGGCCTTGCCCTCCACCTTTTCGTAGTGCTCGAGCTGCAACTGGAACAGCCGAACCATCTCCATGGCCGGCCCAGCAGCCCCGGCAATGGCCACCCCGGAATGGCGGTCGGCGGGGAACACCTTCTCGATGGTCCGATGGCTGATGAGGTGGCCGGCTGTCGCCCGGCGGTCTCCCGCCATCACCACGCCCTGACGGCAGCGAATGGCAACCACCGTGGTGGCATGGGCAATGGCCATTTCCGCAGCCGGGGCGTCGGGCACGGGCGGCACCAACCCCGAGGAGCGAAGCAACTCCGCAAAGTTAGGGCCCGGGTCACCCCCGGCTTCAAATAGGGGCAACGTCACAGGTTGCAGACTACCGCTACTGTCCGCCCTTTTGGATATACGACTTCACGAAGTCCTCGGCGTTGGACTCCAGCACCTCGTCGATCTCGTCCAGCAGTTCGTCGAGCTCGGCTTTCAACTCCTCGCCTTGGCCCGAAGTCGCCGGGGCGTCTTCGACCTCAGACTGCTCTCGTTGAGGCGCCGGCTTCTTGATCTGCTCTCTCTCTGCCATCTCATTCCCCTCGTGCCCGAGTGCGTGTCGATCACGATATCGCGCTGGCCCCGGAGCAAGGGCAATTTGAAGAGTGCCCTCAGCGAGAACCCGGTTCCCGCAGCCGGGCGAGCAGTTCGGCGGCAGTGTCGCAGTCGGCCAGGAGTTGGTCCACATGGTCGGCGGTGCCCCGGGCGGGTTCCATCATGGGCACCCGCCGCAGCGGCTCGTCGCCCACATCGAAAACGATGGAGTCCCAGTTGGCGGCCACGATGCTGGGCGCCCAACGCTTCAGACACTGGCCTCGGAAGTAGGCCCGGGTGTCCGTCGGCGGCTCGGAGATGGCCGATTGGGCGTCGTCGGCAGAGATGAGAGATTCCAACCCCACCCGGGCCGCTACCGACCGCTCGGGCCGCAGGTCGTGGTACTGGAGGTCGAGGGCGGCCAGTCGGGCATCGTCGGGCCGCAGGCCGTGGCGCTGGGTCATCCCCTGCATCAGCCGGTATTTGGCCACCCAGTCGAGTTGGGAGGCCAAATCCATAGGATCAGCCTCCAGCCCGGTCAAAACCTGCTCCCATCGGTCAATCACCAGTTCGCCCACCGGGCCTCCCACCGCGTCGAGCCCGTGGCTGTCGGCGTACTTCCGGGCCTGGTCCAACAGGTCCCATTGGATTTCCAGCGCGGTGGCCGCAGTTCCGTCGGCCAGCTCCAAAGGCTGGTCCAGAGTCAGGTTGTACGACACCTGCCGCATGGCCTGCACCGGCGTGCGAAACCGGAACTCCCGGGGCAGCACGTTGTCCTCGACCATGGCCAAAACGATGGCCGTGGTCCCCACCTTGAGGAAGGTGGCCACCTCTGACATGTTGGCGTCGCCGGTTATGACGTGCAGGCGGCGGTAGTGTCGGGCATCGGCGTGGGGCTCGTCCCGGGTGTTGATAATGGGCCGCTTGAGCGTGGTCTCCAAGCCCACCTCTTCCTCGAAGAAGTCGGCCCGCTGGGTGATCTGAAACGGCACCTCTGCGGTGGTCAGTCCGGGTGCTTCGGAGCCGACTTTGCCTGAGCCGGTGAAGATCTGGCGGGTGACCAGATGGGCGGTGGCGTGGACCACGATTTGGAAGAAGGGGGTGGTGCGGGCCATCAGGTAGTTCTCATGGCAGCCGTAGCTATTGCCCTTGCCGTCGGAGTTGTTCTTGTACACCACCAGCTCTTGGCCGTGGGGCAGCACTTGGGCGGCCGCCTCCATCGAGCGGATCAAGATCAGCTCGGCCGCCTTGTCGTAGCGGGTCACATCCCAGGCGTTGCTGCATTCGGGAGAGGACAGCTCAGGGTGGGCGTGGTCCACGTAGTAGCGGGCCCCGTTGGTGAGCACGGCGTTCACCAGATGGGTCTCGATCTCCGGGGCCAACGATCCCAGAGGAGCGATGCCGCGGATATCGTTGCCGGGCATCTCGTCCTCGAAGTCCCAATTCACCCCAGCCGCCGGGCCTCCCTCTCCGGTGCGCTCCACTTCCGACAGATAGGAGTTGATGAGCAGGGACGAGGCGGTGATGGGGTTGGCGTCCTCGGTGCCGGTGTGGACGATCCCGAACTCGGTCTCAATGCCGCAGATCTTGGGAACCGCCATGCTTGGCACGCTACATGACCCGGCCGGGAAGCCTGGCGGTTATCGAGATCAGAGATATTGGCCGGGGCCGATGGCCTCGATGGAGCGTCCGCCTTGGCTGGTTTCCTCGCTCGACAGCAGCGTGCGGACGAACACGATCCGCTCGCCCTTCTTGCCGGAGATCTTGGCCCAGTCGTCGGGGTTGGTGGTGTTGGGCAGATCTTCGTGCTCCCGGTACTCCTGGTACACCGACTTCAGGAGGTCGTTGACGTGGATTCCGGGCGCGCCCCCCGCCAGGAGGCGCTTGATGGCCAGCTTCTTGGCTCGCCGAACCACGTTCTCGATCATGGCTCCTGAGGCGAAGTCCTTGAAGTACATGATCTCCTTGTCGCCGTTCTGATAGGTGACCTCCAAGAACTGGTTGCGCTCCTCCTCCAGGAACATCTCGGCCACCGTCTGCTCCACCATGGCCTGGATGGCCTTGTCCGGGTCGCCCCCGCCCAGCCCCTCCACCATCTCTGCGGCTATGGGCAGATCGGAGGTGAGATAGCGGGAGAAGATCGCGCCGGCCGCATCGGCGTCGGGCCGCTGGATCTTGATCTTCACGTCCAGGCGCCCTGGCCGCAGAATGGCCGGGTCAATGAGATCTTCGCGGTTGGAGGCCCCGATCACGATCACGTTCCGCAGCGCCTCCACCCCATCGATTTCGGCTAGGAGCTGCGGCACAACGGTGGACTCCATGTCTGAGCTGATCCCGGTGCCCCGGGTGCGGAAGAGCGACTCCATCTCGTCGAAGAACACAATCACCGGCCACCCCTCAGCCGACTTCTCCCGGGCCCGCTGGAATACCAGACGGATCTGGCGCTCGGTTTCGCCCACGTACTTGTTCAGCAGTTCTGGTCCCTTGATGTTCAAGAAGTAAGACCGCGCCTCCCGGTCAGAGCTCATGTCGGCCACTTTGCTGGCCAGGGAGTTGGCCACCGCCTTGGCGATCAGGGTCTTGCCGCAGCCGGGCGGACCGTACAGCAAGATGCCCTTGGGGGCGGGCAGTTGGTATTCGGCGAACAAACCATGGTGTATGAAGGGAAGCTCGACCGCGTCGGTTATCTGCTCGATCTGCTCGTCCAGCCCGCCGACCTGCTCGTAGGTGATGTCGGGCACCTCCTCCAAAACGAGATCTTCCACCTCGGGCCGGGGCAGGCGCTCGACGAGCAGGCCCGACCGGGAGTCCATCAGCGCCGTGTCCCCGCTCTTGAGCGGCTGGTCGATCATCTCGGTGGCCAGTTCCACCACTCGCTCCTCGTCGGCCCGGCCGACGATCAGAGCCCGCAGGCCCCCGGTCAACAACTCCTTGACGGTCACGACCTCCCCGGTGCCATCGCCCACCCGTGACAGCACGACGTTCAGGGATTCGTTCAAAACCACCTCTTGGCCTCGGCTCAGCTCCTCGGACTCGATCTCCGGGTGGAGCGCGACCCGCATTTTCCGACCGCCGGAGAACACATCCACGGTCCCGTCGTCGTTCCGGCCCAACAGTGTTCCGTAGGCCGACGGCGGCTGGGTGAGCTTGTCCACCTCGTCCCGCAGGGCGGAGATGTGCTCCCGGGCCTCGCGCAGGGTATAGGTGAGCTTCTCGTTCTGGGAGACGGCCTTGGCCAGCTGTCCTTTGGTCTCCAAGAGCCGCTCTTCCAGGGTGCGGACCCGCTTGGGAGCGTCTTGGAGCCGCTGGCGGAGGACAGCCACTTCGTCTTCCAGCGCCTTCACCTGCTCCGCAGGGGGGGCCTCTTCCCGCGGGCTGTCAGCCTCCTCCACCACATCACCGTCTGCCATACCTGCCCGACTTTACACGCCGACAACAGCGTGACCGCTACAAGATGGAGATGGGGT
Organism: Acidimicrobiales bacterium; assembly: GCA_963667085.2. GTDB lineage: Bacteria > Actinomycetota > Acidimicrobiia > Acidimicrobiales > Bin134 > Poriferisocius. The sequence continues at coordinate 2,617,997 of OY762975.1, forward strand.
TTTGTTGCCCTCAGGTGAATTTTCGGGACATGGTGGATATCTGTTCGCGGTCGGTTACACTGAAGCAACCCCCAGCGTCTACCATGCTGGCCGTCCGCTGTTTGTCACGAAAGGGCCATCGCACCGATGCAAATGAAGGTCTGGATCGATCAAGATCTCTGCACGGGTGACGGTCTCTGCGAAGAGATCGCCCCTGACGTCTTCACTCTGCTTGACGACGGTCTGGCCTATGTGAAAGAGGGCGACAAGGTATTCAGCGAGCCGGGCGGAGTCGAAGGGCTGGCCATCGTCCCCGAGGGCCAAGAAGAGGCCACCATCGAGTCGGCCGAAGAGTGCCCGGGAGAGTGCATCTTCATCGAGGTCTGAGCCGGGGTTCCCGGCCTCCCAACTCTCTCAGTGATCAGCGAGCCTTCTCGCCGTCGTCACAAACCCGGTATGGCCCACCATCCGATGCTCGGGCCTGACCGCGTCGCCTTCCACGTGCCAGCCCCGCTGAAGGTTCTCCACGGTGGACACCGCCGCCCACGGTCCCGCCTCGCAGGCTTCACGAAGCTGCACCGCCTGCACAATGCTCGGGGTGTAGGCCACCAGGATGCCGCCGGGATGCAATGAGGCGGCCGCGTGGGGCACGACCTGCCAGGGCTCGGGCAAATCCAGCACAATCCGATCCAGGCCTTCAGCATCGATCCCCTGGTAGCAGTCCCTGATCTCCACCCGGAATCGCTCGGCCGCCTCAGAGCCGAGAAAGCCCACCACGTTCTCCGCGGCCCGCTGGGCAAAGTCCTCTCTGATCTCATAGCCGAGAACCTCCGCTCCGGCCCGCAAGAGACTCAGAGACAGCCCTCCCGATCCAACTCCTGACTCCAACACCCGGGCACCGGGGAAAACGTCGGCCTGCATCAAGATGGCCGCGCTGTCCTTGGGGTACACCACCTGTGCCCCTCGAGGCATCTTCAGCACATAGTCGGAGAGGGTGGGACGCCAGACGGTCAGCTCGGCATTGCGGCTCGTTCGCACCTGTCTGCCCTCGGCACCGCCGATCAGCGCGTCGTGGGGCACCGATCCCGCGTGGGTGTGGAATTCGCGGCCCTCTTCCAGGGCGACCAGATAGCGGCGGCCCTTTCGGTCGGTAAGCAGGACCAGTTCGCCAGCTTGGAGCGCCCAGCTCACTTTGATTCGTCGGAAAGATGGGAAATGAGCAGGCTCTCACCCGGGCGCAGCTCGTCGGACGCCACCGTCCGCATCCGGCGGGTGCTGGCCACTCGGCGCAGCAGCCGGATTCCCCAGGCGATGCCGCCCACAATGAGCCACCCCCGACGCCCGCCCACCAGGCCGCGGACCACGGCCTGGCGACGCAGATATCCCAGGGGATCAGGCATATTCCGGCGCCGATCAGACCCTGCGGACTTCAACCACGGTTCGGGCGGCCCGGCCGCGCCGCCGCCCCAGCCAGAAGGCCATCGCCGCCAGCCCCACAATGGCCGCCGCGCCGACCCCCAGCATCGGAGCGCGAGCCGCTTCCGTCGTCTGCCCCAAGTCGCCCCTCAACTCTGCGAGCTTGTCCCTGATGTCGTCCCGGCTGATGACCTCATGGTCCAAATCGAGATCACTCACGAGCGGTCTCCCTTCGAAAGTCGAGTCCTGATCACCACTGCGGCCGCCAGAACCACCACGACTCCGGCCAGCACCACCACGTAGGGCAGTGCGCTCATGTTGCCGTCGAACACTCCAGAGGCCTCAGTCTGAAGCAGGCGCAATGCGGCAACAACCAAGAAGACCAACCCCACGCCGATGCTCAGCGCGCCCAGCATGCCGAGCTTCAGGGTCTTTCCCAGCTTCGTCAACGGCGTCAGAATCTCTTGACGGGCATAGCCGATCAACAGATCCTTCAGTTCTTCTGCCACCTTCTTGGGTGAGTTGCCCTTCTTGGCGGCCTTGGAACGCTTCGGCAATTGTCCTCCTGCGAGTTACTTCGACAAGCTGCCAGCCTATCTCGACGCTTTCCGCTAACCCATCTCGATTCTGGCCCGGATCAGCTCTTCGGCATCGGCGAGGAAGCCGGCCAACAGGCCTAAGCGCTGAGCGGTGGTGTTTGCGGTCAAGAGCTTCTGGCGGTCCAGCGGTCCCATCGGAGACAGGGCCGCGAGCTGCCAGACTGCCGTCGAGGGATCGTCGGCCACCTCGAAGTCGGCCGGAAGCCCAGGCGCCCCCAATTCAGACTGCAACGCCAGCACCCGGCGCCAGACCGCCATGACCGGCGGCAGCGTCACGGCGATATCGTCGGCTTCCCCCTCGCCAAGCTCGTCATCGGGCCAGCCTTGGACCTCGGCTCGGGGATAGGGATCATCCTCCAGCCATCCAGCGATTCGAATTCGGCGAGTGCCGCCGACCACCAGGCCCCAGCGCCCGTCGGGGAACTCTTCGGCCTGCATGATCTTGGCCACGGTGCCGGCGTGGGTGCGGACATCGCCGCCGCCCACCTCGCTGCCTCGCTCGATGAGCACCACCCCGAACTCCCGGGCACCCTCCAGGCAGTCCTTGGTCATCTGGCGGTAGCGAGGCTCGAACACATGGATGGGCACCTCCATCGTGGGCAAAAGCACCATGCCCAGCGGAAACATGGGCATGGTCGACGTGTCGCTCATGCTCATCTCACCGTTCGACACCGTCAGCCGACACGGAGTGGTTCGAGCTGGATGTCGTCAAGACTGGGCTTAGCCTCCAAGGTGGCCAAATGGCTTATGAGGAGGCCCTCTAGCTCCCGAAGAGCTTGGGTGTCCACCGCATCCGGTTGGTTGGCGATGAAGGAGAAGGTCAATTCCTGGCCCCGGCCGATGTCGATATAGCCCAACATCACGGTGGAATTCGCCGATCCGCCCGACAGTGCCCTGACCCGCTCCGGGTCGTTGATGCCGGCAAACCTGCTCTGGAGCGGGCCGGGTTCGGCGGCGGTGGGCAGCAGCTCGTGGAAGAAGGGGCTGAACTGTTCGCTGTCCAGCAGCGAGGTGAACACCGGACAGGTTGCGACATTGGCCGGATCCTGCCCCGATCCATCGAACTGGAGCAGTTGGAACTCTTCGTCATCGACCCCGACCCCTGCCAACAGCGTCTCGACCGCCCTCGATCCGGCTCGGGTGCTTCCCGTGCCTGAAGTGGCCCGACCGATTTCCTTGAGCACCAGCTCAGTGGTCTCGATATCTCGATTGTCGAGGATTTGCTGGTAGTAGTCGGAGAGGGGTGCAGACTCGATGGAGGCCAGGAGGTACACCTCTTCTTCGTCGGGAACCGCTTCGGAGCGGGGGCTGCGCCGGATGACCACGTCGCGGGCTTCAAGCATGTCGTCAAACAGAGCCGCGGCATAGAACGGAGGATCCTCCGCGGCCAAGAAGTCAACATCCTCTTCGGAGGCTTCATCGGAAGTCCCCTCGTCATCCTGCGCCGATCCTGGAACAGGGAACTGCACCCAGCCATCGTCGAATTGCAGCGCCAGCAGGGTGCCGATGTTCTCGGATTCGACCATCCTCTCCGGCCAAGTGCCCGCGTAGAGCAGATCGTCGTAGCGGGTGGCGTCGCCCACCACCGCGCCGGTCACCAGGGTCAGGCCGTCGTTCACCAGAGCTTGGGCCAGATCCTCGATGGGGGTGTGCAGTAGGTTCTGGCCCTCAGCCAGTGTGGCAACGAACTCCCGGGTCAAAAGCAGCGGATCACCCCCGCCGACCAGGTAGATGTCCCCGTTCACCACCCCGTCCTCCATCGGGACGATCGACTGCACCGATGTGGTGAAGGTGTGATCGGGACCCAGTTCCTTGTGGGCGGTGGCCAAAGTGAGCAGCAGAAAGGCCTCCGAGGGCATCACCTGGATGTTGGCATTGCTCTCGTAGAAGTTGCGGTTGTCGAGGGTGACGTTGAGGCAGGCCGACGCCGGAGCGGTGGCCATCATCCCGTCCAGTGCGTCGAAAAAGCCGGGTTCGGTGAGCGGGGGGGCCAGCATGGCCGTGAGTCGGCGAGTGGAGACCAGCGGGGTGCCAACGCCAGGGGGCACCGTGTCGTCGCCGACTACTTCACCCAGGTCCTCGTGAAGCTGATCATTCAGGTAGTTGGAGCCGAAGAGCGCGGCGAAGGCAACCGCGAGCAACAGAACGGGCATCAGAATCCGGCGCACTGAAATTATCCTAGGTGGCGCCTGCGCCAACGGGCGTACCACCACAGGTGGTGTAATGCCCTCACCGCCCGGTCAGCAGAGGGCAGGCAGTAGCGGTGCGCAGCAGCCACGGTGGCCGGACCGGCATTGGCCGGCTGAGTGACGGCCAGCTCGGTGGCCGCCAGTATTGGCTTGCCGGTTCGGGCCGAGGCATCGGCGGCGGCTTGGGCAAAGCGGCTGTCTTGGCGTTCATGGTACTCGCAGATCCGGGCCAGCTCCGCCGAGTCGAAATACGGGCTCGACCGCAAGTGGGATGCGGTATTGGCCTGAATGCCCATTCCGAGATAGATCACTGCGTCAACCTCTGGGTGATCGGCAACCAGGTTCATGGCCTCGGGAATGGTGTCACGGCTCTCACCCCCGGCCAGATCGATCGGATTGCTGCGACTCCAGCGAGGCGGCACCAACCCGTCGATGGCCGACTTCAAGTCGGCGGGCAACGCGATCAACTCCAAGCTCGACCTCGACACCGCATCGGCGGCGATCACTCCCCAACCGCCCGCGCTGGAGAGCACCAGGGTGCGGGGGCCGGCGGGCAGCGGTTGGGTGGCAAAGGCCGCCACCGCGTCGTAGGCCTCTTCGATGGTGGCCGCCCGAACCGCCCCATTCTGGCGGATCATCCCGTCAAACACTCGGTCGTCGGTGGCCAGCGCCCCGGTATGGCTGGCCGCGGCCTGTGCGCCCCGTGGAGTGGTTCCTCCTTTGACCACCACCACCGGCTTGGCCTCCGACGCCTCGCGAATTGCGGCCGCGAACCGCCGACCGTCGCCCACCCCCTCGACGTAGGCGGCCATGGCTCTGGTGTGGGAGTCACCGGCAAACCACTTCAGATAGTCGACCACCCCCACCATGGACGCGTTGCCCGCGCTCACTGCCCGGCTGATGCCCACCCCGCTGTGGGCGGCATAGTTCATGAACGCTGACACCAGATTGCCCGACTGGCTGGCCACCGAGATGGGACCTGGAGGAGGCACCGGCGCCACGATCTGGGCCGCTAGCTTGGCCGGATTGGAAATCAGACCCTGCCCATTGGGTCCGGCCACCACCATGCCCAGCGAATGGGCCAACTCGACCAACTCCTCTTCGGTCCGAGCTCCCTCAGAACCCGCCTCCCGAAAGCCCCCCGAAGCAATGAATGCCGCGCCGATTCCCCGGCTGGCCGCCGACCGCAAAATGTCGGCGCAAGACTGCGGCGGCGTGCAGACCATCACCAAGTCTGCGGTTGCTTGCGGCACCTCATCGACCGACGCCAGTGTCTCAACCCCCAAAATGGTGGGTGTGTCGGGGTTGGTGGCGAACACCGGCCCCTCGAATCCACCGGCCAGGATGTTGTGGAGGGCGACAAAGCCGAATTTCCCGGGATGCGTGGACGCACCGGCCACCACGATTCCCCGCGGGTTGAAGAGGAGATCAAATGGCGAACGGCTCATGAGTCGCTCAGTACCACGAGGGCATCCACGGCCACCGGCAGGCCTTCCCGGATCACCAGGGGATTCACATCGATGGCCTCGACTCCTTCCCCGTTGGCCGCTTCGGCCAAGGCCAAGAGAGCTTTCACCAGGGCATTGCGGTCCACCGCCGCCTCTCCCCGCACCGGGCCCAACAGGGCGGCCATGTCCAAGTCGTCGATCATGTCCTGGCAGTCAACCTCGCTCACCGGAAGCAGGCGGAACACCGCTTCTCCCACCGCCTCGGCCAGCACCCCTCCCACACCCAGCATGAGGGCGGCGCCAAATTGCTCGGTGAGCACCACCCCAGCGATGAGCTCGCGATGCCCAGCCACCATCTCCGAAACCAGCAAGCCCACGTCGCCGTCATCCGGGGTGGCCGCAGCCAGCAGCTCCGCCGCCGCCGACCGCACGGCCTGGGGGCTGTCCAACCCCAGCCGCACCAGCCCCCGCTCGCTCTTGTGGGCCAGCGACGGGCCGCACAGCTTCACCGCTACCCGTCCTCCGATCTCCGCCGCGGCCACCACTGCCTCATCGGCCGACTGGGCCAGCTTGTCTCGGCTCACCATCACCCCATGGTGAGCCAGCAGCCGTTTCGACTCGAACTCCGACAACACCCCCATGCCGAACAAGCTACTTGCCCTATCCGGCCTGCTCTCACTCCGAAAGCCGCAGTGCCAGGCTGTAGAGTGGCGCAGGCCACAACCTCATGTAACCGGTGGCTGTCCTCTAGGGTCACACCCGTGGCTGTGGTAATCGGCAGTCGGCTCTGACCCATCTGGAGTTCAAGCAGTGCAGATAGTGATCGCGATCGCAGTAGGGCTCACCCTCACCCAGTTGGCCAATTTGGCTACCACGGTGTACCTGCACCGGGACCTGGCCCACAAAGCAGTACAGCTCCATCCTGCGCTTCGCAGCATCTTCAAGGTGTTCTTGTGGATGGCGACCGGGATATCCGCCCGGCAGTGGGCCGCGGTCCACCGCAAGCACCACGCTTACACCGATGCCCCCGAAGACCCCCACTCCCCTGCTCGGCTGGGCTGGCTACGGGTGCAGCTCACCAATGCCGCCCTCTACCGGCGCTCGGCCCGCGACCCTCGCACCACCGAGCGCTACGCCAAGGACATCCCGATTACCGGGCCCGACCGGTGGCTGCTCAACCGCGGCATCATCGGATTGGCCCTGGGCGTCGCCATCCTGGTGTGGTCGCTGGGCTGGGTGCCGGGCCTCGTGGCCGTGGTGGTCCACACCGTGGGCTACATCGGCCTGGGAGGCTCCGTGAACGGGGTGGCCCACACGTTCGGGCGCCGTCCGTTCGACAACAGCGCCACGAACGTCACCTGGTTGGCCTGGCTGACCTGCGGCGAGGGCTATCACAACAACCATCACGCCGCCCCGACATCGGCCCGCTTCGCCCGCCGCTGGCACCAGTTCGACCTGGGCTGGTGGTTCATCAGCGCGGCCCGCGCACTGGGATTGGCCCAAGTTCGCCACGCCGACGTCGATGCACTGGCCTCTCGGGCCACCACGTCAGCCCAGGTCTGACCCCCTGTTGACCTAACCCGTCTATTGTCCGCGGGCCGCGCCCTCTGCCGGGCTAGCGTGCAGAGAGTGAGCAGGTATGGGGCCGCTTTGTCCGAGCATCCCGACTCGGCCAGCGCCGTCGGCGAGGTAATCGGCGAGATTCTCGAAGCAGTCGGCCCGTCGCCTGATCTGGCCGTGCTGTTCACCTCGGCCTCCCATCGCGAGGCGATCAGCGAAGTCGCCGACGCCATCCACCAGGCATTGGCACCAGCGGCACTCATCGGCGCCACCGCGGTCTCGGTGATCGGCGGACCCATCGAGGTGGAAGAGCGCCCGGCAATGTCCCTTTGGGCTGCGGCCCAGTGCCCGGCCCAACCGATTCGACTGGAGGCAGTCCAAGGTCCCGACGGCTGGGCGGTGGGCGGAATGCCGGCCACTGCCGGGGGAACCCTCTTGGTGCTCCCCGACCCGTTTTCCTTTCCCAGCGAGGCGCTGTTGAACGCGGGGGCGGGGATGACGGTGGTGGGAGGGCTGGCATCGGCCGCCGGGCGGCCGGGAGGCAACCGACTGGTGTTGGGCCGACAAGTGTTCGACGACGGCGCGGTGGGTGTTCTTCTTGATCCTGAGGTCAACATTCGCACCGTGGTGTCCCAAGGTTGCCGCCCGATTGGCCAGCCCTTCACCATCACCAGGTCGGAAGGCAACATCGTGTCTGAGATGGGCGGCCGATCGGCCGTCGACCGACTGCGGGAGACCCTCCTGGCACTGGACGACGCCGAGCGCGCCCTGGTATCGAAAGGGCTGCACATCGGAATCGTCATTGACGAGCACAAGTCGGAGTTCAACCGCGGCGACTTCTTGATCCGCGGGCTGATCGGCGCCGACGAGGAGACCGGCGCACTCGCGGTGGGCGACTCGGTGGAGGTGGGCACCACGGTCCAGTTCCAGGTGCGGGACGCGGCCACCGCCGATGAAGACCTGCGCGAGCTGATGGCCGATGCCTCCGCCGGTTCGGCCCTGGTGTTCACCTGCAATGGCCGGGGCACCCACCTGTTCGACGGCCCCGACCACGACGCCGCCGTGGTCCACGAGGCCCTGCAACGGGCGCCGGTGGCCGGAATGTTCTGCGCCGGCGAAATCGGACCGGTCGGCGGCCACAATTTCCTCCACGGATTTACTGCTTCCGTGGTGCTGTTCCCATGACCACCTGAAAGGATCGATCCTTCTATGGCAGCGTTTCCCGCCGCTCTCGAAGCCCAAGGCGTCAGCGTCATCCGTGGCCTGGCCATGGACGCGCCCCACCAAGCCCGCTCTGGGCATCAGGGCACCGCCATGGCGATGGCACCGCTGGCCCACGTGCTTTGGACTCGCATCCTCCGCTACGACGCTGACGACCCGGCTTGGCCCGACCGGGACCGGTTCGTGCTCAGCGCCGGCCATGCCTCCATCCTCCTGTACTCCATGCTGCACCTCACCGGCCAAGGGCTCACCCTCGACGACTTGCGGGACTTCCGCCAATGGGGCAGCCAAACTCCCGGGCATCCCGAGGTCGGCCACACCCCGGGGGTAGAGGTCACCACCGGGCCGCTGGGCCAGGGAATCGCCAACGCGGTGGGAATGGCAGTGGCCGAGCGTTGGCTGCGCCACCGCTTTGGCGCCGATGTCTGCGACCATCGGGTGTTCGCCCTGTGCAGCGACGGCGACCTCTCCGAGGGGATCAGCCATGAGGCCTCATCGCTCGCGGGGCACCAAGGCCTCGACCGGCTGATCTGCATCTACGACGACAACCGGATCACCATCGACGGCGCCACCGATCTCTCCCTTTCCGACAATGCCGGGCAACGCTTCGCGGCTTACGGCTGGCACGTCGTCGACTTGGGCGAGGCGGCCGAGGACCTCGATGCCCTGGAAGCGGGTATCCGAGCGGCCATGGCGGTGGACGATGCCCCTTCGCTGGTCATCGTGCGCAGCCATGTCGCCTATCCCTCCCCCGGCCAGACCGACAACCACGAGGCCCACGGCTACTCGCTATTCGACGAAGAGATCGCCGCCACCAAGGCCGTCATGGGATTGCCGACAGACGAGTCGTTCTATGTGCCTGCCCCGGTCGCGGAGGCCTACCGGGCCGCTGGCCGACAGGGCGTCGCCGAGCGGTTGGCTTGGCAGCAACGGGTGGACGCCCTCGGCTCCCAGCGCTCGGAGTACGAGGCCTGCCTGGTCGGCCGGGGCCTGCCCGGTTGGGAGAACAAGCTGCCGTCGTGGCCCGCCGGGGAGTCGGTGGCCACCCGCAAGGCCAGCGCCGCTTGCCTCAACGCCATGGCCGACGTGGTGCCCGGCTTGGTGGCCGGCGGCGCCGATCTCACCGGCAACACCGGCACCAGCCTCTCCGACGCCGAAACGCTCAGCTCCGACCATCCCGCGGGACGCCAGCTCTACTTCGGCATCCGGGAGCACGCCATGGGCGCGGTGCTCAACGGGGCTGCTCTGCACGGCGGTTTGGTCCCCGTCGGCGGCACCTTTTTGGTGTTCAGCGACTACATGCGGCCCGCGGTGCGCCTGGCCGCGCTATCACAGGCCCACAGCATCTTCGCGTGGAGCCACGACTCGGTGGGCGTGGGCGAGGACGGCCCCACCCATCAGCCGATCGAGCACGTCATGTCGCTGCGATCCATCCCCGGCCTTCGGGTGTTCCGGCCCGCTGACGGCAATGAGGTGGCCCAGGCGTGGCGGTTGGCCGTCGATCTCGATGGCCCCAGCGCCATGATTCTGACCCGCCAGAACGTGCCCACCCTGGAGGGAACCTCGACCGCCGACGGGGTGGCCCAGGGCGCCTACACCCTGATGGACTGCCTCGATCCCGATGTGATCCTGGTGGGTACCGGCAGCGAGGTGGCGGTTTGCGTGGACGCTGCCGCCGCTCTTGGCGACCAGGGCATCGCGGCCCGCGTGGTCTCCATGCCCTGCTGGGAGCTGTTCGCCGACCAAGACCCGGACTACCAAGCCAGCGTGCTGTTGCCGGGTACGCCCAAGCTGTCGGTGGAAGCCGGGGTGACGCTGGGCTGGGAGCGCTGGGTGGACCTTCCCGTCGGCATTGATCGCTTCGGGGCGTCGGCGCCGGGGTCGGTGGTGTTGGACAAGCTGGGCATGAACCCGGCCAACGTCGCCGCCCGGGCCGAATCGCTGATCAATAGTGAGGAGCAACGACGATGAGCAGTCTCCACGACCTGTATCACGACCATGGGCAGAGTCCCTGGCTGGATAACCTGCGCCGAGAGTGGATCAACGACGGGGAACTGGCCCGCTGGGTGGAGCGGGGGGTCCGGGGGCTGACCTCCAACCCCAGCATCTTCCAGAAGGCCATGACCTCGGGCAGCCAATACGACGAGCAGTTCGCCAGCCTGCTGGCTAGCGGCATGAGTGTCGACGACGCCTATTGGGAGCTGGTGCTCACCGACATCCTCGGCGCCCTCGATGTGCTCGCCCCGGTTCACGAGGAGAGCGGCGGGATCGACGGCTTCGTCTCGGTGGAGGTCGATCCCAAGCTGGCCCGGGACACCGAGAACACGCTGACCGCGGCCCGGGCCCTCAATCAGCGGGTGGACCGCCCCAACCTCTATGTGAAGATCCCCGGCACCGCCGAGGGCTTGCCAGCCATCCAGGCCATGACCGCTGAGGGTCGAAGCGTCAATGTGACCCTGCTGTTCTCCCTTCAACGCTATGGCGAGGTCATCGAGGCCTATCTCTGCGGTCTGGAGGCCTGTCCCGGCGATCTTTCGTCGGTGTCTGGGGTCGCGTCGTTCTTCATCAGCCGCACTGACACCGAGGTGGACCGCCGGCTCGAGGCCGTCGGAACCCCCGAAGCCCTGGCCCTGCGGGGTCAGACCGCGGTGGCGCAGGGCCAAGTGGCCTACCAGATCTTCAAGCAGAAGTTCTCCGGACCCCGCTGGGAGACCTTGGAGGCCGGGGCGCTCGAGTGCAACGGCCTCTGTGGGCTTCCACTTCCACCAAGAACCCGGCTTATCCTGACACCCTGTATGTCGACCAGCTCATCGGCCCCGACACGGTGAACACGCTGCCCGACGCCACGTTGGAGGCGTTCACCGATCACGGCACCCTGGCCCGCACGGTGGATGCCGACCCCGGCACCGCCCAGGCCATTCTCGATAGAGTCACCCATGTCGGCGTCGATCTGGAAGCGGTGGCCGACCGACTCGAAGATGAGGGGGTGTCGGCCTTCGTGAAGTCGTTCGAAGACCTGTTGGAGAGCCTGACCACCACCGCTGACCGGCTGACGGAAGGCCATCGGTGACCATTACCCATACCGGCAGCCGAGACCTGTTGGAGTCGGACCTGGTCCATTTGATGGCCGAGGCCCAAGCCGTTCGGGATCGGGTCCATGGCACTCGGGTCACCTACTCCCCCAAGGTGTTCATCCCCCTCACCATGCTGTGTCGGGACAAGTGCGGCTACTGCACCTTCGCCCAGCCACCCGCCCGTTTGGAGTCGCCGTATCTGAGCGAGCACGAAGTGCTGGCCATCGCCGAAGCAGGGGCAGCCGCGGGCTGTCACGAGGCGCTGTTCACCCTCGGCGAGCGCCCCGAACTGCGCTATCCCGACGCGGCCAAGTGGCTGGATCGCCATGGCTTCGACTCCACGGTTGAGTACTTGGCCCACACCGCCCGACTGGTGGTGGAAAAGACGGGGCTGCTGCCCCACGCCAACGCCGGCGCGCTCTACCCCGAGGAGCTGGCCCTCCTCCGTACCACCGCGCCGTCGCAGGGGATGATGCTGGAGACTCTGGCCGAGTTGGACTGCCACCGGGGTTCGCCCGACAAGACCGCCGAGCGGCGTCTGGCCACCCTTGACGCCGCGGGAGAGATGTCCATCCCGTTCACCACCGGCATCTTGGTGGGGATCGGCGAGTCCCGGGCTGACCGGGTGGAGGCGCTGGAGGCCATTGCCGAATCCCACCGCCGCTGGGGCCATGTCCAGGAGGTCATCGTCCAGAACTTCCTGCCCAAGCCGGGCACCGCCATGCACACCACCCCGCCCTGCGACCACGACGAGTACCTGGAGGCCATCGCCCTCGCCCGCCTCATCCTGCCCGAGGAAATCCACCTCCAAGCCCCGCCCAACCTCTCCGACGACTTCGGAGAACTGCTTGACGCCGGCATCGACGACTGGGGCGGTGTGTCCCCGGTGACCGCCGACCATGTGAACCCCGAGCGCCCCTGGCCGGCTCTCGACCGCTTGCGGGCCGTCACCGAGGCCAAGGGATTCAGCCTGGCCCCCCGATTGACCGTGTACCCCGAATACGCCCTCGACCCCGAGCGCTGGCTCGACGGCGACATGCGGTTCCCGGTGCTCGACCGCAGCGACGCCGAGGGCCTGGGCCGGCCCGACGACGGCGGCTGGTACTCCGGTGCCGACGCCCCACCGCCGACGCTGCTGGCCCCGCCAGGCCACAACGGTTCTGCCCGCAGCCACGCCACCGTCGGAGGGGCAGTGGGCGAAGTGATCGCCGGAGTGCGAGCGGGCCAAGAGGTCGGCGTGGACGAGATCGTCACCTTGTTCGGTGCCCGGGGACCGGGGGTTCAAGCGGTCGCCGCGCTGGCCGACGATCTCCGCCAGGCCGCGGTGGGCGACGAGGTCACCTGGGTGTCCAACCGCAACATCAACTACACCAACGTCTGCACGTTCAAGTGCCGGTTCTGCGGATTCTCCAAAGGGCCGCTGTCGCTCAACCTGCGGGGCGACCCCTACCTGCTGACGTTGGACGACATCGCCGAGCGCACCGCGGAAGCGGCCGAGGCCGGCGCCACCGAGGTCTGCCTGCAAGGCGGCATCCACCCCAGTTTCGACGGCGACTACTACATCGACGTCACCCGGGCCGTGAAGGACGCGGTGCCCGATATCCACGTCCACGGCTTCACCGCCCTTGAGGTCACCGAGGGCGCCCGCCGGCTGGAGGAGCCCCTAGCCGACTATCTGCGCCGGCTGATGGACGCCGGGCTGCGCTCGCTGCCCGGCACGGCCGCCGAGGTCCTCGACGACGAGATCCGAGCGGTGATCTGTCCCGACAAGATCGACACCGACGAATGGCTGGAGGCTCATCGCACCGCCCACGGCCTCGGCCTGCGATCCAACGTGACCATCATGTTCGGCACGGTCGAGCAGCCGGTCCACTGGGCTCGCCACCTGATCCGCACCCGCGAGCTCCAAAAGGAGACCGGCGGGTTCACCGAGTTCGTGCCCCTGCCGTTCGTCCACATGGCCGCCCCCATCTACCTCCAGCGTCGATCCCGGCGGGGCCCCACCTTCCGGGAAGCGCTGCTCATGCACGCCGTGGGCCGCATCGCCTACCACGGCTGGATTCACAACATCCAGGCATCCTGGGTGAAGCTGGGCATGGCCGGCGCCGCCCAGATGCTCCAAGCCGGGGTGAACGACCTCGGAGGCACCCTCATCAACGAGAACATCTCCCGCGCCGCCGGCGCCTCCCACGGCCAAGAAGCCACCGAAGCCGACCTCCGCGCCCTGTGCGCCCCCCTCAGCCGCCCCCTCCGCCAACGCACCACCCTCTACGACCCGGTGGTGGGCTAGTCCTCCAAGATCTGGATCGCTTTTTCGACGGAGCGGCGGGCTCGGGTCAGTTTTTTCTCCTCTTCGGGCCGCGAGGTGGCACCCTCATCTACTGCGTCGCGCAGTACTGACATGGCCAGGTCGTCGAGTTGCTCCGCGATCTGTTCAAGCTGCGCTCGTATGTGCTCAGCCGTCATAGTCGATTGCCCGGTCCATGATCTCCAGGGGGTGGCGCACGGTGACTCCGGCGTTGGCCAAGTGGATGGTGCAGCCGGGGTTGGCGCTGGCCACGATATCGGCGCCGGAACGCTTGATGGCCTCCAGCTTGCGCTCTCGAATTGATGCCGCCAGCTCGGGCTGCATCGCCGCATAGGCCCCGCCTGCCCCACAGCACAGCCCGTCGTCATCCAATGCCACCACGTTGGCGTATCGGCCGAGCACCTCGGCCACCGGCTGGTGGACCCGCTGCACATGGCGCAGATGACAGGGGTCGTGGACTGCGACGGTTGCGCCCTGGTCCTTCTCCCTCGCCGAGGGCAGCTGATCGGCGTGTTCGGCCAACCACTCGTGTATGTCCATCACCCGCTGGCTGAAGGCCGCGGCCTCGGAGGTGCCCAACAATTTGCCGTACTCCTTGAGGACGGCCCCACAACCGGCCGAGTCAACCAGGATCGGGGCTGGGCCATCCAGGGAATTCATGGTGCGGGTCGCCAGGGCATGGGCATGGTCCTCCAAGCCGGCGTGCAGCGACAGCGCCCCGCAACACCCGGCACCAGGGCCGGGCAGGGCCACTCCAGTCCCGGTGGCCTCCACCACCCGCTTCACCGCGGCGTGGGTTGATCGCTGCCAGGCATCCATGACACACCCGGTAAACAGCCACACATCGTCGCCCGAAGCTCTGAGCCGCTCCTGGGACAGCGGAATGATCGGCAAGCCCAGCCGCTTGGAGGGCACCAATCGCAACCGCTGGGCCGCAGCCAAGAGCCGGGAAAGCAGGTTCAGCAACCGGCTGTGGCCGAGAATCCGAAACCCCCACCGCCGCCAATCGGTGCGTCGCCTCCGGGCCAACGCGGCCTGCGTGGCCTCCATCATCGAACCGAACGGCACATTTGAAGGACAGGCCGGCTCACACCCCCGGCACTGCACACACGAGTCCATCGAAGACACAAAGGCCTGGTCTGCCGCCATGCCGTGATCCTGCACCTGGCGCATGGCGTTGATGCGCCCGCGGGGCGACGCCCATTCCTCGCCGGTCACCCGAAACGTCGGGCAGTGGGGCAGGCAGAGTCCACAGGCCACACAGGAAGTCAACTCATCGGGATCGATGCCCAGGGACACCTTCGCGCTCATGTGGCCGCCAACGGATCGGGATCGATGCCCAGGGACACCTTCGCGCTCATGTGGCCGCCAACGGATCGCGCCCTGGATTGAGACGGCCCCGGGGGTCAAACTCCGCTTTCAGCCGCTGGTGAAGAGCAACCACCGCGGGGTCGGAGTCGGGAAGCGGGCTAGGCGCCGACACATAGGCCGTTCCGGTTCCCACTTGCACCAGATGGCGCCCTCCGATCTCTTGGGGCTCGAAGGCGCCCGCCGGAATTCGATGTTCGGGCAGGGGTGGCGGACCGTCCACCGTCTCACAACCGAGGGACCGGGCCACCTCGGCCTCTGCCTCCACATCGGACTCATGGCCCTCAAGGTGGAGCCACACCGTTTGGCCGTCCCACAAGATGGACGACGGCCAGTACAGGCGCCGGCGCACCTCCATCGGATCGCACGGCCCGGCCAGCCACTGCTGTGCAGTCGGCCGGGGCCAAGTTCGCAGGATCACCTCCCCTAGCAAACCCAGCGTCCCCAGCGATCCCACCAACAGCCGACAGAGGTCGAATCCCGACACGTTCTTCACCGTCGGCCCCCCTGCTTTGACCAGCCGTCCGTCATCGGCCACATAGACCGCCTCCAACAGGGCATCGCGGAGCCGCCCCCGGCCCAAAGCGTGCATGTCGTCCCGACCCACCGCCAGCACACCGCCCACGGTGGCCCCAGGAGTCAGCGGTAGATTGACCCGCTGTCCGGCCTCGGCCAGCGCTGCATCAAGCTCTTCAACCGGCGTTCCAGCCCCCACTCGAACGGTCATGTCGGCAGGGTCGAAGGAACGCACTCCCCTAGGCGCCCGTACCAGTCGGGTCCCCTCCGGGCACCGCCCCCCCACCGTCCAGTGGGTGCGCCCGCCGACCACCGCCACCGGATCGTCGGTTCCAACCTCAGCGGCAAACGACTCCAGGTCTGCCGCCGACTCTTGGCCGGTCACCTAGCCCCACACTCCTTCGGGAATCTTGTCGAGTGCGTTCACGTCGGCGCAGCTGGCGCCGGTGGGGAGCACTTTGCCGGGGTTGGCCATCTCATCGGGGTCGAACGCCCGCCGTAGCCGGGCTTGAGCGTCCAAATCGGCGTCGCTGAACATCAGCGGCATGTAGTCGCGCTTTTCGATGCCGATGCCGTGCTCACCCGACAGCACGCCGCCCGCGGCCAGCGATGCCTCGATGATGGCCGAACCCGCGGCGTGAACCCGATCCATGATTCCCGGCTCGCGGCGGTCGTACAGCAACAGCGGATGGAGGTTGCCGTCGCCGGCATGGAACACGTTCATCACCTGCAAGTCGTGCTCGTCCACGATCTCGTACACTCGGTTCATCACCTCGGCCAGTCGAGTCCGGGGAACCACTGTGTCGTGCAGGTAGTAGTCGGGCTTGATCTGGGCAATGGCCCCAAACGCGCTCTTGCGACCCTTCCAGATGAGCGCCCGTTCGTGTTCGTCAGCTGCTCGACGGACGCTCCCGCCCCGCTCCACAGCCAACTCGGCCACCCGATCGGCCTCGGCTGCCACCCCGCCGGGCAGACCGTCGAGCTCCACGATCACCACCGCAGCCGCATCGAGGGGAAACCCAGCCCCCACAAAGTTCTCCACCGCCCAGATGATGTTCTTGTCCATGATCTCAATGGCCGCGGGCACGATCCCGTCGGCGATCACCGCGCTCACGGTCTGAGCGGCGGCGTCAACCGTGTCGAAAGCCAAGAGCAGGGTCTGCACCGCCGGCGGGTTCGGGGTGAGCCGCACCGCCACCGCGGTCGTGATCCCGAGCATCCCCTCCGAGCCCACATACGCTCCCCTCAGGTCCAGCCCAGGAGCGAAGCCGTCGGGATCGCCCAGCACCACCGCCTCGCCCGACGTGAGCACCACCTCGACGGCCAGCACGTGAGCGCTGGTCACCCCGAGGGCCAAGCAGTGGGGGCCGCCTGCGTTGGTGCCCACATTGCCCCCCAGCGAGCACACCTGCTGGCTGGAGGGGTCGGGAGCAAAGTGCAGGCCGTGAGGGGCGAGGGCTCGGCTCAGGTCCAGGTTGATCATGCCGGGCTGCACCCAGGCCACCCGCCGGTCGGCATCGACCGACAGAAGCTGGTTCATCTTGGTGGTGACCACCACCACCGGCTCCCCCAACGGCACCGCTCCCCCGGCCAGTCCCGTTCCCGCGCCCCGGGGCACTACCGCCCGGCCATGGCGTCGCGCCGCGTCAACACAGCCCTGCACCTCCGCGGTATTGGTCGGGAAGCACACCGGCCCCGCCTGGCCTCCTTCG
This sequence comes from Acidimicrobiales bacterium, assembly GCA_963667085.2. GTDB lineage: Bacteria > Actinomycetota > Acidimicrobiia > Acidimicrobiales > Bin134 > Poriferisocius. The sequence continues at coordinate 2,635,387 of OY762975.1, forward strand.
AATATCGAGGCGTCCCGACCCATGATTGAGCGCTCGAGCGGGGCCACCCTCACCCGGTCGGAGGGAAGCACCCGACGGAGATCCTGGATCAATGGCTCAGTCCTCCGAAACCTCATCGGCCAGTAGGATACAGGCAGTGAGTCGGGCAGGATGCAAGCACTCCAATCTCTGCTAGGAGGAAGGATCGCGCGGTCGGGCGTGGAGCTGCTCGCCTCCTTCCGGCCCCGACGGGCGTTCCCGGCCATGATGGTGTTGTCCATCGTCACCGGCGCCTTGGTGGGGCTGCTGGTGGCCGGGTTCGAGCAGCTCACGGTGGAAGTGCTGTTGAAGCGGCTCTTGGCGGGTCCGCTCTGGTGGCAGGCGGCGGCCCCGTTCGTCGGCCTGGTCGCCGCCGTTGGCATTCTGCGCTATGTCGGCAGGGGGGCAACGCCATCGACGTCCGACGAGTACGTGCGGGCCTTCCACGAGCGCCATCCCCGCCTGCCGCTCTCCCAGCTTCCGGCCAAGCTCATGGCCGGTGTGGCCACCATCGGCCTCGGCGGCTCGGTGGGGCTGGAGGGTCCCTCGGTGTACGCCGGTGCCACCGTCGGCCACAGCACCCAGGGGTTGTTCTCCCGGTGGCTGCGCCGGGAGGAGACCAAGATGCTGCTCACCGCGGGAGCAGCGGCCGGCATTGCCGCGGTGTTCAAGACCCCGGCCACCGGGGTGATCTTCGCCTTGGAGGCCCCCTACCGCGACGATGTGGCCCGCCGTGCCCTGCTGCCCGCCCTGCTGGCCTCCGCTTCGGGCTATCTGGTGTATGTAGCGGCCTTGGGCACCGATCCCGTGATTGACCTGGGCAGCCACGACAGCGACCTCAGCATCATCCACTTGGGCGGAGGGGCGCTGCTCGGCCTGGTGGCTGGGCTCGGGGGCCGGGGGTTCGCCTGGCTGGTGCGCCAGGCCAAGGGATTGGAGCAGCGGTTCCCCATCGGGGTCAGAATCCTGATCGGCGGGGCGGTGCTGGCCGGGCTCGTGGTGGCCACCGAGGCGGTGTTCGACCAGCCCCTGAGCCTGGGACCCGGCGTGGAGGCCACGGAATGGCTACAGGAAGGCGACCACACCCTGCTCCTCATCGGCAGCCTCTTGGCCTTCCGGGTGGTGGCCACCCTCACCACTGTGGGCGCTGGCGGCGCCGGAGGGCTGTTCATCCCCCTGGCCGTGCAAGGGGTGATCGTGGGCAGCTTCGTAGGCCAGGCGTTGGGAACGGCTGACATCGGGCTGTACCGCACGCTGGGGCTGGCCGCCTTTCTGGGTGCCGGCTACCGGGCGCCCATCACCGCAGTGATGTTCGTGGCCGAGAGCACCGGCACGTCTGCCTTTGTGGTCCCCGCGCTCATCGCCGCCGCGGTGTCGCAGCTGGTGACCGGATCGAGTTCGGTGGCCTCTTACCAACTCGACAAGCGGGAGGGCCTGGTGGAGCGCCGGCTCACCCTGCCGCTCACCTCTGCGCTCACCACCGACACACTCACCGTGCCCCCCGACGCCACGGTGAGCGAACTGGTGTACGTGCATCTTCTGGGCCGACGAGAGCGAGAGGTTCCGGTGGTCGAAGGCGGGGCCTATCTAGGGGTGTGCGGGCTGGAGCAGATGAGCGATCTGGAGCGCGACGCCTGGAACGACACGCTGGTGGCCGACATCGCCCGTCGCGATCTGCCCGCGGCTCGTCCGTCATGGACGCTGCGCGATGCCGTGGCGCAAATGGAGGCCAACGACACCGACCAGCTGCCGGTGACCGACGACCTCGGCACCTTCATCGGCGTGGTTCGGGCCGACGACATCGTCCGGCTGGACGAGATCCTCGACGAGACCGAAGGAGTGTGACCGAGGGCCGGTCACCCCGGCTCAGCTGGGAAACAGCTCGTCGGCGCCGTCAGCGCTCGGGGTGTCCCGGTACTCGCACCAGGGCTTGGCCCCTACCTTGACGAGTCGGCATTCCTCACCGGGGATGGCTCCACACTCCACGCATGGATCCTCGTTCTCTTCGAACATAACGTCGAAGTCGTCGCTTGTGTGCTTCAGCGCACGAGCTTCTTCGTAACGACGGTGGCGTCCCTTTTTCATGGGCGGCTCCGCAATATCAAGCCGGGAGCATTCTGGCCCCGGCAGCAGGGGGAACTCCGCCCCCTAACGTCTCATGGCGGCCAGTCTAACCACTCTGTTCAGCCATTTGGCACACCGCCGATTTCAAGATGCTCCCCGAACGGACGGGTCTTCAGGCATCAAGCGCTTTGTGGCGGGCATCTTCGGCGCTCACCAATGGCCGATCGGTCGACCACGGGAAGTTGATCCACCGGTCGGTGCGCTTCCACACATAGTCGCACTTCACCAAAGAATGCGACTTCTCATAGAGCACCGCCGAGCGCACGTCGCCGACCCGCTCCACACAGAAGTCATGGACCATCTTCAGCGTGTGGCCGGTGTCGGCCACGTCATCGGCGATGAGGATCTTGGAGTTGCGGTGGTCCACCAGATCGACCGCGGGTGGCAGCATCACCGGAACCGGGAGCCGCTCGTCCACGCCGGTGTAGTACTCGCAGTTCATCACGTAGATGTTCTTGATCGACAGGGCGTAGCCCAGCGATCCGGCACAGAACAGGCCGCCGCGGGCAATGGCCAAGATCATCTCCGGACGGTAACCGTCGTCGGCCACCAACCCGGCCAATTCCCGCACAGCCTGGCCGTACGAGTCCCAATCAAGCCATTCCCGCTCGGTCGCCTCGCTCATCAGCTTCCTTTCAGCAAAATCGGCCGCCCCGACCGCTCCTCGAGGGTGAGCTTGCCCTGGTTGTCGAAGGCTACTGCCGCGGTCCCCTCCAAAAGCTGTTGGACGGGTGCCGCGATGATGTCGGCCCGCCACCCTTTGAGGGCCCGACAGTCCGGGTCACCGCGCAGCAGGGCCTCGATGTCGCTGCGGGTGGCCACCAGGGCGGGGTCGAGGTCGGCTTGGGCGGCGTGCTGGGCGGCCCACGAGGCGATGAGGCTGACCGCCGGCTTCAGTGCCGGGTCGAGCTTCGGTGTCTTGCTGGCCGGTTCAACGGGGAGATCGGCCTCCCTGATCTCATCGAGCATCGCCAGCAGCTCCTTGTCGGCCCCCTTGCGCAGGTTTCGAGGCTCCACTCCCCTGATCTCCCGCAACTGAGCCAGAGACCTGGGCATGCGCTGGGCCACCACGGCCACCCCGAGATCGGAGAGCACATGGCGAACCGGCTGGTTTTGCCGGGAGGCATACTCCTCCCGCCATCTGGCCACCGCTTGGGCCAGAGCCCGTGGCCGACCCTCCATGCGGCGCACCTCCTTGATGCGAAGCCAGGCGGTTTCGGGGGATCGGCCGGCGTCGGCCCGCTCCAACAAGAGCGCGCACTCCTCCTCGGCCCACTCCAGACGCCCCCGGCTGTGCAGCTCCTTTTGCAGGATGTCGCTGATCTCCAAGAGACGCTCCACATCGGCTGCGGCATACGCCAGCATGTGCTCGGGCAGCGGCCGCTGGAACCAGTCGGACAACCGGGCCTCCTTGGCCAGTTCCACTCCCAGCAGGCGATCGTGAAGCGTGGCCAGCGAAGGCGAGCTGTAGCCGATGAACCCGGCCCCGATCTGGGTGTCGAACATCCTCCGGGGCCTCGTCCCGCACTCGTGGTAGAGCACTTCCAAGTCCTGCTCCGCGGCGTGGAGCACGGCGAGACCCTCACCGTCCAACAGCTGGGCCAGCGGGCCGATGGGCACCGCCAGCGGGTCGATCACTGCCAACTGGTCATGCCAGGCGATCTGGACCAGCGCCAACCGGGGGTAGTAGGTGCGCTCTCGGTGGAACTCCGTATCCAGCGCATAGGCCTCTGCCGCTGACGCGTCCGCCACCACCGCCGCCAGCTTGCGCCGAGTAGTGACCAGGGTTTCCACTTTGTCGAGGCTAACGGGCCAGGTGGACTCAGCTGAGGTCTTCGGGTCTGTCCATGTCGGCCACCGCCGAAGGAGGCGCAGGTACATCGACAACGACCACCTCATCCAACAGCGAGGCCACGGCGCGCCGGCCGGATTCGAACAAGCGCTCGGCCAGTGCCGCGGCACGGGTGTCGATGGCCAACGGGAGATAGTGACGGCGATGGTCGGTGAATACCGCCGCCATTGGATCAGCGGCGGGCGGCGCGTCACCGACAGCCTGCACGAGCACCGCCACGTCCTCGGCGCGGATGGCGGGTAGGTCGCAGGGCAAGATCACCGTCACCGGATGGCGGGCCAGGCCCAGCGCGGTGGCCACGGCCCCTAGCGGACCCTCCCCGGGCCAGCGATCGGCCACATGTCGGGCATCGGCCGCCGACGCGGCCTTCGCCAGCCGAGCATCGGCCCCCCCGACCACGAGACGCTGCGAAGCGCCGGCTAACGCCATCAGCCCGCTGGCGATGAGCCATCGGCCCTCCACTTCAATGAAGGCCTTGTCGGTGCCCATCCGCTGGCTCTTGCCTCCCGCCAGCACTGCCCCGGTGAAGTCGGAGGCGATTTCTAGCCCCCGTAGTTCATGCGGGTGTCTTCCATGCGCAGAACGGGAGTGTCCTCGTCGTGCTGAAAGCCGCAGTCAACCACTTCGCCGATGAAAAGAGTGTGAGCCCCGGTGACCACTGAGTCGCGCACCACACAGTCGAGATAGGCCGGAGCGCAGTCCAATATGGGCGCGCCGGTGACGCCGTCGTGGAACGCAAAGCCGTTGAGGGTCATGGCCGCCAAGTCCACCTCCACCGGCTTGGTGAACTTGCGCACGATGGCCCGGTCTTCCCGGGCGACGGTACACAGGCTGAAAACCCCGCCCTCGGAGATGAGCTCGTGGGTGAAGGCGGGATGCTCGACCCCGATGCCCACCAGCTTGGGCTCAAAGGCCAGCTGGGTGGCCCAGTTGAGGGTCATGCCGTTGCGCCGCTCCCCCGCCCGCGACCCCACCACATACAGCCCGTAGGGCAGGCTCCACAACACCCGTCGGCGCAGCCGGTCATAGGTGTCTTGGGCCTCCGGATCGTCCCCGACATGTTCGGGAAACGGTCCGATGGGCCCCGTGCCGCCCGGTGCCGCCATGTCAGGCCTTCCAGTCCGCAGGGGGCCACGACGGGTCAAGCTGGTGCAGGAAGTGCCGGCACCGCTCCTCTTCGTCGACTTCGCCGATGGCGGCCGCGGTGGCCTGCAAACCGGCCAGAGCCCGCAGGAAGCCCCGGTTCACCTCGTGGGCCCAGCGCACATAGCCCGATCCCCGCCAACCGTTCTGGCGCAGCCGGTCCAGCCCCCGGTGATAGCCCACCCGGAAGGCGGCGTAGGCCTCGGCCTGGTCACGGGCCAGCAGACCCAATCGGGCCCAGCCGTCCAGGAAGCGGGGAAACCTGGCCACCACCCCAGCCACCGCATCGCGTCGAGAGTCCTCCGGCTGCGCCATCGCATCGGCCAGCGCGGCCACTGCCTGGGGAGGCTCGGGATCCAACACCGTCTCGGGCGGCCCCGACCGGGTCAAGTTCACCGGCGCATCGCTCATTGGCCGAATTCTTCTACGGTCAGTGGATGCGCACCAAGCGCAACACGTCGGTGGCTTCTTCCATGCCGGCCAGCACCCCCACCACATCGCCGGGCACCACATGCCCTCCCTCTTTGGCCAGACTGAGGGCCTCGGCCACCCGGTCTTCGTAACTGCCCCGCTCGGTGGCATGCAGGGGGGTGACGCCCCAGCTCAGCGTGAGCTGCTGAACGGTGCGCTCCGAGGTGCTGAACCCCAAGATGGGCGCCTGGGGGCGGAACCGGGCCATCGACCGCACCGTGAACCCCGAGGCCGAGACGCACACGATGGCGGCCAGGTTGAGTTCGTTGGCCGCGGTGGCCGCCGCTCCGGTCATGGCATCGGTGACCGACGTGGGGGCGTCGGCATCGGTCATGCGCAGGCGGCGGATGTTCTCCCCCCAGCGGACGTAGTCAAACTCCTCGTCGGCCCGCTCGGCGATTCGGGCCATCATGGCCACCGTGGCCGCCGGATGGGCGCCGACGGCGGTCTCGGCCGACAGCATGACCGCGCTGGTGCCGTCGAACACCGCGTTGGCCACATCGGACGCCTCGGCTCGAGTGGGGGTGGCGGCCTGCACCATGGAGTCCAGCATCTGGGTGGCGGTGATCACCGGCAATCCCCCGGCGATGCAGTCCCGAATGATCTGCTTCTGGAGATGGGGGGTCTCCTCAATCGCACACTCCGTGCCCAGATCGCCGCGGGCCACCATGATTCCCGCCGACGCGTCGATGATGCCGGCCAGATTGTCCACCGCGGCGCGGGTCTCGATCTTGGCGATCACCAGCGGACCGGACGGATGGGGCTCCACCCCGATGCGGCGGACGTCGTGGCCCGACCTCACGAACGAGAGGGCCACCATGTCCACGCCCTCGTCTACGAAGGCGTCCAGTGCCCGCAAGTCCTCCTTGGTAGGCGTGCTCAGACTCAGCCGGTCCGACGGAATGCGGAAGCCGGGCCGCCCGTGAACCACGTCGCCGTGGAGCACCCGGGCTCGGGCCTCGTCGGGGCCGACCGCGGTGATCTCCAGCAGCACTTGTCCGTCGCCCAGCGCCACCTGGTCGCCCTCGGCGATGTCGTGGAAGAGGTTCTCGTAGTCCACCTCCACCACGCTGGCGGAGCTTCTGTTGTCGCCCACCCGGATGTCCACGTAGGTGTCAGCCCGCAACTCCACCCCTTTGGGGCCGAAGCTGGCGGTTCGCACCTTCGGGCCGGGCAGGTCCACCAGCACCCCCACTCGTCGCCCCGCATCCTGGGCCACCTGGCGGACGAGGGCCATGCGCCCCAGCGCCTCCTCCAACGTGCCGTGGGCCAGGCCGATGCGGGCCACGTCCATCCCGGCGTCCACCATGGCCCGCAATGTCTCAGGCGATTCCGATGTCGGGCCTATGGTGGCGATGATCTTGGTACGGCGGGGCACGAGGGTTAACGCTACCGCCCAGTCGGGTCGATTTTGCGGTCTATAGCGAGCAGTTCGCTCGTGTTCTCCCGCTAGTTCATTCGGGCTCGAGCCAGAGTGGCCAACCGCTGAAGCTGCTCCTCGTCATCGTCGGAATCCTGGGCCAACGCCTCGAATCGACGGGCTGCCTCCTTGAACCGGCCCCGCTCCATGTTGATCATCCCGAGCTGCTTGGCCTCTCCCGCGGTGGCCGATGGGCACATGGTCCGAAGCTCCAGCACCCATTCCAGGTTGGCGTAGTCCTTCTTCTGGGCATAAATGGCCCGAAGATTGCCCAGCATCCGCTCCATGATCGACGAGTGGTCCACCGGCGCCAAAAAGGCGGGGTGGAAGCCCTGGTCGCCCCCGGTGATCTGGTGGAATATCTCTTCGCAGCCTTGGGAGTCAAGCAGCGCTCCCCCGGCGAACACGTCGACAAACACATCAGGTTCGTTGCGGTCTCGGAGCAGGAAGTGACCGGGCAGACCGATGCCCTCGAACTGGTAGCCGGTGCGCTCGCCGATGGCGATGGTGAGCACGGCCAGGCTGATGGGGATGCCGGTGCGCCGGCGCATGACCTCGTTCAGGAACGAGTTGCGAGGGTCGTAGTAGTCCCCCCGGTTGCCGTGAAAGCCCAGATCGCCGAACAGCGAGAGCAGCATCTGCTCCCGGCTGCTGCGGTCGCATCGGTCGGCCAGTGCGTCCAGCCTGTCGAGTTCGGCCTCGAAGCCCATGTCCGGGCAGCCGTGGGCGGCAATGCACAAGGCGCCCTCATGGAGCGCGAACCCATCGTCTAGGAGCAGTTGCCCGAACTTCTCCGCGGGATCCCAAGCCACTGCCAAGCAATCTATCTCGGCAACTACGCTTTCGCTGGTGTCTGCTTGGCCGTTCTTGGACCACGATGGCCCGATCCCCATCGCCCATCGGGGCGGCGCCGTGGAGAACCCGGAGAACACCATGGCCGCGTTCGCCGCCGCCATCGACTTGGGCTACCGCTATGTGGAGACCGACGTGCATGCCACCCGAGACGGAGTGCTGGTGGCCTTCCACGACGAGGGTTTGAAACGGCTCAGCGGGCGCCCGGAGACGATTGCCGACCTCAACTGGCGCGATCTGGAAACGGTGCGGGTCGGCGGCGGACACGCCATCCCCCGCTTCGAGGAGCTGCTGGAAGCCTGGCCCGACCTCCGGATCGCGGTCGATCCCAAGCACGACCCGGCCACCGTGCCGCTGATGAATGCCATCCAAAAGGCCGACGCCATCGATCGAGTCTGTGTCGGATCATTCTCCGGTCGACGGCTGGCCCTCGCCCGGCGGCTGGGCGGACCCCGCTTGTGTACCGGGCTCGGCCCCAAGGAGGTCGGACAGCTCCAGGCCGCTTCAGCCGGGCTGCCCATACGGATCAAGGCCGGCGCATGCGCCCAGGTTCCCCCCAGCGCCAAAGGTGTTCCGCTGGTCCACCAGCGGTTCGTCGACGCGGCCCACACCCAACGGCTGGCGGTACATGTTTGGACTATTGACGACGCCGAGGAGATGCACCGGCTGTTGGATCTCGGGGTGGACGGCATCATGACCGACCGGCCCACCGTGCTGCGCGACGTGCTTGTGGCGCGCGGCCTGTGGCGCTAAGGGGTCACTTTCGGCGCGAAATCGGGGCCCTGGCCTGTGGTTAAATCGAAGTTTCTTGGGGATTTCTGCTCACAGAAGTGGAAAACCCTGTGGATTTTGGATTTCCGCTTGACCTGGGTTTTTTCCGCGCTATGGTATGCCCACCTACCAGAGACAAGCGGAGGTAGCTGGCGAGCAGGAGCCCGAAAGGGCAAGGGTTCGACAGAGTTCCGCAGGGTTGCTGGAACGGGCCGAGGAAGTCGGTGGCACCACCGAAAGCCGAGGACCGGGAAGGCGGCCAGGTGCCGTGAGGGTCTGGGAGGTAGGTGCCGGGGAACCGGAGGGCGAAAGCCCGCTGAGGCTCCGAAACCGCACGGGACGGCCCCGAGAAGTCGACCGGTTTCGGCCGGGAGGCTACTCGGGGCCTCCTCCTTTTCTCTGGCCCTTCTCCATTCCCCCACCGGGTCCTTCTCATCGCTAGGGTGAGCGCCGTGAGCGGACCCGCGGTTGCATTGCTGCACGGGCTGGCTGGATCAGCCCGGAGGACCTGGAGAGACAACGCCTGGTTCGATCTGCTGGCCGATGCAGGCCGAGAAGTGATCGGGGTGGACCTGATGGGCCACGGCACCGCCCCCAAACCCCACCAACCCGAGGGCTATGCCAATTTCGAGCAACACGTCACCGACCACTTCCCCGATGAGCCCATCGACGCCATCGGGTTCTCACTGGGGGCCTACACCCTGTTGTCCATCGCCGCCAAAACCCCGGAGCGATTCCACAAGCTGGTGGTGTCCGGTGTCGGCAAGAATTTGTTCGAGCGCGACGAGGATCACAGCCGCATGATCCTTCACGCCGTCACCGGCGAACCCGACCCCGAGAACCCCGAGGCCCTCCACTTCTCCACCCTGGCCGACGACCCCGAAGCCGACCGGGAGGCACTGGCCGCCCTGCTGGCCAGCCGCACCGCCTTCGACACCGACTGCCTAGCCGATGTCGCCGTGCCCACCCTCGTGGTCGTGGGCGACAAGGATTTCGCCTACCCCGCCGACCAACTGGTCGAGGCCCTCCCCGACGCCCGCTTCGCAGTCCTCCGCGGCATCGACCACTTCGCCACCCCCAAGTCCTTCGACTTCATCGACGCCGCCCTCGACTTCCTCGACGCCCGCCCGTTCTGACTCAGCGGAGTTGTTGGGCGGTGGGGGCTAGGGGGCTGGGGAGGAGGGTGTCGCCGGTGAGGTATTGGTCGACGGCGGCGGCGGCGGCTCGGCCTTCGGCGATGGCCCACACGATGAGGCTTTGGCCTCGGCCCATGTCGCCGGCCACGAACACGCCGGGGACAGTGCTCATCCAATTGCGGTCGCGGGCCACGTTGCCCCGGCTGGTGATCTCCACGCCCAAGTCGTCGAGAAGGCCGCCGGTCTCGGGGCCGGTGAATCCCATTGCCAAGAGCACCAGATCGGCCGGGAACTCACGCTCGGTGCCCTCGATGGGGTCGAAGCTCATGCGCCCGCCCTCGAACGACTGCGCCACATCAATCGTGTGCAGCGCTTCCACCTGGCCGCCCGATCCGGTGAACTCCACGGTGTTGATGGCGTAGATCTGGGTGCCGCCCTCCTCATGGGCCGACGACGACCGGTACATGAGCGGCCATGTGGGCCACGGGGTGGAGTCGTCTCGCTCATCGGGCGGACGGGGCATGATCTCGAACTGGTGGATGGAGGCTGCCCCGTGGCGGTGGGCGGTGCCCAGGCAGTCGGCGCCGGTGTCGCCCCCGCCGATGATGATCACATGCTTGCCCGCCGCGGAGAACGGGTGCGCGTCGAGGTCGCCCTCTTGCACCCGGTTGGCCGGGGGCAGGTACTCCATGGCCTGGTAGACGCCCTCGAGCTCCCGCCCCGGAATGGGCAAATCGCGCCACTGGGTGGCCCCGCCAGCCAGCACCACCGCGTCGTACTGCTCCGTCAGCTCGGACGCGCTGATGTCAACCCCCACATTCACACCCGCCCTGAACACCGTGCCCTCAGCCTCCATCTGGGCCAACCGGCGGTCGAGATGGCGCTTCTCCATCTTGAACTCGGGGATGCCGTAGCGCAGAAGCCCGCCGATGCGGTCGGCCCGCTCGAACACCACCACGTCGTGGCCCGCCCGGGTGAGCTGCTGGGCCGCGGCCAGGCCGGCCGGCCCCGATCCCACCACCGCCACCGAGCGGCCGGTGCGGTCGTCGCACACCACCGGGGCGATCCACCCCTCCTCCCAAGCCCGGTCCACGATCTCCACCTCGACCTGCTTGATGGTCACCGGATCCTCGTTGATGCCCAGCACACAGGCCGCCTCGCACGGTGCCGGGCAAAGCCGTCCGGTGAACTCGGGAAAGTTGTTAGTGGCGTGCAATCGCTCAATGGCGTCACGCCAGTTGTCCCGATAGACGAGGTCGTTCCAGTCGGGGATCAGGTTGCCCAGCGGACAGCCGTTGTTGCAGAACGGAATGCCGCAGTCCATACAGCGCGACGCCTGGATGCGAACCGACTCGGCGTCGAAATCCCGGTAGACCTCGTCCCAGTCTTTGATCCGCACCGGCACCGCCCGGCGCACCGGCAATTCCCGACCGTGCTTGATGAACCCCCGGATATCACCCATGAGAGGCCGCCTTCAGCAGCGGAAACGGCACCCGTTCACGATGGGTTTCCTGCCTAGCCCTACCCATGAGAGGCCGCCATGATGGCTGCTTGCGCGTCGGTGCCGGTCCGCTCGGCCTCGGCCAGCGCCCCCAGCACCCGCTTGTAGTCCTTGGGCATCACCTTCACAAAACGGTCGGCCTCCGTAGACCAGTTGGCCAGAATGCGCTCGGCCACCGTGGAAGCGGTGTTCACCATGTGCTGGCTGATTCGGTCCCGCAGCCACTCCCGGTCGCCGTCGTCGGGCGTCTCCAAGTCCACCATCTCCTGGTTCACCCTGGGAGGGAACACCCCGTCGGGGTCGTACACATAGGCAATTCCGCCCGACATACCGGCGCCGAAGTTCCGTCCGGTAGGACCGAGCACCACGGCCCGACCGCCGGTCATGTACTCGCAGCCGTGGTCGCCCACCCCCTCCACCACCGCGACGGCCCCGGAGTTGCGGACGCAGAACCGCTCCCCCACCAGCCCCCGCAGGAACAGCTCCCCGCTGGTGGCGCCGTAGCCGATCACGTTGCCCGCGATCACGTTCTCCTCCGCGACGAACCGGGCCTGCGGATACGTGGTCACAATGATGCGACCGCCCGACAGGCCCTTGCCCACATAGTCGTTGGCGTCGCCAGTCAGCTTCATGGTGATGCCCCGGGGCAGAAACGCACCGAAGCTGTTGCCAGCCGAACCGGTGAAGTCGATGTGAATGGTGTCGTCGGGCAGGCCGTCTGCGCCCCACTTGGACGTCACCTGATGGCCGAGCATGGTGCCCACGGTGCGATTCACGTTGCCGATAGGGAGCTCAATCTCCACCGGTAGGCCGTCTTCCAAGGCAGACTCGGCCATCAAGATGAGCTGCTGATCAAGGGCGCGGTCCAGTCCGTGATCCTGGGACTGTGTGCAGTGCCGGTCGTCTCCAGGATCAATTTCGGGGGCGTACAAGATGGGCGACAGGTCGAGCCCAGCCGCCTTCCAGTGGTCCACCGCGTCGCTCACGTCCAAGCAATCCACCCGCCCGATCGCCTCGGCCAGCGTGCGGAACCCCAACATGGCCAGCAGCTCTCGCACTTCCTCGGCGATGTACTCCATGAAGTTGATGACGAACTCGGGCTCGCCGGTGAACTTCTTGCGCAGCTCGGGGTCTTGAGTGGCCACCCCCACCGGGCAGGTGTCCAGATGGCACACCCGCATCATCACGCACCCCATCACCACCAGCGGCGCGGTGGCGAACCCGAACTCCTCGGCACCCAGCAATGCGGCGATCATCACGTCTCGCCCGGTCTTGAGCTGGCCGTCGGTCTGCACCACGATCCGGTCCCGCAGCCGGTTCAACAGCAGCGTCTGCTGGGTCTCGGCCAGGCCCAGCTCCCAGGGCGTGCCGGCGTGCTTGATGGAGGTCAGCGGCGAAGCGCCGGTGCCTCCGTCGTGACCGGAGATCAGCACCACATCGGCATGGGCCTTGGACACCCCGGCGGCCACCGTGCCCACCCCCAGCTCCGACACCAGCTTCACGTGGATGCGGGCATCGGGGTTGGCGTTCTTCAGGTCGTGGATGAGCTGGGCCAGATCCTCGATGGAGTAGATGTCGTGGTGGGGCGGCGGGGAGATGAGCCCCACCCCTGGGGTCGAATAGCGGACCTCGGCGATCCACGGCCAAACCTTGTGGCCGGGAAGCTGGCCGCCCTCCCCCGGCTTGGCCCCCTGGGCCATCTTGATCTGGATGTCGTCGCTGTTCACCAGGTATTCGCTGGTCACCCCGAACCGGCCCGAAGCGGCCTGTTTGATGGCCGAGCGGCGCAGATCGCCGTTGGGGTCGGGCACATAGCGGCGGGGATCCTCGCCCCCTTCCCCGGTGTTCGACTTGCCCCCGATGCGGTTCATGGCGATGGCCAGCGTCTCGTGGGCCTCAGCCGAGATCGACCCGTACGACATGGCCCCGGTTGAGAACCGGGCCACGATGGCCGACACCGGCTCCACCTCCTCGATGGGAACCGGCGCCCGCAGGCCGTCGCGGAATCGGAACAGCCCCCGCAGGGTGGCCAATCGCTCCGACTGGGCGTCCACCTTCTCGGTGTACTCCTTGAAGATGTCGTAGCGCTTCTCCCGGGTGGCGTGCTGGAGCTTGAACACCGTTTCAGGATTGAACAGGTGGTACTCCCCCTCCCGGCGCCACTGGTACTCCCCGCCCCCTTCCAGGGTGCGGTGGGCCCGTTCATCGGGGTTCTCCGGGTAGGCGATGCGGTGGCGAAGCCGCACCTCCTCGGCCAGTTGCGGGAAGCCGATGCCGCCCAGGCGGCTGACGGTGCCGGTGAAGCACTCCTGGATGATGCGGTGTCCCAGGCCGATGGCCTCGAAGATCTGCGCCCCCACGTACGACTTCACCGTGGATATGCCCATCTTGGACATGACCTTCAGCACGCCCTTGTCGCAGGCCTTGATGTAGTTGCGGTGGGCCAGCGCCTTGTCGTCGTCGGGCGAGAAGCCGCACAAACCCTCGTCGATCATCTGGTCGATGGTCTCAAAGGCCAGGTACGGGTTGATGGCGGTGGCCCCATAGGCCAACAGCAGGCAGATGTGGTGGACCTCGCGGGCGTCGCCGGTCTCCACCACCAGGCCCACGCGGGTGCGGGTCTTCTCCCGGATGAGGTGGTGGTGGACCGCGGCGGTGGCCAAAAGCGACGGGATCGGCGCCGAGTCGGCATTCCCGCCCCGATCCGACAGCACGATGATGTTCTTGCCCGCCGCAATGGCCCGGCTGACCTGCTCTCGGATGCGCTGGATGGCGATCCGCAGCCCCGGCCCGCCGTCGTCCACCGCGTACAGGCACGGCACCACTTCTGACGACCAGTGACCGTGGCCGCCGGGACCGTCCACCTCCACCAGGTTGGCCAACTGCTGATGGGTGATCACCGGGTGGGGGGTGAATATCTGGCGGCACGACTCGGGCTGGGGGTCGAGCAGGTTGCCCTCGGGGCCGAGCCAGCCGCAGGTGGCGGTGATGATCTCCTCCCGGATGGCGTCCAGCGGCGGGTTGGTGACCTGGGCGAAGAGCTGCTGAAAGTAGTCGTACAGCAGGCGGGACCGGTTGGAGAGCACGGCCACCGGGGTGTCGGTGCCCATCGACCCCAGGGCCTCCTTGCCGTCGCGGGCCATGGGCGCCAAGAGGATTTTGAGCTCTTCGTGGGTGTAGCCGAACATCTGCTGGCGGATCAGCAGCGGGGTGCTGTCCGGCTCAGGCACGGGGCGGTCCACCAGGTCGTCGAGGTCCACCTGGTTGTCGGCCAGCCATTGCCCGTAGGGATGGGCCGAGGCCAGATTCTGCTTGATCTCGGAATCCCGCACGATGCGGCCCTCTGAGGTGTCGATCAAGAACATGCGGCCCGGCTGCAAGCGGCCCTTCTCCACGATGGCCGCCGGGTCCACGTCCATCACCCCGACCTCAGAGGCCATGATCACCAGGTCGTCGTCGGTTACCCAATAGCGGGAGGGTCGCAGGCCGTTGCGGTCCAGCACCGCGCCAATGAGGGCGCCGTCGCTGAACACGATGTCGGCCGGACCGTCCCACGGCTCCATCAGCGAGGCGTAGTAGCGGTAGAAGGCCCGAAGCTCCGGCGCCATCGACTCATGGTTCTCCCACGGCTCGGGGATCATCATGAGCACCGCCTGGGGCAGCGAATAGCCGCCCATGTACAGCAGCTCCAGCACCTGGTCGAAGCTGGCGGTGTCGCTCACCCCCTCGGCGCACACTGGAAACAGCCGCTCCAGTTCGCCGGGCAGATGGGGCGAGCGCAACAGCGCCTCTCGGGTCCGCATCCAGTTGCGGTTGCCCTGCACGGTGTTGATCTCGCCGTTGTGGGAGATGAAGCGATAAGGATGGGCGAGCGGCCAGGACGGGAAGGTGTTGGTGGAGAACCGGGAATGGATCATGGCCAGGGCGCTGGTCACCCGGGTGTCGCTCAAGTCGAGGTAGAACTCGCCGAGCTGAGGGGTGGTGAGCATCCCTTTGTAGACGATGGTCCGGTTGGACAGGCTGGCGAAGTAACCGTAGGTCAGCTTGCGGGTCTTGGACCCCAGCGCCCCCACATCGGCCTGGTCGTCGGTCTCGTAGTCAACCTCGTTGCGGATCCGGGTGCGGACGATGTAGGCCCGCCGCATAAGGGCATCGGCATCGAGCCCGGGGCTGGCATAGAACGGCTGCCAGAACGAGGGCATGGTGGCCAGAGCACCAGCCCCCAGGTCGTCGGGATTGGTCGGCACCTCCCGCCACCCCAGCAGGGTCAGCCCCTCGTCGGCAGCGATGGCGTCCATGGCCTGCCGGGCGCGGGCGGCGGCCTCAGGGGTATCGGGGAGGAAGCCGATGCCGGTCACGTAGTGTCCCGCCGGAGGCAGATCGAAGTCGCACGCCTGGCGGTAGAAGTCGTCGGGCACTTGGATCAACAGCCCGGCCCCGTCGCCGGTATTGGCCTCCGCCCCCAGCGCCCCGCGGTGCTGGAGGTTGCACAGCGCCCCGTAGCCCACTGACACGATCTCGTGGCGCGGCCGGCCCTTCAGGTCCACCAAAAACCCGACTCCGCAGCCATCGTGCTCGTTGCGGGGGTCGTAGAGGCCCTGGGGGTGTGGCAGCTGCGGCCAGTTCCTCATTGCGTCCTTTCCAGCGGGTATCCAGCGTGTTTGCCGTGCGCGCCGAGACGACATTGGCCAGCGGCAGGGCTGTAATTTTACCGCCGCCGCCCGACCCCCTACCAAGTCTGTTCTGCTCGGGAGACTCCCAAGAGGCATGATGATGGGGTGGATTCGCCTGTTGCCGATGGGGCTGGAGTGGCTGAAGGCAGCGAATCCGACGGAATCAACGGCCTGCTCGACTTCATCGACGCCTGTCCGACGCCGTTCCATGTGGTGAACCGGGCCGCCGCCGTGTTGCGGCGTTCCGGGTTCACCGAGATGGACGAAGCCGACGATTGGCCCGACGCCGCGGGCAGCCGCCTCGTGCGCCGGGGCGGGAGCCTGGTGGCATGGCGGCACCAGACCTGCGAAGCGGGCTTTCGCATCATCGGCGCCCATACCGACAGCCCCAACCTGCGCATCACCGCCCAGCCCGACACCGGCCAGGCCGGATACCGCCAACTGGGGGTGGAGGTGTACGGGGGCGCACTGCTCAACAGCTGGCTGGATCGCGACCTCGGCATCGCCGGTCGGCTGGCCACCCCAACAGGTCCACGGCTGTTCCGCATCGACAAGCCCGTGCTCCGCGTCCCCCAGTTGGCCATCCACCTCGACCGGGAGGTCAACCAAAAGGGGTTGCTGCTCAACCCCCAGACCCACATCGTCCCCGTCTGGGGGCTGGGGCTGCGCACCCCCGGTGAATTCGCCTCGGTGGTGGCCGAGGCAGCCGGTGTCGAGGCCGACGAGGTGCTGGCCTGGGACGCCATGCTCCACGACCTCACCCCGTCGACCATCGCCGGCATCGACGGCGATTTCATCCATGCTCCCCGCATAGACAACCAGGTGTCGTGCTGGGCCGGACTTCAGGCCCTGATCGACGCCCCGGCCGACTCGTCTCCCAGTGCGGTGCTGTGCCTGTTCGACCACGAAGAGGTGGGCAGCACCACGGCCCAGGGGGCAGCATCCGCCCTGCTGCCCACGATGCTGGAGCGCATTGCCGGCAGCCGGGAGGCGCTGCACCCCGCGCTGGCTCGGTCGCTGTGCGCTTCGGCTGACGGGGCCCACGCCACCCATCCCAACTATCCCGAGCGCCACGAGCCCGACCACCACATCGCGATGGGCGACGGGCCCGTGATCAAGCGCAATGCCAACCAGCGCTACGCCACCGATGCGGTCGGCGAAGCCGCATTCGCCGCCGCCTGCGAGAAGGCCGGAGTGGGCCACCAGCTCTACGTCCACCGCGGCGACATGCCTTGCGGCTCAACCATCGGGCCGTTCGCAGCTTCGTCCACCGGGGTGACCACTGTCGATGTCGGCGTGGCCCAGCTCTCCATGCACTCCGCCCGTGAGATGTGCGGGGCCCAAGACCCCCTCGACTTCGCGCTGGCCCTCAGCGCGTTCCTCAGCGTCGCAAATTGACTCGGGCCAATCGACGGCTCCGCTCGTAGGCCGACACCACCACCAAGAAGATGGCGAAGAACTCCAGACGGCCGATGAGCATGAGCGCCATCAACACCCCTCGGGCCGGTCGGGTGAACACCAAGTAGTTGGAGGTGGGCCCGGCGTCGCCCAGAGCAGGTCCCATGTTGCTGAGCGCGCTGATGGCCCCGGACGACGACGTGATCAGGTCTTCGCCCAGGGCGGCCAGCACCATGGTGGCCGTCAGCGCCGACAACGCGTAGAGGGCCACCAGCCCCGCCACCCGCTGGAGCACCGGCTCGGACACTGCCTTCTGCCCCAGCTTCACCCGGGCCACAACCTGGGGGTGCTTCACCCGCAACAGCCCCACCCGCATGTACTTCGCCATCACCTGTGCTCTCAGCATCTTCAGCCCGCCAGCCGTGCTCCCCGTCATGCCCCCCATCACCATCAGCGGCAGTAGCAGAGCTTGCGCGCCCGGAGTCCAAGCCGCGAAATCACCCCCCGGATTGGCGTCGGAGGCATTGGCGAATCCACCGCTGGTGCTCAGGGTGACAGCACCAAAGAACCCGTTGCGAAAGCTGTTGGGCAGATCGGACAGGTCGTCCGCCCAGTTCAGCAGTGACATGACCACCGCCGCCGCCACGACCGCGATGAGATAGGTGCGGAACTCTGACGAGCGCCCATAAGCCCGGGGATTGCCCGAGACGGCCCGCCAGTGGAGCGTGAAGCTTACCCCCCCTACCAGCATTCCGGCCATCATCACGGCTTCTACCGCCGTGCTGTCGAAGTGCCCGATGGAGTGGTCGTAAGGCGAGAATCCGCCGGTGCCGGCGGTGGTGAAGGCGTGGGCCACTGCGTCATACAGACTGAGACCGGCAATCATCAGGGCTGCCGCTATCGCCACGGTGATGCCGCCGTAGAGCGCCCACAGCCGCCGAGCGGTCGAGCTCACCCGAGGTGCCAGTCGGTCGGAGGTGGGCCCGGGGGCCTCCACAGTGATGAGGCTCAGCCCGCCGACGCCCAGAAACGGCAGAATGGTCACCGCCAGCACCACCATGCCCATGCCGCCGTACCACTGCATGATCTGACGCCACATGAGCACGCCCCGGCCCGTCCCCTCGATAGGGCTGAGCACGGTAGAGCCGGTGGCGGTCATGCCGGAAACCGCCTCGAACAGCGCGTTGTCGAAGCTGCCCAACGCGCCAGAAAACCACAGCGGCAATGCCCCGAAGAGGGACGAGCAGATCCACGTCCATGCCACCGCGGCGAACACCGAGGCGGGCGGCAAATCCTCACCCAACCGGGTGAAGGTCACCAACAGCACCCCCGCAGCCACCGTGACCAACGCCCCCATGCCCAGGGCCACCTCACTGTTGGATGTTGACGACCCCCACTCAATCAGGGTGGCGAGCAGCATCCCCGGCACCAGGAACAGCAGACCCAGCCCGACCACGAACCCCACTCTGCTGGTGACAGTCCACCGCCGAGCTCTCATTGCCGCAGCCTCATCCGCTGGATCTCACCCACGCCCCAGCCGATCACCACTACCACCGGGTAGATCGACAGCCGCCCCAAGAACATCAAGGCGATCAACACCCCCCGGGCCGGGGCCGCCAGCACCGTGGCGTCGGCGAACCCCGAGAGATCGCCCAATCCCGGTCCGGCAGTGGCCAGAGCCGAGATCGCCCCCGACACCGCGGTGGGCAGGTCGCCCCCCAGCGAAGCGATCCCGAACACCCCGAATGCGACGGCCAGCACCCACAGAATCTGGAAGTTGTGGACCCGGGTGAGCGACGCTTCCGACGCCACCGCTCCCGACACCTTCACCGGCACCACTGCCCGGGGATGGAGTTGCAACACCAGCTCTCGCCGAACGATGCCCACGATCTCGATCACCCGCAACACCCGGAAACCGCCCCCCGCCGAGCCCGCCATCGAGCCCACTCCGATGAGCAGAAGCAGCAGGATCTGGGGCGCGGCCACCCAGTGGCCCCAATCGGCCACCCGGAAGCCGGTGGTGCTGATCGACGAGGTCACCGCGAAAAAAGACTCTCGGATGGTGTCTGCCCCCCCGCCGGTGTCGGTCCACGTCCAAGCCGCGACCAGCACCGTCGACACCAGCACCAGGCCGGCGTAGAGCTTCAGCTCCGTCGATCTCCACAGGGCCTGCACTTGCCCCCGCACCAGCCACACCAACGCGGCCACCGACGTTCCGGCCAGCCCCATGGCCCACGCCGCTACCCACTCGATGGCCGACGAGTCGAAATGGGCGAACGAGTCCCGGTAGTTGGCGAATCCGCCGGTGGAGGCAGTGGTGAGGCCGAGGGTGGCCGCATCGAATACGCCCATGCCGGCCAGCAGGTAGGCGACAATGACCACCGCGGTGAACCCCGAATAGGCCAACACCACTCGGCGGGCGGTGTGAGACCACGTACTGGCCAGCACCGCCCTCCGCCCCCGTCCCTCGGCCACCTCGCTGAGCCGACGCTGGCCGCCGAACGTGGGCACCACCACCAGGGCGAACACCAAGGCGCCGGCACCCCCCAGCCACTGCGTGGCCGCTCGCCACGAGAGCAGCCAGGCGGGAAGCCCCTCGGGGTCGACCACCGTGAGCGAGGTGGTGGTGAATCCGGCCACCGACTCGAAAAAGGCATCGTCAACGCAATCCACCTCCCCGGAAAGCAGGTAGACAATGGCCGAGACCACCACCAGAGAGGCTGCGGTGCCCACCACGGTGGTCAGCACCCTGACCGCGGAGCGGTGCCAGGGGAAGCGAACCCGAGACGGGTCGCTCATCGGCGGCTCACCCGAAGAAGCGCTTCACTTCGTCCACCGTGTCGGGCCGGGCGAAGACCACAATGTGATCGCGGCACCGGAGCTGGCTGCGGCCCCGGCCGATCTGCGCCTTGCCGTCGCGCACATAGGCGCCGATGAGCACATCCTTGGGCAGGCCCAGATCATTCACCACCGCGCCATCGGCCGCCGACCCCGCCTTGATCTCGGCCTCGATCACCTCGAAGTCGCCTGACAGGTAAGTGGCCACCTGGGCCACCTCGCCGCGCACGTAGCGGAGCACGCCGTTGGCGCTGGCCGTGCGGGGCGACAGGGCCACGTCGATGCCCACATCCCGCAGCAGCGTGCGCAGCGCCAGGTTGTGCAGCACGGCGATGGTCTCACTGGCCCCCATCGACTTGGCGTACAGACAGGCCAGGATGTTGGCGTCGTCCTTGCCGGTGAGAGCGATCACCGCGTCGAACTTGCCGACGTCCTCCGACTCCAGCAACTCGGCGTCGGTGATGTCGCCATGGATCACCAGCACCGCGTCGAGCTCCACGCTCAGCTTCTGGGCCCGCTCCAGATTCCGCTCGATGAGCACCACCTCGGCATGGCGCTCGCTCAGCTGGCGGGCCACGATCTCGGCCGTCCGGCCCCCGCCCAACAGCATCACCCGGCGGTGGGTGCCCGGCGCCAAGCCCAACAGCGGCAACAGCGTCCCCCGGGCTCGCCGCTTGCACACCACCCGCAGAAGGTCGCCCGCCTCCAACGTGGTGTCGGCCCGGGGTATCCGGGTCTCGCCCGCTCGGGTGATCACCGCCACCAGGAAGTCCCAGTCGGGCTCGTACTCCTCGGCGATGTCCACCAACCGCCGGTGTACCCAGGGGGCGTCGGGGGTGAGCTTGGCCCCCACCACCACCACTTCGCCACCGGCCATCACGTTCACGTCGGTGGCCCCCGGGTACGACAGGAGGTCCATGATCTCGAGGGCGGTCTCCTCGTCGGGATCGATGATGGTGTCAGCCTGCATCGCCTCCCGCAGCTCCCGGGCGTCCTTCTCCCGTAGATTGCGCGACTGAATGCGGGCGATGGTGCGCCCCACCCCGTGCTGTTTGGCCAACAAACAGGCCACCAGATTCACCTCGTCGCTGGCGGTGACCGCCACCAGCAGATCGGCCTTGCGGATGCCCGCCTCCCGCAGGATGTGGGGATGGGAACCGCTGCCTTCCACCGCCAGCACATCGAGGTCCTCGGCCAGGTCGTGCAGGGTCTTGGCGTCCAGCTCCACCACCGCCACCGTGTTGCCCTCTTCGCTCAGGATCTGAGCGACGTAGGAACCCACCTCGCCAGCACCCACGACCACGATGCGCACCGCTACATCCTTACTGAAAATCCGGGAGGGTGCGAGCACTCCCCGAGGTTGGGGCTCCGGCGACCATCACGCTCTGGCCCGGCGTGACAGAGCCGAGCTGAACACCCTCACCCGCTCCTCGGTCACCACCGCGTCCATGGTCACGTCGCCGGGATGCGAGGGCACCCCGTCAACCAGTTGCAACTCATAGGCCAAACCCACCACCAGCGGCTTGGCCGGACGGGGGCCGTTCAGCAAGAACGACAGCGCCCGGTCGTAGTACCCCTGGCCCCGCCCCGCCCGATGGCCGGCGGCGTCGAACACCACCATCGGGGCCAACACCACGTCGAGCTCCCGGGCCGACACCAGCAACTCGGGGTCGACATCGGGCTCGGGAATCCCAAAGCGGTTGGGCACAAACGGGGTGTCGGGGCCCGCGGGGGCGAACTGGATGGGGGCGGGATCGCGCATCACCGGGAAGTACACGTCGATGCCCCGCAGCCGACAGGCGGTTACCAGCGGGGCTGGGTCGAGCTCGCCGTCGTCGGCCATCGTGGCCGAAACCCGCCGGGCTCCGTCGAGCCATCCGAGCGAGGTCACCGCATTGGCAACCGCCCGAGCCGCCCTTTGGGGATCGGGGTAGGAGCGACGGGCCGCCCGGGCTTCGGTTCGCATCCGGCTGAGGCTCGCCACTGCTCCAGATTATCGCCAATGACCCGAAATCGGTTATCCCAAATGGCAACCTTGGCAGGGCATATTTTCGCTGGCTAGCTTCGTCTGGTTATCTCAAACAGGGGGTCAACGTGGACGCCGTACCGTACCTTGCCGGACTGAGCGCGATTCTCGCGCTCGTCCTCGCCTTCTTCTTCTACCGGCTCGTGAAAGCCGCCCCGCCGGGCAACGACCGCATGGTCCACCTCATGAACGAGATCCAGTCCGGCGCGAGGGCCTTCCTCAAGCAGGAGTACACCTGGGTGGCCGGGTTCGTGGTCATCATGGCCATCTTGATTCCCCTGCTCACCGGGGTAGAGCTCACCTTCATCAGCTACATCCTGGGCGCGGTGCTCTCCGCCGGGGCCGGGTATGTGGGCATGACGGTGGCCACCATGGCCAACGCCCGCACCACCCAGGCCGCCACCGAAGGCCCGGCCAAAGCCCTTCCGCTGGCCTTTCGGGGCGGCGCGGTCATGGGCTTCTCGGTGGCCGGGCTGAGCCTTTTGGGCCTGGCCTTCACCTACCTGCTGTTCGTGGAGTGGCTGAGCGTGGACGACCCGTTCGAGATCTTCACCGCCTTCGGGCTGGGGGCCAGCTCCATCGCCCTGTTCTCCCGTGTCGGTGGCGGCATCTACACCAAGGCCGCCGACGTAGGGGCCGATTTGGTGGGCAAGGTGGAGGCCGGCATCCCCGAGGACGATCCCCGCAACCCGGCCACTATCGCCGACAACGTGGGCGACAACGTGGGCGACGTGGCCGGCATGGGCGCCGACCTGTTCGAGAGCTACAGCGGCTCGATCATCGCCCCTATCGCCCTGACCGCCTTCTCCTTCGCGGTGGCCGGCGGCGAGGCCACCGGTGACGACATCGGCCTGGCCCAGCTCATGTTCCCGCTGGCCGTGGCCTTCGTGGGAATGCTGGCCGCCATCATCGGCTCGTTCGCGGTGCGGGGCAGCGCCAGCGCCGACGTGAAGAGCCTGTCGCGCCAGCTTCACATGGGCACCAACGTGGCCATGGGCCTCACCGTGGTGGGCACGATTCTGATCGGCCTGTGGTTCTTCACCGGCGACGAATTCGAGGGTTGGTGGGGCCTGCCCATCTCGGTGATCGGCGGCCTCGCAGTGGGCTGGGCCATCGGCAAGGTGGCCGAGATATGGACCAGCGACCACTACGCCCCCGTCCGCAAGATCGCCCAGCAGTCCGAAACCGGCCCGGCCACCACGGTGCTGTCGGGCATCAGCGCGGGCATGGTGTCAGTGGCCGCTTCGGTGATTCTGATCGGCGCCGGTGTGCTGGTGGCCTACTGGGGCGGTCAGCAGACGCTGGGCGACACCACCGGCGCGGGCATCTATGGCATCGCGGTGGCCGCCATCGGGATGCTGGCCACCACCGGCGTGGTGGTGTCGGTGGACGCCTACGGCCCCATCGCCGACAACGCCGGAGGCATCGCCGAGATGTCCGAGCTCGATCCCAAGGTGCGGGAGGTGACCGACGCCCTCGACTCGCTGGGCAACACCACCGCGGCCATCGCCAAAGGCTTCGCGGTGGGCTCCGCCGCCCTCACCGCCCTGGCCCTGTTCAAGACATTCGAAGTGGCCCTCCAGCTAGAAGACCCCGGCTTCTCGCTGTCGCTCGATGTGGGCCAGGTTGACGTATTTATCGGCCTCTTCCTCGGCGCCATGCTGCCCTTCCTGTTCGCCGCGCTGACCATCGACGCCGTGGGCCGGGCCGCCAACAAGATGATCGAGGAGGTGCGCCGCCAGTTCCGGGAGATTCCCGGCCTGCGCGAGGGTGCCGAAGGGGTCCATCCCGACTCGTCGCGCTGTGTGGCCATCTCCACCCAGGCCTCCCTGCGGGAGATGCTGGTGCCCGGCGCCCTGGCCGTGGCCGTGCCCCTGATTCTGGGCTTCATCGACGTGGACACTCTCGGCGGCTTTTTGGCCGGTGCCCTGGTGACCGGCTTCGCCCTGGCCATCTTCATGGCCAACGCCGGCGGCGCCTGGGACAACGCCAAGAAGTACATCGAAGCCGGCGCCCACGGCGGCAAGGGCTCCGAGCCCCACAAGGCCGCCGTCGTCGGCGACACCGTGGGCGACCCCTTCAAAGACACCTCCGGCCCGTCGATGAACATCCTCATCAAGGTGATGACCATCGTCTCCCTGGTCTTCGCCTCCGCCTTCGTCTAACCCCCCCCGCCCCGACACCAGGGTGCTGCCGCAATCAGCGCTGGTCGTCGAGGCTGGCGGCCAACTCCAGCGCCTCGTCAAACGGCGGCAGATCGCCCCACACGAAGGCGGCAAGTCGTGGGTAGGCCTCTTTCAGCGCCTTTTGGGCCTTTGATCCGTCTCTGAAGATCAGGCTGGCCGCGTAGCCGGAGGCTGGCCGCGGCACTGCATCGCTACCGCGTCCGAAGGACCGGGATGCGCGTTCTGCGTGAGCCGGAATCTGAGCCCGAGCGGCATCGCCATATTCTGAGGCTGCGATCCGGGCGAGGTCGTATAGGTCGCGGACTCTGGTCCCGAGGCTCCCAAAATCCCCCTTGGCAGCTCTGCGGTGCAGGGCGTCGAGCTTGTTCGTCGCTGTGTAAGCAGGCACGGTGCATGGGAGGTTGAAGCCGCCGAGTTCCGGGTACTGGCTCCGCTGGTGATCGGAGGCGAACCGCCCCATGAGCGAGATGATGGGACGCTGCTCGTAGAGATCATGCTCCACGTCCTCGGAGACGATTTCTACCTTCAAGTACCTCGACTCGCCGCCGATCGGCAGCCGCATTTGCCGGTAATCACTCGTGCGGCTGTCATGCAATTCGACATCCTGGTCGGTAAAGCCAAGGGGGTGCGCGATCCACTTGGAGAACTCCGACCTGGCCTTCCTACGAGCCTCTCTGGAGATGTCGGTGCTCAGGCTGCCGGCGAGGATGTCCAGATCGTCGGAGTATCGCTCGGTGATGTCCCACGCAGCAACCAATGCCGTCCCCCCTGTGAAGATGCATATAGCGCTTTCCTGGCTTTCACCATCGACCTCCTTGTAGGCGCGCATGTCCATTGACGATCCAGACTCGAAGATGTGGTAAAGGCACGAAGAAATCCAATAGTCCCGCACGACGTAATCACGAGGAATGCCGAGGCCAGACACCGTGTCCAAGGCCAAGCTGATGAAGTCCGACGGACTGCCTGCAAGCCCTCGGGCACCCGCACCGACACCAGTGGGCACCTGGGGCGCAGCATCTAAGGGGGCGGTGCCCTCCCCGTCTCCTCCGTCCATTAGACGGCCTCAGCCAGTGTGGCCATCGCCAGGGACAAATCATCCACCATGTACAGGGTTTCGACGGTTGCATCCTGCTCCGCCTCGGCGGCCCATTGCAGCTTCTCTGGGCGTATCGTCGAGTCCCATCTGAGCCGGTTGGCATAGGAACGGTCGCGGATACTGTCAAGGCATTCGTGCCAGGGCTCCTCGCTCATCCAATGGAGCGCTACTGCCTCCAACACCGTCACCTCGGTCCAGTTCAGTTCGGCCCGGCACGCATTCTTGCTGGGCGCATAGACAACGCTTACGTCCGGCGGGCTCGGTGCCCTGCCCAAAACACAAATAAAGCTCTTGGCCGGCCGCTGGAGCGTCCAACCGAGAGTATGGAGGGCAGACCAGCCGGCGAGGCCGGCGCCGGGGCCCGCGAGCATCATGGCCCCGACCTCGAAGTCCGGCCACATCCCGAAGTACTCGTGGCCCTCAGGGCAGCCCCGCCAGTACAGGCCGCGGCCCAGCTTCCAGATGCCATTCGCCTTGTTGGCATACAGCCGAGACAGCACAGGGCCGGTGATCTCAGAGCGCCCGGGAATCTCCTTGCTCCAGAACCAGGTTCCCGGCTCAAGGCCGACAATCCAGTCCCTTGCGGCAGCGGTTTCCGACTTCGCCATTCAAACACCCTACCAGGAATGCAAGAAATTACTCTCAAACAGGAGCAACTGCCAAGGATCCTTGCAGGTCAACCATAAGCACCAGCGCTGCTAACGCTGTTGTCACGAGTCGGCTGCCGCATGCCCCCAGCCGACCCCCAGCCGACCAGCCCTACGACGTCGGAGTGGCGGTGGCGGTGGCTCGCGCGCTGAACACGTAGCTTCCTCCACTGGTCTGCGCCAAGGCGGCGACCCTCACCTCACAGGAGACGCCGTTTGTCAAGCCGGTGAGCTCCACTGTCTTCACAAACACAGAGGAGGAGGTCTCGGGAGAGCTCCCGCACTTGTAGACAAACTGCCAAAACAGAATGGTGGCCCCGTTGAGTTGGCTGGGATCGCCCCAAGTCGCCGTCAGCTTCTGGTTGCCTGGTGTCACAGTCAGCGAGGTCGGCATGGTGGGAGCGCCGGGATAGGCACCGTCGCTTGTTGACGACCACGGCCCCCAGAAGTTGCCGTTGTTCTTGGCCCGAACCTGAAGTTCGTAGGAGTTGCCCACCGTCAGGCTGGAGATCGTTGCGGTGGTGGAGGTGGCGGGCGAGGGCGTGACGGTGGTCCACGTCGAGGTGCTGGCCTGCCGATATCGGACTTCGTAGCCGGCGATGGTGGCGTTGCTGCTGCCCGCGTAAGACGGCGCCGACCACGACACGTCAAGCGATGTGGCCCCCGGCACCCAGGTGGGGGCGGCAGGCGCTCCCGGGTATTCGTCGTCGGTGACCGCCACGGTCAGCGTCGATGCCGTGAGGCTGTTGTATTTGCTGTCGGTGCTGCTCACGCTGTGGGAGATGTTGACGTTCTCGTCGTCTCCGTCGGAATCATGCACGGCGGTCACCGTGACCGCTTGGGCGGTATTCCAGCTGGAGGTGGTGAAGGTGAGCGAGGGCGGGCTGACCCTCACCGCCGCGGTGTCGGCGCTGGTCGGGGTCACCGTCACGCTGTGAGTGGGCTTGGAGCCGAGCCGAACGGTGTAGGTGCCGTTGGTGTCGCCCTCGGTCATCGCCAGATTCGACTTTGACAGCACCACGGAACTGGTGTCGTTGTCGTTGATGGTCAGCGTCACGCTGTCGGGCTGGCGCACTCCCTGGCCTCCGTTGGTGCTCGTCGCGGTGGCCGATACCGTGAGCGTCTCGTTGTCCTCGTCGAGCGAGTCGCCGGTGGTGGCGATGGTGACCGTGCCGGTGCTCGACTGGGTGTAGGCCGGGATCGTCAGCGTGGTGTTCTGGCTCAGCGTGTAATCGTCCGCGCCAGCCGTGGACGCTGCCGCCGAAACCGTGATGGTGGTGTCGGTAACCGAATTGGTGGCCGTGGGGAACGACGCTGTGACCGTGACCGTTCCACCCTCTGCGACCGCTGACGGCGACAGGCTCAGCACCGCCTTGGGTGCTTGCGCCCCCTGCTTGGGGGTCCCTGAGAACTCGCTGCTCTCCGGCCCCGGCCCGGCAGCGGAGACCGCCCGCACCTTGAAGGTGTAGCTCGTGCCGTTCGTCAGCCCGGTCAACCGCTGGTCGAGGTACCAGTCGTTGTCCGACACCGTAGATATAGCCGTCCACTCGGTACCGAACGTCCCGCCAGTGGTGAGCCTCTGCTTGTACTCCCAGCGGATGATGTCCGGCCCACTGCTGGCAACCTGGGCGGTGACGGCCACATAGCCATTCCGGTTGCTGTACCCGTAGAGGTTGGTGGGGGTGCCCGGTACGTTTACCGGCGTGGACGTGGCATCGCTGCTCGGGTCGCTCCAGCTCGCGGAGTTCTGGGCTCGCACCTGGTAGGTGTAGCTGGTGCCGACGGTCAACCCCGACAGCACATGGGAAAGCGTCAACCCCGACGCATTGGCGATATCAGTCCAATTCCCGTAGGTGCTGGCGCCCGTCTTGCGCCGGTACTGCCACTTGGTGATCGGCGCACCGTTGTTCGTGGTCAGCGTCGCACTGAGTGTCAGCTTCCCGCTCCCCTTCTCGCCGGGGGCCACCTTCAGCACCGGAGCGAAAGGCTTGGTTACTACAGGGGTGGAAAGGGTGGTCCAGCTAGAGGCCGCGGCAGTGTCCCAAACTCGGGCTCGGACTGCGACATCGTAGGTTTTGGTGTTGTCGAGGCCGGTGATGGTATAGGAGGTGGACGCGTGGCCGGTCTCGGCGGTGGTCCAGTTGCTGGTGTTGCTGATGCGGTACCTGATGTCGTAGTCGTGAGGGCCTGTCACGACGTTCCACGCCACGGTCATCGAGTTGGGTGTGGCGGCAGTCTTGCGGACGTTGGCAGGCGGGTTCGGGCAGCGGGTGTATCGTCGCTTGACGTCGCTGCTCTGGCCGGCGTTGAAGGTCTGTTCGCCCCATTCGCTGTACAGCGTCTGGCCGACCTTGAAGGTCTTGGAGCGGCGCACC
Source organism: Acidimicrobiales bacterium (assembly GCA_963667085.2). Lineage (GTDB taxonomy): Bacteria > Actinomycetota > Acidimicrobiia > Acidimicrobiales > Bin134 > Poriferisocius. Next base: position 2,663,914 of record OY762975.1, read on the forward strand.
TGGGCGGTGACCTCATAGGAGGTGTTCTGCGCGGGGAGCTGGTCCATCCACTCCAGCCAGCGGCTGTTGGAATGGGCGGCGCCCTGCACCTTGCGGTGGTCGGGCGTGCTGGAGTCCTCGGCGGGCAAATTCACCCACGCGCCGTTTCCGATCTTGTAGCGCACCTCGAAGCCGGTGCCCGACTCGGGCAGCTTCGCCCAGCTCATGTAGAGCACATAATCGGTCGAGCTCGGGCACGCCAGCGGGTACGCGGTGACCCGCGGCTCGGGCACCGGGTCGATCGGCGGGGCGGAGTTCCGCCACCAGCTCGACACGCCCCCCTTGGAGGCCCGCACCCCCACGATGTAGCTCGCGGTGTTGTCCATCCGGTTGCCTGAGCCGCCCACGGGCCCGGTGATCGTGTAGCACACCGAGTTCGCCCAGTTGTGCCCCCCGGACTGATCCTTGGTGCATTGCGGCGGCGTGACGCCCGTCGCTGCCCGCGCCCAGCTGACCCCGCCGTCAGAGGAGTACACCACGTCATAGGTCACGCCCGACGTGGCCGACTTGCGCCACAACACCGGCAGCGTCCCGTCGGTGCGACCGTAGTACTGCTCGAACGGGTACCCCGGCCGATCCACCGACGACTGCGAACTCGCCGACGCGATCTCCGCCGTACACCCACCATCGGAATACGCCCCGAACACGTAATCCGCCTTCAGATCCAGCCCCGTGATCTCCGCGTGGCCGCCCTCAACCGGACCCACACACTCCGGAACCTGGCTGGCACCAGCACCGCCCGCTGCGCCAGCAGCGCCGCTCCCGCCGCCGTCAGGCGGGATGTGCCCTTGCGCCTGGTAGTACCACTGGCCGCTGTGGCCGCCCAGCGTCATCGACGCGACACCCGGAGTGGGATTGAGCACCGTCAGCGCCGCCGTCGCCTCGTTCGGAACCGCCGCCACAAACCACGGCGCACCCGCCGGCGCGGGCTTGCTGTGACCGCCCGGGCCCCGCGCCCGCACCTTGAACCGATACTCCGTGCCGTTGTCCAACCCATCGACAACATGAGACACAGCAGAGCCGCCCCCGGCCACCAACCCCCACTCGCCCCACGCCACACCCGCATACCGCATCCGGAACTCATAGCCCGTGACCGACGAATCCGACGGATCATCCCAACTCAGCGTCACACTCCCATCACCCGGCGCCGCCACCAACCCGGTTGGCCGGGCGGGAGGCGCCGGCGGCGGCGCAGGCGCTTTGGGCACCGCCGCCACAAACCACGGAGCAGCGCTGGGCGCGGGCTTGCTCGCGCCGCTGCCGTTCACCGCCCGCACCTTGAACCGATACTCCACACCGTTGTCCAACCCATCGACAACATGAGACACAGCCGAGCCGCCCCCGGCCACCAACCCCCACTCGCCCCACGCCACACCCGCATACCGCACCCGGAACTCATAGCCCGTGATGCTCGGATCAGACGGATCATCCCAGCTCAGCGCCACACTCCCATCACCCGGCGCCGCCACCAGCCCCGAAGGAACCCCCGGCACCGAACCCGCCGCCACAGCACCCGAACCCGCAGGCACAACCCCCACAGCCGCCACCAAAGCCACAACCAACACCGAGCGCAGGAACCGAGACATCATGCCGTCCTCACACAAAAAAGATGTGTTCGACATCTCCATAATGCTATCCCCCTCCGCCTCCCCTTCAAAGATGAGCCGGTGAACCCGGTGGGCGACACGTTGAAAGTCGCGGTGGTGCTGGGCGACGAGGCCACCAGCCCCGCATTCCTCGGTTAGGATTTCTTACAGAACGCGCAACGAATCATTTTCATATCGCGCTATGATGAATCTTCAACACGCGTAGTCACTGGATGGCTCGACACTCCCCTCCCAGCGGTGCGCGACCTACGCATATACAGCCAAACCGAACGCGCCGCAGTATTCCACTACCGCGACAGGCGACTAGGGGGCGTCGTAGGCGTAGATCTTGTCGTCGCCGGCGTTCCCGCTGTCCAAGACCCACATGGTGGTGCCGTCGGACCACATGCTGTAGGGCGCCTCGTTGCCAGCGGCTCGGGGAGTGTTGATGTCCTTGGAGGAGTCTCTGGACTTGGTCGACAAGTTGTACGCGTAGAGCTTGTTGTCGACGTAGTCGGCAACCCACATGGTGGTGCCGTTAGACCAGATTCCGTTGGGGTCGTCGTTGTCTTCGGAGGTGGCGGCGGCCTCAGGACGCCGGCGTGGTGAAGGTGGCGGCGGCGATCAGGTCGGCGCTGTTGCAGCCGGCTTTGCTGTACGCCTCGAACGCGTAGTCCGTGCTGACGGTGAGGCTGGTGAGCGCGTGGGAATAGTCGCTCTCGCCTGCGGTGCAGTCGCCCGCGGTGGGCGATGCCTGCTTGATCCACCAGCTGCCGGTGTGCCCGACGAGCGTCAGCGTGGCCGAGGCGGCAGCGACATTGCTCGCCCGCAGCGTCGGGTAGGCGTAGTAGCCGTAGATCTTGCCGTCGGCGGTGTCGGCCACCCACATGGTCTCGCCGTCGGACCACATGCCGCTGGGATGGTTGTTGCCCGCCGCGCCGAGCGTGTCGAAGTCCTTGGGCGGGTAGTGCGACTTGTTCGCAATGTCGAAGGCGTAGACTTTGTCGTCCTCCCGGTCGGCGACCCACATGATCGTGCCGTCAGACCAGATGCCCCAAGGCTTGTCGAGGCCCTGGCCGCGGACACCGAAACCCTTGGAGGTGTCGCGGGCTTTGGTGGACATCGTGTAGGCGAAGATGCTGTCGTCGGACGTGTCGACGACCCACATGGTGGTTCCGTCGGACCACAGGCCGCCTGGGAGAGCGTTGTCTGTGTCCAGCGCGATGTCTTTGGAAGAGTCGTAATTCTTGCTCGTCATGCTGTAGGCGTAGAGCTTCTTGTCGGCCGTGTCGGCGACCCACATGGTGGTTCCGTCCGACCAGATGCCGCTCGGATTCTCGTTGCTTGCACCGCTGAGCGTGTCGAAGTCCTTGGAGGCGTCGCGGGACATGTCCGACACCTTGTAGGCGTAAATCTTTTGGTCAGTGAGGTCCGCCACCCACATGGTGGTGCCGTCGGACCACATGCCGCGGGGATTCCCGTTGCTTGCACCGGAGAGCGTGTCGAAGTCCTGGGCTGCGTTGTATTCGCCCACCCCCAAGGTGGCGAACGTGGCGCTCGCGATCTCATCGGGGCCGCTGCAGCCGGAGCCGCTGTACGCCTTGTAGGTGTATTCCGTGTCTCTGGTGAGGCCGCTGAGGGCGTGGGAGTAGTCGCTCTCGCCCGCAGTGCAGGTTCCCGCGGTGGGCGAGGTCTGCTTGACCCACCAATCGCCGGCATGCCCGGAGAGCGTCACCGTCGCCGAGTTGACGGCGACATCGCCCGCCGCCAGCGCCGGGAAGCCGTAGTACGCGAAGATATTCTGGTTGCCAGCGTCGCTGACCCACATAGTCGTGCCGTCAGACCAGGCGTCGAACTGGAAGCCGGACGGGAAGGCCACATCGTTGTGTTCCTCTCTGTATCCGGTCGTCAATGAGTAAGCGATGAGCTTGTCGGCTGAGGCGTCGACGATCCACACAGTGCCGCCGTCGGACCACATGCCGTATCCCCATCCGTCGCTAACGGCTGGGACGCCGATGTCTTTGCTGCCGTCGTAGGACCGGTCCGACAGCGTGTACGAATAGAGCTTTTCATCCACGTAGTCGTACACCCACATAGTGGTGCCGTCGGACCAGATGCCGTCCGGATTATCGTTTCCTGTCGCGCTGAGGGCGGCGCTGGTGAATTCTTTGCCTCCGTCCCTAGTTTTGTTCGTTATGTTGTACGCGTAGATATGGCTGTCGCCGGTGTCGGTGACCCACATGGTGGTGCCGTCAGACCAGATGCCGCCTGCACTCGCGTTTTCGGCATCGAGGGCGATGTCCTTGCTGTCGTCGTAGCTGCCGTCCGACAGCTGGTACGAGTAGAGCTTGTTGGCGTTGCTGTCGGCGACCCACATGGTGGTGCCATCAGACCAGATGCCCCTGGGATGCGTGTTATCGGGGCTATTGGGGCCGATGAGGGTGCCAAAATCCCGAGCGGGGTTGCGGTCGCCTGGGGCCTTGGTGGTGAAGGTGGCGCTGGCAAGCTCAGTGCCGCTGCCGCAACCCGAGGCGCTGTACGCCTTGTAGGTGTACTCCCTGCCAGTGGTGAGCCTGCTGAGCGCGTGGGAATAGTCGGCCTCGCCTGCCGTGCAGGGCCGCACGTGAGGAGCAGTCTGCTTGATCCACCAGTCGCCGGTGTGCCCGCCGACCGTCAGCGTGGCCGACGACGCCGTGACATCGCTCACCGTCAGCGGCGAGTAACCCCAGTACGCGTAGAGCTTGTCGTCGCCCCAGTCGGCGACCCACATGGTGGTGCCGTCAGACCAGATGCCGTAAGGATCGTTGTTGCCCGCGGCGCTGAGGGTGTCGAAGTCCTTGGCCGAGTCTCTGGACTTGTCCGACATCTTGTACGCATAGATCTTGCCGTCGCCCCAGTCGGCGACCCACATGGTGGTGCCGTCAGACCACATGCCGCCGGTTTTCGTGTTGTTTGCGGCGCTGAGGGTGTCGAAGTCCTTGGCCGAGTCCCTGTCCTTGGTCGACATGTTGTACGCGTAGATCTTGTCGTCGACCAAGTCGGCGACCCACATGGTGGTGCCGTCAGACCAGATGCCTTGGGGCGCCGTGTTGTTTGCGGCGCTGAGGGTGTCGAAGTCTTTGGCCGAGTCCCTGTCCTTGGTCGACATGTTGTACGCGTAGATCTTGTCGTCGTACGAGTCGGCGACCCACATGGTGGTGCCGTCAGACCAGATGCCTTGGGGCTCCGTGTTGTTTGCGGCGCTGAGGGTGTCGAAGTCCTTGGCGAGGTCTCTGGACTTGTCCGACATCTTGTACGCGTAGATCTTGTCGTCGTACGAGTCGACGGCCCACATGGTGGTGCCGTCAGACCAGATGTCGTAGGGGAACGTGTTGCCTGCGCCGCTGAGGGTGTCGAAGTCTTGGGAGGGCCTGCGGTCGCTCGGGCCGGGCATGGCGGCCTGTGCGTACCAGGGGGCGGCGTTGGGGGCAGCGGCGCTTGGGCCGACGGCGTCGACGGCGCGCAGTTGGTAGCGGTACTCACGTTGGAAGGCGAGGCCGCTGAAGGTGTGCGAGGTGGTGGCGGCGTCGCTGTTGGGGAGGTCAGTCCAGCCGCTCCAGCCCTTGAAGCGGCCGGTGGAGGTGGCGTTGTGGTTCACCTGGTACTGGTAGCCGGTGATGGCGGCGTTGTCGGGGTCGCCCCAGCTGAGTGTGGCGTCGAGGTCGCCGACGGCGGCCTTGAAACCGGTCGGCGCCGCGGGCGCCGTCGGAGACGCCGTGACCGATGCCGACCAATCGCCACCCAGCCTCCACCAGTCCGCCGTCTTGTGCGAGTTGTTCCAAGCGTCGCTGATGGCGCGCACCTGGACCTGATACAGCGTGGCGCCGGCCAGCCGGGAATCGGCGACGATGGTGGAGTAGGTGGCGGTGCCCTCAACATGGGGAACGCCGTTGCCCGCGACCTGAGTCCACTCGCTGTCCTGGTCGCAGCCGGTGCTGTCGGGGCACCAGCGCAGGTTGTAGTACTCCAGATCGCCGGTATCTGCGATGTCGCTGGTGGGCGCGGTCCAGCTCACCCGCAGCGCTTTGTTGCCTTCCAGTTCCGCCTCTGCCGACACCGAGGTGATGGTGGGCGCGGAGGGCGGCTGCGGGTTGGGCCACACGTCGTCGGACGGCTCAGACCACGGGCTCCAGCTGGTCCTCCAGTTGCCGCCGGTGTTGGTGGTGTGCGAGGCGCGCACGCGTGCCTGGTAGCGGTTGCCGTTCCAGATGTAGTCGGAGACGATCTTGGACGTGGAATCGGAGTACGGGGCCCCGGTCAGGTTGCTATCGCGGTCGTCGATCGTGCGCCGCTCCCACGGCGCCCAGCCGAGGCACGGCACGGTGATGTCGTTGGTATGGACGCCGGTCGGAACGTTCCAGGTCACCATGCAGCGCCGCCACTGGATCTGAATCACCGTCACGGTGCCCGTCGGGATGTTCCACGACACCTTGAAGCTGCCCCTCTTCGGCTCGACCTCGGGCTTGTCGATCTGACCCGGCGCTACCGGCATCGTGGCCATCTGGGCGCCCGCGGCGATCGCCCCGCCGCTGCACTGGGCGTTGGCGTAAGCGCCCAGCGTGTAGTTCGTGTCGGGATCGAGGCCGCTGGCGGTGGCCTGCGCGCCGCTCACCGGGCCGTTGCAGCCCGACTGGCCCGACGCCGCGCCCGCACCCGCGCCGGCTGCGCCCGCGCCTCCTCCGCCGGAGGCCTCATCAGCGCGGTACCACCACTGGCCGCTGTAGTTGTCCAACGTCATCGTGATGGTGGTCTCGGTGGCCTCATCGGCGACCAGCGTCGGCGGCGGGGGCGTGTAAGGACCGGCCGCCGCGGAGTTCCGCCAGCCGCTGCCGCCGGTCTCGTTGCGGGCCCGCACCGCCACGACGTAGGTCTTCGCGTTGTCAGCGCCCTCGATCGTGATCGAGTTCTCCCCCTCAACCGCGGGATGATCCAACGCAGCAAGCTGCCACGACGCCTTGCCGTTACTGGAATACGTGACGTGATAACTCGTCGCATGAGCCGCCGCCGGCCACACAGCCGTGACCGTGCCGTCAGCACGGCTCAACGACACCGACGACGGGGTCGAAGGCGCAGGGGTCGTGTCGGGCGGGGTGTAGGGGCCGGCCGCCGCAGAGTTCCGCCAGCCGCTGCCGCCGGTCTCGTTGCGGGCCCGCACCGCCACGACGTAGGTCTTGGCGTTGTCGGCGTCGTCGATGGTGATCGAGTTCTCCCCCTCAACCGCGGGGTGATCCAACGCGGCAAGCTGCCACGACGCCTTGCCGTTGCTGGAATACGTGACGTGATAACTCGTCGCACGAGCCGCCGCCGGCCACACGGCGGTCACCGTGCCGTCGGCCCGGCTCAACGACACCGACGCCGGCGTCTCGGGCGCGTCAAGCTGAGATTGCGCCCCGGTCGGACCCGTCAAGGCGACGATCCCCGCCGCCATCACGGCCAACGCAACCACCGCCCGAAGCAATCTTGAAAGCAACATCGTTATTGTTTCCCCATACAAGAATCATTGATCCAACATATAAGGCTATATCACCCTGATCGTCCCGCCAATATCCGCCATTTCCTGCCAGCCCTAGTTCGGCACGGCGGTGGGCACTGCCGGCGCCTACTTGAGCACGGGGTAATCGCTGGCGGTCCCGAAGTTCCACGGGTCGTCGTTTGTGCCATCGCCGTCGAGGTCGAGATTCCAGTCGGCGTAGATGCCGGTGTAGTCGGTGGGCGTCTGGAGCTCTGTGGTGGTCTTGCCTTCCCCCCTGCCTGTGCCCGTGTCGCTGTGGGTGACCTTCGTGCTGTCATAGTAGGAGTAGGCGACGGTGGTGCCGCTCTCCTTGTGCCCGATGACGCCGTGGAACCTCGTTTTATCGTTCGGATTCGTTAGGCCCTTGTAGACTTGACCGGTGGCATACACGGCTTCCACCGTCCCTGCGGCCATGTTGCCGACGATGCCTCCGGCAGCAATCAAGTTGCCTCCGGTCACGGTGACTTGGCCAGTCGAGTAGGAAGCCTTGATCGAGCTGCCGCTGCTGCTCTGTTCGCCTGCGATGCCGCCTGCGTAACCGGTCCCGCTGTTAGTGTTCGCGGCCTCCACTCGGAAGCCGGTGAAGTAGGAAGTGGCGATATCCCCTTCGTTCTTGCCGGCGATGCCACCAGATACGGCCGAATGGGCCGAGCTCGTCGTTGTTGCTCGCACGTGGACATCGGAGCGGCTGTCTGAGATGTCGCCCAAATTCCGTCCGACCAGGCCACCGGCGATCTGGGTTGCGCCGGCACCCAAGATGGCGTCCACATCGCCGCTGGCGGAGATCCCGCTGGCTGTTGCCCCGCTGTCGAGCTCGCCTGCCAACGCACCGGCACGTGCCTCTGTTCCAGTGTTCGTCGCATTCACATCCACATTGTCGAGTGTGAGCTCGGAGATGTCTGCTGTGCCTCCCAGCCGGGCGAACAGGCCGACGTTGGACTGGTTGCGGCTGATGAACAGGTTGCTGATGGTGTTGCCGTTGCCGTCGAGCTCGGCGTTGAAGCCGCCGATGGGGTTCCAGCCTGAGCCGCTGTTCCAGTAGGCGTCGCCGGAGTCGGCCGTGTCGCTGTCGTTGGTGTCGAAGTCGAGGCTGGCGGCGAGTTCGTAGCCGTCGCAGCCGGAGGAGGTGCAGCCCATCGCGAGCGTGCCCGTGTAGGCGGTGGCGTTGGGGAACGCGAGGCGGTAGCTGCTCTGGTTGGTGCCGGTGACCAGTCCGTTGCCGTCGGTGTCCCATCTGATGGCGTTGAGCTGCGCCAAGGTGCTGATCTCGATCAGGTTGTCGTCGTCAGCGTCGTAGTCCACAGTGGCACGCTGCCAGTCGCTGGCCGCGGCGGAGTCCCATACCCGGGCGCGCACCTCGACGTCGTAGGTCTCGTCCGCGTCGAGGCCGGTGATGGTGTAGGAGGTGGACGCGTGGCCGATCGCGGCGTCGGCCCAAGTGCCGGTGCTGCTGATGCGGTACCGGATGTCGTAGTCGTGGGGTCCGGTGACGGCCGTCCATGCGACGGTGGTGGAGGGGCCAGCGGCGCTCGACTGGCTCACCTCGGTCGGCTCGTCGGGGCAGCGGGTGTACCGCCGCTTGACGTCGCTGCTCTGGCCGGCGTTGAAGGTGCGCTCGCCCCATGCGCTGTACAGCGTCTGGCCGACCTTGAAGGTCTTGGAGCGGCGCACCTGGGCGGTGACCTCATAGGAGGTGTTCTGCGCGGGGAGCTGGTCCATCCACTCCAGCCAGCGGCTGTTGGAATGGGCGGCGCCCTGCACCTTGCGGTGGTCGGGGGTGCTGGAGTCCTCGGCGGGCAAATTCACCCACGCGCCGTTTCCGATCTTGTAGCGCACCTCGAAGCCGGTGCCCGACTCGGGCAGCTTCGCCCACGACATGTAGAGCACATAATCGGTCGAGCTCGGGCACGCCAGCGGGTACGCGGTGACCCGCGGCTCGGGCACCGGGTCGATCGGCGGGGCGGAGTTCCGCCACCAGCTCGACACGCCCCCCTTGGCGGCTCTCACCGCGACGATGTAGGTCGCGGTGTTGTCCATCCGGTTGCCTGAGCCGCCCACGGGCCCGGTGATCGTGTAGCACACCGAGTTCGCCCAGTTGTGCCCCCCGGACTGATCCTTGGTGCATTGCGGCGGCGTGACGCCCGTCGCGGCCCGCGCCCAGCTGACCCCGCCGTCAGAGGAGTACACCACGTCATAGGTCACGCCCGAGGTGGCCGACTTGCGCCACAGCACCGGCAGCGTCCCGTCGGTGCGCCCCATGTACTGCTCGAACGGGTACCCAGGCCGACCCACCGACGACTGCGAACTCGCCGACGCGATCTCCGCCGTACACCCACCATCGGAATACGCCCCAAACACGTAATCCGCCTTCAGATCCAGCCCCGTGATCTCCGCGTGGCCGCCCTCAACCGGACCCACACACTCCGGAACCTGGCCCCCACCAGAAGCCGCCCCAGCACCGCCCGCGCCCTCATCGGGCGGGATATGCCCCTGCGCTTGGTAGTGCCACTGGCCGCTGTAGCCACCCAGCGTCATCGACGCGACACCCGGAGTCGGGTTGGCCACCGTCAGCGCCGCCGTCGCCTCGTTCGGCACCGCCGCCACGAACCACGGAGCAGCGCTGGGCGCGGGCTTGCTCGCGCCGCTGCCGTTCACCGCCCGCACCTTGAACCGATACTCCGTGCCGTTGTCCAACCCATCGACAACATGAGACACAGCAGAGCCGCCCCCGGCCACCAACCTCCACTCGCCCCACGCCACACCCGCGTACCGCATCCGGAACTCATAGCCCGTGATGCTCGGGTCAGACGGGTCATCCCAACTCAGCGTCACACTCCCATCACCCGGCACCGCAGCCAACCCGGTTGGCCGGGCGGGAGGCGCCGGCGGCGGCGCAGGCGCTTTGGGCACCGCCGCCACGAACCACGGAGCAGCGCTGGGCGCGGGCTTGCTCGCGCCGCTGCCGTTTACCGCCCGCACCTTGAACCGATACTCCGTGCCGTTGTCCAACCCATCGACAACATGAGACACAGCAGAGCCGCCCCCGGCCACCAACCCCCACTCGCCCCACGCCACACCCGCATACCGCATCCGGAACTCATAGCCCGTGATGCTCGGATCCGACGGATCATCCCAACTCAGCGTCACACTCCCATCACCGGCCGCCGCCACCAACCCCGAAGGAACCCCCGGCACCGAACCCGCCGCCACAGCACCCGAACCCGCAGGCACAACCCCCACAGCAACCACCAAAGCCACAACCAACACCGAACGCAATAACCGACTCATCATCTATCCCTCATATAAAATCTATGTTTTCAACACTATTCGTAACGCTAACACCCCCGCAAGCAACCTCGCAAGCAACCTCGCAACCCAGGGATACCCAGAGCCGGCGCGAAACCCAGGGTGGATACGGGCCATACGTGGCATCATGAACCGGTGCCGATAGCCAAAGTCCGCGACATCAGCCTCTACTTCGAGTTGCACGGGTCGGGGCCGCCTCTGCTCAACATCAGCGGCAGCGGGGGCGACCTGCGGATGACCGCCCCCGACCAGAACCCCCTCAACGCGGCCTTCACCGTGGCCCACTACGACCAGCGGGGCCTGGGCCAAACCTCCACCCCGGCGCTGCCGTGGACCATGGCCGACTACGCCGCCGACACCGTGGCCTTCTTGGATTTCCTGGGCTGGGACTCGGTGCCGGTGGTGGGCACCAGCTTCGGCGGGATGGTGGGCATGAACATGGCCGTGCTCCATCCGGGGCGCATCTCCAAGCTGGTGCTCAACTGCACCTCCCCCGGCGGACCCGACTACAGCTCGTGGCCCCTGCACACCCTGGCCGACCTCGACCCCGACGAGCGCGGCGAGGTGGCGCTGGAGATCATGGACACCCGCTATGAGCGGGGCGGCCCGCTGCCCCCCGGTGTGGAGATGTTCGTGGCCGCCGCCCGTCCCGACGGCCCCGCCCTGCCCCTCAACACCCCCGGCGCCCTCGGGCAGCTCGAAGCCCGCCGGGGCCACGACGTGGTGGACCGCCTGGGCGAGATCGACATGCCCACCCTGGTGTGCGCCGGCGTCCACGACGGCATCGCCCCCCTCCGCAACAGCGAACTCCTCCGCGACCGCATCCCCGGTGCCCGCCTCGCCACCTTCAACGGCGGCCACATCTTCCTAACCCAAGACCCCACCGCCTACCCCACCATCCTGGAGTTCCTCGCCGAAAACTGAGATCTTCTCCACCCCCTACGATTGCGGGGTGGACCGGGAGCGGGCGCTGCGGACGCTGGGGCTGGAGATGGGGGCGCGGGCTGACGACATCAACCGGGCGTACCGGGCGCTGATCCGCCAGGCCCACCCCGATGCGGGGGGCAGCACCGCGGTGGCGGCCCGCATCACCGAGGCCTACCACTGGCTCCAGCGGGCTGGGGCCGAGGCTCCCCAAGCTCCGAAGCCCACTCCCCCGCCTCAACCTGCCCCCTCCGCCACCGCCAAGGCAGACGACAGCATGACGCTGCTGCTCCCTCCCGGTGATGTGTTCGCCCGGCTAGTGGAAGCCGGGCATCAGCTGGGCGAGGTGAGCTACGTCGACCGCGACACCGGTATCGTGCAGGTGACCTTTACCGCCGACAACGGGGTGGTATGCCAACTGACTGCCACCATCGTGTCAGGCAGCAGGACCGGTGCCCCCAGCGACGCCCGAGTCGAATTCACCCTCGACCCCCTCGCCAGCGGCAACGCCCCTCCCATCGGACAAGTCGTCGCTCAGCTAGCCCGCCTAATCCGCGATGGGGTCAGCTCAGGTTGAAGACGGTGCGGATGCCGATGCTGGCGCGGAGGTCGTCGAGGCCGGCGTTGATCTCGGTGATGGGGCGGCGGGCGGTGATCATGGGTTCGAGGTCGAGGCGGCCGTTCTGCCACAGGGCCAGCAGGCGGGGAACCTCCCGTTGGGAGTTGCAGCCGCCGTAGAGGCAGCCGAGGAGCTTCTTCTCGGCGGTGAGGTACATCACCGCGGGGTTGATGGTCACGGTGTGCTCCAGGGCGGGAGCGCCCACCATCACCGTGGTGCCGCCGTTGCGGGTGGCGGCCAATCCGGCTTCCACCAGCGGGCCGGCGCCGGCGGCGTCGAAGGCGTAGTCGGCCCCGATGCCGCCGGTGGCCTCCTGCACATGGGCCACCACGTCGGTCTCAGTCGGATCAAGCAGGTCGGTGGCCCCGAAGGCCACTGCCGCGTTGCGGCGCTCGGCGACCGGGTCGGAGGCGAAGATGCGCGACGCCCCGGCCAGGCGGGCCCCCTGCACCACCGACATTCCCACGCCGCCCAGGCCCATCACCAGCACGGTGGCCCCCTCTTCCACCTTGGCGGTGTTGAGCACCGCGCCCACGCCGGTCTGGATGGCGCAGCCGATCACCGCCGCCACCTCCAAGGGCACATCAGGATCGATCTTCACCGCGGCCGACTCGGCCACCATGGTGAGCTCGCCGAACCCGGCTACACCGAGGCCTCGGAAAACCGGCTGGCCGTCCATCGAGAACGGAATCGAGCCGTCGGGCATGGTGCCCATGAACATGGAAGACGCCGCCGCGCACAACGTGGTCTCGCCTCGCACGCACCAGTAGCACACCCCACACGGCCCGAACGGCGACAGCATCACATGGTCGCCCGGCGCCAGCGTTCCCACGCCCGGGCCCACCGCGTCGACGACCCCGGCGGCCTCATGGCCCAGGATGATCGGGGTCATCATCTCAGGAGCGTCGATCATGGTCAGATCGGAGTGGCACAGGCCGCAGTGGGTGACCTGCACCCGCACCTGCCCCGGTCCGGGGTCAACGCAATTCACATCGGCCATCACCAACGGCGTGGCCGGCGATGCCAGCAGTGCTGCCCTCATGGAAACCTCTCTTCTGGGTTTATTTCTTGTCGCCCTTCCAACCGGTGGTGGCCCCCGACACCATGCCGTAGGGGCCCGACGGCCACCTAAAGCAGTCCACCATGAGCTGGTCGACCTCGGCCCGGCTGGCCACCCCTTCGGCCACCACCGCGTTGGCCTCGCGGATCATGGCGCCATACACCCGGTTGGTGACATAGCCCCAGCTCGTGGCCGAGTCCTTGATCACAATGGGGTTCTTGCCTGCGGCGGCGGCCAGCCGGCAGATGGTGTCGGTGGTGGCATCGGATGTCTGGGGGGCCCGCACGATCTCCGCCAGCCTCATCACCGGCGGGGGCGACGCCCAATGCCAGCCGATCACCCGGTCGGCCCGGTCGGTGGCCACCGCCAAGGCCTGCACCGGATAGCCGCTGGAGTTGGATGCCAGGATGGTGTGCTCGGGGCACTGGCGGTCGAGGTCGCGGAACAGCTCGATCTTGAGGTCGAGCCGTTCGGGAACCGCCTCGATGATCACATCGACCCCCGCAGCCGCATCCCGGTCGGTGGTGAAGTCGATCCGGGCCAGCGCGGCCTCAGCCTCGGCCTCGGTCATCTTGCCTCGGGCGACTGCCCCCTGGATGCCGAAGCGGCCCTCGGCCACCAGACCGGGGGCTGCGGCCACCACGTCGGGGTCGAGGTCGTAGGCCACTACCGGATGGCCGGCGATGGCCATCACCTGGGCGATGCCCGAACCCATCACCCCCGAGCCGATGACCCCGATTGTCTCTGGGCCGGCGGTCACGACAGGTGCGTGCCGAACCAGGCCGCCATGCGAGACCATCCGTCGGCTGCGGCGTCGGCGTTGTACGACGGACGCTCGTCGCACAGGAATCCGTGGTCGGCCTCGGCGTAACGCACGATCTCGGTGGGCTGGGCGTTGCCCTCGAGGTCGGATCGAAGCTGCTCCACCCCCTCGACGGGGATCATGCCGTCGAGGTCGCCGAACAGACCCAGCCACGGACACTGGAGATCGCCGTGGCGGTCGGCGAGCTTGGGCTGGCCCGGCGTGAACCCGTCGGTGACGATGGCCCCGCCGTAGTAGGTGACCGCCGCGCCCACCGGCCGGCTGATGGCGGTGAGGAACGTCACCCGGCCGCCCATGCAGAACCCGGTGATGCCCACCTTGGTTGAGGAAATCCCCTGGCCGGCCAGGTAGTCGAGGGCGGCGTCCACGTCCATGAGGGAGTGCTCGTCGAGGAGCCCCCCCATCATCTCGAAGATCTTGTCCATCTCGTCGTAGCCGGCCAGATTGTTCTCATAACGGTGATACAGGTCGGGGGCCACCGCCAGATAGCCCTCGGCCGCCACCCGTCGGGTGACATCCTCAATGTGGCCGTTCAGCCCGAAGGCCTCCATGATGACGATGACCGCGGCCTGCGGTTCGCCGTCGGGCCGGGCCACGTACAGCCGCATCGGGCCGTCGGCAGTGGTGACTTCAACGTTCTCGGTTTGCATGCCCGCCGATGCTAGTGGCGAGTCGGCGAAACGGCCTATTGGCCGGGTCGGGGTGCGTAAACCGGATCAGACCGGTCGCGGCTGCCCCGCAGGAAGCGCTCGTCGAACGGTCGGAATTGCTCCTCTCGCACCCACTCGGTGGTGGCCACCCGCCGAGAGATGAGCCACGGCCCGCCGTTGCGCCAACTCACATCGTCGATAAAGCGGAAGCCCACCGACAGGTTCAGTTCCGGGGGTCCTCCTTCAGTCCAGTGGCGGGCGATGCCGTGGGCTTCGGAACGGGCCCACCGCACGGTGCCGTGATCCGGGGAGACAACCGGCTCAGGTTCGACTTCCACCAAGACGTTCAACACCGTGTGGACCGATCCGGTGTAGCGACGCAGCAGCCGCTCGCTCCACACCAAATACTCGTCCACCGTCCCCTGGAAGGTGCCGTGGGAATCGGTGGCGTCGGGGTGGTAGCACGAGCGGACCAACTCCATGTCGAGCCGGTCCACCCCCCGGCAATACCGGTACAGCAACTCGGTGATCTCCTGCTTGGCCAAGAGCTCGACAAGTTGGGCCTGACCGTCCACGCCCGCCATTGTGCCCCGCGACTTGGCAATCCGTCTGGTTAGACTCAGCACAAGGTGGCTGCGAACCCCGAGCCCAAGGCCTCATGGCACGCCGACCCCTTCGGGCGGCATGAGGCTCGCTGGTGGAACGGCACCAAGTGGACCGAGAAAGTCCGCGACGGGAATCAAACCGGGATAGACCCGCCGGGCATCGCGGCCGCCCCCCAGGGAGTCCCCCTCAACGAGCCGGCATCCCCCATTCCGGGGCGACGGACCATTCGCCTCTTCGGACGACGGCTGCCCGGTGCAATGCTGCTGGCCGTTTTCGTGCTGGTCGCGGTGATCGCCCTCGTCATTGTCGTCGTGGCCGTCGGCTGATTTCGACTCCTAGTCGTGATCGGCGGGATCGGGCCGCTGGCCTCGAACCGGCTGGTACTCGTAGACCACGTTGTCCAGTGAGGCCGAGGCGTCGGTCGGGTCGAGGTTCTGGATAATCGTCATCGCCCCCGGGCCGCAATCACCGAACTCATCGCAGGTGATCTCCCCGATGATGCCCCGGAATCCGGCCATATGGTCAAGGTATTCCCGGATACCGACCCGGTCGATCACCAGCACCCCGTCGTCGATCCATGATGCGGCCGCAATGGCCTCGAGCAGCAGCGTGGCCGCGTCGTATGAGTGGGCCCAGAACGCCTTCACCGGGGGTTGGCCGGTGGTGTCGATGTACCGCTGCGTCACCTCTTCGGCGCTCTTGCCGGTGACCTGGTTGGTATTGGCCCCGTAACGGAGGTCGGGCCCGGCCACGAAGATTCCCTTGGTGGCCTCAAGTTCGAAGAACGGCACGTTGAACACCGAGTCGGCGGCCACCAGCACCACCCCCTCCAAGCCGTCGAAGCTGCGAGCCTGTTGCACGACGTGGTCGGCCAACGGCCGGGAAACCGGCACGAACAGCCCCTCGGGAGCACCGGCCGCGACCTCGGCCAATACCCCGGAGAGATCGGTGGCCTCCGGGTCCACCTCCAGGAATGCGGTGACCTTGCCGCCGTAACCCAGATAGGCGTCGCGGAACGCCTGGGCCAGGCCCTGGGTGTAGGCGTCACCGGCGTGGACTGCCGCCACTCGGACCAAGCCCAAATGGTTGTGGAGGAAGTCGGCCACTGCCGCCCCCTGGTACAGATCGTTCTGGGCGGTGCGGTAGTAGCCGGGGTGGTAGTGCTCGCTGGGGTTGCCGAGCAGGTCGGAGGTGAGGGCCGGCGACGAGTTCGACGGAGAGATCATGCTCAGCCCCGCGGCGGAGATCAGCGGCGACGCGCCCGTAGCCGCCGCCGAGCACGCCGTGCCGATCACCCCAACCACTGCCGGGTCGGCCACCACCTCCTGAGCCGCCGCTCGGCCTCCCTCCGGCGAGCACCCCTCTTCGAGGCCCTCGATCTCCACCGGGAACCCGCGGATGGCCCCGTAGTCCTCAACGGCGAACTCAGCGCCCCGGTGGTAGGTGGCCAACCCGCTGAAGCCAGCTGTATCGGTAAGCACGGTCAGCGTGCGAATCTGAACTGCCTGGCCGGGACGCACCCGCACAGTGCCAAGCGACCCGTCGCCCACCGCGCCGCTGTCGTCTACCGAGTCGCTGCACGCCGCGGCCACCAGAGCGAGAGCACCCAGAACAACGGCAACAGCAGCAAGAAATCGGCTGCGGTTCATGTCACAGTTCTAGCCGAACGGCGTGGGCCGGTAGGGTTCCTGCCCGTGGCCAAGCGAGAGATCATCCTGCACGAGTACATCGATGTCCTAGGCCAGGCGGCATGGCCCTACATGGAGCACATCAAGATCCAGAACCGGGACGCCCGGGTGGGCTTCGAACTGCTGGGCACCTGGTACACCATGGGCATCACCGCCCGCTGGCCCCAGGTGGTGAACTTGTGGGATTCGGGAGGCTGGGAGGGCTGGTTGGAGCGGGTGGACCGCCTCAACCTCAAGCGCAAGTCCAACGACCTGCTCGACGACTGGTGGGAGGAGGCCTACAAGCTCCGCACCGGCGGCTACGACCGGGTGCTGGGCTCGGTACCCGAGTCGCCTCCAGTGGCCTCGGTGCTGGCCGGCGAGGTTCGGGGCACGCTGTACATCCACGAGCTCACCGAAGTGCGGCCGGGGTCGGCCCGCGACTACCTGGCCGCCATGGACGCCGACTACCTGCCCGCCGCCGCCGATTACGGCTACCAGTGCATGGGCCTGTGGGAGGTACTGCACCATGACTACGAGGTGGTCACCGTGTGGGCCGCCTCCCCCGAGGCCTACATCCGGCTGAACCAGGCTGCCGATGCCGCCAACGGGTTCGACGAGGGCACCGACGGCGACGATCGACTGGTGGCGTGGCGGGCGACGGCCCAGCAATACACCACCCGCTTCCGGGAGGAGCTCATGACCCCGGCCCCCGGCACCCTCACCGGCCCCGAAGCGTACGAAGACGACACCTACATCGACCGGTCTTAGGCAAGACAGGAGCAACCACTATGCGAGGCATCCTTTTCGACGGCGAAGCGGCGCTCGTGGTCGAGGGGCTCGGGACAACCGACCTCGAGCCCGACCAGGTTCGGGTGCGGATCGGGGCCGCCGGGGTGTGCCACTCCGACGTGTCGGTGATCAACGGGACATTCGGCCAGATGTTCTCTCCCCCGTTCGTGATGGGCCACGAGGGGGCCGGCGAGGTTCTGGCCGTCGGTGCCGATGTGACCACGGTGGCGGTGGGCGACCACGTAGTGATCGCCACCATCGACAACTGCGGGCGCTGTTCGGTGTGCGCCGCCGGCCATCCCACCCTCTGCCAGACCTCCAAGCTGGGCGCGGCCATCGCCAAGCGCAACGAGACCGGCGAGGAACCCGGCCCCGGCGACCTGCCCGCCTACTTCACCTACCAGGGCGAGTCGATTATGGGCTTCGCCAACACCGGCGTGTTCGCCGAAGAGGTGGTGGTGGGCCAGGGCCAGGTGGTGGCCATCGACAAGCGGGTGCCGTTCACCAGCGCCTGCCTGATCGGCTGCGGGGTGCTCACCGGCACCGGGGCCATCTTCAACCGGGCCGAGGTGTACCGGGGCGACAGCGTGGCGGTGATCGGTGTGGGCGGCATCGGCCTCAACGTGATCCAAGCCGCCCGCATCGCCGGGGCCACCAAGATCGTCGCCGTCGACAACAACCCGGCCAAAGAGGGGTTCGCCCGACAGTTCGGCGCCACCCACTTCGTGGACTCCGGGCAGGTCCCGGCTGTGGAAACCGTGCGGGAGATCACCGCGGGCGGGGTGGACTGCTCGGTGGAGTGCGTGGGCCACACCGCCTTGATGGCCGACGCGGTGGAGATGTTGCGTCCTGGAGGGAATATGGTGATCTTGGGCGTAGCCGGGATGGACGCGGTGATGGAGATCGCCCCGTTCCAGCTCTACCAGAACAAGTCGATCATGGGCTGTCGCTACGGCGCCTCCCGCCCCGCGTTCGACATTCCCGCCCTGGTGGACTTGTATCTCGACGGCCGGTTGCTGCTCGACGAGTTGGTGTCGGCCACCTACGACCTCGCTGAGCTTGACAAGGCGTTCGACGACCTGGAGGCCGGAAAGCTGGCCCGAGGCGTGCTCACGATGGGCTGAGCCCTAAGCCGCGGGCGTCTCGGTGATGTCGGCGTCGAGATCGAGATCGAAGTACTTGGCGGGATTCTCCAGCAGCACCTTGCGGGAGATCGACTCGTCCACCTTGGGGAAGTGCTCGGCGATGAACTCCTGGGAGTCGGGGAACGACCCCACCGAGTGGGGGAAGTCGGTGCCCCACATGATGTTGTCCCACGGGATGATGTCGGCCATATCGAATACCACCGGGTCGCGGATCACGCTGAAGTGGAAGTGGTCGAGTATCTGCTCGCTGGGCTTGCGCTCATAGCTCACCTTGAACCAATCGCCGAACAGGTCGTAGTTGTCATCCATGAAATAGAGCGTGCCCGGCAGCCAGCTGGCGTTGGTCTCGGCGAAATAGAACTTGATGTCGGGGAACCGCTCCAGCACGCCGGCGGCAATGAGCTGGGCCATGCAGTACACCGGGGAGTGGCTGCCGGCCCGCTGCACCAGGGCGCTAGCCCACGGGCTGTCCGATGTGCCCTTGGCTGCTGATTGCGTCGGGGCTTGCCCCGCGCCGAAGCCGAAATGGGGGGCCAGCTTGAGGCCCAACTCCAGGCTCTTCTCCCAGAACCGGTCGTCCACCGGGTCGGCGTAGGGGGACCCGTTGGGGAAGTTGTAGAACGCCACCGACGGCAGGCCGGCTTCGGCGACGAACTCCAGTTCCTCCACCGCGTGGTCGATGCCGGTAATGGGGGTTACGGCATTGCCGATGAGCCGGTCGGGGGCCACCGAGCAGTAGTCGTGGGCCAAGAAGGTGTTGTAGGCCCGGATCATGGAGCGGTATACGTCCGGGTCCTTGATGCCTTCCAGGAACCGGCTGGCGAACACCGGCGGGAACAGCACCTCGGCGTCGATGCCATCGAGGTCTTGTTCTCGGAGGCGCTGTTCGGCGGGGCCAGCCCCCTCAGCAGGGCTGCCGTCGGCGTTGAAGTAGGTGCCGCCGGAGAACTTCACCTTGTCCCGCCCGGCGATGTTCTGGCCGTTGCGGAGCAGGGGCTGGCCCTCGATCAGCCACCCCTCGCCCCCCTCGGGCAAGTGGATCAGGCGGGGGGCCCGATCCTTGTACCGTTCGGGGACGTACTTCACAAAAACGTCGGGCGGCGTCTCCACATGCCCGTCAGCGCTGATTACCTTGTACTTTCGGCCCATGGACGGAGCTTATTCGGATCGGTTGGAGTCAAGGAAAGCGGAGTGTCCCAAGAAGCGGGCGCGAAACACCTTTGTCGCGCTTGGGCTAATGCTGGCCCTGCTGGTGGCCGGATGCTCCTCTGACGATGATGACAGCGCTCCGGCCGCGGCTCCGACTGAGGTTCCGACCCCAACTGACGCGCCAATTCCTGCCCAGACTCCCGAGCCCACGCCCGCGCCAACCCCTGCCCAGACTCCCGAGCCCACGCCCGCGCCAATTCCTGCCCAGACTCCCGAGCCCACGCCCGCGCCAACCCCTGCCCAGACTCCCGAGCCGCCGGTGGTGTTCACTGAATTCGGAGAGTTCCCGGTGGGGGTCACGACCCTCGAGCTAGGAGAGGAGCCCGGCCAGCAGCCGCTTTCTGTCTGGTATCCCGCCGATCGCAGCGCGGTGGACGGTATGGAGACCGAAATCTTCGACTCCTCCCAGGTCATTCCTGAAGCATTTCGAGCCCTCATCCCCGAGAGCATGCAAGGCACGGTTGAGACCAACTCCTATCGCGATGTCCCAGTGGCCGACGGGAACGTCTATCCGGTGGTCATCTACAGCCACGGGTTTGGCGGATACCGAGACGTCGCCATCTTCTTCACCACCCACTTGGCTTCCCATGGCTTCGTGGTCGCCTCCCCCGAACACCTCCACCGGAATCTGCCCGCCCAGGCCTTTGGAACCGCGGAGTTCAGCCCGGAGAAAGACCAGACCGATGTGGCCAACACGCTGGCAGCCCTCGACGCCGCCTTCGGCGATGCCGTCGATACCGGCAAAGTTGGCGTCATCGGCCATTCTGCCGGCGCCAGAACGGCGCTTGATGCGCTTGCCAATGATTCAGTATTGGCCGCCATCCCGCTGGCGGGCGGCGGTTCTCCGCCCCCCGAGGCGGTCGACAAGCCGATCCTGGTGATCGTGGCCGAATTGGATCTCACCGTGCCCACCGAGAGCAGCCTGGCCAGTTACGACTCGGCCCCCGGCCCTAGAACATTTGTCAGTCTGGCTCAGGCCGGCCACAACAGCTTCACCGATAGCTGCCCCGTCATCCTGGCCGGAGGGGGGCTGGGCGCGCTCGAGCCGCTCCTTGGTGCTGAACAAGTGGCCCGGGCCGAAGACGGCTGTATGCCCGAATACGCCGACCCTCTGGCCATGCAGGCCGCTCTCAAGCACTTGGCCACATCATTTTTCCTGGCAACCCTGACTGGCCGGCCCGATGCCGGGGTCACCCCCGAATTCGCCGACCTCATCGACGGTGTCGACTTGGCCGACTACCGCGAAGGCGGCTGAATCCGCAACCGGGATCAGTCCAGCCCGAGATGGCCGCGGGCAAAGCGGCGATAGCCAGCCGCACTCCAGTTGTCGTGGTCTTCGCCCCAGCCGACGGCATCGCCAAAGGTCCACTCGCTGAGGCAGTTCCATGTCCACAGGTTGGGATTGAGATGGACCCCGATCCGGTTCACCGCCCGGCTGGTAGCTGCCAGTTCGCGCCCTAGTTCGTCGGTGGCGGTGATGCTCACCACCGTGGGGGCACCAGTGCTGGGATCGCGCTCCAGCACGTCGCGGCGACCTTGGGCGGGAACCAGCCGGGAATACTCACCATCGCACAGGTAGTAGCCGTGGATAACGGTGCAATCGAGGTCTTCGCCCTCGCCGAAGGCCATGGTCAAGGCGTGGAAGCCGTCGGTGTCCGATGCAGTGGCATAGCTGTAGCCGCCCCGGACGGCACCGTGCAGGGTGGCCCCGAACTGGCTGCGCGGCCCCCACGATCGGTCCCGCATTCCGTAGGCATCAACCTCATAGGTGTCGTCGCCCAACCGAATGGTGCCCTGGTAGCGGCCGGGCTGGTCGAGGTGGCCGTCGCCCAGGTAGTTGGGCGGGCACACCGCAGTGAAGGTCAGATCAACCTCGGCTTCCCCGTCGTCTTGGCATAGAAACCCGATCCGGTACTTCTCCAGGGGCTCAATCGCCTGATAGCGGATGCCATTGGGCAGCTCGATGTCGCTCAGCGGCTGGTCGGGCAGGGGCAGATGCCAGAAGTTCTTGGCGTAGCGGCAGTTCCAGATCTGGTCGCCCCCGGCGTCCCAGAAAAACGCCCCGCCAGAGGTGACACCCTGGTTGGGTCGGAAGAACGGATAGAGCTGGCCCGACAGCTTGTGCTCAGGGGCGGCAAAGGTGAACCAGCACGTCTCGGTCCAGTAAGGGTCATCTGAGGTTGGCGGGTGGAACTCGTCGTCGGGATGAGTGGCGTGGTCGGGGGACATGGGGTGCCATGCTATGGGAGTGACCCTCGGCCCTGACGATCTGGTGCTCAGCTCGGGCTCACTGGACAATCCCCCGATTGAGGTTCTGGTGGAGGCGGCGGTGGCCGGGGGGTTCGCGGGCCTGACCCTGTGGCCCGCGGTCTACCCGCCCGATCCCGCTGTCGGCGAGCGCATCCGCGACGCCGGACTGACCGTGGTGGATATGGACGCGG
Organism: Acidimicrobiales bacterium; assembly: GCA_963667085.2. Classification (GTDB taxonomy): domain Bacteria; phylum Actinomycetota; class Acidimicrobiia; order Acidimicrobiales; family Bin134; genus Poriferisocius. The sequence goes on from OY762975.1 coordinate 2,686,332, forward strand.
TGATCGTGTGGGTCGGTCCTGATGATCCCGGAGGGCCGTATTACGAGGAGGCACCTCGGGAGGCGGTGTTCGAGGCGGCCGCCGCGCTCGGAGCCACCGGGGTGAACTCGCTGTTGGTCTGTCCAGGATCGGCAACCAAGGAGCAAGCAGTGGAGGCCATGGCCAGCCTGGCCGACCGGGCTGCGGAGAGCGGAGCGAACGCGTACATGGAGTTCAGCCGCAACCGGCCCATCCCCGACCCTCTCGCCAGCGCCGAGGTGGTGGCCGCCACTGGTCGGGCCAACTGCGGGCTAACGGTGGATTTCTGGCATGTGTTTTACGGCCCCGGCGACTTCGCAGATTTCGCCTCGGTTCCCGGCTACCTGATCGGCGCCATCCAGCTCAACGACGCCCCCGCGGAGCCTCCCGAGGATTTGGCCTGGGCCACCCGCTACCAAAGATGCGTGCCCGGGGAAGGGGCCATGGACCTCGTCGGCGCGCTGAAAACCCTGCGAGACGCCGGGTGCCAAGCCCCCATCACCCTGGAAGTATTCGACGGAAGCCGCCTAGAGGCTCTGGGACCGGTGGGGTTCGCCGCGCTGCTGGGCGATGCCACCCGCCGGGTGCTCGACGAGATTGAGCGCTAAGTCCCCACCCGCACCGGCAAACCGGCCGCTCGATACACCGCGTCGATGAGCTCCATTGTCTTGATCGACTCCGACGGCGGATACAGATTGGGTCCGCCGTCTTCCACGCACGCTCGGAAGGCCCGCAGTTGGCAGGTATAGGTCGCTACCTGCTCGGCGGCCTCGTGATGGGTAGTCTGTCCATCAGGGTTCGTGACAGTCAACCCGCTTCCCCACATGGGGGCTAACGGATTGTCGACGAGCATCCGGCCATTGCTGCCGGTCACTACCACCTCGGCCCGGAACTCGAAGTCGAATGCCTCAGGGTCAACAGCGTCGGGATCGCCCAGCTCAGCCTTCTGGTCGGTGCCGGTGAACTCCGAGAGCATGGACGCGGTGGCCCCACCGTTGCGATAGCGCAGTTCTGCGGTGGTGCGCCGGTCGACGTCGGGGGCCATCTCCTCGGCCTCGGCCTGTACCACGTCGAGCTCACCGAATGCCCGGAGGTTGCTGAGGGCATAGGAGCCGGTGTCCATGAGGGCTCCACCGGCCAGGTCGTAGCGGTAGCGAATGTCGTCGGGGCCGTGCATCGACGGGAAGACCATGGCTGCTTCCACATGGGTCACCTCTCCCACCGCGCCCTCGGACACCAGCTCGACGGCCCGCTCGGCTTGGGGGTGGAAGCGCCAGTGGAAGGCCTCCATCACCACCAACCCGGTTCGCTCAGCGGCATCGGCCACCCGTCGGGCCTCAACGGCATTGGCGGTGAAGGGCTTTTCCAACAGCACCGGCTTGCCCGCTTCCAGCGCGGCGATGGTCCAGCGGGCATGGTGGGAGTTGGGCAGCGGGTTGTACACCGCGTCGATCTCGTTGGAGGCCAAGAGCGCGTCATAGCTGTCAAACACCATCGGGATGCCGTGCTCCGCGGCATAGGCCCGAGCCCGTTGAGGATCACGGGCCGCTACCGCGGTCACCTCAACCCCGTCGACCTCCTTGGCCGGCTCGATGAGCCCCATTGGCCCGATCCACGCTGCCCCCAACATCCCGAGTCTCATGGGGGCACACTAGGCCGCGAATGCCGCTTTGAGGTCGGGGGCCAATTCTGGGCGGCAGATGAGGATGCCCCATTGGGCGAGGTCGCGGCGGTTGTAGCGCAGGGGGGAACCGTCGAGGTGGGAGGCGTGGAGACCCGCGGCCACCGCCACGGCGGCCGGAGCGCAAGTGTCCCATTCGTAGAGGCCTCCGGCATGGACCCAGGCGTCGGCCTCACCGGTGACCACCGCCATAGCCTTGACTCCGGCCGACCCCACGCCGTACACATCGGCATCAAGATGGCGGGCCAGGCGGTGGCCGTCCCAGCGCACCCGGGAGCGGGACATGACCACCAGCGGACGGCGCCGGCCGGTATCGGATGGGGGCTCGTCTTTGCTCATCGTGCTGAACGTTCGGCCCCACGGGGGCACGGCTACTGCACCGGCTGCCGGTTCGCCGTTGACGGACAGCCCGACGTGCACGGCCCAGGTGTTGCTCCACTGGTCGGCGTAGTCCGACGATCCGTCGAGCGGGTCGATGATCCACACCCGCTCGGCTTCGAGGCGGGCACCATCGTCGCGGCCCTCCTCGGAGAGCACGATGTCGTTCGGGCGCAGTTGGGCCAGCGCCGCGGTGAGGTAACGGTGGCTGAGCTGATCGCCGGCCATCTCCCGGTGGAGGTAGCCAGCCCGGGATTCGTCCATCTCATCGGACAGGGCCTGGAGCTGTTCCCCGGCCTGTTGAGCCAACCAGTGGGCCAACTCGTGGTCGTTGGGCTCGGAGGCTTGGGTCACGGAGCTAGCACAATCGGCCGCCAGTCCAGCACTGGCACCGGGTCGGCACCGTCCCGCTCGGCCTGCACAGTCACGGTGAACGCCAACAGGCGGCCGTTGGGGACCGGGTGGATGGCATCGAGCGTGGCCCATACGTCCAATACGTCGTCCTCGAACACCGGGCCGGTGTGGTCGCAGAGATGCCAGCCCACCACCGTGGCCGCAGTAGGCAGCAGGCGTACCAGTCCGGCCTGGGCCAAACCCACGGTGTGCCCGCCGTACACCAGCCGCTTGCCGCCCTGGCCCAGCGACGCATCACGATGGGGCGGGGCCAGGTTCTGGGTGAGCCGCACCAGCGCGGGAGCGTCGGTCACCGTGTCACGCAGCGGATCGCTTCGGGTCTCCCCGACCGGCCACTCCTGGAGGGCGCCCAGCGGGCTGAGATCCCAGTCGGTGGGCGCGGCCTCAGCAAAGGGGGCCATGTCGAGCTCATCCGGGGTTCCGCCCAGATCATCGTCGTGACCAGTGGAAGCATCCGACCTGCGATGGACCAACGCGCACCGCTCGAAGTCCAGCACCAGACGACCCTGATCATCGTGGGTTTGGATGCCGAGCAGCACCAATCCTCGAGGGGGCCGGTCGGGCCGAGCCGATGCCTCCCGCAGGCCCCGCACGGTCACCACGGTGGTGAGCGTCTCCCCCACTCGCACCGTGCGGAGCTGGCGAACCCCCCGGTAGAACAGGTTGGCCACCACCTTGCGGGTGGCCACGGTGGACTGCCCGATGGCCATCTGCAACACCAGAGCGGGGTTGACCACGGCACCGGGTTGCCCGGTAATGGCCTCCGCCAGCGGGCGGCTCAGGCTGATGGCCAAGGGATCGCCGCAAATTGCCTGGTAGACCGCGGCTTCACCCAGCCCGATGGTGATGGCCGGGGCAGGGTCGAGCTGCTCGCCGACGGTGAAATCCTCAAACCAGGGGCCGTCCCCTGCCGGTGCAACCACGCCCCGCAGTAAACCACGCCAGGCAGCGATCCCCTGAACCGGCCCCAACGGTCCATTAGGTTCAGCCCATGACAGCAGTTGCACCCGAGGAAACCCCGGTCATCATCGAGGTGGCCATCAACGGCATCACCAGCCCCGAGATCAATCCCAACGTCCCGCTCAGCCCCGAGGCCATCGCCTCAGACGCCCTGGCCTGCCTGGACGGGGGCGCGGCCATAATCCACACCCACAACCACGACATCAGCCTCACCGGCGAGGCCGCGGCCGGCCCCTACATCGAGGCCATGGCCCCGGTGCTGGCCACCCGCCCCGACGCGCTGTGGTATCCGACGCTCACGTCAGGAGACCATCAGGCCAAATACGCCCACATGGCGATGATCGCCGCGGAGTTGTCCCTGCGTATGGTGGCGGTGGACCCCGGCTCGACCAACATCGGCGGCGCCGGGCCCGACGGCCTGCCGGTGGGCGGCACCTACAAGAACGACTACGCCGAAATCCGGGCCAGCTTCGACCTATGCCGTGACAACGGCTGGGCCCCGGCGATGGCCATCTACGAACCCGGCTTCTTGCAGTGCGTGCTCACCTACCACCGGGTCGGCCAGTTGCCCGCCGGGTCGATGGCCAAGCTCTACTTCGGCGCCGAGTGGGGGCTTTCCCGCCGGTCCAAAGGGGTCACCTTCGGGCTTCCCCCCACCAAGCACGCCCTGCTGGCCTACCTGGACATGCTGGAGGGCACCGACATCCCGTGGTCGGTGTCGGTATGGGGCGGCGACCTCATGGCCACCCCCGTGGCCCGGCTGGCCCTGGAACTCGGCGGCCACCTCCACGTGGGCATCGAGGAGTTCTACGACCCCGACCGCTCCCCCACCAACCAGGAGCTTTTGGCTGAAGCCGTCGCGTTGTGCAACGAGGTCGGCCGTCCGGTGGCAACCTTCGCTGAGACCGCAGAGATGCTGAGCCTGCCCTAGACGCAGGGGTTTTCCATGGCGCCAAGGCCCTCGATCTCTGAGGTGATGATGTCGCCGGGTTTGAGGTAGAGACCTTGGGCGTGGCCGACGCCGCCGGGGGTGCCGGTGAAGATGAGATCGCCGGGGTGCAGGGTGAGGATCGACGACAGGTACGAGACGATCTCGGCCACCGGGCGCATGAGGTAGCTGGTGCGGCTGTTCTGGCGCAGCTCGCCGTTGACCCGGCAGGAGATGGCCAAGTCGTCGGGATTGTCCACCAGGTCGGGGCTAACCAACGCCGGGCCGGTGGGGCCGAAGGACTCTCGGGACTTGCCCAGGTTGAACTGGGGCGGGGTGGCGGCAACCTGGAGGGCCCGGTCGGAGATGTCCTGGCCGATCATCAGCCCGGCTACCCGGTCCCAGGCTTGGCTCTCGTTGATGTTGCTGGTCTCAGCGCCGATCACCACCACGAGCTCGCACTCGTAGTCGCACTGGTCTCCTACGAGTTGCACCGGCGCAGCAGGGCCGACCAGGCAGGTAGGAAACTTGGTGAACACCACCGGGGCCTCATTGGTGGTTCTGCCCAGATAATCCACCTCTTCCATTTCCTCAATGTGGTCGCGGTAGTTGAGCCCGTAGCCGAACACTTGCTTGGGGTCGGGCACCGGTGGTCCCAGTTCAGCCAGGGCCGCCTGGCCATCGGGCGCCCCCCGGCTGGCCCAGCGGTGATGGATCTCGTCAAGGCGGGCCAGGGCTTCCATCGGGCCGAACCCCAGCGCCCAGTAGTCCTCCCCGTCCAGCAGCACCGCCTGCCCGGCGCGGTTGGCTAGTCGAAAGCTCATTGCGTTTCCCTCGTCTCTAGAGCGTTGCGGCCAACTGCACCGCGGAGCGCATGGCGCCCTCCAGGAAGCCGGGCTGGGCGCAGTCGCCTACTGCGTGGACCTCGAGACCAGTTGACCGCAGCTCATCGGCCAGCCAGGGGTCGGCGGCCAGCTCCGAGGTGACTACCACCAAATCGGCCGGTGTGGTCTGCTCGCTGCCGTTGGTGCGCCACAACACGCCATCGTCGGTGATCGCGGTGACCTGGGCACCAGCGATCAATTTGACCCCCGCTTGGCCGAGGTCGTGGACCACCCGCCAGCGGCCGGGCAGCCCGAGAGAGAAGCCGAAGGCGGGGCCGGACTCGATCAGCGTGACCTCGGCCCCCTGGTGATGAGCGGTCTCGGTCACCCCGAGACCGGGCAAATCACCGCCCAGCACCGCGATCCGTTCGGCGTCCAGTGGGTTGCCGTCGAGCAGCCACGGAGTCAGGTCGTCCACGCCCCACACGTTAGGGCCGTCGATGCCGTCTACTTCCGGTCGACCCCACCGGCCGCCCACCGCAACCACCACCGCGTCGGGCGACAGAGCGCTGGCCGCGTCCGAGTCGAGGCGGGTGTTGAGCCGCACGTCCACCCCGAGCTGGTCGAGTTGGCGCTCGAACCACTCCATCAGCTCGGCGTTCACGTCGCTGGTAGCCGACGCCAGCGCCCACCGACCTCCGAGCCGGTTGGACGCCTCGGCCAAGATCACCTCGTGGCCCCGCAGGGCGGCCACCCGAGCCGTCTCCATGCCCGACGGCCCGCCGCCCACCACCAGCACCCGCCGAGCGGCTGGTGCGGTCTCGGCCGTGAGTTCGTCCTCCCGGCCCAAAAAGCCGTTGCCAGCGCACCGGGTGCCCACCCGCAAGAAGATGTTGCCGATGCAGCGGTAGTGGTACACGCAGGGTCGCACATCGTCGGCCTGGCCGGCGGCCAGCTTGTTGGGCAGGTCGGGGTCGGCCAGGATCTTGCGCCCCATGGCCACGAAGTCGTACTTCCCCTCAGCGATGTGCTGATCGGCGGCCTCGGGGCTGATCCGGCCCACGGCGATGATCGGCACGTCCACCTCGGCTTTGACCGCAGCCGCGTTGGGCACCAGCAGCTCGGGCACGTGGGGGCCGTAGGAATCGGTGGGACCGGTGGCGATGCCGGGGTCGTGGTAGGCGGATACGTGGATGGCGTCGGCTCCCGCCGCCGCGGCCTGGCGGGCGTTGTAGAGGGCGTCGTCGAGAACGATGCCATCGATGCCCACCTCGGTGCTGTTGAGCCGCACCCACACCGGGTAGTCGTCGCCCACTCGCTGGCGGATCTCGGCGAGGATCTCCACCAGGAACCGGGCCCGGTTCTCCACCGACCCGCCGTACTCGTCGTCGCGGGTGTTGATGGTGGGCGACAAGAAGGCGTCGATGAGGTAGCCGTGGCCGCCGTGCAACTCCACTGCATCCACCCCGGCCTCCCGGGCCCGCACGGTGGCCGCCGCGAACTGGTCGACCACGGTGGCGATGTCGTCGTGGTCCATCACCCGGTAGTGGACCTTGGAGGTGGGAGCGATGAGCGGTTCCGCCATCATGGCTCCCTCATCTGCGGTCACCATCCCATAGAGCGGGTCGATGGTGGCCGGCCCCGGCTCCGACGGCACCCATAGTGGCCGACCGGCCATGGTGTCTTGCAGAGCGATCTTGCCCGCGTGGGTGAGCTGCATGGCGATCTTGCCGCCCTGGGCGTGTACCCGGTCGGCCGCACGCTGCCACGACGGGATGAACTTGTCGTCGGAGATCGCCGTCTGGCGCTTGTTGGAACAGCCCACCGGATGGGCCACCCCCACCGATCCCAACATCACCACGGCCATGCCGCCCTTGGCCCGGGCCTCCAGATAGGCGGCCTGGTCATCGGACACCTCGCCGTTTTCGTCCCCCAGCTCTTCCCCCATCGGGGCCATGATCAGCCGGTTGCGCAGCTCCATGGTGCCGATTCGACCCGGCGACAGCAGATGCTCATAGCTCATTGGTGCTCCTGGCCGATAGATACTCATAGCTCATGGCCCCATCATGGCTCAGCGGTGCCGGCTGGGTCAGATTGCCACGGGCACGAGAGCACTTGCTCCAAAACTGCTGACCAACCCCCTCACCGCCATAATCTCGCTGCGTGTCTCTAATCGCCGCGTGGGGCCTGACCAAGCAGTTCGGCGACTTCACCGCGGTTGACGGCATCGACTTCGAGGTCGAGCGGGGCGAGGTGTTCGGCTTCCTGGGGCCCAACGGCGCCGGCAAGTCGTCCACCATGCGGATGATCGGCTGTGTGTCCGACCCCACCGGAGGCGCCCTGCGCATCTTGGGGATGGACCCGTCCCGGGAGGGCACCAAGATCCGGGCCCGCCTCGGGGTGGTCCCCCAGCAGGACAACCTCGACGAAGAGCTTTCGGTGGCCGAGAACCTCTACGTGTACGGGCGATACTTCGACCTGCCCCGGTCGGTGCTGCGCCCCCGCATCGCCGAGCTGCTCGATTTCGTGCAGCTCATCGAGCGGGCCAGCGACCACGTGGAGCCGCTGTCGGGAGGCATGAAGCGGCGCCTCACCATCGCTCGGGCGCTTATCAGCGAGCCTGAGGTGCTTCTGCTGGATGAGCCCACCACCGGCCTCGACCCCCAGGCCCGCCATGTGGTGTGGGAGCGGCTGTGGACGCTCAAGCGCCAGGGAGTGACCCAGGTGCTCACAACCCACTACATGGACGAGGCCGAGCAACTTTGCGACCGCCTGGTGGTGATGGACCAGGGCAAGATCGTGGCCGAGGGCTCGCCCCGCCAGCTCATCGAGCGCTACTCCACCCGAGAAGTGGTGGAGGTGCGCACCCACGGCCAGGTGACCGTGATGGCCGATGCCTTGCGCCGGTTGGGCGAGAGCGCCGAGGTCCGAGCCAGGGATGACCTCTATGAGCGAGTGGAGGAGCTGCCGGATCGGGTGCTGCTTTATACCGACCAGGGCGAGCGGCTAGTGGCCCTACTCGGCGAGATCGAGCATGAGAGCGTGCTGGTGCGACGCAGCACCCTTGAAGACGTGTTCTTGCACTTGACCGGCCGTTCGCTGGTGGACTGATGCCGCCCGCCGCGGTCATTCCCCGTCCTAAGTTGGCGGTCGAGTACTGGCTGTTGACCTATCGGCGCAACTGGAAGGGCTCGCTGCTCACCAGTTTCTTGAGTCCGATCCTGTTCCTGGCCGCCATGGGTTTGGGCTTGGGCTCGCTGGTGGACGCCGAGGTCGGTTCCGGCCGGGATCTGGGCGGGCTCGACTACCTGGACTTCCTAGCCCCCGGCCTGTTGGCCGGAAACGCCATGATGCTGGCGGTCAACGAGTCCACCTACCCAGTTCTGGGCGGCTTCAAGTGGTACCGCACCTACATGGCCATGGCCGCTTCCCCGCTGCGGGGCCGCGACATCCTGCTGGGCCATTTCACCTACATGGCCTTTCGGGTGACCTTGGCCAGCTTCGTATTCCTTGGGGTGATGGCCGCCTTCGGAGCGGTCTCGTCGCCGCTGGCGGTGCTGGCCCCGATGTGCGCCGCCCTGTGCGGCATGGCTTTCGCCACCCCCACCGCGGCGTTTGTCGCCACCCGGATCAACGCCGACAACTTCAGCACCTACACCCGGTTCGTGATCATGCCCATGTTCTTGTTCTCGGGCATCTTCTACCCGGTATCGCAGCTGCCGATCGTCCTTGAGCAGATCGCCTGGCTCACCCCGGTGTGGCACGGCGTGCGGCTGTGCCGGGCGCTGAGCACCGGCAGCGGCGTGAACTGGGAGTTGGCCGGGCATCTCGCTTATCTGGTGGCGCTCATCCTGGTCGGCACGCTGGTCGCCAGCCGCACTTTCACCAAGAGGCTTTACGAATGAGCCCGGCAAGAACGAACATTGCGAGCCAGGGAGGACGTCCGTCGCGGCTGGGATTGGCCTCGGCGGCGGGCTTGCTGCCGTCCCATCGGTTCGCCCGCGTCGTCGAGCGCAACATCACCGTGTACCGGCGCACTTGGGTCACCCTGTTGTCGGGGTTCTTCGAGCCGGTGTTCTACCTGCTGTCCATCGGAATCGGCATCGGCGAGCTGGTGGGCGACGTGACCGTCGGGGGGCGCACCGTGGACTACCGCACCTTCGTGGCACCGGGGCTGTTGGCCACCTCGGCCATGAACGGCACCTTCTACGACAGCACCATGAACATGTACTACAAGCTCACCTGGGCCAAGATTTACGACGCGGTGCTGGCCACCCCGGTGGGCGTGGTTGATCTGGCCTTGGGCGAGATGGGCTGGTCGGTGCTGCGGGCCACCCTCTACTCCGGCGGGTTCCTCGGCATCATGGCCGGTCTGGGGCTGGTGGACTCGTTCTGGGCCATCGCCGCCCTGCCGGGCGCAACGTTGATCGGCTTCACCTTTGCCGCTTTGGGCATGGCCGCCACCAGCTACATGCGAAGCTGGAACGACCTCGACCTGGTAACCGTCCCCCTCATCGTACAGTTCCTGTTCTCCGCCACCTTCTTCCCCCTCGACACCTACCCCCGCGCTGTCCAGTTCCTCGTCCAAGCCACCCCCCTCTACCACGGCGTCGCCATGGAGCGCGCCTTCATCTCCGGCGACATCAGCCTCGATCTCATCGCCCACATCGCCTACCTCCTCGCCCTAGCCACCCTCGGCGCCACCATCGCCAGCCGCCGCCTCGGCCAACTCCTGACCCCGTGAGGTTGTGCGGGTCTCTCAGATGACGCGCCGGTGCTAGTGCTCGGTCGTATGGTGCTCGGGTCTGAAGATCTCGCGCAGGGTCCAGGTGATGACTTCGCGTTCGGGTTCGCAGGCCTCGCCGAAGGAGGCGGCGAACCCGCCGGCGGACAGAAAGAAGAACGGGGAAGAAAGCTGAAGTGCCTCCTGCGCCCAGCCACGACCGCTGGCCGACCCCGGTCCGCCAGCTCACGCAGCACATCTGCCTCATACTCGCGGTCAATGATCCCCAGGGTGCCCAAAGCAGTCGATCATGCTAGTAGACCAACATGTTAGCCAGCTAACGTATTGGGCCACTCAGTTGTGGAGGGTAGCCGTCAGGCTTGGTCGAGGCGTTGGCGTAGGGCATCGAGTTCGGCTTCGGCGGCTTGTCGGGCGGCGGCTTCGGCTTGGACCTGTGCTTCGGCGGCTTGTCGGGCGGCGGCTTCGGCTTGGACCTGTGCGGCCAGGTCATCGTGGTCGGGCAGCCAGGTTTGTGTTGGTGGGTGGTAGAGACGGAGTTTGGGGGGTGCCCAGCAAAGATCAAGGCCCAGGGCGGTGCTGTGTCCTCGCAGTTGCACGCCGTGGGCATCGGGCCGTTGGACGGTGATGGGAATCGGCTCCCAGCGGCCGTTGCGGCGGTGTTCTGCGGCCAAGGGGGTGCCGTACAGTTCGCCGCCCGTTGGATCAAGCCGCCAGTACTCCTCTATGCCCAGATCGGCGAAGCGGTCGGGCTTTTCGTACAGGTCTGTCCGAAAGGTATTGGGTGAGGCGATTTCCAGCGCAAACGAGGGCGCGACGCCTGCCTCCCACACCCTATAAGTTCCCTTGTTCTCCTGCGCCGTGGCGTCCACCCCGAACGCGACGGCCACATCGGGTGCCACTACCACTCGGGGGTCTCCCTCGCGGTAGTAGATGTTGATGTCGCAGCACACCCAGGCATCGGGGCGTTGCTCGCCCAGCCAGCCCCGTAGCGCCACGACCAGCTCCATTCGCCGCCGTGTCTGCATATCGCCTTCGGGCATGTGAGGCCCCTCCGGGTAATAGACCTCGGCTCCCGGTTGGCGAGCTGCCAACATGCTCATCGGAGCGAATTCCTGAACATGCCAGTCAACCTAACAGCACCCCTGCGCCATCACAACCCAATATACGCAATTTACATCATTTGCAATAGCACATACTGACCTATCACCAATTGCTCGCCTCGCTCCGCCGGTCACTAACCAAAGCCGAAGCGGGCTAGCGGTTACGCCGCAGTTCCTCTAGCTGGACTGGCGGATAACCGTGCCGGGTTGGATGCCGGAGTGGGGGCCGATGCCGTCGAGTTTGAGGGCCATGAGCATGTGGAACTCTTCGCCGCCGTCGCCGCTGTCGCCTTGCACGGTGTGGTCGATGGAGATCACCCGGGTGGCCACCGCCTGATCGCCGACGTCTACCACTACCGCGTCGCCCTCTTGGATCCGGCCCGCAGTGGCTCGGCCGATCACGAAGAAGTCGTCGGCTGACATGGCCTCGGTGCGGACCACCTCAAACTGGAACAGCTCCTTGCTGCGGCGCCACCGCTTGAAGAACGTCCGCCAGTTGCGGGGTTGGTCGTCCCACTCCCCTTCCACGATGCCCGGCGAGTTGCTCACAGTTGGCAAACTAGTGGAATGAGCGACCGCTACACCATCATCTCCGCCGACTGCCACGCCGGGGCCAACCACGAGACGTACCGCGGCTACCTGGAATCCAAGTACCTCGACGACTTCGACGCATGGCGGGAGAAGTACCGCAACCCGTTCCGCGACCTCCAAGACGGCGGCCGGGTGCGAAATTGGGACAATGAGCGCCGCCTCGGCGACTTGTACGCCGACGGGCAGGTGGCCGAGGTGGTGTTCCCCAACACCGTGCCGCCGTTCTTCCCCAGCTTCATCCTCTTCACCCGCCCGCCCCGGGCCGACCAGCTCGAGCACCGGCTGGCCGGCATCCGGGCCCATAACCGCTGGCTGGCCGCCTGGTGTGCCGAGTATCCCGACCAGCGGGCCGGCATCGGCCAGACCTTCTTGAACGATGTGGACGAGGCCATCAAGGATGTGGAGTTCATCGCCGCCAACAACCTGCGCGGCGGCGTGCTCATCTCGGCCATCCCGCCCGACTGCAAAGACCTCGCCCCCCTCTACGACCCGGTGTACGACCCGTTCTGGGCCGCTTGCGAAGACCTCGGTGTGATCGTCAACAGCCACGGCGGCACCGGCGCCCCCAACTACGGCAAGTACTCGGTGGCCGACCTGCTGTTCATCACCGAGGTGAGCTTCTACTCCCACCGGCCCTTCTACCAGCTGCTTCTGTCGGGGGTGTTCGAGCGATTCCCCAAGCTCAAGTTCGTGATGACCGAGCAGGGCTGCGCCTGGCTGGTGGGCGCTTTGGCCCAGATGGACGAGACCCTGGCCAAGATCCGCGACACCGGTCGCATGGGCGAGATGCGCTACGACGACAGTCACATCCTGCCCAAGAGCGCCACTGAGTACTTCCAGCAGAACTGCTGGGTGGGCATCAGCCAGCCCGGCCACGACGATGCCGCCGCCCGCGAGGTGCTGGGGGTGAACAAGGTGATGTGGGGCTCCGACTATCCCCACAACGAGGGCACCGGCCCCTACACCCGCGAGCACCTGCGCCAGGTGTTCTGCGACACCGATCCGGTGGAGCTTCAACAAATCCTGGCCGGCAACGCCGCCAACCTGTACGGCTTCGACCTCGATGCCCTGGCCCCGCTGGCCGCCCAGCACGGCCCCACCCACAACGAGATCGCCTTACCCCTCGACCAACTCCCTGCCGAGCCCAATGAGGCCCTCCTCAAAAACGCCATCGCCGCCTAGCCACGGGCCGCAACCGAAGGACCAGGCTGAGCATCATTACGATCCGAAGTCTTCTGCGAACAGCGGTTCTCTGCATCGCGGCGATCGTCCTGATAACGGGCAGCATCTCGGGCTGCACCACTTCGGATAACGCCGACGTGATCGCGCCCAGCGACCCTTCCGATACTGAGCCAACCGCGACACCTGGTACCACGACCCCTACCGAGGTCGCACCAACATCTGAACCCTCAGGCGACCCAACAGTCACACCTACTGAGGCTCCTGACACCACTGGGCTGGTTTGGGCTGAAGTTGATCTCGCCGACGCACTAGGTGCAAACAAGCACTCAACCATCCGACTTGAGTCGGTGGGCGACGGCCGAGTGCTGGCCTTGTGCTTCAGCGACCGCGGCATGGATTCGATCTTGGTCACCGAGAACAGCAGGGACTGGAATCCGATCTCCGTTCCCGCGGGTTTCCTGCCTTGGAGTGTCGACATCACCGGCGACCGCTGGCTGATCCAGGGTTGGGACTCAGGCACGGAGGATGGCCGCACCCAAATCTTGTTCTCTGATGACCAAGGGGCGATTTGGACCGAGGTGGTGGTTGATATTGGCCCGGTCGATGGTACGGCTTGGGTCGCCAACGCCATCGTGGCGGGAAAGCTCATTGTGGTGGTGGTCCAAAGCGATACCTGGCAGCCCGGCATTGACCCAGACACTTATGACGAGGTGGGCTACGAGCCGAGTGTGGAGCATGCCTACCTCTTCTTGAGTGACGGTGGGCCAGCAGAATTGGTAGCCAAATTCCGAGGTTGGGGCTTGGCTGGCTATGGGGCGTCTGACGGATTCCGCATGATCATCGGTGGCTCCAATGGAGAGCAATTGCTGTATTCCCCTGATGGCCGCGAATGGAGCCAGACCCCAATTGACGTTGAGGTCACTGACAGCGCCAGGGACGAAATCTGGACCGCTGATCAGGCCGGCGGGAAGTTTCGCAACGAGCGCTTCGAGGGGGTCTACGGACCAGACCAGGTGCTGACCTTGCCGGATGGCATCGGGTGGGTCGTTGACCTAGCCGTCGGACCCGCAGGAGTCGCTGCGGTCGGAGGCCCTGAAGCACCTTACGACTACTCCGTGGATGAGCCGGACGAGGAAATCACGCTGCCTGACATCGTCGTCGAAAAGGACGGTTACGAGCTTCGGTACAACCAACCCGAAGGCGGCATCACCCTGTGGGATTTGAACAAGGGCACAGCCGTGTATGTCTTCGACGCTGAGGCTGTCCAAAGCGAGGCGCCGCCCGAGGGAGTGCGGGAAATCGAGGGCACCCGCGGCTTCACAACGGTGGAGGACAGCTTCACGGTGGTGTTCGATGACCCCGATACCGGGGCCGAACTGGTGGCCTTCACCCATGAAGAGATATCGGCCGCCTTCATGGAGGAAGACCTAGCCATCCAAAACGCCTACGACCCCTACGACTTTTTGGTCGGCTGGTCACGAGACGGCACCGGCTGGGCCTGGCAGACCCTCCAAGAGGCCTTCGGGCTTCCCGAGCGCAGCAAAGATGACGACTCCATTACGGAAGTCGAGTTGGCCGTGGGCCACAACTTTGTGATCGCCAAGGTTCAGACTTACGAGTTCCCCCCATCTTTGTTCGAGGAGGACGCTGAGATCGCGTTCAGCGATGGACAGACCGTTTCCGACTCGTCTCCCCTCGCTGCGATGGACGGACTCTTCCACCCCCCTCGCTGGTTCATCGCCCGAGTCGACTGACGGCGGGGGCACCTGAGATCGAAATCAGGTCTGCGGCTCGGCTGTCAAGGTGGGCTTGATCACATTCTCCCAAAGCTCGCTGGGTTGGCCTTTCTCGCCGGACACCAGACTCTTGGCGGTCGCTTCCTCCAACAGGGGATGGAGGTCCAAGACATCCTCTGGCGATATTGCTCGGACCACCGCCGGGCTCAGCAGGATCACGCCTCCTGGGAGCTCCTCAGCGATGTAGTGGCTGCTTACCTGTTCCGTGACCTTTGTCAGCAATACTCGGCCTCGAGCATCAGGCTGCACAAGAACTTCATTTTCTTTCATTTTAAATCCTTTTAATGATGTTATAGAATATTCTATCATCCAGCAAACTGGATCGTTGTTACAAGCCTTTTGTCGTCATATTGTAACACCGTAACCAAGTCACTTCCCAAAGGACGGCCAACCAACTCACTGCTGAGACAACAATGACGGTTCACCTCACCCCATCGGCCCAGCTATCCCTCGCCCTTGCCCATGCGATGTTCGTTGGAACGCCGCAGCAGGCGACCTATGACAGGATCGCCAGTACTCTGGCTCAGCTCGACATCGCAGATGTGTTGTTCGTGTTCTCCAATGCCGTGGCCATCCACCTCCCTGGACTGCCTTCTCATCTCCTCGCCTACCGGGTCATTCATGAGGTGCAACCTGCTGGGCCGAATGTTGTAATCACATTTGCCTTGAGCAGCGAGAATGAAGATGTCACGGTTACCACCATTGCCTGGGGATGAGCGTCCGCTGTCTTGCCTGCCCCCAAGAGAAAGCAGCAGCACTTAGGAGCGCATCTAGACTCCGTTCATGATCGTCGATGTGGATACCCATTGGGAGATCACGGGGGATTCGGCGGGGGTTGATCCTCTGAGGCCGTGGGTGGATCAGATTCCCGACAATCGGACGCATTTGGCCAACGCCATTGCTGGTGATCTGCTCCAGGTGCTGCCTGCTGAGCGGCGGCCTGGCCCGGCGGAGCTCTTGCCCAAGCTGTTCGAGCGGGCGGAGGCGGCGGGCGGGCCGGTGATCTTGCATCCCCGCCATGACTCCACGGCGGCTGAGCGGGTGGCGTGGATGGACTCGGTGGGCATCGACCACTGCTTGGTGAATCCTGGCGGCTATTGGCAGAAGCTCGACTATCTGCGGCCTGAGGATCGAGTGGTGGCCGCCCAGCGGTGCAACGACTTCCTCTCTGAGCAACTCTGGGATCAACAGGACCGGCTCCACACGGTGGCCACCGTCGACTTCTCTGATCTCGATGCTGCGGTGGCCGAGTTGGAGCGCTGCCGACAGCGGGGCGCTCGGGCGTTCTTCCTCTACACCTGCCGGGGTGAGCCCGCGGGCGGTCCGCCCGGCCATCCCGACTGGGACAAGGTGTGGGCCGCGGCTCTCTCGCTGGGCATGGTGGCGGTGATCCACGTGGGCAACACCGAGTCGGACTTCTCCAAGTGGGCCGACATCGGCTGGGACCTGCCCGACGGGGCCGGGGTGGGCGGGCTGATCCGGCTGGCCAACACCCAGCGGCTGCACGCCGCCCAGAACCTCATTGCCAGCATGCTGTTCGGCGGGGTGTTCCACCGGTTCCCCAACCTCACGGTGCTCATCGAGGAGATGCGGGCCGGGTGGCTCCCCTGGTATGTGGCAACGCTGTCGCGCCAGTGCCTTTCGTCGCCATCTTTGGGTGATTGGCCGTGGCCCACCAGCGGCGAGGAGATGCTGCACCGCAACCTGCGCCTCACTCCCCTGCCCGGATTCGGCGACACCGACGCGCTCGACGTGCTGGCCGCCCTGCCCGACATGGTGGTGTTCTCCTCCGACTACCCCCACCAGGAAGGCAACGCCGACCCAATTGAGCTGTACCAACCGGCGCTCGATGATCTCGACGACCAGGTCCGCACCGCTTTCATGGGCCAAACTGCCGCCGAATGCTTCGCCCGAATCGGCGATCCCCTGCCCGCGGTGGCGTGAGGGCTCAGCGACCCACCGGCACCATGTAGAAGATGATGCCGCCGGGGGCGTCTTGGTCCTTCAGGGCATCCCTGGCGGCCAGCAGCGTCTTGCCCGCCTCGGTGCGCTCGAAGAACCAGGACTCGGCCTGTCGGGCACCGGGGGCCGGGCCGTCGGCCAGCTCCAAGGCGGCCTCCTGGTAATAGGCCCGGATGTCGTGGGAGACGGCCAGAGTGTCCAGCCGAGGGCCGTACACCTCCTTCCAGTGCTCTCCGGCTACTACCCGCTCCAAGGCGGCCAGGGCATCGGGCACCTCGTCGGCGGCTATCGAGCGACCCACTTCGGTAGCCCCTCGGCGGGCTACGCCCCGGTCGTAGGCCGCCCGCAGTCCTCGGGCCTCGTCCACCGACGGCGCCAGATCAGCGTCGTAACGGGGCGGCAGCGTACAAGCCAGCGGCGTCTCATCGGCCTCTAGCGATTCGGGATAGTCGGCCAGTACCGGACCCGAGGGGGCATCAAGCAGGCCGAACGCCGCCCGCAGCACCTTGTGCTGGAATTCGGCGTCGCCGGGAATGCCGAGGGGTCGACCGAGGGGGAACTCGCAGTACAGCGCACGGGGAACCCGCATCTTCTCGGCCACCGGCCGCATCGCGGCCAACACCACAGTGGCGATCCCGGCGGCCTCCAGAACATGGGCCAGCGCACACACGGTGCGCGTACACAGCGGTCAAACCGGGGTCAAGATGGCCACATCCACCCCATCGGCCCGCAGGTCGGCGGCTGCTGCCGGGCCGGTGTCGAGCCGCAGCTCCGACACCGTGTCGGGCTGGTTGCCGGCGAACGCCACATGCCGGGGCGCCACTGCGCCGATTACCCCGTCGGACGCCAGCTCTTCGAGCCGGTCGATGGGATACACCGAGTTGATGTCCACTAAGAACGCCGAGCGGTCGAAGTTCGAACTCCAGTGGCCCAAGATCAGGTCGCGGTCGGCCCGGTCGAGCAGCCGATAGCTGATGTCACCGGGAGTGAAGCGATCTTGGTCGGCCCGGTGCAACGCTGCGCTGGTCACAATGGCCACCGTGGCCTCGGCCAGCGGCGGGGGCGACGCCCACGGGGTGGTCTCGAACTCCGGAACCGGTGTGTTGGCGCCGAACTCTCGCATCATCTGGTCGCTGGACATGGCCTAACTCTCCCACAGGGTCACCGGTGACCACTCGCCGGCATGTCAGAATAATCGGGAACCGAATCAGGCGGTGGAGCGTCGATGCAGGGTGATGAGGACGTTCTCGGCAGTTTCCCCGGCAGTCATCTCGCCGTCAGCCCTGACTGGAGTGGAGATGGCACCCGTTGAGTCACCGGAGCCGGATGCCCCTGACCAGGGAGCAGCCGCTGGCCATGCCGAGCACCAGTTTTTCGAGATAGCCGGCTTCGACGACCTCTACCGGGCTGAGTACCGACCTATGGTGCGCCTGGCCCGGGGGCTGGTGGACACCACCGAGCGCGCCGAGGAGATCGTGCAGGACGCCTTCGCCAAGGTGTTCGAGCGATGGTCCCGCCTCGACGAGCCGGGCGGCTACCTCCGCACCGCGGTGGTGAACGGGGCCCGCAGCGAACTGCGCAAACGCGAGGTCCGACGGAGGGTCGGCCTCACCCGCCGGGCCTCACCGCCCCTTATCGAGCAGGACTACCTCATCGACGCCCTGGAGGCCCTGCCCCCCAATCAGAAGACCGCCCTGGTTCTGCGCTTCTACGGCGACATGTCCGAGAAGGAGATCGCCGAGGCGATGGGCGTGCGCCCCGGCACGGTGAAAAGCGTCACCTCACGGGGCCTGGCCGCACTGCGAAAGGCAATCGAGCGATGAACGACAATCAGCGACTCCCCCACGACTCGACCGGCACCAACCCGTCGGACGCCGACGACCAAGAGCACGCCGACGACCAGCGGCTCGGCGCGGCCCTCGGCGACGCCATCGGCCGCCGAGTCGACAACCCAGTATCCACTCCCCCGACCTCGGTGATCGCCCAGCGGGCCGCAGCCCGGGCCCGAGCCCGAGCCGCCCGGCGAACCGTCGTCGGCATTGCCGCTTCCCTGGCCCTCGTGGCCGGCGGCATTGTCGCCTGGCAGAACTACGACGGCGACCAAGGCGGTGGGGAAGTCATGGTTACCGCACCCACGCCGGCTGAGAACCCCTCAACCCCGCTCGAGCCCAGTGTCGTGTCCCCCGCGGCACCGGGCTCGAGCGGGTCGGACAAGAAGGACCCCCTCAGCCAACCCACGAGCTCCGCCGGCGCTCAGACCTCCAACACGGCCCCCACCCCCGAAGAACTCTCCACCGGCCCCGTGTTGCAGTGGACCGAGATCGACCGGCCATCGGCGCTGGGCCACAACATCGTCAACGCCTACGACGGCATCCAGGCGGTGGGTGACGGCCGCATCCTGGCCCGCACCTGGGACGAGAACGGCTACGCCCAGTTCTTTGTCTCCACCGACGGCACGGCGTGGACTGCGGTGCCCACGCCGCCGGGTATCTCTCCCGAGCACCTCGACATCTCCGGCCCCCGCTGGCTGGCAACGGGGTGGCCCACCGACAGCTTCGACGGTTTTTCGCGGTTCTTCTTCTCCGATAACCAAGGCGCGGGATGGACCGAGTTGGCCACCGACCACCTCACCGGTGCCGCCGGGAGTTCGGGAACGGCGCAACTCCTGCCCGACAATGCCGACATCACCAAAGTGCTGACCTCTGGGCGGAATATGGTGATCGTGCTTCAGACTTTCGTGTTCGACGAGCAGGCTCTTGACGAAATCAACGGGGAGGCCCCCCGACCTCCGGTGTGGATCTTGGCCAGCGATGGCGGACGGCTCGAGTTGGTGGCCGACTACACCGGCTGGGTCTCCACCGGCTTCAGCACCGACAGCGGCTTCACCCTCTATTTGGCCGAAGGCATGGCGCAGTCCACCCTCACCTCCTCAACTGGCCGCCAGTGGACCAAGGCCGCCTCGAAAGGGTCGTGGATCACCGACATCGCCCGCGGCCTCGGCGGCAGCATTTGGACGGCGCGTCCAACCGGCAATGGCTCCTACATACTGCGACTCGACCAAGGGGCAGCACCGGTCACCGTCGCCACCTTCGACAGCATTGACATCTACGACGGCCTCACCGCCGGACCATCGGGCCTCGCGGCCACTGCTACCATCTCGGCCCCCTATGGCGAAGGGGGCACATCCCCTGCCGGGCTCCCCTCGGGCCGCATCACCAAGGACGGCTACGAGCTGCGCTACAACGAGCCCGAGGGCGGCATCACCCTGTGGGACGTGGCGGCCGACGCCGCGGTCTATGTATTCGGACCGGAGGTCATCCAGGGCGAGACCCTGCCCGAGGGCGTCCGATCGCCCTACCAAGGTGTCGAAATGTCGTCAGACATGGATGTCGAAGTCCTCGTGTTCCTCGACCCCGAAACTGGCGACGACCTTGTGGCCTTCACTGCTCAGGACATTCTCAGCCTCACCGTGACCGCAATGGGAGACGGCGATGGGTTCTTTGACGACATCCTGCCCGAAAAGTGGGTGGGATGGTCGGCCAACGGCACCCACTGGGGATGGCAGACCGTCGAGACCGCCTTCGGCATTACAGAGGACGGCGACACCTGGGTCGAGCTCGCAGTGGGCAATGGCTTCGTGCTGGCCCGCGTGACCTCCTTCACCAATGCGGTGCCCACTCCCCTACAGCCGCCGGCCGAAGAGGTCACACTTTCCACTGTCACTCCCGACATGCCTCAGGGCGACCCGACTGAAGACTCCCAACCTCCAGCCCCGACTACACCACCATCTTCCTCGCTGTCAACCGTCACCCCTGCGCAACCCGCCCCGTTGAACGGCTTCACCACCGGCAACGACGGCGACTACGCCACCAGCGTCTCACTTGATCCCCAACCTTCCCGCTGGTTCATTGCCCGGGTGCCGTAGCGGCGACGGCGGTGTAGCGGGCGCGGATTTCGGTGGCGTTGATGTTGGGGGGTGGGTCGATGAATTGGCCTTGGCCCAGGGGCCAGGTGGTGGCGATGTCGGCGGGGTGGGCGTTGGTGGCGATGGCTGCGGCTTGGACGGCGGCGCCGAGGGCAACGGTTTCGTCTTCGTGGGGGACGACGATGGGCGCGCCGTGCAGGGCGGCGGTGCGGGTCTGGTAGGCAGGTGAGCGGGCACCGCCGCCGATGAGGTGGAGACGACCGTTGGTGTCCACTCCGGCGGTGCGGAGAGCGTCAAGGCCATCGAAGAGGCCGCAGAGCACGCCGTCGTGGGCGGCTAGGGCAAGTTGCTCGCGGGAGGTATCGGCCCGCAGGCCGGCAATGGTGCCGGTGGCGTCGGGGAGGTCGGGGGTGCGCTCGCCGTCGAAGTAGGGCACCAGTACTGGGGTGTCGGGAGCGTCGGTGGCGGCTAGGGCGAGTTCGGCCAGCCCCGCGGGGTCCACGTCAAACCAGCGAGCCATGGCGTCGGTGACTCTGGTGGCGTTGAGGGTGCAGACCAGCGGGAGGTAGTTGCCGGTGGCGTCGGCGAATCCCGCCACTGCGCCGGTGGAGTCACTGGTGGGGGCACGAGACACGGAATACGCCGTGCCCGAGGTGCCCAGCGAGATCACGGTGTCTCCGGGTTGCAGCCCCAGGCCGAGGGCCGCGCCCATGTTGTCGCCGGTGCCGGGGCCAATCAGCACCTCGGTAGGCAGGCCCAACGCATCAGCAGCCTCTCCGGTGATCGAGCCCGCTGCCCCATCCGGTCCCAACACCCGAGGCAACTTGGACAGCCACTCCCCCGGATCAACACCAGCCAACACCAGCAAATCAGCAGCCATCTCGTTTCGAGCCGGATCGAACCAGCCGGTGCCGGAGGCATCGCCTCGATCGGTGACGTGGGCACCCGAGAGCCGCCAGGTGAGCCAGTCGTGGGGCAGCATGATGCGGGTGATCCGGTCGGCCACCTTGGGCTCGTGCTCGAGTACCCACGCCAGCTTGGCGATGGTGAACGACGCGAGGGGAACCGATCCGCACCGCTGCGCCCACTGCTCGGGGCTGAGCCGGGCCACCAGTTCTTGGGCCTGGGGTGCCGAGGTGGTGTCGTTCCATAGCTTGGCGGGGCGCAGAACCGAGCCATCCGCCCCCACCAGTACCAGGCCGTGCTGCTGGCCGGCCACGCTCACCGCCGCCACGTTGGCCCGGTGGGCGTCGGTGAACTGGCTGAAGCAGTCAACCAGCGCGTCCCACCACGTTTGCGGATCCTGCTCGCTCACCGGCGGATCCCAACGAGTGTGGACATGGGGAGCACTGGCCCGGTCCACCAGTCGGCCCGAGTCGCGCTCACGCAGCTCGACCTTCGTCGACTGGGTAGACGAGTCCACCCCCGCCACCAGCACTGAGCCTGCCATCAGTTCGGCGTGGACCAGATGATGCGGTTGACCTCGTTCTCCAGCCGCTCTTGTCGGCCCGACACCGGCTGTGGGCTCAGTCCGTCGGCCACCGCCTGGTCGGCCAGCGAGGCCAAGTCCACCTCCCCCTTCATGATCTCCGCCCCCAAACCCGAGTCCCAGCGGGCGTAGCGGCCAGCCCGGGCCTGCTCGACGGCACCGTCGGCCAGTATGGCCTCGGCCACCAGCAGGGAGCGGGCCAGCGTGTCGATGCCGCCGATGTGGCCCCAGAACAGGTCGTCTCGGGCCATGCTCTGGCGCCGCAGCTTGGTGTCGAAGTTGAATCCGCCGGTGGTGAACCCCCCGCTCCGCAAGATCTCATAGAGGGCGGGCGCCAATTCGTCCACGGAGTTGGGAAACTGGTCGGTGTCCCAACCGTTTTGGGGGTCGCCCCGGTTGGCGTCCACGCTGCCGAAGATGCCGTTGTCCACCGCGTAGGCCACTTCATGGTGGAAGGAGTGGCCCGACAAAGTGGCGTGGTTCACCTCGATGTTCACCTTGAACTCGTCGACGAGGCCATAGCGGTCCAAGAATCCGTGGACCGAGGCGCAGTCGTAGTCGTACTGGTGCTTGGTGGGCTCCTGGGGCTTGGGCTCGATGAGCAGGGTGCCGGTGAAGCCGATCTTGTGCTTGTGCTCGGCCACCAGCGTGAGGAAGCGGGCCAACTGGTCGGCTTCTTGGCGCAAACGAGTGTTGAGCAGCGTTTCGTAGCCCTCTCGCCCGCCCCACAGCACGTAGTTGGCCCCTCCCAGACGGTGGGTGGCCTCGAGCATGTGACGCACTTGGGCCGAGGCGTGGGCGAATACCTCCGGGTCGGGATTGGTGGCTGCCCCCGCGGCGTAGCGGGGGTGGCTGAACAGGTTGGCCGTGCCCCACAGCAGCCGCACGCCGGTGGCCTCCATCTTGGCCGCGGCCCGCTCCACCATGGCATCGAGATTGGCCCGGCTCTCGGCCAATGAGTCGCCTTCGGGAGCCATGTCCACATCGTGGAAGCAGAAGAACGGCGTGCCCAGCTTCTCGAAGAACTCGAAGGCGGCGTCCTGTTTGGCCCGGGCCGCAGCCATAGGATCTTGACCGGGCACAAGCCAAGGTCGGTCGAACGTCCCAACCCCGAAGATGTCGCTGCCCGGCCAGTTGAAGCTGTGCCAATAGCACACTGCAATCCGCAGGTGATCTTCCATACGCCGCCCCATCACCTGTCGGTCGGGGTCGTAGACCCGAAAGGCCAACTGCCCAAGTCCCGCTCTGCGCCCGGCAAAGGCCACCGGCTCGGGAACAGTGTCGAAAAAGTCAGTCATGGCAAGCCCCTGTCATGGCATCGTTCCAGTCACGGGCTGATTCTACGAAGCCTCTTCCCGTACCGCCCGATCGCGCCTACGCTGTCGGGGTTGACAACGAGTCATGAGCATGAGAGGCGGGTCCATGTCTTTTCCATCCGATCTTGAGATCGCCCGCGGGGCGAACCTCCGTCCGCTAACCGATATCGCCACTGAAGCCGGCATCCCAGTGGAGATGCTGGAGCCCTACGGGGCGGGGGCGGCCAAGATCAGCCTGGATGCCATCGAAGCCCTGGGCGACCGGCCCCGAGCCCGCTATGTGGTGGTCACCGCCATCACCCCAACGCCACTGGGCGAGGGAAAGACCACCACCACCGTGGGACTGGGCCAAGGGTTCGGCCACATCAACAAGCGGGCCACCATCGCCATCCGCCAGCCGTCGCTGGGGCCGACCTTCGGCATCAAGGGGGGCGCGGCCGGCGGCGGCTACAGCCAGGTGGTGCCCATGGAGCTGTTCAACCTCCACCTCACCGGCGACATGCACGCGGTGACCGCGGCCCACAACATGTGCTCGGCCATGCTCGACGCCCACATCTACCACGGCAACGAGTCGGGGCTCGACCTGCACAACATCACCTGGCGCCGGGTGGTGGACATCAACGACCGGGCGCTGCGCAACATCGTGCTCGGCCTCGGTGGACGCCTCGACGGGGTGCCCCGGGAGAGCGGGTTCGACATCACCGCGGCATCGGAAGTAATGGCCACCCTGGCGCTGGCCACGTCGCTGTCCGACTTGCGGGCTCGGCTGGGCCGCACCGTGGTGGGCTACACCAAGGCCGGCGACCCTGTGACCGCCGAGGACTTGAAGGCCGCCGGGGCCATGGCCGTGCTGTTGAAGGACGCCCTCAAGCCCAACCTGATGCAGACCCTGGAGGGCGGTCCGGCACTGGTGCACACCGGGCCGTTCGGCAACATCGCCACCGGCAACTCCTCCATCGTGGCCGACCGCATCGCCATTCACACCGGCGACTTCCTGGTGACCGAGGCCGGGTTCGGCGCCGACATGGGGGCCGAGCGGTTCTTCAACATCAAGTGCCGCTACTCGGGCCTGGCCCCCGACGCCGCAGTGATGGTGGCCACCGTGCGAGGGCTCAAGGCCCACTCCGGCAACCACCGCATCGTGGCCGGGCGTCCTCTGCCCGAGGCGCTGTTGGCCGAGAATCCCGATGAGGTTCATGCCGGGGGCGACAACCTCCGCAAGCAGCTCTCCAATATGAAGGCCCACGGGGTGACCCCGGTGGTGGCCATCAACGCCTTCCCCGGCGACCACGACGCCGACTTGGCCGCCATCGGCGAGATCGCGGATGAGTACGGGGCCCGCTGCGCGGTAACCACCCACTTCGCCGACGGCGGCGCGGGCGCGGCTGAGTTAGCCGAGGCGGTGGCCGAGGCCTGCGAGGAGCCCAGCTCGTTCAAGGTGCTGTACGAGGACGACCTGTCGCTCAAGGACAAGATCGCCGCGGTAGCCACCACGGTGTACGGCGCCGACGACGTGGAGTACTCGGCCACGGCCAACCGCCAACTCGACACCTACGAGGCCGCCGGCTTCGGCCACCTCCCGGTGTGCATTGCCAAGACCCACCTGTCCATCTCGTCCGACCCGTCCCTCAAGGGTGCCCCCACCGGCTGGACCCTGCCGGTGCGGGAGGTGCGGGCCTCGGTGGGCGCGGGCTTCGTCTACCCCATCTGCGGCGACATGCGCACCATGCCCGGCCTCGGCCGCCAACCCGCCGCCATGGGCATCGACCTCGACGAAAACGGCGAAATCGTCGGCCTGAGCTAACTGCGGTCGAGGCCTCACTGGACAGGTAGGCTTTTTGGACCTCAGGGTGTCTCTGAGGGAAAGGGGTGTCTGATGGCTCGGCGGGAGCGATTGACAGCACCGATGGTGCGCGACGGCGGGAGCCTGCGCGAGGCGACATGGGATGAGGCCTTGGCGCGGGCCGCGGCCGGCTTCAACCAGGTGGTCTCCAAGCACGGGCCGCAGGCGTTCGGGATGTTCAGCTGCTCGAAGGCCACCAACGAGATGAACTACATCGCCCAGAAGTTCATCCGCACGGTGGTGGGCTCCAACAACATCGACTCCTGCAATCGAACTTGACACGCTCCTTCGGTCGTCGGTCTGGCGACAGTGTTCGGAGCAGGAGGGGGCACCAGCTCCTACCAGGAGATCGAGGAAGCCGACCTGATCCTGCTGTGGGGGTCGAACGCCCGCGAGGCCCATCCCATCTACTTCCACCATGTGCTCAAGGGCCTCGACAACGGTGCCCGGATGTACTGCGTCGACCCCCGCTACACGTCTTCGGCCCGCTTCGCCGATGTGTGGGTGGGCATCGACGTGGGCACCGACATCGCTCTGGCCAACGGCATCGGCCGGGAGATCATTAGGGCCGGGCTGGCCAACCAGGAGTTCATCGCCCACGCCACCCAGGGCTATGAGGACTACGCCGCCTCGGTGGAGCCCTTCACTCCCGATGCGGTAGCCGACATCTGCGGCATTCCCGCTGAGGTGGTGGTGGAGATGGCCCACACCTACGCCACCGCAAAAACAGCCCAGATCCTCTGGACCCTGGGCATCACCGAGCACCACAACGCGGTGGACAACGTGCTGTCTCTGTGCAACCTGGCCCTGCTCACCGGCCATGTGGGGCGGTGGGGCTCGGGGCTGGTGCCACTGCGGGGCCAGAACAACGTGCAGGGCGGCGGCGACATGGGGGCCATCCCCAACAAGTTCCCCGGCTTCGCGGGGGTGGACGACCCCGAGGCTCGAGCCCGGTTCGAGGCCGCCTATGGCCAGCCGCTCAACCCGGTGCCCGGCTGGCATCTGACGCTGATGTTCGAGGCCATGGAGCGGGGCGACCTTCGGGCGCTGTATGTGATCGGCGAGAATCCGTTCGACTCCGAGGCCGACGCCGACCACGCCCGATCCCAGCTCGCCGGGCTGGACATCCTGGTGGTGCAGGACATCTTGATGACCCGCACCGCGGAGGTGGCCGACGTGGTGCTGCCCGCCTCGGTGGCCTGGGCGGAGAGCGACGGCACCGTCACCTCCAGCGAGCGGCGAGTGCAGCGGGTGCGGGCTGCGGTATCGCCTCCCGGCCAGGCCCGCCACGACATCGACATCCTGTGCGACATGGCCGAGGCAATGGGCGCCGAGCTCGGCCCCCGCGACCCGCAGGCCGCTTGGGACGAGCTGCGCTCGCTGTCGCCGATGCACCAAGGCATGTCCTGGGACCGCTTGGAGGCCACGGGCGGGTTGCAATGGCCGTGCCCCGACGATGACCACCCCGGCAGCTCCTTCCTTCACGGCTGGCTGTGGGCCGACGATCTGGAGGGCCGGGCACCGGCCCCGTTCTCGGTGTTGGAGCACGACCCGCCCACCGAGGAATTGACCGAGGAGTTCCCTCTGCGGCTCACCACCGGGCGGGCGCTGGACTCCTACAACACCGGGGTGCAGAGCGGGAACTACGACTCG
The DNA here is from genome assembly GCA_963667085.2 of Acidimicrobiales bacterium. Classification (GTDB taxonomy): domain Bacteria; phylum Actinomycetota; class Acidimicrobiia; order Acidimicrobiales; family Bin134; genus Poriferisocius. The sequence continues at coordinate 2,713,136 of OY762975.1, forward strand.
CCCTTGCGGTTTGCCGGGCTGGACATGAACCCCGCAGACGCCGCCGCCCTCGACATCGCCGATGGCGACCGGGTACGGGTGTACTCCCCCCGTGGATCGGTGGAGATGACTGCCCGCTTGGTGTCCAACCTGCCGTCGGGACTGGCCTTCACCACCCTGCACCACCCCGAATTGATCGACGTGAATGTCCTCACCAACCCGGCTTGGGACCCAAAGTCGGGCACCGCCGAGTTCAAAGCGGCGGCTGTGCGGGTGGAGCGGGTAACGGCTGGCGAGACCGCAGGCGCATCCGTTGGCTGACCTTCACTTCGGCGACGCCCAGCCCACCGACGCCGAGCAGGCCGCCATTGATGCAATCGTTGACCCGGCAGATGCCGCCACCGTGGTTGAAACCGAGCGGCTGGTGCGCGGCGGCCGCTCCCGGCGCCATGGGCTGCGCCACCTGCTCTTGCCAGTGCTGCACTCGCTTCAGCACGAAATCGGCTGGATCAGCCCCGGCGGGCTCAACGGCGCGGCCGAGCGACTGGGGGTTCCCCCCGCTGAGGCCTACGGCGTGGCCACCTTCTACGAGCTGCTGAGCACCTCCGACCCTGGACATCGAGACGATGTAGTCCATGTGTGTGTCGACCCGGCGTGCGCTCTGGCCGGTAATGAGGAGCTGCGGACGTCGTTGGAGGCCGATGGGGCCAAAGTCCACGACAGTCCCTGCCTGGGACAGTGCGAACGGGCTCCCGCGCTGTTTATCCAGGGTGTAGGGCGGCCCGATCGGGTGCCAGCCGATGATGACGAGGAATTCCAATTGCCCCAAGCGGGCGACACCGGACTGCGGGTGTTGCGCCGGGTGGGTGTGGTCGACCCCACCAGCTTGGACTCCTACCGGGAGCACGGCGGCTATGAGGCCCTGGCTCTGGCGGTGGACATGGGGGCGGACACCGTGATCGCCTCCGTTTCCGACTCCGGGTTGTCGGGGCGGGGCGGGGCGGCCTTCCCCACCGGGATCAAGTGGCGGGCAGTGGCCGACGAGCCCGGACCCGATAAGCACGTCGTGGCCAACTGCGATGAGTCGGAGCCGGGCACGTTCAAGGACCGCATCGTTTGCGAGCACGACCCCTTCGCCGTCATCGAATCAATGACCATTGCCGGGCTGGCCACCGGCGCGGCTCACGGGTGGATCTACATCCGAGGCGAGTACCCCCGAGCCACTGCCCGCTTAGAGAATGCCATCGCCCAGGCCCGGGCCGCGGGGCTGTTGGGCGACGACGTGGCCGGCAGCGGCCGGCGATTCGACATCGAGCTTCGCCGGGGGGCGGGGGCGTACATCTGCGGCGAGGAGACGGCACTGTTCAACTCCATCGAGGGCTTCCGGGGCGAGCCCCGCAACAAGCCCCCCTTTCCCACCACCCACGGTCTGTTCTCCCAGCCCACCGCCATCAACAACCCCGAGACCCTCATCAACGTGCTCGACATCGTGGTCGACGGCTCCGAGGCCTACCGCTCGGTGGGCACCGAGCGCTCCCCCGGCACCCGGCTGTTCTGCCTGTCGGGCCGGGTGGGGGTCCCCGGCCTCTACGAAGTGCCGTTCGGTACTACCTTGGGCGATCTGATCGAGTTGGCCGGAGGGCCGGTGGGCTCGCTGGCTGCGGTGTTGCTGGGCGGCGCGGCCGGGGTGTTCGTCGGCCCCGATGCTCTCGACATGCCCCTCACCCTGGAGGACGCTCGGGAGGCGGGCGCCACTTTGGGGTCCGGGGTGGTCACCGTGTTCGACGACACTGTGGACATTGAGGCTGTGGTGGTCCGCATTGCCGAGTTCTTCCGGGACGAGTCGTGCGGCCAGTGCGTGCCCTGTCGGGTAGGCACCCAGCGCCAGCACGAGGTGCTGGTGGAGTTGCAAGCCTCAGGCCAGCCGCTGTCCCCCCAGCGGGCCGAGCTGATCAACGACATGGCCCTGGCCATGGTGGATGCCTCCATCTGCGGACTGGGCCACACCGCGGCCTCCGCGGTGCGCTCCGCATTGGCGCTGGGTCTGATCGGCAATACTGATTTTGATGGGAGTTAGCCCGTGAGCCCCACCGCCACCGAGACCGCCGTCACCATCCGGGTGGACGACCAAGAGGTGGCCGTACCCGAGGGGGCCACCATCCTGGATGCCTGCGATGCCGCTGGGGTGGACACTCCCACCATCTGCTACGGCCCCACTCTTACTCCGGTGAACGTATGCCGGGTGTGCGTAGTGGAACTGGACGGCAGCCGGGCCCTGGTTCCCTCCTGCTCTCGCCCGGCCGAGGAGGGCATGGTGATTCGCACCGACAGCGAGCGGGTGCGCCACAGCCGCAAGATGGTGATTGAGTTCTTGGCCACCGGGGTAGACCTGTCGCAGGCCGATGAGCTGGGCCAGTGGGCCGAGCATTATGGGGCCGACCCCGACCGTTACGTACCTGGCGGCGAGACCATGGACGAGCCGGTCCGGGTGCAGGACAACCTCTACATCCGCGACTACGACAAGTGCGTGCTGTGCTACCGCTGCGTGGAGGCCTGCGGCGACGACGCCCAACACACCTACGCCATCTCGGTGGCCGGCCGGGGCTTCGGGGCCCGCATTTCCACCGAGTTCGACGTGACCCTGCCCGATTCGGCTTGCGTGTACTGCGGCAACTGCGTGGCCGTGTGCCCCACCAACGCCCTCCAGTTCAAAACCGAGTTCGACCTCCGCCAGGCCGACGACTGGCGCCCCGAAGACCAAACCGTCACCCAAACCGTGTGCTCCTACTGCGGCGTGGGCTGCAACCTCGAACTCCATGTGCAAGACAACCAGATCGTCAAGTGCACCTCCCCCGACGACCACGACATCACCAGCGGCAACCTCTGCATAAAAGGCCGTTTCGGCTGGACTTACGTGTAGCCCCGATGCCAAGTAGACGGCCGTCTCTTGTGGCGGGAGTCTTGGTACTGGCTCTGGCTGCTGCTTCGTCCTGTGGCGGCAGTGAGCCCTCGTCGACAGTCCAAGATGCCGCTCCCACAACCGCCACCGTCCCGGCGTCCACTCCCGCTGCCGTCGCCTCCCCAACACCCGCCACACCCGAGGCACCCACGCCCGCTGCCGCCAGCCCGACACCTGCCGCTTCCGAGGCAACGAGCGGGCCCGAGCCCACTCCGCCGGCCACAGCACCGGCTACCCCCGCCGCCACCCCTCCAGCAGCCACAGCACGGCCCGAGCCCTCCCCTGCTGGCGAGCGGATCGAGTGGACCAGTTGCTTTGGCCTCGAGTGCGGCTTCGTGGACGTGCCCGCCGACTACCGGGATCCCGAGGCCGGAACCATCAGAATCGCGGTCAACGTGCGCCGGGCTGCCAATCCCGATCAGCGGATCGGCTACCTGCTCGTGAACCCCGGCGGTCCCGGTGGGAGCGGCGTGGAGTTCGTCGCCACCGGCGGGCGTTTCGCCGATGAACTGCTGGAGCGCTTCGACATCGTTGGGTTCGACCCCCGCGGCGTCGGCGAATCCGAGCCTGCCTTCGCCTGCGGCGCCTCTGGCGAAAGGATCGAACTGCTCGCGGCCATCGACATGCCCATCGACAGCCCCGCTGAGATCGCGACCGGTGAGGCAGCCGCAAACCTGTGCATCGAGTCCATGGGCCCAGTCGGCGGCCTGCTGCACAGCGAGTATGTGGCCCGCGACATGGACGAAATCCGCAAGGCTCTGGGGGCTGATCAGATCTCCTACCTGGGATTCTCCTACGGCTCGGCGCTCGGTGTCTGGTACGCCACGCTCTTTCCGCAATCGGTGAGGGCAATGGCGGTTGACGGGGCCGACAACCCGGTTGACCCGGCCAGCACCCGGCAAGAGCGAATTGAGGAGACCGTCGAGGAAGTAGCTGCTTTCGCCAATCTGCTCGACCAGGCGTTGGCGGCCTGCGCCGACCCGCAGTGCCCGATCTACAACCAAGGTGACCCGGTCGCCTACTTCCGCAAGGCCGTGACCAAGCTGGATCTGGTGAACCAGGCGGCCAGCGGCAATCCGCTGGCTGGCCCGCTCGGAGTCATCACCACCCTCTACAGCCAGGACTACTGGCCCCTCTTGTGGCAGGGGCTCTTCGACCTGCACGAGAAGGACGACCCGTCGATCCTGCTGGAGTTCGCCCTGTTGCAGTTGGGCGAAGACCCCGGTGCGGCAAGCTTCACCGAGCACGTCAACTGCTTGGACGGACTGTCTCTGTACCCGGAGCTCGACCGCGACACCCGGCTAGCCGACACCGAAGCCGCCGATGCGGTGATCGAGCAGCGGTTCCCGCTGCTGGCACTGATGCTCCCCTCGCTCCCCAGCGCCTGCGACTTCTACGACCAGTTCGGCCCCGACCCCCTCGAAGGCCCCCTCGACGGCGGGAACGTGCCCATCCTGGTGATCGGCAACCACTCCGACCCCGCCACCTCCTTCGGCGAGTCCGAAGAACTCGCCACCGACACCCTCGCCAACGGCTACCTCGTAGAAACCACCCACCCCTCCCACGTCGTCTACCCCCACAACGCCTGCGTCAACACCCACATCCACCGAGCCCTCATCGAAGCGATCTACCCCAGCGACCGAAGGGTCATCTGCGAGCAGTAAGATCTACGCACAGACGCGTTCGACGACCAACAACCAAACGCACTTGCGAAGCTCGGAATCAAGAGGATATATTGAAAGTGATCTAATAGATATGTCTACTACTGATACCAAATTGACCGACACGGAGCTACTCACCGCAGACGACCTGCTGCGGTTGTATTCCCAAGGCGTTCGCGGCGAGCTGGTGCGGGGAGTGCTTCACGAGACCATGGCATCAGGACACCGACACGGCAAGATCGCGGTCAACCTCGCCACTGAGTTGAACCTCTTTGCAAGGGCCAGACGACTAGGCACAGTGGTGGCCTCCGACTCAGGCGTGTGGCTGGAGCGCGACCCCGACACCGTGCGCGAGCCCGACGTGGCATTCACGTCGGTAGAGAAGATCCCACTGGACGCAGAAATCGACGGTTACGCCGAAGTTGTCCCCGACCTGGTGGTAGAAATCGTCTCGCCCCGCGACACCCGCCCCTGGGCCCGCGACCGGGCACAAATGTGGCTCGACTACGGGGCCCCTTTGGTGTGGATAGTCCACCCCAAAACCCGCACCATCGACGTCTACCGCCCCAACATAGCAACCTCAACCCTTCACGAGCAGGACTCCCTAGACGGCCACGACATCCTCCCCGGCTTCACCTGCCCCGTCAACACCATCTTCGCTTGAAGCCTGGGGGGAGGTCTCGACCTGGTGGCCGTCTTCGAGGGCGGGCGAAGACAAACTGTCACTGGCGTCGATAGACTTGTGGCATGGATATAGGTGGTCTCACCAGGGGAAACAGCCCCGCAGATGGCCTCGGGCAGACAAGTCGTGGGAGCGGCTGTGTGGATGTCGAGTTGGCTGATTTTGACGGGCTGGACTCAGGTGAACTGGTCAAGTTGATCCTTCAGGCTGATGCGGCTCGGCGTAAGTTGGACGGGTATCTGGCGGCGTTGTTGGGGCGTCTTGGCGATCTGGAGGGGCAAGATGCTGTTGAGGAACTGTGCCGCCAGTTTGGGCTCGGCCGGCATCGGGCTCGCCAGCAGGCCAAGACTGTGGGGGCGCTGAAGGCGCTGCCTGACACGCTGGAGGCGGCAAAACAGGGGTGGATCTCCATGGATCACGCCCGGGTGATGGGCGAGTCCCATCAGAGGGCACCGCTGTCAGAGGCAGAAGAACTTGAGTTGATTGCCTTGGCCATCTCCGAGGATCTCGACGATTTCAAGAAGAACGTGGCCCGCCGCGAGGATCAGCGCCAGGCTGACGACGGGCTGAGTCGCCATGAGCGCCAGCGCAGGCGGCGCAGGGCCAAGGTGTTCGACGGAGACAACGACATGGTCATCGTGTACGCCGAACTAGACCGGCTTGCGGGCGATCGGTTCAAGACCGCTCTTCACGACTTCAGCGATCGTCTGTTCCGCGAAGACGCCAAGAACGGCAGCGACCGCACCCACGAGCAGCGCAACGCCGACGCCCTAGTCGCTCTCGTTACCCAAAAGCCTGGCCGCAATGGGTCGCTCGCAGACAGCGATGTCCGCGATGACGGCTCAGACTGTGAGATTACGCCGCAGCCCACGACGCTGATCGTCACCGTCGACTACGACACCCTCAGCGGCCAACTCACGAATGCCGGGCTCATCGACGGCACCCTGATCGACATCGGCGACCTCCGCCACATCGCCTGCGACGCCGGCATCGTCCCGGCCATCTTCGCCGCCGACGGCCAGCCGCTCTACCTGGGACGAAAGCAGCGAGCCGTCACCGCCGCTCAGAAACTGGCCCTGATCGCCCGCGACAAGCAGTGCATCGGCTGCGGGATGCGGGCCAGCGCCTGCGACGCGCACCACATCATCTGGTGGGATGATGACGGACCCACCGACATCACCAACCTCGTGCTGTTGTGTCCGAAGTGCCACAAGAAGGTCCACAAACACGGCTACCAAGTGACCACGAGTCCCAACGGACAGCATCAATTGAAGTCTCCGAAGCACCGTTCCACCGGACAGCTACCCCGAGGACCAACCCGCACCATCGCCGCCTAGCCCTTCCTTCCGCATCAGCGAAACCCTTCCCTCCCTCAATTCATCGGGTCCGCACCTCCTGGGGGAAGGACTGGAGGGTGTGCTCAGGACTCAGTTGTCTTCTCGACCCATCTCAGCATTAGGGCTGTGGCGGGCGCGTTTTCCCAGGGATGGGCGATTTTCCAGGTTTTTTACCCACACGGTGGGCGATTTTCCAGGTTTTTTTGTCAGGACGTGGGCGATTTTCCAGGTTTGCGCGTTGCTTGGACTCCGCAATTCAGATCGGCGCTCCGTCGACGTCGCAGGCCGTTTGGGAGGATTCCAGACCTCAGGCAAGTCGCCCATTGTGCGCGATGGCTCTACCGGCAAGAATGCGGGGCGATGACTGCTATCAAACTGGACGGCGAAATGCTGTCAGCTGAGATCAAAGAAGGACTGCGGGAGCGGATCGCCGCACTAGCCGAGCGAGGCAAGACGCCTGGGCTGGGCACGCTGCTGGTGGGCGACGACGGGCCGTCGGCCAACTATGTGGCCATGAAGCACCGCGACAGCGAGGAACTAGGGATGGGCTCTCGGGAGGTGCATCTGCCTGCCGATGCCACCCAGGATGAGATCGACGCCGTGGTGGACGACTTCAACGCCGATCCGGCGGTGGACGCCTACATCATGCAGTATCCGTTCCCTGACCAGCTCGACTACGAGACCGCGCTGTTGCGGGTGCTGCCCGAGAAGGACGCGGACGGGCTGCACCCGGTGAACTTGGGACGGCTGGTGCAGGGAGTGGACGCTCCGCTGGCCTGCACTCCGCGGGGCATCCAACTCATGCTGGAGCGCTATGACATCCCCATCGCGGGCCAGCATGTGGTGATCATCGGACGCGGGCTTACCATCGGCCGACCGTTGGCCAACCTGCTGTCGCTGAAGCGGCCCAACGCCAACGCCGCGGTCACCGTGGTCCACACCGGGGCGGGCGACATCTCCCGTTACTCCAAGACCGCCGACATCCTCATCGCCGCCGCCGGAGCGCCCCGCATGGTGAAGGCGGACATGGTCAAGCCCGGCGCGGCGGTGGTGGCTGCCGGGGTGAGCTTTGCCGACGGCAAGCTGGTGTCGGATGTGGACGACGACGTGGCCGAAGTGGCGGGCTGGCTTTCGCCTCGAATCGGCGGGGTAGGGCCGATGACCCGTACCATGCTGATGGCCAACACCGTGGCCGCCGCCGAGCGGGCCGTGGGCTGAAGCTCTCCGGCACGCCGAAAGACAACCAACAACCACACCAGACAAGCATCCAGAGGACATAGCCATGGCCGACGCCTACATCATCGACGCAGTTCGCTCCCCTATGGGCCGCTTCGGCGGCGGGCTGAGCCACCTGCACCCCGCCGACCTCGGCGCCAGCATCTTGAGCGGGCTGATCGAGCGCACCGGCGTGGACCCTGCGGCGGTGGACGACTGCATCATGGGCTGCGTGGGTCAGATCGGCGCCCAAGCATTCAACGTGGCCCGCAACGCCTGGCTGTCGGCTGGGCTTCCTGAGCACGTCCCGGCGGTGACCATCGACCGTCAGTGCGGGTCATCCCAGCAGGCGGTGCATTTCGCGGCACAAGGAGTCATGTCAGGCACCCAAGACCTAGTAGTGGCCGGCGGCGTAGAGGTCATGAGCCTCATCACCCTCAACAGCCAGGGCGACGTGGGTCCCGACCTGGGCATGCGCTACCCGTTCGACGGAGACGGCTGGGCCGAGCGCTTCGGAGACGAAGAAGTCCACCAGTTCCGAGGTGGCAACCTGATCGCTGAGCGGTGGGATGTCACTCTGGAAGACATGAACGGCCTGGCTCTGCGCAGCCACCAGAACGCGGCTCGGGCCTGGGAAGAGGGCCGCTTCGAGCGTGAGGTGTTGGCCGTGGGCGACTGCGCCCGCGACGAGGGCATCCGGCCCGACACCTCCATGGAGAAGATGGCCAAGCTGCGCCCCTTCTCCGAGCACGGCCCGCTCACCGCGGCCAACTCAAGCCAGATCACCGACGGGTCGGCTGCCCTGCTCATCGCCTCCGAGAAGGCGGTGGCCGAGCACGGTCTCACCCCCCGGGCCCGGGTCCACACCATGGCCGTGGTGGGCAGCGACCCCGTACTCATCCTCACCGGCCCCATCCCGGCCACCGCCAAAGCACTGGAACGCGCCGGCATGGAACTCGACGACATCGACTTGTTCGAGTGCAACGAGGCCTTCGCCTCGGTGGTGCTGGCCTGGGCCAAGGACACCGGCGTCGACATGGACAAGGTGAACGTGAACGGCGGGGCCATCGCCCTGGGCCACCCCCTGGGAGCCAGCGGCGCCCGCATCATGACCACGCTGCTCAACGAGTTGGAGCGCAGCGGCGGACGCTACGGGCTCCAGACCATGTGCGAGGGCGGCGGGCTGGCCAACGCCACCATCCTCGAGAACCTGGCGGCGTAGTTCGCGGCCCCCACCACCAAGGAGACACACCAACATGGGCATCCACATCGACCACATCTCATTGCTGGTGAAAGACCTGGCCCAGGCAGAAGAAGACTGGCGCCAGATCCTCGAGGTGCTGGCCCCCGGCCACACCATGAAGGTCACCCGAGGCGAGGGGGCCGACGACATGGACGGAACCCCCATGGCGTGGGTCACCTTCCAGAACCCCGACCCCACCGGGGTGTCCATCCAGCTGTGGTCGCCCGCCGAGCCGGGACATTGGCCCGACAAGGTGCTGGCCAAGAAGGGCGAATACGTCCACCACATCGCCTTCTGCTCCGACGATTTCGACAGCATGATCGACGGCGTGCGCGATGCCGGGGTGCCCCTGGTGATGGACGAGCCCAGCCACCCCGACTCCCAACCCTGGCTGAAGTGGAACTTCATCCCCCCCGACAAGGCCCACGGACCGCTCATCGAGTTGGCCACCCGCTACCTGTCGGTCGGCGAAGAGTGGCTCCCCCACCCCGACAACGCCGAAAACCAGCCCTTAGCCGACGAGCTCCACGATCGTTTCGCCGGCTAGCTTCCCGCCGAATCCCCAAAGCCCCGCCAGATCATGGCCAACCCCCCGGTCGCCATCACCATGCCGGTGGAGGACGGCCTCTCCATCGGATGGCTCACCGATCTGGTGGTAGACGCCGAACAAGCCGGGGTTGACACTGCCCTAGTAGGAGAGGTAGCTGGTCCCGAGGCGTTCGCCACCCTGGGGGCCATGGCGGCCCGCACGGAGCGAATCCGACTGGGCTCAGGCATCGTGGCCGCCTACACCCGCTCCCCCGCCCTCACCGCCATGGGCTTCGCCACCCTCGCCTCGCTGGCCCCCGGCCGGATCGTGGCCGGCATCGGCGCCAGCAGCCCCATCGTGGTAAGCCGCTGGCACGGCCGCGACTTCGAGCAGCCCCTGGCCACTGTGCAGGAGTTCATCGCCCTGCTGCGGGCTGCGCTCGCCGGCGAGAAGTTGAACCACGACGGCCCCCGGTTCCGCTCCAAAGGGTTTCGGCTCGACCTACCACCGGTTGAAGTGCCCATCTGGTTGGGTGCCATCAACCCCAAGATGCTGGCCCTAGCCGGCGAGATCGCCGACGCCGTGTTCATGACATGGTGTCCACCGTCAGAGGTGGCTCCTAAGCGAAGGATCGTCGAAGCCGCCGCGGCCGAAGCCGAGCGCACCCCCCAGGACATTGCCACCGTCCTGTCCTTTTGGGCCTACTCCGGTCCCCACCCCGAACAAGCCCTGGAGCGGATGCGCCGTCAAGTCCTGGCTTACGCCATGGTCCCCACCCACCAACCCGCCTTCGTCGGCACCTTCGAGAACCTGCCCGAGGTCGCCGATGCTTGGCAGAAGGGCGATCGGTCGGGGGCCCTGTCGCTGGTGCCCGACGAGGCAGTGCTGGCCCAGTGTGCGCTCGGGCCTGACATGCTAGCCGAGCGAATTGACGCCTACCAGGCCGCTGGTGTCGACCTCCCTATCGTCCTGCTCACCGGCGCCCACGTTGGCGACGACATCGGCCCGCAAGCCACGGTGGACGCACTGAGGCAGATTGCCACGCCCTGAGTAGGGGAAGCGCGTGGGCGGCCCCCAACGAGGGCGGTGGGTGGCTCCGAGGCTAGGACTCGGCGCCACCGCGCGCCGAGCCGCCTCGGAGACAGGACCCGCCGCCCGGACACCGCCACAACCCGATCCCGTGCAGCCCATAAAGTGCCGACCATCGGCCCCCGCTCTTAGTATCCCCCCATGACCAAATGCGACGTAGTCGTCATTGGCGCCGGGGCAGCCGGGCTGAGCGCCGGGGCCCTTCTAGCGGCTGAAGGCAAATCGGTCACCCTCCTGGAGCGTTCGCCCTTCCTGGGAGGCCGTGCTCTGGCGGCAGACGACGATGGTTTCAAGGTGAACCTGGGCGGGCATCTCATCGAGGACCCCGGATCGGGGCTGACCAAGGTGTTCGAGCACGTCGGCAAGGAGCTGATCCACGGCGAGGTGTCCCACGACATGCCGATCTGGGACAACGAGACCCAAACCTGGGGATCGATCCGCGACCGCTACCCCGACAAGACCGAGGTGAAGAAGGTCATCAAGGCCATCACCGAGAGCTCATGGGACGAGCTGGAGGAATGGGACGACCGCCCCATGCGGGAATGGCTGGCCCAGCACACCTCTGACCAGGGGGTATACGACCTCTACGAGTTCATCGCCGTGCTGGAGTGCATGACCGACGAATGGTACGACCACTCGGCCAGCGACAACCTGTGGGTGCGCAAGATGCACTACGAGGAGCGGCACATGGCCGCCTACTCCTGCTGGCCCGGCCAGGGCTGGGACGGCATGTGGCAACACCTGGCCGACGGCTTCACCGAGCACGGCGGCGAGCTGCGGATGCAGACCCCGGCTGGGCGCGTGCTGATCGAGAACGGCGCCGTGGTCGGCGTGTCCATCCCCCATGAGCCCAAGGTGCCCGTCGACTACGACGTCGGCGAGGTGATCGAGTGCGATGCGGTGATCTCCACGCTGCCGGTGTGGAACGTGTTCAACGTGGTGCCCGAGTGGGAGCTTCCCGAGTGGTATACCAGCCAGATCCGCTATCTGGCCCAGGACCAGTACCGGGTGACCATGCTCAACCTCTACTTCGCCACCGAGGAACCGGTGACCATGTTCGACCCCCGGGAGCTGGCCACTTGGCTCGCCACCCCCCACAGCCCGACGCCGGGCTACATGTACGACCAGGCGGCCATGGACCCCAACGGCATTCCCGACGGGCTCCACCTGTACTGCACCGGCGGCATCGTCCCCGGCTCCCGCGGGAGGGACCGGCGCTACATCGAGGACATGTACAACCGCCTCGAACAGGGCCTCTACGTGATGTATCCCGGCCTGGCCGAGCACGTGTGGAAGAGGCGCCTATACGTGTTCGACCCGGCCTTCGGCGTGGCGCAAAAGCCCATGCTGGTAGGCAAGTTCCGACCTCATTGGCGAGCCCCCACCGTGGATGGCCTGTATTTTGCCAGCGAGACGTTCCGCAGCCGGGGCATCGGCACCGACCGGTCGGCCCGGGCCGCCCTCACCTGCGTGGAGGACATCTTGGGCCGCCGCATCCCCACCTTCGGCGACGGCTGGCGCTACTGAGCGCGGCTGTTTGGCAGACTGACTGAGCAGACTGTTTGAGTAGAGCAAGGAGCAACAAGCACATGGAGTTCACCCTCACCGATGAGCAGACGATGTTCCAGGACATGGTCCGGAACTGGGTCGAGAAGGAATGCCCCAAGGACGCGGCCCGCGACTATGAGGCCCAAGAGTTCGAGTACCCGTTCGAGCTGTGGGACAAGATGTCGGAGGCCGGGTTCCACGCCATCGGCCTACCCCCCGAGTTGGGCGGCCAGGGCGGCGACGTGGTCACCCAGATGATCCTCACCCGGGAGCTGGCCCGCTCGCTGGCCGGACTCACCTGGATCTTCGGCATCTCGTCGTTCTGCGCCAAATCGATCAACAAGTTCGCCTCTGATGTGGCTCGCGAGGAGCTGATCCCGCAGTTGGCCGAGGGCAAGATCCGGGTGGCCATCGCCGTCACCGAGCCGTCGGGAGGCACCGACCTCATGGGCGCCATGAAGACCCGGGCCACCAAAGTAGACGGGGGCTGGAGCATCACCGGCCAGAAGATCTGGTCCACCGCAGCTCATGTGTCCGACTACCTGTTCCTGATGGCCCGCACCGAGGACATCGCCGACAAGCCGGCCCGAGGGGTCACCTTGTTCCTGGTGAAGCAGCCCTCAGAGGGCTTGGAGTGTCGCCAGATCCCCAAGGTGGGCATGAAGTCGGTGGGGTCGTGCGAGGTGTTCCTCGACGACGTGTTCGTGCCCGACGAGTACCTGGTGGGCCAGCCCGGCCAGGGCTTCTACCAAATGCTGTCCACCCTCAACAACGAGCGGATCATGGTGGCCGCCCTGTGTACCGGCATCATCGACGGCTGCATCGAGGAGACCCTCAGCTACCTGATGGAGCGGGAGGCCTTCGGCAAGAAGATCGGCTCGTTCCAGGTGTGGCACCAGAATCTGGCCGACATGGCCATGATGCAGAAGCAGGCCGAGCTGATGACCTACTACGCGGCCTGGAAGTCGGAGTCGGGCGAGGACTGCGGACGGGAGGCCAACATGGCCAAGGTGGTGGCCTCCGAATACGCCGGAAAGTGCTCGGATATCGCCATCCAGGTGCTGGGCGGCATGGGCTACGCCCTGGAGACGCATCCGCAGCGGTACTGGCGGGACAGCCGGCTCTATCGCATTGGGCCGATTACAAACGAGATGGCGAGGAACAGCATCGCCGAGACCTTCGGGCTCCCACGCAGCTTCTAGTGGCCCTTCCATCGGGATCATTGGCAATGTCCGGGCCGGCTGGTCCTGTCTCCGAGGCGGCTCGGCGCGCGGTGGCGCCGAGTCCTAGCCTCGGAGCCACCCACCGACCCTCACGGGTCGTTCCCGATAGGTGGGCGCGTGACTCTTGAGGGGCGGGTGGCGCTCGTCACTGGCGCTGGTCGAGGGATTGGGTTGGCGGTGGCGGCGCGGTTGGCCCGGGATGGGGCTGCGGTGGTGGTGAATGACGTGGACGGCGACGTGGCTGAAGAGGCAGTAGCCACCATCATTGATACTGGTAGGCGGGCCGTGGCAGCGCCGGGGTCGGTGGTTGATCTGGACGCGGTAGACACCATGCTGGGCGCAGTGCAGGATGCGTTCGGCGGCTTGGACATCCTGGTGAACAATGCGGGAATCACTGCGGATGCCATGGCCCACAACATGACCGACGAACAGTGGAACCTCGTCTGCGACGTGGCCCTCAAAGGCACGTTCAACCTGTGCCGAGCCGCCTTCCCGCTGCTGCGGGGCAGCCGGGACAATCCGCCGGGGCATCACCGCAAGGTGGTGAACATGGCGTCGATCAATGGGATTTATGGCATTGCGGGGAACGTCAACTACTCGGCAGCCAAGGGCGGGGTTATTGCGCTCACCAAATCGTTGGCGCGGGAGTGGGCTCGGCACCGGATCAACGTCAATGCGGTGGCACCGGGATACATCCGCGGTACCCGGCTCACCGGGGCCCGAAACGACGACACTGGCCTGGGCATCCCGGAGACGATCATCGAGCGCATTGAAGCTCAGATCCCCATCGGTCGGGCGGGCACCCCCGAAGATGTGGCCGGGGCTGTGGCGTGGCTGGCGGCGTCGGATTCCGACTATGCAACTGGGCAGGTGATCGAACTCCACGGAGGGCGAGAGATGGTTGAATTGCTATGAGCACCGAGAAGCTGACCACGCTGGAAGAGGCGGCTGCCCTCGTGCGTGACGGTGACACCGTGGCAATACAGAACATGGCCACTCAGGCCGCGCCGATGGCTCTCGTGCGGGAGCTGATCCGCCAAGGACGGCGGGAACTCGGCGTGGTGTGCCTGGTGGGTGGCATCCCGGTTGATTGGCTGGCCGCCGCCGGTGCCATGAGCCGTCTTGTCGGGGCGGCGGTGTCGATGGAGCAGTTCGGGCTGTGCCAGCGCTACCGCAAGGCTGTCGAGGCTGGGGTGATCCGGGTCGAGGAGCTGTCGGAGACGGCGCTCAACGCCCGGCTGGGCGCAGGGGCTCGCAACCTGCCGTTCTTGCCCACCCGGGGGCTGATCGGCACCGACTTGATCGACGTGAACGACAACCTGGTAATGCTGGATGACCCGTTCGGTGGCCCCTCGGTGGTGGCCTGCAAGGCGCTGGTGCCTGATGTGGCCCTGGTGCATGCCCACAAGGCCGACCGATTTGGCAACATCGGCTACGAGCCCACCGCGCTGTGGCCTGACCTCGGCATCATGCCAAAGGCTGCCACCACGGTGATCGTCACCGCCGAGGAGATCGTGGACTCCGAAGTGCTGCGGGCCAACCCCGACCGCACCGTATTGCCGGGCTTCATGGTGGACGCCGTGGTCGAGGCGCCCTTCGGGGCCCACCCCACCTCGTTCTCTCCCCGCTATGGCTACGACACCGCCATGCACCTGGAATGGATCGGCGCAGCCCGCGATGACGAGGCCGTGGCCGGGTTCATGGAGAGATATGTGACCGGCCCCGCCGATCACGCCGAGTATTTGGAGACGGTGGGAGGCACCGAGCGACAGGCCGCCCTCGGAAACTGGGAGCAAACGTGAGGGTGATCGTTGGCGTAAACATGTCCGGAAGGAACACATCGGAGAAAGCAGGATGAGCGACTGGCAGAACAGCCCAGCGTCTGAAGACTGGACCATCGATGAGCTGATGATCGCCCGGCTGGCCGCCTGCTTTGCTGATGGCGATCAGGCGTGCAACGGCATGGCCTCGTTCGTGCCGGTCAGCGCCTTCTGGCTGGCCCGGCTCACCCACGCCCCCGATCTGGTGTGGCTGGCCGGGGCGGTGGGGCTGGAGCCCCGGCCCGACCGGGTGCCGGCCTCCACCCTGGAAGCCCCGCTGTGGCGGGATTCCATCATGTACGTGGAGCAGTACGGCGACTTCTGGAACTTCGCCCTCAACGGGCGGTGGCTCACCAAGTTCTGCGTGGGGGCGGCCCAGCTCGACCGCTACGGCAACGGCAACAACTCGGTGATCGGCGCCGACTATCACAATCCCCGGGTGCGGCTGCCGGGCACCGCAGGTCTGGGCGACATGGGCTCCATCGGCAAGGCGCTCTACTACTGGAATCCCAACCACAACCCCCGCTCGCTGGTGGAGAAGGTGGACTTCATCTCTTGCGCTGGCTACCTGGGCGGCGGCTCCGAGCGGGCCGACGCCGGACTGGAAGGCGGACCCGAGCTGGTGATCACCAATCTGTGCGTGCTGGACTTCCACCCCGACACCCGCCACATGCAAGTGGCATCGCTGCATCCTGGGGTGACGTTCGAGCAGGTGCAGGAGGCCACTGGCTTCGAGCTGCCCGCACCGGAAAGTCCCATCCCCACCACCGCGGTGCCCACCGCCGAGCAAGTGCGCCTGATCCGCGACGGCATCGACCCCGACAACATGCGCCGCCGGGAGTTTGGAGGATGACAGGTCGCGTCAACCTCAGCGCCCTCGTCGTCAGGACCAGTCGATGAGAGACCTCGAGATCGGCGTTCCGGGCCAGATCATGCCCCCGGCCCACCGGGCGGTTGAGCTGGGCCAGCGGGCCGAGGCCGACGGATACGACGCCCTGTGGTGGCCGTGCCATCTCATGGGCTGGCATCCCGATTCGATCTGGACACCGGACATGAGCCCGCTCGCCGCCGTCCAGCCCAGCGGCCATGTGTACTTCGATCCGCTGGTGATGATGGGCGCGGTCGGGGCCCAGACTGAGACCATCAAAGTCGGTGCCGTGGTCACCGACCTGATCCGCCGCCATCCGGCCATGGTGGCCAACATGGCCCTCACGCTCGACCACCTGACCCAGGGCCGGGCCATCCTGGGGCTGGGCTCGGGCGAGCGGATGAACGTGACCCCCTACGGCATGAGCTTCGACCGCCCAGTCGGCCGTCTCGAAGAGGGCATCGAGATCATCCGGGCACTGTGGGGGGCCGAGGGCCCCATCGACTACGACGGCAAGTTCCACCAGCTGAAAGACGCCGTTTTGGGCCTTTCGCCCTACGGGGACACTCCCCCGCCCATCTGGACTGCGGCCCACGGTCCCCGAATGCTGCGCATCACCGGCCGGCTGGCCGACGGCTGGTTGCCAACCAAGCTGGCTCCCGACGTCTACGCCGACTCGCTGGCCACCATCCGCCAAGCCTCGGTGGAGGCGGGCCGCGACGTCAATGCTGTCACCCCCGGTTTGCTGGCCTACGTGCTGGCCGCTCCCGATGAGGCCACCCTACGGCGCATGCAAGAGGCGCCCCTGCTGCGGGCCATCATGGTGATGCTGCCCCCGCAGATCTTCCGCGAGCTCGGGGTGGAGCCCCCCGAGGGCTTTCACGACCTGATCCCCGCGTCGGTGCCCCGGGAGCAGGCCGAGGCCATCATCGACGGCATCCCCCCCAAGGTGGTGGACTACTACTGCTTCTGCGGCACCCCCGAACAGATCGCCGAGGAGGTCCGCACCTACTACAACGCCGGTCTGCGCCACCTGATCATGTGGAACGTCACCGCCTTCGGCGACCCCGAGCTGGCCGGATGGTCATTCAAGGCCATGCGCGAGGTGAAAGACATCCTGCGAGGCGGCGGATGAGCCCCCTAGAGACAGTCAAGGACTACTTCGCGGCCCTCAACGCCGAGGACTGGGAGCTCATGGCTTCGGTGCTCCACCCCGAGCTCGATCTGATCCCCTCCGGTTCCCGCCCCCGAATCGGCTCTGACAAAGCCATTGCCATGTTCCAGAAGATCTTCGAGCGGTTCCCGGTCCACCAAGACAACCCCACCCGGTTCCTGGAAGCCGGTAGCACCGTAGTAGTGGAAATTTCCTTCGCCGGCGCCACTCAGGATGGACAAGAGGTGGCCTTCGACGCAGTAGACATCTTCGATGTCGAAGACGGCCGCATCTGCCGCCTCTCCCAGTGGTTCGACACCGCTGCGTTGGCTGCGATGTTGCAGTGATCTTTCTGCCCCACTGACATGACCTCAGTAGTCGTCGTCGGGTCGGGGGCTGCCGGGTTGACTGCGGCGGTGGCCGCGGCGCAGGCGGGGGCCGAGGTAACCGTGGTGGAGCGGGCCCCGATGCTGGGCGGGACCACTGCCCTGTCGGGAGGTTTGGCCTGGATGCCTGCCAACCGGCTGATGGCTGCTGAAGGAGTGGATGACTCACCCACTGAGGCCCGCGAGTACTTGCAGGCGCTGCGGCTGGGTGACGTTGACGAAGAGTTGTTGGACTACTTCGCAAACCAGGCACCGGCAGTGGCCGATTGGCTGGAGTCGACTACCGGGTTGTCGTGGCAGACGGTCCCCTACCCCGACTACCACCCAGAACTGCCCGGCGGGAAACCAGGCCACCGTCCTCTGGAGCCCCAGCCCCGTGAGGTGTCGCCGGAACTCGACCAGCGCATCCGGACTGCGCCCAACGTCACTGCGCCCATCACCTATCGGGAGCTGGCTACCGGAGAGTTCGACCGAGAAGAGATCGCGGCCCGGTCGAGTCGCGGCGTGATCACCATGGGCCGGTCGATGATCGCCTCCTTGGTAGAAGCTGCCGAAGCCTCGGGAGCAGTGATACTCACCGGTATGGGAGTGGACGGCTTGGCCCAGTCGGGCGGCAGGGTGAACGGGGTACGAATCGGTGACGAAGTACTACCCGGGCGGGTGATCCTGGCCTCCGGCGGCTTCGAGCGGGATCCCGCCTTGGTTCGGGCCTTTCTACGAGGGCCGATGACCGGACCAGTAGGCGCCCCTGGCATGGACGGGACTGCGCTGCGCTTGTCGCTAACCGCCGGGGCCGAACTGGGCAACATGGCCGAGGCGTGGTGGTGTCCAGCCATGACCGTGCCCGGAGAAGCCATTGACGGAGAGCCGTTCCACCGGCTGGTGCTCACCGAGCGAGCCCGACCCAGGTCGCTGATGGTGGACTCCCGAGGACGGCGGTTCGTGAACGAGGCCCGCAATTACAACGACGTAGGCCGGGCCATGCACGCCTTCGACCCCACCGGGTTCCAATATCCGGCGGCCATCGCATGGCTGGTGTTCGACTCCGGCTACCGCCGCCGCTACCACCTAGGACCCCTGCGCCGAAACGACCCCGATCCCCAGTGGCTCCACCGAGCGGACAGTTTGGTCGAACTGGCCGACATCATCGGTGTGAATCCCGACGAGTTGACCGCCTCAGTAACCCGGTTCAACCAACTCGCCGCCACCGGCAACGACCCCGACTTCGGCCGAGGCCGCTCGATCTACGACCGCTTCGTCGGCGATCCGACAGCCCCCCACCCCACGCTTGGTCCCGTCGAAGAGCCCCCCTTCTACGCCGTTCACCTCCACCCCGGCTGCCTCGGCACCAAAGGCGGCCCCCGCACCGATATCCACGGCCAAGTCCGACACCAAGACGGCAACCTCATCGAAGGCCTCTACGCCATAGGCAACGCCGCCGCCAGCCCCCTCGGTGCCGCCTACCCCGGCGCAGGCGGCACCATCGGCCCCCTCCTAGTCGCCGCCCACGCCGCCGGCACCGCCGCCGCCAGCTAGCGTGTCCCGCGGCAGACCGCCTGCCACCGAGTTAGGACCACGATTTCCGATGTCTGATGCCAAAAGTCAGCGGCCTAGTGCCGAGCATGACCAGCGGGTGAAAGACGACTGGGACGTACTGGCCCACTACTACGACAGCCGCCACGGGAATGCTGGCAATGACTGGCATCGGAACCTGGTGCTACCCACCACCCTCAACCTGTTGGGCGATATTCAGGGCAAACGGGGCATCGACCTCTGCTGTGGAAGCGGTGTCCTGGCTCGCCAACTCGTCGCGCTTGGCGCCCACGTCACCGGCGCCGACCAGTCCGAGGCGTTCCTCTCCCTTGCCAAGCAGTATGACGGCAGCGGAGATATCGAATGGCTCTGCTTCCCTCTGTCTGAGATAGCCGACCATGTCGAGCCGAACTCCTTTGACTTTGTGACCTGCACCATGGCGCTCATGGACATCCCGACCAGCGAAGACCTCTTCACTACCATCGCCCACTGCCTGAAGCCTCGCGGCCTGGCCGTGGTGGTCACCATGCACCCGGTGTTCAAGAACCCCAGCAACCTGCAATTCACCGTCGAAGGAGAACAGGCGGGCGGGGATCAACGAGAGGGAATCATCATCTCCCACTACCTCACGCCGATGGCCCAAGAAGTCGTCGGAATGCCCGGCCAACCCCAAACTCAGCTCAACTTCCATCGGCCCATCTCCGAAGAGCTGAACCGCGCCTTCGACGCAGGCCTAGTCGTGGACGGCTTCACCGAGGTCACCAAGAGCGCCCTAGAAGAAACCCCCGCCCAACACCCCGACTTCTTCATCCCACCAAGCCTCGAAGACGAAATCCCCGTCCTGCTAGGCCTCCGCTTCAGGCCAGTTCAGATACTCCGAGGGGGTTGACCAGCCCACTACCCCTGGCAGCTAGTGCGTCTGGATCGAAAGACACCGACAGGTCGGCAAGCACGCCTTCGCATTCTGCCCACTCCGCAATAATCCCCAAGAGCTCTTCCAGGTCGTCAGAACCTCCGGTGAATCCAAGATCGTCCTCAGCCCACCACCGGACACCCTCATCAGGGTTCAGATGTATTCGCACTTGATGCATGATCCCTCCGGACTACCCTCATGGAAGAAGCGTGAAAGCGTCGCAGTGGCGGGGCTTCACTATCGCGAAGTCCCGCCGGTCCATCGTCGCGATCGCTGTGATTCCGAGGCGCTCGGCTGCGACGACCACTGAGGCGTCCACGGTACCGAGCGGAAGATTGCGATAGGTGTGGACAAGGTCCGCCATACGCAGCCAGTCGCTTGCCGCCACTGGTTCAACCCCCAAGTGGCCTGAAGCCAGATCACCCAGAAAACGCACCTCGGCATCGGAACCCAGACGGGTCGCGACCAGATAGCTGACCTCGGTGACCACGAGGGTTGGCACCACAAGAGGGCCTGGATGGGTGAGCAGGAGATCAAGACTGGGTTTGTGATGCCGGTCATCAGCATCGATGTAGGCGTAGAGCGGGCTGGCATCAACAATCAGGGTTATGGCGTCACCTCGCTAGCCAGGATCTCCTCAACCCGCTCGGAGATGTCGTTTTGCCCGCTCCGCCCTGCAGCGGCGGCACCGAGAGTCCTCCGAGCCCCCAGATGAGCCTGTATAGCCTCCCGGGTCAACTCGGAAATCGTGATGCCGCGCCGCTCCGCCTCGTGGCGAAGTCGGGCATCAACCTCATCGGAGAGCTTCACCGTGGTCCGCCTCATGTATGCCAGCATACCCTTTCCACAGACACACCCCACAAGCCACTTGCAATCCCCTCTCGCCGGAATGAAGGGTGTGGATATGTGGAAATATCTGTGGATACAGCTTATTTCAATTGTTTTCAATATACCCAGTAGCTGACAGCCTGGCAACTAGGATTGGCTGGGATGGGGAAGATTGTCTTTGGCGACAACCTGCCGGTCTTGCAGGACTTACCCGACGGCAGCGTCGACCTCATCTACGTGGACCCGCCCTTCAACACCGGCAAGCGGCAAGAGCGCGAGCGCATCAAGACGGTGCACGATGAGGCCAATGGCGACCGGACCGGCTTCGCCGGTCGCCGCTACCAGACGATCCGCCTCGGAAAATCAGGCTACGAGGACGCTTTCGACGACTACATGGCCTTTCTGGCCCCCCGATTCGAGGAGGCTCACCGAGTGCTCGCGGACACCGGCAGCTTCTTCCTGCACATCGACTACCGGGAGGTCCACTACTGCAAAGTGCTGCTCGACCAGATCTTCAGCCGAGACTCCTTCATAAACGAGATCATCTGGGCCTACGACTACGGGGCCCGCTCGAAGAAGAAGTGGTCGGCCAAGCACGACAGCATCCTGTGGTACGCCAAGAACCCCGCTGACTACACGTTCAACTTCGAGGAGATGGACCGAATCCCCTACATGGCCCCCGGCTTGGTCGGCAAGGAGAAGGCCGCTCGGGGCAAGACCCCCACCGACGTGTGGTGGCACACCATCGTGAGTCCCAACGGCAAAGAGAAAACCGGCTACGCCACCCAAAAACCTCTCGGCGTCCTCGAGCGCATCGTGAAGGTCCACTCTCGCCCCGGCGACCTCCTCCTCGACTTCTTCGCCGGCAGCGGCACCCTCGGCGAAGCCGCCGCCAAACACGGCCGCGACTACCTCCTCATCGACAACAACCCCGAAGCCATCCAGACCATGATCCACCGCCTCGCCCCCACCAACCCCGATCTTGTGGGCTGCGACGCGGCCCTCGAAAGGTCTTAGGGCGCCAAAACTCGTCGTCAGGCCTTGATGACGCCCTGGAAGACGTGCTCCTGATGCCAGGACAAGTAGGAATCGCCGGGGCGTTCGCCCTGTTCGGGGATCACGAGCATCGATTGGAGTGCCTGGCCGAAGTATTGCTCCACTCCGGGATCAGCGCGCGTGCTGGCCTCCAGTTTGGGGGCTCGATGGACTCTGAGTCCCCCGTTGACGGTAATGAGCCCGGTATCGAATGCCGCGTCGTGGGTTGGACAGGCAGCTACGCCGTTGAGCGCATCGAGGCGTTCCCGGTCATCACACACGGCCCAGGGCTTGATGTGCGAGGCCACCAACAGTTTGTTCCCCGGAATGGACCGAGGGGAAAACCCGCAGAAACCGCAGCTATGGGCGAAATTCTCCAAGACCTGCTTCGCAAACCGATGCTGGCCAACGCGAATCTCGTGCTCCGCCATTCGGGTCGTGTCCTCATCGGGGGCCAGCAAGCGGACACGCTTCTTAGCTGCTCGAACTTCTAGGACAGCATCCAACGAGTGCTGACGGGCGAGTTCCTCTTGCCCAAGCAAGTCGAAGCTGGAGACACCTTCCAACGTGAGAAAATCTGGCAGGCGGCCTTCTCCCACTCCCATGTCGCGGGCGGCGCGGAGCACCCGATTGTACAAGTGGGGAAACTGATCGGGATCGGCTGCCATCTCGATGAAGAACCTCCACTCATGGGCACCAGCATTGGCCCGGGAACCATCCAGGTTCATCATCTTGTTGTTGACCGACCCCGGAGGCCGGACAAACAACTCCGCCAGGTCGTGCAGGATCTTCGGCGCCCTGTGCATGGACCCGCCTCCGTAACGGTGCGGGTCCATGACAAAGAAGAGCCCATAGCACAAGATCGCCTCAACCGGCGTGAAGGGCTCTTGCCGGGGCCGAGGCTGACGGCGGAGTATCTGGCTCCACTGCGAGCGAGCTTGCTCGACGGTGAGGTCGAGGTAGTCGCTCAGGGATCGCACGCTGCCAACGTAGCCGGCTACTGCTCCGATACACACGAACCAATGAACGTAGATGCCAACCGACGCCAAGTTCCCTGCTCAGCCGGCGCGTTGTCCTCAGTGAGCCGTAGGATTACCCGGTGCCCGCGGTCATACCAGAGTCGATCGAAGAGCGAGCCTTCGGTCCGGTGGAGTTAACGGAGGTAGCAGGAAACCGATCGGAATCGATATCGATAGTCGAGATGGTCCCGGCTGATGCCGAGGGCATGTTCTGGTGGACCTCTGTGATCGATTGCCCGACGGACACGCTGGCCAACGCGGTGCGACTGGGCTTCCTCATTCAGGAAGGGGCTAAGGAAGAACTCGCAGGGCTGGTAGGAGAATATTGCGGAGCTCGCGTTGCCGACTTGTTTGTCAACCGGGGAGCCGACGTGGAAGCTGAGGCCTTGCTCGCGCCAGATGGCTCCTGGGCTGGCGCACGCGTCACCGTGTCAGGCGAGGTCGAAACCTCCTCCTCCGCAGTGGTTCGACGCACAGTCGTGGACATCTCATTGGGTGATGTTGAGTGGGCTGCTGCGGCAACTCTGGTTGGCGCGGTCGAGCATGCCAAGGAATGGGGCAGCACCCCTCTCGATGCAGACCTCCTCGATGTTGTGGTACCAGCTTTGGCGCAAGTGGGTGACTTCGCCGGACACGCAGTCTTCACACCCACCGAACACGATGGGCTGGGTGGCCTGTGCTTGGCTCGTGAAATTCTGCGAAAAGGCCCTGACCAAGATCATCTTCATGGCTTGGCCCTGCTAGACGACTTCTTGGGTGAACATGCGGAGGACTACTGCAATGGCGCGGGTACTAGAAACTTTCATCAGTTGAGAGCCCGTCTGAGTTGGGCGTACAAGGAAACGCCTGATGCAGGCGAATTGGCCCACCGCCTCAAGACAGAATTCGACGATTTGTTTTCCGATCCCCCGACACCTTGGAGTCCCTTCGCGGTATATGCAGTGACTCCAAGAGAAGATGGGAGAGCAGTATCAATAGATGTCGCTTGGTGGGATCCATCGGTCAAAGGATGCGTAACCAGACGCATAGCGAGGCTTCCTGCACTCGAAGTGGCAGGCCCATCTGCTTGACACTTTTCGGCGAAAAGTGATGGGGAGGTGTGCATTTTTCGGCGGGGTGGGGAGGCTTGCGCGAAGCTACGGGGATGAGCACTTGG
This sequence comes from Acidimicrobiales bacterium, assembly GCA_963667085.2. Taxonomy (GTDB): domain Bacteria; phylum Actinomycetota; class Acidimicrobiia; order Acidimicrobiales; family Bin134; genus Poriferisocius. The sequence goes on from OY762975.1 coordinate 2,737,312, forward strand.
GTTGATGTGACCACGTATGGCGATCTGGTGGTGCGGGGGGCTGCGCTGTATGGGGATCAGGACGCGGTGGTGTTCCCGGATACCCGGCACAGCTTTGCGTCGTTGGAGCAGGCGGCTCGGCGGTCGGCTCGGTCGCTGTTGGGGTTGGGGGTACGGCCCCAAGACCGGGTGGGAATCCTCATGCCCAACTGCATGGACTTCATCGAGGTGATGTTCGGCGCCGCGCTCATCGGTGCCGTTCCGGTTCCCATCAACGCCCGCTTCAAGGGGCGGGAGCTGGCCTACGTCACCGAGAATGCCGACCTGAAGGCGCTGGTGACCAGCGACATCATCGACCAGTTCACCGACTATGTGGTGATCCTCCACGACTGCCTGCCCGGTCTGGCCGAGGCCGCCGATCCGGCCAACCTCGATCTCGACGTCGCTCCCGAGCTCAAGGCAGTGGTGCTGCTGGGCAGCACCTCCCCCGCCGGAATGGTGGACCGGGCCGCATTCGAGGCCCTAGCCGACGATGCCACCGACGACGAGGTGGAACTGCTCCGCTCCCAGGTGGCCATTCGCAACGAAGCCCTCATGATCTACACCTCGGGTACCACCGCCGAACCCAAGGGCTGCCCGTTGAACCACGAGTCGCTGGTGCGCACTGCGGTCACCGCCTGCAAGACCCGGTTCGAGCTGACCGACACCGACGTGTTCTGGGACCCGCTCCCCCTGTTCCACATGAGTTCGATATTGCCGCTCATCGGCTGCCTGGAGGCGGGGTCGTCCTACGTGACCATCACCCACTTCGATCCGGCAGAGGCAATCGCACAGATGCGCGATGAGAAAGCCACCGTGTGCTTCTCAACCTTCCCACCGGTCACCCAGGCCATGATCAACCACCCCGACTGGGACTCCGAAGAGTTCCAACGCATCCGGCTGATGAACAACGTGGCACCGCCCGATGCTCTGCGGGCCATCCACGCTCTGCTCCCCTGGGCCCGCCACACGAACGCTTACGGGCTCACCGAGTGCGGGGGCGTGGTGGCCTTCTCCGGCCCTGAAGACCCGCCGGAAACCTGGGCAGTGTCGTCGGGCCGCCCGTTCCGGGGCATCGAGGTCAAGATCAAGGACCTTGAGACCCGAGAAACCCTCACCGAGCCCAACCAGCCGGGCGAGATCTGGGTGCGGGGCTACAACGTGTTCGAGGGCTACTACAAAGACCCGGAGAAGAACGCCGAGTGCTTCGACGACGAGGGGTGGTTCTTCACCGGCGACATCGGCTCGCTCGACCCCGACGGGCGCATCAGCTACTTGGGCCGCACCAAGGACATGCTCAAGGTGGGCGGCGAGAACGTGGCCGCAGTGGAGATCGAGAGCTACCTACAAACCCACCCGGCCGTGGCCATCGCCCAAGTGGTCCCCCTGCCCGACGAGAAGTACGCCGAGGTACCAGCCGCATTCTGCGAACTCAAGCCGGGTGCCGAGGCCAGCGAGGAAGAGCTGATCGAGTACTGCCGAGGCCAGATCGCCAGCTTCAAGATCCCCCGCCACGTCCAGTTCGTGGCCCCCAACGAATGGCCCATGTCGGCCACCAAGATCCAGAAGTTCCGCCTCGCCGAAAAGCTAACCGCCGAATTGGGCCTTTGAACATCTGCCTGACGGCCAAGTAAGCCGTAGGTGGGCGGGGGGTGGCGTCGGGGCTAGGACTCGGCGCCACCGCGCGCCGAGCCGCCCCGACGACAGGACCCGCCGCCCACCGGGGGATCATTCCATGTAGCCGTCGGGCAGCTGGTCGACGTGCCAGATTTGGCTCCTCCACCAGCGCCACTTCCCGGCGATCACATCCTCCACCGTGCAGTGCGGGTGGGGGTCCAGCCAGTCGATCTCGGAGTCCACGATCTGGAACAGGCAGCCGTGCCCTGACCTGGGCCGCACGTAGGTCTCCCGCCAATGGGGCTCGCTCAGGTCGGTGTCGACCACCTCATAGTCAGCGGCCTCCAGATTCACAATGGTCGCCTCCACATCGTCCACGAAGATGGTCACATGGTGGAACCCCTCGCCGTGCTTGTCGATGAAGCGGCGCAGGTAGCTCTGCTCGTTCAGCGGCTCCAGCAGCTCCACCTTCACCGTGTCGGGCAGCTTGAACATGGCGGTACGGATGCCCAGCGGCACGTCGTCGCCCCCCAGCACGAACTGGCCGCCGAACACATCTCGAAACAGCGGCACGGCGGCCTCGATGGAGCGCACCGCGATCCCGATGTGATCCCAGCGTTGAATGCGGGGCATGGCCGTCGGATTTGCGTCCAAACCGGCCGGATACCCGGCGTCCCCCATCGTTCTCCACCCCATAGCCGGCTCCTCTCGGTGCTCCTACATTCTTCGGACAGCTTCCAAGTGTGCTATCTAGCAGGGCATGGGCAAGCTTGACGAAGCCATCGCGGGACAAAGCGGATTTCCCCGGGTGATGCCCGGACTCGACCTGCCGCTCACCATGCCTCAGAAGATCGCCTGCGCCGCCCGCATCCTCGATGCCGAGGGCTATGCGCTAGATGTGGCCGGGCACATCACGGTGGTGAGGGACGATGCCGACGACGGATCCATGTGGTGTACCCCCTATGGGCTGTGGTGGAACGAGGTCACCGCCTCCGACATCCTGGTGATCGACGGCGACGGCGAGGTGCTGGAGGGGCGCTGGGACGTCACCCCGGCGGTCTTCATCCACACCGAGATGCACCGGGCCCGCCCCGACGCCCGGGTGGTGATCCACAACCACCCCTACTACGGCAGCCTTTTGTCCACCATGCACCGCCTGCCCGAGATCACCGACCAGCAGGCCTGCATGTTCGACGGCGACATCGCCCTGTTCGGCACCTACACCGGTGGCGTGGACGACGCCGCCGGAGGCCAGCACTTGGCCGACGCGGTGGGCAGCGCCACCGCGGTGATCCTGGCCAATCACGGGGTGCTCATCGCCGGGGAGACCACCGAGCAGGCCGTGTACCGGGCCTCCAACTTCGAGCGGGTGTGCCGACTCAACTATGACGCCATGCAAGCCGGCCAAACCCCGGTGCCGGTGCCCCCTGAACAACGCCCCACCCTGAAGGCCGCGGTCAACAGTCACCACATGACGGTGAGGTACTACTGGGAAGGGGCAGTTCGGCGGCTGCTGCGCGAGGCCCCCGAAGTGCTGAACTGACGGGAGCGACCATGAGCTCTTCTTCCAACCCAGCCCAGCCGCGCACCATCGGCGCATGGATCGGCCACAAGGCCGAGGCCAACGGCGACCGCTTGGCGCTGACCGTGGAGGGGCGGGACAAGACCTACGCCGGGGTCCACCAGGACTCCGACCGTCTCGGTGCCGGATTGGCGTCGCTGGGGTTGGGGCCGGGCGACCGGGCCTGCCTCATGATGCAGAACTCGCTGGAGTGCATCGACGCCTGGTTCGCCATGAACAAGGCCGGTGTGGTGGAGGTGCCCATCAATCAGGCCTACCGGGGCCACCTGCTGGAGTACCTGGTGAGCCAGTCGCGCTCTTCGGCGGTGGTGTGCGACGCCGACTACCTCGACCGCATCGCCGAGGCCGCTTCGAACTTGCCTGGCCTTGAGCACGTGGTGGTCAACCGAGCTGAAGGAACGGAGGACGGCGGCACCCCGGATTTCCCCGATCACGTCACCGTCCACGAGCTAGCCGATCTCTACCTCGACTCCCCTCCCCCCGAGCCCGACGTGGACTATCGGGACACCGCCGTCATCCTGTACACGTCGGGCACCACCGGCCCGTCCAAGGGCGTGATGCTGTGCCACGAGGCCAACCTGAACCTGGCTCGCCACACCGTCGATCTAGTGGGCTACGACCGGGATGACGTGCTCTACACCGCCTTCCCGCTGTTCCACATCAACGCCAAGTACACCAGCGTGATGTGCGCCATGGAGGCCGACGCCCGCCTCATCATGGACCGGCGGTTCTCGGCCAGCCGCTTCTGGGACCGCTGCCGGGCCGAGGGGATCACCGCCTTCAACTACCAGGGCGGCCTGATCATGATGCTGTGGAAGCAGCCCGAGCGCCCCGACGACGCCGACAACCCGGTGCGAAACGGCTTCGGCGCCCCCTGCCCGATCGAGATCTGGGAGCCGTTCGAGGAGCGCTTCGGCGTCCACCTCACCGAGGTGTACGGCATGACCGAGGTGGCCATCACCACCGAGAACCGCCGGGGAGTGCGCAAGATCGGCACCGCAGGCCGGGAGTCAGCCCTGTACCACGTGCAGGTGGTAGACCCCGAAGACCAGCCGGTGCCCCCCGGCACCGCGGGCGAGATCGTGGTGCGGCCCAAGAAGCCCCACATCATGATCGACAACTACTTCGACATGCCCGACGCCACGGTGAAGGCCTTCCGCAATCTGTGGTTCCACACCGGCGACCGAGGCCGCCTCGATGAGGGCGGCTACCTCACCTTCATCGACCGCATGAAGGATTGCGTGCGCCGCCGAGGTGAGAACATCTCATCCTACGAGGTGGAAGCGGTGATCAACACCTGCGACGCGGTGCTGGAGTCAGCGGTGATCGGCGTACCCTCGGAGTTGGGCGAGGAGGAGGTGATGGCCGTGGTGGTGCTCAAGCCCGACCACGAGCTCTCCGAGACCGATCTGCTCGACTTCTGCGTCCCCCGCATGGCCCACTTCGCCGTCCCCCGCTATGTGCGCTGGTGTGATGACCTGCCCAAGACCCCGTCAGAGCGGGTCCAGAAGTTCAAGCTCCGCGAGGAGGGCATAACACCAGATACCTGGGACCGCGACGACGCCGGCTATGTGGTGCCACGGTAGGTGCTGGGTCGGAGCAAGGCACTCGCAAGAGGTTCTACCACCCTCGCTCCGGCCCAACCTGGTTCGGTCTATAAGACCGCCCTCAGTATAAGTCGGGCCCGTCCTCAGCCCGCAACAAAATTCGGATTCGGGTTGAACGTCAGCGGCAGCGAGGTCAGCCCCCGGGTGTACACCCCGGTTTCGACTTGTTCGTAGCCGTCGGCGTAGGCGATGTCGTCCATGGCATCGAGCAACGCATCCATGGCCACGGTCAGCTCGGCCCGAGCCAGCATCGACCCCACGCAGAAGTGGCGGCCCAAGGCGAATGCGGTGTGGTCGGCGGCGGCGGTGAACGCCTTGTCGAACTCCATATCGGTGCGGTGGATGTTGAACCGGTCGGGCTCGTCGAAGGCCTCCGGATCCCGGTTGGCCGATCCCAGCAGCAGCTCCAGGGTGTGGCCCGCTGTCACCGTGCCGCCGGAGAACTCCACGTCCTCGTCGGTGTGGCGCATGATCATCTGCACCGGCCCGGTGAACCGCAGCGTCTCGGCGAAGGCCCGGCCGATGAGCTGGCGGTCGGCTCGTACTTCGGCCATCTGCTCGGGGTTGTCCAGCAGGTTCCGCATGGTGAGTGTGATGGCCTTCTCGGTGGTCTCTCCCCCGGCGGTCAGCAGCAGGCTGCAAAAGCCGCGGATGTCGTCGTCGGTCATCTGCACGCCGTCGAACTCCTTGGTCACCATGGCGGTGAGCAGGTCGTCGCCGGGATTGGCCCGACGCTCGGCGATCTTGGGCATGAGGTACTCCCCCATCTCCACCCGGGCCGCCATGCCCCGACGGTTCTTCTCCTCGTCGCCGGTGATGTTGGACACGAAGTCCATGATCATCGTGTACCACTCGTAGAACTGGGGCACGTCCTCCAAGGGGAGGTCGAGGAGCTGCACGATCACCCCGATCGGGTAGTAGGTGCTGAACCGCTTGCACAGGTCCACCTCGCCATCGGCCAGGAATTCGCCGATCTGCTGGCGGGCCGCCTTGGTGATGGCCGGGACGATGCTCTGCTCCAGGTAGCTGCCCCGAAATATCGGGTTGACGATACCCCGATAGGACGAGTGCTCCTTGCCCTCCATCTGCAAGATGGTGCGTCCGTGGACCGGCTCGGTCTGCCACTCATAGTTGCGGCTGGAGATCTGGGGATTGCGAAACGCACCGGCCACGTCCTCATAGCGGCTGATCACATAGGCCTGGGTGCCCTCGTGCCACATCACTGGATGCTCGTTGCGCAGCACCTCGTAGAGCGGGTAGGGGTCGGCGTCGTACTCGGGCGAGAGGATGTCTGGGGCAGCAGTCATGGGCCGTATAGTACGGCGGGCTGCAAGAACGACAAGAACAGAGGCACCAAGGGGACCAGAAAACTCGATGAGCAAGATAACGACTCTGGAAAAAGCAGCAGCGTCGATTCCCGACGGTTCCACAGTGGCCATCGGCGGCCTGTCGATGAACAGCGCCCCCATGGCCCTGGTGCGCGAGCTGGTACGCCAAGAGAAGAAGGACCTCGATCTGGTGGCCATCGTGGCCGGGATGGCGGTGGACTGGCTGGTGGCCGGGGGCTGCGTGCGCCGGGTGCTCGCCGGGCTGGTCAGCTTCGAGGGCTTGGGCCTGGCCCCCAACTTCCGGGCCGCGGTGCAGTCGGGCGCAGTGGCTATCGAGGAGTACAGCGAGCACCTGCTGATCTGCCGACTTCAGGCCCAGAGCTACAACCTGCCGTTCATGCCCACCCGGGCCGGGCTGGGCACCGACGTGCTCGGACTGCACGCCGAAAGCGGCGCAGTGCGGGAGGAGAAGGACGGCCCCACCGGAGAGCGCTACGTGGCCTGCACCCGCCTGCCGGTGGACGTGGCCCTGGTCCACGCCCACGAGGCCGACGAGCGGGGCAACACCCGAGTCAACCCCAAGCTGGTGTGGATGGACAACGAGATTGTGAACGCCGCCTCCCGCACGGTGGCATCGGTCGAGCGGGTAGTGGACACCGCCGTGTTCACCGCAGAGCCGGAGCGCACCACCTACCCGAGGTTCATGATCGACACGGTGGCCCCGGCCCCCCAGGGCGCCTACCCGTGTTCGTGCTTTCCCGACTACAGCCACGATTCGGACTTTTTCATGGCGTATTCCCAGGCGGCCCGCGACCGAGAGACATTCACCCAGTTCTTCCAGGAACGAGTGGCCGGACCAGAGACCTGGGAGGATTTCCTGGCCGTCAACAATGTGGCGACGGGAGTTTCTGCATGAGCACCCCCGTACCCGGCTACGACTGCACCATGGACGAGCTGATGGTGGTGGCCTTTTCCCGGGCCATGTCCAACGACACACGGGCATTCAACGGCGCGGTGTCGTTCATCCCGGTGTGCGGCTACATGCTGGCTCGGCGCACCCACGCTCCGGAGTTGGTCTGGGCGGCCAGCTCAATCGCCGTCGACGCCGACCCCGGTGAGATCGGCGACTCCACCCTTTCGGACTCCCTGTGGGGCGGGGCGTCGATGCTGAGCAACTCCCCCTTCGACTTTTGGACCTTCGCCCAAGGGGCCCGCTACAACACGTTCGCCTTTCGGGGGGCCCAGATGGACGCCTACGGCAATGTGAACAACACGGTGATCGGCCCTTACGACAACCCCAAAGTACGGCTGCCCGGCGGCGGCGGCATGGCTGACCTCGGGGCCATGATCCCCCGCATCTACCTGTGGTCGTCTACCCACAACCCCAGAACCTTCGTGGAGCATCTCCACTTCCGCTCCGGCATCGGCTGGGGGGACGGCGGCGACCACCGGGAGCGCATGGCCATGCCCGGCGGGCCGCAGCTGTGCATCACGAACCTGTGCGTGTTCGACTTCGAGCCGGCCAGCAAGCGGATGCGATTGGCATCGCTGCATCCCGGCGTGACCGCCGAACAGGTCCAAGAAGCCACCGGGTTCGAGGTGTTGTTGCCCGACGGAGACGTTCCCACGACGGCTCAGCCCACCGACGATGAACTCCACATTCTTCGCACCGAGGTGGACCCGACCAGCGCCCGCCTCCGGGAGTTCTGAACGATGCAAGTACCTGGATCGGTTGCTCTCGTCACTGGCGGGGCCTCTGGGCTGGGCGCCGGGGTGGTCAAAACGCTGGTCGACAAGGGCGGCAAGGCGGTGATCTTGGACCTGCCTTCGTCGGCTGGGGAGGAGATGGCCCAAGACATGGGCGACGCGGTGGCTTTTGTGCCCGTCAACGTGACCGATGCTGATGATGTTGAGCAGGCAGTAGCCACCGCGGCCCAAGTTTTTGGGCGAGTGGACCTGCTGGTGAGCTGCGCGGGCATCAGCTCTGGCCAGCGAGTGGTCTCCCGCGACGGCACTCCCAATCCCCTGGACCACTTCCGACAGCACATCGAAGTAAACCTGATCGGGCTGTTCGACGTGGCCCGCCATGCCGTGTCGGCCATGTCGGCCAACGAGCCCAACGCCGAGGGCGAACTGGGCCTGATCGTGAACATCGCCTCTATCGCCGGCTACGAGGGCCAAGTCGGCCAATCGGCCTACGGGTCGTCCAAGGCCGGGGTGATCGGCTTGACCCTGCCCATGGCCCGCGACTTGGCGGTGTGGGGCATCCGAGTGATGACCATCGCCCCCGGCACCATGGACACCCCCATGCTGGCCACGCTCAACCAGGACTTCATCGCCAAGCTGGTGGAGGACAACGTGTTCCCCCACCGCCTGGGCACCCCCGCCGATGTGGGCAATCTGGTGGTTCACTTCATGGAGAACACGTTCCTCAATGGCGAGGTGGTCCGCCTCGACGCCGGGCTGCGCCTGACCAGCAACTAGGCCAGCATTCCGCCGTCGATGACCAGGACGGCTCCGGTGATGTAGGAGGCGACCGGGGAGGCCAGGAAGGCCACCGGCAAAGCGACTTCCTCCGCGGTGGCCCAACGGCCCAGCGGGATGCCGATACCAGCTTCGGCCACCACCGCGTCTTTGTCATAGCTGTCCCAGCCGCTGGTGTCCACGAAACCAGGAGCCACTGCATTCACCCGCACCCCGTGGGGGGCCCACTCTCGGGCCAGAGCCTTGGTCTGCTGGAACAGGCCGCCCTTGGCCGCCGAGTAGGCCGCCATGCCGGGCAGATGGCGCAGTCCTGATAGCGAGCCAACGTTGACGATGCTGCCCTGTCCCCGCTCGATCATCGAACGCCCGAAGGCCTGGGACACCAGAAACGGGGCAGTCAGGTTGAGCGCCACGGTCTTGGACCAGCCCGGCTCGGCGATGTCGAGTGCCGGAGCGGTGAACCGGGCGCCGCCCGCGTTGTTGATGAGAATGTCTACCGGGCCGATTGCGGCACTGATCTGTGCCGCTGCGTCGGATACGGCATCTGCCTCAGTGACATCGCAGGGAGAGACTGCGACCTCCGCGCCGCCATCTCTCAGTTCTTGGGCCAATTCCTCTAAGCGCTCGGCGCGACGGGCGATGAGCCCGACACGGGCCCCTTGGTCGGCCAGTACCCGGGCGATGGCGCCGCCGATGTCGCCGGTCGCTCCGGTGACCGCCGCGCCCAAACCCTCCAAGGGCTGCGGGGAGCTCACAGCAGGCTCACCGGCAAATGCTCCAGTCCCCTGCTCAGCATGGTGGGGACCCAGACCTCGGGCTTGGGACCCAGTTCCAGATTGGGCAGACGGCGCACCAGGGCCTCTAGGGCAATGGTCCCCTCAAGGCGGGCCACCGATGCCCCCAGACAAAAGTGCAGCCCGAAGCCGAAGCCGATGTGGTTGTTGGGCTCGCGGGTGATGTCGAACCGGTCGGGATGGTCGAAAGCCTCCGGGTCGCGGTTCGCGGCATGTTGTACCAGATACACCATGTCACCAGCGGGCAGCGTTTTGCCCCCCATCTCCACCTCGTCGGCCAGGGTGCGGACCTCCATCTTCGACGGCCCGTCGAACCGCAGAATCTCCTCCACCGCCGGCTTGATAAGCCCCGGATCGCGGCGCAGCCGCTCAAGCTCATCGGGGTGCTGGAGCAGCACCCGCATCCCATTGCCGATCAGGTTGGTGGTGGTCTCGTGGCCGCCGAACAAGAACAGCACGCAGTTGGCCACGATCTCGGGGTCTTGCAGGCTGTCATCCCCCTCGGAGGCCTCCACCAGGTTGGAGATGATGTTGTCGGCCGGGTGTTGGCGGTAGTGGGCCACCAGATCGCCGAGGTAGGACGCCAGCTCGATGAGCCCCTGTTGGGCCCGAGCCCGACGATCTCCCACGCCCCGGGCGCCGAACACCAGGATCATCACGTCGTCGGACCAGTCCTTGAACCGATCCCGGTCCTCGGCGGGCACCCCCATCATCTCGGCGATGACCACTGCGGGGATGGGATAGGCGAAGTCCTCGATCAGATCGAAATGCTCCCGGTTGGACAGGCCGTCGATCAGCTCATCGACCACGCCGATGATCCGATCACGCCACGCCTCCACCGCTCGAGGGGTGAAGGCCCGACTCACCAACCGCCGCAGCCGGGTGTGGTCGGGAGGATCTCGGAACACCAGCCAGTCCATCAAGATGTCGTAGGTGGGCTGGCGCTGGTCCTTCTGCTCGTCGGTCAACCGGTCGTAGGCCGGGCCGATACGCTCGGAGGAGAACCGGGGATCGCGCAGCGCGTCGAGCACGTCGTGGTAGCGGTGGATGAACCAGGCCCGGTACTTCTCATTCCAGTGGACGGGGTCGTGCTCACGGAGAACGGCGAAGTAGGAATGGGGGTCGGCGATCCGCTCTGGCGACAGCACCTCATTGTCGATGGCCAACCCTTGCCGCTCGCTCATTGGGTCATCCCACTTGCTCCAGCACGGTCACCACACAGGCGTTGCCGTCGATCCCCGCAGTTCCGCCACCCATGGTCTCCACCACTCCAAGGCGGGCCTCAGGGACTTGGCGATCGGCGGCCATGCCCCGAAGCTGCCAGACGATCTCGGCGATCTGAGCCAGGCCGGTAGCCCCCAGCGGATGGCCCCGAGACAACAGCCCGCCCGACGGGTTCACCGGTTGGGCCCCTCCCAATGCAGTGTGACCCGACTCCACCAGCCGGCCACCGTCGCCCAGCTCGCACAGGCCCAGTGCCTCGGTGGTGATGATCTCGCCGATGGTGAAGGCATCGTGGACTTCGAACACGTCGATGTCACCCACGCTCACCCCAGCGGCTTCGTAGGCCTGGGCTGCGGTATCGGCCACGATGTCCCAGCCCCACACCTTGTCGGCGGTGTGGTCCCAGAATCGGCCCGACCGAAGGGCGCTGGAGCGGATGGCCACCTCCTGAGCGGGCTCATGAGAACTCCCCAGGGGCCCGACCACCGCGGCGGCGGCCGCGTCGGCGATGGAGCAGCACTGGAACAGGGTGATCGGGTCGGCCACCATGCGGCTGCCCAGCACCTGCTCAATGGTGACGGTCTTGCGGTGCTGAGCCCGGGGGTTGTCCACCGCGTGACCCCGGTTCTTCACCGCCACCGCGGCCATCTGCTCGTCGGTGACTCCGAATTCGTACTTGTACCTGGTGGCCGACATGCCGTAGATGCTGGGCATGGCATAGCCCTGGGCACCGTCGGGATCAGAGGCGATGGGATTGATGGCCCCGTCGAAGTGGGCGGTCATGGTCTCGATGCCGAAGGCCAAGACCCGCTCAAAGCGGCCCGACCGCACCGCTTGGCTGGCCTCGTGGAACGCCGATGTGCCGCTAGCGCAGGCGTTCTCGATGGTGATCACCGGCACCTCGACGATGCCGATCTGTTGGAGCCCGCGGGTCACCGTGCCCGGGTCGCCGAATACCGTGCCGGCGTACACCGCCTCGATATCGGAGGCCTTCAATCCGGCATCGTCCAGCGCCTCGACGGTGGCCTGCCACGCCAGCCGAGGACCGCCCAAGGAGGTCTGCTTCCCGAACTCCGAGGTCCCCACTCCCCAGATTGAAGTGCTCGGCCCGGTCATGGCCCCGACTTCCGCACGACGGGGTCGCCGTGTTCTGTCCACCCCGCCAATGTCGCTTGGCTGCCGGGGACCAATGCCTCGTCAGCACCGTCCACATGGGCCAGGATGCGGGGGCCGTCGTCCACATCCACGTAGGCCAGGGTGAAGGGCGGGGTGCGCCCGGGCACCGGAATCCGCAGCACCGTGGAGCTGAACACCGTGCCCTTCGGCCCGAATGTCGCCGCAGCCATGGCGTCGCTGCCGCACAGCGGACATCGCGGCGGGACCATCGCCATCGGATGGCGGCAATCCCCGCACCGACTGCCGGTCAACAGAATCTGCCCCTCACGCTCCACCAACTCGGGACGGGGGTCGGCACCGGCCCGTTCCGGCGGCGCGGCAGTCGTGGAGGTCACCGCGGCAATCTACCAACCACCGCAATCCACCTCGCCATTTCACACACCCACCGCCTACCGCCTACGCTGCGGGCCGTATCGCACATAAGGGGGCATACATGGGCATCGAAGGACTGAGTTTCGTCATCACCGGATCGGCCACCGGCATCGGGGCGGCCACCGCCCAGGTCGCGGCCGGCAAGGGCGCCAAGGTGATGGTGTCCGATCTCAACGATGAGCAGGGACAGGCAGTCGCCGACGAGATCAACGCCTCGGGCGGCACCGCGGCCTACACCCATTGCGACGTCACCGACCCCGGTCAGGTAGAGGCGCTGATGGCCGCCGCGGCCGAGGCCCACGGCGGCATCGACGTATTGCACAACAACGCCGGCATCCACGAAAGCGGGCTGGCCCCCGCCGACCAGTGCAACCTGGAGCAGATGTCGCTCGACGTGTTCAAGAAAGTGGTGGAGGTCAACGCCGTCGCCCCGTGGATCTGCTCGAAGGCGGCCCTCCCCTACCTCAAGGAGAGCGACTGGCCGTCAATCGTCAACGCGGCCTCCACCGGCGCGCAGTCCGCTTATCCGAACAATTCGGCCTACGGCACCTCCAAGGGCGGTATCCGGCTGCAAACCCAGAACCTGGCGGTGGACTTGGCCCCGCTGGGCATCCGGGTCAACTGCTACGGCCCCACCGCCATCGCCACCGACATGGTCACCGACTTCGTGAAGCAGGCCGACGACCCGGCGGCGTTCGAGAAGGCGCTCATCAACACCTCGCTCATCCCCCGGTTGGGTCTTCCCTCCGAGGTGGGCGAGCTGGTGTGCTTCTTGGCCAGCCGAGAGGCCGGTTTCATCAACGGCGCGTACATTTTGATCGACGGTGGCTCGCTGGCGTGGCGGGGCACGGTAGAACAACTGGGAATGGAGTAGCCAATGGCTGACAAGCAGGCAGTAACCGAACTTTTGAACCACGCGGGGGTGGCCTACGACGTGGGCGACAGCGGCTTCCTCATCGGGATGTTCGCACCCGACAACCCGGTGTTCGCCATGACCATCGCCGGCGGCGACCCGATCACCTTCGAGGGGTCGGAGGCCATCGCCGGGCTGTTCAGCGGGGCGATGGAGGAGCAGACCGATCAGCGCCGCCACGTGGTGACCAACCTCTACTTCGAGAACGAGACCGAGGACTCCATCACCGCCATCAGCTATCTGGTGCTCATCACCGTGGAGAACGGCCAGCTCACGGTCCTCTCCAGCGGCGTGTACACCGACGACTGCGTGCGGGTGGGCGACGACTGGAAGATCCAGAAGCGCTTCTTGGCTCTCGACTTGCCCTACTAGGGCGAAACCGGCCATGAACATCGGCCAAATCCCGGCCAAGTGGGCTCGGCAGACGCCGAACCGCGAGGCCATCATCGACTCCACCACCGGACAGCGGGTGACGTTCGCCGACTTCGACGAGCACATCCGGCGACTGGCCAACGGACTGGTCGGTCTGGGCCTGGAGAAGGGCGACCGGGTCGGCATCTTGAGCCAGAACTCGGTGGAGTACGCCGCGTTGTACTTCGCCTGCGGGCGCTCCGGTCTGGTGGCCCAACCCATGAACTGGCGGCTTTCGGCCCCCGAGCTGGCCAAGATCGTGAACAACGGCGAGCCCCGGGCCTACATCACCCAGGGGGCTTACGTTGACGAGTCGGCCGAACTCTCCGGCCTGGTGAGCTCCGTGGAACACTGGCTCCAGTACGGCGACGGGGGCGACGGCTCCTACGAGGAGCTGGTGGCCTCATCGTCGGACGCCGAACCCGAGGCGTCGATGGAGGTGGGCGACACCGATCCGCTGTTCATCCTCTACACCGGGGGCACCACTGGAGAGTCGAAGGGGGCGCTGCACAGCCATCGCAGCGTCTACTTCGGGATGCTCAACCAGACGGTGGCCGAGCGCATCGTCCCCAGCGACGTGTACATGCTCACCGGGCAGATGTTCCACATTCCCGTGGTGCTGGCCATGAACTATCTGGCCCACGGCTGTCCGCTGGTGCTGATGAATTTCGACGCCACCTTGGCCATGGAGCTGATCCAGGAAGAGAAGGTGTCGGCCTTTTTGGGCGTCACCACCATGTTGAACTGGATGATGGCGGTGGAGAACTTCGACAGCTACGACATCTCCAGCCTGCGCAACATCCAGTACGGCGGCGGGCCCATGCCGTCGCGGGTCATCACCGAGGCCATGGACAAGTTCCCCTGCACCCTTATCCAAGGGTACGGCCAGACCGAGGGCACTACCATGTGCTTCCTCTCCCAGGAAGACCACATCCGGGCCATCCGAGATGGCTACCGCCCCGAGCGGCTGCGGTCGTGCGGCCGGGAGGGGTTCGTGACCTCGGTGCGGGTGGTGGACGCCGACGGCGTTGACGTTCCCGGCGACGGCACGACGCCCGGCCAGATCATCGTGCGGTCGGAGGCCAACATGCTGGGCTACTTCCGCCGACCCGATCTCACCGCCGACACCATCAAGGACGGCTGGATGTGGACCGGCGACATCGCCACCTGGGACGACGAGCGGTACGTGTCCATTGTGGACCGCGCCAAGGACATGATCATCTCCGGCGGAGAGAACATCTACTCGGTCCAGGTGGAGGAGGCCATCGCCGCCCACCAGGCGGTGCTGGAGACCGCGGTGATCGGCGTGCCCGACGACACCTGGGGCGAGTCAGTCATGGCCTATGTGGTGCTCAAGCCCGGCATGACCGCCACCGAGGACGAGATCATCGACGCCGCCCGCCAGAACCTGGCCTCCTATCAGAAGCCGAGGTCGGTGGCCTTTGTGGACGAGCTGCCCAAGGCCCCCACCGGCAAGATCCTCAAGCGGGTGCTACGCGACCCCCACTGGGCCGACCAAGAGCGCCAAGTCTGACTCTCCGACCCCGGAAGCTGTCCCTTTAGGGCAGCACCCGGACCACCTCGATGTGCTGATCAGGATCGAATAGCAGCTCAGCCAGCGCCTGCACGTGCCCGAACCTGATGGCATCCAACTCCTCAATAAGCCGCTGGGGCGTCGGCAGCTCGTCATCACCGGTATAGACCCGGCGAAGCAGCACGCTTACCAGGTCGCCGTTGTCGATCAGCCCATAGTCGTCGCCGACCACAGCACGAGCCTGCTCAAACTCTTCTGCATTGATCTCCCCTGCCTGCATTCCCTCCAGAATGCGGGCCAACTCCGCTTCGATTCTGGGCATACGGTCGGGGTCGCCCGACACGAACACTTCGCTGCTGATCCTGGGTTCCGGGGTAATGCTTAGGCTGATCGAGGCAGTCGCGACGTAGGAGTCGCCCAGGTCTTCTCGGACGTCATCGACCAGACGGTCATCCAGAATCACGTCGAGCAAGTCGACGGCCACTTGCGTCGCAGGGTCCACTTCTATGGAGGCCTCGTAGTAGTACGTCGCCGAGGTGGATTGGACATCTGGGCCCAGCACTACTTCGCGGCGCACAATCCCTTCGGGCTTCGGCGCGCGGCGGTTCACATAGCTGTCAGGCGCCCCGGCGGGAAGTGTCCCGACATAGGTGCGAGCCATTCTCCCCACAACGTCGCGTTCCACGTCGCCAACCACAATCACCACGAGGTCGTCCACCCCGCCGAAGCGCCGCTGATACGTGTCAAGAAGCGCCTCGGGAGTGAGCGAGTCCAGCACCTCCGGAGAAGCGGCCAAGTTGAACCATCCGAACGACTCACCGTGACGGGCTTCGAGATAGGCCAACGCCTCCTGCCAATCGGGATCAGATACCGACAGCGAACCGATGATATCTCCGACGTTGGCTGCTTCGGCGAAAGCCTGTTCGTCCACCCGGGGTGCGGTCATGTACAGGTGCATGAGCTGGAACATCGTCTCCACACCTGCGGTGTCGGATGCTCCCGAAAGCCCCTCAGTGGTCTCGGCAATATATGGCTGCACTTGGGCGTTGCGATCGTCCAGATAGCGGGAGATCTGTGCCGGACTCAGATCCCCCAGCCCGCTGTTGCGCACGGCCCGGGTCGCCAGGTACTGAGCAATGGGTCTCTCGCCTTCGGAAAGCACCGACCAACCGCCCCAAGAGATGGCGTCCAAGCCGACTTCGTTCTCAGAAATATCGGAGTAGGCGTACATGACCCGGGCACCATTGGCGAATGTCCACTCGTAGGCGTCGTCCAACTCATCGGTGATGGCCTCAATCGGGCCAGCGCTCACCGGCTCGACCGGTTCGGGAGTCGTGAGAAGCTCAGATGCCTCGCCGATCATCGCCGGAAGCTCACCTGGTGCGGCAGCCTGGAGTGCCGCCCCCATCTCCTCGACTGAGGGAACCTGCGAAGGATCGGCCCCCACCGCGATCAGAACAAGCCCGCTCTCCTCCAAAATCTCCCGATACCGGTCGGAAAGTTCGTCGATCTGCAACTCATTGAGCAGAACATCGACGCGCGCCGCGGTGTCTTCCACCCTTGCTATGTCGCCGCCTCCCAGGAAGTGCGCCACATACTGATCAGCGCGCTGACGATCTTGGATGGTGGGAGCCGCCTCGATCGCCGACTCCAAGTCGGCCCTGATGGACTTTGCCGCCCGCTCCAGGTCGGCATCGCTGAAGCCATGCTGGTCAAGGCTCAGCAGTAAAGACCAATAGTCGGTGAGGGCGGCTGAGAAGTCATCGGCCCGCAAGTTAGTGCCGTAGTACCGCAAGCCCCGAGTATGGGCAAACGACGTCCAATGGGTGGGATCGATCTGCGACAAGAAGCCCTGCTCGTAGCCGTCCTGCAATCGGTTCTCTACCATGATGCTGATGATCTCCTCGATCCAAAGCTGGCGGTCGCCTTCAATGGTTTTGGGATCCCAAGACGGAAGGCGGATATCCAGGGAAAGATAGGAATAGGACTGCTCCGGGGAGGTTGCGGTTTCGAAGGTCGCATTTGGATTCAGCGCCGACCAGTTGTCAGGTGCAGGAGGCGCTTCGCCCGCAGCAATGTGGCAGAAATACTCCTCGACCAAGTCCTCCAGCGTGTCAAGGGGCAGATCGCCGACGGCGATGACCGCCATGTTTGATGGCACATACCACTTCTCGTAGAAGGCCCGGAGATCGTCGGCGGTGGTTGCCTCAATGCTCTCCGCTGTTCCGATCGGCGCCCTCCCGACGTAAGGCGTGCCCTCGTTGTACATGCGGTCGAACACTTGGAAAATCGTGCCCAGACCGGTCTCAACCCTGAGCCGATACTCATCTCGAACGATTCCCCGCTCTTCCTCCACATCCTCAGGGGTGATGGTGGCGGCATGGGCCCACTGGGAGAGCACGTCGAAGGCCGTGTCAACCGACCCCTCCTCTTCGTCGATGACCAGATCGAGCATGTAGACGGTCTCGTCATAGGAGGTGTACGCGTTGATATCCGGGCCGAACTCCACACCGATGTTTTGCAGCGCATTGGTGATCTCGTTGCCGGGGTACTTCTCCGTGCCGTTGAACAGCATGTGCTCCAGGAAGTGGGCATAGCCGGCGCCCACGACCGGCTCGTTGAACGAACCAGCGTTGACCGCCAGCCGCAGGGACAGCGCTCCACCGGGGCTGTCGTTGGATCGCAGGTAATAGGTGAGCCCGTTCCTCAGCCTCCCGATCTTCACAGCGGGATCGACCGGCAGCAGCCCCTCGCCCGCATACGCAGCTTCGTCGGCACCGACCACCAAGCAGTCACCGGTCTCCGAACCGGCCCCTTCCGGTTCTGCCGCTGCCCCGCCATCGACATCGGCATCGGCAGTCGCCAAGGGCGTGGCCTCGACCGTCGGGACCGCCTCCTCCATGGTCGATTCGCCCGACGAGCCCATCGAGCCGGTCACCGGCACATGGGAATCGCTGCTCGCACACGCCGCGGCAACCAGTGCCGCGCTCAGCAACGAGATGAGGAACTTCTTCATATCCGCCCCTAGGAAAGTCGGCCTTCAGTTGGTCAAACCGTATCGACGCCGGTGACAGTTCCCCACACCACTAGCCCCCCAAACGGGCGCTCAGTGCTGGCTGTAGCAGATCTCCACAATGGCCGGCTCGGTCACGGCATCGCCTTCCAGTTCGCCGACGATACGGCCCTCGTGCAGCACCAGCACTCGATGGCACACGCCGACCAACTCGGAGAACTCCGAAGAGATGAACACCACCGCCTTCCCCTCGGCAGCCAACTCCTCCATGATGTCGTAGATCTCTTCTTTGCCGTCCACGTCCACCCCAATGGTGGGCTCGTCGAAGATCAGAACGTCGGCCCCCTGCTCCAGCCATTTGGCGATCACTACCTTCTGCTGGTTCCCACCCGACAAGAGACGGACCAGTTGGCGATCAGTGGGCGTAGCGATGCTCAAGCGGTCGATACGCGCATCAGCCGCCTGCTTCTCCGACCGCGCCGATGGCACTGGCACTCGCGACCGCACCCGGTGGCGGTCCAGAGAAGCCAGCGTGATGTTGTTGCGCACGCTGAAGTCCATGATGTTGCCCTGCGTCTTGCGCTCCTCCGGCAACAGCGCAAGGCCCGCGGCCATTGACTCCGAAGGATGCTTATCGCTGATTTCTTGTCCGTGGACCCGAACCGTGCCCTCCCGACGGCGATCAGCACCAAACACCGCCCGGACCATCTCGGTGCGGCCGCTGCCCATCAGCCCGCCCAAGCCCAGAATCTCCCCTTTGCGCACGTCGAAGGAACAGTCATGCACCCCGGTGTCGGCGGTCACTCCTTCCACCTCCAGCACCACCTCGGCGTCGGGACGCCCGCCCACTCCCCGACTGGCCCGCCGCTCCACTGCGGTTTGGGCGTGCTCATGACCGGTGATGTGGGCGATGAGCGATGAGCGGTCGAGCGACGCGGTGGGCTCATCGGCCACCAATTGGCCGTCGCGCATCACAATCACGCGTTCGGTGAGTTGGAATATCTCCTCAAGACGATGCGACACATACACCACGGTGATCCCGTCATCCCGCAGACGCCGAACCACGGCGAACAGATGCTCGATCTCCTCATCAGTCAGCGAGGCGCTGGGCTCGTCCAGCACCAGGAGTTGGGCCTGCTGGGCCAATCCGCGGGCGATCATCACCAGCCTTTGCTTGGCCACGCTCAACTCCCCCACTGATTCTCGGGGGTGGATGTCAGCCTCCAGTCGGGCGATGGGCTCCGCCGCCAGTCCGTACAGTTCAGCCCAGTCCACAAACAGGCCCATCTTGCGGGGATAGCCCAAACCCAGCATCACGTTTTCGGCCACCGACAAATCACCGACGTCCTGCAAGTCTTGATGGACGAAGGCCAACCCGGCTTCGGTGGCATCGTGGGGACGGTGCAGCTCCAGCGATTCGCCGTTCAACTGCATGTGCCCTTCATCGGCGTGCTCTGCGCCCGCGATGATCTTGATGAGCGTGCTCTTGCCCGCGCCGTTCTTGCCTACCAGCCCGACGATCTGGCCGGGTTCCAGCGCCAGGGTCACGTTGTCAACCGCCAGCACTCCGGGGTAGCGCTTGGTGACCTCAGAAACTGCGAGCAGAGGCGTTGACGCCGCCAGCGCTGTCGCGGTCATTGTCGGGAAGCGCCGATGCGTGTGAAGGCCATAGCCAACAACAGGATGCAGCCCTTGGCAATATCCCGAACACCGGTGCTGTATCCCTCCAGGATCAGTCCTCGGTCGACTGCCTGCAAAAAGATCACACCCAGCACTGTTCCTGGCACGTTGAATAGCGTCCGTTTTGAAGCTGCCGCCCCCAAGAACGCTGCCGCATAGGCACCAAGAAGTGTCGAAAAGCCGCTGTCTGCCACCGATGAGGCAGTTCTTGCCGTTGAAGTAACTGCGGCAAACAACGCCATAAAGCCAACGGCAGAAAACCCTAGGGCTCGCAGGGCCTTGACGTTTATGCCCGATAACCGTGCTGCTTCGGGATTGCCGCCGATGGCATACATGTAACGCCCGGCTTCAGTCTTGGACATGAGAAGCCACATCAGAATGGCCAGTCCTGCGGCTATCCAAACTGGTGTATGCAACTCCAACCATGGGTCCGGCCTACCGACCCCAAAGTCTCGGTAGATGGCAGGCAGGTCCTTCGCGCCGGTGATATTGCGCCCATCAGCGGCCTCATACCTGGTCCCAATCAATATCAGGCCGGTAGCAAGAGTAGTGATGAATGAAGGCATCCCTGCATAGGAGACAAGTAAGCCGTTTACTGAACCCGCGACCAGGCAAAACAGCAAGCCAACCAGAATGGCGAGCAACCAAGACCAGTCGTGGTTGACAATGAGAATGACCACAATGGCCCCGGCCGCCGACTGTATTCCAGTAACCGACAGGTCGAAATCGCCCATAGCCAAGACGACAGTGAGACCGAGAGCCAGCATGAGCAACGGAGAAGCCAGGTTGAGGCTGGTACGAATCCCGTCTATTTCAATGAATCGATCGTTGAGAATGGCGAAAATCAGAATGCTGGCCAGCAGCGTGATGATCACCCCAAAACGTGAGATGACCTTCAGCAGATCAAAATCTTGACGCCAGCCACCTGATGCAGGTGAAGGAGCCTGGATTGAATCCATTTCAGACACGTCTAGAGCCTCCTATAGCCAAATTAGCACCTCGTGCGCGACGGGGCCGGTGGCAAGCACAGCTGCCACCGGCCCCGTCGAATGCAATCACCTACACCAAGAGTGCAAGTTCAGATTCTCAGCCGCAGTTGGCGACCCCGCTGAACTGTCCGCACCACTTGTTGCGGAAATATTCCTCATAGTCACCTGGCGGATCCGGCGCGGGAACCTCGGTGCTGTCGGCGGGCATGGCGTTCACGGTGTCGACGGTGACCACCTGGCGCACAGAGAAGACCCGGCCATCGTAGGACGGAGCCCGCTCCTGGCTCGGTTGGGTGCCGAATGCCAGCAACTCGGCCACGGCGTCTACCTGGGCCCAGCTCTGCCACTCCAGCTTCTCGTCAACCGCGGCATCTACCCGGCCATCCCGGATGTCGTTGACCGTTGTCGGGTTGGCGTAGAAGGTAACCAGCAGCGGTCGGTCTGGATCGTCGCCGTCGGGATAGAGGGCGCCAATTGCTGACGCAGCACCGATCGAGGCCACCGAGAAGTTGATCCAGACAGCGTCAACATCGTCGTACTGCTGCAATTTGGTGGTCACATCCGCCTCGGTACCGGCCACCAGGTTGGCGAAGTCGCCTTCCCATTGGTCGACAACCGTGATACCGGTCCCCTCGATCACTGAGTTGAGCCCGGTAATGCGCTTGTCGCTCCATGCCGTGGGCACCGTCTGCACGATGATGTTGCCCCCGTCAGGAAGCTGCTCAACCAGATAGTTGGCGAGCTGAACCCCGAGGTCGGTGTCATCAGAGGCGAAGCTGGCGATGTAGAAGTCGCGGGGATCAACCTCGCCGCCGGCGGAGAGCACTGGTACGCCCTCAGCTTCGGCCCGCTCCAGCACATCGGTGATGAACGCCTCGGGAATACCGTCGGTGAGCATCACGTCGATGTCAGCGTCGAGCAACTGGTTGCCACACACCGGCATCTGGGCCGGGTCACCAGCCGCGTCGCAGGTCTCGTAGCCCCAGCCGAGGAAGAGCACTGCCTCTTTGGCCGCGTCCTCAATCCGCTTGCCGGCCTCATCGGCATAGATCCACTGGAGATACCCGACAGTGATGTCGGGCAGCTCCGGAGCCATCTCCTCCGTAGGCTCGGGCTCTGGCGCAGGCGCCTCGGTGGCCGCCGGGGCCTCAGTGGCTGCGGGAGCCGGAGCCTCCGTTGCCGCCGGGGCCGGGGCCTCAGTGGCGTCGTCATCGTCGTTGCCGCAGGCCGCGGCAACCAACGTCAACGCCAGCAGTGCTGCCAGCAGCTTCCACAAAGAGCGTTTCATCGGTGTCCCCTCTCTGGACGATTCAGTTTCAGTCCAACGTATGAGGTTCTAATAGTAGGAAACCCACCTATCTAGGACCAATCGCCTCTTCTTACGCCGCCTTCACCGGGTCGAACTCCACTTGGAGTTCGGCGGGGGCGCGGAGGAACACACCGACCTCTTTGGCCTCGAAGCCATCGGCAAGGCGCAGGCTCTCAGTGCGGTCGAGCACCAGGTTGAGTGCGGCCTCGATCTCGGCTTTGGCCAAGTAGGAGCCCACGCAGTGGTGGCGGCCAAAGCAGAAGGTGGTGTGCTCGGCATTGGCCGCGAAAGCGCTGGACGCCGGCAGGTCTTGGCGGTTGATGTCGAACAGCTCGGGGTCGGTGTGGGTGTACTTGCGCTCATCCCGGTTGGCCGCCCCGATGATGCCCGTCACCGTGGCCCCGGCGGGAATGGTGCCGGTTCCTGAGGGCAGCTCCGCCGACTCGTGGGGCAGGCGCTGGATCCAGTGGGCGGGCGGGCTGTATCGCAGCGTCTCGGCCACGGCCATGGTCACCATGGACCGGTCGTTGCGCACCTGCTCGAGTTGGTCGGGATGCTCCAAGAGGTTTTTGAACAGGCTGGCAATGGCCTTGTCGGTGGTCTCTCCACCCGCGGTCAACAGCAGGCTGGTGAACGACTTAACCTCGATGTCGGACAATCCGCTGCCATCGATCTCGGCGGTGACCAGGTTCGACAGCAGGTCGTCGCCGGGGTTGCGGCGGCGCTCGGCGATCACCGGCATCAGGTACTCCTGGAACTCCACCCGGGTCTGCTCCCCCTCGGCGATGATGTCGGGGTCTTGGTTGATGTTGGACACGAACCGGTTGATCGACTCGTACCAGTCCTGGAACTTGGCATGGTCCTCGTCGGGCAGGCCCAGCATGGCCACGATCACCTTGATGGGCAGATACCTCGACAAGCCTTCGACCAGATCGCAACTCCCGTCGGCGATCCACTGATCGATCATCGAGCGAGCCTGGGCCTCGATCATGGGTATGAAGTCGGCCTCCAGCACTGCTCCTCGGAAGAAGGGCGCCACCAGATTTCGGTAGCGGGAGTGCTCGGCCCCGTGCTTGGACAGCAGAGTCGGCCCGTGGGCCGGCTCGATCATCCACTCGTACATGTCGGTGCTGAACGCCGGATTCTTGAATACGTGCTCCACATCGGCGTAGCGGCTCACGAACCAGGTGTCAGACGCCTCGTCGTGGAAGCACGGGTAGTCGTCCCGGTACACCCGGTACACGTCGTAGCGGTCTTGGTCGGAGCTGAGCAGATCAGGTGGTGCCATGGCGGGCCACCTTAGATGGCGACGGTGACAGGTACCGGGGTTGGCGGTCGCGGCCGACCGGACAGCAGCCCCTACCGGGTACAGATGACCGAGGAGCCGTGGCCAAACATGCCGTGGTTGATGGAGAGGCCCACTTTGGCGCCGTCCACCTGGCGGTGGCCGGCGTCGCCCCGGAGCTGCCACGTCATCTCGCAGATCTGGGCGATGGCCTGAGCGGGCACCGCCTCTCCGAAGGCACCCAGCCCGCCGGAGGGGTTCACCGGGATGCGGCCCCCCAGCGCGGTGTCGCCGGCCCGCAGCAGCTTGGCGGCGTCGCCCCGCTCACATAGGCCGATGTGCTCGTACCAGTCGAGCTCGTAGGCCGACGACAGGTCGTACACCTCGGCGAAATCCAGGTCGTCGGGCGACACCGAGGCCTCTTCGTAGGCCCGGCCCGCGATGTTGTCCTTGAAGGTCATGGTCTCGTCGCCCACCGCGGCCCACGAGTCCGACGCCAGGTAGGGCAGCTCGATCACGCTGTTGGGATAGGTGGGGCTCACCGTGGAAATGCCCGAGACCCGCACCGGGTTGTCCACTCCCCGGCTGGCGGCCCATTCCAGGCTGGACACCACCAGCGCAGCGCCCCCATCAGAGGTGGCGCAGATCTCCAGCAGGCGCAGCGGGTCGGCAACCATCGGTGAGTTGGCGATGTCATCGGCGTCGTATTCCTTGGTGTAGCGGGCATTCGGGTTGAACACCCCGTGGCGGGAGTTCTTCACCTTCACCGCGGCAAAGTCCTCGGAGGTGTCGCCGTACAGCTCCATGCGACGCCGGGCGTAGAGGGCGAAGTACGTAGGATTGGTGGCCCCCACCAAGTGGAAGCGGAGCCAATCGGGGTCTTCGTGGCGCTCCCCGGCGTTGGGGGCGAAGAACCCCTTGGGCGTGGACTCGGCCCCCACCACCAGGGCCACGTCGCACACCCCGGACAGGATCTGGGCCCGGGCAATGCTGAGCGCGGTGGCCCCCGAGGCGCAGGCCGCGTACGAGCTGGCCAGCTGGCAGCCGGTGAACCCCAGGGCGTTGGCGAAGGTGGACGCCGACACGTAGCCGGGATAGCCGCAGCGAACGCTGTTGGCCCCCGACACGAACTGGATCTCGTCCCAGCCCACCTCTGCATCGGCCAAGGCGTCACGGGCCGCCTTCACCCCGTACTCCACGAAGTTGCGGCCCCATTTGCCCCACGGGTGCATCCCCACACCCAAAATGGCGATGTCGTCCATCAATCTTCTCCCTTCCCGTTATGTCCCGCCGGCGCCCAATTCCACACCAGGTAGTCGTGCTCATCGTCGGAATAGAGCACGCCCAGCGCCAATTCCATCTCCATTCCCACCGACAGTTCATCGACCGACACACCGGCAACCACCTGGCCCAGCACCACCAAGTTCTCCTCGGCCAGCCTCACCGCCGCCACGACATAGGGCTCGAACTCTTCGCCAGGAATCACATAGGGCGCAGGCGGGGCATACTCGCCGGTGGTGAACGACCACAGCCGCCCCGTGGGGCTGAGCAGCACCTCGTCGATCTCGTCCCCCAAACAAGCCGGATCAGATCCGGCCAGCGCTTTGGGAAAGAAATACGACCCCCGCTCCCGCGCCCGCCCCCCAATCAGCCGCGGCTCATCAGCATCCAGGGTGAACAACCCCTCCACCGCCGCTACTCGCGTCCTCGTCATAGCCGCAGCTTAGGTCTCAGCGGCTAGCGATTGAGCATCCCGCCGTCCACCACCATGGTGTCGCCCGACACCCAGCGGGCTTCGTCGCTGCACAGCCAAACGGCGGCCGCAGCCACCTCCTCAGGCAGGCCCAAGCGGCCACCAGGCATCATCTGGATGACAGCCTCGGCCATCTCGGGACTCGACTCCCGCCACGACGCCACCATCGGGGTGTCGATCATGCCCGGACATATCGCGTTGACTCGGATGCCCTTGTTGTTGAGCTCATCGGCGGCATAGGTGGTGAGCCCCAGCACCCCCCGCTTGGCCGCGGTGTAGTGGGGCTGACCGGGAGCGGGAATGATGGCCGCCCCTGACGCAGTGTTGACGATGGCCCCACCGTCGCCCTGGGCCAGCATCTGGATGATCTCATGCTTCATGCACAAGAACACCGAGGTCAGGTTCACCGCGATCATCTCATTCCACTGGTCCAGAGTGAGCTCGTGGAACAGGCGGGAGGGGTGGGTGATGCCCGCGTTGTTGAAGGCGCAATCGAGCTGGCCGAATGCCGAGACCGTGGACGCTACCAGACCGGCCACTTGCTCTTCATCGGTCACATCCGTCTCGAAGAACCGCCCATCGCCCCCTTCGGCCTTGATCTGAGCCACCGTCTCCGCCCCGCCTTCGGCGTTGCGGTCGGCCACCGCCACTTTGGCCCCGCCACGGGCGAACAGCACCGACGCTGCTTGGCCGATCCCGCTGCCGCCTCCGGTCACCAAGGCCACTTTGTTGTTCATGCTGCTATTCCTTTCATGGTCGCTGCCTTCTGTCGTTGTCACTGTGACGACATAAGGTAGGCCAACCGCACACCCGCATACCGAAAGGACGGCGATGGCCATCTCCTCCTGGGACGAGTTCCCGGTCCACCAGTCCCCCGATTGGATCCGCAATGTCGGACCCTCCGACCGCAATTTCTATGACCGCAACTACTTCTGCATGCACCCCTCCAGCGACGAGCTGTTCGCCATCTTCGGCATGGGCCAATATCCCAATCTGGGGGTCCAGGACGCCTTCTGCTGCGTGCGCCGGGGCGACGAGCACCATGTGGTGAGAGGCTCCCGTCCGCTCACCGACCGGATGGACATGTCGGTCGGCCCCATGCGCATCGAGGTGATCGAACCCCTCCAAAAGGTGCGCTTCATCGTCGAGCCCAACGAGCACACCATCGCCATGGACGTCACCTGGGACGCGTCGATCCGGGCCATGGAGGAGCCCAACCAGTTCATCCGCCACGAGGGCCGGGTGGTGTTCAACACCCAGCGCTTCGCCCAGCTCGGCCGTGGAGCGGCACCCTGTCGGTGGGCGGCGAGGACTTCGCCGTCACGCCCGACCGGTGGGGCGGGGCCCGCGACCGCTCATGGGGCATTCGACCAGTGGGCGAGCCCGAGGGCGACGGCATCCGCCAGGGGGCCAACGTCATGGCCGGTATGTGGAACTACTTTCCGATGATGTTCGACGACCACGCCGTGCTCTACATGAACAACGAGGCCGACGACGGCTCTCGGCGGTTGGTAGAGGGCAAGCGGGTGTGGGTTGACGGCCGCCCCGACGAGGATCTGGGCCGACCCGAGCACGAGCACACTTTCGAGTCGGGCACTCGGGTGCTCACCCACTCCACCATCACGTTCCCCGAGTCCGGCATCGAGATCGACTGTCAGCCCCTGCTGGTAAACTTCGTGTCCATGGGCACCGGGTACGGCATGGACGCCGACTGGCGCCACGGCATGTACCAAGGGCCCGATCTGGTGGTGCAGGGCAAGGTGTTGAGCGTGGAAAAGGAGGTCAAGCCGATCGGCCAATACGGCGTAGTGGACCATGTGGCCCGCTACAGCTACGACGGCAATGTGGGCTACGGCCTGTATGAGCACGGCTTCTTCGGGCCGTTCCACCGCTACGGCCTGACCGATGGAGCCGCCGTGGCCCCCTAATCCCCCGGACCTGCCATGTCATTCCCGCCTGACACCCAAACCAGCCTGGCCGCGCTAGAGAACCCCGACGAGTTCCAAGCCCGCCACATTGGCCCCCGCGCCGAAGACCAGGAGGCAATGCTGGCCGAGCTGGGCTACGACAGCCTTGCCGATCTGATCGACGCCGCCGTTCCCCCCAACATCCGCTCCGACAGCCCCTTGGATCTGCCGCTGGGGATGACCGAGGCAGACACCACCGAGGCGCTGCGGGCGCTGGCCGACCGCAACACCGTGGTCACCTCGCTGATCGGCATGGGCTACTACGACACCATCACCCCGCCGGTGATCCGCCGCAACGTGATGGAGAACCCGGCCTGGTACACCGCCTACACCCCCTATCAGCCCGAGATCTCCCAGGGACGCTTGGAGGCGCTGGTCAACTTCCAGACCATGGTCACCGACTTGTGCGCTATGGGCATGGCCAACGCCTCGCTCTTGGATGAGGGCACCGCGGCGGCCGAGGCCATGACCCTGCTGCGGCGGCTCAACCGGAAGGCGCCCGACGATCGGTTCATCATCGACGCCGACACCCACCCCCAGACCATCGACGTGGTGGCCACCCGGGCCGAACCGCTGGGCATCGAAGTCGTGATCGCCGACTTCGACGAAGTGAACGTGGA
Organism: Acidimicrobiales bacterium; assembly: GCA_963667085.2. Classification (GTDB taxonomy): domain Bacteria; phylum Actinomycetota; class Acidimicrobiia; order Acidimicrobiales; family Bin134; genus Poriferisocius. Next base: position 2,764,988 of record OY762975.1, read on the forward strand.
GGAGATCGCCGACGGGGCATTCGGCGTCCTGGCGTCGTACCCCGGCAGTTCCGGGCGCATCGGCGACTTGAGCGGAATCATCGCCGCCGCCCACAACGTGAACGCCCTGGTGGCGGTGACCACCGATCTGCTGGCCCTTTGCCTGCTGACCCCGCCGGGCGAGCTGGGGGCCGACGCGGTGGTGGGGTCGTCGCAGCGGTTCGGGGTGCCGCTGGGCTTCGGCGGGCCCCACGCCGGGTTCATCGCCGTGCCGGAGTCGGCCATGCGGTCGCTGCCCGGCCGCCTGGCTGGGGTGTCGGTTGACGATGCCGGCGCAGTGGCCTATCGGCTGACCCTCCAGACCCGGGAGCAGCACATCCGCCGGGAGCGGGCCACCAGCAACATCTGCACCGCGCAAGTACTGCTGGCGGTGATGGCCGCCATGTATGCCGTCTACCACGGCCCTGAAGGGCTGGCCCGCATCGCCCGACGGGTCCACCGGCTGACCGCCATTGCCGCCGCCGGCCTGCGAGGGGCGGGCTTCGAGCTGGCCGCCGAGCACTTCTTCGACACCGTCACCGTTCGAGTGCCGGGCCGAGCCGCAGAGATCATGGCCGCCGCGCGGGGCGAAGGACTCAACCTGCGCCCGGTGGACGACGACACCGTGGGGTTCTCGCTGGACGAGACCACCACCCGGACCACGGTGGCCGCGCTGTGGCGGACCTTCGGCCTTGACGACGGGGCCTACAACCTCGATGCCCTCGATGCGGAAACCCCCGACGCGCTCCCCCTCGACAGCATCCGAACCAGCGACTTCCTGACCCATCCGACATTCCACCGCTACCACAGCGAAACCGAGATGCTGCGCTATATGCGCCACTTGGCCGCCAAAGATCTGGCCCTCGACCGCTCCATGATCCCGCTGGGGTCGTGCACCATGAAGCTCAACGCCACCACCCAGATGGAGCCGGTGAGCTGGCCCGAGTTCGCAGCCATGCACCCGTTCGCCCCGGCCGATCAGACCGAGGGCTACCGGACCATGATCGCCGAGCTCGAGCAGATGCTGGTGGCCATCACCGGCTACGCCGCGGTGTCGCTCCAGCCCAACGCCGGCTCCCAAGGCGAGCTGGCCGGCCTGCTGGCCATCCGGGGCTACCACGGGGCCCGGGGCGAATCTCAGAGAGACATCTGCCTCATACCCGCCTCCGCCCACGGCACCAACGCAGCCAGCGCGGTCATGGCCGGGATGCAAGTGGTGGTGGTCAAGTGCGACGACGACGGCAACGTGGACATGGAAGACCTCAAGGCCAAAGTCGACGAGCACGACAACCGGCTCAGCGCGCTGATGATCACCTACCCCTCTACCCACGGGGTGTACGAAGCCACCGTGACCGAGGTGTGCGACCTGATTCACGCCCACGGCGGCCAGGTGTATCTGGACGGCGCCAACCTCAATGCCCTAGTGGGTGTGGCCCAGCCCGGGCAGTTCGGCGCCGACGTCTCCCACCTGAACCTCCATAAGACCTTCTGCATCCCCCACGGCGGCGGCGGACCGGGGGTGGGGCCGGTGGCGGTCGGCCCCCATCTGGCACCCCATCTGCCCAACCACCCGGTGGTGGCCGAGGCCGGCCCCTCCACCGGAGTAGGGGCGGTTTCGGCTGCTCCATGGGGGTCAGCCGGGATCTTGCCCATTTCATGGGCCTACATCACCGCCATGGGCGGAGAGGGCTTGACTCACGCCACCGGCGTCGCCCTGCTCAGCGCCAACTACCTGGCCAAACACCTTGACGGGCTGTTCCCGGTGCTCTACACCGGCGAGAACGGCCTGGTGGCGCACGAGTGCATCATCGACCTGCGGCCCTTGCACGCCCAAACCGGGGTCACGGTGGAGGATGTGGCCAAGCGACTGATCGACTTCGGCTTCCACGCCCCCACGGTCTCGTTCCCGGTAGCGGGCACACTCATGGTCGAACCCACCGAGTCGGAGTCGAAGGTTGAGCTCGACCGCTTCGTGGCGGCCATGACCGCCATTCGCGCCGAGATCGACCACGTCGCCGACGGGCAGATCGCCATGGACGACAGCCCCCTGCGCCGAGCCCCCCACACTGCTGACGCCATCACATACGGCGACTGGGACCGCCCCTATTCCCGGGAGCAGGCCGTCTTCGGCCTGCCCGAGTTCCGCGACCGCAAGTATTGGCCCCCCGTCGGCCGCATCGACGGCGCCCACGGCGACAAAAACGTCTTCTGCGCCTGCCCGCCCATCGAGGACTTCCAAAACCTCGACCCCTAGGGGAGGCAGCCGTTTCGCCCCAGTAGCCACCGGCCTACTAGTTTTCGAGGCTGCCAGTCCTTGCCGCCCGAACAAAGGAGACCATCCGGTGCCCGATGCAATTGTCGAACGCGAAGGCCAGTCCATCATCATCACCATGAACCGTCCCGAGCGGTACAACGCCCTGTCGGGGGCGATGATGGTGCGGATGTTGGACGCCTACGAGGAGGCGGACAAAAACGACGACATCCGCTGCATCATCGTGACCGGAGCCGGGGGCAACTTCAGCTCGGGCGCCGATCTGAAGGCCATGAGCGGCGACGCGGGCAACGCCGACCCGGAAATCGACGTGGCGGCCCGCCAGGCCGCCGATCCGGAGCTCCACTGGAAGGCGCTGCTGCGCAGCTACCGGCCCACCAAGCCGATCATTGCCGCCGTCGAGGGAGTGGCCATCGCCGGGGGTACCGAGATCCTCCAGGCCATGGACATCCGGGTGGCCGGGGAGAGCGCCCGGTTCGGCGTGTCGGAGGCCCGCTGGTCGCTCTACCCCATGGGCGGCTCCGCGGTGCGCCTGCGCCGCCAGATCCCCTACACCGTGGCCGCTGAGATCCTGCTCACCGGCAAGCACATCACCGCCGCCGAGGCCAAGGACATCGGATTGATCGGCCATGTGGTGCCCGATGGGCAAGCCCTGAACAAGGCCAAGGAGATCGCAGCCACCATCTGCGAGAACGGACCGCTGGCGGTGGAGGCCATTCTGCGCACCCTGCATGAGACCGACGGCATGACCGAGGAAGAAGCCCTGGCCCACGAGTTCGAATACGGCTGGAAGGTGTTCCAAAGCGATGACGCCAAGGAGGGGCCCCTGGCCTTCAGCCAGAAGCGAAAGCCTGAGTTCAAGCGGCGTTAGCAGTGGGCATCTCGTCGGGAATCTCGGTATTCGACGTCCACCACCATGTGGGCGACGCCTCGGGGGCGCTGGGCCTGCCCCCGGAAGAGGCCCCCGATCCCGAGGCTTACGCTGCCCTGGAGCTGGCCAAGCGCATCGAGATCATGGACGCCGGCGGGGTGGACCAGGCGGCGGTGATACCCGGCCACGGCTATTTGCGGCCCAACGGCCATGCCGACACCCAGGCGGTGAACAACAAGATCGCCGCCTACCGCGACGCCACCCCCGCCCGCTTCCCAGTGGCCATCGGCATCGTGGAGCCCCGCGACGGCGAGATCAGCCTGGCCGAGTTGGAGCGGGCCGCGGGACCGCTGAGCCTGGTGGGCATGAGCTTCCACACCCGCTTCCAAGGGGTGAGCATCGACAACCACTGGGTGTCTGCCTATGTGGGGGCGATGGGAGAACTGGGGCTCTTGCCGGTGATCCACGCCCTCGACGAAACCGCGGAGGAGTCGCTGTGGAAGGTCGGGCTGCTGGCCTCCCGCCACCCCGCTCTCACCATGCTGGTGCTCGACGGCTATTCCACCCATGAGGGCACCAAGCACTGCGGCCATCTGGCCGCCACTTATCCCAATCTGGTGTTTGATTGCAGCCTTTCCTACAATTTCGACTTCATTGCCAACCATGTGCGCCAGCATGGCGCTCACCGATACGTCTATGGGACCGACCTCTACTCCTGGCCGCTGGGCCAGCGCATCAGCCACCTTCTGGGGCAACTGCTTGAATCGGACCTGTCGGACGACGACAAGTTCGCAGTAGCCGGAGGCAACGCTCGCCGCTTATTTGGACTGGACAAATCATGAAGAACACACGACACATCCGCTGGACTATCGGGGCCTTGCTCGCGGTGGCCCTGGCCGGTGGCGCCTGCGGGACCGCCCCAGACAGCGACTCCAACAGCGTCGTCACCACTGATATAAGCGAACTGCTGCCCGATGGCCTGTTCGACGCGCTGGACAACATCGCCAATCCTCCAACCGTGCCGACCCCTGACCCGGTTCCAGCAAAACCAGAACAAGAAGACGTCTACGAGACGCTGGTACCGGCCCAAGCCGACACCGAAGAAGAGCTCTCCGAGGAAGAGCTGCTGAAGCTGCGCGACGAGGCCTTCGTGGACTTCTCCCGCTGCATCCGCGAAGAGGGGTTCCCCGACTTCCCCGACATCGACAGCTCGCAGATCGTGGACCAGGCGTCGTTCCTCCGGGCCATGCAGGAGGCCGGCGTGAGCTTCACCCAGCCCGGTTTGGCCCCAGCCCTCCAAACCTGCGCCAGCGTCTTCAGCGAGCTGATCGCCCTTGCCCCTCAAGAAGACACCAACGTCCAGCAGGTGGAGCGGGAGGAGAACGCAGTGGCCTTCTCCCAGTGCATGCGCGAACAGGGTGTGGACGACTTTCCCGATCCCGACTTCGGCCAATACCCCAACACCGGCTTCCCCGGTCAGGGCGAAGGAGACGGCGTCACCCCGGAAATCCAGGCCGCGCTTCGGGTGTGCCTGCCGGTATTGGGGGGCGCCGAGCCCAACCAGGCCGCGGCGCAGACGCCGGCCGCCGAGCCTGATCCCCCAACGCAGACCGCGGTGCAGGCCACGGAGACCAGCACAAGCACCAGCACGCAGACTCCGGCGGCGCAAACCGCCACGGAAGCGGCGTCCCCGGCCCCACCGATCAGCGAGGAAATCCTCCGCGACACCGAGGAGCTGAACACCGTGGAGGTTGTGCGACGCGACCTCGTCGAAACCGAGGAGTTCTCCGGCACCCTGGGCTTCGGCGATCCCGAGCCCCTGTACACCAACACCTCCGGGATCGTCACCGGACGTCTCCCCCAGGAGGGTGACATCCTCGACATCGGCAACACCCTCTTCGAGGTCAACAGCTATCCCGTGGTGCTGCTGCGGGGCGACCGCCCCATGTACCGCCCCTACTCGCGATCCATGGAAGACGGCCCCGACGTGCAACAGCTTGAGCAGGCCCTGGTGGACATGGCCATCCCCGGCAGCGAAGACATCACAGTCGATGAGAACTTCACCATCGTTACCGAGAATGTTGTGGAGGAATGGCAGAACCGCTTGGGGGTGGACGAGACCGGTGAGATCGCCATGGGCTTCATCGTCTTCATTGAGGAACCCTTCAGGATCTCGGCGGTGAACGCCATCGTGGGTCAATCAGTGGCCGCCCAGTCGGCGGCGTTCACCACCACAGGACAGCACCAGCAGATCGTGAGCAACATCGATCCCGGTGATGCCGAGATCGTGAATCGCTTGGACCGGGTGGAGGTGGAGCTGCCCGACGGCCGGCTCACTCCCGGGGTGGTCTCGGAAGTGGCCCGGGTGGCTACCCGACTGACCAACACCCAGACCGGCGCGCCCGGCGATCCCACCATCGAGGTCATCATCTTGTTGTTGGACGATGAGGCCTCCTCCCGCTTCGACGCCGCTCCCGTGACTTGGACCATTACCGAGGAGGTGACCCCCAACGCCCTGGTGGTTCCCGCCTCAGCCCTGATTGCAACAGTGGACGGAGGCTTCTCAGTAGAAGTGGTCCACGACGGGTCGACCACACTCGTTCCGGTGGAGGTGGGGACGTTTGTCGACGCCTTCGTCGAGATCACCGGCGGCGATCTCGAAGTGGGCGACTTGGTACGCATCCCCTAGCGGCACTGCCCCCAGCCGCACCAAGACGGGGACGCTCACGGAGTCCACGGATATGTTGACCGAGCCCCGGAAGGTGCTGGAACTGAACCAGGTGGTGAAGCACTACCCGGGCTCTCCTCCGGTGCGGGCGCTCAACGGTGTGGACCTCGTCATACGCGCCGGCGAGCTGGTGGCGGTGGTGGGCCCCTCAGGATCAGGCAAGAGCACCATGTTGAACATCATGGGAGCGTTGGATCGGCCCACTTCGGGCGAGGTCGTGGTGGACGGCCAAGCGCTCTCCGAGTTGACAGATCGCGCCGTGGCCGGTGTGCGGGGCCACCGAATCGGGTTCGTGTTCCAGCAGTTCCACCTGTTGGAGGGACTGTCGGCCCTCGACAACGTGGCGACCGGCAACCTCTACCAAGGGCTCAGCCTCCGATGGCGGCGGCAGATGGCCCGGGAGGTGCTCGAACGGGTCGGGCTCGGCCACCGGATGGGCCAGCGGCCCGGCAAGCTCTCCGGCGGCGAGCGCCAGCGGGTGGCCATCGCCCGGGCGCTGTTGGGCGATCCGGCAATCGTGTTGGCCGATGAGCCAACCGGCAATCTCGACTCCCAGACCACTGAGGAGATCGTCGAGCTGTTCTTGGAGCTGCACCGGGCCGGGTCCACCATCGTGATCATCACCCACGACCGGGAGCTGGCGGCCCGCATGCCCCGGTCGGTGGCCATACTCGACGGCCTCATCAGCCACGATTCGGCGGAGGGCTGAGATGTCCGACGGCAAGCAGGGTCGCCGGGCACCATGACGGACACGTCTCGCAGCAGGCTGCGGTTCCGCGACGCCGTCTCCCTGGGCACCCTGGGCCTGCGGACTCGCAAGGGCCGCACCGCCATGGCCGCCATCGGCATCGCCATCGGCGTGGCCTCATTGATTGCCCTGGTGGGCATCATCAACTCCGGGGAGGCCGACGCCCAGCGGGATCTGCTGGAACAGGGCATCGATGTGCTGGAGTTGACCCCCGGCACCTCCTTCGCCGAAGACCCCGAGCTTCTCCCTGGCGCCGCTGCGGCCATCGACACCCACATGCGAGACATGGTGAAGGTGGTGGCCTCCATTCGCCGCGTGCCGGCCACCGTCCGCAAGACGGACTTCATCCCCCAGGTGGAGACCGGAGGCGTCCGCCTGTTCGCAGTGGAGGCAGACGACTTGGACCTGCTCGCCCCGTTGCGGGGAGGAGTGGCCGCCGGTCGATTCCATGATGCCGTCTCCGTGCAGGTGCCCACCGTGGTGCTGGGCGCCGACACCGCGGAAGTGTTGGGTTTCGATCAGCTGTACGCCAACCCCACCATCCACATCTCGGGGCACGAGTTCGCGGTAATCGGCGTTCTGGACCCGTTCACGATCAGCCAGGGACTCACCTTGAACCGGGCTGCGCTCATCGGCTTCCCGGTGGCCGAGCAGCTCTACGACGCCGACGACAACCCCGAGCGGATCTGGGTGCAAGCCGACTTGGATGTGATCGAGCAAGTCCGAGAGCTGCTCCCCCGCCAGGCCAACCCCGAGGCGCCGGGGGAGGTGTCGGTGTCGTCGCTGGACTTGGAGGCCCGAGAGATCATCAGCGAGAACTTCGAGTCGCTGCTCAGCCTGCTGGTGGTGGTGATCATCGTGGTGGGCGCCATCGGGGTGGGCAACATCATGCTGATCTCGGTGCTGGAGCGCCGGGGGGAGATCGGGGTGCGCCGGGCTCTGGGCGCCAAGAAGACCCATGTCGCGGCGCAGTTCCTCATCGAGTCCGTGCTGTTGACCGTGTTCGGCGGGATGATGGGCATCGTGCTCGGCTTGGCGGTGGTGGCGGTGGTCACCCAAGTGCTGGACTGGCCATTCACCATCGAGTTGTCGTTCATATTCATCGGGCTGGCCGTGACCGTGGGAGTGGGGCTGGTGGCCGGGATGTATCCGTCGTGGCGTGCATCTCGAATGGATCCCGCCGAGGCTGTTCGTCCTGCGGCCTAGCAAATGGCCTTGCCTGAGGTCGTAGGCTTTGGCCATGACGCTCACACTTGACGAGTTCCGGGAGCGGACTCAAGAGTTTCTGGCCGCCAATGCCGTGTCCCGCAGCCAGGCACCCCTGGAGTGGACCGAGGACAGTCTGGTGGCCGAATGCCGACGGTTCCACGGTGCGCAGGCCGACGCCGGTCTGGGCGGCATCACCTATCCGGCGGAGTACGGCGGCCAGGGCCTGGACAAGAGCTATCTCGAGGTGTTCAACCAGGAGCTTTCCCAGTACCAGGCGCCGCTGGTGCCTGCGGCCATCTCCCACGGGATGTGCCTGCCGGTGATGAACGACTTCGGCACGCCCGAGCAGCGGGCCCGCTATCAGGCTCGGATGATCCGGTGTGACGACATCTGGTGTCAGATGTTCTCCGAGCCCGGCGCCGGCTCCGATGTGGCCTCTCTAGCTACCCGGGCCTTGCGGGACGGCGACGAGTGGGTGCTGAACGGACAGAAGGTGTGGACCTCGGGCGCCCAGTACTGCGACTACGGGATGTGCGTGGCCCGAACCGACCCGAGTCAGCCCAAGCATCGGGGGTTGTCCATGTTCATCGTGGACCTCTCGCTGCCCGGCGTGGACGTGCGGCCTCTGCGCCAGATCAACGGGAGCTCGCACTTCAACGAGGTCTACCTCACCGATGTGAGAGTGGCCCACGACTGCCTGGTCGGGGGCGAAGGCGAGGGCTGGAACGTGGCCGTGGCCATGCTGATGTACGAACGGGTGGCCATCGGGGCCGGTGGCACCGGTGCCATGGGCGGGCGGAACACCAGCAAACAGCTCATCAGAGAGGCCCAGCAGCGGGGTCGTGCGGCCGACCCGGTGGCCCGTGAAGCGCTGGCCGACCTCTATATCCGCGAGCGCATCCAATCCTTCATCGGGATGCGGATCCGCCAAGCGGCCGAGGCGGGACGAGCTCCCGGACCAGAGGGGTCAATCGCCAAGCTGAACGCGGCCATTTTGGGCCGTCAAGCGTCCGATGTGGCCATCGAGTTGGCCGGTCCGTCGGGTCAAGCCTGGGCTGCCGATGATGAGGACGGAGGCCGGTGGGCCGACGGCGTGGTCGGCGCTCCGGGCATGGGCATCGCCGGGGGCACCAACGAGGTGCAGCGCAACATCATCGGCGAGCGGGTGCTGGGCCTGCCCAAAGAACCCGACCCCTACAAGGGCCAGCCCTGGGACTCAGTCCCCCGCTCCTAGCCCCGACCGCCTCAGCTCGCTAAGCCCCCGCCAGGTCCGCCCACACCTGGTCGACGGCCGCTGCCAGCTCGTCGGGACTGCCGTCGTTCACGATCACATAATCAGCCACCGCCCGGCGCTGCTCGTCGGTGGCCTGGCTGGCCATCCGGGCCCGGGCCTGCTCCTCGGTGAGGCCCCGCTCGAACAACCGGGGCAGGCGCACTGCCTCGGGCGCCTCCACCACCACCACCTGGGCGTAACCCCGCCCCGACTCCAACCGCCCCAACTTGCTCTCCGTCAAAACCGCCATATCCAGCACCACCACCCGCACGTCTCCCCCATCGGCCAAGGCCTGGAGCTGCAAGTCCAGCTCCGCATTGATCGCTGGATGGCTGACCGCCTCCAACGCGGCCAACCGGTCGGGGCGCCCGAACACTTCGGCGGCCACCTTCCCCCGGTCGATATGCCCATCCTCGCCGATAATCACCGAGCCGAAGGCGTCGATCACTCCTTGCTCAGCCCGCCCTCCGGGGGCCAGCACATCCCGCCCAATGGCGTCCACGTCGATCACCGCCGCCCCCAGCTCGGCAAACCGCTCCGCCGCCGTCGATTTCCCGGCCCCAATCCCCCCCGTCAAACCCACCACCAGCACAGCCCCACGTTACCCACGGCACATCAACTGAGGGCGGTGGGTGGCGTCGGGGCCAGGACTCGGCGCCACCGCGCGCCGAGCCGCCCCGACGACAGGACCCGCCGCCCGGACGCGCGCTGAGCATGGCCTGCCGCTGCAAGGGCTGGCACACTTACCGCATGCGCGTCGAGCTGACCGATGACCAACTCTCCCTCCAGCAGGAGCTGCGAACGTACTTCTCCAACCTGATGACCGACGAGGTCCGCGAGAAGATACGCCACACCGAGACCGAGGCCAACGAGGACTACAAGGCGCTGATCCGCCAGATCGGCAGCGACGGCTGGCTCGGCGTCGGCTGGCCGGTGGAGTACGGCGGCAAGGGGTTCACCCCCATCGAGCAGTACATCTTCTTCAACGAGTCGTGGGCCGCCCAGGTTCCGGTGCCGTTCCTCACCATCAACACCGTGGGCCCCACCATCAGGGACTACGGCACCGACCGCCAAAAGGACTTCTTCTTGAAGAAGATCTTGGCCGGGGAGATGCACTTCTCCATCGGCTACTCCGAGCCCACCGCGGGCACCGACTTGGCCGCGCTCAAGACCCGAGCGGTGCGCGACGGCGACGAATGGGTGGTCAACGGCCAGAAGATGTTCACCAGCCTGGCCTACGACGCCGACTACATCTGGCTGGCCGCCCGCACCGACCCCGACGCCCCGGCCCACAAGGGCATCACCATGTTCCTGGTGCCCACCGACGATCCCGGCTTCGACATCCAGCCCTTCGTCACCATGGGCAACAGCCACACCACCGCCACCTTCTACGACAATGTGCGGGTGCCCGACTGGCTGCGGGTGGGAGAGGTGAACGGGGGCTGGGGCCTCATCACCAACCAGCTCAACCATGAGCGGGTGTCGCTCTGTGCTTCTGGGGGCATCGCCAATCTGGTCAGCCAAGGTGTGGAGTGGGCCAAGGAGGCCAAGCTGCCCGACGGCCGCCGGGTGATCGACCAGGAGTGGGTGCAGGTCAAGCTGGCCGAGTGCCGGGCCCGGGTGGAGTTCTTGGACCTGCTCAACTGGAAGGTGGCCTACGAGTCCACGGTGGGCGCCAATCTGAACCCGGCCCTGGCGTCCACCATCAAGGTGTGGGGCTCGGAGTCGATGCACCTCATCTACTCCGGGCTGACCGAGGTGGTGGGGGCCACCGGCCACCTCAAGAAGGGCTCGCCCCACGCCGACTTCTCCCATCGGATGGAGGAGTCGTACCGGGGCTGCTGGGTGCTGACCTTCGGCGGCGGCACCAACGAGATCCAGCGGGACATCATCGGCATGGCCGGCCTCGGACTCCCCCGCGAGAAGCGCCGCAAGTAGCAGGCAGGAGGCACAACGATGGACTTCACCCTGAGCGAAGAGCAGGAAGCGGTTGCCGAATTGGCCAACCGGATCATGGGAGACCGCCTCGACATGGAGCGGCTCATGGAGATCGAGGCCGCCGACGAGTGGTTCGATCGGGACCTCTACGCCGAGCTGGCCGCGGCTGGCCTGGTGGGCATCGGCTTGGGCGAGGACGTGGGCGGCGGCGGTCTGGACTTGATTGCCGTCGGCCAGGTGCTGGAGGCCCAAGGGCGCCACGTGGCCCCGCTTCCGCTGTGGGGCGGGATGCTGGCCGCGCTGGCCGTGGATGTTTTCGGCTCCGACGAGCAGCGTCAGCGGGAGTTGCCCGGCTGCGCCGACGGGTCGAACGTGTTGACGCTCGGCCTTCAGGAATACCTGAACGACGACATCACCAGCCCAACAGCACGAGTGGTGGACGGCAAGCTGGTGGGCACCAAAGAGGTGGTGGAGTTCGCCGCCGAATCCTCCAAGATCGTGGTGGTGGCCGGACTCGACGACGGCTCCGACAACGGCATCATCAGCGGCACCGGGCTGTTTCTGGCCGACTTGTCCGACCCGGCGGTGAATTTGGAGGCAGGGGTGTCAACCCGGCTCCAACCCGTGCATCAGGTGAGCTTCTACGGAGTCCCCTGCGAGCCTTTGGGTCCGGCCGATGGGGCATCGGTGGCATGGCTGGCCGATCGGGCGGTGGCCCTGCTGTGCGCCACCCAGGTGGGCGTGGTGGACCGGGCGCTGCGCCTGGCCGCCGAGTACACCTCAGAGCGGGAGCAGTTCGGCCGCCCGGTGGCCACGTTCCAAGCGGTCACCCAGCGCCTCGCCGACCAGTTCATGCACGTTGAGGCGGTGCGGCTGTGTACCTACGCCACCCTGTACGACCTGGCCGAGGGCAACGATGCCTCAATGCGGCTCCCCATTGCCAAGTGGTACGCCTCTCACTGGGCCCACGACGTGGCTCACGCCACCCAGCATGTCCACGGCGGCATGGGGGTGAGCATCGACTACCCCCTCCACCGCTACACCCTCTGGAACAAGCACATCGAATGCAGCCTCGGCGCCGGCACCCAACAACTCCGCACCCTCGGCGCGCGCCTGGCCGCGAGCTAGGTCCGCCCAGCGATATACGCGGCCAGTTCGGCGATGCCTTCTTCAGCTTCGGGGGCGACGCCGGCGAGGAGGTGCCAGACGTGCATCATGTCTTGCCAGGGACGGAACTCGACGGCGCCGCTGGCGCTCTCGATGCCCTTCACGACGCGGGTGCTGTCGTCGTAGAGCACCTCCTCGGTACCCACCTGAATCATCATGGGGGGCAGGTCTTCGAACTTGCCGAACACCGGGGACACGTAGGGGTCGGTGGCGTCAACGCTTTGCGCGTAGGCCATGACCATCCCATGCAGGGCATCGGCGCCGGACAGCATGGGGTCGCGCTCGGCCCGCTCAGTCATGGAGTCGCCCGAGAACGTCAAGTCGGTCCACGGCGAGATGGGCGCGGCGCAGGCGGGCTGCTCCATCCCCTCGTCCCGCAGCTTCATGCACAGCGCGATGGTAAGTCCCCCGCCGGCGGAATCGCCGCTGATCGCAGTGTGGGCCGCCTCTCCCCCATTGGCCAGGTGCCATTGCCACGCGGCCAAGGCGTCTTCTAGGGCGGCCGGATAGGGGTTCTCCGGCGCGAGGCGGTAGTCCACGTTCAACAGCCGGGCCTTGGCCCCGACCGCCAACCGGCTCACCACGTGGCGGTGGGTGTTGAGATTGCCCACCACGTAGCCGCCGCCGTGCAGGTAGATGATGGTCCGGTTGCCCTCCACCTCGGGGGGCGTCACCCACTCGGCGGGAACTCCACCGGCGTCCACCGGGGTGACGCTCACCCCGTCGGGAATGGGCATCGAGCTGTACGACGCCTCGAAACCGGCCCGGGTTGTCTCCAGGTCGGGTGGCGGACCAGCGTTCGCTTGTTGCATCTGCTGTTTTATGGCGGCGACCGCGGCGTTGTAGGCATCTGACGGCATGGTCTCGTCCTCCTCGGTGGGGTTGGTGTCTTTTTTACTAGTAGCCCCGGTCGGGGTCTACCACGTTGCGGAGCGGTTCGTCAGCAAGAAAGCGCTCCAGGTTGTCGCAGAACAGTTCCATCAGGGCTTCGTTGTAGCCCTCACGGGCGGTGGAGCAGTGAGGCGACAGGTACATGTTGGGAGCATCCCACAGGGGGCTGTCCGCAGGCAGCGGCTCCTCTCGGGTCACGTCCAGCACCGCAGCGCCCACCTGGCCTGACTCCAATGCGGCTACCAGCGCGGCCTCGTCGATGATCGACCCCCGGCCCACGTTCACCACCACCGCTCCCGGCTTGAGCCGTCCCAAACGCTCGGCATCGAACAAGTCAACGGTCTCGGGAGTCTGCGGGGCGCTCAGCACCACCGCGTCGCAGCGACCCAGCATCTCATCGAGCCCATCGAGCCCATAGAGCTCGTCGACGTCGAGATCGGTGTCGCCAGGCTGGGCCGAGCGGCGGTTGGCCAACACGGTGGTCTCGAAGGCCTTGGCCCGGCGAGCCACATCCCGGCCGATGGCCCCCAGGCCAACGATGCCGATGGTCTTCCCCTTCACCAGCAAGCCCTGGTGCATTTGCCAGTGGTGGTCCTTTTGCTGCCGCTCCAGCACTCGGATGTCCTTCCACACCTCCAGCAGGCGGCCGATGGCGAACTCGGCGATGGGGGCGGAGGCCACCCCGGCCGCGTTGGTCAGCATGATGCCCTTGGCCTTCAGCTTGGCCGGCTCCAGTTGTCCGATGCCCGCGCCGATGGCCTGCACCCACCGCAATCGGGGCGCCCAATCTCTGATCCCCGGAGGCAGGTCGAGGGCCATCAGCACATCAGCCGCCGCGATGGTCTCCTTCTCGGCCCCTGTCAGCGACGGTGCCGTGGCCAACAGCCCTTCGGTGACCCGCCCCTTGGCCTTGGCGTCGCGAAGCCCGTGGGGCTCGAAATAGGGGATGTTGTGGAACTGCACTGCGGGAAACCGGCAGTGCAGGTCATCAAGCTCCGATTGTTCGATCGCCAGGGGGTACATCACAACGGCTTTGACCTTGCTCACGGCGGGAACCCTAGTAGTCCTGGTTTCATCGCCGCCGACATCGGCTCGGCCACCAGGCAGGGGGTAGCGTCGGCTCATGGACACTCTTGAGGGCAAAGCAGCAGTGATCACCGGCGGGGCCAGCGGGATGGGCCGGGCCATGGCCGACCGGTTCGGGGCGGCCGGGGCCCGCCTCATGATCGCCGACGTGGAAGGCCCGGCCATGGACGCCGCGGTGGCCGAATTGAACGACGCCGGGGTGGACGTAGTTGGCGTGCTCACCGACGTGAGCTCTGAGCGGGACATGGACGAGCTGGCCGAAGCCGCCTTCTCCCGGTTCGGACAGGTCAACGTGGTGTGCAACAACGCCGGGGTGGGCTCCGGCGGCTTGATGCACACCCTCACCACTGCCGATTGGCAGTGGATCCTCGGGGTGAACCTGTGGGGTGTGATCCACGGCATCCGGGTGTTCTTACCCCACCTGATAGAGCACGGCGACGGCCACATCGTGAACACCGGCTCGGTGGCGGGGCACACGTCGTATCCCAACATCGGCCCCTACAACGCCTCCAAGCATGCGGTGGTGACCATCTCCGAGACGCTCTACAACGAGCTTCAGGAGAGCGGCTCTACCGTGGGCGTGTCGGTGCTGTGCCCCGGATTGGTGACCACCAACATCATCAACTCCGAGCGCAACCGCCCCGAGACGCTGCGCTCGCCCATCATCCCGCCCGATCCCACCCCCGAAGACGAGGAGCGGATCCAGATGATGATGGCCATCTACGAGGATGCGGTGAAGCCGCCTGAGGTGGCCGAGCTGGTGTATCAGGCCGTGCTCGACAACCAGTTCTACATCTGGACCGACTACGTGTACGCCCCGGCCATCATGAACCGCCATGAGGACATCCAGCTGGGCCGCAACCCCAGTCTCCGGGGCCAGCTCATCGACGAAGACCAAACCGCCAAAGGGCCGCCGCAGGCCAGCTGATGCCCGAATCACCCGAGCACTTCGACCTGGTGGTGGTGGGCACCGGGTCGGGCAACAGCGTGCTGACTCCTGACTTCGACGGCTGGCGGGTAGCGCTGATCGAACGGGACACCTTCGGCGGGACCTGCCTCAACCGGGGCTGCATCCCTTCCAAGATGTTCGTGTACGCCGCCGACATGGCCCACCAGGCCGGCCACACTGGGCACTTGGGGGTGGACAGCTCGCTGGACGGGGTGCGCTGGCCCGAGATCGTGGGCCGGGTGTTCGGGCGCATCGACCCCATCGCCCAGGGCGGCGAGGACTACCGCCACAGCCTCGATAACGTCACCGTGTTCAAGGGCGACGCCCGCTTTGTCGGTCACAAGACGCTGGATGTGAACGGGCAGCAGCTCACCGGCGACCACATCGTGCTGGCCGCCGGGGCCCGGCCGTTCATCCCCTCGATCCCCGGCCTGGACGAGGTTCCCTACCACACCTCCGACACTGTCATGCGCCTGGAGTCGCTACCCGAGCGGCTGGTGATCCTGGGCGGGGGCTACATCGCCGCTGAGCTGGGCCACGTCTTCGACGCCATGGGCGTGTCGGTGACGATCGTGAACCGCTCTGAGCGGCTGCTGCGGGCTGCGGACGAGGACATATCGGCCGCGTTTACCGAGATCGTGTCCCAGCGCATGGACTGCGCCCTCGGCTCTCCTATCGTCGAGGTGTCCCAGGCGGGATCTCAGATCACCGTTCGCACCGAGGCGCGGGATGTGACCGGCGATGTGCTGCTGGTGGCCACCGGGCGAGTGCCCAACGGCGAGCAGCTGGACGTGACCCGTTCAGGAGTGTCGCTCGACGACCGGGGCTATGTGGTGACCGACGAATTTCTCCGCACCAGTGTCGAAGGGGTGTGGGCGCTGGGCGACATCTGCCACGCGGCCCAGCTCAAGCACACCGCCAACGAGGACACCCGGGCGGTAGCCCACAACATCGCCCACCCCGACGATCTGCGGGTACCCGATCACTCCGGCATCCCCCACGCGGTGTTCGCCTATCCCCAGGTGGCGGCGGTCGGGGCCACCGAGCAGGCCCTGCGGGCCAAGGGGCGGGCCTATCTGAAGGCCGTTCGCCCCTATAGCGATACCGCCTATGGCTGGGCCATGGAGGACACCGCCAGCTTCGCCAAAGTGCTAGCCGATCCCGAGAGCCGACGGCTTCTGGGCGCCCACATCATCGGACCCCAGGCCCCCACGCTCATCCAACAGCTCATCCAGGGATTCCAGTTCGACCTCACCGTGGACGAGATGGCTCGAGGCCAGCTCTACATTCACCCCGCGCTGACCGAGGTGGTGGAACAGGCGCTGCTGGAGCTCTAACTAGGCCGCGGGCAAAGCCGCTTCCGGGCCGGCACCAGAGGGGCCATAGATGGTGACCCGGTGGATGCGGCGGTGGTCGGCGCCGTAGTCGTCGATGGCGTAGTGCATTGTGCAGCGGTTGTCCCACAGGGCGGCATCGCCGTCGCTCCACCGCCATCTCACCGTGTACTCGGGCTGTTCCATGTGATCGCACAGCAGGGCCAGCAGGCGGTTGCCCTCCAGGTGGCTCATCCCGTTCAGCCCTGAGGTCCAACCCCGGTTCACGAACAACAACCGATTGCCGGTTTCAGGATGCACGGTCACCACCGGATGCTCGGTGATGTCGGTGAGCCCGACCCGGCCGTGGCGGGCGGTGAGCCCCTCGATAGCCGCCTTGATGGGATAAGACAGCCCCTCGTAGGCGGCCTGGGTGTTGGCCCACATGGTGTCGCCTCCGGAGGGCGGCGACTCCTTCATCGACAGCAGCGATCCCAGCGGCGGTTGGCGGGCGAAGGTCACATCGGTGTGCCAGTAGTTGGCCCGGGAGTACGCATTGGAGCTGTCCAGCACCAGGATCTTGCCCTCGTCGTCCACCGTCACGTGGTCGCGGTGGTCGGTGTCGTCATTGCTCACCGCCTCCAGATCGCCGAACAGCGAGCCCAAGGCCACGTGCTGCTCGTCGGTCAGGTGGATGCGGGGGAAGAACAGCACCTTGTGGGCCCAGAAGGCCTCACGCAACTCGGCCGCCACCTGGTCGCCGAGGTGGTCGGCGTCGAGCCCCTCCACCGTGGCGCCCAAAGCCGCCGGCAGCGCAGTCACTTTGATGCTCATGGGCCCATGCTTTCAGATCGGGGCCTATTGGGACAGCGAGTCGAGGGCAAACTGCTTGGCCCACTGGTAGTCGGGCTTGCCGTTGGCGCCCCGTTGGACGGCGTCGGCGCGGATGAGAGTTTTGGGGAGCTTGTAGGCGGCCAGACGGGTTCGGGCGTCGGCGATGATCTCCTCGTCGCTCGCCCCGCCAACCACCTGCACCACGGCAGTCACCGCCTCGCCCCATTTGGGGTCGGGCATTCCCACCACCAGGCAATCGGCCACGGCGGGATGGACCTTGACCGCTTCCTCCACTTCCTCGGGGTAGATCTTCTCCCCCGCGCTGTTGATGCACGCCGAGCCCCGGCCCAGCAGGGTGATGGTGCCGTCGGCCTCGACCGTGGCCCAGTCGCCGGGCACTGACCAGCGTCGCCCGCCGATGGTGCGAAACGTGGCCGCCGTCTTCTCCGGGTCCTTGTAGTAGCCGGTGGGGATGGGCCCGCCCACCGCCACCATCCCCTGCTGCCCCGAGCCGGGCTCCACCGGTTGGCCGTCCTCGTCGAACACCGCGGCGTTCTCCCCCAACGTGAACCGAGCGGTAGCTGAGCCGCCGTTGCGGTCGCTGATCCTCATGCCAGTGCCGGTGCCCTCACTAGAGCCCAGGGAGTCCACCAGCTTCATGTTCTTGTGAACCAGCAGGGCCTCTTTGGCGGGCCGGCTCCAGATCACCCCGGAGGACATGATCATGAACACCGACGACAGGTCGTAGGGCTCGCCTCGCTCAGCGGCCGCGTCCAATGCCTCGGCCATGGGCCGCCCGAAGGCGTCGCCCACGATGGTGAGCACGGTGGCCCGGTCACGCTCCACGCAGCGCCAAAGAGCATCGGCGTCGAAGCTGCGCTCGGGCATGGTTATCACCGCCCCTCCCTGGGTGAAGGTGGCCAGCGCAACGATGCTGGCAGTGCCGTGCATGAGCGGCGACGCGGCCAGTTGGCGCGTCGCCCGATTGCTGTCGTAGATGGCGGCGACGTTGGCCTTCACCAATTCGATTGTCTCCGGGAGGGGCAGGCTCAGCGCCCGAAACGGTCCGGCCATCGTGCCGATCAACGAGCCATGGGGCCACATGACCCCCTTGGGCTTGCCGGTGGTGCCACCGGTGTAGAGAATCCACAGGTCGTCGGGGCTGCGGTCGATGGGCGGTGCTGGAGCATGGTCGGCGATGAGCGTCTCGTAGTCCAGCGCCCAGTCGGGCACCGGCTCGCCCGGGTCACCCACGCAGATGGCTGCCCGCAGCAGTGGCAGGTGCGCCCGAGCCTCATCCACCCGGTCGGCCAACTCGGGGGAGAAGAACACCGCCTTGGCGTCGGCGTCTTCCAGCAGGTGCTGCAACTCACCGGCCAGATAGCGATAGTTCACGTTGCATGGAGCCGCCCGGACCTTGAACGCCCCGAACGTAACCTCGCTATAGGGATTGCCGTTGTACAGGTAGAGCCCAACGTTGTCGCCCGCCCCAATGCCGAATTCCCCCAGCGCGGCAGCTAGCCGAGCAGCCCGGTCCTCGAACTCCCGCCAAGTCCGACTCACCGGATGACACACCACCGCATCAGCATCCGGAACGGCCTCCGCAGCCGCCTCCCACGCGGTAGCCAGGTTCAAGGGCACGAGGAGTGACAATATCGGGAGTTGTGACCACCGCCCGAGCCGATGCTGTTCACTTTCCTGCCGGGGTTGATCCCGACGAGGTGGACTTGCTGGAGGAAGTCAGCCTGCCAGCGGCGTGGAGTAAGCGCTGGGCTGTCGAGCCTCACAAACCGACGTTTTGGGGCGTAGGTACTGGGTGGGTCACGAGGGGCGATCTGGCCCGGCGCTCAAAGGCCGCGGCCGGGCGGCTCTATGGCGCGGGGCTGCGCAAGGGAGACCGGATCATCCTGTCGGCGGGGACATCGGTCGACTTGGTGGTGGCCCATGTTGCCGCGCTACGGCTGGGACTGATCGTGGTGCCGGTGAACGGGGCCTATCAGAAGGCCGAACTGGCCCACATCGTGGGCGACGCCGAGCCTCGGGCGGCGGTGGTGGACAAGCCTGAATGGGTTCGATGGCTGGCCGAGCTTGCTCCCGAGATGACGGTGGTCTCCCCTCGGTTGGACCTTGACGACGCTGCCGCTCCCAGTCTGGATCAGATGGGCAGCCGCGACCCCGCGCTGTTGGGATATACCTCGGGCACTACCGGCGTGCCCAAGGGGGCGGTGCTGACCCACGGGAACTTGCTGGCCGGGGCCGAGTCGGTCCGCATCGCCTGGCGGTGGGAGACGGAGGACCGCCTCGTGCTGGCTCTTCCCCTCTTCCACATGCACGGATTGGGGGTGGGGCTGCACGGCACGCTGTTGACTGGAGCGTCGGCGATATTGCTCGACGGATTCTCCCCCAATGCCGTGCTGGACGCAGCCGCTGCCCACGACGCCACCCTGTTTTTCGGCGTTCCGACCATGTACACACGATTAGCTCAGTCGTCTCGAGTCGGGGAACTCTCTCGGCTGCGACTGTGCGTAGCCGGCTCTGCTCCTTTGTCTGCTGATCTGCACTACCGCCTGGAAGAGGCCGCAGGGGTGCGGGTGCTGGAGCGCTACGGCATGACTGAGACCATCATGCTCGTTTCCAATCCCCATGACGCTGAGCGTCGAGCGGGCACAGTGGGGTTCCCATTGCCCGGAGTCGAGCTTCGCCTCGCCGCCGATACCGGCGAGGTGCTGGTGCGGGGGCCAAATGTCTTTGCCGGCTATTGGCGACGGCCCGAGGCCACCAAGGAGGCGTTCGACGACGAGGGTTGGTTCCGCACCGGCGACCTCGGCGAGTTCGACGAAGCGGGCTACCTGCGACTCCAAGGCCGGGCCAAGGAACTTGTCATCTCCGGCGGATTGAACGTCTACCCCCGCGAGGTAGAAGACGCCCTACGCACCCACTCCGATGTCGACGACGTGGCTGTCACCGGCACCCCCGACGAGGAGTGGGGAGAGCTGGTCACTGCCTGGGTGGTAGCCGCCTCCGGCCAGAGCCCGAAGCTAGAAGACCTGCGATCTCACCTAGACGGCGTGTGCGCCGACTTCAAACACCCCCGGCTGCTTCACCTCGTCGACGAACTCCCCCGCAACGCCCTCGGCAAAGTCCAAAAGCACCTCTTGAGCTAGAGCGGCTTCAGGTGCTCGCATAGCGGTCCGAGCAAAGCCTCCACGAAGGCGTCGTCGCAATACAGCTTCTCGCCGGTCAACAGATCTCCTTCAGCGGGCATCATGGACATCACCATGTGGCGGGTCTGGCCGTCGAGTTCGATCGAGTACTCCTGAATGGCGCACTGGTCGTTGGTCCACTCCCCCAGTACCCCGTACCCGGTCACCCGCTGGGCAAAAAGCGGATACTGCTCCAAATAGAAAGTGCGGGCTAGGTCGCCGCCGGTGAACCCCTTGCCCATGGGCCAGAACTCATAAGTCGGCTCGTCCACCAGCGTGGCCAGCGTCCGCTCGGCATCGTTCTCTGCTTCAGCCGCAGCATGCTCACGGGCCAAATCCAAAATGTCCTGTGGGGTCATCGCCAGAGCTTACGCTTCGTTGTCCTCACCAACGTGTGGGTACGTTGCTGGCGTGAACTCGGCAAAGCCATTGGATGGCGTGCTGGTGGTTTCTATCGAACAAGCGGTGGCGGGACCACTGGCGTCTTGTCGACTGGCCGACGCCGGGGCCAGGGTTATCAAGATCGAGCGGGCCGAGGGCGACTTCTCCCGTGGCTATGACGCCGCCGCCGACGGTTTGGCCAGCTATTTCGCCTGGCTGAACCGGGGCAAGGAGTCCATCGTCGTCGACCTCAAGGACGCCGAAGACCAAGCGCTGCTGAGACGGATGATCGAGCGGGCCGACGTCTACATCCAGAACTTGGCCGTGGGTGCGGCAAGCCGGTTGGGGTTCGGCTCAGAATCACTGCGCCAGCAGCATCCCCGGCTGGTGACCTGCGACATCTCGGGCTACGGGCCGAGCGGACCGTATGCCCAAATGAAGGCCTACGACCTTTTGGTGCAGGCCGAGAGCGGTCTGGTCTCAGTGTCCGGGGCACCGGGGCCGCTCGGTCGAGTGGGGGTGTCGGTAGCCGACATCGCCACCGGCGAAGCCGCCGCCCGGGCCATCAGCCAGGCGTTGGTCCGCCAGGCCCGCACCGGCCAGGGCGCCAGCATCGAAGTCTCGCTGTTCTCCACCATGGCCGAGTGGATGACCGTCCCCCTGCTCCATCACGACTACCTCGGCCAAGGCCCTCAGCGGGTCGGGCTGGCCCACCCGTCCATCGCCCCTTACGGCGGCTTCACCACCGCTGACGGCACCACCCTGCTCATCGCCGTGCAGTCCGACCGTGAGTGGGTCACCCTGTGCGAAGAAGTGCTCAACCGGCCGGAGATAGCCCACGACCCCCGCTTCGCCACCAACAAGGCCCGTGTCACCAACCGGGCGGAGACTGACGACGTAGTCGGAGAGGTCTTCGCCCGCTTGCCCACCGATGAGCTCCGCGACAAGCTCACCACCAGCCGCATGGCCTTCGGAACCGTCAACGACGTGGCCGGACTCTCATCGCACCCCCAGCTCAACCGAATCACCATCACCCACGCCGACGGCACCGTCAACCTCCCCGCCCCCGCCACCACCGCCGACTGGGACCACGCCATCGACCACGCTGCCCCCACCCTCCCCACCCTCAACCAGCACGGCCCCCAACTCCGAGCCGAGTTCGCTTAGCTGAAGCGTTGGCGGAGGCGGAATTTTTCTACTTTGCCGTTGCCGGTGCGGGGGAGCTGGTCGATGGGCTCGATGGTGGTGGGGACTTTGTAGGGGGCCAGGGTGCCGTCGGTGTGGGTTCGCAGGTCTTCCTCCGTGGGGAGGTCGCAGCCCTCGGCCACCACAATGAAGGCGGCCACTGTCTCGCCCAGCACTGGGTCGGGACGGGCCACCACGGCGATATCGCCTATTGCGGGGTGGGTGCGTAGCGCGGTCTCCACCTCGATGGTGGACAGGTTCTCCCCGCCCCGGCGCACGATGTCCTTTTGGCGATCCACAAAATAGAGATAGCCGTCGTCGTCCACGTAGCCCAGGTCGCCGGTGCGGAACCAGTCGCCCGACGTAGCGGCCGCGGTGGCCTCCGGGTCTTCGATGTAGCCGTTGAAACCGATGGTGGACCGGAGAAAGCAGATTTCGCCGGACTCGCCGGTCGGCGCCTCTGAGCCGT
The DNA here is from genome assembly GCA_963667085.2 of Acidimicrobiales bacterium. Classification (GTDB taxonomy): domain Bacteria; phylum Actinomycetota; class Acidimicrobiia; order Acidimicrobiales; family Bin134; genus Poriferisocius. The sequence continues at coordinate 2,787,523 of OY762975.1, forward strand.
CGGGCAAGAAGATCCGCAGCACCGACCCCTCGAACGGCTTGCCCACCGAGCCGGGGCGGCGGGGCTCGTCCAATCGGGTGTAGGTGCCCGACCCGGCCTCGGTCATGCCGTACCAGTCCATGCACGGAACCCCGTAGCGCTCCTCGATCTGCTCGATGATCGGGGCGCAACCCAGCGGGATCATCACCCGCAGCGAGTGCGACTTCTCATGAGGACCGGGGGGCTGGGCCATCAAGATGTTGATGATGGGCACCAGGGTGAGGAAATAAGTCGGGCGGTACAGATCGACCAGCGCCCAGAACCGCGACGCCGAGAACTTGCGGGGCATGACCACACTGGCCCCCCGGCTCAGCGCCGACATCGCCCCGCCCATAGCGTTGCCGTGGAACAGCGGGGTCACCACCAGCGACCGATCAGTGTGGCTCAGGCCGAACATCTCCTCATAGGGCACCGCTCCCCCGGCGAACAGCTCGGGGCTCATCGGCACCGCCTTGGGCCGTCCGGTGGTGGTGCCCGAGGTGTAGAGCACGTTGCCCTCTACGTACCCGTCCACCGGGGGCAGGTCCAGTCCCGCGCCCTCCGGCGCGTCTCCGATGAGGTCGGCCAGCAGCAAGGCCCCGTCCACCGGCTCGTCCACGCTCACCACTGCCTCAACCGAGTCCATTGACGCGGTCAGAGCCACCGCCCGCTCGGCCCGCTCGGCCTCAGCAAACACCAGACGGCACCGGGAGTGGTTGAGCACGAAGTCCATCTCCGCATCGGTCCACTCCGGGTTTATGGGAACTCCCGCCAAGCCGATGGCCTGCATTCCCAGTTGGCACTCGATGTATTCGGGGCGGTTCTGCATCCAGATGCAGGCCCGATCGCCCAGGCCCAGTCCGAAGCGGGTCTGGAATTGGTGGGCCAGGGCTCCGCCATGAGCGGCCAGCTCTCGGTAGGTGCGGTGGCCGTCCTGCTCGGTGAGCAGGGCCAGCTTGTCGGGCCAGGTGTGGCTGAAGTCCCGGACGACGTCATACAGGGTCGGCATCGCCGGGCAGCCTAGGTCACCACGTCAGCCGCACCCCCGTCGATGCGCAGGTGGGCGCCGTGGATCTGGCGGGCACGGTCGCTGCACACGAAGGCCACCAGCTCCCCCACATCCGACACAGTGGCGATCCGCCCGGTCAGCGTGGGCATCTGCACGGTGGTGACGTGGCGCTCGATGTCGGCCCAGTCGGTGGAGCGGCCCTCCCGCTCGGCCTGGCGGGTCCACATCTCCACCAGCTCAGGAGTGGCAATGGCCCCAGGACTCACGCAATTCACCGTTACCCCGCTGCCAGCCAGCTCCCGGGCCAGGCTCACCGTCATGGCGGGCAGCGCGCCCTTGGCCGCGTAGTAGCCCGGGATGCGGTCGCCGGGGCGGGTCGCTCCCACAGTAGACACCAGCACGATCCGCCCCCAGCCCCGCTCCGTCATGGCCGGAACCACAAGCCGGGTCATCCGCACCACGCTGAGCACATTGCGGTTGTAGGCGTCGATCCACACGTCGGTGCCGTCATCCCCCCAAGTGCCGCCCACCGCCACCCCATAGTTGTTCACCAGGATTTCCACCGGCCCGCACTGGCTGGCTACCGCCTCCGCCCCCTCGTCGGTGCAGATGTCCCCCCACACCGCCCGAGCCGGCGGTCCCAGTTCATCGGCCAGCCAATCCGCCTGCCCTTGCTCAAACCCGTGGACCACCACCTCGGCCCCCTCAGCGGCAAGAACCCGAGCGATCCCGCTCCCCGTCCCCCGATAACTCCCCGTAACCAGCGCAACCTTGCCCGATAGCCCCAAATCCATGCCTCGACACTGCCACAAGAGTGCTGATCAGCGCATGACCGCCACCATCGGTGGGCCTATATGACCCCCAGATCGGCACAGCCCGGTCTGTAGTGTTGAGGTGCGATGAGCAGTTCGACGGGGCGGTTGTTCCGGGTTACGACGTTTGGGGAATCCCATGGTGGCGGCATCGGCGCGGTGGTGGACGGCTGCCCACCCCGGCTACCGCTGAATGAGCAGATGATCCAGCACGACCTCGACCGGCGGCGTCCCGGCCAGAGCCGGCTCACCACCCTGCGGGACGAGGCCGACAAAGTGACGATCCTCTCGGGGTTGTTCGAGGGCCGAACGCTGGGGTCGCCCATCGCCATGCTGGTGGGAAACACCGATGCCCGGCCCAATGCCTACGAAGATTTCAAGGACATGTACCGCCCCTCCCACGCCGACTACACCACCGAGGCCAAGTACGGCATTCGCAACTGGCAGGGAGGGGGGCGGGCCAGCGCCCGGGAGACCATCGGCCGGGTGGCGGCCGGCGCCATCGCCCGCCAGCTCTTGGCAACCGTGGCCGACATCGAGGTGCTGGCCTGGGTCCGCCAGGTGGGCCACATCACCGCCGATGTCGACCTGGCGGCGGTGACTTTGGCCGATGTGGAGGCCGACGCCACTCGATGCCCGTCTCCCGAGCATGCGGAGGCCATGACCGAGGCCATCGAAGCGGCCCGCCGCGACGGCAACTCGTTGGGCGGGATAGTCGAATGCGTGGCCCGAGGGGTGCCCCCCGGTCTGGGCGAGCCGGTGTTCGACAAGCTGGACGCCGATTTGGCCAAGGCCGCCCTGTCGCTGCCCGCGGCCAAGGGGTTCGAGATCGGCTCGGGCTTCGGGGGGGTGACAATGACCGGCCGGGAGCACAACGACCCGTTCACCCCTGGTCCCGACGGCCGGCCCCGCACCGCCTCCAACCGATCCGGCGGCGTGCAGGGCGGCATCAGCAACGGCGAGGACATCGTGATCCGGGTGGGGTTCAAGCCCACCGCCACCATCGCGTCGCCCCAGGAGACCGTGGACCGCGACAACAATGCGGTCACGCTGGCCGCCCGCGGCCGCCACGATCCTTGTGTGCTGCCCCGGGCGGTGCCCATGGTGGAGGCCCAGGTGCTGCTTGTGCTGGCCGACCACTGGCTGCGCCAGCAGGCCGTAAACGCGATCGACTGCGAAGGCTGATTGTCGAAGACATGGCCGACAAAGCCATTACCCCCGAAGACCAGCGCCTGCTCATCGAAGTCAGCGACCGCATCGCCACCATCACTTTGAACCGGCCCGAGGCCCGCAACGCCATGACCAAGCGGATGCGCAACGACCTATGCGCCGCGTTGCGGGCCAGCGACGCTGACGACGGAGTAGACGCCATCATCTTGACCGGTGCCGACCCGGTGTTCACCGGCGGCGTGGACCTGAGGGAGGTAGCCGCCGATGGGGTCTCGGAAACCCCCGACGGCAACAAGCGACAGGCTGAGGACCCGGCCCAGGCCTGTCGGGACACCGCCAAACCCCTGATCTGCGCGGTGAACGGAACCTGCGTGACCGGCGGTCTGGAGATCGCCCTGAGCTGCGACTTCATCGTGGCCTCAGATCAAGCCCGATTCGCCGACACCCACGCCAAGATCGGGGTCATCGCCGCCTGGGGCATGACCGCGCTATTGCCCCGAGCGGTGGGCAAGCGCATGGCCAAGGAAATGACCGCCACGGCTCGCTTCGTCTCTGCCGAAGAAGCCCTTCGCATCGGCCTGGTCAACCACGTCGTTCCCCACGACGAGCTGCTAACCCATGCTCGAGAACTCGCCACCCAGATCGTGGCCGCCACCACCCCAGCCACCAAGGCCACCATGCGGATCTACGACGACACCGACGGCTTGAGCTTCGCCGAAGCCAAAGATGTCGAAGAAGAGGCCATGCGCAACTGGACGGTAGACACCGACGACATGCAGCGCCGCGGCTTGGGGAAAGGATCGTGACCATGACCGGCACACCGCAGTTCAGCGTGTTCATGCCCCAGATGCGGATGGACATGGGCACCATCGAGGAGCGGGTGCGGGCCGCGGAGGCCTGCGGATTCCACAAGATCGACCTCATGGACCACTTGAATCCGCCCATGCTGCCCGCTGCCCCGATGTACGACGCCTTCGTGATGGCGACCGCAGTGGCGGCGTGGACTGAGCGGGTGCGGATCGGCCACATGGTGCTGTGCGGGCAGTTCCGCCATCCGGCGCTGCTGGCCAAGATGGTGGTGAGCCTGGACCATTTCAGCGGGGGGCGCTTCGACCTGGGCATTGGCTGGGGCTCGGTGCCCGATGAGATGCAGCGTTTCGGCCTCGGCGATGAGCCCGCTGCGGTGCGGGCCGCCCGTCTGCGGGAGACCCTGGAGGTAGTGCAGGCGCTGCTCACCGGCGAGCCGGTGAACCACCGGGGTCGGTTCTTCCAGATGGAGAACGCCCAACAGCAGCCCACCCCGGTGAACGGGCACGTTCCAATATTGATCGGCGGGGCAGGCCGCAAGCTGACCATGCCCCTGGTGCGGGACTTCGCCGACTGGTGGAACTGCCCGGTGTACGGGATGGCCGAACTCGACGAGCTGATCCCCTTAGCCGGCAATGCCCGACTATCTGTGCAGCGGGCCGTTGGTCTAGCCCCGTCGTCGTCGGCCCGCGACGAAGTGGTGGCCACCGCACAGCGCCGGTTCGGCGATTGGGCCCTCGTGGCGGGAACTCCCGACGAAGTGGCGCAGGGCCTGCAAGCCGACCGGGAGATGGGCGCAGAACAGTTTGTGCTCCAGTTCAGCGACTTCGCTGCCCCCGAGACCCTTAGCCTGTTCGCCACCGAGGTGATGCCAGCGGTGGCGTAGCCGCCCGTTTCTGCTTTCTCCGGCAGCAAGGCTCCCCCGTATCATCCGACCTATGGCAGTCAACCAACGGGCCAGCCGAGCCGGGCGATTCAAGCAGGCCCTCTTGGCCGGCGACGACGTGGCCATCATCGCCGAGATCAAGCGGCGGTCTCCGTCAAGGGGCGATCTCAACGTTGGCCTCGACCCGGCCGAGGTGGCGACGGCCTACCGCGATGGGGGGGCGGCCTGTTTGTCCGTGCTCACCAACCAGGCCATGTTCGGCGGTAGCGGGGATGATCTGGCCGCGGCAGCCCAGGCCTCTGGGCTGCCCGTCCTCCGCAAAGACTTCATCACCAGCGTTGCCGACGTACATGAGTCCCACGCAATGGGCGCCGATGCCCTGCTGCTGATCGTCGCCGACCTCCCCACCGCCAAGCTGGCCGAGCTGCACGAGTTGGCTCTGTCGTTGGGTATGGACGTGCTCACCGAGGTCAAGTCGGAGAGCGAGCTAGAGGTCGCCCTTGAGGCTGGGGCCGACATCATCGGGGTCAACCAGCGGGAGAAGCCCAAGAGCGCGGCGTTCACCATGGACTACCAGCGGGCCGAGCGCATGGCACCACTGTTCCCCAATCACGTGGTGAAGGTGGCCGAGTCCGGCATCGCCGTCCCCGGGGGCACCACCATGGCCTCGGTGCGAGACGCCGGCTACGACGCCGCCCTCATCGGCGAGGCCCTGGTGACCTCGGGCAACCCGGTGACCCGGCTCCAAGAACTGCTGGCATAGCCCAGAGGCGAGCGCCTCGGCGTTCGTCAGCGCACCCGCACGCTGGGCAGCTCGTCAGCCCCACCCCGCAACCAGGCCAGGAACTCCCCCACCGGCGCTGGCTCAGCCACATCGGCGGGCTCGTCGAAGCGGGACTCCCAGAAATCCCGATAAGTGGGCCAGAACTGGTGCCACGCCCCCTCGTAGGGCTCCTCGTCAGGCCACCGCATCTTGTTGTCCCCCACTGGCGGGGCGTTCAGGTCGGTGGCGTACCAGTACAGGGGCAGCCGCCGCCGGAAGTACCACCGGCCGTCAATGCGCTCGTAGTCGTCCCAGTACATCATGGTCATGATCACCCACTCGTCACCGGTCTCGTGCTCGTTGCGGGAGTACACCACCCCTCGGGCCCGGTCGGGCCCGTCGAACTCGATGATGTGGTTGCCGGTCACATGGGCCGTGCCGGTGAACTTGTCCCCCATCGTCTCCCGAAACCATTCCGCCAGCGCCGCTCGCCCCGAGCGCCCCCGTCCCACCCGCACATCAGCCGGGAACAGGCCAACCCAGGCATCAACCGCCCGCATGTCCAGCGCCAGGCAGTAGCGGGCGGCCAGCCCCCTGATCTCCTCAATAGACTCCAGCCGCTCCAGCCGCTCCTCCAGCGATCTCTCTGATCCCATAGCCATAGAAACTAGGAGAAACTAGGGTGCGGCCATGACCGTAGGAGTTGTTTTGGCCCATGGGGCGTTTCACGGACCTTGGTGTTGGGAGCGGGTGCAGGCGTCTTTGGGGGATATGGGCATCGCTGTCCACGCATCCGATCTCTGCCGTCCGACCACTGCCGAGGACATCGCCGCGTTCCAGGCCGATGTGAACGATATGCGGGCTCGGCTGGGCGACGACGCCACCGTCATCGCTGTGGGCCATTCGCTGGGCGGCCTGTCCATCTCGGGACTCGATCCGGCCACGGTGGACCATCTGGTGTATCTGGCCGCCATCCTGCCCGGCGACGAGAGCGGCGAAGACAACCCGCCCGACGTGGTCGATGCGGTGATCGCCGAGAACTTCTTTCCCGCTCTCGAGCACGGCGAGGACGGCTACAGCTCGGTGAAGCCGGGGGCGGCAGGCGACCTCTTCTACCACGACTGCTCTCCCGAGGACATCGCTTGGGCTGAGTCGCAGCTCCGCCCCCAGCCGTTGGGCCAACCGCCCTACCCCTATTCCCGAGCAGCGTGGCGGGACGTCGATTCCACCTACATCGTGTGTGCCGACGACCGCACGCTGACCGCTGATTTCCAGCGGACGTGCGCTGGCCTGGTGGGCAACACCGTGGTGATGGAGGGCAGCCACTCCCCCATGCTGGCCCAACCCGACGCGGTGGCCGCGGTCATCGCCAACGCCGCTGGACTCTAAGCCGCTACTGCTGAAGGGATAGCGAATGGAATACCGCACCCTGGGAGGCTCCGGAGTCCAGGTGAGCACCATGTGCCTGGGCGCCATGATGTACGGCCCCTTCGGCAACAACGATGAAGCCGAGTGCGCGGCCATGACCCACAAGGCCCTCGACGCGGGGATCAACTTCATCGACACTGCTGACCGCTACAGCATGGGCATCTCCGAGGAGATCGTCGGGCGGGCCATCAAGGGGCGGCGCGACAACGTGGTGTTGGCCACCAAGTTCTACGGACCGATGGGCGACGACGTCAACATGCAGGGCGGCTCCCGCCGCTGGGTGACCCAAGCGGTGGAACACAGCCTGCGCCGGCTCGATACCGACTACATCGACCTCTACCAAATGCACCGCCCCGATCCCCGCACCGACTTCGGCGACACCCTGGCCGCGCTCACCGATCTGGTGCGGGCCGGCAAGATCCGCATGATCGGCACTTCCACGTTTCCAGCCGAACTCATCGTGGAAGGCCAGTGGGCCGCCGAGCGTCGCAGCCTGGAGCGGGTCCGCTGCGAACAGCCCCCGTATTCCATCTTCACCCGGGGAATCGAGCGGTCGGTGCTGCCCACCTGTGCGGCCTACGACATGGGCGTGATCGTGTGGGGCCCTCTCAACAGCGGCTGGCTCACCGGCAAGTACCGCAAGGACGCCGACTGGCCGGAGAACTCCCGAGCCACCCGCAACATCGGCAGCGCTCTGCGCTGGGACCGAGAAGACCCGGTGGTGGCCCACAAGCTCGACCTGGTGGAAGACCTCGACGCCCTGGCCGCCGAGGTTGGCTGTTCGATGGCCACCCTGGCCTACGCCTTCACCCTGGCCCACCCCGCCGTCACCTCCACCATCATCGGCCCCCGCACCCCCCAACAGCTCGACGCCGCCCTCGAAAACCCCGACCTCCGGCTAACGGACGACGTCCTCGACCGCATCGACGAGTTGGTGCCGCCGGGCAAGGATCTCAACCCCGACGACGCCTTCTACATCCCCCCCGCCATCGCCAACCCCGCCCTCCGACGCGGATCTAGCTAGAACGCTCCCCCGAGCGCTCAATAGCCCGCACATCCGTGCCCAAGTAAGAAGCGATCACCAGCGGATCATTCCGCACCTCGTCCGGCGACCCCTCAGAGATCACCGAACCCGCCTCCAGGCAGTACACCCGGTCGCTGATGCTCATCACCAGCGGCATATCGTGTTCGATCACCACTACCGCAGCGCCCAGTTCGGCCTGGATGCGGCGGATGAGCGGGCCGAACGCCTCGCTCTCCCGCTGGGCCACGCCGCCGGTGGGCTCGTCCAGCAACAGCACCTTGGCGTCCACCGCCAGCAGGCTGGCCAGCTCCACGATGCGCCGGGTTCCGGTGGACAGGTTGGAGATGAAGTGATCGGCGTAGCGCCCCAGCCCCACAAAGTCCATGAGGCTGTCCACGTCGGCCCGCTTTCGCCGCTCCTGGCCCGGCGACGGCGGCACCCCCAGAAGCGATGGAACCAGCAACGAGCGGTCCCGGGCCTCCATCGCCACCATCAGCGCTTCCCTCACGGTGAGGTCGGGATAGATCTTGGCGTGCTGGAACCCCCGTCCCAAGCCACCCCGGTGGCGCCGGTACGACGGAAGCCGGGAGATATCACGCCCCAGCACCTCAACCTGGCCGTTGAACGGCACGAAGCCGCTGATGGCGTTCATCAGGGTGGACTTCCCCGCCCCATTGGAGCCGATCAAACCGACCAGCTCGCCCTGGTGAACCTCGATGGACACCTTGTCCACCGCCACCTTGCCACCGAAGTGCACATGCACGTCCTGCACGGCCAGCCACGGATGCCCCTGCTCCACATCCACCGTGCGCTCGCTGGTGATGGGCACCGGCTTGTCCAACGCCGGCACCGGCTCGGGAATGTCCCGGGCCGCCATGCGCTCATCGGCCATCCCCAGCAGAAAGTCGCGCAGCTTGTAGATGAGCTGCATGATCCCGCCGGGGAAGTACATCAACAGCAACAGAAGCCCCACCCCCGAAGTGAGCAGCCTCACCTCGTCGCTGGCCCCGAAGATCGCCGGGATGCCCTTCACCCACAGCACGCCCAAAAGCGGCCCGGCGATCGACCCCAGCCCGCCGATGATGGCAATCGCGATGACGTTGATCGACTCGTTGGCGTTGAACAGCACCTGGGGATTGATGGTGGGCTCCCCGGTGATGATCAAGCCGCCGCCCAATGCGGCCAGTCCCCCGGCCAGCGTGAACGAGATGAGCTTGATCCGGCTGCCCGACACGGTGGAGGCCGCCGCCATGTCCTCGTTGTCGCGCACCGCGATCATCATCCGCCCGATGCCGGTCTTCCGCAGGTGGGCCACCATCCACACGGCCAAGCCCAGCAACACCAGCACCATGAAGAAGAACGACTTCCGCGACGCAGTGAAGTCGAACGGACCCCACACCGGCGGCACCACCTTGGGGGTGTTGGTGGCCCCTTGGGTAAACACGTCCTGCGCGAATATCCACGACATGGCGGCAATGGCGAACGCCAGCGTGGTCACCGCCAGCATCAAACCCTTCACCCGCAGTGCAGGCACCCCAATGATGAACGCCGCGATCATGCCCGCCGCCACCGCGATCACCATGGCCACTCCCCACGGCAGGTCGAACGACCAGTCCCACCAGTCGAACGGGATGGGGATGTCGCCGCCTTCGGTCAGCGTCACCACGGTGAGGCCCCCCACTCCGGCGAAGGCGAACTGGCCGAGCGAGAGCTGGCCAGCCCAGCCGGTGAGCATCGACACCGACAAAGCAATCAGCGCAAAGCCCAAGATGCGGGTCCAGGTGTACAGGTTGGAGTTCTTGGTGAGGAACACCCCCAGCAGCACAAGGCCGCCAAACAGCGCCGCGAACCCGAATCGGGACAGGTTTCGTATGTACCACAGACCGCGGAGCCGTTCGGGAATGGCCTTCACCTTGGGCGACAATGACCACTCGCCCTCGTCCTCGGTGCCCCGACGGGCGAACATCACCGTGATCACCAAGATGGCGATGAAGAAGATCACATCCACCGCCTCGCGGATGTCGCGGTCCACGTTGCCCTGGAACAGCCGCTGGAAGATGCCCAGGCCGATGCCGGCGATCAGCGTCACCCATAGCGATCGCATTCGGGCGATCAGCGCCACCAGCAGCACCCGAAGCAACAGACCAGGACCGAGGCTGGCGGTCCCCGCATCAGCCGCGCTGACTCTGAACGGGGCCAAAAGGATCAAGGTGACACCGGCCAGCGCGCCGCCGATGGTCCATACCATGGTTGACACCCGCCGCACGCTGATGCCGAACAGCCGCCCGGTGTCGGCGTTGTCGGCCGAAGCCCGAATGGCCAATCCGAATCGGGTGCGGCCCAAGAACAGCGCCAGAACCGTGATCACCAGCGGCACCATGATCACCACGATGAGCTCCCGCCCCCCGATGCGGAGGTGATCGGTCACCTCCCAACGGAACTCCTGGGCGGTGAGCTTGGGGGGCAGCGGGAAAGGCCCCGGCCGGGACACGTCGGGAAGCTGGATGGCGGCGAAAACGGCCAGTTGCGCCACTCCCAGTGTGGCGATGAACAGCACGAGGCGCGGCGAGTCGAACAGCCGCCGCACCACCACCAGCTCGGTGATCATGGCAAAGCCGGCCGCGGCCCCCACCGACAGGAAGAACGCCAGCCAGTAGGGGACGTCGTAGCGAAACGTCAGCATCGCCATCAAAGCCACGCCGAAGCTGCCGATCTCCGCGTGGGCGAAGTTCAGCACCCCAGTCGACCGATAGATGAGCACGAAGCCAGCGGCTAGCGCGGCCACGATCAGACCCTGCACGCTGCCCGAGAACAAGTCCTGTTGAGAGATCTCCCAGCCGATGTCGATCACAGCACGCCCGCCCGGTCTTCGCCCCGGCCTTCGTCAACCTGGCTCACTGCCTAGCCGCCCTCCGCTCCCAAGAACACCGCCCGCACCAAGTCGTCCCGTTCGGCCAGCTCCTGGGCCGGACCCTCAAACCGCACCCGGCCCTTCTCCATGAACACCGCCCGTTCGGCCACGCTCAGCGCCACGTTCAGCGACTGCTCCACGATGATCATGGTCAGTCCGGTCTCCTTCAGCTGCTCCACCACCTCCAGCAACTCCTGCACCACCACCGGGGCCAGCCCCAGCGATAGCTCGTCGATGAGCAGCACCTCGGGCTCATGCATCAGCCCCATGCCGAAGGCCAGCATCTGCTGTTGGCCCCCGGAGAGGTCCCCGGCAGCCTGGTTGCGCTTCTCCCGCAGAACGCCGAACACGTCGTACACCCGCTCGACCCGCCGAAATATCTCGTCCTTGTCCTCTTTGGAGCTCAGCATGGTGGCCAGAAGGTTCTCCTCCACGCTGAGACCGGGGAACACTCCCGCCCCGCCCCGTACTTGCACGATGCCCTGCTTGAACCGCAATTCGGCGTCGGCGTAGGTGATGGTGCGCCCGTTGAGCCGAATGGCCCCTCGGTCGGGCACCCCCAACCCGCTGACCGCTCGCAAAAGGGTGGACTTGCCCGCGCCGTTGGTGCCCAGCAGGGCCAGCGTCTCGCCCCGGCGTACCTCCAGACCGCAGTCGAACAGCACCTGCACCGGGCCGTAGCTGTAGTCCAGCCCCCGCACTTGCAACACCGGGATGTCGTCGGGATGTTCCGCCATGCGGCGCATCTCCTCTTGCTCCTCCACCAGCTCGCTCACCGCCAGCGAGATGTCGCGCTTGATGTAGCGGGAGCCGTAGGCCACCAGCAGACCGCCGATGATCGACGCCGGCGGGGCCACGATGCTGATGGCCAGCCGCTCGCCGTGGGCGTCGCTGATGGAGCCGGCGATGATGCTGCCCATGAATCCGCCCATCAAGAAGATGAACACCGGCAGCAGGGCGAAGGCCTGGGCCCGCATCCGGTAAGGAGCCACCGCGCCGATGGTGGGGGCGGCGGCCACAAAGGAGGCCGACGTGCAGGCGTTGGCCAGGCTTATGCCGAAGATCATGATGGCGGGCTGGTGGAATCGCATGGCGATGAGCACCAGCAGGCCCGACGTCATGATGAGGGTGCCCGCAGTCCGCACCATCTTGCTGGGATCCTCCCGGAACAGCCCGTCGAACTTGAAACCCGAGATCGGGATGGCCACCAGGCTGGCCAGCCACACCAGCGACGTCACCCAGCCCCGCTGGAATGCCTCATAGCCGTACTCGTCCTTCAGCATGAGGTTGAGCTGGCTGGGCAGCGTCACCAGGGCAAATCCCAGTGTGCCCACGCCCACCGCCAAGAAGTAGAAGGTCTTCACCTTCTTGAGCCGGGCGAAGGCAGTGGACATCGAAACCGGCAGGTCCGAGCCGATGGGAGGCATCTCGAACTGCTCCCCCAGTATGGCCTGCTGCTCGTTGCCGGCCCGAGGCGGTTCCTTGAGCAGCAGCGACACCAGCGCCAGGACAACCGGCGGGACGGCGAAGATGTAGAATGCCCACCGCCACCCGTCGTCGCCGCCGGCAATGGATGCGATGGCCCCGGCCAGCACCGGGCCGATGAGCAGGCCGATGGGCCGGCCCATGCCCTCGAAGGCAAAGATACGAGCTCGAGCGGGTATGGGATAGGTGTCGGTGAGCAGCGAAGAGTGCACCGGCAGGCGGTTGGCCTGGCCCATTCCGGTGAGCACCCGGGTCCAGAAGTACTGGAACGGGTTTCTCACCAGCCCGGTGAGGAACACGCTCACCGCCCATCCCGCGGTGGCCACCGGCACGATGAGGGTACGCTTCACCCGGTCGGCCAGCCAGGCCAACGGCACTGCCCCCAACACCAGGGCGACGCCGCCAAACGATGAGATGCCCAGGATCACGGTGTCCGATACCCCGAACGCATCCTGAAGGTCGGGCAACAGCACCGCGATCGCCACCCGGTCGAACTCGTCGATCACGTTGAGCAAGAACAGCACCACGAGCATGCTGGCCCCGCCGGCCCGGATGCCTTGGCGGAGCGTCATGGGTGCCTCGCCCACCCCCGGCAGCAGGTCGTCGGGCAGCACCACCACTTCCGACTTGGCCTCCTGCTCGGCGAGGCGCTTGGACTCCTCCTCGAAGACCGCCGAAGCCAAGCTGGCCGGATCGTCCAGCGGAGAGCCTTCGACTTCCGGTTCTACCGAGTCGTCCATCGATCCCCCATCGGGGCGCGACACTAGGCCATGAGCACGATACCGCGCACCACGTCGGCAATACACAAACAGCGAACTCATCGGCTACTGTTCGTCGCCAAGCAACGGAGAGGGGTAATCGTGTCTCTGAAAATGCTCAAGCTCTTGGCCGCGCTGCTTGCGCTGGTGCTGATAGCCGCAGCCTGCGGTGGCGACGATGACGAAGATGGCAGCGCACAGCCGGCCCCGTCAGAGCAAACCGCCGCCCCGGCCCCCGACGAGCCCGATGCCCCCGCCGATACCGGCGATGGCGACGAGCCCGCACCCGACGAAGAGACCCCCGCCCCGGCCCCCGACGAGCCCGATGCCCCCGCCGATACCGGCGATGGCGACGAGCCGGCCCCCGAGGAGCCGGTAGACATCGGCTTCGACGAGCCCCGGGGCGACCTGTTCATTGAGTTCCACCGGACCTTCGACCGGACTCACCCGTTCCAACCGCTGGACGTGTACTGCACGGCGACGCCCGACCCCGACTCGCCGCCTCAGGCCACCGACGCCGGCATCACCGAGGACTCCATCACCATCGTCCACCTCCGCACCAAGCTGGAGGAGTTGGAGGGCATCGGCTTCGCCATCCCCGTCGGCGACGTAGTCAACCAGTTTGAGACGTTCACCAAGGTGATCAACGAGGACTGCAACGGAATCTGGGGCCGCAAGATCGACCTTCAGCTCGTCGAGGTGTCCGCACTGGGTGGCGGCGGTGAAGACATCGACACCCTCCGCAACCAGGCATGCATCGAGGCCACCGAAGACAAGAACGCGGTGATCGTGGTCAACACCTCCGGATTCCAAGGCACCGCCATCTTGTGCATTGCCGAACACGACACTCTGTTCCTCACCACCCAGGGCAACCCCCGCAGCTTCCACGAGCAAGCCAACGGTTTGCTGTATTCACTGAGCCCGGTGGCTGAAGACTCCGTGGTCAACATGACCAAGGCCGTCATCGCCACCGGCGCCTTGGAAGGCAAGACGATCGCCGTGGTCTGGCCCGACACCCCAGGGCAGCCCGAGACCGTTCAGGCCGGGATCATCGACGTTCTCGAAGACGCCGGCTACGAGATCGCGGTGGCCGAGCAGATCGGCTGCGGTGGGGCCACCCAGTGCACTGCCGGCAATGACATCACGGTAGAGCAGATGCTGGAGGAGGGCGTTGATGTGCTCTTCCCCGCTCTCAACGTGCTCAGCCTGCCCCAGTTCATCAATGAGATGGTCAGCCAGGGATTCGCCCCCGGCGACGTGCAGTTCTACAACTCCGACTTCAACAGCCAGGCCGGCGATCTGGTGTCGGGCAAGGTGGCCCAGTTCGGCGGCGATGCCGCGGCCGAGCTCTACAACGGCACCATCATCATCGACGATGCCCCCACCGGGAACTTCCGGGTGGCCGACCCCGTGCTTAGCTTCAATGCGCCGCTCAACATCATGTGCAACGAGACCTACGCCAACAACAACGACATCGGCGCCGCCCACATCCGGGATGTGTACGGGAGCTACGACAGCGCCTACGGCATGACCAACACGGTGTGTAGCGAGATGCGCATGGTGGCCCGGGCCCTCTACGACGCTGGTCCCAACCCCACCCGCCAAGACATCTACAACGCCTTCCGCAACATGGGCTCGGTGGACATCCAGCACCAGCTTCCCGCCACCTTCGGCCCCGACAAGTTCGGCGCCCCCGATGTGGTGACCGAGTTGGTGTTCCAGTTCCCGTGCCCCAACGACCCCGACATTCCCACCTGCGTCGAGCAGACCGCCGGCTACCGGCCCATCGGGGACTGAACGGAGATTGTGCGCCGCTGGTCCCAGACGGCGAGGGCCGCCCTCGTCGGGGCTGCCGCGCTAGCCGCGGCGGCCTGCGGAGGCAACGCTTCGCCAGCCTCGGTAGCAACTCCGGTCCCCGCGGCCGCACCCGCGCCAACCTCCACTCCCATCTCCACCCCGGTTGCCCCGAGGCCCACGCAACAGCCCACGCCACCGCCCACCCCGAGGCCCACGCAACAGCCCACGCCACCGCCCACTCCGGAACCGGCGCGAGCGGCGACCCCTGAGCCAACACCGATACCCGAGTCGGACTTGCCCTCGGTGGAGCTGGTGAACGTTGCCACTGGCACCACCGTGAACCTCGCCAGCTTCGCCCCATCGGACCGGCCCATCGTGCTGTGGTTCTGGGCCCCCCATTGACCCACCTGCCGCCGGGAAGCACCCGGCGTCGAGCAGTTCGCTCGTGACAACACCGACAAGCTCACCGTCATCGGAGTCGGAACCCAGGACGACCTCGACTATGCCGAGAACTTCGTGCAGTCAACCGGAACCACCTTCACCATGCTCTGGGACCGCACCTTCCAGTCTTGGAACCAGCTGGGCATTACCGGCCAGCCCGCCTGGATGCTCTTGAACCGCTACGGGCAAATCCTCGACCAAGGCCGAGGCGACATCCCTCGAAGCCGAGTTTTGGAGGCTATCGGCGCCTAGACAAACGGGAGCTTGACCACGGTGGCCGGCGCGGGGGTGCCGCGCATGTCCACGGCCAGCTCATCGCCGATATCGGCATCGGGTGGCACGAAGGCCAGGGCTATGCCCGTCTCCAAGACGGGTGAGAAGTTGCCCGAGGTGACCTCCCCCACAACTTTGCCGTCCCGCAGCACTGCTTGACCCTCCCGGGGTGGGCGGCGGCCCTCCAACCGCAGTCCCCGCAGCCGCCGGTGGATGCCCCGTTCCCGCTCCGCGGCCAGTGCCTCTCGGCCCCGAAATGATGGCTTGTCCCAGCGCACCACCCAGCCCAGCCCGGCTTGCAGTGGGGTAATGCCGGGGCCGAGCTCGTGGCCGTGCAAGGGCAAACCGGCCTCCAAGCGCAACGTGTCCCGGGCCCCCAGCCCGGCCGGGATGATTCCCGCCCCGGTCACCGCATCCCAAAGCTGCTCGGCCGCCGCCGCGGGCACGGCGATCTCCACGCCGTCTTCACCGGTGTAGCCGGTGCCGGCCACGGTCAGCGAGACGCCCTCCCACTCCACCGGGGCCACGCAGTTGCGGTCCACCTCCGATGCGCCGGGCGAGACCGCGGCCAGCCGGGCCCGGGCCTCGGGACCTTGCACCGCCAGCACTGCCCGGCTGGCCGTGACATCGTCGGCTTGGACACCGGCGTCGGCCTCCGAGCCGCCCAAAGCGTCGCGCACCCGGTCGGTGTTGGAGGCGTTGGGCATCACATCGAAGCTGGTGGGCTGCGTCCACCACACGATGATGTCGTCGAGCACCGAGCCGTCGTCGTCCAGGAGATGGGTGTACTGGGTGCGACCAGGGCCGATTCGAGCCAGATCATTGGTAAACGCCTGCTGAAGCCGCTCGAAGGCATCGGAACCGGCCACCCGCAGGGTGCCGAGGTGGCTCACGTCGAAGACCACCGCGTCAGCCCGGCACGCCCGGTGCTCGGCCAGCGTGCCCGAGGGATACGAGAGCGGCATTTCCCAGCCGCCGAAGGGAACCAACTTGGCGCCCAGCGCCCGGTGCCGGCTTTCCAGCGGAGAGGAACGCATGCCGATATCCCTGTCCGGCTAGGCGGTTCCGGCGCCCGCCCCGGTGTGGGTCAGGTCGCCGTCTTCGCCGGTGACATCGTCGAATCCGTACTTGCTCAGCAGGCTGTGATAGTCCCGCTGGCACAAGACGACGACATCGATGCCGGGATACCGCTCCCGCAACCGGCGGACCTTGCCGTTCTTGCGGTTGATGTATTTCTGGCGCGCCGTGGTGATCTCCACATACCGGTCGAACTGGGGGAGGTAGAAGTCGGGGGTGAACGCCTCGGTCACCTCGCCGAGTTCGTTGCGGGAGAGCACGAAGGTCTGGGGCTCATAGCGCCACTCGACGCCGTAGAAATCGAGCAGCTCGGCGAACTGCCGCTCGGAATCGTGGGCGAACACGCTCTCGCAGGCCTCCTTTAGGTGCCGGTTCGGGCGGTGCTGACGCCGGTTTGAGGCTCGACAGTATCCACAGGAAGCACATCCTCCACGGGCAGCTCCCGCACCGCGGCATCTACCTCTTCGATCAAGCCCTCCATGCGAAGGTAAAGCGCGCCCTGGCCCTGGCGAAGCGCGTCCAGAATCTGCTCGTCGGTGCGGACCAGCAGCGACTGGTTGCCGTTGATCACCAGGTCGGCGCTGGCCACGTCCTCGCCCAGCTCGTCGCGCAAGTAGTCGAACACCTCGCGCACCCGCTGGAGGGCGATGCCCTCGTCCAAAAGCCGCTTGATCAGCTTTAACTCCAGTAAATCTCTGTAGGAGTAGCGGCGACGGCTGCCGCTTCCCACCGCTTCTTGGGCGGTGGAAGTGACCAGACCGGTACGGGTCCAGTAGTCGAGCTGTCGGTAGGTGATGCCGACAATCTCGATGGTCTGGGGGGAACTGAAGTCGCTGGCTACCTGTGCGTGATCGCTCATTTGACTCTCCAGTGCGGGGGCGCGCCCCAGATGCTGCTGCTTACATCAGGGAAACTACGCCAATGAACTTCCACAGGGTAAACCTCTCCCTGTGGATTGTCAAGGATGGACTCGGCGACCGGAGAACGTCAGCCGTTGAAGTCTTCGGGGGTTACCTGGTCCAAAAACTCACGGAATTGGTCCAAAACCTCTTCGGCTGGAGGCTCTTCACCCTCGGGCTCGTCGGGCTCCACCGTGTGCCCGGCGGCCTCCAGCACCGACTCGTCGGCGAAGATAGGCGCTCCGGTGCGCACGGCCAGGGCCACCGCGTCCGACGGACGGCTGGAGACCCGGCGAGCCCCGTTGCCCCCCTTCAACTCCAACTCCGCATAGAAGGTCCGATCTCGCAGCTCGGTCACCACGATGCGCTCGATTCGCACTCCCAAGTCGTCGAGCACGTTCTTGAACAGGTCATGGGTCATGGGGCGGGGGGTCTCCACCTCCTCCATGGCCAAGGCGATGGCTTGCGCCTCTGCTCCTCCGATGAAGATGGGCAGCAGCCGACCTTCACCGTCTGTCTCCCGCAGCAGCACGATCGGGGCGTTGGACGGCAGTTCGATCCGCACCCCGATCAGCTCCATCTCCTTCATCGTCACCACGTTAGTAGAGCATAGGGACATAAGCGTCGGGATCGTCGGCCAGCAGATCGGGATCTCCGATCACCAGTCTGTCGAGGTTGCGATAGCGGCCGTCCCAGTCCAATCCGTAACCCAAGAAGAACTCATCGGGCGCCTCGAACCCCACGTAGTCGGGCTCAAGGGGCAGGATGCGGCGGGCGCTCCGGTTGAGCAGGGCAGCCACCCCTACCGAGGCCGCCGACCGACGGCGCAACTCCCCCATCAGATAGCCGAGGCTCAGCCCGGTGTCCACAATGTCCTCCACCAGCACCACCTCCCGCCCCGTCACGTCGCAGTCCAGATCCTTGACCAGCCGGACTCGGCCCGAGTCAGCGGCAAACCGCGACAGCGCCATGAAATCCACCTCCACGGTGATATCCACCGCCCGGACCAGATCGGCCAGAAAGGGCAGGCTCCCCTTCAACACCGACACCAGCACGACCCCATCTGAGCACCGCTGGGATATCTCCGATGCCACCCGCCCTACGGCCTGTTCGATGGCCTCCCGGCTCGCGAACAACTCGGGCTCGGCGCGGCCCACGCCCTCACCGGCTCTTGGTGTGGTCGGCCAAGGCGCCCCGAAGCAGCGACAGGCGCAGCTCCGAGCCAAGGTTGATCAGGTCCACCAGCACGTCCTGAGACTGCTGGCGAGACTGGGCCGTGCGCTGCATGACCATGGGCATGATCCGCTGCTCCAGCAGTCCTGCCTCCCGCTCCGCGGCCGTCTTGTAGGCCCGCAGATGGCGGGGCTCGAGTCCATGGGCCAAGAAGCCGGCCGCAACCTTGGCCACGATGACCGCTTCGGCACCGTATTGCGTCAGCGCTCCGTTGTCGATGGGCTCGAGGAGGCCGAATTTCTGGAGTTCCATGATCTCGGACTGGCTCAATTCACTGACCGATGCCAGTTCATCAAGGGACAGCAACACCGAGGTCGCTCCCGAGTCCAGCGGGTTGGGCCGCACTCCCCCTTGAGAGCGAGAGCCAGACTCTTGTCGGCGGGACGGCCCATCGCCGTCGGTCCCGTCGAAATCCTCGCAGTCGATGCGCTCCTTGATGACCTTGAGGGGAAGGAAGTGGTCCCGCTGCTGTTCCAAAATCCACCGGAGACGGGTGATGTCGGCTTCGGTGAACTTCCGATAGCCGGATTGGTTGCGCTGGGGATCGATGAGGCCCTGGCTCTCCAAGAAGCGGATCTTGGAGATGCTGATGTCGGAGAACTCCCCCTTCAACAGGTCAAGAACCTGTCCGATCGACCGGTATTGGGCGCTCACTCGCTGGTCCCGTCGTAGTACACCAGCTTGAACCGGCCGACCTGGAGTTCGTCGCCGTTCTTCAACCCGGCGTCCTCCACCCGCCGGCTGTTCAGATAGGTGCCGTTCAGCGATCCCATGTCCTTGACGTGCTGAACCAAGCCGTCGAGATAGACCTCCGCGTGCCGGCGGGACACGGTGATGTCGTCGAGGAAGATGTCGGATTCGGGATGGCGGCCCACGGTCACCCGGGCCTCCGACAATTCAAAGCGGCTGCCTGCGGCCGGCCCCTGGGTGGCCACCAGCACGGCCGGGTATCGGATCAGACCGGCCTCAAGTTCCAATTCCGTGGTTGGCTCGTCCGCGGAAACGGCACCCTCCGACTCGTCGGCCGGACTGAGACGGTATCCGCAGGCCGCGCAGTAGTTGGCCCCAGCCTCGCTGGGATGGCCGCACTGCGGACAGTAGGCAACGCCGGCCTCGTCGTCGTGGGTCTGGGAAGTCAATCGACGGTCTCCGTCAGGTCGGTGTAGGCCGCGGCGTCCAGGAGATTGTCCAGCTCCGAAAGATCGACGGCCTCGATAATGCAGATCCACCCCTCGCCGTAGGGATCCTCGTTGAGCCGTTCAGGGTGGTCGATCAGGTCGGTGTTCACCTCCACGATGGTGCCGGTCACCGGCGAATAGATCTCCGAAACCGACTTGGTGGACTCGACCTCGCTGAAGGGCTCGCCGCTGGCCACCTCCGTCCCCACTGGGGGCAGTTCGATGTAGACGACGTCGCCGAGGGCGTCCTGGGCGTAATCGGTGATGCCCAGGCTCACCCGGTTGCCTTCAACCCTGGTCCATTCGTGGTCTTCGGAATAGCGCAGTTCTGCCGGTACATTCATTGCCGACACCGTACCGGCTCTCGCCCAAACTCTCAACCTCAGCTTGAGGTTCCGGTTCGGTCCGCTCTCCCGTCGGCCAGAGCCCGGCGGGCTCGGGGGATGTATTCCAGCGCCGCGTAGTAGCTGAGCACCAGCGACGGGATGCCCAATCCCCAGCCGACGCCCCGCAGGGCACTGCTGCCGCCCACGCTCGAGTCGCCCAGCAACAGGAACGGGAGGGCGAACATGAGGCCGAACGTGGCTGTCTTGCCGGTCCAGGTCACGTCGATCCGGCGGGCGCCCATTGCGCCCAGCACCACGGTGGCCAGCGATACCGCCGCCTCTCTCACCAGCATGGTCACCCCGAATGCCGCATGGAGCGAGCCGTCCACCATCATCACCAGCACCGCGGCCAGAAACATCAGCCGGTCGGCCGTGGGGTCCAGTATCTTCCCGAGCTCGGACTCCTGGTTGAAACGCCGGGCAATGTACCCGTCAACCCAATCAGTAGCCCCCAGCACCCCCAGCAAGATTGCCGCCCCGGCCCGATTGCCCATCCCCAACAGCAGCACGCAAAACACCGGCACACACCCCAACCGCACCACCGAAACCAAATTGGGCACCGTCAGTACCTGCCGCCCGGACATAGCCAGGTCATACTATGGGCAGATGGCCAGCGTCTTCTCCATGATCATCAACCGGGACCTGCCCGGCCACTTCGTATGGCAAGACGACGACTGCGTGGCCATCTTGTCCATCAACCCCATTCAAACCGGCCACGCCCTCGTCGTGCCGCGGGCCGAGATCGACCACTGGCTGGATGTCCCCCCGGAATTGGCCGCCCATCTCATGGTGGTGGCCCAGAAGGTGGGCACCGCCCAGATGGCGGCGTTCGGACCGCCTCGGGTCGGCCTCATCATCGCCGGCCAGGAAGTGCCCCACACTCATTTACATGTGATCCCGATGTTCGACATCGGCGATCTGAGCTTCGCCAACGCCAAGGCTTCGGCCCCTCCTGAGGAGCTGGCCCAAGCCGCTGAGCTCCTGCGGTCCCACCTGTCCGACGGCTAGCGCCGCGAGCTAGCTCTGGATCACATTGCGGAGTCGGTAGACGCGAAGGGAGAGCCCTCCCTCCTCCAGATCAAGCCGCTCAAAGCCGGTTCGCCGGACATCCAGATCGAAGCTCTCGATGTCGAGGGGACTCCAGTCGGGCGCGGATGCGGCATCGAACACGATCCACTCCACCTTGGGAGTGGCCGCCACCGCAGCGCTGTCGGGGTCTTCCCCGGTGTGGAGCTGGTACAGCCGAGTACGGTCCGACAGCAGGGGAAGGACCTGCTCAGAAGCCCGCACCGACGAATCAGGCGGGATCAGATCGGCTGCCTCTTGGCGGGCGATGTCCATCGTGTCGCGCCGACCCCAGTCCCAAGGCCGCTCATACAGAGAGCTGGGAGCGTCTCGGAGGAAGAAGAGGCTGGCCGTGAGAACGAGTGCGGTGAGCAGGCGGCGGTCCACATTGACCCGCTCCACCAGAACTCGGCCCGAGCGGGCCAGGGCGAACACCGTGGCCGCGAAGACGAACGGAATCATCGGCACGGTCTGAGACGCCTCGGCCAACTGTCCCGATGGCACATCGGCCACCAGGTACACCGCGAACAGGGGGATCACCGGAAGCAGGTAGCGGGGGGCCACCAGTGGCAGCAGCATCACCGGCGCCAGCAGGAACACGATCATCTGGAAGTTGGCCTGCGACACGGCATCGGCCACCACCTGGTGGGGAGCGGAGATGAAGCCCCACAGCACCGACCCCGGGTCGCCGCTGCCGAAATCTGAGAACGCCTCGATGTGGGGAAACCGCCCTCGGTTGAACCGAGGCTGGATTGCGGTCATCGCCACCAGTCCATAGGCCAATCCGCCCAGTGAAATGGCGGCACCGGGACGGCGACGGCCCTCGAGCAGCACCAGCAGACCCAGCCCAGACAGGGCGAAGGCCAAGTCGGAGCGGCAGGTCACCACCAACAGGGCGAACACCGCGAACCAGTTCCACCGCCCCGCCAAGGCGGTGAGAACTGCGGCAAACAGGGCCGGAACCGCCAAGGCTTCAGGGTGGAAATCGGAGAGGTTGATGCTGTGAACCGCCGGGTAGGCGCAGTAGGCGAAGACCACCGCAAATGCCGCTCCCGACTTCAGACCCCCCACATCGCGGGCGATCCGCCACAGCGGCACGACCGCCAGGGCCAACGCGGCGGCTTGCAGGCAAAGCAGGGTGGGCTGGTTGGGGAAAAGAGCGGTCAGGCCGGCCACGGGGTAGAGGATGAACGCAGCCTGCTCCCACAACAGGTTGTGACCGGCCACACTGGAGAGCGGCTCATACCCCTCTCCGATAAGCCACAGCCCCTGAAGGTGGGACGACAGATCGGCACCGGCGTCCAACGACCGGGCTCGGGCCAAAGACAGCCCGGACAGAGCCCCGCCGAACAGCAGGGCGATGACCCAGGGAACGCCCCGGTCGAACTGCCTCGTGTCGAGGCGGGCCTGCCAGCGCAGCGAGAAGATGTCCAGGCGGCGCCGCAGCTGGGCCAGCGTCGCCTTGGCCTGCTGGATGTCCACTACCCGACCAGCACGGTCTCGGTGTCGCGCCCCGACCGCAGCAGGGTACCGGGTCGGGCATTGGTGGCCTGGCCGCCGCTCACGATGGGCTGGCCGTTCACCAGCACGTGATCCACCCCGACCGCGTCGGCGAATAGGCGGGCCGAACCGCCGGGCAGGTCCTCCACCATGCGCATGGCGGCGGAGTCCACCGTGTCGGGGTCGAACACCACCACATCGGCGTGCCACCCCTGCTCGATGCGGCCCCGCTCACGCAGGCCGAACAGCCGGGCCGGGGCGTCGGTCAGCATGTGAACGGCCTTCTCCAGCGAGGCCAGGCGCCGGCCCCGCAGGCAGTCGCCCAAGAAGGCGGTGGTATAGGGCGCACCGCACATACGGTCGAGGTGGGCCCCGGCATCAGAGCCCCCCAACAGCGTGTGCTCGCTCTGCCACGCCTCGGCCCGGAGCCGCCAGCTCTCGTCATCGTCGTCAGTGGGGGCGGGCCACAGCACAGTGCGAAGCTCGTCGGCCAACACGATGTCAACCAGGGTGTCGAAGGGCTCGGTGCCCCGCTCGGCGGCGATGTCGGCCACCGTGCACCCGGTCAGCCCGTCGTTGGCCGGGCTGAAGGTGTCCCCGATGCGGTAGCCACCCCAGCCGGTGAGCCGGCTGAACACCCCCGCATCGGGCGAGGCGGCCCGGTCAGCCAAGTGCATCCTGGTTTGAGGATCGGCCAGCCGGACCATCCGCTCGGGCACCGGCAAACCGAGCACCTCCCCCCAGTCAGGGAGCATGTTGAGGGCGCAGTAGTTGAGAAAGCTCATGTTCATGCCCACCAGCACCGGCATGGTCAGCGCCACCACCCGGGCCCCGTGCTCGGCGGCCCGCACCGAGGCGCCCAGTTGGGCTCGGTAGCGGTCGGGGTCGGCCGAGTCGATGGTGAGCACGTTCCAGTTCAGCGGACGGCGAGCCGCTCGGGACATGGCCACCATCAGGTCGAGTTCTTCATCGGTGAAGCCCTGCATGCAGCCATCGGTCACATACTCAAGGGTGGTCCCCTCGTGCTCAGACACCACCGAGCACAGCGCCACCACCTCCTCGTTGCTGGCGAAGCGAGAGGCCACCGGCTCCCCGTCGCCGTCGTTGTGGGTGTACGAAAGCGAGGTGGAAAAGCCCAAGCCGCCCGCCGCGATGCCGTCGGCCAGCAGTGCCTTCATCGCCTCCAGCTGGTTGGAGTCGGCCTCGTTGCCGGTGGCGTCGGTGCCCATGACCGCCCGGCGGATGGCGCAATGGCCCACCAGGAACCCAGCGTTCACCCCCAGGTTGCCGTCCAAACGGGCCAGGTAGTCGGCGAACGACCGCCACGACCAATCCAACCCCGACTCCAGGGCGGTGAGTGGCATCCCCTCTACCTTGGCCATCATGCGCTGAAGGTAGGGGGCGTCGCCGGGGTTGAGGGGCGCCAGCGTGAAGCCGCAGTTGCCGCCGATGACGGTGGTCACCCCGTGCAAGTTGGAGGGCGAGCCAGCCGGATCCCAGAACAGCTGGGCGTCGTAGTGGGTATGGGGGTCGACAAACCCGGGGCACACGACCTGGCCGGAACCGTCAATCTCGGTGCGCCCGGGCTCGGCTACAAAACCGACGGCGACAATCCGCCCGTCGCTCACCCCGACATCGCCAGCAAACCCCGGCCGCCCCGTGCCATCGACGACGGTGCCGCCGCGGATCACCAGGTCCAACACGGGCGTAATCCTACTAATTGGGATAGGGCACTCCCACCCCGCCCCACTATGCTCGCTCCGTTACGGGCTGTGGCGCAGCTTGGTTAGCGCGTCGGTCTGGGGGACCGAAGGTCCCGGGTTCAAATCCCGGCAGCCCGACCATGTGATTCCCCCGTTTGCGAGGGCGGGGCTAGACGAGGGTGGTGGTAGACCCGGCGCCGATCGCGATGAGACCGGCGCTGTTAACGCCTCCGAGGGCAACCAGGCCGATGGAGTTCACACCTCCGATCGCCACGAGCCCCATCGAGTTGACCCCGCCGATGGTAACCAGGCCGATGGAGTTCACCACTCCGATGGTGACCAGGCCCATCGAGTTGAAGAAGCTCAGCGCCGCCGCGCCGATGGCGTTGATTCCCGCCACCGCCGCAATGCCAATCCCGTTGAACTTTGTGACAACTGTCAGCCCTGATTCAAACCATTCATTCTTCCCACCGCTGATGTCGTCCATCTTGTCTCTCCCTTGAACAGACGTGAATTGCCGAGACCCTAATGGATGGCTGCGGCCTGTGGATTCCGGAAAGCTCGGTCAGAACAGCAAAGCGATGCCGTCGATGGCGCGCCAAGCGAGGTAGATGGCGGCGGCGGCGATGGCGACCCAGAAGTGCCAGGGGACTTTTTGGCGGGCCGGGGGCTCTGCCTCCGAAGGGGTCTCGACGGGAGTGCCGCAGGTGGGGCACTCGCCGGCCGCCGTTACCGAGCGGGGGTTCCAGAACCGCTCGCAGGGCTCGCACCATGGCATCTCCCTAGCTTGCCACCGCGAGCCGCCGAGACCCCGCAGCCGGGACCGGCAAGGCTATCCCCGCTGGCTGGAAGCCCCCAGGCGTTCGGGGATGATGAGGGTTTTGCCGGTGGCGGTGGTAGCCTGGGCCTACTTGGCCGAAAATTTCTGCCAAGCGGGCTGCCTCCGACGTTCTTCTCTGATGCCGGGCAAGCTGCCCGAGGATGTGTTGCGCCTCGCTAACGACTTCCGGCGCCGACCATTGCCTGAGTGCCCGTAACACGCGGGCGAGGAGCCCAATGCCCCCCACTTTCGCCCAGCTGGGCGTGCCCGAATCCATCTGCCGCGCGCTCAAGCGCAACGGCATCCACAAGCCGTTCGAGATCCAAGCCGCCGTTATCGCCGACGCCATGGAGGGCCGTGACATCTGCGGACGTGCGCCCACCGGGTCAGGCAAGACGCTCGCCTTCGGCATCCCGCTGATCGCCAACGTCGGCCAAGCCCGGTCTCGGCGGCCGCGGGCCCTGATCTTGTCCCCCACCCGCGAGCTCGCCGATCAGATCGCGTCGGAGCTGCGCTTGATCTCCGGGCCTATCACCGTGGCCGCGGTCTACGGCGGAGTCAGTTACGTCAATCAGCGAAAGCAGCTGCAACGGGGGGTGGACATCTTGGTCGCCTGCCCCGGCCGGCTCGAAGACCTGATCGGCCAACGGGCGGTGAGCCTGCACGAAGTCGACCAGGTGGTCATCGACGAAGCCGACCGCATGGCCGACATGGGGTTCCTCCCCGCCGTCCGGCGCATCCTCGACCAAACTGCCACCCAGCGCCAGACCGTCATGTTCTCGGCCACTCTGGACAGCGACGTGGCCAAGCTCACCCGTGACTACCAGGATCGCCCGACCACCCATGAGGTGGGCGACGCAACCCCCGATATCAAGGCAGCCGATCACCGATTCTGGACAGTGGACAAGACCGAACGGGTCGGTGTCTGCGTCGACGCGATATCGGCCACAGGCCCGACGATCGTGTTCTGCCGGACCCGGCATGGCTCAGACCGGCTGGCCCGCCAGCTCTCCCAGCGCGGGGTCAACGCCGCCGCCATTCACGGGGGCCACGCTCAGAACCGCCGTACCCGAACGCTCCAAGAGTTCATCGACGGCCGGGTCGAGGCTCTTGTTGCCACCGATGTCGCCGCTCGGGGGATCCACGTGGACCGTGTGGCAAGCGTCATCCACTTCGACCCGCCCGAAGATCACAAGGCATACCTGCACCGCTCAGGGCGCACCGCCCGAGCGGGCCAGTCCGGACTCGTGGTGTCGCTTGTCCAATCCGACAAGATTGGCGACATAAAGCAGATACAACGCCTGCTCGGCCTGAAACAGCCCATCACCAGGCCCGATCTAGACGGCGGGCACAACGTGCCGCCCCGCCCCCGCGAGCAATCCAACCACGAAAACAACGGCCGTAACGGCCAAAAGCCAAGAGGGCGATCCCAGGGTCGTCCCCACAGGCAAAACCGGAACAGGCCCAGGAGCGGCGCTTCTTCCCGCTAACGCATCCTGAGCGTCAGGCCCGAGAGGCGGCGAGGCTGGTCGCCGTGCCATCTCCAGAGTCCTTGTTCTGAACAATTTTCTCCGCTACTTCCCTTGTCCGCTTCCCACAAAGCGCACTAAGTTGGGAGTTTTGGCCTGCTACTGAATCCTTGAAGGGAACCTAAGCAATGACTACGAAATCAAGGCTGTTCGCCTTTCTTGCCATCCTGCTCGCGGTAATCGTCGTGGCTGCATCATGCGGCAACGACGACGATGACTCCCCTGCCCCCTCCACGCCTGCTCCCACAGAGGCACCCACAGAAGCGCCGGAGCCCGAGCCCGAAGAAGAGCCGAGCCTGGCCGGCACCGTGGTCAACATCCTGGGCCCGGAGACCGGCCCCGAGGCTGAGGGCTTCTTGGCCGGCTTCGAGCCGTTCGAGGCCCGCACCGGCATCGACGTGCAGTACTCCGGCAGCCGGGACGCAACCACCGAGTTGAACCTGGCCCTGGAGGGCGGCAACCCGCCCGACATCGTGATCATCCCCCAGCCGGGACGCATCATCCAGTTCGGCGAGTCCGGCGACGCCGTGGCCCTGCCCCAGTCGCTGCTCGACAACATCGGTGGCGCATACGACCCGTTCTGGTTCGATCTGGCCACTACCGGCGGACAGGTGTTCGGCGTGCCCAACAAGGGCGACGTGAAGAGCCTGGTGTGGTACAGCCCGCCGCTGTTCGCCGAGAACGGCTACGAGGTCCCCGGCTCCTGGGACGAGCTCGAGGCGCTGACCGACCAGATCAAGGCTGACGGCGGCACCCCGTGGTGCATCGGCATCGGGTCGGGCGACGCCACCGGCTGGGTGTTCACCGACTGGATGGAGGACATGATGCTCCGCATCCAGGGCCCCGACGTCTACGACCAATGGGTGAACCACGACATTCCCTTCAACGATCCCCGGGTGGTTGAAGTGGCCGAATTCGTGGGCGACATCTGGTTCGAGGAGGGCAACGTGCTCGGCGGGCGCGACCTGATCGCCGCCACCGGCTTCAAAGAGGCCTCCCTGCCGATCCTCGACGGCGACTGCATGCTGCACCGCCAAGCCAGCTTCGCGGGTGCGTTCTACACCGAGGCCGGTGCAGAGCTCGGCCCCGACGGGGACGTCAACGTGTTCTATCTGCCGACCATCAGCGATGAGTTCGGCACCGTCGTGCTCGGCGCCGGTACCCACGCGGTGGCCTTCACCGACAAGCCCGAGACCCTGGCCGTGATGGAGTACATCGGCACCGCCGAATACGCCAACTCCCGGATCATGGAGGGCATCGGCGGGTTCCTGTCGCCCAACCGCGAGCACGACACCTCGCTGTACGACTCGGGCTTCGAACGCGGTCTGGCCGAGATTCTCGTCAGTGCCGACCCCTTCCGGTTCGACGCTTCCGACCTGATGCCTGGCGAGGTGGGTGCCGGTGAGTTCTGGCGCTCCGGGACCGACTATGTGTCGGGCTCCAAGACTGCTCAGGAGTTTGCCGACGACACCGAGAACGCCTGGCCGTAACCTCGATACACAGCTCAGCCGCTAGCGGCTGACCGACTCTGACCGTGGCCGGGGGCGGCGACATCGCCCCCGGCCACGTCGCGTTCCTGCGACGGCTCGGAACCACCGCATAGGGTAGGGAGACCATGGGCCAGATCGTCACCATGCTCATCAGCGTCGCCGGGGCGCTGGCCGTGACCGCGGTGCTGTTCATTGGTGCCGACCGAACCGTCGACGCAGCCCTGACCCGGTGGCCGGCGTTCATGGCCGGCATCGGTGCCGTTTTTGGCCTGATCGCCGGGGCAATCCTCCAGCACAACGGCTGGATCGCCCAAGGCCCGGCCATCGGGGGGCCGTTCAAAGAGGGATGGCTGGTGATCGTCCTCGGCGGCATTGTCGTGGCGGTATTGGCGATGGCCGCGGGGCGGGGCTTGATCCCCGGGCTGGATCGGCGCATACGCTTGGAGGCCGGGCTGAGACCGTGGGTCTTCGTGGGCCCCGCCCTGCTGTTCGTTACCGGCGGCCTGGTCATCCCCGGCTTTCGAACCCTGTTCCTGTCGTTCAAGAGCGGTACTCGGGGCCAAGAGACCGGATTCACCTTTCAGTACTACGAGGAGATATTCACCGATCGGAACTTCTTCTCCGTCCACGGCTGGAGTTCGATCTTCACCAGTCGTCTCTTCATCGTCGCCTTGGCCGCCGCCGCGGTGGCCGGGATTGCCGCCTGGGCCAGCGCCTCCCGGATCGTCGGCGGGCCGCTGCGGGTCAGGCTGGCCCGGCGAACCATGCGCGTCCTGGGCGGCGCGGCAGCCCTGCTCGGGATTGCCGCCCTGCTGGGCTTCGTCGAATCGCTGGTCCGCGAGCCCAACCGGTCGGCGGTGGTGGACGTGCTCACCGTTTTGGTGTCGAGCCGGGTCACACTGGTGATCGTCGCCGCGGTGGCTGCCGCCCTGCTGGCGGCATGGTTCTTGGCCCGGACCCGAAGCGGCGACGTGGAGATGGACTGGGGATCGCCGGCCTCTTCCATGCTGCTGGTCCTGGCCATCGGTACCGGCATTTTCGCCGCCCTTTCCACCCTCCAAGGCGTGGTGTGGAACAACATCTGGTGGGTGGTCACCGTGGCCGGGCTGTCCACCGTTTTGGGGTTGCTGCTGGCCATCTTGGCCGAGCGGGCCCGGGGCGAGCGGGTGGCCAAGACCTTGATCTTCATGCCCATGGCCATCTCGATGGTGGGCGCCGCGGTGATCTGGGACTTCATCTACGAAGTCCAGCCCACCGGCAACCAGACCGGCTTGCTCAACGCCATCCTCCAAGGCCTCGGGTTCCAGCCCCGGGGCTTCTTCATCAATTCGTCGATGATCCCGTGGAACAACTTCTGGATCATGTTCATCATGGTGTGGATCCAGACCGGGTTCGCCATGGTCGTCCTCTCCGCCGCCATCCGGGCCGTTCCCGAGGAGCTCACCGAAGCGGCCCGGGTGGACGGAGCCAACGAAATCCAGGTGTTCTGGCGGGTGGTCATCCCCCAGATCCGCCCCACCATCATCGTGGTGGTCACCACCCTCATGGTCATCGTCACCAAGGTGTTCGACCTGGTGAAGGCCACCACCAACGGCGCCAATCGCACCAACGTGCTGGCCAATGAGATGTTCGACCAACTCCGCGACCGCAACTTCACCTCCAGCAGCGCCTTCGCGGTGGTGCTGTTGGCCCTCGTGCTCCCGGTGATGATCTACAACATCCGCCGACTCCAATCGGAACTCAAATGAGCGCGGCGCCTGGCAGCCGAGGGGAACTCAAATGAGCTCAATCGACACCGCCCTCATGCCCACCGGCCAGCGGATTCGCCGGTTGGCCGCCACCACCCCCAGCTGGGTCATGTGGCTCGTCGTGGTGGTCTGGACGGTGCCCACCTTCGGGCTGTTCGTCTCATCGTTCCGCAAGGTGCCCGACATCAACAGCACGGGCTGGTGGACTGCGTGGAACGACCTCGACAACCTGACCCTCCAGAACTACCGCGACATCTTCCGCGACAGCGCCGCCCAGCCGTCCATGTGGGAGTTCGCCCTCAACTCCCTGGCCATCGTGGTGCCCGCCACCATCATCCCCATCGCCATCGCCGCCTTCGCGGCCTACGGCTTCGCCTGGATCGACTTCCGGGGTCGCAACTGGCTGTTCATCGCCCTGGTCTCGATGATGGCCCTGCCCAACCAGATGGCCTTCGTGCCCTTGCTCCAGCTGTTCAACAACGGGGCCCGGCTCACCATCCCCGGACTCGACTGGACTTTCGTGCTGATCCCCGATGTGGGCGTGGCCAACACCGCGGCCGCGGTTTGGATAACCCACACCGCGTTCGGCCTGCCGCTGGCCGTGCTGTTGCTGCACAACTTTGTCAGCCAGCTTCCCCGCGAGGTGTTCGAGGCCGCCCGCATCGACGGCGCCAGCCACTTCACCATCTTCTGGCGTCTGGTGGTGCCCCTGGCCCGACCGGCGCTGGCCGCCTTTGCCGTGTTCCAGTTCCTCTGGACCTGGAACGACTACCTGATCGCCGCGGTGTTCCTCACCGACAACGAGCCCATGACGGTGGCACTGGTGAACCTGGTGGGCGAACGGGGTTCGAACTTCCAACTCCGCTTCGCCTCCGCATTCGTGATCATGATCGTGCCGCTGATCGTGTTCTTCAGCCTCCAGCGCCACTTCGTGCGGGGGCTGCTGGCCGGATCGGTCAAGGGCTGATCCGACTCCCGTAGGTCACAGCACGTCAGCGAGGGCCACCGGCACACCAGTGGCCATGGACTGCTGCCCGGCCACCCCCATCGCCACGCACAGCATGGCGGCTTCGAGCGCCTGTAGCGATTGAACCCTCGACTCGGCACTGTCGGCCGCTCTGATCGCCTCCAGAAACCGCTGGTGCTCCACGAAGCTCGAACCATGGTGGAATCCCTCAAACGGCGCCTCCACCGGCGTCGGCACCACTTGGACATTGCCGATTGAATGCTCGCCGCGGCGCCCGATCCGCACAATGTGCTCCGGCACCAGGGCCTCCACCTTTCCGGCGTCGCCCATCACCGCGAATTCCTGCTGGTTGTGGGTGGCCTCGGCAAACATGCACAGGTCGAGCATGGCCCGGGCGCCGTCGTCGTAGTCCACCACCACGTAGGCGTTGTCGTCGATGTCGGGCAAACGTCCCCCATAGCGCTCATCCCGGTGGTTCACCGCCTGGCCTCCCGAGGCGAAAACCCGTTCGGGCCGCCCGGGCATCACCAAGTTCATCAAGTCGAAGAAATGGCAGCACTTCTCCACCAGGGTGCCACCGGTGTTCTCCGAAAACCGGTTCCAATCCCCCACCTTCGAAAGAAACGGAAAGCGGTGCTCTCGCATCGAGACCATCCGAATGCGGCCCACCGCTCCTTTCTGCACCTCCTCGATGAGCCGGGCGAACGGCGCCATGTACCGATACTCCAACCCCACCCGTATCACCCCGCGGTGATCTGAAACCGCGTCGATCACCC
Organism: Acidimicrobiales bacterium; assembly: GCA_963667085.2. Taxonomy (GTDB): domain Bacteria; phylum Actinomycetota; class Acidimicrobiia; order Acidimicrobiales; family Bin134; genus Poriferisocius. The sequence goes on from OY762975.1 coordinate 2,819,476, forward strand.
GGCGGCAGTCGGCCACCGTGGTACACAGCGGCTTCTCCACCAGCAGATGCAGATCGGTTCCCAGGACGTCGCCCAGCACATCGGCATGGGTCATGTTGGGGGTGGCGACAACCAAGGCATCGCAGATACCGGCTGCGAGCAGGTCTCGGTGGTCGGAGAACTGATCGGCATGAGGGGCCACAGCCTTGGCCGCGTCAAGGGATCGAGGGTGGAGATCGGCCAACGCAATCACCTCGGCACCGGGGAGGCGTGCGACATTGGCGATGTGCTCTCGGCCCATCATGCCGGTCCCGATCACTCCGTAGCGGATCACCATTTCCCCGGCGCGACACGATAGCTTGATCCAGTGCCAGACAGCCTTATCGACCCCGATCCCATCCCACTCGGCTCTGATTTCTTGGTGGGTCGACTGGGATTCGGATGCTGGCGCCTTGTCGGGCGCTCCGATGCCCAGTATCAACAACTGCTAGAGGACGCCCTCAACCTCGGCATGTGCCTGGTGGACACCGCCGATGTGTACGGACTCGACTGGGGCGGTACCGCTTTCGGCCAGGCCGAGGAAAACCTGGGCCGGGTGCTAGCCCAGGCCCCCGAGCTGCGGGACCGCATGGTGCTGGCCACCAAAGGGGGAATCACCCCGCCCACGCCCTACAACTCCAGCCCGTCGGCAATCACCGCGGCGTGTGAGGCGTCGCTAGCCCGCCTCGGCACCGATGTCATCGACCTGTACCAGATCCATCGTCCCGACCTGTTCGTTCATCCCGCCGAGTTGGCCGAGGCCCTGACGGCTCTGCGGAACCAGGGCAAGATTCGCGAAGTGGGTGTGTCCAACTTCACCCCCCAACAGCATGAGGCTCTCGCCGCCCATTTGCCGTTTCCGCTGGCCTCCGCTCAGCCCGAGTACTCCGCGGCCCAGCTCGGGGCGCTGCGCGACGGCACCTTGGATCTCTGCATGCGCGACGGCGTGGTCCCGCTGGCTTGGAGTCCTCTGGCCGGAGGCAGGCTGGCCACCGGAAACGACGTGCGACCCGAGCTGATCGCCGCACTCGACCAATTGGCCGAGCGCCACCGCACCAGCCGGACCGCGGTGGCCATCGCCTTCGTCTTAGCCCACCCGTCCCGCCCAGTGGCCATCTTGGGAACGCAGAATCCTGAGCGCCTCACCAGCGCGGCGCACGCAGTGGATGTTCCTCTCGATCGGGCCGATGTCTACACCATCATCGAGGCTTCTGAGGGCGTACCGCTGCCGTGAGCAGTTCTACACCCGTCGAAGTGGCGTGGTTCGCGGCGCTGTGCGACGACGACTACGAGTTCTTGGGCGTGGCCGACCCCGCACTGGCCAGCAGCTGGGAACACTGCCGCGAGATCACGCTGGCTGCCGACCGCGGTGGCTTCGATAACATCCTCTTGCCCTCGGGCTACACGCTGGGCATCGACTCCACCGCGTTCGCGGCCGCGGTGGCGCCGCACACTGAGCAAATTCAGCTGCTGTTGGCCGTGCGAATGGGCGAGCTGTGGCTCCCCCAACTCGCCCGCCAACTGGCCACCATCGACCGAATACTGGATGGCCGCCTCACCATCAACATCATCTCCAGCGACATTCCCGGCCAGACGCTCGAATCCGAGCCCCGCTACCGCCGAACCCTGGAGTGGATGCAGGTGCTGCGAACCCTGCTCGACGGTCAAGCGGTGGACTTCCACGGCGAGTTCGTCGATTTGGCCTTGGATCCGCCGCGAGCCACCACCGTGACGGGTCGCTGTCCCCCCTTCTACTTCGGCGGGTTCTCCGATGCGGCCAAGGAAACCGCGGCGGCCGCGGCTGATGTGTTCCTCACTTGGCCTGACACGGTGTCGGGCGTGGCCGCCACCGTTTCCGACATGCGGTCACGGGCCGACCGCCAAGGCCGCAGCCTGCGATTCGGCCTGCGAAGCCATGTGATCGTGCGCTCGAACTCGACTGAGGCCCAAGCTGCCGCGGCCCGGCTGGTGAGCCAGCTCGACGACCAGACAGGCGAGGCCATCCGGCGGCGATCATTGGATGCGACTTCGGCCGGCGTCAATCGCCAGGCCGAGCTTCGGGACCTCAGCGACGCCGACGGCTACGTGGAAGACAACCTGTGGACCGGAATCGGCCGGGCCCGCTCTGGGGCCGGCGCGGCCATCGTCGGATCGCCCGACGAGGTGGTGGCCAAGCTGGAGGCCTACCGTGGGGTGGGCATCGACGCCTTCATCCTCTCGGGCTATCCGCACCTCTCAGAGTGCGAGCGAGTTGGCCAACATGTGCTGCCCCGGCTGGACCACGGTCCACTTGTCTGGAACTGACCCGACCTCAGTTCCGAAACAGACGAATCCGGTCAGTCGCGCCTTGATCAGCCGCGAATGGCCAGACCGGTATCCAGGTCGAAGAAGTGGGCGTTGTCCATGGTGACCGCGGCTTCGATCGCGTCGCCGGGCCGTACCCCGGTTGTGGGATGGAATCGGGCGTGGATTCGGGTGGAATCCTGGGCCGCATCGGCCATCTGCTCCTCGGTCAGCTCCAGTGCCTCTTGCGAGATGACCGGCTTGGCGTCCACTTCGAAGTAGGCAATCACCTCATAGCCGAGGGCCTCAGTGTGCGAAACCCGGGCCCGCAGCCGCTGGTCGGCGGGGTGGTCGGCAACAAGGGCAGCGTCTTCGATGTCCTTGGGCCGCAGGCCGACAGCCACCGTGGCCCCCAGATACCGCTCGAGGGCCGGGCGCTGGTGAAGCACCGATTCCGGCACCTCCAGCGTATGGCTCCCCAGCTGCATCGACAGGCCCGAGTCCTGCCGGGTGACCACCGCCTCCATGAGGTTCATCGACGGTGAGCCGATAAATGCGGCCACGAAAATGTTGTCGGGCTCGTTGAACAGCTTCATGGGGCTGTCGACTTGTTGCAGAATCCCTCCGCTGATCACCGCCACCCGGTCGGCCATGGTCATGGCCTCCACCTGATCGTGGGTGACGTAGAACGTGGTGACCCCCACCTCGCGTTGCAGCTCGGTGATCTCCGCGCGCATCTGCACCCGGAGCTTGGCATCGAGGTTCGACAGCGGCTCGTCGAGCAGGAACACCCGCGGGCGGCGCACGATGGCCCGGCCCATAGCCACCCGCTGCCGCTGGCCGCCCGATAATTGGGCCGGCCGTTTGTCGAGCTGGCTGTCCAGTTCGAGAATGCGGGCCGCCTCGTGGACCCGCTCTTTGATCTCGGCCTTGGGCCGCTGGGCCAGCTTCAGCGAGAAGGCGATGTTGTCGTACACGTTCATGTGGGGGTAGAGCGCGTAGTTCTGGAACACCATGGCGATGTCGCGGTCTTTGGGCGCGAGCGTGTTGACCACCCGGCCGCCGATCTTCAGCGATCCCGAGGTGATGTCCTCGAGGCCAGCGATCATCCGCAGGGTGGTCGACTTGCCGCATCCCGACGGGCCGACCATCACCAGAAACTCCCCCTCGTTGATCTCCAGATTCAGATCAGAGACCGCCACAAAGCCGTTGCTGTACTCCTTGTTGACATCTTCGAGAACGACATCGGCCATGTGGACCCCTTCAACAATCCGCTGGGCAAGCCTGCGAAGGGTCAGCCTAGCTTCATTGGGTCAGGCCCGGCGGACGGCGAGGATGGCCACATCATCGGCGATGGTGCCGTCGGCGAAATCTCGGGCCGCTTCCAGCAGCGTCTTGCACAGCACATCGGGAGAAACCGTGGGATCGCGGCGCAGGTGCTGAGCGATGCGGTCCTCGCCGAATTGGGCGTCGCCGTAGCGCACCTCGGCCAAGCCGTCGGTGTACATGAGCACCATGTCGCCGGAGTCCAGGGGAATCTCCCGGCTGAAATACGTGCTGCCAGGGTCGAGCATCAACAGGGCACCGGTGGCCCGCAGCGGCTGCACCTCCCGCTCGTGCCACAGCCAGGCCGCCGGGTGGCCCGCCGACGCATACCGCATGGCCTGGGCCTCGGTGTCGAACACCACGATCACCACTGAGATGAACTCCTCGGCCCGCTCGATGGAGGACATCTGGGCGTTCAACTCCTCCAGGGCCTGGGCCGGGTCGCGGAATTGGCGCAAGAACACCCGGAGCAGATATTTGGCCTGGAATGCGGTGATCGACGACTCGATGCCCCTTCCGGCCACATCGCCGATCACGGCTGCCACCCGAGTGGGACCCACCCGGAACACATCGAAGAAGTCCCCGGCCATCACCCCTTCGCCCGCCTGGTACACCCGGCCCATCTCGTAGCCCGCGAAGTCGGGCAGATTGTCGGGGGCCAGCCGATCAGCCCAGGCTCGTGGAGCGAGGTCGCCCTGGCTCAGCGTTTCCTCGGCCCGGCGCTCCATTTCGAACCGCTCCTGGGTGAGCCGGGCTTCGGCCACCGAGCGCCGCCCCCACCACAGCGGGAACAGGGCGGGCACCACCACCAGGGCCAACACCGCGGCCACGGCCCGTGATTCCACCACCGCGGTCACCGCGGCCGCCACCGTCAGCGCCGCGTATAACAGGGCTGAATGGGCGTCGCGGCGGAAACTGGACTGAGCCAGGGTGTGGGCCGCCTCGTAGTCGCTCTCGCCCTCTTCGTCGTACCCCACACCGGCATGGGTGTGCTCCACCCGGAGCAGGAACCGATAGCGGTGCCGAGCCGACCGCGCGAACACCCACGAGGCCACCGCGCACACCCCCGCGGTGAGCACCAGGAGGAGGGTTTCCATCGTCGAAGATTACCCCGCAAAAGGGCGAAGTTCTTGCCCAATTCCCGGCGACTACTGGTCTGAGCGGCGTCGCACCCGCAGCTTCACCGGGACCGATCCCAAGTCGAACGCCTCCCGAAGGCGGCGTTCCAGATAGCGCAGATAGGTGCGCGGCAGGGTCCGGTTGGCGAACAGCGTGAAGGTGGGAGGATCGGCCGCCCCCTGGGTGGCATACAGCACTCGGGCGCCGTCAGGGGCGGGATGGGCGGCCTGGGCGTCGCGCAGCACCCGGTTCACCGCCTGGGTGGGAATGCGGCGCCGGTACTCGGAGATCACCCCCCGAAGCTCGGGCAGAAGCCGGTTCAATCCCCTCCCCGACAAAGCGCTGACCCGGAGCACCGCGGCGTCGCCCAAAAAGTGCAGACGGCGTTCGATGTCGAGGGCAATGGCCTCCCGAGCCTCGGTGTTGAGCAGGTCCCACTTGTTGAGCAGCACCACGATGGGACAGCCCGCGGCGTCGATGCGCTCGGCCAGGCGCTGGTCTTGGTGGGTGACGCCTACGGTAGCGTCGACCACCAACAGGGCGATGTCGGAGCGGTCGACGGCGGTCAGCGCCCGCAGCAGCGAGTAGTACTCGGCGGCCTGGTCGATGCGGGCCCGACGGCGCATGCCCGCGGTGTCCACGAACCGAATCGGCCCCAGCTCCGTTTCCACCACGGTGTCGATGGCGTCGCGGGTGGTGCCGGGCTGGTCGTGGACCACCGAACGGTCGTCGCCGATGAGGCGGTTGAACAGGGTGGACTTTCCCGCGTTGGGCCGGCCCACGATGGAAACCGAAACCATGTCCTCCGCAGCCTCCGGCGAAGAGCCAGCCTCGATTTCCTCGGCGAATTCCTCGGGCAGCGCGGCCATCACCGCGTCCAGCAGGTCGCCCACGCCCCGACCGTGGAGCGCGCTCACCGGGAACGGATCGCCCAAACCCAGCCGGATGAACTCCCAGATGAGGCTCTCGTGGGCCTCGTCGTCCACCTTGTTGACCGCCACCAGCACCGGGCCGGACCGGCCCCGCAGCCTCCCCGCCACCCCCTCGTCGTCGCCGGTGATACCAGCCTGGGAGTCAACCACCATCACCACCACGTGGGCGTCTTCCATCGACTTCTCGCTTTGGGCCGAGACCTTGGCGTCCATCGAGGAGTTGTCGCCCGCTCCTTGGGGCAGCCAGCCCCCGGTGTCCACCACCGTGAACTCCCGGCCCTGCCAGCTGGCCGGCATCTCCTTGCGGTCGCGGGTCACGCCGGGCTGCTCGGCCACGATGGCCTCACGGCGGCCCAGGATGCGGTTCATGAGGGTGGACTTGCCCACGTTGGGCCGCCCGACGATGGCCACGGTGGGCAGCGGGTGGGACACCGCCGGGGACGCGGCACCGGGACTCGAGCTAGCCATCGAGCGCCCTCCTCAACGCGGCGCCGTCGGTGGGAACCACCTCCACCGGACGGGGAAGATCGGCGGGCCGGGTGCCGTCCAAGAACATGCCCTGGGACAGACATACATCGGGCAGCAGGTAGCGGTGGCCTTCGGGCTGGCTGGCCAGCGTGCGGGCGATGTCCTCGCCCACCAGCAAACCGGCCACCGCGGTGGTGCCGCCGAAGAATCGGTTCTCCACCGGTACCACCCGCACGGTGTCGCGGCCCAAAGAGGCCACCAGCGGGGCCAGCACCGCCGCCCCGTACTCGCCGGTGACCACCCCCACCGGGGCGCCTTTGCGGGGCCGAAGCCCAATCGGCGTCGAACCATCGGACCGAGGCGCCCGGTATCCAGAGGCCGGCGCGCCTTCCACCCAAGCGAAGAAGCCAGGCCGGGTCCCGGTGACGCCCTGGGTGTGGCCCAAGAACTCCATCCTCAGTGTGGCCGCCATGCCCACGCCGTCCTCGTGCATGGGAAACCCCTCGTAGGCCTCCGGTTCGGGAAAGCCGGTCCCGGCCAGCAGGTAGTACTCGTCGGCGGCAAACACCAGGCGGCGGCCGAGCACCTGTCGGTTGACCACCTGCCACTCGTGAACTGCTTCGACCACCGCAACCGCTTCGGCCTCGGTGTGGGGCCGAAGCCGAGGCTCGGAGGTGTGGCGGGACACGCCCAAGGGCACCACGCAGACGCTGGCCAGCTCGGGGTACTCGTCGGCCACGCCGGCCAGGGTGTCCTCCAGCACCTCGCCGTCGTTGACGTCGGGGCACACCACCACCTGCCCGTGGACCTCGATGCCGTGGTCGAGCAGCGCCCGCAACCAGCGCAGGCTGGTGGCCCCCCGGCGGTTGCGCAGCATGGCGGCCCGCACGTCGGGGTCGGTGGCGTGGATGCTCACGTTCAGCGGCGAGAGCCGCTCGGTGACCACCCGCTCCAAGTCGGCCTCGGTGAAGCGGGTCAGGGTGGTGAAGTTTCCGTAGAGGAACGAGAGGCGGTAGTCGTCGTCCTTCAGATACAGGCTGGGCCGCAGGCCGGGCGGGAGCTGGTAGATGAAGCAGAACTCGCAGTGGTTGTCGCAGGTGCGCACCCGATCGAACAGCGCCGAGTCCACTTGGGCCCCGAGCGGCTCTCCCGCCTTCTTGAGCACCTCGAACTCCAGCACGATGCCGTCGCGGCGGACATCGAGGCTCAGCTCGGGCTCGTCTACCAACTGCTGGTACTCGATGACGTCTTTGGGAACGCAGCCGTTTACCGAGAGGAGCTCGTCGCCGGCTCTCAGGCCGAATCGCTGAGCCACCGACCCATCGGCGACCGCTGTCACCCGAGGCGCGGACATAACGGAAAGGATACGAGGCTCTAGCGGCTAGATTGGCCTCCTAATGGATGTAGACAAGGTAATCCTGGCCGCGCCCCGGGGGTTCTGCGCCGGGGTGGAGATGGCCATCAAGGCGCTGGCCTGGCTGGTCCGCACCTTTGACGGGCCGGTGTACTGCTATCACGAGATCGTCCACAACAAGCTGGTGGTACGCCGCTTTGAGCAGCTCGGTGTGGTGTTCGTGGACGACATCTCCGAAGTTCCCCCCGGCTATCCCATCATGCTCTCGGCCCACGGTTCGGCCCCCGAGGTGGTGGCCGCGGCCACCGAGCAGGCCAGCTACATGGTGGACGCGGTGTGCCCGCTGGTCACCAAGGTCCACCACGAGGTCAAAGTGCGGGCCAACAAGGGCTACAGAATCATCTACGTCGGCCACGAGGACCACGAGGAGGCGGTGGGCACCATGGCGGTGGCCCCCATGGCCATCCACCCGGTGGAGGACACCGCCGGGGTGGAGGCCCTGCCCGACTTCGATGAGCCGGTGGCCCTGTTGGCCCAGACCACCCTGTCGCACCGCGACTGGGAGGGCGTGCTGCACGCGGCCCGAGACCGCTTCCCCGAAATGTGGACACCGGGGCGAAGCGACCTGTGCTTCGCCACCACCAACCGGCAGGCTGCGCTGACCGCCATCGTCAAGCGGTGCGGCACCGTGGTGATTGTCGGCTCGGCCAACTCCTCCAACACCATGGCGCTGGAGAAGCTGGCCCGGGAGTTGGGCTGCGAACGCGTCTACCGGGTGAACCGGGCCGCCGAGCTGCCCGACGACATCTCCGGCGCGGTGGGGCTCACCGCCGGCGCCTCCGCACCGGAGGAATTGATCAACGAGGTGCTCGACCGCCTCGCCCCCGCCCAGGGCATCGAGGAGGTATCGATCACCGACGAGGACGAGTACTTCCCCCCGCCCAGAAACCTTCGCGACCTGATCGAGGCCTCCGGCTCGCTGGCCTCCTTCAGCCTGGGAGGACCCCCGTCGCCCACGCCGATGGTGGACCGCAAGGTGGCGGCCAGCGACGTGCTCGACGGCTTGATCGCCAGCCGCTGAGGCGACCGGCAGCCCTAACCCGAGTCTCGGCGATCCCAGACGGGGATTCCCAACTCCTGCTGAACCCCGTCGAACATGCCCTGGAGGATCTCCCGCAGCTCGTCGGAATACCGGGTCATCGCGTCCCGGCTCACCCTCCCCCGGTCGTCGACCTCGGGCGGGGGCAGCGACTCACCCCACACGAGTCGGACGAGACGAGGCCGGGGAATCCGAATCCCTATCCCCATGGCCCGCTCGGTCGCCCCGATGGCCACTGGCACCACCGGCACCTGGGCTTTGGCCGCCAGCCAAGCCACCCCGTCCAACAGCGGGTGAATGCGAGGGCCCGACTTGCGCTCGCCTTCGGGAAACACCACCAGCGCCTCCCCGGCCTCCAACACCGTCAGAGCGGCTTTCAGCGCGCTGCGGTCAATGGTGTCCCGGCGGACGGGGAAAGCGCCCATAGTCACCAGCATCCAGGTGGTGACTCGACCCCGGAACAAGCCGCTCTTGGCGAAGTAGCGCAGCGGACGGCCTGCCGATGCTCCGACCAGTGGGGTGTCCAGGTTGGAGCGGTGGGTGGGCGCAATGACCACACCCCCCTTGCGGGGCAGATTGCGCCGCCCCCGGGTGTAGCAGCGGAAGTACGCCCCAAACACGGCCCGAGCCAGCCTTTGCACGAAGAAGTGGAACACCACGCCCGCCACTCGCCCTTTGACCTCCAATTCCTCGGGGCGAAGATCGACTTGATTCATGCCAATCGGGCGATCAGCTCATCCACCACCTCATCGACGGTGAGGTCGGTGGTGTCGATGTGTACCGCATCGGGGGCTTGAGTGAGCGGATCGTGCTGGCGGGTGGAGTCGGCCGCGTCTCGGGCTGCCAGGTCGGCGGCCACCGTCTCGTAGTCCAGCGCGCTCACCTCGCCCGCCCGCCGCTCGGCCCGGACCGCGGCCGAGGCGCTCAGGTACACCTTGAGCTCGGCGTCGGGGAACACCACCGTGCCGATGTCCCGGCCTTCCAAAACGCCGCCGCCCCGTTCCAGCACCCAAGCCCGCTGGCGCACCCGCAGCACATCTCGAACCCCGGAAATGGCCGCCACCGTGCTCACCGACCGGGTCACCTCCGGCCCTCTGATCTGGGTGGTGGCGTCCACCCCGTCCACCATGACCGTGGTGTTCTCAACCTGGATGTCGCTGGTTCGGGCCACGCCGACAATGGCATCGGTGTCGGCCATGTCGACCCCCCGCGCCATTGCGGCAAAGGCCACGGATCGATACATCGCCCCGGTGTCCAGATACTCCAGCCCCAACCGATCAGCCAGCTGCCGGGCCACCGTGGACTTGCCCGACCCAGCCGGGCCGTCGATGGCGATCACCCTCACGTCCTCGGCCAACTGCCCGTCGGCAGTGCTCATGGGATCCATCCTGTAGTGGTCCCCAGATCGCGGGCGAAGCCCGGATAGCTGGTGTTGGTCGCCTCAAAGCCCTCGACGGTCATTGAGCCGGTACCCACTGCTCCGGCGATGGCAGCGGCCATAGCCATGCGGTGGTCTCCACGAGACACCACGGTACCGCCGCCCAGCCCTCGGGTCCGACCGACTCCGGTTATCGACAGCACATGGCCGTTGATCTGGCACTTTGCCCCAAGCACGTCGAGCATCTCGGCAATGGCGGCAACCCGGTCGGTCTCTTTGACCCGCAGTTCACCGATTCCCTCAAACTCGGTGATTCCATCCGCGGCCGCGGCGGCCACCGCCAGAATGGGCACCTCGTCGATGCAGCCTGGCATCTCTTCTGCGGTCACACGAGTGCCGGTGAGCTTGCTGGAGCAGGCCCGAATATCGCCCGATTCCGAATCTACGGCTATGTCGGCCCCCATGCGGCGCAGCACCTCGACGAACCCTCCCCGGGCCGGTCCGCGATAGACGTTCTCCACGGTGAGGTCGCTACCCGGTGCCAGGCTCGCCCCCACCAGCCAGAACGCCGCCTGAGACGGGTCGCCGGGCACATCCACATCCGGGGGGTCGACTTCTCCCGGCCACACCGTCACCGAGCGATCCCCCCGCTCCACCCTCACCCCGGCGACAGCCAGCATCTCCTCGGTGTGAGCCCGGGTGGGCACCGGCTCGTGGACCGTGGTCGGCCCCTTGGCCCGCAGGGCGGCCAGCAGCACGGCACTCTTCACCTGGCCCGAGGCCACCGGCAGGGTGTAGTCAATGCCTCGCAGAGGACGGCCTTCGATGGTCAGCGGGGCCAGCGAGCCTTTCTCACCGCTGCCCCTGATTGACGCTCCCATGGCGGCGAGCGGTTCGATGATCCGGTCCATAGGCCGCTGGCGGATGGATGCATCACCGTCCAGCGTGGTGGCGAAGTCGAAGCCGGCCACCAAACCGGCCATCAGTCGGATGCCGGTACCGGAGTTTCCCAGGTCGATCGGGCCGCGGGCGCCGTGCAGTCCACCGGTGACGTTCACCTCGCCCGATGCCGCGACGTCCACTCGGGCACCCAGCGCTTTGACAGCCTGACGAGTGCGGACCACGTCGTCGCCATCGGACAAGCCCCGGATGGCACACCGCCGTTGGCCCAGGGCGGCGATCATCAACGCCCGGTGGGAGATCGACTTGTCGCCCGGCACTCGAAGCCGCCCCGTGAACTGCTGCATCCCTTCAACGGTGATGGCGGTCACGACCAGTCCCCCGCGCTCGAATACCCCCGCAGCGCCCTCACGACAAGACTCTGGACGACGGGGCATAGCCCTGTTTTCTCAGGGCCGCCAGCAGGCCATCGGCCGTCTCGTCGTTGACCACCAAAATGGCCACGCCCTGGCCGCCTTCCACTGAGTGGGCGATCTCCAAGTCGAAGATGTTCACCCCGATGTCGGTGGTGAGGCTGGTGATGCGGGCCAGCTCGCCGGGCCGGTCGAAGATCGGCACCCTGACTTCGGCCAGCGACACTTCTCGATCCAAGCCATAGGGCAAGTGCGCCCTTGCGCTTCGAGCCTGCTCCAGCAACTCCAACAGCCCACCCCGATCTCCCTTTGCCACCAGGGTGCGCACGTCGGCCAGCGCCTCGATGAACCGGTCCAGCACCGAGCAGATGGCCTCCGAGTTCTCGTCGCAGATATCGGGCCAGATTCCCGGATGGCCCGAGGCGATGCGGGTCATGTCCCGGAATCCCCCCGCGGCCAGCCGCAACATCACCTGATGCTCTTCCGAGCGCTCATCGGCGAGAGCCATGAGCGTGGCGGCGGTGAGATGGGGCACATGCGAGACCACCGCCACCAGCGCGTCGTGGCGCTCCGGGGCCAGCGACACCACATCGGCCCCGAGCGAGGCCACCACTGAGCGGATCCGAACCAGGGAGTCATCGCTTGTGTCATCGGTGGGGGTGAGCACCCACACCGCGTTCTGGAACAAGTCGGCCCGGGCGCCGGCCACCCCCTCCTGCTCGCTGCCGGCCATGGGGTGGCCGCCCACGAAGCGGGGGTTGTCCACCGCGGCCACGATGGGCCCCTTGACGCTGCCGACATCGGTAACCGGCCCGCCGCCGACCGCCAAGGCCTTGCGAGCCTCGGCCGCGGCCGCTCCGACCGGGGTGGCCACAAACGTGATGTCGGCATCAGGTGCCGGCCCCACCGCATCCAGCGCCCCCCGGCTCAACGCCTCGGCCGCCACCGCCTCGTCCTGATCGGTCCCGGTAACCCACCAGCCCCGCTCCCGCAAGGCCATTCCAATGGAGCCACCGATGAGCCCGGTGCCGATAATGGCCGCAGTGCCGGATTCCGCCGGTCCCCCGCTGCCGGTTATGGCCGCCCGTGGAGGGGCGTCGCCGGTCGCCATCACGCGGGGAGATCGTCGCGCAGGCCCTGTGCGCCTTCGAGGTAGATGTGATGCAGCTCCTCTCGTCCCCGCTCGGTGTTCAGGTGGATCAGCACCCGCAGACACCACGGCGTGCCGCCGTCGATGTCCAGCTCCTGAGCGCACAGCAGCGGCACATCGCCGAGGCCGAACACTCGGGCCGCAGCAGCCGGGAAGGCCGAGTTGATGTCGGAGGTGGCGGTGAAGATGATGCTGATCAGATCGTCGTGGTTGATGTCGTTGCGGTCGAACAGCTCGGTCAACAGCGCGATGATCCGCTCTTGGATCTGCTCTGGGGTGTCGTCGTCAATGGTGGTGGCGCCCCGCAGGGCGCGGACGGCGCTGCTCACGGCTGAAATTGTACCGACACCAGCTCATGGCCCTGAACTCAGATACTCGCCAGCCCCTTCCCGTGGCGCTCCAATTCCCGGACTTCGCTCCCGCTCAGCTCCCGCCACTGGCCCGGCGGGAGCTTCCGGTCAGCCAGCGGGCCGATCCGCGTGCGGACCAGGCGAATCACGGGATGGCCCACGGCCTCGCACATCCGCCGGACCAGGCGGTTGCGGCCCTCGTGGACCACGATGCGGATGACTGATGGTTCGGGCAGCGAAACCGCCCCCGCCACTGCCACCCCGTCGTCCAACTCCACGCCATCGCGCAGCCGTCTCAGCACCCCCCGGCGGGGGCGGCCCTCCACGTGGGCCAGGTACTCCTTGTCGACCCCGAAGGACGGATGGGTCAACCGGTGGGTCAGATCGCCGTTGTTGGTGAGCAACAAGAGCCCCTCGCTGTCGGCATCGAGGCGACCCACCGGAAACACCCGAGGATCGCCGGGCACCATATCAACCACCGTGGGGCGCCCCTGGGGATCGGACGCAGTGGTGACCACGCCAATCGGCTTGTTCAACAGGTAGTACACCAGATCGGCCCGCAGGCCCACCGGAATACCGTCCACCTCCACCGTGTCGCGCTCGGGATCGACCCGCTGGCCCAGCCGGGCCCGCTGCCCGTTCACCCTGATGCGGCCGTCGGCCACCATCTCCTCGACTGCCCGGCGGCTGGCCACACCGGCTGCGGCCAGGACTTTCTGGATCCGCTCTGCCTCGCTCACCCTGCCGAAGCGCCGTTGACGGCGCTGTCCGATCCTGCTGCTGAGACCGAGGGGTCGCTGCCGCTGTCCGTCTCCAACGTGGGGCGACTGTCGGCCATCAGGCTGGTCTCCAAGGCCTCTATCACCTCGGCGCCGGGCACGAAGTCGACCAGCGGGGGCAGGTCGTCGATGGAGTCGAGCCCCAGCCGTTCCAGGAATGCCGAGGTGGTGGCGAACAGGCGGGCGTTGCCCGGACCGGGGTCCCGGCCCACCTCCTGCACCAGGCCCCGCTGTTGGAGCGTGCGCATGGCCCCTTCGGCGTTCACTCCCCGAATGGCCGACACCTGGGCCCGAGACAGCGGTTGCTTGTAGGCCACGATGGCCAGGGTCTCCAGCGCCGCCGACGAGAGGCGGGAGCTCTGGCCGCTGACCACGAACCGCTTCACGTACGACTCGGCGTCAGGATGGCTGCGGAAGCGGTAGCCGCCGGCCACCCGGACCAGCTCGAATCCCCGGCCCTCGGCCCGGTACTCCTCGGCCAATTGGGCGCAGATGGCCTCCACCTGGCCGATGGGGATCTCGATGAGCTGGGCCATGAGACCCGGCGGGACCGGCTCCTCGGCCACCATCACCATGGCCTCCACCGCTTGGCGGGCCTCGTCGTTGTGGTCCCGGCTGTCATCCCTCATAAGCGTCCACTCCTACCAGCGGCTCGTCGATGTCGGCCTCGCCGCTCCAGGTGATGGCGATGCGGCCGAAGGTCGTGGCCTGCAACACGTCCACCAAGCCCCGCTTGTAGAGCTCGAGCACGGCCAGGAAGTACACCACCACCTCGATGCCGGTCTCCAGGCCGTCGGTCAGCTCTCGGAATCCCACCGTTCCGATGTCGGGCAGCCGAGCCATGAGGTCGGCGGTGATTTCATCCACGCTGATGGGTATGTCGGTGATGTGGCTGGTGTTCACCCGGGGCGTGGGCCGTGCCGAGGTGGCTCGCAGGAGCGCGGCCCGGAGGTCGTCGGGGCCGACCCCCTCCAGAAAATCAGGCACCAATTCGAGGTATCGCTCGTCGGGTCCCGCGGTGCGGGGCAGGCCCCGACCCGCCACTGCGACCAACTGCTCGAGGGCTTGGGCGGCGGCCTTGAAGGTCTGGCACTCAAGCAAGCGGGCCAGCAGCAGGTCGCGCTCCGACCAGAGAGCCAGCTCCTCGTCCAAATCCAGCGACTCGGGGTCGGGGAGCAGGCGGCTGCTCTTCAGCTGGACCAGCGTGGCCGCGATCAGAAGGAATTCAGTGGCCACCTCCAGATTGAGCTGCTCCATGCGGTCGAGCTCGGCCAGGTAGGCATCCACGATGTCGCCCACCCTCACCTCGTAGAGGTCGACCTCGTCTCGCAAGATGAGGTGCAACAGCAGGTCGAAGGGGCCTTCGAAAATCTCGGTTCGCACTTCGAACGGCCCTTCGGACACCTCCGTTCTCACCAATGCGGTCACCCGCCAAGTGTAGAACCCGCCCTGTTGGGCTTTGAGCTTTTGGGGCCTGAGTGGCTATTGGCACGTCTTTGGGCGGCGCCAAACGGTATTTTGACCGGCGTGGCTCGTTCATTCTCGGGAATCCAGCCGTCTGGCGGCATGCACTTGGGCAATTTCCTGGGGGCAGTGCGCAACTGGGTCGCCCTGCAACACGAGCACGACGGGGTGTACTGCGTGGTCGATCTCCATGCCCTCACCACCGCTCCCGATCCGGCCGAGCTGCGGGACAACACCCTGACCGCGGCCGCCCTGCTGCTGTCGGCGGGAATCGACCCGGACCGCTCCACGCTGTTCGTGCAGAGCGCGGTGAGCGAGCACGCCGAGCTGGCCTGGATGATGGAATGCACGGTGGGCTTCGGCGAACTGCGCCGCATGACCCAGTTCAAGGACAAGTCCGACCGGTCCGAGTTCGTGTCGGCCGGGCTGTTCACCTACCCCGCCCTTCAGGCCTCCGACATCCTCCTGTACGACACCGACCTGGTGCCGGTGGGCGACGACCAGCGCCAGCACATCGAGCTCTGCCGCGACATCGCCGAGCGCTTCAACCACCGCTACGGCGAGACCTTCGTGGTACCCGTGCATGTGATTCCCGAAGCCGGCGCCCGGGTGATGGACCTCCAGAACCCCACCGACAAGATGTCGAAGTCGATGGAGTCCCCCGGCACCGTCGGCTTGCTGGAGGAACCCGAGTCGGTGGCCCGCAAGTTCAAGCGGGCGGTAACCGACAGCGACAACGAAGTGCGCTACGCCCCGGAGTCCAAGCCGGGGGTGTCCAATCTGCTGGGCATCCTGGCCGCAGCCAGCGGGCGAACCCCCGAATCGGCAGCGGACGACTACGCCCAGTATGGGCCGCTCAAGGCCGACACCGCCGACGCGGTGATCGAACTGCTCGCGCCCATCCGGGAGCGATACCGCGAGCTGTCGTCCGACCCGGCGGAGATCGCCCGGCTGCTGGCTGCCGGCGCCGACAAAGCCCGCGAGGTGGCCGCCGCGACCTTGAAGCGGGCCCGGGACAACGCCGGGCTGATCCCCCGATCCCCCGACTGATACCGAGCACC
The DNA here is from genome assembly GCA_963667085.2 of Acidimicrobiales bacterium. GTDB lineage: Bacteria > Actinomycetota > Acidimicrobiia > Acidimicrobiales > Bin134 > Poriferisocius. The sequence goes on from OY762975.1 coordinate 2,835,570, forward strand.
AACCTGAGGAGCCCCATGTCTGAGATCACCCCGTTCACCGTCGAGATATCCGACGCCGCGCTGGAAGACCTCCATCGCCGCCTGCGCGATGCCCGCTGGCCCGACCAGCTTCCCGATGCCGGCTGGGACTACGGCGCGGAGATGGGCTACATCCAAGAGCTGGCCCGCTACTGGACCGACGAGTTCGACTGGCGGGCCGCCGAGGCAGAGCTGAACGAACTCGACCACTTCACCACTGCCATCGACGGCCAGAACATCCACTTCATCCACCAGCGCTCGCCCCATCCCGATGCCTATCCGCTGGTCATCAGCCACGGATGGCCCGGCTCGGTGGTGGAGTTCCTCGACATGATCGGTCCGCTGACCGAGCCCGACGACCCTGCCGATGCCTTCCACGTGGTCGCCCCCTCCCTGCCGGGATACGGCTTCTCGGGGCCGACTGCCGACCGGGGATGGGACACCGCCCGCACCGCCAAGGCGTTCGCCGAGCTGATGGCGCGGTTGGGATACGGTCGGTACGGGGCCCAGGGGGGCGACTGGGGCTCGATGATCTCCCAGAACATCGGACGCCATGACCCCGACCACTGCGAGGCCGTCCACGTCAATTTCCTGTTCGCCGCGGCCCCCGAAGACGGTCCGGGCGAGCTCACCGAGGCCGAGCAGGCCGGAATGGCCCGGGCCAACCTCTACTTCACCGAGGGCGCGGGCTACATGCAGATCCAAAGCACCAAACCCCAAACCCTGGCCTACGGCCTGACCGACTCTGCTGTGGGGCAGTTGGCCTGGATCGCTGAGAAGTTCCTGGCCTGGACCGACAATGACGGCACCATCGAGTCAGCGGTGAGCCGCGACCGCCTGCTCACCAACATCTCGCTCTACTGGTTCACCGCCACTGGGGGATCGTCGGCCCGCATGTACTACGAAACCTTGCGACCGGGTGCGGCCGGATTGGGCGGTCCTCTCAGCACCCCGCTGGGGATGGCCAACTTCCCCATGGAGATCATGCAAGCCCCCCGGCATTGGTTTGAGGGCAATTACAACATCGTCCACTGGACCGACATGGCCGAGGGAGGCCACTTCGCAGCCATGGAGGAGCCCGAGGCATTGGCTCATGACATCCGCGATTTCTTCCGCCGCTTTCGGTAGTAATACATCACTATGAGGATGCCGTCGCTGCCTCAGGGATTGGCCGCCGGTGTGGCCCGGGGAGCAGGACGGCTGTCCCAGAAGCTGGGGCGGGGCGGAGGAACCACCCTGCCCGGCTTGGTGCTCAACCGGTTGCGGCCCGAGGCCACCGCGGAGATGGCCCTCGCGATCCCCGGCGGCGTGATCCTCCTTTCGGGAACCAACGGCAAGACCACCACCGCCCGCCTCATCCGGGCCGCTCTCGACGCTTCGGGAACCGCGGTGGTGGCGAACACCGCGGGATCGAACCTGGAGCGGGGGGTGGCCACCGCGCTGCTCGGTGCCAACGGGGCCGAGGTGGCCCTGTTCGAAGTCGATGAGGCGGCCCTGCCGGGATTGATGGCCCAGACCAGGCCCCGGGTGGTCACCTTGATGAACCTGTTCCGGGACCAACTCGACCGCTACGGCGAACTCGAGCACCTCGTCAATCGCTGGCGAGAAGCGGTGGGCAGTCTCGACCCGGCAACCACCGTGATCTACAACGCCGACGATCCCGCGGTGGCCGAGGTCGCCGCCCAGCACCCCAACGCCGTGTCCTACGGCATCGAGGACCCCCGGGTGGGTCGCGACCGGCTGCCCCATGCCGCCGACACCACCGAGTGCCGGAGCTGTGCCGCTCCGCTGCACTACGACATGGTCACCATCGCCCACCTCGGCCGGTGGTCGTGCCCGGAGTGCGACTGGTCCCGGGCCCGGCCCGACGTCCGAGCCCTCCGGGTGGAGCTGCACGGCCTGGACGGCCAGCGGCTGGCCATCGCCACCCCTGCGGGGCCAATCGAGTTCTCGCTGCGCCTGCCCGGCATGCACAACTCCTACAACGCCCTCGCCGCCACGGCCACGGCGTCGGCCCTCGCCCTGGTCCCCGAGGCCATCGCCCCCGCGCTGGCCAAGCGGGAGGCCGCGTTCGGGCGGGCGGAGCGCACCCAGATCGGCACGGTGCGGGTGACCACACTGTTGGCCAAGAACCCGGCCGGCGCCAACGAGAACATCCGCACCATGCTGCTGGAAGACCATCGGCTGCATCTGCTGGTGCTGCTCAACGACCGCACCGCCGACGGGCAGGACGTGTCGTGGATTTGGGACGTGGACTACGAACTGCTGCTGGAGAATGACCGCCTGGCGTCGCTCACGGTGAGCGGCGACCGCGCCTACGACATGGCGCTGCGATTCCGCTACGCCGGATTCGATCCCGAGCGCCTGTCGGTCGTCCCTTCAGTCCCCGCCGCGCTCGACGCTGCTTTGGGGGCTAGCGGCTCAGGCGGCGACCTCTACGTGCTGCCCACCTACACCGCCCTGCTTGAGTTCCAGGCCGTGCTGGCCGACCGGGGCCTCGTCCCCGCCTTCTGGGAGGACGAATGAGCGCCAGCCGCACCGGGGTCAGACTCTGCCATCTGTACCCGGACCACCTGAACATCTACGCCGACCGGGGCAACATCGCGGTGTTCCGTCGCCGCCTGGAATGGCGGGGGCTGTCCCTGGAGGTCGCAGAGGCTGGGCTCGGCGACCCCATCCCCGCCGACTGCCATCTCTACTACCTGGGCGGCGGCCAAGACCGCGACCAGGCGCTGGTGGCCGAGGATTTGGCCCACAAGACCGAGCCGCTGCGCCACGCGGCGAGCGACGGGGCCGTGGTGCTGGGCGTTTGCGGGGGCTACCAGCTCTTGGGCCACGGCTACACCGCGGCCGACGGCCAGCGGATGCCCGGCATCGGTCTGCTCGACTTGGAGACCACAGCGGGAAACCGCCGTCTGATCGGCGACGTGGTGCTGGACGTGACCCTCAACGGCGAGACCCGCACCGTGGTCGGCTATGAGAACCACGCCGGGCGCACCCATCTGGGCGGGGGGTGTACCCCGCTCGGCCACCTGCGCCGGGGACACGGCAACAATGGGGACGACAGCTGCGAGGGCGCGGTGGCCGGCCGACGGGTGGGGACGTACCTGCACGGGCCGCTTCTGCCCAAGAACCCCTGGCTGGCCGATACCCTGCTGGGCTGGGCCCTCGACCATGCCGGATACACGGTGGACTTGGCGCCCTTGGACGACGATTTCGAGCAAGCGGCCCACGCCGCTGCCACCACCAGAGCAGGACGAAAGCGATGAACCAATCCCCAGCCGACATCCCCCGACCGATCATTATCGACACCGACCCCGGCCAAGACGACGCCATCGCCATCCTGGCCGCTTTGGCCGCCCCCGAGCTGGAGGTGCTGGGCGTAACCGCGGTGGCCGGCAATGTGCCGTTGGAGCTGACCGCCCGCAACGCCCTCATCCTCGTCGAGCTGGCCGGCCGCCCCGATGTGCCGGTGTTCGCCGGCTGCGACCGTCCGCTGCACCGGGAACTGGTCACCGCCGAGCACGTCCACGGCAAGACTGGCATCGACGGGGCTGACCTGCCCGATCCCGCCGGCGCCCTCCAGCCCCAGCACGCGGTGGATTGGATGATCGAGACGCTGCTGGCCGCCGGCGAGCGGGAGATCACCATCTGCCCGGTGGGACCGATGACCAACGTGGCCATGGTGTTGGAGACCGCTCCCGAGACGGCCCGCCACATCCGGGAGATCGTCTGCATGGGCGGCGGGTTCTTCGGCGGGGGCAACACCACACCCACCGCGGAGTTCAACGTGTTCGTCGACCCCGATGCGGCCCAAATCGTCCTGCACTGCGGCGCCCCGGTCACCCTGCTGCCTCTCGACGTGACCCACAAGGCGCTGATGGCCGACGCCTGGGTCAACCAGGTTCGGGCCCTCGGCACCCGCACCGGGATCGCCGCCGCCGGAATGCTGGACTTCTACGAGCGCTTCGACGTGGACAAGTACGGCACCACCGGCGGCCCCCTCCACGATCCCAACGTGATCGCCTATCTGCTGCGCCCCGACCTTTACCGGGGCCGCCACTGCAACGTGGAGGTGGAGACCGACTCGCCCCTCACCGCGGGCATGACCGTGGTGGACTGGTGGAACGTCACCGACCGGCCTGCCAACTGCCAGTTCATCACCGAAGTGGACTCCGACGGCTTCTACGAACTGCTGCTGGACCTCCTCGCCCGCCTGCCCTGATCCAGAGTCAGTCGGGGCTGGCCGCCAGCGCGGCGATCTCGGCGTCGTCGTAGCCCAACTCGGCCAGGATCTCGCGAGTGTGGTGGTTGGGGTGAACGGGACCGTCTCCCACTGCGGCCGGGGTGTGGGAAAACGTCAAGGGAAGTCGCAGCGCGGCGATCTCACCGCCGTCGGGGCCGGGAACCATGGAGAAGACGTTAAGATGCTCCACTTGGGGATCGGCGAACGTCTCGTCCACCGCCAGCACCGGCCCGCACGGGCACCCCGCGGCATTGAGCCGCTCCACCCACTTGGCGGTAGTGGCGGTGACCATGCGCTGTTCGATGATCTCGTTCAATTCCCTGCGGTGGGCTGTGCGGGTGTCCTGATCGGCAAACCGGGGATCGGTCACCAACTCGGGAGCGCCCAGCGCTTCGGCAAAGGCCTCCCATCGGCCCATCGGGGCGACGTTGACCTGCCCGTCGGCGGTGGCGAACAGGCCCATCGGCACGACCGTCGGATGAGTGTTTCCCTCCTGGGGCGGAACCTCGCCTTCGGTCAACCAGCGCACGGCCTGGAAGTCCATGAAGTTGATAGCCGCCTCCAGCAGCGAGGTGTGGACCCACTGGCCCCGCCCGGTGCGCTCCCGGGCCAGGAGCGCGGCCAGCACCCCTTGGGTGAGGAACGTGCCCGCCGCGGTGTCGGAGACGGCGATCCCCACCCGCCACGGCCCGCTCCCCGGCGGTCCGGTCACGCTCATCAGCCCGCTCAGCCCCTGGGCGATCTGGTCCACCCCTGGACGGTTGGCGTACGGCCCCTCCTGTCCGAAGCCGGAGATGCTGGCGTACACCAGCCGGGGATTGCGGGCCGATAACACCTCGTAGCCGATGCCCAGGCCGTCCTTGACCGCGGGCCGAAAGTTCTCCACCACCACGTCGGCCCGGTCGGCCAGCCGGTACAACGCCTCTCGGGCCCGGTCATCGGCCAGGTCGAGCACCATCGACCACTTGTTGCGCTGGAGGTTGTGATGGTCAGAGCCGGTCAACAACCGGCGTTGGGGATCGACCACGCAGATCACCTCAGCGCCCATGTCGGCCAGCTGCCGAGTACAGGTGGGGCCGGCCCGGGCCCGGGTGAGATCGATCACCCGCAGGCCAGCCAGCGGCCCGTTGCCCGGATTCGCGCGGTCGTACATCGACATCGTGGTGCCCATCCTTGCACCACGAAGCAACCGGATTTCGGCGGACTCCCGTAGAATCAGCCCTTACCGCTATGTCCTCAGTTGCCGTCTTCTTCGTCTTTCTGCTGATCATGCTGGCGCTGGCCACTTTGGCCATCATCTTGGATTGGATGGGAAAGCCCGTCCGCCGCACGTTCCGCCCCCGCACCACCGGCACGCCCGCATGGCTGATGGTCGATGCCCCGCTCGGCCCGGAGGGCCACGACGCCAGCCCAGTCCCAGACCCCGGCGATCACGCCCCGGAGGCGCCCGCCGAACCCGCCGCCATCGAGCAGCCCGTGGCCCCCGCAGGACCTCTCCCTGAGGCGCCCCCCGAATATCCGGCCCTCAACCCCGCCCCCCAGCCAGCGGAGCCATCGCCCCCCGGGCAGTGGCAGGCGGGCGACTCCGTCTTCAAGCTCACCCCCCGGGGAACGCCCCCCTCGATCACGGCGGTGCGACGGCGCTATTGGAAGAACCTGTCCGAGCGCCGATCCTCGGCAGTGTTCGGGGAGGACAATCGGACGCTGATGGCCGTCGGCCAGGCCCCCCAGCGCTTCAATCCCCGCACCAGCACCATCGAGGATTTGAGCCTACCCGAGCCCATGCTGCGCTACTGCTGGGCCACCAAGCGCAATCCCACCCCCACCTGGGGCGACCAAGGCCTCGACCCCTTCGCCCGGCCATGACCTCCGGCCTTACGCTCAGCGACCAATTTGCCGACGGGGCTGAGACCGTTTCGCACCGGGGGCACGACGTCCGGCCGCTGTTGCGGTTGGCGGTGTCGGAGGGCACCAGGGTGCGGGTAGAGCGGATCGGCGCCCGAACCGACCGTCGCCAAGCCCTCAAGCTGGCTGCGGTCAACGGTCATCTTGAGGCCCATGGCGCTGCGTCCGAGATCATCTCACTGTGGTCGGACACCAGCCCTGTCGAGGTGGAGCTCACTGTGTGCGGGGCCAAGGCCCGGCGCCTGGAGGTCTGGAACGCCTGGGATCTGGGCGGACTCGAAACGGCCTGGCTGGGCAACGCCGGCATGATCGTCGAAACCAGCGAGCGGCACCTGGCCCTGCATTGCAGCGACGGCCTCGGGCCTCCCAGCTTCACCGACCTCCAAGTGCGACTCTCAGTGGCCCAGCCGGGCTGAATCGCGGCAAGCTTGGTCATGGCCATCTCGCTCGACGATCTCACCGCTGACACCTCGTTCACTCAGAACGTCAAGGGCCAGGTGACGTTTCTGCCCGAGCCAGAGCGGGCCGCCCGGTGGACGCCGGTGGTCTCGGTGGACGACCACATCGTGGAGCCCCCCGGTGCCTTCGCCGACCGGTTCCCGGCCAAGTACGCCGACGACGCTCCCCGGGTGGTCACCCTCGACGACGGGTCGGAGACCTGGCTGTATGCCGGCCACTCGCTGCCCAACGTGGGCTTCAACGCCGTGGCCGGTCGCCCCGTCAGCGAGTACAGCTTCGACCCCACTCGCTTTGCCGACATGCGGCAGGGGGCGTGGGACATCGACGCCCGGATCGCCGACATGGACCTCAACGGGGTCTACGCCTCGCTGTGCTTCCCGTCGTTTCTGCCCGGCTTCTGCGGCCAGCGCTTCCAGCAGCTCACCGACGACCCCGACCTGGCCCTGGCTGCGGTGCGGGCCTGGAACGACTGGAACATCGAGGAATGGTCCGGGGCCTATCCCGACCGCATGATCCCCTGCCAGATCACCTATTTCCTCGACCCCGAGGTGGGCGCGGCCGAGGTGTACCGCAACGCCGAGCGGGGCTATCGGGCCATCAGCTTCTCCGAGGCCCCCCACTCGTTGGGGTTCCCCTCGCTGCACTCCGGCCACTGGGACCCGATCATGGCCGCCTGTGAGGAGACCGAGACGGTGGTGTGCCTGCATGTCGGCTCGTCGGGCACCTCGCCGGCCACCGCCCCCGACGCCCCCTCCGACACCGTGGGGGTGCTGTTCTTCGGCTACGCCATGTTCGCCGCGGTGGATTGGCTGTACTCCAAGATCCCGGTGCGCTTCCCCAAGATCAAGATCGCCCTCAGCGAAGGGGGCCTCGGCTGGGTGGCCGGGCTTCTGGACCGCCTGGAGCACGTCCGCAAGTACGACTCCATGTACGGCACCTGGAACGACGTGGAGCTCTCCCCCGCCGACACCTTGCGCCGCAACTTCTGGTTCTGCGCCATCGACGACCCCTCGGCCTTCGACCAGCGCCACTACATCGGCCTGGAGAACCTGATGGTGGAGTCCGACTACCCCCACGCCGACTCCACCTGGCCCAACACCCAGGAGTTACTCCGCCAACAGCTTTCTGGCATTTCCACCGACGAGGTGGCTCGCATCTGCTGGGCTAACGCCAGCGACCTGTTCCGCCACCCGGTGCCCGACTCGGTGGTTGCCGACCCTGACAGCTTCTGAAACCCGTCTGACCGGCATCAGTTTCTGCCGGAATGTTGTTGTCGTCCGCTGATGGTCTGGGTAGGATGCCCTCGGTGGAGCTGGGGGGACTCGAACCCCCGCGGTGGGGTGTCAAATCTGGCACCGCCCCGACCAACCGGGCAGCCCCTTGAGGAGAGAGCATCGCTTTCTCCTAGGGCCGCACCGGGCCTGTGCACGAGGCCCGGTGCGGCCCTTAGTATTGTATGGGTGGACATTACGTTTGCCAACAAAGCTGTATATATATTGAAATATTCTGAAGATGAGGAATGTCCTTGAACGGCCTCGCTGCTGATCCTGAGGTGGCTGCTGCTTATGTGGCGGCGGGCTGGTGGGGACACGACACTCCCACTGATCTGATCCGGCGCAACACGGTTGAGCGGCCTGATGACACTGCGTATGTCACATGGAGCCGCCCAACCGGTGAGGCAGAGGGCGCACAGGGAAGCATCGACCGGACCACCTGGGCGGGCTACGACCGACTGTCGGATCGGGTGGCGGCTGCGCTATTGGCCGCAGGGCTGGAACGGGGCGACCGGGTGGCGGTGATCTTGCCAGACAGCGCCGCGGTCCACGCTGCGTTCACCGGTGCTGACAAGGCCGGGGCGGTGGTCATGGGCATCGGCCACCGAGCCGGGCCAGCAGAGATCGCCCACCTCGTCCAGAAGTCCGGGGCTCGGGGAATCATCACCAGCGCCGACCACCGGGGACAACCGGCCACGGACGCGGTGGCCGAGCTGCGGCGCAACCTGCCTGCTCTCGCCCGCCACATCGTCATCGACGGCCCCGGCCAGGATGCGGCCCTGCTTCTGAATGGCGACCCCGCTCCTCCACCAGAGTCGGTGTCCGGCTTCGCCGAAGCCGTCGAATCGAGCCGCCTGGGGGCCTCCGAGCTGTGCCTGCTGAACTCAACCTCGGGAACAACCGGCCTTCCCAAGTGCGTGATGCAGACCCACAACCGCTGGTTCTACTTCCACCAGAAGGCGGTGGAGTATAGCGGCCTGGGCGCAGACGAGGTGTTCTGCGTGCCGGTGCCCGCCCCATTCGGCTTCGGGCTGTGGACCGCCCACTACACCCCCACCATCTTGGGCGTGCCCACCGTGGTGATGGCCGACTTCGACGCCGCGGCACTGATCCGGCTCATCGAGGCCGAGCAGGTGACCGTGCTGTGCGCGGTGACCACTCAGTTCATCATGATGCTCAACTCCCCCGCCTTCGACCACCACGACCTGTCGTCGCTGCGGCTGATGTTCACCGGGGGCGAGGCCATCCCCTATCAGCGGGCCGCCGAGTTCGAGGACCGCACCGGCTGCACGGTGTTGAACTTCTACGGCTCCAACGAGACCGGGATGCTGAGCGGTACCCGCTTGAGCGACCCCCGGTCGGCCCGGCTGCGCACCGGAGGCAAGTGCGAGCCTGAGATGGACTGCGCCCTGTACGACCCCGACGACGGCCAGCGGCTGCCCGAGCTGCGGGGCCAAGGCCAGCCCGCCTGTCGGGGACCGGCCACCGCGCTGGGCTACTACGACGATGCCAAGGCCAACACCGAGCTGATGACCGATGACGGCCGGATGCTGATGGGCGACATCGTGGAGATCAACGACGACGGCTACCTGCGGGTGGTGGGCCGCACATCGGACTTCATCATCCGAGGGGGCAAGAACATCAGCGCCCCCGCAGTGGAAGACGAGGTGATGACCCATCCGGCAGTGGCCATGGTGGCCGCAGTGGCCGCCCCCGACCCCGTATTCGGTGAGCGGGTGGCCGCCTACGTGGAGCTGGCTCCCGGCACCGGCTTGGACTTGGACGAACTCCGGGAGCATTTGGCCAGCCGGGGCGTGTCCCGGGAGTGGTGGCCCGAGTACCTTTTCGTCGTCGATTCCCTCCCCCGTTCCTCAGGCGGCAAGGTGGCCAAGGACCAACTCAAGAAGGACGCCGCCGACCGGCTCGGCACCAGCTAGCGCTGGGTCAAGACAATCGCCAGCCAGCGCCCGCTGAGCGGGAACTCAACCAACTGGGCCATGGCATCCACCAAGAACTCCAGCGCCACCTTCGGGTCTTGGCCTTCGGGCAGCTCGTAGACCAATCCCCGCTTGATGTGGTCTTGGCGCCGGTTCCAGCCTTCGGGCTCGGTCACCCCCCGCTCCTCCAGCAGCTTTGAGGCGTGCCGCCCGCCGGCGTGCTGCAAGCCCACCGAGGCGGGCTGCCACTTGTCCCGGTAAGGGTGGCCCGGCACCCAGGTGCCCAGCGGAACAGCCGGCCCCTTCGCCGTGAACAGCTTGAAGATGGGCGACTCGGGGGGCCGATCCTCATCAGCCACCACCGGCTGCACGTTCATCCACCCCTTCCCGTCGCCCCGGGCGGCCAGGGTCAGCATCTCGTGGACCACCGCCCCCAAGTCCAGCCGCTCAAAACGAATGTGGCGTTTGTCAAGCGCCACCGCCAACCCCGATCATCACCGCCGAGAGGGTGAACGGGCCGTCGCCCGTGTTGCGCCAGGCGTGCTCGGTGCCCCGCTGGATCACGCAGTCGCCCGCGGTGAGGTGCGTCGGCGGTTGGCCGGGAAGCTCGAGGTCAACGGTGCCCTCGGCGATCCGCACGAAGTCGATGGTGGGGGTTTGGTGCATCAGCGCGGCTCGGTCGGCCATCGCCGCCGGGATGGTCACCTGCTTCCAAGTGACTCCCCCGCCGGGCGGGTTGAGCTGCATCTCCGAGACCGCGCCGTCACCGCCTTGGAGGTCGCTGGCTACTGGGGCGAAGGTGTGCCACAGCTCGGCGGTCAACAGTCCCCCATCAGACTGGGTGGCAGTGCCGGGCGGGCCGTCGGCGCACACCCCGTCACCATCGGTGACCACCCGGCGGGGCCCCGCAGTGCCGGTCGATGCGCCGGCGAAGCCGGGATCGTCGCCGTCGGCACTGGCCAGCATGATGGCACTGAACCGGCAGGGCTCGTCGCCGATCACGATCCACCGATGCCAGGTGCCCCGCTGGATAACGCAGTCGCCCGCGCCCAGTTCCACCCAATGGTCGTTCAGCTCCAACCGGATCTGGCCCGAGATGATCTCGATGAAGTCGATGGTGGGGGTGGCATGGAAGCCGACGCGGTCCTGGTCGAAGCGGGGGTCGTCGGTGGGGCCGATGGCCTTGCCGCCCGAAGGCTTCAGGGTGAAGAACCGCCACGAAATCCCACCGGGAGGAGGAACAAAATCGGTCATGCCCTCCGGCTCATCACCGCCGTCGTTCACGGAGACGGGACGCTGGGCCACGTACCACATGCTGGCCGTGGTCCGGCCCAGGAAACTCGGCGCCGCCGGCCCGTCGGAGATGATCACCGGAGCACCGGTTTCATCGTGACCGGTAACGATTCGTCGATTCGTGAAAGCCATCCGCCAACCGTAGCCATCGGTCGCCTCACCGAACATCGCCCAACCCGAAATCAGGCCCCCGCGCTCGGTAGCCTCATTTCAGATGGTTGACCCCCCTGCCGACGTGATCGCGCCGGATCGCCCCTTGCGAGTGGCGGTTTTGGCCAAGCAGATCCCGGTGTTCGAGGACATGGTGCTGGGGCCTGACGGTCGCATGGTGCGCGACGGCATCGACATGCACATGAACGACTACTGCCGCCGCGCCGTGGCCAAGGGCACCGAGGTGGCCCGAGCCAGCGGGGGCACGGTCACGGTGTTCACCCTGGGACCGCCGTCGGCCGAGAACGTCTGCCGGGAGGCCTTACTGTTCGGGGTGGACGCCGGGGTCCACATCTGCGACCCGGAGTTCGCCGGCTCCGACACCTGGGCCACCGCCAAGGCCCTGGCTGCCGCCCTCGAGCGGTTCGGACCGTTCGATCTGGTGATGATGGGGCGCAATTCGGTGGACTCCGACACCGGCCAAGTGCCGCCGCAGCTGGCCGAGCTGCTGGGGCTGCCGTTCGCCACCGGGGTTCGCCACTTCTCCCTCCACGGCAATTGCCTGGAGCTGCGGTTGGAGCACGACGACGAGTGGGTGGACGTGGCGGTGGAGCTGCCTGCGGTGGTGTCGTGCGCGGAGCGGCTGTGCGATCCGTGCAAGATCAAGGACCCCGAGGCCTGGGCCACCGCAGACGGCTCGAAGATCCAAACGGTGAGCGCCGCGGAGTTGGGCCCCGGTCCGTGGGGCCAAGAGGCCAGCCCCACATCGGTCGGGCCGGTTCAGATGATTGACGTGGAGCGCCGCCGCCAGATGATGACCGGCACGCTGGACGAGCAGATCGACCAAGCGGTGGCCATCTTGGCCGAGAAGGGGGCGCTGGCCTCCGGTTCGAGTTCCGAGCCTCCACAGGTTCCTGGGCGCGCCGCAACTGGGTTCGACGGCTCAGCTATCGCGGTGCTGTTGGAACCCGGGCGGGGGCGGGTAAGCCGGGAGTTGCTGGGGGCCGCCGCCGACTTGGCCGCCGAGATCGGCGGGTGGGTGGCTGCTCTGGGTCCCGGCCTGGACGAGTACGACGAGGAACTGGGCGCCTGGGGGGCCGACGAGCAGATCGACATCGCCACTGGAGGGAACGGACGCATCCCGGTCGAAGAAGACCTGGCGTCGGCTATGTCGGCCTGGGCCGCCGAGACTCAGCCGTGGGCCGTGCTGGCACCGGGTACCGCTTGGGGCCGCGAGGTGGCCTCCCGGATGGCCGCGGCACTGGGCGCGGGCCTCACCGGCGACGCTGTGGGACTGAAGGTGGACGACCACGGAAAGCTGATCGCCATGAAACCGGCTTTCGGGGGATGGCTGGTGGCCGAGATCCTCTGCTCGTCTCCGATCCAGATGGCCACGGTGCGCCCTGGGGTGCTGCCCTTCCCCCGGCCCAATCCCGAGCGCCCACCGGCCCTCCGGTCGTCGCTGGACTCTCCGAGCCGCAGCCGCCTCGAAGTCATCCGTCGCAATCGGGACGACGACAGCGATGAGCTGGCCAATGCCTCGGTGGTGATCGGCGTGGGCCAGGGAGTGGACCCCGCCGACTACCCCAAGCTGGAGAAGCACCAGGCCGCCATCGGCGCCGCCCTGTGCGCCACCCGCAAGGTGACCGACTACGGGTGGATGCCCCGGGCTCGCCAGGTGGGCATCACCGGCCACAGCATCAGCCCCCACCTCTACTTCGCCATCGGCATGAGCGGGAAGTTCAACCACACCGTGGGCGTCCGCAACGCCAGAACGGTGGTGGGCATCAACCCCGACCCCGAAGCTCCCTTGTGGGAGATCGTGGACATCGGTTTTGTAGGCGACTGGGCCGAGGTGTTCGACGCTCTGATTCCTCGCCTGGCCGAAGCCCAGGCGGGCTAGCACTCCACTCGCCGATGGGCGCTGACGAAGGTCCGCCCACTGACGGGGATAGCTGGTTCGCCAGATCGGCAGCCCTGGCCAAGCAGTCCGTGTCGTGCTGGCGGGAGGGAGAGGGCGGGACCGGAGCGGCAGAGATCGCCTTCTGGTCAGCGGTCTCGCTGTTTCCGGCCGCGGTGGCCGCCGCCGCTATCGCTTCCACGGTTCGGGCGGTGTCGGACCGAATCGCCGACCGGTTCAACGAGTGGCTGGCTGACGCCGGCCAGACCGCGCTCAGCGATGTGGACAGCACCATCGGCGAGGAGTTCGCCGAGGTTGTCTCCGCACCCCCGGCGGCCACATCCATCGCCGCGGTAGTCGCGGTGTGGGGCACGATGAGGGCCGCGGCGGCCGCGTGCCGGGCGGTGCGACGGGTGCGGGGCGCCTCCCGCCGTTCGTGGTGGCTGGAGCGATTCACCGGGTTCTGGCTCTTGCTGGGCGCCCTTCCCCTCATCGCCGGGCCCACCGCCATTGCGGTGTGGGTCGAACCTCGGCTGGCCTCGGTGGTCGGCTTCGTGTCGGCCGTGGCCGTGTTCTCCCTGGTGCAGAAGATGTCCTGTCCCCATCAACCCTGGCGCCATCACCTAATCGGCGGACTCATATCGGCCATCTGGTTCTCCGTCATATCGACCATCGCCGCCGTAGCAGTCAACTGGACCGTCGGCGGCACCGCGATCACCGTCGCCACCGCCGGAACCCTGGCCGCCCTGAGCTGGCTCTGGGCCGCCGCCTGCGGCGTCACCGCCGGCGCCGCCGTCGCCGGCGCCCTCGATCAGCGCCACTCCTAATCCTCAGCCTGAAAGGTGACCGGTCGGTCAGGTTCCCCCCTGTCGGGCAGTTCGAGATCGAGGCCGCGCGGCATGTTCTCGACAAGCCATCGGCCCATGTGCTCGCCCTTCTGTCGCTGGACAAAGTCTGCTGGAGTAGCCCCCGTGGCTGCGACAAGTCGCACCGGAGCAATAGGAAAGCAGGAATCAGGGGTTCCCGCCGCGGCCCAAACGGTGTCGTAGGCCAGCAAGTCCTCGTCGATCCAGACGGGAAGCGCATTTTGATGTCCGAACGGCGGGGTGCCCCCAATGGCAAAGCCGGTGGCAGCCCGAACCTCTTCCGGATCAGCCAGGTTGATCTCCTCCCCGGCTAGCTCCCCTAGACGATAAGTATTCACCTGATTGGCTCCCGAGGTGAGCGCCAAAACCAACTTGGTCGGAGTGGTAAACACCAGCGACTTCACAATCTGCCCCACATCACACCCCACCGCGGCCGCGGCATCAGCCGCGGTCCGAGTGCCCGCCGGATACCGCACCGGCTCCACCGGCACCCCTAACTCCTCCGCTGCGGCCCGAAACCGCTCCAATCCGCCGACCATCGGTGTCACCTTATGAGATGGGCTACCGCAAACAGGCGTGAGATACGGTCGGGCTATGACCGAACCTCGTCAGCCCGATGTGCTCAGCCGCCTGCCGATTCCCGAGGAAGTGCGCGACGACGTGATGGAGATGTTGAGAGTCGGCCCGTCGGCGGTATGGGGTCGCCCGGTGCTGAGCCGCAGGGAGCGCAGCCTGGCCACCATCGCCATGATGACTGCGCTTGGCAACGAATTCGCCATTCGCGAGCACGTCATCATGGGGTTGGACTCCTTCGGCCTGAGCCGGGAGGAGATCTGCGAGGTCATGATCCAGGCTGCCATATACGCCGGCTTCCCCGCCGCCATGAAGGCCTTCGAGATCGCCACCGACGTCTTCGCCGAGCGCGACACCACTGACTGACGAAGGGCCTGTCGGCACTATGGGGACTGTCCGCCGTCACCCAGTCGGGCCTCGTGTCATGAACCGACTGCCGGAAGGCTGGGAGCCGGCCCAGTTCCAGCGTTTCAAAGTTGACCCAGTGGCGCCCACCATCGGCGCTGAGTTGAGCGGCCTCTCCCTAGAGAACGTGGACGACGAACTGTTCGCCGAACTCGACCGGGCATTGCTGGAATGGAAAGTGCTGATCGTGCGAGACCAGCCCATCGACGCGGCCGCTCAAGGCGCTCTGGCTCTCCGCTGGGGACCGCTCACCGACGATCAGCTCATCCCCAACCCCGGCACCGCCGCCCAAACCGATGCCATCACGTTTGAACGCAATGACACCGTTGTCGGCCTCGAAAACATGTGGCACGCCGATGGTACGTTTCGGGAGCATCCTCCGGTCTGCACCATTCTGCGGGCCATCGAGATCCCCCTGGTAGGGGGCGACACACTATTCGCTGATATGGCCGCCGCCTGGGACAACCTCGGCCCCGAACTGCATGACCGACTCGCCTCTCTTTCGGCCCGCCACGACTGGAGCATCGGGGCCTATGCGGACAAGTACGGCGACCAACTCGACGATCTGCGAGCCGACGTTCCGCCCGCAGTCCACCCGGTGGCCCGACCCCACCCCCGCACCGGCCGCCTCACCCTGTTCGTCAACGCCGGTTTCACGACGGAATTGGTCGACAGCCGCGGCGTTCCCATCGAAGACAGCGACGATCTGCTGACCCTGCTCTCCCGCCAAGCAGAAATCCCCGAATACCACTGCCGAGTCCGCTGGGCCCCAAACACAGTGGTCATCTGGGATAACCAGTCCGTCCAGCACTACGGCGCCAACGACTACTACCCCACTCGTCGAGTGATGGCCCGCGCCTCAGTAGCCAGAAGCCACTCAGGCGGCGGAGAGGACTTCGGCTTGCTCTAGGACCGTTTGGGTGGCTTGTTCTTGCTTGTCGGGTGGGTAGCTGTGTTTGCGGAGGATGCGTTTGACGAGGCGGCGGATGTGGGCTCGGACGTTCTCGCGGAGGGTCCAGTCGATGGTGACGTTATTGCAGACGGTCTCGACGAGCTCGACGGCGATCTGACATAGCACCTCGTCGCCGAGGACGGCCACTGCGCTGTCGTTAGCACCTAAGGCATCGTAGAAGGCCAGCTCGTCATCGCTCAGGCCCAGTTCCTCGCCTCGCTGGCCGGCGGCGTTGATGTCGCGGGACACCAGCACCAGGCGCTTTTTCTTGCCCACAAACGCCTCGACCCGGGCCTACTTGGTCTTGAGCCGCTTCTTGCGCTCGATTTCCTTGCCCTCGGTGGCCTCCTCGAAACCAGGGTTGATCTCCACCGTGAACTGGTTGACGGCCAGCCAGTCGTTGTTTCGGGGGTCGTCGAAATCCAACACCCGCGCCTGCGCTCCTCGAATGCGACCGCCGTCGCGGTACTCGACAGTCACCCCATCCACCGCCAAGCGGTGAAATGCCCGGTTGCGGGCCTCCAGCGTCGTCCCCTCGAGCCGGGTCAGCTTACGGACCGCGTCTTGGCGAGCCTCATCGGGCACATCGGGGTTCAGCCGCACCAGCGCAGCCCGCAGCCTCCCCTCCAGCACCACCTGCCCATAGTCGTCCCGCTCGGCCCCATCCGTGTCGGGCGCGATATCCCTCCCATGGGCCACTCCCCACCCCAGACTCCGCAGACAGTCGAGGCCCAACTCCTCGACATCAGCCTCGTTCAGCCCAGCCACGGCCTCCTACGCTTCCAATTCCTGGACCAGTTCAGCTGCGATTTCTTGAGCATCCTTCACAGCAACATCCCACACCAGATCATGATCAACACCGCTGTATTCATGGGTGATGATATTTCGCATACCGACAACTCTTGGCCAAGGAATGCCTGGATGCCGGTCTCGAAGCTCATCGGAGAGTTTGTTGGACGCTTCTCCAATGATCTCGATTTGACGCTCGGCAGCACTCCTCAGTGCCCAATCGCTGTCAAATGCAGAGCGGCCACGATCAACAAGATCGGCCAGGTTCTGTGCCGCCTCGACGATGTCGCGAATCCTGTCTTCGTCGGCCAAACTCACAGCTGGATCGCATCAACCAAAATGCGCCGATGGCGATCCTTTAACCCGCCTTTAGAAATGACATCGACGCGACAGCCCAGGAACTCCTCCAATTCGATAATCAACCCCGCCTGATCAAGCAGGGAACTGCCGGGCTCAAAGCTCGCCAGAAAATCGCAGTCGCTGTCGTCCGTGTCCTCGCCTCGCGCCACCGACCCCACAAGAGCAATGCTGTGAGCCCTGTTGCGCGCGGCGATATCGCGGATCGCTTCACGGCTACGCGTCAAAATCTCGTCTCGGCGGCTCACAGACAACATCATACCGAGGGCAATCCCCTCGTCCGCCACAGCATCTGGTCTGCGCGTCGCCTTCAGGCACTGCTGCGCCTGGCGATGGCCTCCTGGATGACGTCACCCAGATCTGCCAGATAATCATCCAAGCCCCCCACCTGCTGTCGCCGCAACGAGTCAGACCCCGGGGAGCCCAGCCCCAAGATC
The DNA here is from genome assembly GCA_963667085.2 of Acidimicrobiales bacterium. Classification (GTDB taxonomy): domain Bacteria; phylum Actinomycetota; class Acidimicrobiia; order Acidimicrobiales; family Bin134; genus Poriferisocius. Next base: position 2,853,131 of record OY762975.1, read on the forward strand.
GACCTCGCGGTGGAGCGCGCCGCCCGGGAGGTGGAGTTCCTACGATCCCTCGACGGAGAACCCAGTCTGGCGTCTGCGCCCACGCTCGAGATGCCCTCGACAGAGAGAGATGTCGAAACCAGTGCTTCCGAAGCTCGCGAGCTGCTCGGATACGGCCCAGAGGCACCAGCATCAGCACTCACTGAACATGCCGCCGAAATCGGCCTGCTGATGTTCACTCTGCCCCTGGGCGAAGAGGCAGCAGATGGCGCATCCGTCCTGTTGATCGAGGGCGGTGTGGCGGTAGTAAACGGCACGAGGCACTTCGCACGCCGCCGCCTCACACTGGCCCATGAGATTGGGCACTACCTCTTTGCCGACGAATACTCCGTCGACTGGCAGGTGGCCGACGAGCAGGCCGACGGACGCGAAGCCCGGATCGACCGATTTGCCCGGGCATTGTTGCTGCCGACGAAACCCTTACGGACCTCTTGGGTCGAATTTCCAGAAGGAGAAGACCTGCGGAAGACGGCTGTCATCACGGCCAGCCAGTCCCAAGTGGGCATGACCACTCTGGCGCAACGCCTCCGAGAGACCGGCATCGCAACAACCGAACAAGCGGCCCAAGTCCGCGACATTCGCACCACACGGGCTGACATCGTGGATTTCAACCTCGTGGTGCCGCCTGCCCCGCAGGAGTTGACCGCCCCAAAGCTACCCCGCCTCTACGAACAGGCCGTTCTGAACGCCTATCGCAAGGACATGATCTCAGCCGCCCGGGCGACCGATCTTCTGCTCGACACCTGGGATGAGGCCGACCTCCCCATCCCGCCCATGCTGCCCGCAGAAGCCATCTGGTCATTCGTCTCCTGACGACCTGCTCAACAAACGTCACCTCCGCACATGACCCCACTTCGGATCTTGGTGTTCGACACCGGCCCACTCAGCCATTTTGCGATAGCGGGCTGGCTCGGCGTGCTGAAGGCCATCGTTGGTGACCAAGAAGCAATCATTCCTGATGCCGTGCTAGCTCTAAAACTGACGGAGGTTGTTGACAGTCGGGGTCTTTCGTGAGAGGAAGACCCGATGGACGAGAGAGACCAGCAGCGCAAGATCCGGCACCGGTTGGCGGTGCTTCGCCACGCGGAGGAGGTGACGGGAAGCGTGGCGGCGACGTGCCGCTACTACGGCATCAGCCGCCCGACGTTCTACAAGTGGCGCAACCGCTACGAGGAGCTGGGCGACGAAGGGCTCAGGGACCGGTCGTCCAAGCCGCACCACAGCCCCAGGGCCACCCGTTCTGAGGTTGTGGCCAAGATCGTGTATTTGCGCCAGCACTACCACTTCGGCCCGCTGAAGATCGCGATGTACCTCAAGCGCTACCACGACATCGAGATGTCCAAATCGGGCGTGTGGCGGGTGCTCGACCGCCTGGGCATGGGCCGGCTGCCGGCCAACCAGCGCTACAAGCGGCACACCCAGCGGTGGAAGCGCTACGAGAAGGCCCAGCCCGGCCACCAGGTGCAGATCGACGTCAAGTTCATCGCCCCGATCCCAGGTGTCGCCGCCAAGAAGCACTACCAGTTCACCGCCATCGACGACTGCACCCGGATCCGGGTGCTGCGCGTCTACCCGAAGAACAACCAGAAGACCGCCATCCAGTTCTTGGACTACGTGCTGGAGCGGCTCCCGTTCCGGGTCGACTCGATCCAGACCGACAACGGCGCCGAGTTCCAGACAGGCTTCCACTGGCACGTCCTGGACCGGGGCATACGCCACACCTACATCAAGCCCGCCACCCCGAGGCTGAACGGCAAGGTCGAGAGGTCGCACCGCATCGACCAAGAGGAGTTCTACCGCATGCTCGACGGGGTCGTCATCGACGACACCGACCTGTTCAACGACAAGCTCCAACAATGGGAGGACTACTACAACTTCGACCGACCCCACGGCAGCCTCGGCGGCCAGACCCCCTATGAAAGACTGAAACAGAAAACCAACCGACCCTGATGTCAGCCGCCTACGTCAGTCGCACAGCTAGCCGAACTTGAATCAGGAGCGCAGACCGAGCCAAGGCTTCAACCGGTTCTCGACGCTGACTGGATCAAGCATCGGATGCTTAGCTCAACTTCCGAAACCCAGGCCTTCGCCCGCCATAGCAGGACATTGGTGAGGCACAACCGCAATGTTGGGGAAGCCGCTGTCCTCGCCGTCGCTGAGACTCTTCCCGCCATCGCAGTGATCGACGATGCTGCGGGTAGAAGAACGGCCTAAGAACGCAACATCACCATCCGCCCCACCCTTGCCCTACTGTGCGACGCCATCCGAGAAGGCCTGCTCACCCTGCCGCTGGTAAGCGCACTGGCCGATGATCTACTGGCATCCCAATACCGACTTCCATTCAAGCCCGGCGGGTTCGAATGCTGGGCCGCCGAGAACAACTTGGTGTGAGTTCAGGCTGGCCCAAAATGCGCCGAAGCCGGAGGCTTAGTCGCGGGATTCGCCCATGAGGCCTTGGCGGGTGTAGGTGATGTCGGAGCGGTTGCGGTGGCCGATGGTGAAGTCGTCGTCGTAGGCGAAGGAATGGTGGAGGGTGAGGGTGTAGCGCCATTCGAAGGCGCAGATGCGGGTGGAAATGAGCCAGGGGCCGTTGTCGCGCCGCTCGAATCGGTCCACATAGCGCAGGCCCATACGCATGTCGGAGCCCGGCCCCTCTTCGGTGGGATGCACCACATGGTGGGCGTTGCAGTAGGTCTCGACGAAGGCCACGTCGCCCTCCAGTTGGATGCGGGACTGGCCCAGCAGGTGCTGGGTGTAGTCGAAGGGGGCGAGCACCTCCAGCACCCAGTCGGCGAACTCAGCCGGACTGCCCCGGAAGTTGTTGTGATCGTCGAAGCCGTCGGTGTGATACCCGGAGATGATCAGCTCCTTGTCGAGCCGGTCGGTGCCCCGGGCAACCCGGTGGACGGCATCGGTGATCTCGTCCTTGTCGAGTAGCGCCTGGAGCCGGTGATCCAGGTCACCCATCGCCCGCCCCGATCTTGGCGGTGAAGACCCAGCGGCCGTCGGTGTGGGACAGGTGACCACAGGTGGGGCCGGCGAAGTGGGTGCCGAAGATGAGGATGCCGGAGTCGGCGTAGCGGTCGCGGAACTCCACCCTGGTGGCCGAGGCCCGGGGCGGGTCGTCGTCGGCGGTCATCACCCATTCGGGGGCAGTGAACTGCACGGGGTGGTGGACCAGATCACCGGTGATCACTGCCTCTTGGCCCGCCGACGAGATCCTCACGCTGACGTGGCCGGGGGTGTGGCCGGGTGAGGGCTCCAAGCAGATTTCGTCGGTGACGGCGTGGTCGCTTTCCACCAGGTCGGCCAGGCCAGCATCCACCACGGGGCGCACGGCGTCGCCGAAGGTGATGGCCGCTCCCTCCGCACCGGAGTCCCAGTATTCGTACTCGGTGCGACCGAACAGGTAGCGGGCGTTGGGGAAGGTGGGCACCCACTCCCCGTCCACCAGGATCGTGTTCCAGCCCACGTGGTCGAAGTGCAGGTGGGTACACAGCACGATGTCGATGTCTTCGGGCTCGTAGCCGGCCGCGGCCAGCTCGTCGAGGAACCCGTTGCCTAAGTTGCCCATCTCGGGAATCATGTCGATGGGCCGGTTGCCGATGCAGGTGTCCACCATGATGGTCTGGCCCTGCGACTCCAGCACCAGGGCGTGGATGGACAGGGCCAGATCGCCGGAGTCATCCATGAAGTGGGGCACCAGCCAGTCGGCGTTGGCCTCGAACACCGCCATGTCGGGCGCCACATACATGCCCTCGGCCGGAACTGGTTGCAGGATCTCCCGCACCAGCATGACCTTTACGTTGCCGATATGGGTGGTCAGTGCCATGGCTATCCTCCGATCTTGTCCAAGACTTCGGTGTGGTAGCGCCCGATGAAGCGGCGGATGTCGTCGATGTCGGCGCTGCCCGACTCAGCGGCCGAGACGATGAGCCGGTCGAGCCCCGTCTCGGCGTACTTCTCGATGAGTCCCAGGTCGAACGAGCCGCCCCGCTGGTAGCTGCCCGGCCACACCGTCATCTCGATGGCGTCGGGGTCCCGGCCGTGCTCAATCGCCGTGGCCCGAATAACGGCCACCCGATCGGCGTAGTCCTCGGGCGAGATCACGTAGGGATAGAACCCATCGCCCAACCGCCCGGCTCGCCGGGCGGCCCGACCGGTGCTGCCGCCGACCACGATGGGCGGGCCACCGGGCTGGGCCGGATTGGGCAGGCTCTCGCACTCATGAAAACTCACCGCGTTGCTCTCGTAGGTGCGATAGCCCGGAGCCCATAGCTCCCGCAGGGCGCCGATGCACTCGTCGAGCCGTTCACCCCGGCCCTCATAGGGAACCCCGCAGGCGGCGTATTCCTCGATCTGCCAGCCGCTGCCCACACCGAGGATCACCCGTCCGCCGCTGAGGGCGTCGAGGGTGGCCACCCGCTTGGCCATCACCGCCGGCGGGTGCAACGGCAGCACCACCACCCCGGTGCCCAGTCGAACCCGCTCGGTCACCGAGGCCATAAACGCCAGCATCTCCAGCGGGTCGGGCATCACCACACCCGGTGCGCCGGGCATGCGGCCCGAATCCGAATAGGAATAGCGGGGCTCGTAGTTGTTGGCCACCACTACATGCTCCACCGTCCAGATCGATTCCACTCCCTCTTCGTCCATCGCCTGGGCGAACTGGGTGACCCAGCGGGGATCGGTGATGACCGACTCGTGCATGTGCGGGAGGACTCCAAGGCTGACCATAGGCAGAAGGTTACGCTGACCCGATGGGCGCGTTCACCGAGGCCGGTTCGCTGGAGGAATGGGTGGAGTTGGCCCACACCGAGGGGCTGACCGACGGGTTGCCGGTGTATCCCCCCACCCGGGGAGCAGTAGATGCTCTCGTGGAAGCCTCAGGCCGGGACCCCGGCCAGCTTTTGGGCGCCATTCCGCCCCGGGGCGGAGCGGCCACCGTCGAGGTGGTAGGGGCCAATGCGGCAATGGCCGGCTGCAAGCCTGAGCACTTCGAGATGGTGCTGACCGCCGTTGAGGCCATGTTGGAGGACCGCTTCAATCTACGGGGGGTGGTCACCACCACTCACCCGTGCTGGCCGCTGGTCATCGTGTCGGGGTCGGTGGTCGAACGGCTCGACATGGCCCACACCGAGTCGGTGTTCAGCGGCGGCGGGGCCCACGCCAACGCCGCCATCGGCCGGGCCATCAAGCTGCTGTTGTGGAACGCGGGCGGGGCCACCCCAGGCGAACCGGTCAAGGAAGTGTTCGGCCATCCCGGTCGCTACGCCTTCTGCGTGGCCGAGTCACCGGCCAGCCCGTGGCCCCCGCTGCACCAAGCCCGGGACGTCGACGCCGACAGCGGGATCACGGTGTTCGCCTGCGAGTCCCCCACCAGTGTGGCCATGTGGGGGGCCGACGACACCCCGGTCAACCGCTTGGCGCAATTGGCCGATGCCATGGCCATCAAGGGGTGCAACAACACCCACACCATGGGCGAGACCCTGGTGGTGCTCACCCCCAACGAGGCCCGCCATCTAGCCGAGAACGGCTACGACCGGGCCGCGGTGCAACAACAACTGTGGCAGCAGGCCCGGCGGCGCATCGGCGACCTCCTCTCCCCAGGCGTCCCTCCCTACGCCTGGTGGCCCGACTGGGTGGACGCTGGGAATCCCGATGAGCTGGTGCCGGTGACCGAGCGTCCCGAGGACATCCACGTGATGGTCACCGGTGCCGAGTCCATTCCCTGGATGGCGGTGTGCGCGGGTTGGGGCAACCTGGGCGGCTACGCGGTGAGCCGAGCGCTGCCGGACGAGAGCTGACAGGATTGGAGCGTGAAGTTGGTCGGCGAGCTGGTTGATCCCCGAGGCCAGGTAGTGGTCAGCGACGCATCGCTGGCTCCCCGGCGGGGCCACACCCAAGGCCCGCTCACCATCGGGTTCCTGGTCAACGAGTACAACCCCTCCTCCGGCCCTGATTTCACCCGCTACACCGAGGTACTGGAACAGGAGTTCCGCCACCGCCTGGATGTCACCGCGGTGGTCCGCCAGCACAAGCCGGTGCTCAGCCGCCCGGCGGGCGACGACATCCTGGCCTCGTTCCGGGCCTGCGCGGGGGTGGTCAACGGCCTGGCCAAATGAGGCTCATGCACGTCGGGCAGTGTGCTCGACGCCGTGAATCTGGAGAGGCTGGGCATCCCCACCGTCACCGTGGTCACTGAGCCCTTCACCGTGGCCGCCGACACCGTGGCCCACTCCCTGGGCATGCCCGACGTCCCTCGAGTGGTGATCCCCCACGACTACCTCAGCGAGGACAACGACGCCATCGCCAGGAAACTCGAGCCCCTGCTTGAGGAGATTCTCGACCGGCTGCTGGTTCGCTGATCGCAACGAAGCCGACCAGCCTGCCCGTCAGCCCTTCTGCTCTTGGAACTCCTCAGGGCTCTTGATGCGGCCGCCGTCCTTGAACAAGATGTCGTTGTAGCCCTGGCCCGGCGGGATGAACTCGGCCCAGAGGGGCTTGTGGTAGCCCACGTAGATGGTGCGGCGCCCTCCCGATGCGGGGGCGGCGGTGGGGGGCGGTGCGGCGTGCATGGTGTGGCCGTAGTGGACGGTCACGTCGCCGGGCGAGGCGTTGATGGCCACCTTGGGCCATTCGTCCCACACTTGGCGCGACCGGTTGGACGACTCGCTTGAGCCGGCCAGGAAATGTAGCTGCCCGTTGGCCTCATTGCACTCGTCGAGCTGGATGCCGATGCTCACGGTGGGACAGGCAATGGAGTGCCCGCCGTTGCCGCAGTCCCGATGCCAGGGCAAATCGGCCAAGCCCTCCACAATGCTGGGCAGCTTGATGACCACCGAGATGCCGTCACCCCGCTCCGGATAGGCGTTGAAATCGTCTCCGCCCAGCGCGCCGATGACATCCAGCCGGCGATCGTCAGTGAGGCTGAGCATCAGCTCGCTGCGGTCGTCCATGTGGGTCACCCGGCAGCACACCTCCTCGCCGTCGGCGTTGGTGGCCCACCAGGAGCGGTGATCATCGGGGGTGGCCGCGGCCCGCTGGCGCTCCACCTCGACCCGCAGGGCCTCGACCTCTTCGGCGCTGAACACGCCTCGGATGTGCAGGAACCCGGCCTCGTTGAGATACCGGCGCATTTCCTCGGCGTCGTCGTCCAGGGTAAAGCTGTGCGACAGGTCCACCGTGGGGTCCCAGCCCTCGTACAGGGGCCGGCCGTGGTACATGGCCAACAACACGGGCTCGAAGTCCTCGAACTGCCTGAAATCGCCCCGGACCGTCACCGCGCCCTCGGAATACAGCAGGCCAACCCACGTCCACAGCTCGGCCACGTAGTTCGACCAGTTCAGCTCGCTGATCTCCACCACCAACTCGGCGTCGTCACCGGGTCGGACCTCGACATCGTCATCTCCGACCACATAGGTCATCGACCGGCCGTCGGTCAGCCGCCAAGCGAAGCTCTTGACCAGCGCTCCGGCCCCGATCCCCGCGGCCAGCTGCCCGTTGCCCGCGGCCAGCCGACGGGGCAGTTCTTCGGCGTGGAAGGAGTCGAAATCTAGGGTGTCAAATTGGGGAAGACGGGGGGCGTGATCCACTACAGCCATGACAGCAATCTAGTCCACTGCGCCCTTTGAACCCCGAAGCGGCCTCCAGGCAGGCTGCCTAGAATTCGACCCCCGCATAGGGATCGGTGGGGTTGCGACGGGCTTCGATGTCACCGAAACGAACCGTGGCTGCCTCCGGGGTGATGTCGTGGGTGAACACCCAGAACCGGTCCTCGGTGATGGCCTCCACCACCTTGGCGGCCACCTCAGAGGGGGCGATGCCTCGGGCAGTGAGCATCTCCCGCATGGGAGTGATGATGGCGTTCTGGGTGGCAGTCAGCTCAGCGTCGTAGGGGCGGTTGCGCTCGGAGTGGAAAATCTGGGTGTTCACCAGATTGGGACACAGACACGAGACTCCAACGCCTTGCGGATGCACTTCCCGCCACAGCGACTCGCTCAACCCCACCACCGCGTGCTTGGTGGCGCAATACATTCCCAGCGCGCTATTGGTGACCAGGCCGGCCTCCGACGCGGTGTTCACGATGTGGCCCTCCCCTGCCTCCACCAGCAGAGGCCCGAACGTGGTCACCCCGTGGGCCACCCCCATCACGTTGACCCCCACGATCCACTCCCACTCCGCGGGGGTGGTCTCCAGCATCAGCCCGGCCGGCCCCACACCGGCGTTGTTGCACACCACATGCACACCGCCATAAGCCGACAGGGTTTGCTCCGCCAGGTCGCCCACCGACGCCGCGTCGCTCACATCGCACAGCACGCCCAACACATCGGCTCCTTCGCCCTGGAACCGGGATGCGGTCGCCGCCAGCGCTTCCTCCTCAACGTCGGCCATCACCACCGGCATGCCCTCGGAGACGAACCGCTTGCTCATCGCCAACCCGATCCCGCTAGCAGCCCCCGTCACCACCGCGACCTTGCCGTTGAGCTCCTTCACAGCCGGTACCTCCCTCTGCTCCTTCTCTGGCGCCTCATACTGCCAGGGATGCTTCCCAACCGATGATTTCTGCGTGACCCTGCCCGCCGCGCGACAGGCCGTAGGGTGAAGGAATGGCTGGGCCTGTTGCCGATCTCACCGGGATGACCGTGATCGTGGCCGGGGCTGGAGGAGGGGGGATCGGCACCTGCTCATGCGAGGCCGCGCTAACCGCCGGTGCAGAAGTCGTGGCGGTGGAACGCTCTCTTGAGGAACTGGACAAGCTCGACCTACTCCCCCGCCCGGTGGTCAAGGTCCAGGCCGATCTCACCGCCCCCGATGCCCCGGCAGCCGTTGTCGAAGCTGCACTCGATGCCCACGGTCGCATCGACGGGCTCATCAACGTGGCCGGTGGCACCGGCATCGACGACTTCGGCCCTCTCGTCGACATCGACCACCAGGGCTGGGACCGGGTTATGGCCAACAATCTCCGCTATGTGGCCTTCCTCAACCGGGAGGTGGCCCGGGCCATGATCGACGCCGGCACCGGCGGGGCCATGGTCAACGTCTCCTCCGTGAGCAGCCTGGCCTCCCAGCCCTTCCTGGCCGCCTACGGGGCCGCCAAGGCCGGGCTCAACTCGCTCACCCGCACCATGGCCGTGGAGTGGGGCGGCCACGGGATCCGGGTCAACGCCGTCGCCCCCGGCACCATCACCACCCCCCGGGCCGGCAACGAGGAGTCACCCGAAGCGGCCAAACGGGCCATCCCCCTGGGCCGCCGGGGCCATCCCGCCGAGATTGCCGCCGCCGCGGTGTTCCTGCTCAGCCCCCAGGCCGGCTACATCACCGGACAGGTGCTGGCGGTGGACGGCGGCATGTCGGTGAAGCTGGCCATGCTGGGCGACGACAACGCCCCGGTGTTCGTCACCGACCCCGAAGTCAGAGCCCGGATGATGGGAAGCGATCACCCGTGAGCGACTCCCCGAGCGGCGGCAAGCGCCAGCGGTTCACCGACTGGGCCGGGCAGAACCAAGACGCGCCGGAACTGGTGGCGGCGGCAACGGTGGTGCTGCTGCGCGACGACCCCGGAGGGCTGGAGACCCTGATGGTGCGGCGCAGCTCCAAGCTCAGCTTCGTCGGCGGCATGTGGGTGTTCCCCGGCGGCCGGGTGGACGACGACGACTACCCCGCCGGACAGCCCCACGACATATTCGCCGCCAGCCGGGTTGCGGCAGTGCGGGAGGCCGCGGAGGAAGCCGATCTGCTCATGGCTGCTGAAGATCTGGTGCCCTACTCCCATTGGGTGCCCCCCACCACCATCAACAAGCGGTTCGCCACCTGGTTCTTCCTCGCCCCCGCTCCCCCCGGCTCAGTCACCGTGGACGGCGGCGAGATCAAAGAGCACGCTTGGTGGCGGCCAGCTGACACCCTGGCCCGCCACAGGGCTGGCGAGATCGACATGGTTCCACCCACGTTCATCACGCTGATGGAGTTGGCCGAGCATCCCACCGCCGCCGAGGCCTTGGCCGCCGCCCGCGGCCGCGCTCACGACATCCCCCACTACGAAACCCACATCGCGCTCGACGATGGCATCCCGGTGTCGATGTGGCACGGCGATGCCGGCTACGACACCCACGATGCCGGCGCGCCCGGCCCCCGGCACCGTCTCACCCTGCACGAGGGCGGCTGGCGGTTCGAGCGGACATGACCTGCGGCACCTCCCGTCGGTCTGCGGCTGCGACAAGGGCGGTGGCCGTGATCGCCCTTGTGATCGCCGGAGCCGTCGCCGCCTGCGGATCGGATACCACCGATCCCCCTGCCGAAACCACCACCGCCACCCCGGCCGTCTCCCAAGCCCCAGCCACCGCCACCCCTCCCCCCGACCTCGGCCCGGTGAACTACGTCAACCCCGTCTACCAGCCCGACGGCAACCGCCTGGCCAGCGGCTCCGGCCTCGGCACCGGGTTCATCCAACAGATCACCACCAAGGACATCAACCTGGGCGACGTCCCGACCTGGATCACCGGCGCCAGCACCCCTGACGGCGATGTGTGGGTGGTGGCCTTGGCCGACGGAACGGTGTCCGGCTATCGGATCCCCATTGGGGGCCAGCCCTCCCCCATAGAGATCGCCGGCGACCGGCTGGCCCCCGGCCAGCCGCCGGTGCTGGCCGTGCAGGGCAACTCGGTGCGGCTGGCCACCACCCCGGCCAATGCGTCGCCCAACAGCGTGCCGGTGTATCTGACCGGCAACCGAGCCGCCTACGTGGACAACCTTCAGCGGCTCACCGTGTTGGAGCCCGACGGAACGCTGTGGCGGCCCGACCTCAAGGTGCTTCCCGATACCCGGGTGGTCCAGATCAGCCCGGAAAAGGTGCTGGTGCTGGCCGAGCCCACCGACCGCATCCGCCATTCCGCATTGGGCGACAATCTGGAGGCCACCGCCGTGGTGGTGGTCACGGTTGGGGTGAACGAGGTGGAGACCATCTACCAGTCTGGGGACGACGTCATCGAGTCCATCGCTCCCCTGCTGGCCGACGTGGACGGCGACGGTATCGATGATGTGGTGCTCACCGTCAGCAATGACAGCCAAATCTGGGTCGCGGTGGCGTCGACCACCGGCAGCGGTGTGGTGGCGATCAGCGACCCGGCCGACCGATTGCTGGGCTGGCGCCAATTGGTAGCGGTGGGCCCGCTCGGTCCCAACGGACAAACCGAGTTCGCCGAAGTCCTCCACCCCGACGCCCAGGGATCGTTGAGGTTCTTGGGCTTGAGCGGAGGCAAATTGGGGGTCTTGGCGACACGGACGGGCTACCGCTCCCATGAGTTCGGGACCCGGAACCTCGAGCAGGCCGTGGCCGCCGACGTCGACCGGGACGGCAATGTCGAGGTGGTCCTCCCGACGCTCGACCGGCAGCGCATCGCCGGCGTCCGCCATGGCCCCGACGGCGCCGTGGACATGTGGAGTCGCCCGCTCGGGGGCACGCTGGCCACCAACATCGCGGTGCTCACCCGCCCTGACGGCACCATGTCGGTGGCCGCCGCCACGGTTGAGGGCTCACTTCGCATCTGGCAGTGACCAGACTGCGATGGCGAGACTGACGGACGACAAGCACCCCGGTTTCGTTTCCCAGCCGGTAACTTCAAAGCCTGATGGCTGCTGACACCACGCTGAACCCAGCAACCGAAGTTGATCCGGCCCGGGGGCTCACTGCCGATCAGGTGGCCGAAAGGGTGGCGGCGGGGCGCACCAATCAGGTGCCGGATGCCCCGGTGCGGACGCTGCCCCAGATTCTGCGGGCCAACGTGTTCTCCCCCGTCAACGGGATCATGCTGGCGCTGTTCGCCGCCATTCTGGTGGCCGGGTTCCCCCGCGACGGCCTGTTCGTCGGAGTGGTGGTGTCCAACGCCGTCATCGGCGTGGCTCAGGAGATCAGGGCCAAACGAGAACTGGACAAACTGGCCGTGCTCAGCGCGCCCAAAGCCCGGGTGGTGCGCGACGGGGAGGTGGCCGAAGTCGGCGTGAGCGAGGTGGTGGCCGACGAAGTGCTGGACCTGATCCCCGGCGACCAGGTGGTGGTGGACGGGGCTGTGCTCGCCTCCTCCGGCTTGGAGGCCGACGAATCGCTGCTCACCGGGGAGGCCGATCCCATCGAGAAGCAGCCCGCCGACGAGTTGCTCTCGGGCAGCTTCGTGGCTGCGGGCAGCGGTCGCTACCAGGCCACCCGCATCGGCGCGGAGTCCTACGCCAGCACCCTGTCGGAGGAGGCCCGGCGCTTCACCCTGGTGAACAGCGAGCTGCGCCGGGGCATCGACGCCGTGCTGCGCTGGCTCATCATCATCATCCCCCCCGCCTCCGCTCTGCTGATATTGGTGCTGCTCGACACCGAGGACCGGTGGCAGAACGCCCTCCAAGGGACGGTGGCCGCCGCAGTGGCCATGGTGCCCGACGGACTGGTGCTGCTCACCAGCCTCTCCTTCGTGGCCGGGGTGATCGCCCTGGCCCGCCGCCGGGCCCTGGCCAAGGAGCTGGCCACCGTGGAGCTCTTGGCCCGCACCGACGTGCTGTGCCTCGACAAGACCGGCACCATCACCACCGGCCACATCAGCTTCGGCGACGTGGAGAGCCTGCCCGGCGTCGATCCCGCCCTGGTCGCTACCGCCCTCGGGGCCGTGGCCCACGCTGACGAGGCCCCCAACGCCACCATGTTGGCGGTACGCGACGCCTACCCCGCGCCCGGCGACGGCGACACCGGCGATTGGGCGCCGGTGGGCGCCACCCCGTTCTCCAGCGCCCGCAAGTGGTCGGCCGTCGAGTTCCGCAGCCACGGGGCCTTCTACTTCGGGGCCCCCGACGTGATCGCCGGCGACCGGCCCGAGGTGATGAACCGGGTGGCGGTCCATGCCGAGGCGGGCCGGCGCACCCTGCTGTTGGCCCGCAGCCCCGAGCCCCTAGCCGACGAGACGCTGCCCGAGAGCCTGACCCCGCTGGCGTTGATCCTGCTGGAGGACACCATCCGCCCCGACGCCCCGGAGATTCTGGCCTTCTTCCGGGAGCAGGGGGTGAATCTGAAGGTGATCTCCGGCGACCACACCGCCACGGTGGCCGCAGTGGCTCAGCGGGCCGGCATCCCCAACGCCCACAACCACATGGATGCCCGGGAGTTGCCCGACGACACCGAGGAGATGGCCGCCGTGTTGGCCGAAAACGCGGTGTTCGGCCGGGTCACCCCCCAGCAGAAGCGGGCCATGGTGGATGCCCTCCAGACGAGGGGCCACACCGTGGCCATGACCGGCGACGGTGTGAACGATGTGCTGGCCCTCAAGAACGCCGACATGGGCATCGCCATGGGCAGCGGTTCGGCCTCTACCCGGGCGGTGGCCCAGTTGGTGCTGCTCGACAACTCATTCGCCACCCTGCCCGAGGTGCTGGCCCAGGGCCGCAAGGTGATCAACAACGTGGAGCGGGTGGCCAACCTGTTCGTCACCAAGGCGGCCTACGCCGTGCTGCTCACCGTGCTGGTGGGAATGTTCACGGTGGAGTACCCGTTCTTGCCCCGCCATCTCACCCTGGTGGGCACGTTCTCCATCGGCGTGCCCGGCCTGTTCTTGGCCCTGGCCCCCAGCACCGAGCTGATCCGTCCCGGCTTTCTGAGACGGGTGCTGCGGTTCTCGGTCCCCGCCGGGGCGCTGGCCGCGGTGGCCTCATTCTTCGTGTATGAAATCGCCCGCCGCCACGATGAAGTCACCCTGGACGAGGCCCGCACGGTGGCCACATTCACCCTGCTGGGGGTGGGCCTGGTGATCCTGGTGGTGATCAGCCGCCCGCTGCGGCCCTGGAAGATCGGCCTGGCCGCGGCCATGGCCGGGTCGTACATGATCGTGATGGTGTGGCCGTTCGCCCGCAACTACTTCGAGCTGGATGCGCCTCCGGGCTGGATGTGGATCCCCACCATCGCCGCCGTGGTGATCGCCGGCTCGGGCGTGGTCACCATCCCCCGAGCCTTGAGGAGATACCAGGACCAGTGACCACCAGTTCCCAGAGCCAAGACCCGAACAGCTATCAGGACATCGCCTACTCGCTCGACGACCGGGTGGCGGTGATCACGCTGAATCGACCCGAAAAGCTCAACGCCTTCAGCACGCTCATGGGCACCGAGCTGTCGGACGCCCTGCGCCGTAGCGATGCCGACGAGGATGTGCGAGCGGTGGTGATCACCGGCTCGGGACGGGCCTTCTGCGCCGGCGCCGACTTCTCCGGCGGGGCGGGCGTGTTCGGCACCCCCAACCCGGACGGGTTCCGCTCCGACCCCATCGAGTTCCACCCCTGGGACGTGCGCAAGCCGGTCATCGCCGCCGTCAACGGCCACGCGGTGGGCCTGGGCATGACGCTGGCCCTTCAGTGCGACATCCGCTACATCGCCGCCGACGCCCGATGGGGCATCGTGCAAAATCGACGGGGCGTGCTGCCCGATCTGCGCTCCCACTGGACCCTGCCCCGCACGGTAGGTCATGCCAAGGCGCTGGAGATCCTGCTCACCGGCAAGATGCACACCGGCCAAGAGGCCGCCGAAATGGGTTTGGCCACCTCCGCCCTGCCCGCCGAAGAGGTGCTGCCCACGGCGATGGAGGCAGCTAGAGACATCGCCGTCAACGTCGCTCCGGTATCGGTGGCGCTCAGCAAGCGCCTGCTGTGGACCACCTCGCCCGGCGACCAGGGGGTCATCAACGAAATGGAGCGCCGCATCCACCTCCATGTCATGGGCCAGCCCGACGCCACCGAAGGGGTCATGGCCTTTCTGGAGAAGCGCCCCCCGGAGTGGTCGCTCACCCTGGCCGACCACTGGCCCGACTGGATGCCCCCGGCCACCCAAGACAAGTAGGGCCACCCAAGACGAGTAGAGCCACCGAGGATCAGTAGGGTCACACCATGCGCATCGGGATCTACATGGACCTGCGGAACCCGCCCGAGTGGCAAAAGCCCTGGCCTGACTTCTACCGGCAGTCGCTGGAGCTGGCAGTGGAGGCCGAGGAATGGGGGGCCGACTCGGTGTGGCTCAGCGAGCACCACTTCTTCGAGGACGGCTATCTGCCCCAGCCCCTCACCTTCGCCGCCGCGGTAGCCGCCCGCACTCAGCGCATCAGGATCGGCACCGCAGTGCTGCTGGCCCCGCTGCGCCTCGCTCCGCAGATCGCCGAGGAGGCCGCGGTGGCCGACCAGATCAGCAACGGCCGCATCGACCTGGGGCTGGGCGCTGGCTACGTACACAATGAGTTCGAGGCCTACGGGGCCGACCTGTCCAAGCGCTACACCACCACCGACCAACGGGTGCGGGAGGTGCGGGAGCTGCTGGACGGCAGCGTCGTTACCCCGCCCGCGGTGCAGAATCCCTTCCCCATCTGGCTGGGCTACAACGGTCCCCAGGGCGCCCGCCGGGCCGGTCGGCTGGGCTGCGGTCTGCTGTCGGTCAACCCGGCCTCGCTGGCGCCCTACTCCGAGGGCTTGGTCGAGGGCGGCCACGACCCGGGCATCGCCAAGATGGCCGGCGTGGTGAGCATGGTGGTGGCCGACGATCCCGACGAGGCCTACGAACGCATCCTCCCCCACCTGGCCTGGCAGCTCAACACCTATCGGGCCGCGGGGGCGTCGGGCACCGGCAAGACCCCCAGTCCGCTCACGGTGGAGAAGCTGCGGGAGCGGCGCAGCACCATGGGGGTCATCTCGCCGATGGAGGTCCTCACCCCCGACGATGCCATCGCCCACTTGCGCGGGTTGTCCGAGGGCATTCCCATGGTGGAGGCCTACTGTTGGACCAGCATCGCCGGGATGCCCGACGACTTGGCCCACCGCCACGTCGAGTTGCTGTGTACCGTCGTGAGAGAAGGAGTGGCCGACCTATGAGCAGCCTCTCGGCCGATAGGCCGCTCGCCGACATGTCCGCCTTGGTCACCGGCGGTGCCGGGGGCATCGGCCGCTCCACCGCTCGCCTGCTGGTGGCCGACGGGGCCCATGTGGTGATCGCCAGCCGCAACTCAGGGCACCTCCAAGAGACCGCCGATGAACTGGCCCCGCTGGCTGCCGAGACCGGGGGCTCGATCCGCTGGACCACCTGCGACGCCACCTACAGCCAGCAGGTGCAAGACGCGGTCGCCCTGGCCGCCGAGCCCACTGGACGGCTCGACATGGCAGTGTCGGTCCCCGGCGGGGGCGGCATGGCCGCAGTGCTCGACTACGAGCCCGAGCAGGTCGCCGAGATCGTCAGCTTCAACGTGCTGGCCCCGTTCATCATGATCAAGCACGCCGGACGGCACATGGCCGATGCGGGAGGCGGCGCCATCGTGGCGGTGTCGTCTACCGCGGCCATCCAGTCATGTCGCTTCTTGGCCCCCTATTGCGCCGGCAAAGCCGGAGTGGACGCCATGGTCCGGGTTGCCGCCGACGAACTGGGCGACCGCAACGTGCGAGTCAACGCCGTCCGCCCCGGCCTCACCGCCACCGACACCACCCAAGGCTTGGTGAACAACGACTCCGTGGTGGCCCAATACCTCGACCAGCAGCCCCTCCAGCGCATCGGCCGCCCCGAAGACATCGCCAGCGCCATCCGCTACCTCGCCGGCCCCGAGTCAAGCTTCACCACCGGCCAGTTCATCACCGTGGACGGCGGCCACACGCTTCGCTCATTCGTCGACTTCGCCGACGTGGTAGCCGCCCGCTCCGCCTCCTGACCTAGGCTCTCAGCCCATGCGAGCAGTGGGAGTCATGGAATACGGCGGGCCGGAGGCGCTGGAGGTGGTGGAACTTCCTACCCCGGAGGCCGGTCCCGGCCAGGTGCGTGTTCGGGTGAGGGCGGCGGCGGTCAGCCCCACTGACACCCATGTGCGAGCGGGAACTCGGGCCGAGCAGCAGGCTAAGACCGGACCGCCGCCCTATGTGCCGGGCATGGACGTGGCCGGGGTGCTGGACCAAATCGGAGAGGGTGCCGAAACCGACCTGCAAGTGGGCGACCAGGTGATGGCCATGGTGTTGCCCCGCGGCTCTCACGGGGCCTACTCGGAATATGTGGCACTGCCGGCGGAATCAGTAGCCCGGATGCCAAAGGGATCGTCGTTCGCCGAGGCCAGCACCTTGCCCATGAACGGCCTCACCGCCCGACTGAGCCTGGATCAGCTCGGCCTGCAACCCGGCCAGACCCTGGCCGTGACCGGGGCCGCAGGGTGCTACGGCGGTTACATGGTGGAGCTGGCCAAGGCCGACGGCCTGCGGGTGATCGCCGATTCCTCCGAGGCCGACGAGGAGCTGGTGGCCTCATTCGGCGCCGATGTGATCGTGGGCCGGGGCGACGACGTGGCCGACCGCATCCGGAAGCACGCCCCCGACGGCGTGGACGGCCTAGCTGACGGATCGGTGCAGATGGCGCCGCTGGTGGCCGCAGTGCGCGACGGCGGAGGCTTCGCCTCGGTGCGGGGATGGCCGGGACCCGACGGTGGCGAGCGGGGCATCCAGTTCCACGTCACCTGGGTGTTCGACTACGCCAAAGAGCAGGCGAAACTCGATCAGTTGCGCCAACAGGCCGAAGACGGCCAAGTCTCCCTGCGGGTGGCCGGCACCGTCCCCATGGAGAACGCCTCAGAAGCCCACGCCCGCCTCGAAGCCGGCGGCACCCGAGGCCGCTGGGTCATCGAGTTCTAGCTGCCTCTCTGGAGGCAACCCCTAGCTCAACGCTTTGATGTCGGCGATGATCTCGGCGGCGTGCTGGGCCAGGTCTTGGCCCTCAAGGTCGTAGGCTTTGGCCACGGTGCCCTCGGGTGAGATCAGATAGCTGATTCGCCGGGGCAGCCCGTGCTCGTAGTAGGGCTCGCCCTCAGCCCGCTCGGCGTCGTAGGCCCGCCCCACGGCCCGGTCGGGATCGGAGATCAAAGTGAACGGAAAGCCCTCCCCGCCCACGAAGCCCTTCTGGTCCTCGACAGAGTCGAACGACGCCCCCACCACCACGGCCCCAAGAGCCTCAAACTCGGAGATTCGGTCACGGAATCCCCTTCCCTGGATGGTTCAACCCTTGGTAGACGCCTTCGGATACCACCAAAACGCCACCCAATTGCCCCGCAGATCAGCCAGCGACAGATCGTTGCCGTCCTGATCCGGCGCAGTGAACTCCGGAGCCTTCGTCCCCTCACACAACATGAACGGCGACCCTAGCCCCGATGGTCAGGAACAGCGCAGTCGGAAACACCCCCCTGCGCCGTGACCCTCAACCCCCACGCTCGCCCCCCTTTTGTTATTGCGGGGGTCCTGGCCGTGAGAGTGTTGGGGCTGGGTCTGTCGGTTTTTTTGTGTGGCTGGCCGTATCTCACCGGTGGTCAGGCCCTTGGTATAGAGCGAGATCGCGCTGCCCGACAGCCCGGCATAGTTAGGATCGAGGATCATTCGGCGAACGTGTGGTTCTGCCCAGCGAGCTCTGGTCGCATGGTGCTTGGTCTTGATGGGGGGCATGTTCTTTCCCGTGGCCTGGCCGGGGTCGGTTGGCGCTCACACTGAGTTGCAGTCTTCGCAACCGTCTGACGGGGAGATCGTCGACCAGCCGATTTCGCAGATTTTGCTCACCTTTACCCGACCGGTTGAGCCGGTCTTGAACGGGATGGTTGCCTTCGATGAACGAGGCGTCGAACATGAACCCGTTGCGGTCGACTCGGTTGACGGGCAGACCTGGACTATGCGCTACGAAGCGCCGCTGCCCGACGGCAGGTTTGAGGTTTATTGGCGAGTGACAGCCGCCGACGGGCACATCTTGGAGGGGGCGTTCGCGTTCACTGTTGCGGTTCAAGAACCCGAACCCACCGCCTCCCTTGTGCCGTCACCGACTGCGGTTCCTGCCGAAACCGCTTCGGAAGGGGCTGGCACTTCTTCGTCGTTTTCCTTCGGACCGAGTCGCAACTCGGCCATCACAGGATCGCAGCGGGTCGCCGAAGCGACTCGAATCCTCATCTTCGTGGCCACGCTGGGCATTGTGGGCGGGTTGGCATTCATGGTTCTTATCGTTCGCAACGAGCCCCTCGATTCACATCGGGTAAGCCGGTGGGTGAGTGCCAGCGGCATCGTGCTTGCGGCCGGCGCGGTGGTGGCATCGCTGAACCGTGCGGTGGTCATCGAACGCGAGTGGTCGGCGTTCTGGTCGCCCGATGCGATAGCCGATGCGGTTTCGACTCAATTCGGTGTGGCCGCAGGGCTGCGCCTGCTCGGTGGACTTGTCCTGGCCGTCGCACTGCGCCGCGCCCTACCGAACCCGCTGGGGAGACCGACGGGTGTGGCCGCGTTCCTGGGCGGCGCACTCGTCATCGCCTCGTTCGCCTTCGACGGCCACACGGTTACCGAGGGGCCCAGATGGCTGCATACTGTGGCCAGCGTCACCCATGTGAGCGCGGCTGCGGTCTGGAGCGGCGGGGTGGCGCTGCTGGCCGACCTCTTGTGGCGCCGGCATCGCCGCGGCCACGACTTCGTTCGGCCCTTGATGCGATTCTCCACCGTTGCGGCCGCCTCGCTCGTGCTGGCGGGTGCCGCGGGCACGGTTATGGCCATCTTGGTGGCTGACCGCTTCGCCGACCTTTGGTCCACACCATGGGGCCGCCTGCTGCTGGCGAAGATCGCCCTCGTGGCCGTGGCCGCGGCAATCGGAGGGCACAACCGCTGGGTGCTCATCCCCGCGGTCAATCGATTCGAGCAGACCGCCGTTCACCATCGCCTGCGCCGAACGGTCATTGTCGAGGCCGTTGCCCTGCTGGGTGTCGCCGTCATCACCGCGTTCTTGGTGGCAGCATCGGCGACATAGGGTAGAAGTCGTGGTTCCGCCGGGGTAGGGTGGACTCGGCCCGACCCCGGTCCGGTGCCGAGTTTCCAGTTGAAGGACCGGACCGGGTGGGTCGCGCTGTGTGCTAACGCGAGATCAGGTCTTGCTCGGTTAGCTGTTGTCTAGAACCCCGCGAGCCACATCGGGGACATCGGTGATCACAGCGTCGGCACCAAGGGTGGCGAGGTGGGCGATTTGGGCGGGGTCGTTGACGGTCCAGACGTTGACTTCGATGCCAGCGGCGTGGGCGGTGTCGACGAGGGCTTGGCTGGTCGAGGCGAAGTAGGGGTGAATGGCGGTGTGGCCGGCGGCTGCAACCCGGTTCACCAGTAGTTCGGGAGCCAGGACCTCGAACGTGATGTAGGCGGTGGGGATGGCGGGGTCGATGGCCCTGATGCGGTTGATGGCCTCTATGTCGAACGACGAGACGATCACCTCTCTGCCGGCTTCACCGAGACCCCACCCCAGCACCAGCCCGGCCACCGCGGCCGACACCTGGTGTTCGGCGTCATAGTCGGGATCGTTGGGCGCGCTCTTGATCTCGATGTTGATCACGAACGGCCGGTCCACCGCGGGATCGCGGCACACATCCATGACCTCAGCCAGCGTCGGCACCCAGTCGGGCAGCTCGTCGTCTTGGAGCTCGATGATGACCCGGCCATCGGGCAGATGCGCGTCGTGGTGGACCACCAGCACCTCGTTGGCCGTCCGCCTCACGTCCAACTCCACTCCATCGGCGTTCAACCGCACCGCGGCCCGGAACGCCTCCAGAGTGTTCTCTCGCTCCGCCACCGAAGCCCCTCGATGGGCGATCACCTTCACGACAACACCCTCTCAAAAACAACACGATGAACAGAATCCAACATGTTCACCATCAGCCCCTCTTGCCACATCAGTAGTCCACCCCTATCCTTATGCCCGCGTGATATCCAAAACCCTGCTCGAAAATCTAGAGAACGCGGCCGACGATTGGCGGTGCCAAGCAGCCTGTCGCGACACCGATCCCGACCTTTTCTTCCCCGTCGGCAGCACCGGCTTGGCCCTCGAGCAGATCGAGTCGGCCAAGGTGGTGTGCCAAGCCTGCGACGCGCAACCCGACTGCCTGGAGTTCGCTTTAGCCACCAACCAGGACTCCGGGGTGTGGGGCGGCACGTCGGAGGAAGAGCGCCGCCAGCTCCGCCGGGCCCGGGTAGCCGAACAGCGCAAGGCGTCGTTCATCCTGGCCTAGCGTTCTGTCGGGGCGCCGACCCCAACAGGGGTATTGCCACCTCCACCACAGTCCCGGGGCGAGATGGGTCGCCTTCGCCGTTGCTCATGGTGATGCTCCCTCGCAGGTCGGCGCCCACCAGGTTCCTCACGATGGCGATGCCCAACCCGTCGGCGCTTTCCACATCGAAACCCGGGGGCAGCCCGACCCCGTCGTCGGTCACCCGCACCTGCACCCGGTCGCCGTCGTTGTCGAGCTCGATCCGCACCTGTCCGCCGGGCGGCTCGGGGTAGGCGTGGTCCATCACATTCTGCAAGCACTCGTTGAGCACAACCGCCAGCGGCGTGGCCACATCGGCGGCCAGCTCGCCGGCATCGCCGGTAACCTTGAACTCCACCGGCCGGTCGGGGCCGGTGAGCCCCTCCTCCACCACCCGCACCAGCGAGCGCACGATCTCCACGAACGGCGCGTCGCCGCTGGCATCGCGCGACAAGATCTCATGGACGATGGCGATGGCCCGAATGCGCCGCACCGACTCCTCGATGGCATCCCGGGCTTCCGCAGCGATGGCCCGGCGGCCCTGAAGGCGCAACAGCGAGGACACCGTTTGGAGGTTGTTCTTCACCCGGTGGTGGATCTCGGCGATGGTGGCGTCCTTGGACATCAGCAGGCGGTCACGTCGGCGCAGCTCGGAGATGTCCCGCACCAGCACCAGCGCACCGGTCACCTCTCCCCTGCCCATCAGCGGCAGGCAGCGCAACACCACCGTGCCCCGGTCTCCGTGTTGGATCTCCTCAGTTTGGGGCAGGCGGGAGGCGAACGCGGCCCGGATGGCCCGCTGCTCCAAGCCGATCTCCACCAGCCGGCTACCCTCGACGTCGCCGTGGAGGCCGATGCGGTGCAGAGCAGAGGCGGCGTTGGGCGAGATGAGCTGAACCCGGCCTGAGGCGTCCAGCAGCATCAGCCCGTCGCCCACCCGGGGAGACTCCTCGGTCTCGATGTCGTCCACCGGAAAGGGGTACTCCCCCTCGGCGATCATGGCCGCCAGCCGCCGGAACACCTTGAAGTAGCTCATCTCCAGCTCGCCGGGGTCGCGCTGGGTGTCGGGATCGAACTCCCGTGCCATCACCGCCACCACTTCCCCGTGGCAGTTCACCGGGACGGTCAGGGTGCGAATGCGGGGCTGGTCGGCGTGGCCAATGCGTCCCCCGTCGGTGATGCGCCCCTCCCGATAGGCCACGTCCACCAGCGGGCGCTGCTCGGGGGCGAACACCGCCCCCACCAGGTTGTTGCGATGGATCGACCGGGCCGTGGTGGGCCGGATCTGGCCCGCAATGGCGTACCTCTCCGGGCTGTCGGCCACCGGCCCGGCGGGCACGTACAGCAGCAGGTCGGCAAAGGAGATGTCGGCCAACGGCGCCCAGGTCCGCATGAGCCGCTGGAGATGGTTCAGGCGCGATTTGGCCAGACCGGGGGCCAATTCCTCCAGGCTCGCCATCAGCCAAGTTTAGGGCTGGGGACCGATCAGCCCCCGAAGCCGATGGATCGACTGGCCGACGAGGGGTCGAGCTCCACATAAGCCACGCTGGCGGCGGGCACCCCCACCTCTCGGCCCCGGCTGTCGGTGAGCCACAGCATCTCGCCGGACGCCAGACCCGTGGTGATGGCCTTCTTCACCGACTCCAAATCGGAGTCGGGGTCCATTTCCACCTCAATCTCCTTTTGGCTGCGGATCACGCCGATACGAACGTTCATTTCTCCACTCCTTGGACTCGAACTAGCTAGTTGATCTTGAGCTCCGGGCTGTAGATGCGCCGGGGCGGGGGGTTGTCCACCAGATGGGTGGCCATGGCCGCAAAGGCCCGGCCGGCTTCTGAGTCGGGGGCCTCCGCCGCGATGGGCCGGCCCTCGTCAGCTCCCTCGCGCAACGCGGGCAGCAGCGGCACCTGCCCGATCAAGGGCACGTCAAGCTGGTCGGCCAGCTCCCGGCCTCCCCCGGCGCCGAACAGCTCATAGCGTTTGCCGTCGTCACCGGTGAACCAGCTCATGTTCTCAATCACCCCTCGCACCGAGAGGTTGACCTTCTCGGCCATGAACGCGGCCCGCTGGGCCACCCGCTGGGCGGCAGGCTGCGGCGTGGTCACCACGTAGACCTCGGAGCGGGGCAGGAACTGGGCCAGCGAGATGGAGATGTCGCCAGTGCCCGGTGGGAGGTCCACCAACAGGAAATCGGGGTCGTCCCAGGCCACGTCGGTGAGGAACTGCTCCAAGGCCTTGTGGAGCATGGGCCCCCGCCAGATCACCGCTTGGTTCTCCTCGGCGAAGAACCCCATGGAGATGCACCGCACACCGTGGGCTTCGGGGGGAACGATCATCTCGCCAACCATTTGCGGGTCTTGCTCGATGCCCAGCATCCGGGGGACCGAGAAGCCCCACACGTCGGCGTCCACAACCGCTGTGCGGTGTCCGGCCGCAGCCAGGGCCACCCCCAGGTTCACGGTGACCGACGACTTGCCCACGCCGCCCTTGCCCGAGGCGATCAGCATCACTCGCGTTGTGGAGGCGGGGTCGGCGAAGGGAATGGTGCGGCGCGGCGGGGCGGGGGTGTCGCCGGGGGGAGCCATGCCGGTAGATTACGGCATCAACCCTGAAATCCCTGTGCCGTGACCAGACCGGCGCTGTAACCATCGGAGTGCCGTGACCAGCCGCCACTACCTCGACCACGCGTCCACCTCGCCCATCCGCCCCGAGGCGGTGGCCGCCATGAGCCAGTGGTGGGCCGCCAGCCACGGCGACCCCTCCCGCATGCACACCGAGGCGCTCACCACCCGCTATCAGATCGAAGAGGCCCGCCAGCAGATTGCCGAGTTCTTCGGCGCCCGCTCCCGAGAGGTTGTGTTCACCAGCGGGGCCACCGAGTCGATCGCCGCCGCGGTGTGGGGGGCATCGCACCGGGGCACCCATCAGGTGCTGAGCGCGGTGGAGCACTCGGCGGTGCGGCTGTCGGCCCAGCGGCTGTCGGCCCGGCACCGCCGAACCACGGTGGTCGCAGTGGACAGCACCGGCCGGGTGGACCCCGAGGGGATGGCCGCGGCCATCGAGCCCGATACCGATGCCGTCCACTGCCAGTGGGCCAACCACGAGGTGGGAACGGTGCAGCCGGTGGCCGAGGTGATCGCCGCCTGTCGGGAGCGGTCCCCCGAAGTGCTGATCCATGTGGACGCCGCCGCCGCCGCCGGACGGGTCCCGATCAACTTCGAGCAGACCGGGGCCGACCTGATGTCGATCAGCGCCCACAAGTTCGGCGGCCCGCCGGGTATCGGGGCACTGCTGGTGCGCCGCGGCCTGCGCCTCTTGCCCCTGCTGGAAGGGGGCGAACAAGAGCGGGCCCGACGAGCCGGCTTGGAGAACGGCGCAGCCATCGCCGGCTTCGCCGCCGCTTGCAAAGTGCTGGGCGACGGCGGCCTGGAACAAGAAGTCGCCCGAGCCCGCTCCCAAACCGCCACGCTCCGACAAGCGGCCCAGAGCATCGAGGGAGTTGAGCTTTTCGGCCACCCCGCCGAACGCCTCCCCCATCTGGTGTGCCTCGGCATCAGCGATGTGGAACCCCAAGGCGTGCTGATCGCCCTCGACCGCGCCGGCATAGCCGCCCACTCCGGCAGCTCCTGCGCCTCGGAGTCGCTGGAGCCATCCCCAGTGCTCGAGGCCATGGGCGTGGATGCCCACCACTCGCTGCGTCTGTCCGTGGGCTGGTCCACGACGGATGACGATGTGGACGCCGCTGCTCAGGCACTAGAAGAGGCCCTGGCAGAGCTGCGCAAACTGCGGGCCTAGCCCAGCCAGTCGAAGAAGTCGGCGCCGGCGAGGGCGTTGGAGACGCCGTCGAGTTCTTCGACGTGCAGGAACTCGAACCCGGCGGCCTCGGCGTAATAGCGGTCCACATCGGTGTCGCCGATGTGGATGTAGCGGGAGGCCTCAAACTGGTTCCGCACCTCGTCGAGGTGGTGCTTGCCGCCCACGAAGTCCACGTCGATCCCGTGGATGTCCCACAGCCGCTGCTGGTCGGAGCGCACCCGGTCGGAGCCGCTGCCGATCACATAGCCCCTGGCCTTGGCCTGGCGCATGGCCTCCAGCAAGATCGGCCCCGGCGGATCACCGCACTCCAACGTGCCATCGATGTCGAACGAAATCAGGATGCGCAGAGGTTACTGAGCCGCCAAGACAATTGAGAACCCCACCGCAGCGTCGTAGCACTGCGTGCTACGGTTGAACTGTGAACCGGGAGATCAGCCAGCGCGAGCTGCGAAACCAAAGCGGAAAGATCATGCTCGAACTCGACGAGGGCAAGACATTCACGGTGACTCGCAACGGCGTCCCTGTGGGCGAACTCACCCCATTGCGCCGCCATCGATTCATTGCCGCCGAGGCCGCTGTCGAGCTCTTCCGGACTGCCCCCAGCCTCGACTACTGGGATATTCGGGCCGACCTCGATGCCATAGCCGAACAAGACCCATCCCCTCGTGGCTGAGACGCAACGACCACCCCGGGGACTGCTTGACACCTCGGTAATCTCAGAACTGCCCCTCTACACTCGCAACCCCCGCGATTTCCAAGGCCTGCACGACCTCATCGACGTTGTGACCGTCTAGCACGAGGGTGAACCCCAGCGGCGGTCGCAGTCTCGAAATCTGGCTCGGGAGGGAGGACTCGAACCCCCAATATCGGGACCAGAACCCGGTGTGTTGCCAATTACACCACTCCCGAAAGCAGCCGCCAGTGTACCCCCCTCCCCCCGCAGGAGGACAACGCTTTACAACGGCGTGGGCGCTCCCAGCTCCCCGGATTGGCCACGGCCAAGCACCCACAAGCGGATTTGAGCACCGGCAAACTCAACATGCCCACGCCCCCATCTGCCCCCAACCGCTTCACCCGGTGAATCGGGGAGAGGCTGATGGGGGCTTACCCGGCCAGTCTAAACTGACGGAGGTTGTTGACAGTCACAAGAATCGGCGAGGCCCCCGACTCAGTGGCGGACCCTCACATCACCCCGGTCCCAGCTTCGACGCGAAGAGCCGGTAAACCTCACCGAAGGCAGCCACATCACCAAAGACGACATCTGGGAGTACCTGTATGGCGTGATGCACGCACCCGATTGGCGGGAGCGGTACAAGCACGACCTCCAGCGCAACCTGCCCAGGGTGCCACTTGCCCCCGACTTCGAGGCGTTTCGGGCCGCGGGGCGGGCGCTCATGGACCTGCACGTCAACTACGAGACCGTCGACGAGCACCCGGTGGTCTGCCTGGTGGACGGCCAGCCCGACGAGGGCGACGCGGAGGCCGCCGCGTACCGCATCGAGACGAAGATGCGATGGGCCAGACAAGGCAGGGAGACCGACCGCTCAACGTTGGAGATAAACCCTCGCTGCCTGCTCATCGACATTCCTGAGGAGGCTCACGAATACACCGTTTCGGGCCGCACGCCGCTCGACTGGGCCATTGACAGCCTTCGCCACAAGCACGACAAGCCCAGCGGCATAACTGACGATCCCAACGGCTGGCACGCCTGGGCCGACGAGCCCTTCAACCTCATCCGACACCTCCGCCGCCTCATCTACATCTCCGTCGAGACCGCCCGAATCGTCAGCAGCCTCCCGCCCTCACTGCCCCCACCCACCTAAATCCGCTAGCCAGTTTTTTGGAGGAAGTGCTCAAGTCTTCTTGGAAAAGTGCGGCAGGATGGGCTTAATCAGGGGGTAGTTGTCACTGGTGAGGTGTAGGGTTACATGTATGGATTTAGGGCCATCTACCAGGGGCAATAGCAGTAGCGCTGCGGCCGGCGGGAATGCTGGGTGCGGGGCTGCGGTGTGCATTCCCGCGGTGGATTTGGCGGCGCTGTCTGAGCCTGAGTTGTCTCAGCGCCTCGTAGGTCTGGGCCAGGCCGAAGCGGCCATCTCGGCCATGAAAGCCAAGACACTGCTGGCGCTGTCTGAGCGATCGGGCCAGGGCGCGGCCCGCCAAGCCGCCGTGGAGACCCTGGGCGCATCCAACAGCCAGGCCCGCAAAGAGCTGCTGGACGCAGAACGGCTCTCCAAAGCAGCTGAGACGGCCGAGGCACTGCAAGCCGGCGAGATTCCCGCTGATCATGCCAAGCTGATCGCCCGAGTCGCCTCTGAAGGACCGGTGGACGAAACCGCGCTGGTCGAGGCGGCCAAGACCGAGGACTTCGGGCAGTTCACCCGAACGGTGCGCGACCACCAATCCGAACAGGCCTCCGACGGCGGCAGGTCATTGAGAGACCGGCAACTCCAAAAGCGCAACTTCGGCATCCGCAAGTCACCACAAGACGGCATGTACGACGTGTACGGACGCTTCGACCCCGAGGCAGGCAACAGGATCGAGGCCGCGCTGGCCGCTCAGGAGCGCAGAATCCGAACCCAGCAGAACGGCACCACAGAATCCACGTTCGGCCAGCGAATGGCCGACGCCCTCGAACACCTGGTCTGCGCCGCCGCCGACAACCGGCGCCCACAGGGCACCAAGCTGATCCTGACCGCCGAATGGGACCAGATCAACCAACAGATGGCCGACGCCCGCCTGCTCGACGGAACCCCGCTCACGAAAGCAGAGGCGCTGCGGCTGGCCTGCGACGCCGACTTGCTTCCCAGCGTGTTCGACACGAAGTTCCAAACCCTCGAAGTGGGCCGCAAAGCCCGCTCGGCCACCGAAGCCCAGCGCGCCGCACTCATAATCCGCGACAAGCACTGCATCGGCTGCGGCAAATCCGCCGTATGGTGCGAAGCCCACCACATCGTCTCCTGGCAACAAGGCGGACCCACCAACCTCGACAACCTCGTCTTGGTCTGCACCGCCTGCCACCACGACATTCACGACCGAAACTGGGCAGTCATCAAATGCCCCTATACAGGGAAATACGAACTCCAACCCATGCTCGACCCCGACCCCTTCACCAACTCCTGCCAAACCGGATACCACAACAAACCCCCACCCGGAGCACTCGGGTCACGAGAACCCCTGCTACTCGGCGCGGCTTGAACCCCCGGTTGCCCCGCATGGTTGACGGGCACCCATTGACTGGCGCCCGACTGGGCGTTATAGCTCTAGAGGCGGGAGCGGGCGGTGCGGAGGCGGCGGAGGACTTCTTCTCGGGTCAGGAACAGCACCATGGGTTCGAAGAGGGGAGGGCCGATGGAGCGGCCGGTGACGGCGACGCGGATGGGGGCTTGGGATTTGGAGCGGTTGACGCCGTGGGACTCGCCGGCGGCGAACACGGCATCCTTGACTGCTTCGGAATCCCAGGGGCAGTCGGCGAGGGCGGCGATGGTGGTGTCGAGGATTTCTTTGGCGGCTTTGCCGCGGACCACCGCCTTGTTCCAGGAGTCCTCGTCAATGAGCGGGTCGGCTAGGAACAGCCAGTCCACCTGGGACACGATGCCGGCGAGGGTGCGGAGCTTCTCCTGCACCAGCGGAACCATGGCGGCGACCACCTCGGGGCGGTAGCGCTCGGGGGGCCAGGGCACCTCGTCGTCGGTCAGGTGGGGCTCAAGGGCGGCCAAGAGCTGGTCGGTGTCGAGCTCTCGGATGTAGACGCCGTTGAAGTGCTCCAGCTTGGTGAGGTCGAAGAACGCATTGGCCTTGTTCACGTCCTCCAGGCGGAACTGCTCGATGATCTCGGCCATGGGGCGGATCTCCACCCCGTCGCGAGGCCCCCAGCCCAGTAGGGCCAGGTAGTTGGCCATCGCCTGGGCCAAAAATCCCCGCTGGCGGTAGCTCTCCAGCGAAACGTCGTCGCGCCGCTTGGACAGCTTCTTGCGCTGCTCGTTCACCAGCAGGGGCAGGTGGGCATAAACCGGCGGAGTCGCCCCCAGGGCCTCGGCCACCAGCACCGCCCGCGGCGTGCTCGACAGCAGGTCCTCGCCCCGGATGGCGTGGGTGATGGCCATGTCGGCGTCGTCCACCGCGTTGGCCAGCACGAAGGTGGGCGAGCCGTCGGAGCGCCAGATCACGAAGTCGCCCAGCTGGGCGTGGTCGAACACCACCTCGCCCCGGATCACATCGTCGATCGCGGTGGTCCCCGCCGGGGCCCGGAACCGCACCGCCCGGCCCTCGGCCATCTCGGTTCCTGTCAACTCGTTGTCGTCAGCATCGCACAGGTAGGCCCGTCCGTCGTCCAAGAGCTGCTGCACGGCCTCGCGATGCCGGTCCCGGCGCTCCGACTGGTAGAACGGCCCCTCGTCGTAGTCGATGCCCAGCCACCCCAGGTACTCGAAAATGGCGTCGGTCAGGTCGGGGCGGTTGCGGCTCTCGTCGGTGTCCTCGATCCGCAGCACCATGGTGCCGCCGGTGGAACGGGCATACAGCCAGTTGAACAGGGCCGTCCGAGCCGAGCCGACGTGGAGGTAGCCGGTGGGCGACGGCGCGAACCGCACCCGCGGTGAAACAGCCGTGGTCACCGGCTAGGGGGTGCTGGCCGCGAGCAGCCCGGCCCGGTCGGCGGCGCAGGCGGCTTCCACCTCGCTGGGCGACATCCGCAGCACGGCCTCGGGCACCACCCCGGCCAGATGCCGGGCCTCGGCGTAGTGGTGGGGATGGCTGACCCCGGCGAACAGCTCCTGGCGCCAAGCCAACAGCGCCTCGTCGGGGTCGGGGGGCAGGAACCCGAACACCCGGAAGGCCACCTCCAGATCGACGGCCACTGGGGCCCGACCGAAGGAGGCCGCCCGCCGCAGGGCCACCCCCACACACCCGGCTACCACATCCTCCATGTGCTCTCCTGAACCCAGCACCAACCGGTCCTCGAAGCGCCGGGCCAGCCGCAGCGCATAGCCCTGGTCAGGTCCGGGCACGCCCAGCCCGGCGCCAACAGGCTGCCCCTCGGTCAGCTCACCCGGTCGGTCAGCCACCCACGGCTGGGGCCGACGGGGCGGCGACACGTAGTAGCGGTCGGCCACCGCGGTCTCGTTGGGCACATAGTCAGGCGCGGCCATCGTCATCCTCGCAATCTCGAGCCCAGCCGGACGCGGCCATCGTCAGACCCCGCGGCCGTCACCGGCACCGTCTTCATAATGCAGCAGCCCGAATACCAGGCTGTCCACTAGGGCCTGCCAACTCGCCTCCACAATGTTGGTGGACACGCCGATGGTGGTCCACACCCGGTCGCCGTTGGTGGAGTCGATGATCACCCGGGTCACCGCCGCGGTGCCCTCAGCGGTGTCGAGCACCCGCACCTTGTAGTCGATGAGCGAGATCGACCGGAACCCCGGATAGCGGTCGGCCAGCGCCAGCATCAGGGCGGAATGCAGGGCGTTCACCGGGCCGTTGCCCTCGCCGGTGGCCACGATGCGCTCGCCGCCCACGTGCAGCTTCACCGTGGCCTCGGTCTCCATGTCCACCGCCACCTCGTTCCAGGCCCGGGCCCCCGTACCCGATCGGTGCTCGGTGGACACCTTGAACGACTCCAACTCGAAGAACGGCTGCGTCCACCCCGACGCCCCCCGCATCAACAGCTCCAGGGAGGCGTCGGCCACCTCGAAGTGGTAGCCAGCGTGCTCCA
Organism: Acidimicrobiales bacterium; assembly: GCA_963667085.2. Classification (GTDB taxonomy): domain Bacteria; phylum Actinomycetota; class Acidimicrobiia; order Acidimicrobiales; family Bin134; genus Poriferisocius. The sequence goes on from OY762975.1 coordinate 2,883,764, forward strand.
GTTTCTTGAGGGAGTCCACGATCTCGCCCACGGCCTTGCCGTCGAGGTCGAGGCCCAGCTCGGCGGCCTTGATCTCCACCGTCGAGCGCCCGGCCATCTCCGACACCACAAACCGGGTGCCGTTGCCCACCGCGGCGGGGTCGATGTGCTCGTAGGCGTCGGGGCGGCGGGCGATGGCACTGGTGTGAAGACCGGCCTTGTGGGCGAAGGCCGACGACCCCACATAGGCCTGCTGGGGATCGGGCGGGAAGTTCACCAGCTCGGCCACATGGTGCGACACCACGGTGAGCCGGTCCAGCCGGTCGGCGGGAACAGTCTCGACCCCCATCTTCAGACTGAGGTTGGCGATGATGGGCACGAGGTTGCAGTTGCCGGTGCGCTCGCCGTAGCCGTTGATGGTTCCCTGCACCTGGACGGCCCCACCCCGAACGCCGGCCAGCGCGTTGGCCACCCCGCACCCGGTATCGTTGTGGAGATGCACCCCCACCGGGGTGTCCAGGTAATCGACCACTGCGCCCACGATGTCCTCCACCCGGGCGGGCAACGAGCCCCCGTTGGTGTCGCACAACACCAGCCGGTCTGCCCCGGCAACGGCGGCGGCCTCCAGCACCGCCAGGCTGTACTCCTGGTTGTGGTGGTAGCCGTCGAAGAAGTGCTCGGCATCGAAGAACACCCGCATGCCGTTGTCCTTGAGGAACCGCACCGAGTCGGCCACCATGGCCACCCCCTCTTCCAGGGTGGTCCGCAGGGCCTCGAGCACGTGGTAGTCCCAGCACTTGCCCACGATGCAGGCCACCTCGGTGCCCGACGCCACCAGGTTGGCCAGCGTGAGGTCTTCGTCGGTGCGCCCCTTGACCCGGCGGGTGGAGCCGAAGGCCACCAGCGTGCTGGTCTCCAAGGACAGCTCGTCGCGGGCCCGGGCGAAGAACTCGTCGTCTTTGGGATTCGAGCCGGGCCAGCCGCCCTCGATGTAGTGGACGCCCAAGAAGTCGAGCTGGCGGGCGATGCGGAGCTTGTCCTCCACGGTGAGGGAGATGCCCTCGAGCTGGCTCCCGTCGCGAAGGGTGGTGTCGTAGATCTCTACCGACAGCGGCAGGGACCGAGGTCCGACTGCCTCAACGGTCGACATGCTCGTTCCAGTGCCGATACTGGGCTTGTCGGCCCCGCACCGCGTCCCGGAACACCTCTTGGATCTTGCGGGTGATCGGGCCGGGGTCGCCGATCTCGCGGTCGTCCACCGACCGGATGGGAACCACCTCGGCCGCGGTGCCCGACAGGAAGGCCTCGTCAGCCAGGTACAGGTCGCTGCGCAGCAGGTTGTCGGTCACATAGGGGATGCCCAAGTCGGAGGCCATGGTGCGGATGGCGTCCTGGGTGATGCCCTCCAGCGCCCCCACCGAGGTGGGCGGGGTGACGATGGTGCCGTCGCGCACCACGAACAGGTTCTCGCCGGTGCATTCGCTCACATACCCCTGGGGCGACAACAGCACGGCCTCGTCATAGCCGGCCTTCACCGCCTGCACCTTGGCCAGCTGGCTGTTGATGTAGTGGCCGCATCCCTTGGCCGCGGTGGGCATGGAGTTGGGGTCGTGGCGCTGCCACGAGCTCACCATGAGCCGCACGCCGTTGGCGATCCCCTCGTCGCCCAGATAGGCCCCCCACGGCCACACCGCGATGGCCACGTTCACCTCGCACGGCAGCGGGTTCAGCCCCATCTCGCCGTAGCCCAGATAGGCCAGCGGGCGGATGTAGCAGCTCGTCATGTTGTTGACCCGCACGGTCTCCTTGGTGGCCGCCACCAGCTCGTCCACCGTGTAGGGGATGTCGATCTGGAGGATCTTGGCGCTGGCGAACAGCCGGCGGATGTGGGGGGTGAGCCGAAACACCGCCGCGCCCTGGTCGGTCTCATAGGCCCGGATGCCTTCGAAAACTCCGTTGCCGTAGTGGAGCGTGTGGGTGAGCACATGGACGGTGGCGTCGGCCCAGTCCACTAGCTCGCCGTCCATCCACACCTTCTCCGTGGTTTCGATTGGCATCGTGCTCAGTTCCTTTCGGCGCTCATTGCTTCGGTCTGCTCCGAGATCACACCCGCTCGGCGATGGCGTCGCCGATCTCGGCGGTGGTCCCGTATTGAGTTGTGGGGTCGGCACAGGCCGCCCGAATCCGGCCAGCGGCATCGGCCTCGCCAAGAAATTCGACCATCATGGCGGCCGACAAGATCGCGGCGGTGGGGTTGGCCCGGCCGGTCCCCACAATATCGGGTGCCGAGCCGTGGACCGGCTCAAACATCGACGGCCCGGTGCGGTCGGGGTTCAGGTTGGCCGAGGCGGCCAGCCCGATTCCCCCGGCCACAGCCCCGCCCAGGTCGGTGAGGATGTCGCCGAACAGGTTGTCGGTCACGATCACGTCGTAGCTCTTGGGGTCTTCCACGAAGTAGATGCAGGCCGCATCCACATGGTTGTAGGCGGTGGCCACATCGGGATATTCCTCGGCCACCTCGTTGAACGCCCGCTCCCACAAGTCGCCGGCGAAGGTCAACACGTTGGTCTTGTGGACCAAGGTGAGATGGCGGCCGGGGCGGCTGCGGGCCAGGTCGAAGGCGTAGCGCACACAGCGCTCAACGCCGAACCGAGTGTTCACCGATCCCTGCGTGGCCACCTCCATGGGGGTGTGGCGGCGCAGAAACCCGCCCTCCCCGGCGTAGGTGCCCTCGGTGTTCTCCCGGATCACCTCGAACTCGAAGCCGCCGCCGGGGTCCCGGAACGGGCGGCGGTTCACATACAAGTCGAGTTCGAAGCGCATCCGCAGCAGAAGACCCCGCTCGATCACACCAGGGGGAACATCGGGCGTGCCCACCGCGCCCACATACAGGGCGTCCAGCCCCCGCCACTCTTCCAAGATATCGTCGGTCAACACGGTGCCGTCCCGCAGGTAGCGGGCACCGCCGAGGTCGTAAGCCACGGTGTCGAGCTCCACGCCCGCGGCCGACAGCACCTTCAGCCCCTCGGCGACAACCTCCGGGCCGATGCCATCGCCGCCAACAACTCCAATGACGTGGGCCATAGCCCATCAGAATACGAATACTGCCTCGCGGAAAGCGAACGCTAAAATTGTCCGTTATGCCTGAAACCCATGAGCTGTCCCAGGTGGCCCACGACCGCCTGAAGGCCGAGTTCGAACAGCTCACCACGGTGGGACGGGTGGACATCGCCCGCAAGATCGAAGCAGCCCGAGAACTGGGCGACCTGAGCGAGAACGGCGACTACCACGCGGCCAAAGACGAGCAGGGCAAGATGGAAACCCGCATCGCCCAGATCGGCGCCGTGCTGAGGAACTGCCGAATCGTAGAGGCGGGCGACGGGACCACGGTCACTGTGGGGTCGGTGGTCACCGTGGCCCACGACGGCGACCCCGATGACGTGGAGACCTATCTGGTGGGGTCAATCGAAGAGCGCCACGACGGACTCGATGTGATCTCCCCGGCATCCCCGATGGGATCGGCGATCATCGGCGCCGGCATCGGCGAAACCTTGACGTATGAGAGTCCCGCCGGGGGCACGCTCACCGTGCAAATCGTGTCCCTTGAGCAGTAGCGGCGCAGCGGCAGTGCTTGGCCCCGGCCCGGGAACCTAGTCGGTGCTGTGTCATGAGCAGTAGCGGCGCACCGATCGGTCCCAGCCTGCCGCCGGGCGAGTTCGTCGATCTCCCCGAACGGGGGCGGTTGTTCGTCCGCCGGACCGCCGGGCCGCCGGGCTCGCCCACTGTCGTGCTGCTGCATGGCTGGACGGTGACCGCCGACTTGAACTGGTACCCGGCCTTCGAGCCGATTTCCCGGCGGGCCTCGGTGGTGGCGTTCGATCATCGGGGCCACGGCCAGGGGGTGCCCACCCGCCGCTTCAAGTTCGCCGACTGTGCAGACGACGTTCTGGCCGTGGCCGACGCCCTCGGCATCGACCGCTTCGTCTGCGTCGGCTACTCCATGGGGGGCGCCATCGCTCAGCTGGCCGCCCGAGCAGCCCCCGACCGGGTCACCGGACTAGTGCTGGGCGCCACCTCCACCAGCTTCCGGGGCCGGGGATTGCGGGCCGTGCGCTTCTCGCTGCTTCCGGTGGTGGCCGCCGCCTCCCGCCTGACCCCCGTGAAGCTCCGGCACTGGGGCTGGGAGCAAACCGTCTTCAACGTCATCGGCACCAACATCGGGAGATGGGCTCAGACCGAGGTCCTCAAGGGCGACCCGCAAGCCATGCTCGACGCCGGCACCGAGCTGTTCAACTTCGACTCCTCGCTGTGGATCGCCGAGCTGCCCATGCCGATTGCCCAGATTCGCACCCTCGGCGACCAGGTGGTGCCCGACTATCTCCAACAGGAACTGGCCGACGCCACAGCCGACATCCGCGTCTACGCCTACCGGGGAGGCCACGCCTCAGTGGTCACCGACTTCGACAGTTTCTGGGACTGCCTCAGCAAGGCCCTCGACTCCGTGGGAGTACCCGCCTCCCCCGAATCCGAGAGCAGTATCGCTCCCGATCCATCCTGAGCAAAGACCAGCCGATAGCCTCAGCACTACCGCGGGAATCGCACAACAGACGCAAGACATCGGAGCGCTCATGGGCCGAACCCTCAGTGAAAAAATCTGGGACCGCCACGTCGTCCACCAAGCCGACGGCGAGCCCGATCTGCTGTACATCGACCTCCACCTCATCCACGAGGTGACCTCGCCACAGGCCTTCGACGGGCTCCGCCTCAACGGCCGGTCGGTGCGTCGACCCGACCTCACCGTGGCCACCGAGGATCACAACGTCCCCACCGACAACATCGCCTGGCCCATCGCCGATCCCATCTCCCGCCAACAGGTGGAGACGCTGCGGGCCAATTGCGAGGAGTTCGGGATCACCCTTTACCCGATGGGAAGCCCCGGACAGGGCATCGTGCATGTGATCGGGCCGGAGATGGGCCTCACCCAACCGGGCATGACCATCGTGTGCGGCGACAGCCACACCTCCACCCACGGGGCGTTCGGGGCGCTGGCCTTCGGCATCGGCACCAGCGAGGTGGAGCATGTGCTAGCCACCCAGGCCCTCCCCCAGCAACGGCCGGGAACGATGTCGGTGACCGTGGACGGTGCGCTGCCGGTGAGCTGCACGGCCAAGGACGTGATCCTGGCCATCATTGGGCGCATCGGAACCGGCGGGGGCATCGGCTCGGTGATCGAGTACCGGGGGCCGGTCATCCGGTCGCTGTCGATGGAGGGGCGCATGACGGTGTGCAACATGTCCATCGAGGCCGGAGCCCGGGCCGGCTTGATCGCCCCCGACGACACCACCTTCGAATACCTCCAAGGACGGCCCTCTGCTCCGACGGGGAGGGCGTGGGAAGCCGCCGTGGACGACTGGCGCAGCCTTTCGACCGACGACGACGCCGCTTTCGACAAGGAGGTGGTGATCAACGGGTCGGAACTGGTGCCCCATGTGTCGTGGGGCACCAACCCGTCCCAGGTGGCGCCCATCAACGGCGCGGTGCCCGACCCCGACAGCTTCGCCGGCAGCAGCGGCCGGGAGGCGGCCGCCCGTGCGCTCAGCTACATGGGCCTTGAGCCAGGCACCCCGCTCAAGGAGATACCGGTGGACACCGTGTTCATCGGCTCCTGCACCAACAGCCGCATCGAAGACCTGCGAGTGGCGGCCGCGGTGGTGGAGGGCCGACGGGTTCGCCCCGGCGTTCGCACCTTCGTGGTCCCCGGCTCGGGCGCGGTGAAGGCCCAAGCCGAATCGGAAGGGCTGCACGAGGTGTTCAGGGCGGCCGGTTTCGACTGGCGGGAGCCGGGCTGTTCGATGTGCCTAGCCATGAACCCCGACAAACTGGCCCCCGGCGAGCGCTGCGCCAGCACGTCCAACCGGAACTTCGAGGGCCGCCAGGGCAAGGGAGGCCGCACCCATTTGGTGTCCCCCGCCGTGGCCGCCGCCACCGCCGTGGCCGGCACCTTCGCCACCCCGGGAGACCTGTCATGAACCCGGTCCGAGCAGCCCAGGGAGGCAACCGATGAAGCCGGTCCGGACCATCACCGCCACCGCGCTGCCGCTGGACCGCAGCGACGTGGACACCGATCAGATCATCCCCAGCGACTGGCTCAAGCGGGTGGAGCGCACCGGCTTCGAGCAAGGCCTGTTCTCCGAGTGGCGAGAAGACCCAGAATTCGTGCTCAACGACCCCCGGTTCGCCGGCGCCCGCATCCTGGTGGCCGGGCCCAACTTCGGCACCGGCTCCTCCCGGGAGCACGCGGTGTGGGCCATCCAGCAGTATGGGTTCGAAGCGGTCATCTCCCCCCGCTTCGGCGACATCTTCCGCAACAACGCCACCAAGAACGGCTTGGTCCCCGTGCAGGTGGATGACAATGTGGCCCGCTCGCTGCTCGACGCGGTGGCCCGCGACCCTTCAATCGAGATCACCGTGGATGTCGAACAGCTCACCGTGTCGGCCCCCGCCGCCGGTGTGAGCGCTGACTTCCCGCTCGACCCCGCCGTTCAGCACCGCTTTCTGAACGGCCTCGACGACATCGGCCTCATCCTGGCGCACACCGACGCCATCAGCGCCTTCGAGGCCGCTCGCCCCGCCTGGATGCCGAATCTGGCGTAGCCTGGAGAAATCCGGGAACCAGCCCAAGGGCCAGCGTCGTCTAAGAGGACATGATGAAGTACTTGAAGGTCATCCCTGTTCTGTTCGCGTTGGCCCTACTGGCCAGCGCTTGTACGTCTGACTCTGCCGACACGCCGGGGATCACCGGCGGCACCACAAGCGGCACCACCGACGAGACGGGGGGCGAAACCACCGCAGAGCCCGGCGGCACCCCCGAGCCCACCGTGGTCCTCGACGACCTCGAGCTGTTGTCTGCCCTGCGGACCTTCGGCGAGTGCAGCGAGCTGCTCGACTACCTGCGGACCGAGGCCGGAAAGCGGGTCGGCCCCTACGGTCTGGACGACGGCGGCTTCGGCTACCCCGTGCCCCTCCGGGCCGAGGCAGGGGATGAGATGGCCAGCGCCGATACGGCCGCCAGTGCGCCCGCGGCCCAGGCCGGCGAGGGCGGCGACTTCTCCAGCACCAACGTGCAGGTGGCCGGGGTGGACGAGCCCGACATTGTGAAGACCGACGGCAACCGCATCTTGGCCGTGGCCCAAGGCGACCTGCACTACGTGGACGTGAGCGGCAGCCAACCGGAGTACCGGGGCAAGGTCGATCTCGGCGACGGCTGGAGCTACGAGATCTTCATGCGGGGCGACCGGGCCCTGGTGTTCTCCAACAGTGGCGGCGGTTGGGGACCCTATCCCATCGCCGAACCGGCGTTGGCCGATACAGGGATGGCCGACATCGCCCCCACCCCCTACCACCCCACGGCCCTCATCCAGGAGATCGACCTGTCCAATCCCGCCGCCATGTCGGTGGTGGCCACGCTGCGGGTGGAGGGCAGCTACCTCAGCGCCCGCTCGGTGGGCGATGTGGTGTGGCTGTCGCTGAACAGCTATCCGGCACAGTTCGAGTTCGTGTACCCCCGAGGCCCCGCAGCCGAGGACGCGGCTGAAGCCGCCAACCGGGCCATCGTGGCCAACTCCGAGCTGGAAGACTGGCTGCCCACCTACCATTTCGACGGTGCGAGCGGTGCTTCAAGCGGCGTGCTGACCAGCTGCGACCAGGTGTATTCCCCGGATCAGTTCTCGGGCTTCACGGTGCTGTCGGTGCTCACCCTCAGCCTGTCCGGCCCGCTCACCAGCGGCGACGCCGCCTCGGTGCTGGCCGACGGCCAGACCCTCTACGGCTCGGGCACCTCGCTGTATCTGGCCAACTCCACCTGGGAGCAGCCCGAGATCGCCAACGACGATATCCTCCCCACCCCGCGCATCGCCCCGGCCCCTGAGGACTGGTACACCGAGGTCCACAAGTTCTCGGTCTCGGCCGGCGCCGCGGCCCGCTACGAGGCCTCCGGCACGGTGCCCGGCCACCTGCTCAACCAGTTCTCGATGGACGAGCACAACGGCTACTTCCGGGTAGCCACCACCATCGGCGAGCCGTGGAACTCCGAGACCTCCGAGAGCCAGATCGCCGTGCTCGAACAGCAAGGCCGACGGCTGGCCCAGGTGGGCCTCGTCGGCGGCCTCGGCAAGGGCGAGCGCATCTACTCGGTGCGCTTCATGGGCGACCGGGGCTACGTGGTCACCTTCCGCCAGGTCGATCCGCTCTACGTGCTCGACCTGTCCGATCCCGCGGCCCCGTCGGTCACCGGCGAGCTCAAGATCCCCGGCTTCTCCACCTACCTGCACCCCATCGGCGACGGCCTGTTGGTGGGCGTGGGCCAAGACGCCACCGACACCGGGCGCACCCAGGGCACCAAGGTATCCCTGTTCGACGTGAGCAATCCCGCCGCGCCCGCCGAACTCGACGTGATCGTGTTCCCCGACGCCTACTCCGAAGCCGAATGGGACCACCGAGCCTTCCTCTACTGGGCGCCCGAAGAAATGGTGGCCATCCCCCTCACCCGCTACGACTACGAGGGCGAAGACGAGTTCTTCGGCGCCGTCGCTCTGCGCGTCAACCGCAGCGGCATCACCGAGATCGGCCGAGTCTCCCACCGCGAGCAGCAAGTGGTGTTCGAAGGCTGCCGCCCAGTGGTCGACGAGGAACTCCTGAGGGACTTCGGCGGCGATGAGGTCATCAGCATCTGCCCCCGCAACGCCCCGGACAGCTACTCCGACCAGGACTGCTCAGCTGAGACCAAGTGGATTCGTGAAGAGTACCCCTCCATTGACATCGCCGACGGCGAGGAACTGATCATCTGCTGGATCTGGACCCCACCCATCCAACGCATATTGGTCGTCGAAAACTCCCTGTGGACCCTCACCGACCGCGCCCTCCAAGCCAATAGCTTGGGCACCTTCGCCTACCAAGATCAGTTCACTCTGAACTCAGACTGAGCGCTACCCCAGCCCGGCGCAAGCCCGATTCAGGGCGCTCACGATGGCCCGCATGGACGCCGTGGTGATGTCGGTGTGGATGCCGCAGCCCCACAGCTCCCGCCCATCAACCACCAGCTCGATATAGGCCACCGCCTCCGCGTCGGTTCCGCCGCCCCGGGCGTGCTCGTGGTAGTCCACCACCTTGACCGGGCTGTCGATGATCTCGTTCAGCCCCGTCACGAACGCATCAAGCGATCCGGCCCCCTCGCCGTGAACCACCACCTGGTCATCGCCGGCGGTGAGGCGGGCGGTGACCACGGTGCGGTCGGCCCCCCGGGCGTTCTGGGCTGACTCGTAGCCGTTCAGCCGGTAGGGCTCGTCGAGATCGAGGTACTCGGTGGCGAACTCGCTGTGGATCTGATCGGCGGTGATCTCCTCGCCGGTGTCGTCGGCGATCTGCTGGATGACCCGGCTGAACTCGATCTGCATCCGCCGGGGCAGGTCGAGCTGCACTTCGGCTTGGAGCAGGTACGACACCCCGCCCTTGCCCGACTGGCTGTTCACCCGCACCACGTCCTGGTAGGTGCGCCCCACGTCTTTGGGGTCGATGGGAATGTAGGGCACTTCGAACAAGGTCTGGGCGGTGCGCTCCATGGCCTCGAACCCCTTCTTGATGGCGTCCTGGTGCGACCCTGAGAAGGCGGTGTACACCAAGTCGCCCACATAGGGGTGGCGGGGATGGATGGGGAGCTGGTTGCAGTCCTCGGCCACCCGGCGCAGCCCGTTGATGTCGGAGATGTCCAACTCAGGGTCCACCCCCTGGCTGAACAGGTTCATGGCCAGGTTCACCACGTCTACATTGCCGGTGCGCTCCCCGTTGCCGAATAGCGTGCCCTCCACCCGGTCGGCCCCGGCCATGAGCCCGAACTCGGCGGCAGCCACCGCCGTTCCCCGGTCGTTGTGGGGGTGCAGGCTCAACACGATGCGGTCCCGGCGGGCCAGGTTGCGGTGCATCCACTCGATCATGTCGCCATAGATGTTGGCGGTGGACATCTCCACGGTGGCCGGCAGGTTGATGATCACCGGCTTGTCGTGCCCGTCGGCCAGGATATCGACCACCTCATCGCACACCCGCTTGGCAAACGGAAGCTCGGTGCCGGTGAACGACTCGGGCGAGTACTCGTAGTACACCTCGGTGTTGGGAACCTGGGGCTCCAGCGAGCGGCACCACTCGGCGGCCCGGGTGGCGATCTCAGCAATGCCATCCATGTCGAGGCCGAACACCACCCGGCGTTGCACGGTGGAGGTGGAGTTGTAGAGGTGGACGATGGCGTCGGCCGCGCCGTCGATGGACTCATAGGTGCGCTCGATGAGCTCTTGGCGGGCCTGGGTGAGCACCTGGATGCGCACGTCGGGAGGGATGGCCTTCTGCTCGATGATCTCCCGCACGAACCGGAAGTCGGTCTCCGACGCCGACGGGAAACCCACCTCGATCTCCTTGAAACCGGCCTCCACCAGAGCGGTGAACATCTTCCACTTCCGCTCGGGGTTCATGGGCTCGATGAGGGCCTGGTTGCCGTCCCGCAGGTCCACCGAGCACCACCGGGGGGCACCGGTGAGCACGGCGTCGGGCCAGGTGCGGTCGACCAGCTTGACCGGCTCGTACGCCTGGTACTTGTGGATCGGCATTCCCGACGGCTGTTGGGGGGGCAGCGAGGGTGCAGAGGGCATGAGGAGGGTTATTCTACCCCGCTCACTGCGGGGCGAGGCCCAAGTAACGGGCGGCCTGCACCCCGTCGATGGCCACGAGGGCGTCGGCCACGTCCTTGGGCACCGGCTGGGAGGTGGCGATCACCATGGAGGCACCCTCCCCGGTGGGGGCCCGGCCCACGTTCATGTCGTTGATGTTGATGCCAGCGTCGCCCAGCAGGGTGCCCACCGCGCCGATCACACCGGGGCGGTCGTCGTTGGAGAGCAAGATCATGTGGGCGGCGGGCGGCATGTGGATGGCGTGGTCATCGGCCAGCACGAGCACCGGCTCCTGGCGGGCTCCGGTCAGCCGCCCGCCCAGGCTGTGGCCGGCACCGCGCAAAGTAAGCAGGTTCACGTGGTCTTTGGATGTGGGCGTGCTGATCCCCCGCACCTCCATCCCCCGCTCCTCGGCCATGCTCAGCGCGTTCACGTAGCTGATCGGCATGTCCGACACCGCGCTCAACAGCCCCTTGACCGCCGACATCACCGCCACCGCGTTGTCGGGCTTGCCGATCTCCCCGATGAGCTCCACCTCCAGCACTTCAGGGAGCCGGTCGCACAGGGTCCCAAACAAGCGTCCCAGCTGCTCGGCCAGCGGCAGGTAGGGCCGCAGCACGTCGGGAACATTCTTGGCCGGGACATTCACCGCGGCGGGCACGAACTCCCCAGCCAACGCCAGCATCACCTGCTCGGCGATGGCGTCGCCCGCCTTGCTCTGGGCCTCCTCAGTGCTGGCCCCCAGATGGGGGGTGACCACCACCGAGTCGAGGTCGAACAGCGGCGATTCGGTGATGGGCTCGCCGTCGAACACGTCGAGGGCCGCTCCCGCGATGCGCCCCGAAGCCACCGCTTCGGCCAAGTCGGCCTCGTCCACGATCCCGCCTCGGGAAACGTTCACGATCCGCAGGTTGGGCTTGGCTCGCTTGAGCAACTCGGTGTTGATCAGCCCGACGGTCTCTGGAGTGCGGGCCACATGGATGGTGATGAAGTCGGACTGGGCCACCAACTCCTCCAGCGATACCAGTGCCATCACGCTGTGAAGGGCAACCTCTTCGGACACGTAGGGGTCGCTGGCGATCACCCGCATGGCGAACCCCATCGCCCGCTCGGCCACCAGCCGGCCGATGCGGCCCAGCCCGATGATGCCCAGCGTCTTGTCGCTCAGCTCAATGCCCTCCCAGCGGCCCCGCTCCCACCGCCCGTCGGTGAGGGCGGCGTGGGCCTGGGGAATGTTCCGGGCCTGGGCCAGGATCAGGGCCATGGTGTGCTCGGCGGCCGAGATGATGTTGGACAAGGTGTCGTTCACCACCAGCACCCCGTGGTCGGTGGCGGCATCCACGTCCACGTTGTCCAAGCCCACCCCGGCCCGGCCCACGATCACCAGGTCGCGGCCCGCGTCAAGCACTTCGGCGGTCACCTGGGTGGCTGACCGGATGATGAGGGCTTCGACCCCCGCCATCGCCCCCAACAGCTCATCGGGTGTTATCCCGGTGCGGATGTCCACCTCATGCCCCGCGTGGCGGAGCTTGGCCACGCCGATGTCGGCGATCTTCTCCGCTACCAATACCCGGGCCATCGGCTCTCAGAATAAACCGCGCTCTGCAACCAGCAAGGGACAAATGGCAACGTCGGCGTTTATTTCGCCGTTGTGGGCCTACCGGCGGATGGCCACCGGCGGGATGTCGTCGGCCAGGTCGAACCCCAGGATTTGCGCGAAGAACGAGAGCTCGGCTTCCAGCGCGGCCACGATGTTCTCGGCCTTGCGGAACCCGTGCTGTTCTCCCTCGAACAACAGGTAGGCCACCGGGACCGAGCGCTCCTCCAGAGCGGCCACGATCATCTCGGCCTGGTTTGGGGGAACCACCACGTCTTCAGCACCCTGGAGCACGATCATGGGGGCCTCGAAATTGTCCACGAAGTGGATGGGCGAACGGGCCTCGTACACCTCGGCTTCCTCCGGGTACCGGCCCACCAGGCTGTCCATGTAACGGGCCTCGAACTTGTGGGTGTCGGTGGCCAGCGCGGCCAGATCGGCAATGCCGTAGCGGCTGGCCCCCGCGGCGAACACGTTATGGAAGGCCAACGCGCACAGGGTGGTGTAGCCGCCCGCGCTGGACCCCCGGATGATGAGCCGGTCGCCGTCCACCTCGCCGGTACGCACCAAGTGGCGGGCCGCGGCCACGCAGTCCTCCACGTCGCTGATGCCCCACCGGCCTTGGAGGGCCTCCCGGTAGGCGGCGCCGTAGCCGGTGCTGCCCCGATAGTTCACGTCCACCACCGCGATCCCCCGGCTAGTCCAGTACTGGATGCCGAGCTGGAGCTGGCTGCGGGCGGCACCGGTGGGCCCGCCGTGGCCCAACACCAACAGTGGGGGTTTCTCGCCGGCCGGTGCCTGGGCCGTGGGGTGGGTCGGCGGGTAGTACAGCCCGTGGGCCTCCGCTCCGCCGGTGGTGGGAAAGCTGATGGGCTGGGGGCCGGACAAATAGCTCGGATCGACCGCGGCCCGAGCCGACGGGCGGATGACTTCGAACGACGCAGCGGCCACGTCGATGCGGACCGCAGTGGGCTCTTGGGCCGGCGAGGCGACGATGGCGGTCACCGCGTGAGGTCCGGCGGCCCGGACGCTGTTATACGACGTCCAGGGCAGATCGAGCATTGCCGGCTGGGAACCATCGGGGGGAATGCTCCACAGCTCAGCCAGTGATCCCCGCATGGCCGTCACCACCACGGTGTTGTCGTCGCACACCGCATAGCTGGGATCGTCGAACACCCAGGCAGGGCGGTGAGTCTCGGCGTCGAGCTCGAGCACCGGAACGAGGTCGCCGCCGTCTACCCGGTACAGGTTCCACCAGCCGTTGTGGTCGCTCACCACATAGAGGCGGCCATCGGGTCCCCATTGGGGCTCCACCACCGAGCCGACCCCTGATACCGCGCACTTGCCGTCCACCCACAGCTCGGTTTGGTCCCAGGGCATGTTGGGATGGTTCCACTGGACCCAGGCCAATCGCTGGCCATCGGGGCTGGGTCGGGGCCAAGCGTAGAAATCGGCCCCGGTGGCCACGATCTCCGGCTCGCCTGATCCATCGCCGCTCAACCGCACGATCTGGTTGGCCTCTTCCCCACCACTCTGGCGGGCGACGTGGTGATCCTCCCGGACGCACACGGTGGCGTCGCCGTGAGGCCGACCGTCGGCATAGCGCCAACCGTGACCGAAGGCGGGCTCAGGCGACACCGGACGGGCCAGGCCGTCGGCAGACAGACGCCAGAGGCGGCCGTCGGTGTCGTCGCAGGCGTACACCCCGTCGGCACCGTCGGGCCACCAGGCACCGCCGCCGTAGCTGTGGACTCGGGTCCGCACCGAGACCGCCGGCCACAGATCACGGCCGTCGCACACCAGAGCATTGCGGCCCGATTCCGCCGGTCGCGACTCGGTCCACCACATCCGACCCTGCTGGCGCCACAGGCTGACCGGCAGCGCGGCGTCGGCCACCATCGACTGGGCAGTGATCGGCGACGGCCAGCTTCCGTAGGGCAGGGTTCTGAAATCGGTCACTGCAACAGATCAGCGATGCGGCCGATGCCCTCGCCCAAGTCGTCGTCGCCGAGGGCGAACGAGAGCCGGGCATAGCCGGGGCCGGCGAAGGCCTCGCCGGGCACGATGGCCACCTGGGCCTCGTCAAGGATCCATCCGGCCAGTTCAGCGGTGGTGTCGGGCACGCCGGGGCGGCCCAGCACCCCCTCGAACGACGGGAAGGCGTAAAACGCTCCTTGGGGCGCCAGGCAGGTCACGCCGTCGATCCCGTTCAGCAGCCGGTGCATGGCGATCCGGCGGCGGTCGAACGCGGCCCGCATCTCGGCCACGGCGTCCAACGGCCCGCTCACTGCTGCCAATGCGGCTCGCTGCGCCACGTTGGAAACATTCGAGGTCTGGTGCGACTGAAGGCTCACCGCGGCGGCAGCCGCGTCGGGGGGGCCGATCAGCCAGCCCACCCGCCAGCCGGTCATGGCGTAGGTCTTGGCCACGCCGTTGAGCACCAGACACCGGTCGGCTATCTCGGGCACCACCACGGGAATCGAGCTGAACTCGTGGTGGTCATAGGTCAGGTGCTCATAGATCTCATCGGTGATCACCCACACGTCGTTCTCTGCGGCCCAGCGACCGATGGCCTCCACCCGACCTCGGGGATACACCGCCCCAGTGGGGTTCGACGGCGACACGAACACCAGCGCCTTGGTGCGGTCGGTGCGAGCCGCCTCCAGCTGCTCCACGGTGGCCATGAAGCCGTCATCAGCGGTGGTCGGCACCTCCACACTGACCCCGCCGGCCAGAGCGATGGCCTCGGGGTATGTCGTCCAGTAGGGCGCGGGCAGCAGCACCTCATCGCCGGGGTCCAAGAGCACCGCAAACGCGTTGTACACCGCGTGCTTGCCCCCGTTGGTCACCACCACCTGCGACAGCTCCACCTCATAGCCCGAGTCCCGCAAGGTCTTCGACGCAATGGCCTCCCGAAACTCGGGCAGCCCCCCGGCCGGGGAATAGCGATGATTGCGGGGGTCGTCCACCGCGGCGCGGGCTGCATCCAAGATGGCCGGCGGCGTGGGGAAGTCGGGCTCGCCCGCACCGAAGCTGATCACCGGCGTCCCCTGGGCCTTCAGGGCTTTGGCCTTGGCGTCCACCGCCAGGGTGGCCGAGGGGGCGATGGCGGAAATGCGCTGGGATATGCGAGCCATGAGCGCAGCTTTTCACACCGCCGCCGTGGAGTAGAACATCAATATCCCCCGACCCGACTACCCCGTTCCCGTGCTCGGCATCGGTATCGTTGAATTCTGTGAGCAGCGTTGCCCAAACCCCCGCAATCACCATCCCCCCCGACCTGTTGCCCGAAGACGGGCGCTTCGGCAGCGGGCCGTCGCGGGTGAGGCCCGAGGCCGCGGCGGCCTTGGCCGCAGTGGCCGACGACTTGCTGGGCACCAGCCACCGCAAGTCCACGGTGAAAGACGTGGTCCACCGGCTCCGGGCTGGGGTGGACGAGCTGTTCTCCCTGCCCGACGGCTACGAGGTGGTGCTGGGCAATGGCGGCACCACCGGGTTCTGGGACGCGGCGGTCTTCAGCCTGATCGAGACCCGCAGCCAGCACCTGAGCTTCGGGGCATTCTCGGCCAAGTTCGCGGCCGGGGTGGCCGACGCGCCCCATCTGGAGGCGCCCGAGATCATCAGCTCAGAACCGGGTACCCACCCCGAAGCGGTGGCCAACCCGGATGTGGATGCCTACGCCCTGACCCACAACGAGACCTCCACCGGGGTGTGCATGGAGCTGCGCCGCCCGGCCGCCGACGGCTTGGTGCTGGTGGACGCTACTTCGGGGGCCGGCGGGCTGCGCTTCGACGCCGCCGAGACCGATGTGTACTACTTCGCCCCCCAGAAGTGCCTGGCCGCCGACGGCGGGTTGTGGCTGGCCTGCTGCTCGCCCGCCGCGGTGGAGCGCATCGAGCGGCTCGCCGCCTCCGACCGCTGGATCCCGCCATTCTTGGACCTGGGCATCGCCCTGGGCAGCTCCCGCAAGGACGAGACCTACAACACCCCCGCGCTGGCCACCATCTTCCTGGCTGTTCACCAAGTGGAGTGGATCAACGAAAACGGCGGACTGGAGTGGGCCGCCACCCGCTGCAACCAGTCGGCCGACATCATCTACCCCTGGGCCGAGAGCCGCAGCTTCACCACCCCGTTCGTGGCCGACCCCGCTATTCGCAGCCATGTGGTGGCCACCATCGACTTCGACGGGGTGTCAGCCGATGAGGTCGCCGCCGTGCTGCGAACCAACGGCATCGTCGATGTGGAGTCTTACCGGGCCCTGGGCCGAAACCAGCTCCGGGTGGCCCTGTTCCCGGCCATCCCCCCTTCGGATATCGCCGCATTGTGCGGCTGCATCGACCACGTGGTGGAGGCGCTCTAGCCATGCCCGAGGCGGGGGACACCACCGGAAAGCTGCTGGTGGCCACCCCGCTCATCGGCGACGGGAACTTCGAACGCACCGTGGTGCTGATGCTGGCCCATCAAGACGAGGGCGCCGCCGGCGTAGTGCTGAACCGCCCGTCGGGCCTGCTGGTCAGCGATGCCCTGCCCCAGTGGGCCCCCTATCTGGCCCCGCCCTCCACCATGTTCATCGGGGGACCGGTGTCCAACGAGTCGGTGGTGGCCCTGGCCCGAGTGCGACAAGACCCCGAGGAGGGATGGTGGACCCCCGTACACGGCCTGGTGGGCACCCTCGATCTAGAGGCTGACGCCGACGAGGTAGGCGGCGCGGTGGACGGCATACGCCTCTTCGCCGGTTACGCCGGCTGGTCCCCCGGCCAGCTTGAGGACGAGATCGATTCCGGCGCCTGGTTCGTGGTCGATGCCACCCCCGACGATTTCCTCACCCAGAACCCCGGCGACCTCTGGCCCACCGTCCTCTCCCGCCAACCCTCCCCCATCTCCTGGTTCACCCACTACCCCACCGACCCCCGCCACAACTGACCCCATCGGTGAAGCGAAATCGAAAATGGGGGTTGTTTCCACATGGCGATAAGCGTAGAGTGCTGATATATGCCAAGAATACACGTCTACTTGCCCGCAGAACTGCACGAAGAGGTCAAGGCGCGCCATCTGTCGCCATCCGAATTGCTGCAAAACGCGATTCGGGCCGAGTTGCGTCGCCTAGACCTGCTCGACGCCACAGACAAGTACCTCGAAGAGTTGCATGCGGAAATCGGTGAACCGTCAGAAAAGGAGATGGCCCGAGCGGAGGCATTCGTTGACCGCATCGTTCGGGAGTGCGACATCAAGCCGAGAACTGCTCTGTGACACAGCTCATCCTTGACTCCGGCGGATTGACCGGCCTGGCCCGCCAGCAGCACGACATTACGAGCAGGATCATCTTCTTCAAGGCCAAGGAACTCTGGCCACCAGTGGTCCCCACCGTGGTTTTGGCCGAGTCGTTGTCAGGACGCCCCCGCACCGATGTGCTCGTCAGTCAGTTCCTCAAGCTCTGCGAGATCAACGAGCAAGTACTCAGGCTGGTGGCAGGACGAGCAGGCCAATCGCGGACCCTGGCTCAACGAGGCTCGGCGGTTGACGCCATCGTGGTCGCTCTCGCCGAACCCGGCGGCGCGGTGCTCACCAGCGACCTGGCCGACCTCCGAGCCCTCGCCGCCCACGCCGACAACGTCCACGTCTACCGCGTCTAAGCCCGCACGATCCAACGCTCTCACATCCACCGTGCCCAACACCGAGACATCAATGCCCTCAAGGGCGTTGTCCCTGCTCAGAGCCTCGCGTTTCATGCCACAAGTCTATCGACACCAGTGAGAACCTCATACTGTGACCGGCCGATGCCCGAGCCTCCAGCCGATTCTCCGGCAGCCATTTCCCCGAAGATTGGACCATTCTTGGCAGACCAACGTGGGCACACCGAGTCATCGGGCTCCGGTCCACCTCTTCGCCTGGTAGTCAAGAAGATCTTGACCCTGGAACTCCTTCGTTGAGTTGTTCACTCGAACCATGAAGGTTTCCTTCTTCTCACCCTTGGTCGGCGTCGCGAAGACTGGTTTGGCAGCGGGCCCCACTTCGATTCGAGCAACTGTCTTGTCTGCCAGGACGGCAAATGTCACCCGTAGTTCTGAGGCAGCTGTCTCAGAGAGTGAACTACTGACCACTGACGTAAGCCACAACTGCCACCCGTCGCGGTGATTTCCATGCACGAAGGGAAAGTCCTCTTCGATTCCAACGATCGCGCCCTCGTCACTGACACCGACCAACAGTGTTCCGCCATTGGCGTTCATGAAGCCCGCTATTGTCTTTAGGACGCTCCAAGCCATTGCTGAGTCCTTGCTGCCGGTGTGGAGATTCTTGAGCGCGGTGGACTTGTATTCCACTACCTGGCTCTCACCAGCCTCGATCAGCGTCCTGATCGAGGCGGCTACACGATCCGGATCAAGACTGTTGGATGCGTAGGGACTCTCATCACGGTCCGCTGAGCGGTTAGCCGGCTTGCCCATGGCCTCTTCAATCTGCACTACAAGTCGTTCGAATCGCTGATTGAAGAAGGACTCGAAGTCATCCTGGCGCAGTGCGAGAGGATTAACGTCATGTGACTGCACAATCGCGTCTAGCTCAGCGGGGTCAATCCCATCACGTTCCTGCAACTTGACCAGGTAGCGACTGGGAGCATCCCCTCCGATGATTTTGTTCGTCCGTGCATCGACTGCGGTCTTGTTCACGACGCTGTCGGCAATCTCGGGGGGAACTCCATTGCCGTTGCACCATTTCTTCGGGAAGAGGTGATGCACATCGATATTGTCGTCAAAATATGCATGCACGTCGATCGGCTTCCCGGTCCGGAAGTCCCTTCCACCGCGGAGCATCTGAAGCGCGTACAAGCCCTTGTAAGCTGCGCTATTCCTCGTACGTAAGGTCAGCAGCCTTGTGGCTTGGAACTGAGCCTCCTGGATGGTGCGCGGTGTGGTCGCACCATTATTGACCCACGCGATGACATCCTGTAGATCATTGGCAAAGCGTGTCTCGGTGGCGCCTCCATACATCTCCCCAAAGACGCCGCACCAGAACCATTGACGCAACTGCTGATTCAGCGCATGGCCCTCTGCTTGCGGTCCGAGCACAGCGAGAATCGCTGACAATGGCACAAGTTGCGTCGTATACGGCAGGTCCCGCGCCGAAAAGATGTGCTCCGAGTGCAAGAAGGGAACTGCCTGAAGCACCGCCTTCGTGGCTTCATCGGCCCATTTTCGATAGTCAGGCAAATCGAGGCGCAGGACGTCCTTCCGCTTGCAGGAGACAGCAGGAGCACGATCACCGCCTTGCTCATCCGCGCCGTACGCGGCTCGCGTCTCGAGAGTTGAGAGAAGCGTCACGATCTGCAAGAAATCAGTCGCTGAGAATTGACCGAGAACTGGGGATTCGTCGAATTTCTCCTTGCGTGCATTCCAGTCCTCGCGTAAATTGAAACCGCTAGCAGCAAATGTCGCTGTCAACAGCTCGAACACGGTGAGGGACACGCCTCCTGTGTTGACCTTCTCGAAGACCTGACAGACGGCCTCTTTCGGTGTGAACTTGGCGAGCTCGATTACTGGCACCTGGTAGGAGGTGAAGGGCTTGATCACTGCCTCGGCAAACCGCTTCCACTTCTCCAACCGCTCAGAGAGCTCCCCCGGTCCGTCGCTGAGATACGCCAGTTGCCAATCCGTGGTCGCATTCCCGTCAAGAACAATGTCCAACGGAAAGTGGCCAGCTTCTATTTCGGCCTCTCGTGACGACAAATCAAGCTGCACCTGCCTCCCAAAGTCGGTGGTGATCCGCCGATCTTCCGGCACACTGACTATGCCGTCGTCCTCACGTTCGAGAAATCGATCGATGCAAGCATCGATGTTGGCGTAGTAGTGGCGGAGCATGTCCTGTCCGCGGGCATCCCGGGTCGGAACCGGATTCGGTGAATGGAGCGCGAGAAAGAGAGAAGTTATCCGCTGTTGCCCGTCGAGGAGCATAAATTCTGGCTCCTCATCAGTGTCTAGCTCTACGCCCTCCAGCAAACGCGGTTGAAACTTCACGTCGGGGTTGCCTGTTCGGAGCGTCATCACCGCACCGATTGGATAAGAGAGCGAGATAGACGCCAGTAAGCTCACGATGTGGTTGTCATCCCAGACCCAGCTGCGCTGAAAATCAGGGAGTTGGAGGCGACCGGAAGCCGCCATCTTGATCAGGTCCGAAAGGGGCTTCTCATTACTCTCGAATTTCTTCTCCTGCTCCATTCAGTGCTTCCCAGCCCTTGGATTGATCCGTTGCTAACTGGGGGTCAAAGGTAGCAGGTGGACTAGACGATTAGTCATGTGGGGATGACTCCTACCTCCACTATCGAAGACGCTGAGAGTGATCTTCAGCCCAAACGCGACCGGAGGTCGGCGGCGAGACTGGATGATCCCGGGCAGGGGTTGAGGGTGTTGAGGTGGTCGAGGCCGGCGAAGGCTTGGTCAGTTGGCCGAGGCCGATGGAGAGGCATGCTCGCCAAGGGCGGGCTTTGGAGTAGCCGGGGGCGGTTCATATGACATGGAAGACCTGGTCCCGGTCCCGCTGCCGGCAAAGGTATTTGTCTAAAATCAAGAGTTGCTTGTAATAAGTAAATTGCTATTCTAGACAAATCACCTGTGTCGGGTTGGCTATCCGACGTTGTCTCGGATCGAGGTCTCATCTATGACACTCAAGATGTCCCCCAGCGCAACCCAGAGGTTGCTTGACGCGGCAACATCGTTGCTCAACTCGCTCTTGCCTCCAGGCTGGAGCCTCAAGGTAGTCGACCGCTCTAGCACTGGTGGTGTGATCCAACTGTCGACATCTGACGGTCTTGCCAGCAAGCTGTCAGTGCTGGTTCGTGATCGGCTTGCTCCAAAGGAAGCATCTGTGTTGCCGGTGCCTGAGGAGCCCGCCATCGTTGTCGCAAGTTGGCTCAGCCCGCGGACCCGTGAACTGCTTTCCGAGACCGGCTACGGCTACATCGACCAGACAGGCAACGCAAGGGTGGCGGTTGATCGACCAGGACTCGTCGTCTGCACAGACGGCGCCAGGCGCGATCCATCTCCCAGGCCGATGCAGAGGCCCAATATCCGAGGTCCCCGAGCGTGGGCGCTGCTGCGCACACTCGCCGAAGTGTTGCCCCCCTATGGAGTAGGCGAACTCGCCAAGGCAATCGGTGCCGACCCCGGCTATGTCTCCAGATTGCTGGAGGCAATCAGCGACGAACTGCTCATTGGCCGGAAGCCACGAGGGCCAGTTGAGCGTGTCGAGTGGCAGCCCGCTCTTCGCCAGATAGCCACGAGCTACTCGCTGCTCCGCTCGAATGAGACTTCGAATTGGATCGCGTCGGCAGGCCCCGACCACTGGCTGAGAGATCTGGCAAGCAGCGGGACAAGGAACTGGGCAGCCACAGGATCGTTTGGCACCGCGCCGCTGGTCTCAGTCACCGCACCAGAAATCGCCATCGTCTATGCCGACGACCCCGAACTCATTGCCGATCTCACGAAGCTCCAACCCGTCCGAACCGGAGGCAATGTTGTCATTGCTCGTCCTTATGATCAGATCGTGTTCAAACGCACTTGGAACCGAGACGGCATCACCTATGTGTCGCCCGCCCAGCTAGCAGTCGACTGCTTGACCGGACCTGGACGCATGCCTGCAGAGGGCGATGCCCTACTCGCCTGGATGGACCGCAGCGCACCTAGCTGGCAGGCAGCATCTCTGCACTACGTTGCCGATCAGCCATGACCGCTCACGGCAACCCTCGCATCGAGTACATCGAAGCCCGCCGTGTGTTGCTTGATGCGCTTGTTGCCCTTCAACCTCATGCTGATGCCGTGATCCTCATAGGAGCACAAGCGGTCTACCTCAGAACCGCCGACCGAATGCCTACCTACCAGGCCTACACCACCGACGCCGATCTGGCTATCGACCCCGGGCAACTCGCTGCTGCTCCGCTGTTGGGGGATGCTCTCACTGCCGCCGGGTTCAACTACAGCGGCGAACCTGGCATCTGGACAAAGGGGGTGCAACGCCCCGGCTTCGATGGCTGTCCAAACATTCCTGTAGACCTCATCGTCCCAGAGCAAATCGCCCCTAAAGCTGGAAGCCGAGGCGCTCGATTGCCAGGAGGCCATGGAAAATACTCAGCTCGAAAGACAGAGGGAATCGAGGGGGCACTTGTCGACTACAGCTTGCTCGAGATCACCGGCCTAGAGGGGGGAGACCCACGCCGAGTGAGTGTGAGGGTCGCCGGGCCAGCAGCCCTAACCGTAGCCAAGGCCCATAAGTTGGGAGAGCGGCTCAATGCCCCACACCGGCTTCACCCTAAAGACGCCGGAGATGTCTACCGACTGTTCGACGCGACCGCCGTGGCTGACATGGCAGCGATTGCCAAACGGCTCCTAGCCGATGAGCGCTCGGCTTCTACTGTGCAGAAAGCCCTAGGCTACTTGCACCAGCTATTCGCAACTCCCCGAAGTCCCGGCACTCAACTTGCGGTCCAAGCCCTCTCCACCGTCATCGACGAACCCACGGCAACAAGATTCGTAACCGCCTATGCCCAAGAGCTAATCCACCAGACCCAGCTTTGACCATCCCCCTACAGCCTCGTGCGGAGGTCGGTGGCGAGGCGGGCGATCTCGGGAGGAGGGTTGAGGGTTTCGAGGTGGTTGAGGTCGGTGCGGGCTTGGTCGGCGTCGCCAAGGCCGATGGCAAGCCAGGCTCGCCAGAGGCGGGCTTCGGGGTGGTCGGGGGCCGCTTCGACTGCCTGATTGATGCGCCAGGCGCCTTCGGCGGCCTGCTCTTCGAGGCCGGTTTGGATGAGCATTATCCCGCTGAAGGTCAAAGCTCCGGGGTGGTTGGGATCATCAGCCAAGACGGCCTCATACACCCGCAACGCCAGTGCCGGATCGCCTTGGCTCGGAGTGGTCGGATCCCACAAGGCGCGGGCCGCGGCTACCGCGTCAGCGCCGGAAACACCGAGCTCAGACAGGGTTTGGAACTGCCCCTGGTCCGGCAAGACCCTTTGGCAGAGTTCAGCAATGTTGGAGCGCAGTCCCTGGATTTCCACTAGCTGGCTGATGAACTCAGGGGGATTGGCTGCATCGAAGGCCACAAGTTCGGCTGCCGCGCCGAAGCAGTCGCCGGTGCGGTACTGCACGATGGCCCGAAACGCCCGGGCGTCGGGATAGTCGGGGGCGGCCACCACCGCATCGGCCAGAACATCGACAGCCTCGATCTCTTGGCCTTGCAAGGCCAAGAACCAGCCTTTGTAGGCCAGCGCGGTGGGATTGGATGGCGACCGCTCCAAAACCTGGTCGTAGATGGCGATGGCCTCACCCAGGTCTCCGGCCGCGGCCGACTCCTCGGCGTTCCTCAAGAGGCTGGGAACGCTGGCCACCGCGTCGTTGCCGGTAATGGTGTCCCCCGAATGGCGCGACCCCACCGCCCGGGCCAGAAACACCCCGGCAAGCACGCCCACCACAACCAGCCCCGCAACCACTGCGATCAGCTTCCCCCGCGCCCCGCCGTCTGCCTCCTCTAACTCCCCCTGTTCCCCTCGAAGCGCCTGAGCAGCCTGGCGGGTGTAGCTCCGGCTCAGTACCTGATGGTCCTCCGGCTCCAGATCGCCGGCGGCCAACTCCTCATCCAGGTCATCCAGCGACTCCAGCCAGAACTCCCGCTCATCATCCATCGCGCCGCTCGCTCATTCCGGCTCGGGCGGACTCAACCAAGGCGCGATCCTCGTATGAGACCTCTTCACCAGCCGCGCTCGCCCGCCGCCACCGATTCAGCGTTACCGCCAACAGGCCAAGCCCAACGACGAGCCCGACTACCGGAATCACCCAGACCAACCCACTCACCCCCGACCGCGACGGCGTCAAGACCACCCAATCGCCATATCGCTCAGCGAACCGTGCTCGGATGTGGTCGTCGCTGTACCCAGCCACGACAAGCCGACCGATCTCGGCCCTGATCTCCCGGGCAATGGCCACATCCGACTCCGCCACCGACTGTCCCACGCACTGAGGACAGGCGACGGTTTCGGCGATGTCGTGGGCCCGCTCGGCGTTGGTGCGGTCGTCTCGCCCGTCCACCACCCCAAACACCAGCATGGTTGCTACCGCCACCCCCACCAGCAGCCAAGACAAGATCACCTTCCGGCGACGGGAGATCATGTCCCCGCCCCGAAACGCACCAGCCGGCCTTCGAGTCCGGCCAAGGTCACGCCGCCGGTGAACTTGGTCACCACCCGGCCGAGGGGATCAACCAGATAGGTCTCCGGCACCGCGGTCACCCCGAAGTCGATGGCGGTTTGTCCAGTGTTGGTGATCACCACCGGCCAGTCACCTCCCCGATCGGCAAAGAACCGGGCGATGACCTCTGCTTCGTCTTGGAATACCACGCTCACCAGCCGAATGTCGGGGTCGCCGCGGTAGCGGTCGTGGAAGGCCACCAGCTCGGGATGCTCCACCACGCACTGCACGCACCAAGTGGAGAAGAAGTTGACCACCACCCATCGGCCTCGCTGCGCGGCCATGTCGAAGCTGCCCCCGTCGAGGGTCTCCCCCGCGAAATCAGGGGCGAAGTCGGGCACCGGCGGTCCTCGGCGGTCACGGTCAGACACCGCAAACACCGCCACGAGAGCCGCAGCCAACAGGCCGACGGCCAGCACCACCCACCGAACCGTTCGCAGCCGCGGGGGCTGGTCGGAATCAACCGGCTGGTCGGGAGGCAGAGACTGCTCAGGCAACCGGCGCTCCCCCGTCTCGAAGGGGGCGGTCTCGCAGGGGAACTCCCGGCACCGGGGCCGACACGGGCTGGGTGGGCGAGCGGCGGCGGCCGGGGAAGGCCGAGAACGCCGCGCCCAGCAGCATGATCCCGCCGCCGATCCACAGCCACAGGGTCAGCGGCTGCACGGTCACCCGCACCCCGGCGGGGCCATCGGGCCCGTCGGGCAAGTCCAGCACCGCCACTTGGATGTCCCGCACCGGCGACGACTTGGTGCCCGGGGTGCGCACCACGCCGCCGTTGGCAAACCGGCTCACCCCCGGCCGTACCACCGAGCCGTCCACCAGCACCACCGCCTCGACCTTGGTCTTGTTGTCGAACGCCTTCTCCTGCGTCCCCAAATAGACGATCTCATGCCCGCTGACGTAGGCCGACTCCCCCGGCGCGATGGTCAGCTCGCTTTGGTGTAGATAGCTGTTGCTGGCGGCCAGCGCCACCGCCACCACCACCACACCGATGTGCACCACCATGCCGCCATTGGCCCTCCCGACCAAGCCTCGCCACCCCTGCCGTCGGGTGGCCAACACCAACTGCCGCACCGCGGCGCCTCCCGCGAACCCGGCCAGTCCAAACGCCAGCAACGGGACCAGTCCCCGAGCCCCCACCAGCAGGGCCACCAACAGCCCGGCCACCGCCGCCCAGCCCGGCCACATCAGCCGCTCCGACAGCCGCTCGGCGGTGGTCTTGCGCCACGGCAGCACGGGGGCCACCGCCATCAAGAACAACAGGAGCAGCCCCACCGGCATGGTCATCCGGTCGAAGAACGGGGTGCCCACGCTGATCCGGTCTCCATCAAGGGCTTCAACGATCAGCGGAAACACCGTTCCCAGCAACACCACGAAGGCAAAGACCCCGAACAGCAGGTTGTTGGCCAGAAACGAGGCCTCCCGGGACAATGCCGAGTCGATCTGCCCCGGCGAGCGAAGACGGTCGCCCCGCCAGGCGATGAGCCCCACGGTGATCACCACCACCAGGGCGAAGAACACCAGCAACGCAGGCCCCACCGCATCGGCGGAGAAGGCGTGGACCGAGTCCACCAACCCCGAGCGGGTCAAGAACGTGCCCAGGATGGTCAGCGCGAAAGTGGCGCACACCAGCGACAGGTTCCACACCCGCAGCATCCCCCGGCGCTCCTGCACCATCACCGAGTGCAGATAGGCGGTGCCGGTAAGCCACGGCAAAAGCGAGGCGTTCTCCACCGGGTCCCACCCCCAGTAGCCGCCCCACCCCAGCACGTCCCACGACCACCACGCCCCCAGGATGATCCCCGCGGTGAGGAAGGCCCACGCGAACAGGGTCCACCGTCTGGTCTCCACCAGCCACCCCTCCCCCAGCCTCCCGGTGGCCAGCGCCGCTACTGCGAAGGCGAACGGCACGGTGAACCCCACATAGCCCAGGTAGAGCATGGGGGGGTGGACAGCCATCAGCCAGTGGTTCTGCAAGAGCGGATTGGGGCCGGGGCCGTTGTAGCCCGGCGGCACATCCACCCGTCGGAAGGGCTGGGCCAGGTCGAGGTTGGGCCAGTTGAACATCAGCACGAAGAAGAACAGGCACACGATGAACAGCACGGCCATGGCCCATCCCACCAGTGGATCGTCCAGACGGTGGCGGAACCTCACCGCCACCAGCACCAGATACCCGGCCAGGATGAGGGCCCACAGCAGGATGGAGCCCTCCAACGCGGCCCACAGGGTGGCCACGTTGAATAGGGCAGGGGTTGCGTGGCTGCCGTTCTCGGCCACATACGACACCGAGAAGTCCCGGGTGATGAGGGCACGCTCCATGGCGAATACCGACAACGCAGCCCCTCCCAGCACCAGCCAGGCGCAAAGCTGAACCCGGTCGAGCCGGCGGGCGACCACCATCACCACCCCAATAGCCGACGATGCCATCGCCACCGAGATGCCCAGAACCCCCAGGGTTATGTTCATTGCCTCAGGTCACCCCTCAGCAGGCAACCAGCCCTGCTCACTCGTACTGCCCGCGCTCTTCGGCGTCGTCGATGCGGTCTTGGTTCTCCACCCGATAGTCGTTGTCGTGCTTGACCAGCATCCGATCGCTGGCAAAGTACCAGCCGTCGGCGGCCACCCCAGCGTAGGCGCTGCTTCGCACCCAGTAACCGTCGATCACCACCGGCACCTCGGGCTGGAACTGGTCGGACACCCCGCCGGTGTGGACCACGTCGGCCACCACCCCGTCGAGGGTCAACGAGAAGGCCACTGCCGGGCGGCCGTCGTCCAGGGTGATGTTCTGCGACGACCCGCTCACCGGCGAGCCGATCATCCGGAATCGGTCGTCGCCCAGCTCCTCCCGGCGCTCCACCGCATCGTCCACCTCGCGGAACACCAGGGTGGCATCAGCCAGCACCCGCCACAACACGATGCCGATAACCAGAACCACCAGGGCCACCACCAGAACCGGTCCCCACCGGCGAATGCCCCGACGAGCGGGTCGGGCCAGCCGAGGGCTGAGGTCCATCGGCTCGCCCGGGTCCACCAAGTCCTCAGTGGGGGTGTCAGTCATCGGGCATCATCCAGCGACGGCGGTTCTCGGGCACCCGCCGGCTCAGCGACCGACCTCGCAACAGCACCCAGCTGGCGTAGGCCAGCACCGCGGCCACCGAAATGCTCCAGCCGGCCATGAGATAGCCCACGTGAGTCATGGCTGCTCTCTTTCATCGTCAGCCAGGTCCGCTTCGGCCCGCCGCTCCGCCAAAGCCTCGTTCACCTCGATTTGCTCGATCTGGCGCTCGAGGTAGGCCAAACGAAAGCGGTGCAGCAACAGCCAGACGAACAGCACCATGCCCACCGCAAACGAGAATGACAGGGTGAACAGCGTCTCGTCTCGGATCTTGCGGGCGATGAGCGTGGACTGCTGGTGCAGGGTTCTGTTCTCCCACCAGTCCACCGACCGGTTCACGATCACGATGTTCACCGCCCCCACCAGGGCGATCACCGCCGACCGTCGGGCCTGCACCGCGGCATCGGCGGGAATGCGGCGCACCGCCAGGTAGCCAATGAACACCAGCACCATCACCAGGGTGGTCACCAGGCGAACGTCGCCCCACTCCCACCAGGTCTGCCAGGTGGGACGGCCCCAGATGGAGCCGGTCACCAGGGTGAGCACTCCAAATAACACGCCGATCTCGGCCGAGGAGTGGGCCATGATGTCCCACCAGTCGGTGCGCCACCGCAGATAGGCCAGGCTGGCCAAGAAGGTCAAACCGAACCCGGTGTAGGCCAGGATGGCCGACGGCACGTGCACGAACATCAGCCGCACCGCATCGAACTGGCCCACCACGTCGCCCTGTTCGGTGATGCGGGTGTCCTCGGGCACCCAGGCAAAGGCCAGCGCCACCAACACCGCAAACCCGACCAGCGTCAGCCAGCCCAGAACCTTGGTCGCCCGCGACGAAGTTGTCGCCGGTGACGACGTGGTGGCTGTGCTCACGCTTCCTCCAAGAGAGCCCCGTAGCTCAAGGCTCCGAATACCCCATAGATTGCGGCGAAACCGGCCAAGAGGCCCAACCAGGCCCAACCTTCGGCACCGGCCATGCCGAACGCGTCCTGAAATGCTCGAGTCGCTCCGATGAGCACCGGTGCCACCACCGGCAATAACAGCACCGGCAGCAGCGTTTCCCGCACTCCGAGACCGGCGACCAGCGCCCCATACAGCGCGCCAGCAGTGGCCACCCCGGCGGCCGCGGCCAGACCAGCACACACCAGCAGGCCGTACCGGTGCACGGTCACATCGAACAGCAGCACTACGCCCGCTCCCAACAGCACCTCCAGCACCACCAGTTGCACAGCGATGGCAGCCGCCTTGCCCCCGAACACGGCAATGGGATCGATCCCCGACAAGAGCAGCCGGTCGGCGGCACCGTCGGCCAGATCAACCGCAAAGGAGCGGCCGATGGCCAGCAGCGAGGCCAACAGCACCGTCACCCAGAACAGCCCAGGGGCATAGGTGCGCAGAGCCTCCTGGTCGGTGTCGAGCGCGAAAGCGAACAGCACCAGCACGGCCACGGCAAACGGCACGATCTGATTGAGTCCCACCCGAGAGCGCATCTCGATCCGCAGGTCTTTGCCCGCAATCAGCCACGCATCACGAAACACGGCGTTCTCCCTCAGTGGCCGCATCGTCTTCGGAGCCCGCTCTGTCACTGTCCGTGCGCACCATCCCGCCCACCACGCTGACCACTCGGGGTTCAAGCACCTGAATCCGCTCCAATTCGTGAGTGGCCAGCACAACCGTGGCCCCGGCCGCCGCCGCGCCCCGCACCAGCGTGTCCACGGTGTCGCGCGACTGCTGGTCGAGGCCGGCGTGGGGCTCGTCCAGCAGCCAGAGCTCGGGCCGGCGCACCACCAAAGAAGCGATGGAGGCCCGCCGGCGCTGCCCGGCCGAGAGCCGGCCTACCCGGGTATCGGAAAGACGCCCGGTAAGCGAGAGCCGCTCCAGCGCCTCGTCGACGTCTTGACGACTGGCCCCGGCGGCCCGAGCCCAGAAACCCACGTTCTCAGCCACCGTCAAATCGTCGTACAGCCCGGTGCGGTGGCCCAACAGCGCTACCCGGCGGCGCACCACTCGCCGCTCCTTGCCCAAATCGTGGCCCAGCACCCACCCCTGGCCCGAGGCCAGCGGGCAGAGCCCGGCACAAAGCCGCAACAGGGTGGTCTTGCCCGCCCCGTTTGGACCCTTCAGCAGGACGATCTCCCCCGGCGTGATGTCGAGATCAACTCCGGCCAAGGCGGGAAACCGCCCCAACAACGTCACAGCGGCCCGGAGCCGGACAGCAGATTCCACAACTCCATTCAGGCTACAGGGGTGCCCTCCCGACGCAGAAACCAAGAAGCCTGCAAGACGCTCACTGCCCCTCAGCCGGCAACACCGCCGCCCCAGCGGCCCGCTCGGCTGCCTCGGGCGGTATGCCAATGCCGAGAAATCCCTCAATCCGGGCCAATTTCTTCCCGTTCTCGGCAACATCCCTGCCAAGTCCGCCGAATTCGTCCCGGAGCTCCTTGTGGGCCCCAATGAATTCGTCCCGGAGCTCCTTGTGGGCCCCAATGAATTCGTCCCGGAGCTCCTTGTGGGCCCTATTGAAGTCGTCGCGGAGCTTCTCGGTGGTTCGCTGCTGATGCCAAATGATGGCAAGCACAGCGAGCGCCAACGTCACTGTTTGAACCATGACATCAATGTCCACGACCTCACCCTACTTGCCAGCAAGGGTCACTGCAACCCAATTCTATAAAAATTGTTGAAAATAACTGAATTATAGCGACAGGGCTGACCACGGCTCTGAGGGTCGCCATGTGTAGGTCATTTATGATGAGCAGGGTGTTCGCGCTGGTGACCGAGAAGGCCTATGAGCAGCACCGGGATCATTTCGATGCGCTGGATCGGGAAGGGCACGGCATCGAATGGCTGACTCTGGACGATGACGGCCACCTCCCCGGCCCGCCCGACGCCCAACCAGCGGTGGGATGGCTGTCGAGCGACGTCTTCTTCAGCGGACTGCTGGAGCGGTTCTTCGAGATAGTGGAGCAATCCCCCGAATTCCGCTGGCTTCAGTCGGCCGCGGCCGGGGTGGATCTGGCCGGGTACCGGCGATTGATGGACCGAGGGGCCCGGATTTGCAACGCCCACCTCACCGCTATCCCGATTGCTGAATTCGTGTTGCGGGCTGTGCTCGACGTGTTCCAAGACGCCGAGTACTGGCGAGCAGCCCAAGCCGCTGGCCGCTGGAAGCACCATAATTTCCGAGAGGTGTGGCGATCTCGATGGCTGGTGATCGGGCTGGGGGCTATCGGGGCAGAGACCGCCCGGCGGGCCAGGGCGTTCGAGGCCCATGTGACCGGCGTGCGCCGCCACCCGACAGGCGAAGAGCCGGTGGACGACATGATCTCACCGGCTGAGGTGCTCTCCGCTTTGCCAGATGCCGACGTGGTGGTGCTGGCCGTCCCGGCTACTCCTGAAACCGAGAATCTGGTAAACGACGATTTCCTATCGGCTATGAGGCCGGGATCGGTGCTGGTGAACGTGGCCCGGGGCAAGCTGATCGACGACGAGGCTCTGCTGCGAGCCTTGGACGGCGACCGCCTAGCCGTTGCCATTCTGGATGTGTTCAATACCGAGCCCCTGGAACCCGGCCATCCGTACTGGACCCATCCCAAAGTCGTGCTCACCCCCCACTCTTCCGGCGGGGGCATCGGGCGGTGGGAGCGGGGCGCCGAACTGTTCTGCGACAACCTGCGCCGTCTCCTAGCCGACCAGCCGCTCATCAACGAGGTGGCCTCGATGCAGCTTCTCACTACCGGCCTTCCCTTCGCATTGGGTCAGCAATGACTGAACCATCGGGGGCGTTGGCCGGCTTGCGGGTGCTGGATATCTCCTCTTTTTTGGCCGCCCCCCAAGTGGCCACATTCCTGGGCGACTTCGGCGCCGACGTCATCAAAATCGAGCCTCCCTCGGGCGAGGCGTTGCGCCAAATCGGGGCCAGCCGCAACGGGGAGTCGCTGGTGTGGGCCATGGTGTCGCGCAACAAGCGGGTCATCACCTGCGACCTGAACCGGCCCGAGGGCCGCGACATCCTCCGCCAACTGGTGGCCGAGGTCGGTGTGCTGGTCCACAACTACTCCCCGGCCATGCTCGAGCGCTGGGACTGCACCTGGGAGCAACTGCGGGCCATCAATCCCGGCCTGGTGATGGTGTCGGTCAGCCCCTACGGGCATTCCGGCCCGCTGGCCGACCGCCCCGGAGCGGGCACCATGGCCGAGGCATTCGCCGGTCTCACCCACATGACCGGGGAGGCTGACGGCCCGCCCATGCTCACTTCTATTCCTTTGGGCGACACCCTGACCGGGATATTCGGGCTCATCGGCGCGCTGGTGGCCTGCTACGGCCGGGATGTGAACGGCTTCGGGGGCCAGCATGTGGACGTGTCCATGTACGAGCCCGTATTGACCCTGATGGGCAGCACCCTGGCCGCCTGGGACCCCGACGGCGACGACCCGCCCCCGGCCCGGTTCGGATCGCGCCTGGAGACCGGGGTACCCCGCAACATCTACCGCACTGCCGACGATCGCTTCCTGTGCCTGTCGGGCACCACCGACCGCCAAGTGGAGCGAATCCTGGCCTTAACCGGACGAGACGGCCCCGAAGACCAGGCCAAATTCGCCCGCATGGAAGATCGGTTGGCCCACAACGACGAACTCGACACCCTGGTGGCCCAATGGATCGCCGAGCGCCCGCTGGAGGAGGCCGTCGCCGTCTTCGTCGAGGCCCGCATCCCGGTGGCCCCGGTCCACGACTTGCCCGGCCTGCTGGCCGACGCCCAAGTGCTCGCCCGAAACAGCGTCGCCCTGGTAGACCACGACGTGCTGGGATCGGTGCCTATGGCCACTCCCTCGCCCATCCTGAGCGAGACTCCCGGCACCATCACCCACCCCGGCCCCCCCATCGGCGCCCACAACGCCAAGGTCTACACCGAGTTGCTCGGCTGGACCCCCGACCGCCTGGCCCAAGCCCAAGCCGACGGCCTGATCTGAAGCCGGCTGCTAGACGTCCAGCACTGACAGGCGGTTCCGGGCCTCGAACTCGGCTCGGATGGCGGCTGCATCCTCCGCCAGCAGCGGCCGGTAGCCGTCGTCGCCGCGCACCCAGGTCTCGTCGGCCGACTCCCAGCGCTCTCGGCGCAGGGTGCGCTTGAGGATCTTGTTGGTCTCGGTCTGGGGCAGGGTGTCGGCCCAGCGCACGTAGCGGGGGGCCCACTTGGTGCCCAGATCATCTTGGCCCGCGAGAAACGCAGCGAACTCCTCGGGATCGAAGGCCGCTCCTGGGCGGCGCACCACCGCGGCCATCACGTCATCGCCTACCGAGGAGCTGGGCACGGCGTACACCGCGGCCAGGTCGATGTCGGGGTGGCGCACCAAAATTCGCTCCACCGGGGCCGCGGCGAAGTTCTCCCCGTCCACCCGCAGCCAGTCGAAGTTCCGGCCCGCAAAGTACACGAACCCCTCGCCGTCGCGGTAGGCCAGGTCGCCCGACCAGTAGATGCCGCCGTGGGTGCGCTCCTCATCGGCCTCGGGGTTGTTCCAGTAGCCCTCGAAGGTCGGCGCGGAGGCCATCGACACCAGCTCGCCGATGGCCTCATCGGGATTGAGCAGCTTGCCGGTGTCGTCGAACACCGCCAGCGGGCACTCCTCGCCGGAATCGGGATCGAGGATCTTCACGCTCTCATCGGCCCGCCCCAGGGCATTGGGCGGGGTGTCGGGAGTGCGGCTCACCGCCACGCCCCCCTCGGTGGAGCCGTAGGAGTCCTCCACCGGCACCCCGAAGCGCCGGGAGAACCGCTCCAGATCGTGGACCGCCCCCTCGTTGCCGAACACGATCCGAAGGGTGTTGTCGGCGTCGTCGGGCTGCTCGGGGGTGGCCAGGATGTAAGTGAGGGGCTTGCCCACGTAGTTGAAGTAGGTCACCCCGAACCGGCGCACGTCGGGCAGGAACCCCGAGGCCGAGAACCGCCGCCGGAAAGCGGCCACGCCCCCCGCGGTCAGACACGGCACCCAGCCCGCCATCAGCGCGTTGGAGTGGAACATGGGCATGGCCTGGTAGAACACGTCATCGGGCGTCAGCTTGCGCATCTCGACGATGACCTGGCCGATGCGGGCCAGCCGGGCCTGCGAGCAGATGGCCGCCTTGGGGTCGCCGGTGGTGCCCGACGTGAACAACAGCAGATAGGGGGCCAGCGGGTCGATGTCGGCTGTCGGCGGCTCGGCCCCGGCCTCCGTATGCGCCGCCACCGCATCGGCCCACTCCGGCGAGTCCACGTCCAGCACCCGGCCGCTGGCCGCCCCGAGGTCCAACCCCTCCAGCAGCCCCCGGTGGCGGCTCTCGGTGACGATCACGCCGCAGTCGGCATGGGTGATGTCGCGGGCCAGTTCCGCCCCCTGTCGGGTGGGGTTGATGCCCACCACCGCCGCCCCGGCCACCGCGGCGGCCCCCAGCAGCATCGAGTACCCCGGCCCGTTGTCCAACAGCGCGCCCACGTGGAACTGCCCCTCCCCTCGCCGCTCCAACAGCAGCCGGGCCCGGGCCACGCACCCGGCGGTGAACTCCCGATAGGTGTACTGCTCGTCCTCGAACAGCATGGCCAGGCTGTCATCGTCGGCCCGGCTCAGCACCAAGTCTCGAACGGTGGGAAGGGATTCGGCGGGGGCGTCCACAAACGAGGATCGTAGACAGGCCGGGACAATCGGCTAAAACGCAGAGGGGTCGAGCGGCGTGGGATCGAAGGGAACAGCATTGCCGGAGGCCATTCCGGTCCCGCTGCGGGCCAGCAGCGAGCGGGACACCACCACCGGTTGGCTGGCCTCCACCAGCAAGGCGTAGGAGTCACCGTCGATGAGCCGGTCCACCGGCACGACGAGGCGGCTGTGGGGCGCCACCTCTCGGGGATCGAGCTGAGCGATCGGCGTGACCCTCCCATCGGCGACCTGCGAGACGCTGACCCGGGCAATGGAGTCGGACGACGGGTTCACCACCACCAGCACCACATCTGTGCCATCGGCCCTGTTCCCGGCGATCAGGTGGCGCACGGCGGTGGCCGGGGTCCCGGCGGTGGTCGCCACCCCTGCGGGCGACGTCGCCGCCGACGAGGCGGCCACCCGCTCGGCCGCGATGGGAACGCCGTTGTACACCTGAACTGCAGCCCAGAACCCGACCCCTCCGGGCAGCGCCTCGGCGGCGCGGTAGGAGAAGGGCGCATCTGGCAATGGATAGGCCTCTTCGTTCCCGAGCACCAGGGCCACTCGCTGCCGGGGAGGCAACGACACCTCGAATGGCGCCAAGGCACCGGCAAGGTCGAGCAGGTCCAACCCAACCCTGATGTCGGCGGCCGCCACCTGGTCGGAGGGGTTGTACAGGACGATGTGCTCGACCACATTCGCATCGGCAGGCCCAGTGGGAAGCACCCATTGCGTCTGGAGCTCGGGGATTCCCGGCCCCGCCGTCAAACCCTCCAACCCCTCGGAGCCGTCGAACAGCTGGAGCCTGCCGGCCACGACCCGTCCGGCCTGCGCCTCGACGGTGGTGGCGACCGACGAGAACCGGGGTACCACGTCGGTGGCATTCACCACCACCAGCGACCGAGCCGGCACCAGAACCCCTCGGAGCGCCTGCGGCTCGCGGATTCCCTCATCGGTGGAGAAGGTGAACTTCACCACCGCCCGATCAGGAAAGGGGTTGAACAGGGTGAAGACAAGCCGGGCGTCTCGCCGGGTCGATCCGGCGGCGAAATACCAGGCCGCCGACGAGCGGCTGGCGCAAGGAACGACATCGAAGCCGGTTGGACCCTGTACCCGCTGTTCGACCACCGCGGAACCCGAGTCGATCTCCACCAGCGCGGCGGTGTACTGCGACTCCACAACCTCGGCAAGCCGCAGGATGGCCTGCGACCGGCCCGGCACGTTCAACAGGACTTCCTCGGGCAGAGCCGATGGCGACACCGATCCGACCGGGGTCGACGGAAACACCGTCACCGCGGCGGTGACCGCCGTTGCCGTCGGGTTGGCCACGATCACCGAGTGGTCGGCGAACTCGCCGGGCAACGACGTTCCCTCCGAGCAATACCAGACCCCGGCCCCAGTCTCGGGCCCGGAGGCCGCGCTTACAACCTGCTGGGCGGTTCGGGCCAAGCCGACGTCCGGCTCGTCATCGCCCCGGTCGGCTATGGCCAGCCCGATCACCGTGGCCAAGGCCACCACGATCAGGGGCCAGCGCATAACCTGGCTGCTCACCGGCCAGTCCTCTGCCGACGGCGCCCTTCGCCAGTGGCGAGACGGGCAAGCCCCACCAGGGCCACCACCCACAGCACGATCTGCACCGCCAGCAGCAGTCGGGTGAGGGCCGGGGTCCCGTCGTCGGGCGAGAGTTCGAGGGCCGGGCCGAGGCTCTCAGCGCTGATTGCCGTGTTGCGATAGGCGGCGATGCCCGCGGTCAGCCCACCCGGCACCAGATCAAGCTGGCCGTTGAGCATGCCGAGCAGCCACTCGGGAGCCGGCTGCACCAACTCGCCGTAGGGCGCGGGGGCCAAGCGCTCCGCCACCAATATGGTGCCGATGCCCCACTGGGACAGCTCGGCGCCCAGTCGATTGGTACCCGATTCCGGCGCGCTCAACACCGCGTCGGCCACTTGGCCGGTGCGGTCATCCATCCGACCTGCCCAGCGCTGGGCCACGCTGGGAAATGCCCGGCTGCCCGAGACCGAGAACGACAAGTGCCCGTCCAGCTTCCAGCTGGCCAGAGGCAACACGTCGGGATGGCCAAGCCACAACACCCGTTGCTCCGGCTCGCCCTCGCCCTCGGAGAAGGGCGCCACATCGGTGTAGTCATCACGGGTGGCGTTCCAG
Source organism: Acidimicrobiales bacterium (assembly GCA_963667085.2). Lineage (GTDB taxonomy): Bacteria > Actinomycetota > Acidimicrobiia > Acidimicrobiales > Bin134 > Poriferisocius. Next base: position 2,920,219 of record OY762975.1, read on the forward strand.
TCGCCGTCGGAAACCACGGCCAGCGCGGGAAGCATTCCCGCTACCAACGCGGCAACGGCGGTGAAGGGCACCAGCTGTCGCCACCCGAACCGGTGGCGGCGGATGTCCACCAAGAAGGCGGCCACCCCCATCGATACCGCCATGGCCAAGCCCACCGCACCGGGAATCTGGATGACCTCGGGCCGGGGCAGGGGCACCGGCGACCAGTCCTGTTCGGCCACGAGAGCCGTCGCCGCGGTGCCCAGATAAAGCGTCCACCCCCGCACCGCCCAGGCCAGCCGGGAGTCGTGGGCCAAGGCCAGTGGGAGCACGGCGGCCACCGGCAGCGCCCAGCCCAGACGGTTGTCGCCGAACGGCCCGGTATCGAACCGCAGGATCTCCGCCCAGGAGTTGCCCCCGTTCCCACCGGGCCGATCCCCGAGCAACGACGGCAGACTGTCGGCCAACCACGGAAGATTCAAGACCGCGGCCACGGCCACTCCAACCGCCGCCACCGCCACCATGCGGGCCATACCCGCCGCGGTTCCAGCGATGAGCGACCCCAGGACCAACCCGGCCAGCACCAGACCCAGAACGATCACCGCCTCGGCGGCCAGCGCCCCGGCCAGGCCGAACAGCAGCCCTACAGCAAGGGCCTCCCGCAGAAATGAAGGGGGATGCGTGCCCGGCCCGGGGCTGCCCTCCACCGAGCCATAGGGGGCCAGCCTCGCTCCCGCCAGCACGGCCCGCATCAGCCAGGGCACCGCTCCGTACAGCACCAGCGCGCTCCACACCCCGTTGGCCAGCGCGTTGTAGGGCACGGGGTTGGCGAGGTACACAGCCAAGGCCACCCCTTGAATCCATCGGGAGTCGAAGGGGCACATGAGCCGCCACACCCCCAGCGCTCCCAGCGGAACCATGCCGACGATCAATACGGTACGCAGCAGGTGGGTCTCCCCCAGGAACAGCCAGCTCAGCAGGGTCAGCACCCCCAGGCCGGTGGGGGCGAACCCCTCCTGGCCCAGTCCCACAGGCCGGAATTCGCTCCACCACCCGCTCAGCAGATCGGAACTCGACCCCAGCCGGGGCAGATCGCCCACCGCGGGAATGCCGCCGGCCACCAGCTCACGAGCCCCGATCAGAACCAAGATCACGGTAACCAGCCCCACCGCCACCGATGCCCGCGACCGGCTCAACCAGGCCAACCGCGCCCCCCTCGGCAACCCGCCATCACCGCCGACGGTTCGCCAATTCGCCAGGAACGAGAACGTCGGCGCGAAGCCCCGGGCCTGCGAAAGCCGGATGTGGGAATCCCCTACGTGACGGGCTTGGCTCACGGCCCGCCGTCGTCGTCGTATCGACCCCAGGCGGATCAGGTTGTGCCCCCAGGCCGCTCCGATCTGGCGGGCCCGGCGGAGATGCCCGGTAACCAGCGCCACCAGCAACTCGACGGCCGACAGCATCGCCGCCTGGGGAATCACCCGGATCGAATGCCAGGCTCCGTACACCGACAGCAGGGTTCGAATCCGGTGGCGGCGATTCAGCCCATCGACCTGGATCCCGGCAATGCGCTCGGCCAACCGCTGGCGATGGCGGACGATCGCCGTGGGGTCCACCATGACCCTCGCCCCCGCAGTGCGGGCCCGCCAGCAAAGATCGACGTGCTCGTAGCACAACGACATCTCGGGATCGAAGCCGCCGATGGCCCGGAAGAGGTCGCCCCGCACCAGCACGCAACCCCCCGGCACCGCGAACATGTCCTGGACCACATCGTGCTGCTCCTGGTCGAGCTCGCCGCTCTCCACCGTGGGAATCGCAACCCCGGTCTTGTCCACCATGAGGCCCACTTGGAGGAGGCGGCTGGGATCGTCCCAGTCCACGTATTTCGGACCGACCACTCCCGCGTTCGACCGAACGGCCTCCTGGGCCAGCAACCGCAAGGCGTTGGGGGCCAACACCACATCGTCGTGGCAGAAGACATAGAAGTCGGGCACCGGGCTGGCATCCTCCAGCACTTGGTTGGCTGCGGGGCCGAATCCGGGATTGGAGTCCAGCCGACGAATGGCGGCCTGCGGCAAGAGGCGCTGCACCCGGGCAGTGGGGTCCGACTCGCTGGCGGCGTCCACCACGGTCACCGCCACCTGCCGATGGTCTTGGCCGGCAATCGACTCCAGCATCTCGTCGAACCACAGACCGGGGTCGTGGCTCACCACCACCACGTGAATCCTGAAGTCGGCCTTGGCCTCCATCAGGTTGGTTTGGAGTGGCGGTTGACAAACTCCCGCAGGGCGTCGGCCAGGGCCGGGGCCTGATCAACCGCATCCGACAGCACCGTGAGCACCGAATCGGGAAGCTGCCGGGCCAGGTCACCCACCGCGTTGCGGACGTCTTCGGGCATTTGATCGGCGAGATCGGAGAACGCGTCCCGCAAGTCGTCGGGCATCTGCCCCACCAAATCCCGCCGGGCGGTCTGCACACGGTTGACGAGCAGCAGGCCGAGGCCCACCGCGGTGTAGATGCCATTGCGAATGCACTCCGCCAGCGGATCTTCCTCCGGGACCGGCGTCTGAGCTGGCTGCGGATCGCCCACCTCAACACCGTACCGGCCCGCCCCGCAGCAGAAGAGGCATGGCCGGCGGCGGGAAACCCGATCTGGCCGCCGCGTCCGTGCCAAGGGCCCCTGGCACGGCAATGGCCCGCTCCAAGTGGCACACTCGTTGCGATGCGAGCCCTGGTTACCGGATCGCGGGGTTTTGTCGGCACTCATCTCGTCTCTCATCTGAACGCCTGCGCCGACGACGTGATCGAAGCGGATCGCGTCATCGGCAGCCCTCCTGTCGAGGACGCCAGCGCCATTAGCGAGCTGATCGCCGAGATCAAGCCCGATGTGGTGTACCACCTGGCGGGACAAAGCGACGTGGCCGCCTCCTGGGGCGACCCGATGGGCACGTTCCTGGTCAACGCCAATGGCACCCTGCATATCGTGCGGGCCTGCATCGACGCGGGAGTCGACCGGCTGCTGTCGGTCACCAGCAGCGACATCTACGGCATGGTCGGCCCCGGTGAACTGCCCATCACCGAGCACGCCCCCCTCCGCCCGGTCAACCCCTACGCGGCCAGCAAAGCCGCCGCCGAGATGGTGTGCATCCAGGGTTTCTTGGGCCATGGCCTCGGGGTGATCCGAGCCCGAGCCTTCAACCACCTGGGCCCCGGCCAGAGCGAGCGCTTCTTGGCTCCGGCGCTGGCCGCCCGCATCGCCCGCAACGAGCTGTCCGGCAACGCGGCAGTTCCGGTGGGGAACCTCTCGGCCCGGCGCGACTTCACCGACGTGCGCGACGTGGTGAAGGCCTACCGCCTGTTGGCGCGAGAGGGCGAGCCCGGCGAGGCCTACAACGTGTGTTCGGGCCGCGACGTGGCCGTGTCGGAGATCGCCCAGACGCTCTTGGACCTGGCCAAAATCCCCATGACCCTGGAACAAGACGACCGCCTTTTCCGGCCGGTCGACCTGCCGGTCCAGCGGGGCGACAACGCCAAGCTGCGCGCCGCCACCGGCTGGACCCCGGAGATCGCCCTGGCCGACACCCTGGCCGACACCCTCGAAGATGCCCGCAGCCGACAAACCGACCAGACTGGTGACTCCCATGGCTGAGCAACGGCCCCGACGGGCGCACATCACCGGGCAGGACAGCAGTCCCCATGGCTGAGCAACGGCCCCGACGGGCGCTGATCACCGGGATCACGGGCCAAGACGGCTCCTATCTGGCCGAGTTCCTGCTCGACAAGGGCTACGAGGTGGTGGGGTTGGTGCGGCGGTCCAGCATGGTGAGCTTTGAGCGCATCGCCCACCTCCAAGACCGGCTCACCATCGTGAGCGGCGACCTGCTCGACGAGGCCTCCCTCATCGAGGCCTTGCAGCAGCACCGGCCCGCCGAGGTGTACAACCTGGCCGCCCAGTCGTTCGTGCAAACCTCGTTCGGCCAGCCGGTGCTCACCGGGGAGACCACCGCTTTGGGGGTCACCCGCCTGCTCGACGCCATCCGCATCGTCGACCCGTCCATCCGCTTCTACCAGGCGTCCAGCAGCGAGATGTTCGGCAAGGTGCGGGAGGTGCCCCAAACCGAGGACACCCCCTTCTACCCCCGCAGCCCCTACGGGGTGGCCAAAGTGTACGGCCACTGGATCACGGTAAACTACCGGGAGAGCTACGGCCTGCACGCCAGTTCGGGCATCTTGTTCAACCACGAATCCCCTCGGCGGGGCCTGGAGTTCGTGACCCGCAAGATCACCCACGGAGTGGCCGCCATCTATCTGGGCCGCCAAAAGGAACTGCGCCTGGGCAACCTCGACTCCAAACGCGACTGGGGATTCGCCGGCGACTACGTGACGGCCATGTGGCTGATGCTCCAACAAGACCAGCCCGGCGACTACGTGGTGTGCTCGGGAGAGACCCACTCGGTGCGGGAGTTCTGCGATCTGGCCTTCGCCCACCTGGGCATGGACTACCGCGACTTCGTGGTGATCGACGAAGCCTTCTTCCGCCCGGCCGAGGTGGACATGCTGGTGGGCGATCCCAGCCGGGCCACCTCGGTACTGGGCTGGCACCGGGAGGTGGGGTTCCAAGATCTGGTCGCCATGATGGTGGACGCCGATCTAGACCTGCTCCAGGGAAAGCTCAAGGGGATTTCTTGACCCAAAGCGTGGTCACACTGGCTGGAGGGGTGGGCGCGGCCAAGCTGCTCACTGGGCTGATTCGGGCTCACCCCCCCGACGACCAGCTCGCGGTGGTGAACACGGCTGACGACACCGTGCTGCACGGGCTCCACGTGAGCCCCGACCTGGACACTGTCGTCTACACGCTAGCCGGAGCAATCAACCCCGAGACCGGCTGGGGCTTGGCCAACGAGACGTGGCAGGCCATGGAAGCCTTGGAGCGCTACGGCGGGATCACCTGGTTTCGACTGGGCGACCGCGATCTGGCCACCCACCTCTACCGCACCCATCGGCTTGACCAGGGTGCCGACTTGGCTGCCGTCACCGCCGAGATCGCCGCCGCCTGGGGCTTGGAACTGGCCGTGATGCCGGTCACCAACGACCGCATCGAGACCAGGGTAACCACGGTGGACGAAGGCGAGATCGGCTTCCAGGACTATTTCGTGCGGCACCGCCACGAGGTGGCCGTCGCCGCTATTCGGGTGGCCGGATCGGAGGAGGCCCGCCCCGCCCCCGGCCTCATCGAGGCGCTGGCCGGGGCCCGGCGCATCGTGATCGCCCCCTCCAACCCCATCGTGTCCATCGGCCCGGTGCTGTCGGTGCCCGGCGTTCGGGAGGCGGTGGCCGCCCGCCGGGAAGCAGTGGTGGCGGTGTCGCCCATCGTGGGCGGGGTGGCCCTCAAGGGCCCGGCTGACCGGCTCCTGCGGGAGCTCGGCCATGAGTGCTCGGTGGTGGGCGTGGCCCGGCTGTACCGGGACGTGGCCGCCACCCTGGTGATCGACGAAGCCGACGCCCACCTGGCCGACGAAGTAGAAGCTGGTGGCGTGACCTGTGTGGTAGCACCCACGGTCATGGATGGGATCGCTTCGGCCACCGCGTTGGCTCGAATCGTCCTGGGCTGCGGACAGGAGAGTGCCCGGAGATGAGGCTCGAGATATTCGGCGTGAAAGGTTTGCCCGAGATCAATGCGGGCGACGACCTGGCCGGCCTCATCGCCGAGGCCGTGGCGCTGGCCGATGGCGACGTGGTGGTGGTGACCCAGAAGATCGTGTCCAAGGCCGAGGGGGCGATGGTGGCGGTGGACCCCGACGATCCCCTGTCGCACAAGCCGGTGGTGGAGCGGGAGTCGGTGCGGGTGCTGCGGCGGCGGGGCGATCTCGTCATCAGCGAGACCAAGCACGGTTTCGTGTGCGCCAACGCCGGGATCGACCGCTCCAACGTGGCCCCCGACCAGGCTGCCCTCTTGCCCGACGACCCCGACCGCTCCGCCCGCCGTGTCCGTGCCGGGATCAAGGCCCGGTCTGGCGTGGAGGTGGCCGTGATCGTGTCCGACACCTTCGGCCGACCCTGGCGCCGGGGCGTGACCGACGTGGCCATCGGCTCAGCCGGGGTTCGTCCTATCCTCGATCTGCGGGGCACCGAAGACGCCCTGGGCCGGGAGCTCCAGGTCACCGAGGTGGCCATCGTCGATGAGCTGGCCGCGGCGGCCGAGCTGGTTATGGGCAAGGCGGAGAACATCCCGGTGGCCGTCATCCGGGGAGTTGACCCCGACTGGCTCGGCCCCGGCAGCATTCACGACGACGTGGTCCGCTCCCCTGCCGAAGACCTGTTCCGCTAGACCGCGATGTGGTGGTCCGGGGTGATGATGGCGCTCGTGATGTGCGCGTTGGCCTGAACGGTGCTGTCAGGCAACAAAACAGAGTTGGACACTCGGGAACCCTCGCCAACGGTGGCGTGTTCCATGATCACTGAATCGGATATCCGAGCGCTGGGAGCGATGTCGGCGGTGGGGTGAATGTGAGTGCCGCCGGCGAGGGCGAGCTGGGCCTCTAAGTAGGCGGCAGGCGTGCCCGCGTCGATCCAAAAGCCGTCCCAGGCCACGGCGTGCATCTGACCCTGCTTCACGAGGGCGGGGAACACTTCTCGCTCGATGGAGGCCCGGGCACCGTCGGGAACTGAAGCCAAGGCCGAAGGCTCTAGGGCATAGATGCCCACGCTGATGTGGTTGCTGGGCGCCTGACCCGCGGGGGGCTTCTCCACGAATGCCTGCACTCGGCCAAGGGAGTCACTCGCCACCACGCCGTACCGGGACGGGTCGGACACAGGGGCCAGGGCGATGGTGGCCTGAGCGTCGGCACCCCGGTGATGGGCGAGGAGGTCGGCGAGGGGAAAATCGTGGAGCACGTCGCCATTCACCGCGATGAACGTGTCCTGCACCTCGGCCATCCGGGCCGCAAAGGCGATGGCCCCGGCGGTGTCGAGCGGCTCGGGCTCCACCGCGTAGAACAATTCCACCCCGGCGCAGCGGCGCTCGGGGTAGGCGGCCTCGAAGGCATCGGGCCGATAACCCAGCGAGAGCACCGCCCGGGTGATCCCCTGCTGGCCAAGCCGCCCCACCACATGCTCGATCATGGGCCGGTCCACCACCGGCAGCATCTGCTTGGGACGGGTCAGGGTGAGGGGCCGAAGCCGCGTGCCGAAGCCGCCGACCAGAACAACTGCGTCCATGTCAGGGGTCAGCCGGACTCAGTGGTCAACCCGGCTCAGCCGTCCTCTTCCAAATCCACCCGCACGCCGGGAACGTTCTCGTCGATGTCCTCATCGAACTCGACCGGCCCCTCGGGCTGCGACAGGTCGGCCACCAGCGACGGCGACACGCCGAGGAGGTCGTTGACGGTGAGGGGCAGCGGCACCACCGCGTCGCGGGGCGCGAGGGCGATGGTGAACGCCTCGCCGTCCTTCTTGAAGTGGATGTCACCGAAGTCCTCATAGATCCGTTCGTCGGGTTCGGCGGCGGTCGCGGTGAGGGCGTTGGACCAGCGCACGATCTGCATGACCGCGGGCTGCCCGTCGCACACCGCATCGACCGCGCTGATCACCCCGAATTCGCTGGCGGTGATGCCGTTCTGGTCCATGGTCACGAACATCGCCTCGAAGAACTTGGCCATCACCGCGTCCTCGCCGGCCGCGTTGGCGGTGAACGGGTGGATGTGGATGATGCCGTCGGCGTGGGAGTGGATGCCCTCGGGATCGTAGGGATAGCCCTGGCTATTGGTCCGGCCCTCGAAGATGGGCTGAAACCGCTCGTCCTCGGGGGTTTCCGGGTTGTCTTCGGCGGTGCAGTCCCACACTGCGTAGGCCGAGTGCCAGTGATCGCTGAGGCCGGGGCGGGCCTCGGCGTCGCGCTGGGCGCGGGCGATGGCCACCACCGCGATGCCCACCAGGATGATGAGCACCACCACGGCGGGAAACCCGATGATCCGGCGCTGCTGTCCCGCCCCGCCCATCGACGCGGCCCGCGCCACCTTTCGAGAACCTGAGGCTCTTGCCACGGCTGAACAGGCTACCGGCCTGACAGCCCGATCAGCGCATCAACCGCCGGAACAGCTGCATCCCGATCAGCGCATCAACCGACGGAACTGCTTGCACACCGATCAGCGCATCAACCGCCGGAACAGATCGAGGTACTGGTCGGCCACTTGCCCAGGGCCGGCGGCCTGCTCGGCGTAGGCCCGGCCTCGGCGGCCCATCTCGGCCAGGCGGCCAGGGTCGCCGACCATCTCGGCCACCGCCGAGCCGAAGGCGTCGGCGTCGTCGGGTTCCACGGTGCGACCGGCCCCGGAGACGGCCAGCAGTCGATCCACCTCGCTGTGGCGGTCCACGCCGGCCAGCACCGGGCGGCCCGCGGCCAGCACCGAGTACACCTTGGAAGGCACGCTGGAGGTGCCGAGACCGGATCGCAGCAACACCAGGTGCAAGTCGGCGGCGGCCAGCACCTCCCCCAGACGCTCAGGATGCTGCCACCCCACCAGGTGCAGATTGGGCAGCCGCTCGGCGGCGGCGGCCACCGATGAGCGGGCCACCCCGTCGCCGTTGACCACGAACTGCACGTCAACCCGACCCCGGTCTGCGAAGCGCTGGGCCGCGGCCACCACCAGCTCCAGGGGCTGGGAGTGGCCCAGGTTGCCGGCGTACATCACCACGGTGGTGTTGGGGTCGCCGTCCAGCCCCAACTCGGCCCGATAGGAGTTGTGCCGATCAGCGGGGGTGATGCGGCCGGGATCGGCCATGTTGGGGATCACCACCACCTTGTGTGGGTCGGCGCCGGGGTCGAGCTTGGCCCGCACGTTGGCGGCCATGCCCTCCGACAGCACCGTCACCGCCGCCGCCCGCCGGTACACCCACCGCTCGAGCCGACCGGCCGCCGCCGCGGCCCGGGCACTGCGCAGCACGCCCGTCTCCACCGCGGCGTCGGGGAAGACGTCCTGCACGTTGAACACCAGCGGCACCCGTCCCCGCCGCGCCGCCGCCCATCCCGCGGCCCCCAGCGGCAGTGGGGGCGACATGGCGAACACCACATCGCAGCGACCAGCGGCAGCCACCGCGTCGGCCCCGGCCAGCACGGTGAACCCGGCGAACGCCGCGGCCCGGGCCGCCAGGCGCCCTTTGTCGGCCGGAAACGGGTGCCAGCGCCGGATGCGGCCCCACGGCTCCTGCTGGGTGCGGACCAAGCGCCCCGACCACCCGGCGGCCAATGCGTGGTCCCGATACCACGGCAGGCTGGTGATCACCTCCACCCGGTGGCCCCGGGCAATCCACTGGTCGGCAATGGCGGTCATCACCTCCCCGGTGGGGGCGGTGTCGGGCTCATAGTGCGGACACAGCACCAAGATCGAGAGCCGATGCTCACTCATTGTCCCGACGCCTTCCCCACCACCATCTCGAGCCCGTGCATCATCCAGCCACCGTGGCGTAGAGATCGCACAGCTCCATGGCCGGGTCCAGTTTGGCCAGCTCGCGGACCCTCGACTGGCCCGCCTCGCTCAACTTCTGACGAGCGTCGGCATCGCCCACCAGCGTGCCGATGGCGTCGGCCCACTGGACCTCGTCGTCGGGGTCGGCCAAGCGCCCTCCCGATCCCACCACCTCGGGCAGTCCCCCGGCATCGGCCGCCACCACGGGACAACCCCGGGCCATTGCCTCCACCACCGGGAGCCCGTAGCCCTCGTATTTCGATGGGAAAACCATGGCCACGGCCTGCCGGTACAGCCCGTCGAGCACTGCTCGAGGGATGCGGCCCAGTCGGTGCCACCGGCTTCCCACGCCGAGCTTGTCGGCCAACTGGTCCAGCTTGGCGTCCAGCGGTCCCGGCCCCCCCGTGATCACTAGCGCCACATCCACCCCGTCGGCGGCCAAACGAGCCAGCGACCGCAGCAACACCTCGTGGTTCTTGTGGGGGTAGGTCACCGCCGGACACAGCACGAACGGGTGGGCCAAGTCTGGCGCCGCGGCGGCCAGCGGCATGTCCGAGGAACCCGAGGCAGCATCCACCGGAGCGGGAACGACCGCCACCCGCTGGAGATCGACCCCCAGGCGCTCCCCCAGTCGGCGGCGGCAGAACTCGCTGACGGTCACGACCGCTTCGGCCCGGCGCACCGACCACGGCAGCATCGCCCGCAGGTACAGCCGCTTGATCCGGCCGAAGCGCATGGGATGGTCCAAGGGCTGCACGTCGTGGATGGTCACGACCGCGGGCCGGACGCCCACCCAGGGCACGGTGCCCCCGAAGTGGTGGACCAAAGCCAGGTCGCGGCGTCGGCATTGGGCGGCCAGCCAGGTGTTCTCAATGAGCACCCGGAGCGGTCGACTCCTCGCTGGTGGCGACACCACCACCTCATGGCACTGGGCCAGCGAAGGGTGCGCCTCGGAAAACCCGCGCGGCGCGAACAGCGTCAGCCGCACCGGGGCGTCCGACGGGATGGCCGACAGCAGCCTGACGGCATAGTCCTCAGAACCCCCTACTCGGCCCGACCGCAGCCACAGCAGGTTCACTCCCACCGAGACGACCGGAAGTGCTGAAGCTTCCAAGTCCATCAGCCGACCAGCTCCCGGTACACGTCCATGAGCCCCTCAGCGGTGCGCGACCAGGTGAACTCGGCCAGCGCCCGCTCCCGGCCCTGCTTGCCCATACGGGTCGCGGCGGCCTCGTCGTCGAGCAGCCCGGCCAATGCGTCGGCGATCCCCTGGGGCCGGGTTGGGTCCACCAGCACCCCGGACGAGCCGGCAACCTCGGCGGTGGCCCCCACGGCGGAGGTCACCACCGGCGCGGCCTGCACCATGGCCTCCAGCACCGGCAGCCCGAAGCCCTCGGTCAAGCTCGGATAGCACACCGCCGCGGCGCCCCGCATCAGCGACCGTTTGTCGGCCTCGGTCACGAACCCCAGCCGCCGCACGCCTGGCCCCAGCCCATTCGACCCCCCATGCGGGTCCGCTTCCGCATCCGAACCCACCCCTTGCTGTGAGTTCGGCTTCCACCCAGCCGGGCCCACCAGCACCAGTGCTTCGGCGGTTCGCCCCAGCATCTTCCATGCCTCCAGCAGCCGGGCCAGGTTCTTGCGGGGCTCGTCGGTGCCCACCCACAGCACGAACCGCTCCGGAAGGCCGAATCGCCGCCGGGCCTCCTCGGCCTCATCGGGCCGGGCTAGGCGGTCGTCCACCCAGTACGGCACCACCCGCACCCGGTCGGTGTCGACCCCCGCCTGCACGCAATCATCCGCGGTGTGCTGGGAGGGGCACACCACCAGGTCGGCTTCGTTTCGGGTCAGGGCCAGCGATTGGGCAAAGAACCGCAGGCCACGGGGAGTGAAGTGGTCGGGATGGCGCAAGAACGCCAAGTCGTTCACCGTCACTGCCAGGGGCGCGGTTCGGGGCGGCACGGCCATGCCGGTGGCGTGGATGACGTCCACCGAGCCGGCGGCCCGCTGCACCGCCGGGCGGCGCATTCGGTGCCAGCTCCAGTACAGCCCGACACGGGGCAATCGCATGGCGGCCACGGGAATACTGGGGGCGAACGGGTCGGGCGGGCGGTCCCGATGCCAGGCCGACACCCCCACCAGCTCCGGCGGGGCCGACAGCCGCCGCAAGGCCTCCACGCCGCCCAGCGCCGCCGTCGCGGTCCCCCCCGGCACCCGATGCCAGCACTGCTCCAGCGTGATCGCCACTCGCACTGCCCCGATTCTGCCAGCACCGCGCCACCAAGTCCCGACCGTCGGGAGACGCCCGGAACAGCCTGGCCCCATCTCACGGCCCGCGACCACCGCAGCCTGCTCGCCATCTCGTAGTGGTTCGCCGCAGAGATAGCTGCACGACAAACCACTAGTCTGGAAGCTGATGAGCGGCTTCTGGGCGGGAAAACGGGTTCTGATCACCGGAGGCACCGGATTTCTGGGCCAGGCAGTTTGCCGACGGCTCAACCAGGCCGAACCGGCGTTGATAGCCGCCCCGTCCAGCGCCGACTATGACCTGCGCAACGCGGACGACGCCGGTCGGCTGTTGGCCGATACCCAGCCCGATGTGGTCATCCATCTGGCCGCCCGGGTGGGCGGCATCGGCGCCAACCAGGAGCGGCCCGCCGACCTGTACCTCGACAACCTCCTCATGGGCACCAACGTCATCGAGCAATGCCAGCTGGCCGGCACCGACCGACTGGTGGTGGTGGGCACCATCTGCTCGTACCCCAAGTTCACGAAAGTGCCGTTCTCGGAGGACTCCCTGTGGTCCGGCTACCCCGAGGAGACCAACGCCCCCTACGGGGTGGCCAAGCTGGCCCAGCTTGTGCAGCTCCAAGCCAACCGCGACCAGTACGGCCAACAGGGCATCTACCTCATGCCCACCAACCTGTACGGCCCCGGCGACAAGTTCCACCCGTCGGTCTCCCATGTGATTCCCGCGCTCATCAAGAAGTGCGTGGACGCGGTGGAGTCAGGCGACGACCGCATCGAGGTGTGGGGCACCGGCACCGCCAGCCGGGAGTTCCTCTACGTGGACGACGCGGCCCGCGGCATTCTGCTGGCCGCTGAGCATTATCGGGGGGCGGCGCCGGTCAACCTGGGAGCGAACCAGGAGGTCGCGGTCAAGGAACTGGTGGAGGACATCGCCGAGATCACCGGTTTCACCGGCCGGATCGAATGGGATTCCGCCAAGCCCGACGGCCAGCCCCGGCGCGGTGTGGATCCCAGCCGGGCCAAGGAGCTGTTCGGCTTCGAGGCCACCACCCCGTTCGCCGAGGGCTTGCGCCGCACCTACCAGTGGTATCTGGCCAACCGTCAGGAGGCCGAATCCCGAGGCGCCTCCGACACCGCGCCGTAGTCGGCCCCCACCACCAGCTCCACGTCGGCACCGGCGATTCCAGCCACGAGCTCCAAAAGTGGCGCAGGCTCAAGGTAGCGGCCCAACGTCGCCGCCTTGTCCGCGGCGGCCTCGGTATGGCGGACCACGGTTCGGGCCACATCAAATCGGTCGGCGTTGCCCCGATCTACCACCGAGAACCCGGCCCGTTCCAACTCCGCTTCCACTCCGGCCACGGTGCCCGACGGGGTGCCGTTCAACACCCGCACCCGCACGCCGGCCAAGCTGCGGGCCTGGAAGAACTCCAGCACCGACTGGGCTTCCTCCTCCAACAGCAACAGCACCTGCTTGCCGTCGATGGTCGCGTCCACCACCGGCAGCTTGTACCGCTCGATCTGGTCCACCGCGAAAGACCGGAACTCGTCGCCCAGATCGACGAGCTGGCCCACTGTGATGAGGTCGTCCAGCGTGATGCTCGGGTTGTCGTCGTCCAGAAGCTCGTTGGCCACTCGCCGTAGGGTGAGCGGATTGCGGATGCCCTTTTCCACCGCCCGTTTGAGCATGGCCACCATAAATTCCTGCTGGCGCTGGTTCCGCTCCAAGTCGTTCCACACCCCGAGCCGTACCCAGTCTCCGTCGTTGGCCGGGTCGCCCCCTGCCGCCACCGTCAGCGGCCGGCGAGTCCGCACATAGGCCAGCGCCGTATCGGGATCGAGGGTGCTGACGCCCGCCTGCTCGATCCGCAGCCCCAGCGAGTCGTCCCGAATGGGCTGGGCGATCTCCACCGGCACCCCGTCCACGGCGTCCACGATCCGCAAGAACCCGGCGAAGTTGATCTCCACATAGTGGTGTATGGGCACCCCCAGATATTCCGACACCGTCTCGATCAGGGTTGCCGCCCCGCCGATTCCCCGGGCGGCGTTCACCCGCTCACTCCATCCCTTGCCGGCGATCGGCACCCAGAGGTCGCGGGGAATCGACAGCATGGCCACCCGGTCGGCTTCAGGGTCGATTCGCACCAAGATCACTGAGTCGGTGAGCAGCGTGTTGATGTCGCGATCAATGTGGATAGGACTGTCGGCGTCGATACCGGCGGCGTTGTCGATTCCCACCAAGAGGAAGTTCAAGGCCTCTGAATCGGCCACTTCCTCGGGGTCCACCGACGTTCCCACCACATCCAGCGACAACCCCACCGACACCCGGGGAATCTGGCTGACCTGCGACTTCACCATCCCCAGCCCCGCCGCCCCACCCACCGCAGCCGCAAACACCACCAGCCCAAACAGCACCACCATGAGCTGCCACCAGGTTCTCCTGCGCGCTTGCCGCCTGCGCCTGCGCCTCATCGCCCGCCAGTGTAGGTACACTGCGGCTGATGGAGGTGGCGGCTGTTGCCGTGGTGGGACACCACCTATGTTCCGGGCTGGCTGATGTCACCGACGACTTGGGCGCCTTGGAGTCCAAGGGGTTCTGGGCGGTGGCCATTGACTTCCACGGGAGGGCGGTGTGCGCCCGGTTCGACTCGGTGCGACCGGCCCGGCCCTGGCGGGGTAGGCCCTGGAAGGGCCTTCCGGCCGACACTTGGACCAGCTCGCTTGACCACGCCGGCTTCACCGCTGGGGTGTCGGCCATCAGGGAGATGATCGCCGCGGGCGACGTGTACCAGGTGAACCTCACCCGCCGCCTCAGCGCCCCGCTCATCGATCCCGACACCGACATCGCCGCTTTGGGGGCGGCGCTGGCCGATGGCAATCCCGCCCCTTATGCCGCCGTGCTGCGCCTGCCCGATCAGGGGATTCATATCGCCTCGGCCTCGCCGGAGCGGTTCTTGGAGCGCAACGGCGATTGGGTGGAGTCGTCGCCCATCAAGGGCACCGCGGCCGACCCCTCCGGGCTGACCCCCAAAGACCAGGCTGAGAACCTCATGATCGTCGATCTGGTGCGAAACGACCTGGGGCGAGTGTGCGACTACGGCACCGTCAGCGTGCCCGCTCTGTTCTCCCTGGAGCACCATCCCGGACTGGTGCATCTGGTGAGCACCGTCCGGGGGCGGATGGCCCACGGCTGCGGGTGGCCGGAACTGATTGCCGCCACCTTTCCCCCCGGATCGGTCACCGGCGCCCCCAAGCTGGCCGCCCTCGACGCCATCGCCGCGCTGGAGCCACAACCCCGAGGGGTGTACTGCGGCGCGGTGGGCTGGGTGGACGCCGACCGCCAGATGGGCGACCTCAATGTGGCCATCCGCACGCTGTGGATCGAAGACGGCCACCTGCACCTCGGCACCGGCGGCGGCATCACCTACGACAGCGATCCCGAAGACGAGTGGCAGGAGACCGAGTTGAAGGCCAAGCGGCTGCTGGCCGTGGCCACCGGGGAGTACATCGCGATATGACCGCCGCAACCCCTCGCATTGTCTGGATCAACGGGGATCTGGTACCCGAGCATGAGGCCCGCATCTCTCCGTTCGACCACGGGTGGCTGGTGGGCGACGCCGTGTTCGAGACCCTGGTCATCGTGGGCGGGATGCCGTTCGCCGCCCGTCGCCACATGGAGCGGTTGGCCTTCTCGGCCGAGCACTTGGGCGTGACCCTGCCCGATGCCGACGTGCTACGGGAGGCCATGATCTCGGTGGCCGCGGCCAACGGGCTCGACGAGGGGCGGCTGCGGGTGACCGTGAGCAGCGGCACCGGGCCGCTGGGAAGCGGTCGGGGCGACAGCCCGCCCACGGCCACCGTGGCCGCAACGCCTCAGACCCCGTGGCCCGCCACCACCGCGGTGGCCACCATGGATTGGACCATCAACGAGCGCAGCCCCCTGGCCGGGCTCAAGACGGTGTCCTACGGCGCCAACGTGCGGGCCCTGGCCGCGGCCAAGGCAACCGGGGCCAGCGAGGCCATCTTCGCCAACACCGAGGGCCAGCTCTGCGAGGGCACTGGCAGCAACGTGTTCTTGGCGCATGAGGGCCGGCTCATCACGCCGTCGCTGGCCTCAGGATGCCTGGCCGGGGTCACCCGGGAGCTGGTGATCGAGCTCACCGGCGCGATCGAGCACGACGTTCCGCTCGCTGCCCTGGCCGCGGCCGAGGAGGCGTTCCTCACGTCCACCACCCGCGACGTCCACCCCATCCACGCCGTCGACAGCCACCGGCTTCCGGCTGCCCCCGGCCCCCTCACCCAAGCCGCCGCCGACGCCTTCGCCCACCTCAAGGCCACGGAGGTTGATCCCTAGCCGCTCCGCAAGTGGACGACATCGCCCACCACGACCCTCACCCCGCCCTCCAGCACCAACGCCCCATCTTCGTCCAAGTCCTCGGCTTGGCCCTCCAGCACGCTCCCATCCCCCAGCTCCACCGAGACCCGCCGCCCCAACATGGCCGAATGCCGCCGAGCCGCCTGCCGCAACGCTTCCCGGCCCTGGTGCGTCTCGATTCCGTCCATCCACCGGGAGAACCCGGCCAACACCCCAGCCAGCAACCCCTCGCGGTCCACGACCTCACCGCAACGGTCTTCCAGGGCCACCGCAGTGTCGGCGGCCTCGGCCGGTGCAGCACCGGTGCGCACGTTGAGGCCCATGCCCACCACCACCGCTTCAAGCCGATCCCCGGCCACCACCGACTCAGCCAGCACCCCGGCCAGCTTGCGGTCGCCCACCACCAGATCGTTGGGCCACTTCACGCCGGGCCGCACCCCGGCCAGCGAGTCGCAGGCCTCCACCGCACTCAGGGCCAGCGCGGTGGTCACCAGGTGGGCGGCCTCAACCTCCAGGGTGGGCCGCACCAGCACCGAGAACAACAGGCTCGACCCCGGCGCGGCACCCCAGCTGCGGCCCCGCCTCCCTCGACCGGCGCTCTGGTAGTCGGCGACCAACACCGCTCCCGCCTCCGCCCCCTGTCGGGCCGCTGCCAAAAGGTCGGCGTTGGTCGAGCCGGTTTCGTCAACCCAGACCACCCGAAAACCAGACATCCGTGTCACATCCACTCCCCAACGTCTCTTCTCGCTCGCCAGTATTCGCGTGATCCAGACACTCTCTGCCACCATATTGCCGTGTTGTCCAAGGTGCTGGTGGCGAACCGGGGGGAGATTGCCGTTCGGGTGATCCGGGCCTGCCGGGAGATGGGCATCGCCACCGTGGCGGTGTACTCCGAGCTCGACCGCAACGCCCTGCACGTGCGCATGGCCGACGAGGCCCACGCGCTGGGGGGGCAGACGGCGGCCGAGAGCTACCTCAACACCGAGGCCATATTGGATGTGATCGAGCGCACCGGGGCCGACGGCGTCCACCCCGGCTACGGCTTCTTCTCCGAGAACGCCGACTTCGCCCGAGCCATCACCGCCCGAGGCGTGGCATTCATCGGCCCCAACCCCGAGGCCATCGAGGTGATGGGCGACAAGATCTCCGCCCGCCAGGCTGCGGAGCGGGTGGGGGTGAGCGGCGTCCCCGGCACCACCGACCTCATCACCGACCCGGCGCAGGTTCGGGCCTTCGGGGCCGAGCACGGCTACCCGGTGGCCATCAAGGCGGCCTACGGCGGCGGCGGCCGGGGCATGAAGGTGGTGGCCGACGAGGGCGCGGTGGAGGAGGCCATCGAGTCGGCCCAGCGGGAGGCCCTCAGCTACTTCGGCCGCGACGAGATCTACATGGAGCGCTATCTGGAGAAGCCCCGCCACGTAGAGGTGCAGGTGCTGGCCGACAGCCACGGCAACTGCGTGTACCTGGGCACCCGCGACTGCTCGGCCCAGCGCCGCCACCAGAAGCTCATCGAAGAGGCCCCTGCGGCGGGCATCGACCCCGACATCCTGGCCGCCATGGGTGAGGCCGCGGTGAAAGTGGCCCAAGGCTGCGACTATGTGAACGCCGGCACCGTGGAGTTCCTCTACGAAGACGGGGCCTTCTACTACCTGGAGATGAACACCCGCCTCCAGGTGGAGCACCCGGCCACCGAACTGGTCACCGGGATCGATCTGGTGGAGCAGCAAATCCGGGTGGCCTCCGGCGAGGCTCTGCTGTTTGCTCAGGACGATATCGCCATCGACGGCCACGCCATCGAGGTGCGCATCAACGCCGAAGACCCGGCCGAGGGGGCCTTTCTGCCGTCGCCGGGGCCGATCACCGGCCTGCGGGCCCCCAGCGGCTACGGCACTCGCTGGGACGGGGGCTACGAGGCCGGCGATGAGATCAGCCAGTTCTACGACAACCTGGTGGGCAAGCTGATCTGCTGGGGGCGGGACCGCCCAACCGCCATCGCCCGCACCCTTCGGGCCCTCGACGAGATGGAGGTGAGCGGGGTGGCCACCACCATTGAGGCCGACAAGGCCATCTTGGCCCACCCCGACTTCGCCGCCCTGGACCACTCCACCAAATGGGTGGAGGAGACCCTGGACCTCTCCGGGGTCAAGTGCGAGCCAGCCCCCGCCGCCCCACCCTCTGATGCCGAGCCCCTAGTGCAGCGCGACATGGACGTGGAGGTCAACGGCCAGCGCTATTCGGTGCGGATGTGGGTCCCAGAGACCGCCCCGGCCCCAGCAGCAGCCGCCGCGGGCGGGGCCAAGCGCCCCAAGCGGGCGGCAGCCAGCAAGAGCGGCGGCAGCGGCGGCAGCGGCGACGTGACCGTGCCCATGCAGGGAACCATCGTGAAGGTGATGGTGGCCGAGGGCGACACCGTGGAGGCCGGTGATCCCATCGTGGTGCTCGAGGCCATGAAGATGGAGAACAACGTGTGCGCCGAGAAGGCCGGCACGGTGACAGAAATCCGAGTGGCCGAGGGCGACTCGGTGGGCGGTGGCGACGTGGTGGCGGTTATCGAATAGCCCCGAGTGGGCCGATGCAGCCCGCTCGCACCGATCACTCCGCGGCGTCGGCCAGCAGCTCGGCCAATGCGGGATGCACCAAGAGGCTGTTGGCGATGTCCGTCACCGTGAGACGGGCGTTCACCGCCAGCGCCAACACCGAGATGAGCTCCGCCGCGTGGCGGCCCACGATCGACCCGCCCATCACCACCCCGGTGGCGGGGTCGGAGATGATCTTCACGAATCCCCGGGGATCGTCGTTGATGAGCGCCTTGGCCGACACCGAGAACGGCACCTTGGTCACCCGCACCTTCCGACCCTCGGAGAAGGCGTCGGCCTCGGCCAAACCCACATCGGCGATCTCGGGCTCGGTGAAGATGGCCGACGCCGCCTTGTCGTAGTCCACATGGCGGTGGGGCTGGGCGTGCAGCCCCATACCGTGCTCGGCGATCTTGCGCCCCTGCATGGCGGCCACCGACGACAGCGGCAGCTTGCCCGACAGGTCGCCGGCGGCGTACACGTGGGGCAGGCTGGACCGCAGGTTGTGGTCCACCACCACATAGCCGCCCTCGGTCTTGACGCCCACCTCGTCGAGGCCCAACTGGTCGGAATTGGGCACCGACCCCACTGCCAATAGGGCGTGGGAGCCCACCGCCACCCGCCCGTCGTCGCACTGCACCCGCACGCTGTCGCCGATCACCTCGACGCTGCTGGCCCGGGCGCCCATGTACAGCTTCACGCCCCGGTTGATGAAGTTCTCCTCCAGCGCGGCGGCCACCTCGGGATCCTTGCCGGGCAGCACCTGCTGGCGGCTGACGATGAGCGTGACCTCTGAGCCCAACGAGGTGAACATGTGGACGAACTCCACCCCGGTCACCCCCGAGCCGATGACCACCAAATGCTGGGGCATCTCCGGCGGCGGGTAGGCGTCTCTGGTGGTGAGAAATCGAACGCCGTCGGGCTGGGCCCAGTCGGGAATCCGGGGACGGCTCCCGGCGGCCAGAACGATCACGTCGGCCTCTACCACCTCGGTCCCCTCCGGCGAGGTCACCTCCACCTCGTGGGGCGCGATCAACCGGGCCTCCCCGGCCAGCAACCGCACCTGCTGGCTGACCAACAGCTGGGTGATCGACCCGCCCAGCTGGTTCTCAATGTGGGCCACCCGGTCGCGCAGCGCCTTCTCCTCCACTTGGGGCACCACGTCGTCGAGTCCCATGCCCGAGATGCGGTTCAAGAACGACACCGCGCCCCCCGTGGCGATCATGGCCTTCGAGGGGACGCAGTCCCACAGGTGGGCGGCCCCGCCGATGATGTCGCGCTCCACCAGCACCACCTCGGCGCCCAGCCGAGCGGCGTAGGTGGCACAGGTATTGCCGGCCGGCCCGCCGCCGATGATCACAAACCGCGTCGTCACGCCGTCCAAGCTACCTGCTGGCCCCCAGCGGGCGACAGGGCCGCAGTGCTGGCAGCGATGGGCGGCCAGTAGCATCGAGCAAGCTTCATGGTCGATTCCCCACCGCCTTCACCGGCCAGCACCTCGATCGTCATTCCCAGTGCCGGCCACGTCTTCCCCGGCGCTGAGACCTCGATGCTCAACCGCTGCCTCACCACGCTGGCCCGGCTCGAACCCCTGCCCACCGAAGTGATCGTGGTGGTGGGCGACGAGTTCCAGGGACAGCCCCCCCGACCGGTGGACAGCCTGCCGGTAAAGGTCATCCACCGGGGCACCGGACCGTTCGACTTCTCCCGGGCCGTGAACTGCGGCGTGCTGGCCAGTAGCGGCGATCTGGTGCTGATGCTCAACGACGACATCGAAGCCGAATCCTCCGACTGGCTCGGGCAGATGGCATCCCACCTCGACGATCCGACCGTCGGCGCGGTGGGGGCCGCCCTGCTGTATCCCGACCGCTCGATACAGCACATCGGCATGGAGTTCGAAGACGCCCAGCCCATCCACTCGTTCCGGGGGTGCCAGCTGTCGGAGGCCACCGCGGCGGGGGGCGACGTGGCCCGCGATGTGATCGGCGTCACCGGGGCCTGCCTGCTGGCCCGGCGCCGGGACCTGCTGGCGGTCGGCGGGATGTCACTCGAGTTCCCGGCCTCCTACGGCGACGTCGACCTGTGCCAGCGGCTCATCCGGTCGGGCCTGCGGGTGGTGGTGGAGCCGGCCGCCACCCTCATCCACCACGAGAGCGCCAGCCGGCCGCCGGTGATCGAGCCGTGGGAATGGGACAGGTTCATCGCCCGCTGGGGCGGGGCGGCCAACTCGCAGTCCCACCCCGCCAATGCAGGGACGGACCACAACTACGATTTACCCATGACCGCTGATCAGGCCGACGGCGATGATCTCGAACAGCTCCGCCACGAGATCCTCAATCTGCGCGATCGGACCCTCGGCGCAGAAGCGGCCCGTCAGTTCCTCACCGACCGCGTCGCCAATCAAGACGAACGGATCGCGGAGTTGGAAGGCCAGGTGGCCGAGCGGGAGACCACCATTGAGGAATGGAAAGACCGGGTAGCCGAGCGGGACACCCGCATCGCCGAGCGGGACACCCGTATTGCCGAGCGAGACGTCCGCATGGAGGAGAAGGACGTTCTCATTTCCAACAAAGATGGCCGCATCGCCAAATTGGAGGCCGAGAACCTTCGCCTGAATGAGGAGCTGGCCCGATCGGCCATCGTCCGGCTCGCTCGGCGGCTCGTTCGGGGACCGCGCCGAGATGACTAGACCAGACCTCATCGACATGAAGGGGGCCAGCGCGGAAATCGAGGCTGAGGCCGACAAACGGCGTCGCCAAGACCGCGAGATCGCTTTGCTCGAACTCGAAATCGAGCAAGCCTGGGCCGACCTCGCCCCTTCCGAACCCTCTTCTGAAGTGGTCGGCCACGACGGCCATCTCCTCGACCAAACCGCCACCCTGGCCGCGCTCGACCCTCAGGTGCCCATCGGATCACGCCGCGGCCTGCGGGGCATCAAATGGCTGATCCGCAAGCTGGCCTACTGGTACGTCCGCTTCTTGACCGACCAGTTCAACGTGTTCGCCGGAGTGCTGATTCGGCATCTGCGCAACCTCGAAACCCGCTTGGGCCGCCTGGAAGACGCCGCTGGGCTACCCAGCGACCAGCTTGTTCCCGCTGGATGGGGCTTGCTCGACAATCCCTCCGAGCCGTCTGCTGAAGTTGTCGCCCATGTGGCCGGACTTGCCGGGTCGGGGCCGTGTCTGGTGCTGTCCGGTGGGGAAGGTGCCCTCGTTCAGGCCATCAGCGACCGGGGCATGCACACCCGTGGCGTCGAGCAGGATCCCGACCGAGTGCTCGTCGGGCTCCGCCGTCAAGTCGACCTTCGAACCGGCAACCTGCTCGCCCATCTGGTGGACTCCGAGGACGGGGAATTCGGCACGATCGTGCTCACCGGCTCAGTGGAGACCCTCCCGCTGAAAGACCTGATCGGAATGATCAACCAAGCCAGCCTGAAGCTGAAGAAGGCCGGGCGAATTGTGGTGGCCGTGGCCGACCCGGCCGCCCGGGGCCGGGTCGAATCGGAGCTGGGGTCAGGGCTGGGCATCTCACCGGTCACGTGGCGGCATCTGTTGGAGCGGGCCGGCTTCGACGCCCGGCTCGAACCCTGCACCGACTCCCGGATCAGCGAGATTGTCGTGGCCCACCGCTCCGAAAACCCATCGGACGACCCCGATTCGAGGAAACCGTGAGTCCCGCCGTCGACATCTTGATTCCCCAGATGGCCGCCGGGGATGCCACCAGCAACCACACGCGGCTCATTCAGGAAATACTCGAGGAGAAGGGTTTCGACGTTCGCATCGTGGTGGAGCGAAGAACCCGATCTGACGGCAGCACAATGCCCATTGAGAAGTGGAAGGGCGGGGCCCGGGTCTCGATTCTCCAGCACTCCATCGGCTCAGAAGTGGCCCAGCAGGTGATCCGAAACCGGTCGCCGATCGTGCTGAACTACCACAACATCACGCCGGCGAGTTACTTCCAGACCTGGCAGCCAGAACTGGCCAGAAGTGTTGATCGGGGACGACAGCAGCTCAGCCAACTGGCGTCGCTCACCCGCCGGGGCATCGCCGACTCCGAGTTCAACGCCCAGGAGTTGAGGGATTTGGGCATCAAAGATGTGGTGGTTGCCCCCGTGCTGTGGCAGTTGGGCCGCGGCGCACCTCAGCCCAGCCCCCCCGACGGCGCCCTCTCCGAAGATGAGGGCACGGTGCTGTTCGTGGGGCGGTTGGCCCCCAACAAGTGCCAGCACGATCTCATCGCCGCCTTCGCGGTGCTGTCTCGATTCCGGCCCCAGTCAAGGCTGGTGCTGGTGGGCGACGCCTCCCCTCCCCAATACCTGCATTCTCTGAAGAGCCTCGCTCGGCGCCTTGATGTGCATGGCCGGGTGGTGTTCACCGGCAAGGTCTCCGACAAGAACCTGCTCCAGTGGTACCAGTTGTCGGATGTGCTGGCCTGCGCTTCGGAACACGAGGGATTCGGAGTGCCGCTGGTGGAGGCCATGGCCAACGGCCTGCCGGTGGTGGCCTACGACGCGGCCGCAGTGGCCGAGACGGTCCGCGACGCGGGCATCGTGCTCCGCGACAAGCGGCCAGTGACCATGGCCGTGGCCCTCAATCGGGTGCTGGGCGATCAGCAGCTGAGGGACTGCCTGCGCGACCGGGGCATCAAGTCGGCCCAGCGGTTCGATATCTCCGTCACCCGCGAGCAGATGTGGATCGCGCTCAAAGACCTGCTCGAAGACCGGAACTGACCCCCAGAACCGCCCAAATGCCGCCTCAGCGCGGCCGGAAGCCCCGCATCAGCCCCGCGATTTTGTTGTGGGCACGCTCCCGCCAGGCCACCCGGGCCAAGCGGGCCTGGGCCTCGGCGACCTCGGCTCGAAGCTCTGCCATCTGAGCTTCGGTTCGAGCGAGCCGGGCTTGGGCCTCCTCCAGGCTCGCTGCCATCTCATGCTGCTCCGTTAGCTGGGCGATCAGCTCCTGCTGGCGGTGTACCAAGTGCTCCATGCGCCGGTAGGGGGCCAGGGGTGATGCCAAGAGGTCAATCCGGGAGCGGCTTCCCGCGTCGTGCAGCTCCGCCAACCGGACCTCGGGCTGGCGGTAGACCCGGCGAACCAAGTCGTCTTCAGCCTGCCGCCACTGCCTCAGCAGCTCATCGTCGATGTCCTCGCCGATCAGCCCGCCTAGATGGGCGACGAGGCGGTCGTTGCTCCAGGTAACCGGCCAGGGCAGATGGCAGCGGGCGCTCAACATGGCCGAGACTGTCTTCCAAAGCCCCCTGACCACGGCCAACCGAGCGTCCACCCCCCCGGCGGCCAACCATTCCCGATCCACGAACTTGAGGCCGTCGGCCGTCACCACGAAGTTGTCAGGCCCGGCATCCAGCCATTCTGGGGGCAGCACCCGAGCGGCGTCCGCGGGCAGATAGGGATGGGGCGCGGCCACCGAGTCAATGGACGTCTCTTGGACAGCCAGTGCGGCCCGCCACGAGCGCAGGAGATCGGCGATTCCATCGGAATCACCGTCCCGGGCGCAGTCCAAGAGACACTGCTCAAGATTGCGGCCGGCAAAATAGCCCTCCTCCGCCACCTCGGCCTGCCCGAGCCACCCGTCGAAATCACCGGCTCTGTGTTCAGCCAGGAGGCGGCGTCTCATCGTCAAACCCCGATCCGAGTTGACGACGACAGCCTGCTGTCGCCAGCGCCGACGCCGGTCAAGTGCCACCCGCCACGCCAGCGCCTGCCGGTCAACCCGCTCCGCCACTGCCTCGTGATCCCGACCCGCCACGACCAGGAATGAATTGGCCACATCGGGTCCCAAGCCCCCCGCCAGCAGCGCTCGGTGGGCGGCCCGGTCGTCGACAACCAGCACTGGATGGTCGTATTCGCTGCTGGTGGGGTGCCCCACGATTTGGTCGACCATGTCAATGCCGTCGGGCTGTTCGTACATCTCCTCGGCCAGCACCGCGGTGGGCAGCTTGTAGTCGGGAAACGGATACAGCCACTTCTGGGCGGCCAACCCGGCGTCGGCCAGCATCTGGGCCAGCTCCCGTCGAGACCACGTCGTCGGCTCCCCGGCGCGGTAGCCCTCCCAGCCCACCCAGGGCAGGCCCAGATGATCTTCGGGAAAGCCCAGCAGGTACTTGAGCCCGAGGCGGTTCTCGATGGCCAACACCACCACCCCGCCCGGCGCCAGGGCATCGACGGCCCGATTGAGGAGGGCAGCGGGCCCTTCTCCCCCGCCATGGCCGGTGCCGGCATACTCCAGAACCCCCACCAGCAACACCACGTCGTAGGCCCCTCGCCGGTCGTCTCCCAGTGCTTCGAGTGGGCCGCACAAGATCTGGACATCTTCAAGCCCGGCACAGCGGTGAGCGATGAGCTCGGCTCGGGCTGCGCTGCCCTCGACCGCGGTCACCGCCGCCCCCCGGTCGGCGCAGATCCGGGTATTGACCCCCGAGCCCGCCCCCACATCCAGCACCCGGTCATCCGGGCCGATGCTCACCGGGGCCAGGAGCACGGCCCGCTCGGGCGCCAGGTGATAAGCGGTGGGCCAGTCGCGCACCGCCGAAGCCAGCTCATCCGACCCCGACTGGCGGTCCTCGACTGCCCGGATCAGCTCCAACAGCTCGGCCTCTGCGCCGTCGGCGTAGGGAAGCGGGTCGCCAATCGTGCTGATGGGCAAGGGCTCAGAAGGCATCACAGATCGCCTCAGGCCCCGACCCGCCAGTCGCCCTCCAGGTTCAACAGCCCATTGGCCTGGGGATCGGGCTCGCCGGCGATTTGAAGCCAGAACTCCCGGGCTCGGCGGTCGTAGAGAAACGAGGCGTCAGAATCCTGCACCGCGGCGTTGACATGGAACGCACCGGAGCGGAACGGGATACGCGACAGGCGGAACTCCACCCATCCCTCACCGTCGAGCTTGCCGGGGCGGAACCCGCCGATGTGGGAACGGGGGCCGGCCATATGGAGGTTGTTGTGGTCGTAGAACCCCAGTGAGAACACCGGGTCTTCAGTCGGCTCCGAGGCCGAGTAATGGATGCGCACCACCAGCGGGTCTCCCGATGCGAACGACTTGGGCTTATGCCCGGCCTCATCGAAGAACTCCAGGTTGGTGATGCGCAGCGGGGTGTCCTCCTCTGCGCCGGGCCGGGGGCGGTGGCCCACGGAGGCAGCCCCCTCGGTGTCAATGGTGTCGAGGTAGGCGTTGATCACCTCCTGCGGGTCGCCGACCGCAGCCAGCAGCCCGCGGTTGAGCCAGGCCATCTGATCGCAGTTAGCCCGCAGCATCCCCAAGTCGTGGCTGACCAGCACGATGGTCACCCCTTGGGACCGCAGCGACTCCAAGTGGCTGAAGCAGCGGAGCTGGAACTCCTCGTCGCCCACCGCCACCACCTCGTCGACGATGAGGATCTCGGGGTCGACGTGGACGGCGACCGCGAAGCCCAGCCGCACGTACATGCCGCTGGAGTAGATCTTCACCGGGCTGTCGATGAACTCCTCCAAGCCCGCGAACTCGACGATCTGCTCGACTCGGTCGTCGATCTGCGATTTCGGCACTCCCAGCACCGAGGCATTGAGGTAGATGTTCTCCCGACCGCTCAATGCGGGGTGGAACCCAGCCCCCAGCTCCAACAGGGCCGACGTCCGGCCCTGCGCCTCAACCCGGCCCTCGGTGGGCCGGTAGATCCCGGCCATGACCCGCAGCAGGGTGGACTTGCCCGATCCGTTGCGTCCGACCAGTCCGTACATCGAGCCCTGGGGCACCTCCAGGCTGACGTCTCGGAGCGCCCAGAACGGTTCGCTGCGCACCCGGCGGAACGGGCGGCCCGATCCGGGGCGCAGCCCCGTCCAAGCCTCTTTCAGGCTCAGGGGGCGGTCCAGGGTCAGCCGGAAGCGCTTGGACACTCCTTCGACGGTCACCGCGTTCTCGCCCATGGCCTATAACTCCTCGGCGATGTCGCGGGTTCGGACCTTGAACAGCATCCAGCCCCCGGCGCCCACTGCCAACGAGATGAGGGCCATGAGCCCCAATCGAAGCACGCCGGGCCAGTCCAGCCCGTAGAGCAGCTCGCGGGAGGCCTCCGTGAACTGGGACAGCGGATTCAGCCGGATGATGTCTCGCACCGGCAACCCCATGGCCCGCTCGGGGATCAACGACAGCGGATAGACGATCGGGGTCACGTAGAAGAGGAACTGCAAGGCAATCACAGACAGATAGCCCACGTCGCGATAGCGCACGTTCCAGACGCTGAGCATCAGTCCGATCCCGAGGGCGAAGATCGAGAGAAGCAGCAGCAGAACCGGCCACAGCAAAAAGGTCCAGCTCACATTGACCAGGCAGATGAAGATCAGCATCAAGATGGACGCCTCGATTGCCGCTTGGAACAGCACCGTGAGCAGGGCGGCCACCGCCGGGGCCTCGGGCGGGAAGTACACCTTGCCCAGAAGCGACCCGAGGTCCAAGAGCGCATTCATGGCCCCGGTAATCACCCCGTAGAAGGCGTTCCACATGACCAGCGCGCAGAAAAGATAGAGGGCGAAGTTGTCAAAGCGGCCGTTGCCGGCCCGAGGCGGGTCGAACTTCAACAGCACACCGAAAACCAGCGCGTAGATGGCCAAGGTGGCCGCGGGGTTGAGCATCGACCACAGCCAGCCCAGTACCGAGCGCTTGTAGCGCGATCCCAGCTCCCGCTGCACCAACCGGCCGATCAGCTCTCGGTAGCCCCAGATCTCCAGTGCGCTGCCTCGGCTGGTCGCCACCTTCATAGCCGCGGCTCGGGATCGCATAGATGGCTGTACACGCCGGCCAGGTTCTGACCCCAGCGGGCGTGGCGGGCGGCGACGTCGGTCAGGCCCTGCTTGGCCAGCCGCTTTCGGCGGGCGGGATCACGCACCAGGGCCGCGATCTCGGCGGCTAGCCCGTCAGCGGTCTGGGGCGACTGCACGCAGTTGTGGTCATGGCGCAACAGCCAATCCCCCGCCGGGTTCTCGAATGCCACCACGGTGGCGCCGCAGGCCATCAGCTCCAGCGGCAGATACGAGGGGTGCTCAGAGGTGGTGAGAGCCACGCCGATGTCGCAGGTTCGGTACAGCGGGCCAGTCTCTCGGTAGTCGAGCTGGCCCATGTGGGTGATGAGGGAGTCCATGTGCTCGGGAAAGGCCCACGATCCTGCGGTCACGATGCGCACGTCGTCGGCCAAGTCGTCCTTCACGAGGCGCACGGCCCTGGCGGCCAACTCCCAGCAGTTGCGCAGATGGCCTGGACGGGCATAGATGAACACGGTCACCGGGCGGTCGGGATCAGGCTCGATGCGGTTGCGGGCGTGGAAGACCGATTCGTCCACCGCGGGCCAGAAGTGATCGGCTGTTCCCCCGTAGCGATCCCGGTAGATGTCGGCCAGGTGGCCGGTGTTGCACAGCCCGTAGAGCCCCAGCCGATAGCTGTGCTCGGCCAAGGCGTAGAGCGTGCCCGCCGGGTAGAACATCGGCTCGAAGTCCTGGATCAGGTAGAAGCGGCGGGCCTGACCGGGGGTGCGGGCCGCGAAGTAGGCGGTGGTCCACATGGTGGCGATGGCCGCATCGGCGGCGGGAACATCGTCGGGGTCGAAGGCGAAGGAGTCGTGGTAGCTGATGGGGCTGTCAGCCAGCGAACCGAAGGCGGCGGATATCCCCGACCGGTACCAGCGCTCATCGTGGTCGACGGGACCGGACATCACCATGAACCGGTTCTCCACCCCGTGGTTGACGGCCAGATGGTCGGCCAGCCGGAACACCGTATGGATACCGCCGTAGAACGGGTTTTGGAACTCGGGCACAAACCAGTTGACGGTTCGCACCTCCCGGCGGCCCTGGATGGCCCGGTGCCCCCGGCGGACAGACTCGGCCAGCTCCCGATCGGCCTCGGAGGCGACCGCCAGTGCGTGGGCCTCCCCGGACTCGTTGCGCTGGTAGAAGATCTCCATGGGCCGGCCCAGCATCTCGGTGAGCTGCTTCAGCACGCCCGGCTTCTCCTCGCAGCACACCTCCGGCTCGGGGTGGGCCGCGCTGAGGTTCGGGGAGAAGTAGGGATCGCCGCCCATCAGCCACCGCTGATAGGCCCAATAGCTGGCGAACACATCGCCGTCGGGAATCTGGGGCCCCCGGGTGGCCGACTCCTTGTGGGTAACCGGGGTGGCGGCCGAGACCACGTTGCGGTATCCGGCCTGTCGGGCCCGCAGCCCGAGCACCACGTCACTGCCGCACAGCTCCAAGCGCTCGTCGAATCCGCCCACCTCCTCGAACACCGAACGGCGCACGGCTAGACAGGCGCCGGTCACCGCCACGGTGTTTCGGGTCCAATCGGTTGACCCCATCAAGCTGTCGGAATGCGGGGCCATGCCCTGAAAGAGGTGGCCGGCCAAGCCGGTCATGCCGATGATCGCCCCCCCGTGCTGGATCAGGCCATCGTCGTCGATGAGCTGAAGCCCGACAACGCCGATCTCAGGCCGCTGGGCCCAGCCGCAAAGGTTGTGCAGCCACCCGGGGTGTCCAGGCGAGGTGTCGTCGTTCAAGAACACCAGCACTTGTCCGGTGGCCTCGGCTGCGGCCCGGTTGTTGACCGCGGAGTAGTTGAACGGCTCATCCCACCAGATGATGCGAGGACTCAGATCGGCGGCTCGATCCCGGTACCAGGCCTCGTTGTCGGCGCTGTGGCCGCCGTTGTCCACGACGATGAGCTCAACGGAGGGATGGTTGGCGGAGCGGACCAAGTCGAATGCACCCTCCAGCAACTCGCGGTTGTGGCGGGTGGCGATGACGACGCTGACCGGCACCGCTTGATCCGGTACCCACACCAGGTTGACGCCGCTGGCCCCCGCCTCGGCTCGGGCCGGCCAGCCCTGCTGCGACAGCCAGCGGTTCACCAAGTCCAGATGGTGGGACTCGATGCGATTGTCGCCGCGACTGAGGGTCTGCAACACCGCCGGCAGGCGGCACACTTGCCGGTCGGCGACCTCGAGGCCCAGCAGCAGGTCCCACCAAAGGGAGTCGTCTCCGACTCCGGCGTCGCGATAGCGCAGGGCGGCTTCGGCTTGGAGGCATCGGGCCCGCACGGCAAAAGCCCGCCCGATGTAGTTGGCGCAGACCAGGAGATCGGGGGACCAACCCGGCTTGAGGCAGGGTTGGCTCAAGCGGTCGAGATCATCGTCGAAGTAGACGCCTTCGGGCATCCCCTCGAGGTGCCAATCCCATACCTCGGCCAGATCGGCTAGGTCGTCGTCCCAGTACACCAGCTCTAGCCAAGGGTCGCGCCACGCGGCCTGCGCGATCTTGAACACCGCATCGGGCCGAAGCCGGTCGCCCGCCCGGAGCAGCACCACCAGATCTTTGGGGCAGTCCTGCGACAGCCGGTCGAATTCTTCCGCCAGCCCGCCGACCTCGACTTTGACCACCTCGACCAACCCCCACGACTGGTTGTGCAGCGACATCTCGGTTGCGGCGACGTCGCCGCCGTCGTCCACCACCAGTCCCCACACCTTGAGCGGTCGGACCCACTCCTCAAACCACTGGCGCTGAACCTCGAGGACGCTGGCATCGGCCGGCAGTCGGCAGAACCAATCCCGATAAGTCACCCCGGCGGGCTGGCGCTGCCGCTCCGACCCGGACTCCGGCGCCTGTTGGGGCTCTGGTTCAGGCTCAGCCTCGGCCGCCAGCCGGGAACGGACGGTCGCCGCCGCCCTGCTGAGCAGGCGACGGCGACGGGTCCCCAGGGGCAGAGCTCGCTCGAGAAGGCGACGGACCACTACGACACCCTACCTGTACGCCCCGGTCTGGCTTTCACCCGAGTGGCCCTAGAGTACCACCCCGGAATCGGGGGGGTACTTGATGGCCGGGGCCGTAACTGGGAGAATTGCGCGGCGGGCGGCCAACCGGTTTTGGACGTTCTATGCAATGGCAGCGGTTGACGGTGCTGAACCGCCTTCGCTTAACCCAGTTGATCACCGCCTCATCAGCTCTCGCTGTCGCGGCTTCGGTGCTGGTCGCATCCCCGTCAGCCGCCCAGCAGAGCAGCGATGCCTCATCGGTTCTCATCGTTGATCCTTCGGCCACAGTCACCTTCACCGGAAGCGGCTGGGGCCACGGTGTGGGGATGAGCCAGTGGGGGGCCTACGCCCGGACCCTGGCCGGACACGGCGCCCAGGACATCTTGGGCTTCTATTACCCCGGCACCGTGTTGACCGAGAACTACGGTCGCCCAGCCGGAAGCCCGTCGCCAGCCCCCACTCCCACCCCCACTGCCCCCACTCCAGTCCCAACGACCAGCTCAACGGCAACACCGACCGCTCCTGAAGATCAGGCCCGAATCCTGTTGGCCACCACCGACACCACCACCCTCACCCCCGAGGGAATCAACCGGATCACCATCGACAACCAAGACGTGGCGTTCGGCGGCCAGGATGCGGTCCGGGCTCCGGCCGGGAGTCCGATCACCTTCACCCACCACGATGACCATTGGCATATCAGCTACAACGGGGTCGATGTGTGCGGCAACGGATGCGTCGGGCAGACGGCCCAACTGCACTTCGCCACCGACACCGCCGTGGCCGTCTCCACCACTGGCCGCTCCTACTCCCACGGCCGCATCAACCTCATCGCCCTGGCCTCAGCACCGAGCCGGTTCCACATCACCATCGACTCTCTTATCGTCGAGAAGTTCCTCGACGACCCCCACAACGACCCCGCTGCGCCCGGTTCCCTTGGCGACCGACCAGAGGGTTCGATACAGATCGTGCTGGCCGCGGCCGAAGCCACCACCCTCACTCCCGAGGGCTTGAACCGGATCACCGTGGACGGCCAGAACATCACGCATACCGGCCTCGAAGCGGTTCGGGCGCCAGCCGGAACCGCTGTCCTCATCTCCCGAGTCGGTGACCGTTGGCGCATCCGGTACGGCAATGTCGACATTTGCGGCAGCGGCTGCACCGGGCAAACCGCCCAGCTCCACTTCGGCACCGACACCGCGGTGGCCGTCTCCACCACTGGCCGCTCCTACTCCCACGGCCGCATCAACCTCATCGCCGTCGCCGGCGACCCGAGCCGGTTCCGGGTTGTCCTCGACTCATTGACCATCGAGAAGTTCTTCAGCGATCCCCACAGCGCCCTTCCCGCCCCACCGGGGGGCACTACCCCGACGACGCCCGAGGCGGTATTCGGACCGGCAGCCGCTCCGGTACATCCCGAAGACGCCATCCGCGTCCACCTGAGCACCACCACCGGCACCACGCTGACTCCCCTTGGGGCCAATCGCATCACCGTGGACGGCCAAGGCGATTTCCGGGTGCCGGCGGGATCGTCAGTGGCGGTGACCCGCCATGTCGGCCACTGGCACTTCACCATCAACGGCACCGATGTGTGCGGCGACGGCTGCACTGGGCAGACAGCCCAACTTCACTTCGCCACCGGCACCTCAGTGAGGGTGTCCAACACCGGCCGCTCCTACTCCCATGGCCGCATCAATCTGGTGCCCTCCGGCGGCGATCCCGGCAGCTTCTACGTGATCCTCGATTCCCTGTCGATGGAGAGATACTTGCGGGGCATCGCAGAGACGCCCATGAACTGGCCGTTGACCGCCCACGAGGCCCAGGCCATCGCCGCCCGCAGCTACGCCTCCGCCACCCTCCGGGAGCGGCGGGCCTCCTCATCGTGGACTCGGCCGTTCGACCTGTACTCCACCGTGTGGGACCAGGCTTTCGTGGGCGACACCCGGGAGAAACACGCCAGTGCCGGAACCTGGCTCCAAGCCGTGGCCAACACCGCCGGACAGGTGCTGTTCTATCAGGGCACCCCCATCCGAGCGTTCTATTCGTCATCCAATGGCGGCCATACCGAGCGAAGCGGCTATGTGTTCTCCGCCGACCTGCCCTTCCTGGTGGCCAAGCCCGACGACTTCGACACCCACCAGGACAACCCCAACGCAACGTGGTCCAGCACCTATTCGGTGCGAGACTTCAATCAGTGGCTGAACGACCACCCCGACACTGCGGTGGGCCAGCTCATCAGCATGACGATTGCGGGCGGCGTGGGCCAGTCGGGCCGGGTGGACAAGGCGAGCATTCAGATCGCGGGCACCTCCCGGACCGTGACCGTAACCGGCAGCCGCCTCCAGAGCAGGATCAACACCGCGGCCCGAGAACGAAACCAACCGCAGCTGTTGTCCACCAAGCTGGTGTTCAACATCCCTGCACCGGGGTTGCCCGGCCAGCCCACCCCGCCCGGGGAGACGCCGGTTGACAACGCCAAGTTCTATTCGGGGGTCATCACCGGCCCCGACTTCTGCTTGAACCGCAGCCTCGGCGGACCCACCACCTACGCCTTCGACAGCGACGGCGACGGCGTGGCCGACATCTGCGCCCTCCCCCGAACCCGACGAGAAGCCGCCGCCCGCCAACAGGCCATGGAGGACATGGCCATTCTCCCCGGGTTCCGAGACCACTTCATCTCCCATTTGGCCGAGGAGTGCCTGTCGGTGCCCGAGACCCTCGGCGAACCCGACCGGGAGGCCGCCGATGAGTGCGAGCAGTACCGAGGGCTGTCAGCCAACGCACCGGGCGGTACTGCCGCAGCGCAGCAGCCCAATCAGACCGTCACCACGCCGGCCACTGTCGACGGCGGACCGGCGGATACCTACGGCAATGGCCTGTTCTATTCGGGGATCATCACCGGCCCCGACTTCTGCTTGAACCGCAGCCTCGGCGGACCCACCACCTACGCCTTCGACAGCGACGGCGACGGCGTGGCCGACATCTGCGCCCTCCCCCGAACCCGACGAGAAGCCGCCGCCCGCCAACAAGCCCTGGAACGCTTGGCGCAGGACAGCACAAGCGAGTTCTCCTTGCTGTTCCAATTGGCCTGCGTAAAGGGACCCAAGACCCTGGGCGAGCCCGAAAACGAGATCAACGACGAATGCCAGAAGTACCGCTCGGACACCCCGGCGTGACGAGAGCGATCCGCTAGCCCAACAACTCGGCTACCAGGCGACCCAGCGGTTCTCGGAAGTGAGCCGGGAGATCGAGTCCGGCCAACGCCAGCGCCCGGTTCTCCAACACCGAGTTGGCGGGGCGGGGGGCGGGCCGGGCAGGAACCAACTCAGCCGATTTGATGGGTTCAACCCGGTCGGGGTCGTGTCCCGCCGCCAGCATGATCTCCCGGGCGAAGTCGAACCAGGACGCCTCTCCCCGATTGGTGACGTGGTACAGGCCGGGTCGGCGGTCAGCGCACAGCCGCTCGATCACCGCGGCCACGTCGGGAGTGAACGACGGCGAGCCCCGCTGATCGCCGACGAACCGCAGAGGTCTGCCCTCGGCCGCGAGCCGCAGCACGGTGCCCACCATGTTGGAGCCGTGCCGGCCGCACAGCCACGAGGTTCGCACTACCGTGGCCGACTCGCCGGCCTCCCGCTCGCCGGCCAGCTTGCTGGCGCCGTACACCGATCGGGGATCGGGCTGGTCCCACTCGTGATAGGGCCCGGACTTGTCACCGGAGAACACGTAGTCGGTGGAGATGTGGCACAGGTGGGCATCGAATCGGCGGGCCGCTTCAGCCAGGTGGCGAACCGCCAAGGCGTTGACCCCGTAGGCCCGCTCAGCATCGGATTCGCAGGCGTCGACTGCGGTGTAGGCCGCGCAGTTGACCACCACATCGGGGCGGACGCTGCCCAACGCGGCGAGCACCTGGTGGCGTCGGGCGATGTCCAGATCTCTGCGGCTGGCAGCGGTGACCTCGTGACCCGAAGCCGCGAACTGCGCCCCCACGTCTTGGCCGAGCTGTCCGGTAGCCCCGGTGACAATGACTCTCACGGCCCCGC
This sequence comes from Acidimicrobiales bacterium, assembly GCA_963667085.2. Taxonomy (GTDB): domain Bacteria; phylum Actinomycetota; class Acidimicrobiia; order Acidimicrobiales; family Bin134; genus Poriferisocius. The sequence continues at coordinate 2,954,681 of OY762975.1, forward strand.
GTCCCTCATGTTGCCGCCCTCTTGAGCGGCTCCCACCACCAGCGGTTCTCCCGATACCAGTCCACGGTGGCGACCAGGGCCTCTTCCAGTTCGCGGGCCGGCGACCACCCCAGCTCGCCGATTTTCGCCGTGTCCACCGAGTAGCGGCGGTCGTGGCCCAGGCGGTCGGCCACCGGCTGTATGTACGACTCGTCTCGGCCGCACAGTGCGAGCAGGCGGCCAGTCAGCTCCCGGTTGGTGAGCTCGTTCCCCCCGGCGATGTTGTAGATCTCCCCCGGCTGGCCGAGCCGCAACACCGCATCGATGGCCGCGCAGTTGTCGTCCACATGACACCAGTCCCGCACGTTCAGGCCATCGCCGTACAGGGGCACCGCCAGCCCGTTGAGGAGGTTGGTGGTGAACAGGGGGATGAGCTTCTCGGGATGCTGGTAGGGGCCGAAGTTGTTGGACGACCGGGTGACCGTCACCGGCAGGCTGAACGTCTCCCAATAGGCCAGCGCGATCAAATCGGCCCCGGCCTTGGATGCCGAATAGGGCGAACGGGGCGCCAGCCGGTCGGCTTCGGTGAACGACCCCTTGTCGATCGACCCGTACACCTCGTCGGTGGAGACGTGGACCACCTTTTCCATCCCCATCAGCCGGGCGGTGTCGCACACCATATTGGTGCCGTCGCAGTTTGTCCGCATGAAGGCATCGGGGCCGACGATGGAGCGGTCCACATGGCTCTCAGCGGCAAAATGAACCACCGCATCGCAACCTGCCATGGCTTCGGCCACCCCGTCGCGGTCGCACACGTCGCCTTGGACGAAAACCAGTCGGGGGTTGTCTTCAAGGTCGCGCAGGTTGTCGAGATTGCCCGCGTAGGTCAGGGCGTCGTACACCACCACGGCGTCTTCGGTGTGGGCCAGCACCCAGCGCGCGTAGTTCGACCCGATGAACCCGGCGCCCCCCGTCACCAGCAGTCTCATGTCGAGTCCGAGAGCTCGAAACGGGGAATGAGGTGAGCAGGAATATCCGAGCGGCGGGGGTTGGCCTGGTCTCGCACCGACAGGATGGGGCTGTCCACTCCCCAGTCGGCACCGATCTCCGGATCATCCCAGGCCACTCCGAGTTCGTCGATCGGGTTGTAGTAGCCGTCCACCAGGTAGGTGATGGTCATGTCGGACAAAGCGGCAAACCCGTGGGCCACTCCCGGCGGGATGTACACGCCCCGGTGGCGGTTGACGCCGTCGGGCTCGGTGCCCAAGGGCAGCGCCACCGTGCGGCCGTCGGTGGGCGAGCCTGATCGAAGATCGTGGAGCACCACCCGGGCCTGGCCCACCGGCACGTACCAGTAGTCCGCCTGATGGAGGTGATAGTGCAGGCCCACCACCGAGCCGGCCCGCCGGTCGCCCCGATTGGCCTGGACCATCTCCCGGACTCCGGGAATCCACTCCCGCCGGTAGGTCTCCACGAACACGCCCCGCTCGTCGCCATGGACGTCGGGGGACACGATGAATGCCCCGGAAATCGCCTCACAGGGGCTTACTTCGGCCACTCTTCCTATTCCCGAATCTCGTTGAAGCTATCGAACGGCGGCATAACCCTTATCCCAGCTCCAGATGGGAGTGGTCGCCCAGCATCAGCCGGGATGCCGGGCGGCGCTCCGGTGAGCGGGTCACCTGCACATGTTGGCCGATCAGCGAGTCAGTGATCCGGCTCGTCCCGTCGATGCGACAGCCCTCGAGCACCACCGAATGATCTAGTTCGGCGTCGCTGATCACGCACTCGTCGCCGATGGAGGTGTAGGGACCGATGAAGGTGTTCTCAATGCGGGTGTTCGCTCCGATCGCCGCCGGGCCTCGCACCGTGGAGTTGACGATCTTGGCGCTCTCGGCCACCACCACTCGCCCCTCCACCTTCGAAGCGTCGTCCACCGCCCCCTCCACCCGACGAACCACGGTGTCGAGCACCAGCCGATTGCACTCCAGCAGGGGATCCTTCTTGCCGGTGTCGATCCACCATCCGTCCAGCAGCTGGTGGCTCACCCGGTGGCCGTTGCGGATCAGCCAGTCGATGGCGTCGGTGATCTCCAGCTCGCCTCGAGCCGACGGCTCGATGGCCCGAACCGCCTCGTGGATGGAGGAGTCGAAGATGTACACGCCCACCAGGGCCAGGTTGGAAGGCGGCTGGGCAGGCTTCTCCACCAGGTTGACCACGTTCCCGGCCGCACCGAGCTCGGCCACACCGAACGACGACGGATTCTCCACCGGGGTGAGCAGTATCTGGGCCCGGCTCGGGCCGGCATCGGGATCATCCAGCAGGCTCGGCCCCTGGTCCCGCTCCTGCTCGAACCGCGCGACGAACTCGGCCAGTCCCTGTTCCAGCATGTTGTCGCCCAGATACATCACAAAGCAGTCGTCGCCCAGGAAATCGCTGGCGATGTGTACGCAGTGGGCAAGCCCGAGAGGGGACTCCTGGCGGATGTAGGTGACGCTGACCCCGAAGCGGGAGCCGTCGCCCACGGCGTCGCGAATCTCCTGGTGGGTGTCGCCCACCACGATGGCGATGTCGGTTATCCCCGCGGCGGCCATGTCCTCGATGCCGTAGAACAGCACCGGCTTGTTGGCGATGGGAACCAGCTGCTTGGCCCGGGTGTGGGTCAGCGGACGCAGCCTGGTCCCCTCGCCTCCCGACAGGATCAACCCCTTCATTGGCTGCACAGTGTACGACCCCTCTGTCGGTGAGGTGCGAGGGGAGCACCGTACGAGGTGAAGCACTCAGATCAGGTTTGTGTGCGGCAGACCGACTCCACGGTGCCTTCCACGTTCCAGCTGTTGGGATTGCCCGCATGCACATACAGCACCTCCCCGGCGTTGGGCCTTGCCCTGTCGATGGTGGTTGTGAGTCGGTTGATCTCAAACCACGGGTGGGCCGGATCCCATCTGACCCGGTACCAGGTGGCATCGTCCACCGGGTCCCATTGCCAGGTATACGACGTCGAGGTGGCAGTGCAAGTCACATTCGGCCGGCCTGCCGGCGCGGTGCGACACGCCTCGTTGCCGGATGGGCCGCTGTCCCAGGCTTCGGCGCTTCCAGACTGCACATACAGCACCGCCTCGGTGTTGGCCGGCTGATCGGACAAAGTCAAGGTTGTACCCTCGTGCTCCTCCCATGACCATCCGTCGAAGCTCACCTGGTACACGGCGTCCTCGTCCACCTCGTTCCACCGCCAGAAGTATGACGTCGACGTCGTGGAACACCACACTCCCATGGCGGTCTCACTGTCGGGCGACACTGCAATAGCGGCTTTGGGGCCGTACCACAGCACGCCTGCCAACATGGCGGCCGCGGTTGCGCCAGCCAGAACCCCAACCAGCACGGGGGCAAGAACATGGCGGCGCAAAACCGGGGCGAACGCAGCAGCAGCAAAAGGAAGGACGGCCAAGCCGTAGCGGGACGGGGCAAGGACGTCGAGACCCAGGGCAGAGTAGAACGAGAGCATGGTGACAATGCCCATCCCCACCATGGCGGCAAACACCCCAGCCACGAGGGCCCGATAGGCCGATTTGGCCACCGTGAACGCTACTGCGATACCCAGGATCCCAATGAGGCCCACATCCATGACCCCGCCCAACGGCGCAAGCACACTGGCCGGGAGGCCGTCGGGGATCCACTGGTCACGAAAGGGGGTGAGCACTGCGCGGAACTGATCATCCACCGAAGTCCACTGGAATGAATCGTGGCGCAGCCAGGTGAGAACGGGAAGATCTCTCTCGTCATCCAGTTGGCGGTGGCTCTGCCACAACCGCCAGGCCAGCACCGAGGCAAGGGTGATCAGCACCGATGTGGACACCGCCCACAGCCGCTCCCGAAGCCTGGTGGGGTTCTGCTGGTCCCGCTGTTGCCACATTCGGAAGGCCAGATAGGCAACCAGCACCCCCACTGCCGGCGAGTTCGTCAACTTCAACCACACCGCGACCGCTGAAGCTGCGGTGACCGACCACCACGGCCACCGGCCCGACTCCCACTTCAACAACGCCACCAAGACCAGCCCGCCCCCCAAGATCGCAGTGGCATCGGGGTTCAACATCGCCGATGCATGAACCACGATGGGCGACACCCCGAACAGACCCACCACCGCGGCCCGGCCCCATACACCCACCTTCACCATCCCCAGCGCATACCACACCAACGCCAGGCCAGCGGCCAGCCACACCGCGCCCACCATCCGGTATGCCACCAACGAGCTGTCAATCCCCGGCAGTCTCAACACCACTTCCCCAGCCAGCGCGGTCGCCGAGTAGTACACCGGCGTGTGCAGATGTGCCGTGTTATAGCCGTTGGTGTGCGATCGAGTCGGATCGGGCCGCGGGTCGCCGCACTCCGACAGCCGCGGCGTGCCCGGTGCCCATTCCGGCAGATCGATGCCCCGACAGGCCACCACCCTCATGGCCTCATGCCCGTACTGCTCGCCGATTCGCACGCCAGCCGAGGGGGCTTTCAACGCATAGTCAAAATGCTGAAGCTCATCCACCCGGGACAGCTTCGGATGGTCACGCACCTGCAACAGCACAATGGCCACGACCACTGCCAGCACGCCAAAGAGGACGGCCGCGTTGATCTTCGGAATCGAGGCAATCCCGGCCGACATGCGACTCGCCAACGTCACTCGATTCACGACGGCAAACTAACGCACAGGGTCCTGTGTCTACGCTTGGAGGGTGTTTGCCGGTAACCGAGACCGCCTTGCTCTGGCAGCGCTGCTGCTGGCGGTAGCAGTGCTGGTGGGATTGCACGTTCGGGACCATCAGGCTCTTTCGCACATCGACGAGCTCCAACACATGGACTACGCCCTCAAATCGCCCTTTCATGTCCCCCGCCATGGCGACACCATCGGTCAGGAGGCCATGCAGGAAGCTGCCTGCCGGGGCATCGACTATCCGCTGAGGCTGTCGATCGACGCCTTGAACGACTGGCTGCACCTGACCGGCGAGCGAGGAATTGCCACCCTTAATTCAGAGAGCGTTCCCCGGGTCCAGATCCCTCCCTGCCGGTCGCTGCTGCTCGAAGCCGACCAATTCCCGAACTTTGGAATCAATACCGCCTCGACGCACCCACCGGTCTACTACACCACTACTGCGCTGGCTGCTGAGGCCTTCGATGCGTTTCCCGAAGTCGACAGCAAGACAACGGGCGCCCGATTGGCGGGGATCCTGTGGCTGGGGGCTGCTTCGGTGGTGCTTTGGTACATCCTCGGCGGCCTGGGTGCATCGATCTGGTCGAAAGCCCTCTTGGTTGGCTTCTTGGCCGTTTCTCCCCGCCTGCTACACGAGTCTTCCATCATCAACCCCGACACCACTGCCCTGCTGGGCGGGGTCCTTGTTCTCGCCGCCACCCTGCGCTGGGAGGCTGGTCGGGCACCCGGGTGGCTCGTGCCTTTGGCGGCAATGGCGGCTATCTGGCTCAAGTTCACCAACGCGTTTGCGGTGGGAGCGGCTGTTCTTTACCTGGGAGTGCGGGCTTGGCAACAACGCGACGGCTTCACCCGTCAGCAGGTGCGGCGATGGTTGACCGTCTCGGGAGCAGCGGTCGCCCTGACCCTGGCATCGGTGATCTCGTGGACGACCATCCAGGAGGCAAGAGGGCTGATCCCCCCCGAGCAACTGCCAACCAACGCCATCTACCAGGTGGACAGCTTCCAATGGGACAACCTTGGCCAGGAGTTGTTTGCCGCGGTCACTCCCCTGCGAGATCCCTTTGTTCCCGACACCCTCCCCCGCAACCTATTGGAGCCGTTAGGCGACCTCATGAACCTGCTCCTCCTTGCCGGCTTGGGCTCAGTGGCGGTGTTCTCGGCCAAGGGGTCGCGGCACCGGGCACTCGCCGCGGCCGCGGCTGCGGCCATGGTGGCCACCGGGGTGGTGACCATGACCACGGCCTACCTGTCAGTCAGCGCCTATTTCGACACGAACCCCCGATACGGGCTGTCACTGCTGCCGTTCGCCGTCGCCTCCGTTGTGCCTGTGCTCGACAACCGGTTCATACGCTGGCTGCTGACCGCAGTGGTTCTCGCCACCGCAGGAGCCGTGTTGGCCGGGGTCGCCTCCTGAACAAGCGCCCCGGCGTCTCGGTCACCCGCTTGCGGCCTCCTGCTCGCTCAAGTCCACCGTTGAGCGGGTGTCTGCGGCGTGGAGGAGGGCGTCGGTCAGCCTGATCGCCTTCAGGCCCTCAGAAAGCGAGGCGATCTCAGTGGTAAGCCCCAACACCGCGTCCCGGAATGCACACAGTTCCGCCCATAGGGGTTCGTGCTTTTCCAAGGCGTACTGCTTGATCTCACCCTCCGTCGTTCCCCGGAAGGTGGCGAGTTCATCCCACATCGTTGCGCGACCATGGGCATAGAGCACAAGATCGGCGGTCAACAGGTCAGCGGCCAACACTCCTCGCTCACCATTCACCACCACCTTGCGCTCCTTTCGGGGAGTCAGCCAGTTGACCAGGTGGTTGACGATGACTCCGTTGCCGAGACAGCCCACTGCAGCAACAAAGTCCTCGCCATCGCGCCCGGACCGAGAGCCGGTCAGCGCGCTCAGCGTCTGGTAATCCGATCCCATAACCCACTGCGTAAGGTCGAGATCATGGGTAGCGAGATCCTTCACAACCCCGACGTTCGGCACTTTGTCGGGCAGCGGTCCCTGCCGGCTGGTGGCAATCTGGTACACCGCCCCCAGCTCCCCGGCGTGAAGGCGGTGCTTGAGGCTCATCAACGCCGGATTGAACCGCTCGACAAGACCCGTTGCGGCCACGACCCCCGCGACTTCGAAGGCCTTGACAAGGTTCAAGCCTTCCTCGCGGGTCACCGCGAGGGGCTTCTCAATCAGAGTGGCCACGCCGGCCTCGGCAAGAAGCAGGCCGGCTTTCTCATGCTCCTCGGTGGGAATGGCGACCACGCCCATTTGGATATCCAAATCCAACAGGGCATCCAGCGAGGGAAGCAGCGGAACGCCCCTCGGACAGTCTCGGGGGTCGCCAAGAGGGTCGGCGACCCCGACGAGCTCAACTCCTTCCAGGCTCCCCAACACCCGGGCATGGCGCGCCCCCATTGCCCCCAACCCCAGCAGGCCTGCTCGTATGGGCATGTCGGTCACGACTCGACAACCTCGACAACTCTGACGATGTCGACTTCGCTCATGTGAGGGCCAACTGGAATTGACACCACCGCTGAGGCGGCGTCCCTTGCATTGGGGAGGGGGTAGGCGTCATGGCCGTAGATCGGGAAATCGCTTAGCGGATTGGGGTAGTACACCCGGGCATCGATCCCCGACTCTCTAAGGCGGGCGAGCAACACGTCGCGATTCGAACTGGTCAACGTGTATTGATGGTAGACGTGACGAGCACCCGCCATGACTCTTGGCGTCCGGTGCTTCGTGATCATCTCTTCATATGAATCAGCATGTTTCAGACGCTTTTCCGTTAGCTCCGGAAGCCTTCTCAGCTGCACTCGTCCGATGGCAGCCGCCGTCGCCGGCATTCGGAAATTAAATCCGGCCATCTCGTACTGATAGGCGGTATTCATGCCCTGACTGCGGATGCTCGCAGCTCTCTCCGCCGCCTGCGCGTCATTGAACACCGCCATTCCGCCTTCGCCGGTGGTCATGTTCTTGGTCGCGTGAAAGCTGAAGGCGGCTGCGTCTCCGAAGGCACCGCAGGGAACGCCGCCGCTGCTCGCCCCATGGGCCTGTGCCGCGTCCTCGACCACTGCCAGCCCGTGTTGCTCGGCGACTTTGAGCAAATCCTCCATAGGCGCAGGGTGCCCATAGAGATGCACCGGCAGTATCGCCGCCGTTCGACTGGTAATGCGCTCGCGAACTGAATGGGGACAGAGGCAGTAGGTAACCGGATCAACGTCGGCCAAGACCGGCGATGCACCAACCAAAAGGACTGCGTTTGCCGTTGCCCCGAATGTGAAGCCCGGAACGATGACCTCGTCTCCCTCACCAATACCCAATGCAGCCAAACACGTGATCAATGCCGAGGTGCCCGAATTGACCGCGAGGCAGCGGCGGTGGTCAACCATTTTGCCGAATTCCTGTTCGAACCGCTCCACCTCCTCGCCCCCGGTCAGCATGCCCGAAGAGAGAGTCGAGACGACAGCGGCAATCTCAGCTTCGGTAAGGGAGGGTTGTGATATCGGAATCAACTGTCCAGCCCTTCCAGCCCGCTACTTCCCTCACGGTACGCATTGCCGCTTACCGGACAGCGCCACAGGCCATCGGGCTCCTTGTCCAAGCGATGGCCAGCCTCGCCGACCCATCCCACCCTCTTCGCCGGAACTCCGACCACAAGTGCATGCGGTTCGACATCACCGGCTACAACCGCTCCTGCACCGATCATCGCCCACATCCCTATTGAGGCTCCGGATTGAACTATTGCCCCCGCTCCGATGGATGCCCCTTTTCCTACTCTCGCCCCTTGGCGGTTCCACGAGCCTCTACCGACAGTCGACCCGTCGGGCTCGATAGCACGAGGATTGCGATCGTTGATGATTAGAGCTCTTGGACCAATGAATACGCCATCGTCAATTTCAGACGGGCCATACAGCATGACCGCGTCTTGAATCTTGCAGTTGTCCCCTACGGATACGTCTGAATCAACGTAAACCCAGCGGCCAATCACGCAATCCTGGCCGATTCTGGCCCCTGCTCTGATGACTGATGCCGGCCAAACGACCGTCCCTTCGTCAACTACTGCCCCTTGCTCAACAACGGCTTCTGGCTTGATGTCTGGCATTGGTGTTCATTTCCTGCTTGCACCGAGGGCTGTAATCCTGTTTTGCCACCTCACGAGAGCAAAAGGCCAGGTTCACCTGAAGCGGGGTGGAAAGGGGTCGGACCGAGAATCTTCTAGAGCATCCTCTATGCTTCGCCTGTGCCCAGGCTAATCGCCGTGATTCCGGCGTACAACGAGGCCGAGACCATTGAGAACGTGATCATCGACCTCAGTCGGGAATTCGGCGACGACATCCGGGTCGTGGTCGTGGATGACGGTTCGAGCGACGCGACCGGGGAGCTCGCCGCCTCTGCCGGGGCAGTGGTCTTGCGCCAACCGGTCAATCTGGGGGCGGGCGCGGCCCTGCGGCTGGGGTTCCGCTACGCCGTAGGACAGCATTGGGACACTGCACTGGTGATAGCCGGCGATGGCCAGCACATCGCCAGGGAAATTCCCGCTCTTCTGGTCGCCCGAACTGAAGGCGCCGACCTGGTAGTGGGCAGCCGGTTCCACCCTGATCGCACCGCGGCGTATCCGGTATCGCGACTCAGACGGGTGGCCATGAGATTGGCCGGTTGGATTCTCAGACATCGCCACGGCATTTCTCTCACTGACCCCACATCGGGCTTCTGGGCGATGTCTCCAGATTGCCTAGAAGTGTTCTCCCGCCAACTCCCATCGAGATTCCTCGATGACACGCTCATTGGGCTGTCTTTGGCCGCCCGAGCTGGGCTGAAGATCGCCGAGGTGCCCACAGCCATGGTCGTCCGCCAGGGTGGTCAACCCTCTACCAGGGGGTTGACCCTGGCCTACCACTACGCCCGAACCCTTCTTGCCCTCTCCATCGGAGGTCGATCGTGAGCCTCACCGCCCGCATCGTTTCCGCCCTACTGGCCGCCGCGGTCGTGGCCATCATCCTCAAGCTCCAACGGCGGGGGGGCATGGTCTCCAAGTACGGGCTGTTGTGGATGGCCACGTCGGCAATCATGCTGGTGATGGCGGCCGCCCCCGACGTGGTCGACGCGATTGGCGGCTGGCTCGGAGTGGAATACACCCCCGCACTGGTGTTCATGGCTGCCTTGGGATTCGTGCTGATCGTGCTAGTGCAGTACTCGTGGGAGCTCAGCCGAGTCGAGCAACGCGTCCAAGTGCTCATGGAGGAGGTGGCGCTCCTGCGCCGAGAACTTGAGGACCAGAAAAAGGACGCCGAATCCTAGGGCTAGCCGACCGGGGCGGGAGCGCAGAGGCCGTCGAGTTCCACCACTTGGATTTTGTCGCGGTTCTCCCAGGTGACGGGCTGATCGGGGTCGGGCCGCAGCTTGTACTCCCGGAACGACATCTCGCTGGCGTCGAAGGCCAGCAGCCGCCCCACCAGGGTATCGCCGTGGCCCAGTATCAGCTTGATGGCCTCTAGCGCCTGGATCGACCCCACGATGCCGGGCAGCACGCCCAGCACCCCGGCCTCGGCGCAGCTCGGGGCCATCTCGGCGGGAGGCGGCTCGGGGATCATGTCGCGGTAGGTGGGGCCGTTGCGGGGGTCGAACACCGTGACCTGGCCCTCGAACCGGAAGATCGACCCGTGGACCACAGGGATGCCCAACTTCACCGAGGCGTCGTTGAGCATGTAGCGCACCGGGAAGTTGTCGGCGCCGTCCACGATCACGTCGTAGTCCTTGATGATGTCCACGATGTTGTCGGCCCCCAGCCGCACGTCGTAGGTCACCACGTTCACGTCGGGGTTCAGGGCGTTGAGCGTCTTCTTGGCCGAGTCCACCTTGCGCTCCCCCACCCGATCGAGGTTGTGGAGGATCTGGCGCTGGAGGTTGGAGGCGTCCACCACGTCCATGTCCACGATACCCACGGTGCCCACGCCGGCGGCGGCCAGATACAGGGCCGCGGGCGAGCCCAGCCCACCGGCGCCCAGGCACAGCACCTTGGCCTCCAGCAGCTTGAGCTGTCCCTCGACGCCCACCTCGGGCAGCAGCAGATGGCGGTGATAGCGGTTGCGCTGGTCGGGGGTCAGCGACACCGGCAGGGCCCAGTCCCGCCCCTCGTCCTTCCAGCGGTTGAACCCGCCGTCCATGGAAACCACGTCGCCATAGCCCATGTCCTGGAGGGTCTGGGCCGCGAACGCCGAGCGCACCCCGCCCGCGCACATGACTACCACCGGGGTTCCCTTGTCCGGCAGGCGGTTCTCCACGTTGGGCTCGAGGTTGCCCCGGGGGATGTGGACCGAGCCGGGCACCGCCCCCTGCTCGAACTCGTCGGGCTCTCGCACGTCGAGCAGCACTGCGCCGTTGGCCAGCATCGCCGCGGCGCCCGCGGGGTCGGTCTCTCGGATTTGGGCCTTGGCTTCTCTGAGCAGGTTTCTGAACGTGGACATGGCGGCAGTCACCTCGGTTCGGGGCGGATCGCGGGGTCAGTGGCGGGGAGAGATACCCCACAAATCCTACCGAGTTAGTCCGGTTTTACCAATCCCATCTCCTTCACTGGGCGATGATCACCGGGAGCACCTCGCTGATCGACCCCGGCACCACCGCGGCGGCCAAGCCGTCAAAGGGAGTCGGCTCGGCGTTCACGATCACCACCTGAGCGCCGGCCTGATGGGCGATGGGCACCACGTTGGCAATGGGGTACACGGTGAGGGTGGAGCCAACCGCCAGCAGCACATCGCAGGCCGTGGCCGCCTGCTCTGACCGGTGCAAGTCGGCCATCACCAGATTCTGGCCGAAGGAGATGGTGGCCGACTTCAAGATCCCGCCGCAGATCCGACACGGCGGGTCGGCCTCCCCCGCCCTCACCCGCTCCAGGGCGTACTCCATGGGAGCGGTGTCGCCGCAGTCCAGGCAGCGGACTTTGGACGTGGTGCCGTGGATCTCCACCAACCGGTCCTCGGAGGTGCCCGCCAGCCGGTGCAGGCCGTCGACGTTCTGGGTGATGAGCGTGTCCAGCCTTCCCTGGCGCTCCAACTCCACCAAAGCCCGATGACCCTCGTTGGGCGCCTTGCCCTCCCACATCGACCCCTCGGCCAGCCGCTGCCAGTTGCGCTTCCGAAGATCGGGGTCGGACACATAGTGCGACAGGGTGGCCGTCTTCTCCGCCTCGGGATTCTTGGTCCACAGCCCCTCCGGCCCCCGGAAGTCCGGGATGCCGCTGTCGGTGGAGATCCCCGCCCCGGTCAGCACCACCACCCTCCTCGCAGCCCCCAGCACCGCCCGAGCCGCCTCGATCTCCTCCCCTAGTTCTTCAACCGGCCGCATAATTCCCTAACTGACCCTTGACATCATTACATAAGAGTAGGCAAAATACACCTAAATCTTCCCCCTTGTATCTGGCGAAGCGAATGCTGGCAGAAACGATCATTTCATGGCATCCCCCATCTTGCACTCTTCTTTGTGGATTGAACCATGGCGCGACCAGGTCACCGAGGAACAGGGGCACGACCCCCGATCGAGATACGTGGAGCAGTTCTGGCTCGGGGTCATCGGCCCCACAGCTGCCTGGCTCATGCGCTATGTGGCCCACGAGTTCGACGGTTCCCCTGACGGGTTCGAGCTGCCCGTAGCGCCCATCGCCCTCCAACTGGGGATCAGTCCCAAGGCCGGACCCCGAGGCGGCCTCCATCGCACCCTGCACCGCCTGGTGATGTTCCGCCTGGCCTCCGAGTGCCACGCCGGCTACGCCATCCGCCGCCGGCTCCCGCCGCTCAACCACGCCCAACTCAGCCGACTGCCCCAACACCTCCAGCGAACCCACTCCTCCTACTACTCGCTTCCCAAGGCCGCGGCATTGGCCGCCGGCCGCTAGACATGAGGCGTGGAAAGTGAGCTGAGAGCATCCTGGGATCAGCTGTGCGACTCCCTCAAGGAGTCGGCCGGCTACATCTTCGACCCCGATTTGAACGTCGATGCCTCCGAGCAGGCCGAAGGGCTCCGCCACCACCTGCGGATGTTCTTCTTGGCGGTCGACCGAACCCTTGAGAACAACGACCCCCACCATCCCGAACTGGGCTGGACCTATCCCTCGAAGTTTGGCCAGGACAACCCCGACGGGCTGTACCAGACCGCGCCGCTTGACTTGAACCGCACGTACCGCCTCACCGGCCGCATCGACACCGTTCGCTACCTGGGGTTGTCGATCCTCAATTTCGTCTCCGGTCGAGGAGGCATCACCCAACAGCTCAACGTGGGCACGCCCGACCTCACCGACATCGGCGGCGGACGCATCGACATCGTTTTCAGCCCCGACCCCGACCCCGGCGACCATATCGGCGACTGGTATCAGGTTGAGCCCGAGCTTTCCCGGCTGCTGGTGCGCCAGTTCTTCTCCGACTGGGGCGCCGAGAGCCATGCAGAACTGCACCTGGAGTGCCTCGACTCCACCGAAGCGCCCACCCGGCTCGACCCAGTTCGCACCGCAGCGCTGATCGACGAGATCGCCAACGAGATCAACACCGTCCCCAAGTTCTGGACCGATTACGCGGTGGGCTACCGCGACCGGGGCGAGATCAACACCTTCGCCCATGTCTCGGGGAAATACAGCGGCGAAGGCCTAGGCGGCAGCGACCAGCAGGCGTACGGAGGGTGCTGGTATGAGGTGGGGCCCGACGAGGCTCTGCTGTTCGAAGTGACCCCGCCCAACTGCCTTTACTGGAACATCCAAGTGGGCGACACCTGGTTCCAGAGCCTCGACTACGTGAACCTCCCCACCACCATGAACGACTCCCAAGCCCGACTCGACCCCGACGGCGTGTTGCGAGTGGTGATCTCGGACCAAGACCCCGGCATCCAGAACTGGATCGCCCTGGGCGGCTGCCCCCAAGGAGTGCTCACCTACCGGTGGAACAACGCCGACGCCGCGCCGGTGCCCACGCTGCGGCTGATGCCGGTGGCCGAGATCGACGGCTGCCTCCACCCCGACACGCCCCGGCTCGACGCCGATGACCGCGCCGCGCTCGACGCCGAGCGCCGCCGCCACGCCCTGCGCCGCTTCACGAGATAGGCATCTCGCCCTCGGGCTGCCCGGATAGAGGTGTCGCGGCTAGACATACACCGTGGACAACGACCTAAGAGATTCCTGGAATCGGCTCTGTGACACACTCAAGGAGTCGGCCGACTACATCTTCGATCCAGCACGGGGGGCTGACCCTTCTGAACAGGCCGAAGGCCTGCGCCATCAGCTGCGGATGTTCTACTGGGCCACCGACCGAATCCTCGAGAACAGCGATACCGACCATCCCGAACTGGGCTGGACCTATCCCTTCAAGGTGGGCCAGGACAACCCCGATGCGCTGTATCAGTCGGCCCCCGTAGACCTCAACCGCACCTATCGCCTCACCGGCCGCATCGACACCGTGCGCTATCTGGGGCTGTCGCTGATGGACTACCGCTTCGGCCGGGGCAAGATCACCCAGCTCCTCGACTTGGGCAGTCCCGACTTGACCGACATCGGCGGCGGCCGCATCGACATCATTTTCAGCCCCGACCCCGACCCCGGCAACCATATCGGCGACTGGTTCCAGGTGGCGCCCATTGAGTGCCGACTGTTCGTGCGCCAGTTCTTCTCCGATTGGGCCGCGGAAAGCCACGCCGAGCTCTACTTCGAATGCCTCGACCCGGCCAGCCCCCCCAGCCGGCTCGACCCGGTTCGGGCCTGCGAGTTGTTCGACGAGGCGGCCCGCGAGGTCAACACGGTGCCCAAGTTCTGGACCGAATTCGTCGGTGATCAGCGCAGTCGAGGCCAGATCAACTCCTTCGACCATGTTCCTCCCCAAAAGGTGAGCCAGAGTGCCCAGGGAGGAAGCGAAAAGCAGTCCTACGGACAGTGCTGGTATGAGGTGGGCCCCGACGAGGCCCTGCTCTTTGAGGTGACCCCGCCCGACTGCCTCTATTGGAACATCCAGGTTGGCGACACCTGGTACCAGAGCCTCGACTACGTGAACCTCCCCACCACCATGAACGACTCCCAGGCCCGCCTCGACCCCGACGGCGTGCTGCGGGTGGTGGTCTCCCACCAAGACCCCGGCATCCAGAACTGGATCGCCCTCGGCGGCTGCCCCCAGGGGGCGATCACCTACCGTTGGAACAACGCCGACTCCGCGCCGGTGCCCACACTGCGGCTGATGCCGGTGTCCGAGGTCGACAGCTGCCTCCACCCCGATACCCCCCGGCTCAGCGCCGATGAGCGAGCCGCGATCAACGCCGAGCGCCGCCTCCACGCCCTGCGCCGCTTCCTGCGCTAGCCGGTAGCGATGCAGCGGCCAATGAAGGGGGGCTAGCCCATGGTCTATGTCGCCGCGGTCTATTTGATGGCCGCGGTTTTGCTGGGCGCGGCGGGAGCGACCAAGGCCATCACCCCCGAGCCCGCAGCGGCGGCGCTGACCACGCTGGGACTCCCCCATTCTCTTTGGTGGGTGCGGTTTCTGGGGCTGGTGGAACTGGACGTGGCCACAATCGCCTTCGTGGTAGGCGGTGCCGGGCCGGCCATCGCCCTGGCCGCGCTCTACGGCGGGTTCGCCCATGCCGCTTGGGCCATGGTGCGCTCGGATTCAACCGTGCCCTGCGGATGCTTCGGCCGAGTCGAGATGCCTGCTACGCGGCGCCATGTGGTGGTGAACATCCTGGCCCTGGCCGCCGGGGTGGTGGCCGCCGCGTGGCCCGTGGAGTCGATCGACAAGCTGTTCGACACCCGCCAATGGCTGCTCGCCCCGTTCCTCGCGGCGGTGGTTGCCGGAGCCTATGGGGTGTTCGGTTTGCTGAAATTGAGTCGGAACGGCAGTTCGGGGACGCTGACCTCGTTGAAGTGAATAAAGGCATCGGGCCAAGCTGAGGTCCCCTTGATGATCCTGCGCACGTTCAGATGACACAGGATCGCGTCGACCCAATTCATCTCGGAGACCCAGATGATGTTGCCGTCGTCGGAGACGGCCTCCACAAAGGCCACATGGCCCAGGCTGCTTCGAGAGCCTGATCTCCTGGGCTGCCACAGGGCGACCGAATGCTCAGCGGGGGCCTGCGACACCGACACCCCGAGCGTTCCCAGCCTGGCCGCGTTGTCGTCCCAATTGCCCGCGTGGCCCCACAGGTCGCCGCCGTGGGTGCCCCGCCCATAGGCATTGTCGAAGGCAGGAGCGACGGTGCCCCGCAGTCTGAATTGGACCCATGACGTGCATTCACCGAGGTAGAAGGCGTACCAGACCCTCGTTACCAACCACGGCTTTTCGGTTGTCGGCATCTGCCGGGTGGACGACCTCTCGCACATGCCCCCATTCGGGCTCAGGTCTACATACTGCGAATACAGCTCCCGGTAGAAGGGCGTCAGCGTCCGCTCGTAGTTGTTGCCTTCCAACCTGATGCCGCGGTTCTCCTCGTCAACCGGGGGTGGCGAGCCGATATCGCTCTCTTCGATGGGAACAAGACGGGCATTCGCCGCCCCGATGCTGTGGTCTCCTCCCCAGGCGCACCAGTCGAGGGGGCCGCTGGGCTCGGTGCCGTGGGTACCCAACTCCATCCAGAGGTGACCTCCCCCATAGGAGAAGTCGGCGACCCTCGTCCACGCCCCTCGATTGGCGGCCTGGATGAGCCGCACCGGGTCGGCGACGAGGCCGTCTGCATCGCTTTGGATGCGATAGCTGGCGATGGCGGTCGCCTCATACGGCGGAATGAACGCCTCAATGCGGTAGTGGCCCGCTGGTGTGTCGGGCCAATTCCATATTGCCTTGGCCTGCTGGTCGGCCTGGCTGGCTGAACAGCCGAAGCGATGCGACGCGTCGTAGTGATTCTGCCGCCAGGCCGATTTCCGGTGGAAGGTCGGCGCGACCTCAATGGACTCTGCGGCCTCCACGGACTCCGCAGCCTCCACGGCCTGTTCCTGCGCCGTCGCGGTGACAGTCGGAAGCGCCGCCAGCAACAAGAACGCAGCCGCGACAGCAAGTGACGCTTTTGGCTTCAAAAAAACGTGACCCTTCAGTCCGGTAATGGTGGCTCGAAGTTCACCAGAGTATCCAAGAGCAAGCGTACACCGAAACCAGTGCCGCCCTTCGTGGTTTCGCCGTCCTCGGAATCAGTGAAGGCCGGGCCAGCGATGTCGAGGTGGGCCCAGGGGATGCCCTCTTCCACGAAGTTGGACAAGAACAGCCCGGCGGTGAGCGCGCCGCCGTGGGGTCCGCCGATGTTCTTCATGTCGGCCACCGACGAGTCGAGCTGGCTCTTGTAGTCGTCGGGCAGCGGCAGCCGCCACACCCGCTCCCCGGTGCGCTCGGCGGCATCGGCCAGCTGGCTGACCCACGCCTCGTTGTTGCCCATGAGACCGGCCACCTTGGGGCCCAGCGCCACCATGCACGCCCCGGTGAGGGTGGCCAGGTCGACGATGGCATCGGGCTCGGCCCGGCAGGCCAGCGACAGGGCGTCGGCCAGCACGAGGCGGCCCTCGGCGTCGGTGTTGAGCACCTCGACGGTCTTGCCGTTGGCGATGGTGAGCACATCGCCGGGCCGGGTGGCGTCGCCGCCCAGCATGTTGTCGGTCATGGGCACATAGCCGGTGACCTTCACCGGGGGCGCCACTGCGGAGATGGCGGCCATCACCCCCAGCACCGCGGCGCCCCCGCTCATGTCGCACTTCATGGTCATCATCCCGGTGCCGGTCTTGATCGACAGGCCGCCAGCATCGAACGTCAGTCCCTTGCCCACCAGCGCCACAGACCCCCGGCACTCGGCTTCGGGATCGGGGACATAGGACATCTCCACAAACCGGGGCGGCTGCTCCGAACCCCGGTTTACCCCCAACAGGCCGCCCAGCTCGGCCTCGCGGATGCCATCAAGATCGAGCACGGTGATTTCCAAACCCTCCCGCTCGGCCATCTCCTCTGCCAGTTCGGCGAACCGGGCAGGGGTGAGCGACCCGCCGGGCTCGTTCACCAGATCGCGGGCGAAGCACACCGCCTCGGCCACCCGCCGTCCCTGCTCCAACGCCGCAGTGACCGCCCGGCCCCCGGGGCCGATGACATGCACGTTCTCCAGCCTGTTGGGCTTGTGCTCAGACTTGAAGTCGCCGTAGGAGTAGGCCCCCAGGGTCATCCCCTCGGCCAGGGCCCGCAAGGCGTCTGACCGATCGATGTTTTCGGGCACGGCGTCCAGCACCGAAACCGCAATCCGCCGCAGCCGCTTGGCCGACCGGGCCAGCGAGGCCCCTGACCGGCGGATGACCGCAGTGGTCACCTTGTCAGCCGGCCCCAACCCGACCACGGCCACCGGGCGGTCGCCCCCCGACACGATCTCCACCTGCCCGGCCTTGGCCTCGAAGCCCCGGCCGTCGAGCACCCCCCAATCCAGATCGTCGGGCCGCTCGGCATCGTCGTCCGAGCACACCCCCACCGCGTGCAGTTCGGCACGGGCGGGGATGTTCCTGCCGGTTCGAAATGCAATCACCAGGTCTCCTCGGTCTTGGCCGCCGCAGCGATGTTATCTAGCACCCGTCCCCAGCCCTGTGCCCAGTAGCCTCTTTGTCATGGCTTCCTATGAGGAGGCAGCCCGCGAGCGCGTCCTCATCTATGACGGCGCTTTCGGGACCTACGTCCAAGAGCAGCCGCTGAGCGCGGACGACTTCGGCGGCCCCGACTTGGAGGGCTGCAACGAGCTGTTGTGCCTCACCCGGCCCGAGCTCATCGCCGGGATGCACGACCTGTACCTGGGCTTGGGGGTGGATGCGGTGGAGACCGCCACCTTCGGGGCATTCGCGGTGCCACTGGCCGAGTACGGCATCGCCGACCATTCCTACGAGATCAACCGGGCTGCGGCCCGCATCGCAAAAGAGGTGGCCCACGGCTACGCCGCCGGCAACCGGCCCCGGTGGGTGGCCGGCTCGGTGGGTCCGGGCACCAAGCTGGCGTCGCTGGGCCAGATCCGCTACGCCGAGCTGCGCGACGCCTTCGAGGTGCAGGCCCGGGGCCTGCTCGACGGCGGGGTGGACCTGTTCATCATCGAGACCCAGTACGACCTGCTCGGGGCCAAGGCCGCCATCAACGGGTGCCGCCGGGCCATGGCCGCCGTCGGGCGAGACGTGCCCCTCCAGGTTCAGGTCACCATCGAGATGACCGGCCGGATGCTGCCCGGCACTGAGATCGGCGCCGCGTTGGCCGCGCTGGCCCCCCTCGGCCCGGCGGTGTTCGGGCTGAACTGCGCCACCGGCCCGGCCGAGATGGGCGAGCACCTGCGGGTTTTGTCGGAGCAGTGCCCGGTGCCGGTGGCCTGCATTCCCAACGCCGGTCTCCCCCAGGTGGTGGACGGCAAGATGCACTACGACGTCGGCCCCGACCAGCTTGCCGACTACCTGGCCCGCTACGTCACCGAGCTGGGGGTGAGCGTGATCGGCGGCTGCTGCGGGACCACCCCAGAGCACCTGGCCGCCGTCATTGACCGCTGCGCCGACTTGACGCCCGGACCCCGGCCCGGCGAGCTGCCCCCGTCGGCCACCTCCATCTACACCGCGGTGCCCTTCGCCCAGGACACGTCGTTCCTCATTGTGGGCGAGCGCACCAACGCCAACGGCTCCCGGGCGTTCCGCAACGCCATGCTGGAAGGCGACTGGGACGGCTGCCTCCAGATCGCCCGCGACCAGGTGGGCGAGGGCGCCCACCTCCTGGATCTGTGCGTGGACTACGTGGGCCGCGACGGCACCGCCGACATGGACGAGCTGGCCCGGCGGTTCGCCACCGGGGTGGCCGCCCCGCTGGTGTTGGACTCCACCGAGCCCGACGTGATGCAGGCCGGACTGGAGTGGATCGGGGGCCGGGCGGTGCTCAACTCGGCCAACCTCGAAGACGGCGACGCCGAGGGCGCCCGCCTCGACCGGGTGCTGGCGTTGGCCAAGGAGTACGGGGCCGCGGTGGTGTGCCTGCTCATCGACGAGGAGGGCCAGGCCCGCGACCTGGAGTGGAAGATGCGGGTGGCCCATCGCCTGTATCGCCTGGCGATCGACCGATACGGGCTGGCCCCCTCCGATCTGATCTTCGACGCCCTCACGTTCCCGCTGTCCACCGGCGACGACGATCTGCGCCAAGACGGCCTGGCCACCATCGAGGCCATCCGGCGCATCAAAACCGAGCTGCCCGGCGCCTACACCACGCTGGGGGTGTCCAACGTGTCGTTCGGGCTGAAGCCCGCCGCCCGCCATGTTCTCAACTCCATGTTCCTGCACGAGTGCCTGGAGGCCGGGCTCGACTCGGCTATCGTCCACGCCGGGCGGATCATCCCGCTGAACCGAGTGGACCCCCACCACCGGGACGTGTGCCTGGACTTGATCTACGACCGGCGGGGCCCAGCCGGGCTCGCCTCAGAAGGCCGGGATGACTACGACCCGCTCACCGAACTGCTCGCTGCGTTCGAGAACGTGACCGCGACGGCCGCGGTCAAAGAGGACCGCTCCGGGTGGCCGGTGGAGCAGCGGCTGGAGCGCCGGATCATCGACGGCGAGCGCGACGGGCTGGAGGCCGATCTCGACGAGGCGCTGGCCACCACTCCCGCGCTGGACATCGTCAACGAAACGCTGCTGGCCGGGATGAAGGTGGTGGGCGATCTGTTCGCATCGGGGGAGATGCAACTCCCCTTCGTGCTCCAGTCAGCCGAGACCATGAAGACCGCGGTGTCGTATCTGGAGCCCCACATGGAGCGGGCCGACGACACCGGGGGCAAGGGCCGCATCGTGCTCGCCACTGTGAAGGGCGACGTCCACGACATCGGCAAGAACCTGGTGGACATCATCTTGACCAACAACGGCTATGAGGTTCACAACCTGGGCATCAAGGTGTCGATCACCGAGATGATCGACAAAGCCCTGGAGGTGGACGCCCACGCCCTCGGCATGAGCGGGCTGCTGGTGAAGAGCACTCTCATCATGCGCGACAACCTGGAGGAGCTCAACACCCGGGGGCTGGAGCGGCTGCCGGTGCTTTTGGGCGGAGCCGCGCTGACCCGCACCTACGTGGAGCGGGACATGCGGGAGACCTACCGGGGCCGGGTGTTCTACGGCAAGGACGCCTTCGAAGGCCTGGCGGTGATGGACCGATTGGGCGAGCTGCGCCGCACCGGCGCCGACGATCCCGACTTCGGGCACCGGCCAGGAGGCCGCGACCTGCCCCGACGGGCCCGCCGTGACGCCGCCGGTGTCGCGGGCGACGAAATCCCGGACAGGGCGCCATCGGTAGTTGCCGACAATCCCGTCTTTGAACCCCCGTTTGTGGGTTCGCGGGTGGTCAAAGGCATCCCCGTGGCCGACATCGCCGAATACGTGAACGAGACCGCCCTGTTCCGCAACCAGTGGCAGTTCCGCCCTGTTGACAGCGAGGACGACACCGCCTTCAAGGAGCGCATCCGCCCCACCATGCGGGAGCAGCTCGCATCGGCCACCGCCCAAGGCCTGCTGGTGCCCCAAGTGGTGTACGGCTACTTCCCGGTCAACGGCAGCGGAGACGACTTGGTGGTGTGGGACGGCCCCGACCGCACCGCCGAGCGCTGCCGCTTCCGGTATCCCCGCCAGCCCAAAGACCCATTCCTGTGCATCGCCGACTTCTTCCGGCCCGCCGACGGCGACGAGGTGGACTACGCCGCCTTCCACATCGTGACCATGGGGGCCGAGGTGTCGAAGGCGGCAGCCAAGCTGTTCGCCGACAACCGCTACCAGGACTACCTCCTGCTCCACGGCCTCGGGGTGGAGATGGCCGAGGCTCTGGCCGAATACTGGCACCACCGCATCCGCACCGAGTGGGGTTTCGCCGGCGAGGACGGCCCCACCCTCATCGGCCTGTTCCGCCAGCAATACCGGGGCGGCCGCTACTCCTGGGGCTACCCCGCCTGCCCCGACCTCGAGGACAACCTCACCGTGGCCCAACTCCTCGACGCGGAACGCATCGGCATCCAGGTCGGCGAGGAAACCAGCTTCCAATACCAACCCGAGCAAACCACCTCCGCCCTCATCTGCCACCACCCCCAAGCCAAATACTTCGTCGCCCGCTGACATGCAGGACCAGCGGTGCTGTGAGAGGGGATCCGTCGAGTGATAGAACTCCAGCCGGCAACCCTCCTATTGCAGTTGGCAGTCGGCGGCCTGGCGTTCACCTGGCTCACCACTCGGAGGCGGGAGGCTGGACTTGGCTACGGGTGGCTGATGCGCAGCATTTTTGGGTTGCTGGCCGCGTGCAGTGCCTGGCTGGGCTTCGCCACCGAACCGGTGCCGGTGCGGGATTGGACTGCGGTTGTCACCGCCGGATCAGCCGCGGCGGCGCTAGCGGTTTCGGTTGTCCGGCGAAGGGCTGGAGTGAGCGGCCAGCGGGAACGGGTGGAGCGGCGCAGCGCCGAGATCGCCGAAATGACCGGAATCGACCGGGAAGAGCAGCGCATCGACCGCACCCAGCGCGAATTTCCCCCGGTGCTCGATCTCATCGCCCCCGCGGTGGGATTGGTCGGGGTGGTGGCTGGCGGCCTCGACGCCGGCGACCCTGCCTCGCTGGCCGTGGCCCGCACCGTGATCGGGGCGTTCTTCTTGGGAGCGGTCACCGACGCCATGCTGTTGGGTCACTGGTACCTAGTGCAGCCCGGCTTGGCCCGGGGACCACTTTTGGAGTTGGTGCGATGGACAGGGTTGCTGTGGCTGCCTGAACTAGTGGTGATGCTGTGGCCCACCGGCATGGGGTCGGTCCTCAGCGGGACCATCGATGATGGCTACAACGGGCTGTTGGGTTGGTTCTGGGTGGCGTGTGTGGTGACGACAGTGGGACTGGTCGCGCTGGCTCGGGCCGCGCTGCGGGAGCGGTTCTACTCAGCAGTCATGGCCGCGACCGGATTGCTCTATCTGGGGATCTTGACCGGATTTGGCATGGATTTAGTCGCCCGAGTTCTACTTGACACCACCTGAAATATACTTGATTTGAATAAATATTATTGTTATTTTGCCTCCTGTGAGCACTATGTGCCGAAAATTGGCTGGTTTTTATGTACAAACTCTGGGAGGCTTGGGCGATGGCCACCAAAGAACGCACCATTCCCGCATCTCAATTCAGGGACCAATGTTTGCGGCTCATGGATGAAATCAACGATACCGGCGACACATTGATAGTCACCAAGCACGGCAAACCCGTTGCCGTCGTCGGCCCTGCCCGCCGAAATGAGGGCGGCCTTTGGGGGTTCATGAAGGGCACCACCCGCATACTCGGAGATATTGACAGCCCGGCCATCCCTCCCGAGGACTGGGATATCGTCAGCAACCCCGATCGGGTTCTCAATCCCGGTTCTGCTTCATCCACGTGATTGTCCTTGATACCAACGTGCTGTTGCGGATAACAGCCGAAGATCCCAAAATGGGCAAACGCACCCGCCAGATCATCGACGACGCGGTCTACACCCAAAGCATCGCCGTGCCCACCGTGGTGTTCTTCGAAGCCGCGAGACTCCATTGGGACAATAGAGTTGATCTCGGCATGCCCCCTGATAAGTGGCGCCTCGCCCACATTGACCGAGGCGTAGCTGAGATATACCTAACGGGGAAAATCGCAGTCCAGGCTGCTGACCTCCACGCCCGTCAAGGCTTCCACCGGGACCCGGGCGACCAGATCATTGTGGCAACAGCGATAGCAGAGCACGGCACCCTGGCAACTACCGATCACAAAATCCTCGAGTGGGCCGCCAAGACCAATGCGGTGGCAGTGCTCGACGCCACCGATTGAAGCTCTATCACTCGACCGGAGACTCGTTCACGCGTCGATCACGGCGAGGCGGTGGTCGGTGGTGGTGAGGTTGTCGGGGCCGTCGGCGGTGGCCACCACGATGTCCTCCAGGCGCAGGCCCCATTGGCCGGGGAGGTAGATGCCGGGCTCGATGGAGAAGGCGTGGCCGGGACGCAGCTCCAGGGTGTTGCCCTCCACGATGTAAGGATCTTCGTGGGCCTCGGTGCCGATGCCGTGGCCGGTGCGGTGGATGAAATTGTCCCCGAAACCGGCCTCGGCGATCATGGCCCGCCCCACCCGGTCCACGTCTTGACAGGGCCGGCCGACCACCGCGGCGTTCACCTGGGCGGCCTGGGCCTCGAAGAGCACGTCGTAAGCCTCGACCAGATCGGCGGGCGGCTCGCCCAGATGCACGCACCGGGTGATGTCGGAGCAGTAGCCCACCCCGTCGGCGTCCATCATCGTCCCCCCGAAATCACACAGCACCACCTCATCCGGTCGGATCACCCGCTCGCCGGGCTCGTGGTGGGGGCTGGCCGCGTTCTCCCCCGCGGCCACGATGGCGAAGTTCACCCGCTGGTGGCCCTCAGCCAGCAGCCGACGGCCCAGCTCGGCCGACACATCGGCCTCGGTGCGGCCGATGAGCTCGATGTCGCCAGCCCGCAGGGCAACCGCCACCCGGTCGGCCGCCGCCGCAGCAGCCCGCAGCGACTCCACCTCGGCAGCGTCCTTCACCGAGCGGATGGGGCTGGTGATCTCCGACGCCCGGCGGAACTCCACCGACGGCAGCACCCCCATCAGATCCACCAGGAAACCGGCCCAGGTGTGGTCGCCGATGGCCGCCACCGATGCCGGGCCGATGAGCGAGCGGGCCAAGTCAATGGGGTCGTCGGTCTCATCCCAGGCCACGATCTCAAACACACCGGGCCGCTCCACCACCCGGGGAGCCTCCAACCGGGGCACGATGAGCCGGGCGTCGCTGTCGCGGGGTACCACCAGCATCGTGAGCCGCTCCAAGGGCATGGCCTCGTAGCCGCAGAAGTAGGGCAGATCGGCGCCCACCGACAGCAGCAGCACGTCCACCTGCTGCTCGGCCATAAGTCCCCGCACCCGATCTATCCGTTGGCTGAACATCGGGGTCAACCTACTCGGGCTGCCCCGACCGGAGAAGCCAAAGCCTGGATAGCGGCGGAAGCGCCGGTCGAAGCGGCCAAAGCCTGGGCGTGGGCGTGCTGGGCGTGGTGGGAGCTGCGGGTGAGGGGGCTAGCCTCCACATGGGTGATGCCCAGGTCTTGCCCCACCGACCGGTACTGCTCGAACTGGTCGGGCGGCACCCAGCGGGTCACGGGCAGGTGATGGGCGGTGGGCCGCAGATACTGGCCGACGGTCACGATGTCGGTGCCCACTGCGGCCAAGTCGGCCATGGTTTGGGCCACCTCGTCGTCGCTCTCGCCCATGCCGACGATGATCGACGACTTGGTGGTGAGCCCGGCGGCCTTGGCCCGGGCCAGCACCGCCAGGCTGCGGGCGTAGCCCGCCGAGGGCCGCACTACCCGCTGGAGCCGAGCCACCGTCTCGATGTTGTGGTTCAGCACGTCGGGCTCGGCATCGAAAGTCACACCAAGCGCGTCGGGGTCTCCCTTGCAGTCGGGAATGAGCACCTCCACCCGCACACCGGGGGTGCGGCGGCGGATGGCTTCAACAGTGGCGGCAAAACCTGCCGCGCCACCGTCGGGCAGGTCGTCGCGGGCCACCGCGGTGATCACCGCGTAGTCCAACCCCATGGTCTCCACCGCGTCGGCCACCCGCTCGGGCTCGGAGGGGTCGGCCGGCAGGGGCCGCCGAGTGTCCACCAGGCAGAACCCGCAGGCCCGGGTGCAGCGGTCGCCGTTGATCATGAAGGTGGCGGTGCCCTCGTTCCAGCACTCGAAGATGTTGGGGCAGCCGGCCTCCTCGCACACCGTGACCAGATCCCGGCTGTGCAGCACCGACCGCAGCCGCCGAAACTCGGGGCCGGTGCGCAAGGCCACCCGCATCCACTCCGGCTTGCGCTGGGCGATGTCCACGCTCACCCCCTGCTCCAGCCCCCGCTCCCAGGCCACGTCGGCCCGGTCCACGCCTCCCCCGCCCCAACGGTCGGCGGCTCGCGCGGCCACCGCGTCCACCACCTGGCGCATCTCCACCCGCCGTCCCTCGGCGGCCAAGGAGGTGACCGCCTTGTCGGGGATGCCACAGGGCACGATGCGGTCGAACCAGTCCAGATCGCAGTCCACGTTCAGGGCGAAGCCGTGCATGGAGCGGGTTCGGCTGAGACGCACGCCGATGGCCGCGATCTTGCGGGGATTGTCGGTGTCGGGGTCCACCCACACGCCGGGGTAGTCGGCCAGCCGACCGCAGCCCGCCAGGCCCAGGTCGCCCAGCGCCTCGATCACCAACTGCTCCACCGACCGCACGTAGGCCACCGTGTCGGCCATGCCCCCACCCCGCTTTCCGGCCACGGTCATCACCGGGTAGCCGACCAGCTGGCCGGGTCCGTGATAGGTGACATCGCCGCCCCGGTCGGTGTCCACCACCTCCGCCCCCACCTCAGCCGGGTCCACCAAGATGTTGGCCTCATCGCCCCGCAATCCCAGGGTGAACACGTGGGGATGCTCCAGCAACAGCAGGTAGTCGCCACCCCTCTCGAACATGGCCTGCTGGCAGGCGTGGGCGTCCCGGTATGACACCCGCCCCAGCCAACGGATCCGAAGCGGGCCGGTCACGACATCTCGGCCGTCAAGAGCCCGATGCACCCCATCTGGCCCTCACGGCATCTCGGCGAACCAGTCGCGGGTTTCGATGATGGAGCGAACGTGGTCCAAGAAGGCGGCCACGTACGCCCCGTCGAAGGCCCGATGGTCCCAGGCCAGGGCCAGCACGCCCACCGAGTGGATGGCGATGGCCTCGCTGCCGTCCTCCGCGGTCACCGCCACCGGGCGGCGGCGAATCCCGTCGGTGGACAAGATGGCCACTTGGGGCTGGTTGATGATGGGGAACTGCATCATCGTGCCCCATTGGCCGGGGTTGGTGATGGTGAACGTGCCCCCGGAGATCTCATCGGCGTTCAGCTTCTTGGCCCGAGCCCGCCGCGACAGGTCGGCCACCTCCTCGGCGATCGGCACCAGCCGCTTGCGGTCGGCGTCAACCACCACCGGCGCCAGCAGCCCTTCGAAGTCGAGATCGACGGCGACGGCCAAGTTGACGTAGTTGTGGACCACCAGCTCGCCGTCACCCACCGAGGCGTTGATGTGGGGGTAGACGTGGAGGGCGTCGCACACCGCTCGGGCGATGAACGGCAGGTAGGTGAGGCTGAATCCATGCTCCGCCTTGAACGACTCCCGGTGGGCCCGGCGCACCTGCTCGACCCCCTCGAAGTCCACCTCTACTGCGGTGAGAACATGGGGCGACACCGACTTGGACCGCACCATGTGCTCGCCGGTGATTCGGCGGATGTTGCTGAGCGGGACGATGGTGTCGCGACCCACGGTGCGGGAGGAGGTAGGCGGCGGGGGCGCATCTGACGGCACAGCGGGTTCCGCCGAGCGGGCCGTGCTGCGATGCTGAGCGATGTGGGCCTCCACGTCGGAGCGGGTGATGCGCCCGCCCCGGCCGGTGCCGGCAATCTGGGAGGGGTCAAGGTCGTTCTCGGCGATCAGCCGCCTTACCACCGGCGACAACACGGTTCCCTTGCCAACCGCCGCGGCGCTCTCGCTAGCCGCCGCCGGAGCACTGGGCGCAGGCTCGGGGGGCGGGGGCGGCGGTGCCTCTGCCGGTGCGGGCGGCGCCTCGGCTGAGGCTGGGGCCGGGGCCGGCGCTGCGGGCGCGCCCGCCCCGTCTTCGCTCAAGATGGCGATCACGGCGCCCACCTCCACGGTGTCGCCCTCCGCGGCCACGATCTCCACCAAGACCCCGGACATGGGCGACGGCACCTCAGAATCCACCTTGTCGGTGGAAACCTCGAACAGCGGCTCGTCCTCGGCCACCTCCTCGCCCACCTGCTTGAACCACTGGGTGATGGTCCCCTCCACCACCGTCTCGCCCAACTGCGGCATCCTGACCTCAGACATCGAGCCTCCTCGCCGTATCCCGTCTCGTCTACCCCGGCCTCATGACCACTAGTGCAAGGCCCGGCCCGTGAGCGAGAGCACCGTCTCGCCGAACAACTCGCTCATCGTGGGGTGGGGCTGGATGAACTCGGCCACCTCCGGCACGGTGGCCTCCCAGTTCACCGCCAGATAGCCCTGGCCGAGCTGCTCGGTCACCCACGGACCCACCATGTGGACTCCGAGGATGCGCCCGCCGGTTCCATCGCCGTCGCGGGCGGCAATGACTTTCACCAGCCCATCGGTCTCCCCCACGATCATGGCCCGGCCATTGCCCATAAAGCGGTGCGAAGAGGCAACCACGTCGAATCCGGCTTCTTCGGCCGATGCCTCGGTGTGGCCCACAAAGGCCACCTCGGGGTGGCAGTAGATGGCCCACGGAACTCTGCCGTAGTCCACCGGAGCGGGCGACTCCCCCAACAGGTGCTTCACCACCATGATGGCTTCGGCAAACGCCACATGGGCCAGTTGCGGCGTGCGGACCACATCGCCCACGGCATACACCCCAGCAACGGTGGTCTGGCAGTACTCGTCGACCACCACGTAGCCGCCCTCGTCCACCTCCACCCCGGCTTCGTCCAAGCCCAGCCCGTCGGTAAACGGGCGACGGCCCACGCACAACACCACGGCGTCCACGGCCAGGGAGTCGCCGCCTTCGATGTCAAGCTCCACCCCATCGCCGGAGTTCCGGCAACCGCTCACGGACACCGCGGTGCGGATCTCGATCTTCTTCTTCTTGAAGGCCCGGGTCAGCATCTTCACCACGTCGTCGTCAGCGCCCAGAAGAATCCGGGGCAGGGCCTCCAGCACCGTCACCTGCGACCCCAGATCGGCCAGCATGGAGGCGAACTCCAACCCGATGGCCCCGCCGCCGATGATTGCGGCTCGATCGGGCAACTCGGTGATGGACAACAGCTCATCGCTGGTCATGATCCGCTCACCGTCCACCTCGAACCCGGGCAGCGTGCGGGGCACCGATCCGGTGGCCACGATCACATGGTCGGCGCTCAGCGTCATCTCGCCCGACTCGCCACCCGACACCGACACCGTCTGGTTGGAACCAAGCGAGCCCCAGCCGTCGATAAGGGTGACCTTGCGGCCCTCCAACAGCTTGCCCACTCCCGTGTGGAGTTGGTCCACAATCTTCTGCTTGCGAGCTTGGGCCGCGGCCATGTCCACCGTCGGCGAGCCCGCGGCGATGCCGAACTGATCGGCGTGGGCCACGGTGCGGTACACCGACGCGGTTTCCAGCAGCTCCTTGGCCGGGATGCAGCCGACGTGCAAGCAGGTCCCGCCTAGTCGCTGCTTCTCCACCACGGCGACATCGAGACCGGCAGCGGCGCCGTACAGTGCGGCGGCGTATCCGCCGGGACCGCCGCCCACCACCACCACGTCATAGCGAGAACTCACAACTTCCAGCCTACCGGCCTCGCCTCAACGCAAGATAAGCACCGCTTGTACCGAGAACGCCACCAAGATGGCCACCCCGCACAAGAGGGCCAAAAAGATCAGCCGCCGGGTGCTCACCGCGGGTTCAGCGCCTCCGGCGCCGGCGGCCCATATACATGCTGACCACCTCCGGGTGGCGCCGGCGGCCCACGAGCCAGCTGACGATCACCGTGCAGAGCGCGCTCAAGGCCACGGTGATCAACAGCAGCAGGAACAGGGGAATGCTCCAATCCATCCACAAGAAGTTGACCTCGGCGTCGTCGGTGTTCTGCGCGATGAACACGACCAGCGCCACCGCGGCCAAAAAGCCGAGCACCATCCGGGCATTGATCTGCCGAAGCAGGTCGCGAAACGAGCTTGAGGGTTCCTCTGCTATATCACCGCTTTGATCTGCGTCGTAGGGTTGGCGTTCTCCGGGCTCTGTCATGGCCCCATCCTACCCGCGCTTTCTCCGATCCCGTCGCCCGGTCTCCGTCCCCACCCTGCTCAGCGGGCATGGCGTGCGGCGAGAAGTCGCCTGCACGATCCCAGCAGGCAACCCCTACACTGCTCCCATGCGAGTGGCGGTAGCCGGAGCTTCGGGGCTGATCGGAACGGCGCTGGTCCGCCATCTCCAATCGGCGGGCCACGAGGTGATCCGGCTGGTGCGCGACCCCGCCGCCCGGGCCGACGACACCCGCTACTGGAACCCGGCCACCGGCGACATCGACGACGATGCCTTCGACGGCGTCGACGGGGTGGTGAACCTGGCCGGGGCCGGGATCGGCGACCGCCGCTGGACCCAGCGCCGTCGCCGGGAACTGCGCCAGAGCCGGGTGAACGCCACCGAGTTGCTGGTGGAGGCCATGGGCGCGGCGACCGAGCCGCCGAGCGTGCTGGTGGCCGGCTCGGCGGTCGGTTACTACGGCGACCGGGGCAACGAGATGCTCGACGAGCAGTCCGGTCCCGGCACCGGTTTCCTGGCCGCCCTGACCGCCGACTGGGAGGCCGCGGCGTCCACGGCAGCCAACGCCGGAACCCGGGTGGCCCTGGCCCGCACCGGGCTGGTGGTGGGCAGCGGGGCGCGCTTTCTCACTCGGATGCTGCCCTTATTCCAACTCGGGCTGGGCGGGCCGCTGGGCCGAGGCCGGCAGTGGTGGCCCTGGATCGCGCTCGACGACGAGGTACGGGCGCTGGCCTTCCTCCTGGAGTCCGACTTGAGCGGCCCCGTGAACCTGTGCTCCCCCAATCCGGTGACCAACGGGGAGTTCGCCCGCACCCTGGGCCGGGCCATGCGCCGCCCCGCCATCTTCGCCGTCCCCCCGCTCGGCCCGCAGCTCCTCTTGGGCCGACAGCTGGCCAACGAGCTCTTGTTCGCCAGCTCCCGCGCCCACCCCGTCGTTCTCATGGAAGCGGGTTTCGAGTTCCGTTTCCCCGAGTTGGCCGCAGCATTGAGGAAGGACGTGCCATGAGCGACCAGATGATCTCGGCCAGTCGAGTGGTGCCCGCATCACCCGAGCAGATCTTTGCGGTGCTCACCGATCCGTCCCGCCATCAAGAGATCGATGGCTCCGAAACCTTGCAGGGTCTAGTGGGCGAGGCCGAGACGCTGCGACTGGGGTCGAAGTTCAGGATGGGGGTGAAGAACGGCATCTCCTACCGGATGACCAACAAGGTGGTGGAGTACGAGGAGAACCGGCTGATCGCGTGGTGCAATCTGTCCGCCCATCGCTGGCGGTACGAGTTGGCGCCAGTGGAGGGCGGCACCAGGGTGACCGAGACATTCGACTACGGCACCGCCCGCTTCCCGAGGTTCACCAAGTTCATGGGCGCCGAAAAGGCGGTGGTGGCCATCGATGCCACCCTGGACCGGCTCGTGGCCCTCTTCAGCCCCGAGGGCGACAGCGACTAGCCCACAACCAGAACAGCTAGAACAGCGACTGCTCCTCCACCACGTCCTGCTGGTCGGCGGCTTCGGTGGCCAGACGGTCGGCCTCGTCGTTCCACCGGTCGCCGGAGTGGCCCTTCACCCAGCGGAAGCCGATAGACCGGGACTCCACCTGCTCGATGATCTGCTTCCACAAGTCCTGGTTGGCCACCGGCTTCTTGTCGGCGGTGCGCCATCCCCGGCGGATCCACCCCTCCCACCACCGGTCCCGGAAGCAGTTGACCACGTAGGTGGAGTCGCAGTACACCTCCAGCGGCCCGTCCAGCGATCGCAGCGCTTCCAGCACTCCCATCAGCTCCATGCGGTTGTTGGTGGTCTGCGGCGCCCCGCCCGACCCGGACGGCCCGTCGGGAACCACCCAACCCCACCCACCGGGGCCGGGATTTCCCCGGCAGGCACCGTCGGTGTACACCACAG
This sequence comes from Acidimicrobiales bacterium, assembly GCA_963667085.2. Taxonomy (GTDB): domain Bacteria; phylum Actinomycetota; class Acidimicrobiia; order Acidimicrobiales; family Bin134; genus Poriferisocius. The sequence continues at coordinate 2,986,077 of OY762975.1, forward strand.
TGGGCTTTCCGGCATCAGACATCGGCTTATGGTGGCACGACCGCTCCAGAATTGAAAGCATTAGGCGGTGGCCGTGAATTTCTCACACCAGCTTCCCGACACCGATCCTGACGAGACCCGAGAGTGGCTCGACAGCCTCGACGCGGTGGTCAACTCCTCCGGGGGCCAGCGCGGCCGGTACCTGCTGCGCCGACTCCTCGACCGGGCCGACGAACTGGGCACGGGCCTCTCCGGCACGGTGCAGACGCCTTATGTGAACACCATCCCCACCGCCGACCAGCCGTTCTTCCCCGGCGACGAGTTCATCGAGCGCCGCATCCGGGCCTTCATCCGGTGGAACGCGGCGGTTATGGTGGTCAAGGCCAACAAGCGGGCCGACGGGATCGGCGGCCACCTGTCCACCTTCGCTTCATCGGCCGCCCTCTACGAGGTGGGGTTCAACCACTTCTTCCGGGGCAAAGAGGACGGGCTGCCCGGCGACGCCGTCTACATCCAGGGCCACGCCGCTCCGGGCATCTACGCCCGGGCCTATCTGGAGGGCCGTCTCACCGAGGAGCATCTCGACAACTTCCGAATGGAGATCGGCGGCAGCGGCCTGTCCAGCTACCCCCATCCCCGGCTCATGCCCGATTTCTGGGAGTACCCCTCGGTGTCGATGGGGCTGGGGCCGATCAACTCCATCTACCATGCCCGCTTCTACCGCTACCTCCACGACCGGCGCATCGAGGACACCAGTGACTCCAAGGTTTGGTGCTTCGTGGGCGATGGCGAGTGCGACGAGCCCGAGACGCTGGGGTCGATCTCGCTGGCCGGGCGGGCCAAGCTGGGCAACCTCATCTGGGTGGTGAACTGCAACCTCCAGCGCCTCGACGGGCCGGTGCGGGGCAACGGCAAGATCATCCAGGAACTGGAGGGCAACTTCCGGGGCTCGGGCTGGAACGTGATCAAGGTGATCTGGGGCTCGCGCTGGGACGAACTGCTGGCCGCCGATGTGGACGGGGTGCTGCTGGAGAAGATGATGACCACGGTTGATGGGGAGTACCAGCGCTATGCCACCGAGACCGGTGCCTACATCCGGGAGAACTTCTTCGGGCCCGATCCCCGGCTGCGAAAGATGGTGGCCCACCTGAGCGACCGCCAGCTCGAGGACTTGCCCCGGGGCGGCCACGACTATCTGAAACTTTACGCCGCCTACAAGGCCGCGGTGGAGGCCACCGACCGGCCCACGGTGATCCTGGCCAAGACCATCAAGGGCTGGACGCTGGGAGAGGGGCTCGAAGCCCGAAACGCCACCCACCAGATCAAGAAGATGACCACCGCTCAGCTCATGGAGCTGCGATCCCGCCTCCATCTCGAAGACGAAGTCCCCGCCGAGGCCCTGGAGGACGACGCCAACCCGCCGTATTACAAGCCGCTGCCGAACTCCCCCGAGCACCAGTACCTGATGGCCCGGCGCCGGGAGCTCGACGGTCCGCTTCCCATCCGGGTGGTGAACATTCGCCGGCCCATCAAGCTGCCTGACGACAAGCTGTTCTCGGATTACGATGAGGGCTCGGACGGGCGCGAGGTGTCCACCACCATGGTGTTCACCCAGATGCTGCGCAACATGATGCGAGACGAGGACTTCGGGGCCCGGGTGGTGCCCATCGTTCCCGACGAGGCCCGCACCTTCGGCATGGACTCGCTGTTCAGAGAGTTCAAGATCTACGCCTCTCAGGGCCAGCTGTACGAGCCGGTGGACCACGACCTGTTGCTGTCCTACGCCGAAGGACAAGACGGCCAGCTGCTGGAGGAGGGCATCACCGAAGCGGGGTCGTTGGCCTCGTGGACGGCGGCGGCCACCAGCTACGCCACCATGGGCGTGCCGATGGTGCCGTTCTACTCCTTCTACTCCATGTTCGGCTTCCAGCGGGTGGGCGACCTGATCTGGTCGGCGGCCGACTCCCGGGCCCGAGGGTTCCTGATGGGGGCCACCGCGGGGCGCACTACTTTGATGGGCGAGGGCTTGCAGCACCAGGACGGCCACAGTCACCTGCTGGCCTCCACCGTGCCGGCCTGCTGCGCCTACGATCCGGCCTTCGCCTATGAGCTGGGGGCCATCGTGCGGGCCGGGCTGAACCGCATGTACGGCAACGGCGGCGGCGAGGACGTCTTCTACTACATCACCATCTACAACGAGAACTACCGCCAGCCCCGCCGGGCCGACTTCATCAGCGACGAGCACATCCTGTCGGGGCTGTACCAGTGGAATCACTCGTTGGACGGCACCGATCAGCAGGCCACCATCGTCTTCTCGGGTACCGCCCACCAGGCCGCCCGTGATGCCCAGGCCGAACTGGCCGAGCGCTACGGAATCGGGGTGGACCTGCTCAGCGCTCCCTCCTTCAAGGCGGCCCGAGAAGAGGCCCTGGAAGCAGAGCGATGGAACCGACTGCATCCCGACGTGGAGCCCCGGGTGCCGATGGTGACCCAGCGTCTCGCCGGGGGCCGGGGGCCGGTGGTAGCGGTTACCGACTACATGACCATGGTGCCCGACCAAATCGCCCGCTGGGTGCCCCGCCGGTTCATACCGCTGGGCACCGACGGCTTTGGCCGCTCCGATACCCGCGAGTCGCTGCGCCGCTTCTTCGAAACCGACGCCGACAGCGTGACTGCGACCATCTTGAGTGCCCTGGCCGCCGAGGGCAGCCTCGACCCGTCAGTGGCCAAGGACGCCATCGCCCGCTACGGCCTTCTCCACCCCCACTTCGACCCCACCGGCTAGCAGGGCAACGCTGGCCGAAGCTAGGCCGGTTGGCTTCTGGACGGTTGGCCCCAGGCCGAAGCTAGGCCGGTTGGCTTCTGGACGGTTGGCCCCAGGCCGAAGCTAGGCCGGTTGGAGCTGGTTCAGCTCGGTGACGTTGTCGAGGAGGATCTTCTGCTTGGTGGCGTCGTCGAAGCCCTTGTCCTTGAGCTCCACCAGGTAGTCGAGGGGCTGGGGCATGCCCTCGATGTGGGGCCAGTCGCTGCCGAAGATCACCCGGTCGGGCCCCATGTAGTGGACCACCTCGGCCACGTCGTCCTCCCAGAAGGGGTTGATCCACACATGCTGGCGGAACAGCTCTGAGGGATCTTCCTTGAACCAGCCGATGCTCTTGCGGGTGGCTTGGTCGAGCTTGCGGAACATGTCGCCCAAGAACTGCGAGCCGTTCTCCACCGAGGCGATGCGCAGGTTGGTGAAGCGCTCGAACAGCTTCTCCAACGCCAGGGTGATCAGGTAGTCGTAGGCGGCCCGCTCGATGTTGTAGGCCTTGATGCTGGGCTTGTACTTGCGGCCCTTGGCCATGCCCGCCGAGGCGAACCCGTCCACGTCGTAGCCGTGGGTGGTGTAGCCGCTGTCGCCGGCGTGGACCACCGCGCAGATGCCCGACTCGTTCACCCGAGCCCAGAACGGGTCGAAGTGCTCGTCGGCCGGCGACATGAATCCGTCGGCGGTCCACACCGCGGCGGGGCGCATCACGATGGTGCGGGCGCCCTTGTCGATGGCCCACTCCAGTTCCTGGCAGGCCCAGTCAACATCGCCCAGCGCGATGTAGGGGGCGGCGAAGATGGCGTCGCGGTAGGCGAAGCCCCACTGCTCGTCCAACCAGCGGTTGAACCCGCCGAACAGGGCGCACACCGCTTCGATGTCCTCTTTGATGAGCTCCTCGTAGAGCACGCCCAGGGTGGGGAACAACCACACCGACTGGAGCCCCTGCTGGTGGACCTTGTTTACCCTGGCGTCCCGGTCGTCCACGTAGTAGCGGGGCAGCGGCTCCCGCTTGCTCAGCATCTCGGCCGGATTCCGGCCCTCGGGGTTGCCCCGGAAGTAGTCGTGCATGGCGCCGGGCAGAGCGATGGGGTCCCAGGTGGGGTTCACCACTGCGTGGCTGATCTGGCCGCCCACCAGGTGGTAGCGGCGGCCGTTCACCTCGGCCCACTGCACACAGCGAGACTGCATGGCCGGGTCCACATGGCGGGTGAAAGCGTCTACCGCCTCGTAGTAATGGTTGTCGCAGTCGAAGGGGATGTAACCGAGATCGTCCACGAAACCAGGGTACCGCTGGGGTCTTGGCGTTGCCTTCTTGGAGCGCGGCTTCGAACCCTCGCCCGCCGCGCTACCGTCGGCTGCGTGTCTGAAACTCCTGAATCAGAGCCCGCCATCCTCGTAGAAGACCGAGAGCGGGTGCGCTACATCACCCTGAACCGCCCCGAGCGACGTAACGCCCTGACCATGGCGCAACTCGGGCAGCTCTTCGACACTCTCGCTGAGGCCGACGCTGCCTCCGAGATCGGCGCCATCGTGATCCAGGGCGCGGGCGGGGCGTTCTGCTCGGGGATCGACCTCGACCCCGACGAGATCGACCTGGACTACGACTCACGCTCCTTCGAGCAGGAGTTAGCCCTGGTAGAGCCGTTCCGGCGATTCGAGGAGATGTGGCGACTGCGCACCCCAGTCATCGCCTCGGTGCAGGGCTACTGCCTGGCAGTGGGCACCGATATCGCCTTCCACGCCGACATGACCGTTTGCTCAGACGACGCCCAGTTCGGCTACCCCATCGTGCGTTCGATGGCCTCCCCGTCCACCCACATGTGGACCTATCTGGCCGGACCCCAGTGGGCCAAGCGCCTGCTGCTCACCGGCGACATGATCGACGGCGCCACCGCCGCCCGGGCCGGGTTCGTGCTGGAGGCCGTGCCCGCCGACGAGTTGGCCGACCACACCCACGCCCTGGCCCGCCGGGCCGCCACCGTGCCCAACGACATCTCCGCCGCCAACAAGGCCATCTGCAACAAGGTCCTGGAGCTGATGGGCTACACCATGGCTCAAGAGCTAGCCCGCGAGCACAACGTCATCGCCCACCAGTCCCCCGACGCCCAACAATTCGGCCACCTCATCCGCACCCAAGGCTTCAAAGCCGCCCTAGCCTGGCAAGCCGAGCAATTCGGCTAGCGCGCTCAGCGTCCCCGTTTCTCCAGTTCCTCTAGAACTCGGGTGCCGAACTCAACCCGATATGGCGCGGCTTCCACGGATGCTGGATCAATCTCTATGCCAAGAGAATCCAGTCGGCCCACGACCCACTCGAACCACTCCTGGTCGTCATCCGGGTCGAGGGCAGCGATCACTCTCCTCGTGAGGCCCTCACGGGTCTCGAAGCGCCACGGGTCGCTCACCAGGGATTCGAGCCTGGAGCCCCGATGCCAGGAGGCATCGATCACTTCGCCTGTGTCGGGATCCCAATTGACAGCATGAAGTGAGCCACTGAAGCCACGATCGTCTCGGAGTGTGACCCGCTGGCCATCGCTCAGGTCGGCGAACTCGGTCAGGCTGAAGTGAAGCGTCATCGGTTTCGGCCCATCAGGGTCTTCTCGAATCTGAAGGTCAGGATGGTATGGCATGAACCGCCCTCCTACGGCGGGCAACTCGGGAACAGGCTGGTCTGCATAAGCCGCAGAGTCGTCCTCCCGCACTTCACAAACCGCGCCTAGGGCCACGACACTCAACATGGGAAGGTCCCCATAGCCATGAAATCAGAGATTATTCAAAAGACAGCATTATTTTCGAAGTTTGTCCTGATTAGGGGTGATTTTCGTGGGTAAGTGTCACTGGTGGCGGGTAGGATGAGCTTCATGAAATCCACGCCTATTTCCGGCTATGACAAGGAACTTGCTGATTCTGGCGGTTGCCAGAATGGCGGGGTATGTGTTGCAGGCGTAGACGTGGCTGGATTGTCGGGGGGTGGGTTACGGGACCGGCTCAAGGAGATTGGGCGGGCCGAGACCAAGTTGGGGCATTCAAGACGGAAGTGTTGGCCGAGCTGAGCCGCAGGGACAGCAAGTCGGCAGCCGAGCGTGCAGCCCGCGAGCAATTGCAGTCGTCACGGCATGACGCCCAACGGGACGTTGAGGCAGCCGAACGGCTATCGGCTCTGGAAGAGACTTCTCAGGCGCTGGGAGACGGGGAGATTCCGGTGGGGCATGCTTCGAACGTAGCCCGGTTCTAAGGAACTGAGCTACGGAGAGTCAAATGAAGAAGGTGGACCTATTGAAGGAACTTCGGCGGATTGCCCAAAGAAAGGGCTTATGCTTGAACTGCGGCGCAAGGGCGCCAAACATGAGGTCTGGTGCTTGGGCAACACGATACTGACAATCCCCCGCCACAAGGAGATTTCTCGGTTCACTGCTGAAGGGCTGATCAAGGACGCAGAAAAGGAGCCGCCATGTCGCAAGCACCCGAGACCGATGCACAACCGTGGGTGAGCGACACTCACCACCTCACGGTCGTCCGCTCCGGCAGGTGGTGGGCGATTAGGGCTGACCATCTGCCCGGCTGCCACTCTCAGGCTCGGCGACGCGCCAAGGTCGAGTCAACTGCCCGCGACGCCATCGCGATGTGGTTCGATGCAGAGGAAGCTGAAGTAGGTCCGCTGGTCGTCAACTTCGCCCAAGAGGGCTAACCGGGCATAGCCGACCGGCTTGACAATCCGCTAGCACCCGGTGGCGGCTTTGAGGGCCTGGCAGGCCTGCTCCATGCGGACAGGGCTGAGCTGGGTAACACGGCGTCGGAAGGCGTGGCGCTGAATGGTGTGAATATTGTCAAAGCTGACGACACTTTCGACTGGGACACCATCTTCAACGGTCAAGGGCAACTCCGATGCAATACCCCGGATCGTGCGGGTGAGCTCGGCAGCAACTACACCTCCGATGCGAGCCGCGACCGGATCGCGTGTGATGACGAGCACTGGCCGGTCACCATTTGGGGTTTCGGCGAACCAAATCTCACCCCTTTGCATCGAGCCACTCAATCCAGTCAGACCAGTCTTCGGCTGGAAGCCAATATTGGACGGAGTCGAATGCTGACAGCTCCTCCTCGGTGAGCGGCATCTTCTCGTAAATCTCGGCATCGCGCACCGCCAAGATGGCGTTGATGTGGCGGCGTAACGCCTCGCGGTACAGTTCGGAGAGGGCAACGCCAATGTACTCTGCACATTCTTTGGCTTTTTCCACCTGTTCTGGGGGCACTCGGAAGCTAACCATCGTCATACAACGGCAGTCTAGAGTATGACAGTTGTGATGGCAAGCTCCATTTGGTTATTGATCAGGGCTTTTGTCTCATCCCGATTCGTCAAGTCTTGTCGTCGAGCAGCTCATCCAGGGCTTGGTGGAAGTGGATGAGGGCGACTTCGTGGCGGCCGACCAGGGTTTCGCTGACGAGGCCAGAGGAGAGGGACTGCTGGATCTTGACGGCTTGGGGGAAGTCCTCGCCGGCGCCGACCTTCTGGTGGAGCTCCAGGGTGCGCTCGTAGTGGGGGCGGGTGCGGTCGGTGACCGGCTCGGGGGTGTAGAGGGTCATGGTAACGTCGGTGTGGGCGACGGCGGTGGGTAGAAACTGGTAAACCGCGAAGTGGTCCACGCTGTGGCTCAAGATGGTGTTGGGGGCGATCAGGTACTCCACGGTGGCCCGGCTGAGCAGGTCCCACTGGTCCTCGGGGGCTTCGGCCAGCTCCAGGATCGACTTCTGGCAGGTTTGGAACCGCAGGTTGGGGCCATAGCCCCGATAGGTCATGGGCTGGGACAGGTAGTAGCGGCCCACCGTGGTGCGGTGCAGCGAGAACACGTGGTACGACTCCAAGAACGTGTCCACCAGCAGCTTCCAGTTGCAGGGCCAGCTCGACTCCCACCGGTCGAACGGCGCATAGCCGCCCACGCCGAAGTCGTCCAGATCGTGGACGGCATCGCCCACCAGCCCGGCGGCGTCCACCGGATCGCCACCCTCGGGCCGCACCAACACCAAGCCGTTGGCCTCTCCCACTGGCACCGGCACCAGGCCGAACTCCGACTCGTCGGTCCCGGCGAACCCCTCCCCCGCCTGGGGCCGGGCCAGCAGCGACCCGTCGAGCCGGTAGGTCCAGGCGTGAAACGGACACCGCAGCGACGCGGCCCCCGATCCGCAGCCGCTCACCACCGATGAGGCCCGGTGGCGGCACACGTTGCGGAATCCCCGCAGCACCCCGTCGTCACCCCGCACCACCACCACCGGCACCCCGCCGACGGTGAGCGACACATAGTCGCCCGCCGACGCCACCGCCCCCGACAGGCAGGCCACCACCGGTCGGCGGCGGAACAGCGCCTCCCGCTCGACCTGCCAGTGGGACTCGCTGGTGTACACCTCGGCGGGCAGCACCAGCACGTCGTCGGCCAACTGCGTGGTGCCCGCGGCGTGGTGGGCCAACAGCTCTCGGATGAGCTCCACTTGGGTCTCGCGCCGCACGCCCGGAGACTACCGGAGACCCTCGGAGACGATTGGCCTCGCCCGACTGGGCTGCCTCGGCCCAGTATCGTCGGCGGGTGATGAAGCATTGGCGCATGAGCACGAGGAACCTCGGAGACTCCCCATGAACCGCGACCTGTACTTGTACGAGGTGGTCGACATCATCGGGCAGGGCCAGTACGACTACATGGAGCACCTGTGGCAAGACCCGGTGCTGCGCATGCCGGAGATGTTCGGGCTCCAGGGCGCCTTCTACATCCTGGGCGCGGGCGGAGGCCGCTGGCCCCAGGTCATCAACATCTGGGACATCGGTTCGGAGGGTTGGAAGGGCCTGGCCAAGAACCTCGACCGCCTGAACCTGAAGCGCCGCAAGGCGTTCTACGGCGATTGGTGGGACGAGGCCGCCCAGTGGCGCTCGGGCGGGTTCGACCGGCTGTGCGGGGGCGTGCCCGGCAGTCCGAACACCGCCGAGATCGTCGAGGAGGGCATCACCGGCACGCTGTTCGTGAACGAGATCCTCACTGTGCGGCCCGGCACGCCGCTGGAGTTTCTGGCCGCGGTGGTGCAGGAGCGGGTTCCCCTTATGGCCGACTACGGCCACCGCCCCACCGGGCTGTATGAGGTGCTCAACAACCAGCACGAGGTGGTGATGGTGTGGGCTACCGACGTCGCCTCCCACGTCACCTTCCGCCAGAACCGGGACACCACCCGGGGCCTGTGTGATGAGGGAGACGCCGATGATCGGATCACCGCCTGGGAGCAGCGATCGGCCGAATACGTCACCGGCGGCGACACCCACCTGATGACCCCGCTGCCCCGCACGGTGTACGGCCCCGACGACTGGGAGGATGCCAGCCTCGAGCATTGGCTGGCTGCTCAGGAAGCGGCTGTTCGAGAGACAATGGAGAGCGATGGATAGGTTCGACCTCACCGGAAAAGCGGCCATCGTCACCGGTGCCTCCCGTGGGATCGGCCACGCCCTGGCCCTAGGGCTGGCCGAGGCCGGGGCCAAGGTGGTGGCGGCCAGCCGCACGCTGGACGCCTGCCAGGCCCTGGCCGATCAAATCACCGCCGCTGGCGGCGAGGCCATGGCCGCCCAATTCGACGTCGGCCAACTGTACCAGCACAAGCCCCTGCTGGAGGCCACCATCGAGCGCTTCGGCCGCCTCGACGTGCTGGTGAACAACGCCGGGGTGCTGCGTCCCCACGTCACCACCCGGGTCACTCCCGAGGAACTGGACGACATCTTGGCCGTGAACCTCAAGGGACCGCTGTTCTTGTCACAGGCAGCGCTCGATCACCTCGCCGCCGACGGGGGCGGATCGATCATCAACATCGGCGCCCTGGGCGCCTTCCAGCCCATGGAGGGCATCGGCGCCTATTGCGCGGTCAAGGCGGCCATGGCCAACTGGACCACCACCATGGCCCGGGAGTGGGCCGGCCGAGGAGTGCGGGTGAACTTGCTGGTGCCTGGCCCGGTGGCCACCGACATGATCCTGCCCCGCGACCCCGAGGCCCGGTCCCGCTTTGAACAAGAGGTGGCTGCTGAGACCATCTTCGGCCGCCTGGGTGAGCCCGACGATCTGGTGGGCGCCGCCGTGTTCCTGGCCAGCGAAGCCTCCGCATTCATGAGCGGCCGCCCCGTATTCGTCGACGGCGGCATGCTGCGCTGAACCGGCCAACGGACGAAGCCGGGAAAGGTGCGCTTGTCGCGTACCGGCACCGGGTAGGGTCGGATTATGGCCGCAGAGGTCTTGGCCTCGAATATGTTGATCGCGCCTTCAGTGCTGCCCGCCGATTTCGCCCGCTTGGGCGAGGAGTGCATCGGGCTAGAGAAGGCCGGGGCCGACCGGATCCACTGGGATGTGATGGACGGCCGGTTCGTGCCCAACCTCACCTTCGGTCCCGATCTGATCGCCTCGATCCGTCCCTTGGTGTCGCTCCCGTTCGAGGCCCACTTGATGGTGGAGGAGCCCCATGAGCTGGCCCCCCGCTACGCGGAGGCCGGCTGCGAGCTGCTCACCATTCACGCCGAGGCCTGCCCTCACCTGCACCGCACGCTCGGGGCCATCCGTGAACTGGGCATGGACGCCGGCGTGGCCCTCAACCCGGCCACCCCGGCCTCGGCCGTGGCCCATGTGCTCGACCTGTGCCGGCTGGTGCTGGTGATGACGGTGAACCCCGGCTGGGGTGGCCAGTCGTACATCGAGTCGATGGAGTCAAAGGTGGCTGAAGTGCGGACCATGATCGACGAAGGCGGACACGACGTGGAATTGGAGGTGGACGGCGGCATCGGCCGGTCCACCATCGGGGCCGCGGCCAAGGCCGGCGCCGGGGTGTTCGTGGCCGGCAGCGCCGTGTTCTCCGATGAGTTGGGGTTCGACCACGCCATCGGTGAGTTGCGAGAAGCTGCCGCCTACTCCTGACTGTGTACGCCTGCTGACGATGCCAGCGGTCCCCCGCCAACAGCCAACTGCGGTAGCCCTGGCGCTGTTGCTCGGGGCCTCGATGCTGGGGGCTTTCGGCCTCGGCGCGTGCGGGCGCGGCGCCCAGCCCGACCTGACCGCCTTCTGCGACCGGCTGACCACTTCCTACGGACCGGGGGGCGCACTGGCCGCGGACTACTCCGAAGATCCGAGTGGCGCGGAGGCAGTGGTCAACGAACTGGAAGCCATTCACCGGGTGGCGCCGCTGGAGATCGAGCCGTCGCTGGCCGTCATCATCGACACGACGAGGCGCATCATTGGGGTGTTCAGCGGAGAAGAGAGCGCCGTGCTCGATGCAGCCCAACTCGAAGACAGCGGGACGGCATCCTCCGAGTTAGCCCGCTACGCCGCGGAGCACTGCGGTCTGGAACTGCACTGGGAGAGCCCGGTGGTCTTCGTCGATCCCGACAGGATTCCCGGCGAGGTGCGGTTGGACGTGCGGGGCTAGCTGTTCGGAGAAGCTGGAAGGAGGAGTCAGCCGGCTATCGGTCAGAGCATCTCGCCGCGCTTGACGATCACATGGTCGATGATGCCGTACTGCTTGGCCTCTTCGGCGGTGAACCAGCGGTCGCGGTCAGAGTCGGCCTCCACCTGCTCCACCGACTGCCCGGTGTGGGTGGCGATGCGCTCGGCCAGCAGCGACTTCACATAGGCGTGCTGCTCGGCCTGGATGGCGATGTCGGTGGCCTGGCCCCGAACGCCGCCCGAGGGCTGGTGCATCATGATCCGGGCGTGGGGCAGCGCATAGCGCTTGCCGGGCGCCCCCGCACACAGCAGGAACTGGCCCATCGAGGCGCCCAAACCCATACAGATGGTGCCCACATCGGGGGTGATGAACTGCATGGTGTCGTAGATGGCCATGCCCGAGGTGACCGACCCGCCCGGCGAGTTGATGTAGAGCCAGATGTCCTTCTCGGAATCCTCGCCCTCCAGGTAAAGCAGCTGGGCGGTGATGTAGTTGGCGATGTCGTCGTTCACGTCGGTTCCGAGAAACACGATTCGGTTCTTCAAAAGCCGGTTGTAGATCTCGAAAGCGCCGCGCTCAGGGCTGCCCGGCTCAAACATCGCAGGGTTGGTCATGACCCCAATCGTACCGGCCCACTACGCCGTCTCGGCCACCCGATCCACCGGCAATTCACTTTGTGCGCCAGGTGGGATTTGAACCCACACGGGCTTGCGCCCACAGGGACCTAAACCCTGCGCGTCTGCCAAGTTCCGCCACTGGCGCGAGGCGCTAACAGGCTACAGGCCCAACTGGGCGGCCAAGGCGCGAAATGCCCGGCCCCGGTGGGAGACGGCGTTCTTCTCGCCGGGTGACATCTCCGCAAACGTCCGGCCGTCGCCCCCGTCGGGGATGAATACCGGGTCGTAGCCGAAACCTCCGTCTCCTCGGGGCGCGCCGGCGATGGTCCCGGTGATTGTGCCCTCGGCCAGCAGCTCGCGGCCGTCCGGGAAGACCACCACTGCCACCGTGCGAAAGCGAGCCGACCGGTCGGCCACCCCCTGCAATTCGATCAGCAGCCGGGCCCGGTTGTCGGCGTCATCGGCGTGCTCGCCGGCATAGCGGGCCGACCTCACTCCCGGCGCTCCTCCCAAGGCGACCACCTCCAGCCCGGTGTCGTCGGCCACCGCAGCCCTTCCGGTGTGCCCGCACACCGCGACCGCCTTCAGCCGGGCGTTGGCCTCCAGAGTGTCGCCGTCCTCCACAATCTCGCCCAGGTCGGCGGGCCGGGGCAGCAGCTCAACCGCCGATCCCAGGATGGCCGCGATCTCCATCAGCTTGTGCGGGTTGGCGGTTGCCGCCACCAACTGCCGTTGCTCGCCCGGGGCGAAGCTCAACGGGCCGGAATTCAACGGGGCAGCGGCGGGTCGGCCAGCAACTGGTTCTGCCGCTTGATGATCTGGGTGATCCCCGTGCCAGCCAAGTCCAGCAGCGCATCCAACTGGTCCCGGCGGAACGGCTGGCCCTCGGCGGTGCCCTGCACCTCGATGAAGCGGCCCGACTCGGTCATGACCACGTTCATGTCAACCTCGGCAGCCACATCCTCCACATAGGGGAGGTCGAGCGACGGCGTTCCGTCGATGATCCCCACCGACACCGCGGCGCAGGCCTCGATCATCGGGTGCTCCTCGATCTGTTCTGCGGCCAGCAGGCGGCTGAGGGCGTCGTGCAGGGCGACGTAGGCCCCGCTGATGGCCGCGGTGCGGGTGCCGCCGTCGGCTTGGAGCACGTCGCAGTCGCAGATCACTTGTCGCTCGCCGAGCTTGGCGGCATCGGTCACCGCCCGCAGCGAGCGGCCGATCAGCCGCTGTATCTCCTGGGTGCGACCCGACTGGCGGCCCCGGGCCGCTTCCCGGTTGACCCGCTCGGGCGACGACCCCGGCAGCATCGAGTACTCAGCCGTCACCCAGCCCTTGCCCCGGCCCTTCATCCACCGGGGCACATCGGGATCGACCGACGCGGTACACAGCACCCGGGTGCGTCCGAACGAGACCAGCACCGAGCCATCGGCCATCTCGGTGAAATCTCGCTCGAAACCGATGGGCCGCAGCTCGTTGGCCGCCCGTCCGTCGCCTCTCATGTTCGACCTATTCCCATGCGTCGCACCTCATACCGAGTAACTCCCATCGACTCCCAACACATCAAGGGGCACGATACAAGAGCGTGCAAGAGGAACGGCCTCGACTCTGGCGGGATGAGTCGAGGCCGTTCGGCTGGAGCTGTGCTCCAGCGTGGTGGTGTGGTTTGGGTGTCTGAATCCTAGCAGCGCAGGGGGCTTATAGCACATCAAGGATCAGAAAACCCGTCGAGTGGTGATTTTTTTGTGATCGGCGTTCAGAAGTAGATGATCGACTCGGCTCGGGCTGTCACCTGGTCGATCGGGTCGGTCCACGCTCCGGTGGACAGGTACTTCCAACCCCCGTCGGCCGACACCACCACCACCGTGCCCTCATCGGTGCGTTCGGCCACCCGGGCGGCCCCGGCCAGCGCAGCGCCGGTGGAGATGCCGGCGAAGATGCCCGCTTCTTCGGCCAGTCGCCGGGTCCACTCGATCGATTCCCGGGGCCTCACGATGCGCTTGCCGTCCAACAGCTGGTCGCCGCCCCATTTCTCATAGACCGGGGGGATGAACCCGTCGTCCAAGCTGCGGAGGCCGTCCACCATCTCCCCCGCGGGAGGCTCCACCGCCAGCACCTGCACCGAAGGCTTGCGCTCTTTGAGGTAGGCGCCCACGCCCATAAGGGTGCCGCTGGTACCGAGTCCCGACACGAAGTGGGTGATCTGGGGGCAGTCGGCGTAGATCTCCGGGCCGGTGCTGTTGTAGTGGGCCCGGGGGTTGGCCTCGTTGCCGTACTGGTAGAGGAACGCCCACTCGGGGTTGTCGTCGGCCAGGTTCTGGGCCAAGCGGACGGCCCCGTTCGACCCCTCGGCACCCGGCGACCAGATGATCTCGGCCCCAAACACCTCGAGCAGTTGGCGGCGCTCGGCCGAGACGTTCTCGGGCATCACGATCTTGATCGGGTACCCCCGGAGCCGGGCGATCATGGCCAGTGCGATCCCGGTGTTGCCCGACGAGGGCTCGATGATGGTGCGGCCCGGCGCCAGCGTGCCGTCGGCCTCGGCTTCGAGGATCATCTCCCGGGCCACCCGATCCTTCACCGACCCAGCCGGGTTCACCCCTTCCAGCTTGACGTGGATGGCCACCGCCGGGTTCGGGGACAGCTCGGTGACGTCCACCATCGGGGTGTTCCCGATGAGATCAATCACCGATTTGTGCGCAGCCACAGGCCTCAGATTACCCCGACGCCTACCCCTCGACGACCACCGGTTCTTCGGCAATGGCCCCGTCGAGAATGCGGTAGCAGCGCAGCGCCGGCTCAGGATCCTTCAGCGACACGATCACATAGAGCAGCGCTCCGAACGGGTCGAACGCCGAAGCGTCGCTCACATCGGTGGGCGACGGATAGGCGGTGGTGTGGGTGTGGGAGTGCATCACCGCCACCAGCGTCAGCCCCTCGTCATCCGCAGTCCGCTCCACCTGGAGATACTCGGCGTCATCGAGCCGGTAGATCTGGCTCGACTCCGCGGCATTCCGCACCGGAAAGAACCGGTCGACCCGCTCTCCTCCCGCCGATGCCGCCAGCAGCCCACAAGCCTCATTCGGCAACCCCGACAGCGCATGGGCAACAATCTCCGAGTAAACCTCCTCACTCAACCGCAGCACCCCCAAACGCTACCCGTCCTCCGATACCAAAGGGACGAATCTGACTGGGCAGAACCTTTTGGAGGTGGTCTTGTCTCCTGTTCGGGTGACGAGGGTCAGGTTCTGGGACAGAGACGGGGGGCCCACGGGGATGACCAGCCGCCCGCGGTGGGCGAGCTGGTCGATGAGCGCCGGTGGGATGCTGGGGGCTGCGGCAGTGACCACCACTGCGTTGTAGGGGGCGCCCGTCCGATGGCCCTGCGACCCGTCGGCGCACACCACGGTGGCGTTGGCATATCCCAGTTCGCCCAGCACTCGGGCCGCGGCGTCGGCCAGCTTTCGATGGCGCTCCACGGTGATGACTGAGGCGGCCAGCTCAGCCAGCACCGCGGCCCCATAACCCGAGCCGGTTCCCACTTCCAGCACCCGGTCGTCGGGCGC
The DNA here is from genome assembly GCA_963667085.2 of Acidimicrobiales bacterium. Classification (GTDB taxonomy): domain Bacteria; phylum Actinomycetota; class Acidimicrobiia; order Acidimicrobiales; family Bin134; genus Poriferisocius. The sequence continues at coordinate 3,001,499 of OY762975.1, forward strand.
AATGGCCGCGGCCTCGGCCATGAGGGCCACGATGTAGGGCTGCGAGATGGTCTGGCCCGACGAGATGGGCAGCGGATGGTCGCTATAGGCATCGCTCGCCAGGGCCCGTGACACGAACCGGTGGCGGGGAACCGACCTCATGGCGGCCAGAACCCGCGGGTCGCCAACCCCTCGACCTTCGATCTGGCGGCGCACCATGGCCAGCCGCCGATCTCGGTGCCGGTCTTCGGCCATGTCCAATGATGCTCCAACCGCCCCATCTCGGGGCGGGGAATGCTCTATCCGCCAGTTGACCTCGCCGCGGGATAGGAGATGGTTTCCTCGAACACCGCTTGCAGGGCATCGGCGTCGCGGGTGAAATCCCCACCCAGTTCCGCGGTGGCGCTCCACGGCGGGGCCGGTGCCCACCACGGCGGCATCTCCGATCCGCCGTCGGAGGTCTCCTCGGGGATGAACGCGAGACACCACTGCCAGGTGCCCCTTTCTTGCCCGTCGGCTTCTTCGGGATGGCCTCCGGGGGGAACCAGGGCGTAGGTGAAGCCCGGTCCGGGGCCCGATTGATCGGTGTATCGGGGTGCGAACCGGCGGGAGTGCGGTAGCCGGGCGGCGACAAACGGCAATGCGAGCAGCAGCAGCACGATGATGGAAGTAACGATCGTGGTCAGGTTCAGTCCAGGCATGTCGGGTGCCTCCGTCGAGAGCAGACTTGGTAGTCAACTCAAGCCTCATAGGCCCCAGAAGCCCCACCCGCAACAGAACAGCGTAGCGACCGCGCCCCGCCGGGGTCAAAAGGAATCTTGCCCTGCTCCCCCCGAGAGCCCTAGACCACCACCACTGACCGGAGCACCTCACCCCGCTCCATGGCGTGGAACGCCTCCTCCACGTCCTCCAGTGAGATGGTCTCCGAAACGAACCGCTCCAGATTCAGCCGCCCCTGGAGATAGAGGTCGATCAGCATGGGGAAGTCCCGCGACGGCAGGCAGTCGCCGTACCACGACGACTTCAGGGCCCCACCCCGGCCGAACACATCGATCAGCGGCAAATCGATCCGCATCTCCGGGTTGGGCACTCCCACGAGCACCACCACCCCGGCCAGGTCCCGGGCATAGAAGGCCTGCTCGTAGGTTTGGGGCAGGCCGATGGCCTCGATGGCCACGTCCACCCCGTTCCCACCGGTCAGCTCCTGAATTCGCTCCACTGGGTCTTCCCGCGAGGAGTTGATGACGTGGGTGGCGCCGAACTCTTTGGCCCACTCCAGCTTGGTATCGTCGATGTCCACTCCGATGATGGTGTGGGCGCCGGCCAGGCGCGATCCCTCAATGGCCGCATCGCCCACGCCGCCGCAGCCGAACACCGCCACCGAGTCGCCTCGGCCCACACCGCCGGTGTTCATGGCCGCGCCCAGCCCGGCCATCACACCGCAGCCGATGAGCCCGGCCACCTCGGGGCTGGCCTCCGGGTTGACCTTGGTGGCCTGGCCCGCCGCTACCAGCGTCTTCTCGGCGAAGGCCCCGATGCCCAAAGCCGGCGACAGCTCCTGGCCGCCCAGCGTCATCTTCTGGGTGGCATTGTGGGTGGCGAAGCAATACCACGGCCGCCCCCGGTTGCACGCCCGGCAATTGCCGCACACCGCCCGCCAGTTGAGGATCACGAAGTCGCCGGGGGCCACGTTGGTCACGTCGTCGCCCACCGACTCCACCACCCCGGCCGCCTCATGGCCCAACAAGAAGGGGAACTCGTCGTTGATGGCCCCCTCCCGATAGTGCAGATCGGTGTGGCACACACCGCAGGCCTGCACGGCCACCAGGGCCTCGCCCGGCCCGGGGTCGGGCACCTCGATGGTCTCGATGCTGACCGGCTCGCCCTTGGCCTTGGCGATTACGGCTCGAACCTGCTGGGCCATCTGCTGCTCCTTTCGTCAGCCCTGAATTTACTACGGCCAGCGAGATGCAGCCCGTCAGGTGTCGAGGAAGCGGCTGACCGCGATGCCCGAGCCCACCGTGCCCACGACCGCGCCCAGCCCCACCATCTGGAAGCCCAATGCCCACACTCGGGACGGGTCGACGGTGAAGCCCCGCAGCAGCTCCAGCGAGACATCGTCGTTGATCACGCTGAAGAAGTTGTTGGTCAGCCAGATCAGCGGAATGGCGATCACCCCGCCGATGAGCCCCTGGATGAGCCCCTCGAACATGAACGGCACCCGGATGAACCAGTTGGTGGCCCCCACCAGCTTCATCACCTCGATGTCCCGACGGCGGGAGAACAGCGCCATGCGGATGGTGTTCAAGATCAGCACGGCGGCGGCCACGAGCAGCACGATGGCGATGATGATCACCCGCTGGCGCAATCCGCTGGACAGGTCCTCGATAGCCCGGATGGTCTCGCTGGCCGTGACCACCTTGGCCACCCCCGGCTGGGTGCGGAAGGCGGCGGCCAGCTCGTCCACCCGTTCCGGCAGCGTGTCGGTGGGCTTGACCCGGAACGAGGCCGGCAGCCGCTCGGGGGTGATCACCTCCACTAGCTCGGGCGAGTCGCCCAGCAGATCCTGGACCTCGGCGTAGGCCTCGTCTTTGTCGATGTAGGTGAACCCGCCGATTTCAGGGGAATCCGCGAGCTGGCGGCGGATGTCTTCCTCCAGCTCGGGGCTGATCTCGGGGTCCACGAACACGATGAACTCCACACCGTCCTTCCAGCGGACGGTGGCGTTGTCCACTGCGTCCCCGAACAGCAGGGCGGCGCCCAGAAGCGTCAGCGAGATGGTGACAGTGATGACGGTGGCCAGCGTGAGGGTGATGTTGCGGCGGAAGTTGCTGGCCGTCTCCCGCAGCACATAGTCCAGCTTGAGGCTCATCGGCTACCGCCCGCCCACTGGCCCCGGTGGCCGTGAACCCTCAAACTCATGGGCTATTCGTAGACGCCCCGGGACTGGTCCCGGACGATCTGGCCCCGGTCCAGCTCCACCACCCGGCGGCGCATTTTGTCAACGATGCTGCGGTCGTGGGTGGCCATCACCACGGTGGTGCCGGTGCGGTTGATGCGGTCGAGCAGCGTCATGATGCCCAGCGAGGTGTTCGGATCGAGGTTCCCGGTGGGCTCATCGGCCAGCAGGATCAGGGGCCGGTTCACAAACGCCCGGGCGATGGACACCCGCTGCTGCTCCCCGCCCGAGAGCTCATCGGGAAAGTTGTGCATCTTCTTGGACAGGCCCACCAGCTCCAAGATGGCCGGAACCTTCTCTTTGATCACGCTGCGGGGCCGGCCGATCACCTCCAGCGCGAAGGCCACGTTCTGCACCACGGTCTTGTTGGGCAAGAGCTTGAAGTCTTGGAAGACGCAGCCGATGTTGCGGCGCAGAAAGGGCACCTTCCAGCTGGGCAGCTCCCCGATGTCCTTGCCGGCCACGAAAATCCGGCCTCGGTCGGGCTTCTCCTCTTTGTTGAGCAGGCGCATGAACGTGGACTTGCCCGAACCCGACGGCCCCACCAGAAAGACGAACTCGCCGCGCTGCACTTCGCAGGAGGCGTTTTGCAGGGCGAGCACCTCGCCCTTGTACACCTTGGTGACGTTCTCCATTCTGATCATGCGATGCTTTCTCCGCTTTCCCCGAACTGCGGCCCCGGCAGAGAACCCGCATCGGCAAGCCGGAACGCTCGATCCACGCTACCACCGGCACCGGGTGGCAATAGCGCACCCTCGGGGCTGGGAAAAGCCGCGGTCACGACATTCTCCTCCACCGCAGGTAGGCCTCGATCAGCTCGTCGAGGTCGCCAGCCAGCACCCCCTCCACGTTGCCGATGGTCACATCGGTGCGGTTGTCTTTGACCTGCTGGAAGGGGTGCAGAACATAGGAGCGGATCTGGCTGCCCCACTCGGCCTTCTGGTAGTCGCCGGCCAGCCCGGCGATCTCGGCTTCTCGCTCGGCCCGCTTCAAATCGGCCAGACGGGCGGCCAGGATCTGCATGGCCCGGTCCTTGTTCTGGTGCTGGCTGCGCTCGTTCTGGCACGACACCACGACGCCGGTGGGCAGATGGGTGATCCGCACCGCCGAGTCGGTCACGTTCACGTGCTGCCCGCCCGCCCCCGACGACCGGAAGGTGTCCACCCGCAGGTCTTTGTCTTCGATGTCCACCTCGTCGGACACCTCGTCGAAGAACGGCACCACCTTGAACTGGGCGAACGCGGTGTGGCGGCGGGCGTCGGAGTCGAACGGCGAGATGCGCACCAGCCGATGCACCCCCCGCTCCGACTGCAACAGGCCGTAGGCGTTGCGCCCCGAGATGGTGAAGTCGGCCGAGGAGATGCCTGCCCCCTGGCCCTCCGACACCGAGTCCACCTTGAAGTCGAAGCCGCGGCGCTCGGCCCACCCCTGGTACATGCCCAACAGCATCTCGGCCCAGTCCTGGGCGTCGGTGCCCCCTGCGCCGCTGTGGAGCTCGCACACCGCGTCGGAGTCGTCGTGCTCGCCGCCCAGCAGCGACCGCAGTTCCAGATCGTCCACCTTTGCGCTCAGGGAGTCCAGCATCTGGGCGATCTCGGGGGTCTGCGACTCGTCGTCCTCCTCCACCGCCAGCAGATGCAGGGTGTCGGCGTCGTCCAGGGCGGCCTCCAACCCGGCGAACAGCTCCAAGTCCTCCATCAGCTCGGCCAGATCCCTGGTGACCTTGCGGGCCCGGTCGGGGTCGTCCCACAGGCCGGGGGCGGCCGCGGCCTCCTCCAGCTGGGGGCGCCGGGCGATCAGATCGTCGATGTGCAGGTAGCGCCGGGCTTCGTCCAGTTTGGATCGGAGCAGGGCGAGGTCGCCGGTGAAGTCAGGCACGGGGGCTCTTGGACTGGCGCGTTCAGCGCCCGTGGCACTGCTTGAACTTGCGGCCTGATCCGCACGGACAGGGGGCGTTGCGAGGGGTCTTCTCGAAGTCCGACTTCACAATCGGCGTCCTCGACCTGGGCGTCGATTCCTCCACCACCGCGGGGGCGGCCGCGGTGCTGGCCAAGGCGGCCTGAGCGCCGGCCCGGGCCAGCGACGGCTGAGTGGACGGGTCGGCCGGGCCCGACTCGGTGACGTTGCTGGTGCCGGCGTCGTCGGCGCGGGCCGGGGACTCCACGTTGACCTCCACATGCATGATGTAGGTGACGAAGTCCCGGGCCACGCCGGCCATCATCTGGCCGAACATCTCAAACCCCTCCCGCTGCCACTCGGTCAGGGGGTCCTTCTGGCCCAGCGCCCGCAGGTTGATGCCCTCCTTGAGGTAGTCCATCTCATAGAGGTGCTCCCGCCAGCGCTGGTCGATGATGCGCAGCATGATCTGGCGCTCCACCTCCCGCATGGCCTCTTCGCCGACCTGCTCTTCCCGCTGCTCGTAGTGGGACACCGCCTCGCCCACCAGCACCTCGTAGAGCTCATCGGTGGAGGCCACATCACCCAGTTGGTCGGCGCCCATCTGGGATGGCCACAGCACCCGGATCTCGGTTTCGAGCTGTTCCAGATCCCAGTCGCCGGGGTCCTCCGACGTGCAGTGCCCGGTGATCACGGCGTCCACTGCCTCGCCCAAATGCTCCAGGGCCTCGGCCCGCAGGTCGCCGCCCGACAGGATTTGGGCCCGGCGCTTGTAGATCACCTTGCGCTGCTCGTTGAGCACCTCGTCGTACTTGAGCACGTTCTTGCGGGCCTCGGCGTTCTTCTGCTCCACCGTGCCCTGGGCCCGCTCGATGGCCTTGGTCACCATCTTGGCCTCGATGGGCACGTCCTCAGGCAGGGCCTTGTCCATCACCCAGTTCATGGCCCCGGTGGCGAAGATCCGCATGAGGTCGTCTTCCAACGAGAGGTAGAACCGGCTCTCGCCCGGATCGCCCTGGCGCCCGGAGCGGCCCCGGAGCTGGTTGTCGATGCGGCGGCTGTCGTGGCGCTCGGTGCCCAGCACGTAGAGCCCGCCCAGCTCCCGCACCTTCTCGCCCTCGGCCCCGCACTCGGCCTCGTACTTCTCCAGCAGCTCACCGGCCCGGGTCTGGCCCTCAGGGCTGGCCGGATCGAGCCCCTCGGCGGCCACATCGCGGCGGGCCATGGCCTCGGGGTTGCCGCCCAGCACGATGTCCACCCCTCGCCCGGCCATGTTGGTGGCCACGGTGATGGCGTGCAGCCGACCGGCCTGGGCCACGATCTCGGCCTCCCGGAAGTGCTGCTTGGCGTTGAGCACCTCATGGGGGATGCCCCGCTTGTTCAACACGTCGGCCAGCTTCTCGGAGTTCTCCACCGACACCGTGCCCACCAGCACCGGCTGGCCCCGCTCATAGCGCTCCACCAAGTCGTCCACCAGGGCGTCGAACTTGCCGTTCTCGCTCTTGTAGATGAGGTCGCCCTGATCGGCCCGGACCACCGGCAGGTTGGTGGGGATCGGAACCACGTGCAGGCCGTAGGTGCCGAACAGCTCGTTGGCCTCGCTCACCGCGGTGCCGGTCATCCCGGCCAGCTTGTCGTAGAGCCGGAAGTAGTTCTGGAGGGTGATGGTGGCCAGGGTCTGGTTCTCCTCTTTGATCTTCACCCCTTCTTTGGCCTCCACCGCCTGGTGCAGCCCCTCCGACCAGCGGCGACCGTCGAGGATCCGCCCGGTGAACTCGTCGACGATCTTCACCTCGCCCCGCTGCACGATGTAGTCCTTGTCCCGGTGGTACAGCTCCTTGGCCCGCAGGGCGGCCTGGAGCTGGTGCACCAGATTGGCGCTGACCGACTCGTAGAGGTTCTCCACTCCCAGCGCCCGCTCCACCGCGTGGACCCCGTCCTCGGTGGGGGCCACGATGCGCTTCTCCTCGTCCACGTCGTAGTGGACGTCGCGCCGCAGTCCCCGCACCACGCTGGCGAACTTGTAGTACGTCTTGGCCGCGTCGGCCAAGCGCCCGCTGATGATGAGAGGGGTACGGGCCTCGTCGATGAGGATGGAGTCGATCTCGTCGACGATGCAGTAGTTGTGGCCCCGCTGGACCCGGCGGTCGGCCGACATCGCCATGTTGTCCCGCAGGTAGTCGAATCCCATCTCGTTGTTGGTGCCGTAGGTGATGTCGCAGTCGTACTGCTCGCGCTTGAACTCCGAACCCCGCTCGCCGGGGACCACGAGGCCCACAGAGAGGCCCAGCCAGCGGTGGATGGCCCCCATCCAGTCGGCGTCGCGAGCAGCCAGGTAGTCGTTCACGGTCACCACGTGTACGCCCTTGCCAGCCAAGCCGTTCAAGTAGACCGGAAGCGTGGATACCAGGGTCTTGCCCTCGCCGGTTCGCATCTCGGCCACCCAGCCGAAATGCAGGGCCGCGCCCCCCATCAGCTGCACGTCGTAGTGGCGCTGGCCGATCACCCGCCAGGCCGCCTCCCGCACCACCGCAAAGGCCTCCATGAGCAGGTCGTTGAGATCCTCGCCGTTCTCCAAACGCTGGCGGAACTCCCCGGTACGGGCCCGCAGCGCATCGTCCGACAGCGCCTTGGTCTCGGGTTCGAGCGCGTTGATGTCGGGCACCAGGTCTTCGAGTGCCTTGAGCTTCTTGCCCTCACCGGTGTTCAGGATCTTGTTGAACACACTCATGCTGCGGCTACTCTACCGCCGCATCCCCGCCATTCAGTCAGCGGAACCGTACCTGGAGGGCTAGCTGGCTCGGCGCTCGCGGGAGTGGTGCTGGCGGTCTACCCGGCGGGTCTTGGTGCGGCGGAGCTGGCGCTCCAGTTTGGCGATGGCCCGGTCCAATGCGGCGAACGGGGTGGGGCCGTTGACCCGGCTGCGGATGTGGTAGCCGTGGCCCTCCAGGGTGACCTCGCAGATGTCGGGCTCGGCGATGCGGGGGTTCTTCTCCTCGCTGAACCGAACTGTGGCGTGATCGATGCCCGACAAGTAGCGGTTGAGCTTGCCCACCTTCGTTCGGGTGGTCTCCCCCAGTCTCTGCGACACCTGAATCCCGCTGCTGCTGATGGTCACATCCATGGCGGCTCCCTTTCGACTGGGGTTGAGTTGTGGGTTCTCATGGTAGCCACACCGGGCAGCTTTCGCGAGGAGGGCAGCGGCGTGGCCCCGGCGACCACGGCGCTCACCCGCTCGGCACCCACGGTGGCGAGGCACTTTGCCGCCGCCTGGAGGGTCGCCCCGGTGGTGATCACATCGTCCACCACCAGCACCGCGGGCGGGGGACAGCGGCGGATCTCGAACACCGGGGCTCGGTAGCGCTGGCTCCGGCTGCGGCCGGTCTGGCCCGCGGCGTCAATCCTCCTCAGCAGGCCCACCACGGGCAGATCAGCTTCGCGGCCCAAGGCTCGAGCCAACAGCTCAGCCTGATCGAACCCCCTGCTGCGGCGTCGCTGGGGCGATGTCGGCGCCCATGTCACCGCGTCCACCGTCAGGGCTGGGGGAAGGGCCCCGACCATGGCTGAGGCCAGCCATCGCACGCTCGACCGCTGGTTGCGGTACTTGAGCCGGGCCACCAGCTCCCGGCCCGCACCGGTGTAGGCAAAGGCCGCCCACAGCCTGGCCAAGGGCTCAGGAGCCGCCATCTCCCCCACCGCCCGCATCTCAGCTCTGCAATGCGAACACGGTGACGGCCCCGGCCCCCCGCAACCAGCGCAAATCTTCGGCAACAACATGGCCCCACCCTAAGCACGACCAGCGACAGTTTGACCCGCCTTAGCGAGCCGCCCCACCCGGGCAGATCAGTACCGGTAGTGGTCGGCCTTGAACGGCCCGTCGGACGACACCCCCATGTAGTCGGCCTGGCCCGGGGTCAGCGTGGTGAGGCGCACGCCAAGGGCGTCCAGGTGCAGGCGGGCCACCATCTCGTCCAAATCCTTGGGCAGCGTGATCACGTCGGTGCCGTAGGCCTCGGCGTTGGAGTGCAGCTCCATCTGGGCCAGCACCTGATTGGTGAAGCTGCACGACATCACGAAGCTGGGGTGGCCGGTGGCGTTGCCCAGGTTCAACAGGCGCCCCTCCGACAAGATGATCACCGAGTGGCCGTCGGGAAAGACGTACTCGTCCACTTGGGGCTTGATGTTGATGCGCTGCACATCCGACAGGGCGTTCAGACCGGCCATGTCGATCTCGTTGTCGAAGTGGCCGATGTTGCCCACCACCGCCTGGTGCTTCATCCGGCCCAGGTGCTCGGCGCTGATCACGTCACGGCACCCGGTGGCGGTGATGAACAGATCGGCGGTGTCCAGCACATCTTCCAGCCGCTGGACCTCGAAGCCCTCCATGGCCGCTTGCAGCGCGCAGATGGGGTCCACCTCGGTCACCACCACTCGGGCGCCCTGGCCCCGCAGCGACTGGGCGCAGCCCTTGCCCACGTCGCCGTAGCCGCACACCACGGCCGTCTTGCCGCCGATCATCATGTCGGTGCCCCGGTTGATGCCGTCGATCAGCGAGTGCCGGCAGCCGTAGAGGTTGTCGAACTTCGACTTGGTCACCGAGTTGTTCACGTCGATGGCCGGGAATCGCAGGCTGCCATCGGCCTTCATCCGGTAGAGCCGGTGGACGCCGGTGGTGGTCTCCTCCGACACGCCGCGAACCCCGTTGGCGATGGCGGTCCACCGCCCGGGATCGTCGGCCAGCGTGCGCCCCAGCAGGCGGCGAATCTCGACCAGATCGTCGGAGTCGGCCTCTTCGGGGTCGCCGGCGGTACCCGCCGCCTCGGCATCGGCGCCCATGTGGACCAGCAAGGTGGCATCGCCGCCGTCGTCCAAAATCAGGTTCGGCCCCCCGCCGTCGGGCCAGCACAGCACCTTCTCGGTACACCACCAGTACTCCTCCAGCGTCTCGCCCTTCCAGGCATAGACCGGAATCCCTTGGGGATCGTCCGGCGTCCCGGTTGGCCCCACGGCCACCGCGGCGGCGGCCGGATCCTGCGTGGAGAAGATGTTGCACGACGCCCAGCGCACCTCGGCGCCCAGCGAAGTAAGGGTCTCAATGAGCACCGCTGTCTGCACGGTCATGTGGAGGGAGCCGGTGATGCGGGCCCCGGCCAGGGGCTGGGCGTCGAAGTGCTGCGCCCGCAGCGCCATGAGGCCGGGCATCTCGTGCTCGGCCAGGCGGATCTCTTTGCGCCCGGCTTCGGCCAGGGCTAGATCGGCCACCTTGAAATCTTGCTCAACGGTCACGGCAACCATCGCTTTCTGTAATCGACATTCCCCACGGACAACTCATCGGGGGCGGCCCGTCAACACCTGCCGGGCCGCCACGATGGCGGGCACCGGTCCCGGGTCGAGGCCAACTGCGGCGGCCATCTCCAGCGCGGTGATCGACCCCTGGTACATGAGATCGAAGATTTGGGCCACTGGGCCCTCCCCGGCTGCCTCCACCGTGTGAACATCGCCCACCACTTCGTCCATCAGGTCGATCAGGATGTCGAAGCCCCGCATGACCTCAGGGTGCTCGTGGTCGTGGCGCAGCAGCAGCAGGCTGAACACCTGCCGGGTGAGGTCGCCGTGCTGGCCCCATCCGGCGATCTCGTTGTGCAAGAGGTCGGGGACACCCGCGCTGAACGCCGGGGCTTTGGCGCTGGTGTTGATCATGTTCTTCCAGTGCCGGGCCGCCGCCGCTCCCAACCCTCCTCCCCCGTAGACCAGAGGCACCGTGCCTGCCATCTGGCGGGCGAGGACCGCGGCCGGCTCTCGAACGGTGTCTCGCCGCCTCCGCACCTGGTCCACGGCGTGCCGCACCCACTGGGCCGCGCCGGGGAACAGCCCGATCTGGCCCAAGATGATCATGGGCGCCACCGTCAGCACGCTCAGCCCGGCCCGGGGCGGATACAGCATGGGGTCGACCTCGACCAGCGGCGCGCCCCAATCACTGGCCATTCTTGCCAACTGGCCCCCACCGGTCACTGCCACCACCCGGCCTCCAGCCTCAGCGGCCTGGGCCGCGGCCTGAACCATCTCCGGCGTGTCGCCGCTGGCCGAGAGGGCGAACACCAAGGTCTGCTCATCCACATACGACGGCGGCTGATAGCTCTTGACCACCACGATGGGCAAGGGCATGAACGGCCCCGCAGTCACCGCCAGCAGGTCGCCGGCAAATCCGCCCGGTCCCATGCCCAGCACCAGCACGTTGGTGATCTCCGACCGGTCGGGCAACCCAGTCAAATCCTGGGAGCGCTCCAGTGCGTCCAGCATTTGCTCCGGCAGCCGGTTGACCGCCGGCCACATGCCCAGCGTGTCCACTCGTTCGCTGGCCGCTTCGCCCCGAGATGAACTCACGGAACACCCATCCTTCACGAAGCAAAGGTGAAGGGAATCGACTCCGACTCCGCTTTCGCCATCAGGCGCTCATGCTCGGCGTCGTCAACCGTCTCGGCCTCGTCGATCAGCATGTTGGGGATGTCGTCTTCCACCAGATAGCGGCGATGCAGGCGGGGGTTGTACAGCGAGCCTTCATCAGAGAAGTACAGCAGCGGCCCCTTGTCGTCGGGACAGGCCAGGATCTCGAGCAGTCGGGGGTCCAGCGCCATGGCCACAGTCTTACTCACCTGCTGCCCCCAGTTGAAGCAGCCACCCCGATCTACACCCCTAAGCGCCCGTTTGCGCCCGGAACACCAACCCGGTTCCGGCGACCTCATATTCGCCGATTGCGGCCGGAACCCACACCGCTCCCCCGCCGGTGATCTCGTGACCGGCCACCCTCACGCCCCCCGACGCACACAGCACGATCTCCGGCCCCTTCGGCAGAAATCGCTGCGCCCCGGCCAACTCCACCCGGATCAGGCCGAAATCCGGAACCGGGGTCTGGAAGGCGAAGCACGGTTCGCTGGGGTTTTGCACCGGTGCCTCAGCGGGACGGCAGTCCACCACGTCGAGCATGGCGGGGACGTCCACGTGCTTGACGGTGAGGCCTCCCCGCAGCACGTTGTCGCTGTTGGCCATGATCTCCACGGCCACGCCGTGCAGGTAAAGGTGCAGGTTGCCCGCTCCCAGAAACAGGGCATGGCCCGGCTGGAGGTGGACCAGATTCAGCATGAGGGCGATGGCCACCCCGATGTCTCCGGGGTGTTGCTCCCCGATCCGCACCGCCCACTGCCGCTCATCAGCAAACGGGCCGGGCTGAGCGCAGGCCGCCGTTACCTGATCGGCAATCGCCGCACCGGATTCCGGGGATTGCTCCAGCAGCCATCGCAACGCTCGGTCGGTCTCGCCCGACCGCAAGAATCCGACGGCCGGACCCAGTTCGGCAACCCGCAGCGATTCGAGCAGCGACGCCGCCGCGCTCGGCGTCCGGAACCCGCAGAAAGCGGTAAACGGCTCGAGGGCGCAGATCAGCTCCGGCTTGTGGTTGCGGTCGCGGTACAACCGATGGTCGGCGTCGACGGGGATGCCCTGCTCGTCTTCTGCATCGAACCCCGCTTGAGCCTGTTGGCGGGTGGGGTGGGTCTGGAGCGACAGCGGCTGGTGAACGGCCAGGATCTTCAACAAGAAGGGCAGCTCGCCGCCGAACGACCGTGCAGCATCCGCGCCCAGCTCTCCCACCGGGTCTTCGGCGATCACCTGGTCGAGGGGCCGGTCCACCCCGCTGCGCCGCAGCACCGACGGCGCTCGGGGGTGGGCGCCCAGCCACAGCTCGGCCTGAGGCTGGCCGGTTGGGGGCACATCCAGAATCCGGGGCAGCGCCTCGACCGAACCCCATGCGTAGGGCTGGATCGCCCCGGTCAGAACGCCTGGTGTGCTCACAATCCAAAGATAGGGGACGTGGAGTTCACTCGAGCCAGATCAGGTTGACCACCGCGATCAGATTGAAGCCGATGTGGGCCCAAATGGCCGGTCCCAGCCGCTTGTAGCGCTTCACGAGCAGGGCGGCGATGATCCCGAAGGCCATCAGCGCGGGAAACTGGAGCAGCTGAAAGTGTGCCCCCGCAAAGAGCGCCGAGGAGACCAGCACCCCGGCTACCGCACCCCATTTCCGCTCGAATGCCCGCAGGGTCAGTCCCCGGAAGAACAGCTCTTCGAAGATCGGCGCCCCAACCACCACCCCCAGCATCACCAGGGCGATGTCGCTCCCGGAGGCAGCCCGGTCGGTTATCTGCCGGGCGGCCTCGCTCACGTCGAAGTCGAAGAACTGCTGGAACGGGGCATAGATCAGCCACACGACGAAGATCTGGGCGAACACGCCGAACGCCAGCCCCACCGGCACGTCCGAGGCCTTCATCGACCAGCCGAAGTCCCGGCGCAGGCCGTTGCCCCGAAACACCGCGGCCACCACCGCCGTGAGCCCCAGCCCGGCCCACAGGCCGAGCTGGCCCACCGGAAGGGTCCACAGCGGCAGCGCCGGGTCGCTGCGCTCCTGGTTCAGGGCGTCGCCCAGGCCGTAGCGACCCACGTAGGCGCCGGTTCCCGTTTCCTCTCCGGGGTCCAGTCCGGCGGCGGCCAGCACGACAAGCAGAACCACCAGCGCAGCCACCCATGAGATCACCAAACCGATGAACACATCGGGCAGACCCCACCGGATCCCCCGCTCTCTGCTCTGCTTTACAGCCGCCACCGGTCCGCAGCGTAATGGTGACTTTGTCACCGAGCCCCCGTAGAATTGCCCAATGGCCTCTCCCCCGCCGCCGCCTCCACCGCCGCCTGAGCGGCGAGACCCCGAGCGCGGACCGGGCCAGCAGCAGACCACGCAGAGCCGGATGCCTCGCTGGGTGTGGTTCATCGTGCTGGGGCTGTTGGCCGCCCTGTTGTTCTCCAACGTGTTCCGCAGCGATGACAACGGCGAGGAGATCTCCTTCAGGGCCTTCGTTGAGTCGGCCCAGCTCAACCAGATCGAGGAAGCGGAGTACAACAACAACACCGGCGACATCAAGGGAACATTGATCAACGGCTCGAAATTCCACACCACGGGGCCGAACCCGCTGGGCGAGCAGGTCGAACAGGACTTGCGGGCCACCATCCCGACATTCGAGTTCCACACTCCCCGGAGCAGCATCTGGGCCAGCATCCTTCCCCTTCTGATCCCGGTGGGGTTGATCTTCTTGATCTTCTGGTGGTTCCAGCGCCGGGCCCAGGGCCAGATGAGCGGCATCATGTCCATCGGCCGGTCCAAGGCCAAGACCTACACCACCGAGCGGCCGGCAACCACCTTCGAAGATGTGGCCGGCTACGAGGGGGTCAAAAAGGAGATCGTCGAGGTTGTCGACTTCCTCAAGCACCCCGACAAGTTCGCCCAGATCGGGGCCCGCATCCCCAAGGGCGTGCTGCTGGTGGGCCCGCCGGGCACCGGCAAGACGCTCATCGCTCGGGCGGTGGCCGGGGAAGCCGGGGTGCCGTTCCTGTCGGTCACCGGATCGGACTTCATGGAGATGTTCGTCGGGGTGGGGGCCAGCCGGGTGCGAGACCTGTTCCAGTCGGCCCGGAAGATGGGGCGGGCCATCATCTTCATCGACGAGATCGACTCCATCGGCCGCAAGCGGGGCGCCGGCCTGGGCGGGGGCCACGACGAGCGGGAGCAGACCCTCAACCAGATGCTGGCTGAGATGGACGGCTTCGAGGCCACCGAGGGGATCGTGATGATGGCCGCCACCAACCGGCCCGACATCTTGGACCCCGCACTGCTGCGCCCGGGGCGTTTCGACCGCCAGGTGGTGGTGCCGCTGCCCGAGGCCGACGACCGTTTGCAGATCCTCAACGTCCATGTCCGGTCCAAGAAGATCGCCGCCGACGTGGACCTCCCGCTGATCGCTCGGGGGTCGCCGGGGATGAGCGGGGCCGACCTGGCCAACCTGGTCAATGAGGCAGCACTGTTTGCGGTACGCAGCGACTCTGACCAGATTCGCATGACCCACTTCGAAAACGCTCGCGACCGGGTGCTGATGGGACAGCGGCGGGAGTCGATGGTCATGTCCGAGGAGGAGCGGCAGATCACCGCATACCACGAGGCCGGCCATGCGGTGTGCGCCGCGGTGCTGCCCCATGCCGACCCCTTGCACAAGGTGACCATCATCCCCCGGGGCATGGCCTTGGGGGTGACCATGACGCTCCCCGAGGAAGACCGCCACACCCTGCGGCGCAACTACCTGGAGGACATGCTGGTCATGCGAATGGGCGGGCGCATCGCCGAGGAACTGGTGTTCGGCGTGTCATCCAGCGGCGCGGCCGACGACCTGGCCGGTTCCACCGAATTCGCCCGGCGAATGGTGCGGGAGTGGGGCATGAGCGACCGCATCGGCCCGATGGCCTGGCGAAGCTCGGGGCAGGTGTTTTTGGGCGACGAGATGATGACCAGCCGGGAGTACAGCGACGAGACCGCTCGAGTGATCGACGAAGAAGTGGCGGAGATTCTGCGGGCCCAGGAGAATCGGTGCCGAGAGGTCCTCTCCGAGCACCGCAACGGCTTGGACTTGGTAGCCCGAGCCCTGCTGGAGCACGAGACCATCTCCGGCGAAGAGGTGGGGCGGCTGGTGCAACTGGGCGCTGACGGTCCAGTTGGAGACCCTCGAGATGTGATCGGCGCGGCCTTGAGCACCCGAAACGCAGGACCAGCCCGGGGATCGGCAACGACCACCGCAACCTCCGCGGCCGACCTGGAAGAGCCTGACGCCTCGGAGTCGTGGCCCGCACCCTGATTGCCCTCGGAGTCATCGCCGGGGCCCTGGCGGTGGCCTGGCTCTATCGTCGCTTCCGCCCCTCGACCCCGACCGCACCCACCTATTCGGTGCCGGCCCGGCTGGAACGCTGGGATTTTGCCCAACCCAACACCGACTGGCTGCTGGCCGTGTTCACCTCCAAGACCTGCTCAACCTGTGCCGCGGTGATGAAGGCAGCCGAAAGCCTGGCCGATGACTCGCTGGTGGTGCAGGAAGTGGAGTTCCGGCGCCACGGCGATCTGCACCAGCGCTACACCGTGGACGCGGTGCCCTTGGCCGTGCTGGCCGACCGGAGCGGCGCGGTCTGCGCCTCCCTGGCTGGCCCGGCCGCCGCTGAGGAGCTCTCGGCCCTGGTCGCATCGGTTCGCCAACTTCCCGATACGGTCTGATTCATGGAGTCCCTCCCCTGGAATCCACCTGAATTGGCGGTCTGATGAGCTTGGCAAGGGACTTGGCGGAAACCAGGGAGTTCTTCACCTCCCGGGCCGCTGGCTGGGAAGACCGCCACCCCGATGACGATGTCTTGTTCAACTGGGCCGTGGACCAGCTCGCCCTTGCCCCCGGTGACAAGGCCATCGACGCCGGCTGCGGATCGGGCCGGGCGCTGGCGCCTTTGCGGGCCGCGGTGGGAACCCAGGGCGCAGTGCTGGGTCTCGACGCCACGCCGGCCATGCTTCATGAAGCGGCTCGCTTGGGGCGGCGGTCGATATCGGTTTGCGCGCTGGGCGATGTTCAGCAGCTGCCGGTGCGGGACCACTGCGTCGCCGGAATCCTGGCCGCGGGGCTGCTTCCCCACCTGCCCGACCCGGTGGGCGCGCTGCGAGAGATGGCTCGGGTGGCCCAGCCCGGCGCCCGGCTGGGCGTCTTCCACCCCATCGGCCGCCTCGCCTTGGCCGCTCGCCATCGAGACCGCGGCGCTCACGCCCACGATATGAACATCGACCCCCACCGCATCGGACCGCTGCTGGCCGAGGGGGGCTGGACCCTGGAGTTTCTGGACGACGCCGACGACCACTACCTGGCCCTGGCGGTGCGAGATGGATGACCGTCGAAGCGGAGACGCGGTGCTCTTCGAGGTGGTCGACGGCGTGGCGTGGGTGACCATCAACCGCCCCGAAGCCCGCAATGCCATCAACCAGGCGGTATCGGAGGGCTTGGCCGCAGCCTGGGAACGGGTGGAGGCCGACGATGACATCGCGGTGGCGATTTTGACCGGGGCGGGCAACGCCGCCTTCTCCGCCGGGGCCGACCTCAAGGAGATGGCCGCCCGCGCCGAGCGGCGCCTGCCGTCTCATCTCGTGGAAGGCCGCTTGGCCAACGGCGAAGTCACCAAGCCGACCATCGCCGCGGTGAACGGCGTGGCCTACGCCGGCGGCTTCAACCTGGTCATGCAGTGCGACCTGTGTGTGGCCGCCGACCACGCGCGGTTCGGCATCCTCGAGGCCAAGGTGGGCCGGGGCTCGCCGTGGGCCGCCCAGCTCGGCTGGCTGATCCCTCCCCGAGTAGCCATCGAGCTGTTGTGTACCGCCGAGCCGGTCACCGCCCAACGGGCCTATGAACTCGGCTTGGTCAACCGAGTGGTTCCCGCGGCCGATCTGCGGTCGACCGCAGCCCAACTCGCCGCGGCCATCGCGGCCAACGCGCCGCTCACCGTCCGGGCCGGCAAGGCCATGGTCTGGGCCACCGCCGGTCTCTCTCCAACCGAGGCGAGAGCGGTGGCCGACAAGATCTACCAGCCGGTCTACACCAGCGACGATGCCCAAGAAGGCCCCCAAGCCTTCGCCGAGAAACGCCCTCCCCGCTGGCAGGGGCGCTAGTCCAGTAGCGGGAGTAGCTCGTCGAGGTTGTCCGAGTTGGGTGATCGTGTACCTGACTCGATCTCTCTCACCATTCGATAAATGGCGCTGTTCAGCAGGGTAAGAATGCCTAGCCGCCGTCCTTCTTGGGCAATGAATCCGCTGAAGGAGTCGACCTCGGTCTTGTGGCCTCGCTCGATGTCGGTCGGCATCGAGCCCTTGACATCACCAAGTTCGGCGGCGGTGGCTCCCCAGTCGGCGGCCAGAGCATCGAACCCCGATGCCCCCGTTCCGTAGGCCAGGATGCGCTCGGCTTCGATTCCGCTCACCGGCTCGATGCGATGGCCCCGAGCCTGGCCGACCGCCACGGCCTCCGAACCACAGGCCAGGCTGACCCGCCGGGGGCCGGGCTGTACCCGGCAGTCTCGGGCCCTGCCCCCGAGCACTGCGTTGACCGGGTTGCTCATGCAGTTCATCACCAGCTTCGACCAGATGGCTCCCCAGATGTTGTCGCTCACCGGCGCGTCAATGCCCGCCCCTAGGCAGGCGGCTACCCGGTCCAGTCGTTCGGTGCGGGTTCCGTCGAGCTCGCCGATCTGAAGCGCGGGACGCCAGTCGAGCCTCACCTGACCCGGCCCGATGACGGCAGCGGGAAACAGCACCACTGCGCCAATCACCCGCTCCGAACCCAGCAATTCCCCCAGCAGCGGCTCGTTGACCCCGTTCTGGGCCGAGATCACCGCGGCGCCAGCGTCCAGTCGGGGGGCCAACAGCGGAGCCAGCCACCGGTTGTCAAACGCCTTGGCCGCGATTACCAGTACATCGATGGGGGGAACGCGCCACCACTCCCCGATGTGGAAGGCCGGCATTCGAGCAACGCGCTCGCCCGATGCACCCGGCCCCAAAAGGCGCAGTCCCCCTGATCGGACGGCCTCCACATGGTCGGGCCAGGCGTCGATCACGCTCACTGCGCCTCCGGCGAGGGCCACTTCGCCGGCAATGGCACCGCCGATTCCCCCGGCCCCGGCCACCACCACATGCATGAGCACCATGCTAGGAATTGAAGATGGCCCTCACCCGATATCGCGATGTGGAGTGGTTCCAGCCCGCCGAGAATCCCGATCCCGAAGACACCGGCTTGCAGAAGGCGTGGCTGCACCGGGGATCGTTCTTCGCCCACGCCATTCGGCTGGCGCCCGGCTATGTCATTCCGCCCCATAGCCATGATCGAGACGAGCTGATGGTGGTGCTGGCCGGCAGCGCCACTTTGGACAGCGGCGTGGTGGTGGCACCGCCCGACACGCTGCTGCTGGCCGCCAATGTGGAGTACGGCTTTACCGCGGGCGCCGACGGCATGGAGTTCATGGTGGTCCGCACCGGCCAGGCCGGGCTGACGATCGGCACATGACCACAGCGGCCAAAGACCTCACCCCGCTGGTGCGGCCCCGGTCCATCGCATTGGTGGGGGCCACACCGCTGGAGAGCAACAAGCTGGGATCGTGGACCTTGGGCAACCTGCTCAAACACGACGTGCCCGCCGATCTCTATCTGGTGAATCCCCGCTACGAAACGCTGGAGGGGCGGCCCTGCTATCCCGACCTGGGGTCGCTGCCTGAAGCGCCCGAATTGGTGCTCGTGCTGGTGCCGGCGGCTGCGGCCATCAATCTGCTGCGCCAGGCCGAGGCGCTCGGCAGCCGGGCCGCCATCCTGTTCAGCAGCGGGTTCGGCGAAGGCGACCGGGCCGGATCGCCGCTGGACTTGGAATTGCAGGCCTTTTTGGCCGACACCCCGATGGCGGTGTGCGGGCCCAACACCAACGGCGTGATCAACTGCGTGGACCGCATACCGGCCGGCTTCCCTCCCTACGCCATGGCCGACGAACTGCCCGCCGGAACCCTCGGCGTGGTGTCCCAGAGCGGGGCGCTGGTGTCCTCGCTGGTCCAGCACCTCTTGGACAACGGCCTCGGCCTCACCGTGGGATTCGCGGTGGGAAACGGCGTCGATCTGACGGTGGGCGACTACGTCCGGTTCTTGGCCCGAGACGACCGCACCGAGCAGATCCTGGTGTATGCCGAGGGGCTGCGAGACGCCGATCGCTTCTTCGACGCCGCCGACGAAGCCGCCGATGCGGGAAAGCCGGTGATCGTGATGAAAGCAGGCCGCTCTCCCGAGGGCGCCGACGCGGCCCGCAGCCATATCGGCGCTCTGGTGGGGAGCTACGAAGCATTTGCGGCCCGCTGCCGGGGCCATGGCATTCTGCTGGCCCACGACTTGGCCGAGTTGGCCGCGCTTCCCCTCGCCCGGGGCAGATGGGGGCAGCGTGTGGGAGTGCTGTCGTCTTCTGGGGCGGTGGCGGGAATCCTGGCCGACGCGGCCCGCGACAACGGTTTCGAGGTGGCCCCTTTGGGACCGGCGACCCGGGCGAGATTGGCTGAGCGCATGACGCTGGGAGAGCCTCGCAACCCACTGGACCTCACCGGCCAGTCGGTTGTCGATCACGATCTGCTCCCTGCTGCTCTGGATGCCCTGGCCGCCGACCCCGGCTTGGAAGTCTTGGTCCATGGGATGCTCATCGGTCCAGAAGTCATCATCGACAAACAGATGGACGCCCTTATTGCCCAAGCCGGGCAGGGAACCCCCGTGGCGGTGTACAGCGCTCCGGGATGGCATCCGGTGGACTACCCCAAATTGAGCGAGGCCGACATCCCGGTCTTCGACGCTCCTGACCAGCTATTTCGCTGCCTGGCCGCTTGGACCAACCGGCGGCGTCACCAAACAGGGCAAGAGCAGCCCCACCCTTGGCCGGACGAGACGTTGGACGATCTCCTGGCCGACATCATGGCCCCAACCTGCTCCCCTGCTGAGTACAGCTCCGGTTGCCCTGCCGCGGTCAAGGTGACGGGAGAAGGCATCGACCACAAGACCGAGCTCGGGCTGGTGGAACTGAATGTCGATCCCGCCGACGTTGCGGCGGCGGCTGACCGACTGGAAGTCCGCCGCCGGGAATTGGGGGTTGACAACGCGGTGGTCGCCGTTCAGCCCATGGCCGAACCGGGCATTGAGCTCATCGTCGGCAGCCGGCTGGACCCCGAAGTGGGACCATGCGTCGTGGCCGGCCCAGGGGGCGTGCTTACCGAGTTGATCGACGACGTGGCCATCGCCCCCGCCCCGCTGAGCATCGCCCAAGCCCACGCCCTATTGGACGCCACCAAAGCGGGCGCGCTGCTGGACGGTTACCGTGGCGACCCCCACCACGACCGGGACGCCGCCGCCGAGGTGCTGGCTCGACTGAGCCGTATCGCCGCATACCACCGCACGGAGGCCGAGATCAACCCGCTGATCGTGCATACTTCGGGGGTCACCGCCGTCGACGTGCTCATCGGCGGCCACTGAGCATCGTCCACAGAGCGAGACATCCATGGAGTTCACCCCGGAACAGGAGATGCTGCGGGAATCGGTGCGGGCGTTCGCGGCCAAAGAGATGCCCGACGGGTTCGCCCGAGAGTGGGACATCAAGGGCGAGCCCCCGCTGGACGCCTATCAGCGGTTCGCCGACGCCGGTTTCATGGGGGTGGGCATTCCCGAGCGGTACGGCGGCCAGGGTGGCGGCATCGTGGAGGTGGCCATCGTCTTGCACGAACTGAGCCGGGCCATGATGTCGTTCGCCATCATGGTGTACCGGTCGGCCATCCACGCCTCGGGAGGATTGCAGAACTACGGCACCGAGGAACAGCGGAAGCGATTCCTGCCCGGCATCGCCAGCGGCCAGCACAAGTTCTGCTTCTCCCTCAGCGAGCCCGACGCCGGCTCGGACGCCTTCAACCTGAAGTGCCGGGCGGTGCGCGACGGCGACGAGTACGTGGTGAACGGCACCAAGATGTGGAACTCCTTCGCCCGCCACGCCGACTACGTGCTGCTGGCCACCCGCACCTCTGATGAACCGAAAAAGCAGGAGGGCATCACGTTCTTCCTGGTGGACCTGGCCAGCCCCGGCATCGAGATCACCCCCATCGAGACCATCGGCGAACGGGCCAGCGGCACCAACATGGTCACCTACACCGACGTGCGGGTGCCGGCGGCCAACATCTTGGGCATGGAGGGCCAGGGTCATCGCAACCTCCAGGCCAACCTGGAGCGGGAGCGGTTCTCCTCGCTGCCCATCAACCTGGGGCCGATGGAAGCCATCTTGGAGGAGGCCATCGAACACGCCAACACCCGAGAGCAGTTCGGCCAGGCCATCGGGCGCTTTCAGGCCATCCAGCACATGCTGGCCGACGTGGCCGTCGACGTGAACATCGCCCGCACCCTCACCTGGGACTTGGCCCGGCGCATCGCCGCCGGAGAGCAATGCGCCCTAGAAGTGTCGATGGCCAAGCTGTGGATCAGCGAGGCGATGATGCGGGCCAGCTACACCGGGATGCAGGTGATGGGCGGCTACGGCTACACCCTCGACTCCAACATGCAGCTCCACTGGCGCAACGCCCGCCTCGGCACCATCGGCGCCGGCTCCAGCGAGATCCAGCGCAACATCATCGCCCGCCAAATCGGCCTCGGCCGCCAGCCTTCGGTCTCAGCGGAGCCAGAGAAGTGAGCGGGCCCTCCGTGTTGGCGGACTTGGCGGGGCGGGCGCCGGATGAATTGGCGTTGGAGGACGACAGGCACCGGGTGAGCTGGGGGGAGCTGGATCGGCGGACCCATGCCATCGGGCGGGGGATGCTGGCTGCGGGGGCCTCGCCGGGGGACCATGTGGGACTGGTGTGCTCCAACCGCACCGAGTTCGTGGAGGTCATGCTGGCCTGTTTCCGGGCCGGGCTGAAGATGACCCCGATCAAGACCAACTGGACGGCCACCGAGGTCGCCTATGTGCTGGAAGACGCCGGCTCAGCCCTCGTCGCGACCGACACACCTGCGGCCCGGGACGCGGCGGGCGACCGCCCGGTGGTATGGATCGGCGACGATTTCGACGCCTGGGTGGACGCCCAAGACCCCACGCCGTTCCGGGCGGGGGGCACTGGCTACCGCATCCCCTACACCTCGGGCACCACTGGTCGGCCCAAGGGCGTGGAGCGCACCCTGGACTCAGAATCCACCTTCGAGCAGTGGTGGGAGTTCTCCTCGCTGGGCGCTCAGGGACTGGGACTGCCCCGCGACGGCAAGCACCTCATGGTGGCCCAGCTCTTCCACGGCGCTCCCCTGGCCTTCGCCCTCGGTGCGCTGGCCAACGGCGCTCCTATGCGGATCATGGGCCGCTGGGACGCGGAGCGGGCCGTGGATGTAATCAACGACGGCGTGACCGCCACCATCATGGTCCCCACCATGTTCCGCCAGCTCTTGGCCTTGTCCGACGAGCGCAAGGCCCAGCTGGACCACTCCCGCCTGGCCACGGTGCTGCACGGCGGCGAGCCCTGCCCGGTGCCGCTGAAGCGGCGCATGATCGAGTGGTGGGGCCCGATCTTCACCGAGTACTACGGCTTCACCGAGGGCGGCATGACCATGTGCAACTCGGTTGAGTGGCTGGCCCGGCCCGGCACGGTGGGAACTCCCATCGGGGAGCTGACCATTCAGATCGTGGACGAGAACGGCGAGCTCCTGGGCCCCGGCCAGCCCGGCACGGTGTACTTCCGCCGTCCCGAGGGGCGCTACTTCCGCTACATCAACGCCGACGACAAGACCGACGACGCCTACAACGACGCCGGGTTCTTCTCGGTGGGCGACATCGGCTATCTCGACGAGGACGGCTACCTGTACCTGTCGGGCCGCAGTTCCGAGGTGATCGTGGCCGCCGGAGTGAACATCTACCCCGCCGAGATCGAAGACGTGATCTTCGCGGTGGACGGGGTGGCCGACGCCTGTGCGGTGGGCGGCCCCGACCCTGATCGGGGTGAGCAAGTAGTGGTGTATCTGGCCGTGGCCGACGGCTTTGCCCCCGACAAGGTGACCGCTGCCATCGACGCCGCCTGCGCCGAGCACCTCGCCGGCTACAAGCGCCCCCGCCGCTACATCATCCGCCCCACCATCGACCGCGACCCCACCGGCAAAGTCCTCCGCACCAAACTCCGCGACGAACTCTGGCCCTAGCCTCCAGCAGGGACCGCTTTCATCATCGTTCTGATTATCGCGGGGGTGATTGGCAAGTCAGTGACGGCGCCAGGGCGTCCGATTGCCTGTTCGACTGCCGTGGCCAACGCAGCACCGCAGGCATTGGTGCCACCTTCGCCTGCGCCTTTGACTCCGAGCGGGTTCAACGGGCTGGGGGCGTCTTCGGAGAGCAGCATTTCTACCGCCGGTGTCTCTGAGGCCGTGGGCATCAAGTAGTCCATGAACGAGGTCACCAGCGGTTGGCCCAAGCCGTCGTAGAGGAACTCCTCGAGCAGAGCGCCGCCAACGCCTTGGGCGGCCCCGCCCTGGATCTGCCCCTCGATCAGTATTGGGTTGATGGCTCGTCCCACGTCGTAGGCGACCACGTATCGCTCGATCTCGACTTCCCCGGTATGGGGATCGACCCCCACCACGACCGCATGGGCACCGTAGGGGTAGGTCATGTGGTCGGTGGCGAACGAAGCCTCCGCTTGCAGTTCTCCCCCGCTGGCCGCGGCAATCTCGGCCAGAGTGAGGGACGTATCGGGTTGTCCACGTACTCCGATCACCCCCGCCCGGTACTCCAAGTCTTCGGCGCTCACCTCGAGCATGTCGGCCGCGAGATCGCGTGCGACTTCCTTGACGGCATCGGCAGCAAGGCGGGTGGCGGACCCGGTCATGACGGTCACTCGACTGGCAAACGCACCCATACCGCGTGCAATGCGGTCGGTCTGACCGTGGACCACCTCGATATTGCGGTAGTCCATGTCGAGGGCATCGGCGCAGATCTGGGCCACGACGGTCTCGACCCCCTGTCCAACCGAGGCCGCCCCGGTCACCACTTCGGCGGTCCCATCGCCGCGGATGGACAACCGGACATCATCGAAGGGCCCGAGTCCCGACTTTTCGACGAACATGCCGAGTCCGAGTCCGACAAGCTCTCCTTGCGTCCGGCGCTGCTCCAACTCGTGTGCAAGTCGCTCGAACTCGATGTGGTCCACAAGGCGCTCGAGTATTCGGGGGTAGTCCCCTGAGTCGAGGACGACGGAGGTACCCAACACGGAGAGCTGCCGGTCGAACGGCATCGCATCGGGTTGAATGAGATTTCGACGTCTGACGCTGACCGGATCGAGCCCCACGACACGGGCGGCGGCTTCGACAAGTCGCTCGCAAACGAAAGTCGCCTCAAATCGCCCTGGGGCTCGATAGGTTCCAGCCGGAGTCTTGTTGCTGAGAACGATGTGGCCCCGGGACCGATACGCGGGGAACGCATAAGGCCCGGGCAGCATCGCGGCAGTCAGCGATGGCACCGTGGCACCGTGAGTGCGGACGTACGCCCCCTGGTCGTACCAAAACTCATCGTCGACCGCGGTGATCAACCCGTCTTGGTCCACAGCTACCCGGACACGATGGCGCTGATCGCGGCTGTGGTTGGCGGCAATGAGATGCTCTCGCCGGTCTTCGATCCACTTCACGGGACGATTCAGATGCAGGGCAGCCCATGCAACCAGTACGTCCTCCGGGTACAGTTCCCCCCGGATGCCGAAACCGCCGCCAACCGCGCACTCACGGCCCACCACAGTGTGAGGCGGCAGGTTGAGCATGGTGCTGATGGCAGAGCAGGTGTAGTGGGGCACCTTTGATGCTCCGTGCAGCTCGAGTCGGCTGGTTTCGGGGTCTGGTCGGGCCAGCAGCCCCCGCGTCTCCATGGGGATGCCGGAGTGGCGGCCGACGGTGAGCTCGAGCTCCAGCACCTGGTGGGCCTCAGAAAACGCCTGGTCAACAGGGCCGTATTCGCTGTCGAGCACCATGGCCTCGACCGGCTCGAAGTCGAGGGGTTCGATGTCCACGATGACGAGCTCGGCGATGTCTTCGGCCCCATAGGCATCCTCAGCTACCACCATGGCCACCGGTTCGCCGACGTATCGAACCGACCCTTTCGCCAGCACGGGCTGGCGATACGGCAAGAGCTCGTCGTATCCGATCTGGCGGAAGTCGATGGGCGGGACGGCAGCCAGGTCTTCGCCGGTCCAGACGCCGACAGCGCCAGCGGCCTGAAGTGCCTCGGAGACATCGATATCGACGATCTCCCCGCACGCCACCTCAGAGCGAACCACCCTTAGGTGGGCCTCGTTAGGAAACGAGATGTCGGCGACAAACCGGGCATCACCGCGCAGCAGCGGTCCGTCTTCCAGACGGCGGACTGGCTCGCCGATCACGATTGATCGCGAACGCTGCGCACGGCCTCAATAATCGTTTGGTATCCGGTGCAGCGGCAGAGATTGGAAGACAGGGCCTCGCGCAGCTGATCGTCGTCAATGTCGGGCTGACGGTTGAGGATGCCCTGGGCCAACATCAAGAATCCCGGCGTGCAGAATCCGCATTGAAGGGCGTGATGAGCCGAGAAGGCCTCCTGAAGCGGATGCAGTTCCGGATCGTCGCCGGCAAGACCCTCAACGGTGGCAATCTCACAGTCTTCGGCTTGCACGGCGAACATGAGGCAGGAGCGAACCGGCTCTCCGTCCACCAAAACGGTGCAGGCCCCACACACTCCCTGCTCACATCCCAGGTGAGTTCCGGTCAAGCCGCAGTCTTCTCGGAGCGTGTCGGCCAGGGTTCGCCGGGGCTCCACCTGAACGTGATGCTGCTGGCCGTTCACCGTCAGCGTGAGAGGCCTTCGTTCCAAGCTCATCGGCCATCCTCTCGCGATCGGATGAGGGCCCGGACCCGCTCGGGGGTGGCCGGCATCTCGTTGATGGCCAGGTCCAAATGGGCCAAGGCGTCGGAAATGGCGTTGAGCACCGCAGCCGGTGCCCCGATGGTCCCTCCCTCGCCGAGGCCCTTCGCCCCCGTGATGGTTGCATCGGTGATCGTCTCGAGGTGCTGAATCTCGATATCGGGAATCTCGGCCGCGGTGGGCGGCAGATAGTCCATGAGCGTCGAAGTCAAGATGTTCCCGTCGTCGTCGTAGACGACTTCTTCGAACAGCGCGTTGGCAATTCCCTGCGTCACACCACCACGGACCTGGCCGTCAACGATCATCGGGTTTATCAGTCGTCCGGCGTCCTCAACAACGACAAACCGAGTCACCGTGGTCGCTCCTGTCTCGGGGTCGACCTCCACCTCGGCAATGTGGCATGCATTCGAGAACGTGCCCGCGGGATCGTAGGAAGCCCCCACCGACAGCCCGGCCGGGGTTCCAGGTTCAAGGCGTTCGGTGTGGTGGTGCGCGATCCGCGCCAACTCCGCGATTGGAAGCCCGACGTCAGTACCAGCCACGGCCGCTCGACCGGAGGCAAAGACGATGTCGTCAGCGTTGGCTTCGAGTACCGCCGCCGCGACCTCCGCCAAACGGCCTCTCAAATGTCCCGCCGCGATGTGGACGGCGCCACCGGCAATGACCATGGAGCGGCTGGCAAAGGTCCCCCAGCCATAGGGCGTGCGGTCGGTGTCGCCGTGGACGATCCGGACCCGGGATGCGTCGATGGCCAACTCATCGGCAATCACCTGCGCCAGAGTGGTCTCGAGCCCCTGTCCGTGCGGGGATGCGCCGATGGCTGCCTCGACGTAACCGGATGGGTCCATGGTCATGGTGACCGTCTCATACCCAAGGGTGACCCCCATGGCCCGAGTGGCGAACACGGGCGTCCCATATCCCGTCCGCTCGGCAAACGTGGAAATCCCGACGCCGAGCAGAGGGCCGTCCTTCATTCGGGCCTCTGCTTGTCGGATGCGAAACTTCTCGAGATCAAAGTACTCAACCGCCGCGTCGAGCGATTCGAGGTATGTACCGGCATCGTGTACCACACCGGTCACCGAAGTGTGGGGAAAGTCGGTCACCAAGTTCCGGCGACGGATCTCCATCGGATCCATTTGCAAGCGACGGGCCGCGGTGTCCATCAGCCGCTCAAGCGACGCGGTGATTACCGGGCGGGAAACGCCACGGTACGGCGCAACCGGACAGGTGAAACTGCTCTCGCCCCGCGTTCGAACCCGGTAGTTACCCACCTGGTAGGGGCCGGACATCTCGCCCATTGCCATCAGGGGTTCCACCCCCCATGTCACCGGATAGCACGACCACGCCCCCACGTCGCAGGAGATTTCGGCGTCGATCGCCAGCAGATCCCCGTCGGCACTGAATCCGCCCTTGACCCGATAGACCTGATCTCGGCTGTGCCAGGACGAAGTGAGATTCTCCGACCGGTCCTCGATCCAGGCGACCCTCCCCCGTCGCCGTAGGGCCAGCCATGCCACCACGACATCTTCACGGGCCAGCGGCAGCTTCTGGCCGAATCCGCCGCCGACATCGGGGGCGATGACCTGAATGTCAGCCTCGGGGACGCGAAGAAGATCGGCGACGGCGGTGCGGACAATATGCGGCGCCTGCGTGGATGCGTGGATTGTGAGACGGCCGGTCCGCCGGTCGAACTCGCTGGTGGTTCCCCGTGTCTCGAGGGGCAGAGCGGCTTGTCGATGAGATGTGAGCACAACTTCGACGAGATGATCCGCGTGGTCGAGGGCTTCTTCGATGTCTTCGGTGGCGAACTGCGCCTCAATGACCGCATTGGTATCGCCATTACCAGGGTGGACCAGTGCTTCGTCGTCAGGATCCAACTCCACAATGACCTGCTCGGCCATGTCTTCGGCCTCTTCAGGCGATCGACCCACCACAACGGCGATGGGCTCGCCTACATAACGCACTCGGTCGCGCGCCAGCAGAGGTTGGCGAACCTTCACAAAGTCCGGCCGGTGAAGAACAGCCTCGATCTCGCCCACACCGGCCGCGTCGAGGTCAGCGACGGAGTAACAGGGGCCGTCGATAGACCGAATCACTCCAGACGGCATTGTGCTGCGGACAAAGCGGGCCACCTCCATCCCCAACGCCACATCGCCGACATAGCAGCCATCGCCTCGCAACAGCGCCGGATCCTCGACACGACGAATTGAACGCCCAACCCAGGGGTCGGTCAGAGTCACGAAAGCGCTCGCCGGGTCAGTGCCCGCACAAGATCGCGCCGATAGTCAGCCGAACCGTGGATGTCACCTCGGGGATCGACTTCGCCGCTGGCCACTTCCGATGCTGCATTGATGGCATCAGGGCCCAGCGGCTGGCCAACCAACGCCGCCTCCGCTTGAGCCAATCGAACGGGTATGGCACCCACTCCTGCCGCGCCGATCCGGGCTTCGGCGATCCGGCCATCGACAAGCCTGACGGCGCTGGCCACCGCCACCACCGCGAAGTCACCCGCCCGGCGGCTGAACTCGGAGAACCCGGTCTTCCAGTCGGAGTCCAACCAGGGCAAGCGCACCTGGGTAAGCAGCTCATCGTCGGCAATGGACGTGATGAATGCCGACTGGAAGAAGTCAGCGGCCGCGATCACCCGTTCTCCGCGAGTGGATGCGACGACAGCATCGGCATTGAGCGTTTGGGCCACAAGACACCACTCCGCGGCGGGATCAGCATGGGCGATGGAGCCGCCGAACGTGCCCCGCAAGCGGATGGGGATATGGCCGACATGCCTTGCCGCGTCCGCCAGCATCGAACCCAGCGGCCCATCGACCGCGGGGTGCTCCAGTTCGATGTGCCGCACCCGGGTGCCAATCGCGACGTACTTCCCTTGGGCGACCACTTGGTTGAGGCCCGGAACCACCCCGATGTCGATGATGACTTCCGGCCGGGCCAGGCGGAAGTTCATCATCGGGACCAAGCTCTGCCCGCCAGCCAGGATCTTGGCCTCGTCGCCGTGCTCCGCCAGTAAGTCCAAAACCTCGGCTACTTCACGGGGCCGCTCGTAGTGGAATGCTGCGGGCTTCACAACACGGAGCCGTCATACGACAGGCCGTAGACATCGGTGCGCCGGTCATCTCGGGGTCGGATCAGCGTTCCTCGGGCCTCTGCCCGCTGCACGTCGGCGAGGTCGATGGTCACAACCCGCAATTCGTCCTCGGTTCCCGGCAGTGGACCGGCGACAACTTCGCCAAAGCTGTCGACCACAATGGAGGACCCTAGGAAGTCAAAACCCGGTAACGCTCCCACCTGGCTCGCACAGGCGATGAAGACCTGGCTCAGCTTCGCCTGCAACTTGGCCCCTTGGGCCTGTGTGGATAAGCCGTCGGCGTTCCACCGCGCGGTGTCGAAACCGGTGATCCAAGCGGTGGGCACGCAGATGAGCTCGGCACCCGATAAGGCCAGCACCCGGACGACTTCGACAAACCGAAGGTCATAGCAGATGCATAAGCCCAAGCGCCCCACTGTCGTATCGACAACGGGAAGACCCCGGTCACCTGGCGTGAAGGACAACTTCTCCTCGGCGAACAGGTGCAGCTTGCGGTAATGGCCTATGACCCCGGTTTGATCGACGACGACGGCGGTGTTGTAGAACGCTTCGCCGTCGCGTTCGCAGAAGCCCCCAACGATGATCCCCGAGTGATCGGCCGCGACCGCGGTCCAAGCATCGACGGTCGGCCCCGTTAGAGACTCCGCCGTGCGGGCAACATCCTCTGGATTCACCGTGTACCAGGGCACGGCCAACTCCGGCAGAACGATCAATTGAGCACCCTGGTCGAACAGCAGTTTTGCGGCTTCGGCGGTCGCGGATCGATTTGCCTCTGCGTCTCCCGGTGGGCTGCCCAATTGGGCTAACCCGATGGTGACGGGCCGCGTCACAAGGCGCCGCACAGTTTGAGCAGATGGCGGTCAGGGGGGCACGGCCCGCCGACGCTCACGATCCGGCTGCCGCGGTCAGCCCGAACCGCGTGCTTGACCCCCACTGGCACATGAACCGTGTCTCCAGCTTGGAACTCGACAACACGGTCGTTGTCGAGATCGGCAACTGACCCGCGACCCTCGAGAATGAAGATTGTGTCCTCCGACTCGGAATGAGCATGGGGAACGTTCTCCTCACCGGGCTCGAGCACGACGTAGTTCATGTTCGCCATCTCGGAGCCCACCCCAGGCCACACCACGAGGCGGGCGTCTTTGGAGATCAATGGCATGTAGTGGTCGGGCTCGTCTCGGTGGAATTGCTTGATCGCCATTTTCAGTCTCCTAGATGTTTGTAGAGCGCGGGATCGGGAGGACAGGGCCCGCCCACCAGGACAGCCCCTTCCTGCCCCGCGGTGAACTGGTATTTCGTGCCCGGCTCGATGAGGAACATAGATCCGGTGATGGCGTCGTGGGCCTCGTCGGATTCGAGATCGACCATGGTGCCGGAACCGGCTGAGATGTGGTACACGCATTCCGAGCCATGGCTCAGGTCGACGGTGCGCCCACCGGGGTAGAGGTCAATGAGGTGCAAGGATCGCTGCTGTGCCCCCGCGCCGGGCCACACCACGGCCCGGGCCGTTCCACCGGTCTCAACGACCGGCAATGCCGGTCCGGGCTGTGAGGCTTGGACCACTTGCACCTGTTGACGCTGGATGTCCTCTATGGGTTGAACGGTACCACGTACCTCGGAATTGCAGTCTCCGATGGATGAGCGTATTGAGCGCAATCCAAGAGTCGCGGCTAGTCTCCCGCCTACCGACAAGCGGAGTGAGTAGGTGAGTCAAACCGGCGAAATCGAGCAACCGGCGCGACCTTGGTGGAGGCTGTCCACCGGCTCAGAGCTGCCTGCCTACGTCAATACCATTCTTTCGCTGATCCTCACGCTCGTTCTCATCTCGGCGCTGATCCTGGCCATCGGGGCGAATCCCTGGGAGGCAGCCAAGGGAATCATCGAAGGGTCGCTCATCGAGCCGTTCTTCCTCGGGCAAACCCTCATGATCGGGTCCATCCTGGCTCTCACCGGCTTGGCCGCGGCCCTGCCTTTCACATCGCGGTTGTGGAACATCGGTGGCGAAGGGCAGATGTTCGCCGGTGCAATCGCGGCGGTGACTCTGGGCATCGAGTTGCCGTCGGGCACCCCGAAGGCGCTCTTCATCCTGATCATGATTCTGGGGTCGTTTCTCGGCGGAGCCATCTGGGGACTCATCCCCGGTGCCCTCAAAGCGTTTTATGGCGCCAGCGAAATCGTCACAACGCTGATGTTGAGCTTTGTCGCCGTGTTCATCGCCAACTACATCATTTCTGAAGTCTGGCCTGACCCCTTCAGCCAGAAGACCGTGTCGATAGCCGAGAACGCGAAATTCCCGGTGATCTGGAAGGACGCCACCGTCGACATCAGCGTGGTCATCGCCGTGTTGGCGGCGGCCTTGGCCTGGCTGCTGATGGCCAAGACGTCGCTTGGCTTCTCCATTCGAGCCATCGGGGCCAACGTCAACACCGCCCGGCTAGCCGGGGTTCGCACCAAGCAGGTCACCTTGCTCACCTTCTTGGTCGCGGGCGGGTTTGCCGGACTGGCTGGCGGGGTTGCGGTCGCAGGAATCTTCGACGACCTCGACATCAACTTTTCCAGCAACTACGGATTCATCGGCATTGCCGTGGCGTTGTTGGCCCGGTTGAGGCCCCCCTTGATCATTCCGGCAGCCTTCTTGTTCGCCATGCTGCGGGTGGGAAGCAACAGCCTGCAAGCCTCAGCGGATATATCACCCTCCCTCGGTGACATCATCGTCGCCGTCTTCGTGATTCTGTTGATGGTTACCGGAGTAATCCGATTCCGCTACGCCCAGAACGTGAGCGACTGATGCCAACCGAAGCCGTCGTCATCGCCTTCTTCGCCACTGGCTTGCAACTGATGGTGCCGATATTGCTGGCGGCATTGGGCGAGACGATCTCGGAGCGCAGCGGGGTGCTGAATGTGGGCATCGAGGGATCCATGCTGATCGGAGCGCTCATCACCGCTCTGGTCGGAATCAATACCGAGAGCGTCACGCTGGCATTGGTCCTGGGCTGGGTTACCGGAATGGGCGCCGGGGTGGTCTTGGCGTTCCTCTACGTCTACCGGGGCACGGATCAGATCGTGACCGGCCTTCTGTTCAATGTGTTCGCGCTCGGTCTCACCGGGTTGCTGGATGACCGATTCGTCGGCGGCCAGATCGGTCCAACGCTTTCACCCTTAGACGTTCCCCTTCTCGGCGACATTCCCAAGGTCGGGGACGTGCTCAACGGACAGGACGCCATGTTCTGGATCACTCTGGCCATCGTTGTCCTCGTCTTCTACCTGCTATATCGCACCTGGTGGGGCTTGTACGCCCGGGCCGCAGGCGAGCGACCGCATGCCACCGAGTCCGGCGGGCTTGACGTCCAGCGCTTGCGCTATCCAGCAGTGATACTGGCCAACGGCTTGGCGGCGCTTGGTGGAGGTGCCCTGGTCATGTCGTCGGCTGGCGGCTTTGTGCCGGGTATGACCGAAGGCCGCGGCTTCATCGCCCTCGGCGTGGTGGTGGTTGCCCGCTGGAACCCGTTCTGGGCCCTCGCCGTGTCGGCATTGTTCGGTCTCAGCCAGGCTCTCCAGTTCGTTGCCGGCCGGGTGGATCTGACCGAAGGCGTTCCCAGCCAAGTCTGGCTCGCCTTGCCCTATGTCGCGACCGTACTCGCCGTGTTGTTGTCGCGAGGCAGCCGGTATCCGGCGGCGGTGGGAATACCATGGCGAAGAGAGGCGGCGGGCCGGGCGTGACCTCGCTGGCGCGCTTGAGCGCAGCAATCTATATTCAAAGCGGCTGAAAGGCCCAGAATCCTAGGGGGGGAGATGTCCAACCATCGACTACTGAAACTTCTTGCTGTTTGTTTCGCGTTTGTCCTCGTGATAGCCGCCTGCGGAAACGACGACGACAGCGAGCCCGCGGCACCAGCTGCGACAGAGGCACCAGCGGCCACGGAAGCACCAGCCGCCACCGAGGCCCCTGCACCAGAACCGGAGCCGGAGCCGATGGAGCCGTTCCGGGTGGCGTTCTTCTACCCGGGGACCAACGACGACATCAGCTGGTCGAACGCCTGGTGGGACGGCGCTCAGGCAGCAGCTGCCAATGTTCCGAACCTTGAGCTTGAATTCGTCGAGCTGCTCAACGAGCCGGATGCCTATGTCCAGCAAGGTTCGGCGTTCGCCGACCAGGGCTACGACTTCTTGCTGTTCGCCCATGGCGCCATGGTCGACCCGGCGATCCAGGTAGCCACCAACTTCCCCGACACGCAGGTTTGCATGGCGCCGCATCATCCTTCGCCGGACGGGCCGCCGATTCCCGACAACATGTGCTGGGTGGAGGTCGATCAGCACAACGCCAACTTCTTGACCGGTGTCATTGCCGCACTGGCCACCGAGACCGGCACAATCGGCTCGCTCAATGGATTCGAGTTCCCGGCACTTACCCGTCAGCCTGAGGCCTTCCACCTTGGCGCCCGGTGCGTGAATCCCGATATCGGCTTCGAGCAGGAATACATCAACACCTGGGTCGACACCGCGGTGGCCAAGGCGGCCGCGCAGTCCCTCATTGCCAGCGGCGCCGATGTGATCCTCTCGGCTACTGACCAAGCGGTGCTGGGCATCATCGATGCCGCGCAGGAAGCGGACACCCAAGTTTGGGTGGTGCCGTCGTACTACGACAGCTTCGACATTGCCCCCGACGTCGTGCTCACCTCGGCTGTCCACGGGCTGGCCGATGCCGGCCAGGTCATGATCGAGCGGGCCTATGCCGGTGAGATCGGTCCGGGGTCGTACCATCAGTTCGACGTCACGAACACCGCCGGCATCATTGCCGCACCGCTGTATGACAACGCCGGTGTGCTCAGCGATGAAGACTGGGCGATCTTCGAGGACATCGATGCCAAGGTCCGCACCGGAGAAATCACGATCCCCGACGAGACTGCCGGAGATCCCACCATCGGTGCCGCTGGTTCGGCTGAATCCATTGACGTAACAGCTCTCGGCTGCACGCCAAGCTGATCCGTCGTCGATCGACAACGGTCACAACTGAAGAAAAGAGGAGATTCATGGCTGAGCACGACCGCGTCGCCGTTTGGGGCGGCGAGCCCAAACCCCTCATGCCGTACAGCCCTGCCATCAAGGCTGGCGGCTGGGTGTTCGTGGCCGGCCAGTTGGCGTCGGACTTTGAGACCGGCCTCGCGCCCGAGGCCGGTGGCGACGGCCGAAACCCCAACGGGTACGACGCCCTCGAGCTTCAATCCCACTTTGTCTTGCAAAACCTCCAGCTGACCCTTGAGGCGGCGGGCTGCGATATTGCCTCCGACATCGTGCGGATCTACCAATGGTTCTGCTCTCCTCACCCGACCATCGAAGAGTTCTGGGCGGGGGATTCCTGGCCGAAGATCAGCATCACCCCATATCTGCGGACTCGCGACGAGTATGTGTACCCGCCGCGGCCGGCCTCAACCGGCATGGGCATCCGCGACACCGGGCTGCTCGTGAACAAGACCATTCTCGAAGTAGACATGATCGCCATCCCCGGCGGCGGCAGCGAGGGTTTCGAGGTCCCTGAAGGCGTCCCGTCGCCGCTGGCCGGCTACTCCCCGGCTATTCGGCGAGGCGACTGGATCTTCTGCGCCGGAGAGATCCCCGTCGACTGGATGGGCGACTACATGCAAGGCAACGACATGGGCACCCCCAGCGGCATCGCCCCCGAAGCTCGCGTGAACCCCTACTTCTGGTACGGGTCGGAGATCGAGAGCCAGACCGAATACGTGCTCCAGAAACTCGAGAAAATCGTCCAGGCCGCCGGAGGCTCGATCCAGAACACCGTGAAAGCCACGGTGTATCTGGCCAGCCCCGGCGATTTCGCGGGCATGGAACGGGTTTGGAAGCAGTGGTTCCCGGAGAACCCTCCGGCCCGCGTAGTGATCCCCTACATGGGGCTGGGCGGCAAGGGAAGCCGCATCGAGATCGCCCTCAAGGTTCTGGCCGACGATGCCTCGATCGAAATAGAGACGATCGAGACCTCCGATGCCGTTCAACCGCCGTGGCACGAGCCTCAGGCCGTCAAGGCCGGCGATTTCTTGTTCTTCAGCACCGCCATTGCCTACGACGAACTGGGCAATCTGCCGGCGTCGGTCCAGCGTCATCCGGAGTTCCCGTGGTACGGGCAGCCCCCCAAGCTTCAGATGGCCTACATCATGGACAACGTCTCAGCTATCTGCGAGGCGGCCGGTACCAGCGTGGAGAACATCGTGAGGCGCCAGTGCTTCCACGATGACTTCACCCACTTCCAGCAGTCGATCGAGCAGTGGGCCAGCTACTTCCCCGGTGACCGGCCCGCGTCAACGACCCTGGAGATCGGCGGACCGCTCCAGGTACCCGGCGCCCAGTTCCTCATGGACCTGATCGCCTACGTACCGCCGAGCTGAGCACCCTCTAGTTGAGCGTCCTCGGCAATTCCGTCCTTCGCGTCGAGGATGATGGCCTGCTGACAGGCAGCCGCCCGTTCGCCGCCGACCTCGTCACCAGCGACACGCTTCACGCCTGCTTCATCCGCTCTCCCGTCGCCCATGGCAACCTCGTGAGCGTGGCCGGCGGCCCGAGCCTGTACACCGCCGCGTCGCTCGAACTCCCCCAGCTCGTGCCGTGGCCGCCGACTCCCGACCGATACGCGCGGGACCTGCTTGCCGTGGACAAGGTCCGATATGTCGGGGACCCGATCGCCGTCGTCATCGGCAAAAGCGCGGCAGAAGCCGAGGACCTTGCCGGTGACGTGGACGTGGAGATCGAACCGCTCCCCGCCGTGGTCTCAACCGAAGAAAGCAGCGAAGTCGCCTTCGAAGTCGAGCCGCTAGTGGACCCCTCAGCGCTGGAGGACGCCGAAGTCGTCGTCGAGACCATGTTTGTCAACCAGAAGCTGGCTCCGGTGCCCCTGGAGACTAACAGCATCCTGGTTATACCGGACGACGACGGCGCCGGTCTGTGCATCTGGGTCTCCACGCAGTTTCCCTGGGACAACCAGGCATCGATTGCCACTGCGCTGAATCTCGAACCGGACAGCGTCCGGGTGATCGCCCCAGCAGTCGGGGGAGGATTCGGGGCCAAAGGCCATACCTATCCCGAGCACATCGTGGTGGCGGCGATCGCGCACCGAACTGGCCAGCCGGTGGCCTGGCAGGAGACCCGGTCTGAGAATCTGCTCAACATGACCCCGGGACGGGGACAGATTCAGCGGGTGGCTCTGGGGGCTAAGCGAGACGGAGAGATCACCGGCCTTCGGGTCGAAGTGATCGCCGACGCCGGGGCCTATCCCCACGTCGGTGCTTGGCTCCCAAACTACACCCGGCTCATGTGTACGGGGACGTATCGCATCCCCCGGGTTGACTTCAGGGCTCGAAGCATGGTGACCAACACGGCACCGGTCGGCGCGTATCGAGGAGCGGGCCGGCCGGAGGCCACCTCCTTCCTCGAGCGGTCGATGGACCTGATGGCCAGCGAGCTCAAGCTCGATCCAGTGGAGATCCGTCGGCGCAACCTCTTGGAACCGCACAACACAAACCACGTCACCCCCAGCGGCGCGGTGTACGACTCCGGCAACTATCGAGGGACGCTTGACCGTGTCGTCGAGCTGGCCGGCTATGAGTCTCTGCGTCAAGAGCAGTCTTTGCGTCGCGCCCGCGGAGACCGGTGGCTGCTCGGTATCGGGGTATCCACCTACATCGAAGTGACCGGCAACGGGCCCACCGAGGAGTTTGCCTCCGTCGCCATCGAACCGGATGGAAGCGCGACCGTCCTCTGCGGTGTCTCGTCCCAGGGGCAAGGCCACCAAACCACCTACGCCCAGATCGCCGCCGCGCAGTTGGGTCTGACAGTGGACAAGATCCAGGTGATCCAGTCCGATACCGCCGTCGTTCCTCGGGGAAATGGAACCTATGGCTCGCGCTCACTCCAGTTGGCCGGCAGCGCCGTCGACAAGGCAGCACAGGCCGTGGTTGAACAGGCCTGCCAGCTCACCGCAGAGCGCCTAGAGGCCAACGTCGCCGATATGGTCGTCTACGACGGTGTCGGGGTAGGCATCATCGGCAGCCCCGCCACCGCCATCGGTTGGGCAGAGCTGGCACCGTTGGCCGTGGAATTCGATTTCGATCAAGGGGCCCGGACATATCCTTCGGGTTCACACGTCTCGGTGGTGGAAGTCGATCGGGAAACCGGGGCCGTCCGGGTAATTCGCCACATCACGGTGGACGACTGCGGAAATGTCGTCAACCCGATGCTCGCTCAGGGCCAACAACACGGCGGGATCGCCCAAGGCGTGGCCCAAGCCCTGTGGGAGGAGATGAGCTATTCCGATGACGGCCAACCCCTGACCTCAACCCTGCTCGACTATCTCGCACCTTCTGCCGGAGAGCTGCCCTCCTATGAAACCAGCAGCATGGTGACGCCCTCGCCCTTGAACCGGCTGGGCGTCAAGGGCATCGGCGAGGCCACCACCATCGGATCGACACCGGCGGTCCACAACGCGGTTCTCGACGCTCTGGCACCGTGGGGTGTAGAACATCTCGACATGCCTCTATCCCCCGAGAAGATCTGGAGGGCAATCAATGGATGACATCCCGCAAGTCAACGGCTACCCGAGATATTCGCCCGAGGAGATGGCCAGCCGCTATCGCCGACTCCGAGAGATCATGGAACGCGACAACCTGGATGCCGTCCTGATCGGCGGAGCCACGGGGCCGCACGACACGTCGGTCCAGTACTACTGCAATTGGCCGCCGCTGTTCCCGGTGTATCTGATTGTGCCCCGCGACGGTGACCCCGAGCTCATCGTCCGGCTCTGGAACCACATTCCCGATGCCGAGCGGATCTCGGTCATCGAGAACATCAGCTTTGGCGGCGACGACCACTCAGATCTGGTGGCCCGCGTGGCTGAGCGCGTCGGCAACTACCGGCGCATCGGCACCATCGGCGTGGTTCCCTACACCGACGCAGCCGTCTTCGGATCGGAGCGCCTGGTCAATCTCAACGCCGACTACTACGCGATTCGCCTGGTCAAAACCGAAGAGGAGATGAAGTACGTCCGCATCGCCTCCAGCATGAACGACGATGCCGTGGCGGCCCTGGCGTCCAACACCATGCCGGGGATGAAAGAGTACGAACTGGCCAAAGTAATCGAGGACGTCTATCTCGATCGCCGCGGGACCAACCTCATCCACTTCACCCTCACCACTTCCATGGCTAATCCAGAGTTCTTCGTGCCCCACCAATACCAGCCCGACCGGATCATCGAGGCTGGAGATGTTTTGGTGACCGAGATCAGCACCACCTTCTGGGGCTACACCGGGCAGATCTTGAGAACACTCTGCATCGACGGGGGGCCCACGTCGCGGTACCAGGAGATGTATGACGTGGCCGAGAACACGTATTCGAGCATTGTGAGCATCATGCGCACCGGAGTGACAATCGGGGAGGTCTTGGATCGGGCGGAGTCCATCCATGACGCGGGCTTCGACATCTGGGACGATCTCGTACATTGCTACGGGGGCGGTGGTTACCTCGCCCCCATTGTTCGCACCCGGTCGAACCGTGGTGCCACCCACCCCGACGATTGGGCCTATCCCGACGGCACGGTCTTGGTCGTTCAGCCCAATGTCATCGACCTTGCGGCGCGAGCTGGCGTTCAAGTGGGAGACTCAATGCAGCTTCGTCCCGCCGGGGTCGAGGTGACCCAGAAGCACCCGAGGGAGCTGATTCGCTGTGGCTGAGACAGTTGTAGAGCTTCGCAATATCTCCAAGCGCTTTAGCGATGTCCAGGCCAACGACAGCATCGATTTTGATCTCCGGGCCGGTGAGATCCATGTCCTGCTCGGCGAGAACGGAGCAGGCAAGACGACGCTGATGAACATCATGTTCGGCCACGTTCTGCCCGATGCCGGCGCCATCTTGGTCAGAGGGAAGCCAGCCGAAATCGCATCCCCCCATGATGCCCTCGCGCTGGGCATCGGGATGGTGCACCAGCACTTCTCACTGGTCCCCACATTCACAGTGGCGCAGAACATCGTGCTCGGATCGCGCCCGGTTCTCGACCTGCGCCTCAAGCCCCTGGCTATTCGTCGCGAGATCACCGCGCTGGCCGAGAAATTCGGAATGCCAATGCCAGCGTCGACTCCGGTTCGCGATCTCCCGGTGGACCTCCAGCAACGGGTCGAGATTCTGAAGGTTCTCTATCGCGGGGCCAGCATCTTGATCCTCGACGAGCCGACATCGCTGCTCGGGCCTCGGCAAATCGAGAATCTGCTGGGCATCCTGGAAGACCTGCGCTCCAACGGGCACTCGATCGTGCTCGTCACCCACAAATTGGCCGAAGTCACCCAGGTGGCGGACAGAGTCACGGTGATTCGCGCCGGCAAGAAGGTGGCGGAAGTCGAGCGGGGAGAGTTCGACGAGCGCACCCTCACCAGGGCGATGACCGGTAGGGAGATCAGCACCATCAAGGTGGATCACACGTCATTGGAAGACGACGTCGACGCCGCTCTCCAAGCAAGCGATCTGGTCACAACCGGGGTGGGGGGCAATTCCCTGGATGGATTGAACCTGTCGGTGCGAGCCGGTGAGATACTCGGGATCGCGGGAGTGGAGGGGAACGGACAGCGCGATGTCGTCAACGCCATCACCGGGCTGAGCCCCCTCGAGTCCGGCACCGTGCGGATTGACGGCGTAGACATCACCGGCTCCGAACCGGCCCGACTCCGCGACAGCGGCCTGGCCGTCATCCCCGAAGACCGCCATGGCTGGGGGCTGATTCTGGACATGACCCTGGCCGAGAACCTGGCCATCAACGACATCCCCGCGGGCAAGTTCAGCCGTCGGGGACTCCTGGACTGGAAGCGGATCCGGAGGCAGTCCGACGCCATGTTGGAGGAATACGACGTTCGGCCCGCTGATTCCAGCCTCATGGCCGGTTCCCTTTCCGGCGGCAACCAGCAAAAGGTGGTGCTGGCCCGCGAATTCTCGCGGAACCCAAAGGTGCTCATTGCCGACAACCCGACTTGGGGCCTCGATGTTGGTGCGGTCGACTATGTTCACCGCCGACTCCTGCAAGTCAAAGAGACGGGCGCGGCCGTGCTCCTGCTGTCTTTGGATCTCGATGAACTCCTCAAGCTCAGCGACCGCGTGGCGGTGATGTATCGCGGACAGATTGTGTTGGAACGGGATGTGGACGAGTTGGACATGGATGATCTGGCCTTGGCCATGGCGGGAAGTCCGGTGGGGGTTTCGTAGCGGCTTGCCGGAGGCGACGGGAGCAGCACCATGGGATACGTAGGGGATTCCATACCTCGGCTTGAAGACCCTCGGCTCTTGCGGGGTGCGGGTCGGTTTGTGGACGACATCGATCGGCCGGGCCAACTGTGGATGAGGGTGGTGCGCTCAACCTATGCCCACGGTCAGGTGGTGGGGATCGACACCTCCGCGGCTGAGGCCATGCCCGGAGTTCGATTGGTGCTCACCGGTGCCGACGTCGCCCACGTCGAGCCCATACCGCTGCGCCTGCCGTTCGACGGCCTCGGACTCGAGCGGGCCCTGCAACCGGTATTGGCCCAAGACCGGGTTCGCTACGTTGGTGAGCCGGTGGCGATTGTTCTCGCCGAAGATCCGTATCTGGCTGAAGATGCCGCCGAGATGGTAGTGGTCGACATCGAACCACTGGATGCCGTGGTAGACATGCGCCGCGCCACCAACGATCTGTCGCTGTGGGCTGACTCATCGAACGAGATCTGCGTCCTGGAGAAGGGATACGGTGACATCGCGTCGGCTTTTGCCCGGGCACAACGCGTGGTGTCCACGGAAGTCGCCATCGGGCGACACTCGGGCGTCCCCCTCGAAACCAGAGGGCTGGTCTGCGACTACGACCCCGGCCGTGACGAGCTCACGGTTTGGGGCGCGACCCTGGTCACCCACTACCACCGCCAGGTCTTGGCCCGTCTGCTGTCGCGACCGCCCGCCAGCATTCACATGCGCTCGACCGACGCCGGTGGGAGCTTCGGCGTTCGCGGCGACTTCTTTCCCGAGGACTTTCTGGTTGCCTACGCAGCGGTCCTCACCGGCGGCCCGGTCAAATGGATCGAAGACCGGGCCGAGAACCTCACCACCACCAACCACGCCCGGGAGCAGACCCACCGGATGCGAGGCGCCTTCGATGCCGACGGGTGCCTGCTGGGCCTGGAGGCCGAGGTGTGGCACAACAAAGGGGCCTACATCCGCCCCACCGGGGTGATTGTGTCTGAGCTCACTTTGGGAATGATCCCCGGCCCCTACCGGCTTCCTGCCTACGCATCGAAGATCCATGTCATCACCACCAACAAGACTCCGGTAGGCCCGTATAGAGCGCCGGGCCGCTATGAGCTGACCGTGGCCCGAGAGCAACTGCTCGATCTCGCGGGCGTCGAGTTCGGCATCGACCGGGCGGAAATCCGCCGTAGGAACCTGCTCACGGGCGACGAATTGCCCTATGAGCCCGGGCTTCAGCTGGCCGGAGAGCCGTTCTTGCTCGACTCCGGCGACTTCATCGGCTTGATCGACCAAGCGGGAGCGAAGCTCGCCCAGTGGCGAAGCGAGCTCACCGGCGAGAAGGGAAATCGCCGGGGCATAGGGCTGTCGGTCTTTATGGACAAGAGCGGTCTCGGCCTCTACGAGACGGGAGCAGTCGACATCGACACCACCGGGGCCGTCCGGATCTTCATCGGGGGGGCGTCTTCGGGCCAGGGCATCGAGACCGTGATGGCGCAGATTGCCGCCGATGAACTCGGCGTGGACCCAGCCGAAATCCAAGTCATCTACGGCGACTCCGACCTCGTCCCCGATGGGGTGGGTTCGTGGTCGAGCCGCTCGACGGTGATCGGTGGCGTTGCCGTGCAGACCGCGGCCC
Source organism: Acidimicrobiales bacterium (assembly GCA_963667085.2). Classification (GTDB taxonomy): domain Bacteria; phylum Actinomycetota; class Acidimicrobiia; order Acidimicrobiales; family Bin134; genus Poriferisocius. The sequence continues at coordinate 3,043,687 of OY762975.1, forward strand.
GCCACACCGCCGACAAAGCCAAGCGGATCGCCGCCGACCTGCTCGAAGCCGCCATTGATGATCTGGTCCTAGCCGACGGCCAGGTGTACGTGGCCGGGGCGCCGGCAAGATCGCTAACCCTGGGCCAGATTGCCGCCGCGTGCGGGACGCTTGAGGCCGTCGAACGGGGGGAGGAACCCGGACTCGGGGCTCGCGACATCGGAATCGATGATCGGATGAATTACCCCTACGGGGCGGTGGTCGTGGATGCCTCCCTCGACGCTGAGACCGGGCAAGTGCGGCTGCATCGAGTGTGGTTGGGCTGCGAGGTTGGCAAGGCCGTCAACCCGCAGCTCGTCGAAGGCCAGGTGCTCGGGGGGTTTGCCCAAGGGCTGGGAGGTGCCTTGCTCGAAGAGTTCGCTTTCGATGAACGAGGCCAGCCCCAGTCGGCCAACTTCATGGACTACCTGCTGCCCACCGCGGCCGACTTGCCCCCGATCGAGGCGGCGATTCTCGAAAACGCCCCCACGCCCACCAACCCATTGGGCGCCAAGGGAGCGGGCGAGGCCGGCATCGCCGGCGCGGGCAGTGCGATCGCCGCCGCGGTGGGCCACGCGCTCGGCGACCCCGGCGCGGTCGGCGCGCTGCCGATCACCCCCGATTGGGTGCTGGCTCAGCTCGCAGCGCAGAACGACTGCTAGCTGTTGGTGGCACAAATTCCCCATTGCGATTAAATTCACAGCGATAGGACCTCTGGCCCACCCAGCCAGCCAAACGAAAGCCGAGCCACTTATGAAGACCGAGATGTATGCATATCTGGACGGTCGGGATCGCGTCATCCTGCCATCGGGCACCAGCAACTTCGAGGATGCATTCGAACGCTGGCTTGACCCCGATAAGACGGCCATCGCCTGCATTGACATGCACCGCGGCCACATCGGACCCGAGGAAGTGCTGTCCTGTCCTTGCCCCCGGGCCCGGGCCAAGATCCCCGCCCACAACATGTTCCACCGCATGGCGCGGGAGGTCGGCATCCCGATCATCCACGTCCAGCACTGGCAGCGCTACGGCGGAATCGACGACCTCAATTCCAAGCAGTACAACCGCATGGCCAATTGGCGGGTTCTGTACGAGCTGTATTTGCCGCCGAACCCGATGATGGACCAGCACAGCTGGGAAGGCACGAAGTGGCTCGACATCATGGTCGAGGAGGAGGAAGGCGACTACTACGTCCGAACCAAGAAGCGCCTCTCAGCGTTCGTCCCTACCGATTTTGAGTTCCTGCTCCGCCAACTCGACATCAAGAACCTGGTCCTCACCGGGACGATGACCGATGCCTGCGTCATTTCCACCGCCTTCGACGCCGCCAATCGCGACTTCCGGGTGATCGTGCCCGGCGACATCGTGGCCGGGGGAAGCCAGGAGGCCGAGGATGCCGCACTGATGGTTGTCTCCCTCCACCTTGGACTGGTCACCGACGGCCCTGCCCTTATTCGGGAGTGGTACGCCCGCAAGGGCATGGCCGCCCCGCTGGAACTCGATGGTGTGGTGAAGATGACCGAGGCGTCTGGCGTCCTCGAGGATGCTGAGGTCTTTGCCTAAGCGCCAGATCAGCTGCCAGCTTCAGACCGCGGTGTAGCCCCCGTCCACAAACAGCAGATGCCCGTGGACGAAGTCTGAGGCTGACGAGGCCAAAAAGACTGCTGAGCCGGCGACATCGTTCGGTTGCCCGACGCGCCCGGCGGGAACATGGGGAAGAAACGCCTCTAAGAAGCCCGGGTCGTCGAGGAGATAGGCGTTCATCTCGGTTCGGACCGCAGTCGGAGCGATGGCGTTGACATTCACACCGTGAGGCGCCCACTCCAAAGACAGCGTCCGAGTGAGCTGCATGACGCCACCTTTGGATGCACAGTACGCAGCGAACTCGGGAAAGCCCACGATGCTGAACGTCGAGGCCAGGTTGATGATCTTGCCCGCGCCCTGTTCGACGAAGTGTCGGCCTCCGGCCTGACAGCAGAAGAACAACGCTTTCAGATTGGCATCCAGGGTGGCGTCCCAATCCTGCTCAGAGACGTCCAGCGCCGGCGCGGTCAACTGCACGCCGGCCGAGTTCACCAAAATGTCGAATCCGCCGAGTCCATCGGCCAGCTCCGCGAAGACGCCGGGAATGCTGCCCACCTCGGTGAGGTCGGCGGCCTTCGCTCCGGCGGTTCGGCCGAGGGCGCGGGCCTCAGCGGCGGTGTCTTCCAGCAACTCGGCCGTGCGGCCAATCACCGCGACATCGGCCCCCGCCTCGGCAAACGCCACGGCGATAGCCCGGCCGATCCCTCTGCCGCCGCCGGTGACGATCGCCTTCTTGCCCGCCAATACCTGCTCAACCATCTTGCTCTTCTCCCATTCCTGTCATTGCCAGCTAACTGGCGTCCTGAAGCGCCCGGTAGACCGTCTCTGGCCCCAACGGCGTCTCGGTGATCTTGGCCCCCAACGAGAGCAGGGCGTCGGCCACAGCATTGGCGATTGCCGCCGGCGCGCCGACTGCGCCCCCTTCACCGGCACCCTTCATTCCATCGGCATTCAGGGGTGTCGGGACGATCATGTGCTCGACCATCATCTCCGGCATGTTGCCGATGGCGGGGACCAGGTAGTCCATGAAGTTGGCATTCAGCGGTTGGCCGTCTTCTCCGTAGGCGATTTCCTCCAAGAGCGCGCCCCCGATGCCCAGGGCCACACCACCCTGCACTTGCCCGTCCACCAGTAGCGGGTTGATCAACGCCCCAGAGTCGTTGACCACCACATGACGAAGCAGGGTGACCACACCGGTGTCGACGTCCACCTCGACGGTGGCGATATGGCACCCGTAAGAGAACGTGTTGGTCGGAGGGTGATAGATGTCGGTGGCATCCAGGGTATAGTTGTCGACTCCCTCCGGAAGCGGCTGACCCGGAGCCACCCTTCCCGCCACTTGGGCCAGCGACACACTGCTCGCCGGCGACCCTTTGACCCGGACTTCTCCGTCAACCAGCTCGAGGTCTTGCGGCGAGGCCTCGAGCATCTCGGCGGCGATTCGGATCGCCTGCTCCTTGATCGAACCGGCGGCATTGCGCACCGCGGTGCCGCCAATGGGCGCGCTTCGGCTGGCATACGTGCCCACGCCACTGGCCACCAGGTCGGTGTCTCCGTGTACGACCACAACATCGTCGAAGTCAACCCCGAGCTCATCGGCGGTAATCTGCGCCAGCACCGTGTCGTGGCCTTGTCCGCTGCTGCACGCCCCGGTGAACACGATGACCTGGCCCGACGGTTCCACTCGGACGCGGCCGCTCTCGTAGGGGCCGAGTCCGGTCTCCTCGACGAAGAAGCCGATGCCGATGCCGAGATGGCGGCCGTCGGCTCGGGCGCTTTCTTGCTCACGTCGGAAGTCGTCCCACTCGGCGGCAGCCAAGGCCCGGCTCAGGCACTCCTGATAGTCACCGGAGTCATAGATGATGTCTCCGGCCAACACGTTTCCGATGCCGCGGTGGAGCGGGAACACATCGGCGGAGAACATGTTGCGCCTGCGAACTTCGCCCGGGTCGACGCCTACGGCGGCAGCGACGAGATCGACGATGCGCTCCATGGTGAACGCCGCCTGGACGTGGCCCACCCCCCGGAAGGGGTTCAGGGGCGTGGTGTTGGTCATGACCACCGTCGACACCAGTTGCTGGTGCTCGATGTTGTAGGGCCCCGAAAGCATGGATACCCCGATGAAGGGCTCGACCAGGGTCAGCCGCTGGAGATAGGCGCCGGTGTTGGTAACGGCGTGATCGTGAATGGCCAGGATTCTGCCGTCGTCGTCGTAGCCGACCTCCACATCGTGGTATTGCTCGCGGCCGTGGGTGGACGCCAAGAAATGCTCGTAGCGGTCCTCCACCCACTTGATGGGCCGACCGACCTGCGCAGCAGCCAGGCCGAGGACGATCTCCTCGGGATAGGGCTGGAGTTTCACGCCGAATGCGCCGCCCACATCGGGGGCGATCACCCGGACCGAGTTCTCGGGCAGGCCCAAGTAGCCGACCAGTGTGGCCTTGAGGCTGTGGGGAACCTGGGTGGACGACCACATGGTGAGGCCACGGCGGGCCTCGTCCCATTCCACGATCACTCCCCTGGTCTCCAGCGGCGTGCCCGCGTACCGCTGGGTGACGAACCGCTCGCTAAGGGTGTGGGGCGCGGCCGCCAGCGCGGCAGGGGCGTCGCCCAGCGAGTACTCCAGCACGTCGACCACGTTCGATTCGAAATGAACCAGCGGCGCATCGGGGGCCATCGCCGCCTCGGCGGTCGCCACCGCGGGCAGCGGCTCGTAATCGACGTCCACCAGCGCTGCGATGTCCTCGGCGATGTAGCGGTCGCCCTCGACCACGAGCAGCGCCACCGGCTCGCCCACGAACCGGACCTTGTCAGCGGCCAGGATGGGTTGGTTGAACGGCTTGGTGGTCTCCTCGGCGTCGATGCAGGGCAGCGGAGGCAGCCCGGCCGGAAGGTCGTTGGCGGTAAAAACGCACACCACTCGGGGATCAGCGGTTGCCGCGCTCGAATCGATCCCTCGAATCAGCGCATGGGCGTGGGGGCTGCGAACGAACACCGCGTGGACCATGCCGTGCCGCTTGATGTCGGACAGATACCGGCCGTCCCCCCGGAGCAGACGAGGATCTTCCTTTCGGCGAATGCTCGCCCCGAACAAGCTCACGCTCCACCTCCCCGCAGGCTGACGGCCTCTTCCACCGCTTCGATGATCTTGACGTAGCCCGTACACCGACAGAGGTTGCCGCCCAGGCCTTCGACGATCTCCTCCCGAGTCGGGTTGGGGTTGTCGTCGAGCATCTCAGCAATGGTCAGCACGAACCCCGGGGTGCAGAAGCCGCATTGCATACCGTGCTTGGCCCAAAATGCCTGTTCGATGGGACCAAGCTCGTCGCCTTCGGTCAGACCTTCGAGGGTGGTGACCTCACTCCCGTCGGCCTGCACGGTGAGCAGCAGACACGCCCGGGCGGTCTCGCCGTCGACCAAAACGGTGCACACACCGCACACGCCGTGCTCGCAGGCCAGGTGCGTGGCGGTGAGGTCCAGCCGCTCCCGCAGGAAATCGGCCAGCGTGAGACGGGCCGGCACCGAGTCCGTCCTCTCCACGCCATTGATGTTGATCGTGACAGCGTGTTCGCTCATGCGGCGCGCTCCAGGGCTTGGGTGAGTGCCCGCCGGCTGGTCACCGTGGCGAGGTGCAGGCGGTAGTCACTCGAGGCGTGTACATCGCTGCCGGGGCTGAGGCCGTCGGGAGCCAGCTCGGCCGCCTCGGTCGGGCTTGCGCCACCGAGGACCGCGGCCTCCACGGCGTGGGCCCGCATCGGACGATCCCCGACGCCGATCAACCCCAAGTGGGCATCCACCACGGTGCCGGCGTCATCCAGTTGGAGTTGGCAGAGCGCCCCGCACAACGCGTAGTCGCCGGGGCGGCGGGCGATCTCCACCACGGACCACCCGGTCCGCGGCCCTGATGTCGGCAGCTCGACGGCAGTCAAGATTTCGCCGTCGGCGATCGAGGTGCTCAAGAACCCCTGGAATAGCTCCTCGGCTTCAATGGTCCGATCCCCTGCCGGGCCGGTGACGTGTACACGGCCCCCCAGCGCCAAGACCACCCCGGGCAATTCCGCCGCCGGATCGGCGTGGGCCACGCTGCCGCCAATCGTTCCCCGAGACCGGATTTGCGGATGTCCCACATGACGCAGGGACTCAGCCAGGAGCGGGCAGCGCTCGGCCACCAGGGGGTCGCGCTCGGCTCGGCGTTGCCGGGTCATGGCGCCGATGACCAAGCGGTCGCCTTCGTCGGTGATGTGGTCGAGCCCGTCCACACGAGCCAAGTCCACCAGGAGCGACGGGCCGGCCAGCCGGAAGGCCAGAAGCGGAATCAGGCTTTGACCCCCGGCCAGCACCTTGGCCTCGGCATCGCTTCCCAAGGTCTTGACTGCGTCATCCACCGAAGTCGGCGCCACGTAGTCGAAATCAGGCGGCTTCATCAGACTTCTCCTCGAATCCGGGCCCAGGCATGCTTCAAGAGATCGACGTTGGACTCCCGCCAGCACTTCAGGGGCACCGATCCCTCATGCATGAGGCAGATGTTGCAGGAGACGCAGTCCACCATGCCGGTTCGACCTCCTTCGATCTGGCGAACCAGATCGGGTTCGCGGATGAATGGGCGGGCCAGGGAGACGAAGTCGGCCGATCCGTCTTCGATCACCTCGTTCATGAGCTCGATGGTGCGGACGCCGCCGACCAGAATCGTCTTCCCTCGGGCCGTGGCCCGATGGCGACGGGCCTCCTCCCGGTAGTACACCTCCTTCACCGGAGCCGCCAGCACGCGGTGCAGCAGCTTGTCTTGCAGCGCCCGCCTTCGGGTCACGCCGACGTATCGGGCCGCGCTCTCCGCCTTGGGCGACATGAGGCCGGCAGAGATCTCGATGGCGTCCACTCCGGCGTTGTCCATCATCGTGACCGTGGCCCGGCCCTCCTCCACCGTCAGGCCATCGGGCACGTAGTCCCATAAGCCGATCTTGTTGGTGATCGGAAAGTCTTCGCCCACCGCGGCCCGCATGGCCTTGTAGGTCTCGAGCAGCAGGCGCTGGCGGTTCTCCAGCGATCCGCCCCACTCGTCGTCACGGCGATTGGTGGCGGGCGAAAGGAACTCCGAGAGGAGGTAGCCGTGGCCGGCGTGGACGTGAACGCCGTCGAAGCCGGCCTCCCTCACCCGCCTCGCCGCGTTGCCGAATCCCTCGATGGCCTCCCAAATCTCATCGGTGCTGGCCGCGGCCAAGGGCAGGCGGTGAAACTGCGGGTTCTCGACCACCGAGGGCGCCAGCGGCTCAATCGACTCGTCTCGGCTTTGGCTGCCCGCGTGGTTGAGCTGGGCAAAGATCTTGCCCCCTTCGGCGTGAATGGCGTCGGTCAGCTTCTTCATCGGACCGATGACTTCGTCGCGGTCGAGAGCGGTCATCCCTCGGATGTAGTTGCCCCGTGGATGCACCGAACAGTGGCCGGTGAAGATGAGCCCGACGCCATTGCGTGCCAGCCGGGTGTGGAAGTCGTGGTACTGCTGGGTGATGATGCCGCGGTCGTCGGCCATGGTCTCCGAGGTGGACGACCGGATGATCCGATTGCGGGTCTCCACCCCGGCGATCTCTCCGGGCTTCAACACGGCAGGCAGCGACATCGGTTACTCCCTCAGGGTCCGGGCCAAATAGTCGGCCATTTGAGGCCGGACCACCGGACCCATGTTGTGACAGCAGTGGTCGCCGTCGAGCTCGAAGGCGATCTCGGCGTGGGGGTTGTGGGCCAGACCCTCCCGGAGCAGATCAGTCTGGTGGGGCGGAAAGATCGGGTCGTGGAATCCCTGGATCAGCAGGGTGGGACAGGTCAGATCGCCAATGCTCTGAGAGAGATCGAATGTCTCTTGCAGGTAGGCCCGGCCCTCGTCCAGGTCTTCGAAGCCCGACACGTACACGAAGCCGCCGCGGGTGTGGGGCGGCATGCCGTCGAAATCGGACATATCCATAAAGCCGCCCCACGCCACACAGCTCTTCAGCCGCTTGTCGAGGGCGGCTGATTGCATGGCGTAGTAGCCGCCCAAGCTGCGGCCGAGGATGCCGATCCGGCCACTGTCCACTTCCGGTCGGGTGCAGATGGCGTCAAGGACCGCCGACGTGTAGCGATGGAAGTCAGCGCACAGCTTCACGTCGAAGTACATCTCGCCCTGGCCAGGACCGTCGAACGCGAAGGTAGCCAAGCCGCGGCGGTGGCAGAGCGCCTCGAAGTGGTAGCTCTCCTCCTTGGTGGACTCCAGGCCGCCGATGAGAACCGCGCACGGGTGCGGTCCGGGTCCAGCGGGGAGGCGGAGATAGCCGGGGATCGTGGTCAACTCGAATGGGATCTCCATCCGCTCGGCCGGGGCCACGAGATGGGGCGCGGCCCGCTTGTACAACTCGACCTTCTTGTGCTGGCCGTGTTCGCGGCGCTCGGGCTCGTGAAACCACATGAGCTGTCCGTAATGCCACGACAGCGAGGAGTGCCACAGCCATTCGCCGCCGCTGACCCGATCACCGGCCTCAAGCGCGGCCATGCCCAGTGCCTCGTAGCGCCCCGCGGTCTCGGCCCAGAACGGCAGCCATTCGGCCAGGTCGTCCAGCGCACGGGCGGCCGCGAAGTCCGGGTAGGGAATGCCGTCAGAGAGCATCCGGCCGGGGTTTAGGATGGCCTCGACCTTTTGGGGCACCAAGTCGTCAGCGCTCATCAGCAGCCTGCATTCCCGAGTGCGGACAACTGGTCATAGACATTGGGCACATTTCCCCCCTCTTGGACACTAAACGCTGCTGGGCAAAACCGCTAGCGGCATTGCTGTTGATGCTTGGCCACCGTGGCCTGCACCGCTTCGACGATCCCCTGATAGCCGGTGCAGCGGCAGATGTTGCCGCTGAGCGCCTCACGAATCTCAGCCTCCGTCATGGCGGAGAGCTCGTCGAGCATCGAGTCGATGGCCATGAGGAAGCCTGGGGTGCAGAACCCGCATTGCAATGCGTGGGCGGCGCTGAAGGCCTCTTGGAGGGGGTGCAGATTCTCGCCGTCTGCCAACCCCTCGACGGTCTTGATGGAAGACCCATCGGCCTGCACCGCGAACAGCAGGCACGAGCGCACCCCTTGTCCGTCGAGTTGAACGGTGCAGGCCCCGCACACGCCGTGTTCGCAGCCAACGTGGGTTCCGGTCAGATGCAGTTCATGACGGAGAAAGTCCGAAAGCAGCAGTCGCGGCGTCACCGAGCGCTCATACACCTCGCCATTGACTTCTACCGTGATCGGGTGGGTGGTCATACAGTCCTCAGTGCGTTCACTACCGGCCCTTCTTTGGGCACCGCTAGTCCGATGCCAACTGATCCAAGTGTTTCGGCCCCTGCATGAAACGCGAAATCCACCAGCTGAAGAACACGTATCGAAGAACATCTGCGTCGGTCGAACCGTATTCCCCCGTCGCCACCAGCTCATCCAGCATGGCTTGCTGCTCAGGATTCAGGCTGATGGAAACCTGGGTAATCGAGATCGGGTAGTTGACGAAGTTCGGGACATACGAGTCATCCCTATAGAGCTCGCGATCAGCCTTGATCGGCCGCGCGGCCAAGGCCGCGGTGGTGCGCTGGTTTACAAAGGGGCCTCGCTCCGGTCGACCCTCGAACTGGGCGAGGTCTTCAGGCAGGCCCTCGTAGATGGCTATTCGGAGCGGTTTCAGCTCGAAGTTGCTCGTGGCCATGATGTCGGCCCCACAAACGTTCGGCACCGCCAGCAGGTCGATCAGGGCGAAGATCTCGACGTAGTCGCCCTGCTTGGCCCGGTTGTCGGCGATGAACGGGTGGCCCGACTGATCCACGCCGGTGTGCATGAAGAAGTTGAACGAGTCATGCACATCGTCGCTGGTGAGCCCGTATTCCCGCTGCGCTTCGGCCTGGATGTCGTGACAGTTCGTGTGGACCGCAGCCCCGAACTGGTATTCGAACAGCAGCCCGCTGCATCGTGGGTACAGCACATCGTTCGTTCTCACGGTGTCGGCGACGATGGCCGCAATCGGTCGGTCTCGCGGCGGTGCCGACCATAGGAAGTCTCCGGTGGTCGGATGCATCCCGTGCATGTGCCGGGTCCGGCCGGTGTGGAAGTGTTCCTTGTAGTCGTGAAGGTTGAAGCAGTTGAAGTCGGCACACTGACCGCCTACGCCGACTTGTTCGATTCGAAGGACCTGTCCGGCCAAGAGCTCGACGGCCTTGCCGGTGGCCGGTTCCATTACGTGTTCATACAGCAGTGTTCTCTCGGTCATGAGGAGTTCTCCGAGTGGAATTCCTGCAATGCCTGGAGGAAAAGATCGGCTCGGTCTCCGGCCTCGGTTCGCCCAACGGTCTGATCCACCAACTCAAGTTGCTGCTGGTTCAGCCGCAATACCACTTCTCTGGAATCTTCATTTGCCATCATTCGATCTCCACTCGCTCTAGTGGCCCCCGTCTGACGAATGTACCAGCGATCTCCAGGTCAAGGAGCCGGAGGATCCACCACGGCGATGGCGTCGATCTCGACCTTCAACTCTGGGACGACCAGGGCGCTGATCTCAATGGTCGAACTCGCCGGGGGGTCGACCGGAAAGTACCGAGCCCTTACCTCCTGCACCGCGGGCAGATCGGCCATATCAGTGAGGAACACAGTCAGCCGTACCACGTCTGACATGCTCGCCCCGCCCTCGTTGAGCACCCGTTGGAGGTTCTCCAGCGCTGCCTCGGTCTGGGCCGCCGGGTCTCCTGCCCCGATGACCGCGCCGCTCTCATCGAGGGCCACCTGCCCCGCAGCGAAAACCATCCGGCCGGCGTCGCAGACGATGCCCTGGGAAAACGGCTGGGGGTGTTCGAAGCCCGCATTGGCCGGATCCCACACCCCAGCCGGGCGCAACAAGTGCTTGTCGACCATCGAACTCGAACCTCCACGCGGAGAACGCCGGCAATCGCCTGGCGAGGCAAACCCTACCCAAACTCGCTCATGGCCGCCCTTGCGTCGTCACCGAGCAAGACCATGAGCTCAAGCAGGCCCAAGTCCCCGCCGGGAGCGGTGAGAAGGCCGACGCCGACCGAACGGGGATTGCTGTGACGGCGGACGGAGAACACCGCTTGCGGGGCGCCTGAGAGGCTGCTCGGAGCAGCCAGCCGGAAACTACCGCTTCTGAACTCAGCCAACTGGCGGTCATCCCAATCCCGCATCGGGCCATGCCGGAACATCACCGGGAGCACCAACACGGCTCCCGGCTCCACGGCGGCATTGAGGGATCGGCTGTACGTGAGCCTTTCGGCCCGGTCGTGCTGCTTAGCGCTCTCGGAATCCCGAGACAGGCGCTCGCATCGCTCCAGCCTCATCCGCACGTCGTCGGCCAGCGACGAGCCGTGTTCTTCCACCCAGCGCCCGTGGTTCGACCAGATCTCCCGACCTTGCAACCGAGCGAACAAGTCTCCGATTTCAGCACTGGTGAACTTCCCGAACTCGGTCTCTTCGAGCGGGACTCCGAGGCTCGTGGCCGCGGCCTCGGCCACGGCTCTTCCAATACGGGCCGTGTCGGCGTCAGCCTCATCGAAAACGTCGGCGGCGAACTTGACCACCGCTGGCGGGGCTACTCCGGAGATTTGCGGTGCGAGCACCTTGAGTACCTCGGTGATGACCGAGGCCTGAAGACCGAATACGCCGACCACGTCGAATGAGCGGGCCAAGGGGATGACCCCGTCGGGCTCGATCAATCCGTGCGATGGTCGGATGCTGTGCAAACCGCACGCTGCCGCCGGCACCCGGATCGAGCCCGCGGTATCGGTGCCCAGTCCGATGTCGGCCAGTCCCACCGCCACCGCGGCGGCCGACCCCGACGACGAGCCGCCGCAAAAGAGCCGGTCATCGAGCGGATTGCGCGGCGGCGCACCTTCGCCCGCATTGCCGATCAGCGAATACGCGAGTTGATCCAACTTGGTCAGCCCGACGAGGTCGGCACCGGCTTCGAGCATGCGGGTCAAGATCGGCGAAGTTGTCGCCGCGGCGGCATGGGTCGAACGCCAGCGCTCGTGGCCGAACGAGCTCCGATGGCCTTGGAGGCTGAACAGGTCCTTGGCCACGAATGTGCGTTCTTGCAGGCTGCCTGCGCCGGAGCCGCCCAATGCGACGCTGTTGGGCACGAAGGCGCCGATGTCGGCCAGCTCAGCGGTCATGATCCTTGTCCACCATCTTGCCGCAGTCTGCCAAGATTTAGGAACCTTCACCGTCAGTGAAACCGAAGGAGCGACCGTCCAATGCCTTTTGAAGTGCGAAAGATCCCATTCGAGCACGTCACCGACACCTCCGGGCTCGAGCAGGCCATCGCCGAGGGTGCCTTCCGGGGCGACCAGATCGTCGGGGTGGTGGGCAAGGTCGAGGGCAACGGTGGGGTCAACGACTTCTCCCGCATCCTGGCCGACCGGGTCTTGCGCGACTTCCTCGTCGAGCACTGTGGACACACCCGGGAGTCGGCGCTGCAAGTGCCCGTGGCCTGGTCGGGCGGCACTGACGGGGTGATCTCGCCTCACATGACCGTGTTCGCCAAGGTGGATGGTCCGGCGGAGCCAGCGGACGAGAAGCGTCTCACCGTGGGACAAGCGGTGTCGGTGCCGATTCTGCCCGAGGAGATCGGCCGCCTCGCCATGCTCGACAAAGTCGCCGACGCGGTCACCCTCGCCGTGGCCGATGCCGGTATCGACGATCCGGCCGACGTCCACTACGTGCAGACCAAGACGCCGTTGCTGACCGCGGAGCGCATCGCCAACGCCCATGCCCGAGGCAAGACGGTCGCATTGGAGGACACCATGGAGTCGATGGCGGTCTCCAACGCCACCTCGGCGTTGGGCATCGCCACCGCGCTGGGCGAGATCGAGCGACCCCGCGAGGACCAGATCGCCAAAGACCTCTCCGTCTATTCGTCGGTGGCCTCGTGCTCGTCGGGAGTCGAGCAGACCCAGGCCCAAGTGGTGGTGGTCGGCAATCGCCTCGGCGTCGGCGGCCGCTACCGGTCGGGCCACTCGATCATGGAGGACAACCTCGACTTCCCCGGCATCTACCGGGCGATTCGATCAGCCGGCCTCGACCTCCCCGAGCGGCCCATCCCCGAAGATCTCGACGGACGAGTGGTCAACTGCTTCATCAAGTGCGAAATCCACCCCAGCGGCCGACTGCGGGGCCGCCGACAGGTCTCGCTGAACGACTCGGACATTCACCACACCCACCACACCAAGGGTGCCGTCGGGGGCGTGGCCGCCGCCGCGCTGGGCGACCCCGCGGTGTTCGTCTCGGTCGCCGGGCTCCAATCCGGACCGGCGGGAGGCGGGTCGGTCGCCGCCATCGTCGACCTCGACTGAGATGGCTCGACTCCCCAGCCTGCCCCCGGACGACCTCAACCCGGAACAGCGGGCCCTTTACGACTCCATCGCCGGAGGCGATCGCGCCAAAGACGCATCCTTCCCGCTGACCGACGAGGGCGGGGCCTTGGTCGGACCCTTCAACGTGCTGCTCTACAGCCCCGGCGTGGGCGACGTCATCCAGCAACTCGGCGCCGCGCTGAGGTTCCACACCGAGCTCAGCGCACCGGTGCGAGAGCTGGCCATCCTGGTGGTTGCGACCTATCACGACTGCGAGTTCGAGCGGTGGGCCCACGAGTCGATCGCCAAGCGCGTCGGGCTGACCGACGACCAGATCGCCGCCCTGCGGGCCGGCACCCGGCCTGATTTGGATGCCGCCGACCTGATTGCCGCCTACGACGTCTGCCAGTCGATCCTGCACGACAAGTCCATCGCCGACGACGAGTACCGCCGGGCCATTGAGGCCCTCGGACAAGACCGTCTCGTGGAGTTGATGATGGTGGTCGGCTACTACGGGCTGTTGGCCCAGCTCATGGGCGCCTTCAAGATTGGACCGCCCGATTGAGCTAGTCGTTGGGGATGCGCGGGACGAGGACCCAGTTGGGATAGTCGGGTCCGAAATGCACCGTGACCTGGTTGTCGAAAACCTCCGGGGGACGATTCCTGACGTCGTCGTGCAGGAACGGGCCGCAGCCCCGTAGCTCGTTCTTGAAGTTCGACAGGTGGAGCCCGGTGGTATCGCCATCCCATTCGTAATCGCGGCCGAGAATCGAAAAACCGATGCGATAGCCCGGGGGAATCACGATCGACGTGGGCCAGATCTCTATGTCGAGCTCGTAGACCTCCCCCGGTGTCAGCGGCTGCTCCTCGTCGTGGGTGTGGTACGGCCGCCACTCTTCCGACAACGACTCGTCCAGCTTGCGATGCGATGCCCGCAGCCACCCCTGGGCGATGGGTGTGTGGGGGTCGATGGCGCCCATGAAGGTGACTTCTTCACCCTTCGGATCGAAAACCCGGAACACCAGGAACAGATCGGCATCAGTGGTGGACGACGAGATGTGGAGCTTGGCGGCCAGCGGGCCGGTTACCTCGGTCTCCTCTTCAACCGGGGTCATGAAGAACGTGAGCCCGTCGCCCATGGCGTCATAGGTGATCGTCCCCTCCGCGGTGACTGGCTCATGCACCAGGGTCTGGCCGGATGGGTCAAGGTGCAGCTTGGTCCAGTCGGTGCGGGGAATGGGCCAGTCGGATTCGGCCCGCTCGACGAAACGGTCCACGTGGCGGACCAGCACCTGCACCCTCGGCTGGTCATCCCAAGCGGAGTCGTCGCCTTGGAGGTACTTGGCGAAGAACCGCTTCTGGAGTTGCACGCCGTAGTCGGTGTAGTACTCGGTCCAATGCTCGATGCCGTGGCACTCCAGGAACTTCTCGGTGGACGCGGCGCGGATGTAGGCCTCCACGTTGCCTCGGGGGTGGAGTCCCTGCCCGCCCCAGTTGGACGCCGACAAGAACGGCACGGTCACCTTCGACCAATCGGGTGACCGGTCTTTGTGGTACTGGTCGTCGAGCGGATGGGAGGCGATCTCGTTGCCGAAGTCGCATCGATTGGCTGCCAGTTCCTCTTCGCTCAGCGTGTCGGGGCCGGCCACGAGCTCGCCGGTCACAATGCTCCTCGCCCCGTTCTCACCCACACCGTGCTGCACGGTCTTGATCTGCATGTCGTACCAGTTGTCCCAGAACGTCGACAGGATGCCGCCGTGGTAGGTCATGTCCCGGTACCAGTCGGCGGCGCCCTCCCAGGGGATCATCGCGGTGAGGTGGGGTGGCTGGAGCGAGGCGACGTGCCACGAGTTGATGGCGTAGTACGAGATCCCCGACAGGCCGACCTTGCCGTTGGACCAGGGCTGGACGCCGGCCCATTCAATGCACTCATAGAAGTCCCGGGTCTCGCGGGGTGAGAAATGGTCGATGTAGCCGGGGCTGCGGCCCGCCCCCCGGGAGTCCACCCGAACACACACGTAGCCCTCGGGGACCCACTTCTCGGGGTCGCAGACCTCCCAGTTCTGGTACTTGTTAGTCGACCCGGCGGCAACGTCGGGGTGCTCTTCCACCATGCGGTCCCACGCGCTCGGGTAGCCCTCTTGGAAGGCCAGGCCCTTGGCGTAGGGGCCGTAGCTCAAGATGACCGGGTATTGGCCGTCGTCGTCAGGGCGATACACGTCGGCCCGCAACTGAAGACCGTCGTCCATCTCGACGACGACGTCCCAGTCGATCCGCATGCCGTCTCGAACCTCCCTGCTTGTGCTCATGAGTCCCCTCGCCGGTCGTGTCGCTTGCGCTGGCCTGCGCAGTCTAGGAGTCTTTTCGAGCCTGCACGAAAGAGCTGCACCACCAACCATGGAAACTCAAATGCACGCCTTCACGCCGGGGCGGATCGGTCGCCTTGAGATCAAGAACCGGTTCGTCCGGGCGGCAACATCAGAGACGATGGCCACCGAGAACGGCGCCGTCACGCCGGCGCTCATCGATCTCCACCAGACGCTGGCCGCCAACGGTGTGGGGCTGTCACTCCTCGGCCATGCCTTCGTCCACTTCCGCGGCCAGTCGCTGCCCAATCAGACGGGGATCCACGACGATGCCATGATCCCCGGCCTGGCCCAGCTCACCGATGCCGTTCACCGAGCAGGCGGAACGATCTTTGCCCAACTCGCCCACGCCGGTAACCAGGGGGGAATGGACGACGTTGCCATGGTGGCCCCCTCTTCGGTCCCCAATGCGCTAACAGGCTCAGTGGCTGAGCCAGCCCGTGACGACGAGATCGAAGAGGTGATCGATGCCTTCGGCGCGGCCGCCGCCCGAGCGGTGGAGGCCGGATTCGACGGGGTACACATCCACGCCGCCAACGGATACCTCATCAGCTCATTCGGCTCCCCCCACTCGAACACCCGTTCCGACCGCTGGGGCGGTGACGCCGAGCGGCGATCGCGGCTGCTCACCCGGGTGTACCAGTCGGTCCGCCAGGCGGTGGGGCCCGATTTTCCGGTGACCGCCAAGGTGGGCATGGAAGACCAAGTCGACGGTGGCCTGCAACTGACCGAGAGCGTGGAGCGCGTCCGGGTGTTGGGCGGCCTCGGACTCGATGCCGTCGAGGTGAGCGTTGGGCTCATGGCCACCGGCGCCGACTCCTGCCAGAAATACGTGGCCGTGGATGGGCGGCGGGCCTTGGCCGATCACCTCTATCTCCGGATGTTCTCAGCGCCGAGCGGCGAGGCCTACTTCGAGCCGTATGCCCAAGCCATTCGATCGGTTGTTCCCGACTTGACGCTGCTCCTCGTGGGCGGGATCCGCACCACGGATACCGTTGAGCGGATCCTGGCTGAGGGATCGTGCGATTTCGTGTGCCTGGCCCGACCGCTCATCCGCGAGCCGGACGTGGTGGCCCAGATCGAAGCCGGTCGCCGCGGCCGGTTTGACTGCACCTCGTGCAATCTCTGCCTGGAGAACGAAGGGACCTTTCGGTTGCAGTGCTGGCGGACACCGCGTGTGCGCCTCGTTCACGCCGCCGCCGCCCACGTTCGGCGCCGACTCGGCGGCCGGTCCCACTAGTTGTCGGATTCAGAACTTCACTTGAAACTGAACCTGATCGCGTGAAGTATGCATCAACGCCGCGTCCATCCGCTTTGTGGCGGTTGAAGGGAGGAGTCGAGCGCATGACTGCACCGGACATCAACATTGACTTGCTGAACCAATACTGCGCTGAGTACCGCAACTGGGGTCGCTGGGGAGATGACGACGAACTCGGCACCTTGAACCACATCACCCCCGAGAAGATCGTCGAGTCGGCGGCACTGGTTCGCCAGGGCAAGGTCATTTCACTGCAATTGCCCCTGGACGGCAACGGGCCCCAGACCGGTGCGTTCGGGCGCGTCAACCCCATCCATCAGATGGTCGCCACTGGTACCGATCACGTAGAGGGCGCTCAGGATTGGCCGATGGGCTGGGGGGTGGCCGACGACACGCTGTTCTTGTTCTTGCAGGGCGGGACACAGTGGGATGCGCTGGCCCACATCTTCCACGACGGGGTGATGTACAACGGCTATGACGCCCGTCTGGTGTCGAGCGCCGGCGCCGAAAAGAACGGCATCGAGAACCAGAAAACGGTGGTGTCGAGGGGGGTTTTGCTGGACATCCCGCAGGTGCGCGGCGTCGAGCACTTGTTGCCGGGCGAGGCCATCACCAGCGACGATCTGGACGCTGCTTGCGAGCATCACGGCGTCGATGTAGGCACCGGCGACATCGTGCTGATCAGAACCGGCGATATGGCCCGGCGGCGGGAATTGCCGGGTTGGGACGGGTTCTCAGCCGGCGACTCGCCCGGTTTGTCGCTCTTATCCGCGCCTTGGCTGGCCGAGCGCGAGGTGGCAGCCATTGCCACCGATACCTGGGGTGCCGAGGTGCGGCCCAACGAGATAGAGGGCAGCTTCCAGCCGCTGCACTTGGTCATGGTGGTGGCCATGGGCCTGTTCGTCGGGGAGATCTGGTACCTCGACGAGCTCGCCGCCGATTGCGCCGACGACGGCGTCTACGAGTTCCAGCTCGTGGCCCCGCCGCTGGTCATTCCCCGGGCGGTGGGCTCACCCCTCAACCCCCAAGCCATCAAGTAGTCCCGACGCAAGTGACAGAAGTGATCGCGGGCAAGCAACCACGGCTGTCTGCGCACGCCACCGGTCTGCTGCTGACGACGGTCGGGGTTTTGGTTCTGTCACCGGACAGCTTGTTCATTCGGCTGGTCGACACCGACGTCTGGACCATCGTCTTCTGGCGGGGTGGCCTCATGGGGCTGACCATTGTCATCGGAACCGCCGTGTGGCTCAGAGAGGGGACACTGGCTCACTTTCGGTCCATCGGGCGCGCCGGCCTAGTCGTAGCCGTGTTGTTCGCGTCACAGCTCACCTTGTTCGCCACGTCGATCACCCACACGAGCGTGGCCAACACGCTGGTCGTCTTCGCCACCGCTCCCCTGTTTGCCGCTGTGCTCAGCCGGATCTTTCTCGGCGAGCCCGTCCCCCTGCGGGTGTGGCTGGCAGTGACGGCGAGCTTGGGAGCAATCCTGTACATCTTCTTCGGCAGCATCGGAACCGGTCGCCTGGGCGGGGATTTCGCGGCAGCGGGCGCCGCCCTGGCCATGGCCATCGGTCTCACCGTCATGCGCCGCAGCAGCCACGTCAGCATGGTTCCGGCGTGGGGAATCGGTGCGTTGCTGGCCGCGGGCTTCAACGTCTGGTTCGCCGAACCCTTCAGCATCACTGGCGAAGATGTCGCGGTGCTGATCCCCAGCGGGGTGCTCGTGCTTCCCATCGCATTCGGGTTGATTGCGCTCGGTCCACGACGGATTTCTGCCCCCGAGACCGGGCTGCTGATGCTCTTGGAGACGGTCATAGGGCCATTGTGGGTGTGGTGGATTATGGAGGAGCAGCCCAACTCTGAAGCGCTGATTGGCGGCGTTGTTGTCATTGCCGTGTTGGTGGCCAACTCGTTGCTCGGACTACGCCAGACCACGCCCTCGCAATAGTCCGGACTTCGTGGCCCGAACCGGCATCTCTCCTCTTGGACTCGGCTGGTTCAGTCTCCTGGTCCGAAAAGGCCGAACCGCCATGCAGGGTCACCGGCAATCATCGTGGACTCGAACTGCGCTCGTTGACCCATGCGTCGTGACTTGGCGGCAACGGTTTGCGCCAGGTCGAGCTGTTGGCGTTCCCATTCGGCCAGCGCCGCATCCAAGTCCTCTCCCCTACCCAGATGATCCCGCAGCGCCCATCCGTCGGCGCACGCCTTGGCCGTTCCGGCCGCCACATGAGGACGTAGTGCCGTCGCTGCGTCGCCGATGAGCGCGATACGACCATGGACAAATCGGTCCGCAGCCATGTCGAAGATGGCCTGAATGAACGGCTCCTCGCAGGCCAGGACGAGATTGCGCAATTGCGGGGCAAGGAATTGCTCCGCCTCCTCCCGCAGCTCGGCCACAAACCGGTCTTGGGCCAAGCCTGGGGGCATGGTGGCGGGCCGGTGTACGCCGTGGCGATCCACCATGAGCTCGTCGAACTCGGATCCTGGTGCATTGCGGTACCACACGAAGTTGAGCGCCCGCTCCCCTGGGATGATCGAATCCCCCGGACCCGGAATGGCGTAGGCCAAGATGTGAGCATGCTCAAGCACCTGATACACCATGGCGTCCTCGAAGACCGTCGCAGTGTCCGGCTCAAGGTCGCCTTCCAGCACGGTGCCCCGCCACGCCACATACCCGGCGTAGTCGGTCGTGGTATGCGGCGACACGATGCTGCGCACTGTTGAGGCGATGCCATCAGCCGCCACCAGCAGGTCGCAGTCCCGGGATTCGCCGTGCTCAAACGAGATGGTCACACCTTGCGCCGACTGAGCGCAGTCCGTGACGTAGTGGGACAGGTGATAGCGATCACCCGGCAACACCTCTAGCAATGCCCGATACAGAGTATTCCAAGACGTGAAGCGGTTGTACGTCGCCGCGGCATCGACAATGGCACCGGACCGATCGACGTAGCTCCAGTTGGTGAGCGTCAGCGCCACGTCGGCGGCACCCGCTTGACCCTCGCCCAACGCTGAGCCCTTGTCGGTGAAGTAGCGCTCGGTCATCGGCAGCACCACGATGCCCGCGCCCCGGCCTTCGAGGGCACTGGTGGAGCGCTCGTAGACATGGACATCATGTCCCAGCTCATGGAGCAGGATGCCAGCGGTCAGCCCGCCGATCGATCCGCCGGCGATGGCGATTTGGAGCGGGTTGATCCCCGACGATGTCATGCAGCGGTTCCCCAGCGAGCCTCGGTGACTGGTCGGGCAAAGAATAAGTGGCCCGCCATCCCGATGCACTCGCATGACAGGGAAAGGCGACGCTTTCGTAAGCCTCTGTAGGCTGGAGCTGATCGGAGAACTGATGGCGGGCTACGCAAAAGGGCCATTCGCAGTCGACTGGGAAGCCCGATACGACATGCCTCGACTTCGGACCGAGCGCGTCGAGGCCGCGCAGCGGGAATTGCGCAGTCAGGGTGTCGATGGCCTGCTGGTCTGGAAGGACGAGAACGTCCGGTACCTGACCTCATTGCGAGCGCAGCTCATCGCCGGCAAGACGACCGCTCTGAACGGTGCGCTGCTCCAGCCCGATGACGATCCGGTGCTGCTGTGCTCGGGCGGTGAGATCGACAAGGCCCGCCAGGGCATGCCGTGGATCGGCGAGGCCCACGCCATCCCCATCATGGAGCAAGCCGAACTGGTTGACGGCTTCGTGAAGGACATCCTCCGTCCGATCCTCCGAGACCGGGGGTTGGACAGCGGCCAACTGGGGGTGGACGCGGCCAACATCTCGTTCATCGACGCGGTCCGCAGCCATCTCCCCCATCTCGAACTGGTCGATGGCGATCAGCTCATGCAGCGAGCCCGGCTCATCAAATCTGATGTCGAGATCGCCATCATCGAGGAGGCGTGCGCAATTGGCGACGCCGTAACCCAGCGGGCCCTCGACGAGACCCGGGCCGGCCGGCGGGAACTGGAGATCGCTGGCGACGCCATGCAGACGCTGTTCTATCTCGGAGGCGAGATGGCCCACGTCATCACCCCGTTCGTCGCCTCCGGTGAGCACATGTCGCCGCCCCATCGACTGGCCACCGACAAGCTGACTCGGAACATGGATCTCTGCTTCATCGATATCGGCGCCATGTGGAACGGCTACTTCGCCGACATCGGACGAACCACGGTCATCGGCAAGCCTTCTCGACGCCAACAGGAGATATACACCGCCGTCTACGAGGGCCTCATGGCCGGCATCGACAAGATGCGACCGGGCTTCACCAATCAGGATGCGGCCGACGCCATCGTGGACAAGATCGGCAGCCACGGCCTCGCCGACCACCTGTTCAGCCTGTTCATCGGCCATGGCATCGGCATGGGCGCCAACGAACCTCCCTACATCGGCGAGAACATGCCCGGTGCCACCGTGTACCCATTCGAGCCCAACATGGTTTTCGCCGTCGAGCCCCTGGTCTGGGTGCCCGACGTTCCCGGCGGCGGCGGGGTAAGAATCGAGGACATGGTGCTGATCACCGAGGGCGAGCCCCGGATCCTCTCCCGAGTCGAATACGAGGAAAGGCTCTTGCTATGACCGAGGTCGTAGAACTCGAGGCCGCCGACGGCCACGTGCTGTCGGCCTACATGTCGGGTTTTTCCGATGCCGCGGCCGCCATCGTCATCGTCCAAGAGATCTTCGGTGTCAACGCGCACATCCGGTCGGTCGTCGATGCCTACGCAGCCATGGGATACCTCGCCATCGCTCCTGCCATGTTCGATCGGGCCCAGCGGGGGGTCGACCTCGGCTACACCCCCGAGGGCCTTCAGGCCGGATTCGCAGTCCGCGCCCAAGTGGATTGGGCCACCACGCCGCTGGATGTTGCCGCGGCGATTGGCCGCGTCGGCCAGGGGCGACCCGTTGGGGTGGTGGGCTATTGCTTTGGCGGTGGCGTTGCCTGGCTGGCCGCCAATCAGCTCCCCATCCAAGCCTCGGTCTGCTACTACGGGGGCCAGATCCACGATTTCATCGACGCCGCGCCGCAGTGCCCCACCATGCTGCATTTCGGGGAGCTCGACGCCATGATCCCGCTCGACCATGTGGCGGCCATTGCCGCGGCTCACCCTGACGTCGAGGTGTACGTCTACGACCGCGCCGATCACGGATTCAACTGCGACATCCGCGACTCGTATCACCCGTCTGCCGCCGCGTTAGCCCTGCAACGAACCACCGAATTCCTTCGAGCCAACCTCGGGGTGTAACTACAACCCGAAGACCCGGGCGGCATTGCCGCCCTTCATGGCGATCCGTTCGGCATCGGTCAAGCCTTCGGTCCGGTCGATGAGTCCCATGGGATCGGGCTCACCCATGTCGAAGGGAAAGTCGGTGCCGGCCATCACCCGGTCGCTGCCCACCGCCTCGACGAGGTGGCGGAGGTAAAGCGGCTGGAAGACCATCGTGTCGTAGAGGAGCCGCTTCATGTAGTAGCTGGGCGGGTGGTCGGGGATGTTGACCCGGGTCTCGGGACGGACCTCCCAGGTGTGGTCGGAACGCGACACATAGAAGGGCAGATATCCGCCCCCGTGTACCAGGACCAGCTTGAGATCGGGCAGCTCCTCAAACAGCCCCGAGAAGATCATCCGATTGGCGGCCACCATGGTCTCAAGCGGATTGCCGACGCAGTTGACCATGAAGTAATCGCCGAATCGGTGGCTCTCCTCGTACCCGTTGGGATGCAGGATGACCGGGATTCCCTTGGCTGCCACCGCCTGCCAAAAGGGCCGAAAGCCCGGTTCGTCGAGGTTGCGGCCCGCGATCGTGCCGCCGATCTGCAGTCCCTTGAAGCCGAGCTCGTCAACTGCCCGGTCCATTTCGGCGATGGCCAGGTCGACGTCTTGGAGGGGCACCGTGGCACCGAACGCCGAGAACCGAGAGGGCAGATCGGACACCGCCTGGGCCAGGTTGTCGTTCTGGACCCGAGCGGCCTCAGCACCGACGGACGGCGGCGCCCAATATCCGTATTCGGACACGAATGTGGCCAGTCCCTGGATGTCGACTCCCATCGCGTCCATGTGCTCGATCCGGGCGTCGGGGTTGGTGAGCGCATCGAAGATCGTCGGGATCATGACCTGGTTCTGGTCCCGGGACTCCTGGCCCATGAAGTAGAGGTAGGGTTCGTCCTCGGGCCGCCCGTGGGGTTTGAGCAGCTCAGCAGCCGCCGGTGTCGCCAGATGACAGTGAACATCGATGGTCGGTGCTTCTCGAGCCATTCCCGATCCCCCTGCGCCTGAACCCTAGTTCTCGCCGCCCGGACCGGGGATGAAGCGACCCCGCGGCGGCGCCCCTTCTTCGATGACTCGACCGCGCAGCAGCACCGTCTGCACCTGGCCTCGTACCTCCCGACCGGCATACGGGGTCCATTCGGCGCGCGAGATGACATCTTCGTCGGTGATCTGCCATGTCGTGTGCGGATCGAGGATCACGAGGTCGGCGTCGTAGCCCGCCTCCACTCGGCCCTTGTTGGCCAGGCGATACTGCTCGGCGGGCCGCTGGGCATACGCCTCAACCAGCCGCTCCAGCGATGTGCGCCCGCTCAGGGCGGCGTCCACCATGAGGGGTACGGTGGTGTCCAGGCCGGGGAGGCCGAAATGGCACTCCCAGATGGTGCCCTCCCTCTTCTGCGCCGCAGTCGACGGGGCATGATCAGTGGAAAGGTGGCTGATCGAGCCGTCGTTGAAGGCGTTCCACATCCGGTCTTGGTCCTCCACCGACCGGATGCGCGCCGGCGGAGTGAACTTGCGGAACGGTCCGTGCTCGTGGATCTCCGATTCATGGAGATAGAGGTACTGAGGGCATGTCTCGGCCACGATGGGAGACCCGGCAGCCCGCTCGCGCTGGATCAGGTCCACCACATCGGCGCTGCTGGCATGGGCCACGGTGGCCCGGACGCCCGTGACCTTGGCCAGCAGCGCGGCCGACCCCACTGCCACCAACTCCGCCTCACGCGACCGCCACTCAGGGATGACTCCCGGGTCGATGCGGCCCTCGGCCTTCAGGCGGCGCTCGTTGGCAGCCGTCATCACGTCGTCCTCGCAGTGAACCAGGCAGGCCGCGTCGAGGCTGGCCAGTTCCTGGAACACCTCTAGCAGGGTCTCGGGGGTGACGGCGGGAATCCCGTGGGTGGCGCAGGTGAAGATCTTGAAGAAGGTCACGCCCGCCTCCCAGAGGCTGCGAATCTCGCCGGCATGCTCGGGGAACACGTGGGCGGCAAACGCGTAGTCCACGTACGACCGACCCCGCAGGTGGTCCCGTTTCTCCTCAAGCCGCCCCGCGTCGGTGAGCGGCCAACCGTGGGTGTGCTCCACGATGGTGGTGACGCCCCGGCGAGCCGCCGCCCGGGTTCCCGTCGGGAAGTCCTCCCGTGTGGAATCGCCCGGCTCCATCAAGTGGACATGAGTGTCCACCATTCCGGGAAGCACGAATCGCCCGTCGGCGTCGAGCACTTGGTCGGCAGACTCGGGGGACTTCGGGTCGAGTACTGCTGCTATCAGGCCGTCGTGAACGTACACATCGGCGCGACTGCGACCGGTGGCGGTCACCACCGTCCCACCCCGGACAACAAGATCGAACGCCATGGTGGCTGCCAGATTCAGTTGCCGTATCGCTGCACGCGGAGATCGGCTTGGGCCTGATGACCGGCGAAGTTCTCGATGGCGCAAAGCCGGGAGCAGTATTCGCCGATGATGACGCTCGAAGCAGCGTCGGTCACCCGTTGGTACGTCACCGTCTTGATGAACTTGCCGACCCAGAGTCCGCCGGTGTAGCGAGCGGCCGACTGGGTAGGCAGCGTGTGGTTCGTGCCGATCACCTTGTCGCCGTAGGACACGTTGGTCATGGGGCCGAGGAAGACGGCCCCGTAGTTGGTGAGGCCCTCCAAGAAGAAGTCGTCGTCGGTGGTCATCACCTGCACGTGCTCGAAGGCGAGCTCATTGGCCAGCTGGAGCATCTCGGCGTGGTCCGCACAGAGGATCACCCGCCCGTAATCGGCCCAGGCTTTGGAGGCCACATCGGCCGTCGGCAAAGTCTCGAGCTGCCGATCCACCTCGGCCATGGTTGCCAGCCCCAGCTCGCGGGAGGTGGTCAGCAGCACCGCCGGGCTCGTCGGGCCATGTTCGGCTTGGCCCAGAAGATCGGTGGCACACATCTCGGCATCAACGGAGTGGTCGGTCAAAAGCAGCGTCTCGGTCGGTCCGGCGGGCAGGTCGATTCCGACCCGTCCGTAGAGCTGCCGTTTCGCCTCGGCGACGAAGGCGTTGCCCGGCCCGACGAGCATGTCGACCGGCGCCATGAAATCGGTTCCCAGAGCCATGGCCGCCACGGCCTGCACGCCGCCCAGCAGATAGACCTCGTCGGCGCCACCCAAGTGCATAGCCGCGATGGTCTCGGCCGGTACTCCCCCCTGGATCGGCGGGGTGCAGGCCGCCACCCGGGGCACACCGGCCACCGTGGCGGTGACGACGCTCATATGGGCAGAGGCGACCATGGGATATCTGCCACCCGGCACATAGGCACCGACATTGGCCACCGGGATGTTCTTGTGGCCCAGCGTGACTCCCGGCAGGGTCTCGACCTCCACATCGGTGAGCGCCTCTCGCTGGGCCCGCGCGAAGTTCTTGATCTGCGTCTGGGCGAACCTGATGTCGTCCAGAACCGCAGAATCGACGCCGCCCACGACGCGCTCGATCTCTTCATCGGAGAGTTGGAACGACTCCGGCGACCACCCGTCGAAGTCGGCGGAATACTGCCGGACGGCTTCCGCGCCCCGGTCTTCGATGTCCTGGATGATGGCCGCCACCCGCCCGGCGAGTTCGGGGTCGGCGCCGTGGGAGCCCTTGGCGGTAGCGTCCTTGAGGGTCTGGGCCATGGTCGCTCGGCTCCTAGCTTGATGGCAGTCAGTTGGCGATTGGCTCCCGATGCAAGGCATCGTGGCTGGCGATGTACGACGATATCAGCGCAGCCACAGTTGCCCGAACGGAACCAGGTACACCATGAAGCTCGAGGAGAAGGTGGTCGTCGTCACCGGCGCGGGCCGGGGAATCGGCCGGGAGATCGCCCTGACGTGTGCGCAAGAGGGGGGCAGCGTGGTCTTGGCCGCACGCTCAGTCGAGGCCCTGCAAGAGGTTGCCGGCCAAATCGAATTGGCCGGCGGCGAAGCTTTGGCGGTTGAGACCGATGTCTGCGACCCGGGCGCGGTGACCGGGCTCGCCAGTCAGGTCCTGTCGCGTTGGGGTCGCGTCGACGTGTTGGTGAACAACAGCGGGATCGGCGGCCCTTCGGCCCCGCTGTGGGAAGTGCCGCCTGCCGATTGGGAGGAGACATTCGCGGTGAACGTCACCGGGGTCTTCTTGTGCTGCCAGGCTGTGCTCCCGTCGATGATCGAGCGCCGGTCTGGTTCGATCATCAACATTGGCTCGATCACCGGCAAGCGGCCGCTGCTCAACCGCGCGCCCTATGCCGCCAGCAA
Organism: Acidimicrobiales bacterium; assembly: GCA_963667085.2. Taxonomy (GTDB): domain Bacteria; phylum Actinomycetota; class Acidimicrobiia; order Acidimicrobiales; family Bin134; genus Poriferisocius. The sequence goes on from OY762975.1 coordinate 3,069,752, forward strand.
GGCGGCGCTCATCGGGCTCACCCGAACGCTGGCGGTAGAGGCCGGACCACACCAGATCCGGGTCAACCTCGTCTCGCCCGGGTTCGTGGCGGGCGAGCGGATCGACTGGGTCTTCGAGCAGCAAGCCGTTTCCCAAGGCCGCGATGTGGACGATGTCCGAGCCGACGCCGAGAAGATGACCCCGCTGAGACGACTGGTCAGCGCCGCCGACGTGGCCCGCACCGTCGCCTTCTTGGCCTCCGATGAGTCTGAGGGGATCACCGGAACCGATGTCAACGTGACCGCAGGGCTGGTGATGTACTGAGTCGATCAACCCCGGTCGGTCAGTAGACGATCATCTCGATCATGTTGCCCCAAGGATCGTTGAAAAACACCTGGCGAAGAGCTGCCGGCGAATCCGGCAGTTCCCAAACAGCAACGCCGTGACCATCGAGGTGCTCAATCATCGCCTCAACATCGTCAACTCGAAAGGCCAGATGACTCTCATTGGCCCGAACCGGTGAGCCAGCACCCCGCAGAGTGCCGTCGGTGGTCAGATGCACGGGGATGCCACCGGCGTCGAACCATGCTCCTGGGAAGCCGAAATCGGGTCGAGGAACCGGGGTCAGACCGAGAATGTCGCGATAGAAGACGACGGCCTCGTCGATATCGCCAACACAGATTGACCCGTGGTCGAGTTGGGTGAGTTGCGGCATGAGGACTGACAGCGCCTTGGTAGGTCGAGGACGAACGCCAACAATAGCGCCAAGCAAGCCGTCTTCGGGAGGGCACTAGTCTCGTAGAATGCGAGCCGCGCAGCTCATCGAGCCTGGGATCGTCGAGGTAGTGGATTCGCCCCCGCCCGAGTCTGATGGTTCAGCAGTCATTCGGATGGAGACTCTCGGGTTGTGCGGCACCGACTTGAGCATCGTGGCCGGCAAGATTCCTGTGGAGATGCCCCGGGTAATGGGCCATGAGGGAATCGGTGTGGTCGAGGTGGCCGGATCCACGGCGGCTTTCGGCGTCGGCCAGCGAGTCCTCATCAACCCGGGACTGTTCTGCGAAGTCTGCGACCTCTGTTGCCGCGGCTATCCGAACCTCTGTCCCAACGGAGGGCTTCTGGGCCGAGAGATCGACGGTTTGTTTGCCGACTATGCGGCAATAGACGAGCGTCAACTGCTCGCCGTTCCCGATCATGTGTCCTCCGACGCGCTCGGCGTGGTTCAGGTGCTGGGGACCTGCGTTCACGCCGTTTCGAAAGCTCCGATTTCACCGGGCGATACCGCCGTCGTCCTTGGCCTCGGGGTGTCCGGCCAGCTCATCGCCCAGCTTCTTGCCGCCCAGGGCGCCCACGTCATCGGCGTGACCCGGTCGGAGTGGAAGCGCGAGCTTGCCCTCCAGCACGGCGCGGCGGCGGCCGTTACGCCGGAGCAGGCGGCCACGGTGGTGGCAGAAGTCACCGACGGCCGAGGTCCAGAAGCAGTGTTCGAGGCGGTGGGAACGGTCCCGACCTTTTCCCAGGCCATCGAGCTTGCCGGCCCGGCCGCCACCGTCGTGTTCTTCGGCACCACTACCGGGATGGAAAGCGGGCTGCCCTACTATCAGCTCTACTACAAAGAGCTGAGCCTGCGGAATCCCCGGGGAGCCACGATGGCCGACTATGAGAAGGCAATCGCCCTCGTTGCCGATGGCGTCATCAACGGTGTTCCGCTCATCTCGTCTCGATTCGGCCTCGACGACATCGACGAGGCCCTCGCCGCCACGCAAGATTCATCAACCCTTAAGGTGTTGATGGAAGTGGAATAGAAGGAGCAAGCATGAAGGAAGCATTCGGCGTTCTCGCAACGGACTGGCGTGAGGGAATCAACTGGCAGGAAGTGCGCGAGTGGCGCTTGCGGAGAGCACGGGAGGCCATGCGCCGCCACGGCCTCGGAGCGATGCTGCTGATGTACGACGAGAACATCCGCTATGTGACCTCCACCATGACCCCCGGCTGGAATCAGCTCAAGCCCGGTCTGCGCTATGCCGTGCTCACCGAGGGCAAGGAGCCGATTCTCTACGAGCAGGGCGACATCGGTTACCACATTCGCGAGCACTCGCCTTGGATCCCCAAGGAGAACGTCCGCTACTCCTACGCCTGGATCAAGGGGGCCGCCGGGCCGGCGTCAACCGTGCAGGTCGACAAATTCACCAATGCGCTAATGAACGATCTGGAAGACGCCGGTGTCACGGATCAGCCCTTGGGCGTCGACTTCATGGACCTGAACATGATCCGGGCCTTCGAGGAGCGGGGCATCAACTGGGTTGACGGCATGACCCCCATGATGGAAGCCCGCGCCATCAAGAGCCCCAACGAGCAGAAAGCCCTGCAAATGGTGGGCTCGATCTGCGACGTGACCCACTACGAACTGACCCAGTGGCTGAAGCCCGGGATCACCGAGAACGAGGTCACCGCGTTCACCATGGAGTACCTCTACAACATCCCCGGCATGGAGAACGTGGAAGACGTCATCGTCTCCTCGGGGCCGAACGCGTGGCCCAACTGGCGCAACCACGGCGACCGGATCATCCGACCGGGCGACATGGTGATCATCGACCTCGCCGCGTTGACCTGGAACGGGTTCAAGTCGTGCGTCTACCGCACCTACTGCGTGGGGGGTGAGCCGACCGACGAGCATCAGCAGTACTACGACCTGGCCTCCAAGTGGCTCTGGGACTCGATTGAACAGGTTAGGCCGGGCGTTACCACCGCTGACATCGCCTCCGTTTGGCCGTCGGCCAAGGAGATCTGGGGTTATGAGGAGGAGGACGAGGCCGCCGCCAACCTGTGGGGCCACGGCCTCGGTTTAGCCCAGTACGACCAGCCGGTGATCTCGAGAATCTGGTCGCTCGACCATCCCCAGGAGATCCAGCCCGGCATGGTCTTCGCCCTCGAAACCCAACACGGCAAGCTGCATGAGTTCGGGGTTCGGCTCGAAGAAATGCTGGTGGTCAATGACACCGGCATCGAAATGCTGTCCACCTACAAGAGCCACGAGATCATCCGCGCCGGATGACCGCAGACGGCCACCGAGTCCGCGGTCTCGACGATCCATCTGCTGCTGACGTTGCCGTCAGCGGGGCCAAGGGCGCCGGTCTGGCCCGCGCTCGTGCCGCGGGATTCCCGGTGCTCAACGGGTTCGTCATTCCTCCCGCGTGCTCCAAAGAGGCTCTCGGTCGAGCCGTCGAGGTGCTCGATTCCCGGGGTACTGGCGGTTCGAGGATGGCCATCATCGGGTACCGGTTGCCCGATTCGCTGGTCGAGCAGGTTGAACGGTTCTCGGCCAGACTTGAAGCTCCCTTCATCGTTCGCTCTTCAAGTGTCCTAGAAGGCAGCGGCGAGTGGTCGGGAGCGTTCACCTCGGTTCCTGAAGTACAGCCCGGCGAGATCGGCCAAGCCGCCAAGAGCGTTTGGGCCACCAGCTTCTCCATCGAAGTGCTGGAGCGATTTGAGGCCGCCCAGATGGCCCCGGGCAGCGCACCGATGGGCGTGGTGGTCCAGCCTGAGGTGCAACCCGATTTCGGCGGGGCAGCCCTGGTGGATGCTGCTGGCGCGGTGACCCTCAATGCAGTGAAGGGATCGCCTCGGGACTTGATGGCGGGGTGGGTGCCGGGTGTGAGGGCCGTCGTGGAGGAGGGGGTTCTCCGAGGAGCCGAATGCGTTGCCCTGATGGGCGAGGACCAGACTCTGGCCATCGCAGAACTGGCGCTGAAGGTGGAAGAGTCGCTCGGCTGCAACCTCATCGAGTGGGCCATCGTCCAGGGGGACCCCATCTTGTTGCAGGTTCAGCATTCGGCCCGGCCCGAAGCCCAAGAGGCCATGGTGGTGCCCGCGGCGCTGGCCCACCCGTTTGCCCTCGAGTTCGTGCGACTGGCGCAGCGCTATCCCGGAGCGATTGGCGATGAGCTGGTGCTCGGCTGGCTGTCGGCTGCCCCCGCCGATATCGAGGCATCGGCATACACCCCCGTTGGCAATCGGGATGCGGTGCTCGATGAGGCCCGCCAAATCGCCGCGACGTTGACAGCCCAGGCATGGGGCAAGCCCGAACACCAAGCGCTGGCGCAGGCCGAGTTCGTGCTGAGGCGGATGAGGAGCGACCGGCCCAACGAATCGATAGACGCGCTCCAGGACCTGCAACCGGTCGACCTGGCTTTGGCCCAAAGGCTCTTGGGCATGGTCAAGCACCTCATGGCAACCGACATTGCTCCCCCTCGACGCGGGATGGGCCGCTGGGAGCCGGTCTTGGCGGGAGTGCTGGCCCTTCAGGGGGATGTCTACGCAGGTGAACCAAGCGTTGGCGGCGTAGGTGCGGGTCGAATGGTGTGGCTCGACAGCTCCAAGCAGACTGGTCATGTGCAGCCCCGTGACATCATCGTCACCCAGTATCCGCTTCAGAACTTCTCTCCCCTCCTCTGGGATGCGGCGGGAATTGTGACGGTCGGGGGCGCGCCAACCGCCCACTTGTTCGAAGTGGCCCGCTCGCTGACGGTGCCGGCGGTGATCAACTGCCCGGTCGCTGAGATCGTCAAAGCCGGACCCCGATTGGGCATGCTCGACGGCGACGCCGGTCGCGTGGCCATTGCCCAGGATTGATCAAAATGGCCGACAAAGCCCCCGTTGGGATCATCGGACTCGGTGTCATGGGCTCGGCCATGTCGCGTCACATTCTCGCCGCAGGCCACGAAGTAGTCGGGTTCGACATCGACCCCGCTCGGCACCGTGAATTCGCCGGCTCAGTTGCCCAGTCGGTGGCCGACGTGGCCTCCCAAACCCCGATCGCGTTGTTCTCCCTCCCGTCTTCGGAGGCCTTGGCGCAGGTCGCCGCTGAGTTTGCCGATAGTGCCTCGCCGGGGACGGTTGCCGTCGAAATGGGAACCCTCCCGCTGGCCGACAAGGAGGCGGCCCATGCCCTCTTGGCTTCGAGCCAGGTCGACCTCCTCGATGCTCCGGTCAGCGGAACCGGGCTCCAGGCTGCCGATGCGACCCTCGTGGTGTACTCCAGCGGAGACGAGGATGCCCACGAGCGGGTAGCGCCGATCTTCGACCTGATCGGCAAACAGACCTTCTACCTCGGCGCCTTCGGCAACGGCTCGCGGATCAAGTTCGTGGCCAACCTGCTCGTGGCAGTACACACACTGGCCGCGGCGGAAGCCCACCAGTTTGGCAGTGCCTGCGGTCTGGACCCCGATTTGGTCCAAGAGGTGATCGCGGCCGGGGTGGGCTCATCAGCGATGTTCGAGATCCGGGGTCCGATGATGGCGGCTGGGATCTATGAACCCCCGTCGGCCCGCCTCGCCATCATCCTGAAAGATGCCGGGATCATCGCCGGCCACGCGCGGAGCCTGAACACCCCCACTCCCCTGCTCGATGCCGCCGTTCCCTTCTATCAGGCCGCCGTCGATGCCGGCCTCGGCGACCTCGATGCCGCCGCCTTGCGCCAGCTCCTCGAGGATTTCGTCTAACGGTCCGCTGGCTGCTCGTCGGCCAGGATCATGAGGTGGTCGACGGTGACGGCGCCCTGGCCGCGGTCGAGCACAACGACCGGGTTGAGGTCGAGTTCGGCGAGGCGGTCTCCCAAGGCGGTGGCGAGGGTGGCCGTGGACATAATCACTTGGACTAGGGCGTCCACGTCGGCGGGTGGGCGACCCCGGGCGCCGTCGAGCAGGGGAAAGCCCTTCAGGGAGCGGATCATCTCGTAGGCGTCGGCCTCGTCGAGTGGCAGCGGGCGGACGGCGGTGTCGGCCAAGACTTCCGCGAATACGCCGCCGGTGCCCACCAGGACGGCGGGGCCGAGCGTGGGGTCGCGGGTCACACCCACGATCATCTCGATGCCGCCGGTCACCATCTGCTGGACTTCCACCCCATCGATGGCTGCGTCAGGGGCGGCGGCGCGGGCTCTGTCTAGCACGTCTTGGGCGGCCTGCCCCGCTTGGTCGAGAGAATCCACCTCCAGCACCACCAGGCCAGCGTCCGACTTGTGGGGGAAGTCGGCCGAGGCGATCTTCACCGCCACCGGCAGGCCGATTTCCGCCGCGGCCCGCCGGGCGTCGCCAGCCGACGCGGCCACCTCGCTGGCGACCAACGGCAGCCCGAATGATCGCAGGACCGCTCCGGTGTCAGGAGGCGAGGCCCCTAAGGCAGTTTCCGCGGCATCCGGCAGCACATCGGCCAGCGGCGGACGCACCCGGAAAGTGGCCCGATGACGTTGGTAGCGGTGGTAGGCGGCCAACGCAGCGAAGCACCCTCGGAAGGAGCGGAACAGCGGGATCCCCGACTCCACCAACCGATCGAATCCCAGTTCGTCCACCTTGAAGGAGTTCCAAGTGGCGATGATCGGCTTGTTCGCCTCGTCAGCCAACGCCACGATGTCGTCGCCCAGCGGGTCGGTCATCGCCGGAACCGCACCGGTGATACCCACCACCGTGTAGCCGACCGCCGGATCGTCGCAGATGTCTCGGATCACTTGGCGGCGGGTCTCCGCGGGATGGGTGGTGATGAACGTGCCCCCGTTGTCCACCGGATTGGACACCGACAGATAGCCGGGGATGTGTCGGTGCAGATTCTCCTGAGTGGCCTCGGCCAGCGGGGGCGCAACCACCCCGGCCAGCTCGGCGGCCTCGGCCATCAGCGTGCTCGACCCCCCCGAAATGGAGTACAGCCCGGCCCCCTCGGCCACACCGGGGCCCAGCTTGGCGAACAGGGCGGCGGTCTCCAGCAACTCGTCCAGGTCGCGCACCCGTACCACCCCGTACTGCTCGAACAGGCCGTCGATCACCTCATCTGACCCCGTCAGGTGGCCGGTGTGCGATGAAGCCATGCGCGACCCCGCATCGGTGGCCCCGATCTTCAACAGCACCACCGGCTTGCCCTGCGAATTGGCCGCCGCCAGCGCGGCACGCAGCTTGTCGGCCGACCGGAAGCCCTCGATATAGCCGGCGATCACCGCGGTTTCTTCGTCGTAGGCGAAGTACTCGATGAAGTCGCTCACTTCGAGGTCAACCTCGTTGCCGCACGGCACTTGGCGGCTGAACCCGATTCCGAAATGGACGCCCTGCACGATGGGCCGTCCGTTGTGGCCCGACTGGGTGACCACCCCGATCTTGCCGCCCCGAAGCCCAGGCACCTCGGGCACGGGCTCAAACGCGTTGGTGTTGGTGTTCGGGCCGAAGATGCGGATGTTGTTGCGGCGCCCGGCCTCTCTCAGCGCAACCTCCAGTTCAGCGCCTTCGGCCCCGACCTCGCTGAACCCTGAGGAAAACACCAGCGCGTAACGCACTCCGACAGCCCCGCATTCGTCCACCACCGAAGCGCACACCGCCGGTGGAGTGGAGATCACCGCCAGCGCCACCGGCTCGGGCACGTCGGCCACGGTCTCGTAGATGGGCACCGATCCGACCGACCCCCCCTTGGGGTTCACCAAATGCCAGTTGCTCTCACCCCAGCGGGAGTCCATCGCGGTCCGCAGCGCTTCCTCGGTTTGAGTGCGGTCGACTCCGCCGATCACCGCCACCCCATCAGGGTGGAAGAACTCCTCGAGGTCGCCTCGCTGCTGGACCATGGGAATCCGATGGTAGTTATCGGAGGTCTCGCGCCAAGAGGCAGAACCAACCTGAACGGCTACGCTGGGCCGCCATGGAGATCGGCCACGTCTACGAGATGCCGCCCATGCGGCCCGACGATGCCCACACCACCTACTTCCCCGCCGGGGTGATCAAGATCGGGGTGGAGTATCGCAACCTCACGCCCGAGGCGCTGGTGGAGTACTACGGGGGCGACGAGGCCTACGTGGAGGAATTGCGCCGCACCGCACCGCTGGGCATCGAGGACCGGGGTGTGTCGCTGCATGTGTTCGACGCCGACGGCCAATGGGAATACCTGCGCTTCGACCTCTTCGAAGACGCCCCCCATTACCACTACAACCACCTCGGCGGCGGTCGGAACCACATCATCCCCTTCGACGAGACCGCGCACGGCCCCATCGCCGAGTGGGCGGTGAGCAAGATACGCTCCGGTGAGATTGCCCCCATGCTGGCCCAGGCCGGAGCGCCCGAGCTGGCCGAGGGCCTCGACGCCGACGCGCTAGCCGAAGTCGCCTACCAAGTGGGCGCCTACGCTGCCGAACTCCAGGCCCGTCTGGCTGCCGCCGTCTAGCGGCTCAGACCCAGGCCTCTAACCGGCCAGCTCGCCGAAGTCCACCTGGCCGGTGATCATCGAACCCTGGAAGGCGTTGTCGATGTTGACGTTCACGCCCGAAACGAACGACGCCGCGTCCGAGCCCAGATAGGCCAGCAGGTTGGCCACCTCTGCGGCGGTCACGTAGCGGCCCCCAGCGTTGGCCGCCGTCCAGTCGATCATCTGCTCTCCCATGGTCTGCTTGAAGTCGGGCAGCAGCGGGGTGTCGATGGGGGCGGGGCAAGCACTGGCGATGCGCACGCCGTTGGCCAACATCCCCTTGGCCGCCTGCATGGTGAAGATCTGCACGCACTCCTTGGAGAACATGTAGCCGTCGGCCACCACCTCGGGGTGCTCCTCCACCCAGGCCACCGCCTTGTCCCAGTCGTCGATGGACAACAGCTCGGTGATCTCGGCCTGGTGGGCCGGCCAGTTCATCCCCGCAATGGAGGCGGTGTTCACCACCGCGCCACCGGCGGGGATCTTCGGCAACAGGGCGTCGGTCAGCCGCATCAGCCCCAGGGTGTTGACCTTCATCACGTCCTCGGGTGAGAAGGTGGCCGCGATGCCGGCGTTGTTGAACAGCACGTGTACCGGGGCGTTGATGGCCGCGGCGGCCTCGTCCACCGCCACCGGGTCGCCCATGTTGGTGGGGATGTACCGGGTGATCGGCCCCTCGGGTTCCTTGATGTCCAGCGCGGTGATCGACGCCGCCCCCAGGTTGTCCAGCAGCTCCACAAGGACGGCGCCCACCCCGGAATAGGCGCCGGTGACCACGACATTGCGGCCTTCGTAGCTCATGGGATTGGACATCGGGACCTCCTAGAGGGGTAGCTCGGCTGGCGAATTCTACTGTGACAGGTAACGTTGGGGTCACACCGGCGAGCCACAGAAACCAACGGAGGGCACCGTGGACCTGAACGACATGATCATGGTGAGCGTGGACGACCACTTGTGCGAACCGCCCGACATGTTCGACAACCATCTCCCGGAGAAATGGCGAGATGAGGCCCCCAAGGTGATCCACACCGACTCGGGCGACGATGTGTGGTCGTTCAACGGCGCCATCATCCCCAACGTGGGCCTGAACGCGGTGGCCGGTCGTCCCAAGGAGGAGTATGGCATCGAGCCCACCGCCTTCGATGAGATGCGCCCCGGCTGCTACAACGTCCACGACCGGGTCAAGGACATGGACGCCGCCGGGGTGCTGGGCTCGATGTGCTTCCCGTCGTTCCCTGGCTTCGCCGGCCGGCTGTTCGCCAACCACCCCGACAAGGAGTTCGCCGCCGACCTGATCCGGGCCTACAACGACTGGCACATCCACGAGTGGGCCGGGGCCTATCCGGGCCGGTTCATCCCCATGGCCCTGCCCATGATCTGGAGCGCGGAGGAGTGCGCGGCGGAGGTGCGCCGGGTGGCCGAGCTGGGCTGCCACTCCATGACCTTCACCGAGAACCCGGCCAAGCTGGGCGAGCCCAGCTTCCACAGCGACTACTGGGATCCGCTGTGGCAGGCGTTCAGCGACACCGGCTCGGTGTGCTCCATTCACCTGGGCTCCTCGGGCGAGATGGTCATCACCGCCCCCGACGCCCCCATGGACGTGATGATCCAACTCCAGCCCATGAACATCAGCCAGGCCGCCGCCGACCTTCTGTGGTCGCCCATCCCCCGCCGCTTCCCTGATCTGAAGATCGCCCTGTCGGAGGGCGGCACCGGCTGGATCCCCTACTTCATGGACCGAGCCGACCGCACCTACGACATGCACCACCTGTGGACCGGGCAGGACTTCGAGAATCTGCTGCCCAGCGAGGTGTTCCGACGCAACTTCCTGACCTGCTTCATCAACGACCCGGTGGGGGTTGCCCTGCGCCACGAGATCGGCATCGACAACATCTGCTGGGAGATGGACTACCCCCACAGCGACTCCACCTGGCCCAACGCCCCCGAGCTGCTGGATGAGACGCTGACCGGGGTGCCCGACGACGAGGTGGACAAGATCACCCACCTCAACGCCATGGCCTGGTACCAGTACGACCCGTTCGCCCACCGCGACCGGGCCGACTGCACCGTGGGAGCACTGCGAGCCTCAGCCGCCGACCACGACATCTCGGTGCAGTCGATGGACAGGGGCCGCCACCAAGGCAAAGACCGCGACCTAGCCGGGTTCACCACCCGCAACCAGGGCGTCAACCGCTGAGGCTGCGCTCCCCCTGACTGCACCGGCCCTCGGAGCTGTGCGCGTCGGAATCGATACCGGGGGGACGTTCACCGACGCCGTAGTCACCCCTGGCGCGGCACGAGGATTCCCTGCTGTCGGGCAGGGCAAGGCCTTGTCGACCCCCGGCAACCTCATTGCCGGGGCGCTGGCCTCGATGGAGGCTGCCGCTGCTGACCTCGGCCTGACCGCCAACGAAGTGCTGCGCCAGGCCGAGTCCGTCGACTATGCCACCACCGTCGGGCTGAACGCGCTCTTGACCGGCAGCGGAGCACCCATCGGCCTCATCACCACCGAGGGATTCGAGGCCACCTTGCCAGTAGCCCGGTCGGCCAAAGTGCCTGGTCTGTCGCCCGCCGAAGCCACCGAAGCCGTCTGCTGGTCCAAGCCCCCGATGCTGTTGAGCCGACGGCGGATCATGGGGGTGCCCGAGCGTATCGACTCGTTCGGTGAGGTGGTGCGCCCGCTGGACGAGGCTGCGGTTGCCGCCGCGGTGGAGTCACTGCGAGACGATGGGGTGACGAGCTACGCGGTCAGCCTGCTGTGGTCGGTGGCCGATCCCCGCCACGAACACCGCATCGCCGAATTGATCGGCCGACTCCACCCCGGCGCCCATGTGACGCTGTCCTCAGCCGTGCCCCGGGTCGGCGAATACGAGCGAACCATGACCGCGGTGCTCGATGCCTACGTTGCCCCGCTGGTGGCCCATGAGATCCAGGCGCTGGCTGATGCCCTGGCCGAGCGGGGGTTCGCCGGCCATCTCCGGGTCATGCAGTCCCGCGGCGGCTCGTGTTCGGTTGGCGATGCCCTGCGGCCGGTGGAGACCCTGCAATCCGGGCCGGTGGCCGGCCTTATGGCGTCGGCCAAGCTGGCGAATGCCCTGGGCTGCTCCGAGGCCATCGCCACCGATGTGGGCGGCACCAGCTTCGACGTGGGCCTGATTACCGATGGTGAGGCCTCGGTGGCCCGCCGACCGATGATCGGGCGGTGGGCGCTGGCCCATCCCGTGGTCGAGGTGGTGTCGATCGGTACCGGCGGCGGATCGCTGGCCTGGATTGACCCGGTGCTGGGCAGCCTGCGGGTGGGGCCGCAGTCGGCCGGGGCTCGGCCTGGCCCGGCGTGCTACCGCCGGGGTGGGACCGCCCCCACCCTGACCGACGCGGCGGTGGCCCTGGGCCACATGAGCGAACTGGGCGGCGTGGTGAACCTGGACCGCGAGGCGGCGACTCTCGCCGTGGAGCGAGAGGTGGCCGCTCCATTGGGGTTGTCGGCTCCCGATGCCGCCGACGCGGTGGTGGAGGTGGCCTGCTCCCAGATGGCCGACCTAATCCGCCGGGTGACCGTGCAGCGGGGCCACGACCCTGCCGGTTTCACCATGCTGGCCTACGGGGGCGCCGCCCCCCAGTACGCCACCCGCTACGCCGCCGAGGTGGGGGTGGGCGAGGTAGTGGTGCCCGCGGCCGCGTCGGTGTTCTCTGCGCTTGGTGCGGCGGGCAGCGACACAGGGGCTGGATCGAGATCCTCCTCGACGTCGGAACCGCCGAGCGTCGAACGCCGGGAAGCCTGGTTCGACCGCCAGCTTGTCGACTGTCCGGTGTACGACGGTCCTCGACTGGCGGCCGATACCCGCCTGGAGGGGCCGGCTTTCGTCGACCACCCGTCCACCTCCATCGTGCTGCGCCCCGGCGACCGAGCGGAGATCACCGCGGAGGGCCACACCCGCCTGTTTCCGGGGCCACCGTCATGACCGATGCCGCTTTATTCGAAGTGCTGCACAATCGGCTGTGGGCCATCAACGACGAGGCCGTGGACGCCATCGTGGCGGTGTCGGGCTCGCCCATCGCCACCGAGGGCAACGACTTCAACTCCGGCATCTTGACCGCAACCGGCGAGGTGGCACTGGCCGGCCCTTACGTGCTGGTCCACGCCGCAGCGCTGGGCCAGGTGGTGCGTCATGTCATCGAAGAGTTCAGCGTCGATCCCGGTATCGGCCCCGGCGACATGTTCATCACCAACGACACCTATGTGGGCGCTCCCCACCAGCCTGATGTGATGGTGGTGGCCCCTGTGTTCCGGGGCGACCAGCTGATCGCCTGGTGCGGCTCGTGCGTCCACCAGAACGATGTGGGCGGCCCCGTGCCCGGATCGATCACCGTGGGGGCAAAGTCCATCTACGAGGAAGCGGTGCCCATGGCCCCCACCCGGATCGTGGCGGGCGGGGAGCTGGTGGCCGAAGTCGAGCAGGAGTACCTCGGTCGCTCCCGCACCCCGGAGCTGAACCGATTGGACCTGCTAGGCCAGATCGAGGCCAACCGGGTGGTGGGCCGCCGGCTGAACGGGCTGTGCGACCGCTACGGCAACGACACGGTGGTGGACGTGCTTGAAGGTCTCATCGACCGAACTGAGGTGGCGGTGCGCGCTCGCCTGGCCTCGCTGCCCGATGGGCGATGGCGTCACCGGGGATTGGTAGAGCACGACGGAATCCACGACAAGGTGTACGAGATCGGCCTGACCATGACCAAACAGGGCGACTCTCTGCATCTGGACTTCACCGACGCCAGCCCCCAGGCCCCAGCGCTGATCAACACCAGCCGGGCCATCACCTCCAGCTACGCCATGGCCGCGGTGATGACCGTGCTGGGCTACGGCCTGCCCTGGACCCCGGCTGCCTTCTGGCGGGCCATGGAGGTTGACACCACGCCGGGCACCATTGTGGACTGCCTGTGGCCCGCGGGCATGTCGATGGGGGTGACCGCGGCGGGCCAAGAGGTGCGCACCGCCGTGAACGTCTGCCTCAGCCGAATGTTCGACGCCTCCGACGACCCGTCAGTGCGGAAACAGATTTTGGCTTCGTGTGTGTCGGGATCGTTCACCCAGACAATCTCGGGCTCGTTTGAAGACGGGCGGGACTTCTCGGCCATGCTGCTCGACGGCCTGCCCGGCGGGTCTGGTGCCCGATGGGGCGGCGACGGCCCTGACACCAGCGGCTATCTGACTTCCCCTGCCGGCCTCTGCACCAACATCGAGACCAACGAGCAGCACTACCCGGTGCTCTACCACTACCGCCGGGAGCGGCCCGACTCCGGAGGACCCGGCCGATGGCGGGGCGGGGTGGGCCTTGAGAACGCTTACGAGTTGCATCGGGCTTCCGGGCCGTTGACCTCCACCGTGTTCGCCCACGGCCAGCAGCCCCCTACCGCCGCCGGCGTTGTGGGCGGGGAGCCCGGCATGCAGCACACTGGGGTGTACGAGCGGTCAGACGGCGCCATTGAGGTACCGCCTCCCAAGCAGGTGGGCGAACTAGCCCCCGGAGACGTGTACGCCAACCTCTGCGGCGGCGGAGGCGGGGTGGGCGACCCCCTGGACCGCGACCCGGATGCGGTGGAGCACGACGTAGCCGAGGGCCTCGTCACCGAGGCCGGCGCCGCCCGTGACTACGGCGTGGTAGTAGGCAACGCCACAGCCACCAAGGCACTACGAGCATCCCGTCGCCGTGAGCGAATCGGACGCGATCCCGATCCCCCACGAGAAGAACCCCCCGCCGGTCGGCGGCTCAGCTCCACCGTCGTGCTAGCCGACGGCCACTACCTCTGCCGTCGCTGCGGCCACAACCACGGCCCCACCACCAAACCGCTCGTCACCCTGCTCATACTGGCCCGCTCCCCCATCGACGAGCGCACCCCCTGGCCCTCGGCCCGCCCCGGCGCCCACCGCTTCGAACTCCGCCGCCTCTTCTGCCCCGCCTGCGCCGTCCAAGTCGACACCCAAGTCTCCCTAGCCAACGCCCCCCTCCTGGAAACCGCCGAACTCATCGAGGATTAGCCACTGCCAATCCGAGGGAACTGGCGGCGGCGATGAGCTGATGGTCGCCGCTGGCGAAGATTGTGTCTGCATCGGCAATGACCTCCGCGGCAGCCAAGTGGACGGCGTCGTAGCCGCGGAGTTCCTGTTCTTGTGCCAACGCGCCTGCTCTTCGGACGAGGCTGTCTGAGATCTCGATGCAGTCGATCTCAGTGGTGAGGCTGTCGAGCAGCTCTACCGCAGAAATAAGCCCACTTCTCGTCAGCCGACCGAGTGGGAAAGCCCTGGCCAGCGCCGCCCTGGCCTCGGCGTACAGCAAGCGGACGCTGACGACCCGCGTTGCCTCATTCCAAAGTCGCTCGCAGGATCCGGAATTCGGCTCGTCGATGATCAGGGGAATAACGGCAGAGGTATCGAAGTAGACGATCACTGGCGCTGCTCGGCCACGAGATCGCTCACCGTTCCTCTGCTTTTGATCCTGGAATGATCCAGGCGCCTCTTCGCCGCCACGGCCGGGACAACCAGACCATCGGCAATCAATCGGTCGATTGGTCGGGGCTCATGAAGTGGGATCAAAAGCGCCACTGCCTTCCCGTGATCGGTCACGGTGACCTCGGTCCCTGCTCGAACCGCGGTGAGGTAACGACTCAAGTTGTCCCGCAACTCTCGAACTCCAGCTTCCACACCCCAATTATGGCGCTTTTGTAATTGGAAATCTAGCCAATATTTCTAATCCCCACTTCAAGACGTGGTCGAGCTACCAGCGGGCACCGCCCGCGACGGTGATGCATTCGCCGGTGATGAAAGAGGCCTCGTCGGATAGCAGGAAGGCGATCACTGCGGCGGTCTCGTCGGGATCTTGCAGGCGGCCGAGGGCGATCTTGGACCGCACCCACTGGCTGAGATCGCCGCCCGACTGGGCCACCGTCTGATCCAGATAGGGGTGGCCGCCGTCGGTGGCATCGGGATCAACCCCCAGCGGGCGGACGCCGTTGACCCTGATGTTGTGGGGGGCCAGTTCCATGGCCAATGCACCCACTAGTCGGTCTACCCCGGCCTTAGCCGCGGCGAACGCCGATGTGCCGGCGGTCGCAGACACGGTGGCATACGACGACAGAAGCACAATAGACCCGCCGTCTCCCTGCTCGACCATCCGACGGGCCGCGGCCTGGGCCACCAAGAACGCCCCGGTCAGGTTCACGTCCGTTGACCGCCGCCATGACGCCTCGGAAAGCTCCAGCAAGGGGGCCCACCCCATCTCCGGGCCCAGCCCGCCAGCCACGTTCACCACCAGGTCGAGCCGTCCCAGTTCACTGGCACACCGCTCCACTGCCTCATTCACCTGGGCGGCGTCGGCTACGTCGGCCTCCAGCCGCAGCGCCGCTTGCCCTTCGGCTCTAACCGCATCCACCGTGGCGTCCAACGCCTCTGGCGTTGCACAGGCCGAATCGGGCATACCAACCTCCACCCGGTCAGCGCAGGCCACATCAGCCCCCGCCCGAGCCAGCCGCACCGCCACCGCCCGCCCGATCTCCGGAGGACATGCCGCCCCCATCACCAGCGCCACCTTGCCCGCAAAGTCGTACATCCCCTCAGCATCCCCCACCCGCGTTGTCGCCATCCACACCGGATGGTTTCTCCTTCCAACCGTGCTTCAACCCGCCAGTAGGGTGGCAGGGTGCAGGTGGGGGCGGCGCGGTATCAGATGGCGGGCGGGATACACCGGATACCGGTGCCCGGCGCGAGCGAACATCTCCACGCCACGGCCTTCGCGGTAACCGGGCCCGACCCAGCAGCAGCTCTGGAGGATGTTGGGGCCGAGGTCATGGTGTGCTTGCTCACCGACTCGGAAATCGCCATGCGATTTCCCGACTACCCTGCGTGGCTGGCCTACCCTGCTCCCCACCAGGCCATTCATGTGCCGATGGTCGATCAGGGGGTCGCTGGCGATGACGTCGTTCGAAAGCTGGTAGGTGACATCAACCAGCATCTGGACCAGGGCACCGGGGTGTTGGTTCACTGCGGTGCTGGCTACGGTCGGGCTGGAATCGTGTGCATCTCGGTGCTCACCTCCCGGGGAATGGAATTGGACCACGCAGTGGACGCGGTGCGAGCCGCTCGGCCCGCAGCGGGACCCCAGTCCCATTCGCAGGAGGCTCAGATCACCCGCCTTGCCGCCCAGAGCTGACCCGGCGCGGGCTCAGTAGATGCCCAACTCCAGGCCGGCGGCCAGGGTCATGCCCAGTTCTTGGCAAGCCTCCAGGTGATCGTCGGTCAGCTCGCCTGTGGCCACTACCGGCGGGGCCACCGCCTTCCACCCCAGCCCGGTAACCAGGGGCTCCACCGCCCGCACCGCGCCGGTGCCATCGTTGCCGGCTCGCACGAAGAGCCCATAGGGCCGGCCCCGGGTGTGGTCGAGGCAGAGGTAATACACGGTGTCGAAGAAGTGCTTGAGGGCGCCGCTCATGTAGCCGAAGTTCTCCGGGGTGCCCAGTAGGTAGCCATCGGCGGCCATCACATCGTCGGGAGTGGCCTCGAGCGCGGCCACCTGCACCACCTCCACCCCGTCTATGTCGGGATGGCTGGCGCCGGCCACCACCGCCTCGGTCATGGCCTTGGTGCCCCCGGTCTTGGAGTGGGATACCACCAGCACTCGCACGGTTCTGACCGTACTCCCGCGGCAGGCGCATGGTCGGGCTAACTGGCGGCGGTACCCACGTCCATCGAATCGAATCGACGGGTGCCCACCAGCCAGGACGCCAGCACCACTATGGTGGCCGCGCCAATCGCCACCGTGATTCGGGCACCGATCCAGTCGTACAGCGCCCCTTGGATCATGGTGCCCACACCGATGGCCACGTTGATCGCCATCAGGTAGAGGGCGATGATCCTTCCCCGCATCGACTCGTCCACCTGGAGCTGGATGACGGTGTTCAGCGTGGAGGCGGTGGTGAGGTGGCAGCCGCCGAGGATGAGCAGGAACACGATGGCCATGGCGTACCACGGGGCCAGACCGAACCCGGCTAGCGCCAGCCCGTAGATGCTCAACCCGATGGCCAGCAGTCGGGACCGGGCCGTGAACTGCCCCCGCCCGGCCACCAGCGGGAAGAAGATCACCGAGCCGATGCCGGTACCGGAGGCCAGCAGGCCCAGCTGCCACCCCGTGGCGTTGAACTCCTCTTCGGCGAACACCACGATCAGAAAGATGAGGGGCTGGGCGCAAACGGCGGTGATGAGCACCGTCTTGAACGCCCTTTGGATGCCGGGTTGGGTTCTCCAGTAGCCCACCACCTCGCGCAGATCGGCGAATACCCGGATGGGGGGCGGGTCGTCGGGCAGCAGGCGGGGCACCTGGATGAGTACTACGGCAAACAGCACCGCGAAGAAGGAGACTCCGTTGGCGAAGAACACCCAGCCCGGTCCGAAGAACCCCAACAGCACGCCGCCAAGGGCCGGGCCCGCGGCCCGAGTGGCCTGGAACTGAGTGGAGTTGAGCGTGACCGCGTTCAACAGCAGCTCTTTGGGCACCAGCTCCGAGATGAACGCCTGCCACGCGGGCAGCATGAACCCGTTGAGGATGCCATAGCCCCAGGCCAGCAGCATGTAGATCACCGGCGAGCGCACCCCAGCCCCCCACAGGGCGGCAAAACCGAAGGCTCCGACGCACAGCAGGCTCTGGGTCACCAGGATGATGCTGCGCCGGGGCACCCGGTCGGCCAGCGGCCCGGCCCAAAGGTTGGTGAACACGGTCATCAGCATCTGGGTGATCGTCACCAGCCCGACCCACGCCCCCCGGTCGGTGATCTCGTCGATCACGTAGGCCAGCACCAGAATCTGCATCCACGTCCCGGTGTTGGACACCAACGCCCCAAACCAGAACAACCGGAAGTTGCGCAGCCGCAAGGCCCGAGTCGAAGCCCGAAACCCCGGTCGATCAGCCACCCAGCGACCCTACCCCCCACCCAGTTAGCTGGCAGGCCGTCAGCTTCACACCGCTAGGCTTCGCGGCCGTGCGAGCATGGCGAGTGCATCAATATGGGAGGCCGTCGGAGGCGCTGCGGCTGGACGACATCGACGAGCCAATGCCGGAGCCGGGCAAGATCCGGGTGGCGCCCACTCGCACGGTGCTGAACTTCAACGAGATCGACGGATGCCACGGGCGCTACCGCACCGTGAATCCCGAGCTCCCCTATACCTTGGGCATGGAGGTGCTGGGCACCGTTGACGCCGCTGGCGAGGGGGCCGAGGAGTGGCTCGGCCGCCGGGTCCACGCCACCGCCGAGAGTGCCTTCGGGGGCTACGCCGACAAGGTGATCGCCCAGCCGGACATGGTGTTCGACGCCCCCGAATCGCTGGACGACACCGAGGCGGCCGCCTTCTTCTTCCCGTTCCACCTGGCCTGGCTGGGTTTGCACGAGCGAGGTCAGGTCCAGCCCGGGGAATGGGTGCTGATCCACGCCGCGGCCGGCGGGGTGGGCTCGGCCGCGGTGCAGTTGGCCGTCGACGCCGGGGCTCGGGTGATCGGCACCGCAGGCAGCGAGGCCAAGTGCCAATTGGTGCGCTCATTAGGGGCCGAGGCCGCGGTGAACTATCGGGAGGGGGACTTCGCCACCGAGGTGCGGGACATCACCGGCGGGGCCGGAGTCGACCTGGTGTTCGACGGAGTGGGGGGCGAGGTCACCGAGGCCTCCCTGCGGTGCATGACCCGAGGCGGACGGCTGATGATCATTGGCTTTGCCAGCAAGATCGAGGCCGAGGATGCCGCTGGCCTTCGCCCGAGGCTGCTGTGTTTCTCCCAAGTCTCGATCGGTGGGGTGCTCTTGGCCTACAGCAGCAACCCGGCGGTCTACGGCGGCATGGCCGGGTTCAACATCAACCCCCGATCGCTGGGCGACCAGATCCACGACGAGCTCTGCGAGCGGCTGGCCGAAGGCCGGATTGCCCCGCTGGTGGGCGGTACTGTGGCCTTCGAGGAACTCCCCGCCGCCCTAGAGCAGATGGAGGACCGCCTCACCACCGGACGCATCGTGGTGGTCTACTGAAAGGGGCCTCACATGGCCTGGGATTTTGAGACCGAGCCCGAGTTCCAGGAGCAGCTGGACTGGACCCGGGCGTTCCTCGACGAGCACATCCTGCCGCTGGAAACCATCGAGCTGGAGGTGACCGACGAGCAGTGGAAGGCGTTGACCGCCCCGCTGAAGCAGCAGGTCAAGGACCGGGGACTGTGGGCCTGCCACCTCGACCCGGAGCTGGGAGGCCAGGGCTTCGGCCAGGTGAAGCTGGGGTTGATGCACGAGATCCTGGGCCGGTCGTCGATCGCGCCGGCCATCTTCGGCAATAACGCCCCCGACTCCGGCAACGCCGAGCTATTGGCCATCGGCGGCAGCGAGGAGCAGAAGAAGCGCTGGATGGTGCCGCTGTTGGCCGGCGAGCTGCGCTCGGGGTTCTCCATGACCGAGCCCGACACCGCCGGGTCCGACCCCACCTTGTTGGAGACTTCTGCGGTGCGCGACGGCGACACCTGGGTGATCAACGGCCACAAGTGGTTCACCTCGGGCGGCTCGGGGGCCGACTTCCTGATCGCCATGGTGGTGACCAACCCCGATGTCCACCCCTACCAGGGGTCGTCCATGATCGTGGTGCCCACCGACACTCCCGGCCTCGAGATCGTGCGGGACGTGCCCAACATGCACCACCCCTACCCCGGCCAGTTCGCCCGCCACCCCATGGGCCACTCCGAGGTGATCTACCGCGACGTGCGGGTGCCGGCCGAGAACCTGATCGGCGAGCCCGGCGACGGGTTCGTGCTGGCCCAGAAGCGCCTCGGCCCCGGCCGCATCCACCACGCCATGCGCTGGATCGGCCAGTCGCAACGGGCGCTGGACATGATGTGCGAGCGGGCCCTGTCCCGGTTTGCCCACGGCAGTCTGCTCGCCGAGAAGCAGATGGTGCAGGACTTCATCGCCGAGACCCGCATCGACATCGCCTCGGCCCGGCTGCTGTGTTTGCACGCCGCCTGGCACATGGACAAGCACGGCTCGTCGGCGTCGCGCACCGAGATCGCCATGATCAAGGTGTACGGCACCAAGATGCTGTTCAACGCCATCGACCGCTCCATCCAGATCCACGGCGCCCTGGGCTACTCGGCCGACATGCCCCTGGAGGAGATGTACCGCAACGCCCGGGCCTCCCGCCTGGTGGACGGGGCCGACGAAGTGCACAAGGTTTCCATCGCCCGCCGCACCCTCAAGGAGTACGCCGCGGTGGACGGCTTCCCCACCGAGCACATCCCCACTCGCCGAGCCGCTGCTCTGGAGCGCTTCGCCGACCACCTCGACATCGAGGTCATGAACAGCTAGCGCCCAGTCGTTTCGGAGTCATTTTCCAAGGCACCGCACTCAAAGTCTCAAAGGTGGTATATTTTCCGGTATGAAATCGCATCCGAATTCCCAAGAGGTGCTTGAGGCGCTCGGCGACAAGATCGTCAATTCCCTGGGTGCTGCCGCCTTCAAAGCCCGGAACGACTTGGACAACTATCGCTCGACGTTCCCCGAATTCGTAGCCGACGCAAGCGAGCGCGGCTTGGCCAACTGGATCCACGACCGATTGTGGTCCCACCTGACCGCCAATCTGGAAGATTCAGGCACAGTCCAGTTCGTCGACAGCGGGCCAACCCGGGAAATCCTGGTGGACGACACCTACCGACTCCGCATCAAACGCCACGACGCTCATGGCCGCGTTGCCTCTTACCCCACCGCGACGGCCAATGCGTTCTTCGAGCAGCTGTCACTGGAGCTGCAATTGGACGGCGGAACCGAGGTTCGACTGATCGCAGGGTATCGCTGGGTGCCAGAAGCCCGTGAGATCGGCCCCGCCGTCCTCTCCTATCGTGACGGCGTGGACAACCTGGTCTGGATGATCGAGCTTCCCGAACCATCACAGGGGGCACCCGCAGTGCCAATCGCAGGCCCGTCGGCGCCACCGCAGCCACAATTCGGCCTCCCAGATGCCGACGGGAGGTCGGGGACTATCCAGCAGTGAGCCTGGGAGAGGCCGTCGCCACGGCTCGGCGAGCCCGCGGGTTGACCCAAGCCGCCCTTGCAGAGCAGCTTGGAATTACCCAGGCCGCCCTGTCCCGCTACGAGCACAATCTGCGAGAACCGACCAAGGGCGTTCTGGGTGATATCGCCTCCGCCCTTGGCCTTACCCCCGACTTGCTGGACCACGCCGACCGCATGCAGGGGGCACTCGCCGTCGGTGCTCACATGCGTCGCCGGGCAACGGCCAAAGCCACAGCATGGCGCCGTCTCGAAGCCCAGCTGAACCTCTACCGCCTCCACGCCCAAAGGCTCTTCGACGAAGTGGACCTTCACGTTGAGCTGACCGTCCCCTGGTTCGATCCGTTCGAGTATGAGCCCGACACCGCCGCCCGCCTGCTGCGAATGCAATGGCGCATGCCCAGCGGACCAGTACGCGATCTCACAAGGTGGATGGAGGCCGCCGGCTGCCTCATCATCGTCGCCGACTTCGGCACCTCTCGCATCGACGGCCTCTCCCAGTGGAGCGACAGCCAGCCCGTTGTCATGCTGAACTCGACCCCGCCCACCGACCGCCGACGCCTCACCCTGGCCCACGAGTTGGGGCATCTCTGCCTGCACAGCCAGGGGGTGCCCGACGATGTAGAAGCCGACGCCTCAGCCTTCGCTGCCGAATTCCTGATGCCCGCCGACACCATCCGCCCCCAACTCCGCAATCTCACCACCGGCAAGCTGCACGACCTCAAACGACACTGGGGCGTGTCCATGCAGGCTCTCATTGAGCGCGCGTATCGCCTCAAAACCATCAGCGCCACCCAACGAACCAGCTTCTACAAGAAGTTCAGCAAGCTGGGTTGGCGCACTCACGAACCGGTCAGCGACGAGTTGGCGCCAGAACAGCCCCGTCTCGCCGCGGAAATTGGCCAAGCCCTGATCGCTCGCGGCCTCACCGACAGCGAAGCCGCGATCATCTGCGGCTTCTCCCCTGATAATCCAGAAAATCCCTTCCTTTCTGACGCGGCTCATCTTCGACTCGTTTGAAGCCGCGTAAGCGCGCCAATAGGGCCGGTAGCCTTTGGGGATGTCCAAGCCGCTGGCACTGCGCTTTCTGCGGTCGGCCAGTGATGCTGGCCAGCTTCCTGAGTCTCGCTGTGAGGTGGCGATTGTGGGGCGGTCGAATGTGGGCAAGTCGTCGCTTTTGAATGCGGTGGCCAACCGCAAGAGCCTGGCCCGCACGTCCAAAGCGCCGGGAGCCACGCGCCTGCTGAATGTATTCGAACTGGAGAACGAACCCGGCCGCTGGCTGGTGGACCTGCCCGGCTACGGCTTCGCCAAAGCGCCCAAGGCACAACGGGCCGGGTGGCAGCAGATGATGGACGGCTACCTGCTCTACCGGCCCACCCTGGTGCAGGTGCTGCTGTTGATCGACGGCCTCATCGGGCCCACTCCGCTCGACCTCCAGACCGTGGAATGGCTGACCCACCACGACGTGGCCCTGCGCCCAGTGGCCACCAAAGCCGACAAGGTGAAGTCCTCCCGCCGCGGCGCCCGCCGAAACGAACTGGCTCAAGGCCTCGGCGTCGCCCCCGGTGAAGTCCTATGGACCAGCGCAGCCAAGGGCCAGGGCATCCCCGAGCTCCGGGCCGAGTTAGGTGCCGCCCTGCACCTCAACCCCTGAGCGGGAACCCCACTGCCGCCTCCAGCTCGACCAGCGCCTCATCGGGATCGCCCACCTTGATTGTGGTCATTCCCATGGCCCGAGCCGGCTTGAGGTTCACCCCGAGATCGTCGAGGAACACGCACCCCGAGGGCTCCACTTCCAGCGCCTCGCAGGCCATCGCGTAAAACGCCGGGTCGGGCTTGCGCACCCCCACCACCGACGACTCGATCACCACGTCGAACCATCCCAGCACCTCGCCAATCTCCGCCGATCGCTCCGACGCTTCCATCGGCGCATAGTTATTGGTCAAGAGCCCCGTCTTCAGACGCTCCGAACAGCGCCGAACCGCCTCCGCCATGCTGGGAAGCAGCTCCCCGCCCAGCCCGTTCAACACCGCCATCCCATCCACCCGATGCCCCAACGCCTCCGCCTCCGCCTCAAACGCCGCAGCGAACTCCCCCAGCCCAAGCTCTCCCCGCTCCATCCGCGCCCACGCATTGGCATCCGGATCAGTCGAGTTGATCCGCCGAATCAACCCCTCCGGCAGCCCATTTTCCCGCTCATAAGCCGCAAACCCCTCCCAAGGCCCCGAAACAATCACCCCACCCAAGTCAAACAACACCGCCTCAACCACCACCCGAGGCTACCCAGCAGGATGTGATCGAGTTGAGATCAGGAGCTCTCCACTTGAAGCTCTCGATTGACTGCCTGTCGAATCCACGCGGACACTGAGCGGTCATCGGCTTCGGCGGCCGCCCTCACCTGTTCAAGCACGTCAGGGGAAAACCTCACCGGCACCAGTTCGGTTAGACGCTGCTTGCGTCGCCTCGCTGGCCCTTGAGGAGTCAAGTTCTCGGGATCGCTATAGAAGGCGTGCTCTTCTTCCGGTGTCATTCTCGATTCGCTCATCGATCCTCCATGTACTGAATTGCCAGGTGGGTTGGCGCGACGTAGCACCCAATGGGGCGACACTTCGCCGGGTTGCCTGAATCTGGCGGAGCCAGCGGCACGACAAGAACTACACCTCCCAATGCAGACACCATCAGCCAGTGGGCTGGGAGTTTGGCTGGGTAGAAATGTGGATCGCTCTGCCACACCTCGATGACATCTTCAATGCCCAGAGATCCGTGCTTGAACAGATGAGCTGCTTGGCGGTCGATCTCAAAGGGGTCATGGTAATCCAAGAGGTCCAAATCGAATAGGTCTTCTGCCCGCATACTGTATTACAAGCGGATACGAAAACCAACGCACATCCCCGTTAAGGGAAGGCCAAATCGGGATCCTCCTCGCCGATTTCTTGGAACATCTCCCACAGGCCGTCTCCTTCAAGCATCTCCGTCAAGGCCCGACGACCCTCGGGCGATAAGCGCGGGTCCCCGTCTCCAAGCCCGCGATCTGGAACACCGTCCCGACTGAACTCAACCACAGGGGCAGCCGCACATAACCTGGGCTCTACACCTGCCTGCTCAACCGAACGGCGAACCATGTTGTGACTATACCGACTGCCTTGTTCCCTTACACCCCTAATGCACGGTGGAATTGGCACTCTGGGGAAGAGCGAAGCTGCCGCCGTCAGGAACGCCAGGAAGCACATCGACAACGGTGAGGTATCGTGACCTCGTGGTAGACGCTGCCGAAGCTGTCCCATCAATCCGACCTGAACGAGGCGACCCCCGCCTCTCGCCGGAAAGCCGAGCCAAGCTCCACGCCCTCACCAAAAACGATGAACTCCAACAGGTGCTCGACGAAGTGGGCAAGCGCCACCCCAACCTGAGCAACGACTGACACCGCACCAGTGCTCAACCGCTCGCTGTGTCCGCTGGGGGGTAGACAAGATCACTCGCCAACTTCCGAATCTCATGGGTTGGGGATGACCCGGGCGCGGCACACCCGCGGTTGAAGCTCCGCCCTCTTGCCTACCTGCCAACAAAAACGGATGGGGATCATCATGAACCCGGTAATCAGGTCTGCGGCGGCCCAGGACTCCGCATTCGATCTCGTCTACAAGGGCCTGGACGACGACGGGCTCCCGCTCAGCCTTGGCTCGGACCAGGCGAAAAGGGCAATCGAAGACCATTTCCTGGGCTTCGCCAAGCAGGTTAGTCCCTGGAAGAACAAGTCCTTCTTCAGCGCCAGCGCCGACCTCGCCATGCCCGACGGCGAAGCTCCCCAGGCCACCGCAAATACCCCCTATGACCACCTCAGCGACAAGGCAGTGGCGGAACACGGGCACTTCGCCCACTACCGCCAATGGACCGAAGTGGTGATGGTCGCCCAAAAGGACATCCACATGGCTCTGCGTAGCGCGCTGATGGACCCGACCGATGCGAGCACGAACAAGCTCGTGAAACAGAAAGGCTTTCGCCCGCTGAGCACCGACGAATGCCGCGCTCAGGTCGAACTGCTCATCGATACCATCTGCGACAAGTGCGAAAAGGGCAGGGCATCGGGTTCGTATGCAGCCAACGTGAAGAGGTGGGGTCGCGGCGTGCTTGTCGTCGGTCTGCCCCTGTGGCCCGCCCCGCCGCCAGCGAGCCTGTCAAGCGCCGACGTCATCGAGTCCAGCTTCGAGTTCATGCTCGCCGGCGGCATCAAAGCCCTCATAGAGACAGTGCTCAGCGAGGAGTGGTGCCCCTTCGACGGCATCGTTGTGATCTGGGAGATGCCGAAGCAGGTGCTGGCCGAGTGGAAAAGGCAGCCCGGCACCGCCGACTACACCGACCCGAAGCACTTCCCCGCCGGCGGGCTTCTACGCACCAGAGACGATCCGCTTGGTGTCCCCGACATAATGCTCGGCTGCCGCAGGACTGTGGCGTGGGAACGGCACAAGACGCTGAGCGCCTTTGTCGACAACCGGCCGCGCAGCGGCCGTGCCCGGGAGGCCGACCGAGACCGGTCACTCAAACGCCAGTTGATTGTTCTCTCGCTCAAGTTGCTCGCCGTAGGGGGCATCAAGGCGGGAATGGAAATATGGAACTTCAATAGGGTGGGCTGGCGCAGCTACTGGCAGAGCAAGGCGACAAAGCACTGCCCTTGGATCAGGCCCGAGTACAGACACCTGAAACGAGAGTTGGAACAACGAGCCAACCAGGAGAAAGAGCGCCACATGCGCCGCATCCAGGACAGAGCCGGGAGCACTGCCAGCTAGACACCTGCTGTCGGTATGCTGGGACCGCGAACGTCACGGTTACCATCCCCGACGACCTCTACGAGCAGGTAGAATCCCTTGCCTACCGCCAAGAGCAGTCCCGCTCCGACCTCTACGCTCAAGCCCTGAAGATGCTCGTTCGCGCCCAAACCGTCCGTGAGAACACCCCGGTCAATGCCAACCACCCCGAGTGGCTGGACTGGCCCAGCGAAAAGATCACCCGCAACCTCAACGAGTACGCCGAGAAACACGACACCACCCTCGATCCAGCGCTAGCGGAGGCCCAAACCAGAGTGCTCCTGGAGAACTGCGAGTGGGAGTGACCAGCAGGCAGGCCAAGACGAGCAACCAGTCACCTTGCCCCCCGAGCGACGCTCCTCTGGACCGAGGCCTCGACATTGACGGCGCTGTCAACCATGCCAAGAAGCACATCGATGACAACTACGAGCTCGGGTACACCCTCCGACGCGCCGCCCGAGACGGCACGATCACCGACCTTGTAGCCGTGGTGACGTCCATCCGAGACGACTTGCGCCGTTGACCCGACCGGCACACCACCCCCTGAGACACACCGCCGAGCTACTCGACTCCGAGGAAACCAGCCTCCACCCGCCGACTTGGTCATCGATAGGAGGTACCTCGGCCACAACAGCACACTGACGTCGGAAGCTCGCCCAACAGCGGAGCTAGCAGGCCCTACGGGTACTACACCACGGGGGAGGCCTCTTGCCGTCCACCATATCCGGCACCTTCTTGTAGTATATTGCTGCTCCATATGAGTGCCCACATCGAGGACGGTCAAGCACAAGTCGACCACCTGCACTTCGAACACCTTGCTGCACTTCACGCTGTTTTCAGAGGAGAAGTCAACAATTGGCGCCAGGATGTCCTTTTGTCCGCTGCCGTCTTCATCCTTGCACGCCGCGAACTTACAATCGAAGAACTATCTGACGCATTAAACAAGACATGGGCCACCAACACCATTACGAATGCGAGCATGAGATCCATCCTGATTCAGGGAGAAGCACTCCAGCTTGTAGTCAGGCATCCAACAGTCAAGGGCATAGAGAAATGGAGTGCGACTCCGGGGGCTTTGAGGGACGCCGATGCAGATGAGCAGTGGGCTCAGCAAGCGATAGACAACTTCCAGAAGCAAGTATCCCAACGCTTATCTGACTATGACATTGATCTGAATACAGACCGCCTCTTACGAGTTTCGACTCAGCTCATGCAATCTCTTGCCATAGGGGCCGCCTCCGATCACGCTACAAATGTAGACAATTTCTTGGGACACTTGCGCCCCTTGAAGTTTGACATACATACTGCCAGACAGTGGATAAAGGACAATGTCCAACCAAAGAGTGTTCGTGAAGGTTGCGAGCAACTGCTAATTGGCGCGATAAACCCGCGGGATGATTTTGGAAATGAAATCGTACACCTTCTAGTAACAGGCAATGTGCTTCGTAGCATCATGACTCGACAAGATATTCCTAATCCTGTACAATTGACCGACACTCGACTTCTTCTAGATACTAGTGTCCTTATGTGCTTGGCTGATGAAAACAGCACCGAACGGGCTCAACTCCTTATGGTCATTGAACAAACCCAAATGCTTGGAGGAAGTGTCGTCGTTGCCGAACATACTTTGGACGAATGGGAAGGAGTCTGGAATGCAGCTGAACTCGAAGATCCCGACTCAAGGATCAAAGGATCTGATATCCCAGAACATTTTGAGGATCTAGTTGCCAACCTATTTACCAAGTACTATATTCGTCACAAATCGAAAAACCCATCGACCACTTGGATTGGATTTCAAGGTAGTAGACGCGACCTGCGTTCTACTCTCGCTCAACTCAACGTAAACGTACGACCTCATGGAAACTCCAAGCCACACGATGTCGAGTTGCAGGACAACGCAACTGTAGCGCTCATTGATCAGCTTAAACCTAGTGGACTTCCAGCCCGCAGCAGGAACGCCGCTGAGGCTGATGCTGCTTCTCTTACAATGATCGCGAGATGGAGGCGAAACAACTCTTATCCTCCTACTGCCGGATTCTTCTGCGCACGTGACCTGATAACTGGTAAGATATACAGGGACCTTGTTCCACTTGACCCTGTGCCTCTTACAGTAAGTCCGGAAGTGTGGTTGACGTTTATGGCCAAGTTTGGAGCAGGAGGTGTAGACGATAAACAGCAGGTATCAGAATTAATCGGTTCAAATCTTATTCGTGATTCATTTTTTGGTTTAGCAAGTAGCTACACACTTGAAGAAGCAATACACATATCCAACATCCTTGTCCAAGATAACAAATTTGATCCCGAAGACTTGTCTGTCATTATCCAAATGGAACTGGCCGAATTAGTCCCCACTGAGGATCAGGATCGGACTAGAGCCCTTGCAGAAGAGGCTATAAGGCGACGCGGTGAACGTCGCGATAGCCGATCTAGACAACGCTTGATGCAGGCAGAAGAACGAGATAGGGAAGCCCGACAGAAATTGGACAAAGCCGAGCAGCATGACAGGAAATTGCAAAGTCATATAGAAGAGGTGAGACGTGAAGAACAGGAGCAACACAGACGAGACATAAGCGACAGGGAACTACGATACACCTCGAAAATGCGGCAAGCATTGACCGCCGTATTTGCATTGCTATATTCTCTTGCAGTAGCCGGGATATGGATGGCGACAGGTTCTCCAAGTGGAAGATCAATAGGCATCTATTCTATCGGAGCTGCAATTGTAGTTTTGTTCGGGCTGGATGCTTCTTTACATCCAGAAAAAACTAAGACCCAGATCATTCTCGGAGCCTGCTTGGCAGCAGCCTCCATTGTTATCGGATTCATTCTTTAAACTCTTGCTGATGTTTCTAGTTTGGATTTCACATTTGGTCGATAACTTGGGATGATTCCGACCAGGTACTAATACAAAATGCGGCTTTCAAGATTCAACAGCATGTGGGTGGAGCTATAATTCCACGAACAGCATATATGTTTCAATATGCTTGATGTCTACGTTTCCACTGTGTTGACGACTTTCTGGTTTCCATTCTTGTGGGACAGACAGATTTATTTTGGAATTTTAGAAGAACTACAGACTTCTAATCAGCCTACAGTGATTTATTTCGGGGGTTTGCGTTGGGAGGGGGTGGGGGTGGGGAGATGGGTGGCGGGGATAAGGGGGGAGGTGAGGATGGTGTTGAGGAGGGTGGTGGCGGCGGGGGTGACTTGGACGGTGTGGTGGAGGATGGAGAGGAGAAGGAGGAGTTCGTCGGTTTGGGTCCAGGTGGTGGGGCGGATGTTGTCGAGGGGGCTGGACTTCTTGCCTTTGCGGGTCTTCATGCGGTAGCCGAGCCAGGAGCGGAGGACTTTGAGGCCAGAGACTTCGAACTCCCAGACCTCGGGAGCGACGGGGGCGAAGGTGCCGGTGCCGACGGTAAGGGTTTGGGAGTCGGGGTCGTACTCGAACTTCTCGGGCATGCCCTGGACGGGGGCGACTTCTTGGGTGGGGCCTTCGGGGAGGTGGGGTTGGCCGGGTGGGGCGAAGCGCTCGCCCCAGGTGTGCCAGTAGAGGAGGTCGCGGCCCAGTTCCACAGCTTGTTGGAACAGGTCGGGGTTGGTGGTGATAGGGAGGTGGACGGGGCTGGCACCCTCGGCCAGTTCGTCGGCGAAGTGGGCACTGAATGCTGGGGTGCCGCCGAGGGCGTAGACGTACGCGAGCAAATCCTCGGGGGTGACCTGGATTCCGAGTTGCTGGCTCAGGGATTCCAGCAGACCGTCGGTGAGGTTAGGGGCTTGGCCGCTGCTGTCCTGGTAGAGGGGCATGACATTCTTGGCACCGCGACCACTGAAATGGTCAAGGTCTGGGACGTAAGGGGTCGCGGTGAAAACTGGTCCCCGGCCAAACTTGGTGGAGGTCAAAGTCGTGAGGAACAACTGTTGGGGTCCGTGGACTCGCCAGAGTTCGGGCCTGGCCCTGTCAGCCAGTCGATGGTCGGCGATTACCCACTGGCGATCAAGGCTTCGATACCCATACCGCTCAATACCTTCTGGGTCATCCTCTCTGTCCAAAGAACTCAGCGACGGCAGAACGTTGTTGGCAGTGAGCAAGGACTTCGGAGTAGTCCCAATATGGCGAAATCCCGTCTCCTTGGCCATCTCCCCCCGGTGCCGTGGAACAGCGGAAACCAACTCCCGCCATCGGCGTTCCAACAGGGATTTGGTTTCAGCGATGGGCCACGTTCGCTTTAGCTGACACCCCGAATGAATCCACGGGAACAAATCGGTGACCTGCGGCCAGTCGTAGTATTCGGCGTCGCTGCGTGAGGTGAGGTCGTCTAGTCCGGTGCCAGCGACCTGTTCCGTCACATCGTCCAGGGACAAACCTTCCAGTTCCGCCAGCTTCAGTTCTCTGTTGTCTCCTACGCGGCGATAGCGCACGATGCAGTCGCCGGATCGCTCCCAACTGGTGCGTACTCCGACGGCGATGGCTACTGGGGTCTGAATGTCGAAGACGTTCTCCTCCTTTTGGGCACCGCGGCCTTCGCCGCCGAGATCGATGATCCACAGTTCGTCGAATGCTTGGCGGAGCAGGTGGCGGACACCGCCCATAGAGATGCCACCGAGGTAGGACGAGGCGGTGATGAAGGCGACCACGCCGGGACCTGGAGGATGCTCGATGGCCTGCCAGATGGACCACACCCAGAAGTAGACGTAGTCGTTGTAGACATTCTTGAGATGAACGCCCAGACCAGCCAACCTCATGGGCTCGGTAACGGCATCCAGCAACGGGACGGGCTGCGATGCTCCTTTGCCTCCTGGCCGGGAGGCAACCCGCCGCATGGAGGTCTCTGCGTCGAACAGTGGGCGGATGCCGGGCACGCCGTAGCGGACTACGCCGCCTTTGCGCTTGCCGACCGCGCCGACCTCCCTCTCTTCTCGGTCGTAGGGCGGGTTGCCGACCACCAATGTGAACCGTTCGTGCTCCTTCAGTTCGGCGGCGCGCTCACCTTGCTCGGCCACGGGGTTGCTCATGGTTTGGAGTTGGGCTTGGCGGGGGATGTGGTCGAGGGCGTCGGTGAGCAGCACCTTGGGGTCGCCGTCGTCCACTCCCTCGTTGCGTAACTCCAGGGCGACCTTGAGGTGGGCAATGGCATAGGGGCCGAGCATCAATTCGAAGGCGTGCATCTGGGGCAAGACGTGGTCGCGCAGGTGTTGCGGCCAATCTTCCCGAGCACCGCCCGACCTCAAGAACGATTGCTTGGCCTGTCGGAGCCACGCCACCAGGAACGTTCCGGTGCCGGTTGCGGGATCGACCATCGACACGAATGGCTTGTCGGGGTCCACACCGTCGGGGATCTCGAAGCCGTGGCGGTCGGCAACCTCTCGCCAGGTGGCGGGATCGGCAATGCCCATTGGCAGGCCGAACCGCGTTCGCAGCACTTCGTCGGTGGCTCGCACGATGAAGTCCACTACCGGCTGCGGCGTGTAGAAGGCTCCGGCATCGGCTCGCATCTTGGAGTCGTATTTCTTGAGGAACTCCTCGTAGAAGTGGATGACGGGATCACCGCCCTTGGCGGTGGCACCGAACTGGTCGAGGATCGACTCCACGTTGGTGTCGCGCAGATCGGCCACCAACTGGTTGATGCCGCTGCCGGCCAGGTCGAGGGCGGCGGCCTCGTCGTGGACCTGCTCGAAGAAGGCGGCCAGGAACGGGTTGGCCAGCGGGACGGCGGAGAAGATGGGCGACGACCCGAACCCCTCGGGATCGGTGATCCGGCTGGTGAGGGTGCCGTACACCAGGGTCTGGGCGCACATGTCGGCGAATTTGGGGGCGTCCACGTCGGACACCAGCTGGGCGCGCACCTCGTTCATCAGCGTGGTGAACGGACCGACCTGCTGGCGGGCTCGCTCGTGGGCCTGCTCGCGGGCCAGCACGGTTTCGATCTGGTCCCGCAGATCGCTGGCCGTGCGGGCCATGCGGTCGGCCAGCCGGGCAGCGTCGCCGATGGCCTCGCCGGGCATCAGTTTGAACGCGCCCCGCCATGCCCGCCGCCACTGGTCGGCGTCGCCAGTGTCGGTCGGCCAGGTGAGCGATGGCATCAGCTCCTCGGCCAGGCGGGTCAGATGCGGATGGGGCGATTGGGCCGGTCGCCAGGCCAGCGCCCGGACCTTGGGAAGGCGGTCGCCGTCGTCGAAGAAGGCCACGAAGTGCATCTCGACTGCGGGGTCGCTGCCGGTGAACACGATGAAGAGCAAATCGTCCAGCGCCCACGACGGGCGGGTGCCGCTGCCGACGCGGCGCTGGCGGGTGACCAGCGCTTGGAGCAACCGCCGGAGTTGGGTGATGGGCAGCCGCGGCCCGTCGAACTGCACCAGGAATACGCCCCAGGGCTGGCCCGCGGTGAGCGGGCGCATCTGCTGGAGCCGCACGAGGTCGCGGAGCTTGTCGGCGGCGATGCCCAACTCTGCGGGGTCCCAGTCGTAGGTGAGATCTTCGAGGCGCTCGTCCTCCAGTTCGGCGCCTTCCAGGGGCCAGCCCAGCTCGTCGCGCAGATACACCGACACTTGGGCGAACGTGCGGATATCGCGCAGGGCTTGGACGCGACGCTGGAGCTCGGTGGGCATCAGTTCAGCTCCATCCAGCACCGCAGCTTCGGCTTGGGAGCATCAAGAGAGGCGTTCACCTGTTTGAGGTAGGTGTCGCGGATGTGGCCCACCACCAGCTTGCGGGCCTGGGCCAGGCTCGGGCGGTCGATGGTGCAGCGGCGGAGGGTGTTGGGCTTGGAGCGGATGCTGTCGGCGATCTGACCGGGCGATTCCAGCACCGCCTCCTGGTCGAGGTCCCAGAGGTACCAGCGGGTGGGGCCGGCCTCAAGGGTGAAGGCCTGCTGTTCGGCGTCGAGGGCGGGGAGGCCATAGCAGAAGAACACCCCGCGGGCACCCTTGGCCAGCTTGCGGCGGCCGGAGAACACCGAGCCGGGGAAGCTGTCAAGCCGCTCGGCCAGATCGGGGTGCTCCTTCATCAGGGCCTGGTACTCCAGGTGCATGTCCTCGATGGCGGTGCGGGCGCCCTCATAAGAGGCGTTGAACTCTCGCAGGGCCTCGTAGTCGTCCTCGGGCTTGAGAAGCTTGCGGCCCTCGATGCCCAGCGTCTTGGAGATCAGCAGCGTTTTGCGGGTGACCTTCTTGTACAGGGAGAGCATCTTGTCCAAGTCGTCGGGGGGCAGGAAGTTCCAGTACTGCACATGCCCGCGCTCGCCAGCGGCGTCGGGATTATCGGTGGTCAATCGGACCTCGACGTCGGGGTCCATGCGCCGATCCACCCGGCCGATGCGCTGCATGAGCCGCACCGGGTTCCAGTGGATGTCGTAATTGACGAGGCGGCTGGCGTCTTGGAGGTTGAGGCCCTCCGACAACACGTCGGTGGACACCAGCACCCTGATCTCGGCGTGGCCGGCAGTGGCCAGTTCTTCGGAGCTGCTGGCGTTGTAGTAGGGGGCGAACCGGCGGATGATGTCGGCCCGGTTGGCCGTCGAGCCGCCGTCGATCTGCTCCACGCCTTCGATGCCGTCGTCTCTGAGGTGGCGGGCGACGTAGCGGGCGGTGTCGGCGAACTCGGTGAACACCAGCACCTTGCGGTCGGCCAGGTCTTTGCTGCGAAGCAGGCGAGTGAGCTTCTTAAGCTTGTCGTCTTGGGCGGGGGTGAACTTGCGGGTGAGCTCGAGAAACTGGGATATCTGGTCGAGGTCGAGCAACACCTCGCTCAAGATCTCGGGGACGTTGTACTCGTCGCGGGACAGCCGGTTTTCGGCGGCAGCGTCGAGTAGCTCTTGGGGCACGACATCCTCGTCGGCATCGTCCTGGTCATCTGGGTCGGCGATGGGGAGGCCGAACTGGGTCTCGGGGTAGTAGCCGATGACCGAGGCGTGCTGGCGCTTCCAGCGGTCGAAGCGGCGCTTTTCCGATTCGGTCTCGCTGTGCACCTCCACGAACGCCAGCAGCTTGCGCAACAGCAGGTCGAGCGACTTCTGGAAGGCGTACACCGAGCTCTCGAACCGCTTGAGGAACATGGTGCGGATGAGGCCGACCACCTGCTTCTGGCGGTTCTCCTCGAAGGGGTTGATGCTCTCGTCGGGGCCGATGTAGTAGCGCAGCGGGTAGTAGATGGGCAGGGAGAAAAGGGGGTCCTCCTTCTCGAAGGCCTTCTCGAACAGGTCGAGCACCTCGCCGTAGGAAGAGCGGATGGAGTACTCGGCCACCTTGGGGGGACGGCGCTCGGGAAACGCGGAAGACTCGCCCCGCTCCTGAATCTGGCTGGCCTTGGCGTAGGCCCGGCTGCGCTGCACCACCAGCGCGCCGAAAATCTCGTCGGCCGACAGGGCCTCTCGGGCCTCGGCGGTGAACCCCTCGGTGAGCGCGACGTCCTCGCCGCCCAGGGACTCCTGGAGCTGGCGCTCCATGACGTTGAAGTGGCTGGTGAGGTTGTGGACGCCCAGGCTGTGGGCGAAGTAGGCGTCATCGCGGTGGGTGAACAGCTCCACCATGTGACGGAAGTCGGCCAAGCGGTTGTTGACCGGGGTGGCGGTGAGCAAGAACACCTGCTTGGGGCGAGCGGAGTTGTCGAGCAGGTCGGCGAGGCGCCAGTAGCGGGATCGGATGTCGGGTTCATCGGGGGATTCGGGTCGGCGGCCTCGGCGGCCGGGATTGCGGAAGTGGTGGGCCTCGTCGATCACCACCGCATCGGCAAGCTCGGAGATGCGCTCGAACCGCTCGGGAAAGTCGCCGGTGCGGCTCAGGTCGGTGTGGCTGAACACGGTGAGGTTGGAGAAGTCAGCGGTGCCGCCGAAGCCGCCGATGTGGGGCAGCCAGCGGCGCAGGTGGGGTTCCCACACGCCCTCTTTGGCCGCTTTGGGGGCGAAGATCGCCACCCGCTTGTTCTCGTGCAACACGAGGCGCTCCACCAGCATCAGCCCCACGAAGGTCTTGCCCAGGCCCACGCCGTCGCAGAGGAAGGCCCCTCCGTATTGGCGGGCGATCTTCATCAACGACCAATAGGCCTCCCTCTGGTACTGGTCGAGATGGGGGAACATCCGCGAATGCGACTCGTCCCACTCGCCGGCGGTGAGCTCCCGGCCCCGGAAGAACTCGTGGAGGGCCTTGGCGTAGACATCGAAGGGAGTGAACTCGGCGGTGTGGCGGGTGATGGTCCGCAGCACATCCTCGGTGACCGGCTCGGCCTGCTCCCAGTGGATGTCGAACCAGTCTTGGAGCTGGGCCACCTCCCGGCCGCTCTGAATTTGAATGTTCAGCTCGACGTTCTCGGTCAGCCCGGCCCGAGTGAAGTTGCTGGAACCGACCAGCGCCTGGGCCCCGACCACGTCGAATTTGGCATGGGTGATGTAGGCCTTGGCGTGGAACTTGTCCCGCCGGTACACCCGACACTCGATCTTGCCCTCCTTAAGGGCCTCGACCACTGCCTCCACGCCCTCGAGAAACGGGTTGTCGTCCTTCTCGTCTTCCAGGCTGCCATCAAGCCGCCCAACCCTGCGGCTCAGCGCCTCGGCAAACGCATTACGGGTGCGCAGCGACACCTCGTCGCCCATGAGAATGCGGATCTTATCGAGCTGTTGCCACCTCCCATCAAGGGCCAGCAGCGCCCCAATCTCAAAGAATCCGGTAGCCACATCGAACGACCGAGCCACCTCAGTCCACTGCCGCAGGTACTCCAACCCCGTCCACCCCGACACACTGTTGTCAACAATGAACAGCTCCCCACCGCCCCTATCGCTCACGCCAGCAAGGTACCCCAAAGGAGTGACACTTCTTGCAGAGCAGAGTTCAGCCACCAGACTGGTGCTCTGCACCGTAACAATGCCTGGGAAGTGCAAGAGCGCTCTGTTGTCCTCACCTGGCTGGAAGATGCAGTCTGCTCAGCGATACGCCTTCCCGAGCAACACGCGGGATCTTGCTGTCCACGATTTGCTGCATACAGCGATAGATGAGGCAGACATTCTGCGGCGTTTTCTCAATATGCTGTTGCGAACCGCCGGCGGTCGGCTAACCTAAAGCAACTAGCGGCGTGATGGAGGATGCAATGACAGCTACAGACGAAGGACACAACATGGCCCATAATCCGCCTCCGGCCCAAGACACCGACACTGAGCGGACCAGGATCGGCTTCCCTTACGAAAACCTAGATGAGGCGATCCGTTTGCCAGAGACAATCCGCAGCAAGGGCGGGACTTCCTGCGAGCTTACACAACTTGCCGCTTGGCTCGGAACTACCAGGTCAAGTAGCAAGTTTCGCGGGCAGATCTCCGCTGCGAAGATGTTCGGCCTGATTGAATCCCGAAACAAGCTGGCATCGCTTACAGAACTCGGCACGGCCATCGTGGACCCGCGGAAACGGGACTCGGCAAAGGTAGAGGCTTTCCTTGAAGTCCCTCTCTACCGAATGCTGCACGACAAGTTTGCCGGGCAGCTACTTCCGCCTGATGAGGGCCTCGAGGCGGAGATGCGCTCGCTCGGAGTATCGGATAGGTCAGTGTCGAAGGCTCGCCAAGCTTTCCAGCGATCAGCCAGTTCGGCAGGATTTTTCGCGTCAGGCAAAGACCGACTAGTCCGTCCAGCCGCATCAGGCCATGGCATTGAGCCCGACGCTACCGAGGCACCTGCGGAGCCACCTCCTGCTACTAGTCCCGACCCCCAGGGGCGGGAGCAGCTTGGACCTTCTGATCCGCTGCTTACTGGACTGTGGTCGAAACTGCCTGACGCCAAGCCGTTTTCGCCATCCGAGCGATCGCGATGGCTGGACGTCATGCGTCTTGCCTTGGACATGGTCTATGGCGATGAGGAAGAGAAAGCGGCTGCGTCAACAACAGCCACCTCGTCCAAGCCTCCGCAACCAACTTCTAATCCAGGCAGTGCTGATTCAACCCCTTAAGCCAAGCCGGGCTGGGCGGCACCGTTGGTGTCGCCCAGCCCTGTGGTGTCTGCTACCAGGAGCATCACCGCAGTGAGAGGCCCGCATGGAGCGTACGAATTCAATGATAGCAGAAGCTGAGACAACCAGCACCCAGAAGCAGTACCAATACAGTGGCCGGACCCTCATGGCACTGCGCGAAGACATCTCTCCTGACCGATTCAACACCTATCTGAAACACGCATCGGGTGCCCACGAGCTCGCGATGCAGCTGTACACCTGGAATATTGCTCTGGGGAGTGCATTTCATGGCCCGCTGCAAGCCCTTGAAGTCACTCTACGAAACGCCGTACACAACCAGCTGGCATCTCGCCACGGCGACCTCTGGTTCCACAACCCTGCCCTGTTGAAACAAAGCCAGCGAAACAGCGTCAAGCGCGCGGCTAGTGAGCTGAAGAGACAGAAAAAGCAGGGCACAGCCGGGCGGATGGTCGCCGAGCTCGGCTTTGGATTCTGGGCGGCGCTGTTCGCCAAGCGCTACGACGCGCTTCTATGGCGCACTGGCTTGCACCAGATCTTCTCGCCGCAGCCAAACCGCCAAGAGCTATTCGACCAGCTCAACCGGTTACGCACGCTTCGCAACCGGGTTGCCCACCACGAGCCAATCCTCCAGCGTGATCTCCAGACCGATTACGAGAAACTTTTGTGGATTCTGGCAATGCTCTCTTCCCAGGCAGCCTCGTGGGTCACTCACCACAGTCGGGTGATTGAGGTTCTAGCGACGAAACCCCATGAAGCCACTCGCTTCTAAGGTTCAGGAAATGGCTATCGGCAGGAATGCGAAGGAGGCCTCATGATCACTGCGGCTGCGACGGTTGCCATCTATGTGGAGGACACCGATGCGTCATTGGAGTTCTGGGTGGACAAGGTTGGGGTTTCGGAATCAGGCGGGGAGGATGTTGGGTCCGTAGAGCCCCATTTGAGAGTCTCGGGTGATGAGCACGAGGTCGTGGGCCAGGGCTTGGGCGACGAGCATCCGGTCGAACGGGTCCCGGAGGTGATCGGGCAAGGAGCCGGCCAGGCGGGCGTCGGCATGGGTGATAGGGAGAGGCTCGAAATCGTCCTCGACTACCGAATCGAAAGCACCCTCGACGCTCAACTTGCCACGGGCCGTCTTGATGCTGATCTCCCATATGCTGGCTGCGCTGACGAATTTGACATTGTCGATATCAGCGATTGCCGCGGCAGCCTCCCGTTGAATCCTCTCTCCATGAACCCACCACAGCAGAACGTGGGTGTCGAGCAGGAGGTTCACTCCCAATTCTCGTCGTCAAGATCACCTTCGAAGGCAGCGATGATGTCCTCTGGGGTTTCGTCAAAGTCGGGGGCGATCCAGATTTTGCCCGCCAAACGGCCAGGAACGAGTTGCTTCCTCCGCTCCCGGTAGGGCACCAGCCGGGCCATGGGCTTGCCGGCCTTGCCCAACACGAGTTCCTCCCCCTCAGCTACCCGGTCGAGCAGCTTCGACAAATGGGTCTTGGCCTCGTACACGTTGATCACCATGAGGAAACCCTATCGGGGTTGGTCAGACTAGACCAGACTAATTTGCTCGATGCGGGGTGTCATTCATATTCGTTGACGGACGGAGGCGGGAGTGAGGGCGGAGGCTTTGGGGATGCCGAGGAGGGCGAGGGTGCGGTGGAGGTCTTCGGTGAATTGGTCGATGAGGTGGTCGACGCCGGGTTCGCCGGCGGTGGCGAGGGCGTAGAGGTAGGGGCGGCCGAACATGACGGCGTCGGCACCGAGGGCGAGGGCGGTCGCGATGTGGCTGCCGCGGCGGATGCCGCCGTCGCAGATCACATCCAACTCGCTGCCCACGGCGTCGGCCACCGGGGGGACCAGTTCCAGGGTGGGCGGGGCGGCGTCGAGCTGGCGGCCGCCGTGGTTGGAGAGGATTATCCCGTCCATGCCCTGCTGGGCGGCTAGCTCAGCATCGGCCACTGATTGCACGCCTTTGAGCACGAGCTTTCCGGGCCAGCGCTCGCGGAGCCAGTCGAGATCGTCCCACGACAGGGTCTGGTCGAACTGGTTGTGGGCGAAGTCGGCCAGGCCCAGCGCAGAGCTGCCGTCGTAGCCCTGCACCCCGGCCAGGTTGGCGAAGGTGATCAGGTCGGAGCGCAGCAGCGACCATGTCCAGGCGGGTCGGCGCAGCCCGTCCAGCACCGTGTCGGGGCCCAGGGTTGGCGGCAGGGTGAAGCCCCGGCGCACGTCTCGCTCCCGGCGACCGAACACCGGTGTGTCCACCGCCACCAGCAGAGCCTCGTAGTCGCAGTCGGCCGCCCGCTGGAGCCACTCGGCCACCAACCCCCGGTCTCGCCAGAAGTAGAGCTGGAACCACAGCGGGCCGTCGCTCACCGCCCTGACCTCCTCAATGGAGCGAGTGCTGAGCGTGGACAGCGAATAGGCGATCCCCTTGCTGGCCGCGGCCCGAGCCACCGCCAGCTCTCCGTCGGAGCACACGATGCGGGTGAACCCGGTGGGCGCCAGCGCGAACGGCACTGGATGGCGGCGGCCCAGCAGATCCACCGACAAGTCAATCTCCGACACGTCGCGCAATCCCCGGGGCACGAACTCCCACTGGTCGAACGCGGCGGTATTGCGCTCCATGGTCAACTCGTCGTCAGCCGCCCCGTCGATGTAGTCGAATACCCCGGCGGGCAGCCGCTTGCGGGCCAGCTCCCGCAGATCAGACACCGACGCCGCTCGGCTCAACCGCCGCTTGGCCCGGTTCGGCTCAAACCGCCGAAACCGCACCACCGACCGCAGCGTCCGGATCATGCCCACCTTACTGATTCAACTACATCGCGCCGCTGGTCACAGTCTGGGTTGTCAAACCCCGACCAGACTCTTCAAGCGACCTTGGTGAGGTGCCGGTACTCCTAACAAGCGGCGCCGAAACTCCAGTCCGGCATTGACCGCGGCGATCACATGGCTTTCCCAGCCCTCTACCTGCTCACTGAGGCTCTCGTTGAACCAGCGGTATACCTCATCGGACCACCACATGCGGTTCCGGCGTCTCGGGTCGGTGACAGGCGCTGGAAACCCACCCGGGCCCCGTTTGCCAGCAATGAGCAGACGCACACTCTCACGAGTGCGTCCAGTACGAGCAGCGATATCGGACATGGACAGCAGCCCGATATCAGCCAATCGGACAGCCCTGACCCCGGCAACCGATTCCACATCGGCGATGGCCGAGAAAACGGCCTCTTCGAACGTATCGGCCTCCCGCCCGAAGTCGAGGTACTGAGTGCTGTCGGTTCGCCCGACCAGCGCATCGTCGCACCCCGCTTCGAACAGCGCGTCGATCACCCCATCGTCCTGCAAATCCGGACCCTCCACAATCATCGTGAACTCATGCAACGGCATCTCGGCTCCTCACTCTCCCCAATCGTGCCTGCATCGACCCAACTCGCGCCGAAGATGACGGGCGAAGTTTCCCGAGTTTCGAGGCGTTGACCAAATGGAAACCTGGCAACCCGACCGACTGGTCTCACCACAGCGCATGACACCCCAACGGTGCCCTGACGAGGTGACCACAACCGTCCACCCAGCCTTCTCCGCCTCGACGAGCACGGCTTCCACCTCCTTGTCGGGATGTCGGCTTCTCGCCATGTTGACAATATACAACGCTGTTGCTATACGTCAACACCCCAAGAATGTGCTCGCAAGGCCGACCCCACAGACGTCGACGGGCGCCACCCCCTGCACCAGGAGCTGCTTTACTTTCCCCTCCGCCCCGCCTACATAACCCCGCCACATCAAGCTAAGGGCTCACCCACGTCGTGAGGCCGTCGTGATCGAGGGCCCGAGCCAGATCGAATGGCTAGCTCGGCTTGTACGCAGAATTGAACTTTGCCTGAAGCCACGGTCCGGCTTCCACGGTGCCATACCTGGCCGGGTTGGCTGAACTGACGCAGGTTTCGATCGGCGTCACCTCGGCATGCCAGTTCGGTTCATGGAAGAACGCAATCGAATAGCGGTGTTCGCTCCCTGCCCGCTCGGTTGCCGGGAGAGCCACGCGGTGCCGAGTAGAGCGCCATCGATCGTTGGTCCATTGCGCGATGAGGTCGCCAGTGTTGATCACGAAGCAGTCGTCGATTGGCTGGACCGGGACCCAGTGACCCTCGACGTGTTCAACTTCGAGTCCTCCACTGCCCTCACCTGGCAACAAGATTGTGATGGTCCCGTAGTCAGTGTGAACACCGGCTCGCAGCTGGCCCTCCTCCGCGGGCTGGGTAACGGGCGGGTAGTGAATGCCGCGAAGCGCGGACAGGTGCTGGTCAATCGATGGTTCGAAGTGCGTTGTCGGCAGGTGGAGGGCTTCGGCCATCAGTTGAAGGATGCGGCCGGCGAGGTTTTCCATCGCGTCGTAGTACGCCTCCAAGGCCGGGCGGAGCGTGGTTGGGTGTGACGGCCAGAGTCGATCCCTGCCCCCGAACACGCCAGTGGGATCGGCATGGTGTTTGGGGGGTGCCACGTTGAAGGTCTCTTTGAGGTCCGGGGGTGTCGCTTGCCCCAGAGATGCCGCGAGGGTTTCTTGTTGGGGTGCGTGGTAGCCATAGGGATGGTTCGCATCCGTCGGGTGGTGCGCTGTCATCTTGACGTCGTGGGATTGACCGAAGAACGCAACGACCTCGTTCCAAGCGGTGTCGATCGCGTGGCTGTCGACGCCATGGCCAACAATGGCGAAGAACCCAACGTTCGTTGCGGCGTCATCAATCTGGCGTACGACCGCGTCGCGTGGGCCACTCAGGTCTACGACCGGAATGCTCATGGCCATCGATCCTCCCTCAGCCTCCGGCCAATTCTGCCCCGCATTACAGTATCGGCATCACCCGCTCATCGGTCGCGACCCACATCAGCAACCTCACGGCTCAAGGCAAGATAAAGGGGCGCGGCTACGTCGTGGCCGACGAGCCCTATGTTGTCGTCATTGGCGGAGCGAACGTGGACATCGAGGGCCGATGCTCCACACCACCACTGCCACACGAATCGAACCCTGGTGCCGTCGCGATCTCGGCTGGTGGCGTCGCCCGCAACATCGCCGCGAATCTCGCCTCGACCGGACTCCAAACCCACCTGATAACCGCCCTCGGAGAGGACGACCACGGCCAACTCATCCACAACCGCACATCAACCAGCGGTGTTGATCTGTCGTCGGTGCTGTGGACCTCCCAGCACCCGACGGCCACCTACCTGTCGATCGTCGACGCCAATGGCGAGCTCCTCATGGCCGTCAACGACATGGCCATCACCGCAGTCGTGGACCGCAAAGCCATCGCAGCGCGCACGGAGCTCTTATGCCACGCCCGGGTTGTGGTTGTGGACTGCAACCTCAACGACGAGGCCCTCGATGAGATCACCAGCCTCTCCCCTACCGTGTTCGTCGACACAACCTCGATGGCCAAGGCACCCCGGATTCGGCCCTATCTGGATCGCGTCCACACCCTGAAGCCAAACCGCGCCGAGGCGACCGCGCTCACCGGGATCGACATCCACAACACCGAGACGGCTCGCAGAGCTGCGCAGTGGCTCCTTGACGCTGGTGTCGCCACCGTCTACGTGACGCTCGGACCCGACGGTGTCGTCTGGGCCGACCAAGAAGGCGGCGGCGGATTCCTCTCGGCGCCGCAGGTTCACGCGCTCAGCACGACCGGCGCGGGTGACGCGTTCACCGCAGCACTCGTAAAGGGATTCTGCAACCTCACCGGCCCCGACGAACTCGTCGAGCTCGCCACCGAGCAAGCCGCAGCCATCACAACCGAACTCACCCCCGGCCCCCAGTAGGCCGGCAATCCCCAGGAGATGCATTGAACTCGCAGCACACGCCCCACATCGTGCTCAGCGACGAGGTCGCCGCCGCGGCAGCCAACCAGGAAGCGATCGTCGCTCTCGAGTCCACCATCATCACCCACGGAATGCCCGCACCTGACAACGTCGAGACCGCCCTCCGCGTGGAAGCAGCCGTTCGCGCCAACGGCGCAACCCCAGCCACGATTGCGGTCGTCGACGGCGTCGCCCGCATCGGACTCACCGACGAGGAGCTTGACCGGCTCGGTCAGCCCGACCCCGAGCTCGTCAAGATCGGCAACCAGAATCTCGCCGCGTCGTTCTACCTTGGTCAAACTGGCGGTACCACCGTCGCGGTAACGATGAAGCTCGCCGCTCTCGCCGGAATCAAGATCTTCGCCACGGGCGGGATCGGCGGCGTCCACCGCGGC
Organism: Acidimicrobiales bacterium; assembly: GCA_963667085.2. Lineage (GTDB taxonomy): Bacteria > Actinomycetota > Acidimicrobiia > Acidimicrobiales > Bin134 > Poriferisocius. Next base: position 3,113,006 of record OY762975.1, read on the forward strand.
GCGCAGCACAGCTTCGACATCAGCGGCGACCTCGAAGAGCTCGCCCGCACCCCCGTGGCCGTTGTGTCCGCAGGCTTCAAGTCGATCCTCGACATCGCCAAGACCACCGAGTACCTAGAGACCCTCGGTGTCCCGATCGTCGGCTACCAGACGACGACGCTCCCGTCCTTCTACAGCATCGACAGTCCCCATGAGGTCAACCTCCAGTTGGACAGTCCCGAAGCCATCGGCGGCTACCTTCGCACCCACTGGAGCCTTGACCCAGCCCGCGGCGCGGTGATCGCGAACCCCATCCCACAACACGCCGCGATCCCTGCCGACCGCATCGAGGCGGCAATCTCCCAAGCGTGCGTTCACGCCGATGCTGAGGGCATTAGCGGCAAAGAACTCACCCCATTCCTACTGCAATGGCTCGTCGATGCAACCGACGGCGAGAGCCTAGAAGCGAACAAAGAGCTGGTGCTCAACAACGCAAAGGTCGCAGCACTGATCGCCCAGCACCTCACATAGCCACCACCACCCAAGTACGATGACCAGGCGATGACTGCCCGCAACGTCCCCGAGAAGCCCGCGCTCGAGGGCCTCGAAGCCAAGTGGGACCAAATCTGGGAAGCCAACGGCACGTATAGGTTCGACCGCACCGCCACCCGCGATCAGGTCTATTCCATCGACACCCCGCCCCCCACCGTCAGCGGCAGCCTCCACGTCGGCCACATCTTCAGCTACACCCACACCGACACCCTGGCCCGATACCGCCGAATGCAGGGCAAGCAGGTGTACTACCCCATGGGCTGGGACGACAACGGCCTGCCCACCGAGCGCCGGGTGCAGAACTACTTCGGCGTCCGCTGCGACCCCTCCCTGCCCTACGACCCCGGCTTCCGGCCCCCCGACGAGCCCGGCAAAGACCAGCTCCCCATCTCCCGGCGCAACTTCGTGGAGCTGTGCGAGCAGCTCACCGCCACCGACGAGCAGGCCTTCGAGGATCTCTGGCGCCGCCTCGGCCTGTCCATCGACTGGAGCCTCACCTACGCTACCATCGACGAGCGCAGCCGCCGGGCCTCCCAGCGGGCCTTCCTCCGAAATCTGGCCCGGGGCGAGGCCTACCAGAGCGAGGCCCCCAGCCTCTGGGATGTGACCTTCCGCACTGCGGTGGCCCAGGCCGAGTTGGAAGACCGGGAGCGCCCTGGCGCCTACCATCGCCTGGCCTTCAAACGCTCCGATGGCAGCGATCTGGCCATCGACACCACCCGCCCCGAACTGCTGGCCGCCTGCGTGGCGGTGGTGGCCCACCCCGACGACCAGCGCTATCAGCCCCTGTTCGGCCAGACCATCACCACCCCCCTGTTCAAGGCCGCCGTGCCGATGGTAGCCCACACCCTGGCCGACCCCGAAAAGGGCACCGGCGCGGCCATGATCTGCACCTTCGGCGACACCACCGACGTGACCTGGTGGCGGGAGCTGGACCTGCCGGTGCGGGCCATCGTCGACCGGGGAGGCCGCATCGTGGCCGACGCCCCCGAGGGGATCGACCCCGCTCCCTATGCCGAGATCGCCGGGCGCACCATCCACGGCGCCCAGCAGCACATGGTCGAACTGCTTACCGAGTCAGGCGAGTTGATCGGCGAGCCCCGGCCCATCACCCATCCGGTGAAGTTCTTCGAGAAGGGCCAGCGCCCCCTCGAGATCGTCACCTCCCGCCAGTGGTACATCCGCAACGGCGGGCGCGACCAGGCCCTGCGCGACGCCCTCATCGGCCGGGGCCGAGAGCTCAACTGGGTGCCCGAGCACATGCGGGTCCGCTACGAAAATTGGGTGGGCGGGCTGAACGGCGACTGGCTCATCAGCCGCCAGCGCTTCTTCGGCGTGCCCTTCCCCATCTGGTATCCGCTCGATGCCGACGGCCAGCCCGACTACGACCACCCCATCGCCGCCGACGAGGCCAGCCTGCCCATCGACCCCTCCTCCGATACACCCCCCGGCTATCGGGAAGACCAAAGGGGCCAGCCCGGCGGGTTCGCCGCCGACCCCGACGTGATGGATACCTGGGCCACCTCCTCCCTCAGCCCCCAGATCGCCTGCTACTGGGAGGACGACCCCGACCTGTTCGAGCGGACCTTCCCCATGGATCTGCGCCCCCAGGCCCACGAGATCATCCGCACCTGGCTGTTCGCCACCGTGACCCGGGCCCACCTCGAGCACGGCGGATTGCCGTGGTCCACCGCGGCCATCTCCGGATGGGTGCTCGACCCCGACCGCAAGAAGATGTCCAAGTCCAAGGGCAACGTGGTCACCCCGATGGACACCCTGGAGGCATTCGGGGCCGACGCGCTGCGCTACTGGGCCTCGTCGGGGCGGCCTGGCACCGACACCGCCTTCGAGGAGGGCCAGATGAAGGTGGGCCGGCGCCTGGCGGTGAAGATCCTCAACGCCAGCCGGTTCGTGCTGGGCTTCGACCCCGCCGCCGCCGATGCCCAACCCACCGAAACCCTCGACCGGGCCCTGCTCAGCCATCTGGCCGATCTGATCGACGACGCCACCGCCGCCTTCGACAGGGGCGACTACGCCCGAGCCCTGGAGAGCACCGAGACCTCGTTCTGGTCATTCACCGACGACTACCTGGAGCTGGTGAAGAACCGGGCCTACGGCGGCCGAGGCGAGCCAGCCGGAGAGTCGGCCCGCCACACCTTGGAGACGGCCCTCACCGCCTACCTCAAACTGTTCGCCCCGTTCCTCCCCTACGTGACCGAAGAGGTGTGGTCGTGGTGGCAACAGGGCTCGGTCCACCGCTCGCCCTGGCCCGATGGCATGGAGCCGCGGGCTGCGGCCGGCGATGTGAACCCCGAGGCGGCCGCGGTGGCGGCAGACGCCCTGCGGGAGATCCGCCGCATCAAAAGCGACGCCAAGGTGCGCTTGGCTACCGCGGTCACCACCGCCACCGTCACCGACACCGCCGAGCGGCTGGCCGTCTTGGAGCAGGTGGCCGACGACGTAGCCGATGCCGGGCGGTGCCGAGAACTGCTCACCACGGTGGGCCCGGAGCTGTCGGTGACCGCCGAGCTCGAGACCGAGACCGCAGCCTGACGAAGCGACGGGCCATGCAGCCACGAACTCTCGGGGCACTTTTCGGAGCACGGGCTTGGACGCTGGCCGGGATGCTGGCCTGGTTGGTGACAGGATGCGGGGGTGGAGGCGAGACCACAGTGACCGTGTACGCGGCGGCGTCGCTGTCGGAGGCGTTCGAGGACTTGGCCACCGAGTACGAGGCCGCCAACCCCGATGTCGATGTGAAGCTCAACTTCGCGGGCAGTGCCCGTCTGGCCGCCCAGATCAGCGCCGGCGCCCGGGCCGATGTATTCGCCTCGGCCAACGCCGCCACCATGAGCCGGGTTGTGGCCGAAGGGCGCACCGCCGCACCTCCTGTGTTGTTCGTCCGCAACCGACTGGCGCTGGTGGTGCCGATCGACAACCCCGGCAACGTCACTGAGCTGGAGGACCTGTCGGACGACAGCTTGGTGCTGGCCGTGTGTGCCCCCGAGGTGCCCTGCGGCGCCCTCGCCCAGGCGGTGCTGGCCGACGCCGAGGTCGACGCCGACGCCGACACCGAGGAGACAAGCGTACGGGCCGTGCTCACCAAGGTGACGCTGGGCGAGGCCGACGCCGGGCTGGTGTATGCCACCGACGTGGCGGCCGGCGGCGACAAAGTTGCCGCCGTGCCCCTCGGCCCCCAGATTCGGTTCAACGACTACCCAGTGGCCGCGGTCAGCAACCGGGACGTCGCCGCCGATTTTGTGGACTTCGTCCTTGGCGCTGACGGCCAGCGCATCCTCTGGAGCCATGGATTCGATTCCCCATGAGATGTCGACTTCCAAGCCTTCACGGATTCGATACCCCATGACCGGTCGTCGCACCGCCAAAGAGCCGAACCGCCGGCCGCCGATCGCCGTTGTGGTGATGGCCGTCATCGCCGTGGCCGTGTTGGCGCTGCCCCTGGTGGGACTGTTGCAGCGCACCCCCTGGTCGTCGCTGGGCACCACGCTGGGCGAAGCCGCCACCTTGGAGGCTCTGCGGGTGTCGGTGGTGGTATCGCTTCTGGCCGCGGCGGTGTCGGTGGTGCTGGGGCTGCCGCTGGCCTGGGTGCTGGCCCGACTCGACTTCAAGGGACGACCGCTGGTGCGGGCCGTGGTGCTTTTGCCCATGGTGCTGCCCCCGGTGGTGGGCGGCATCGCCCTGTTCTTCGCCCTGGGCCGCCGGGGGCTCGTGGGCCGGGCGCTGCACAACTGGTTCGGCGTGGACACCCTCATCGGCACCACCGCGGGCGCGGTGATCGCCGCCGCGTTCGTGTCGATGCCGTTCTTCGTGATCACCGCCGAGGCCGGACTGCGCCAGCTTGACCCCCGGCTGGAGTCGGCCGCGTCCACCCTGGGCGCCGGGCGCTGGACTGTGCTGCGCCGGATCACGCTGCCGCTGCTGGCCCCGTCGCTGGCCGCGGGGGCCACCTTGTCGTGGGCCCGGGCACTGGGCGAGTTCGGAGCCACCATCACCTTTGCCGGCAACCACCCGGGCCGCACCCGCACGCTGCCCTTGGCCATCGCCCAGGCCAACGAAGCCGGCCGACCCGAGGCGGCCATCGCCATGTCGGTGCTGCTCATCGGGGTGTCGCTGCTCATCCTCATCGGCCTGCGCCACCGCTGGATCGCCCCCCGCTCCAGCCGACCCGAGAGTTCGCCGGAGACATCGCCGTCATGAGCGTCCAGGCTGAGATTCGCGCCGCCACCGGAGGGTTCGCCATCCGAGCCGCGTTCGACGCGCCAGCCGGAAGCTGCACCGCCATCGTCGGCCCCAACGGGGCTGGCAAAACTACCTTGGTCCACGCGCTGGCCGGACTGATTCCCCTTCAACAGGGCAAGATCGTGCTGGCCGGCCAGGTGGTGGACGATCCCGCCCAGGGCATCTGGGTGCCCCCCGAGCGCCGCCCCATCGCTTTGCACAGCCAGCACAACCTGCTGTTTCCCCACCTCAACGTGGTGGACAACGTGGCGTTCGGCCCCCGGTGCGCGGGCGAGGCCGCTCGCCCGGCCCGCCAGCGGGCCGAGGAGTGGCTGCAAAAGGTGGGCCTGGCCGATCTGGCCGGACTGCGCCCCGTGCAACTCTCCGGTGGCCAGGCCCAGCGGGTGGGCCTGGCCCGAGCCGCGGCCTGCCAACCCGCAGTGCTGCTGCTCGACGAGTCCTTGGCCTCCCTCGACGCCGAGACCCGCACCGACGTGCGCCACCTGTTGGCCGACCTCGACACCACCCGGGTGCTAATCACCCACGACCCGGTGGAGACCAAGGTGCTGGCCGACCAGCTCCTGGTGATGGAAGACGGCCAGATTGTGCAATCCGGAACCCCCGAGGAGGTGGCCGCCGAGCCCCGCACCCCGTGGACCGCCGGACTGCTCGACATCAACCTTCTCACCGGCACCGCCTTCGGCACCGACGTGGCCCTCGACGGCGGGCTCTCCCTCACTACCGCCACCCCCATGACCGGACCTGTGCTGGTCACCTTCTCCCCCGCCGCCGTCGCATTGTCCACCGCTGAGCCCCACACCAGCGCCCGCAACACCTGGGAGGCCGAGGTGGCCCGAATCCAGCCCGAGAGCGACCGGGTACGAGTGCTTCTCGGCCCTCCGGCACCTTGCCACGTGTGGGTCACGCCCCAAGCGGTGGGCGAGCTGGACCTCAGGGCAGGAACGCGATGCTGGGCCGCCCTCAAAGCCACTGAATTGACCGTCCGAGAGGCGTGATCCGTGCGCGGATGCGCGCGCCAAAGACCCTTCTGGAGCACTCAAAAGCCTCTGCCACGCGCGAATTGCCAGGTCACAGCGTTGTAATTTGAGGCTCGTTGATGGAGTTTCCCCGATGTAATTACACTTGGGGAACTTCGCTGGTAAGCCTGATCCGCAGGGGGGACTGATGACACTCGTACAGGAGCCACTGGCCGCAGTGGGCAGCAATGGGGTCGATGCCGACCAGAACGGGGCCAGTGACACCGGGATGCGGGTGCGCAAGCGTAACGGCGAGCTCGAGCCTGTCGATGTCAACAAGATCGTCAACGCAGTAGCCCGCTGCGCCGAGGGCCTGGTGGGGGTCGACCCGATGCGGGTGGCCACCCGCACCATCTCGGCGCTGGCCGACGGAGCCACCACCCGAGAGCTCGACGAGTTGTCCATTCGCACCGCGGCCGGCCTCATCGTCACCGAGCCCAATTACTCCAAGCTGGCCGCCCGCCTCCTGTCGGTCTGCATCGACAAAGAGGTCCGCAACCAGAACATCCCGTGGTTCACCGAGTCGATCAAAGCCGGCCACAGCCTGGGCCTCATCAGCGACGAGACCGCCGACTTCGCGGAGAAGCACGCCCCGGCGCTGAACGCCTCCATCAGCTCGCTGCGCGACCGGAACTTCGAGTTCTTCGGCCTGCGCACGGTGTACGACCGCTACCTGCTGCGCCACCCCGACACCCGCCAGGTGATCGAGACCCCCCAGTACTTCTTCCTGCGGGTGGCCTGCGGCCTGTCGGCCGACGCCGACGAGGCCATCGCCTTCTACGACCTGATGAGCTCGCTGGCCTATCTGCCGTCGAGCCCGACCCTGTTCAACTCGGGCACCGCCCATCCCCAGATGTCGTCGTGCTACCTGCTCGACTCCCCCACCGACAGCCTGGAGGGCATCTACGAGCGCTACACCGACATCGCCCGCCTCTCCAAGTTCGCGGGCGGCATCGGCGTAGCCTGGCACCGCATCCGCTCCAAGGGATCGCTCATCCGGGGCACCAACGGGCTGTCCAACGGCATCGTGCCGTGGCTCAAGACCCTGGACAGCTCGGTGGCCGCCGTCAACCAGGGGGGCAAGCGCAAGGGCGCGGCCTGCGTCTACCTGGAGAGCTGGCACGCTGACATCGAGGACTTCCTGGAACTCAAGGAGAACACCGGCGACCACAACCGCCGGGCCCACAACCTCAACCTGGCCAACTGGGTGCCCGACCTGTTCATGGAGCGGGTGGAGAAAGACTGGCAGTGGTCGCTGTTCGACCCCAAGAAGGTCCCCCACTTCACCGACCTGTACGGCGACGAGTTCCGGGAGGCCTACGAGGAGGCCGAGCGCCAGAAGCTGTACGAAACCCAGCTCCCGGCCCGCCAGCTCTACAGCCGCATGATGCGGTGCCTGGCCCAGACCGGCAACGGCTGGATGACGTTCAAAGACGCCTCCAACCTGCGCTGCAACCAAACCGGCCAAGAGGGCCGCACCGTGCATCTGTCCAACCTGTGTACCGAGATCATCGAGGTCACCAGCGCCGAAGAGACCGCGGTGTGCAACCTGGGATCAGTCAACCTGGGAGCCTTCGTCGACACCGACACCGGCACGATGGACTTCGAGCGGCTCGGCGACGTGGTCCGCTCGGTGGTGCCCTTCCTGGACCGGGTGATCGACATCAACTTCTACCCCACCGATGAGGCGGCCAACTCCAACGCCAAGTGGCGCCCGGTGGGGCTGGGCCTGATGGGCCTCCAAGACGTGTTCTTCCACTTGGCCCTGCCCTTCGACAGCGAGGATGCCCGCCGGCTCTCGGCCCGCATCTCCGAGGAGATCTACTTCAACGCCCTGTGGGCCTCCACCGAGCTGGCCGAAAAGCACGGCCCTCACCTGGCGTTCGCCGAGACCCGAGCGGCCCGCGGTCAGCTCCAGTTCGACCTCTGGGGGATTGAGCCCACCGACCCGGCACGGTGGCAGACGCTGCGGGAGCGCATCGACGAGCACGGCCTTCGCAACTCCCTGCTCATCGCCATCGCCCCCACCGCCACCATCGCCTCCATCGCCGGGTGCTACGAGTGCATCGAGCCCCAGGTGTCCAATCTGTTCAAGCGGGAGACCCTCTCCGGGGAGTTCTTGCAGATCAACCGCTATCTGGTGGGCGACCTCCAGAAGCTCGCGCTGTGGGACGAGCAGATGATCGCCGACGTGAAGCGCTCCGAGGGCTCGGTGGCCGACATCGAGCGCATCCCCGACGGCCTCAAGGCGGTGTACCGCACCGCCTGGGAGCTCCCCCAGCGGTCGCTCATCGACATGGCCGCCGATCGGGGGGCTTTCATCGACCAGTCCCAGTCGCTCAACTTGTTCATGGAGTCGCCCACCATCGGCAAGCTCAGCTCCATGTACTTGCACGCCTGGAAGGCGGGTCTGAAAACCACCTACTACCTGCGGTCCCGACCGGCCACCCGGATCAACCAGACCACCACTGGCGCTCCCGAGGCTGCGAGCGCCACCCCGGTGCCCGACGCCGAGGCGGTGGCCTGCTCCCTGGAAAACCCCGAGACCTGTGAGGCATGCGAATAATGGCTCTGGCAGAAACCCCCTTCCTCGCAGAAGACCTGGCCCTCAGCCCCGCGCCCCAGCCGACACCTCCGGCCCCTGCGGCCGCACCGGCCAAGGGGCGCATTCTCGATCCCGGCTTCAAGCTCACGCTGCGGCCCATGCGCTATCCGCAGTTCTTCGACATGTACCGCGACGCCATCAAGAACACCTGGACGGTGGACGAGATCGACTTCTCCGACGATCTGGTTGATCTGGAACGCACCCTGCTGCCCGCCGAGAAGCACCTGGTGAACCGGCTGGTGGCGTTCTTTGCCACCGGCGACTCCATCGTGGCCAACAACCTGGTGCTGAATCTCTACCGCCACGTCAACGCTCCCGAGGCCCGGATGTATCTGTCCCGGCAGCTCTACGAAGAGGCCCTGCACGTCCAGTTCTATCTGACCCTGCTCGACAACTACATCCCCGACCTCGACGAGCGGGAGGCCGCTTTCGCCGCCATCGACAACATCCCCTCCATCCGCCAGAAGGCCGAGTTCTGCTTCCGGTGGATGAACTCGATGGATCACATCAACCAGTGCGACACCCCCCAGCAGCGCCGCCAGTTCCTGTTGAACCTGATCTGCTTCGCCACCTGCATCGAAGGCCTCTTCTTCTTCGCGGCGTTCGCCTACGTCTACTTCCTGCGATCCAAGGGGCTGCTGAACGGGCTGGCCGCCGGCACTAACTGGGTGTTCCGCGACGAAAGCTGCCACATGAACTTCGCCCTCGAGGTGGTGAACACCGTTCGGGCCGAGGAACCCGAGCTGTTCGACGCCGAACTCAGCGAGCAGGTCACCACCATGATCCGCGAGGCGGTGGACTGCGAGCACCAGTTCGCTGAAGACCTGCTGGGCCAGGGCGTGCCCGGCATGTCGGTGGCCGACACCCGCCGCTACCTGGAGTTCGTGGCCGACCAGCGCCTGAGCCAGCTGGGGTTGCCGAAGCAGTTCGGATCCAAGAACCCGTTCTCGTTCATGGAGCTCCAAGACGTGCAGGAGCTCACCAACTTCTTCGAGCGCACCGTGGCCTCCTACCAAGTCGGCGTCGAGGGCGACGTCGCCTTCGACGAGGACTTCTAAGCCGCCGGTCTCAGCAGCTCCAGCAGGGTGCGGGCTTGGTCGGGTTCCCACTCTGACTCGCGTAGCTTGTCCATCGCCGTCTTGAGGCTGGCCACCCGGCGCAGCAGGTCGTCGTCGGCTGCACCGGTCCGGGCCTGACGCTCGAGGTAGGCCAGCTCTCGCTGGGCCGACTCGTACAGCAGGATGGCCATGACCACCTGTTGGCGGTGGGAACTTGTTGCTAGCCCCTCGTCTTCATCTACCAACAGCTCCCGCACGAGGGCGGACAGACTCGGCTCGGCCTCAGCCAGCAACGCGTCCATCTCGGGATACTCCAAGAGGGCCTCGAACAAACCCCGGTACAGCGGATGGTGGAACATCTCGGGGACTATTTCGGGCCACACCGCGCTGGGCGCGTTGGCCGCAAGCCACAACACTTGGCGCTCCACGTTGTTGGGCGGAGGCCCATGAGCTTCTCCATTGCCCCCATTGCTCTCATAAACCGAATTGTCGCCTGGCTCGGTGCCCATGTCGGCTGGATGGGGAGCGTCTTCGGCCCCAGAGCGGGGGGCGCCCCGACGGCGACCGCGGCGAAGGGCACCGGCTACAACTCCTCGCAAGTGGTCGGCACTCACTGAGCAGCGGTCGGCCACCTCCACAAGGTACTTGTCGCGGATTTCCGGGTTGGGGTGCTCGGCCACCAGCCGAGCGGCACGCTCCCCTGCTCGCACCTGGCCCTTTACCGTGGCCAGATCGGCGTCGCCCAGCACCCGGTTGATTCGGAAGTCCATGAAGTCCACCGCATTGGCCACCGCAGCCACCAGCCGTTCGGGGTCGCTTTGGGCCAAGTCGCCGGGGTCAGCCCCCGGGGGCAGATCGGCCACGGCCACCTCCAGCTCGAACGCATGCTCCCACTGGGAGAAGCGTTCGGCGGCGGTTTGGCCAGCAGAGTCGGCGTCGAAGGCGAGGACGATGCGGGGTGCGAACCGGCGCAGCACCCGCACATGATCCTCGGTGAGGGCGGTGCCGCAGGTGGCGACGGCTCGGGGGATGCCGGCTTGGGCGAAGCCGATCACGTCGGTGTAGCCCTCGCAGACGATCACCTCGCCAGCGTTCACGATGTCTTGTTTGGCCCAGTTGAGGCCGTACAGGATCCGGGACTTGCGGTAGACGGCGTTGTCCACCGAGTTCTTGTACTTGGGGCCGTCCCCACCGGGCAGCACCCGCCCGCCGAACCCCACCGGTTTGCCGCTGGGATCGAAGATGGGGAACAGCAGCCGGGCCCGGAAGCTGTCTTGGATCCGCCCGCCCTTGTTGCGGAACCCCAGACCGGCATCGGAGAAAACCTGAGCCGTCATGCCGTTGTCGGCCCCTACCCCGAGACCCACCGCCAGCGCGTCCCAGTCGTCGGGGGCCCACCCCAGCTTGTACTGGCGCACCACGTCGCCGTCGTAGCCCCGGTGGCGGAGGTAGCCCCGGGCCGGACCGGCGTCGAGGGCGGTCAGCAGCCGTTGGTGGTACCACTCCACCGCCTGCTCCAGGGCCTCGGTGAGCTTGCCCCGCTTTTGGCGGTCGGCCCCCTCGCCGGGCGAGGTGTAGCGCAGCACGATCCCCGACCGTCCGGCCAGGCGCTCCACCGCCTCGACGAAATCGGCATGCTCCACCTCCCGAACAAAGGTGATTGAGTCACCGCTAGCCTTGCAACCGAAGCAGTGGTAGACGCCCATCTCGGCGTTGACCGAGAACGACGGGGTCTTCTCGGCATGGAACGGGCACAGCCCCTGCCAGCGGCGCCCGACCCGCTTCAGCTGCACGTACTCGCTGATGACCGCGACGATGTCCGTCGCCTCTCGCACCCGGGCCACGTCTTCGTCGTGGATGCCCACAGTGTGAGACTACGCGGAGACGGTGACAGTTTGGGCAGCGCAGGCCGGCGATGCCCGCCGAGGACTAGCCCGGAGCCGCGATCACCGCTTGCGCTGCCGCCAGCCGGGCCACTGGCACCCGGTGCGGGGAACACGACACGTAGTCCACCCCAGCGGCTGCCAGAAAGGCGATGGATGCCGGGTCGCCGCCGTGCTCGCCGCACACCCCGACCTCAATGCCGGGGCGGGCGGCGCGGGCCGCGGCCACTGCGTCGGCCACCAAGCGCCCCACCCCAGCCTCGTCCAGGGTTTCGAACGGGTTGGCTGCCAGCAGGCCGTGATCCATGTAGGGACGCATGATCTTGGCCTCAATGTCGTCGCGGGAGAACCCGAAGGTCATCTGGGTGAGATCGTTGGTGCCCAGCGACAGGAAGTCGGCACAGGCGGCGACCTCGGCCGCGGCCAGCGCCGAACGAGGAGTCTCGATCATAGCTCCCACTGGGATGGTCTGGCCTTCGAGGCGGCTCTTGAATGCAGCCAGCTCTTCAGCCACCGCGGCCCGTACATGGGTCAGTTCGGGGCCGCTCACCACCAGCGGCACCATGATCTGCGCTTGCGGGTCGCCTCCAGCGGCCAGCCGGCGGGCAACGGCCTCGCCCACTGCCTTGGCCTGGGCCCGATACAGCTCGGGCCGCAGCACCCCCAGCCGGACTCCCCGCACGCCGAGCATGGGGTTCTCCTCGGACAACTCGGGGTGGTCGGGCAGAAACTCGTGCAGCGGCGGGTCGAGCAGCCTCACCGTTACCGGCAGCCCGTCCATCGCCTCCAGCAACGCCACCAAATCATCCACCTGGGCCTCGGCCAGCGCTTCCAGGGCCTCGGGGCCGCCGTCGGTGATGGCCCGCTGGATCAACGGCAGTCGATCCCCTAAGAACATGTGCTCGGTGCGGCACAGTCCGACGCCGGTTGCTCCGAACTGGCGGGCCAGCCGGGCCGTGGTCGCATCATCAGCGTTGGCCCGCACCGCCAGCCGCGCGCCCCGCAGATCGTCGGCCCACCCCAACAGCGTGAACAGCTCGTCGGGGATGTCCACCTCGCCCACCTCAGCGGCACCCAGCATGATCGTGCCCGCCGAGCCGTCCACGGTTATGGCGTCGCCATCTCGGAGTTCCACGTCGCCCAATCGGGCCACCCCGGCCGTATCGTCCACCGACAGGGCCTCCACCCCCACCACCGCGGGGATGCCCCAGCCCCGGGCGATGACCGCGGCGTGGCTGGCCATGCCTCCCTTGGCAGTGACGATGGCTGCCGCGTCCGACATGGCCACCTCGTCGGCTGGCGTGGTGAACGGGCGGATGTAGACCGCGGAAGTGCCCTCATCATCGGCGTCGAGCACTGCGTCCACCGACAGGCACACCCGGCCCGACGCCGCCCCCGGCGAGGCTGCCACCCCGTGCGCCGCCACCGGCGCCGACGGGCCGTCGGTCATCTGGGCGTGGAGCAGGTCTTCCACGTCGCCAGGGGCAACCCTGCGGACCGCCTCGGCCCGGTCGATTTCGCCGCCCTCAACAGCCAGTACCGCAGCGACAACCGGACTGGTCACCGTCACTCCCCCCGGTCTCTCAGCGCCCGACCGATCGGCCCAGCGGCCTCCAAATTGGTCACCACCTCACAGGCCGAGCTTGGCGTCCAGATGCTCCACAAGATCGCCGATGGGCACCCGATCCTGGTCCATGGTGTCGCGGTCCCGCACGGTCACCGCCCGGTCGTCCAGGGTGTCGAAGTCCACGGTCACGCAGTAGGGGGTGCCGATCTCGTCTTGGCGGCGATAGCGGCGGCCGATGGACTGGGTCACGTCGTAGTCGGTCATCCACCGGGGTTGGAGCAGGCCCACCACCTCCTCGGACGCCGACTGGAGCTCGGGCTTCTTGGACAGGGGCAGCACCGCGGCCTTGTAGGGGGCCAGCCGAGGGTGCAGGCGCAGCACGGTGCGGGTCTCCCCTCGCACCTCTTCGGCATCGTAGGCGGCCAGCAGGAACGCCATCATCGTGCGGGTGGCCCCCGCGGCCGGCTCGATCACATGGGGCCGGTAGCGCTCGTCGGCCTGCTGGTCGTAGTAGTCCAGATCAACGCCGGAGTGCTGGGCATGCTGGGCCAGGTCGTAGTCGGTGCGGTTGGCGATGCCCTCTAGCTCGCCCCACCCCCAGGGGAATAGGTACTCCACATCGGCGGTGCCGGCCGAGTAGTGGCTCAGCTCGTCGGCGTCGTGGGGCCGCAGCCGCAACATGTCGGCGGGGATGCCCAGCTCGGTGTACCAGTCCATCCGGGCGCCGCACCAGTACTCGAACCACCCGGCGGCCTCGTCGGGGGGCACGAAGAACTCCATCTCCATCTGCTCGAACTCCCGGGTGCGGAAGATGAAGTTGCCCGGGGTGATCTCGTTGCGGAACGACTTGCCGATCTGGGCGATGCCGAACGGCGGCTTCTTGCGGATGGTGTTGAGCACGTTGGCGAAGTTGATGAACATGCCCTGGGCGGTCTCGGGCCGCAGGTACACGTCGGCCCCAGCCCCGGCCACTGGGCCGGCCTGGGTGCGGAACATCAGATTGAACTCCCGGGCCTCGGTGAACTGGCCCCGCGCCCCGCAGCTCGGGCAGACCTCGGGATCCTCAAGTTGGTCCTCCCGGAAGCGGGTGCCACAGCTTCGGCAGTCCACCAGGGGGTCGGTGAAGTTGGTCAGGTGCCCCGAAGCCTCCCACACCTCGGGAGGCGACAGGATGGAGGCGTCCAGGCCGACCACATCGGTGCGGAGCTGCACCATGGTCCGCCACCAAGCGTCCTTCACATTTCGCAGCAGCAGCACCCCCAGCGGCCCATAGTCATACGCGCTGCGGAACCCGCCGTAGATCTCCGCCGACTGGTACACGAACCCCCGCCGCTTGCAGAGGTTCACCACCTTGTCCATCAGATCGTCGCCCGCCCCCCGTGCGACATCGCCACCACTCATGGCCCGCAGGCTACCGGCCCCCGGCGACAGTTCTGACACCGAAAAACGGTCGCGGCTTGGTGACTTGACGCCTCAGCTGTAGGCGCTGGCGGCGCGGAGGCGGCGTTCTAGGTGGTGTTCCAGGGCGGTGGTGGCGAGGTGCTCTACCTCGTTGGTGGTGGGTGAGGGGGGCTGGGCCAAGGCGGCGGCGAGGTGGCCGCCGAGGACCATGCGCATCAGATCCAGGGCCTCGGGCGACAGGGGCGATCCCCGGCGGCAGTTGCGGCACAGCGCGCCGCCGCTGGCGTAGTCGAAGGCGGCCAAATCGCCATCAGCCCCGCACAAGGCGCACGCCCCCACCTCGGGACCTACCCCGTCGTGGGCCAGTAGCTTGAGGTAGAAGGCGGGCACCACCAGCGCCGAGTCGCCCGCGTCCAGCGCCCGCAGCCCGCCCAGCAGCATCCGGTACAGCGCACCGTCAGCTTCTCGATCAACGCCCACCCGATCGACCGCCTCCAGCATGGCCATGGCCTTGCCGAGGCGACCTAGGTCCTCCCGCACCGCCCGGAACTGGTCCACCGTCTCGGTCTGGGTCACGATGTCGAGCTCGCTTCGCCCCCGGTGGAACTGCAACTGAACGTGGCTGGTGGGCTCCAAGCGCCCCCCGAAGCGGCTGCGGGTCTTGCGCACTCCCTTGGCCACCGCCCGCACCTTGCCGTGACCCCGAGTGCAGAACACCACGATGCGGTCGGCTTCGCCCAGCTTGTAGGTGCGAAGCACAATCCCCTGATCCCGGTAGAGGCTCACGGCAACAAGTCTCCCACTCCCCAACCCCGGCAAGGGCGCACCGGGGCCGCCCCTATCTAACTCGGCCGAAGCGACGGTGGCGGTGCTGGTACTCGGCGATGGCGGCGAACAGGTCTTGGCGGGTGAAATCGGGCCACAGCACATCGCTGAACACCAGTTCGGAGTAGGCCAGCTCCCACAGCAGGAAGTTGGAGATGCGGTATTCCCCCGAGGTGCGGATGATGAGGTCGGGCTCGGGCATCTCCTGGTCGTAGAGGTGGCGGGCAATGGTCCGCTCGTTGATCATGCGAGACGGAATCCGCTGGGCGGCGATGCGCTTCACCGCGTCCACGATCTCGGCCCGTCCGCCGTAATTGAAGGCGATTACCAGCGTCATCCGCTGGTTGTTGCGGGTGAGCTCGATGGCCTCGTCCATCTCCTTGATCAGGCCTTTGGGCACCCGCCAGTCGCGGCGGCCCACGAAGCGAATCCGAACCCCCATCTCGTTCAGCTCGTCGCAGCGCCGCCGCAAAATCGTGCGGTTGAAGTTCAGGAGAAAGCGCACCTCGTCGTCGGGGCGATTCCAGTTCTCGGTGGAGAAGGCGTACACCGTGAGCCACTCGATTCCCAGTTCCAGCGCCCCCTCGATCACGTCGAACAGCGCGTGCTCACCCTGCTCGTGGCCTTCGGTGCGAGCCATACCCCGCTGCTCGGCCCAGCGCCCATTGCCGTCCATGACGCATCCGACATGGCGGGGGATTCGATTCAGGTCAAGGCAATGGTCGGGCACGCCCACACCAGCACGGTACTCCCCCGCGGGCCCGGATTGGGTGCGGGAGAGGGCCTTCTCATCCGGTGCTGCCCGTCCGCGTGTCTGGGCGGGAGTAGCGTCGGGGCAATGCCGGAAATCGCCGCAGTCAACGAGGCCCTGGAAGCAGCAGTCTCGTCGCTGGACGGCGGGGGCGAGCGGCGACCGGGGCAGCGGGCCATGGGCCAGGCCGTGGCCGAGGCCATGGAATCGGGACGGCACCTGGTGGTGGCCGCCGGCACCGGCACCGGCAAGTCGCTGGCATATCTGGTGCCGCTTGTTCTGAGCGACGGCCCCTCGGTGGTGGCCACCGCCACCAAGACCCTCCAAGACCAGCTGATACACAAAGACCTCCCGCAACTGGCCGAAGCCCTGGGGCGGCCAGTGCGCTTCGCCGTGCTCAAGGGCCGGTCCAACTATCTGTGCCTCCAGAGGCTGGAGGAGCACCTTGGCGACGAGCAGCTGAGCCTGGGGATCGCCGACGGTCCCCGCGCGGAGATCAAGCGACTGGCGGCGTGGGCCGGGCAGACCGATACCGGCGACCGGGCCGAGCTGGACTTCGAGCCCTCCCCGGCGGCGTGGGACGCGCTCAGCGTGTCGGGCCGGGAGTGCCCGGGGGCGCAGCGCTGCCCGTCGGGTGAGGACTGTTTCGCCGAGAAGGCCCGCCACCGGGCCGAGGCCGCCGACATCGTGGTGGTGAACACCCACCTCTACTGCCTGCACCTTTTCAGCGAGGCGGCGCTACTGCCCGAACACGACACGGTGGTGATCGACGAGGCCCACGGCTTGGAGGACATCGTGTCGGACACCGCCGGGCTGTCGCTCACCGGGGGGCGGTTCGACGATTTGGCCCGCAGCGTCCGGGCGGTGGTGGCCGAATCGGCCGCCGGCGGCGACCTCGAGGATGCCGGTGTGCTGCTGCGGGAGGCCCTATTGCCGTTCCGGGACAAGCCGCTGCCTGTTCCTTTGCCCGACGAGCTCCAGCGTGTGGCCGTCGTGGCCCGGGGCCGGGTGGAACAGGCCATCGCCGAGCTACGAGGGGTGCCTGACGACGCACCCGGCGATGTCGGCCCCCGCAAGCTACGGGCCACGCTGGCCGCGGGCGCTCTGGCTGAGGACCTGGCCCGGGCGGTGGAAGCGACGCCCGGCGAGGTGGCCTGGGTGTCGGGCACTGAGTCGGCTCCGGCGTGGCGGATCGCCCCCATCCAACTCGGCGACCTGTTGACCGAGAAGCTCTGGAACCACACCACCGCCGTGCTGACCAGCGCCACCATCCCCATGAACCTGGGCGAGGTGCTGGGACTGAACGCCGACGAACACGAGGCCATGGATGTGGGCAGCCCGTTCGACTACGAGGCCAACGGGCTGCTCTATTGCGCCAAGCACCTGCCCGATCCCCGTCGGCCCGGCTACGAATCAGCCCTCCACGAAGAGCTGACCTCGCTGATCGAGGCCGCCGGAGGCCGAACCCTGGCCCTGTTCACCAGCTACCGGGCCATGGACCGGGCCGCCGAGGTGCTGCGGGAGCAGCTCGACCACAAGATCTACACTCAGCGCGACCTGCCCAAGCCCGAGCTGCTGCGGCGCTTCGCCGCCGAGACCGAGAGCTGCCTGTTTGCCACCATGAGCATGTGGCAGGGGGTGGATGTGCCCGGCGAGTCGCTGTCGCTGGTGGTGATCGACCGCCTGCCGTTCCCCCGGCCCGATGACCCCCTGCTGGAGGCCCGCCGTGAGCGCTACGGCAGCGAGGCCTTCCGCCTCGTGGACCTGCCCCGGGCCGCCACCCGGCTGGCCCAGGGCGCGGGGCGCCTCATCCGCCGGGGCGACGACCGGGGCGTGGTGGCCGTGCTCGACTCCCGGATGGCCAAGGCCGGATACCGCTGGACCCTGGTCGAAGCCCTCCCCCCGTTCCCCCGCACCGCCGACCGCCACCGGGCCGAGACCCTCCTGCGGTCGATCCGCGACGGGGTCTGATCTACAGGTCAGGACTGGCCATCGACCCTGGTCCGTAGCCGAAGCGGTCGAGCATCTCAGGGCGGCGCTGCCAGTTCTTCTCCACCCCCACATGCAACTCCAAGAACACGCCCTCGGGAAGCTGGGCCCGGGCCGCGGTGCCCACCTGCTTGAGCACCGAGCCCCGCTTGCCGATCACCATCGGCTTCTGCGACTCCCGCTCCACCAGGATCTCCACCTTGATGCGGGGCCACTCCCATTCGGTCACCGCCACGGTGATGGAGTGGGGCAGCTCCTCGCGGGTCACGGCCAGCAACTGCTCCCGTACCAACTCGGCCACCCAGCGGGCCTCGGGCGTGTCGCGCACCATTTCGGGCGGGTACAGCGGCGGGCCGGGCGGCATCAACTCGCACAGCCGTTCCACCAGGGCGTCCACCCCCTGGCCGGTGCGGGCCGAGGTGGGGAAGTACTCGGCGAAGCCCAGCTCTCCCGCTGCGGCCAACTGGGCCACCACCTTCGACCGGGGGGCGGCGTCGATCTTGGTTACCACCACGATGGATTCGGGGCTGAGCCGCTCGGCGATGAAGCGGTCGCCACGTCCCAGCGGCCGGGTGGCGTCAATGCACAAGCACACCACGTCCACATCGTCGGCCGCATCGGCTGCGGTGGCGTTCAGCCGCTCCCCCAGCGCCGTGCGGGGCTTGTGGATGCCGGGGGTGTCCACGAACACCACCTGCACCTCGTCGCGGTGCAGCACCCCCCGCACCGCGTGGCGGGTGGTCTGGGCCTTGTCGGAGACGATGGCCACCTTGGTGCCCACGATGGCATTGATCAGGGTGGACTTGCCCGAGTTGGGCCGACCCAACAGCGTCACGAACCCCGACCGGAAGCCCTCCCACGGGCCTTGGTCGCCGGTTCCTCCTGCAACCGGCGTCGCCCCCCCATCAACCACGACACTCAGACTACCCGGCAACTGCGAGGGCACCGTCCTCCACCGTTACGGGGCGAATATCGGGACAAAGCCCCTCAATTGCCGCCGCCAATCCGGTGCAGCCGGGGTACTTTGGGCTGATGGCCGGGCCGAAGCCGGGATCAAACAGCGACCAGGGGCGCACCAAGGTGGTGGCCACCAATCGCCGCGCCCGGCGGGACTACGAGATCATCGACGAGTACGAAGCCGGCTTGGTGCTGGCCGGGTCGGAGGTGAAGTCGCTACGGGAGGCCAACGTGACGCTGGGCGAGGCGTATGCCCGAATGGCCGACGGCGAGCTGTGGCTCCAGTCGCTGCACATCGCCCCCTATTCCCACGCAGGCGCCGCGGCCGGCCACGACCCCGACCGGCCCAAGAAGCTGCTTTTGCACCGGGGCGAGCTCAACCGCATCAAGGCCCGCCTCGAACAAGACCGCCTCACCGTGGTACCCCTGTCGCTGTACTTCAAGCAGGGCCGGGCCAAGGTGCTGATCGGTATAGCCCGAGGCCGCCGCCGAGCCGACAAGCGCCAAGCCATCGCCGAACAAGACGCCCGCCGCGAAGCTCGCCATGAAATGGGCCGAACGGCGAAATCCGGGGGATAACAGTCAGTCGGAGTCGGTATCATGGCAGGGCACCTTGAAAATCGTGTACACGGGGCTGATCGGTTTCGACGTTGGGACCGGCGGCTGCGCTGTGCGACCCGAGTTGCTCAGACTCGCAAAACGGGGCAACCAAATAACCGACACTAAGCGTGTCCCTCTCGCAGCCTGATCCGTCAGGTGTAGAGAGTCATCGCGACCGGCAACGGCACGCGGGGCCGGTCCGCCGCAGCCCGGCAACAGAAGCGGCGGAGACAGTAGGGACAGACCACTGACGGCGGGAAAGACCGCTGACGCTGGGGAACAGACCTAGTGGCGGGCTCCCTAGCGGGGCCACCCGACCCGGCGACGCGGCTGCCATCGACGCCGCAAACCGGGAATGGTCGTATCACAGTCAGACACCGCCCAGCGGACGGGGGTTCGATTCCCCCCAGCTCCACACCGCTTGATGAATCAGACCTCGGTGGCTCGCCAGAAGTACCAGGCGGCGACGCTGCGGTAGGGGCGGAAGGGGTCGCCGAGGGGTTCCAATTTCTCGGCAGAAGGGGGCTCGGTCCAGCCGTGGGCCAGGCCATAGCCTTTTCGGACCCCGAAGTCGCCCACTGGCCACACATCCAGGCGGCGAAGCGAGAAGATCAGGAACATCTGGGCGGTCCAGGTGCCGATGCCCCACACCTGGCTGAGCCGATCGATCACCTCTTGGTCGGACAATCGGGCCAAACTGGCCAGATCCAGCGAGCCCCCCTCGCAGCAGGCGGCCAAATCCAGCATCGCTCGGGTCTTGGCCCCCGACAGTCCGGCAGCTCGCAGCGGCGCTTCCCCCAACGCCAGCACCGCACCCGGTGCCCAGTCCGCCGTCTGCTCGCGCACTCGGCCCCAGATGGCGCTGGCCGCTTTGCCGGCCAGTTGCTGGTAAGCGATCTCCCGGCTCAGCACCTCGAACCGCTCCCCCACGGTGGGCTTCGGGCCGAATCGGGCCGGTCCGAACCGCTCCACCAATCCGGCCATCACCTCTGAGGTCTGGCTCAAGGCATGGCTAGCCTCGGTCAGGCTCACATTGCCCACGGCCAGCTCCCGCGTCTACTCGAGTCCGAACGCCCAGCTCAGGCGTCAGCAGAATCGGGTACCGGCTTCACGATCACCCGGGCGATTCGCCGACCGGCAACCCGTTCCACCAGCAGCTCCCAGCCATCCACCACCAGCGTCTCCCCCTCTTCGGGTACGTGGCCCAAGGTGTTGAAGATCAGGCCGCCCACCGTGTCCCAGTCGCCGTTGGGCAGGGGCGCCACCAGCACCTCGCTCAGCTCGTCGATGGGCACCCGGCCGTTCACCCGCACCGTGCCGGGCGCCAGCCGCTCGATCATGGGCTCCTCCACGTCGAACTCGTCGACGATCTCGCCCACCAGCTCCTCGATGAGGTCTTCCAGCGTGACCACGCCGGCGGTGCCGCCGTACTCGTCCACCACGATGGCGATGTGGAACTTCTCGGCCTGCATCTCCCGCAGCAACAGGGAGATGCGCTTGGTCTCAGGGACGAAGCGGGGGGTCCGGGCCACCGCCACCGCCGGAGATTCGGCCCCCTGCTCCCGCTCTGCCCGCATGAGGTCTTTGGCGTGGACCACGCCCACCACGTCGTCAATCCCCTCGGCGTACACCGGCACCCGGCTGTAGCCGTGGGCGATGACGATGCCGATGGCCTCCTCCACCGTGTGCTGGTCGCTCATCGCCACCATGTCGGTGCGGGGCACCATCACCTCGCGGGCCACCGTGTCGCCGAACTCGATGATCTGGCCGATCAGCTCCCGTTCCTCGGGCTCGATGGCGTCGGACGCCTCGGCCGCCTCGGCCATGGCCAGCAGCTCTTCCTCTGAGACTTGAGGCGCTTCCCGCCGCCAACTGGCCTGCACCAGTCTCCGCAGCAGTCCGAATCGGCCGAGCACGCTCACGGCGACCCCGCCGGTGAACCGGCCAGCGCATGCCGAGCCGAGGTCAGCGCCAGCAACTCCCGCTCCCGGCCTTCCATCAACTCGGCGTCGGACTCTTCGACATGGTCATAGCCCAGCAGGTGCAGTGCCCCGTGTACCACCAGCAGGGCCAGCTCATCGCCAACGGCCTTGCCGCGGGCGGCGGCGTTGGTCGCGGCCACCGAGGGGCAGATCACCACGTCGCCCACCAGCCGGGGCTCGTCGGCGGCTCGGGGAGCGCTGCCGTCGTCGGCGCCGAAGGCCAGCACATCGGTGGGCCGATCGATGCCCCGGTGGGCGGCATTGAGGGCCGCCATCTCGTCGGCAGCCACAAACGACAGCCCGACCTCCCAGGGGGCGTCTACCCGTTCCTCAGCCAGAACCCGGCGCAACAGCCCGGCCCAGCGGTCCTGGGCCACGGGCAGGTCGTGTTGGCGGTTGGACACCTCGACCATGCCGGTTTCGCTGACCAAGCCCCCGGGTTTGGGAACCCCGTCGCCGTCGGCCGTCACTGCTGGGCCCGCTCGTAGGCGTTCACAATGTCGGCCACGATGGGATGGCGAACCACGTCGCGAGAACTCAGATGGACGAACGACAGGCCGTCGATGCCTTCTAGGATCTTCTCCAAGGAGTCCAGTCCGCTGCGGCCCCGGTCCACATCCACCTGGGTCACATCGCCGGTCACCACCGCCCTGGAGCCGAACCCGATTCGGGTCAAGAACATCTTCATCTGCTCGGGGGTGGTGTTCTGAGCCTCGTCCAGAATGATGAAGCTGTCGTTGAGGGTGCGGCCCCGCATGTAGGCCAGCGGAGCGATCTCGATGACCCCTCGATCTACCAGCGACTGCACTTCCTCGGCGTCAAGCATGTCGTAGAGGGCGTCGTAGAGCGGACGCAGATAGGGATCGACTTTGGCAATCATGTCGCCGGGCAAGAACCCGAGACGCTCCCCCGCCTCCACCGCGGGTCGAGTCAAAATGATCCGCTCCACGCTGTGAGCTTTCAGCTCCCGCACTGCGGTGGCCACCGCCAGCCAGCTCTTGCCCGTCCCGGCCGGGCCGATGCTGAAGGTGATGATGTTGCTCCGCATAGCATCGACATAATGTCGCTGTCCGGCCGATTGAGGCCGGATGACCCGGCCTCGCCCTGATCGCAGCACATCGGTGTCCATCACCCCTGAGGGACTCTCGTCTGCCTCCACCATTTGGATCGCCCGATCCAGCATCCGGGAATCGAGTTGGTGACCACCCTGCACCAACAGGATCATCTCATCGAACAGACCGACCACACGGTCGGCGCCATGTCCTGACACCGTAATCCGGTTGCCCCGCACGAAGATGTCGGCCTCGGGGAACGACTGCTCGATCTGACGCAGATGCTGGTCGCGCTCTCCTAACAGGGCTGCCATAAGCCCGTTGCGCGGAATATCAATTGTAACCGGCGCTGCGGTGGTCATTCAGGAGTCGGCATCTGCGTCGCCGTCATCGCCCTCGCCACCGTTTTCATCGGTGTCTCGGGGAGGAACGGGATCAGGGTACAGGTGACCGAGTGTGCCGGGCTCGATACGGCTGTGTTCGATGAATTCATCCACGTCAGCCTGCTTGACCCGAATCACCCGACCCATACGATAGGCGGGCAGACCCCCCTCATTGATGAACCGGTACAGCGTCCGCGTGGTGATGCCCAGCCGCTTGGCGGCGGTCTCGGTGTTCAGCCACACAATTTGGGTGTCGCTCATCTACCGACACTCTATCCCATTCATCGGCCTTTGCACCCTCAGACTTTGCAATCTCTTTGAGCGCCTCCCGCAACGAGCCAAAACAGGCTCCCGGACCCGGTCAATCCTCCTCGCTCGTAGGAAGCGGGTCGTTGGCGTGGCGCAGCATTTGCACCGCGCTCACGATGAGCAAGATGGCGAACAGAATGCCCGACAGCCGAGGGCTGAGCTCGCTGGCAACCAGTGCGCCGAGGAACGCCGAGGCCACCCCGGATGCACCCAAGGCCAGCGCCCCTTTGGGGTCGATGTTGCCCGACTTGCGGTTCTGAATGGTGCCGATGATGGAGATGGGGAGAATCACCAGCAACGAGGTGCCCTTGGCAGTGACGTCCACAAAGTCGAACAGCAGGATCAAGGCCGGAATCATGATCACGCCCCCGCCCACCCCCATGGTCCCCGAGAGCAGCCCGGTTAGCACGCCGCAGCCGGCATAGGCGAAGGCCGCGCCTGCGGTGATGTCGCCGTGCCCGGCGGCATCGGTGGCAATGGCCAAGAACCTGATTGCCGTGACCAGCATCAAGAGGGCGAAGCCGATCCTCAGCGAGCGGATGGTTATGCGGTTGAGCAGTCGGGTGCCGACGGTGACACCCACCGAAGCGCCGGAGAAGATGAGCAATCCGGGGAGCCAGGCCACCGAGCCTTGCAGCAGGAACCCTCCCAGTCCCGACGCGGAAATGAGCACCATGGCCCCGAGCGAGGTGCCATGGGCCCGGCGCTGCTCCACCCCCAGCAGCAGCACCAGGCAGGGAACCATGAGGATCCCCCCGCCCACGCCAAAGACCCCCGACAAGAGGCCGGTGGCCACTCCCACCGCGTAGGGCGCCCCCGGAAAACTGGTCATGCGGGCGCGGCGTTCGCCTCGCTAGACAACCGACAGGGCGGCTCGGCGGTCACTCGGCGGCTGCTTGCTCGCGGAGCGCGTACTTCAGCACTTTGCCGGAGGCATTGAGGGGCAGGGCGTCGGTGAACCGCACCCGGCGGGGCACCTTGTAGTTGGCCATCTGGTCGCGGCACCAGGCAATGACGTCGGCCTCAGTGGGCTCGGTGCCTGCGGCGGGCACCACGGTGGCCACCGCCACCTCGCCGAGCCGGTCGTCGGGCATCCCGATCACCGCCACCTGCCCGATCTGGGGATGGGCCAGCATGATGTTCTCGATCTCGGCCGGATAGGCGTTGAACCCGCCCACGATGAACATGTCCTTCTTGCGGTCGGTGATGTCGATGTTGCCGTTTTCGTCCATAACTCCGATGTCGCCGGTGTGGAGCCAGCCGTCGGCGTCGATGGTCTCGGCGGTCTGCTCGGGATCGTCCAAGTAACCCAGCATCACGTTGTAGCCCCGGACCACGATTTCGCCGGGCTCGCCCCGGGGCAGTTCGTTGCCGTCATCGTCGGTGATCTGCACCTCCACGTCAGGGATGGCCCGGCCCGAGGTGTTGGCGATGGTCTCGGGGTCGTCGTCGTGGCGGCACATGGTGGCGATGCCCGACCCCTCGGTGAGGCCATAGCCGGTGACGATGGTCTCAAATCCCAGCCGAGCCCGCATCTGGAGGATCATCTCCACCGGGATGGCGGCTGCTCCAGTGACCGCCAATCGCAGGGTGGACATGTCGAAGCTGTCGAGGTCGGGGTGGTTGAGGATGGTCTGGTAGATGGCCGGCGGTCCCGGCAGCATGGTGATGCCCTCTTCGGGGACCCGGGCCATCACCGACGGGACGTCGAACACCGGATGGGGGATGTTGGCAGCCCCGGTCATGAAACAGGCCAGGATGCCGGAGTTGAGCCCGAAGGCGTGGAAGTACGGGTTGACGATCAGGTAGCGGTCGCCGGCCCGCAGGCCGATCACCTCACACCACGACCTGAAGCCCCGGCAGATGGCCGAGTGGATCAGCATGGCCCCCTTGGGCTGGCCGGTGGTGCCCGATGTGAACATGATGTGGCAGAGGTCGTCGCCCCTGACCGCGGCGGCTCGGCCGTCCCCGTCGGCCTCGGCCACCTGGTCGGCCCGCTCAAGGAAATCAGCGAAGCCGGTGGTGCCGTCGGGAACGGTCCCCCGCAACACCACGACCTCGTCGAGACCGGCACCACCGTCGGCGTCGCGGAGCAGCCCCACATAGTCGGTGTCCAAGAAGTCGGTCACGGTGAACAGAATGCGAGCCTTCGACTTCTGGAGGATGTAGTCGGCCTCGCGGCCCTTGAAGCGAGTGTTCACCGGCACCAGCACGCCCCCGGCCAAGTGGATCCCCAAACCGGCCACCACCCACTCCCAGATGTTGGGGGCCCAGACCGCCACCCGGTCGCCGGGCTCGATGCCCGAGGCCATCAGCGCCCGGGCCGATGCCCGAACCTGATCTCGCAGCTCCGGAAAAGTCCAGCGCACATCGCCGTCCACCAGGGCCTCCAAATCGGGAAACCGCCGGGCAGCGTCATCCACCAACTCGCAGATGGTGCTCCAGGGGGCGCTGGCCATGGCTGCGACCCTAATTCACTGCTTTCGCCACTTCGGAGTTGGCCGCTTAGTCAACTCGAGCTTCGTCTCGTAGGCGCCAGTGAAGGCTTTCGCCACTTCGGAGTTGGCCGCTTAGTCAGCGGCTTGAACAGTTCCTTGAGCGATGAGGTGGTCGATTTCGCTGTCGCTGAGACCGAGATCGTCGGCCAGCACCGACCGGGTGTCCTCCCCCAGGGAGGCGGATCGGTGGGTGACTCCCACGGTGGCGTCGCTCATGGCAAACGGTTTGGCCGGTACCGGAATGCCGGGACGGATCTCGGCTATGAGACCCCGGTCTGACGCCCAGTCGGTGGCGGCTAGCTCGGACACTGAGCTGATGCGGGCGGCAGGCAGCGGTTGGCGTTCCACCACTTCGGCCAAATCCTCGTAGGTCGCAAAGCCAGCCACCAGGCCTCGAAGCACGGCAAGGGCCTCTTCACGGGTGGGTTGGTCGGGACAGTCCTCGAGGTTGCCTCCTAAAGCGGCCACCCACCTGGGCAACATGCTTTCCGGATTGCCGATTAGCGATACCGCCTGGCCGTCGGCGGTACGGGCGATGGCGTAGTTCCAGGTGTCGAACTCCCTCGGCCCGTCGTACCCCGAGAGGTCGTTCCCCGCCTGGTCGTTGGCATAGACGAGGGTCTCGGCCATGGCGATGTCGAGGTGCTGGCCGGTGCCGGTGTGCTCCCGCTGATAGAGCGCGGCCAACACCGCGGACACCGAGATGAACCCGGCGTAAAGATCGCCGTGCTGGTGGATCTCCTGGAGCGGCTCTGCCTCCCGAAGGCGAGCGGCCAGCTCGATGGTGCCCGCGACCGCGTGCATCATTGGAGCGTGGGCGCGGCGATGGGTCCACGGCCCGGTTTGACCAAACCCGGTGATGGAGCAGAACACCAGTCGCGGGTTGCGGGCTGAGAGCCCTTGGTATGACAGCCCGTATCGGGCCATGACGCCGGGGCGATAGTTCTCCAGCAACACGTCGGCCCGATCGGCCAATGCGGCCACGATCCCGGGACCGCCGTCGGCCTTCAGATCGACGCAGATGTTGCGCTTGCCCGCATTCATGTGACTGAACGTGACTCCGATGCCGTCTTCGTCCACCGGCGGCACTGGCCGGGTGAGGTCGCCAGACGGGGGCTCGACCTTGATCACGTCAGCCCCCAAGTCGGCCAACACCCGCCCGCAGATCGGTCCGGAGAAGATCCGGGTGAGGTCCACGACCCGGATGCCGTCCAGCGGTCCCCCGGTCATTGCCGGCTACTAGCCCAAGACGCGGCCGTGCCCGACCCGCCGCCAAGAGGGCAGCCGATCGGGCCCGGCACAGTCGCTATTGGTTCAGTTGGCTTAGCGGTCGGAATCGCCGTAGCACACGAATTCGTGGGCCACTACATAGTCGGCATCCACCACCTGCACCATGCCGGTGCAGTCGGGGGCGACGACGTGGTCGGCGGGGAACTTCACCGAGCCGAGACCGCCGGACTGCTGGGTGGATTCGAAGCCGTCGATGTTGACCGCCTGGTAGAAGCTGGCGGTGTTCAGATCCTCGCCGGCGGCGGCGATCATCTGGATCATCAGGTCGGCCGACCAATAGCCCACCAAGCTGCCGAAGCCGGGGAAGGCCTCGACCGCTTCGTAGTCGGCCAAGAGCTGCTGGATGGCCGGCTCTGAGTCGTCCAGCGGGGGCACCTGAGTCACGGCATAGCCGCCTTCCAGGGCCTGGCCCAGGTCGGGGCTAGACCCCGGGAGGCCGGGAACGTAGGTCAGGTAGTCGGCCACCGGGCCCTCATATCCCGAAGCGGCGATGGACGCCTTGAGGGTGATGGCGCCGGCAAAGTCGGTGGAGAGGATCACCAAATCGGGGTCGTGCTCCAGCACCGTGTTCACGAACCGGGTGGGATCGGTGATCCCGCCCGCCGTCTGGGTGGGCACGAAATCGTTGAACGCCAGCTTGCCGGCCCACAGGTTTTCGTACAGCGCGTGGCCGGCGCGACCAGCGTCGTCATCGCTGTTGAAGATGCCGACCACGATGTCCTCGGTTCCGAAGAAGTCGTACCAGATGTTCTGGACCGACACCAGCGGATCGGCACCCTCAACCCCGAAGGCGTAGCCGCTCAAACAGCCATTGAAGCCGAAGCCCCAGTCGTTGGGAGCACAGAATCCGGGCATGAAACCCCAGCCGGTGAACGGCACCTGATTCTCGTCCAGGTAATCAGTGGTCTGAGGAAGCGAGACCGCCGAGGTGACCATGATGCCGAAGACCTCGTCGTTCTCCACCATGCTCCGGGCCCCCTCGAAGTTAGCCTGCGGATCGCTGCCATCGTCCACGTATTGCACGAGTTCGACCGACCGGCCACCGGGCAGTTCGCCATCGCGGTTGGCCCGACCGATGCGAGCATTGATGCCGTCGGTGAATCCCCCGTACAGCGCATCCTGGGTCATGGCACCGAGGCGCACGGTGTCGTCGCTCACGCCCCGAGTAGAGGGCTCAAAGTCGATCTCATAGGTGAAAGCACCCCAGGTGCGGGAGTCCATTCCCGCCGGCTCCTCGGCAGCAGGCTCCTCAGCAGCAGGCTCCTCAGCGGCAGGCTCCTCAGCCGCGGGCTCCTCAGCGGCG
This sequence comes from Acidimicrobiales bacterium, assembly GCA_963667085.2. GTDB lineage: Bacteria > Actinomycetota > Acidimicrobiia > Acidimicrobiales > Bin134 > Poriferisocius. Next base: position 3,141,266 of record OY762975.1, read on the forward strand.
GGCTCCTCAGCCGCCGGCTCCTCGGCCGCGGGCTCCTCAGCCGCCGGCTCCTCGGCCGCGGGCTCCTCGGCGGCAGTCGGCGCCGGCGCTGGAGCGTCTCCTGCTTCATCGTCGTCGTTGCCGCACGCGGCGACTACCAACGTCAACGCAGCCAAGAGCGCGAGAAGCTTTTGCAAAAGTGATTTCTTCATGTCCCCCTCCGAGATATGGGCTGCTCGACATAGTAGGACAGCAACCATCGACTTTCATCCTCAGGATGGTCAGTCTGAAACAGAAGTCGCTTCCCCGAGATAGGCGGCGTCGAGCTGGTCGTGGTCAACCTCGGAGCGGGAACCGTGCCAGGTGATATGGCCCAGGCTGATGAACGCCACGGAGTCAGCGATTTCTAACACGTCGCGGGCCTTTTCCTCCACCAGCAAGAGGGCCACCCCCCGCTCCTTGAACTCGATGAACAGCTCGAGGATCTGGTTCACGATGAGCGGGGCCAAACCCAGTGATGGCTCGTCGGCAATCAACACCTCAGGGGGATTGGCCAACAGCGGCGCCAGAGTGAGGATCTGCTGCTCGCCCCCGGAAAGGTTGCCGGCCAACTGGTTCTGGCGCTCTCCCAGGATGGGGAACCGATCACAGCACAGATCTCGGTCCCCCTGGTTGGGCAGCCAGAGCTGCATGTTCTCCCGAACAGTGAGACCGCTGAATATGCCTCGAGCCTCGGGGGCCAGCACCACGCCCCGACGGGCGAGACGATGGCTGCGCAAGCTGGTGACGTCCTCCCCGTCCAATCGAACCCTGCCGTGGGTGGCGGGCAAAAGACCCGATGCCACCGCGCAGGTGGTGGACTTGCCCGCGCCGTTGGGCCCCAGCAACGCGGTGATCTCGCCGCGGGGCACCGACAGGTCGATTCCGTGGAGGGCCTCCACCAACCCGTAACTGGCCCGCACCCCCACCAGCTCCAGAGCCGGCGGATGATCGCCGACGTAGTGGTCGCCTGCGTCCTCGGCGATTTCGGGGCCGTCGGGCAAGATCGGTGCCGTCACCACCGGGGCCGCTTCAGCAGCCGGACTTGGCCCGATCGCCTCAGACTCTCCTCGCCACGCGGCAAGCCGTCGGCGCCAAGCGTCGCGCCGAACCCGGTTCTGGGCGGCAGTGAAGGCAAGAATCCCATCGGGCTCGCGAGCCAGCTGCATGGCACCGAGGCCGAACATGAAGGCGGTGATGTTGCGGGCTTCGTCGTATTGATCGAATCCGTCCCAGTCGATGGGATACCAGGAGTACACCCGGGCCAGGCAGATGAAAGCCAACACCGCCAGCACACCGAGTATGGGCGGCGAGAACGGCAGCCCGACTTGGCGATCTCGGATGGCAGTGGCCAGCGCAGCTGCGCCAAATACCGAGGCCACCAGCACGACGTGCCACGACTCCATCCACTCCCAGTGCCAGCCGGTTCCGAACGTGTGGCCGCTGGCCGCCACCATGATTCCGGCCATCACCGCGGCGCCGGGCCGTCGGATGCCGACCAAGACCACCACGGCCAGCCAGAACAGCCCGGCTTGGGTGGTCGCGGTGAACGGGGTCACGTTGCCGATGAAGGTGGCGAAGAACACCCCGCCGAACCCGGCCAACAGCGCTGACAGGGCGAACACCGCCAGCTTGGTGCGAACGATTGAGTGACCTGAGGTGGCCGCGGCGGGCTCGGAGTTGCGCACCGCGATGATGGCCCGTCCGGTGACCGAGCGCTGGAGGTTCCGCACCACCCAGGCCGCGGCCAACACCAGGATCACCAGCAGCACCGCGAGGGACTTCTCGTCTTCAAAGTCGAACGGCCCGAGTTTGGGACGGGGTATGTCCCACCCCTTGGTGCCCTGGCCGTTCTTGAACCAACTCCACTCGAACAGCACTCGCTCGCTCATGAAGGCCAGCGCCAGCGTGGCCAAGGCCAACGGCAAACCGCCCAGCCGAAGTGCGGGCAGGGCCACGATGACGCCGAGCACTCCGGCGATGACCACGCCCACGATCAGCGCGGGGATGAACGGCAGCCCGGTCTTGTCCAGGATCAGACCGGCGGTCATGGCCGCCATAGTCACGAAGGCCGCTTGGGCCAGGCTGACCATGCCGCCGAGGCCGGTCAACAGCACCCAGGACATGAACACCAAGCCAAAGGCCAAGCCGGTGACCCACAACCCCAACCAGAATTGATCGGCGAAGACGAATACCTGAAGCACGATGAACCCCGCGCCCAGCGCCCAGGGCAGGCGGACCCGCCAGGCCGGAAGGTCATCGGTGTAGACGGTGGCCGGTGGCGCGTCGGCTACCACGCCGCTGCGCCGAGTCCGCTCCCGGGCCATGAACAGCAGGCCGACCAACAGCACCACAAACGGCACCGAGCTCTCGAATCCCCGAATGTCCTGGGCGAATGTGGCATACCGGCCTACCCAGCTGGTGACCACCCCAAGGGCCACGCCACCGGCGAACGCCAGCGGTATGGAACGAAGACCGCCCACCACCGCGGCGGCGGTGGCGATGAACATGAACACGTTGTACTGATTGGACTCAAGCGAGTTGAACACCGGGGCGCCAACCACGCCGGCCAGCCCGGCCAGCATGGTGCCGATCATCCACGCGGCCGATGAGGTGAACTTCTCGCTGACCCCCCGAAGCCCGGCCAAGTCGGGGCGATCCACCACTGCCCGCATCTGGAGCCCAATACGAGTACGGCGCATCAGCACCCACAGCGCCGCCGCGACCACTACCGCCACCACCAGCACCGTCCACTGGTTGCTGCTGATGCGCAGGTCGAAGCTGCCGAGGTCGTAGGTCCAGGTTTCACTGGGCACCTTCCACACCCCGGGGGTGAGGAACACGTAGTCGGTGGATTGCAGGCCCCAGTCCCAAGTCTTGGTGCCCAGGTCGACGATCAAGTCAGTGAGCGCAGGCAACGCCACCAATATTCCGATGGTGGCCATGACCTTGGCCGCGTCGTTGGCCCGGGCCAGGGGGCGGAAGACCGCCACGTTCAGAAGCTGGCCCAGCAGCGGGCAGAAAACCAGCACCACGAGGAAGAACGACAGCAACCGCATGCCCAAGCTCTCGATGCCCAGGGCGTTGATGAGCTGGAAGTAGAGCATCGCCGAGGTGTAGGCGATGCCCCCGTAGGCCAAGTTGAAGATGCCAGTGGAGGTGTAGCTCAGCGTGAGCCCGGCGGCAATCAGCGAGTAGATGGCACCGGCGATGGCCCCGCTCACTAATAGTTGGATGAACTCGCCCACCCGATCATTTCCCCCTGGACTATTGGACCTGCGCCACTCTAGTGGCCCACCCCGATCAGTACATTCGTTGGCCCAACCGCTGTGGGGCATCCCCGAACCCCGATCAGTACATTCGTGGTATGGACGACGTGCTGTTGAGCGACCTGGCCGCCGAACATCAGGTGTTGGACGATCTGGTGGCCCCGCTGCCCCCTGAAGTGTGGGCCACGCCGTCGCCGTCTCCGGGGTGGACACTGGCCCACCAGATCCACCATCTCGATGTGAGCGAGGGCGCCGCACTGCTGGCATTGACCGGACGCAGCGAGCAAGTGTTCGCCCCCACTGGACGCTGGCCCGACCGCCCCCTGCCCCACGATCCGGCCGAGGTGCTGGACAACTGGCGGGCGTCTCGGGCCGCCAGCTTGGAAGCGATGACCGGGCTGGACGCCAAAACCCCGGTGATCTGGGGCGACGGCCCCATGACCTGCCGCTCCTTCGCCACCGCCCGGCTCATGGAGACCTGGGCTCACGGGCTCGACTGCTTCACCACCGCCGGGGTCGAGCCGGTGGACACCGATCGACTGCGCCATGTGGCCCATATCGGCTACCGGGCGCTCCCCTACGCCTTTCGCAGCCAGGGCGTGACCCCACCCGGCCCCCTGTCAGAGCTCCGCTTGGAGCTGGTCTCGCCGTCGGGCGAAACCTGGACCTATGGCGACGAAAACGCCCCTCAATCCATCACCGGCTCAGCGGCCCACTGGTGTCGAGTAGCCACCCGCCGCATGGACGCCGCCAGCTCCGGTCTCGTTGCCCACGGTCCCCTGGCCCAGGCGGTTCTCACTGTGGCTCGCGCCTATCTCTCCGATGGGGCCTCCGCCTGATTCCGATAGGGAACCAGCAGGAAAAAACGTGGCACACTAGGGCATGGCCACAACGCGAGATCAGATCCGAGTCATTGACGTCGACACCCACTTGACCGAGCCCCATGACCTGTGGAGCAGCCGGGCCCCGGCGGACTACGTTGACCGGCTCCCGAAGGTGGCCGAGGTGGACGGACGGCCCCACTGGGTCCTCGACGGGGAGACCCTGGGATTCGCCACCGCCAGCGGGGTGGTGCGCCCCGACGGCACCAAGGCCCTGGGCACCGACTTCTTCGGGTGGACCATCGACGACGTCCACCCCGGCGCCTACGACATGGACGCCCGGGTGGAGGTCATGGATCAGATCGGCATCCACGCCCAGATCATCTACCCCAACCTGGCCGGATTCGGCAGCCAGAAGTTCGGCTCGATCGAGGACGTGGAGCTCAAGCGCCTGTGCGTGTCGGTGTACAACGACGCCATGGCCGAGATCCAGGAGAACTCCGGTGAGCGCCTGTTCCCCATGGGGCTGATCCCGTGGTGGGACATCGAGGGGTCGCTGGCCGAGGCCGAGCGCATCGTCGGCTTGGGCTTGCGAGGCCTGGTGATGTGCAGCGATCCCCAGCTCCGGGGGCTGCCCGACTTGGGCGAGGAGGCGTGGCGGCCGCTGTGGGAGTTCTGCTGCGACCACGAACTGCCGGTGAACTTCCACATCGGAGCCAGCGAGAGCTCCATGGGCTGGTTCGGCACCTCGCCGTGGCCGTCGCAGGGCGACGACCAGAAGCTGGCCATCGGCTCGGCCATGATGTACCTCACCAACGCCCGGGTGCTGGCCAACCTGATCTTCTCCGGCGTGCTGGAGCGCCACCCCACGCTCAAGATCGTGTCGGTGGAATCGGGCATCGGCTGGATCCCGTTCGTGCTGGAGTCGCTCGACTACCAGATGGACCAGCTCAACACCGACGTGCAGTCCCAGTTCAGCCTGCGCCCCAGCGAGTACTTCAGCCGCCAGATGTACGGCTGCTACTGGTTTGAGGATCTCTCCCCCGACCTGCTCATCAACCAGATCGGCCCCGACAACGTCCTCTTCGAAACCGACTTCCCCCACCCCACCTGCCTCTACCCCTTCGGCCTCGAGCAAGCCACCGACGCCCTCGCCGACGTGGACGACGACGTGACCCGCAAAGTCCTCCAAGACAACGCCGCCAACCTCTACAAGATCGCGGTCTAGCCCGCCTTAGCGATCCTCGTAGTCGATCTCCAGAGGGGCGCGCTCTAGAGATCTTCGTAGTCGATGCGGTCGTTGCGGTGGGGTTGGCGGCCGGTGCGGAAGGGGCATAGCGGGGCATCAACCAGCAGGAAGCGGTGCCAGTGCTCGACGAGATCGTCTACCGCGGCCCGCCAGCGGGCGAGGCCCGGATCGGTGGGCTGGGCCTTCTCGAAGTCGGCCCAGGCCTCCCAGGTGGGGATGGTCCAGAGCAGGAAGGCCTCGTCGTCGGCCACCATGGCGGTCTGCCATGCGCCGGCCAGCTCCCAGCCGAAGGGCTCGTAGGCGGCGATGGCATCGGTTCGCACCCGCTCCAAGAACTCCGCTGATGCTCCCCGCTTGAGGCTCACCTGCTCGTGGGCGTAGCACTCCCCGGTGACACCGTCGGCACACAGCTCCTCGATGGTCCGGGTCCACGGGGCGGGCACCAGCAAGCGGTCGGTGCCCCCGCTGCGATAGTTGGCCGCCTGCGCCCACCATTTGGCCAGCTTGGGGTCTTGCGCGCCCGCGCCCTGGCACTCGAGGCGGAACGACGTGGCCATGCCGTCCCAGCCATCCTCTTCCCACAGATTGAGCACCTGCGGCCAGCCCCTGGTGGTGCCGACGATGGCCCACACCCCGTAGCAGAGCTGATCGCGCTCATCTTGGGCGATGGGCGACCAGTTGGCCGTCATGTGGTGCATGTAGTTGGCCCGGTGGTGGCCGATGATGTCGATGAACTCGTGGATGTAGAGCTTGTGGTTGGCCACGGTCAGCCCTTGTCTTCACGGTCGAAGTTCGGAGTGCGCTTGTTCAAAAAGGCGTCCACTGCCTCCCGGTGGTCGTCGGTGTCGAAGGTGATGGCCTCCAGCGCGAAGGCCAGGTCGTAGAGGCGGTTCACCCGGTCTTCCAGCTCCTTGTTGCACAGCCGTTTGTTGAACTCGATGGCGTGACGGGGACCAGCGGCCAGCCGCTGCGCCATGGCCGTGGCCGACCCCAGCACCTCGTCGGCGGGCATCACGTGGTTCACCAGGCCATAGCGCTCGGCTTGGGCGGCATCCAGCAGGTCGCCGGTCATGAGCAGCTCCTTGGCCCGGTTGAGTCCTACCAGCAGCGGCCACAGCACCGCTCCCCCATCGCCGGCCACCAGACCGGCGTTCACGTGGGGGTCGCCGATGCGGGCGGCGTCGTTCAGGTAGACGATGTCGCAGAACAAGGCCAGCGACGCCCCCAAACCGATGGCGTGGCCGTTGACCGCCGCCACCATCGGCTGGCGGACCCGCAGCGCCCCTCGGGCGATATCGATCCCGTCGTCGAGCAAGTCGGGACGGCCCTCGGGATAGCCGGTTTCCAGGTTCTCCTCCATGACCGCGAAGTCGGCCCCCACGCAGAACGACCGGCCCGCCCCGGTAAGCACCACCGCCCGCACCTCCGCGTCCTCGGCGATGCGGCGATACAGGTCCCGCAGGTCGAGGTGCATCTGCTTGTTGAGACCGTTGCCCCGATCGGGCCGGTTTAACGTGGCGGTGAGCACCCCAGCGTCGAGTTCGGTGGCGATGGTCTCCAATCCATAGCGGCCAGCCATGGGAGTAGCTTGGCACTTCGGTGGTCGGGTGGTGGATTTCAGGCCGGGTGGGGAATGCTTGACGCCATGCGAGCTTGGGTGGTTGAAGGATCGGGTTCACCGGGAGAAGTGCTGCGGCAGATCGACAAACCCGCGCCCCGTCCGGGGGAGGGGACCTTTCTGATGGAGGTGGGAGCGGTGGGCGTCGGCCTGCCCGACGTCTTCATGTGCAAGGGGATGTACCCCCTCGCACCTGAGGAGGGACCTTTCACTCCCGGCCAGGAAGTGTGCGGGACGGTGATTGAGGCGGGCGACAGCGTGGAGCTGGCACCCGGTCAGCGAGTCATGACCGTGACCTCCTTTCAGACCGGCGACGGCGGTTTTGCCGAACAGTGCCTCGGTTTGAGCCACTCGTGGTTCACCGTGCCCGACTCCATGGACGACGCCGCCGCGGCTGGCTTCTTGATCCCCTACCACACCACCTGGATCGGCCTGGTGCGCCGGGGCGGTTTGGCCGCGGCCGAGACGCTGTTGGTGCTGGGCGCCGCTGGGGGCACCGGGGCCGCAGCCTGCTCGCTGGGGGCCGCGCTGGGCGCCCAAGTCATCGCCGTGGCCGGCGGGCCGGAGCGATGCGAAGCAGCGGCCTCCTTCGGTGCCCACCACACCGTGAACCATCGAGAGGGCGACATCGCCGCCGCGGTCATGGAACTAACCGACGGCCGTGGGGTAAACGTGGTGTACGACCCCGTGGGAGGCGACGCCTACACCGCCGCCACCCGGTGCGTGGCCCGAGACGCCCGCATCGTGGTCATCGGGTTCGCCAGCGGCGAGTGGGCGCCCGTGAACGTGCGCCACATGGTGCAGCGCAACTATTCGGTGGTGGGAGCCATTCCGTCGCGCTACAGCCGGGAGGAACGATGGGACGATCACCGCCAACTCAGCGCGCTCTGGGACGCCGGCAGCATCGGCTCGGTGGTCACCGACTCCTATCCGCTCGACGATCTGCCCGCTGCTATGGAGGCCCTAGAAGGGCGGGAAGTGATCGGACGGGTAGTGCTGGACTTGGGAGCGTGAGGCCGCCAGCGCCGTCGGGATGAGCCTGCTGGGAGGCCGACGAGTATTCTGCGAACCGCAGCCATTGAGAGAGCAAAGGGAGCCCACCGTGGAATTCGCCATTTTCTTGCAGGGATCGCCTCGCCGGGGCGGGGCCCGCAGCCCCTACTGGGAGCATCAGGCCTTTGAGAACGAACTGGAGATGGTGCGGGTCGCCGACCAGCACAATTGGAAGTACATCTGGGTGAGCGAGCACCACTTCCTGGAGGACTACTCCCACACCTCGGCCAGCGAGGTGTTCATGGCCCATTCCTTCGCCCAGACCACCCAGATCCACATGGGGTCGGGCATATTCAACCTGAACCCCATCGTGAACCATCCCATCAAGCTGGCCGAGCGGGTGGCCATGCTCGACCACATGAGCAAGGGCCGTTTCGAGTTCGGCACCGGCCGGGGGGCGGGCAGCCACGAGATCGGCGGATTCGGCATCGACCCGTCGGAGACCAAGGCCAACTGGGACGAGGTGATCTGGGAGTTCAAGAAGATCTGGGGCAGCACCGCCTACTCGCACCCCGACGGCACCGCCTTCCAAACCCCCGAGACGGGCACCTGGGGCTCCTTCAACGTGCTGCCCAAGCCCTACTGCCACTCCCACCCGCCCATGTGGGTGGCCGCGGGCAACACCCCCACGTATGAGAAGGCCGCTCGCCACGGCCTCGGTGTGCTGGGGTTCAACGTGTCGGCCATCTACGACATGGCCCCCCACGTGGAGGCCTACAAGAACGCCATCCCCCAGGCCGAGCCGGCCGGCGAGTACGTGAACGACAACGTGATGATCGCCAACGGCCTGGTGTGTTTGGAAGACGGCCAGGAGGCCCGCCGGGTGGTGTGCGAGCAGATGCAGCTCAGCTACCTCCAGTCGCTGGTGTTCAAGTACCACGACACCTTCCCCAAGCCCGAGGGCCTGCCGGTATACCCCGAGCTGGTGCCCGAGCCGACCCTGGAGGACGTGGAGGAACGCATCGCGGCCGGGTTCCTGCTGTGCGGCGATCCCGACGAGGTGCTGGAGCAGGTGAAGCGCTATGACGAGATCGGCTGCGATCAGGTGTCGTTCGGCCTCCCCATCCAGCTCGACCACGAGGTTTGCCTCGAAACCATCCGCCTGTTCGGCACCCACGTCATCCCCAAGCTGGACAAAGACCCGCTGCACCGCAGCACCCGCCAGCGGATCGAGTACGGCGGCCCGCTGGAGATGACCCCCGATCCCCTTTACGAGGTTCCCCGGGCCGAAGAATACCGGTAGATGCCCGCCGTTCTACTCTCAGCGCGCGTCCGGGCGGCGGGTCCTGTCACCTACAGCGGCCTGGCTGTCGGAGCAGCCAGGTCCGCCTGCGGCGCCACCCCCCGCCCTCCGGGGCCCCTCCCCAGCCAATGAACGGCGGGAACGCGGAAAGGGAGGAACTGCGCGTTCCCCTCGGCCTTTGGCTGGCTGAGATGCTTGACGCTCCCAGCGTGGGGATTGGGCCGTTTGAGGTGCCGTCGGGGGGCTACTCGGCGGAGACATTGCTGTTCGACGCTGACGTGGATCGGGGAAGTGGCCCGGCGGTGGAGCGCTATGTATTGCGGCGGGAGTTGCCGGAGCCGGCGGTGTATCCGCAGCAGGCGCCCGGGGAGCTGGATGTGGAGGTGGACATCCAGTACCGGGTGATGGCGGCGGTGGCCGCCCACAGCAATGCCCCCATCGCCCCGCTGGTGGGATACGAAGCCGACGAATCGGTGTTGGGTGGGCCGTTCTTCGTGATGGGGTTTGTGGGAGGCGACATTCCCCGGGAGGACCCCATCTACACCAGCGCCGGGTTCTTCTTCGACGCCCAACCCGAGCAGCGTCGCCAGCTGGTGGACCGGGGGCTGCGGACCATGGCCCAAATCCACGGCATCGACTGGCAGGCCGCCGGACTGGATTGGCTGGTGGCCTCAAGCGACCAGCCGGGCACCGCCACCCAGGTGCGCATCTGGCGGGACTACTCGAACCGGGAACTCGATGGCCGAGACCATCCCGTGCTGGAAGCCGGGTTCGGCTACCTGTTCGAGAACATGCCTGCCGACGACGGTTTGTGTCTGAATTGGGGCGACGGACGGCCTGGCAACATCATCTGGCAGAACTTCGAGCCCGGCTGCGTCACCGACTTCGAGGCAGCCTGCATCGCGTCGCCGCTGGTGGACTTGGGATGGTGGCTCATGTTCGACCGGTGGTCACACGAGCACATGGGCAACCAGCCCCGACTGGAAGGAGAGCCCTCCCGGGCCGAACAGCGCGATCTCTACGCTGCCCACGCCGACAACGATCCGGGCGACACCACTTGGTATGAGGTGTTCGCCGCCGCCCGCTACACCGCCATCGTGGTGAGGGTGATGAACCGCACCGTTTTGCGGGGCGAAATGCCCGCCGACAACCCGTTCTGGCTGGAGAACCCCTCGTCGGACTGCCTCAGAGCCCTGCTGGAAGAGTTCTGAGCGATCTTTGGCCAGCTGCGGCTAGCTGCCCACCACCCGGTCGGTCTGCTCGCGGTATTCGTAGACGAGGCGGACCAGCCAGTAGCGCATGAAGCGCTTGAACGAGCTCACCGCGATCATCACCAAGCCGATGAACGTGAGGCTGAGGCCAAACAGCGCCGACACCACCAGGTCGAGGTGGTTGACCGCATTGGAGGCTCCGCTGGTCATGACGAACGAGACCAGGGTGAAGGCCAACCCGACGATGGTGAAGATCAACCCGATGCGGAACACCCACCGATCGGGGTTGGCCCGGCCGCCGGAAGCCCGGAGCTTGCTCACCTCTTGGTGGAACTCCTCCAGCCGACTGCTGTCGCCCGCGGTATCGGTTGCGTCACTCATGTTGTCTCCTCAGGACATGCCTAGATAGGCGGCGGTCAATTCTTCGGCGATCTCATCGGGCGGCCCGGTGCGCAGGATCTTGCCGTGGAGCATGATGGCCGCTTCATCGGCCACCCCCAGAACTGCCTGGGCGAACTGCTCCACAATCAGGATGGACAATCCCGCCTCAGCCAGCGAAGCCACCTGCTCGTAGAGCTCCTCCACGATGATGGGGGCCAGCCCCATGGACAGCTCGTCCAGCATCAGCAGGGCCGGATCGGTGGAGAGCGCCCGCGACATGGCCAGCATCTGCTGCTCGCCGCCCGACAGCGTGCCCGCCATCTGGCTGCGGCGTTCCTCCAGGCGGGGGAACTGAGCGAAGGCCCGCTCCTGCACCTCCTTGTAGGAGACACCGGCATAGGTACACATTCGCAGGTTCTCAGCCACGGTCAGGTTGGGGAAGATGCCCCGGCCCTCGGGGATAAGACACACCCCGGCCCGGGCCAAGCTGTCGGGGGAGACCCCGTTCACCTCGTGGCCGTCAAGCAGCACCGAGCCGGCGTGGGGCTGGATCTGGCCGCTGGCCACCCCCAGCGTGGTGGTCTTGCCCGCGCCGTTGGGCCCCAACAAGGCGTACACCGTGCCCGGCATGACCTTGAGATCAACCCCGTGCAACACATCGATGGTGCCGTAGCCAGCCCGGATGCCCACCAGCTCCAACAGCGGAGTAGCCGTCTCGGCGCTCATTGGTCGACCCCCGCGTAAGCGCCCCGGAATTCGTCGCCCCCCAGATAGGCGGCCCGCACCGCGGGATCGGACTGCACCTCCATGGAGGTGCCCACTGCGATGATCTTGCCGAAGTCCAGCACATGGATGCGGGCGCACACCCCCATCACAAAGCTCATGTCGTGCTCCACCAACAGCACCGCCAACTCGTTCTCCTTGTCCGCCACCAGCCCCAGCAGCATCTGGCCGATGGCCGAAGTCTCCTCCTCGTTCAGACCCGACGACGGCTCGTCCAACAGCAACACCCGGGGCCGACAGGCCAGGGCCCGAGCCAGCTCCACCAGCCGGGCGCTGCCGGTGGGCAGGGTGCCCACGGTCACGTCGGCCACCTCGTCGAGGCCCACCTTGCCCAACATCTCATGGGCCACGTCGCTCACCTTGCGGTTCCTCCACTTGGCCCGGTGGTTCTGCTCCACCGCCACCCGGACGTTGTCGAAGGCGCTCAGCGTGTTGAACGCCTCCAGCTTCTGGAAGGTACGGGCGATGCCCATCTGCGACCGCTTCGACACGGTGGCCCGGGTGATGTCCCTGCCGTCGAACTTCACCTTCCCACTGGTGGGGGGCAACAGGCCGGTGACCACGTTGAACAAGGTGGTCTTGCCGGCGCCGTTGGGTCCGATGAGCCCGGTGACCAGGCCGGGATCGACGTCCACCGAGGCATTGTCGAGAGCCACCACGCCGCCGAAGCGCATGACCACCTGCTCAGCTTCGAGGAGTGCCATAGCCCTCCTTCGGTACCACCTCGTCGAGGATTTCCAGCCGCCGATCCAGGGCAATCACCTCTTCGGGGGTGAAGGGCCGCTCCAGACCCAACTCGCCGATCTCCGGCTCGCGCTTCTGGGCGTTCTCCGCGGCGATCTCGGCTCGAGCATCGCTCCGCCACGGCAGGATGGGCGAGAACCCCCGACCCATCTCGAAGATGGCCCCCCTCGGGTTGAATACCATGCCCAGCACCATCAGGCCCGGACCGTAGGTGGTCATGATGTCGAGCAGGGTGACGAGGAAATCGACGCTGCCGGCGTCCTCCAGCCGGTGGCCGAGCCCGGTGAACAGCGGGATGAATATCAAGAAGATGCCAGCCATCGGGATGGACACCCCCGCCGCCGCAACCAGCAGCACGATATTGAACCCGATGAGCAAGTCGAACCCCTGCACGCTGTCGACGTTGCCTGACACCGTGGCCCAGAACACCCCGGCAATGCCGGCCATGGAGGCCGAGACGGCGTACACCACTACTTTAGTCCACACCACCGGGATACCCAGGGTGGCCGAGGCTGCTTGGGAGTCGTTGATGGCCATCCATCGTCGCCCGTAACGGGATCGTCGCAGCAGCACCAGTGCGTAGACAAAGAGGGCGAACACGCTCACCATCAGCAAGAAGAAGCCTCGGCGGTCGTCGAAGGTCACCCCGAACAGCTCGATGTGGGGGAACTGCCGCCCGGTTCCGATGATGGGCATAACCCATGGGTGGGGGAAGAAGATCAGCGACATGGCCTGGGCGAAGGCCATGGTCATGAGGGCCAGGTACAGCCCTCGCAGCCGGGCGGCTGGCAGGGCCACCAGGGCGCCGAGGGGGGCGCACAGCAAACCCACCAGCACGATCCAGTAGCCGTTGCCCGAGTCGCCAGCCAGCTTGAGGTAGACGAACGCGCCGAATCCGGCAAAAGCCAAGGGAGCGAAGTTGATCTGCCCCGCCCAGCCGATCAACGGGACCAGAGACAAGCCGATGAGGGCCAGGGCCATAGCCTCGTTGGCCGAGTTCAACTCCCGACTGCCCCAGGCGCCGGGGTCCCAGATGCCGAAGTCCAGCCAGCCGCCGGAAAAAACCACGGCCAGCAGGATGACCACCCCGCAGCCAATAAGTCCCTCCCACCATTTGGTGTAGCGCTCGTGGCGGCGGAGGTGGTGGGCCAGCCGGCCCACCTCCAGGCGAGCTTGGGGCAGGGCGACTACCACGAACAGCAGCAACAGCGGGGCGATGGAGAGGTGGGCGAATCGGAAGTCGGGACCGAAGTCGAGCCATGCCCCGGTGTGGGCCCGCAAGAGTCCGACCAGCATGGCCCCGACCACGGCCAAAGGAAGGCTCTTCAGCGCGCCAAAGGCCGCGGCCGCAAAGGCGATGATCACCACGTTGTTCAGGGTGGCCGGGTCAAGACCGAGTTCGGGAGCGATAAGGATGCCGCCCAGCGCGCCCATCATGGAGCCCAGCGCCCACGAGGTGGACGACACTACATTGGGGCGGGCCCCGTTGAGGGCGGCTAGTTCCCGGTTGTCCACCACCGCCCGCATGGCCGTGCCGATGCGAGTGCGGCGCAGCAGGAAGCGCATGGATACCGCGATGGCGATGGCCACCACAAACACGATGAGCCGGTGCCAAGGAAGCTGCGACGGCCCCAAGTCAATGCCGTTCTCGATGCCGAACAGGTATGGCACCCGACGCGCCGTGTCAGCTTCCCAAATGTCACCCACCACTGACAGCAGCAGCACCATGATGGCCACGGTGACCATGAGCTGCACCACCAGCGACGCGGTGCGCAGGCGCCTCATGATCACGATGTCGAGCACCACCCCCAGCGCGGGGGCGAACAGGCCCACCACCACGAACAGAGCCAAGATGGAGTGCCAGCCCCGGTTCACGTGGAGCTCCCAGTAGAAGAAGGCGGCAAACACGCCGATTGCCCCTTGGGCGAAGTTGAACACCCCGGTGGTGGTGTAGACCACCACCAGACCAGTGGCGTACATGGCCCACAGGGCCCCCAGGAACAGGCCGATGTAGGTGGTGACCAGGAAGGTCTCACTGGTGACCGGGGCACCCTTCCAGGTGAGGACGGCGAGGATCACCGCCCCCACCGTGGCCAGCAGAGTGGCGACCGCCACCGACTGCCGTACCCCCAAGATCACGAGAGCTCAGCCCCTCCTGGCGTCCGAATGGTTCTGGCTAGCCGCCGAACTCGGCACCCCAGTCCCTGGTCTGGGAGATCACGTTGTCGGCGTTGCAGTCCAGCTCACCCCGCTCCTGGGGATGAACCCGGACGAAGGCGCCGTCTTGCACCTGCATCAGCATGAAGCAGGGCATGATGTTCTCGGTGGAGGTGTAGTCGGCGGGGCTCCACCAGCCGTTCACGTCGTACGAGGTGAGGTTGCGGGCACCGTCAAGCACAGCTTGGCGGGTGACGGCGTTGGGACCGCTCTCGGCCACGATGTCGTTGACCACCTGCTCGAACAGCACGCCGCCGGCCCACGAGCCCGCGGCCCAGGCCGCCGGGAACGGATCGTCGATGGCCTCCATGAAGTCGGCCAGCTCTTGGTTCTCATCAACCTCGTCGAAGGGCAGGAACCAGATCCACACATAGGTGCCGTCGATCACATCGCCGGCCTCGAGGAAGCTCGGGGTGTAGCAGGCCAGCTGGCACATCCAGACGACGCCCTCGTCGTCGAGGCCTTGGGCCTCGGCTTCGCTGCGCCACTTGATCATGGACTGGTCGTCCGAGCCGGTGTAGGCGAAGTTGGCGTCGTTGTCCCGCATGGCCTGGATGAAGGCGCCGTACTCCGACTGGGTGGTGAACCCGCTCACGCCAGGCTCGGCGTCGATGACCACGCCCAGCTCCTGGAACGACCGCACCTGCGGCATGGTCGAAGCGATGGTGGAGGGCAGGTCGGAGGGCACCAGATACACCCCGTTGAGACTCGGGGTCACGTTCTCCAAGATCCACTGCACATGGCCCACCTGGCTCTGCACCGCCCGGAGGCCGGAACCGGCGTAGGGGCACTCGCTGTTGGGCCGGCTGGTGGCGAAGGTGACCACCGAACACTGGTGAGGCGGCTCAGTGGTGATGTAGGCGAAGTCGGGCACCCCGATCTCGTTGCCCTGGGCATCGGGGCAGCTCTGCAAGTCGGTGGTGTCGAGAGCGAAGAGGGCCGTGGTTCCCACCAGGGCGAACGCGTTTTCGCAGGCCACCAAGAAGCCGTTGGTGGTCTCAGTGGGGTTGATCGCCGAGTCGTGTTCGAGGACTTCGACCTGGCGGCAGGCCAAGCCACCCTCGGAGTTCAGCCGGTCGGCCCAGGCCTTGATCCCGTCGATGGAACCCTGGAACAGGCCGGGGGCCAAGGGGGATCCCACGTCGGCCATGACCAGCACGGTGATGGTGTCGTCGGTGATGCCGACGTCGGTGCTCTCCAACTCCACGGCCTCGCAAGGGTCGGGCTCGGGCTCCTCGGTCGGCTCCGGTTCGGCCCCCGAGTCGTCCATGTCGTCATCCATGTCACCGGAATCATCCACGTCATCGTCCATGTCGTCGTCCATGTCACCGGAATCATCCATGTCTTCGTCCATGTCGTCGTCCATGTCACCGGAATCATCCATGTCTTCGTCCATGTCGTCGTCCATGGAATCGTCCGGCGCCTCGGTGGGCGCAGCAGTGGGAGCAGCAGCCCCCGCGTCGTCGTCATTGCCGCCACCGCATGCCGCGGCGACAAGTGCGAATACTGCCAACAGACAAATGAGCCAACGGAAGTGCTTCACGGTTCCCCCTTCACGGGACCGGCTCGCTCCATTTTCGCGGCCGGCGATATGAGGGTGTCAGTCTTACCCATCACGCCACTTGCTCGCCATCTACAGAGGGAATCCGCACCCGTGGCCCAAGTCAGTTACAAACGGTGGGCGCGGAGGGACTTGAACCCCCGGCCTCTTCCTTGTAAGGGAAGCGCTCTTGCCATCTGAGCTACGCGCCCGGTGCGGCGGCCAGCCTAGTTGCGGCCTGAGGCTTCGACCCCACCAATAGCGGCTGGATCGTCGGCGCCGAAGGTACGCCGTTGAGCCAAGACCTCAGCCAGCAGCGGCGGGGTGGCGGCCACCACCGGGTAGCGCCGCTCGGCCAGGTCGGCGGGCAGAAGGGGCCGCCCCCAGGCCTCGCCCATGGCCACCCCGGCCTCGGCACACACCAAGGCGGCCCCCAGGTAGTCCCAGGTGCAATGGCCTTCGTTGGTGCAGTCGATGTAGGCATCGAGCATCCCCTCGGCCACCGCGCACATATCCAGGGCGATGGACCCCAGCACCCGGTACTGCCTCCAGCCCAGATGCCGGGGAGGGATGTACGTCAGGCCCACCGTCGCCGCCCCCAAAGACTCCTGCCCCGATGGCCCCGATCCTCGACGGGGGTCTTCTCCAGTCGGCGGGGCCAGCGGGCGGCCGTTCACGGTGGCGCCTCGGCCTCGGACGGCCCGGTAGGCCTTGTTGTTCACCAGGTTGAGCACCAGCGCGGCCGCCATCCCCTCGGAGTCCACCGCGCAAAAGCTGGTGGAATACCAGGGCAGGCCGCGAGCCGCGTTGGTGGAACCGTCTACCGGATCGAGCACCACCACGAGCTCCCGATCGGGGTCATGGGATCCCGATTCCTCGCTGTACACCCCGAAACCGGCCTCGGCCAGCACCTCTCGGGCCGCTTCGTCGGCGGCCACGTCGAAGCTGTACTGGCCTTCCCGGGCCCCGGTCAGCTGCCTGCCGTCGGTCCGGGCCACCACCTCGGCTACCCGGGCCGCAGCCCGGTCGAGCACGGCCAGAATCTCGTCGCTGTCCACCGGGGTGAAACTACCGCCAACAGATAGCGATGAGAGGTCATTGCGTGGCAGTGTGGGCACCTTGGCTGTTGTTGACCTCGCCACCTTCATCGCCGATCTCAAAGACCATGCTGCCGACTTTGGCTTCCATGTCCACGATGATCGCCACTTCGTGGAGACCTACTCCATGCGCCAGGCTTGGGAGGTTGACCTGCACCCGGCCTCAGCTTGCGGCGGCCCGCTCGACGTCCACATCACGCTGGAGGTGGACCCCCGGGTGATGCTGAGTTTCGAGGACCACGTGATGGACTTGCCCGAGGGCGTGGAGCCCACCGAGGACTTTCGGCTGCCCATGGTGGTGGCGTGGAATCTCCCGCCGCTGCCCGATGGCCCCGACCTGCTGCTTTTGGCCACCGATCTGGCCGGAATCGGCGGCATGGAACTCCCCCTCGACGTGTCGGCCATCGACGCCTATGCCGCGGTAACCGACGCCCCCGAGCGAAGCGTGGCGATCTCGGCCCGGGTGGAGGTGTCGATCAGCCGCATGTTCACCGGCGAGGAGTGCCTGGGCGGCGTGTTGCCCAAAGTGGCCGAGATCAGCGAGTTTCTGCTGGATCGGGCCCCCGCCTGGCTGGGAGAAGGTCTCGCCTAGCCTGCCTGAAACGCAGTTCTGTCAACGCGAACTCGTTGCGACAAACCGGTAACGATTCGGTAACATAGTGGTGCCATGGTTCGTCGGCTCAAGATCATCGTTGCGCCGGAAATTGCCGGTACCGCGCGGAGTTGGCGCTACTTCCCGGGCCAAGTCTTCATCGTGACGGTGGCCGCGCTCATCTACTTCGGGGTGCGGATGATCACCAAAGGGGCCGAGGTTGCCGCGTTCAAGAACGCCTACGACCTGCTCACCTTCGAGTCCACGCTGGGCCTGGACCTCGAGGCGTGGTCGCAGTCGGCCATTCTCGACTACCACTGGGTGGTCACCTTCTTCAACTGGGTGTACATCTGGCTGCACTGGCCGGTGATTATCGGGGCCCTTTTGGCGCTGTACCACTTCAACCGGCACGGCTACACGCTGATGCGCAACGCCATGCTGGTGTCGGGCGCGCTGGGGTTGGTGTTCTTCGCCTTCTTCCCGGTGGCCCCGCCCCGGTTCTTCGACGGCTTCACCGACACGGTGGCCGAGCTGTCCACCTCCTACAAGTACCTCCAGCCCCCGTCGATCGTGAACAAGTACGCCGCTTTGCCCAGCTTCCACGTGGGGTGGAACGTGCTGGCCGGGGTGGTGCTGTTCCGCAGCACGAAGTCGATTGCGGTGCGGATCTTCGCGGTAGCCTCTCCACTGCTGATGTCGGTGGCGGTGGTGCTCACCGGCAACCACTGGGTGATCGACGGCTTCGTGGGCATCGCCCTGGCCATGATCGGCCTCTACGTCGCCCACCGCCTCGGCTGGCTCACCCGCCGCTGGCAGGAGCCAGACACCGAGGAGGAGGATGGTGCTGAAGTGGGCCCGGCGGGGATCGAACCCGCGACCGAGCGATTATGAGTCGCCTGCTCTGACCACTGAGCTACGGGCCCGCCGCCAGCCTATTGGGCGGGCCTCCCGGTCGGGAGTTGATTTGGCTCCGGGGGTGAGACTCGAACTCACAACCTAGCGGTTAACAGCCGCTTGCTCTGCCGGTTGAGCTACCCCGGATCGAAGTGTGATTTTACCCGGTCGGCAGGCGGGCTCACTCATCCAATTCGCTGGCTATAGCCAAAATCCGCCCTCCTCACTCATCCAATATCACGGCCAGCACCGAAATCACCACCAGGGGGACGCCCAGCCATTGCAATCCGCCGAGTTGCTCGTCGAACAAGAACCAGGCCCACAGGATGGCGAGGCCCGGAGCGGTCATGTTCAACAGCGAGATGGCCCGCAACGACACGTAGCGGTGGCTGTAGTTGACCATCAGATGGGCCATCCCGGCAGTAACCGCCATGGTTCCGGCCACTCCCCAGCTCCAGGTGTCGCTGATTATCAGGGGGTCGAACGACAACAGGGCGATCGGCAGCATCAGCACCGTGGCGATGGTGGACCATCCGGCTTGGTACTCCAATGCGCTCAGGTGGCTGCGAGCGATGCGGGAGGCCACCAGGTAACCGGCGAAGGCGAGAACGGCCACCACCGCCAGCAGATCGCCCGACAGCGATCCCTGGCCGGTGCCCTCCGAGCGTCCCAGCAGCATCATCGCCATCCCGGCGATGGCCACCGGGGTGGCCAGGACTACTCGGAAGCTGATCCGCTCCTTGAAGACTCTGCTGGCCGCCCACAGCAAGAAGACGGGGGCGGTGGCGCCGATGACCATCGCATTGGCCACCGCGGTGGTCTTGATGGCGGAAAAGAACGTGATGGCGTTGACGGTGAACACCATTCCGCCGACCAGGGAGTGGCGCAGCACCCGGCGGTCGAGCCGACCGCCTCGCAGGTACAGCGCGGCAACCGCCCAGATCGCCGCACCGAACAGCCGCCAGAAGGCGAACGGCAGCGCGCCGAACTCGTTGTCGCGGACGAAGACCGGTCCCCAGCTGAACAAGAAGATGCCGGTGGCTGCGGCCCACATGCCGAGACCCAGTCCGAATTTGGGCGTTGCCGCGCCATCCGCACCGGGTCCCGATACGGGAGGAGAGGAGCTAATGGTCGAAGGCCGGCAGGACGTGGCGGCCGAGGAGTTCGATGGAGGCCATGACCTTGTCGTGGGGGATGTTGTAGGGCTGGACCGCGCAGAACAGCAGGTCGGTGCCGATCTCCTCGTAGCCCTTGGCCAGACGGATCACCTGGTCGGGATCGCCGATCAGCGCAGTGCCCATCTCCACCAGCCCCTCCAGGTTCATGGCCTGCTCGGCCACGCCGCTGTCGAGCACCTCGGTGATACCGCTGAGGTACTGGAAGTCGTTGAACTCCAGGTTGCGGTCGGCCTGCCAAGCGGGCATCGACGCCGAGAGCTGCAACCCGGCGATGGGATACCACTCGAACGACTGGCGGCCCACTTCGTAGGCCTCGTCGGTGGTGGGGGCGCAGTGGACCATGGTGAAGCTGGCCACCCGGTTGTTGATGCGCCCGCCCACCGGATCGGCGCAGTCGGCGACGGCGTTGCGGTAGATGTCGATCTTGGCCTTCAGGTCGGGCATGGGCACGAATACGCTGAACGACAGCAGCCCCATCCCCATCGACCCCACGATGTGATGGGTCTCGTCGCTGCCCGCCGCGGCCCACATGGGCGGGCAGGGCTTCTGGAGGGGCTTGGGGATCACCCGGCGTCGGGGCATCGACCAGTACTGGCCCTCGAAGCTGTGCTCGTCGTTCATCCAGCAGCCGGCGATGTGCTCCACGGCTTCGGCCCACATGGCCCGAGTCTCATTGGGGTCGATGCCGAAGCCCTCCAGCTCGGCCCGGCTGTTGGACCGCCCGGTGCCGAACTCCACCCGCCCGCCGCTGATCACATCGAGGGTGGCGGCCGACTCGGCCGAGCGCACCGGGTGGTTGTAGGGCTTGGGGGCGAGCCGCACCCCGTAGCCGATGCGGATGTTCTCGGTACGGGCCGCGATGGCGCCGTAGAGCACCTCGGGGTTGGAGCAGTGGGAGTACTCCTCCAAGAAGTGGTGCTCCACCGTCCACACGCTGTCGAAGCCCAGCTTGTCGGCCAGCACGGCCTGCTCCAGCACCTGTTGGTAGGCCCGGCGCTCGCTGTCCTCATCCCAGGGGCGGGGCACGGGGATCTCATAGAACAGGGCGAACCTCATTAGCGAACCATTCCCAGGGGTCGGAAGGTTCCACCGGGTGGATGAGGAGCGGCAAGTGACCTCATGGGCTGGGCACTCCTAGGAGTCGGAGGCCGAAGCGATCAGGGCCAGCACGGCGTTGGGGTCGAGCGGCTGGCGGTTGGGGTACACCCCGAAGGAGGCCAGGGCGTCGGCCACCGCGTTGAACACCGCCGGGGGCGCCCCGATGGCCCCGCCCTCGCCGGTTCCCTTGTGGCCACCGGGGGTGTCGGAGGGCACAACAACGTGGCCGGTTTCCAGCTCGGGCACCTCGGCCGCGGTGGGCACCAGGTAGTCGAGGAAGGTGGACGCCAGCGGGTTGCCGCTCTCGTCGTACACGCAGTGCTCGTAGAGCACCCCGCCGATGCCCTGCACCACTCCCCCGGCGATCTGGCCGTCCACCACCATGGGGTTGATGAGCACGCCGCAGTCCTCGCTCACCACGTAGCGCAGCAGCGTGACCTTGCCGGTGCCGGGGTCGAGCTCGCAGGTGCAGATGTGGCAGGCGTTGGAGTGGGTGTTGGGCGGGGCCTTGTAGCGGGCGGTGTGCTCGAGGCCGGCCTCGGTGCCGGGGGGCAGAGCGTCGGAGTTCTGGTAGGCGGTGGCCGCTACCTGGGCCAGCGTCATGGAGGCCGTGGGCGTGCCCTTCACCGAGATCACCCCGTCGGCCACCTCTAAGTCGTCGGCTGAGGCCTCCATCAGGTGGGCGGCGATGGCCACCACCTTGTCCCGCACGCCGGAGGCGGCGGCCCGGGCCGCGCTGCCGGCGATGACCGCGGAGCGGCTGCCGCCGGTGCCGAATCCGTAGCCGGAGCCGTGGCCCTGATGCAGGGTCACGTCTTCGGGGCGCACGCCGAGCTCGTCGGCCACCAGTTGCGCCATGGTGGTCTCCAGGCTCTGGCCGTGCGAGCCGGTGCCCATGAACACGTTGACGTGCCCGTCGACTTCCACCCGCAGCATGGCCGACTCGGTGCCCAGCGGCCCCATGCCCATCGACGTGGGCTCTATATACAAGGCCATGCCGAGGCCCAGGTAGCGGCCCTGTTCGCGGGCCTTGGCCTGCTCGGCCCGGAAGTCGTCGTAGCCGATCATCTCGGCGGCCTGTTCCAGGGTCTGCTCCGGTGAGATGGTGGTCTCGAAGAACAGCCCGGTGGACACCTGGTAGGGCAAGTCGTCGGGCTTGAGCACGTTGCGGCGGCGCAGCTCCAGGGGGTCCATGCCGATCTCGCGGGCCACCCGGTCGATCATTTGCTCTCTGGCCACGCTCTCCATCTGCCACGGCCCCCGGTAAGCCCCCCGGCCGCAGGTGTTGGTGTATACGGTGCGGGCCCGCCAGCTCACCGGCCCCATGCGGTAGGGGCCGGGGTAGAGCATGGTGGCCATGGCGCCGGGTGTGGCGGGGCCGCCCAGCGGGTAGGCGCCGTCGTCTTCGAGCTGGTCCAAGTCGGCGGCCAAGAAGTTGCCGTCTTCATCTACCGCCATGGACACGGTCATCTGCTCGATACGGGCGTGGTTGGAGGCCAGCAGGTTCTCGCGGCGGTCTTCGATCCACTTCACCGGGCTGGCCAGCAGCTTGGCGGCCACCAGCACCGCCATGTCCTCGCGGCCCAGAAACATCTTCTGGCCGAAGCCGCCGCCCACGTCGCCGAAGTGAACCACCATCTTGTGCTCGCCGATGCCCAGCACCCTGGCCCCGACCAGCTGCATCTCATGGGGGCTCTGGGTGGAGGCCCACACCTCCATCACTCCGGCGTGGGGCTGCCAGGAGGCCACGATGCCCCGGGTCTCCATGGGGACGTTGGTTTGGCGGTGCTGGTGCCAGGTCTCGGTGATGATGTGGGCGGCGTTCTCGAAGGCCTCCTGCTGGGCCGGGTTGGGCACGGGCAGGTCGTGGGCCAGGTTGCTGCCCAACTCGGGGTGGACGTGGTTGTCGGAGTCGGCTGCGGTCTCGTAGTCCACCACCGGATCGAGCGGCTCGAACTCCACGTCCACCAACTCGAGGGCGTCCTCGGCGATGTAGCGGCTCTCGGCCACCACCATCACATAGGGGTCGCCCACGAAGCGCACGTCGCCGTCGGCCAGCATGTTGGCCGGGGGGGCGGGCGACTCCGGGGGGTGCAGCGACGCCCGCAGCGAGTCGTTGTGGGAGTTGAGGCTTGGGGCGGTGAACACGGCGTGGACGCCGTCGAGGGCCTCGGCCGCCGCGGTGTCGAGGCGGGTGATGGTGGCTCGGGCCAGGTCGCTGCGCCCGAAGGCCACATGGAGCATGCCGGGCAGCACGATGTCGTCCACATACCGGCCGTGCCCGGTGACCAGGCGGGGATCCTCCAGCCGCTTGACCGACTGGCCGACGTAGCGGGCGGCTGCTGCGGTATTACTCACTGTCGCCCCCTCTCATGACGGCGGCGGCTTGGCGGGTGGCGGCCACGATGCCCTGGTAGCCGGTGCAGCGGCACAGGTTGCCAGCGATGCCGTGGCGGATCTCAGCGTCGGACGGATCGGGGTTGGCCTCCAAGAAAGCGGCCACCGACACCACGAAGCCGGGGGTGCAGAACCCGCACTGGAGGCCGTGGCAGTCGCGGAACGCGTCCTGCACTGGGTGGAGCGTCTCGTCGTCGGGGGCGAGCCCCTCCACGGTGGTGATGTCGGCGCCTTCGGCCTGCACCGCGAACAGCAGGCAGGAGCGCACCGCCTCGCCGTCCATCAAAACGGTGCATGAGCCGCACACCCCGTGCTCGCAGCCCAAATGGACGCCGGTACACATGGCCTGCTCCCGCAGGAAGTCGGCCAGGGTCAGCCGGGGTTCGCCCATCCCTCGGCGGGTCCGGCCGTTGACGGTTATCGAAATAGGGATCGCATCAGCCATTGCCTGCCTCCGTGCTCACCTGGGCCAGCGCTTCGGCCAGCACCCGGCCCACCAGGGTGGACCCGGCCTGGCGGCGGTATTCGGCGCTGGCGTGGACATCGCCGATCGGGTCCATGTCGTCGGCGGCCAGTCGCCCGATCTCTGCGGGGTCGGCATCAGCGGGGGCCAGTCCCATCAGCGCCGCCTCCACCGACGAGGCCCGCAGCGGGATGGGGCCCACGCCCAGCATCCCCACCGCGGCCCGGTTGATGCACCCGGAAGCGTCGGTGCCGATGCCCACCGCGGCGCCGGCCAGCGCGAAGTCGCCGCTGCGCCGGGCGATCTCATCGAAGGCGAACCCGGCTGGCTGGTTCCAGGCCGAGAATCGCAGGGCGGTCAGCAGCTCTTCGGGGGCCACCGCGGTCATGAAGGTGGACTCGAAGAACTCGGCGGCCGGCACCTCCCGGGTGCCCGATGCCGAGGCGATCTCGGCCACCCCGTCGAGGGCCAGCATCACCGCGGGATACTCCGACGCCGGGTCGGCGTGGGCCACCGAGCCGCCGATGGTGCCCCGGTTGCGGATCTGGAAGTGGCCGATGTGGGGGGTGGCCAAATGCAGCAGCGGCACCCGCTCGGCTACCGTCGTGTCGGTCTCGACGGCGGCTTGGCGGGTCATGGCCCCGATGCGGACGCCGCCGTTGTCGGCGGTCACGCCGAACAGCTCGTCCACCCGGTTCAAGTCCACGATGTGCTCGAAGCGGGTGAGGCGCATGGCCAAGAGCGGCACCAGGCTCTGGCCGCCGGCCAGGGGCTTGGCGTCGTCACCGTGCTCGGCGAGGAGCCCGACCACGTCGGCCACCGTTTCGGGTGCGTGGTATTCGAAAGGAGCAGGTTTCACCGCCGAGGACTGTAGCCCGGCTGGGCTGATTGAGCGCAGACATAGGGTCGGGGCGTGCTCGGCCCGTCCCCTTGCCGGGGCGTTCTGGCAGAATTGGGCGATGGTGGACGTCGCCGAGGAACTCCGCAGCTACTGGAACGATCGGGGTCCGGTGTGGGTCGAGTACCGGGAGCGGCTGGACGGCATGCTCGCCCCCCTGGGAGAGGCCGCCATCGCCCGGCTGCACCCCAACCCGGGCGAGCACATCTTGGACATCGGCTGCGGCACCGGCACCACCACGTTGGAGTTGGCCCGCCTGGTGGGCGCCAACGGCCATGTGACCGGGGTGGATGTGTCGGCGCCCATGCTGGACGAGGCCCGACGCCGGGCCTCCGATGCCGGGCTGGCCAACGTGTCGTTCGTGGTGGCCGACGCTGGCGCCCACCAGTTCGAGCCCCGGCACTTCGACGGCGCTTTCTCCCGCATGGGGATCATGTTCTTCGCCGAGCCGGTGGCCGGGTTCACCAACCTGCGGCGGGCGCTGCGGCCCGGCGGGCGGCTGACCTTCGTGTGCTGGCGCTCACCGGCCGAGAACTCCTGGGTCACCGAGCCGGGCCAGGCCGTGGCCGAGGTGCTGGGCCCACCCGATCCGATGGACCCCGACGCGCCCGGCCCGTTCTCGCTGGCCTCCGACGAGCGAATCAGCTCGATTCTCACCGGGGCCGGGCTGGTGGACATCGACATCACCCCCCACGACCTGCCGCTGAGCATCGGAGCCGGAACCACCGACGAGCTGGTCCGCTACTACATCGACCTCTTGCCCGGCGCCGCCATCCCCGACAACGCCGACGTGCATGTGATCGACCGGGTCAAAGCCGCCCTCGGGGCCATGGTGGAGCGCCGCCGCACCCCCGACGGCATCACCATGGGCGGCGCCGCCTGGCTGGTGAGCGCCCGGGCCTAGCTGCTGGCTCTAGCCGCCAGCTGCTTGAGGCTGAGCGCTGGCCGCCTGTGTCTGGCGGCGGGCGCTGCGGCCGGCAATCACCGACCACACCACCACAAACACCGTGGCTGCGGCCATGTATCCGTGCATCTCCCGCAAACCGATCTGATCGGCCAGGGCGCCGAGCGGAAACGCGACGAGGCTCTGGGCGCTGAACGCGATCATCACCAGGCTCTGCACTCGGCCGTGGTACACCGGCTCGGCCAACAACAGCGACATCGACATGTTGGCGGTTTGGAATGTGGTAGCCGCGCCGCCCAGAAGGAACAGCACCGGCAAGGCCACCAGATGATTGGGGGTGACGGCCAACACGCCCACCCCCGCAGCCACGACGGCCAAGCTGAAAACCCGCAACCGCCACAGCAGGGCGTTGTCCCTCATCCGGGCCACTTGCAGCGCGGTCACGGTGCCACCCAAGGCGTTGGCCCCCTGGAGCACACCCAGCCACAGCGCTCCCACGCCGAACACGCTCTCGGTGAACTTGGGCAGAAACGCCATGTAGGGCATGGCCACCAACAGCATGAGTGCGGTGGAGATCACCACCACTCGCAGATAGGGCTGTCGGGCCACATACGCCACGCCCTCGGCGATCTCCACGAAGGGACTGTGGGTCTCGCGCTCTTCCGGGCGTGACTTCGGCAGCATCAATATCGGGATCATCCCCACTGCGGTGAGGCCCGCACTCAACAGGTACACCCCGGCCAGTCCGAAACCGGGGGTGTCGGCGAGTAGCCCGGCCATGGCCGGTCCCACCGTCTGAGAGCTGGCCACGGTCAGCTGGGTGAGCGAGATGGCGTTGGACAGCAGCTCGCGCTCCACCACTTCGCCGGTCATGGCAATCCGAGCCGGTCCCATGAACGCGAAGGACGAACCCTGGATCACCGCTGCAACCAGGAGCATCCAAAACCGCTCCAAGCCCAGCACCATCATGATGCCGAGCCAGAGCGCGCTCAGGGTAAGCGAGACGTGCGAGCCCAAGATAAGTGCCCGACGGGGGAAGCGATCGGCGGCCACGCCGCCGAACGGGGTGACGGTAACCATGCCAATGCCGAAGGCCAACAGCACCAAAGCGAAGCTGGAGTTGCTGTCGGTGAGCTGGATGGCCAACCAGCCCCGGGCCAGGATCTGCATTCCCACCGCGAGGAACGCCACCAGCCCCGACCACCAAAGCAAGGCGTAGTCCCGGTTGGACAACGACGCGAACATCCCCGGCGCAGAAGAAGGGCCAGCGTCGCTCACGCTGCGACGGTACCGGCCTCAGACTCCCGACGCGGCACTTCGGCATCGGCTGGCATAGTTTCAGGCCATGGCTGACGTTGGGACCGCGGAGGAAACCAAGGCCGTGCTGCGGCGGTGGTACGACGAGATGTGGGGGGCGCAGAATCCGGCCCTTGTGCCGGAGTTGGCCGGGCCGGTCTATATGCGCCACGAGATGGGCGGCACCCGCTCGGTGACGGCCGAGGAGTACCAGCAGCAGGTGGCCGCCCTTTGCAGCCAGGCCGAGTTCACCGATCTGCGCTACCGGCTCATCGCCGAGGACGACCACGTGGTGGCCATCGGCTCCTGGAAGGTGGACGGCAACCAGTGGGACTGGGTGCAGGCCTTTAGAGCCGAGAACGGCAAGCTGGTGGAGACCTGGCTGTCGGGCATCGGCTTCGAGTCGAACTGGGCCCCCGAGGTGATCCGGCCCTGATCCGTCGCGGAGAACTATTCGGAAATTCGCGCCTGGGCTGAGCAGGGGAAACCCACGAGTGGCAGAGTCGGGGGCGCGCCAGCCGATTTGCGGCTACGCTCGCAAGCCAATCACACCAGGCAAGGGAGACGACCGGTGAGAATTCGACGGATCGTATGGGCATTGATCACTTTGGGGTTGGTCACGGCGCTGCTGGGCGCGGTGTCGGCCAACGCGCAGGATGACGGCGACACCCAGCCGGACGGCGACCTGCAACTGGTGATCCTGCACCACAACGACGGCGAGTCGCAGCTGGTTCAGGCGTCGTCTGATTTGCCCGACTACGGCGGTGTGGCCCGCTTCGCCTCGCTGGTACACCAACTGCGGTCTGAGGCTTCCGATGCTGGCGCGGCGGTGATCACCATCTCCTCGGGCGACAACTTCCTGAGCGGCCCCGAGCTGTCGGTGAGCCTGGGCGACGACGCCCCGTTCTACGACGCGTTGGCCCTCAACTTGATCGGCTACGACGCCCTGACCATCGGCAACCACGAGTTCGACCTGGGGCCCGACCTGTTGGCCCGGTTCATCACCGAGGCCACCACCGCGCCGTTCATCAGCGCCAACCTGGACTTCTCCGGCGAGCCCGCCCTGGCAGCGCTGGAGGAACAGGGCCGCATTGCCAAGTCGGCAGTGGTGGAGAAGCAGGGCCGCAGCATCGGCATCATCGGCGCCACCACCCCCGAGCTCTCCTACATTTCCAGCCCCCGCAACGTCGGGGTGAGCTCTGATGTGGCCGGGGCCGTGCAGGCCGAGATCGACCGCCTCACCGGCGACGGCGTGGACATCATCGTCTTGTCCACCCACTTGCAAGCCCTGAGCGGCGAAACCGACCTGGCCGCTGAGCTCACCGGGGTGGACGCCATCGTGGCCGGCGGCAGCGGTGCTCTGCTGGCCGACGACACCACGGTGCTGCTGCCCGGCGACGGCGACCCCTACGGTGCGTACCCGCTCACCGCCACCCTGTCGGATGGGGCCAGCGTGCCGATCGTGACCACGCCGGGCGACTACACCTACGTGGGACGGCTGGTGCTGACCATCGACGCTGACGGCAGCGTGACCGCCATCGACGAGTCCAGCGGCCTGCGCCGGGTGGCCGGCGGCGACGAGGCTGACGCGGTGGATGCCCACGCCGACGTGGTGTCGCAGGTGACCGGGCCGGTGGCCGCCGCGTTGGCCGAGATGGCCGCCAACCCCGTGGGCAACACCGAGGTGCCCCTGGACGGCCGCCGGTCGCCTGGTATCCGCACCATGGAGACCAATCAGGGCAACCTGCTGGCCGACGCCCTGCTGTGGAACGCCAAGCGCCTGGCCGCAGACTTCGGCGTGCCCGAGCCGGCCGTGGCCATCCAAAACGGCGGCGGCATCCGCAACGACTCGGTGATCCCCGTGGGGCCGATCAGCGAGCTGGAGACCTTCAACATCTCCCCGTTCGGCAACCTCGTCACCGTGATCGAGGACGTGTCGGCCGCCCAGATGAAGGTGCTCTTCGAGAATGCCGTCTCCCGAGTGGAGAGCTCTAACGGCCGCTTCGCCCAAGTTGCGGGCATGAAGCTGGTGTACGACCCCGCGGGCACCCCCCAGGAGATCGGCGATGACGACACCGTGACCACCGAGGGCACCCGGGTGCAGTCCATCACCCTCTACGACGGCACCGCGCTGGTGGCCGACGGGGCCGTGGTGGACGGCGCCCCCTCCATCGCCCTGGTCACCCTCAACTTCCTGGCCAACGGCGGCGACCAGTACCTGTTCGGCGACGGAACCCGCACCCACCTGGGCCTCACCGACCAGCAGAGCCTGGCCGCCTACATCAGCGACGGCCTCAGCGGCACCATCCCCGCCGCCAAGTACCCCGAAGGCGGCGAAGGCCGCATCACCACCGCAGCCGCGGAGATGGACGACGACATGGACGACTCGATGGACGACGGCATGGCCGACGATGCGGACGACGAGCTCCCCGCCACCGGCACCGAGAGCCGCCGACTCTTCCTCATCGCCGCCGCCCTGATCCTCACCGGCCTCCTATTGGCCACCAGCTCCTACCTCCTCCGCCGCCCCAACCGAGTGACCGTCTAAACCCGACCAACACCGACCCTACCCCAGAGGCGCCTAGCCCAATCTCAGCCAGCCGCCCTCGGACAGGTTAGGTTTGCGAACGCTTGCAAGTTGCCTTCTAGCTCAGCATTTGCTCAATGCTCCTAATCCCGTCGGCTCCGATCGGCAAGACCCCTTCGTTTTCTCCTTGCCACACACCCGATGTGGGATCAAGAACCTTGTAAATGTTGTAGGTCGTTCGGCATACCCGTTCCAGATCTGAAGGCCATCCGTGTTCTTCAGCAATTTGCCTGATTTGTGAAGAACGACTCTCCAGGTGTTCCAACCACGCTCCAACTAGATCCGGACCCAACAGAGAATCGCTCTTGCTGCTGTTGGCACTTCTCGTCGTGATCACAAAGTTCTCGATCTGAGAGAGTCTCGTGCGCGACCACGGCATGACATGGTCCAGAGACTTTGGACCAGCGTCCAAGGGCACGTTCGAATAGATGCATCGATTGTCCTGCATGTCGAGAATGTCGTCGCGCATCGACTTAGACGGCATGGACCTGTCGCTGCCGAACAAGTGTTCATGTATCTGGTATTCGGCGATGTGTCCGAGCCGGTCCCTATTGATCTTCGCCACTACTTCAGCAAATCTGAATTCCACCAGCGGTCTCAGAACACCCGCAAACTTCGTCAAAGCTTCTGCAACACCTGGAACAAGCCTGACTTCTTGCCCAACTACCTCATACAGAAATGGCTTGGGTTCTCCAGGAAGGTTCTGCAATTTGTCGATCGGATTCCTCCACAGGTCTTTCTTGGTGCTTGCGACTGCGCTATCCCAGCTTTGATCCCACCAGTCCGATCCACCAACCTGACTCTTCACAACATCAAGAATCTGATTCCGCAGACCCCCGTATCCCTGAACCTCAAGTTGCTCTCGCAAAAGGTAAATCTGTTGCATCACCGTGGTGTCAGTAGCAAGAGACCCGTCATTCCGCCTCCTCCTGACCGAACTGTGGCGTAGTTCGATATCCCCATAGGGCCGTGCATGCTCCCAGTGAATGTCAAGGTATCGCTCAGTCAACTCTTCCCTGGCAATCGGCCTATTGTCCTCAATCCTCTCGGGAGCCAGATCAAGCAGGGCCAAGAGAAGCCCAAGTTTGTTCGTGCCGGTCATGGAGGCCCTCTCCATGATTTCCAAAATTCCTTGGATTGGGTCGAGTCGGAAAGTGTCGCCGTGTCCGACATCGTTCACGGCAGGGATCATAGTGATTCATGCTCAGGTGATGGGGTCCTCGATTTGTCGTGACATGAAGCTGTCACTTGCGTCGATACACTTGTGACATAGATTTAGTGCTGTGACCTGCTGAAATGGCGGGGACGGGGTGCGTGTTGAGGCGGTGGACACGGCTATCCAGGGGGCGAAGGGATGTGACCGTTCAGGAATCCTGCTTCTCGGATTCGACGATGTTGCTGACGGTTTTGCGGTTGAGTCCGGAGACCTCGGCGATTTGGCGGAGGGAGGCACCGACGCGGTGGGCGACCCTTATCATGTCGTCTCGAATAGCAGCCTCCTTGTCGGCCCGCTCAGAACTCAGACCCACCACAGCCAGCGCCGCGACGATCTCGCCGTCTTGGCCAGCCCGGTACTTCTCCATTCGGCCAACAGCGGCAAGCACTTCTGTTTCGCTGTAGCTCATGACTGCCCCCTCAGTCCGCCAGCCAGCTTGTCTCGAAAACGTCGTGCCTCTGCGATTCTTCCGCTATGCAGCGAGAACTTCGTTGACGATCTTGTAGCTGCTGATGACTGTCATGCCGTTGCTCCGGGGGAAGCGCAGGGGTGTGCGCTTGCGGGCTGGTTCGGCCACGATGTCGGCGGCGCGGAACACTTTGCTTATGGTCGCGGCCATCTTCTTCAGAGCGCCGCCAAGCGAGTCGGCGTCGGCGACTAGGAACCAGATGCGCAACTCTCCAGTGCCGGCTTGACCGGAGACACCGCAGTCTGAGATCAGGCTGTGCAGACTGTCGGACACCTTTTCGAACACCGCATCGTAATCGTCCCTGCTGAGCGGCTGCTCTCGCCCTTCGGCCCGGCGAGCCAGCACGCCCGTGACAGTGACTTCCATGATCGGGTTGCTCATGCCACCTCCTTGGTGCAGGTCAGTGCGGACATCTGTCGATATCGGCCTGCCGGTTGACGAGAGTGCGCTGTGACGACGGGGTGAGAGGGATGGTGACGAGACAGTCTCCCGAGGGGCAGCGGCCCCGGAACTTCTTGGACCGCCGTTCGAACACCCAGCCCGTCTTCTCGGCGCGCTTCATCATCTGCTCGTAGTCGCTCTTTTGATGGCGGGGGCGCACCACAGGCGTTCAGCCTCCAAGTACTTGGCAGGAGGTCAGCGGTGGGGAATCGTTCCACTGATACAAGTCTATGGCGCAAGGCCCTGATAGGGGTACCAGTGTTGGCACCTGGCAAGTATGCCCACATCGCGATCAACTCAGTCAAGAGTCTTTTATGATTTTTCAGATGATTTCAACTATCTCGATCTGAGCGGTTGAAGTTCGTCTTCTAGGCCTTCTTCTTCGCGGACTAGGTTCCAGCCGAAGCGCTCGGAGAGGGCTTCGCGGCCTTCGTCGGGGCCGCTGGCGATGATCTCGTCACCGGCGTAGAGCACGGCGCTGCCCCGGGGGCGGTAGATGTAGCGGCCGGCCCGGCGGATGGCCAGCACGGTAAAGCCGGGCTCGATGTTGAGGCCCAGCTCCTTGAGCGAGGCGCCATCGGCCCCGCTCCCGGCCGCCACCGGCAGCTCCACCACCACCTCGTCGGAGTCGCCGAGGGCGATCTCCAGTATGGGGTGGACCTCTTCGCCCTGTTCCACCAGCGAGATCATCTGGCGGGCCTGATCGCCGATGTCCTCGGCGGCCTGGCCCAGATGCAGCAGTCCCCGCAGCGGCGAGGGGTCGATGTTGTTGGCCGCCGCCCGCAGCACCCACAGCTCCAGCTGGTGGTTCATCTCGTCGAGGCGTCCCTCCAGCAGCCTCACCTGGGCGGCCAGGCCCCGGTCGTTGAGCACCAGCGCCGAGTAGGCCAGGCCCACTGCGGCCTCCGACAGGTCTTTCATCTCCACCAGCACGTCCACCGCCCGATCCAGATCAGAGATCCAGGGATCCTCGGGAGCCACCGGCTCCTCCCACATGGGAGCGGCGGCCAGTTGGTGCAGTCGCATGATGCCCGCGGGCGAGCCCCGCAAGAACAGCACGTCGCCGGGCATCATGAGCTGGTCGCCGCCCACGTCGGTGATCCAGCTCCGCTCCCGGCGGATGGCCATGACCCGCATCCCGGCCACCACCGGCAGCTCCAAGTCTGCAAGGGGGCGACGCACCATGTGGGAACCCTCGTGTACCACGAGGCGGTGCGAAATCTCCTCTGCGCTCGACATGTCGGCCACCAACTCGGCGGGGATGCCCAGCCGACGGCTGACGATCCGGGAGATGTCCACCGCGTCGTTGGCGATCCGCTCGATGGCGCTGATCACCTGGAGCACCGACGACATGCCCTCGGCCTCCCGGGGGTGGCGCACCGCCATGATGCACACCGCCCGCATGTCCTGCACCAGAGCGGTCATCTGCACCTCGAGCTCGTCGACCTCGGTGGCCATGTCGGGGTCGCCGAAGTACAGGGCGGCATAGGCCAGATCGACCATCAGCTCGGAGAGGTCTTTGGCCTCGGCGAGCATGGCCCGGAGATTGCGGGGTCGGTCGTCCATTGTCAGGTCTCTCCAAGATAGCCAGCAGATTCAGAATGAGTCATTTGCCTTTCACCCCGCTCCCAGCACCGCGATGGCGAACACAAGCGTGAGCGCTCCCACGAGGTCGAGCACCGCGGTCACCGTCGGGATGCCCACCGAATCGGGGTCGACCCCGAACCGCACCGCGGCGATGGTCCCGTAGTAGGCCACTGCCACCGCCACCATCACCGCCAACACTCCCCCCACCAGCGCAACCCCCACCAACAGGCCGACGCCCGGTCCGGCCAGATCCACCAGCGAACCCGCCCCCTGCGACACCAGGGCCACGATGGCGAACGCCGGCAAGGCCAGCCCGATGGTCAACCCAACATCGGTGCGGGCCCCCCACTGGGGCAGCACCGAGGGGCCGATCAAGCCCAGGTGCAGCTTGCTCGACAGCCGGTTGGCCA
Source organism: Acidimicrobiales bacterium (assembly GCA_963667085.2). Lineage (GTDB taxonomy): Bacteria > Actinomycetota > Acidimicrobiia > Acidimicrobiales > Bin134 > Poriferisocius. The sequence goes on from OY762975.1 coordinate 3,174,940, forward strand.
AGATGCCGCCCAGGGCCCCGGCGATGGCCAGATAGCCGGGCACCAGCACCAGCAGCACCGGTCGGTCGGAGAACACCTCGAACCGGTTCTCCACCGTCACCCCGGCCATCAGCGACAAGAACCCGGCCAGCACCAGCACCGGGATCGACTCCCGCAAAACGGTCTTGAACTGCGGCGCCTTCGACCGCAGCGCCATCGCCAACGACACAACCGTGACGGCCGCCAGCAGCCCGGCCACCACCGGGGTGACCGTGTCGCGGCGCACCAGATGGGAGGCCAAGATGAGCGCGGGCAAGGCCAGCACGTCGCCGGCTGCGGCCACCATCGGGGCGGTCACATTGTCGGGGTCGAGGCCCCAGCGCACCGACCCGGTGGCCATGCCCAGCGTCACCAAGAGCACAAACACCGAGGCCAGCGTTCCCCCCACCATCGACACCACCACGTAGTCGGCCACGCTGATGGCGCCCTCCACCCCCGTGCCCGACGCCACCGCCGAGGCCAACAGGGCCAGAACCAGGGTCAACAGGAGCGTCAAGACCAGCGAAGCCCACACGTTTTGGCCCACCACGCTGGACGACCGCAGCGACAGGCGGAACGTGCCGGCGTGGATGGCCGTGCCCAGCCGGCTGCCCAGCGCGCCGAAGATCTTCCCCGGAAGCGCGATTGCCGCCGGCACCAGCAGCAGCAGGCCGGGCAGCTCGGCCAACCGCTCGTGGCTTCGACCCAGCACCACCCCGGCGATCACGCTGGTCACCGCCAAGACGCACAGCGCCCCCAGCGACTGGCGCACCCCCCGGGGGTCGGGTCCGAGCAGCCGTACTAGTTGCAGCCGGCTGCCCGACCGCCGAAGGAGCGAGAGCATGGAGCGGGAGAGCAAGAGGACGACTTCCCGCCCCGGCTACCCCGCCGCGGCCTGGCCAAGTTGGCGCAAACGGGCCTGGCATTCGTCCCAGGCCTCCCCCAGGATGTCGGCCACCGGGCGCACTTCGTCAATGCGACCCATCACCTGGCCGCCGAAGGGCACGGCCACGTCCATCTGCCCGCCGAAATACTGGTCCATAAGCCGGTCGAGGCCGGGCATCTGCACCTGGTCGTGGTGCTCCAACTCGGCGGTGAGCTCGGTGCGCAGCGCCCGCATCCCGGGCCGGCCGAACCGGTTCAACAGCACGGTGTCGGTCTCCGCCGCGGCCACCACCGCCTGCTTCCAGTTGTCGTGGACCGGCGACTCGGCGGCCGACAGCATCCGGGTGCCCATCTGCACCCCGTCGGCCCCCAGCGCCAGCGCGGCGGCCATCGACACCCCGTCGCAGATACCGCCCGCGGCGACAACCGGCACGTCTACCTCAGCGGCCACAAGCGGGGTCAGCACCATGGTGGACGAGCCGTGGGGGTTCTTGAAGCCGCCTCCCTCCACCCCCTCCACGATGAGCCCGTCCACCCCGGCGTCCACCGCCTTGAGGGCACCCCGCAGGGTGGGCACGACATGGAAGACGGTGATCCCGGCATCCTTCAGCATCGAGGTGAAGCGGCCGGGGTCGCCCGCCGAGGTGGTCACAAACCCCACTCCGTGGTCGATCACGAAGTCGATCACCGTGGTGTCGGGCACCAGCAGCTGGGCGATGTTCACCCCCCAGGGGCGGTCGGTGAGGTCGCGCATCTTGGCGATCTCCACCTTGATGTCGTCGAGCTGGCCCGAGGAGGTCTCGATGATGCCCATGCCCCCGGCGTTGGACACCGCCGAGGCCAACTGGGCTCGGGCGATGTAGCCCATCGGGGCCTGCACCACGGGGATGTCGATGCCCAACAGATCGGTGATACGGGTTCTCATCTCGCCAGCCTCATCGCTCCAACATCGTCTCTGTCGGCGTTTCCGGTGAAATCACCGCTGCTGCCCAGAACCCTCGCCCCTTCGCCGGAGTTGGCGCAGCAGCGGGGGCAGCGGTCGGCGCAGGGGACGATGGAAGAGGGGCAGCCAATGGTAGGGAGAGGGTCGGTCGGTGCTCCATTTGCCTGGCGGGGCAGAGGTGATCGCGGCCAGCCCCACCAGGCAGTTGTCATAGTTCACCCGCCAAGCGGCGTAGTCGCGCCACGCTCGGTCGCGGTCATCCACCACCGGCACCCCCGCCTTTTGCAGCGTCTCGTAGGTGTCGTAGAACTCGTGGCGACGCACGGTGATCGGCGCCATGACCGCGGGGTCGGGGTCGTAGTCGATGGCGAAGAAGTCGGCGATGCTGCGCAACGCCGCATACCCCGACCGGATCATGAACGGCGCCGCGGGCGAGTGGGGCACCGCCACCGTCGACAACATGATGGCGGCGGCGTCCAAGATGCAGCCCGCCGCGGTCACCCACGACCGGTCGGAGCGCACCGACCGGAAGAAGGCCAGCGCCGGATGGGTCTGGTGGGTTTCCTCGACGTGGATGAACCAGTGCTCCCATTCAACCCAGGTCTCGCCCATGTTCTCGAGGCCGCCGGTTTCGTGGGCCAGGATGATCATGGCTTCGGGCGTGGGGGGATTGCCGGCCCTGACCTCCAAACGGGCCACTGCGGCCTCCCGGGTGCTGAAGGCGCTGTGCATGAGGGGCAGGAAGCTGATCAGCAGCGCCACGATGCCCAAGCCGATGAGCGCCTCGGCAATGGACAGAATCAAGCTGAACAGGTCTTGGGTATCCCGAAAGCCCAGGGTGGTGAGCGATGATCCGCTCAACACCAGGGCATCTCGATAAGGGCGCACATCCAGGGCCCAGAACATCAGCGAGAACCCGTAAATCACCCCGGAGGCCCACACCATCGGCAACAGCATGAGCGTGGTGGGCGCGTAGAGGGCCAGCAGTGCATCGCGGGCCTCGTACGTTTTGCGGCGGCGGGCAACCATCGAGAACAAGAGACCCACGCCGACGTACACGAAGCGGATCACCAGGTTGTGCTCGGCCCGGGGCACCACCACGGTCTGAACGGCGGCCAAGAGCGTACCCAGGGCGATCAGCGCCCCGACCGTGAACACAATCCCCTCAACCGGGCTCATACGGGATAAAGACTACGGGACCGCTGAAGCCGCCTTGGTCAACACGGCCTACGCTTCTGCTATGGCGAAAATCCAGATCGGTCCCGAGCTGACCAACGACGCCCCGGTGGGCACCGCCATCGGCGCGATCCCGCCCCGGCGCACCCCGGTTCGGGTGCCCACCCACCGCTACATCTCCCCGGAGTGGGCCGAGTTGGAGATGGCCCACGTGTGGCCCCGGGCCTGGCAGCTGGCCTGCACGGTGGACCATGTGCCGTCGCCGGGCGACTGGTTCGAGTACTCGGTGGGGAACCTGTCGGTGCTGGTGGTGCGGGGCGACGACGGAGTGCTGCGGGGGTTCCAGAACGTGTGCCGCCACCGGGGCAACGTGCTGTGTGCCGGCTCGGGGTCGGGGCTCACCGAGCTGCGCTGCATCTACCACCGGTGGAGCTGGACGCTGGACGGCAAGCTGCGGGAGGTGCCGTCGCGCCGGGGCTTCGGGGCGCTGCGCAACGACGACTACCCGCTGTTCCCTGTGAAGGTGGGCACCTGGGGACCGCTGGTGTTCGTGAACCTCGACATGGACGCTGAGCCGCTGGATGAGTACCTGGAGGCCATCCCCGCCCTGCTGGAGTGGGCCCGCCTCGACGAGTACGCCTGCGCCTACGACCTCACCGTGCCGCTCCCGTGCAACTGGAAGACGCTCATCGAGGCGTTCAGCGAGACCTACCACGTGCAGGGCATCCACCGGGAGATGCTGCCCAGCTGCGACGACGTGAACTCGGTGAACCGGCTCTACGGTCGCCACGGCTCGCTGCACCAGCCCTACGGGGTGCCCAGCCCCCGGCTGCGCGACGGGGCCACCGACCAGGAGATCTGGGACTCCATCATCGTCACTCAGGGCACCCGCTTCGGCCAGGACCCAGAGAACCCGGGGCCGTGCCCGCCGGTTTCCGACGGCGGCAGCGTTCGGGACGTGCTGGAAGAGCTGGTGCGGACCCAGACCACCCAGAAGGGCCTCTTTCTCGACGGCTTCGACCAGTCGCAGATGCTGGACCTCTTCCAGTTCAACCTGTTTCCCAACATCACGGTGATCGTGATGTGCGACAGCATCACGGTGCTGCGGTCCCGCCCCGGCGCCACCCCCGACGACGCCTTCATGGACCTGCTGCACCTCGACCGCCGCCCGCCCGGCACCGAGCGCACCCCGCCCATGCAGGCTGTGATCCCCGCCGAGGAGGCCTCGATGAACCTGGTGTTCGACCAGGACCTCTCCAACCTCCAACGGGCCCAGCGAGGCCTGCACCAGCCCGGCCTCGACCACATCGTGTTGAGCCGTGAGGAGATGCGGATCATCAACCTCCACTGCAACCTCGAAGAGTTCATCGGCATCCGCGAGCTCTCCGAAGAGGCCGTCGCCGAAATCCAAGCCCTCCGCGCCCAACCCCCCGCCATCGGCCCCCTCGTCGGCTGAAGTAGATACTCCATTCAATGGAGTATCCAATACTTGAGGTTCCCCCCTAATCGTGGAGAGGTTGGTTTTGAGGGTCAGGGGTGTGGGTTCTTGGAGCGTTTGGACGCACGAAGAGCGAGCAATGAGCGGCACACATCAGATGGACCAACCTCAGGGGGTCACGCCAGTCGGCTAGCACGGCCTGCCTCCGGCCGCTGCGCCCATGGCCTGCCGGTTTGGGGATCAGGACTTGAGGTCGACGCGGAGGTTGACTTGGGAGGGGCGGCGGGGTGGGTCGGTGAAGCCGAAGCCCAGGGGACGATCGACTTGAGACATTGGGCCGAGGTCGTGGCCGTTGAGCGAGGCAGAGGCTGAGACGATCCAGCGCAAGGAGCGGGTTCGGTACCACTCGGTGGTTCCGGTGGGGCTGGTGCCGTAGGTGCTCACACCCAGCAGCCTGCGGGAGAACCAGTTCTCGGCGGTGGCAGTAACCCAGCGGGGGCGTGGAGGGAATGGCACAGCCCACTTGCTGAGTGAGTACGAAACAAGGACATCTCCGGCGCTGACGACGGCTCTTCCGCCATCGGCTTCAACACCAACCTCGCCGAAATGCACCTCCTCGAAGGGGTAGATCGACGTCACGAACTCGGCTACGGGCGGCGAGGCCACCAACACTCGCCGCCCCTCGGGGTCGGCCCACATCACGTCGGAGAACGGCCCGATGGGGCTGCTCTCCCAATGCCCCACCACGAACCGATGTCCCGTGGCAAACCCCACCGCGGTGATCGAACCGAACAGAGTCTCAATCATGGGGGTAAACATTTCGGGCGCGGCGTTGGCGGGCGATTTCGAAGCAGAGCACCGCCGCTGCTGAGGCTACGTTGAGAGATTCGACATCGGCTGCCATGGGGATCGATACCCAGCGGTCTATGGCTGAGGCCTGATCGAGGCCGTGGGCCTCGTTGCCCACCACCAGCGTGAGGGGGCCGGTGAGATCGACTTGGTCGCATGGGTCGCCCTGGTGAGGGTCGGCGCCGATGCGCTCCCCCACGGTGGCCGCCACTGCGAGAGGCGCCCGGAACAGCGCACCGGCCGACGCCCGCACCGTCTTGGGATTCCAGGGATCCACCGATCCGGAGCTGAAAACCACCGCTTGGGCGCCAGCGGCCACCGCGCTGCGGACGATGGTGCCAGCGTTGCCAGGGTCGGCCACTCCGGCCAGCTCAACGATGAAGTCTCCGTCGGCCAGAGGCGCCGGGTCGGGAATGCGAGCGGTGGCCATGACTCCCTGGGGGGTGACCACCGAGCCCACCTTGGCCAGGAGGCCGTCGCCAACTATCCAGGTGGGGGCGTCCACTGAAACCCCCAGGTCGGCCCACAGGTCGATCACGGGCTCCACGAACACGTCCACGATCTCCAAACCGGCAGCCAGCGCCTCGATCAGCAGCCGCGGGCCGTCGATTACGAACTTGCCGGCCTCGGCGCGCTCACGGCGACGGTTGACCAGGCGGCGCAGCTCGGCCACCCGGGGGTTACGCGCGCTGAGCGGTGTGGGACGGGACAGCGCTACCCCACTGAGGCGGATTCTTGCTCGGCCTCGGCCTCGGTATCGTTGGCTGCCTCAGACTCTTGCTCCGCCTCAGACGCGGCCTTGGCCACCTCGACCAGCGCAGTGAACGCCGCTGGGTCATTGACCGCCATCTCGGCCAGGATCTTGCGGTCGACCTCGACGTCGGCCAGCTTCAGGCCGTTGATGAATCGGCTATAGGTGGTGCCGTTCTGGCGGCAGGCGGCGTTGATGCGCTGGATCCACAGGCGGCGAAACTCGCCTTTGCGGGCCCGGCGATCCCGGAAGGCGTACTGGCCGCTGTGCATCAGCTGCTCATTGGCCCCCCGGAACGTGCGGCTCTTGTTGCCGTAGTACCCCTTGGCCCGCTTCACCACCGCCCGGCGGCGCTTGCGGGCGGTGACGGCGCGCTTGACTCTGGCCATCGTCTGCTACTCCTTCGACTCGTACTCGTCGGTTCAGGCCCTACAAGCCCAGCTGGCGCTTGACCGCCGGGGCATCGGCGGCCGACACCTGGGCCGGGCCGCGCAGCTGGCGCTTGCGCTTGGGGGCCTTCTTCTCGAGGATGTGGTTCTTGTAGGCGCTGCGACGGCGGATTTTGCCGGTGCCAGTGGTCTTGAACCGCTTGGCCGCGCCTCGGTGGGTCTTCATCTTGGGCATGTCTGTTGCCTGCGCTTTACTGAGCAGATTCGGTGGCCGCCGCTTCTTCGGCCGCTTGGCTGGCCGACCGGGCGGCCTGTTTGCGGGACTGTCTCTTGGCCGGTCCCAAGACCATGACCATGTTGCGACCGTCCAGTCTCGGGTAGACCTCGACCTTGGCCACGTCTTCCACCTCGTCGGCGATGTCATCGAGAATGCGCCGCCCCAACTCGGGATGTTGCACCTCGCGGCCGCGGAACATGATCGTGACCTTGACTTTGGAGCCCTCTTCCAAAAAACCCCGCACCTTGCGTGTCTTGGTCTCGAAGTCGCCAGGCCCGATCTTGGGCCGGTACTTCATCTCCTTGACGACGATGTTGGTGCTGTTTCGTCGAGACTCCTTGGCCCGTTGGGCGGCCTCGTACTTGTACTTGCCGTAGTCCATGATCCGGCACACCGGAGGGTTCGCCTTGTCAGCGACCTCCACCAGGTCCAGGCCGGCATCACGGGCCATGTCCAACGCCTCTGGCAAAAGGCGAATGCCTATCTGCTGGCCATCCTCACCGACGAGCCGGACCTCTCTGGCTCTGATCCGGTCGTTGATCCGGGGCTCAGCATCTGCCGAAGCTATGGCCGATCACCGCTCTGCAATGCGCATATTCCTCTCTCTCGACTATGGGAGCCGACACGCCGGGAACTTATTGCGATCCCGCTTGCGTGCCGAAGTTGCGGGGTAAGAGTATCAGTGTTGGGCGACAAACACGCCAGACGGGGAAGAAGGAGCCGAGGAAGAACCATGAGCACACTGTGGACACCAGGCGGCGAAGTGCCGGTAGACGACGGCCGAGGGAGGTCGGCAACCCCACCGCGGCAAGACTCTCCCGACCAAATGGAAGACCCGCTGGCCGGGTTGAGCGACGAGGAGCGGGCTCAGGCCGAAGAGCTGGCCCAGCAGCTGGCCGAGGCTCGAGAGCAGATCGCCAACACCCCGGCGTCGGTGGTGGTGGGCAACCATGCCATGGGGCTGTACGAGCTCGGAGCCATCCACCTCAGCCAACAGCCGCCCAACCTGGAAGAGGCCCGGCTGGCCATCGACGCCCTCGGGGCGCTGGTGGACGGGCTGGAGGGCCGCCTCGGCGAGCACGAGGCCACCCTCATGGACGCCCTCCATCAGATCCGCATGGCGTTCGTGCAGATGTCGCGGGCGATGGAAGATGCGGCTGGCGAGGGTGCCGAAGAAACTGAGGAAGCTGGCCAAACCGAATACGCCGAGGAAGCTAGCGAGGCGTAACCTCGGCTGCCTCCCACACACCCCGATGGCCGGGAGCGAGTTGGAAGGTCACTGGGACCCCGGTGTCGATAGCGCGGGTCCCGTCGGCGATCGCCGTGCAGTGGAACGGGTGCTTGGCACCGCCATCGGCGGCTATCACGCCCCAGCCAGTGGCCTTGTCGAAGCTGGCCACAGAGCCGATGAGGGGAGTGCTGCGGGCCGACAGGCTCAATGGACGATCTTGGCGAGGGGCAGCTCGATGATGTCGCTGGCCCCGGCGTCGCGCAGGTCGGGGATCAAGACGTTGATGTCGGCCTTGGGCACCACCGTCTCCACCGCGTAGCCGTGGCCCCCGAACAGCTCGTTCACCGTGGGCGCCTTCATGGACGGCAGCAGGTCGATCACCTTGTCCAGGCTGGCCGACGGCACGTTCATCTTCACCAGCACCTTGCCCCTTGCCTCCAGCACCCCGCTCAGCAGGGTGTGGATCTGCTCCATAGCATGGCGACGCTCCGGGTCGGCGTGGCTGGCCGGGTTGGCAATCAGCTCGGTGTAGGAAGTGAGGATGGTGTGGATGATCTTGAGTCCGGCGGCCCGCAGCGCCCGGCCGGTCTCGGTGATCTCCACCACCGCATCCACGATGTCGGGGACCTTGGCCTCAGTGGCCCCATACGACAGGGCGATGTCGGCCTCGATGCCCCGATCTTCGAAGAACCGCCTGGTCAGGTCGGGGTACTCAGTGGAGATCTTCACGCCTTGGGGCAGATCCTCCACGGCGTTCCAAGGCGAGTCGTCGGGTACCGCCAAAACCATACGAATCGGTCGAGAGGTGTTCTTGGAATACCGGAGTTCGCCCAGCGACACCACATCGCTGTCGGTCTCCTCCACCCAGTCCCGCCCGGTTATGCCCAAGTCGAACAGCCCATCGGCCACATAGCGGGGAATCTCCTGGGGCCGCAGGATGCGCACCTGATCGATGCGGGGGTCGTTGATGGTCGCCCGGTAGGCCACATCTGAGCTGCGATTCACGGGGATGTCGGCGGCGTCGAAGAGTTCCAGGGTCGCCTTTTCCAGCGACCCTTTGGGCAGAACCAACGAGAGCATGGCTCCAACGCTACTGGTCGCCGGCGGTCGGTCTGCGATCAATACCGGCTATTTGGGCCGGAGATCGATGCGCAGGTCGGGGCCAAGCCGGATAACCGCGTTGATCTCGCCTCGCCATAGTTCATCGATGGTGGGGACGCCGGAGCCGGCGAACATCGGGTGGGCGTCATCGCCGCCGAACAGAGCGGGGGCCAGATACACGGCGTAGTGGTCCACCAGGCCGGCCCGGTGGAAGGCGGCTGCGGTGGTTGCGCCTCCCTCGACGAGGAGCTGGACCACTCCCCGCTCCCCCAGATCGCCCAAGACCTGCTCCAGCGACCCGTCCATCTCCAGGGCGGGGTGGACACGGGCTTCGGACGGGGCAGCACCCAGCACGACTCGCAACGGCTGGCTGTTGCGGGGGGTGACCCCGGAGGGCGGATGCCAGTCGCGCACCGTTAGCTCGGGATCGTCGGCCCGAACGGTGCCCGCCCCCACCAGCACCGCGTCGCTCTCGGCTCGGAGCCGGTGGACGTCGGCTCGGGCCTCGGGCCCGGTGATCCAGCGGCTGGTGGCGTCGGGGGCGGCGATGCGGCCGTCCAAGGTGGCGGCCAGCTTGAGCACCACCCAGGGAAGCCCGGTTCGGCGGTGCTTCAGGTACGGGGTGAGCAATTCGGTGGCCTCTGCCGCCCGCGCCCCCACCTCGACGGCTATACCAGCCTGTTGGAGGGCGGCGATGCCCTTTCCTGCCACCGCAGGGTCGGGATCCTCGACGGCCACGATCACCCGAACAATGCCCGCGGCCACGATGGCGTCAGTACACGGCCCGGTGCGGCCCTGGTGGTCGCACGGCTCCAACGTGGTGTAGAGGTCGGCGCCTTCGGCTCGCGGGCCAGCGGCTGCCAAGGCGTTGACCTCGGCGTGATTGCCGCCCGGTGGCGACGTGGCCCCCAAGAACTGATTCTCACCGGCGTCGATCACGCAGCCCACCCACGGATTGGGCGAGGTGATGAGTCGGCAGGAGCGGGCCGCTTCCAGGGCCAGGTCCATCATCTGGCCTGATCTGGTTTGGTCGGACGTCAATGCTCGGTGGGCTCGTCGGCCAGCAGGCGCAGAGCGTGGGGAAGCACGTCGAGCACCGCACCCAGACACTCCACCGAGCCCTTGGGCGAGCCGGGCAGGTTCACGATCAGCGCCGTGCCCCTGGTGCCGGCGATCGCCCGGGAGAGACGACCGAACGGGCTCACCAACCGGGACGCCTCGGCCAAGCCGTCAGCCCGGCGCTCCAGCACGGCGGCGGTGCCCTCGGGGGTGAGGTCGCGGGGGCCGAATCCGGTTCCCCCGGTAGTGACGATGAGGCCAGCAAACCCGCCAGCCATGTCCAACAGGGCATCGCGCACCGACTCGACACCATCCTCGACGGCCCGGCGGTCGGCAATCTCGTAGCCCTCAGCAGTGAGCATCTCCACCAAGGCGTCGCCCGAGCCGTCTTGGCGGGTGCCAGCGATCACGCCGTCGGACACCGTGAGGACTTTTGCGGCCAGTCCTGAGGTTTCGAGGTCTGTCATTGCGGGGAGGTTACTGGGGGAACCGGCAGGGCGGGGATCTTGTAGAGCGCTATGAACATGCCGTCGGTGTTGTGGTCTTGGGGGAGGATGAGGGCGCCGCGGGCGTGGGGACGCCAGCGGGGGCCGGAGATAGGGAGGGGCACTGCTTTGGGGTGCTCTTGGGCCACCGCGTTGTCGAGGGCCGTGGTCTCGGCGACGGTCATGGTGCAGACGGAGTAGATGACTATCCCTCCAGGGCGAACCAGGGTGAAAGCGGCTCGGACTAGCTCTGTTTGGAGACGAGCGAGCTCCTCTACATCATCGGGACCTACTCGCCAGCGAGCATCGGCCCGCCGGCCGAGCACGCCCAGGCCAGAGCAAGGGGCGTCTATCAGCACCCGGTCGAAAGTGCCGGAGCGAAACGGCGGGCGGCGACCGTCGGCGGTCACCACCCCGGCCAATGGGGAGGCAGTCTTTGCCGCGTTCGCCGCCACCAAAGAGGCCCGGTGCTGACGGTGATCGGCAGCCACCACGGTTGCCGGATTGCTGGCCAGGGCGGTGGCTTTGCCGCCGGGGCCGGCGCACATGTCCAGCACCCGTTCCCCCGGCTGGGGGTCGACCAATTCGGCTACCCACTGCGACGCCCGATCCTGGGTGTAGCCGTCGGGTCGGGTCTCCACCGTGACGGGGCGGTTCATCTGCTCCAAGGCAGCATGGGCATCGTCAACACCGAGGTCGTGCTCCAGTTGCTCCACCATCCAATCGGGGTAGCTCAGCCGGACCGCTTCGGTAGGCCAGACCGGTTCCACATCGGCCACCCGGCGCAGCACCGCGTTGACGAATCCTCGTTGACGACGGGGGGCAGCTTCAACGGTTTCGCTCACTGCTGCATAAGCAGGGATGTCCATCATGTGGAGCTGGAAGGCCCCGATACGCAGCAGATTGCGGGTGGTGAGATCGGGCGGGTCGGACACGAAGCCGTCGATAAGGTGGTCCAAGGCCCGGCGCATTCGGGTGGCCCCGTAAACCAACTCGGTGATGAGCCCAGCATCTCGTTCGGGCAACTTGGCTGAGGCCAGCACCAAGTTGGCAAACGCGCCGTCCCCCTCGATCCGGTCGAGGAGCTGGGCGGCAATGGCTCGAGCGTTACCCGATGCCGAACCCGATTGCGGGCGATTCACGAACCGAGCCGGTCGTCTGGAGTCGGGCGGGCCCCCCGCATCCAGTCCTCGGCGGCTTGGCGAGCCTTGCCCTCGGCCTGCACCTCTACCAAACGAAGCTGCCCATCACCGGTGCCGACAAGCGGGCCGTCGAGTTCTCCCGGCGGCTGCGACCCTTCGACGGGGTGAGCCGACCACACCTTCAGGGTCTTGCCCCTCCACATCGTCCACGCCCCGCCGACCCGGACTTGTCGGTTCAGTGACTCCGCCGTTTGCGCCCAGTCGAGGCGAAGCTCGTCTCGGGTGATCTTGGCGGCGTAGACCGGCTCGCCCTGCTGGGGTTCGGGCGCACCCAGGCCCTCTCGCAGGGCATCCACCAGCATGGGCACCGCGGCATCGACCAGTTCGACCCGCAGCGAGGCCGCGGTTGAGTCACCGGCGATGGGCACTTCGACTCGGCGGTACACCCGGCCAGTGTCGAGTCCCTCGGCCACCTCCATCAGACAAACCCCGGTGATCTGGTCCCCGGCCAAGATGGCCCGCTCCACCGGGGCCGCCCCCCGCCAGCGGGGCAGCAACGAGAAGTGGACGTTGACCATGGCCAGCCGGTCGAGCACGTGGGGCTTGATGATCTGCCCGAAGGCCACCACCACGCCGAGGTCCGCATCGACACCTAAGGCGTCGTCCACCTCGTGAGTAACCGGGATGCCCAATTGCTGGGCGGCAGTCTTCACCGGGCTGGGAGTGGGCTCGGCCCGTCGCCCTCGGCGCTTATCGGGCCGGGTAACGGCCAGGGCCACGTCGAAACCAGCCCCGGCCAGCGCCTCCACGAAGGGCACTGACTCGACAGGAGTGCCAAGAAAGACCAGCCGGCCGACTTCAGCCGGCGGGTCGATCACGGCAATCCTGTTCCACCAGTGGCAACCGCGCCATCAGGGCAGCGACAGCCCGTCGCCGGTGCTGGGGGGACGGCTTGGCCCGCCCATTGCCCGCTGGCGGAGAACCCGCTTGGCCTCCCGGCGCTGATCCTCGTCGAGGTAGTCGAGCAGGATCTTGCCCTCCAAGTGGTCCATCTCGTGCTGGAACAGGCGGGCCTCTAGGTCCTCGGCTTCGAGGCTCACCTCGTTGCCGCCCAAGTCATAGGCCTTCAAATGGATACTGCGGGGGCGGACGATCTCCCACGACAGCTCGGGCACCGACAGGCAGCCCTCGTTGTAGGTCCACTCGCCGTCGCTCTCGGTGATCTCGGGGTTGACCAGCACGCTGGGGCCGTCGCCGAAGTCGTACACGAAGAACCGCTGCGACACCCCTACTTGCGGCGCCGCCAGCCCGATGCCCGGGGCCTCGTACATGGCCGTGAACATCTGCTGGCACAGGTCGGCCATTGCCCCATCAACATCGGTCACCTCTTCGGCCACGCGCCGCAGCACCGGATCGCCATACACCCGTATCCGCAGCGGAGCCATGCAAAAAGCGTACCGCCAACCCATCGGCGACTCGTACCCCAGCCAACCGCTCAACCGGAGTACCGTCACCCTGTGAACGAGTCGCACTACTTCAGCGCCTCACCGGGCGGGAAACGGCAGCCCGGAACCGTCGGGTTGCGGGTGGGCGACTTGGATGTGGAACTGGCTACCGATCGGGGGGTGTTCGCAGCCGACGAGGTGGACTTCGGCACCCGCTACCTGCTGGCCGAGGCACCTCGACCGCCCCAAGACGGGCCGCTGCTCGACTTGGGCTGCGGCCATGGGCCCATTGCGGTGGCCCTGGGCCGGTGGTCGCCGCAGGCCCCACTGTGGGCCGTGGATGTAAACACCCGGGCGCTGGAACTGTGCCGGGCCAACCTGGACCGCCATGGCCGCCCCGACGCTACGGTGTGCCACCCTGACGACGTTCCCCCCGACGTACCGTTTGCCGCCATCTACTCCAACCCGCCCATCCGCATCGGCAAAGCCGCCCTCCACAAGGTGCTCACCCGTTGGCTAGGCCAGCTAACTGACGATGGGCGGGCCTATCTGGTAGTGAACAAGAACCTGGGCTCGGACTCCCTAGCCCGCTGGCTCAATCAAGAGGGCTGGCCGACCACCCGACTCAGCTCCCGCCGCGGCTACCGAATCCTGGAGATTCGGAGAAGCTAAATCGCTCTGATGGGGTCGATGTCGATGCGGAATCGGCCGGGAGGGCGCTCGGTGGCGGCGAGGGTGTCGCAGAGGGTGTCGTAGTCGAGGGCTCGGAGGAAGAACTGCCCGCCGGGGTCGGGGGCAATCTGAACGCCCAACGGGGTGCCGAAACGCGCCATGTATTCCCCGGCCTCCGGGCCGGACACCACGGCGATGGCGCCGTAGGGAGGCAGACCCAGCTCTTGGCGGCGGTCCCGTTCGGCGCGGGCCAACAGCGCCGGGTCGGCCCGGAGCGCAGCCGCCACCACGGGATCGTCGGGCAGACGGGTCTGAATGAGTATGCGCCCGCCGACAGTGCGGGGGCCGGTGATCCGGGCCGCCCGAGCAATAAGGGCCATCGCCTGCTCCCGAGCTCGGAAGCGGGGAGCCAGCAGCTCTTGGTCGAACTCCAAGAAGGCGACGGTGTCGAAGGGGCGACCCAAGTGGAGCACCGCCTCGGTGCCCACCACCACTCGGGCCGTGGGCGGACCGTCATAGCCGCTGCTAGCGGCTTCGGCCACGGGCGTGCGAACCAGTGCCTCGATCTCCTCGCGAACCCGCTTGACCCCGGCCCGCAGGTTGCGCATCCCGGTGCTACCGCACTCGGCGCACACCACCGGACGACTGTGGCCAGCCGACCGGCACACCAAGCGCTTGTCGTCCTCTTGGCGCATGGAAGCCCCGCACTCGGTACACACCGCCAGTTCGCCGCACACCCGGCAGGCCAGAAGCAGCGACCGGCCCCGGCGGTTCAACACGCAAGCCGCCCGGCCCCCGTCGCGCAGCGACTGAACCAGCTTGGGGGAGTACAGACCGGCCCGCCCCGGGTCTTCGCCCCGACGGTCCACCACCTCCACCTGCGGCCAACTGGCCCGCTCGCCACCACGCGACGGGCGCATGACCGGCCGGGACCGCAGCGCCTCCAAGGTGGGCACCGGCGACAGCAGCACACAGGGCACGCCGGCTCGTTGAGCCCGTTCCATGGCCACATCCCGGCCGCTCCACGTGGGGGCCGACTCCGAGCGGTACGACTCGTCGTGCTCGTCGATCACCAGCACCGCGGCCAGGTCGGGGGCCGGGGCCCACGCCGCCGACACCGTGCCCACCACGGTGGCCCCCGCCGCGGCCGCCGCCCAGCCACCGGGATGCCGCGCCGCCCACACCCCTTCCCTTCCCAAACGCCTGGCCAGCTCATCAGCCCGGTCGTGGTCGGGCACCAGGATCAGCGCTTGGCCTCGGGACGCGGCAGCCAGAGCCACGGGCAGCGGATCGTCGGAGGGCCCTTGGCGCAAGGTGCGACCCTCCCCCTCGAAGAGATCGGCATAGTCCCCCGAGGACACCACCCGAGAGCGCTGAGGCCGCGGCAACCCAGCCACCACTCGGGGAGGCGAGGCGGTCCGCAAGAAGTGGGCCCGCCGACCAGCCCAGCGCCAGGCCGCCCATTGGCTCAGATCGATGAGCCCGCGGTCGGGCCCCAGGCTGCTGAGTTTGGCCAGCGGGGTGAGCTCCACCCCTTCGGGGGACTCCACGCCCACCTCGGTGATCCAACCCCCCACCCGGCGACCGTGCAGCACCACCCGAACCATGGCCCCCACCCCGAACCGAGGGTCGTCGGTCCAGCCCTCGGGAACGCGGTACGTGAACTCGCGGCCTATAGCAACAACGTCGGTAAGAACCCGGACGTTCAAAAGGCCGAAGCGGGGACTAGAGCCCCAGCGCCGAGCGGAGGTCGTCGGCCCGGTCGGTGCGCTCCCAGGTGAATGTGCTCTCGGGGCTGCGCCCGAAGTGGCCGTAGGCGGCAGTCTGCCGGTAGATCGGCCGCAGCAAGTCCAAGTCCCGGATGATGGCCGCGGGCCGCAAGTCGAAGATCTCATTCACTTCGTGGCTGATCTTGGCCGGGTCCACCGTCTCGGTGCCGAAGGTCTCCACCATGACCGACATCGGGCGGGCAACGCCAATGGCATACGACACCTGCACCTCGCAGCGGGCAGCAGCGCCAGAGGCCACGACGTTCTTTGCCACCCACCGGGCCGCGTAGGCCGCGGATCGGTCCACCTTGCTGGGGTCTTTGCCCGAGAAGGCGCCCCCGCCGTGGCGGGCCATCCCCCCGTAGGTGTCCACGATGATCTTGCGCCCGGTCAGCCCAGCATCGGCCACCGGGCCGCCCCTCACGAACTTGCCCGTGGGGTTGACCAGCACGTCGTAGTCGTCGTCGCGAAACTGCTCGGGAACCGCGGGGTCGATGACCTGCTCTTTGAGGTCATCCTTCATCTCGTTGAGGTCGGTTCCGTCGCGGTGGTGGGCCGATATGAGCACAGCGTTCAGTCCCACCGCCCTAGTGCCCTCGTACTCGAACGTCACCTGGCTCTTGCCGTCGGGCCGCAGGTAGGGCACGCACCCCGAGCGGCGGACCTCGGTCAAGCGCTCCACCATCCGGTGGGCGATGTGGATGGGCAGCGGCATCAGCTCGGGGGTCTCATCACAGGCGAAGCCGAACATCATCCCCTGGTCACCGGCACCCTGCTCCAGCGGGTCGAGCCGGTCCACTCCTTGGGCGATGTCGGGAGACTGATCGTCGATCGACACCATGACGCCGCAGGTGTTGCCGTCGAACCCGTAGTCCTCCCGGTCGTAGCCGATGCCGATGATGGTGTCGCGCACCACCCGGGGGATGTCGATGTAGGCCTCGGTGGAAATCTCTCCGGCCACCACCACCAGCCCGGTGGTCACCAGGGTCTCGCACGCCACTCGGCAGCCGATGTCCACCTGGAGAAGGGCATCCAGCACCCCATCGGAGATCTGATCTGCGATCTTGTCGGGATGGCCGCCGGTGACCGACTCAGACGTGAATCGGTAACGGGAATCTGACCATTGGCTCATTGGTCCTCCTGCTTGCCAGTTCGGGCGTCTCGTTCGGCCACCACGAGATCGAGCACTGCTCGGGCCACCTGGCGCTTGGAGCGCAGGCCGACCGGGTGGACTTGGCCGTCCGAAGCTAGCACCAGCACCTCGTTGGTGTCGTGGGCGAAGCCGGCGTTTTCGGCCGTCACGTCGTTGGCCACGATGTAGTCGGCCCCTTTGCCGTTCAGCTTGGCGGCCGCGTTTGCTGCCACATCGCAGGTCTCTGCGGCGAACCCCACCAATATCTGGCCCTCGGACTTGGACGCCCCCAGCGCGGCCAAGATGTCGGGGGTGGGCTCCAACTGGATGGCGGGAACCCCATCACGCTTCTTGAGCTTGACGCCGACCGGGTCTATCGGGCGGAAATCGGCCACTGCCGCGGCCATGATCACCACATCGGCCTTGGCCGCGGCCTCAGCGGTGGCGGTGGCCATCTGCTCCGCAGTGTCGACGTTCACCACTGCGACCCCGGGCACCACGACTGCGCCCGGAGGCCCGGGGCGGTCCACGGTGGTGACGATGATCACCTCGGCCCCCCGGCTGGCGGCCTCATCGGCGAAGGCGTAGCCCTGCTTGCCCGAGGAATGGTTCCCGATATAGCGCACCGGGTCGATGGGCTCGCGGGTGCCCCCCGCGGTGACCACCACCGACAAGCCGTCCATGTCGCGGGGCTGGCTGCCGACATCGAGCACCTGGCTCACCGCGGCCACGATGTCAGCCGGCGGGCGCAACCGCCCGGCCCCCTCGTCGCCTCCGGCCAGGCGCCCCGACTCCGGTCCCACGATGAAAACACCCCGCTCAGCGAGGGTGGCGATGTTGTCGGCCACCGCCGGGTGCTCCCACATCTCGGTGTGCATAGCCGGGCAGACCACCACCGGGGCCCGGGTGGCGATAAGGGTGGCGGTCAGCAGGTCGGAGCTGATGCCCGCGGCGTAGGCGCCGATCACCCGGGCGGTGGCCGGGGCCACAACCACGCAGTCGGCCGTCTGGCCCAGTGTGGTATGGGGAATGGGGTCGTCCTCGTCAAAGAGGCTCATCTGGGTTCGCTCGGAGGCCAGCGCGTCAAAGGTGGCCCGGCCCACGAATCGGGTGGCCCCTTTGGTGAGCACCGGAATCACATGAGCGCCCGCATCAACCAATCGGCGGCAGATCTCTACCGCCTTGTACGCCGCGATCCCCCCGCTCACGCCCAGCACGATTCGCTTGCCGGCGAGCGACTTCATTGTTCTGTCAGGACGCTGAGTCCAGATCGGCCTCGTCTAGACCAGCGTCGTCTTGGTCGGCTTGCTCTAGACCGGCTTGCTCCAGATTGGCTTCTACGGTGGGGATCATCGAATCAGCCAGAGCATCCTCTTCGGTGACCTCGGGAGGATCAGTGGCGATGATCTTGTCGGTCGCGATCTCCTCGAAGGCAATGGACAGCGGCTTGCGGGACATGGTCAGCACCTGGGGCGGGACCATCGCTCCCAAGCCTTCGCCCAGCTGGCCGAAATAGGAGTTGATCTGGCAAGCCCGCAGCGCTCCCAGCGTCACCAGGCGGAACTTGGAATCGGTGCGGCCCAAGAGTTCCTCGATGGTCGGATACATCATGGTGTCGTGCTGTTCAGACATCGGCGCAGACCTTTTCTTGCTTACCTTCTATTGCGTGCAGCCTTCTTCCCACCGGTATGGGGAGAGCGGGTAAATGATACCAGGACAGGCTGGCTTAATCGTCATTGGCAATTATCATCGTCAGGCCGCTCTTGGCGGGCTTCTTCGATATGAGACCTGACGGCCGCCACTGCCTCGTCAAGGCTGTCGTTGACAACATGGATCGCGTTGAGCTCGTAGGCCATGATCCGCTCGGAGTCGGCCAGCGCCAGCCGCTTGGCGATGTGGCCCTCGGAATCGCCCCGGCCCCGCAGACGGGATTCCTGCTCCGCGGCCGAAGGCGCCTCCACGAAGATGCACAGGGCCTCGGGACGGCTCTCTCGCACTTGGGCCGCGCCCTGCACGTCGATCTCCAACAGAACGTCACAGCCGGCCGGCGGTTCAGGCTGGGGCGTTCCGTACAGGTTGCCGGCGATTTCCGCCCACTCCACGAAGCCCCCGGCGGCGGCCTTGGCCCGAAACTCGGCCTCGTCGGCAAACACGTAGGCGGTTTCCGGCTCGCCGGGGCGCCGGGCACGCGTCGTCCACGAACGACTCAGCCATAGTGTGGGGTCCGCGGCCACCAGTGCAGCCGCGATTGTTCCTTTGCCGACCCCTCCGGGGCCGGACAGCACGATGATCAGTGGCTGATCTAGTCGCCGCAGCGCGCCAGCAACGAGGCCCGTTGCTGATCGCCCAGCCCGCGGATGCGACGGCTATCGGCGATGCCGATCTCGTCCATCATCTTGCGGGCCCGAACCTTGCCCATGCCTGGAAGGGATTCCAGAACGGCGAGCACCTTGGTTCCGGCGACCACCTCATCAGTCTCCGCCTGCTCCAACAGGTCGGAAAGCGAGATCGACCTCATCTTGAGCTTGGCTTTGACTTCGGCCCGCTTGCGGCGCACCTCGCCAGCCTTGGCCAACGCCGCTTGGCGCTGTTCTGCTGTTAGTTGTGGGGGTCCTGCCATTACACCATTGTAGTTTGAAACGCAAGTGATGTTGGGGATATTGGGGAAGTTGTGGCTTATGTCCAGCCGGGAATCCTGCGTCGCCTCACTGATGGGCTGCCCCGACCAACTCGTCGACCCGGCCGACGCCGTGGGCGGTACACCAGCGGGCCAACTCCCGCAGCACCTTGGCCGGGGCTCGGGGGTCGGAGAATGCAGCAGTGCCCACCTGCACCGCAGAGGCGCCGGCCATCAGCATCTCGACCGCATCGGCACCCGAGGCGATCCCGCCCACCCCCACGATGGGCACGTCGGGCAGGGCGGCATGCACATCGAAGACTGATCTCACCGCCACCGGGCCCATGGCCCGGCCCGACACCCCTCCCCCGCCGCCGCCCAACAGAGGCCTGCGGGCCTCGGTGTCGATGACCATGCCCAGCAGGGTGTTGATGAGGGTGAGGGCCGATGCGCCGCCCTGCACCGCGGCCCCGGCAATCTCCACCAGATCGCCGGTGGCGCTGAGCTTGGCCCACCGGGGAAGGCCGCAGGTAGCGGTGGCGGCCAGCGCGGCCTCGGTCATGGCCGCGGAGTGGGAGAACATGCGGCCCCGATCCTCCAGGTTGGGACAGGAGACGTTTACCTCTGCCGCCACCACTGCCTCCATCGCTTCACTGTCGGCGGCAGCCAACAGATCGGAGGCGGCGGCGTAGTCGTCCAGCGTGCGACCCCAGATCGACACCACCACCCGAGCGCCGGATTCGGCCAGCACCGGCAACTCCTCGGCCAGCCATCGGGACAGGCCGGGGCCCTGCAAGCCCACGCTGTTGATCATTCCCGCGGGAACCGCGTGGACCCGAGGCGGCGGGTTGCCGGGCCACTCATAGGGGGCCAGCGATTTGACCACCACCGCGCCCAGCTCCGAGTAGTCCAGGTAGCGGGCCAATTCGGCACCGTGGCCCACCGTGCCCGAAGCGGTCATCACCGGGTTGGGCAACCGCACCGTGCCGATGGCGGTGCCCAACTCTGTCTTGTCGCGGTAACGATTCATTGGCCGGTGCCCAACGTCAGTGTCGGAGCGCCGCGTCTCATCAGGTCGAACTCACAGGTCGAGCGCCAGCTGATCGCTGGTCACCCCGCGGTGATACTCCTGGAGGGTCCGCACCCGCAGTTGGTGGCCGGACCAGTCGGCCATGCCGTCAGCCGCGGCCAAGCCGGCGGAGGCGGTGGTCAAAAGCGGCACCCGGTTGCGGCTGGCCGCCCGGCGGATGTGGTCGCCATCGGCCCGCGATCCCCGGCCCCTCGGGGTGTTGACCACTAGCTGCACCCGGCCGCTGTCGATCAGCTCCACCACGTCGGGGCCTCCTTCGCCCACCTTGGCCACCACTTCGGCCACCGGAATGCCGGCGTCGGACAACGCCGCCGCGGTACCCGACGTGGCCGCAATGGACAGGCCCAAACCGGTGAACTCCTGGGCCATCCTCACCCCGGCCGCCTTGTCCCGGTCGGCCATCGACATCAGCACGGTGCCGTGGTCGGGCAGCGGCGACCCCGCGGCGATCTGGCTCTTGGCGAAGGCCAGGCCGGGCCGCAGATCGATGCCCATGACCTCGCCGGTGGACTTCATCTCCGGCCCCAAGATGGCATCGGCCTCGGGGAACTTGTTGAACGGCAGCACTGCCTCCTTCACCGAGATGTGGTCGCCGCTGGCCCGACGGCCCAGCAGGCCCTCCTGGCGCAGATCGGCCAAGCTAGCCCCCATCATGACCCGAGTGGCCACCTTCACCAGGGGCACGCCGGTGGCCTTGGCCACGAACGGCACGGTCCGCGACGCCCGGGGGTTGGCCTCCAGCACGAACACCTGATCGGCGGCGCCGATGCCGTACTGCTTGACCGCAAACTGCACGTTGATCAACCCCACCACGTCCAATGCCCGGGCGATGTCCTTCACGTGGCGCTCCAGCAGGGCCACGGTGGCCTCGGAGAGGTGGACCGGCGGCAACAGGCAGGCGCTGTCGCCGGAGTGGACGCCGGCCTCCTCCACATGCTCCATCACTCCGCCGATGAGCACCTCGCCGTACATGTCCCGGATGGCATCCACGTCCACCTCGGTGGCGTCTTCCAAGAAGCGGTCGATCAGCACCGGACGCTCTGCCGACAGCCCGCCCTCGCGCCCCAACGAGCCCGAGGCGGCCAACTCGGCCATGGCGTCTCGCAGGTCGTCGTCGGTGTAGACGATGACCATGGCCCGGCCTCCCAGCACATAGGAGGGCCGCACCAGCACGGGGTAGCCAATGCGGTCGGCCACCGCCAAGGCCTCGTCGGTGGTGGCGGCGGTGCCCCCGGCCGGCTGGGGGATGTCGAGGCGGGCGCACAGGGCGTTCCACCGCTCCCGGTCCTCGGCCAGGTCGATGCTGTCGGGGCTGGTGCCCACCACCAGTCCATCGGGCAGCACGCCGGCCAGCTTGAGCGGCGTCTGACCGCCGAGCGACACCACGATCCCGGCGATGCCGGGGCCACCGGCGATCTGCGACGACCGGAGCTCGGCGTCGATCACGTTGCGAACGTCCTCTTCGGTGAGGGGCTCGAAATAGAGGCGGTCGCTGGTGTCGTAGTCAGTGGACACCGTCTCCGGATTGCAATTGACCATGATGGTCTCGTAGCCGGCCTCCGACAGCGCGAAGCAGGCGTGGACGCAGCAGTAGTCGAATTCGATCCCCTGGCCGATCCGATTGGGACCCGACCCCAAGATGATGACCTTGGCCCGATCGGAGGGCTCCACCTCGCTGACGTCCTCATAGGTGGAGTAGTGGTACGGGGTCTCGGCTTCGAACTCGGCCGAGCAGGTGTCCACCGTCTTGAACGTGGCCTCTACGCCGACGGCGATGCGGGCGGCCCGAACCTCGCCCGGCGGCACCTGCCAGAGGTAGCCGAGCTGCTCGTCGGAG
Organism: Acidimicrobiales bacterium; assembly: GCA_963667085.2. Classification (GTDB taxonomy): domain Bacteria; phylum Actinomycetota; class Acidimicrobiia; order Acidimicrobiales; family Bin134; genus Poriferisocius. The sequence continues at coordinate 3,197,246 of OY762975.1, forward strand.
AATCCGAACTGCTTGGCCCGCTTCCACATCCGGGGGGTCATGGCCTCGAAGCCACACTCGCTGAGCGCGGCCCGTTCCTCGGTGATCTGGAGGATCTGATCGCAGAACCACGGGTCCACCTTGGTGGCCTCGAACAGCTCCTCAACCGTTCGCCCCCGCCGCAGCAGGGCCTCGAGCTGGAAGATCCGCTCAGGGGTGGGCACCGCCGCGGCGGCCAACAGCTCCTCATCGCTGAAGGGGTCGTAGGCGGCCTCAGCCGGGTCGGCGTTGAGGCCGTGGCGGCCCAGCTCCAGCGAGCGCAGCCCCTTTTGGAGCGACTCGGTGAAGGTGCGAGCGATGGCCATGACCTCCCCCACCGACTGCATCTGGGTGTTGAGCACCCCCGATACCCCGGAGAACTTCTCGAACGCCCATCGGGGCACCTTGGTCACCACGTAGTCGATAACCGGCTCGAAGCAGGCCGGGGTCTTCTCGGTGATGTCGTTGGGAATCTCGTCGAGGGTATAGCCCACCGCCAGGCGAGCCGCGATCTTGGCGATGGGGAAGCCGGTGGCCTTGGAGGCCAGCGCCGACGAGCGCGACACCCTCGGGTTCATCTCGATGATCACGTACTCGCCGTTGTCGGGATTCACCGCGAACTGGATGTTGGAGCCGCCGGTTTCCACTCCCACCCGGCGGATGCAGGCGAAGGCGGCGTCGCGCAACACCTGGTATTCCACATCCGACAGGGTCTGGGCCGGGGCCACGGTGATGGAATCGCCGGTGTGGACCCCCATGGGGTCGAGGTTCTCGATGGTGCAGACCACCACGCAGTTGTCGGCCCGGTCGCGCATCACCTCCAGCTCGTACTCCTTCCAGCCGGCGATCGACTGCTCGATGAGGATCTCGCTGATGGGGCTGGCGGCCAGGCCGCGGGCGCACATCTCCCGGCCCTGCTCGGGGGTGTGGGCAATGCCGGTGCCGGTGCCGCCCAGGATGTAGGCCGGGCGGATGATCACCGGCAGCCCAATGCGCTCCATGATCTCCATGGCCTCATCCAGGGTGTGGGCGGTAGCCGACGGGGGCACGGGCAGCCCGATGTCGATCATGGCCTGTCGGAACTGGGCCCGGTCCTCGGCGGTGGCGATGGCGGTCTGGTTGGCGCCGATCACCTCCACCCCGTACTTGTCCGCCACCCCCGACTCGATCAGCTCCATGGCCAGGTTGAGCGCGGTCTGGCCGCCCAGGGTGGGCAGCAGCACATCGGGCTGCTCCCGATGGATGATGCTGGTTAGCACCTCGGCGCTGAGCGGTTCCACGTAGGTGGCGTCGGCGAACTCGGGGTCGGTCATGATGGTGGCCGGGTTGGAGTTGGCCAGCACCACCCGATAGCCCTCTTCGCGCAGCACCCGGCAGGCCTGGGTGCCGGAGTAGTCGAACTCGCAGGCCTGGCCGATCACGATGGGGCCGGAGCCGATGAGGAGGATCGACTCGATGTCGGTCCGCTTAGGCATGAGAGCCAAACATGAGTTCGTCAAAGAGAGAGAAGAGATAGCGGGAATCGTGGGGGCCGGGGCCGGCTTCGGGATGGTACTGAACGCTGAATGCGGGCAGGTCGCGGCAGCGGAGGCCCTCCACGGTGTGGTCGTTGAGGTTGATGTGGGTGATGTCGGCACCGGGAATGGAGCTGTCGGCCACGCAGAAGTTGTGGTTCTGGCTGGTGATCTCCACCGCACCGGTGGCCAGGTTGCGCACCGGGTGGTTGCCCCCGTGGTGCCCGAAGGGGAGCTTCTCGATCTCCCCGCCCAGCGCGGCGGCCAGCAATTGGTGGCCCAGGCAGATGCCGAAGATCGGCACCTCGCCCAGCAGGCCCGAAATGGTATCCGCCGCGCCCTCCACCGCGGTGGGGTCGCCGGGACCGTTGGACAAGAACACCCCGTCAGGCTGTCGGGCCAAGATGTCGGCCGCGGCGGTGCGGGCCGGTACCACCCCCACTTCGGCGATGGTCCGCAGGTGGCGGACGATGGTGGCTTTGAGCCCAAAATCCAGGGCCACCACCCGGTGGGGCCGCTTTCCGTCGTCCCTGGTGCTGGCGAAATGCTCGGATTCGGAGCGAGTCACGGTGGCCACCAGGTCGATCCCGTCGGTACCGGGTTCGGCCTCGGCCGCGGCCCGCAAGTCCGACTCCGCCGCGGTCCCAAAGGCACCGGGCATGGCCCCCGCGTCGCGGATGTGGGTGGTGAGCCGCCGGGTGTCCACCCCGGCCAGCCCGGCGATGCCCTGGTCGGACAGAAAGGCCTCGAGGTCGCCGATTGAGCGCCAATTGGAGCGGCGGCGGGCCATGTCCCGCACGATCACTCCCCGACAGAACGGACGGCGGCTCTCGTGGTCATCCGGGGCGACGCCGTAGTTGCCGATGTGGGGGTAGGTGAAGGTGATGATCTGCCCGGCATAGGACGGATCGGTGATCACCTCCTGATAGCCAGTGAGCACGGTGTTGAACACCACCTCGCCGGAGGTGATCCCACCGGGCGGATCAGCGCCGATGGCCTCACCCTCGAACACCTCGCCGTCGCTGAGCACCAATGCCGCGGGCCGGATCATGGCCGCATCTCCTGATCAACCAGCACGGGCACTCCTCCGACGATGGTGTGGCGCACCCGGCCCCGCACTTCGCGCCCGGCATAGGGCGTGTTGCGGGAGCGGCTGGCCAGGTTGTCGGGGTCCACGGTCCACGTCTCTTCGGGGTCGAACACGCACAGGTTGGCCGCAGCACCGGGTTCGATCGGCCCGCCGTGGACCCCGCCTAAACCGGCGATGGCCGCCGGCCGCCAGCTGAGCAGCCCCACCACCTCGGCGACAGGCAGATCCAACTCGGTCAGCGCCAGGGCCAGAGCGGTCTCCAGGCCGAGCATCCCCGGTGGGGCCTGGTCGAAGGGCAACTCCTTGGCGTCGGGAGTGTGGGGGGCGTGGTCGGTGGCGATGGCGTCCACCGCCCCGTCAGCCAGCCCCGCTCGCACTGCATCTCGATCATCGGCCGGGCGCAAGGGCGGGTTGACCTTGAACACCGGATCGTAGGAGGCGCAGTCCTCGTCGGTGAGGGTGAAGTGGTGGGTGGCTGCCTCGGCGGTCACCGCCACCCCGGCTTGGCGGGCGGCCCGCACCATGGCGATGGAGCCCCCGGTGGACAGGTGCTGGAAGTGGACGGGGGCCCCGGTGAAGCGGCTGAGGGCGATGTCGCGCATCACCATCAGCTCCTCGGCCTCGGCGGGCACGCCGGGAATGCCCAGGCGGCTCGACCACTCCCCCTCGTGCATCGCACCCCCCGCGGCCAGCGAATCGACCTCGCAGTGCTGGGCCAGCACCGCCCCGAGACCGGCGGCGTATTCCATGGCCCTCCGCATGAGCCCGGCCTCTTGCACCCCGTTGCCGTCGTCGGTGAAAAGGCGCACGCCCAGCGCAGCCATCTCGGCCATCGGCGCCAGCTGGTCTCCCTTGCGGCCCACGGTGATGGCGCCCGACGTGTAAACGTCGCACGGCGCCAGGCGGCCCAAGGCCAGCACTTCCTGCACCACCGCGGCGCAGTCGATGGGCGGATTGGTGTTGGGCATGGCCACCACCGCGCTGAACCCGCCCCGAACTGCGGCCCACCCCCCCGTCTCGATGGTCTCGGCCTCCTCCGCCCCCGGCTGGCGCAGGTGGGCGTGCAGGTCCACGAAACCGGGCGCCACCACGCAGCCCGCGGCATCCAAGATCTCATCGCCCGACAAATCGGGGCCGACCGCGGCAATTCGGCCATCGTCGACCACAACATCGGCGGTGCGCTCTCCGGTCTGGTCGACCACCAAGCCGCTCTTGATGATTGTGCTCATGCGTCTCCGCCTTTAGGGCTCATGCGGCCTCGCCTTCGGGCTGAAGACCGGGGTCGGCGGCCAGCAGGAGGTAGAGAACGGCCATGCGCACGGCCACGCCGTGGCGGACCTGCTCGTTGAGGGTGGCGTTGGGCCGATCCAGCACCTCCGGGGCGATCTCCACCCCCCGATTCACCGGACCGGGATGCATCACCAGCGCTCCTGCGGGCAGCCGAGCGGCCCGGTCCACGGTGAGCCCCCACTGGGCGGTGTACTCCCGCAGCGACGGCAGCAACGCCTCAGACTGGCGCTCCTGTTGCACCCGCAGCCCGTACACCACGTCGCAATCGCTGAGCACCGCGTCCAGGCTGGTGCAAACGTCCACCGGCCAAGAGTCCATTGCCGGGGGCAGCAGCGTGGGGGGGGCCACCAGCGTGACCTTGGCCCCCAGCGCGGTGAACGCCAGCACGCAGGAGCGGGCCACCCGGGAGTGCTTGATGTCGCCCACGATCACGATGCGCCGCCCGGAAACCGAGCCGAGCCGGTCGCGGATGGTGTAGCAGTCGAGCAGCGCCTGGGTGGGATGCTCGTGCCAGCCGTCGCCGGCGTTGATCACGCTGGCACCGGTCCAGCCAGCCACCTGCTGAGGGACCCCGGCGGAGCGGTGGCGCACCACGATGGCATCAGGGCCCATGGCCGTGATGGTGTGTACCGTGTCGCGCACCGACTCCCCCTTGTTCACCGACGAGGCGGACACGCTGAAGCCCATCACGTCGGCCGACAGCCGCCGGGCCGCCACCTCGAACGAGAGCCGGGTGCGGGTGGAGTCCTCGTAGAACAGCATGGCCACCGTGCGGCCCCGCAGGGCGGGAACCTTGGGAATGGGGCGCTGCGACACCTCAGTGAAGTGGTCGGCCAAGCGGCACACCTCGTTGATCCCCTCGGCCCCCAGGTCGTTGATCGAAAGAAGGTGCTTCATTTGACGATCTCCCCGAGATCGACGCCGTCGCGGTGGGCGTCCACCATCTCGTCGCGGCGGGTGGGCAGGTTCTTGCCCACGTAATCGGGGCGGATGGGGAGTTCCCGGTGACCCCGGTCCACCATCACCGCCAACTGCACGGTCCGGGGGCGCCCATAGGTGTTCAGCGCGTCCAGCGCAGCCCGGATGGTTCGGCCGGTGTAAAGCACGTCGTCGATCATCACCACCGCTTGGCCGTCGAGGTTGAACGGGATATTGGTGGGCGCCTCCGGCAGCAGGGGCCGAAGGCCGATGTCGTCGCGGTGGAAGGCCACATCCAGGGTTCCCAAGGGTGGCTGGACCCCTTCGATCTCGTTCAGAGCTTCGGCGATCTCTGCGGCCAGCCACACCCCGCCGGTTTGCAGGCCCACGATCACCACGCCGTCAAGGCCGTGATTGCGCTCGATGATCTCGTGGGCCATGCGCCATGTGGCCCGCTTGATGTCCTCCTCGTCCATCACCCGAGTGCGGGCAACGAAAACGCCCCCATAGGGGGGCGTTCGACGGCGCTCGCGTTCAGCCAAGCTCAAGTTCCTCTCATCCGTGTGAGCCTCACCGGACCCACTTCACGGTTGCCAGTGTGACTATACACACTGCGACGCCGAACGGGCGGATGGTATTTCTATTCGCCCTCGGATGGGCGAGAGGTGGTGGCCACTTGGGATAGGAGGCCGTTGATGAAGCTGGCGGAGGCGGGGGTGGAGTACTCGTGGGCCAGCTCAACGGCTTCGTTGATGATGACGGCGATGGGGATGTCGGTGCTGTGGGAGAGCTCGAAGCTGGCCAGGCGCAGGATGGCCCGATCCAACGCTGGCATCCGGGCCACCGGCCAGCGGTCGGACAGATCCTCTAGGCGGGCATCGATCTCGTCCTGATGGAAGGCCACGCCGGTGACCAGGGTGTGGGCGTAGGGATCGGGGGGGAGTTCTTGGGCGGCCAGCAGGTCGGCCATGTCGATGCCCTTGGCCTCGGCTTCATAGAGCAGGCCCATCGCCCGCTCCCGCACTTGGTGGCGCTGTGATCCGGCAACCAGTGGATCGGGCGTGTTCATCTCGCTCTGGAACCCCGGCTCGTCAATCGGGGTGGGTCATGCCCGGCTGATGTAGGCACCGCTGCGGGTGTCCACCTTGATGCGGTCGCCGGGATTCAAGAACAACGGCACCTGCACCACCAGGCCGGTCTGGCATGTGGCCGGTTTGGTGGCTCCTGACACCCGGTCGCCCTGCACGCCGGGCTCGGTCTGGGCGATGTCGAGCTCCACTGCGGCGGGCAGGTCGGTGCCCACGATCTCGGTACCGAACATGCCGAGGATCACCGAGTTGTTCTCCACCAGGTAGTTGACCGCGTCGCCCAGCACTTCGGCGCCCACATAAAGCTGCTCGTAGGTCTCGCTGTCCATGAACACAAAGCTCTCGCCGTCGTTGTAGAGGTACTGCATCTCCCGGCGGTCGATGTTGGCCCGCTCCACCTTCTCCCCCGCTCGGAACGTGCGGTCGAGCACCGCCCCGGTGCGGGCGTTCTTGAGGGTGGTGCGCACGAATGCCCCGCCCTTGCCCGGCTTGACGTGCTGGAACTCGACCACGTTGAACAGGCCGTCGTCGAGGTTCAGCGTCATGCCGTTCTTGAGGTCGTTGGTGGTGATCGTGGGCATGGGCAAAGTCTGGCCCATGCCGTGTTCTCAGGCCACAGCGAGCACCGCCCAACTGCCCGCTCCAACTGTCGGGTTCTCAGGCCACAGCGAGCGTCTTGGGCGACCGGGTCAGCCGCTGCGGGCCGTCCTCGGTCACCACCACGGTGTCCTCCACCCGAGCGCCGCAGAAACCGGGCAGATACACGCCGGGCTCCACGGTGATGACTTGACCGACTTCGAGGGATTCGGTGGCTTTGGCCCGCACCCAGGGCTGCTCGTGGATGTCGAGACCCACGCCGTGGCCGGTGCCGTGGACGAAGGCATCGGACCAGCCGTCGGCGTCGATGCGGTCTCGACAAGCCTTGTCCACATCGGAGATGGGAGCGCCGGGGGAAATCTGCTCCACGCCGAGCTGCTGGGCGTCCCGCACGATCTCGAACACCTTTTGGGCCTCGGGGTCGGGCTCGCCCACCGCCATGGTGCGGGTCATGTCGGAGCGGTAGCCGTCCACCACCGCCCCCATGTCCACGATCACCAGCTCACCCGACCCGATGGGGCGATCGGTGGGCCTGATGTGGGGCAGAGCGGCATTCGGGCCCGCCGCCACGATGGTGGTGAAGGCGCTCTTTTCGGCCCCCAGGCGGCGAACGGCGGTGTCCAGGGCCAAGGCCACGTCCTTTTCGGTGGGACCCTCGGCCAGGAGGAGGCGGACTTCGGCCAGCGCGGCATCGGCGATGGCGGCGGCCTTGGCCATGCGGTTGATTTCACCGTCGTCCTTGATCTGCCGACACCGCTCCACCACTCCGGTGGTGGGCACCAACTCGGCGCTGAACCATTCGGCGTACTGGCGCTGGTCGGCCCAGCTCACCGAGGCCGCCTCCAAGCCGATTCGATCCCCGTCGGAGGGGGCCGCCGCCAGTATCTCCCTGGGGGCGTCGTTGGTGATCTCGATGCGGATCTCCACGCCGGCCCGGCTGGTTTCAAACTCGGCTTGCTCGGCGTAGCGGCGGTCGGTGACCAATAGCAGTTCGTCGGCGCCGAGCCAGGCCAGGCCGGCCGTGCCGGTGAACCCGGTGAGATAGCGAACATTGATCAGGTTGGTCACCAGAAGTGCGTCGCACTCGGCATCGGCCGCCGCGGCCCGAACCCTGTCCGCCCGCCCCGCCACATCCATAGGGACGAGTTCGCCGGAGACAAGGAGTTCGCTCATGCCAGCAGTCGGGCCGCCGCTTCCACCGCCAGCTCGTAGCCGTGGCCGCCGAATCCCACGATGGTGCCGATGGCCACGGGGGAGACAACCGAAGTGTGGCGCCACGGTTCCCGGGCGTTGGGATTGGACAGGTGCAGTTCCACCACCGGACCCTCGAAGGCGGCCAATGCGTCGTGGATGGCCCAGGAGTAGTGGGTGAACGCGCCGGGGTTGATGATGATGGCCGCACACCGGCCCCGAGCCTGGTGGATGTGGTTTATGAGCGTGGCCTCGTCGTTGGACTGGTGATGCTCGATAGCAAGACCGTGACGACCAGCGGTGGCGGACGCGGTGGCCACGTGGTCGTCCAGGGTGTCGGGGCCGTACACCTCGGGCTCCCGGTCGCCCAGCAGGTTCAAGTTGGGCCCCGACAAGAGCAGGATTGTCTGGCTCATTTGCTTCCTTCCACGGCATTGTTGCGGCACCGATTCATCTAATGGCCTCCAGTGTTTCTCGCAGCAGGGCAGGCGCCAGCCCGTTAACCGGTTGGATTCCGTCGGGGCCGTCCAGCATGAAGGTGACCCCGTCGACTGCCTTCTTGTCCCGGTTGAACAGGGCGACGAGGGCGTCGGCATCGGCCCCGGCGGGCAGGCAGGTGGGCAGGTCATAGCCGCCGACCACTCGGCGGTGCTCGTCCACCCGCTCGGCGTCGATGCGCCCCGTGCGGTGGGCCAGTTCGGCGGCGTAGATGAGGCCGACCGCTACCGCTTCGCCGTGGCGGAGGTCGTAGCCGCCGTGGGCTTCGAGGGCGTGGGCCAAAGTATGGCCGTAGTTGAGCACCGCCCGGCGGCCGGACTCGCGCTCGTCGGCCGCTACCACCTCGGCTTTGATCTGCACGCAGCGGGCGATGCGCTCGGGCAGACTCAGGGCATCGAGGTTTGCATCGGCAATGAAGTGATACTTGGCCATTTCCCCTAGGCCCGACCGCATCTCCTCGGAGGGCAAGGTCTCCAGCGCTTCGGTATCGCAGAGCACCGCGGCGGGCTGCCAGAAGGCGCCCACCAAGTTCTTGCCCTCCGGGAGGTTGACACCGGTCTTGCCGCCGACCGAGGCGTCGATTTGGCCCAGCAGGGTGGTGGATACAAACACCACCCGGATGCCCCGGTGGTAGACGGCCGCGGCGAACCCGCCCAGGTCGGTGACCGCGCCTCCGCCCACGGCCACCACCGCGTCGCGGCGATTGAGGCCCCACTGGGCGAACTCCTGGCACAGCTCCTCCACCACACCCAGCGTCTTGATCTGCTCGCCGTTGTCGGTGATGAATACCCGGTGCTCCACACCGGGGTCCACGGTGATGCCGGCGTCGGCCACTGCGGCCTGGGTGACCACCGCCACCCGGCTCACGTCGGGGGGAACGACCTCGGCCAGACAATGGCGGACCCCGGGGCCGACCCAGACCTCATAGGACCGCTCCCCCAACTCGACCGGAACCCGGATCGCGCCCATGAGGCCGGTTTCGACGCTCATCGGGCCGGTACCGGCCGAGGCCAGACTCGCCTGATGCGCTCAGCCACCTGTTCGGCCCCCAGGCCGTCCACGTCGACAATCTCGTGGGCCGTCTTGGCGTAGAACTCCGACCGAGCGGCACTGATGGCGGTGAGATCGGCCATCGGGTCGGCCCCCAGCAGCGGGCGGTTCTCGCCGGCTCGCACCCGCTGGCCCAGCGTTTCAATTGTGGCCCGCAACCAGCACACCCAAGCCCGATCGCTCAGCAGCGCCCGGTTCTCGCCCCGCAGAACAATCCCTCCGCCGCAGGAGACCACCAATGGCTGGGCAGATACCAGCCACTGGGCCAGTACCTCCTGCTCCAAATCGCGAAAGTGATCTTCGCCGTCAGCAGCGAATATCTCCGAGATCGAACGACCTTGGCATTCCTCGATGGCCGCGTCGAGGTCGACGAACCGCAGTCCCTCCGACTGGGCCAGCCAAAAGCCCACCGTTGACTTCCCCGACCCCATCATCCCGATGAGGGCCACATGGGGCCTAGGTTCCACAACGCGATACTACAAGTGGGCTACCGCTGCACTGAGAGCACTTATCGTCAGCCGCTCCGGCAGATGCCTATTGGCGATCTTCCAACATGCCCTCGATCTTCGCAACCCGGTTAGCCAGACCATCGACGATGACTTCGATCTTGGCAACCCGATTGCTGAGGTCATCGACTCGGCTTGCCAGCCGCACTATGTCTGAGCGCAGCCAAGCGAAGCCGCCCAGGACCAGGGCAATCAACACGCTGAGGAGGGAGGTGAGTGCGGCTTCGATGCCTCAAATATAGCAGGTTCAACCTCGGCTTTCACTGTATTTTCCAATATTTTTGATATTTTCTTATATTTCAGCTCATTACAGGGATGACCAGTACCGCGACCGCGGTGGCGACAGCCATCGACGGGGCAAAAGGGAAGACGGTGGGGCGGGGGTTGTTGGGGTCGGCGAGGGGATCGGGCAGGAGTTCGATGCCCCACTTGCGGATTCCCCACACGATCACGCCCATAACCGCTCCGAGAAGCGAGGCCAAGCCGAAGGCCAGCAGCACGGCCAGCAGCGACTGGCCGTAGCCGGAGCCCACCCAGCCGAGCACCAAACCCATCGGCAAGGCCAGCTTCACGTCGCCCCAACCGAGGCTGCCTCCCGATGCCGAGTGCAAGATGGCCATGACACCGCCATAGAGCCCGGCGGCGGCGACCGACTGGCCGATGGCACCGGGCTGGCTTCGCAGCAGGGAGATGAGGCAGATCAGCGACAGCAATACCACCACGGCGGGGAACACGATGGCATTGGGGATGCGGTAGTGGAACAGATCCACCGTGGTGACTCCGGCCAGGGCAACGAAGAGCACCCACACCGGGACCACATCCCAAGTCGTGCCCAAAACACCGCCTGCAATACCCAGGGACATGGCGGTGAGGGCAGTAACCAGCACCCGCAAAGATCGGCTGTCGCGCACTTGGAACTTCCACAGAACCGGGAGGAGGCGCCGACCGGCAACAAAGCCGATGGCCACCCCGGCGATCACCATGGCGGCTCTGCTCATGGAAATGACCTCGGCTCAATAGCGTCTTCTGCTTGGCTCATCGACTTGCCAGTGCCGCCGTGGCCGCGGCAGTCATCGCCTCCACCGGAGGCTCATACCCGGTCCATATCCGCACGGCGTGAGCGGCCTGGTACACCAGCATCCCCACACCGGTGGACGCAGCCACGCCCCGCCGCTGGCATTCGGCCAGCAACGGAGTCTGAAGCGGGTTGTAGACCAACTCGGCCACATGCTGGCCTGGATGCAAGAGGTCAGGATCAAGCGGCAGGCGTCCGGACCCCTCGGTTTCGGCCATCCCCACCGGAGTGGCGTTCACCACCAAGCGGTACCGTCCCACGTCGGACGGATTAGCCATGGTGCCCACCGATCCGGCTAAGGCCGCGGCTGCGACGGCCCGATCCGGTCGCCGGGCGACCACCGCCACCTCGCCAACCCCCCGGCGGGCCAACTCGGCCACCACTGCCCGGGCGGCCCCGCCCGCCCCCAGAACGGCGCAGCTGACCCCGGCCAGCTCCACCCCGTCGGCCAGCAGGGCATCGCAGAATCCGGCCCCGTCAGTGTTGTGGCCGATGAGCCGCTCCTCGTCGCGGGCCACGCAGTTCACCACCCCCAGGGCCGCGGCGGCAAGGCTCAGTTCGTCCACCGCCGCGGCCACGTCGGCCTTGTGGGGCATGGTCACCGACAAACCGGCCATGCCCCGCTCCCGCATGTCGTCAAGAGCCCGGGCGGCCTCTCCTGGCCCTACTTCAAAGGCGGCATACACCCAATCCAGGCCCAACTCGTCGAACGCGGCCTGGCAGATGACCGGCGACAGGGAGTGGCGAACGGGAAAGCCGATCACCCCGGCCGCGACCACAGCGTCGGGATCAAGCCCAATGGGGATCAGCACCCCAGATCCCTTTCCCGACAAAGGGCCACCGCAGCCTCGTGATCCTCGAAGGTGGTGCTGAAGGTGTGGGCGCCGGGTGCCGGATCATCGGTGCGGGCGTAGAACAGCCAAAAGCCGTCTTCGGGGTTCAACGCCGCCTCCAGCGACGCCCGTCCGGGCGCGGCGATGGGGCCGGGCGGGAGGCCGGTCCGGTTGTACACGTTGTAGGGGTTGTCCACCCTCAAATCGGCGAGGGTCAGCGGCTCAGATGGCTTGTTCACCGCGTAGCGCACCGCAGCGTCGATCTGGAGCGGCATGTCGAAGCCCAAGCGGTTGTAGATCACCCGGGCAATTTTGGCCCGGTCCTCGTCGATGAGGGCCTCCTTTTCGATGAGCGAGGCCACGATGACCGCTTCGTACGGGCTCACCCCCAACGTGTCGGAGGCTGCGTCCAAGCCCACCTCCGCGGCCACCGAGTCGAACTGCTCGACCAGCCGCACGACAAGGGCGGCCTCGTCCTCCGCGGTGGCCCCGTCGAGCAGATAGGTGTCGGGGAACAACATCCCCTCCAGGGTGCTGTTGGCCGGCTGGTAGTCGGACCGCAACGGCGGGAAGGCAATGGCCCGGGCCAAGTCCTCCTCGTTGAAGGTGGCGACTTGAGCCAGAAGCTCAGCTCGTATCTGGGCCAGGGTAAGGCCCTCGGGCAGCACCACCCGGAAGGCGTCCTCAGCCGGGCTGGCAGCAGGACCGGCCAGCAGCACGTCCTTGGCCCGCCACACCGCCATGTCCTCGTTCAAGACGTAGTTCCCGGCCTGGAAATCGCCGGCGCCCTTGTAGCGCAGGTAGTAGCGGAACACCGTGGAGTTGGCCACCACCCCCTCGTCTTGGAGGATGCGGGCGATGTCGTTGATGGATGCGCCCTGGGGGATGTTCACCACCAGCTCGGAACCCTCGTCACCGGGGGGGTCGAGGCGATCGTCGATCCAGCCCTTGACCAGCAGCGTGGCTATCAGCACCACCACGCCCATCAAGCCCAGCAGGATGATCACCCGGGTGAGGGTCGAGGTTCTTCGGGGCAACCAGTCCCAGTCCTCTTCGGTGCTCATGACGAGTCCAGCCAGCCTTGCATGACTCCGCATGTCATGGCCGCGACTCCGAGTCAGTCCCATCGAGCCAGCCTTGGAGGATCACCGAAGCGGCCACCATGTCGACCCGGCGGCGGCGAGCTTTGCCGCGAAGGCCCGACTCGGCCAGCGCCTGCTCGGCGATGACCGTGGTCAGCCGCTCGTCGTGGGTCAACACCGGCACCCCCACGGCCGCTTCCAGTTGCTGGGCCTCGCGTTGGGCACCGAGAGCGGCCGGACCGGTTCCGCCGTCCAGCGACAGGGGAAGGCCCACCACCACCACGCCGGCCTCGTACTCGTCGACCAACTCCGCGATCTTCTCGTGGTCACGATTCCGGCTGCCGGTGCGCTTGATGACGGTCAGCGGGGTGGCCACCCGTCCATCGGAGTCGGAGACCGCCACGCCAATGCGGCGCTCACCGAGGTCGATGCCCAGCGCCCGACCCACCGCTACCCCGCGATGCCAGCCGCGGCCCGCACTTGTTCGAGGGCTTCATCCAGCCGCGACGGGTCCCGACCGCCGGCGATGGCCAGCTTGGCGTCCCGGCCCCCGCCGCCGCCGATGGTGGCAGCCGCTTCGGCGATGAGCTCGCCGGCGTTCAGGTCGCAGTCGGCGGCCACCGCCGCCACCAGGGCCGCACCGCCTCCATCGGGCGCCGCCCCCAGCACCACCGCGGCCACACCGGGGCGGTCTCGGGTGGCGATGGCCAGATCGCGCAGCTGGCCCCGGTCCACGCCCTCGACCGCGGCCACCACCACCCCGTCCACGGCCTGCTGGGCCAGATCGCCGGACTGGTCCGACGACGCCGCCCGACGGAGCTCGGCCAGCTCGGCCCGAAGGCCCTTGATCTCAGCCATGCGCTTGTCGGCCCCCACCAACAGCTGATCCACGGGCACCCCCAAGCGCTCCGCGGTCAGAGCCATGGTCTCCTCCCGCTCGGTGAGCAGCTCGACCGGGCGGGTGCCGCTCACCGCCTCAATGCGGCGGATGTTGGCGCCGATGGAGCCCTCCGAGACGATCTTCACCGGGCCGATGTCGCCCAGCGCCCGCACATGGGTGCCCCCGCACAGCTCCACAGAGTGGGGCCCAGCCTCGAGCACCCTCACCCGGTCGCCGTACTTGTCGCCGAAAAAGGCGATGGCCCCGGCCTCCATGGCCTCGGCCATCGACGTCTCATAGTTGCGGGTCGGGGGATTCTCCAGGATGTCGGCGTTGGCCAGGCGCTCGATCTCGGTGATCTGCTCGTCGGTCAGCGCCTCGAAGTGGGTGAAATCGAAGCGCAGCCGGTCGTCAGCCACCATCGAGCCCTGCTGTTTCACGTGGTCGCCCAAGACCTCCTTCAACGCCCAATGCAGCAGGTGGGTGGCCGTGTGGTTGCGCCGAATGGCCGCCCGGCGGTCGGCGTGGATGGAGGCGATCACCGTTTGGCCCACGGCAATCTGGCCGTCGATTGCCGCAGCGTGGTGCAGGTGCAACTCGGGCACCACATAGGTGGTGTCGGTCACCTCGGCCCGGCCGGTGGGCGAGGTAATGGTTCCGGTATCGCCGACCTGGCCGCCTGCTTCGGCATAGAACGGGCTCCGGTCCAAGACGATGCCGTCGTCGGTCACGGCCAACACCACGGCTTGGGCGGTGTCGAAGTCCCGGCCGACGAACTCGGTGGGACCGTGCTCGGCCACCAGCGCGGCATAGGACGAGACATCGGCCGTGGTGCGGTGTCGGGCGTCGAAGTCCTGGCGGGCCCGGGTCCGCTGGCCCTCCATGTGCTGGTCGAAGCCGGCCCGGTCTACCGCCACTCCCCGTTCCCGGGCCGTCTCCTCGGTGACCTCCACCGGGAAGCCATAGGTGTCGTGCAGCAAGAAGGCCAGATCGCCGGGCAAAGCCTCGTCTTCGCCGAGGCGGTCGATGGCGTCGTCCAAAATCTGGGACCCCTGGGCGAGCGTGGTCCGGAACCCTTCTTCCTCGCGGGCCACCACATCTCGGACGAAGCTGTGATTGGCCGCGATGTCGGGATAGTCGGCACCCATGATGTCGACCACCTTGTCCACCAGTTGGGGGGTGATCACCTCCGTGACGCCGAGCAGGTAGGCCCGGCGAATGGCCCTGCGCATGATGCGGCGCAGCACGTAGCCCCGGTCCTCGTTGGAGGGGAACACCCCGTCGGAGATGAGGAATGTCATGGTGCGGGCGTGCTCGGCCAATATCCGCAGGGTGACGTCGCTGTGCTCGGCCGCCCCCAGCTTCACCCCGGTCACCGCCGATGCCTCGCCCACCAGCTCGGCCATCTCGTCGATGTCGAACACCGACTCCACCCCTTGGATCAGGGTGAGGATCCGCTCCAGGCCAGCACCAGTGTCGATGCTGGGCTTGGGCAGCGGGACCTGGCCGTCGGGGCGCTGGTCGAACTGCATGAAGACCAGGTTCCAGAACTCCAGGAAGCGCTCGTCACCGCCGTGGGCCGGGCCGCCGTCGGGGCCGAACTCCGGCCCCTTGTCGAAGAAGATCTCCGAGCAGGGGCCGCAGGGGCCGGTGTCGGCCATGCGCCAGTAGTTGTCCTCGTCCATCCGCTGGATCCGGTCGGGAGACACGCCGGCCACGTCCCGCCATATCTCGGCAGCCTCGTCGTCGCTGAGGTGGACGGTGATCCACAGTCGGTCGGGGTCGAAGCCCAAGCCCTCGGTGACGAACTCCCAGGCCCAGTCGATGGCCTCGGTCTTGAAGTAGTCGCCGAAGCTGAAGTTGCCCAGCATCTCGAAGAAGGTGAGGTGGCGGCGGGTGAGCCCGATCTCATCCAGGTCGTTGTGCTTGCCTCCGGCCCGCACGCACTTCTGGACGGTGACCGCCCGAGGGTGGGGAGATGCTTCCTCACCCAGGAAGTAGGGCTTGAACGGCACCATCCCGGCCACGGTGAACAACACCGTGGGATCGCGGGGAATGAGGCTGGCCGACGGGAGCACGGCGTGGCCTCGCTCCCCGAAGAAGGAGGTGAACGCGCTGCGAATCTCCTGGGCTCGTTTGGGGATCAAGATGCCGTCCTATCGACCCGGCGGGTCGTCGTCGAGGGCCCGACGGGCGATCTCGGCCCGATAGCGTCGGACCGCGGCGGTGCCCTCGGCCAGAGCGGCCCGAGCCTCATTGGCAGCCGCCCGCAACCGGGCGCTGGCATTGGCCCCCGCGGTGATGGGGACCGCTCGTTGCGTGGCCTGGCGCAGCTTGCGGCGCACGTAGGAGGCCCCGGCCGCGCCCGCACCTGCACCGGCGGCAAACCACACGAGTCGCTTGGGCATCAGCCTTCCTCGCTGTCGTTGCTGTGGTTCTTGCGGCCCGTCATTCTGTGGCGTATCTCCTTTTCAGCACCGTGTTCCGAAGGATGGTAATAGCGTTCGTCCTCAAAGCGATCAGGGCGATATTGCTGGCTCACCCAGCCCTGAGGATCATCATGAGGATACACGTAGCCTTTGCCGTGCCCTAGGCCAGCCGCCCCCGGATAGTGGGCGTCTCGGAGATGGGCCGGCACCTCTCCGCTACCGTCACCCGCGTCGGCCCGAGCCCTCCCCAGTGCCGTGGTGACCGTGTTCGACTTGGGGGCGGTGGCCAGATAGACCACAGCGTGGGCCAGGTTGAGCTGCGCTTCAGGCAGGCCGACATACTCCACCGCCCGGGCCGCAGCATCGGCCACCACCAAGGCCTGGGAGTCGGCCATGCCGATGTCCTCTGAGGCCAGAATCACCATCCGGCGGGCGATGAACCGAGGATCCTCCCCCGCCTCCAGCATTCGGGACAGCCAGTACAGCCCGGCATCGGGGTCGGACCCCCGCAGACTCTTGATGAAGGCGCTGATCACGTCGTAGTGCTCGTCGCGGCCGTAGCGGACCGCGCTGGCTCCCAGAGCGTTCTCGGCATCGGACAGGGTGACCCGGGGCGGGTCGTCGAGACGGGCTGACGCCAGGGCCACGGCCACCTCCAGGCTGGTCAGGGCTTGGCGGCCGTCCCCCGCAGCCTGCGTCGACAGGTGGGCCAGGGCATCGTCGTCGGCCTCTGCCCCCTCGGCCCGCAGCCCGCGGCGCAACAGCTCGCCCAGGGCATCGGCATCGAGGGGCTCGAGGCGGAACAGGGTGGAACGGGACCGCAGCGGCGGGTTCACCTCGAAATACGGGTTCTCGGTGGTCGCCCCGATCAGCGTGATGAGCCCGGATTCCACCGCGGGCAGAAGGGCATCCTGCTGGGCCCGGTTGAAACGGTGGACCTCGTCGAGAAACAAGATCGTGCCCTGATCGTGCTGGCCGAGGCGGTCGCGGGCCGAGGCCATGACCTCTCGCACGTCCTTGACCGAAGCGGCCACCGCGGAAAGCTGGACATAGGCCTGGGCGGTGGTGCCGGCCACCAGCCGGGCGATGGTGGTCTTGCCCGTGCCCGGCGGCCCCCACAAGATGGCCGACGACAGCCGGTCGGACTCGATGAGGCTGCGCAGCGGCTTGCCCCGGCCCAGCAGGTGCTCCTGGCCCACCAACTCGTCCAGGCGGCGGGGCCGGAGCCGATCGGCCAGCGGCGCGGTCTTGGCCAAGCGCTCGGCGGCGACGGCGGCGAACAGGTCGTCGCTCATCGCCATCTGGCCCGGCTATCGCGCTCCATCGGCCTACCCCGCGGCGGGGGGCGGGAGAACGCGCAGGCCGAGTTCGTCGAGGTGGCGGTCGGCTATGGGAGTGGGCGAGTTGGACAGCGGATCGGCGCCCGACTGGGTCTTGGGGAAGGCGATCACCTCGCGGATGTTCTCCTCCCCGGCCAAGATGGCCACCAACCGGTCGATGCCGAAAGCGAACCCGGCATGGGGCGGGGCGCCGAAGCGGAAGGCGTCGAGCAGGAAGCCGAATCGCTCTTCGGCATCGTCGTCGCTGATGCCCAGGGCTCGGAACACCGCCCGCTGGATGTCGGGCCGGTGTATCCGCACGCTGCCCGACCCCAACTCCCAGCCGTTGAGCACCAGGTCGTAGGCCTGGGAGCGCACTGCCAGCAGTTCCTCGCCCGAGCCGTCCAGCAGTCCCACATCGTCGGGATGGGGCATGGTGAAAGGGTGGTGGGCGGCGATGGGCCGACCCTGGTCGTCGATGGACTCGAACAGCGGGAAGTCGGTGACCCACACGAAGTGCAGGCCGCCCTCGGTGATGGGCGGCCGGCCCAGTTCCAGTCGGAGCAGACCGAGGATGTCGCGCACCTTGCGCCGACGGTCGGCGATCAGCAGCAGCAGGTCGCCGGGCTCGGCCCCCATGGCCGGACCGAGCGCAGCCTGCTCCTGGTCGGACATGAACTTGGTCAGCGCGCCATCGAGCGTGCCGTCGTCACCCACCCGGAACCAGGCCAGGCCCTTGGCCCCCCACTGCTGGCACTTGCGGGTGAGCTCGTCGATGGCGTTGCGCCCCAGGCTGCGGGCACCCCCTTTGCAGTTGATTCCCTTGACGCATTCCACCTGGAAGACCTTGGCTTCGGTGCCCTCGAACAGCTCGCTCAGCTCTATCAACTCCATGCCGAAGCGCACATCGGGTTTGTCGGAGCCGAACCGCTCCATGGCATCGGTCCAGGTCATGAAGATGGGATCATCGGGACGGGTGCCGGTGACCGCCTCCACGGCGGCAGCAACCGTCTCGGTGATGAAGGCCATCACGTCGTCTTGGCCTGCGAAGCTGGCCTCGGCGTCGAGCTGCATGAACTCGAACTGCCGGTCGGCCCGGAGATCCTCGTCGCGCAGGCAGCGAGCGATCTGGTAATAGCGGTCGATGCCCCCCACCATGCACAGCTGCTTGAAGATCTGGGGCGACTGGGGCAGGGCGTAGAACCGACCCGGATGCAACCGGGACGGCACCACGAAGTCGCGGGCCCCCTCAGGAGTCGATGCCACCAGCATCGGGGTCTCGATCTCGGTAAAGCGCTGAGATTCCATCGAGCGGCGGATGGCGCTGTTCACTTTGGCCCGCAGCTCCAAGTTGCGCTGAAGGCGCTCTCCCCGCAGGTCGACGTAGCGGTAGCGCAGGCGCACGTTCTCGTCCACCTCGGTGCGGGAGTGGAGCGGGAACGGCGGCGGCTCGGCGGCCGACAGCACCTCTACCTGGCAGTCGCCAATCTCGATCTCTCCAGTGGCCAGCTTCGGGTTGGCCGTGTCCTCCGGTCGGGCCCGCACCGTGCCGGTCACCCGCACCACATACTCCGAGCGCAGATCATGGCGCTCGTCCACCACGCACTGCACCACCCCCGTGCGATCCCGCAGGTCGATGAACGCCAAGTGCTCCCCATGCTCCCGCCGCCGGTCCACCCACCCACACACCGAAACCTCCCGCCCGATGTTCTGGGCGCCCAGCTCGCCGCAATAGTCAGTTCTCATGGCGCAGATCGCTCCCATACTTCCCACCCGAAAGCCGGTTCTGTCTCATCGTGGTCATCTCATCCCTTCGAACATTTGGCGCAAGACGGCGGCGGTGTCCGATGCTACCGCCACCATGCGACGACCCCCCATCGCAAAACCACCCCCCAATGACTGCCGCCATATGGCATGTTCTGGTTTACGCGATCACTCCCGACGCCCTTAGCCATGCCCCAGCAGCTAGCGCGGCATGGCGTGGGCTTGGGGATTCCTCAGTTTCGGAGCACCGGGTTTAGCTGCTTGGGTCGCCAGTTGGTTGTCCCGTTATCCAGGAACGCCTCAGGCGGCGGCACCACGCTGTGCTTGCCGGTTCGCCGGTCGTGTTCCACCAGATGATGTCGTTCGTGGATGTCGTGGTGGCAGTCGTTGCACACTGTCACCAGATTGGGGTAGTCGGTTGCACCCCCGTTCTTCCAGTGCTGGATGTGATGGGCAAAGCTGCGGTTCGCATCAGCCCCACAGCCCACACACGCCTTGTCACGCACCATAAGCGCAATTCTCTGGGCGTCTGAGGCACAACGGCGCCGCCGCCCCAACCACAAGTCCTGGGTTCTGGCGTTGAACACCGCCGGAAAGATGTCGGCCGAACATGCCAGTTCGACCAGTTCTTTGGTGGGAAGTGGGGTGCCGTCGGATAGGCGGGCGTTGACTAGTTCTCTGCTGGCGGCGTCGTAGTCGGCGACGAGCACCAGCGCGATACCTGCGGCCTTGCCCTTTTCGGGATGCAAGATGAGCTCGGCCAGCGCGTCAGCGGCCCGCTGGGCGTGGGTAAGCCTTGCCTTGGGGTCTTCAGCGCGCCACAACTCTCGCTCCTTGTCGGCCAACGCTCCTGCGATGTGGTTGCCCGTAATCGGATCGAACTCGGCGTTGAACACGTACATGCCCGTGTCGCCGTTTTGGAATAGGCGGGCCGAGCGCTTCTGCTTTCTCCTGTCGTGGATCGACTGTCCATCGCCGCCCGACAACTCGTGTTGCTGGCGCTTGACGGTCTTGGCCAACTCGTCGTAGGTCTGGGTCTTGGCGGCCTCCACAAGCTCTCGTTCGTCAATCGGCCCCTCAGACGACGCCCGGGCGATCAGTCGGGCATGACCCGCCGGCACCTCGCCCGCCGCCAAAGCCTCAGAGGTCGCGGCCAGCCCAGCCAGCCGCTCAGCCGCCTTCACATCGTGGTGAGCCTTTGAGGGAGACGACCGCAGCACCTCGCGGGCCATCTTCTTGGCCCCGGCGGTGTCATGGCGGCGAGCCATCTCGGCCATTGTCTGGGCCTTCAACGCCTCCAACTGCGAATCAGCCTCCCCCAGCACCCCCAACCGCCCCCGCAACCCCGCATCCGACAACTCGGCCACATCCACCCGCGGCACGCAAACCACCGCCCCGCAGCCCCCATCGGTTGCAGTCTCGACCCTGGTTTGACCTGGAGGAACAGGCGAAAACTCCATATGTGTAGTCTACCAAGGCCGGTGACAACATCACTCTGAATTATCGAAAAATAGCTAATTTATTATTAAAATTACTCCAAATAAACAATCTTTAGCCAAAAAGCCCACTCTGACAACAGATCAAAGGCCCACCACCCAATAGAGCGGGAACTCCTTCGGCCATTTGGGCGCGCCGGACGGTGAGTTAGCTGCGGGCACGACCGGAAGCCCTGAAGCGAGTGGCGCCAGCTTCCTACCTGCCGCGCGGGATCACGCATCACTCCTACTTGCGCCGGCATCAAAGGCGGATGCGCTATGGAAATAGCTGGAGCCCCAGGTTGGCCACCGGTTTGAGGATCCCAGTCAGACTAGGGGCTGACTTCCAATCGCTCAGTTGGCGGTTATCTCTTTGAGTTTGGCGGCGAACTCGGTGGCCATTTTGGCGGCGGTTTCGGCAGCATGGGCGGCTACGTCGGCCCGGAAGATGGCACTAGGCGTGCGACTGACGGAGGTTGTTGACAGTCGGGCTCTCCCATGACAGAAAAATTTGATGGACGAGAGGAACCGGCAGCGTAGGATTTGTCATCGCTTCGCGGCTCTTGACAATGCCGAGGAGGTCACCGGCGGCGTGGCGGCTGGGGCTTGCCCTGCACCTGCTGGGCGAACCGTGCCGAGCAGGTCTAACCGGCACCGGTTGCGGGAGTCTCGTCAGGGTTGTCCCAGTCGATCTCGTTGATGACTTCGCACTCATCGGCCATCGCCATAGCAGCGATGCCAGCAAGCGGCGCTCCCTGGCCTTCGGCGAGCATCCGGCCGATTAGGGCAAGGTCGGCACCGCTGCGCGTGCCGACCGGGCTGGCGATCATGTCACGGCATCTCCATATAGCCCGTTGTTTTTGTCATCACTGAGAGATACCATGTCCCTAATGCCTGTGCCCATCACCGACCCCGCCGAAGACGGGCTCGATCCCTCGGTGTTCGACGAGGCATTCTTGGCTGCCGAAGCCCGATTGGCTGAAGGCGCCCTCCTAGATGAGCCTGGTGTTCGCTGGTTGACTCCCGATGACCTTCGGGAACGCGCCAACCACATCAGGCCCGCCTCCGAGGAGGGCGATGGCCTGGAGTATCCAAGATAGATACCTCGATGAAGCCCTGAAACAGTGGGCAGAAGACAAAGATGCATCAGCTCGGTTCGGGCTCTTGTTGGGCCTGTTTGAGCTTGCTGACCGCCCGTCGAACGAATTGCCGGGATTCCCCATCCCCGGGCGATCACCGATGTGGCGTTGGGCCAAGATCGGTCCGACGTTTGTCGCATTCCTGGTGGCCGAACCCCAAGGCAAGTTGATCGTCATGGAAATACGAGACGGCTAGCCTCTTGCCCCATGCCCTTGAATCTGGCCACCGCATGGGAGGCCGCACCCCAAGGGGGAACCGATCACCCCTTCGCAAGCCTCTGAGCCACCTCATTTACCACTTCGTCCCGGGGCAGTGAGGTTTGGCCGCCTCCTGAGCGTAGGTCGCGCAGGGTGACGGTGCCCGACTCCAGTTCGTCGCCGCCCACCAGCAGGGCGAAGCGGGCGCCGGAGCGGTCGGCCACCTTCATCTGAGCTTTCATCGAACGGGCGTCGAAGGCGCGGTCGGCGGAGATGCCGTGGCGGCGGAGTTCGAAGGTGAGGTCGCGGCCGGCGTCACCACCGGTTACGTCTACCACGAACACGTCCACCGCCCCTGCGGTGTCGCCCAGGGCGTCCTCGGCGTCGGCGGCCAGGAGGATGCGCTCGATGCCGGCGCCGAAGCCCACGCCGGGGGCGGGCTTGCCGCCGAGAGACTCGGCTAGGCCGTCGTAGCGGCCCCCACCGCCGACGGCGTTCTGGGCCGAGGTCAAAGTACCGGCCACGAACTCCCAGGTGGAGTGGGTGTAGTAGTCCAGGCCTCGCACCAGGCGGGGGTCGATCTCGTAAGCCACCTCGAGGGCGTCCAGCCCGGCCTGCACCCGCTCGAAGTGGGCGAAGGCCTCGTCGGAGAGGCCGTCGGTGATGAGGGGGGCGTCGGCCACCGCGGCCACCGTTTGCTCCCGCTTGGAGTCCAGCACTCGCAGCGGGTGGTCGGCGGCGTTGGCCTGGTCGGCCTCGTCCAAGTCCCCCACCCGCTGGCCCAGCCACCCGGCCAGCCGCTCGGCGTAGGCCTGTCGGTCGCCGGGGCTGCCCATGGAGTTGAGCCGCAGCGATAGTTGGCCCAATCCGAGCGCCCGATAGAAGTCGTGTTGAAGGGCGATGACCTCCACATCGAGGTCGGGATCGGCCGAGCCGATGGCCTCCGCGCCCACTTGGTGGTGCTGGCGGAACCGCCCGGCCTGGGGCTCCTCGTAGCGGAAGCACGGGGTGAGGTACCACACCTTCCACGGCACGGTGGGCCGGTGCTGGTTGAACGCCCGAACCACCGAGGCGGTGCCCTCCGGGCGCAAAGCCAGGTGGCGGTCGCCCTTGTCGAAGAAGTCGTACATCTCCTTGCGGACCACCTCGGTGCCCTCGCCCAAGCGCTGGAACACCCCGATGTCCTCGAACATGGGGTTCTGCACCAGCCCATAGCCGGCCCGCCCGAACACCTCGGCAAACACCGCAGCCAGCGCCTGCCAGCGATCAGACTCCGGGGGCAGAATGTCGCGAGTCCCCTTCGGCGCTTGGAACACTTCAGCCACGACTACGAGCCAGCAGCGGTGGGGAGGACGCGGTAGGCGCTGTAGACGGAGTCGATGCCGCGGATGGTGCGGAGGAGGGCGTCGAGATGGGCGCCGTCGCTCAGCTCGAAGTCGAACCGCATGACCGAGATCTGGTCGGCGCCGGTTCGGGTCTCGCAAGCCAGGATGTTCACCGACCCGGTGGACAGGGCGTTGGCCACGTCGCGCAGCAGCCGGGTGCGGTCGAACGCCTTGACCTCGATGGTCACGCAGTAGGCGCCGCTGCGCTCAGCGCTCCAATCCACGTCGATGAGGCGGTCGCCCTGCTCGAAAGACAGCGACACCGCGTTGGCGCATTCCGCACGGTGGACCGACACCCCCCGGCCCCGAGTGACAAAGCCGATAATCTCGTCGGGGGGCACCGGCTTGCAGCAGCGGGCCAGGTTGACCAGCACGTCGTCGAGCCCCTCCACCTCCACCGGCTGGTCGGTGCGGCGGGACCGCGCCGCCGGCGACGAGGCGACGACGAGGTCGCCCTCGGGCTCTTCATCGGAGGTCGGCTCCACCCTCATGCCCGCCACCCGCTCGGCCACCGCCTGAGCCGACACATGGCGCTCGCCCACCGCGGCGAACAGGGTGTCGAGGTCGCGGTAGTTCATGTCCTGGGCGGCATGAACCAGCTCATCGCCCGACAGGATCTTCGCCACCGGCAGCCGCTCACGCCGCAGAGCGGCCGCCACCGCGTCGCGTCCGGCCTTGATGGCATCTTCCCGTCGGGCCTGCGCGAACCACTGGCGGATCTTGTTGCGAGCCCGGTGGGACGCCACCAACCCCAGCCAATCGCGCGACGGCCCCTTGTCGGCCACCTTGGAGGTGAATATCTCCACCATGTCGCCGGGCCGCAGCTCCCGGTCCAGCGGCACAAGCTGGCCGTTTACCCGGGCCCCGATGCAGGCGTGGCCCACCTCGGTGTGGATGGTGTAGGCGAAGTCAATGGGGATGGCCCCCATGGGCAGCGACACCACGTCGCCCTTGGGGGTGAACACCTGCACCTCGTCGTGGTCGAGATCGGTCTTGAGGTTGCTCAAGAACTCGGCCGCATCGGAGGTCTCCTGCTGCCAATCGATGATGCGGCTCAGCCAGGCCAGATCGTCGGTGGTGGCCCCCTCCTTGTAATCCCAGTGGGCGGCCACGCCCTGCTCGGCCCGGGCGTGCATCTCGTTGGTCCGAAGCTGGACCTCCAGCGACTTGCCCCCCGGCCCCACCACCGTGGTGTGCAGCGACTGGTAGAGGTTGAACTTGGGCATGGCGATGTAGTCCTTGAACCGCCCCTGCACCGGCTTCCAAGTGGCGTGGATGGAGCCCAGTGCGGCGTAGCAGTCCCGCACCGAGTCGACGACCACCCGGATGCCCACCAAGTCGTAGATCTCGTCGAAGCTGCGCTCCTTGGTCATCATCTTCTCGTAGATGCTCCACAGGTGCTTGGGGCGACCGGTGACCTGGGCCTGGATCCCCAACTCGGCCAACCGAGCATCCACGCTGGATAGCACCTGGGTGAGATACAGGTCGCGCTCGGGCGCCCGGGTTGCCACCATGCGGTCGATCTCGGAATACCGCTTGGGGTGCAACGCCGCGAAAGCCAGATCCTCCAGTTGGAGCTTCATGTCCTGCATGCCCAGCCGGTTGGCCAGCGGAGCGTAGATGTCCATGGTCTCTCGGGCCACGCGGTGCTGCTTCTCCAACGGCAGCGCGGCCAGCGTCCGCATGTTGTGCAGCCGGTCGGACAGCTTCACCACCAGCACCCGCAGGTCCTTGGCGATAGCCACCAGCATCTTGCGCATGGAGGCGGCCTGCTCCTCCTCCTGGGTGTTGAACTTGAGGCGGTCGAGCCGGGTCACACTGTCCACGATGGAGGCCACCTCGCCACCGAAGTGGTGCTCGACCTCCGACAAGTCCATGGCGGTGTCCTCGATGGCGTCGTGCAGCAGCGCGGCGATCACCGACACATCGTCCAGCCCCAACTCCACCACGATGTGGGCGACGGCCACAGGATGGGTGACGTAGGGCTCGCCGGATTTGCGCACCTGTCCGGAGTGGGCCTTCTCCGCCAGGCAATAGGCCGTCTCGATGCGCTCCGCGGTGCTGTTGGGGTGGCGCTCGAGATAGGCGGCGAGCAGCGGTCCCGCTTCTTGGCCGGGCTGATCCATCCAGGGCAATGGCCGTTCTGTCAGCGTCACTCGTCACCCCCCATACAGAACAACGAAATCACCGGACAATCGGCGTCGACTTCTATTTTCTCCCGACCGCTCAGAAAACCCAACTCGATAAGGAAGCCCACCCCCGCCACCGCCGCGCCCCCTGCCCGGACAAGCTCGACCGCGGCGGCCGCCGTGCCCCCCGTGGCCAGCACGTCGTCCACGATGAGCGCTCGCTGGCCGGGGGACAACGCGTCGGTATGGACCTCCAGGGAAGCGGTGCCGTACTCCAGTTCGTAGTCCACCGCCCGGGTGTCGTAGGGCAGCTTGCCCGGCTTGCGGACGGGCACCAGTCCGAGACCCAGGCGGTAGGCCACCGCGGCTCCCAGGATGAAGCCCCGGGCCTCGATGCCCACCACCCGGTCCGCCGGAGTGTCGCTGAAGCGGTCGGCCAACTCGTCGGCGGCCCATCGGAAGGCCTCGGCGTCATCAAGCAGCGGGGTGATGTCCTTGAACATGATCCCCGGGCTGGGGAAATCAGGGACATCCCGAATGAGGCTCTCCGGCCATCCAGACTCCACTGCCTCCAATCCTACCCGCCCGCCGGTTGGGCAGCTAGCGGCGCTTGCGCTTGCGGGGGCGGGGCGGAATGGTCGTGCCGGCCTGCGGGGGCCGACGAGCCGGGCGGTCAGTAGCAGGAGCAGCTGGTCGGGACGGCGACGGGCCCACCGCCACGTCTTCCACCTCATGCACCGAGGTGCCCCGGGACTGGGCTCGGGCCTCAAGACGCTCCCGCAGCTCCACGAACTCGGGCTGGCGCTCTTTGAGCCAGGCGGCGGCCGGGGCGGCCACGAAAATCGACGAATAGGTGCCCACCAGCAGGCCGATGAGCAGGGCCACCGCGAACTCGGCCAGGGTGACCGCCCCCAGCACCAGCGTGCCGATGATCAGCATCGACAGCACCGGCAATACCGAGGTGATGGTGGTGTTCACCGACCGCAGCAGCACGGTATTGAGCGCGGTGTTCATGATCCGGGTGTAGGTGGCCCGACCGACCAATGCAGAGCGCCGCTGGTAGTCGCGGTTCTTGTCGAACACCACCAGGGTGTCGTACAGGGAATACCCCATGATGGTGAGGAAGGCGATGACTGTGGCCGGGGTCACCTCGAACTGGAACAGGGAGTAGATGCCCACCGTGATGACGATGTCATGGGCCACCGCCACCAGGGCGGCCAAGGCCATTCGCCACTCCAGCCGCAGCGTGATGTAGATGGCCACCACGATGAAGAACACGATCAGGGCCCGAACGGCCTTGTCGGTGATCTCGCTGCCCCACGAGGCGCTGATGGCCGAATGGCTTATGTCGTCGAGGGTTTGCCCAGTGAGAAGTGCGAGGGCGGCGCGCACCTCGTCGACGCTGTCCTTGTCGGTGTCGTCCAACTCGGCCCGAACCCGCAGCACATCGCCGCCGACGAACTGGATCTTGGCGTCGGCCTGGCCCACATCCCGCAGGGCGTCGCGCACATCGGCGGTGGACACGTCGGGTGCCGAGGCCTCCCACACGGTGCCGCCCTCGAACTCGATGCCCAGGTTGACCCCCCGCACCAGCAGCGCCACGATGCTGATCAGGATCAACGCGGCGGACACCAGCAAGGTCTTCTTCCACAACTCGGGGAAGTCCACCCGGGTCTGGTTGCGCCACAGGCGCTGGAAGCGGTTCATGACGCCGTGCCTCCGGCGGGAACGGCCTCCTCGGTGGTGGGCAGGCCGAGGCGGTGGGGGTGGGCCATCAAACTGGGCGACCGGGACATCAGCTGGGCGCAGGGCCGCAGGAAGAAGTAGGTGGCCACCAGGTCGAGCACCGAGGCCAGGCCCAGCATGAGGGCGAAGCCCCGCACCGAGCCGGCCGAGAGCCAGTACAAGATGACCGCGGCGATGAGCGAGGCGAAGTTGGCCCAGAAGATGGTCCGAAACGCCGCCGGGAAGGACTGCTCCAGCGAGGAGCGCAGGGTGCGGCCGGTGGCCACGTCTTCTTTGAGGTGCTCGAAGTAGACCACGTTGGAGTCCAGCGACACACCGATCGACACGATGAGGCCGGTGACCCCGGCCAGGGTCAGGGCCAAGTCCTGGGTCTCGCCCAGCCAGGCCACGATCACCCACAGCAGGGTGGCCGACACCCCCAGGCTCAACATGGCGATCAAGCCCAGCAATCGGTACATGCCGACCATGAACAAGAACACCAGCGCCAGCCCCACGATGCCGGCGATGACCCCGGCCCGCAGAGAATCGCCCCCGATGGTGGCCGACACGGCCCGGCTGGTGCTGTCGCTCTGGGGATCGGTGGGATCTTGGAACTCGATGGGCAGCGCGCCATAGCGAAGGACCAAGGCCAGATCGTCGGCCTCCTGTTCGGAGAAGTTGCCGGTGATGACTACTTGGCCGTCGAAGCTGGCGGCATTGACC
Organism: Acidimicrobiales bacterium; assembly: GCA_963667085.2. Classification (GTDB taxonomy): domain Bacteria; phylum Actinomycetota; class Acidimicrobiia; order Acidimicrobiales; family Bin134; genus Poriferisocius. The sequence goes on from OY762975.1 coordinate 3,225,162, forward strand.
AACGGCGCCGACTGCACGTTGCCGTCCACCACGATGGCCAGCAGGCCGCGCCCCTCGGGACTGGCCGGGCTGGATGGGCACACGGGTCTACCCGTGAAACACTCCAAGGCGATCTCGTCGAACTTGTCGGCCCCCTCGTCGCCGCCTTTGAAGGTGGCGCTCACTGCGAACTGGTTGGTGAATGTGCTGTCCGCACTGGACAGCCCTGCGCCCGTGAGGGTGGACGGCCCGAGCAGATAGCGCGTGACCACCTCGCCGTTGTCGTCTCGTTCAGGCAGCACCACGAAGCGATCAAGCACGTCTTCAGCCGCTGTCGAGGTTGCCAAGAAGGTGTAGTCGATATCCGTGGGACACGGCGCCAATCCCCGCTCGTCCAATTCCGGGTCGGGCAATTCAGGCGAAGGGATCTCCAGGTCAGGGTTGTCAGAAGAAATCTCGGACGCGAAGAGGTCGGCGCACACCGGGCGGAAGCGCAATTCGGCGGTCTGCCCCACGATGTCGATGGCCCGCTGCTGGTCGCTGATGCCGGGAAGCTGGACCACCACCCGGCCGCCTTGGCGGGTCACATCGGGCTCGGCCACGCCGAGGCCGTCGATGCGGTCACGGATGATGTTGACGGCAACGTCCAGGTCGCCCTCGGTGACAGCCACCGGGCGGTCGGGGTCATCCACCGGGACCAGCACCACCTCGACCCCGCCCTTGAGATCGAGGCCCAGGAGGGGACGATTGCCCACGGCCAGCGAGGCCGCCAACAACCCGGCGGCCAAGGCCAGGATGAGGACAAGGGAAGCCAGCGTGCGGCGGCTCATTGACGCTGGGAGATGCGACTAGTCGCCGCTCATCAGAGGGCCCTGGCCCTCGTCGTCGCCATCGGAGTCGGAGGCATACACGACCTTGTTGGCGATGGTCTCGCGGCTGATCTTGATCTCGACGCCATCGGATATCTCAATGAACACGGTGCCGCCGTCAAAGTCGGTGATCATCCCGTACAGGCCCGATGCCGTGATTACCTCGTCGCCCACATCGAGGGAATCGAGCAGCTCGCGGTGTTGGCGCGCTTTGCGCTGCTGGGGGCGCACCATGAAGAAGTACATGGCGACGAACATCAACAAAAGAAGTGGGAGAATCTCCAAGGCTCTGAACTCTACCGGAAGACGAAACCGGGAGACGACTCGACGGGACGAGCCCAAATGCCCAGGCTCAGCGGGTCATCCCCAGGCCGCAGCCACTCGCTGGCGAAGCCGCTCGAACGTGCCATCGGCGATGGCTTCCTGGGCGGATTCCATGAGGGCCAGCAGCCAGGCCACGTTGTGGAGGGTGAGCAGCCGCGCCGCCGAGGGCTCGTCCACGTTGAACAGATGGCGGAGGTAGGCCCGGGAGTAGCGGGCTGCCGGGCTGGCCGGGAACTGGGGATCAATCGGCCGGTCGTCAGTGGCGAACGACGAGTTGCCGATGTTGAGACGGCCCTCCCAGGTGAGGGCGGTGCCGTGGCGGGCCAGGCGGGTGGGCAGCACGCAGTCGAACATGTCCACCCCCAACCCGATCGACTCCACTAGGCCGATGGGGTCGCCCAACCCCATGAAGTAGCGGGGCTGGTTGTCGGGGAGGTGGGGGACGGTGGCGGCCAACGCGTCCATCATCTGCGCCGGGCTCTCCCCCACCGACAGCCCGCCCACCGCGTAGCCGTCGAAGCCCACCTCGATGGTCCGGGCCGCGCTCTCGGCCCGCAGGGCGGGGTCGATGCCGCCCTGGACGATGCCGAACTGGTTGGCCCCGGCACCGTGTCCGCTCACCTCCAAGAAGCGGCGGCGGGCTCGTGCCGCCCAGGCCGCGGTGCGGTCCACCGCCTGGCTCAGCACGGAGTCGGGGGCGTCCGAAGGAGGGCACACGTCGAATGCCATCTGAATGTCGGAACCGAGCTGGAGTTGCACGTCCACCACTCCCTCAGCAGTAAAGAAGTGGGTCGAGCCGTCGTAGGTGGACTTGAACACCGCACCGTCGTCGTCCACCTTGGGGTCGAGGGAGAACACCTGGAACCCGCCGGAGTCGGTGAGCACGTGGCCCGACCAGCCGGTGAGGCCGTGGACGCCGCCCAAGCGCTCGACCACCTCGGGGCCGGGCCTCATCATCAGGTGGTAGGTGTTGGCCAGCACCACCGGGGTGTGGAGGGCCTCGAGGTCGGCGGTGTCGAGGGTGCGGACCGCGGCCCGGGTGCCCACCGGCATGAAGCACGGGGTGGTGAACGAGCCCCGCGGCGTGGTGATGCGCCCCTTGCGGGCCTGCCCGTCTCGGGCCAACACGTCGAATCGAAGGGTCACTGGCCCGGATTTCTGGTGCAGAACATGGCATCGCCCAGGGAAGCGAAGCGATAGCCCTCAGCCAAGGCGGTGGCATAGAGATCGCGCCAGCGGGGGCCGATGAAGGCGGCCAGGAGGGCCAAGAGGCTGGACCGGGGCAGATGGAAGTTGGTGAGCATGGCATCCACCACCGCGAATTGGTGACCCGGTCTGATGAACAGATCGGTCGACCCACAACTTGTTCCGGTGGCCGCGGCCGATTCAAGCGCCCTCACCACAGTGGTCCCAACCGCCACCACCCGCTCGGCTCGGACGCAGGCGGCCAGCGTGGCCTCGGGAATCCGGTACGACTCGGTGTGCATAGCGTGGTCATCCAGGTTCTCCGTCACAACCGGGGTGAACGTGGCGGTGCCCACGGCCAGCTCCAACTCACACACCACCGCCCCCGCGTCTCGACACCGTTCCAGCACCTCTTCGGTGAGGTGGAGCCCGGCCGTGGGCGCGGCGGCCGACACCGGCCGGTCGGCATACACCGTCTGGTAGCGCTCGATGTCGGCTAGCTCCTCGGTGACATACGGAGGAAGCGGCACTTCCCCGGCTAGGTCCATGAGGACGTTGGCGGCGAGAACCGGCTTTACCCAGCGCCGACCGTCATCGCCGATTCGCTCCCCCACCTCCAATACGGGCTGCGCTTCGAACCACAGCTCCGTGCCCGGCGGCACCCGGCGGCCGGGGCGCACCAGTGCGCTCCACCAGCCGTCGTCGCTCGGTTCTAGCAACAGCACCTCGACCTTGCCCCCGGTGGCCTTGCGGAGCCGCAGCCGGGCGGCCATGACCCGGCTGTCGTTTACCACCAGCACGTCGCCGGGGCCGAGAAGCTCGGGCAAGTCCCGAGTCAATCGGTGTTCGGGCAAAGCAGCCGGCCCGCAGTCCACCAGCAGCCGCGAGCTGTCGCGGGGCTCGGCCGGCTGCTGGGCGATGGCGGCCTGAGGCAGCTCGTAGTCCAACTCCTCAGTCCGCATGGAGAGTTTCTACCCGACAGGGGCGCGTATCCCGAAAACTGTCACACCAGCCCGGTAGTTTGGGGTTGATGCTGGTGATGGGAATTGATCCCGGCCTGTCGCGCTGCGGCTATGGCGTCGTCCGCCAAAAGGGCCGCGCCACTGAGGCGATGGCCGCGGGCATCATCCGCACCGACAAGGACCACCCCATCCCCCGTCGGCTGCACGAGCTCCAAAACGAGCTGATCGAATTGCTGGACACCTACCGCCCCGATGCGGTGGCCATCGAGCAAGTGCTGTTCCAGGTGAATGTGCGCACCGCCATGGGGGTGGGACAGGCCAGCGGCGTGGCCATGGCCGCCGCGGTAGGGGCGGGTGCCAAGGTGTTCGAGTACTCGCCCACCCAGATCAAAAAGGCGGTCACCGGCTGGGGCGGCGCCGACAAAGAGCAGATGGGCAAGATGGTGCAGACCCTGCTGGGCCTGCCCCGTCCCCTCAAGCCGGTGGACGCCGCCGACGCGGTAGCAGTGGCTCTCTGCCATCTGGCCCACGCGCCAAACCGATCTCACGTCCAGGCCGCGGTGTGATCGGCCTGCTTCGGGGCACGCTGGCCCTGCGAGACGGGGATGAGGTCATGGTGGAGACCGCCGGGATCGGCTATCGGGTCACCGTCTCCCCCGATACTGCAACCGCGCTGGGCGAACCGGGCCGAGAGGTGGTGCTGCACATCCATCATCACATCCGAGAGGACGCGCAGACTCTCTTTGGCTTCCCCACTCCCGACGAGCGCCGGGTGTTTGAAGGGCTCATCTCGGCCCACGGCGTGGGGCCAGCGCTGGGCATGTCCATCTTGTCGGTGCATCCGCCTGCGGCTTTGGCGGCCATCTTGTCCACCGACGACATCGACGCCTTATGTCTGGTGCCCGGGGTGGGTAAGAAGACCGCCACCCGACTGCTCGTAGAGCTTAAGGCCCGACTCGACATCGGCGACGTGACCACCGCAGTGGCATCCGGCGAGCCAGCTGACGGACCGGCCGACGCCCGCAGCGAAGTCCGCCAGGCGCTGGCAGAACTCGGCTACAGCGCAGAGGAAGTCCGCGACGCCATCTCGTCCCTGCCCGCGGGCGAGGATCCCGCTGACCTGCTCAAAGCCGCCCTCCAGCGACTGGCCACCCGGCAATGAGCGAGCGTTTGGAACTGCTAAAGGGGACCCCGGACCCCGAGGAAGAGGCGGCCGAGGCCGGACTTCGCCCGACTCGGCTCGACGAGTTCATCGGGCAGGGCGAGTTGAAGGAGCATCTCCACATCATCCTGGGCGCGGCCCGAGCCCGGTCGCAGCCCGCCGACCACCTGCTCTTCGCTGGACCTCCGGGTTTGGGCAAGACCACGTTGGCCCACATCGTGGCCAAGGAGATGGAAGCCGGGCTGCATATAACGTCGGGGCCGGCGTTGGAGCGAGCCGGCGACCTGGCTGCCATACTCACCAAGCTGGAAGACGGCGATGTGCTGTTCATCGACGAGATCCACCGGCTGCCCCGCATGGTTGAGGAGGTCATGTACCCAGCCATGGAGGATTTCAACATCGACATCGTGCTGGGCAAAGGGCCGGCGGCCCGGTCGATCCGCTTGGAGCTGGCCCGATTCACCCTGGTGGGGGCCACCACTCGTACCGGCCTTATCACCGGACCGCTGCGGGACCGGTTCGGCCTGGTGTCGCGGCTCGACTACTACGTCACCGCCGACTTGGAGGCGATCGTGGCTCGGGCCGCGGCCATCCTCGACATCCAGATCGACCCGGTCGGGGCGGCCGAAATAGCGTGCCGGGCCCGGGGCACCCCCCGCATCGCCAACCGGCTGTTACGCCGGGTGCGGGACTATGCCGAGGTCCGAGCCGACGGGACCATCGACCAAGCCATCGCCGCCGCCGGCCTGAAGCTGTTCGGGGTCGACAACGTTGGTCTCGACAAGATCGACCGGGCCATCTTGGCGGCCCTGTGCGAGCGGTTCGGCGGTGGGCCCGTGGGCCTATCCACCCTTGCCATCAGCGTCAGCGAACCAGCCGAGACCGTGGAAGACGTGTACGAACCCTTCCTCATCCAACAGGGTCTGCTCATGCGCACCCCCCGGGGTCGTGTTGCCACCCCCACCGCCTGGCAACACCTAGGGCTGGCCCCACCAGCCAGCGCCGCCGACCAATCCAACCTTTTTGATTGATTTCAGTGAAATCCCTGCTATAGTAGACGAGGTGGAGCCTGTGCTAGCCGCAATCGCCGGTGCCGCAGTAGCGGGAATACTCGGCATGCAGATCGCGCAATGGCGAATCATGCTGGATCTGGGGCAACGCCTGGCCCGGGTGGAGACCATGATCGAGATGCTGCTGGCTGGCAAGTCCACACCTCCTCCGACCAACCCGGACGAAGGGCTCAACTAGCCGCGGCTTGGAGGATGTCGTCGGGGATGTCGAAGTTGGCGTAGACGTCTTGAACGTCGTCGTGGTCGTCAAGGGCGTCGATGAGGCGGAGGACCGACCGGGCGGCGTCGGTGCTGTCGACGCCCACCACTGAGGTGGGCAGCATGGAGGAAGAGGCCGACACGAAGGCGATACCCGTCTCGGACAACGCGTCCCGCATGGCCGAAAGATCGGAGGGGTCGCAGGTGAGCCGCCAGGTGTCTCCCTCGTCGGCCAAGTCTTCGCCCCCGGCATCGAGAGCGGCCATCATCAGCTCGTCCTCGTCCACCGAGCGGTCCAAGATCACCACCCCCTTGCGCTCGAACTGCCAGGCCACCGCGCCGGGCTCGGCCAGCGACCCGCCGTTGCGGGTGAACAGGGCCCGCACCTCCGAGCTGGTCCGGTTGCGGTTGTCGGTCAGGGTCTCCACATAGAGGGCCACGCCGCCGGGGGCGTACCCCTCATAGAACACCGACTCGTAGGACACCCCTTCCAGCTCGCCGGTGCCCCGCTTGATGGCCCGCTCGATGGTGTCTAACGGCACCGAGTTGTCCCTGGCCTTCTGGAACATGGTGCGCAGCGTGGGGTTGGCGTCGGGATCGCCGCCCCCCTCGCGGGCCGCCACCTCCACCTGGCGGATGAGCTTGGCGAACAGCTTGCCTCGGCGCTTGTCGGCCGCCCCCTTGCGATGCTTGATGGTGGCCCACTTGGAATGTCCTGACATGGCTACTCCTGTTCCAAAAACCAGCGATGGATTCGGTCGTCGTCGGCCAGCTCGGGGTGAAACGACGACACCACTACCGAACCTTGGCGGCACAACACCGGCACTTCGTCCAATTCGGCCAGAACGTCCACGTCCGGGCTCGCCGACTCCACGAGCGGTGCTCGTATGAACACGCCGGGGAAAACCCGGTCCCAACCCTCGATCAATATCGGAGCGCTGAATGATTCGGACTGGCGTCCGTATCCGTTGCGAAGCACGGCCACATCCACCGCGCCGTAACAGCGCTGCCCTGGATAGCCGTCCAGCACTTCAGAGGCGAGAAGGATCATCCCCGCACAGGTGCCGAGCACCGGAAGGCCAGCGGCCAGTCGATCAGCCAGCGGCACGTCTAGACCGTTGGCGTCAAGCAGCTTGGAGATGGCGGTTGACTCACCGCCGGGGATGACCAAGCGGTCAATCTCGGCCAGTTCCTCAGGGGTGCGGACTTGGACCGCGGCCACCCCGAGTCGGTTCAAGACCTGCTCATGCAGACCGAATGCGCCCTGAAGGGCCAAGACCCCGACCTTCACCCGGGGGCTCCGAGTCTCGGGGTGACGCTTCGGCAGACTGCACGGTGGGGCGCGGCTACCAGCCGCGGTCGGCCAGCCGGGTTTCGAGGCCGTCGATCTCCAGGCCGGGCATGGGCTCGCCCAGGCCGCGGCTGACCTTGGCCAGGATGTGGGGATCGCGATAGTTGGTGGCCGCCTCCACAATGGCCTTGGCTCGGGGGGCCGGGTCGGCGGACTTGAAGATGCCCGAGCCCACGAACACGGCCTCGGCACCGAGCTGCATGACCAGCCCGGCATCGGCGGGCGTCGCGATGCCGCCGGCACAGAACAAAGGCACCGGCAGCCAGCCGGTCTCGGCCACCTCTCGCACCAGCGGCAGCGGGGCCCGGAGCTGCTTGGCCCAGTCGTACAGCTCAGCCGAATCAGCCTGGGTGATCTTGCGGATGTCGCCGATGATCGAGCGGAGATGGCGGACGGCCTCCACGATGTTGCCGGTGCCGGCCTCGCCCTTGGAGCGGATCATGCAGGCGCCCTCGGAGATGCGCCGCAGCGCCTCGCCCAGGTTGGTGGCCCCGCACACGAACGGCACGGTGAACGCCCACTTGTCGATGTGGTGGGCCTCATCAGCGGGGGTCAGCACCTCGCTTTCGTCGATGTAGTCCACATCCAGGGCTTCCAGGATTTGGGCCTCCACAAAGTGGCCGATGCGGGCCTTGGCCATCACCGGGATAGTGACCGCTTCCTGAATGCCGGTGATCATCTCAGGATCGCTCATGCGGGCCACTCCGCCGTCGCGGCGGATGTCGGCGGGAACCCGCTCCAAGGCCATGACCGCCACCGCCCCGGCATCCTCGGCGACCTTGGCCTGCTCGGGGGTGACCACGTCCATGATTACGCCGCCCTTGAGCATCTCGGCCAGCCCCCGCTTGACCAGAGGTGTCCCCGTCTCGCGGCCCGTCATCGACTCAGCAGCCATGGTTGCAGTCTATGGCCTCCGGCTTGGAGAACGTGATGTCGGTTTTCGACTCCTACCGATTCTTGAGCAGGTTCTCGGCGAAGTCCTTGACCATCACCAGGACATCGCCCCCAGGCAGAGCGATGAAGGTCTGGCCGGGGGTGAGCCGCACCGGGTTGCCGTCGTTGTCGGTCACCTGCCACGGCTGGCTGGCCGACGGGCGGGACCACCGGCCCCGAATCATGTGGCCATCGGTGAACACCAGCGCCACGCCCCCTTCGGGGTCGACAGTGAGGGACTCGGGGCAATAGTTGCAATAGGTGCTGGCGGCGTACCGGGTTTGCAGCACCACGACGTTGGCCGGTGCCACTTGCACAGGATCGACATCGGGGTTGGGCGTGCCGTCGGGATTACGGGCCATGTCCACATGGGCGGTGCCGTCCTGCCATCGAGCCCAACCGCCGACCTCGGCATCCCAGACGAAGTAGACAATCGTGCCCCCGAGATAGCGGATTTCCACACCAGGGGCCTGCTCAGCCACCGAGGGAAGTCCCTCTCCCTCGCGGCGGTATTCAAAGAGGGGCTCGGGGGCCGTCAGTTGACTGGGTGCCGAATCCCAGATGGCCGAGGTGCTGGTGTAGAGGTTGAAGGGCGCCACCCGATCTCGCACCCGCCAGTAGTCGGAGGGCAGGTGGTCCCAGCGCAGCTCGTAGAGCTTGCCGTTGGCCTGGGCTTGGGACACCTCCCGCAGCACGCCCGGGTTGGCGCCGGAGTGGCCGAAAATCGGTTGGCCGAAGTTGGCCAGGATGTCGGCGTCGGAACTCCGAGCCGACCGAACCGGACCCACGGCTTCAGCACCCTGGCTGTGGAATACAGCCATCAAGCGGGTGATCGTCTCCACTCTGAACTCAATGAGCATGTCGGCCTGGTTGATGCCCGTCTGAGGACGACCCAAGCTGCTGGTGCCGATCTTCACCGCCAATGCGGGACGGCCCATGATGGACGGATCGTCCAGCGGCTGGCCGGTCAGCGGCTCGGTGGGCCCCGGCGTCGGAGTGGGTGTGGCCGGGACGGGTTCGGGTATTCCATCGCCGTCTGGCTCTTGAGATTCAGGCGGGTCTGGCTCGGGACTGCCCGGCTCAGCGCCATCGGTTTCGCCGTCGGTCGGCGGAGCAGTAGGGCTGGCGGTGTCAGGCAGTTCCGAATCGCCGCCATTGCCAGGAGTGCTCGCCGCCGCCGATGTGGGCGCGGCGGTGTTGGGCTCAACAGTACCTGTTCCGCCGCTGTCCTCTTCTGAGCCGCCGCAGGCTGCGGACACCAGGGCAACAGCGAGCAGCCCAGCAGCAATCCTCCCCCGCCCACGAGGGCGCCAGACTGCGAGCACCCTTGGCTTCAAAGCTCGTTCAGCGCGGCAATCCGAGTTTCCAGCCTGGGATGGCGGACGGCATCGGCGATCCCCCAGTCGGGCTCATCGATCCACATGTGAAGCGCTGCCACCGTTGGCGATGGTACCTGAGCGCTCTGGGCAGAAAGTGTCATCAACGCAGATAGCAGGCCGGGGGGGTATCGGGTGAGCGACACCGCCTCGAAGTCGGCATTCAGGCCCCGGCCTGGGGGGAGCACCCGATCCATCACCCGACGGCGCAGCCAGCCCACCGTGGTCAGCGGCCAGGCCAAGAGCACGCCGGCCAAGGTCTCTAAGGCGGCATCGCCCCGGCGAATCCGGCACAGATGATGGGCCAGCAGCCCCTCCAGCGCGACCCGGTCGAGCTGTTCCACTGCGCCGGTAGTGACGATGATCGCGGCGTGGACGGGGCTGCGGGCCGCGGACAAGGAGTTGACCGCCTGAGACTGGATGACTCGCAACTCGGGGGGGCTGATCCCGTGGCTGACGCACAGGCCCTCCAGCACATTCTCGAGCACCGTCTCATCCGCGCCGCCTGGGCTGGCGCTGCCGGTAAGGCGCAGCAGCAGTCGCCAAGACATCAAATGCAGCCCGACCGCGGCCACCACACCGGCGACCACACCGGCCACCAAGCTGATCAGCAAGGCCAATCCGAGCAAGATGAGCACCACCAAGACCACCGCGCCGACGACGATGCCCAGCGTGCCGAGGATGACCGCCGATCGGCGTTGACTGGTGTTCACCCGCCCTCCTCGTGGCGTCGGTTCTCCGGCAACGAGCGCCGGTGAGCGCGGACCGGGCGGCGGGCGGCCAGGTCGGCATAGATCTCCGCGTAGCGCTCGGCCAGGGTGTCCATCGAGAACTGCTGGGCCCGATCCAGCCCCGAGGCCACCAGGGAGTCCGCGGTGTCCTGGTCGAACAGGACCCGCTTCAGGGCCGCGGCTAAAGCGGCGGGGTCGCCGGGCGCCGACAGCAGCGCATCGCGTCCCGGCCGGGCCACGATGGCATAGGCGTCCAGATCGGAGGCCACAATCGGCGTCCGGGCCGCCATCGCTTCTAACAGCACCACGCCGAATGACTCGCCGAACAGAGACGGGGCGCAGAACACATCGGCCCCTCGCAAACGGGCCTGTTTCTCCGCGTCGGAGATTCGGCCCAGCCACTCCACTCGGGGGTCATTGCTGGTGCGCGCCATCAGGCTCTCGGTCTCGGGGCCGTCGCCTCCCACCCACAACAGCACTTCTTCGGGCAGATATTGGAGGGCGTCGATGAGGATGTCCAGTCCCTTGCGGGGCTCATGGCGGCCCACGAAAAAGATGGTCGGATGGGGCGCGGCAACGGGCTCAGCCGAGGGCGCGTCAAGCTCCACCCCGTTGAACACCAGCTCATACTGTCCGCCCAGCTGCCCTTGGGCCAGACGGCGGGCATCCTCCGATACCGCACAGCGATGGTCCAAGCGGTTGGCCACCGCCTGCACAATGGGGCGCAGATACTGGTACGCGGTGCTATGGCCGGCTCGGTGGAAGGTGCCGAGCAGCGGTGCCGACTTCATCACCGCCGCGGTATTGGTGGGGCCGGGCGCCAGGGGCTCGTGAAGGTGTACGACGTCGAATTGCTCGTCCCGCAGCACCCGGATGGTGCGGAGCTGGGCGGGGGGATCGGGGGCCAAGGGGGCGATGGACCCGTTGGCCGCGGTGGGCAGGCTGTTGCCCAAGGGCGTGACCGACTCGTCGGGCGGCGGACCGTCGCACGGGGCCAGCACCCGGGCCTCCACCCCCATACGGCGCAGCGAGCGGGCCAATCCCATCACCTGGCCCTGGACGCCGCCGGGGATGGTGAGGGAATAGGGGCAGACCAGCCCGACCCTCATCCGCTCACCCTCTCTTCGCCAACGCGCGCCGCCTCGGTCGTGCGTTGGAGATCGTCATCGCCAACGCGGTCAAAGCCTCTTCGCTGCTGGCGGAATCTTTGGAGGGCTTCGGTGTCGCTGGGCCAGTTGGGCTGCATGAGATGCCACTGCTCCGGAGCGGCGCGGATCAGCTCTTCCAAGGCCGAGGCCAGATCTTGGGTGACTCGGGCCACGTCGGCCCGCAGGCGGCCCTGGCGCTCAGCGGGAACCGGAGGGAGCACCACGCCCCGGTGGTTGGGCCCGTCTTGGTACACCGCCGTCGGCAAGATCGCGGCACCGGTCCTAAGGGCAAGAGTGGCGGGGCCGCCCGGCAGCAGCGTGCGCTCGCCGAAGAACTCCACCTCCACTCCCCCGCGGCCAACCTGCCGGTCGGCGAGGAGGCACACGACCTGGCCGGCTCGCAACGACCGGATGAGCACCGAGACCGCTTCCGGGCCCAGCGCCACGATGTCGATCCCCATGCGCCGCCGCTCCTCCACCATCCAGTCGAACAGCTGAGCGGGCTTGAGCGGCTCGACTACGGAGATCACCCGGTAGCCGGGAACGCGGGCCATCCACGTCCCTGCCCACTCCCAGCCCCCGAGGTGGGGCAGGGCCAAGATCGGCGCGGTGCCGCTGTCGATGGCTTCTTGAATGTAGTGATACCCCTGGTGGCTGAAACCGGCCTCCACCTGGGCGTCGTCCAAATCGCCGATCCGGGCGCCGTCAAACCAATAGCGGGCGTACGACTCGAACGATGCTCGCACCGCCTGGGCCAGCGCCTCGCCCTGCAATTCGGGGCCGCACACCCTCTGGAGCCGGCGCTCGGTGATGAAGCGACGCTCGGGCAGCACCCGATATGCAGTGCGGCTGATGGCCCGGGTGAGGGCCGCTCCCACCGACTGGGGCAAGCGGCGGGCCAGGGCGGCACCGCTGCGATAGAGAACCACGTCGGCCGATAGACGGCGGGTGCGGGAGGTAGGCGGTAGAGGAGCAGCCGTCTCGGCGTCGTCGGTCATACGGAGTGCAGGGCGTCGGCCTGCCGCCAGACCTTGGCAAATCGGTACAGGGCGGTGGCGGCGGTGAGCACCAGCATGGCCCACAGCACGGGAATCAACACGAAGCTGAAGGCCAGCCCGGCCCCCAGCACGATGAACCGCTCGGCCCGCTCCATGAGGCCGCCCTTGGCGTCGAGCCCCAGCGATTCGGCCTTGGCCCGCTGATAGGAGACCAGCGAAGCCGCCGCCATGAGCGCCACCGGCAGCATGAAGATCTGGCCGGGCTCGTTGATGCCCAGATACCAGGCGACCCCTCCGAACAGCAGGGCATCGCACACCCGGTCGCTGACCGAGTCGAAGAAGGCGCCCCGCACCGAGCTGGTGCCCGATGCCTTGGCGACGGGACCGTCGAGGGCGTCGGAAATGCCGGTGAGAATCAAGAAAACCAAGCCGAGGATCAGTTGGCCGCGGCCGATGACCACCGCGGCCACCGCAGCCGCGGCGATGCCGAAGATGGTGACCGCATCAGCGCTGACACCAATCCGGCAGAGGACGGCGCCAATGGGATCAAGCCCTCGATTGACCGCCGAGCGCCAATTCCCGTCGAACATGTGCCCTCTACTCTACTTCTGAGCCAGAACGCAGGTCAGCCCAGTCCTCGGGATTGGGCTGCACGAGCTGGTCGATCACGTCGCCGGTGATCCCGTCCACAAACACCAGTCCCCGCTGGTCGGGCTGGGGCTCGTTGGAATAGAGCAGGATGCGCCAGGTGGGACGGCTGAACCAGCCCCGCCACCCCATCTGGGCCGATGCATGGCCCACGGGAAAGCCTACCGCGCCGACGGCTATCACCAACGCGTCCGATTCGTCGATCTTCAGCTCCTTTCCGCAGACGAAGCCGTAGAGGGCGAAAACGGCCAGGGCGATGGCCGCACCCAGAATGCCCCCGTTCACCAGCGGGCTGCCAGAGGCGACGGCCCAGACCACCGTGCAGACCACCGCGGCCGACAGGTAGATGATGGCCGGAATGCGGCGGCGGCTGTTGTTGGGGAACAGGTAGGGACCGACGTACTCGCTGACGTTCAGCTCTTGGGGAAGCTCGTCGGTGATCTCCTCATCGGACACCCTTGGCAAATTAGGTGGTGCAGGGCATCGGGGCAACATAGGATGACGGGTGGAGCTAGAGGGGATCGAACCCTCCCGGTTGGGTGCGAAGTCCGGACCGGCCCGACCACGGGTAGCCCCACCTGGAGGAAGCACTGCTTCCTCCTCGGGCCGCACCGGGCCTGCATGACGGGCCCGGTGCGGCCCAGTTCAGCATATACGGAAAAAGACTGAAAACAAATGATAATGAAACTGCATGAAGGTCTGGGATTGTCCCGCTATGGCTGAGATCAGCGTCACCCTCCCGGACGGCAGCACGCGATTGCTTCCCTTGGGTGCCACCGCGGGCGACTTGGCCACCGACATCGGCCCCGGGCTGGCCAAAGCTGCCCTCATCGCCACCATCGACGACGTTGAAGCGGACTTGAACGCTCCGCTGGCCGATGGCCAGCAGGTTTCGATCATCACTGCCGACAGCGAGGCCGGCCTGACCACGCTGCGCCACTCCACGGCCCACGTGCTGGCCCAAGCGGTTTTGGAGCTGTACCCCGGCACCACCTACGCGGTGGGCCCGCCCATACAAGACGGCTTCTACTACGACTTCGATCTGCCCGACGGCGCCACCATCAGCGATGACGAGCTGGAGGCCATCGAGGCCCGGATGCGGGAGATCATCGAAGCCGATCAACCCTTCGAGCGCCATGAGGTGTCGGCGGCCGAAGGGCTGGAGCTGTTCGCCGACCACCCCTACAAGCGGGAGATCATCGAAACGGTGGCCATGGCCGCTGATGCCGCGGGGGCCGAGCAATCGACCGATGAGCTGGCTGGCGAGGTGGCCGGCGACGGCCAGATCAGCTACTACCGCAACTCAGACTCCTTCATCGACTTGTGCCGCGGCCCCCACGTTCCGTCCACCGGCCGCCTGGGGCACTTCAAGCTGATGAGCGTGGCCGGGGCCTATTGGCGCCGCGACGCCGGCCGGCCCTCCTTGCAGCGCATCTACGGCACGGCTTGGGCCTCCCGCAAGGACCTGGCCGCCCACCTGCACCGGCTGGCTGAAGCGGAAAAGCGCGACCATCGCCGCCTGGCCCGGGAGCTCGACCTGCTGTCGTGGCCTGCCGAGTTGGGACCGGGGCTGGCGGTATGGCACCCCAAGGGGGCGGCGGTGCGCCGCATCATCGAGGACTACAGCCGGGACCGCCACGACGAAGGGGGGTACCAGTTCGTGTACACCCCCCATCTCGCCCGCTCGGAGCTGTGGGAGACCAGCGGGCACCTGGACTTCTACCAGGAATCCATGTATCCCCCTATGGAGCTGGAGGGGGCCTCGTACCACCCCAAGCCGATGAACTGCCCCTTCCATGTGCTGATCTACAAGAGCAGCCAGCGCTCCTATCGCGACCTGCCCATCCGCATGTTCGAGCTGGGCACGGTGTACCGCTACGAGCTGTCGGGGGCGGTTCACGGGCTGATGCGCTCCCGCGGTTTCACCCAGGACGACAGCCACATCTTCGCCACCCGGGAGCAGGCCCCCGCCGAGATCGCCTCATTGGTGGCCTTCGTTCTGTCGGTGCTGCGAGCCTTTGGATTCGACTCGTTCGATGCCCGCTTGGCCACCCGCCCGCTGGAGAAGTCAATCGGGGAAGACGCCGAGTGGGACTTGGCTACCGAGGCGCTGCGCGCGGCCCTGGTGGCCGCAGAACTGGACTACGAGCTCGACGAGGGCGGGGGCGCCTTCTACGGGCCCAAGATCGACATCGACGTGCGCGACGCCATCGGGCGGAGCTGGCAGCTTTCCACCATCCAGGTGGACTTCCAGCTTCCCGAGCGGTTTGGCTTGGAGTACGTGGGTACCGACGGTGGCCGTCATCGCCCCGTGATGATCCACCGGGCGCTGATGGGATCAATCGAGCGCTTCTTCGGCGTGCTCATCGAGCACTACGGCGGCGCCTTCCCCGCCTGGCTGGCCCCGGTCCAAGCCTCCATCTTGCCGGTGGCCGCCTCCCACGCCGACTACGCCGCCGAGGTGGAGGCTCGCCTCAGCCGAGAGGGATTCCGAGTCCAAGTGGTGGACGCTCAGGAACCGCTGGGTCGGCGCATCCGGGCGGCCAAGCTCCAGAAACTGCCTTACGTGCTGGTGGTGGGCGACGACGATGTGGCCCACGCCACGGTGGGAGTGAACGCCCGGGGCAGCGAAGGCGACGAGCGGGGCGTGCCGCTGGAAGACTTCGCGGACCGACTGGCCGACGACGTGGAAACCCACCGCTGATGGGCAGCCGACAGGTCCCGATGGGCGGAACGCTCTGATGCTCGAGCGCTTGTGGGCCCCGTGGCGCAGCCGCTATGTGGCCGGACTTGGCGCCGCTGACTCCGAGTCGGGAGAGGGCACGCTGTTTGAGCGCATCCTGGCCGCTTCGGAACCCGACGAAGAGACCGGGATTTTGTGGCGAGGCAATACCTGCTTCGCAGTGCTCAACGCCCATCCCTACGGCAGCGGCCACTTGATGGTGGTCCCCAATCGGGCCGTGGCCGACCTGGCCGATCTCACCGACGACGAGAGCGAGGAGCTGTGGTCGGCAGTGCGAGCGGCGGTGGCCGCCATCCGCCGGGCCTACAACCCCGAAGGAGTGAACGTCGGCATCAACCTGGGTGCCGCCGCCGGTGCCGGTCTTCCCGACCATCTGCATGTTCATTGCCTGCCCCGCTGGCAGGGCGACACCAACTTCATGACCACGGTGGCCGAAGCCCGAGTGCTGCCCGAGCCCCTCACCGAATCGTGGTCCAAGCTGAAAAGTGCCTGGAGGGCTTAGAGCTGAACTCCCAGCAGGGCGGCCGCGGGGGCGATGCCGCCGGTCGATGCGGCATCGTCGATGACCGCCACTGCCGAGGGGGAATCCAAATCGTCGTCGAGGCAGTTCCGCACCTGATCGAGCACCGCGGCCTCTGAGTCGGAGCGGCCCCCCGGTGCCGCCTGCCAGGACTCGAGACGCTCGGCGGCGGTGGGCATGACGGCATCGTCCCACTCCCAGGAATCCCGGTAGTGGTGGGCCACAATGCCTAAGCGCACCGCCCGGGGGTCGTACTCCTTCAACAAGTCGGAGACGAATACCAGGTTGCCCAGCGACTTGGACATCTTCTCGCCGCCCATTCTCACCATGGCCTGGTGCATCCAATGGCGCACGAACTGCTTGCCGGTGACCACCTCCGACTGGGCGGTCTCGCACTCGTGATGGGGGTAGATGAGATCGGATCCACCGCCGTGCAGATCAACGGTCTCGCCCAGCTCCCGCATGGCCAGCGCCGAGCACTCGATGTGCCATCCAGGACGCCCCGGACCCCACTTGGAATCCCAGGCGGGCTCGTCGGGGGCGGACTTCTGCCACAGCACGAAATCCAACGGATCGCGCTTGTTGGGGTCGTCCGGGTTGCCCCCGTGCTCAGCAGCGAGGGCCAGCATGGCGTCGCGGTCCAGGTGGCTGACCTGGCCGAAGCGTTCGAATGTGGAGATGTCGAAGTACACCGACCCGCCCGACTGATAGGCGTGGCCCTGGTCGAGCACGAGGCCGATCATCTTGCGGATGTCGGCGATGGCCGACGTGGCCCGGGGCTCCGACCAGCAGGGCAGCATCTCGAGGGCCTTCATGTCGGAGTCGAATCGGGCGGTCTCGGCCGCGGCCAGGTCCAGGTAGTGGACGCCGATCTGGCGGGCCTTGCGGAGGATGTCATCGTCCACGTCGGTGATGTTGCGCACGCAGCGGGTTTCGTGGCCCCGGTCGCGCAGCCGCCGCTGGAGCACGTCATAACCCACATAGGTGGCGGCGTGGCCCAGGTGGGTGGCGTCGTAGGGGGTAATCCCGCAGGTGTACATGGCCACCACCGGCCCCGGCTCGAACGGCACCACCGCTTGGCGGGCGGTGTCGTAAAGGCGCATCGGACCCGACGGAGATGCAGCCGGCGAGGGAGTGGAAGGCATGGCCGACGGAGGGCTCAGCCGTCTTCGAGGCCCAACCCGGTGAAACGGACCGCCACCCGGGCCTTGTAGCGGACGTTGAGGTGCAACAGCACCGCGGTGAAGGCCTCAACGGGGGTAGCGCACGACAGCGGCCCGGCGTCGAGGGCTCGGATGCCGGGGAGCTTGTCCATGATCTCCATGGTGGTGGCGGTTGCCTCGGGGTGATCGGAGCACACCAGCACATCGCAGTCCACGGGCTCGTTCAGATCGCCCAGATGGTGGGCCGGCACATGGTGGAGGGCGGCCGACACCAGGGCCTCGGGCACCGCCGCCTGCACGGCCGCGGCAATCGAGCCTCGGGACGGGGCCAGGGGCTGGAACTCCCGGCCCATCTTGGCCAGGGCGTTGGCCATGCTGATGACCACCTTGCCGGCCAATTCATCGGCCACCGTGGCCGCGGTAGAGGCGGCGGCGTCCCACGGGGTGGCCACCACCACCACGTCACAGGCCGCGGCACCGGGGTTGGCCGCCCCTGACAGGGGGAGCATGCGGTCGGGCCACTCGGCCAGCAGCTCTTCGCAGATCTGGGCGGCCCGCTCGGCCGAGCGCGATCCCACCACAGTGTCGATTCCCACCGATGCCAACCGGACGGCCAGCGCGCGGCCTGCCGGTCCTGTGCCCCCGAGAATCCCAATCCGCATCGGCCCAACGGTATAGGAGGCACACTCCCGATCCCACATAGGACCGTGGTGGGAAGAACTCCCGATCCCACATAGGACCGTGACAGCCGCTCTGTGGCGAGTAGCCTCCAACGATCATGGGACTCCTCGACGGGAAACGGATTCTGGTCACCGGGGTGTTGACCGACGCCTCAATCGCCTTCGGAATCGCGTCGCTGGCCGCCGCCGAGGGCGCCGAGTTGGTGCTGACCGGCGCAGGACGGGGCCTCAGCCTCACCGAGCGAACCGCCCGCAAGCTGCCGGGCTCGCCGCCGGTGCTGGCTTTCGACGTGACCGATCCCGACCATCCGGCCGCCCTGCGGGACGAGCTGGCCGACCGGTGGGGATCGGTGGACGGGGCCGTCCACGCCATCGGGTTCGCCCCCGAGGTGTGCCTGGGCGACGACTTCATGGCCGCCGGTTGGGACGACGTAAAGGTGGCCCTGGAGATCTCGGCCTACTCGCTCAAGACCCTGGCCGAGGTGGTGGTGCCGCTCATGGACACTGGCGGTTCGATCGTGGGGCTGGACTTCGACGCCACCGTGGCCTGGCCGTCCTACAACTGGATGGGGGTGGCCAAGGCGGCCTTCGAGTCCACCGCCCGCTATCTGGCCCGCTCGCTCGGCGACCAGGGCATCCGGGTGAACCTGGTGGCGGCCGGCCCGGTGCGTACCATGGCCGCCCGCTCCATTCCCGGCTTCGAGGTGTTCGAGGACACCTGGGCCGGCCGAGCCCCGCTGGGGTGGGACGTCAAGGACAGCTCGTCGGTGGCCAAGGCCACCGTCGCCCTGTTGTCAGACTGGTTCCCGATGACCACCGGCGAGATGATCCACGTCGACGGCGGCTACCACGCGGTGGGCGCCTGAGGGCGCGGCCAGACCCCAACGACTCTGGCTGCTATCCGTCGGCCAAGGGGTGGACGAAATCGTCGGCGAAGCGGTTAATGGCGTCGCGGTAGGCGCTGGCGTTCTCCAACAGTCCCCCGCGTTGGTCAGTGCTGACATCGAGGAGGGTGGCCCAGGGCAAGGCGAACAGCCCGGTGACCCCCAGCTCCTCCTCAGCGCGACGATAGAGGTCCACCGAGGGGGGCTCGTAGAAGCCGGTGATGATCTCGAACGGCTCGTCGGCCCGACCCTCCTCGGCCAGCAGCCCCCGCAGCCGCTTGAGGATATCGGCCAGCGTGTCCCAGTCGTAGGCGTTGCCGATCCACCCGTCGGCGTGGCGGGCGGCCCGGCGCAGCGCCGGCCCGGAATGGCCGCCGGTGTAAATGGGGATGGACTCATCGGGCGCCGGGCCCATCATCATCGGCGGGATGTCGTAATACTGACCGTGGAACTCCACCCAGCCCGGCTTCCACAGCTCGCGCAGCGCCTCGATCATCTCGTTGGTGCGGGGGCCGCGGTTGTCGAAGTCCTGGCCCATCTGCTCGAACTCCTCGCGCATCCAGCCCGCGGCCATGCCCAGCGCCACCCGGTTCCCGGAGATCACCGCGGCGGTGGAAACCTGCTTGGCCACAGCCAGGATGGGGCGGTTGGGGGCGATGAAGATGTTGTTGGAGAAGTGCAGGCGCTCGGTGGCGCCGATCATGGCCCCGATGGTCACAAAGCTGTCGGGCCAGGATGTCTCCGGGTCCCAGATGGGCCGACCGTCCTCGTAGGGCGAGTACGGATAGGGGCTCTTCAGGTCTTGGGGATAGAAGATGTGATCCGACAAGAGCATCCCGTGGTAGCCGGCCTCATCCACCATCCGGGCGATGGGCACCAGCTCGGTGCTCTTCATGAACGCGGTAACGCACCAGAATTTCATGCCGTCATTATGGCCCCTGCGCGCGGTCGGTCTCGTCGAAGAGGTCGCCGACCAGCACTTCCAGCACATCCTCCAGGGTCACCAGGCCCACGGTGCGGCGGCCTTCCTGGCGGACGACGGCCAGGTGGCGCCGGCTGCCCTGCATCAGCACCAGCGCGCCCTCCAGCGAGGTTTCCTCCTCGATGGACGGCACAACCCGGATCAGCTCGTCGCCGAGGGGCGCCGAGGCCCGAGCACTGGTGGTGTCGAGCAGGTCCTTGGCGTGGACGAACCCCACCACCTGATCGGGAGAGCCGTCCTGGACCACCACCCGGGAATGGCCGCTGGCGTTCATCACGTCGAGCACCTCGTTGACCGTGGCCCCCCGCTCCACGGCCACAATCTGCTCGCGGGGCACCATCACAGACCGCACCGGTCGAGCGGCCAACTCCAGCGCGCTGGACAGCAGCGACCGGTCGAATTCGTCCAGCAACCCCTCGGCGGCCGAGTGCTCCACCAGGGCGGTGAACTCCTGGGGCGTGCGGGCGGTGGGCAGCTCGTCGACGGGCTCCACGCCGCCCAGGCGCACAATCCCCCGGCTGATGCGGTTCAACAGCCCGATGAGCGGGCCGAAGACAATGGCGTAGAGGCGGTACACCGGGGCCAGCCCCATGGCCGTGCGCTCGGCCCCGGCCAGGGCGATGTTCTTGGGCACCATCTCGCCCAGCACCATGTGCAGGTACACCACCAGGGTCAGCGACACCGCGAACGAGATGGTGTGCAGCGCCCCCGAGGGCAGATGGACGAACGACTCCACCGCCCGCTCGATGAGGCGGGCCACGGCCGGCTCGGCCACGAAGCCCAGGCCCAGCGAGGCCATGGTGATGCCCAGCTGGGCCCCGGCCAGCTGCCGGTTGAGGTCGCTCATGGCCGTCAACGCCATCCGGGCCCGGCGATTGCCGGCTTCGGCCAGCGGCTCCAGGCGGGATCGTCGGGCCGCGATCAGGGCGAACTCCGCGGCCACGAACCCGGCATTGGCCACCAGGAGCACCACCGCCACCGCGATGTACAGCCCGGTCATCGGCCGGCCCGATTCTGATGGGACGGATGGCCCGAGGCCACCGGGCGGAGGCGGACGGCGTCCACCCGGTGCCGGTCGACCGACTCGATCTGGAACTCCCAGCCGCCGAAGCGGAACACCTCGCCGGCGGAGGGGATGCGCTGGAGATGGTCCAAGATGAAGCCGGCCAGGGTCTCGTAGTCGCCGTCGGGCACCCGGAGCCCGGTCATGTCTTCCAGGTCGTCGGGATGGATCCCGGCCTGGATCACCAGCTCCCCGGCCTCGCGGGCCACCTCGGGGGGCTCGGTGTCGTCGTGCTCGTCGGCGATCTCCCCCACGATCTCCTCCACCAAGTCCTCCTGGGTGACGATGCCCGCGGTGCCGCCGTGCTCGTCCATGACCACGGCCAGGGGGCTGCGCTGGGCTCTCATGTCCAGCAGCAACGAGCGCAGATCACGGGTCTCGGGGACCACCAGGGGCGGGCGCATGATGGCGGACACGGGGGTGGTTGCCCACTGCTCGGTCGGCACCTCGTACACGTTCTTCACCAGGGCCACGCCCACCACGTCGTCGATGTCGGCCCCGATAACCGGGAAGCGGGAGTAGCCGGTCTGCGTCGCCCGCGACACCAGGTCGGCCACCGACTGGTGCTGCCCGATGGCGCTCACCGACACTCGGGGAACCAGCACGTCGGCGGCGTCGTGGCCCGCGAAGCGAATGGCCCGGGTCAGCAGGCGGGCCCGGGCCGGCCGCATCGAGCCCTCCTGGCCCGAGGATCGGATCAGCCAGGCCAGCTCCTCGCGGGAGCGGGCCTCGCTCAGCTCTTCGGCGGGCTCGATCCCCAGCCGGGCCACCACCCAATTGGCCGATCCGTCGAGCAGGCGGATGAACGGCCCGGCCACCGCGGCAAAGCCCCTCATGGGAGCGGCCAGGCGCATGGCCGTGGGCTGGGGGCGGGCGATGGCCAGGGTCTTGGGCACCAGCTCTCCCATCACCATCTGCACGACCACGGCGATGATCAATGCAGCGGCGATGGACAGCCCGGTGGCGGCGCCTGCGGCAATGCGATCGGCCACCGGCTCCAGCGCCTCGGCGATGGACGGGCGGGCAATGAAGCCCAGCGCCAGCGAGGTGACGGTGATCCCGAACTGCGCTCCCGACAACTGGAACGACAGGGACTTGAGCAGCGCCAGGGTGGTCCGGGCCGCCCGTCGCCCCTCGGCGGCCAGCCGCTCGACGCGGATCCGGTCCACGGCCACCAGGGCGAACTCCACAGCCACAAACACGGCGTTGGCCGCGATCAAAAGTGCCGCGGCCACCAGGCCCACAGAGGTGGTCCAGCTCATCGGCTACCGAATCCCAGGCAGAGGGCTACGACCAGGGCCAGGGCTTGGCATCGGTCATATTCTTTAGAGAGACTAAACATGTGAGTCTCAAACCATCGCCGTCTCGGGTCGCGCAAGAAGCGGCTCGGGCGGCCACGCGCCTGGCCCGCCAAGTGGCAGTTGCGTTGGGCGACCTGGACTTGTCACCCTCCCAGTATCGCCTGTTGCTGTTCCTTTCGGAAGGAAACGCGGCCGCTTCGGCCGTGGCCGGGCGGCTGGCGGTGAGCAGGCCCAGCGTGACCGCGCTGGCCGACGGGTTGGAGAAGCGGGGTTTGTTGCAGCGCAAGTCCGACCCGGCCGACCGCCGCAAGGTCGCCCATGAGCTGACCGAGGCGGGACGGGAGGCACTGGCCGCAGCCGACGCCGCGGTGGCCGAGCGGATCTCAGGGATCGCCGCCCACCTCGACGAGCACCAGACCGATGAGGCCGTCGATGGCCTGGCCCTTTGGAATGAAGCGCTCAACCGGCACCGCGCCGCGCTGGAGACTCGGCAGTGACCGCGCTCGAAGTCGGCCCTGTCGGCACGCCCGATTTCGAGCCAGTCGCGGAAGCGGCCCACTACGACCCGCCCCCGGCCGGCATCGATCCCGACCAGACCAAGGGATGGATGAAGCGGCTCTGGCCGATGGTCCGGGCCTACCGCCGGACAATGCTGATCGGCGTGGTCACGGGCGTAGTTGCCCTGGCCATCCAGGCAGCAGTTCCGGCATTGGGCCGCTCGGCAGTGGACGCGGCCATTGAGGGCAATCGTGGGGCCCTGTGGCTGGTTTTCGGACTCACCGCCGCATTCGGAATCGGGCGGCTGGTTTTCGGCGGGATCTACCGCTACCAGCTGTTCAAGCTGGGCTGGAACGTGGAGACCGACCTTCGGGCCATCATGTACGAACACCTGACCCGGCTGTCGTTCTCGTACTACGACCGCACCCAGTCGGGGGAGGTCATCTCCCGAGCCAATAGCGACATCCGCTCGCTGCAACTGCTGCTCGCATTCGGCCCACTGGTCAGCATGAACGTGCTCATGTTCGTGATGGCCCTGGGGTTCATGGTGTACGTCCACCCCTGGCTGGCGCTGGTGGCGCTGGCCCCCCTTCCCGGCGTGTACTGGTTCGGCCTGAAGTTCCGCAATCAGGTGTTCCCGCTGTCGTGGGTCACCCAGGCCCGCATGGCCGATTTGGCCACCATCGTGGACGAGAACGTGAATGGCACCCGAGTGGTGAAGTCGTTCGCAGCCGAAGAGCGCCAGATCGCCCTGTTGGGCCGGTCGGCTCAGCGCATCTATTGGACCAACGTGGAAATCGCCAATAGCCGGTCCCGCTGGAATCCCCTCATCGAGTCGCTACCTCGACTGGGCACCGCCATGGTGGTGCTCTATGGCGGCTGGCTGGCCATCGAAGGAGTGGTGTCGATCGGAACACTGCTGGCCTTCAGCGCGTATGTGATCATGCTCCAGGTTCCCTTCCGCATGGCCGGTTTCATGCTCATGCAGGGCCAACGGGCCAGCGCGGCGGCCCAGAGGATCTATGAGATCCTCGACGAACCGCCCCAAATCGTCGACTCCCCGACTGCGGTGGACATCGTCGACCCCCGTGGTGAGGTGGACTTCGAGGGGGTCATGTTCGGCTACAACCCCGACACCCCGGTGCTCGACGATTTCACTCTGCACATCGAACCCGGTGAGCGAGTAGCCATCGTGGGCAGCACCGGAACCGGCAAGTCGACCGTGGCCCGGCTCTTGGACCGGTTCTACGACGTAGACGGAGGCTCGGTTCGCATCGACGGGCTCGACGTGAGGGATGTGACGCTGCGAAGCCTGCGCCACACAGTTGGTCTGGTGCTGGACGAGCCGTTCCTGTTCTCAGCATCAGTGCACGACAACATCGCCTACGCACGCCCCGACGCCCCCCGCTCCGACGTTGTCACCGCCGCGACAGCCGCCCAGGCCCACGGGTTCATCAGCGAATTAGCCCACGGCTACGACTCGGTGGTGGGCGAGAGGGGCTACACCCTGTCGGGTGGCCAGCGCCAGCGCATCGCCATCGCCCGGACCCTGCTGGCCAACCCCAAGGTGCTGGTGCTCGACGACGCCACCAGCGCCATCGACGTGACCGTGGAAGAAGCCATCCACAAGGCCCTACAAGAGCTGATGGCCAACCGCACCACCATCATCATCGCCCACCGCCTGTCCACCATCAGCTTGGCCGAGCGGGTGGTGGTGCTGAACCAGGGCCGGGTGGCCAACACGGGCACCCACACCGAATTGCTGGCCACCGATCCCCACTACGTGGAGATTCTGGCCCGCCATAGCGACGACGAGATGGACGGCGTCTCGGGCAACGGTAAGGGCGACCGCACCACAGCCCGCAGATTCGACAACGAGATGCCCGGATTCCCCAAGAGCGGCGATGAACCTTGGACCTTCGGGGGCGGCGGCTGATGGGCTGGGGTGGGTACTTCGGCGGGCCCCAGGCCCAGAGCGCGGCCCGCGACGCCGGGCTCCCCCACGCCGGCGTGCCCGGCAATCTTCGGGTCCAGGTCGAGGAGGTGCTGCGGAAGGAGCCCGAGTATCCCCCCGTCGATGTCGACTTCAGCCACCGCCAGCCGGCCGACCCGCCGCTCACCCTGCGCACGCTGCTTTGGCCGTTCCGGCGCCAGCTGGCCGTGGCGCTGCTTTTGGTGGTGATCGAGTCGGCCATGATGCAGACCGGCCCGCTGCTGGCCCAGATCGGCATCGACCACGGCGTCAGCTCGGGCAACGTCCAGGTGCTCTTGGTGGTGGCCGCCGTGTTTTTGAGCACGGTGGTGGCCCACGCATTCAGCTCGTCTTTGCGCATTCGCTACACCGGCAAGCTGGGCGAGCGGCTTATGTACGCCCTGCGCATGCGGGTGTTCTCCCACTACCAGCGGCTCTCGCTGGACTTTTTCACCAGGGAGAAGGCGGGCGTGCTGATGACCCGCATGACCAGCGACATCGAGGCCCTGACCGTGCTGTTCCAAGAGGGCCTGGTGAACTTCGCAGTGCAATCCCTGGTGCTATTGGTGATCACCGGCGTGCTGTTCTATCTGAACCCGCTGCTGGCGGTGCTGACTCTGGTGATCGTGGTGCCGGGCACGTTCCTGCTCAGCATCTGGTTCAGGAGAGTGTCCAACCTGTACTACGGGCTGGTTCGAGACCGCATCGCCGATGTGCTGGCCGATTTGCAGGAGAGCCTGGCCGGCATCCGGGTGATCACCGCCCACAACCGCCGGCGCCACAACGTCGTCCACCACAACAACGTGGTGGGGCGGCACAAGGATGCCAATTTGGCCGGTGTGCGGGCCGCGTCCATCTACGCCCCCACCACCGAGGCCATTGTGATCATCGGTCAGGCCCTTTTGGTGGTGATCGGCGGGACCATGGTGATCAACGGGAGCCTGACCCCCGGTGAGCTCACCGCCTTTGTGCTGTATCTGACCTTCTTCTTCGCCCCCATCCAGCAGCTCGTGCAGCTCTACAACGGCTACCAGCAGGGGCAGGCTTCGGCCAAGAAGCTGCGCGAGGTGTTGATGAACGAGCCCTCCGTCATGGAGGCCTCCGACGCCGTGGATCTGCCCCCCATCGAGGGAGAGATCACTCTCGACCAGGTGAGCTTTGGCTATGAGGACCACACCCCGGTGCTGCACGATGTGAGCCTGCGGCTGGCGCCGGGCGAGAGCCTTGCGGTGGTGGGCCCCACAGGAGCGGGCAAGTCCACGGTGGCCAAGCTCATCGCCCGGTTCTACGACCCCCAGCAGGGAAGGGCCTGCATCGACGGCCACGACCTGCGCACGGTGAAACTGGCTTCGCTGCGCCGGCAATTGGGCGTGGTGCCCCAGGAGCCGTTCTTGTTCTACGGCTCGATCCGCGACAACGTGGCCTTCGCCCGGCCTGAGGCATCTATGGCCGAGGTGCTGGAGGCCTGTCGGGCAGTTGGGTTGACCGAGCTCTTGGAGCGGCTGCCCGATGACGTGAACTCCCAAGTCCACGAGCGGGGCGCCTCCCTGTCGGCCGGTGAGCGACAGCTGTTGGCGCTGGCCCGGGCGTTTCTGGCCCGGCCTCGAGTGCTGGTGCTGGACGAGGCCACCTCCAACCTGGATCTGCGGTCGGAGTCGAAGATCGAAGCCGCGTTGGACGTGGTTCTAGAAGGGCGGACCGCCATCATCATCGCCCACCGACTGGCCACCGCCATGCGGGCCGACCGGATCGCGGTGGTGGAGGACGGCCGGATCACCGAGCTCGGCACCCACGACGAATTGGTGGCTCTCGGCGGCCATTACGCCGACATGTACGCCACCTGGATGTCCCACACCAACTGAGGCCGCCGGAACATGGGAACCACGGTGGCGCTCCGGTTCGACGGGGTGGGCTTTGTGCGCGACGGTCGGCCCATCCTCGCCGATGTGAACTGGAAGGTGGCCGACGGCCAGCGCTGGGTGGTGCTGGGAGCCAACGGCAGCGGCAAGACCACGCTCTTGCGGATCGCTGCCCTCTACGAGCACCCCACCACCGGCACCGTGGAGGTGCTGGGCCAGCCGCTGGGCAGCACTGATGTGCGCCGCCTGCGCCACCGGGTCGGCTTCGTGTCGCCTGCTCTGGCCCAGATGCTGCGGCCCCACCTCACTGCCGCCGACGTGGTGATGACCGCCCGCCAAGGCGCCTTGGAACCGTGGTGGCACGACTACACCGACGCTGATCGCGAGCGGGCCGCGGCCTTGCTGGAGCAGGTGGGCGCCCCCGGCCTGGCCCACCGCACCATCGCCACCCTGTCCTCCGGCGAGCGCCAGCGCGTGCAGATCGCCCGCAGCCTGATGACCGACCCCGGCCTGGTGCTCCTCGATGAGCCCGCCTCCACATTGGACTTGGGCGGCCGGGAAATGCTCATCGCCGATCTCACCCGCCTCGCCGCCGACCCTGCCGCCCCTCCCCTGGTGCTGGTCACCCACCGCCCCGAAGAAATCCCCCCCAACTTCACCCACGCCCTCCTCCTCCACAACAGCCAAGTCCTCACCCAAGGCCCAATTCAAGACGCGCTGACCTCCCAATCCCTCTCCACCTGCTTCAACCTCCCCCTGGAATTGGAACACCACAACGGCCGCTACCACGCCCAATCCCAGCATTGACATGGGTCAAGGAACTGCTAAGTTGAACGAGATGTTCAGAGAGTCGCTCCGATGAGCATGTTGGCAGACCGCCTGTCGGGAGCCGAGGTCTACTATCCGGAGGGGCCGCACGTGCCCGAGGACGATTTGCAGATGCGCCGCCGAATCGAGCTGGCCGTGGCGCTGCGAGACCACGAAGACGAAGCCGCCCGCGCCGACGGCGCCGAAGCCGAGCTCGCCGCCCGCCTCTGAATTGTGCGGGACGGCGATATACTGGCTGCTGCTTCCCCCATGTGCTGAGTCCTTTGAGGAGAACTCATGGAACAAGCCATACTCGCCATGCTGGGAATCATCATCACCCTGATTCTCTACCTTGACCGCAGCCGCCGGGCTGACATCGCGCTGCTGCGAGCCGACAACGCCAAGCTCCGAGACGACATGGAAACCGGCTTCAAGGAAGCACGATCCGACAACGCCAAGCTCCGAGACGACATGGAAACCGGCTTCAAACGGGTTCACAAACGTCTGGACAAGCTCACCGACGTCGTCATGGACCTGTGCCGCAGAGTGGGCCGACTAGAAGGTCGAATCGAAGTCGC
Source organism: Acidimicrobiales bacterium (assembly GCA_963667085.2). Lineage (GTDB taxonomy): Bacteria > Actinomycetota > Acidimicrobiia > Acidimicrobiales > Bin134 > Poriferisocius. The sequence continues at coordinate 3,253,146 of OY762975.1, forward strand.
GAAGCCCGATCCCAACCCTTCCCAATAGCTGCGGCCCGCGACGGGCGTAACTCCGCAAATCTGTCACTACCACGATGTAGTTTCAAGGGGTGGAATCTGCGCGGCGTCGGCAGTCGACGACGACCTCTCGATTTGGGGTGAGCCGGCGGGAGGGACACGATGCCTCCGCGTTCTACGACCGGTTTCCGATGCCGGAGACCAACAACGATGCTGAGGTTGCTCAGCCTGCCTCGTGGATGCGTGGATCGCCTCTGGGTGGGCGACGCCTGCGACATGGATGCCTGTGGGGACATCGCCGACGGCTCGGTGGCGCTGGTGGTCACCTCGCCCCCCTATTTCGCGGGCAAAGAGTACGAGGAAGCGGTAGGCCAAGGCCACGTCCCTGCCGACTACGTGGCCTATCTTGACATGCTGTACAAGGTGTTCGCCGAGTGCATCCGCAAGCTGGAGCCGGGCGGTCGCATCGCGGTGAACGTGGCCAACCTGGGGCGGCGCCCCTACCGCTCCTTATCGGCCGATGTGATCGGCATACTCCAAGACCGACTGGGGCTGCTGCTTCGAGGCGAGGTGATCTGGCGCAAGGCCCAGGGCGCTGGCGGGAACTGTGCGTGGGGTAGCTTCCAGCGACCGGGCAACCCGGTGCTACGGGATCTCACGGAACGAGTCGTGATCGCCTCCAAGGGGCGTTTCGACCGGGCAGTGCCCGCCGCTGAGCGAGCAGCTCTGGGGTTGCCGTCGGAGGGCACTGCCTTCGTGGACGAATTCATGGAGGCCACCACCGACGTGTGGGAAATCCGAACGGAGTCGGCGACCCGCGTGGGCCATCCCGCACCGTTTCCCGTGGAGCTGCCCCAGCGATTGATCGATCTCTACACCTACCGAGGCGACCTCGTGCTCGACCCGTTTATGGGCGCGGGCACCACTGCGGTGGCCGCGGTCCGCACTGGACGGCACTACATCGGGTTCGACACCGATGCCGGCTACATCGCCCTGGCCGAACAGCGCATCGTCGAGGAGCGGGCGCGGATCAAAGAGCCTGTCGGACAGTTGCCGATAGAGGTGACGGTCGCGCCTTCGCCCCGTCGAAGCGACCTCGAAAACGGCGATGACTATCAGGCTCGAGCAGGCCGCGAGGGCCGCAAGGCTCAAGAAATGGCCCATGCGGTGCTGCAACAGTGCGGATTTCGCAATATCCGCGAAAAGGTCAAGTTCCCCTGCGGGGTGGAGGTCAACTTCGAGGCCTTCGACCAACGAGGCCAGAAGTGGCTGTTCGACGTGTCCGGGGCCTTCACCGTCACCCAGCGGCCCGGACTCCGACGGACCGATACCTTGTGGAAGGCGCTGGGCAGGGCCTCAGTGCTGCACTCATCGGGCGAAGCCGCTCCCCTGGTGCTGTTGACCACCGACCGGCCCGCACCAAGCAGCGCCGGGCACAAGGCCCTCAAAGCGGTCACCGGGTCCGGCAAGCCGGTGTACACCGTGATCGGGATGCTCGACCGCGACGACTTGGCGCAGCTCGCCGAATTGGCCCGCGGTCAACGCTGAGAGGACCGCAGCCCCTACAGGGAGATGACCTGGCCGCCTTGTTGGGTGGCTTGCCAGCGGAGGGCTTTGCGCTCGGCGAAGCCGATGCCGCCGTTCATGATCAGCGCGATCAGGGCCAGGATGAACACGATGGCGAAGGTGTCGCCGTAGGAGAGCTGGTTGGCTGCGGTGATGAGCCGCTGGCCGAGGCCGCGGCGGGCCGAGAAGATCTCGCCGAACACCACGGCCAGCACCGAGATCACCGCCGACAGCCGCAGCGCGCCGAACACCGCCGGGGTGATGCCGGGCAGCGTGACCTTAGTGAACAGCTGGCGCTGAGACGCCCCCATGGTGCGGGCCACCAGATCCAAGTCGGGATCGACCAGCGCCACCGCAGCCTGGGTGGGCACCTGCACGATGAAGAACACGATGATCACGGCCAAGACCACCTTGGAGGTCTCGCCTACGCCGTAGACGATGAGGATCAGCGGCAAGAAGGCGATCTTGGGCATGGCGTTTATGATGACGATGAAGGGCCCCATTGTCTTGGCCACCCGCCGGAAGCGGCCGAGGACAATGCCAACGAGCAATCCGAGGATTGAGCCGATGGCGAAGCCGAACAGCGCCTCTTTCACCGTGACCCAGAGGTCCTGCCAGAACAGCTTCTCGTGGTAGATCTGAGTGAAGTACTCCCAGGTCTCGCCCGGGCTGGCCCGGAACGTCTCGGGCACGTCTGGGAATGGTGTGATTCCTGCAACCGAGAACCACTCCCAACCGTCCCAGACCACCTCGTAGTGCCACAGCGCCCAGATTCCGAACAGAATCCCGATCCGCAAGAGCTGGACCGGTATGTCGAGTTGGCGCAGCCGGTAGGCCCAAATCGACTCCTCGGGGATCAGTGCCTCCACCTCTTCCTGGCTGAGCGCGTCGGCCAACCGGATCTGGTCGGCCATGTCGGCCTCCCGGGGCTCGTCGACGTCAGACGATCTCACCGCGCAACTCCTCCCAGATCTTGTGCTCGGTCTCCCGGAAGACCGGATCGAAGCGGAGCTCGTCGATCACCCGGGGCCGGGCCAAATCAACGATGGTGTCCGACTTGATGCGGCCGGGACGGGCGGTCATCACCACCACCCGATCGGCCAAAAGCACGGCCTCTTCGAGGTCGTGGGTCACGAAGATGACCGTCTTGTGGGTTTCGTACCAGAGGTCCAAGAACTCGGCCTGGACGGTAAGGCGGGTCTGGGCATCGAGGGCGCCGAAGGGCTCGTCCATGAGCCACAGGTCGGGGTCGATGGCCAGCGTGCGGGCGATGGCCACCCGCTGGCGCATGCCCTGGCTGAGCTGAGACGGAAATGAGTCGGCGAAGCCCTCCAGCCGCAGCTTGGCTAGCAGCTCCATGGCCCGCTCGCGCCGCTCCGCCCGAGGCACGCCCCGGAACTCGAGGCCCAGCTCCACGTTGCGTCGGGCGGTACGCCACGGGCTCAAGCCCGAGCGAGCCAGCATGTAGCCGATGTCGTCGCTGGGCCCGTCGATCTCTTCACCGTGTCGCATGACCGATCCCCGGGTGGGGCCGATGATCCCGGCCAGCATGTTCAAGATGGTGGTCTTGCCGCAGCCGCTGGGGCCGACCACAGCCACGAACTGGCCGGCGGGAATGGAGAGATCGATGTCCTGGACGGCGAGCACCGGCTCGTCTTTGGGGTGGTCACCCCCGAAGATGAGGGTGACGTCTTTGAGTTCGACTGCTGGACTCACAAGGCCACCATTCCGACACCTTAGTCAGCCCCTCCGGTCGGACGGCCTGACCACAGACCGCCCGACCAGAAGAGGGGTTTGCTATGGGGAAACCGTGTACTCGTCGAAGTCCTGGGCCTCTTCGAGGATGCCCCGGCCTACCGCGTAGTCCACGTTGTTCTGGAGTCGGGCGGGCTGGAGGGCGCCGTTGAGCGACAAGCTCCCGATATTGGAATCGAGGACGGTCTCGGCCACTGCACCTTCCAAGCTGAGGAAGTCTCGCATGTACGCCAAAACCGCGTCACGGTTGGCCGGATTGCGCATGAAGTCCATGGCTTGGCGGGATGCCCGGGCGAATATGGCCACCGTGTTGGGGTTCTCCTCGGCGAACTGCCGGGAAGTGGTATTGACCAACGACGGCCAGTCGAGTTCCGTCGGACCCTCTCCGGCTCGCAGAGCAAACGGGGCGTAACCGATGTCGTCGACCGCAGCCTGGCTCAAACCGGGTTCGAAGGTGATGGCCCAGTCCACCTCGCCGGAAGACAGGGCAGCCAACGTGGTGCCCGACAAGCCGGTGGCGATGTAGGTGGCGCCGTCAGGATCAAGCCCGGCGGAGTCGACCAGCTGACGGGCGATCTGCTCGGCCGCCGCGCCGCGGGCCACCACGCCGACGTTGGTGCCCTCCAGCTCTTGCATGGCGCACTGCCAGTCGCCCTGTTCGCAATCGATCGGTCCGAAGTTGTTGGACACCACGATGTCGAAGAAGTGCTTGTCCACCAACTGCTGGAACATCACCACGTCGAAACCGGCGTTGCGGATGCCCAGCATGTTGTCGGGCGTATTGTTCACGAACTGGACCTCACCGGCAATCAGCGCGGCGGCATTGGCCGGGCCGGAGTGGCATTGGACGAATTCGCCGGTGACGCCGCGGTCGGAGAGGAATCCCTCCTCAACTGCGATATGGGCGATCATGCCGTTGAACGAGGGCGCCTGACAGATGTTGACGGTCGTCGTCTCGGGCACCAGCGCTGCCGGCAAGATCACGTCAATGCCCGGGCCCACCGCGAATTCGCCGAAGTCTTGGGCTTCCTTGAGGATGCCGCGGCCCACGGCGTAGTCCACATTGTTCTGGATCCGAACCGGGTCGAGTTCGGCAGTCACCGTCATCGAGCCGATGTTGGCGTCAAAGACGTACTCGGCGACGGCTGGCTCGAGGCCCAGATGAGCGTCCAGCTCTTCCATGACCGCGTCGCGGTTGGCCGGATCGCGCAACCACTCCATGGATTCGAGGATCGCCGCCCGGTAATTCAGCACGGTGTTGGGATTGGCATCCCAGTAGGAACGGGCGGTGATGATCACCGCAGAGGGCCAGTCCAACTCGGTCGGCCCATCCCCGGCCCGCAACCGGAACGGGGCATAGCCGATGTCGTCGAGCTCGGCCGTGCTCAAACCGGGCTCAAAGGTGATGGCCCAGTCCACCTCGTCGGATTCCAGTGCAGCCAGCGTGGTGCCGGCCAGGCCGGTGGCGATATAGGTGGTGTCGTCGGGGTCGTACCCGGCAGAGTCCAGAAGCTGACGGGCGATCTGCTCAGCGGCGGCACCCCGGGCCACCACACCCACCCGGGTGCCGTTGAGGGCGGCCATTGCGCACTCCCAATCACCCTGTGGGCAGTCGATCTCACCGAAGTTGTTGGACACCACGATGTCGAAGAAGTGGTTGTCGACGGCCTGGGCGAACATCACCACGTCGAAGTCGGCGTTGCGGATGCCCAGCATGTTGTCGGGCGTGTTCAGCGCGATATCAACCTGACCAGAGACTAAGGCCGCAGCTTGCGCCGGACCGGAGTGGCAGGCCACGAAGTCGATCTCGAATCCCCGGTTTTCGGCAATGCCCTGATTGGCCATCACCTTGGCGTAGATCTGCGTGAACGACGGCGCATCGCAGATGGTTACCACCGTGTCCTCCGGCGGCCCGATCTCCTCCATGACGACGGCGTCTTCTGCCGGACCATCGCTGGGCTCATCCGACGGCTCGTCGGATGGCGCATCGCCATCGCCGGTATCGGCATCAGCCGAACCCGCATCGCCATCACCGGCATCGCCGGTGTCGGCATCGTCCGAACCAGCATCGCCATCACCGGTGTCGGTGTCTGTGGCCGGAGCGGCACCATCACCGCCGTCGTCATCGTCGTTGCCACAGGCGGTGGCAACCAACGAGAACGCCAACAACATGGCGAGAAGCGAATACAGCCAGGAGCGTGATTTCATTGATCCCCCTCGGGCAGGCGCGCTTGCGCGACATTCAGGCCGATAGTCCACCACTAAATTATTGGAAGCGCAAGATTTACGGCCCAGAACGCCATTACGCTGCCCTCGATGCCCGAGAGCAACCCGCCCAACATCCTGTTGTTGGTGTCCGATCAGGAGCGCCAGCGGGATTGGCTGCCACCCGATGTGCCGCTGCCCGCCCGTCAGCGCCTGCTGGACCGGTCACTGGAGTTCCGCCGCCACTACACCCACACCTCGCCGTGCTCGCCGTCGCGGGCCACGCTGTTCACCGGGCTGCACATGGACGAGCACGGGGTGACCGAGAACTCCAGCTATCCCAACAACACCCAGCTCTCCACCGACATACCCACCCTGGGTACCCGACTGCGGGCGGCTGGCTATCGCACTGCCTACAAGGGCAAATGGCACCTCGAAGCCGCCGCAGAGCCCGACATGGAGGCCTACGGCTTCTCCGATTGGACCGGCAACGACATGGCCTTCTGGGGGCTGCCGGGCAGCGGCACCGAGTTCGACGAGCCCATCGCCGCCGACTCGGCCGCCTGGCTGCGACAGCAGCGCGACACCACCCAGCCGTGGTTCTTGACGGTGGGCTTGGTGAACCCCCACGACATCATGTGGTTCCCGCTCGACCAGCCCTGGTTCTGGGAGCAAGAGCCCGACTACGTGGCCCAGAGCCGGGAAAAGCTAGATCGGCGCAAATGGGGCCGGGCCACCAACCTGCCCGCATTCGCCCATGAGATGGAGCGGTGGTGTACCGAGCTGCCCGAGAACTTCGACGACGACCTGCACACCAAGCCGGAGGTACACCGCCGGTGGCTGCTAGAGATGGAGCGCAACAGCACCCCGGGGCCGATGGACCCCGGCGACCGCGACCTGTGGCTGCGCCAGCTTGACTACTACGTGAAGCTCCACCAGCTCAGCGACCAGTGTTTGTCGGCGATACTGGCCGCGCTCGACGACATCGGCCAGTGGGACGACACCGTGGTGGTGTTCACCTCCGACCACGGCGACCAGTGCGGCTCGCACGGGCTGCGGTCCAAGGGGCCCTGGAACTACGAGGAGACCATGCGGATCCCGCTGTACCTGTCGGCGCCGGGGCTGACTACCGCAGGCACAGCCACCGAGTCGCTTACCTGCCACACCGACCTGGCCGCCACCATCTTGGAGCTGGCCGGGGTAGATGCTGCTGATCTGCCCGGCCAGAGCCTCGCCCCGCTGTTCGACGACCAGGCCGCGGTGATCCGCGACCACATCCTGTTCGCCCAACGGTGGCCCTGGTACCTGGGCGTGGAGAAGGTGCGCTACGCCTCATCCGGGGTGTTCGACGGTCGCCACAAGTACTGCCGTTACTACGGCATCGGCGGCGGGGTGAGCAACCTCGGCGTGTCGCTCGGCGACTCCATGCTCTTCGGCCCCGACGCCGACTTCGACGACCACGACCACGAGTGGTACGACCACGACAACGATCCCCACGAACTGGTGAACCTGGCCCACGACCGCAGTCGGCGCGGAGAACTGCGGGAACGGTTCGAGCTGTTGCGTGAGTTGGAGGCAGCCGAATACGGGGCCTAGCTACTCCAGCGCCATGCCGAATTCGCGGAACTCTTCTAGGAGGACGTCGTCGGCGTCGGGGGCGGGGGGCCCGGGGGTGTAGGTCACTTGGTGGAGGGTACCGGTGTAGGGGAAGGTGCCGTGGCGCTGGTAGATGTCCCACGACACTGGAGAACGCCGGTTGAGGCCGACATCGATGCCCTGCCAAGGCAGAAAGCCGATCATCTGAGGGATGTCGGAGAGCGAGGTCCCAACTTGGCCGTCGGCGCTCACTGAGACGTTCCAGATGCGGCCGCCGGGGGCTTGGACATCGACCACCACCTGCCGGCACTCCCCCGGCAGTTCCATGGGATCGGCCATCAGGTACCGGCCAGAGCTGTTGACCACGAAACACACGGCGTCGTTCTCGATGTAGAGCACATAGCCCGATGCCTGGCTGCCGTGGGCCACCAGCACGCCCTGGTCGCCGGGGCGGTGGTGCAAGTCGACTGCGACGGTGAAGTTGCCGCCGGCGATGAGCCGGGACGATCGCAATCGCTCCACTGTGGGCGATCCGGGCAGAATGCGCATCTCCCGAGTCAGCTTGGCGTGCTCGGGCGGTTTCACCGTGCGGAACAGACCAGAGGCCTCATCGAGGGGGAAGACCCGGTTGCGCCAGGCGGCCTCCTCCCAGGCCTCGACCAGTTCAGCCAGCTTCTCGGGCTCGGCGTCGGCCAAGTCATTGCGCTCGTTGAAATCGTCGGCCAGGTTGAACAGCTCCCAGCGGTCGGAACTGAACGGGGTGTGATGCTCGTGGAAAATGGCCGCCGACCAGCCGTCGCGATAGATGCCCCGATGGCCGATGCACTCGATGTACTGCTCGGTGTGGTCGGAGGGGGCGTTGGGATCATCCAGGGAGTCGGCGAACGACACCCCGTCGGGAGCGTCAGAAGCCTGTCCGTGGCGCTCGGTGGGCACGTCCAGGCCCAGGAGATCGGCCAAGGTGGGCAGCAGATCGGTGATGTGGGTGTACTGATGGCGCAATTCCCCGCCGATCGCCTCGGTGCGGGCCGGCCACGACAACACCATGGGCACCGAATGGCCTCCCCGGTGAGCGGTGATCTTGTACAGCCTGAAGGGGGTATTGCAGGCCATGGCCCAGCCCCGGGGATAGTGGGGCCAGGTGGTGGGACCGCCAATGGCGTCGGCCTCAAGGGCCTCCAACTCAAATTCGCTCACTGGTGGCGAGGGCCGGGCACCGGTCCCGCTGTGGGTGAAATACGAGGTGCTGCCCTGGGCTCGGCCTTCGCGGGATGCGCCGTTGTCACTGGTGAACACGAAGATGGTGTTTTCGAGCTGGCCAAGGGCTTCAAGCTCGGCTGAGATGCGGGCCACGCTGTCGTCGATCGACTCCACCATGGCGGCGTACACCTCCATATAGCGGGCCATAACCCGGCGGTCGGGCTCGGGGTAGCTGTCCCATGCCCGCACGTCCTCGTTGGGTTCGGTATTGCGGGGAGGCAGTTGGGCGTCGGGCGGCACGATGCCCAACTCCTTCTGGCGGGCCAGACGCTCCTCGCGGAGCTGGTCCCAGCCTTTGTCGTAGTTGCCCCGATGGCGGGCGGTGTCCTCGGCTTTGGCGTGCAGCGGGGCATGGACCGCCCCGTGGGCGTAATACAAGAAGAACGGCTTGTCGGGATCAGTGGTCTTGACGTCGCGGATCATGCGGCAGGCCCGGTCGGTGAGATCGTCGGTGAGGTAGTAGCCCTCCGGGTACTGGTCAATGTGGACGGGGTTGTTGCCCTCGTAGAGCAGGTGGGGGAAATGGAAATCGGTCAGGGCCTCCAAGAACCCGTAGTACTGGTCGAAACCCCGCTGCAACGGCCACGAGTGGGTGTCTCCAGCCACAGACAGGTCGGACTCCAAACAAAGATGCCACTTGCCCACCGCCATGGTGGAGTAACCGTTGGCCCGCAGCATTTCGGCCAGCGTCGACTGGTTGTGGGGCAGCTCGCCGGCATAGCCGGGAAAGCCAGGATTGGCGTTGGCCACAAATCCCATGCCCGCGTGATGGGAGTTGAGCCCGGTCAACAGCGCCGCCCGGGTGGGCGAGCACAGAGGGGTGACGTGGAAGTTGGTGTATCGGACACCGGTGGAGGCCATCGCGTCAATGGCCGGAGTGGGTATCTCCGAGCCATAACAACCCAGATCGGAGAAGCCCAGATCGTCGGCCAGAACTATCACCACGTTGGGAGCATCGGCCGGCGGCGTGGGCTTGGGCGGCCACCATGACTCGGAGGTGGCGATAATTCGGCCGATCTTGCCCCCGAACCCCGGGTAGTGCTCCTGCTGGCGCTGATCGGTCATCTGTCCTCCTTGGTCGGCTGGGAGGTTAGTGCTATTCCAAACCCATGCCGATTTCGCGGAGTTCGGCGAGGCGGACTTCCTCGGTGTCGGGGGCGGGGGGGCCGGGGACGTAGGTCACTTGGTGAATGGTGCCGGTGTAGGGGAAAGAGCCGTGGCGTTGGTGGAGCTGCCAGGAGACGGGGGATCGGCGGTCGATGCCGACGTCGATGCCCTCCCAGGGGATGAAGCCGTAGATCTGGGGGATGCCGGAGGCGGTGATGCCGGTTTGGCCGCCGGCGCTCACGGTGATGTTCCAGATGCGGCCGCCGGGGGCTTGGACGTCGAGGACGATCTGGCGGCACTCCCCCGGCAGGTCCATGGGATCGAAGACCATGGGCTGGCCGCCGCTGTTAACCTCAAAGTGCAGTGCGCCGTCTTCAATGTACAGCACATAGCCCGACGCCTGTCCGCCGTGGGACACCAGCACGCCCTGGTCGCCCGGTTGGTGGTCGAGGTCGACGGTGACGGTGAAGTTGCCCCCCGAGATGACCCGGGAGGCCCGGTACCGCTCCACAGTGGGGGTGCCGGGCGGGATTCGCAGTTCCCGGGTAAGCAGCTCGTGCTCGGCCGGGCGGAGCAGGCGGTACAGCCCGGTGCCCTCGTCGAGGGGGTACACCCGGTTGCGCCAGGCGGCCTCCTCCCAGGCCTCCACCAGCTCGGTCAGCTTCTCGGGCTCGGCCTCAGCCAAGTCGATGCGTTCGTTGATGTCCTCGGCCAGGTTGAACAGCTCCCAGCTGTCGGTGCTGAACGGGGTCATGAACTCGTGGAACGCGGCCGCGGCCCAGCCGTCGCGGTAGTAGGCCCGGTGGCCGATGCACTCGTAGTACTGCTCGGTGCGCTCGGAGGGGGCGTCGGGGTCGTCCAGCGTGGTTGCGAACGACACGCCGTCGGGGGACTCGGAGGCCAGCCCATTGCGCTCGGTGGGGATGTCCAGGTCCAAGAACTCGGCCAGGGTGGGCAGGAGGTCGATTATGTGGGCGTATTGATGGCGCAGCTCGCCGCCCACTGCCGCGGTGCGAGCCGGCCACGACAGCACGAACGGCACCGAGTGGCCGCCTCGGTAAGAGGTGATCTTGTACAGCCGGAAGGGGGTATTGCAGGCCATGGCCCAGCCCCTCGGATAGTGGGGCCAGGTGGTGGGGCCGCCGATGGCGTCGAGTGCGTCCATCTCCTCGTCGCCCACCGCCGCCGACGACATCGCTCCCGGGTTGCTGTAGGTGAAGTACGAGATGGTTCCTTGGGCCCGCCCCTCACGCGACGCCCCGTTGTCGCTGGTGAACACGAAGATGGTGTTGTCGAGCTGGCCGATGGCCTGCAATTCGGCCCGGATGCGGGCCACGCTGTCGTCGATCGACTCCACCATGGCGGCGTACACCTCCATATAGCGGGCCATGACCCGGCGCTCGCCCTCGGGGTAGCTGTCCCAGGCGGCCACGTCCTCGTCGGGCTCGAAGTTTCGGGGGGGCAGCTCGGTTCCGGGCGGCACCACCCCCAGCTCGATCTGACGGACCAGGCGCTCTTCCCGGAGCTGGTCCCAGCCCTTGTCGTAATTGCCCCGGTGACGGGCGATGTCCTCGGCCCTGGCATGTAGCGGAGCATGGACTGCCCCGTGGGCGTAATAGAGGAAGAACGGCTTTTGGGGGTCGGTGGCTTTGACCTCGCGGATCATGCGGCAGGCCCGGTCGGTGAGATCGTCGGTCAGGTAGTAGCCCTCGGGATACTCGGCGATGTCGATGGGGCTGTTGCCCTCGTACATCAGGTGGGGGTGATGGAAGTTGGTGAGCGCCTCCAGGAATCCGTAGAACTGGTCGAAGCCCCGCTGGAGCGGCCACGAATGGTTGTCACCGGCGATCGACAAGTCGGTTTCCTTGCACAGGTGCCATTTGCCCACCGCCATGGTGGCGTAGCCGCTGGCCTTGAGCATCTCGGCCAGCGTGGACTGGTTGTGAGGCAGCTCACCGGCATAGCCGGGAAATCCAGGGTCGGCGTTGGCCACGAACCCCACCCCCACGTGATGGGAGTTCAGCCCGGTCAACAGTGCGGCCCTCGTGGGAGAGCACAGCGGGGTGACGTGGAAGTTGGTGTAGCGCACCCCGGTGGCCGCCAGCTCGTCGATAGCGGGGGTGGCGATCTCCGAGCCGAAGCAGCTCACATCGGAGTAGCCCAGATCATCGGCCAGCACGACCACGATGTTGGGGGCGCCGGCCGGCGGCGTGGGGCGAGGCGGCCACCACGACTCGGAGGTGGCCATGATCTTCCCTACCGTGCCCCCAAACCCCGGATAGTGCTCCTGCTGGCGCTGATCGGTCATGAATCCTCCTGGTAGTCCTCAAGGATCGTGCCCTTGAAGAAATCGGGATCGGCACCGGTGCAGAGGCGCACCGCGTTGTCGCACATGAAGGCTCGGAACTGCTCCTCGTTGAGCCAGCCGTTCTCCACCTGCTCATAGGCTTCAGGCATCACATCCACCATGTTGGCCACATCCCAGTGGGCGATGTCGGAACTGAAAACGGCGTTCAGCGCGACGCCCCCCGGCAGCTCGGGGTCGAAGGCTAGCCGGGTGAGGGGGTCGTCGGCCTCGCACCCGAACCAACAGGTGGTTGAAATCTGTCGGATCACATCGTCGGGCCCGGTGATGCCGGCAGCTTCGAAGTCGTTCACCACATCGGGAGTGCGGAAGAAATCGGCGAACTGGGCACCGAACCCGGGCTCGGGATTGAGCCGCCCAGCGTGCTCGGCCAGCAGCCGGTCGAAGCGATCAGGTTCGAAGGCGTCGGGGTCGTAGGCGGGCAATCCCTCAGGGCCGCGCTTGTGGTAGTGGCCGATCATGTCGTGAACCAACTGCACCGCCCAGGTTGTGCCCCCTTCCAAGAAGTTGAGCCGCAGGTCGGGAAATCGGTGGAGCACGCCGCCGAACAGGAGCGACTTGAGGGTGGCCTCGCTGGCCCCGGCGAAGTTGCCCATGTGGTTGTAGGAGAAGTTGGTGATGGACCGACGTCCGCTCCACCCCATCGACCCGGAGTGGAACCCGGCCACCACATCGAGCTCCACCAGCCGCCGCCACAGCGGGTCATAGTCGTAGGCGCTGTCCAGGCCCAGCGAGTCGATCCAGGTGCCTCCGCCGTCGAGATCTCGCACCGCGAAGCCGCCCAGCATCACCACCTTGAAGCCCAATTCGACCACGGCGTGGTCCAACTCGTCCACCGCCTCCTGAGGGGTGGCGGTGGGGATGGTGGCCACCGGCACCAGCCGGTCGCCGAAGCCGTCGTACACATCGGCGGTGTAGCGGTTCCAGGCCCGGCACAGCCCCTGGCGGATCTCGTCGTTGCGCTGGCTGGGCACCACCAGCCCCCACGTCGGGTAGCAGACGGCCAGGTCCAAGCCCAGTTCGTCGAGTCGGCGATACATGAGCGATGGGGCCATGGCCGCAGCCAGGTCGTCGGTGTTGCCAAACGGCACGCCCCACCACGTCTGGCGGAACGGCCGCACTTGGGAGCGTTCTTCAGGGGGCACCCCGGCCCAGTGGGGGCTCCCGTCGAAGGTTCCTGTGGCCCACAGCGCGTTCAAACCCTCGCTGATGCCCTCGTCTCGCACGTAGCGGTCCAGGTCGGGCCAGTGCTCCCAATAGTGGCCGTCGCTGTCCACCACCGGGTGGTCGATCCGCTCCCTGATGTCGGCGGGTAACATTTCGCTCATGGGCTGAGGCTAGTGAGAAGCCCGTAGGGTGTGCCGGTGATGACGAGGAGAGCGACGTGAGCGGCGAGCGAAATCGGCGGTGGATATTGCGGGCTCGACCGCAGGGCGACATCACCGCCGACGACTTGGAACCGACCGAGTTGACCGTGCCCGAGCCCGGTGAGGGCCAACTGCTGGTCCGGAATGCGTTTTTGTCGATGGACCCCACCCATCGGATCTGGATGAGCGACATCGACGCCTACATGCCCCCCATCGAGGTGGGCGAGCCCATGCGGGGCCGCTCGTGGGGCACGGTGGTCGAATCCCGCCATCCCGAGTTCCAGCCCGGCGATGTGGTCACCGGCGGGCTGATCTGGGAGGAGTACTCGGTGCTCGACCGGGCCGAGCGCATCCCCATGGAACTGGGGTTGCCGCTGGAGGCGTTCACCAGCGTTCTCGGCCCCACCGGCATGACCGCCTACTGGAGCCTGCTGGATCTCGGCGAGCCCCGCCCGGGCGAGACCTTGGTGGTTTCGGCGGCGGCGGGGGCCACCGGCTCGGTGGCGGGCCAGATCGGCAAGATCGCAGGCTGCCGGGTGGTGGGGGTGGCCGGCGGGCCGGAGAAGTGCCGGTTCGTGACTGAGGAATTGGGCTTCGATGCTTGCGTGGACCACAAGGCCGGCAACCTCGATGAGCAGCTCCGGGCGGCATGCCCCGACGGAATCGACGTGGACTTCGAGAACGTGGGCGGCGAGGTGATGGACGCCGTTCTGGGCCAGGTGAACAACCATGCCCGGGTGGTGCTGTGCGGATTGATCTCCACCTACAACGCCGAGGGCGACTGGTGGTCGCCCCGGCTGTTCCGCAATATCTTGTTCCGGCGGTTGAAGGTGCAGGGCGTGATCATCACCGACTACTTCCACCGCTTCGGCGAGGCGCTGCCCATCTTGGCCCAGTGGGTGCGCGACGGTCGCATCCGCTATCGGGTGGACGTGGTGGAAGGCATCGAGAACGTCCCCCAGGCGCTGGCTCGCTTGTTTGAAGGCCGGAACATCGGCAAGCAGCTTGTGAGGGTGTCAGCCGACTAGCGTGCCAGCCATGACTCCTGAGGATTTGGTTGAGATTGAGGCCATTCGCCAGCTCAAGGCCCGGTATTTCCGGTTGATGGACCAGAAGCGGTGGGACGAGTGGGAGGACGTGTTCTGCGACGACGTGGTGATCTCCACCCCCGACGACACCGGGGAAGACTCCGACATCACCGGCAACAAGGCCTTCCGGGAGTACTTGGAGCCCATCTTGGCCCCGATCATCACCACCCACCACGGCCACATGAGCGAGATCAGCATCGACGGGCCCGACACCGCCTCCGCCGTGTGGTCGATGGAGGACCACCTCGACTGGCCGCCGGAGAGCGGCGTGGGCCAGATGTGGGGCACCGGGTGGTACGAGGAGACCTACCGCAAGGGCGACGACGGGCGGTGGCGGATTGCCACGCTCCTTCTACGGCGGCAGCGGGTTGAGGTTGAGGGGAATCGGGTGTTTCCGGTGGAGCGGCCTAGTTAGTTCCACCGGGGTCGGCGGGTCCTGTCACCGGAAGCGGCCTGGCCGTCGGTGCGGCCAGGTCCGCCACCGGCGCCACCCCCCGACCCCTACGCTTGTGGGATAACCGCTACCACCACACCTTCCGATACCGCCACTTGAGGGGAACTAGTTGTGGCTTGGTTGCTCACTCCACGGCTGGTGTGAGGGTCGAGAATCTCCTCATTCAACGGCCATGCCAGGCCGGAAGCGGTCACTCGGGCGGGGGCGCCGAGGGCGAATAGGGAGATGGTGGTGCCGGGTTCTACGTCCAGTATCCGGTTGTGGTGAACCACGAAAGCTTGGGCGTTGCCGAGCCAGGCTTCGATGTTGACTCCGGACCATTGGGGGGAGGCGAGGACGGTGAGGTTGCCGATGAGGTGGTCGAGGCGGCCGCCAGCGGCGCCGATGACGATGACTCGGTCGGCGAGGCGGGCGGCTAGCTCCAGGGCTAGTTCGAGATCGGTTTGGTCTTTGTCGGCGGGGTGGCGCTCGATGCGGGTTCCGGCTTGCTCGGCGGCGAGCAGGGCCTCGGGGGAGACCGAATCCATGTCGCCTACTGCCACTGCCACCGTCAGGCTGGCAGCTTGGGCGTGATCGAGGCCGGAGTCGGCCGCGATGACCACTGCGTCAGTGGGGAGGCGGGCGATCTCGGCATCGGTGGGGGGGTCGCCGCCGGCTACCACGACGACGGTGACTGCTGCCTCGGGCTCGGGCGACTGCGGCATCAGAACGGGCGGGTGATGGCTCGGGTGGGGCCGAAGTTGTGGAGGCCGCCGGCGTGGAGGTTGCCGAGGCCCCCGGCGCACATCACGATGACGTCGGAGGGCTGCTCCACGATATAGGCGGTGCCGTCGGGGCTGATCCGGTCGCGCTCGGCCAGCCATTGCTTGTGGGTCTCGGGGAATTGGTCGATCTGGTGGCAAGCGTTTCGCCATAGGGCCTCTTGCACGTCTTCGATGGTCGGGTAGGCGGCGGCCAGCATGTCGGCCCAGGGAGGGGGCACCACCACCATGACCTCGGCCCCCCAGTGGGAGATGTAGGCGTTGGTGCCCACGTAGGCCAGCGACTGGCCGATGACCCAGGCCAGCGAGCGGCCGTCATCGGCGGCGATGTCGGCGATGTCCATGGTGCCGATGGTGCCGTAGACGGTGACCGCGTCGCCGCTCATCCCCCGACGCTCGGCCAGCGGTGCCCACGGAGAGCGCTCCTCCCACTCCCCCATCACCAGGCCCACCACCCGAGCTGGTTGGCCCAGCACGCACTTGGAGGTCTCACCGGCCACCTGACCGCCCACGTTGCGCATCACGAGCCGGACGGCCCGGCCGATAGCCGGTCCGGCCCCCACCGCGCCGCCGAAGCATCCCGCCTGGTAGGGCACATCTAGCCGGTCGCGGGCGGGGCCGTTCACAAACAGGCAGGGCACCACCGAACTGGTAGTGGTGTTGAGGGCAAACAGGTCGAACGGGCGCTCGGCCATGGCCTCCAGCGCAGCCATCATCAGCGGCATGGCCTCGGGAGCGGCCCCGGCCATGCAGGCGTTGACGGCCAGCTTCTCCACCGTGCAATAGGCGTTGGCCGGCGGCACCTCCAACAGAACTGAGTCGGCGGGCCGGTTGGCGGCAGCAGTGAATTGGGCTACCCGCTCGGC
Source organism: Acidimicrobiales bacterium (assembly GCA_963667085.2). Taxonomy (GTDB): domain Bacteria; phylum Actinomycetota; class Acidimicrobiia; order Acidimicrobiales; family Bin134; genus Poriferisocius. The sequence goes on from OY762975.1 coordinate 3,269,533, forward strand.
AGTGGGCGGAATCAACGGCAGACCGTCGCCCCAGCCTTGGGCCGTCGCCCAACGCATGAACTCCGCTGGGTCATCGGGAGCCTCGACCTGCCCGGAGCGAGCTTCGTCGCTGTCAGCGGTCATCTAGCTCGGCACTCCCAACGAATCCAACAGCTGCTCCCAGAAGTCGTGGGCGATCTCGCGCACCTCGGGTTCGGGGCGGGTGTCCAGCGGGTAGGGCAGCACGCACAGTCGCAGTCCGGGCCGCTCCATGTTGCGGGCCATGATCTCGGCCAGCGGCACGAACTCCTCGGTTACGACGGCGACCGCCGTCTTGCCCTGGGCCGCCACCGCAACCGCGTCGTGGACGGTCCAGGACGTGCAGCTGCCTCAATTGCCGAGTCCGACGATGGCGATGTCCACGTCGGTGGCGAAGCTCTCCAACTCATCCAACACGGCATCTTCGAGCTTGACGTCCTGGCGGGACTCCGAGCACCACGGCACCACCTCGGCGCCCGCCGCCTCCAGCTTCTGAGTCCACTCGTCGGTGGTCCACAAAAAGGAGCGCCAGGTGAGGTCGTAGCGGATGCCCACTCGCTTGCCGGTCAGCGGTCCGGCATCGGGGCCCCGATCCGGGTCAACCATCGGCGGAGCAGCCGTCGGATCCATTACCAACATGACCGCAGACTACCGGCCAGTGTTGCCAGCGGTGGATTGAGAAAGGGCTACCGGCCGGTGAAGTCGGGGGGACGGCCCTCCTGGCGGGAGACGGCCCACTCTCGGAAGTCGCCCGAGCGGGACGACAGCTCCATGGCGAACGCCTCATCGCCCAAGTGGGCTTCCAGACTGCGTCCCGAGCCGCGATGGATGAGGGCCTTCGTCAGCCCGACGGCCACGGTGGCCGAAACGGCCAATCGAGCGGCCAGCGCAACAGCCTCGGCATCGACTCGCTCGGCCGGGGCAGCCTGATGTATCAGCCCCCAAGCAGCCGCCTCGGCCCCGGAGACCTCCTCGCCCAGCATGAGCATCTGTTTGGCCCGGGCCACACCGGCCAAGCGGGGCAGCAACCATGACGACCCGCTGTCGGGGGTGATGCCCATCGAGGTGAACGGGGCCCGCAACCGGGTATCGTCGGCGACCACCGCGAAGTCGGATGCCAGCACCAGGCTGAGGCCCAGGCCCACGGCCCACCCCCGCACCGCCGTCACAATGGGCACCTGCACCTCCAGCATCACCGGGATGAGCCGGTTCACCAGATAGGGCATGCGCCGGGAGATGCTTCCCGGTCGAGGCCGAGTGCCGCCGCCGGCCCGCCCCGCCAAGTCGAAGCCGCTGCAAAAGTTGTCGCCGACCGCATTGAGCAGCACCACCCTGACCTCCTCGTCGGCGCTGGCCGCTTCCAAGGTGTCGATCAGCGCCAGCACGATGTCGTCGGTCAGCGAGTTGCGGCGCTGGGGCCGGTCGAGGGTCAGGGTCAATGTCGGCGGGGCCGAGACCACGTGCAGCCCTTCGGGCGGTGTGGGATAAGGCTTCATGGCCGGTCAACCTCCTGATCAACAGTCTTGCAGGAGAACACCATGGAGAAGCCGAATCAGAACCGCCATCGACAGGACATTTCTCTGATTGCCGCGACAGACTGGCGAGATGGGCTACGAGACGCTGATCGTGGAGCGCAAGGGCCGGGTGGGGTGGCTGATCAACAACCGTCCCGACCAGCTCAACGCCATGAACTCCCAGATGCGAGAAGAGTTCGCCGACGCCTGGTTGGAGCTGGACCGCGACCCGGAGGTGCGGGTGATCGTCCACACCGGGGAGGGTCGGGCGTTCCAGACCGGGGTGGATGTGGTTGAGCTGGCCACCGACGGGCAGGGCATGGAGCGCTACCGGGAGTCGGTGGAGAACTTCGACCTGCACTTCACCGCTTGGCACCAGAAGGTGCGCAAGCCGGTGATCACCGCGGTCAACGGAATCTGCTGCGGAGGCGGGTTCCACTGGGTTGCCGACGCCGACATCGTGATCGCCGCCTCCGACGCCCAGTTCTTCGACCCCCACGTGTCGGTGGGCCAAGTGGTGGCGCTCGAAGCCATCGCCTTGTTGAAGAAGATGCCGGCTGAGACGGTCATGCGCATGGCGTTGATGGGCGCCCACGAGCGAATGGACCCCCAGCGGGCCTACGAGCTGGGCATGATCAGCGAGATCGTCGATCCCCCCGAGCGACTGCGGGAGCGGGCCGGCGAGATCGCCGAGGCCATCGCCCGCAACTCCCCATCGGCCATGGCCGCCACCAAGAAGGCCCTGTGGGACGCCCTGGAGCACGGCCTAACCGAGGCCAGCCGCACCGGCGCCTTCCACATGACCGGCATCTGGGGCCACCCCGACCAGATCGAAGGCCCGTCCGCCTTCGCCGAAAAACGCGAGCCCCAATGGGCACCGCTCGACCCCGCATAGGCTAAGCAGATACCCATGGGAACGATTGTCATCACCGGATCAGCAGGCGGCATCGGCCAGGCCACCAGGGAGCGGCTGGCCCGCGACGGCCATGAGGTGATCGGGGTGGACATCCGCGACGCCGAGGTCATCGCCGACCTGTCCACCCCCGAGGGGCGCACCGAGATGATCGGCGCAGTGGCCGCCGCCAGCGGGGGCCGGATCGACGGCCTGGTGGCCGGCGCGGGCATCACCGGCCCCGATCCCGAACAGGTGGTGTCGATTAACTACTTCGGGGCCGTGGCCACTGTCGAAGGGCTGCGCCCCTTGCTGGCTCAGGGCACTGATGCCTCCGCCGTGGCCATCAGCTCCAACTCCAGCACCACGGTGGTCGCGCTGCCCGACGGGCTGATTGATGCCTGCCTGAACAACGACGAGGCCCAAGCTCGGGAGTTGGCCGGGGCCGAACCGGGCATCGCCTACGCCACCAGCAAGCTGGCCCTGGCCCGCTGGGTCCGCCGCACCGCCATCGGCCCCGACTGGATCGGCTCGGGCATCCGCCTCAACGCTGTCGCCCCCGGCCTCATCGACACCCCCCTGGTGGCCGACAACCTCGACATGATCATGAACCTGGGCGACGTCTACCCCATCCCCATCGGACGGCCCGGCCACCCCACCGAGGTCGCCAACCTGCTGGCCTTCCTTCTATCACCCGAATCCAGCTTCTTCTGCGGCTCAGCGGTGTTCATGGACGGCGGTAGCGACGCCGCCCTCAACGCCGACACCTGGCCCACCTCCAACACCACCGCCGACCGCTGGCCCGGCTTGGACTGACTGTCCTTCGCGGAGCTTCAAAGCCCTACTTCCCGCGCTGGCGTTTTTGGATGCGGGCCCATTCGTCGCGGAGGCCGACGGTGCGGTGGAACAGGCTGGGGGTTTCGGGGTCGCGGGCGAAGTAGCCGAGGCGCTCGAATTGGACCACTTGGCCGGGGGCGATGTCAGCCATGGCGGGCTCGAAGCGAGCGGCCTCGATGAGCTGGGCGGAGGCGGGGTTGAGCGAGTCCATGGGGTCTTGGCCGTCAGCGCCGGGGTGGGGGTCGGTGAACAGGCGGTCGTAGAGGACGGCCCGGCCATCGAGGGCGTGGGCGGCCGACACCCAGTGGATGGTGGCCTTCACCTTGCGGCCGTCGGGGGCCCTTCCCGAGCCGGTTTCGGGGTCGTAGGTGCAGCGCACCTCGGTGACGTTGCCGTCGGCGTCGGTGTCCACCCCGGTGCAGGTCACGAAATAGCCCGACCGCAGGCGCACCTCCCGGCCGGGGGCCAGCCGGTAGAACTTGGGGGGCGGGTCGAGCATGAAGTCGTCCCGCTCGATGTAGACCTCCCTTGAGAACGGCACCTGGCGGGCGCCGGCCGAGGGGTCCTCAGGGTTGTTGGTGGCCTCGCGCATCTCCACCTGGCCCTCGGGGTAGTTCTCGATCACCAGGCGCAGCGGGTTGAGCACCGCCATCCGCCGCAACGCGGTGGCATTCAGCTCCCGGCGCACGAACGACTCCAGCAGCTCCACCTCCACGGTGCCGTCCACCCGGGCCACCCCGACGTGGCGGCAGAACTCCCGTATGGCCTGGGGCGGAAAGCCGCGGCGGCGAAGACCACGCAAGGTGGGCATGCGGGGGTCGTCCCAGCCATCCACATGGCCGTCGCCCACCAACTGGAGCAGGCGGCGCTTCGACAGCACCGCGTGGGTGACGTTCAGGCGGGCGAACTCAGTCTGGCGGGGGCGGTCGCCGGGCAGGGCGAGATGGTCCAAGAACCAGTCGTACAGCGGGCGGTGGGCGTCGAACTCCAGGGTGCAGATGGAGTTGGTCACGCCTTCCACCGCGTCGCTCTGGCCGTGGGCCCAGTCGTAGGTGGGGTAGATGCACCAGCGGTCGCCGGTGCGGTGGTGGGTGGCGTGGCGGATGCGGTACAGCACCGGGTCGCGCATCAGCATGTTCTCGTGGGCCATGTCGATGCGGGCCCGCAGCACCCTGGCGCCGTCGGCGAACTCGCCGGCTGCCATCCGCCGGAACAGGTCGAGGTTCTCCTCGGGGGGGCGGTTGCGCCACGGGCTGTCGGTGCCCGGCTCGGTGAAGCTGCCCCGGTTCTCGGAGATGGCCTCGGCGTCCTGGTCGTCCACATAGGCCAGCTCGGCCCGGATCAGGTCCTCGGCCCATTGATAGAGCTGCTCGAAGTAGTCGGAGGCGTACAGGGTGCCCCGGTCGGACTCATAGCCCAGCCAGGCGATGTCCTCCTCGATGGCGGTCACGAAGTCGGCCCGCTCCGTCTCGGGGTTGGTGTCGTCGAACCGGAGATTGCAGGTGCCCCCGAACTCGGCGGCCAAATCGAAGTTCAAGCAGATCGACTTGGCGTGGCCGATGTGGAGATAGCCGTTGGGCTCGGGCGGGAATCGGGTCTGCACCCGGCCGCCGTAGATGCCATCGGCGATGTCGTGGCGGATCAGGCTGCGGATGAAGTCGCTGCGCTCGCCGGGCTCATCGCCCCCCGTGCTCCCGGCGCTGCTCATGGGCACCATCCTTGACCGTTGAATGGGCCAACGGCAACGCATTTGGAGACCAAGAGCGCGAAACTGGGACATGGCCTATTCGATCATCGATGTCGACACCCACATCACCGAGCCGGCCGACACCTGGACCAGCCGGGTATCGGCCCGCCACCGCGACCTGGTTCCCCGGGTGGAGGTGGCCGAGGGCCGAGAGGTGTGGCTGCTGGGCGACGAGCGCATCGGTGCGGTGGGTCCGACGGCACCCGCCGGGTGGAAGAATCCCATGCCCGACTCCCCTGCCGGCTACGACGAGGTGCATCCGGCGGCCTTTGACGCCCAGGCCCGCTTGGAACTGATGGACCAGCGGGGGGTGTGGGCCGAGGTGCTGTATCCCAACGTGGGCGGGTTCGGCGCCCAGAAGTTCTTGTCCATCGACGACGCCGAGCTGAAGTACGCCTGCGTGCGGGCCTACAACGACTTCCTGTCTGACTGGTGCAGCGCCGATTCCCGACGGCTCATTCCGTCGATGGCCACGCCGTTCTGGGACGTGGACAATGCGGTAGCCGAAGTGCAGCGGTGTGCGGCGAAGGGCTACCGGTCGGTGAACTTCACCGGCGAACCCCAGGTGTTCGGCCTGCCCTATCTGGGCGAGGCCCACTGGGACCCGTTCTGGTCGGCGGTGTGCGACAGCGACATGGTGGTGTCGTTCCACATCGGCAGCGGCGAGTTCAACTGGGACCGCACCCGGGTGGAGCGCCGGGGCTTCGTTGAGGCCTACGCCCTGCAATCCATCGACCTGTTCACCAAGAACGGGATCCAGGTGTGCGACCTGCTGCTGTCGGGGGTGCTGCCCCGGTTCCCGAAGCTGCGGGTGGTGTCGGTGGAGTCGGGCATTGGCTGGCTGCCGTTCATGCTCGAGGCACTCGACCACCAGTTCGTCGAGGGCGGCGGCAAGCAGGAGCGGCCCGAGTTCAAGAAGCTGCCCAGCGAGTACTTCGCCGGGCAGGTGTACACCACGTTCTGGTTTGAGGAATCGGCGCCCCAAGACGTGCTGGGCGACCGGATACCGCTCGACAACGTGCTATTCGAGACCGACTTCCCCCACCCCACCTGCCTCTACGACAACGTGGAGGAGAAGGTCGCCGCCAGCATCGGCCACCTGTCCCCCGAAGCCCGCCACCAGCTCCTCTGGGGCAACGCTGAGAAGCTGTACCGCGTGGAGTCGCCCGCCTAAAGCGCGCCGAATTGTCACCACCTGCGGGTATCGTGGTGTGGGACTTGGAAGGAGGCCCGTGGCTGACTGGTTGAGCACTGCGGGGCGACATGGCATGGAAGAGGTGCCCGGCGACGAGCGCCTGGCTGAGGCACTCATCTACGTGGCTGGCTGGCTCGACCGGAGCGATGAGTCTCGGAGGGGGGTCGAGAAAGTCAACGCCGTGTTGTGGTGGGCTGATTTCCAGAGCTTTCGCGAGCGTGGTCGGTCCGTCACCGGTGCGGTCTACCGCAAGCGGCCCGAGGGACCTGTTCCTGAGAGGCTGCGCTCTGTGTGCGACGATCTCGTCCAGTCGGGTTCGGTAACGGTGAAGGAGCGCGAAATCGGTTCCCCACAACCCGAGCATGTAGTCATCGCCCATCGCGACCCTCACCCAGTATTCGACCCTGGCGACCTCCACTACCTGGACGTGGCCCTTGAACAGTTCCGGGGTTCGACCGCCGCCCAGTGCAGGGATTTCTCCTGCCGCGAGTCCTTCGGCTGGAACGCAGTGGATGACAACGACGTCATCCCCTACGGCACCGCCCTCGTCTATTCACGCCCCTTGACCGAAGAGCACAGAGCCTGGGCTCATTCGGGACTCGAGAGGGCGCTAGAGGCGGGCCACGTCACCTGATGTCATCCGACCCCATTGGGGTCACCGTAGAAAGAACATTCCCGTTCAACGAAGCGGTGGTCCGCGATTTCGATGAAGTGCGATCCTCCCGTGGGCATAGACCCTCCCTGGGAGATTTCGAGAGGTACTACTGGCCCCACCTCTCAGAAGCGCTGGCCGCCACCTGGAAGAGTGCTGCTTCCATCAGCGCCAAGAACTTCGATGGGCGGACCATCGCAATACAACCATTCATGGGGATGTTCCCCCCGGCCCGGATCCTGTTCTTGGTCACACGAGATGACTCCCCACACGACATAGTCATTCAACTGATCGACATAGAGTTCGATTGGGACTTCAACTGGGAGCCGCCCAATCCGGGGTGACATGAGGCACAATGGCGGGTCATGAGTGTGCAATGGGACAAACAAGCGGATGTAGTGGTGTTAGGGATGGGGGCCGCGGGGTGTGCGGCGGCCATCGCCGCGGCGGATGCGGGGGCGTCGGTGCTCTTGTTGGAGAAGATGCCGGAGGGCCGGGAGGGGGGCAACACCCGCATCTCGGGAGGGATCTGGTTCAACAGCCTTGACCGCGACGGGATGGCCACGTACTTGCGGTCGCTGTGCGGCCCCTACACCTTGCCCGAGGAGATCATTGAGGTGTGGGCTGACGAGACCTACAAGAACACCGAGTGGCTGGAGAGCTTGGGGGTGACTCCCGGCGTCCATGCTGACTACAAGCCGGAATATCCCGAGATGCCCGGCGCCGAGTTCTACGGCGGCTACCTGGGCGTGAACGGGGAGATGGGCCAGCAGCTCTTGTGGAAGGCCCTTTCGGCTGCCGTGCGAGACCGGGGGGTCGAGCTGCTGCTGGACACCCCGGCCAAGGAGTTGGTGACCGACGCCGACGGTGCGGTGATCGGCGTGGCGGCCTCTTCCGGTGCGCAACCGCTGCGGGTAGGGGCTCGCCGGGGCGTGGTGCTGGCCACTGGCGGCTTCGAGAACAACCCGGAGATGGTGCGCGACTATTTGCAGCTTCCTGGCTCCCCAGTATGGGGCTCGCCGGCCGGTACCGGCGATGGCATCAAGATGGCCCAGAAGGTGGGCGCCGATCTGTGGCACATGGACAACATGATGGCCGCCCTCGGCTTCGCCGCCGAGGGGTTCGAAGCGGGGATGTACGTGATGTTCATCTATTCCATGGGCTTCATCTGCGTCGGCAACGACGGCCGACGGTCGCACAACGAGATCCCGCCCCAAGGCCACGGTCACGGCTTGATCGACGGCGACTATGAGCTGTTCCAGCGGCGGCCCCTCCATGTGATCTTCGATGAGGCCACCCGACAGGCCGGGCCCATCTCGCCGCCCCGAGAGATTCTGCCGGTGGGGTGGAACCTGCTCATGGAGGGCTACGAGTGGAGTGCCGACAACTCGGCCGAGATCGAGAAGGGGTGGATCCAAAAGGCCGACACACCCGCCGAACTGGCCGAGATCCTGGGGATCGACCCCGACGGGCTAGAAGCGTCGGTGGCAGTGTGGAACGACGCCTGCGCCGCCGGGCACGACTCGCTGGGCCGCCCCGGAGCAACCCTCGCCTCATTGGCCACGCCCCCTTACTACGGATTCACTTCGGCCCCGCTGTTGGGCTGGACCAACGGCGGCCCCCGCCGCAACGAGAAGGCCCAGGTGCTCGACCCCTTCGGCGAACCCATCGGCCGCCTCTACGCCGCGGGCACCGTCAGCTCCACCTACAGCCGTTGCAAAGACGGGGGCTTCCACATCGGCGACGCCCTGGCCTTCGGCCGAGTCGCCGGCCGCAACGCCGCGGCGGAGACGCCTCAGTAGGCCCAGCCGCGCCAGTCGGTGATGTCTATGGCGATCACCGGGCCGGGAGGGCGCGTCTCCCGGTACTGGTCGTACTTGGCGGCCAACAGGTCGAGAGCATGGTCGTGCTCGTCGCCATCGACGAGCACTCGGACCTTGCCGTCCATTCGGATCCACCACAGCTTCGACCAGTCATCATCGTAGCAATCGACCAACAAGCAGGCCGCAGGGTTGGAGGCCAGGTTGTCCAGGCGGCGCAACGCCAGAGTGGACTTTGGCTTGGCATCCACCGCCGAATACACCACATCGCCGTCGAGCACAAAACAGCACGGCACTACGTGGGGACGGCCCTCAGCGGTGACCGTGCTGAGCGCTCCAGAGCGAGCCTCTCCCACCCGCCGCCGCATCTCCCCGCCGTCCATCGCCAAACCCTACGAAAGTCGCGAGCCTGCTGGGATCAGCTAGTCGAGAAAGGCAGGTATTCGTAGCGGCGGGTGGACCAGCCGGAGGCGAATCGGGCGGTGTCCTCATCGACGGAGTAGTCCGGGAAACGCGCCAGCAGCTCCTCGAGGGCGACCCGGCATTGGAGCCGGGCCACCGACGCGCCGAGGCAGTGGTGGGCGCCGTAGCCGAGGGCCACGATCTTGTCGATCTTGCGGTAGACGTCGAGTTCTGCGGCGGTGGGACCGAACTCCCGCTCGTCGCGGTTGGCCGAGGCGAAGAGCAGCAACGCCTTCTTGCCTTCGGGAATGGTGATGCCGTGCAGGGTCACGTCGCGGGTCAGCGTGCGAGCCAGGTTCTGCACCGGCGAGGTCAGTCGCAACAGCTCCTCCACCGCGTTGGGAATCGCCGACGGGTCGTCGATGAGAATCTGGCGCTGATCCCGATGGCGGTCGAGCAGCACCGCGGAGCTGCTGAGCATCCCGGTGACGGTGTCGTTGCCGCCGGTGATCATGGTGAAGATGAACCCCACGATCCACATGGCCGAGGCGACATCCTCACCCTGTTCAACCAGGCCGGTCACAAGGTCGTCACCCGGGTCGGTCTTGCGGCGCTCGATCAGGCCGGTGGCGTACTCGAACAGCTCCAAGAACGCACTCTGGTTCTGGCCGTAGGCCGCGGTGGACTCGGCGGTGGCCTGCACGATGCGCTCGGTCCAGCGGTCGAACAGCACCCGGTCCTCGGGGGGTACGCCGAGGTAGAGCGCCACCAGATAGCTGGGCAGCGGCTTGAACAGCGCTTGAACGATGTCGACGTCCTCGGCGTCGGCCACATTGTCGAGCTTGTCGGCGACGAAGGCCCGAACCTGATCCTCTACCGGGGCTACCTGGCGGGGCGTCATGGGCCGGCTCACCAGTCGGCGCATGGCGGTGTGCTCGGGCGGGTCCATCATCACGATGGGCCGGGCCTCGTCACCGAAGCTGGCCATGTCGTCGGGTGCAGTGGTCAGGCCGTTGGCCGACGAGTAGGTGGCGGTGTCGCGGGCGGCAGCGAAGACGTCGTCAAACCGCGACAGCACCCAGAACTCTCCGTCGCCCACCTCGTGTACCGGATCCTCGTCCCGCAGCGCGCGGTAGTCGTCCCAGGGCTCGGCCCACGTTGCGCCGCTGCGGTAGGCGAACTTGACGGTCACGTCTTCAAACTAGTCTTGGGAGTCAGCCAATGGCAGACCAACCCCTCCCCTGCCGAGCAGATTGGCCACATTGCTCACCGGCGGGGGTCAACCAATTGCAGTTCCGGATTTCGCTGGGCCCACGAGATGATGTCCTCGTCGAAGGTGGCGAGTTCGTGCCGGCAAACAATGGCGGTGGCTGCGATCACCTGGTCCATCGGGTCGGGATGAAAGCCCCGGTCGGCGAGCAGCACTGCTTCGGCAGCGATGCGGTAATCGACGGGGATGTCCACAACTCCGGTGCCCAGCAGATTCCGGCACCATGCCAGTGGGGGCATCCCCATCGAGATCACTCCGTCCCGATTGAGCCGTACCATCTCCAGCACAACTGCCGAGGACACCCCCAGCCTGCGCTCCGCGGCGAGACTCTCTGCTTCAGCCCTGAACAGCGGGCCAACCCGGCCGTCATCGAGGGTGATGCCGATGAGTACGTTGGTGTCCAGCGTGAGCATCATCCCTTTCTCGGCATGGGGTTGACCACCTGCTCCGGGTTGGAGAACACCTCCCACTCATCTTGGGGGATGGCAGGCTTGTCGGTGTCGCCCGACACCGTCATCACGCCCTTGAACAGGCCGACGATGCCACCGGGCGCGGGCATCGGCACGAGCTTCGCCACTGGCTTGCGATGCTTGGTGACAATCACCTCTTGGCCGGACTCGGCCACCTCGTCCATGACCCGCAGGCAGTGGGTCTTGAACTCATTGGCTGGCATAGTCCTGGCAGTCTCCGTGGGGACCTCTTCCATAGGCCCAGATTATAGTCGGAAATTCCGGTCACCAGACGAGTTGACCGGGACACCTCGATCCACCTCGGATTGATGGGACTTGGGACTGGGCTGGTTAACAATCTGCTCGTCTTGCGGGGCAGCACCACCGCCCTCGACCCGCTCGAGAGATGTTCGCTCCTACCGACAGTGCTAGAATTGATCTGTAGAAAGCAGACTCTCCAAGAGGAAGGCATGGAATCACAGATCACAAAATCAGACACGCCATATGACCCGTCCAACAAAGGAACAATCCAAGCTTTCATCAGCTACAATAGTGCTGACAGAAGCAAAGCTGAAAGGTTAAAGGTTTGCTTGGAAGAATATTGTATTGAGTCTTTTGTCGCAGTTCGAGACATCAGACAGTCGCAAGAATGGCAAAAAGCTATTGAAGAAGCTCTATTTCGCGCCGATATTTTGATTGCGTTGTTATCTGAGGACTTTAGTAATAGCGACTGGACCGATCAAGAGGTTGGTGTTGGCATTGGACGCAAGATACCCATCTATCCTATCAAATTAGGCTCAGATAATCCTCATGGATTCTTACAGAAATACCAAGCATTGGAGGGTAACGCTGAGGAATGTGCTGCTACAATTTTCAGATTACTGCTTGGAGAAGACGAGAGGGAAGTAGTCTCCCAAATTCTTCGACTTCGATCCAAGAGCGTCTACTTGTGGCAATTGGCGAACTTAAACGATAAACGGGACTTCCCCACTTCTAACCGATTAGCGAAATTCTTGGATGCTATTCAAGAACTGAGCAACGAGGAAGAACAAGCACTGATTGACCTCTACAATGGTAGTCGATATATCTTTGATGCAAATGATTTTCGACAGAATATTCTTTCACAAATGTATAGGCTTACAGGTCATGGGTATAAATTCGAAGGATCTATTCTCACAAGGGCTGATGGCCAATAGCCCTTTACTTTTGACGCAATAGGTCCCAAAAGACTCTTGAAGACTCTTGAAACTTAAGTGCCGACCTAACTGACTGTATCTTCGAAGCAGGGCGCTATCTCCATTGCGAGCTCATCCGATTGCTCGGCCAGCAAGGCTAGCCGCCTAATCCCCATCGACTCCTCAGAACCACGCAGCGGTTCTACTGTCTTAGACACAGCCGCAGACCACTCTGCGAGGGCTTCAATGAGCCGCGCAGAAGCCATACTGGCGGCGTAGGATAGGCCGACATGGACCGCGTCAGGGTTTTCGGCACTCGCTAACTTGTCAGCTTCGATCGCGGCAATGTAATCGGCCTTCGCGTCGATGTACCGCTCCCACTCCGGCCCTATCGGCTCTACCCCCGACTCGGCAAAACCCTGTTGCACCAACAACAAGAGGTCAAATACGATGTCCACCTGCGAGTCCGCTCGCTTCAGAGCGGCGCTACAGGCTATTGCATGCGCGGATTGTTCCCCTGTCTCCCCCGGAAGCTGCTCTCCGGACAATTCGGTTAGTTCGGCTTGATCTTCGAGGCTCAGACCTAAGTCGGGGTACTCGGTTCGCTTTGTGGGGCTCGACATTGTGGCAGATGTCCGTGGCGGGTCCGCCTGCCCGTACTCGTTATCTCCCCAGCATTCGACAGTTCCATCGGAGCGGATGCCGCAAGAGTGGAAATCTCCTGCACTGACTACCGCGAACCGACCTCGTGGCGGGTCCGCCTGCCCGTACTCGTTATCTCCCCAGCATTCGACAGTTCCATCGGTACGGATGCCGCAGGAATGCAGGCCGCCTGCACTGACTACCGCGAACCGACCTCGTGGCGGGCCTGCCTGTCCGCTGGAGTTCCATCCCCAGCATTCGACAGTTCCATTAGAGCGGATGCCGCAAGAGTGCCCGTAGCTTGCGGTGGTGGCCGCATATTGGCCTGGGGGCGGATCCGCCTGCCCGAAGCGGCTGTCTCCCCAACATTCGACAGTTCCATCGGTACGGATGCCGCAAGAGTGCCCGTAGCTTGCGGTGGTGGCCGCATATTGGCCTGGGGGCGGATCCGCCTGCCCGAAGCGGCTGTCTCCCCAACATTCGACAGTTCCATCGGTACGGATGCCGCAAGAGTGTGCGCCGCCTACAGAGATGCCCGCATATCGGCCTTGGGGCGGATCCGCTCGCCCCCACTCGTTGCTTCCCCAGCATTCGACAGTTCCATCAGAACGGATGCCGCAGGAATGCAGGCCGCCTGCGGAGATGCCCGCGTATTGGCCTTGGGGCGGATCCGTCTGCCCGAAGCGGCTGTCTCCCCAACATTTGACAGTTCCATCGGTACGGATGCCGCAAGAGTGTGCGCCGCCTACAGAGATGCCCGCATATCGGCCTTGGGGCGGATCCGTCTGCCCGAAGCGGCTGTCTCCCCAGCATTCGACAGTTCCATCGGTACGGATGCCGCAAGAGTGTGCGCCGCCTACAGAGATGTCGATATACATGGTGGGGGCCAGCAGAGGTGTACTGGAGCCGGAACAACCGCTCAGCAAAACCAACAACCCTGCGGCCAATACTGCGGCAGGGGGGCGCAGCCTCTGCGTCACCATCGGCTTAATTCCATGGGTCTACCGGACATCTCCCTATGCCTCCAATGGTCCGCTTGCTCGCCCAAGAAAGGCCGGTGTTGCACCGTCTGGTTGCCAATTCGGCAAGGGGGCTGAGTTTTCTCGGATGGATACCCACAACAATCCTTCACAAGATCCAAGGGGCAGGAGGTCCCTAGGGCCACGTCAGAGAGATTTGCAATGCTTTCCGGGGATGCCCCTCCTAGCTGAGGCAGCGAGGACCACGAGTCAATTCCCTGTGTCAACTATGGAGTTCGAGGCCTTCCAGGGACCCCTCGTCGCGCCAGGCCTTGAGGAGCTTGAAGAACTCTTGGGCGCCGCCGCCGTAGGTGCCGCCGAACCAGCCGGGGCCATCATCGGGCTTGCCCTCGTTGTTGTAATAGCCGGGCGTACACGACTCGAGGAAGCCAGCCCGCCGGTAGGCCGACTCGAAGATAATGCGCACCCACTCGGTTTCGGCCTCCTCGGTGGGCTCGATCACGGTCGCCCCCGACGACAGCCCCTGCTCGACGATGTAGGCCACGTGCTGGCTCTGCTCGTTGTAGAGCTCGGTGAAGTTGGGCGAGACGCCCGACTGGATGCCGCCCATGTGCAACAGGTTGGGATACCCCCGGCTGACCACTCCGTGGAAGGTGGACATGCCGTCGGCCCACCGCTCGCTCAGCGCCACGCCGCCCCGGCCGTAGATCTCGCAGTTGGCCCGGTGGGAGTAGTCGGTGCCCACCTCGAACCCGGTGGCGAAGATCAAGCAGTCCAATTCGTACTCCTGGCCACCGGCCATCACGCCGCGAGGGGTGATGCGCTCCACCCCCTGGCCATCGGTGTCGACAAGGGTGACGTTGTCGCGGTTGAAGGTGGGCAGGTAGTCGTCGTGGAAGCATGGCCGCTTGCAGAACTGCCGGTAATAGGGCTTCAGCGCCTCAGCCACGCTCGGGTCGGCGATGAGCTCGTCGACCCGGCTGCGGATCTGCTCCATCTTCTGGAAGTCGGCCATCTCCATGGCCTCGGCGATCTCCTCGGGGGTGCCGAGGCGGGCGCCCTCGCCCAGCGCGGTGAGGTTGCGGAGGATGTCGGTCCAGCCGTCGCTCACCAGGTCTTCCTCCTGCATGGCACCGGCCACGATGTTGCCGAAGTTCTCGATGCGGTCCTGCTGCCAGCCGGGCTCCAGCGACATGGCCCACTCCGGGTCGGTGGGGCGGTTGCCCCGCACGTCGATGGACGACGGGGTGCGCTGGAACACGTAGAGATGCTGGGCGGTCTCGCCCACATGGGGGATGCACTGCACCGCGGTGGCACCGGTGCCGATCACCCCGACCACCTTGTCGGACAACTTGGTGAGGCCCCCGTTGGTGTCGCCGCCGGTGTAGTCGTAGTCCCACCGGCTGGTGTGGAACGAGTGGCCCTCGAAGGTGTCGATGCCGGTGATGCCGGGCAGCTTGGGGCGGCTGAGCGGTCCGATGGCCATGATCACGAACCGGGCCCGCATCCGGTCGTCGTGGTTGGTGTGCAGCACCCAGCGATCATCAGCGTCGTCCCAGTGCATCTCGTGGACCCGGGTGCCGAAGCAGACGTCGCGGTACAGGTCGAAGTGGCGGCCCAGCGCCCGGCAGTGCTCCAGGATCTCCGGCCCATAGGAGTACTTCTCCTTGGGCATGTATTCCATTTCCTCAAGGAGAGGCAGGTAGATGTACGACTCGATGTCGCACTGCACCCCGGGGTACTGGTTCCAGTACCAGGTGCCGCCGAACTCGGCCCCGGTCTCGATCATGCGGATGCTCTCCACCCCGAATTGCCGCAGCCGGGCCCCGGCCAACAGCCCGCTGAACCCCGTGCCGATGATGGCCACGTCCACCTCGTCGGTGAGGGGCGCCCTGGTGATGCCAGTCTGGGCCGGATCGTCCAGATAGCGGGAGAACTCCCCGTCCATGGCGATGTACTGGTCGTTGCCGTCAGACCGCAGGCGCTTGTCGCGCTCCTCGCGGTATTTCTCCCGAAGGGCGTCGGGGTCGAAGTCCGATCCTGGGGTGGCCGAAGAGAGGGTGTCGGTCATAGCACACTACGATACGGCCCATGACCTTTGAGGCTCGATTCGATCTAGAAGACCTGGACTGGACCCACATGGAGGGCGGACCGGAGTTCGACTATCTCGTCGATTTCGACTTGGCCGTGCTCGGCTCGCAGCCGGAGAACAACACGCTCGACCTGCTGGTGCGCTTCGCCCCCAACTCCCACTGCCACTTCCACCGCCATGTGGCCGCCACCCGCACCCTGGTGCTCCAAGGCGAGCACCACGTGTTCGACATCGAGCCCAACGGCGAGACCGTCCACAAGATCAAACCGGCCGGCACCTACAGCCAGAGCCCCGGCGGAGAAGTCCACATGGAGAGGGGCGGCCCGGAGGGCGCCATCGTGCTGTTCAACCTCCACTCCCCCTCCGGCGTGCTGTTCGAATCCCTCGATGCCGACCACAATGTGATCGCCTCCTCCACCATCGAGTCGATGTCTGAGAATCCCTCGTTGGGGGGCTAGCGCTGGCCCCGGGGAGAATGCGGCGGTGGTGGACCGTACTGGACTTGAACCAGTGACCTCTCGCGTGTGAGGCGAGCGCTCTGGCCAACTGAGCTAACGGTCCGGGAGCCGTACAGGATAGCGCGGGCCGAGCGGGGGGAGCGAAGAGATTGGCCTTCGATGGCCCTCAGGATGCAGTGGGCCATGTCGGGGGCGCGAACACCTTTTCACACCAGGCCAGGGCTTGGAGCACCCGCACATCGCTGAATTGGGGACCGACGAGCTGGAGACCCACCGGCATGCCGTCGGCGGCGAAACCGGCCCGGACGCTGCCCGCCGGCAGCCGGGTGAGGTTGTAGGGATAGGTGTGGCGGATCCAGGCGTCGGTGTGGTTCCCGTTCACCAGGCCCTTGCCCCCGCTCTCGGGGAAGTGGCCGGCCACGGTGGGGGTGAGCAGGAAGTCGGCATCGTCGAGCACGCTGGCCAGCGTCTCGGCCATGGCGTAGAACTTCTCCACCGCCCGGATGAAGTCGGCCACCTTCGGCTCGGGTCCCAATCCCAGGTAGTAGCGAAGGCCGGGGGTGATCTTCTCCCTGTCCTCGTCGGACAACTCCCCCAACTCGTCGGTCACCATGGCCCCCGACAACAAGATGTACTCCCAAATGGGGTCGTCGAACAGCGGCTCGTCGCGAACCTCCACCGCCATCCCCGCCGCTTCCATCTGGGTCACCGCCGCTTCGCACACCGCGGCGACCTCCGAATCGGTGGCCTTGCCGTCGGGCGACGCACACCACACCGCCCGCTGGGGCCGCCACCCCTCGTCCAGGGCCTCCCGCCAGGATCGGTCGGGACGGGGCAGCGAGCTGAGGTCGCGGGGCGACGGCCCCATCACCAGGTCGGACACGAAGGCGACATCGGCCACCCGCAGCGCCATGGGGCCGTGGACCGAGATGGGCCACAGGCGGGACGGCCCCTCTACGGGCACCCGCCCCACGCTGGCCTTGAACCCGGTGAAGCCGCAGGCCGCGGCGGGGATGCGGATGGACCCGCCCCCGTCGGAGCCGGTGCAAAGCGGTACCAACCCGGCGGTGAGCGCGGCCGCGGTGCCTCCTGACGACCCTCCCGGCGAGCGCTTCGGATTCCACGGGTTGCCGGTGGGACCGAAGGCCGGGTTGTAGGTGTCGCCGGTCCAGCCGAACTCGGGGGTGTTGGTCTTGCCCATCACCACGCAGCCCGCGGCCCGCAGCCGCTCCACCAGCACGCTGTCCTCGGCGGCCGGGGGGTCGTCGGCGTAGAGCAGCGACCCCCGCGAGGTCACATAGCCGGCGGCGTCCTCCAAGTCCTTGACCCCCAACGGAATGCCAGCCAGCGGACCGACCTCGTCGCCTGCGGCCAGCCGGGCATCAACCTCGTCGGCCTCGGCCAACGACCGCTCCGGGTCGGTGGCCACAAAGGCGTTCAGGGCCGCCTGGGCCTCGATGGCCGCCAGCGACGCCTCCACCATCTCCCGGGCCGACACCTCCCGCCGCTGCACCGCCCCAGCCCACTCCTGCACCGACCGCTCACGAAAGTCCATGGGATCCTCCTCCCCGGCCTCCGACAGTACAGGCCGACGCGGAAACTGCTACTGGTCGGCCAATGCTGCGGCCACCGCTTCCAGCCCGGCAGCTCGGCTGGCTTTGACTAGCACTGCGGTGTCGGCGTCGAGTCTGCCGAGGGTTGTGACCGCGGCGGCGGCATCGGCCACTGGAGGCAGTCCGTAGTCGGCGGTGGCCACTGCAATGATCTCGATCCCTAGTTCACGGGCCAGAGCGCCGATGCTGGCGTGCTCGGTGACGGCACGGTCTCCTAGTTCAGCCATGACGCCCAATACCGCCACCCGGCGGGGTCGGTCTAGCGCGGCCAGCGAGCGGAGCCCGGCGGCCATCGACATGGGGTTGGCGTTGTAGGCGTCGTTGATGAGCACTGCCCCCGAGGGCAGCTCGGTCACCTCCATGCGCCATGGCGACAGCCGAGCCGCCCCTAACCCGGCGGCGATCACGTCAACCTCCACCCCCACGGCCAGCGCGGCGGCGGCTGCGGCCAACGCGTTGTCCACCATGTGCTCTCCGCACACCGACAGCGACACCTCCGCTTGTCCATTGGGCGTCTCCAACCGGAATCGGGGGCACAGCCCATCGTCCAGTCTCACCCCCGACGCCCGCACATCTCCGCCCGAGCGGCCAAAAGTCAGCACCTGGGCCTTGGTCCGTCCGGCCATGGCTGCTACCAAGGGCTGGTCGGCATTGAGCACAGCCAAGCCTGAAGGGTCCAGCGCCTCCACCAACTCGCCCTTGGCCTCGGCCACGGCCTCCACGGTGCCGAAGAGCTCGGTGTGGGCCGCTCCCACCGCGGTCACAACGCCGACGGTGGGCTGGCCCAGCGAGCACAGCCAGGCGATGTGGCCCTTGCCCCGAGCCCCCATCTCCACCACCACTGCCTCTGCGTCCCCGGGGCAGTTGGCCAGGGTGAGCGGCACTCCCAGCTCGTTGTTGAACGACATCGGGCTGGCGTGGGTCGGACGGTCGGCGCCGATGGCGGCTGTGGCCATGTCTTTCACCGAGGTCTTGCCCACCGACCCGGTGATGCCCACCACCGGGCCGTCGAACCGGCTGCGGGCGTGGCGACCCAGTTCGGCCAGGGCAGCGGCCGTGTCGTCCACCTCCACCGCGGTGGACCCTCGGGGCGCCCTTGCGGTCAAGTAGGCGGCAGCCCCCGCGGTCAGCGCGTCGTCGATGAAATCATGGCCGTCCCGCTCGGCCACAACTGGCACGAACAGCTCACCGTGCGCCACCGTCCGGGAGTCGATGGACGCCCCGGACACCGCCACATCAGGTCCCACCAGCCAACCCCCGACCGCCCGGGCCACCTCCGACGCCATGAGCCTCACCCCCTTAGCCTCCCACCGTCAGACCGAGCGGTGGGGTACCGTCGGTCTTGTGGGAAACCGCACCCGTTTGGTGCTGCTTTTCGGCGGCCGGTCGGCCGAGCACGACGTGTCCTGCGTTTCGGCTCGCCATGTGGCCGCCGCCGCCGACAAGAACCGCTTCGAGGTGGTGGCGCTGGGCATCACCCGAGCAGGGCAGTGGCGGCTGGCCGAGTTGCCCGATCCCCTTCCCGACCGGCTCGACGCCGACGGCCTCGGCGTGGCCCCCGCCGAGATCTTCGCCGAGCCCAACACGGTGGTGTTCCCCCTGGTACACGGCCCCATGGGCGAGGACGGCACCATTCAGGGCCTGCTGGAAGTGGCCGACGTCCCCTACGTGGGGGCCGGGGTGCTGGCCTCGGCGGTGTGCATGGACAAGGCCATGGCCAAACTGGCGAGCGCCCAGCACGGGCTCCCCCAATGCCGCTACCGAACGGCATCGTCCGACGACCGACCAGAGGCGGTGGCCGAAGAGGCGATCGCGGAGTTGGGGCTACCGCTGTTTGTGAAGCCAGCCAACATGGGCTCGTCGGTGGGGGTGAGTCGGGCCACTACCGAATTCGAGGCGGTCAAAGCGCTTGAAGCAGCCAGCCGGTACGACCAAACCCTCATCATCGAGGAGGCCGTCACCGGCCAGGAGATCGAGGTGGCCGTGCTGGGCAACCAGAACCCGGAGGCGTCGATCCCCGGCGAGATCGTGCCCGGCGCCGAGTTCTACGACTACGCCGACAAGTACGTCACCGACGCCGCCAAGCTGCTGGTTCCCGCCCAAATCCCCGAGGCCGCGGCCCAAGAAGCCCAGCGCCTGGCCTTGGCCGCCTACCGCGCCCTGCGGTGCGAAGGCATGGCCCGGGTCGACTTCCTCTACGAATCCCACAACCGGGGCATGCTGCTCAGCGAGATCAACACCATTCCTGGCTTCACCCCCATCAGCATGTACCCCAAGCTATGGCAGGCGTCGGGCCTCCCCTACCCGCATCTCATCGACACCCTCGTTGATCTGGCCACCGAGCGCTTCGAGCGCCGCCGCCAACACCGCCGCACCGACCGCTGAGCTGCTCGCCCCGCATCGAGGCAGCCAGGAGCCGGGCTGGCCCAGAGCATTCGGGGAATACCCCCTGTATTTGGTAAAACACTGCGGTGATCTCTGATGCGCTGGCCGGCAAGCGGCTGGCGATCACCGGCACGACCGGTTTCTTGGGCACCGCTCTCGTGGAGCGGCTGCTGCGCTGTGTGCCCGAGGTAGAGATGGTGCTGCTGGTGCGCCCCGGCCGCCGGGGGGTCGAGCAGCGCATCCGGCGGGAGATCATCCGCAACGACGTGTTCGACCGACTGCGCGACCAGCTCGGCACCGACGAGTTCGAGCGCCTCTGCCAAGAGCGGATCACCGGCGTGGCCGGGGATGTGGGCATCGACGGCCTGGGGCTCGACGACGCCGGACGGGAGCTGATCGCCAACTGCGACATCGTCATCCACTCGGCCGCGGCGGTGGCATTCGACAACCCGCTGGACACCGCGGTGGAAGTCAACCTCATGGGGCCGGTCCGACTGGTTCAGATGCTGAACGAGATGGGGGCATCCCCCCACTTCATCGCGGTGTCAACCTGCTATGTGGCCGGCAGCCGCCGGGGGAACGCCCCCGAGGAGCCCCTGGCCGACGGCCCCATGTACGTGCCGGTGTCGTGGCAGGACGAAGCCGAGGCCAGCCGCCGCCGGCGCATCACCACCGAGACCGAGAGCCGCGATCCCGCCCGCCTGGACGAGTTCCGCAGCCGGGCCCGCCACGAGCTGGGCGCGGCCGGCACCCCGGCGCTGGCGGCCAAGACCGAGCAGCTCCGCAGCCGCTGGGTCCATGACCAGATGGTGGAAGCAGGCCGGTCGCGGGCCGCTTCGCTGGGCTTCCCCGATGCCTACGCCTTCACCAAGGCCCTGGCCGAGACCGCGGTGGCCGAGATCAAGGGCGAACTGAAGGTCTCCACCGTGAGGCCGTCGATCATCGAGTCGGCCTACGCCGAGCCCTTCCCCGGGTGGATTCGGGGATTCCGCATGGCCGAGCCCATCATCATCGGCTACGGCCGGGGGCTGCTCACCGACTTCCCCGGCATCCCCCAAGGAGTGCTGGATGTGATCCCGGTGGACCTGGTGGCCGCGGCCATCTGCGCGGTGGCCGCCCGGGGCCACGACCCCGACCAGCCGATCATCCAGGTGGCGTCGGGAGCGGTCAACCCGTTCCGCCTCAACCAGCTGGCCGACCTGGCCCACGGCTGGTTCAGCGAGAACCCCATCTACGACGACCGGGACCAGCCCATTCCCCCGCCCAACTGGACCTATCCGGGCCGGGGCCGGGTGGTCCGCCATCTCAAGCGGTTGCGTAAGGGACTGGACGTCAGCGAGCGGGTGCTGGGGCGGATGCCCATCCGAGGCCGCCAAGCCGAGATCACCGCCGATCTGGACGAGCGCCGCGACCAGGTGGAGCGAGCCCTGGGCTATGTGGAGCTTTATGGGGCCTACACCGAGTGCGAGGCCCTGTTCGGGTTGGACCGGCTCTTGGAGCTGTGGGACGGCTTAGACGACGACGATCAGGAAGCGTTCTGCTTCGACCCTCGGATCATCGACTGGCCCCACTACGTGACCGACATCCACTTGCCCACGGTGGTCGCCCAAGGGCGGGTCAAGACGGCGCCGTCAGGGCGCTCGGGGCCGTCCCGCAAAGACCGTCAGCGAACTCACGCGCTCTCCCCCGATCGGCACATGGCGGCATTCGACCTGGAGAACACTGTGATCGCCGCCAACGTGGTGATCGCCTACGGCTGGCTGGCCACCCGGCGCCTCCCCTTGGACGACCGGGCCCGGCTGGTGGCCAAGATCCTGCTGGAGGCCCCGTCGCTTCTGGCCCTGGACCACCGCGACCGCAGCGACTTCCTCCGCCACTTCTACCGCCGCTATGAGGGGGCGCCGGTGGAGCAGATGGCCGAGGACTCCGGTGAGATGTTCAGCGACCTCATCCTGACCCAGGCCTTTCCTGCGGCCATCCGCCGGGTGCGCCAGCACCGCGCCGCGGGGCACACCACCGTTCTCATCACCGGGGCGCTGGACTTCATCGTGGAACCGCTGCGCCCGCTGTTCGACCACATCGTGTGCGCCGAGCTGGCCCAGTCCCATGGTGCCTACACCGGGCACCTAGCCACCGTGCCCCCCACCAGCGAGTCGCGGGCCGAGGTGCTGCGGGACTTCGCCAACGCCGAGGGGCTGCTGCTTTCGGAGTCGGTGGCCTACGCCGACTCGGCCAGCGACCTGGCCCTGCTGGAGGCGGTGGGCTATCCGGTGGCGGTGAACCCCGAGCCCAAGCTGGCCATGCTGGCCCGCAAGCGAGGCTGGCTCATCGAGTACTTCGACAAAGCCCCCGGCGGTCCCCGCAAGCTGCTGCCCGTCGGATCGAAGAAGGCGTCATGAAGGACCGAGTTAGGCCCACCCCTCGTCCGGGCATGGTGCTAGAGGTGGATCGCTCCACCCCGCCCATTCTCTTCCACCACGGCGAGGGCTTCCGCACCGAGAAGCTCCCCGCCGGGCGCAGCCGGGTGATCTACCCGGCCGAGCCGCTTTTGGGACTGGCCGACCCCGAGGGCACCATCCGCCGGGCGCTGCTCAACCCCATCGACCAAGACCCGCTGCCCGCCCAACTCCGGCCGGGCATGAAGCTCACCATCGCCTTCGACGACATCTCCCTGCCGCTGCCCCCCATGCGCCGCCCCGACATCCGCCAGCTGGTGATCGAGCAGGTGCTGGAGATGGCCGCGGCCGCCGGAGTGGACGACGTCCACGTCATCGCCGCGCTGGCCCTGCACCGGCGCATGACCGAGGCCGAACTGCGCCATGCGGTGGGCGACCGCACCTACGACGCCTTCGCCCCCTCGGGCTGCCTCTACAACCACGACGCCGAGGATCCCGAAGGGATGGTGATCCTGGGCACCACCCCCCACGGCGAGGAGGTGCAGTTCTCCAAACGGGCCGCGGAGAGCGATCTGGTGGTGTACGTGAACATCAACCTGGTGGCCATGGACGGCGGCCACAAGAGCACCGCCACCGGCCTGGCCGGCTACCAGGGGCTGCGCCACCACCACAACGTGAAGACGATGCAGGAGTCACGCTCGTTCATGGACCAGCACCGCTCCGAGCTGCACGCCTCCAACTGGCGCATGGGCAAGGTGCTGCGCGACGCCGGGGTGAAGATCTTCCAGATCGAGACCACGGTCAACAACAACACCTTCGGGGTGGACGGCCCCCTCGCCATGCTCCAGAAGCGGGAGTGGGAGTGGACGGCCAAAGACCGGGCCGCCTTCGTGGCCATGACCACGGGACTGAAGCACACCCCGCCCCAGATGGCCCGCCAGATCTTCCAGTCGTGGCGGGCGCCGTATGAGCTGACCTCGGTGCAGGCCGGCGAGGTGGAGGCCGTCCACAAGGTGACCACCGAGAACGTGTACGCCCAGCACCTGGTACCCGTCGAAGGCCAGACCGACATTCTGACCATGGGCCTGCCCTACATCTGCCCCTACAACGTAAACTCCGTGATGAACCCCATCCTGGTGATGTGCCTGGGGCTGGGCTACTTCTTCAATCTCTATAGGGGCCGTCCGCTAGTGCGGGAGGGCGGCGTGGTGATCATGAGCCACCCCACCCGATGGGAGTTCCACCCGGTCCACCACCCCAGCTACATCGACTTCTTCGAGCAGGTGTTGGCCGACACCACCGACCCGGTGGAGATCGAGGCCCGCTACGAGCGCCAGTTCGCCGAAGACGAGTGGTACATCCACCTGTACCGCACGTCGTACGCCTACCACGGCGTCCACCCCTTCTACATGTGGTACTGGGGGGCGCACGCCCTTCAGCACCTGGGCGAGGTGATCATCGTGGGCGGCGACACCCGGGCGGTGCAGCGCATGGGCTTCCGTCCCGCGTCCACCCTCCAGGACGCCCTGGAGATCGCCAGCGACACCGTGGGCCGCCAACCCACCATCACCCACTATCACAACCCTCCCATCGTGATGGCCGATGTCAGCTAGGCGGGTCATCTCGAAGCTGGACTTCCCCTATCGGGCGGCTCGACCACCCGCGGGAGTGCCGCCCGCCCCCGAATCCAAGAAGCGGGGGGCCGACTACGATACCGACTGGGCCCGCAAACCGGCGGCTCGGGCCGCCCGGCGGGTTATCGCCGAAGTAGTGATACAGCCGGCCATGGCCGCATTGGCCCGGCCCCAGCGCCGAGGCCTCGACCGGATCGAGCGCCTGGAAGGCCCGGTGATCTTCGCCGCCAACCACCACAGCCACATCGACACCCCCCTGATGTTCACCTCCATCCCGTCCCGATGGCGCAACCGGCTGGTGGTGGGCGCCGCGTCCGACTACTTCTTCACCGGGGCGCTCAAGTCGGCTGCCTCGGCCCTTGTGATCGGGGCCATCCCCATCGAGCGCTCCAAGGTGGGGCGAAAGTCGGCCCGCCTGGCCGCGTCGCTCATCGAGGACGGCTGGAGCCTGCTCATCTTCCCCGAGGGCGGCCGCAGCCCCGACGGCTGGGGCCAGCCCTTCCTGGGCGGTGCCGGCTATCTGGCCGTGCGCTGCGGCGTGCCGGTGGTGCCGGTCCACGTGGAGGGCACCGACCGCATTCTGCCCAAGGGCCGCAACATGCCCAAGGTGTCGGCCACCACCGTCACCTTCGGCGACCCCCTCGTGCCCACCGAAGAGGACAACGCCCGCCGTTTTGCGGCCCGCATCGAGGTGGCGGTGGCCACCCTGGCCGACGAGTGCGCCACCGACTGGTACCAGGCCCGCCGCCGAGCCCACGCCGGCACCACCCCCGGCCTCACCGGCCCCAATATCTCCCCCTGGCGCCGAGCCTGGGCCCTCGGCGACCGCTCCCCCCGCTCCCGCCGCCAACACCGCCGCTGGCCCTAGCAGCCCCGTTCTGCGACAAGGCCAAATCGCTGGCAGGCCCATAGGATCAGGGGTATGCCGGTAGCTGCTTCCACACCCATTGAGCTGATTGAAGACGTGTACTCCACCCTGGGCGAGCGGGTTGACGCCGCCCGGGAGCGATTTGGGCGAGAGCTCACACTGGCTGAGAAAATCCTGGTCAACCACCTCGACGACCCAACCGTCACCCCCGAGCGGGGGGCTTCCTATGTAGATCTGCGGCCTGATCGGGTGGCCATGCAGGACGCCACTGCTCAGATGGCCTGGCTCCAGTTCATGACCGCCGGGCTCGACGAGGTGCAGGTGCCCACCACCACCCACTGCGACCACCTCATCTCGGCCCGGGTGGATGCCAAGCGCGACCTGGCCGCCGCCCTCGACAACAACGAGGAGGTGTACGACTTTCTGGAGTCGGTGTGCGCCCGCTACGGCGCTGGATTCTGGAAGCCGGGCTCGGGCATCATCCACCAGGTGGTGCTGGAGCAGTACGCCTTCCCCGGCGGCATGATGATCGGCACCGACAGCCACACCCCCAACGCCGGCGGCCTGGCCATGGTGGCGGTGGGCGTGGGCGGCGCCGACGCGGTGGACGTGATGACCGGCTTCCCCTGGAACGTGCGCTGGCCCCAGCTCATCGGCGTCTGCCTCACCGGCGAGCTCGACGGCTGGGCCGCACCCAAAGACGTGATCTTGAAGGTGGCCGAGATCCTCACCGTGGCCGGCGGCACCGGAGCCATCGTGGAGTACTTCGGACCGGGCGCCCACTCGCTGTCGGCCACCGGCAAGGCCACCATCTGCAACATGGGGGCCGAGATCGGCGCCACCACCTCGCTGTTCGCCTACGACGATGCCATCGCCCGCTACCTCAAGGCCACCGGCCGCGAGGCCGTGGCCGATGCGGCCAACGCCGCCGCCCATAACCTGCGAGCCGACGACGCCGTGCTGTCCGCCCCTAGCGGTTACTTCGACCGGGTGGTGGAGATCGACCTGTCCAAGCTGGGACCGCACATCAACGGCCCCCACACACCCGACCGGGCCCGCCCGGTGGCCGAACTGGGCGCCGAGGCCAAGCTCAACGGCTGGCCCCTGGAGGTGAGCGCCGCGCTGGTGGGCTCATGTACCAACTCCAGCTACGAGGACATCACCCGGGCGGCCAGCATCGCCCGCCACGCCGCGGCCCACGGGCTCACCGCCAAGTCGCCCCTCATGGTCACCCCCGGCTCTGAGCAGGTGCGGGCCACCATCGAGCGCGACGGCCTGTTGGCCGATCTGGAGTCCATCGGGGCCACCGTTTTGGCCAACGCCTGCGGACCGTGCATCGGCCAGTGGAACCGCGACGATGTGGCTGACGGCACCCCCAACAGCATCGTCACCAGCTACAACCGCAACTTCCCCAAGCGCAACGACGGTTACGCCTCCACCAATGCCTTCGTAACCTCGCCGGAGACGGTGGTGGCCCTGGCCCTGGCCGGAA
This sequence comes from Acidimicrobiales bacterium, assembly GCA_963667085.2. GTDB lineage: Bacteria > Actinomycetota > Acidimicrobiia > Acidimicrobiales > Bin134 > Poriferisocius. The sequence continues at coordinate 3,296,064 of OY762975.1, forward strand.
CGCTGGACTTCGACCCCGCCAGCGACACCATCACCGCCCCCGACGGCACCGAGGTGGCGCTCATGGTGGGACCGGGCACCGAGCTGCCCGACCAGGGCTTCGACCCCGGCGCCAGCGGGTTCATCGCCCCGCCCGACGGCGGCAGCGGGGTGGAGGTGCGGGTGTCGCCGGGCTCCGAACGGCTCCAGCTGCTCGAGCCGTTCGCGGCCTGGGACGGCGAGGACTTCCACGGCCTGCCCGTGCTGCTCAAGGCCCAGGGCAAATGCACCACCGACCACATCTCGATGGCCGGCCCGTGGCTGCGCTACCGGGGGCATCTGGAGAACATCTCCGGCAACCTCTACCTGGGAGCGGTGAACGCCTTCACCGGCGCGGTGGGCGAGGGCAAGAACCAGCTCGACGGCGCCACCGGGTCGTTCCCCGACGTGGCCGCCGCCTACCACGCCGCCGGCCAGCGCTGGGTGGTGGTGGGCGACCGCAACATCGGCGAGGGCTCATCTCGGGAGCACGCCGCCATGGAGCCCCGCTTCCGGGGGTGCGCGGCGGTGATCGCCCGCTCATTCGCCCGAATCCACGAGACCAATTTGAAGAAGCAGGGCGTTCTGGCCCTCACCTTCGCCAACCCCGACGACTACGACCACATCGACGAGGACGACCGCATCTCAGTGCTCGGCCTGTCCGACCTGGCCCCCGGCGCGCCGGTGCAGGTGCAGGTGGAAAAGCCCGACGGGACCACCCTGGACATCACCGCCGAGCACACCCTGTCGCACGACCAGATCGAGTGGTTCCAAGCGGGCAGCGCGCTCAACCTGATCCGCCAGCGAACCCAGGGCTGACCGGAAACGCCGCCTCCCGAGCCTCTATGGACATCCGCTCCTTCCGCCAGCCGTAGATTTGCCGCCATGGACATCCGCCAGCTCGACGCCCTGTTGGCGATCGCCGAGTACAAGACGTTCTCCAAGGCGGCCCGGTCGCTGCACACCGTCCAGTCCAACGTGTCCAAGCACATCGCCAAGCTGGAGGAAGAGCTGGGTGCCACCCTGGTTGACCGCGATGCCGGCACCCTCACGGAGGAGGGTGAGGCGGTGGTGGCCCGGGCCCGGCGCATCCGGGCTGAGACCGACGCCATCGCCCACGACATGGCCGCCATGCGCGACGACATCTCCGGGGTCACCCGTCTGGGCACCATTGACTCCACCGCCCGGTGGCTCATCCCCATCGTGCTGCCCGCCCTCGAGGCCCAGTACCCCAACATCCGCCTCGAGGTGCTGACCGCCACCACCACCAGCCTCCTTCCCCAGGTCGTGGCCGGAGACCTCCACAGTGCGGTGGTGAACCTTCCCCTCCAAGACCCCGACATCCGCTCCGAAGAGCTATTCGAAGAAGACCGCCTCCTCATCGCCCCGCCCGACCACCCGCTGGCCCGCAAGCCGTCGGTCACCCCCGTCGAGCTCAGCCGCCACGAACTCCTGCTGCCCCCGCCAGGAACGGCCTTTCGCGATGAGATCGATTCAGAGCTCAAGAACCAGGGCGTCGAGCTCACCACCCGGGCCGAGATCGACGGCATGAGAATGATCGCCACGCTGGTGCTCACCGGGTTCGGCGCCGCCATCCTGCCCGCTACCGCCGCCCCCGATGACGGCCCGTGGCGGCGCATTCCCATCACCGGGCTGGTGCGCCGGTCGGTGGGGATGATCGTCAGCCGCCGGGTGGCGCCATCAGCCGTCACCCGGGCGGTGCGCGACGTGATCTTCGAGGTGGTAGGCACCCACGGCTACGACCAGGCCGGGGTGTACCCGAGTTGACGCCGGCGCGAGACTGTTCCCCACCATGTCTGACACCATGACCGCCGCCGGGAACCGACCCGACCGGGTCCCGCTGCGAGCGGGGTCGCCGGGTTCGGCTCGGGCCTGGCTGGACTCCTACGACGGCCGGGAATGCGTGGTCTTCGAAGTGGAGGACAACGACGCCGACCGGGGGGCGCTCAGCCCGGCCGACAGCGAGACGCTGGAGCGGGCCGCCCAGGAGGCCCTCTTGCGCCGCCTTCCCCTGGTGGGGTTCATCGCCTCATCGGGGGCCGACATCGACTCGGGCATCGCAGCCACCATGGGCTGGGGCCGGGTGGCCAAGGCGGTGGTGGGCTGCTCGGGCCAAGTGCCCACCATCTTCTGCGCCACCGGCCCGGCCGTGTCGGGGCCGGCGCTGCTGCTGGGCCTGGCCGACATCGCCATCGCCACCGAGGACAGCTACGCCTTCGTGACCGGCCCCCGCATGGTCGGCCAGTTCACCGGCGAGGTGATCAGCAACCAGACCCTGGGCGGGGCCGGCCAGCTTGCCCGGCGCAGCGGGGTGGCCGCCTTCTTGGTGGACGACAAAGACGCCGCGTCCGAGGTGGTGGGGGCGCTGTTGAGCCTGCTGCCCGCCCATGCCGACGAGCTGCCACCTCGGTGGGCGGTGGACGATCCCGCCGACCGCCCCACCCCCGAGCTGCGCGACCTGCTGCCCGACTCGCCGCTGGGCAGCTACGACGTGCGGGACGTGGCCCGGGCGGTGGCCGACGACCGCGACCTGCTGGAGTACAAGGCCGACTGGGCCGCCAACCTGGTGTGCGCCTTCGCCACGGTGGCCGGCCGCCCGGTGGGGATTCTGGCCAACCAGCCCCAGACCCTGGCCGGAACCCTTGACATCGCGTGCAGCCAGAAAGGGGCCCGCTTCGTGTCGTTCTGCGACGCCTTCAACCTGCCGCTGGTCACCTTCGTGGACACCTCGGGCTTCCAGCCCGGCAAGGACCTGGAGTGGCGGGGCATCATCCGCCACGGGGCGCAGCTGGCCTTCGCCTACGCCCGGGCCACCGTGGGCCGGGTGAACGTGACACTGCGGAAGTCCTATGGCGGGGCCTACATCGTGATGGACTCCCGCCACATGGGAAACGACATCGCCTTGGCCTGGCCTTCGGCGGAGGTCGCGGTGATGGGCGCCCGGGGCGCGGTGGAGATCGTCCACCGCCGGGCCGGCCCGGAGGAACGAGCCGAGCTCGAAGCGGCCTACGAAGAGCGCTACCTCAACCCCTACATCGCCGCGGAGCGGGGCTCCATCGACGCGGTGATCGACCCGGCCGACACCCGGGCCGAGGTGGCCGCCGCCCTGGAGATCCTGGAGTCCAAACGGGAGACCCTCCCTCGCCGCCGCCACGACAACACCCCCCTCTGATGAGGGTCCTGTCTCCCACCACGTTCTACCGCCGTTATCCGGAAACCGCATTCGGCCTGCTCATCGCCCTCATCACGGTCGCAGGGTTCCTCATTCGGCTGGTGGAGCTGGGCGAGCGGCCCATGCACTCTGACGAGGGTTGGGACGCCCTCTTCTCTTGGAAGGTCCTCAACGGGGTCTACGAGGGATACGACCCCGTGTACCACGGGCCGCTGCGGTTCTACATCACCGGCGTGATCTTCTGGCTCTTCGGGGAGTCGAACGCCACCGCCCGCCTGCTGGCAGTGCTGGCCGGCACCGGCATGATCGTGCTTCCCTGGTTCTTGCGGTCGCAGCTGGGCCGGGGCATCACCCTGGTGGCCTCGTTGATGCTGGCGTTCAGCCCCAGCGTTTTGTACATGACCCGACTGGGCCGCGAGGACTCGCCCACCATGTTCATCACGCTGGCCATCATGGTGGTGATCATCCGGTTCTTCGACCAGCCCCGGGCGCTGATGGCGCTGCTGTTCGCCTTCTTGCTGGCCGCGGGCCTGGCCGTCAAAGAGACGCTGTTCATCTCGGTGTTCGTGTTCGGCTCGTTCTTCTTGGCCCTGTTGGCCGAACAGGCTTTGGCCCGATCAGCGCCGGAACCAACGCGCCCCCGCCAGCGCTCCCGCAGCAAAAAGGGCGCCTCGCCCCGGCGGTGGGCCTACGTGCTGGGAATGCGAGTAGAAGTCGACCAAGGCGGCGACGGCCTGAAGCGCGGCTGGATGCTGCCGGTCGGGCTGGCAGCCATGCTGATTGCCTTCGTCATCGGCGCGTTCGTCACGGTGTTCATACCCCTGGGCGTCTACGGCATTCTCCTGGCCGCGGCCGCTTTGCGGTTCGCCACCGTCCAGCGGGTGTGGAACTTGCCGGCTGTGCTGGCGATTCGCCGCATCCCCTGGTTCATCTGGGCCTTGTCGGCGGCTGTGTTCCTTGTGTTCTTGGGGCTGTGGTTCACCGTTTGGCTCAATGCGCCGGACGACTTCTTCAGCGTGTTCACCGACGGGTTCACGCACTGGAACAGCGCACAAGGCCGGAATCGAGACGATCAAGACTGGCACTACTACCTGTACATGATCGTCTTCAACGAGTACCTCGTGGCGATCCTCGCCGTCATCGGCGGCATCCGCATATTCCGCAACCCCACCTTCGCCGGCAAGTTCATCGTGTGGACGGCGCTGGCCACGCTCATCAGCTACTCATGGGCCGACGAGCGGTTCCCCTGGCTCGTGCTGCACCCGATGGTGCCCATGTGCATCCTGGCCGGGTATGGGGTGGTCTCGCTCTGGGACATGCGCCACAAGCGATACCTGCCGTTGGTCGCCTTGTTGATGACGGCATTGCTGGCCACAACGCTGTACCGCTCGTTCACCATGAACTACGTCGACCAGCGCAGCCCCCTGGAGACGGTCACCCAGCTTGAGCAGACCGAGGAATACGAAGCCGCAGTGGACAAGATCACCAAGATCATCGACTACAGCGTTGAATCCGGCCAGGGGCCCTTGTATCTGTCCATCGATACCTATGAGCGCCAACCGGCTCTGTGGTACTTCCGCGACTACATCAGCTCCTTCTATCCCGGCTTCTCCTCGGAATACGCAGGCTTTTTGGAAATCACCGATTTGGCTGACGACAACTGCCCCTGCGACTTCATCCTCTGGGTGGACACCGACCTGGCCGTCGATCACGACTCGGGCGAGATCTACGAGAGGTACCCCAGCCGGATAATCGAGGACTTGTTCCCGCAGCACCGCATCGAGCGGGCCCCGTATCGGGATCTGTGGCGACCGCAGGAGACCTCCTACAACACCGGCTTGATCAGCGGCTGGGTGGATTGGATGGTCACCCGAGAGCCGTGGGACGCCTCCCGGCTGGATGTGCAGAACTTCGGGCTGGCCATGAGCCCGCGGGCGGTGGCCATCGAGGCCGAGATGATCGTCGCCGGCGAGCTGTGATCATCGGGCGGCGCGGCGAATGGCCCCGTCGCGGCCAGCGCCCTGTGACGAGCCGACCGTCCTCGGCTAAGCTCAACGATTGCCCAGGGAGGGGAACACGAGAGGAGCATGCGTGCCTGAGTCCATAACGATCACCGACAATCGGACCGGTGAGGCAGTAGAGGTCCCGATTGTCGACGGTGGTGTGGACGCCTCAGCGTGGCGCAAGCTTCTTCCCAACGTCTGGTTCCTCGACCCCTCCTTCAGCACCACTGCGGCCACCACCAGCGCCGTCAGCGAGGTGGACGGCGAGAACGGCATCCTGCGCTACCGGGGCTACCCCATCGAGCAGCTCGCCGAGCACTCCACCTTCCTAGAAGTGGCCTACCTGCTGTTGCACGGCGAGTTGCCCACCCCCGGCGAATACGACGTGTGGGTGGACGAGATCACCCACCACACCTTCATCCACGAGCGCTTCCGCAAGCGGTTCATGGAGTCGTTCTTGCACGATGCCCATCCGATGGGCATGTTCGTGTCCACCATCGCCGCCTTGTCCACGTTCTACCCCGAGGCCAAGGACATCGACGATCCCGAGAACCGGATGCACCAGATCGTGCGCCTCATCGCCAAGGTGCCCACCGTGGCCGCCGCCGGGGCCCGGTTCAATACCGGCATGCCGTTCGTGTACCCCGACAACGACTTGGACTTCGCCACCAACTTCTTGTCGATGATGTTCAAGATCGCCGAGCCCACCTACCAGTGCGAGCCCGCCTTCAGCCGAGCGCTCGACCTGCTGCTCATCACCCACGCCGACCACGGCCAGAACTGCTCCACCAGCACCGCCCGGGTGGTGGGCAGCGCCCACACCGACCCCTACTCCGTGATCGCCGCCGCCGCTTGCAGCCTGTACGGCCCCCGCCATGGCGGGGCCAACCAGGCCGTGATGGAGATGCTCGACGAGATCGGCAGCTACGAGAACATCGACCCGTTCATCAAGGCGGTCAAGGCGGGCGAGACCCGCCTGATGGGCTTCGGCCACCGGGTGTACAAGAACTATGACCCCCGGGCCCGCATCATCAAGCAGGCCGCCTACGACGTGTTCGAGGTGACCGGCTCCAACCCGCTGCTCGACATCGCCCTGAAGCTGGAGGAGGTGGCCCTGGCCGACGACTACTTCGTGAGCCGCCGGCTGTATCCCAACGTGGACTTCTACTCTGGGCTCATCTACCAGTCGATGGGGTTCCCCACCGAGATGTTCACCGTGCTGTTCGCCATCGCCCGCACCGCCGGCTGGCTAGCCCATTGGGTCGAGCTCCTCGAACAAGACAGCCGCATCGCCCGCCCCCGCCAGGTCTACACCGGCTCCACCGAGCGCGACTACACCCCCATCACCGACCGTTAACTAATCAACCTCTCCTTAAGTGATGCTATGATATCACTTCATGCGAACGGTCATCACGATGCCGGATCACATCCACGCCAAGGCAAAGCAGCGCGCCGCAGAACTTGGTATCAGTTTCGCGGAGTTTGCCCGGCGCCTATTCGAGAAAGAGTTCGACGCACCCGTTCCCCAAGGCGACATCGATGCCATCTGCGGCATGGTAAGCGGTGCTCCCTTCGACATGGCCCAAGACGGGAAGAAGATCATCGTCGAAGCGGCCAATCGCCAATTGGCCGACAAGATCAGCTGAGGTATGGACCACGTCTTTGTGGACACCTCAGCGTGGGTGTCGCTAGCCGATAGCACCGAGGCACATCACCAGCGAATTGCCGAAGCCCTGCGCAACCGGCAAGGTCAGCTTGTCACCAGCGATCACATCCTTCACGAGACTTGGATGGTCATGCGTTATCGGCACGCTGCCCATGCAGCAGAGACCCTCGTCAATTCCATTCGCAGCGGAATTGCCAAGATCGAGGTATCTGGGCTTGCCGATCTCGAAGTCGCCGCTGCAATCGGTGCAGCCTTCGCCGACCAGGACTTCTCCCTGTCGGATCGGACGAGCTGGGCCGTCATGGAACGACTCGGAATTCACCAGACAATCTCTCTCGACAACGACTTCCGCATCTACCGATTCGGCCCCGACCGCCGCCTCTCTTTCACGGTCTCCCCGTAATACCGTCGCGGAGGGTGGTGAGGAGGGCGGCGGTGGTGATGGCGGCGGTTTCGGAGCGGAGGACGGAGGTGCTGATGCGGATGGCGTCGAGTTGGCGGCGCTCGGTGGCGGACCAGCCGCCTTCGGGGCCGATGAGGACGGTGGGGTGGTCGAGGGATGGGGGGTGGCCGGAGATGTCGGCTCGGATCGCGCCGGACTGGGCAGCGAGGTCGGTGAAGTCGGTTGCCTCGCCGATCTCGGGGATTCGCACTTGGCGGCTTTGCATGGCGGCCTCGCGGGCTATCCGGCGGAGGCGCTCGGTGTGGCGGGTGGCCCGATCGGCATCCCAGCGCACCACGCTGTGCTCGGCGGTGAAGGGCACGATGGCGTCTACGCCCAGTTCGGTCAGCTTCTGAACCACCAATTCGGGGCGACCGCCTTTGATGAGGGCGAAGCCGATGGTGAGCTTGGGGCGGGGGGCCTCGACGAATACCACCTCGCCGTCGGGCTCGGCCCCATAATCGGGGCCAGAGCCTAAGCGACAGAGCCGCCACGAACCGGCGCCATCGGAGACGGTGAAGGTGTCTCCGGGCCGCAGTCGCAGCGACCGGGTGAGGTGATGGCGATCCTCCTCGCGCAGTTCGGGGCGCTCTAGGTCATCAACGAAGACGTGGGGGCCGTCACCGCCGCCGGGCTTCACGGCGTCGCTTCCTGGTCGTGGGCGCCACCTCTTCACCCCGCAGCTCGGCCAGTTGGTGGAGCAGGTCGATCTCGTCGTCGCTCAATCCGGTCGGCGTCTCCACCATGGCCTGCACCAACACGTCGCCCCGGCCCCGGCCCTCCAGTCGGGGCACGCCCTGGCCTCGGATGCGGAACACGTCGCCGGTCTGGGTGCCGGCGGGGATGTCCAGATCCTCCACGCTGTCGAGCGTCTCGTACTTGAGGTTCACCCCGAGGGCGGCCTGCACCATTGTCAGGTGGAGCCGGTCCACCAGATGGTCGCCCTCGCGCTCGAAGCGGGGGTGGGACCGCACGTCGATATGCACATAGAGGTCGCCCGGAGGTCCGCCCCGAGGCCCCGCCGCGCCCCGGCGAGCCACCCGCAGCGTCGAACCCTGGCCCACCCCGGCGGGGACGGTGACGGTGTAGTCCCGGTCGCCCACCACCCGGCCATCGCCTCCGCAGTTGCGACACGGGTCTGCGATCACCTCGCCGCTGCCCGAGCAGGTGTCGCACACCGTGCGGGTGACCATCTGGCCGAGGATCGACTGGCGCACCCGCTGCACCTGGCCCATGCCGTCGCACGCGCCGCAGGTAATGGGCTGGGTGCCCTCGGCCGCGCCCCGGCCCTCGCACTCTTCGCACACCGTGGCGGTGCGCACGGTCACCTCGGCGTCGGTGCCCAGCACCGCGTCTTCAAAATCGAGCGTCAGCACTGCCTCCAGGTCGGCGCCCCGCTGGGGGCCGGTCCGGGCTCGCCCGCCCGCGGTGCCGAACGGGCTGCCTCCGAACGGGCTCGATCCGCCGAAGAAGGCATCGAAGATGTCCCCCAGGTTCATGCCCGAGAACGGGTCGCCCCCGCCGGCGGCCCCCGGCGCGGTGCCGAAGCGGTCGTAGTGGGCCCGTTTCTGGGGGTCGCTCAGCGTCTCATAGGCCAGCGCGATCTCCTTGAACCGGGCCTCGGCCTCGGCGTCGTCGGGGTTGGCGTCGGGGTGGTACTGGCGGGCCAGCTTGCGGAACGCCTTCTTGAGGTCGTCCTCAGTGGCGTCTCGGCCCACGCCGAGCAGGTCGTAGAAGTCGGCAGCCATGGGCTAGGGGGCCGAGAGCCGGTCGCCCAGCTTCTGGCTCACCACCGCCACTGCGGCCAGCGCCTGGGGATAGTTCATGCGGGTGGGACCCAGCACCCCGATGGAGCCCACCGGCTGGCCAGCCACCTCGTAGGGGGCCACGATCAGCGAGCACTCGGCCAGAGGGGCCACCCCGGTTTCCGAGCCGATGGCCACGGTGAGGCCGCGATCCATGATGTCTCTCACCAACGACACAACCACCAACTGCTTCTCCAGTATTCCCAGAACCGATCGAACCGTCTCGGTGGCGTCGAAGAGCCCGGCCACGCTCGCGGCCCCACCCACGTAGAGCTGCTCCTCGGCATCGCTCAGGTCGGCCAACGAGTCCAGCACCCGGGCCGCCAGCGGACTCAGGCCGTGGGCCGGCAGGCGGTCTCGCAGGGCGCTGGCCGGACTCCCCACCAACAGGTCGGTGAGCTGGGTTGCGGCCCGAGCCAACTCCACCGCGTCGGCGGGCTGGTCGAGCTCGATGGTGCGCTTGTCAACCGACCCGTTCTCGTACACCACCAGGGCCATCGCCAGCCGCTCCGACAGGTCCACCAAGTTCACCGACCGAATGGTGGCGGTAGAGTGCTGGGGGGCCACCACCAACGCGGCATACGCCGTGAGGTCGGCCAACAGGGCGCTGGTGTCGGCGAGCATCTGCTCGAGCTCGCTGTGGGTGGTGTCGAAGAACGCCCGCACCTGCTGGCGCTCGCTGCGTCCCAGCGTGCCGGACACATCGGGGAGGGAGTCCACGAAATGGCGGTAGCCCTTCTCGGTGGGAATTCTGCCCGCGCTGGTGTGGGGCTGGCTCAGGTATCCGGCCTGCTCCAAGGCCAGCATCTCGTTGCGAACCGTGGCCGTGGAGACGCCCAAGTCGGCAATCTCAGAGACATGGGAGGAGCCCACCGGCTGGGTGGTGGAGATATAGCCCTCCACCACCGCCCGCAGCACCGCGGCCTTGCGGTCCGAGAGCTTCTCGCCTTGGCCTCCCATAAGCCTTGAATACTACTGGGGCTGCGGTGCGACCTCAGTCGTCGAGGCGGAGGGCGGAGATGAACGCCTCTTGGGGCACGTCCACCCGGCCGATGGCCTTCATCTTCTTCTTGCCGGCCTTCTGGTTCTCCAGCAGCTTGCGCTTGCGGGTCACGTCGCCGCCGTACAGCTTGGCCGTGACGTCCTTGCGGAAGGCCTTGACCGTCTCCCGGGCGATGATCTTGCCGCCGATTGCCGCCTGGATGGGGACGTCGAACTGCTGGCGGGGGATCAGCTCCTTGAGCTTGGTGGCCATGCGCCGGCCGTAGGAATAGGCCGCATCCCGATGGACGATGGAGCTGAAGGCGTCCACCGGCTCGTGCTGGAGCAAGATGTCCACCTTGGTGAGATCGGCTGCGGCATACCCGTCGGGCTCGTAGTCCAAGCTGGCGTAGCCCTGGGTGCGGCTCTTGAGCTGGTCGAAGAAGTCCACCACCACCTCGGCCAGCGGCAGCCGATAGGCCAGCTCCACCCGCTCGGGCGACAGGTACTCCAGCTTCTTCATCTCCCCCCGGCGGGCCTGGCACAGCTCCATGAGGGTGCCGGTGTGGTCGGCGGGGGCGATGATGGTGGCGGCCAGCATGGGCTCTTGGATGCCCCGCACCTCGGCGGCCGGGGGCATGGCCGAGGGATTGTCCACCTCCACCTCCTCACCGTCGTCGAGCTCCACCCGGTAGGCCACCGAGGGGGCGGTGGCGATGAGGCTGAGGCCGAACTCCCGCTCGAGGCGCTCCCGCACGATCTCCATGTGCAAGAGGCCCAGAAAGCCGCAGCGGAAGCCGAAGCCCAGCGCGCCCGACGACTCCGGCTGGTAGTTGAAGCTGGAGTCGCTCACCCGCAACCGCTCCAGGGAGTCGCGCAGCGCGGCGAACTCGTCGCCGTCGATGGGATACAGCCCGCAGAACACCATCGACTTGGGCTCCTGATAGCCGGCCAGGGGCTCGGTCGTACCGTCGCGGGCGGTGGTGACGGTCTCCCCCGACCGGGCCTCGGCCACGTTCTTCATGCCGGCGATGAGATAGCCCACCTCGCCGGGCCCTAGTTCGTCGACCGGGGTCGGCTGGGGGCGCCAAGCCCCGATCTCGTCGGCCTCCCGGTCGGTTCGGGCCTGCATGAACCGGATTTTGGCCCCCGACCGCAGCCGTCCGTTCATCACCCGCACCGAGCTGACCACCCCCCGGTACTGGTCGAAATGGGAGTCGAAGATCAGCGCTTGGAGCGGGGCGTCGGGATCGCCGACCGGCGGCGGGGTTCGAGCCACCACCGCATCAAGCAGTTCCCGCACGCCGTCGCCGGTCTTGGCACTGATGTGCAGCACATCCTCGGCGGCAATGCCCAAGACTTGCTCGATCTCCTCGGCCCGACGCTCGGGTTCGGCCGCGGGCAGATCGATCTTGTTGAGGGCGGCCACCACCTCCAACTCGTTCTCCAGGGCCAGGTAGCAGTTGGCCAGCGTCTGGGCCTCGATGCCCTGGGCCGCGTCCACCAGCAGGATGACCGACTCGCAGGCAGCCAGAGAGCGGCTCACCTCGTAGCCGAAGTCCACGTGGCCGGGGGTGTCGATAAGGTTGATGACATACCCGTCGTGGTCGAGGCGGACGCTCTGGAGCTTGATGGTGATGCCCCGTTCCCGCTCCAAGTCCATGGAGTCGAGATATTGGGCCCGCATCTCCCGAGGGTCCACCGCCCCGCACAGCTCCAGCATGCGGTCGGCCAGCGTGGACTTGCCGTGGTCGATATGCGCGATGATCGACGTGTTGCGGAGGTACGAGAGATTCATGGGAACCGAGTAACGCTACCGCCCTTTTTCACCGTCTTCCCATGTGGTTACCGGGGTTGGGGGCCGGTAGAGTGGCCATTCTGTGGCAAACATCAAGAGCCAGATAAAGCGCAACCGCCAGAACGAGAAGCGCCGCCAGCGCAACCGCGCCGTGCGCTCGGAGATCATCACCCGCGCCCGGACCGCGGAGGCCGCCGCCCAGCACGGGGATGCCGACGAAACGGCCGAAGCGGCCCGCCAGGCCATCAAGCGCATCGACAAGGCCGCCACCAAGGGGGTGCTGCACCCCAACACCGCGGCCAGGAAGAAGTCCCGCCTGATGAAGCGCCTGGCCCGCATCCAAGCCGAGTAAGCCCCACCGAATCCCAGCTTCTAGCGATTGAGCTGGGTCAGGCGGGCCACCAGCACCTCCAGCACCGCCTCAGAGGGCACCGCGGTGGCCCCCCGGAGATCCAAGTCGGCTTGGGCCAGCAGCTCGATGGATCGGGCGACTCGCTTCGGCCCCAGCTTTCGGGCCTGGCGCAGTGCTTTTCGAGCGGGGAAGGTGGAGCCCTTGATGCCCAACAGCTCGGCCGCCTCCTTCTCATCGGCCGCGTCGGCACCGTCGAGGCGCAGCAGCCGGTTGTGGTGGTTGTAGAGGCTGGACAGCACCTGCATCTCGTTGCGACCCCCGGCATGGAGCATGCGGCGCAGCTTTTCCAATGCGTCGGCGATGTTGCCCGACTCCACCGCATCGGTCAGCTCCCACGGGGGCACCGATCCGGCTTCCCCGATAAAGGGGACCACATCTTCGGCCTCCAACGCCCGATCCGGGCCATAGGCCGACGCCAGCGTGGTGAGCACGGCGGGCAGGCGACTCATGTCCTCCCCCAAATGGTCGGCCAGCAGCCGCTTGGCCCCGGCCCGGAGCCGAAGTCCCGCGGCGGCGATCTGCCCGTCCATCCACTGCGCGGCCCCATCGCGGCCTCGGGGCACCCCGGCGCCGACCACCTCCCCGCCCGCCGCGGCCACTGCCTCTGAGAGCTTCTTGGGCAGGGCGTTCAGCCGCTGAAGCGCCGGCCCTTTCTCCCACACCAGCACCAGATCGGTGGTTTCCAGCGGATTCTCCAGGTAGCTGAGCAGGGGGCTGAGGGAATCCACAGTGGAGAACCGGCCCATCTCCCGGCCCACCACCACCCGCCGGTCGGTGAGGAACGGCGGGGTCTGAGCCGCGTCCACCAAGGGGGCGATGTGGTAGTCCTCATCCTCCAGGTAGGCGGCCTCGCTCAGCTCGGCCACCATCAGCGACCGGTCGCCATCGCCCACCAACTGGGCCACCCGGTCGCGCACCGCGTTGGACAACAGCACCTCGTCGTCGCCCCGCAACAGAACCACGGTGGCGCTCATCGGCAATTCTCCCGTTGGCGTTCGAGGATTGCGCTCATGAAGTCGGCCACCCGGCGGGTGCCAGCCACATCGTGGGCCCGCAGAATGCGGGCGCCCAGTCCGATGCCCAGGGCGTGGGCGGCCAGCGTGGCCTCCCGCCGGTCCCCCACATCGGTGTCGGTCAGCACGCCCAAGAAGCCCTTGTTGGACGCCGACAGGAAGATCGGATACCCCAGGGCAACGAGCTCGTCGGTTCGGCGAAGCAGCTCTGCCGACATGTCGGGGGTCTTGCCCAGGTCATGTCCGGCGTCGAGCATGACCCGCGGCGGAGGAATCCCGGCGTCAACCGCCCACTGGGCCCGCTCGGCCAGAAACCGGCTCACCTCGCTCATCAGGTCGTCGTACACCGGCTCGGGATCGGCCACCCTCGGCGCCAAGCGCACATGGCAGGCCACCACCGAAGCACCGGCTTCGGCGGCGGCGCAGAGATAGTCGGGGTCGGCAAACCCGCTGATGTCGTTGCCCACCACCGCACCGGCGGCGTAGCCCTCCCGAGCTACTGAGGCCCGCCAGGTGTCCACCGAGATGGGCAGGTCGAAGCGCGTTCGCAGCGCCTCGATGGCAGGCACTATCCGTTCCATCTCCTCGTCCTCGGTCACCTCAGGACCGGGTCCGGCCTTCACCCCGCCCACGTCCAAGAAATCGGCCCCTTCGGCCACCAGCTTGTCCGCCTTGGCCAAAAAGGCGTCGAAATCCCAGTAGCGACCGGCGTCATAAAACGAGTCAGGAGTGCGGTTCAAGATGCCCATCACCAGAGCCCGGGTGGTCACGTCATAGCGATGGGGCCCAAGCTCCACGATCACGACGGCGACGCTACACCGCGCCGGTGTCAATTGGGGGGGCCGACGCGCCAACCGTTACCACCAAACGGGGGTCGTGGGAGGTCACCTGCACAACGAGGCCCCCTACCAGAATCTGTTGGCCGGCTCTGATGGTGGTGGCACCGCCGATGCGGTGACCAGGCGGGGCAACCACGGTTCCCACCCACATTCGCTCTTTGAGCGAGAGGATCTGGTCGCGCTGGGCTCGGGTGCCCCGGTCGGCCACGGCCAGGTCCACGGCGCCGACACCGGCCCGGCGCAGATCCTCCAGCAGCCGCTCGGTGGACCGGTTGGCCCCCAGCACGACCACCGTCGAGTCGTGATGGCGCCACACTTCGATGCCGGAGTCGAGCACGGTGTGGAACGGGGGGTCGGAAACCCGCAGGGCCACCGCCGGCACCAGCAGCGCCATGGCCAATCCCGCGGCGGCTGCCGCCCGCAGCATTCGGCGTCGGCCCAGCCACCAGACCACCGCGCCAATGGCCACCGCAATCAGATGCGGGGCCCGCAGCTCCCCCAAACGGGCCGACGCCGCCCAACCGGCCACCGCTTGGATCCAACCAATGCCCAAATCGGTCGGCCAATGGATGACCTGCGCCAGCAAGCCGCCCACGAGTCCGGCGAAGACTCCGGCGGAGAGGCTCCACATCATCACCGGTCCCGCCACCGGGGCGGCCAGCAGGTTGGCCGGCAGGGAGGCCACCGGCACCCCGCCAAAGGTGGCGATCAACAGCGGGGACACGGCCAACTGGGCCGAGACGGTCACCGCCATCGCCTCAGCCAGTATCCGAGGCCCAGGCAGGCGCTCGGCCAGACGGGGCGACCACAAGATGATGCCCGCCGAGGCCGCCACCGATAGCCGGAAGGCCACCGAATGCACCAGCAGCGGATCGACCAGCACCAACAGGGCCACCGCCAGGGCCAGCACCCGGCGACTGGTGGCGTCGCGGCCCAGCAGCGTGGCCGTGGCCGCAATGGCCGCCATCACCGTGGCCCGCAGCACGGATGGCTCAAACCGGGTGACCAGGGCGAAGAAAGCGATCACCCCCAAGGTGAGCACCCAGCGACCCCGGTAGTCGAAGCGCTCAATCAGCGGACGGGCCAAGATGAGCACGAAGGCCACGTTTTGGCCCGACACGGCCAACAGATGGGTGAGGCCCGCGGCCCGAAAGTCGTCGGACACCACCGGCGACTGCTCGCGGTCGTCGCCGTACGACAGCCCGGTGAACAGGGCGTGGCGGTCGTCGTCCAACGAAGCCGCGCCCCGGGCGATGGTGCGGCGCAGCCAGTTGGCCAACTGGTAGGGAGGCGAACCGCTTCGGTGGCTGTGAACGCGATCGATGTTCATCCGGTTGGCGATGTGGCGGGCCGCTTGGTATGTGGGCAACGGCATGATCGGTCGGATGCTGCCGCTGATCCGGATGTGGTCCCCAGCCAGTCGATCGTCCAAATCTCGGGCGGCTCGTCCGTAGGCCCACGCCTCGTAGCGGCGCCCCTCGGCCCGGAGGTCCACCCGCATTCCCTCACCGACGGGAATCGGATCGGCCACCAGGGTGGCCTCGCCATCGAACGCCACGGGCTCAACCGGGTCGAGACCCGCCCAGGCCCGCGCCCCCAGCGCTGAGCTCATCAGCGCCACGGCGGCCACCAGCAGCCACGGCTTGCGGACGCCCAAGGCCACAACCCCGAGGGCGATAGCCGGGATCAGCGGCAGGGCCGCCGACCACCACGCGCCGGCGAAGGCGGCCACGGCCAGCGCCACCGCGTGGCGGTCGCTCATCGCGGCCCGGCGCTCACACCACGACCAAGGGGCGGATCAGCTCCAGCTTGCTGGGACCGATGCCCGATACCGCCAGCAGTCCGTCCACCGAGGCGAACCCGCCGATGCGCTGGCGATGCTCGATGATGGCCGCGGCGATGGCCGGCCCCACGCCGGGCAGCGACTCCAGCTCTGCGGCCGAGGCGGCGTTGATGTTCAGCGGCCCGGCTTGGGCGGCCGTCCCGCCGCTGCCGCTCCCGCCGGCCCCGGTTCCGCCGCCCCCCACCGGGGCGGGCACGGCGGCCTCCCCCACCCGGGGGAAGTACACCCACTGCTCGTCGGCCAGTGTGGCTGCCAGATTCACCCGGTTGTAGTCGGCATCAGGGGTCAGCCCCCCGGCTGCTTGAACCAAGTCGTGTACCCGGGCCTCCCCCCGAAAGAGATACACCCCCGGCCCGTGTACCGCTCCGGCCGCATGGACCAGGATCGGCGTCGGCTCGGCGGTGGGAATGGCCTGAGCAGGCAGCGGCGTGGCCAGGGGAATCACCGCCTCGGTTCGGGGGGCGCCGTTGGCCCCGACCACCAGATAGGCCGCCACCCCGATGGCAAGGAGCAGCCCGGCTGCCGCCATCAACGCCCGGGGGACAGTGATGAGATGGCGGTAGTCGTCCCACATCTCCCGGAACCTCTCCGCAGGGGTCGGCCGGGGAGGTGGTATCGAGGAGTCTTCCATGGCCGTGTCCGGGCGCGGCGCGCCAATTCATCGGAAGGGGAAGCAAGCTGAGTGTATCAGGACTGATTGAAAATAATTATCAATCAGTAGAGCTGGGTGGTCAGACGCCTTCGGTAGACCGAAGTGCGAGGATCGTCGGCCCCCATGATCTCCAGCAGATCGACAAATTCCTGGCGGGCGTCCGGGTCGGCCTTCACCCGGCCCAGCAGATCGTCGAGGCGGGCTTCGACATCCCCGTTGCCGGTTCCCGCGCCGGTGCGGGCCAACGCGGCAATCCGGCGGACCTCGGCGGTCTCGGGAATCCGCTCCAGCAGCTCAACGGCCTCTTCGCCCCGCTCCTGGGCCACCAGCAGGTCGGCCAAGCCCAGCACAGCCCCTTCGTGGTCGGCGTCCAGTTCCAAGGCCCGCCGCAGGGAGGCCTCATCGCCCGCGGCCACCAGCGCTTCCACCTCGCTCTCCTGCTCGGTGGGAAGCAGTCGCTGCACGAACTCGGCCACGGCGGCCTCGCCCTGGGCGCCGATGAAGCCGTCCACCACCTTGCCGTCCCGCATGGCGTACACCGCGGGAATGCTCTGTACCTGGAACGCCTGGGCGGTCTGCGGGTTGTCGTCCACATTGACTTTGGCCAGCTCCACTGTCCCGCCGGTGGCCGCCACCGCCTGCTCGAGAATCGGCCCGAGCGTCTTGCACGGCCCGCACCACGGCGCCCACAAGTCCACCACCACCGCCACGGTGTGCGACCGCTCGACTACTTCCGCCGCAAATGTCGCATCAGTCACATCAGCCATCGGCTACCTCTCATCGAACCAGATTGAACGCTAGCGTGACCTCTCGCATGGACCACATCCGAGGCATCCAGTATGACGCGGTCAGCGCGTGGTTCGAGGCCAGTGTGCCGGGCGTGGCCTTGCCGCTGACGTTCGAGTTGATCGCCGGCGGGCACTCCAACCTCACCTTCAAGGCCATCGGGGCCGACGGCCAGCGCTATGTGCTGCGGCGGCCTCCGCTTTATCAGGTGCTGGCCACGGCCCACGACATGGGCCGGGAGCACAAGATCATCGCCGCGCTGCACGACACCGATGTACCGGTGCCCCGGGCGTTCGGGCTGTGCGACGACGAAGCCGTCAACGAGCGCCCCTTCTACGTGATGGAGTTTGTGGACGGACAGGTGGTTCGCAACCAGACGCAGGCCGCCGCGCTCACGCCCCAAGGCCGCCAGGCTGCCTCCCGATCGGTGGCCCAGACGCTGGCCCGCATCCACGCGGTGGATGTCGATGAGGTGGGGCTGGGCGACCTGGGGCGCAAAGAGGACTACATCGCCCGCCAGCTCCGCCGCTGGCTGCGCCAGTTCGAGGAGTCCAAAACCCAAGACCGGCCCGCGATCCGCGAGGTCCACGACCACCTCGTGACCCGCATCCCCCGCCAGGGGGCAGCCAGCATCGTCCACGGCGACTACCGCCTCGACAACTGCATGTTGGACGGTGACGGCCAAGTGGCGGCCGTGCTCGACTGGGAGCTGTGTACCCTGGGCGACCGCAACGCTGATGTGGCCCAGCTTCTGGTGTATTGGGCCGAGCCCGGCGACCCCGAATCCGCCCTAGACAGTCCCCCCACCGCGGCGCCGGGCTTCGCCAGCCGAGCCGAGATGCTCAACCTCTACCAGGAGGCATCGGGGCGCGACGTGGACAACTTCGAGTTCTACATGACGTTCGGATACTGGAAGCTGGCCTGCATTCTCGAGGGCGTGTACAGCCGATACATCGGCGGGGCGATGGGCGACAAGACCCCGCCCCAAGGGGCTGACAGCTTCGCCGCCCGAGTGGACGCGCTGACGGAGATGGCCACCACCGCCGCGGAGCAAGTGGCATGAGCAGCGAACTGGTCACCGTCCACCGGAGGCAATCGCCATGAACGGCGAACTGGTCACCGTCCACCGGGAGCCCGGTCTGGCCGATCCGGTGCTGATCATTGCTTTGGACGGATGGGTGGATGCCGGTTACGGCATGCGCAACGCCACCGAGATCATGGTGAAACCAGACGACGCCGTGCTGGTGGCCAGCTTCGACGCCGATCTGCTGGTGGACCACCGGGCCCGCCGTCCCACCATGACCGTTCGAGACGGCCGGGTGGATGAGATCAGCTGGCCGGCCATCCGGCTTCAGCAGATCAGCGACCTTGACCAGCGGGAGTTTCTGATGCTCCACGGGCCGGAACCCGACTTTCGCTGGCTGGCGTTCTGCGCCGCTGTCGATGAACTGGTGCAACGGCTGGGGGTAGCCCGAGTGGTGTCATTGGGGGCCTATCCCGCCGCCGTGCCCCACACCCGACCGGTGCGGCTGTCGGCCACCGGAACCTCCCCGGATCTGATCGAGCGGTTCGGTGCCCCTTCGGGGACCTTGGAGGTTCCCGCCGGGATCAGCGCGGCCTTGGCCAAGCGATTCGAGGCCGCGGGACTGGAAACGGTGTCGGTGTGGGCGCAGGTGCCGCACTATGCCGCCGGTTCGTTGTTCCCCGCCGCCACCGCGGCGCTTTTCCAGGGCCTGCGGGCCGTAACCGAGCTGCGGTTCGATCCGGCGCCGCTCATCGCCGAGGGGTTAGAGGTGTCCCGTCGGCTCGACACCATGATCGCCCAGAACGCCAGCCACCAGCGCCTGCTCGGCCAGCTGGAGCGCGCCTACGACACCGCCATGGGAGAGCAGGGCGAGGAGATCCCCACCGGGGACGAGCTGGCCGAAGAGCTGGAGCGCTTCTTGCGCGACCAGGACGAGTCCAAATGACCACCACAACCCGAGAGGACCAAGGATGAAACTCGACGGCGGACTAGTCACAAGAGCAGCCCGAAAGGGCTCGGTCGGACCTCTGGGAGGGGCTGCCGACTCAGCCCGCGATCTGGAGGCCGCCGGCTACGACGGGATCTGGTCGGCCGAGCTCGACCACGACCCCTTCCTCCCCTTGGTGCTGGCCGCGGAGCACACCAGCCGCATTCAGATCGGAACCTCCATTGCGGTGGCATTCGCCCGCAACCCGATGATCTTGGCCAACTTGGGGTGGGACCTTCAGGCCTATTCCAGCGGGCGCTTCATTCTCGGCCTGGGCTCGCAGATCAAGCCCCACATCACCAAGCGTTTCTCCATGCCCTGGACTCATCCCGCCGGCCGCATGAAGGAGATGATCGACGCCATCAAGGCCATCTGGGATTGCTGGGAGACTGGGGAACGCTTGAGCTTCCGGGGCGAGTTCTACCAGCACACCCTCATGACGCCGATGTTCAGCCCCGGTTCCAATCCCTTCGGCCCACCCCCCATCCATCTGGCCGCGGTGGGCGACCTCATGACCGAGGCGGCCGGCGAGTCAGCCGACGGCTGGATCAGCCATGGGTTCACCACCCCCAGCTACGTGCGGGATGTGTCGCTGCCCGCGTTGGAGCGGGGGGCGACCCGCGCCGGGCGCAACCCGATGGACATCGAGGTGTCGATGCCGGTGTTCATTGTCACCGGGGAAACCGAGGAGGAGATGGCATCATCGGCCCAAGCGGCCCGCCAGCAATTGGCCTTCTATGGCTCGACGCCCGCCTATCGCCCGGTGCTCGAGCACCACGGCTGGGGCGACGCCCAAGACGAGCTTAACCGCATGTCCAAGCAGGGGCAGTGGGTGGAGATGGCCGACGTCATCGACGACACCATGCTGGGAACCTTCGGCGTTGTGGCCGAGCCCCAGAACCTGGCCGCCGGCGTGGCAGCAAGCTATGGCGGGCTGATCGACCGCATGTCGTTCGGCCAGGGCCTCCGTCCCGACGGACCCTGGGCCGAGGTGCGTGAGGCACTTCGAGCCATTCCGGGACGGTCGCCCGAATAGGGTTGCCGCCGTGGATGCAACCGAGCCGTCGGACTATCACGAGGGGTTGGCCCAGGCCGAAGAGGCCGCCGTCAATCCCCACACCGAGTGGGATCGGGGGCGGGGCGAGCCGCCCGAGGTGCGCGACGACGGCTTCGGCGGACGCATCCTGCACCTGTATCGCCGCGACCATACCGAGGCTGTGCTGCGGAACAGCGCGGTGTTCTCCACCCGGGTGGTGGCCGAGTCGATGGGGCCGTTCATGGGACCGCTCATGCTGGGGATGGACGGCGATGAGCACACCGCCTATCGGGGGCTGGTGTCCCGGGCGTTCCGGTCGTCCGCGCTGGCCCGCTGGGAGACCGAGCTGGTGGTGCCCATCGTCAATGACCTGCTCGACGACATCGCCCCACGAGGGCGAGCCGATCTGGTGGCCGAGCTGACCCAGCGGTTCCCCACCAAGGTCATCGCCGGGATCATGGGAGTGCCGATGGACGACGCTGATCAGTTCCGGCTGTGGTCCGAACAGGTGAGCGCCGGACCCCTCTACCCCGAGGTCGGGCACGCCGCCTCTCAGGCCATGCGCGACTATCTCCACCCCATTGTGGAGGATCGCAAGCAAAATCCCCGCGACGACTTGATCAGCGACATCATCCATGCCGAGATCGACGGCGAGCGTCTCGACGACGAGCACATCTATGGCTTCCTGCTACTGCTGATGCCTGCTGGGGCCGAGACCACCTCCCGGGAGTTGGGCATCGCGTTGTCGGTGCTGCTGACCCACGACGGGTGGATCGACCGGCTCAAGGCCGACTGGTCGCTCTTGGAGCCGTTGATCGAGGAGACCCTGCGGTGGGAGAGCTCAGCCCCGCTGGCCACCCGTGAGGCTGTCGAGGACACTGAGGTGGACGGATGCCCCATCCCGGGCGGGACCCGCCTCATGATGACCATGACGTCGGCCAACCGAGACGAGCGGGTGTACGCCGACGGCGACCGCTGGGATCCCGACCGTGAGCAGCCCGTGCCCCACATGGCGTTCGGCTGGGGCCGGCACTTGTGCTTGGGCATGCACCTCGCCCGACTCGAGCTGCGGGTGGCATTGCGGGCCATTCTCGAGCGGCTTCCGGGTTTGCGCCTAGACCCCGATGTCGAACCGCCGGTGATTCGGGGTGTGGCGTTCCGCGGTCCCGAGGAACTGCACGTCGTGTGGGACGTCTAGCCGCGGGCTAAACCACCACGTTGACCAACTTGGGCGGGCGGGCGATCACCCGGCGGGGCGCCCCGCCGTCGAGGTATTGCTGCACCCGCTCTGAGGCCACCGCCAGCGCCTCGGCTTCGGCCTCGGCGATGTCGGCCGGCACCTCGATGCGGTCGCGCACCTTGCCGTTCACCTGCACCACCATGGTGACCGTCTCAAGCACCAGCTTGGCCTCATCGGCGGTCGGCCACGGCTCGGCGTGGATGTTGCCGCCCCGGCGCATCTCCCAGAGTTCGGCGCAAATGTGGGGCACCATGGGCGCCATCACCAGCAGCAGTGAGTCGATGGCGAAGGCCAGCGTGTCGTGGTGGGGGCCGTCGTCGGACTGCACGTAGCGGTAGAGCTCGTTGGTGAACTCCATACAGCCGGCCACCGCGGTGTTGTACGACCAGCGGTCGAACTCCGAGGTGATGCGGTGGATGTGCCGGTGGGTGGCCGCGTCGATGGCGTCGTCCGCTGCGGTGGCCGGGCCGGAACGAGCCGGGTTGGCCCGCTCCGCGGTCCCCGCGGCCAACCGCCACAGCCGGCCCAAGAAGCGGGCGCAACCTTCGAGGCCGAAGTCCTCCCAGTCCACGTCCTCAGCGGGGGGCTTCACCTGCAAGATGGCCAGGCGCAGGGCGTCGGCACCGTGGGCGTCGATGATGTCCTCGGGAGCCACCAGATTGCCCCGCGACTTCGACATCTTGCCCCCGCCCATTCGCACCATGCCCTGGGTGAACAGCCGCTGGAAGGGCTCCCGCAGCCCGGCGGGGACCACCCCCAGATCCGAGAGTGCCCGGGTGAAGAACCGGGCGTACATCAAGTGCAAGATGGCGTGCTCCACTCCGCCGATGTACTGGTCCACCGGCAGCCACCGCTCCAGCGCCTCCGGGCTGAACGGCAGTTCGGAGTTGTGGGGATCGGCGAAGCGCAGGAAGTACCAAGACGAGTCCACGAAGGTGTCCATGGTGTCGGTCTCCCTCCGGGCCGGGCCGCCGCAGTTCGGACACGCAGTGTTCAAGAAGCCGGGGTGGTCCATCAGAGGAGAGCGGCCGGTGGGCATGAAGGCCACATCGTCGGGCAGCCCCACCGGCAGGTCCTCGTAGGGCACCGGGACTGCCCCGCACGCCTCGCAGTACACGATGGGGATGGGGCACCCCCAATAGCGCTGGCGGGACAGCAGCCAGTCGCGCAGGCGATAGTTCACCTTGCGCTGGCCGATGCCCTGGGCTTCCAGCCAGTCGATGGCCGCCGCCTTGGCCTCGTCCATCCACAGGCCGTTCAGCCAATCGCTGTTGATGGACGGCCCGTCGCCGGTGTAGGCCTCGCCGTCGAAGTCGTCAGGGGGCTGCACGGTGCGGATGATGGGCAGGCCGTAGGCGGTGGCGAACTCCCAGTCGCGCTGGTCCTCGCCGGGCACGGCCATGATCGCCCCGGTGCCGTAGGTGGTGAGCACGTAGTCGGCCAGAAACAGCGGGATCGGCTGGCCGGTGAACGGGTTGACCAGCCGGGTGCCGGTGTCCACCCCCCGCTTGTCGGCTGGCGCGGCCACCGACAGCCGCTCGATCTCACTGCGGGCCGCCACCGTGGCGATGAACGCATCCACCTCAGCCCGCTGGTCCTCGGTCACCAGCTCGGGAACCCGGTCGTGTTCGGGGGACATGACCGCAAACGTCATGCCGAAGCTGGTGTCCGGCCGGGTGGTGAACACCGCAATGCCGTCGATGTCTTCGCGGAGATTGCCGTCGTCGTCGGCAATGGCCAGGGTGAAGTCCACGCCCTCGGAGCGGCCGATCCAGTTGCGCTGCATGGTCTTCACCCGATTGGGCCAGTCCAGGCCGTCAAGGCCGTCGAGCAGCTCCTCCGCATAGGCGGTGATGCGGTAGAACCACTGCTCCAGCTCCCGTTGCTGGGCCAAATTGCTACAGCGCTCGCAGGTGCCGTCGGCCAACACCTGCTCGTTGGCCAGCACCGTCTGGCAGCCGGGGCACCAATTCACCGGGGCGGTGGCCCGATACACCAGGCCCGCCTCGTAGAACTTCAGGAAGATCCACTGGGTGAAGCGGATGTAATCGGTGTCGTGGCTGCTGAGGGCGCGCCGCCAGTCGTACACCGCGCCGATGCGGCGCAGCGACGACGAGAGCCGCTCGATGTTGGCGTCGGTGTGGACCCGGGGGTGGGTGCCGGTCTTGATGGCGGCGTTCTCCGCCGGCAGCCCGAAGCTGTCGAAGCCGATGGGAGACAGCACGCCGTCGCCCTGCATGGTGCGGTAACGGACCAGCAGGTCGCCGAAGGTGTAGTTGCGGACGTGACCGATGTGGGCCGGACCGCTGGGATACGGATACATGCTCAGCACGTAATACGGCGGCCGGGGGTCGTCGTTGTCGATGTCGTAGGTGGCGTCGTCGATCCAGCGCTGCTGCCACTTGGGTTCGACAACCGCCGGGTCGTAGCCGTCCATCGCCGCTCAATCTACCGACCCGCTGAACTAGGCCAATAACCGTTATCCCATGCAGGAAAGCGTCAGGATGGCTGGTACAGTTCTCTCTTCGCGGGGCTGTAGCTCAGTTGGCTAGAGCGCTTGCATGGCATGCAAGAGGTCGTGGGTTCGAGTCCCATCAGCTCCACCCCCCGGTTGTCGCTTCGCTATGCGTCAGCGAGATGGACCTCGGCGGAGTGGACGGGGTGGGCGCTGGAGCGGGCGGTCCAGAGGGTGTAGGGGCCGGGGTCGACGTACCAGCCGGGGTCGGTTCGCTTGTCTGACTCCCCGGCGGGAACGGGATTGCCGATGGCGAGGCCCTGTGGGGACTGGTCGCTGGGGTCGTAATAGGCGAAGGCCCGACGGGTGAGCACGATGCGGGCGGTGGTGCGCTCGCCGGGGGCCAGGTGGACCTTGGCGAAGCCCTTGAGCTCGCGTACCGGGCGGTGCAGCAGCGACGGGGGCGGTTCGACGTACACCTGCACGACGTCGCTGCCGGGCCGGTCGCCGGTGTTGACCACGTCGACCTCCACAATTACCGGGTCGGCCACCTCAGTGTCGCCTCCACCCGACACCCGTGGCTTGGACCATTCGAACGTGGCGTATGAGAGGCCGCGGCCGAAGGGCACGGCCGGGTCGATGGCCCGGGCGTCGAACCAGCGGTGGCCGATGTAGAGACCCTCGCCGTAGCGCACCACGCCGTTCTCGCCGGGGTAGTTCAGATAGGCCGGGCTGTGCTCGTAGCGGGCCGGCACGGTCATCGCCATCCGCCCGCCGGGGTCGGCCTGGCCGAACAGCACGTCGGCCACCGCGTAGCCCATCTCCTGGCCGCCGAATCCGGCCAACAGCACCCCGGCCACTTCGTCGGCCCAATCCAGATTGCAGGCACCGCCGGTATTCACTACCACCACGGTGTTGGGGTTGGCCGCCGCCACCCGTCGGATCAACTCGGGCTGGTCGCCGGGCAGGTCGAAGGAATCCCTGTCGCGTCCCTCGGTCTCCCAGTCGGCGTTGGTGCCCACCACCACCACGGCCGCATCGGCGGCAGCCGCCGCCTCCACCGCTTCGGCGATCAGATCGCGCTCCACCTGCGATTTCACGCCCACCCTCACCCCGCACAGCATGAAGCTGTCCCGGCTCGAGTACTCGATGACAATGCTGGTCTCTCGGCCTGCGGTGAGCTGCACCGGAGCGGAGATCACCTCCGAGCCCATCCCGAAGAAGTCGTCGCCCCGTTCGTAGTCGCCCTCGGTGGCGTCCAGCACCACCTCGCCGTCCAGCAGTACCCGGCAGCGTCCGAGCTGCACCAGCCCCAGAGTGTGCTCCCCGGTGTCCTCGGCCACCAGCACCCCCGATGCCCGCACCGAGAACGCCTCGGGATCCACTCCCGGCCCTGGCTCGCCGAAGAACACCAGCTCGGCGGACCTCGATTCGGCGGCGTGTACCACCGGCCCCGACCAGTCGTGGCCGTTGAAGTACTCCAAGCGCAGCCGCCCCTTCAATATCGGGTGTGCCAGCGCAACCAGCGAGCGCTCGATGTCGCAGCCCTGGGCGTAGCTCACATCGAGATGGCCGTACTCGTCGCCCAGCGCATCCATCAGGCTCACATTGCGATACGCCTGCACGGTGGCCGACCCGCCGCCCATGATCTGGGCCTTGCGGGCGTTGGGGCCGATCACCGCCAGCGACCCCGACATGGCCGGATCCAGCGGCAGCAGCCCGTTACTGGCCACCAGAACCGTTCCCGCCGCGGCTGCCTCCCGCAACAGCGCTCGATTCTCGGGGCGGTCCAGCTTGTGCTCCTGGCCGGGCATGCACCCGTCGTCGCCGTCGAAGGCGCCGGTGCGCTCCAGCAGGCGCAGCACATCACCGGCAATTCGGTCGAGATGGGCCTCATTCATCTCCCTCGCCGCCAGCGCCTCGCCGATCGGCCCGCGGTTGTACCACTGTCCGGGGCCGGGCATCTCCAAGCTCAGGCCCGCGCGGGCCGACGCCGCAGTGGACCGGACCGCGAACCAGTCGGAGATCACGAACCCGTCAAAACCCCACTCCTCCCGCAAAACCTGGGTGAGCAGCCACTCGTTCTCGGAGCAGAAGGTTCCGTTAAGCCGGTTGTAGGCGCTCATGATCCCCCAAGTGCCGCCCTCGACCACGGCGTACTCGAATGGCACCAGGTACAGCTCCCGCAGGGTGCGCTCGTCCACCTGGGAGTCGATGGTGTTGCGCTCGAACTCGGAGTCGTTGGCCGCGAAGTGCTTGGGCGTGGTGGCCACGCCTCGGGATTGCACCCCCCGCACGAAGGCCGCGGCGGTCAGCCCCGACAGAATCGGGTCCTCGCTGTAGCACTCGAAATTGCGCCCGCCCAGCGGGTTCCGGTGCAGGTTGATGGTGGGGGCCAGCAGCACCCGGCATCCCTTGGCCCGGGCCTCGTCGCCCAGCACCCCGCCCAGCCGCTCAACGAGCTCGGGGTCCCACGTCGCCCCCAGCACCGCCCCGGCCGGAATACAGGCCGTGGCCGTGCCGGTACCCAGCAGCCCGCCGCCTCGGGCCCCATTGGGCCCATCGGTCACGCCAATAGCGGGAATGCCGGCCTCGGGAAAGCTCTTGGTGGTCCAAATGGCCTCGCCAGCCACCAGATCGGCCTTCTCCTCGGTGCTCAGCGTCGCCAACCGCGTGTCAATTGAGTCGGACATGGCTTTAGAGTCCCACACCCAGTCGCCCGTCTGTCAGTCCTACCGGACGCGGCGGCTGGCGGCGCCGGAGGGGAAGGCCACCATGATCAGCAGCGCCGAGGCGCCGAACGTGGCGATCACCCAGATCCAGGCCCGTTGGAATCCTCCCAGCGGGTCGCCGTCCGGTGCCGAGCTGTAAAGCGCAACCACCACCGCGATGCCCAGTGCGAAGCACACCTGCTGGACGGTGCGAGTGGTTGCGTTGGCAATGGCGAATTGAGCCGAGGGGACGTCGCTCATGGCTGCGCTGACGAACGTGGCGATGGACAGTCCCACGCCGATCCCCAAAACCACGCTGGCGGGCAGGAACACCGAGAAGTAGGCCGAAGACTCCCCCGCCAGCAGCAGCAGCCACAAATACGACAGCGCGCACAGCACCACTCCCACCGTCAGCAGCCAGCGGTGCCCCCAGCGGTCGGCCATCCGCCCGATGGGAACCGACAGCGCCGATGCCATGATCGGTCCTGGCGTGAGCCCAAGCCCGGCTTCCAGCACCGAGAGCCCCCACAGGTTTTGCAGCAACAGCGAGCCCATCAAGAATCCGGGGACAAATCCCAGCGCGTACAGACCGAATGAGGCGGTTGCCGCCGAGAACGACCGATAGCTGAACAAGCTCAGGTCGAGCAGCGGATTGGGGTGGGACCGCGACCGCCACACAACGAAAGGCAGCAGAGCCACTCCCACCGCGGCAAAGACAATGATGCGGGCATCGCCGTAGCCCCAGCCTTCGCCTTGGACGATGGCCACCATGATGAGCGCCAGTGCCAGAGTGCCCACGGGCACTCCCACCACGTCGAGACGGCCCTCGGTGCTTTCATCGCGCGACTCCCGCACCAATCGGAGGGAGGCCGCGAACACCAAAGCCGCTATGGGCAGGTTAACGTAAAAGATCCACCGCCAACCCAGGCCTTCGATCAGCAACGCGCCGATCGAAGGGCCGAACGCCGCCCCCAGCGCGCCCATCGCCCCCCACATGCCGATGGCCGCCGAGCGGCGGGAAACCGGGAACTCCGGCAGCACCATGGCCAACGACGACGGCATAATCAGCGACCCGCCCATGGCCTGCACCACCCGGGCCGCGATGAGCACCTCCACCTCTGGCGCCACCCCGCTGAACAGCGATCCGACGGCGAAGATCGCCAAGCCGACGTTGAACATCCGGCGCCTGCCCTGCCGGTCGGCCAACCGCCCCGACAGCAGCAGGAACGACCCCACCGTGATGGAATAGCCGCTCACAATCCACGACAGCGCGGCGTTGGACGCCCCCAGGGACTTCTGGATCGACGGAAAGGCCACGTTGACGATGGACACGTCCACCACCACCATGAACGCCGCCGCCGTAGCCGCCCCCAAAGCCAGCCAAGAGCGCCGCTCAACCGCCTCTACCATCAACGCCCTCCATCGCAGTCACACTAGAGGGGTCCGCCGATTCCATCGGGCTTGTGGCCAACGCTGGATGGCTTGGCAAATCTGACACTAGCTGTCTGGCAAAAGTGCCATTAGCGCGCTGCGGGCCCCCGTCCGGCGTACGGGCCCAAATGCTCTGACCACCGCCGGATCGGGGACCCGTGGCCACTGTACCGGGCAATACCTACGAAGGCAGCGGATTAGCGGTCAGGACCGGGCAGTCTTTCCAGAGGAGCTCGAGGGCGTAGTAGTCGCGGGCTGAGGTGGTGAAGATGTGGACCACGAAGTCGCCGTAGTCCATCAGCACCCACTCGTGGTCAGAGAGGCCCTCGATGCAGATGGGCTTGGGGCCGCCGCAGCTGTCCACTGCCTCTTCGACCCGCTCGGCCAGTGCCCGTACCGCCCGACTGTTGCCACCACTGGTGATCACGAAGTGGTCGGTGATGACCAGCACCTCGCCCACATCAATGATGACGGTGTCTCCGCCGGGGCCATCTTCTGCCGCGGCCGCTGCGGCCTTTACCCAATCCCACACGACCGTCTTGTCCGCGGTGCCGACGCTCATTTGACGATCATGCCATTGCCCAGTTTGGCGAGTGGTCGGGTTTTTCACTCATGCGGCGATCACGCTGCCACTCTAACCGCCTCCCGCGGAGGATAGGGAGAAATCTGCGCCGAACGTCACCGTTATGTCGATAGCGGTATCGGATGCTTCCTCGGCGATCACCGAGCCAGTGCCCAGAGCGTCTCGGTAAGCCTGGGCGTGGGAGGCGAAGCTGGTGTCGTGGTAGGCGACCGCGGTTGTCTCCCAACCGAATTCGGCGGCATTGCCAATCCGGGTGATGTGGGCACCGGCCCGGCGGAGCGCTCGAGCTGCGGTCTTGGTGAGGCCGGGATCATCGGTGCCGTTCAGCAGCCGAACCGCGGGCAAGCTGCCATTCGAGACGGATATCGGAAACGGGATCGCCTCGTTGAGCACCTCGGCAACCGCACCCTCATCCAGAACCACCGCCCCGCCCGCATCGGTCACGCCGGGCAACACCTCCAAGCGGACCCGTCCTGTTGCCAAGGCCCTTCCGAAACGGCCCACGCCCCGGTCAACCTCGCCAGGAATCACGTTGGGCGCACTCGAAACTGCCACTTGACCAATCCAGGCTTCCCAGAACTGCTCGTGGCGGAACAAGGCGGCCATCGGAGATTCGCCCGGGTTTCGCCAGCCGAGGAACGGCCCGACATCGCCGGGTGCCAGGGCGAGCGTCCCCGCCTCAAAGCGGCGCTCCCCTCCGGCAGATACCAGCGGATCAGGACTCTCAACAGCGATGGGTGCCACCGCCGACACCAAGGCGGCCCAGCCAGCATCGTCCACCACTTGACGCTCGCTCGTGCGGATTCCCAAGAGCTCGGCCACGGCGTCGGAGACCCCGGCAGTGGCCGACTCAGCCCATTGGGCGCTGAGTAGCCCGCTTGAAGTCATGGTCTCGGGAGCAAGAAACAGGACCGCTCCCTCGACCCCTGGATCGGACAGCGCCAGCAGTGTGACCCCGTGGAGGCCGCCTTCGCCGGCGTGGACGAGCAAGAGTGTGGGAGTCGGCTCCACGAACGCCACGAACCCGGGTGCTGTGGGGTCGACGGGAGCTCCCACCTCGGTGCCGTCGCTGCTGCTGGAAATGGCCGACCACCCCAGCCAAACCAACAGCGGCACAGCCGCCGCCAGCCCGAGCAGCAAGAGCGGCCAGCCCCAACGCCACCGTCGGGGAAGAACCCGCCGGGATCCAGCACCGCTTGGGCTCGGGCCGGAATCACCCATACAGACCCTTTTGGCGGCAGTAGGCCAGCGCGGCGGGAGGAATCAGGCCGTCAAGCGGCCGACCGGCGTCAGCCCACTCCCGCACCTGGGTGCTGGACAGATCAACCAGCGGACACTCCACCACCCGGTGGGCGACCGGCGGGCGCTCCACCACCGCACCGGGTCGGTCTACCACCACCACTTCGGCCATCTCCGCGATCTCCTCATGGCGGTGCCAGGTGTCCAGGCCGGCGGCGGCATCGCTGCCCAGTATGAGAAAGAGCGAACCATCGGGGTCGGCAGCCCGGTAGGCCTCCAAAGTGTCCACGGTGTAGGTCAGGCCACCCCGGTCGATCTCTGCCGATGAGGCCACCACCCCCTCGATCCCGTCCACGGCAGCTTCAACCATGGCCAGTCGATCCTGCGCCGCGCGGAGCAGGGATCGATCCAGCTTCTGCCACGGCTCGTTGGCCACCACCAGATCGACCCGGTCCAGCCCGAGGCTGTCCCGCACCCAAGCAGCCACCACGATGTGGCCGACATGGATTGGGTCGAACGTGCCCCCGAAGATCCCGATGCGACTCACCATCCGCAGTGTACGAAATGAAGGGTGAGCTTCCTTGCCACCCGTGGGGTCAGATAATTCGTGCGGGAATCGAGGCAACGCAGCGGTAATTTCATACAACAGCGGTGAACTGCGAACGGGAACAAATGAGGGGGCCGATTGGTTGCAGTTCATGAAGACAACAAGACAGGACGAAATGGACGATTCAACAGGCCAGTACCTCAACGCAATCGGCTTGGTGCCACTGCTCACCAAAGAAGACGAACGGAAACTTGCTCAAACCATCGAACGGGGCCGTGAAGCCCAGGCTCGCCTCGACGCCGGAGAGCGCAGTTCCCGGCTGCGAGCCCAAGTCCGAGAAGCGGCCAAGGCCAAGGAGCGCTTCATCCGCGCCAACCTGCGCCTGGTGGTGAGCATTGCCAAGAAGTACCCCCTGCCCACCGGCATGGAACTGCTGGACCTGGTCCAAGAGGGCAACCTGGGCCTGGATCGGGCGGTGGAGAAGTTCGACTGGCGCAAGGGGTTCAAGTTCTCCACCTATGCCACGTTCTGGATCCGCCAGTCCATCGGCCGGGCGCTGGACCAGAAGGCCAACCTGATCCGGCTTCCGGGCGAGCGGGCGGCCAGCCTGCGGGCCGCTGTGCGCCAAGCCACCGGCGGCGGCGAAGAGCTGGACTCCGAGCACGCCCTGCTCCATCGGCTCACCTCCGTCACCTCTCTGAACGCCACAGTGGGCGACGACACCCGTAGCGAGTTGGTAGACCTCCAGCCCGACACCGGCCCCGGCCCCGAAGAGCTGGCGCTGGCCGCCGACCAGATTGCCACGCTCGGCGAACTGCTGGATGTGCTGGACGACCGGTCCCGCTTGGCGCTGGAGATGCGCTACGGGCTGATCGACGGCCAAAAGCACAGCTATCGGGAGATCGGCGAGGTCTTGGGACGGACCGCCGAGGCCGTCCGCCGCATCATCGGACGATCGTTGGACACGGTTCGGACTCAAGCCGAGCTGCTCAACATCGACGCCGCGTAAGGGCTCGCCGGCAATTGGTCCGGTAATTGGTTTTGCCCCGCAGCCGGCGACAAGCGACCATTTTGCCATGAGTTCGGCCCCCGTCGAAGCGGCCATTACGCCCCCTTCTGCTTGGCACACTGCTTCTTGGCGTGATCGGCCCGCGGCCCAGCAGCCGCAATGGCCCGACCAGGGCTCGCTGGATCAGGTGCTCAAGACCCTGGTCGAACTGCCTCCGCTGGTATTCGCCGGAGAAGCCCGTCAGCTTCAAGACCAGCTCGCGGAGGCCGCGGCGGGCCGGGCCTTCGTCCTCCAAGCCGGCGACTGCGCCGAGTCCTTCGACGGCGTGACCGCCGACAGCATCCGGGACAAGCTCAAGGTGATCCTGCAAATGGCGGTGGTGCTGGCCTTCTCCGCCGGGGTGCCCACGGTGAAGATCGGCCGGATCGCCGGCCAGTTCGCCAAACCCCGCTCGTCGTCCACCGAGGTGGTGGACGATGTGGAGCTCCCCTCGTTCCGAGGGCACATGGTCAACGACATCAGCTTCTCCGAGCACTCCCGCGTCGCCGACCCCGAGCGCTTGGTGCGGGCCTACCACCAGTCGGCGTCCACGCTCAACCTGCTGCGGGCGTTCACCAAAGGGGGCTACGCCGACCTCCGCCAGGTCCACCTGTGGAATCAGGAGTTCATCGCCGCCAGCCCGGAGGGACGGCGCTACGAGCGGGTGGCCGACGGCATCGACGCCGCTCTGCGGTTCATGGCCGCTTGCGGCATCTCCACCGATGCGCCCGAACTGCACCAAGTGGACTTCTTCACCAGCCACGAGGCGCTGGTGCTCGACTACGAACAGGCCCTCACCCGCCAAGACTCCATCACCGGCCAGTGGTACGACTGCTCGGCCCACATGCTGTGGATCGGCGAGCGCACCCGCCAACTCGACGGGGCCCACGTGGAGTTCATGCGGGGCATCAAGAACCCGCTGGGCTGCAAACTGGGGCCAAGCGCCGCCCCGGCCGAGGTACTCGAACTGTGTGAGATCCTCAACCCCGACCGCATTCCCGGCCGGCTCACCCTCATCAGCCGCATGGGGGCCGACAAGGTGTCCGACGCCCTGCCGCCGCTTCTGGCCGCGGTACGCGACGCCGGCCATCCGGTGGTGTGGGAGTGCGACCCCATGCACGGCAACACCTACACCACCGCCGGCGGGCGGAAGACCCGTCACTTCGAGGATGTGATGGCTGAGATCGACCGCTACTTCACCGCCCACGCCGAAGCCGGCACCTGGCCGGGCGGCATCCATGTGGAGATCACCGGCGACGACGTCACCGAATGCGTGGGCGGCGCCGAGGCCATCAGCGATGACGACTTGGAGCGCCGCTACGAAACCATGTGCGATCCCCGCCTCAACGGCGCCCAGAGCCTGGAGTTGGCCTTCCGGGTCGCCGAGCGGCTCAGCGTCTGACTCCCCTGATCCACCCCTTATTCGGATTATTCGGACCAATTCACTCGGGATTTGATTTCAGGCCGCTATCCTGATAAACAAGTAATCGGATCAAAGTAGTCCGATTTAGCTGAGCCCCACCCCTCTGCCCCAACACCCCGAAGAAGGTGCCATGGTCACGGTCCAAATCGACAACACCGCGGTGATCGACCCCGAGCAGCAAGCCGACATCGACAAGTTCGAGCGGATGCTGGTCCGCTACAAGGCCGGCGAGATTCCCGAGGACGTCATGCGGGTGTTCCGCCTCAACAACGGCATCTACGGCCAGCGCCAGGGCGGAACCCGACAGATGGTGCGGGTCAAGATCCCCGCCGGGATCATCTACCCGGAGCATTTCGAGGCCCTGGCCCACATCGGCCGCACCTACTCCCGGGGCTGGGGGCACATCACCACCCGCCAGAACATCCAGTTCCACTTCGTGGAGATCGACGACGTCCCCGACGTGATGCGGACCCTGGCCTCGGTGGGTCTCACCACCCGGGAAGCCTGCGGCGACACCGTCCGCAACGTGCAGGGCTGCCATCTGGCCGGCGCCTGCCCCCACGAGGTGCTGGACATCACCGCTTGGGCCCGGGCCACCGCCCTGCACTTCTTGCGCCACCCCTACGCCCAGCGCCTGCCCCGCAAGTTCAAGATCAACTTCTCGGGGTGCTCCACCGACTGCGGCCAGGCCATGTTCAACGACGTGGGCATTATTGCCGCCACCCGCGAGGTGGACGGCGGCGTCGAAGCCGGGTTCCGGGTGTACGTGGCCGGCGGCTTGGGGGCCACCCCCCATCCCGCGCTGGCCCTGGAAGACTTCACCTCCCGGGAGGACCTACTGCCCACCATCGAGGCCTGCCTGCGGGTGTTCGACCACGACGGGTACCGCGACAACAAGCTCCGGGCCCGCATGAAGTGGCTGGTGGAGAAGCTGGGCTTCGAGGAACTCCAGCGCCGCATCTTCCGGGAACGCAAGTTCCTGCTGGCCTCTTCGAGTTGGCCCGGCGGGATTCCCGATTTGGTGAAGGTCCACGGCGACGCCCCCGCGGGACAGCGGGCCGGGGTCGATATCACCCCGGTTGGCCAAGGGGTAGCGGTCTCCATCGGCGGCCGGGCGCCCTACGAGCGGTGGGAGCAGGCCAATGTGGTGCGGGGCGCGGCCAAGGGCACGGTCTCGGCCTACGCCTGGGCCCGTCTGGGCGACATTACCGCCGACCAATTCGACGCTCTGGCCGACATCCAGCGGGAGTTGGGCGCGGAGTGCCGGGTGACCAACCGCCAGAACATCGTCTTCCGTGATCTGGGCGAGCACCAGTTGTCCCGGTTGTTCGAGGCTTTGTCGGCCATCGGCATGGCCGAGCCCGGCGCGGAGCTCCTGCGCGATGTGGTGGCCTGCCCGGGCGCCGACACCTGCAACCTGGCGGTGACTCAGTCTCGGGGATTGGCCGATGCCATCGGCGACCTCCTGGATCAAGAGGGGCTGGCCGAGGTGGGCGGGCTGCGGATCAACATCTCGGGCTGCACCAACTCGTGCGGCCAGCACCACGCCTCCGACATCGGATTCTTCGGGGCCGAGCGCCGGGCCCATGGACGCTCGGCGCCGGGTTACCAGATGCTGCTGGGGGGCTATGTGGGCGACTCCCAGATCCACTTCGGAACCAAGGCCCTGCGCCTGCCGGCCCGAAATGCCCCCGAGGCAGTGGTGCGGGTGGTGCGCCAGTTCACGGCCGAGCGAGAGGCGGGCGAGGAGTTCCGCCACTGGCTGGAGCGTAAGGGCGGATCACGAGAGGTGGGCAAAGGCCTAGCAGACTTGGACGAGTTCCCCATCCCTGAAGAGGGCCCGGACTACTACGTCGACTACGACGAAACCGGCCCCTACGAAGCGGTGATCGGCGACTCTGAATGCGCAACCTGACCGTTCCGTCGCTCACCGACGAAGAACTGGCCGCCCTCAACGAGGAGTTCGAGGGGCTGCCCGCGGAGAAGATCATCCAGTGGGGGGTGGACAACTTCTCCCCCCACCTGGCGCTGGCCGCGTCGATGACCGACGCCGTGCTGATCGATCTGGCCGTGAAGGTGGATCCGGCCATCGAGGTGGTGTTCATCGACACCGGCTTCCACTTCCCCGAGACGCTGGAGACAGTGGAGCGGGTGCGCCGCCACTACGGCTTGAACCTGCGGCTGATGACCGTGGCCCGCCACGATCCCGAACTGTGGAACATGGACCCGGAGAACTGCTGCTCGGCGGTCAAGGCCGGCCAGCTCGACCGGGCGCTGGCCGGCAAGGCGGCGTGGATGAGCGGTCTGCGCCGGGTTGAGGCTGTGACTCGCGTGTCGGCGCCCATCGTGGTGCGCGATCTGCGGGGCCTGGTGAAGCTGAACCCCATCGCCACCTGGTCCGATGAGCAGGTGGACGACTACATCGCCCAGCACCGGGTGCCCTTCAACCCCCTGTTGGAACGGGGCTATCCCTCCATCGGCTGTATGCCCTGCACCAAACCCGTCGCCCCCGGCAACGACCCCCGCTCCGGCCGCTGGTCCGGCACCGACAAAACCGAGTGCGGCCTGCACGACTAGTCGCTCTCGGCCTGTCGATCGAAGTCATCCCCCCGCCTGCCGCCGCATAGGGTTGCTGGCATGTCTGTATTGAACATGTCGCCGACCACTGGTGTGGTGGTCACCGGAGGAGCGTCGGGGATTGGACGGGCTTGTGCTCGAGCCTTGGCCGAGGTGGGGAGGCCGGTGTCGCTGTGGGACCACAACGGCGAGGGCGCGACCGAGGCCGCGGCCTCGATTGCCGCCGACTGCGGGGTGGTGACCCACTCGGTCGGGCTGGACGTGACCGACCGAACCGCGGTGGATGAGGCAGTGGTCTCCGCCCGAGGGGAATTGGGCACCATCGGCGGGTTGGTCCATGCCGCGGGGATCGTTACCTCCATGGACATCGACCATCTCACCGAGGAGATCTGGGACTCGGTACTCGGGGTGAACCTGCGGGCCGAGGTATTTGTGGCCCAAGCCCTACTGGCCGACCTTCGCAGCCATGAGGGGTCGGCCATCGTGGGCATCGGCTCCATCATGTCGGTGGTGGGCAGCCCGACGATTCCGTCGTACACCGCCTCCAAGCATGGCGTGGTGGGACTGACAAAGTCGCTGGCCAACTACCTCGGCCCCGACGGCATACGAGTGAACGCCGTGGGCCCCGGCTATATCGAAACGCCGATGACCGCCGTAATGATGGACGACCCCTCAAGCAAGGCCGCCTGTGTGGAAAAGTCCCCGCTCGGCCGGGTGGGCATCCCCACTGACATCGCAAAGGCCGTCCGCTTCCTCATGTCCGACGAGGCCGGATTCGTGACCGGCACAATCCTCATCGTCGACGGCGGCGTCACCAGCCACGACTGAGGCGGCGTTCCGACATGGAGGGGGCAGTGCTGTCATCGGCGTCGGGGCCGACTGATATCCCGCTGTTGGACGAGACCATTTCGGAGAACTTGGCCCGGACAGTGGCTGCTCATGGCAATCGGGACGCGCTGGTCTCGGTGGAGCAGGGTTTGCGCTACAAGTATCGCGAGTTCGCCGCAGCGGTCGACGAGGTGGCCGCAGGGTTGATGGCGCTGGATTTACGAGCAGGCGACCGGGTAGGGATCTGGAGTCCGAACTGTGCCGAGTGGGTATTGGTGCAATACGCCACGGCCCGGATCGGCGCGATCTTGGTCACCATCAATCCGGCCTACCGGACAGCCGAGTTGGAGTACGTGCTGAACCAGTCGGGCATCAGCGTGCTGGTGGCCGCGGCATCTTTCTCCCACAGCGACTACCGGGGCATGGTCGAGGAGGTGTGGGACAAGGTACCGGCCCGGCAGGTGGTCTACCTCCAGACCTCGGATTGGGATGAGCTTCTGGCCAGTGGAGCTGCGGTATCCCCAAATCAGCTGGTGGAGCGCGCCGCGGGACTGCGGCCGGATGATCCGATCAATATCCAGTACACCAGCGGGACCACTGGGTTTCCCAAGGGGGCCACGCTGAGCCACCGCAACATCTTGAACAACGGCTTCTTCGTGGGTGAGGCCTGCGGCTACACCCCTGCCGACCGGGTGTGCATCCCGGTTCCGTTTTATCACTGCTTCGGCATGGTGCTGGGCAACTTGGCCTGCACCACCCACGGGGCGGCCATGGTGGTCCCCTCCGCGGGGTTTAACGCCGCGGCCGCGCTGCGGGCCTGCGAGCAGGAGCGCTGCACCAGCTTGTATGGGGTGCCGACCATGTTCATCGCCGAGTTGGGCGAGCCCGACCTCGACGACTATGACCTGTCGTCGCTGCGCACCGGGATCATGGCCGGCTCACCGTGTCCAGTGGAGGTGATGAAGCAGGTGGTGGACCGGATGAACATGGACCAGGTGACCATCGCCTACGGCATGACCGAGACCTCCCCGGTGTCCACCCAGACCTCCGCCGACGACACGCTCGACAAGCGAGTTGCCACCGTGGGGAGGGTCCACCCCCATGTGGAGGTCCGCATCGCTGATCCTGGGACCGGCGACACCGTTGCCCGGGGCCACGCCGGTGAGCTCATGTCCCGGGGCTACTCGGTCATGCTGGGCTACTGGGATGACGAGGCCCGCACCGCCGAGGCCATCGACGACGAAGGCTGGATGCACACCGGCGACCTCGCCACCATGGACAACGACGGTTACATCAACATCGTCGGGCGCATCAAAGACATGATTATCCGCGGCGGCGAGAACGTCTATCCCCGCGAGATCGAGGAATACCTCTACCGGCACCCCGACGTGGTGGAAGTGCAAGTGATCGGCGTGCCCGATGCCCGATACGGCGAGGAGATCATGGCCTGGGTGCAGCTGCGGGACGGGGCTGCGCTGGAGGCCGAAGACATACGGGAGTTCTGCCGGGGCCAGATCGCCCACTTCAAGATCCCCCGCTATGTGAAGTTCACCGACCAGTTCCCCATGACCATCACCGGCAAAATCCAGAAGTACCTGATGCGGGAGCAGTCGATCGAGGAACTTGGTTTGGGCAAAGCGGCCCAAGAGCGACACGCTTGAAGGAGTAGTCAAGCGAGGAATCACGAGATGGAACACACCGGACATATCGTCAGCTTGATCGTCCATGTGCAGGTGGCGATCCCCGTTGGCGGGGAAGATGTGGCGCGGGAGTTCTATGGGGGGCTGCTGGGGTTGACCGAGGTGCCGAAGCCGCCAGAGCTGGCCAAGCGGGGCGGTTGCTGGTTCGATCTGCCGGAGGGGACGTGCGGGCAACTGCACTTGGGGGCTGACCCTGACTTCCGCCCGGCCAAGAAAGCGCATGTGGCATTTCTGGTCTCTGAAGTCGCCAAGCTTGCCGAGAAGGCCGAATCTCAGGGATATGAAGTCGCCAAGGACACCGCCGACGGGGTCGAACGGGTCTACATCTGGGATTCGTTCGGCAACCGCCTAGAGTTCTGCGCCGATGATTGACGCGGCACCGCTGGACGATCCCGACACGTTTGTCGCCGGGCTGCCGCTGGAGCTGTTGGCGCAACTTCGGACAGAGGAACCAGTGCACTGGCTCCCCCACCGCCGGGGCGGGGGGCGCTATGTGGTCACCAGCTACCTATACGTGCGGGAGTTCAACCGGGACTGGCGGCAGTTTTCCTCTTCCCAGCTGGCAGTGTCGGGTGGTGAGGGCGAGCACCGCGGCCAAGGGGCCATCACCCTGCTGGAGTTCGACCCCCCGGACCACACCGCGCTGCGGCTGTTGGTGAACCGGGGATTCACCCCCCGGGCCATCCGCCGGCTGGAGGACAGCGCCCACCGCATCGCCGGTGAGCTGGTGGAAGGGTTTGTTGCCGAGGGCGGGGGTGACGCCGCCGAGCTGCTGGCCGCCCAGCTGCCCCTCCAGGTGACGGGTGAGATGCTGGGCATCCCGGTGTCCGACCGGAACGACATCTTGAACTGGACCAACACCACCATCGGGGCTTTCGACCCCGAGATGTGCCCAACGATGGACGACGCCCGAGCGGCCATGGTCAATTTCGCAGCCTACGGACAGAACCACATCGCCCGCCGGAAGGGCGAGCCCGGCGACGATGTGTTCAGCAGCCTCGTTCACGCCGAGTACGAGGGGCGGCGGCTCACCGATGAGGAGTTGGGCGGATGGTGGCAGCTCCTAGTCACCGGCAGCACCGAGACCACCCGCAACCTGCTGAGCAGCGGGCTGATGCTGCTGTTGGATCACCCCGACCAGGCCGCTGCGCTGGCCGCCGATGAGACGCTGCTGGACGGGGCCATCGACGAGATGCTGCGGGTGGTGACCCCGGTCATGCACCACCAGCGCCGGGTGACCGCTCCGATGGAGC
This sequence comes from Acidimicrobiales bacterium, assembly GCA_963667085.2. Lineage (GTDB taxonomy): Bacteria > Actinomycetota > Acidimicrobiia > Acidimicrobiales > Bin134 > Poriferisocius. The sequence goes on from OY762975.1 coordinate 3,335,597, forward strand.
ACGAAAGCGGGGTCAGCTTCGAGTCCGGGCAGATCGTTGACCTCTGGATGACCTCGGCCAACCGCGATCCTGCGATGTTCGACAACCCCGACGTCTTCGACATCCGCAGAGACGCCAGCGACCACCTGTCGCTCGGCTCCGGCGGCCCCCACTACTGCCTCGGTGCCAATCTGGCCAAGACCGAGGCCCGGGCCTACTTCTCGGCCCTGGTCCCCCACCTGCACCGCTTCGAGCGGTCTGGCCCTGAGGCCAGGCTTCGCACCACCCATTTCAACAGCCTCAAGCACTTGCCAGTGGCGGTGAAATAGTTTCCGCACCTGGGCCATGGTGAAGGCTAGCTGGCCGATACTGGCTTGATATCTGAATTAGTTCAGATATCCTGACTCGATGCAGGTTATCGAGCGCACCTTCTCCGAGTTCCTCCGACAGCCCAAGGAGGTAGTTGCCGACCTCGCGGACCACGACGTATTGCTGCGACGGCGCAATGCCCCCGACCTCTACCTCAGCCTCGCCGCTAGCGACATCAGCCGGGCCAAGACCATCGAGTGTCTGGCCCGCCTTCTCTGCAAGATCGCCGCTGACTCTCCCGAGGCGGTGGGCGAGGCCATCGAAGCCGCCTTCCCCTGGGTCGAATTCCTCTCACCCGAAGAGCGTCGGGAGTTCGCCGAGGATCTGACTCGTGTCATTCTGGCCTCAGCCAGCATCGAGAGCTTTGAACCAGTGGAACAGACACTGCTCGAATGGCAAAACACCGCCGAGATTCTCAGCGACCCCGAACTCACTGCCTTGCTCACCACCCCCATCACCGTTACCCACGGCGGACGCGTCCTTCCTCCTCCGGCCGTCGACTGATGCCCCGGCGCCGGGACCGGGTCGCCCCACCGCCGCGCAAAGGCGGATGGGACTGCCGATACGCGTCCAATGCCGCCGCCAACTCGTGGGAGCAGTTCGGTGCCTCTGTCCCCAACAACATCCGATCAGCATGGGAGCTCATCACGGCAGACCCACGGAATCGGAGCAAGCGTCAACATCCTCTGCGAGGTCGCTTTGCCACTGCCACCGTCAACGGCATCCAGCTTCCCCAGTGGCAATACGAAGTCACCGGCGGTGGCCGTATCTGGTACTGCATCGACGACGACAAGAAAACCATCTGGGTAACCGCCGTCCACTCCGGCCACCCCAAAGCCACCGAGTGACGGTCGCAGCCAATTGCAACCCGTCGAACCTTGTAAAGAAAGGCCCCCCTTTCACCTACTCAGGCATGGCCTTCGCCACCATCAGATATGTGCCCCAATGATCCCGATGAAGGAGTCCCTGTTGTCTCAGCTAGCGAGCTTCCAATTCAGCAATTTGCTCGATACGCGCTTGATGGCGTCCCCCGTCAAATGGTGTCTCCAGCCAGAGTTCCATGATTTCGACTGCAAGTTCTGGGGCGACGATCCGGGCACCAATAGCCAGGACGTTTGCATCGTTGTGTGAGCGCGACAACCGCGCTGTGGCCAAACAATTGCACAGCGCCGCACGAATGGAGGGGATCTTGTTGGCTGCTATCTGTTCACCTTTTCCAGAGCCGCCAAGCACAATTCCCCGGTCAGCCCGTCCTGCCGCTACGTCCCGCGCCACACTCGCGCAGATTCCCGGATAATCGACCGGCTGGGTATCTGCCGTACCACGATCAACAACTTCGTGACCGTGACGTTGAAGCGCTCCGATCAGAGTCTCCTTGAGCTGAAAGCCAGCGTGATCAGCACCAATTGAGATCCTCATGTCAAGGAGACGCTACCCCGAGTAAGACGGCCTCGAGAGTCTTCTGGGGTCCTGGGGTAGCTCTGACTCATTTGGAGTTGCAGCCATTGCCGATTCGCTCCGAGTTCTAAGGCACGGCCCCGCGGCGCAAGGCGAGGATGATTCCAGACGCCACATCCAACTCGACTGCGGCGAGGCGGGAGTCGGTCGTCAGCACCTTGCGCACGTTCTTTACCGTCGAGCGATCCTTCTCAGAGTCATAGCGCGAGAGGTGCATGTCGTCGACGAGCAGAAGGCCTTGGGGCGCGAGCGCGGCAATAGTGAGTTCGAGGCCAGTCCATTTGCCCGCCTCAGCATCGGCGAATATCAGATCGAACTGACCTAGTGCTGGAGGCAAAGCCCCAATGTCGCCCTCAACTATCGACACGTGGGCAGGGAGATCGACCTCCGTAAGGAACGCAACCCGCTCAGCATCCCGCTCTATGGACACGACTGCGACGTCGGTTCGTGAGCCAAGTCCAGTCAGTATCCACGCCAGCCCCACACCAAACCCCGTTCCCAGTTCGAGAATTCGACCACCGATCGGCGTCGTTGCCGCGAGAACCGCAAGCATCTCCCCACGCCTCGTTCACACGAGTGCTCGAAGCCATGCTCGGCCGCCCGATTCTCGGCCGCCAAGACTGACAAAGGCACCGGCTTCATCCGCTGATCACCTTCTCTGACAAGATCAACCAGCGTAGGCAGGCGGATTCGAAGGCATGGTGGTTGCAACTCAGAACTGGCTCACTGCTCTACGAAAGCCGATAGCTTGATCCGCGCCCAGAGGCTTGCGGCAACGTGAGCTGGGATAAACGCCAACGCTGGTAGGCAGCCGCCTTTGCTGGTCGCGGCCTGGGGCTTGTCCTTCGTTGCGAATCTCTCAGGCGTGTCTTTGGTCACGAACCCGATGAGCTTGTTGTTGGCCGGTGGATGGCTGGTGGCCTCGGCGATGTACGCGTCGATCTCATGCAAATCGCCAGGATCACAGCGCACCATTAGCTCCAGGTTCTCGGATAGGCCTTGACCCGTGAGGTTTGCCGAGCCGACCAAGGCAGCCACTGCCCTATTACTGCCGCTTTGGAGAACAACCACCGCCTTCCCGTGGGCGATCTTCTTGATCGGCTTCTGGCGATACCAGTTATGCACCTTCACGTTGTCCCGGCGCAAGAACGCAGCGACGACCCTTCGGTCGTCGTCGGTCGCGACCGCGAATGCTTGCTCAGTCATGTCTCCAATGACGATGGTGGCCCGTTGGCTGTTGCCGACCTGACTAGCCAGCCATGCCAGTCCCTTGACGGAGGCGGACCCTGTGCAGACCACCACGTCGGCACTGTGGTGCTCGTCTAGAAACGCCTTGATCTTGCGCGCGGGTTGAGACGGACCTCGGTCATTCACCGTGCCGGAGACTAGGCACCTTCAGCCAACTGTGCCGCAGCGGATCGAAACTGAAGGCAGCGCGGTCTCAGACTCGACCGTTGCTCCTCTACAACAAGTTGAGGGCTGGTGCAGTTGATCAAGGACAAACTGTCGCTGGTCGTCGGTAGAGTGCCCGTCATGGCTAGTAGGGCTATGACCAGGGATTTTGAGGTCACCGTTGGGGTGCCGGCTGTCGACCCGGCAGGCATGTCGAGCGACATGCGACGGGCTGCTTTGGCATCGGTGCGGCGGGCTGAGGCCCAGCTGGCTGGGTGGAAGATCCGGCTAGTCAACGCGGAGCGCGATCAGTATGGCGTGGGCGCGGCCGAAATAGCTGTTCGGGAGGAGCTTCAGGCTTCCAAACGGGAAGCCAAGCGGGATGTGGAAACCGCAGCCAGCTTGTGTGGGCTGGCCGAGACTTGGAGGGCTCTCGAAGCTGGGGAAATCCCCCAGAAGCACGCCTGGCTGATCGCCAGGGCCTCAGCAGAGGGGTCGATTGACGAGACCGCTTTGACTGAGGCGGCTAGGCACCAGCCCTACGACCAGTTTGCCCGCATACTCCGCCAGCAGCAGCGGGAGCTCTCACCCGATGACGGCCAGTCAATTCTGGATCGCCAACGTGACAATCGCACGGGGCGGATGTTCGAGAGCCGGGAAGACGGCATGTTTGTGCTGTCCGGCGAATTCGACCCCATCACCGGCAACCGGATTGCCCTGGCCATCTCTGACAAAGAGCGAGAACTGTGGCGCATGGAAGACCCGAAGAATCGCCGTACACCGCAGCAGCGGATGGCCGACGCGCTGGCTGAGTTGATCTTGGAACCCAAATCCGGCCAGTCTCCTCGCACTGCATTGCTGGTGATCGCCGACTACGACACTATTCATCGGGAGCTGGTCAACGCCCGGCTGTGCGATGGCACGCCTATTCCGGTGGGCGAGCTGCGTCGGTTGGCCTGTGATGCCGACATCCTGCCCGCCGTGTTCCAAGCCAAGACCCAGCAGCTGTGGCTGGGTCGAAAGCGGCGGATAGCCACTGAGGCCCAGCGGGCCGCGTTGGCACTGCGAGACAAGGGTTGCATCGGCTGCGATGCCAACCCCGCCTGGTGCCAGGCGCACCACATCCAGCCCTGGTCATGGGGCGGGCCGACCAACCTCGACAACTTGGTGCTGGTCTGCGCCAGGTGCCACCACCGCATCCATGACGACGGTTGGGAGGTGGCCAAGTGTCCCACCACCGGGTGCTATGACCTGCGGCCACCGCCCGAGCCGTTCCCCGACACCGGCACTGCCATCGACCGGCCACCTCAGCGAAACCCGGTGCTCTTGAGCTGAGGATCACGAACTGGGCAAGCGGCAATGCCCGCGGCTGATCCCTGATGTCCCGGAAACCGGCAATCGATTGCCGCCAAACCGCACTCGAACCTTGACAATTGGATAGAAGCAAGCTGCTAGGGCTGGTCTCCTACTGCTCGGGCCTACACCAAGTTCTCTACGAAGCCTTCGAGTTGGCGGAGGTTGCGGACTTCGAAGACGCCGTCGCAGTGGACGCCGTATTCGGAGACGATGGAGTCGCCGGTGTCCCAGTAGGCGCCGGGCTCGGGGTTAAGCCAGAAGACTTTGCGGGCCCGGTGCTCGATCTCTTTGAGGATCCAGGCCTGGGAGGCGTGGTAGTTGTTGCGGGCGTCGCCCAGGATCATGACCGTGGTCTTGGGACCGACGTCTTTCCCGTAGCGCTCCCAGAACACCTCGAAGGCGTGGCCGTAGTCGGAGTGGCCGTCAACCCACACCACGTCGGCCTCGGCGTTCACCCGGTGGACGGCCTCGCCGATGTCGTCCACTCCCTCGAAGAAGCTGGTCACCTCGTCGAGGCCGTCGATGAACACGAATGAGCGCACCTTGGAGAACTGGTTGCTGATGGCGTACACCAGATGCAGGGTGAACCGGGCGAAGGCGGCCACCGACCCGCTCACGTCGGCCACCACCATGATCTCGGGCTTGGCGGGGCGGGGATAGCGGAACTTGGGCTCGGCCGGCACTCCCCCGTAGGACAGCGAGTGGCGCATGGTGTTGCGGAAGTCCAGCGGGCCCTTGCGGCCGTGGCGGCGCTTGCGGGCCAATCGCACGGCCAGCTTGCGGGTAAGCGGGTAGATGGCCCGGCGCAGGGCCATCATCTCCTCCCGGCTGGCGTGCATGAAGTCCACATCCTCAGGCAAGGGCTTGCGGAGCGTTTTGGCCATGGCCTCCACCCCCCGGTCTGCCACCAGCCGGCGGCGGATCTCAGCCTCCACCTCCTTGCGGAGCTGGTCGATGCGGGCCTCGAACTCGTCTCGTTCCAGCCGCTCCTCCAGCGGTGTCAGCTGCTCGGGGGCATCCTGGCGGGCCTGGCCCATCAGGCGCTCCAGCACGCCATCGAGGTCGAGGTTCCGCAGCGTGCGGTACAGGTAGTAGGTGCCCCCTACCGGTCGGCCGGGCTCCATGCCGGCGTAGCGCTGGACGGCCTGGCGGGCGATGGCCCGCATGAGGGCGTCGTCGCCCCGCATGAGCGCTTGGAAGAGCATCTCGGCCAGTTGCTCGGCCGACATGGCCTCGCCGCCGCCACCGCCCTGGCGGCGCTGCTGGCTGTCCATCCCGTCGACGAAGTCGGAGAGGTCCATGCCCTCGGGCCATTCGCCGTCCACCAGGTCGTATTCGGCCCCCCGCAGCGAGAAGTACACCTCGAAGACCGTCTCGAAGGCCCTCCAGTGGGCGTGGTTCTTCACCAGGGTGGCGGCCAAGGCGTATTTGAACGCATCCCGGTCCTCAATGGGGATGTGCTGGATGGCCTCCATGGCATCCAGGTTCTCGGTGAGGCTGACCGGCAGTCCGGCGGCCCGAAGCTCGGCGATGAACCCGGCCAGAAGCGCCAGCAGCGGCGAGGTGGCGGGCTCGACTTTCATGGCAGCCTCAGCGCAGGACCACTACGGGGTTGCAAGCAGAGCGGGTGACCGTGCGGCGGGCGAGGAGGATCACGGGGTTGCGGCCGGCACAGCAAACTCCTCGTCGGAGGAGGCGAACTCCTTGAGCGCCTTCTCAATGTCGCTGCGGTACTTCAGCAGGATGTTCACCGTCTCGGCTGCGGTATCGGCGTCGATGTGCTCCACTCCCAGCAGTACCAGGGTGCGGGCCCAGTCGAGGGTCTCCGACACCGACGGGGCCTTCTTCAGTTCGATCTGGCGGACCGACCGAACGATGCGGGCCACCTGATCGGCCAGGCTCTCGCCCACGCCGGGCACCTTGGCCAGCACGATCTCCTTCTCCCGGTCCAGATCGGGATAGTCGATGTGCAAGAACAGGCACCGCCGCTTGAGGGCCTCCGACAGCTCCCGGGTGTTGTTGGAGGTGAGGAACACCAGCGGGATCTGGCTGGCGGCCACCGTGCCCAGCTCGGGGATGGACACCTGGTAGTCGGACAGGATCTCCAGCAGCAGCGCCTCGGTCTCGATCTCCACCCGGTCGACCTCGTCGATGAGCAGCACCACCGGCTCAGCGGCGCGGATGGCCTCCAACAGCGGTCGGGTGAGCAGAAACTCCTCGGAGAACAGATCGTCCTCGATCTGCTGCCACATGCCGTCGCCCTCGGGGTCCTCTCCCTGGCGCTCGGCCTGGATGCGCAGAAGCTGCTTCTTGTAGTTCCACTCATACAGCGCCTTGGACTCGTCGAGGCCCTCGTAGCACTGGAGCCGGATGAGACGGGCGCCGGTGGCCTCGGCCACGCTCTTGGCCAGCTGAGTCTTGCCCGTGCCCGCCGGACCCTCCACCAGCACCGGCTTCTGGAGCCGCTCGGCCAGATAGACCACTCCGGCGATGCCCTCATCAGCCAGATACTGCACCCCGCTCAGGCCCGTGCGCACCGAGTCGACGTCGGCAAAGGAGAAGCTCATGGCTGAAGGCTACGCCCAGCCTGTTGCGGCCCCGAAATCACGGCTTCTGCGTAGATGGCTAGCCGCGTACCTGGCCCTCGCCCCTCACCACGTACTTGGTTGTGGTGAGCTGGCGCAGACCCATCGGGCCCCGGGCGTGCAGCTTCTGGGTGCTGATACCGATCTCCGCGCCGAAGCCGAACTCCTCGCCGTCCACAAAGCGGGTGGAGGCGTTCACCAGCACCGCGGCGGCGTCCACCTCGGTGCAGAAGCGGTCGGCGGCCTCCAGATCAGCGGTGATGATGGCCTCGCTGTGACCGCTGCCGGTGTCGTTCACATGGACGATGGCCTCGTCCAGGCTGTCCACCACCTTCACCGACAGCTTCAGGTCCAAGAACTCGGTGAAGTAGTCGGCCTCGGTGGCCTCGCCGATGCGGTCGGAGCCCAGGATGGCCCGAGCGGCCTCGTCGCCCACCAGCTCCACCCCGGCCAAGTCGTCGGCCAGCGGGGGCAGCAGCTCGGCGGCCACCGACCGGTGTACCACCAGGGACTCGGCCGCGTTGCACACCGACGGGCGCTGGGTCTTGGCGTTCACCACGATGCGCCGGGCCATGTCCAAGTCGGCCGAGGCATCGACGTACACATGGCAGTTGCCGTCGCCGTCGATCACATAGGGCACGGTGGCGTTCTCCAGTATGGAGGCGATCAGACCGGGGCCGCCCCGGGGGATGAGGCAGTCGATCGTGTCACGGAGCTGCATGAACTCGGCGGCGACGGCGTGGCTGGTGTCGGACACCAGCACCAGCGCATCACTGGGCAAGCCGGCCTTTTCGTAGGCGTCCCGCATCACCCCGGCGATGGCCAGGTTGGAGCCCAGCGCGCTGGACGAGCCCCGCAAGAAGGCGGCGTTGCCCGATTTGAGGCACAGGCCGGCGGCGTCGCTGGTCACGTTGGGGCGGCTCTCGTACACGATGGCTACCACGCCCAGGGGCACCCGCACCTGGCTGATCCGCAGGCCGGAGGGCACCACCCAGCCGCCGACGATCTCCCCCACCGGGTCGGTCAGCCCGGCCACCTTGCGCAGTCCCCCGGCCATTCCCTCCAGCCGGGAGTCGGTCAGCCGGAGCCGGTCCACCAGCGTGGCGCTCATGCCCGAGGCGGTGGCAGCCTCCACATCGCCCTGGTTGGCCTCCAAGAGGTCGTCGCGAGCCTGCTCGAGCTGGTCGGCGGCCAGCAGCAGGGCGTGGTTCTTGGTCTCCGTGTCGGCGGTGGCCAGAACTCGGGCTGCGGCCTTGGCCCGGTCGGCCAATTCGGCCATGGTCGTATCGGCGCTCACGGCGCGAGCGTACCCGACAAGGGTTCGCCCCCTTGAAGTGCTTTATTCAGAGTGGAGCACTCGGGCTGCCCAAAGTGAACCCAGTGCTCCGGTAGCGTGTTTTGGCATTCCACCGGATCAGCAACGACTCGACGGCCCCGACGACTCCCCGCGCCCCAGCGGCAAGGGCGCCATCCTGGTGGGCGCAGGCATTTTCCTGTCCCGCGTCTCGGGCATCGGCCGAGAGATGGCGGTGGCCGCTTTCATCGGGGCGGGCCGCATCGGCGACGCCTACCGGGCTGCCCTGACCATTCCCCGGCTGCTGCAAAACCTGCTGGGCGAAGGGGTTCTGTCGGCCTCGTTCATACCCATCTACACGCAGCTGGCTGAGCAGGGGCGACGCCGGGACGCCGGGCGGCTGGCCGGGGCGGTGTTCGGGCTGCTGGCGGTGGTCACCGGGCTGGTGGTGCTGGCCGGATGGCTGCTGGCCGAGCCGCTGGTGTCGCTATTGCTGTGGCGGCTGTCGGACGACACCGCCGACCTCACCGTCGAACTGGTGCGGATCATGTTCGCCGGCATCGGCTTCATCGTGCTGGCGGCGTGGAGCCTGGGGGTGTTGAGCGCCCACCGCCGGTTCTTCCTGTCCTTCGCCGCCCCAGTGATCTGGAATCTGGCCCAGATCGCGCTCATGGTGGGCGCCTGGGTGGTCTGGCACGGGGTGGACCCCGCAGCCCGGGCCTCGGATGTGGCCAAGGTTGCGGCTTGGGGCGTGGTGCTGGGGGGCGCCCTCCAGTTTTTGGTGCAGGTGCCGTTGGTGCTTCGGATGGTCCCCGCGCTGCGACTCAGCCTGAACTGGCGGCGACCCGATGTGCGAACGGTTCTCAACCGGTTCGGACCGGCCCTGGCCGGACGGGGCGTGGTGCAGGTGTCGGCCTATGTGGACTTGATCCTGGCCGGGCTACTGGCCGGCGGAGCCATCGCCGCCCTGGGGTTCGCCCAAGTGATCTACTTCCTGCCCATCAGCCTTTTCGCCATGAGCGTGGCGGCCAGCGACTTGCCGGAACTGTCACGAGAACAAGGCGACCCCGATGCACTGGTGCGAAGGCTGCAAACCGGGTTGGACCGCATCGGGTTCTACGTTCTGTTCTCGGCGGTGGCGTTCATCACCATGGGCGGGCTGATCGTGGGGGCACTGTTGGAGCGCGGGCAGTTCAACGGCGACCAGACCGTGCAGGTGTGGTGGATCTTGGCGGCCTACAGCTTGGGGCTGGTGGCCTCGGCGTCGTCTCGCCTGCTGCAAAACGTCTGCTTTGCGGCGGGCGACGCCAAGGGGCCCGCCCGGGTGGCGGTGGTGCGGGTGGTGCTGGCCGCCGCAGTGGGCGTGGTGCTGATGTTCAGCTTTGACTCCTACACGGTGGTCAACGGCAGCGTGGAGCGCCTCGGCGACTTCCATGTGCTGTCACCGCTGCCCGACTCCGAGCGGGCCGACGGGGCCGTGCGGCTGGGGGCCGTGGGCTTGGCCCTGGGCAGCACGGTGGCGGCCTGGGCGGAGTACGGCATTCTGCGCCACCGGATCCGCTTTTTGCTGCGGCGGCACCGCCCAGTGCGGGGGCCCGCCCGGCACCTGGCGATTGCCGCCCTGTCCGCCGCGGTGCTGGGCGGGGTTCTGGCCTGGGGTCTCGAACCCCTGCCACTGCTGTTCACCGCGCCCTTTGCCCTGTTGTTCACGGGTGTGGTCTACGTGGTCGTAGCCCGAGGCACGGGAGTGGCTGCGGCCGAAGAGGCCGCCGCATCGTTGGAGAGGACCTTGAGCCGAATCGCTAGGGCAATACGGTCAACGAATCGCGATGGATGACCTCGTCGGGAGCGCCGGGAGGCAGGGCGTCGGAGCGCAAGCCCACCACCGAGTCCATGTCCTCTGAGGAGACCTCCACCAGGCCTCGGGCGAAGACCTGATCGTTTGGTCCCCGCACATCCACGGCGTCACCGCACTGGAAGGCGCCTTCGTATCGGTCAATGCCGATGGCCAAGAGCGAGGCCCCCCGCTCCACCATCGCCCGACGGGCACCGGCATCCACCCACACCGTGCCGGTGGGAACCATGGCGAACCCGATCCACAGCTTGCGGGCACTCAACCGCTGGGGCTGGGCCGCTACCGTGGTCCCGACGCCAGGCACATGGGCCAACGCGTCGGCGACGACATCTTGGCGATGGGCGGCCGCGATCACGGTGCGGACCCCCGACCAACTGGCAATACGGGCCGCGGCCAGCTTGGAGGCCATGCCCCCGCTGCCCCGGTCGGTACCCGCGCCGCCCGCGGCGGCGGCCAGCTCGTCAAGGAGGCTCAGATCGGTGATCTCCTCGACGATCTGGGCGTCGGCGTCGGAGCGGGGATCGGCGGTGTGAACCCCCTCGGTGTCGGTCAACAGCACCAGCAACTCGGCACCCACCATGTGGGCCACCAGCGCGGATATGCGGTCGTTGTCGCCCCAGCGAATGGCGTCGTCGGCCACGGCGTCGTTCTCGTTCACGATGGGGACCACACCCAGCTTCAACAGCCGGTTGAGCGTGCGCTGGGCGTGCAGGTATTGGGTGCGCTCCAAAAAGTCCCGGGGGGCCAGCAGCACTTGGCCGCAGATCAGCCCATAGCCGCCCAGGCACTCTTGGTACAGGGCCATCAGCCTGCTCTGGCCCACCGCGGAGAGCGCCTGAAGGGTCACCGAGTCGCGGGGACGACCCTGGTCGAAGCCGAGCGCGGGGAGCCCAGCGCCGATCGCCCCGGAGCTGACCACCACCGCCTGATGGCCCTCGGCCACCGCTGCGGCCACCTCGCCGCTCAGCTTGGCCACCGCCTCGGCCCTGATGGTGCCATCAGTCTCGGTGATCGACGACGTACCGATCTTGACCACCACGATCACGGCGACGCCTCCTGGCCCAGATATTCGCCGCTCAGGTACTCGTCGTCATCGTGATACTCGAACTCGAAAGCGCCGATCCGGGCGGTGTCGCCCGACTTGATCCCGGCCCGGACCAGGGCCCGGTCCACCCCCATCCTCTCCAGGCGGCGGCGGGCGAAATCCCAGGCACCCGGGGCGTTCAGGTCGGACAATGCCACCGTGCGCTCAACGGCCCGGCCCACCACCACAAAGGCGCCGTCATCGGCCCGCTCCACGCTGAACCCCTCGGGCACGGGCCGGTGGATCACCACCTCGCGGGAGCGCCGAGCACCCAGGGCCAGGCTGTCCTGCGCCCGGGCCTCGACAACGGCGTCGGCCATGGCTCTGAGCAGCTCGGCTATCCCCGCCCCGGTCACCGCAGAGACGCACAGCGCCCCCGGCGGGGGATCCAGATAGCCCGCGTCGGCCTTGGATCCCACCAGAATCCTGGGCCGCTCCAGCAGTTCGGGCCGGTAGGCTCCCAGTTCCTCCAACAGCACCCGCTGCTGCTCGGCGGGCGAAACCTCCTCCACCGAGGCCAGATCAACCAGAACCACCATGACCCGGGCCCGCTCGGTGTGGCGCAGGAAGCGGTGGCCGAGGCCGCGGCCGTCGCTGGCCCCGGCGATAAGACCGGGGATGTCGGCCACCACCATCTCGAAGTCGTCGTCGGTGCGCACCACACCCAGGTTGGGCTCCAGCGTGGTGAACGGATAGTCGGCGATCTTGGGGCGGGCCGCGGAGATCCGGGAGATCAGGGTGCTCTTGCCCGCGTTGGGGAAGCCGATGAGGGCCACGTCGGCCAGCAGTTTCAGCTCCAGCTTGAGCCAGCGCTGCTCCCCTGCCTCGCCCTGCTCGGCAAACGCCGGGGCGCGGTTCTGATGGGTGGAGAACCGGGCGTTGCCCTGGCCTCCCTGGCCGCCCGCGGCCGCCAGCCAGCGGTCTCCGTCGGCAGCGAGATCGCCAAGCACCTCCCCATCCTGAGCTTTGACCGTGGTTCCCACCGGGACCCGGACAACAGCGTCATCGCCGGATGCGCCGTGGCGGCGCTTGCCCTGGCCGTGACGGCCGTTGTCGGCCCGGCGATGGGGGTGGTCTTTGAACGCAATCAGCGACGCCACGTTGTGGTCGGCCGCCAGCCAAACGCTGCCGCCGTCGCCGCCGTCGCCGCCGTCGGGGCCGCCTTTGGCCACATGGGCCTCACGGCGAAACGACACGCAGCCGGCGCCGCCGTCGCCGCCCCGAACATTCAGGCCGCACTCGTCAACGAATTGGGTCATCGTCTGTCTTTCCGCAACCGCCTGAGCCGAGCGGCCGCCGCCGCAAAAGCGGCGTTCAGTCGGGAATGACGTCGACGAGCTTGCGGCGCCGCCGGTGGCCGAACTTGACCCGCCCGTCGGCGGTGGCGAACAGGGTGTCATCACGGCCCCGCCCCACGTTCTCGCCGGGATGGATGCGGGTGCCCCGCTGGCGGACAATGATCGATCCTGCGGTCACCTGCGTGCCGTCGAACACCTTCACCCCCAGGCGCTTGGGGTTGGAGTCGCGGCCGTTCCGGGTTGAGCCGCCGCCTTTGGTCTTGGACATCTCTCGCTCCCTTCGGTATTCGATCTAGGACTTGATGGCCGTGATCTGAATGCGGGACTTGCGCTGGCGATGGCCCCACCGCCGACGCTGGTTGCTCTTGTTCTTGTAGGTGAAACCGTTGATCTTCCGGTCTTTGACCGAGTCCACCACCGTGGCGGTGACCCTGGCCTTGCCGAGCTGGTCGGGAGCGGAGGTCACCGAGTCGCCGTCCACCAACAGCAGCGGGGTCAGCTCGACTTCAGCCCCGGGCTCACCCAATAGCTCCACGTCGAGGACTTGGCCCTCTTCAACTTTGTATTGCTTTCCGCCGGTGCGGATAACGGCATACACCCGGTTCAGGCTACCCGTCTCGGCTACCGCTTACTAGTTTGCGGTCGAGTTCCAGACCCCGGCCCTCGCAGGTCGGGCAGACCGACGAGCACGACTCCAGCAGGCCCTCGCCGATGCGCTTTCGGGTCATCTCCACCAAGCCCAAGTCGGAGATGTCCAGCACCTGGGTGCGGGTCTTGTCCCAGGCAAGCGACTCCCGGAAGACCTTCATCACCTCGTCGCGGTTGCCCCGCTTCTCCATGTCCACGAAGTCGATCACGATGATCCCGCCGATGTCGCGCAGCCGGAGCTGCCGGGGAATCTCCTGAGCCGCCTCCAGGTTGTTGCGGAATACGGTCTCCTCCAGGTTGGAGTCACCTACGTTCTTGCCAGTGTTCACATCGATGACGGTAAGCGCCTCGGTGCTCTCGATGATCAGCGATCCGCCGCCGGGCAGCCACACCTTCTTGTCCAGAGCCTTCACAAACTGCTCGTGTACGTGATGGCGCTCCAGCAGGCTCAGGTGCTCGCGGTCGGCATCGTAGTACTCCAGCCGTTCAACCAGCTCGGGGGCCACGCTGGACACATAGTCGTGTACATCGTCGAACAGGCGGCGGTCGTCGATCTGGACCGAGCGGAAGTCCTGGTTGAACTCCTCCCGGATCACCCGAACCGCCATCTCGGGTTCCCGGTACAGCAAACCAGGCACCTTGACCCGCTTCGACAAGTCGTCGATCTGCTCCCACTGCGACACCAGCCGCTTCACGTCGCGCTCCAGTTCCTCCGCGGTGATCTTCTCGGCGGCGGTGCGGACAATGATCCCGTGCTCCTCCGGCTTGCACCGGTCGAGCACCTTGCGGAGCCGCTTGCGCTCCTTATCGGGGAGCCGCTTGGAGATGCCGTAGGTCTTGGAGTTGGGCACCAGCACCACGAATCGGCCCGGCAACGACACCTCCTGGGTCAGCCGGGCGCCCTTGTGGGCAATGGGGTTCTTGGTGACCTGGCACATGATGGTCTGGCGGGCCTCCAACAGGTTCTCGATGCGGGGCGCGCCATCGGAGGTCTCCACATCATCGGGGTCGAACACCACATCGCCGCGGTACAGCACCGCGTTCTTGGGGGTGCCGATGTCCACAAACGCTGCTTCCATGCCGGGCAGGACGTTTTGGACCCGGCCCCGGTAGATGTTGCCGTGGATCTCGCCCACGTCGTCGGCTGGTCGGGAGACGTAATGCTCGATCAGAGCCCGGCCTTCCAGCACCGCAATCTGGGTGGCCTCCGGGCGGACTTGGACCAGCATCATGTAGCGGCCCACCGGGCGGCCCTTTCGGCGGCGGCCCCGGCGGCGCTCCAGCGTCTTCTCGTCCAACTCCACCGGCCCGTCGGACACCTTGTGCTCCACCGGCTGGACCGGACGGCTCCCGCCGCCGCGGCCCCGACCTCCCCGCCGGCGACGGCGCTTGCGGCCCGATCCGGAACCACCAGAGCCCGAACCCGAGCTGCCAGAGCCCGAGCCTGCGCCCTTGGATGTCCCCGAGCCGTTTCCGCTCGGCGCAGGGCGGGAGTCCCCGATCTTGGGCCGGTTGGAAGAAGCGGGGGCGGGGCGGGAGTCCCCGATCTTGGGCCGGCCGTCAGCAGACGCCGGCGCGGGGCGGGTATCGCCGATCTTGGGGCGACTTTCGGTCATTTGTGTAGTCCTTTCTCATTGCACACCAACCAGGGTGTGCTGAGCAGGGGCTGCGCCGACCTCAAGTGGCTCCAAGCGGGCGCCATCCTGCTCAATCCATTGACGAGTGCGCCGAACCAGTATCGGGCTGTATACCGGTTCGAGAGAGGCCAACAACTCAGACGGGCGTGCTGCCCGCGGCTGGGTGCCCAGAGTGGCCAGGAGGCGAACCCCCCGGCTGGTCGGCTCACCGACCTCCAAGGCCCGCACTTGAGGGGCCAGATCGTCGGTGATCTGTCGGCCTTTGCGTTCTCGCGTAACCATCAGCGTAGCCGCCCCGCGCACCCGATCCACCCATCGGGCGAGATCAGCAGCGGTCACGTTCAACAACTCGATGTCCCAATCGCAGCAGGTGACCGCCTGCTGCAACGACATCGCTCCCGTCGGCAGCACTGCTCCCCCCGTAGCGACAATGCCGTCGGGCAGCGTGCTGACCAGGGCATTCAGCGCCTCCTCCACCGACATCTGGGCGCTGTTGAAGTCGATGTCGAGATACTCGGCGTCCGACTCATAGCCGGTGGCCAGAGCCAGTCCGAAGTGCAGTTTGGCCCGGGGTGAGAATCCCTCGGTCTGGGCCACGGGCAGCCCGGTCCGCCGCAGCGAGCGCTCCCAGATGCGGGCCACATCACGATGGCTGGTAAACCGGATCCGCCCCCCTTTGGCGTACCGCAGCCTCACCCGGGTGCGCGGCGCCTGGTTCGGGTTCACGACGAGGCCCTGTTGCCAACACCGGAGAGCTGCACCGCCACCGCGGCGGGCGGCTGGTAGCCAGTGGGCATCTGCCCGGTGCCCTGGCTGCCCCCGGCCGGCGGCGTGGCCGAGGCCACGATGTGCTCGATGCTGTAGCCGGTGCAGGCCCCGCAGTCATAGCACGGGGTCCAGCGGCAGTCCTCCAAGCCCACCTCGTCGAGGGCGTCGCGCCAGTCCTGCCACAAGAAGTCCTTGTGCAGGCCCGCCGACAGGTGGTCCCACGGC
>CAXXNQ010000001.1:0-21175 GCA_963667085.2 Acidimicrobiales bacterium
GAAGGGCCGGTTCCGCTCGGAGTTCACGATGCTGCGGCTCGCCGAGGACCACTTCTGGCTGTTGAGCGCGGCGTTGGCCGAATGGCACGATCTCGACCTCCTGAACGAGGCCGACCCTCCGGCCGCCGTCACCATCACCAACCTCAGCGACACCCACAACGCCCTGATGGTGGCCGGTCCCCGGTCTCGCGACGTGCTCGGCTCAGTCACCGACCACCCGCTCGACAACAAGTCGTTCCCGTGGCTGTCGACCTGCGAGATCCTCATAGGCGGCCTCGCGGTCCGGGCGCTTCGGTTGAGCTTCACCGGCGAGCTCGGCTGGGAACTCCCATTTCCCGATCGAGCACTCGGTTGCCGTCTACGAAGCGCTGTGGGCCGCCGGCGAGCCGCTCGGCATGGTGAACTTCGGGCTGCTGGCCACCGAGTCGATGCGAATGGAGAAGAACTACCGGGTGTGGAAGCACGACATCCACACCGAATTCATGGTGCTCGAGGCCGGGCTCGACCGCTTCGTCGACCTGGACAAGGACTTCCGGGGCCGCGATGCCATCGTCGCCCAGCGCGCGGCGGGCGACCGGCGCCGGTTTGTCGTCCTCGAGGTTTCCAACGATGAGGCGGCCGCCCATACCGGTGATCCCATCTGGGCCGGCGACCACCTGATCGGCGTGGTCACCAGCGGCGGCTACGGACACACGATGAACACCAACATCGCCATGGGCTATGTCGTCCCCGACTACGCCGAGCCCGGCACGGAACTGGCCGTTGACGTGATCGGCGTGCGCTCCCCTGCGGTGGTGCGAGCCGAACCCATGTTCGACCCCGCCCACGAGCGCCCGAGAGCGTGAGGAGGTAGCCGGTGAGCTACGTAACCCACTTGGAGGCTGCCATTGATGGCACCCGCCTGCCCCACAACCAGCTTCAGACCCTGCATGAGGGTCGGCCGCTGTGGGTCCGCTACGACCTCGAAGCCGTCGGCGCGGCCATGACCAAAGAGGCGGTCGCCGGTCGAGAGCCCACCATGTGGCGCTACCGGGAACTCTGCCCGTGGAGGACGACTCCAAGATCGCGTCGCTCGGCGAGGGCATGACACCGCTGCTCAAGTGCGAGCGACTCGGTGCTGCCCTCGGCCTGAACGACCTGTGGGTGAAGGACGAATCCCAGCTCCCCACCGGCTCGTTCAAGAGCCGGGGTCTCGCCATGGCCATCAGCCGGGCCAACGAACTCGGCGTTCAACGGGTGGCCATCCCAACGGCCGGCAACGCCGGCGGTGCACTGGCTGCCTACGCGGCCCGAGTGGGCATGGAGGCGTTTGTCTTCATGCCCGCCGATACCCCGATCGTCAACCAGCACGAGGCCGCTTACTACGGGGCCCGGGCCTGGCTGGTCGACGGCCTCATCACCGACTGCGGGGCTGTCGTGCGCGAGGGAACCGCGGCGATGGACTGGTTCGACGTGTCCACCCTCAAGGAGCCGTACCGGATCGAGGGCAAGAAGACCATGGGCCTCGAGCTCGCCGAGCAGTTCGACTGGTCGCTCCCCGACGTGATCCTCTACCCGACCGGCGGTGGCACGGGCCTCATCGGCATGTGGAAGGCCTTCGCCGAGCTGGCCGAGATCGGCTGGCTTGCCGACCAGCGCCGACCCCGGATGATCTCCTGCCAGTCCGACGGATGCGCGCCGATCAGCACGGCCTGGGCCGCAGGCCAGCGGTTTGCCGAGCCCTTCCCCAACGCGGCCACCGCGGCGAGCGGGCTGCGGGTGCCCGCCGCAGTCGGCGACTTCATGATCATTGACGCCGTCAACCAATCCGGCGGCCAGGCCCGAGCATGTCCAGAGCAATCACTCCTCGCTTGGGCTCAGCGGGGTGCCGCGCTGGAAGGCGTCGCGTTCGCCCCCGAGGCCGGTGCCTGCCTCGGTGTGCTCGAGATGCTGGTGGCCGAGAAGGCCATCCACCCCGACGAGCGGGTCGTGATATTCAACACCGGCGCGGCACAGAAGTACGTGGAGGTCATTGGATCGGACTCCCTGCCCCTTCTACCCCTGTCGTGGACTGGGCCACGTTTGAAGCCCAAATCGGCCCATAACATCGTTCTCGGCGACATCGTGTCGCCATCGCCTTTCCCATGAGCCTGCGACGACTTCTCAAGAGCCATTTGGCCCCCCACCGCCGGGCCATTGTCCCTCGTCCTCATCCTCCAAGCGGGTCAGACCACCACCGGACTGCTGCTGCCGGGGCTGAATGCCACCCTGATCGACGACGGCGTGCTCCTTGGCGACCAGTCGGTGATCTGGCCGGATGGGCGGGATCATGCTGTTGGTGTCGTTCATCCAAGTGGTGCTGCTCACCGTGGCGGTCTGGTACGGGTCGGAGGTGGCCATGGCGTTCGGCCGAGACATCCGGCGCGATGTGTTCGACCGGATCACCCGCTACTCCACCCGGGAGGTCGGCCGGTTCGGCACTCCATCACTCATCACCCGCATCACCAACGACACCCATCAGATTCAGACGTTGACGGCGCTGGTGACGATCATGATGATCACCGCTCCGCTCACCATGATCGCGGGCACCGTGCTAGCCATCCGCGAGGACGCCGGCTTGTCGGTGCTGTTGCTGGTAGTGGTGCCCCTCGAGATTGTGGTGGCAGGGGCGATCATCGTCGCCATGAACCCGGCGTTCCAGCAGATGCAGGAGCGCATCGACCGGATCAACGCGGTGCTGCGGGAGCAGATCACCGGTGTGCGAGTGGTGCGGGCCTTCACCCGGGAGCCAACCGAGAGCGCCCGTTTCGCCGAGGCCAACCACCGCCTCACCGAATCCTCATTGCGGGCGGCCCGGCTTATGGCCGCCGTGTTCCCCGCGGTCACGCTGCTGGTGAACCTATCCAGCGTGGCCCTCTTGTGGATCGGCGCCGACCGGATCGAAGACGGATCCACCCAGATCGGATCGCTGGTGGCCTACCTCACCTACCTGCTCCAGATCCTCCTGGCTGTGACCATGGCCGCGTTCATGGTGTCAATGATCCCCCGAGCGGCGGTGGCGGCCGAGCGCATTGTCGAAGTGCTCGACACTGAGTCGTCGGTGAGCCCGCCCACCGACCCGGTGCGGGAATTCACCCGGCCGGGGACGGGTGGAGTTCCAAGAGGTCGGCTTTCGATTTCCCGGTGCTGAGCATCCCGTGCTCGAAGGCATCTCGTTCACTGCTGTCCCCGGAGAGACCACTGCCATCATCGGGTCGACGGGCGCCGGCAAGACCACGCTGTTGACGCTGGCCGCCCGCCTGGCCGATGCCAGCTCCGGACAGGTCTCAGTTGGCGGTATCGATGTCCGCCGACTCGACCAGGCTCTGCTGTGGGGTGCCATCGGCTACGTGCCCCAGCGGGCCTACCTGTTCAGCGGTACGGTGGCCTCCAACCTCCGCTACGGACGCCCCGACGCCACCGACGCTGAATTGTGGGACGCCCTGGAGATCGCCCAAGCCGCGGGCTTCGTGCAGTCGATACCCGATGGGCTCAAGAGCCGGCATTGCCCAAGGGGGCACCAACGTGTCGGGTGGTCAGCGCCAGCGGCTATCCATCGCCCGAGCCCTGATCGCCCAGCCGGCGGTCTACCTGTTCGACGACTCCTTTTCCGCCCTCGACCTCGCCACCGAAGCCCGACTGCGCCAAGCCCTCGCACCCCGCACCCGCCATGCCTCCGTTTTGGTGGTGGCCCAGCGGATCTCCACCATCGAGACCGCTGATCAGATTCATCGTGCTCGAGGGCGGAATCGTGGTCGGCCAAGGGCGCCACGACGAACTGGTGGACACCTGCCCGACCTACGCCGAGATCGTCTCCTCCCAGAGAGGAGGTGAGACGGCATGAACCAGCGCAAACAGGGTGACGCCAACCCCGGCGACGCTGATATCCCCGAGGATGAAGGCCACGACGACGAAGATCAAGAGGCCCTTCAGAAATACGGGAGGGAGGCACTGCGTTATTCCGGCCGCATGAGCGCACCGATGCCCGCGGAAACAAGTCGCAACTTCCGGGGCACCGTCCGCCAGCTGGCCAAGATCACCGGCCGAGAGACCCCGGTGCTGGTCTTGGTGATGGTGCTGGGCGGTGATGAGCGTGAGCCTGACGGTGATCGGCCCCTGGCTCCTGGGCGGCGCCACCGACATCATCGTGACCGGCGTGCGCGAAGGCGGCATCGACACCGACCGGCTGCGGGATCGGCTCCTCACCATCGGCGGTGTGTTCGGCCTGGCGTGGGCGCTGGGCCACGTCCAGAACTACCTGCTCAGCGGGGCGCTCCAGCGGTCGATGTTCCGGCTGCGGGAGACCATCGAGGCCAAGCTCCACCGCCTTCCCCTCTCCTACGTTGACCAACACGCCCGAGGCGACCTGCTCAGCCGGGTGACCAACGACATCGACAACCTCTCCCAGAGCCTCCAGCAGACCATCAATCAGATGCTCACCGCCGTGTTGACCCTCGTCGGGGTGACGGTGATGATGCTCACGGTCTCGCCCCTGTTGGCGCTGGTGGCCTTCGTCACCGTTCCGCTCTCGGTGTTCGCCACCCGGATCTTCGCCACTCGGGCTCGACCCCGGTTCCTCCGGCAGTGGCGCACCACCGGCACGCTCAACGCCCAGGCCGAGGACGTGGTTAGCGGACACGCCATCGTCACCGCCTTCGGTCGCCAGCACCAGGAGCGGCAGCGGTTCGCCGATGAGAACGCCAAGCTCTACGACTCCAGCCGCGCCGCCCAGTTCCTGTCGTCGGCCATGCAGCCGGTGATGATGCTGATGGGCAATCTCCAGTTCGTGTCCGTGGCCGTGGTCGGCGGGCTGCGCATCTCCAGCGGGGCCATCACCATCGGCGACATGCAGGCCATGATCCAATACACCCGGCAGTTCGCCATGCCCGTCCAGCAGGTCGCCTCGATGGCCGCCACCTTCCAATCGGGCATCGCATCACTGGAGCGGGTGGTGGAGTTGCTCGACGTCGACGAGATCAGCGCCGATCCCGAAGCGGCACCCCACCTGCCGCCCACCCGGGGACGGGTGGCGTTCGAAGACGTTCACTTCTCCTACGAGCCCGAGAAGCCCCTCATCACCGGGCTCGACCTCACCGCCGAGCCGGGCCAAACGGTGGCCATCGTCGGCCCCACCGGCGCCGGCAAGACCACGCTGGTCAACCTGCTGCTGCGGTTCTACGAGCTCGACGGCGGCCGGATCACCCTCGACGGGGTCGACATCACCGCCATTCCCCGCCAAGAGCTGCGGTCGAAGTTCGGCATGGTGCTCCAAGACACCTGGCTGTTCGGTGACACCATCTGGGAGAACCTCCGCTACGGGAACCCCGACGCCACCGACGCCCAGATCATCGAGGCCGCCCGGGTCACCTATGTGGACCGCTTCGTCCACTCGCTGCCCGAGGGCTACGACACCGTCATCAACGACGAGGGCGACAACATCTCCGCAGGCCAAAAGCAGCTCCTCACCATCGCCCGGGCCTTCCTCGCCGACCCGGCGATCCTCATCCTCGACGAGGCCACCTCGTCGGTGGACACCCGCACCGAGGTGCTGATCCAAGAGGCAATGAACGCCCTGCGGGCCGACCGGACCAGCTTCGTCATCGCCCACCGTCTCTCCACCATCAGGGGTGCCGACACCATTGTGGTGATGGACGGCGGCCACATCGCCGAACAGGGCTCGCACGACGACCTGCTGGCCCGGGGTGGCCCCTACGCCAACCTCCACGCCGCCCAATTCGCCGGCCAAGCCACCTGACCGCTGGCTCGGCGACCCCACCAAAATTGGCGGAGGGGGTGGGATTCGAACCCACGGTGACTTGCGCCACACACGCTTTCCAAGCGTGCCGATTCGGCCGCTCTCGCACCCCTCCCGGAGCAGTCAAATCTATCTCGGCTCGGCGGGCGGACCTGCACCGGTTGCCGCTATCCTGTTGCCATCTGGGCCGTGGGCCCGGTTTGGAATGTGATGGTCGGGTCCTGTGCAACGCCAGCCCGTGAACCGAGTCAGGGCCGGGAGGCAGCAGCTCTCAGCGGATACTGGGGTGTGCCGCAGACCGCCTGGCCATCACTTTCGAGACCGGGGCTCGCCGCCCGGTAGATTCTGCCGGTCGAAACCTAGTTGTCGCTCAGCCTGAGTAAAGTCGGCGCAATGGCCCTCCAAGCGCTGTATCGACGTTATCGGCCCGGCTGCTTCGCCGAGCTGCGCGGCCAAGAACCAGTGGTCCGGGCCCTTCAGAACGCGGTCCAGCAGGATCGGGTCGGCCATGCCTACCTGTTCAGCGGTCCCCGGGGCACGGGCAAGACCAGCACCGCCCGCATTCTGGCCAAGGCCCTCAACTGCACGGAGCTGGGCAGCGACGGAGAACCCTGCGGCCAGTGCCCCTCCTGCATTGCCATCGCCAACAACACCTCGTACGACCTGATCGAACTGGACGCGGCCTCCAACAACAAGGTGGACGACATCCGAGAGCTCATCTCCCGGGTGGCGATGGGCTCGCCCGGAAAGGCCAAGGTCTACGTGCTGGACGAAGTCCACATGCTCACCTCCGGTGCCGAGAACGCCCTGTTGAAGACCCTCGAGGAGCCTCCCGACCACGTGGTGTTCGTGCTCTGCACCACCGAGCCCCACAAGGTTGTACCCACCATCCGCAGCCGTACCCAGCACTTGGAGTTCAACCTCATTGACGGCGACGTGCTGGCTGACCACGCCCGCTGGGTCGTCGATCAGGCCGGCTTGGACGTGGACGACGATGCCATCCAGCACGCGGTCCACCGGGGCGCCGGGTCGGCTCGGGACACCCTGTCAGCCCTCGACCAGGTGGCCGCGGCCGGCGGCGTGGCCGATCGGCTCGAGGCGGTCAACGCCATCGTCGAAGCATTGGGAACCCAGGACTACGGCCCCGCGTTCGTGGCCGTGCATGACACGCTGCGGTCGGGACGGGAGCCGAGGATCATCGGCGAAGCCCTGCTCGACCGTCTTCGCAACGCCTTCCTGTGCGCCATGGGCGCCGATCTGAGCCATCTCACCGACACCCAGCAGGCCGACGCCCGGGCCGACGCCGATCGGATCCCGCCGGCTGGCCTCACCCGAGCTCTCGACATCCTGGGAACTGCCCTGGTGGACATGCGCCAAGCCCCCGACCCCCGGGTGGACTTGGAAGTGGCCCTGGCCCGGCTCACCCGCCGCGATCTGGACACCGACATCAGCGCCCTGCTGGAGCGAATCGAGCGCCTAGAGCGTCACGGTCCGCGTGGGCCAGCCGATTCCGCCCACGAACCCCCACCGGCTGCTGCCCCCGCGGCTTCGTCGCCTCCGCCCCGGTCCAGCACCACCCCCAGCGGTCCCGAGCGAGCCCGCGCCGCGGTAGCCCAAATCCAAGCCAGAACCGCTGAATCCGAAGGTCAGAACCGGACGGTCGCCAACCGCGATTCCGACCAGGGTTCCGACTCGGCTGCTCCCCCCGCCCAAGACCGCACCCCGCGTCCCACTCTGGGGGCCGTGCGGGCAGCTAAAGCACCAACCGCAGCCCCCTCCGACAGCCACACGATCGCCGAAACAGGTGCCCCTGCCGAACCCGAAGTCCCCCTGCCCAGCCGCGAGGAGATGGTCCTGGCCTGGGGGGACGGCATCCTGGCCAACCTGCCCAACAAGGTTCGGCTCCGATTCCAAACCGGCCGCTTCCTGACCAACGACGCCGACAGCGCGGTATTCGCCCTTCCCAACAACATCGATCTGAACCGCTGCGAGGAAACCCGCCACGACGTAGATGCCGCCCTTCAGAAACACTTCGGACGACCTGTCCCCCTCCGCTTGACCGTCGACGACAACAGCACCGCACCGCCCCCCAAACTTCAGCCGAAGCCCACCACATCCCTACCGATTGTCGATGACAAGCCTGAGACCATTGACCCCGAAAGGCGCATCGACAACGAGGCCGTCACCCAGGAAGCCATCACCAATCTCATGGCCGCGTTCCCCGACTCCGAGGTGGTCACCTTCGACCCGCCAGCGGCCAGCGGCCAGCAGGGATGACGGTGCGGTGAGCAGCGTCTACTCCGCTCCTGTCCAGGTGCTGATCGACGAGTTGGGGCGTCTGCCCGGCATCGGCCCCAAGTCGGCGCAGCGGATCGCCTTCCATCTGCTGAAGCTGTCTGCCCCCGATGTTTTGCGGCTGGCCGACGCCATCAAGGAGGCCAAGGCCAGGATCCAGTTCTGCCAACGGTGCTTCAACATCAGCGAGCACTCGGAATGCGAACTGTGTACCGACCCCCGGCGTGACCCAGCCACCCTCTGCGTGGTTGAGGAACCCCGGGATGTCGTGGCCCTGGAGAAGACCCGGGACTTCCGAGGCCGCTACCACGTGCTCGGCGGGGCCATCAATCCCATCGAGGGGGTCGGCCCCGACCAGCTCCGGGTCAAGGAACTGCTGGCCCGCATCGACGATGAGAACGTCACCGAGGTCATCTGCTGCACCAACCCCAACATCGAGGGCGAGGCCACCGCCATGTATCTGGCCCGACTCATCGAACCGCTCGGTGTGACCGTCACCCGAATCGCCAGCGGCCTCCCCGTGGGCGGGGATTTGGAATACGCCGACGAGCTCACCCTCAGCCGGGCGTTGGAGGGGCGCCAGCGGATCAACGCGGGCTGACGCCCAACAACAAGACACCGCCTTAGCGAGTCGGGCGGGGGGCAATGGAACCGACACGCATAAGGCGGTGCTTGTTTGTTTCATTTACATTACAAACATGACGAAACAAAGTCAAGTCATATCTGAATTGTAACAATTAAGCCTGAACCAGCAGCGCGTCCCCTTGGCCTCCGCCGCCGCACAGCGCGGCTGCCCCCAAGCCTCCGCCCCGCCGCCGAAGCTCGTGCAACAGCGTGAGCACGATGCGGTTCCCGCTGGCCCCAATGGGGTGACCCAACGCGATGGCCCCGCCGTTCACGTTCACCACATTGTCGGAGATCCCCAGATCAGCCATCGACGCCAGAGCCACCGCGGCAAAGGCCTCGTTGATCTCGAACAGGTCCACATCAGACAAGCTCCGGTCAGCCGACTTGAGCGCCTGGAAGATGGCCCGCGATGGCTGGGTGAGCAGCGAGGGATCGGGTCCGGCCACCTGTCCATAGCCCACGTATGCGCCCAGCGGTGCCACCCCGAGTTGCTCGGCCCGCGCCCGACTGGCCACCACCAGCGCGCTGGCCCCGTCGGAGATCTGTGAGGCGTTGCCCGCGGTGATGTTTCCCGACTCGGCGAACGCCGGCCGCAGCCGGCCCAACGACTCGGCCGTAGCGTCCGACCGCACCCCCTCGTCAGCAGACACCACAACCGGGTCGCCCCGGCGTTGGGGCACCTCCACTGCCACCAGTTCATCGTCGAAGCGCCCCGCGGCCGCCGCGGCCGCCGCTCGCTGGTGCGATTGAGCCGAGAACGCATCCTGCGGCTCACGGGGTAGCCCACTGGAGGCCGCGTACTTCTCGGTCCCCGTCCCCATGGCGCAGTGGTCAAAGGCGCAGAACAGGCCGTCGTACATCATGGAGTCCACCAGTTCGCCGTCGCCCAAGCGGTACCCCTCCCGGGCCTTGGTCAGCAGGTAGGGCGCCTTAGTCATCGACTCCATCCCCCCGGCCACCACGATCTCGGCGTCGCCCGCCGCGATCATCTGGTGGGCCAAGTACACCGTGTTGATGCCCGACAGGCACACCTTGTTCACCGTGGTGGCCGGCACCGTCATGGGGATACCCGCTCCCACCGCGGCCTGACGAGCGGTGGCTTGGCCCTCGCCAGCCAACAGCACTTGGCCCATGAACACGTAGTCCACCTGCTCCGGGGCCACTCCGGCCCGGTCCAGCGCGGCCCGGATGGCCAACGCCCCCAGCTCTGTGCCCCGAAACGAGGCCAGTCCGCCCGACATCTTCCCGATAGGCGTGCGGGCTCCGGCCAAAATCACCGTCTCGCTCATTGCTTCCCCTTGTCGGTTCGTGAACGCTGCCCCACAGGATACGGTCACAGTGTGCGGATTCACCTGGTCGATGGCACCTACGAGCTGTTTCGCTATCACTTCTCTCCCGGCAACCGCGACCCCGAGCGGGGTGCCGCTCGGGGGGTGGTCCACAGCATGCTCCAATTGATCGACGACGGGGCCACCCACATCGGAGTGGCCACCGACCAGGTGATCGAGTCGTTCCGCAACGACCTGTGGCCTGGTTACAAGTCCGGCGAGGGAGTGCCATCCGAGCTCATGGTCCAGTTCCCGCTGGTGGAACAGGCCTTGGAAGCAGCCGGATTCTGCGTCTGGCCCATGGTCAAATACGAAGCCGACGATGCTCTGGGCGCGGCGGCCCGCAAGGCCGCTCTCGATCTCAACGTGGAGCAGGTGCTGATCTGCACCCCCGACAAGGACCTCTCCCAGTGCGTGACCGCTGACGGGCGCATCGTGCAATACGACCGTCGCCAGCAGAAGCTCATCAACTACGACGGGGTGGTGGCCAAATTCGGCGTGCCCCCTGAGTCCATCCCCGACTATCTGGCCCTAGTGGGCGACACCGCTGATGGCTTTCCCGGCCTGCCCGGCTGGGGCGCTCGCTCCACCGCCACGGTGCTGGCCCACTACCTCCACCTGGAGAACATTCCCGATGCGGTGGGCCAGTGGGAGATCAGTGTTCGGGGTTCGGCCAAGCTGGCCACTACCCTGGCCGAAAACCGGGAACTGGCCCTGCTCTTCCGCCAAGTTGCCACCATCGTCGACGATGCCCCGACGTTTGATGGCCTCGACGAGCTGGAGTGGGCCGGTCCCACCCCGGAGTTCCCCGCGCTGATGAGCCGACTGGGTGGCGACCATCTTGTTGAGCGAGCCGACAACCTGAAGCACCGACTGGGAAAGACCTGAAAGGAAGACCAGACATGCGTACTGCGGTCACCGAGATGTTCGACATCGAGTTCCCGATCCTGGCCTTTACCCACTGCCGCGATGTGGCCGCCGAGGTCAGCCGGGCCGGCGGATTGGGCGTGTTGGGCGTTGTCGGACACACCGAAGACGATTTGGAAACCGATCTGGCCTGGATTCGGGACCAGGTCGGCGACCGTCCCTTCGGCGTCGACCTCGTCGTTCCCGCCCGTTATGAGGGATCCGAACAGGGTGGACTGGACGTCGAACAAGCCAACTCGCTCATCCCCGACGAGCACCGGCAATTTCTCGACGAGATGCTCGAGCGCTACGACGTGCCGCCGCTGCCCCCCGACGACGGCGCACCCCGAGACTGGGGTCCGGCTGCCCCGCTGTCGGGTCGCCGAGCCGGTCGCCAACTCGAAATCGCCCTAGCCTACGAACCTGCCTTAGTGGCTAACGCGCTGGGACCGCCTCCCCCGGAGATGATCACCCAGGGCCACGCCGCTGGGGCCAAGGTGGCTGCCTTAGCGGGCCGGGCCGCCCACGCCGAGCGCCATGTGGCGGCGGGCGTTGACATCATTGTCGCTCAGGGGTACGAGGCCGGCGGCCACACCGGAGAGGTGGGCTCCATGGTGCTCATCCCCGAGGTGGTGGACGCAGTGGCCCCGGTGCCGGTGCTGGGCGCCGGGGGCATCGGCCGAGGGCGCCAAATGGCCGCCGCGATGGCACTAGGCGCCCAGGGAGCGTGGTGCGGCTCGGTGTGGCTTACCACCGAAGAGGCGGAAACCCACCCCGCGGTCAAGCAGAAGTTCCTGGCGGCTGGATCGTCGGACACCGAGCGGTCCCGCACCATCACCGGCAAGCCGGCCCGAATGCTGCGCTCGGCCTGGACCGAGGAGTGGAACCGGCCCGACACCCCCGACCCCCTCCCCATGCCGCTTCAGATCATGCTGACCGGCGAGCCCCGCCGCCGCATCGACCGGGTGGCCCACCACCCCGGCAGCGGCGCTGAGAAGCTGACCAACTACTTCGTGGGCCAAATCGTGGGCGCCATGAACCAATCCCTCCCCACCCGCCAAGTGGTCTACAACCTTGTCGAAGAGTTCATCGAGGCCGTAGAGGGTCTCCAAGCTCAGCTCGACGACGGATAGAGCAGCGCCAGCGCCTCATCAATGGTGCCAGCCCGGCGAATAATCCCCGCTTTGCTTGGCTTCACAAATCCAACCTCGACGAGCCGATCCCGAAACTCGGCCAGCGGCTGCCAAAACCCGTCCTCGTCCAATAGCACCACCGGCTTATGCCGCCCACCCTCGTGCAGCCCCAGCTGCGTCCACGTGGCGGCCTCGAACAGCTCTTCCAAGGTGCCCAAGCCCCCCGGCAGAGCAATAAAGCCATCGGACAGCGAGTACATGAGCTGCTTTCGCTCGTGCATGTCCTCCACCAAGTGAAGCTCGGTCAACCCTTGGTGGGCCACCTCGATCTCGTCCAGAAAGTTCGGGATCACCCCGATCACCTCACCGCCCGCGGCCATCGCCGCATCGGCCATCACCCCCATGAGTCCGATCCGGCCGCCTCCGAACACCACTCCGATGCCCTCCGTCGCCAGCCTGCGGCCCACATCAGCCGCCAAAGCTGAGTATCCCGCCTCAGTCCCCAGCGAAGAACTGCAAAACACCGCCACCCGCCGCGGCCCCGATTCCAAAGTCACGAGAGTGAGGCTACCCACCCGAACCCCATGTAGCCTGGCTGGGTCATGGCCGAGCACTCGATGAAGGACCGTCTCAACGACTTAGAGCGCCGCAAGCACGAGGCTCTCCATGCCGGACCCCAGCGAGCGGTGGACCGCCAGCACGAGAAGGGCAAGATGCTGGCTCGGGAGCGCATCGAATACCTGCTCGACGACGGCTCCTTCCACGAACTGGACATGCTGGCCCGCCACCGGGCCCTGGACAGCGGCATTGAAGAGCGGCCCTACACCGATGGCGTGATCACGGGCTGGGGGACCATCGACGGTCGCAAGGTGTTCCTGTTCGCCCAGGACTTCACCGTGTTCGGCGGGGCGCTGGGCGAGGTGTTCGCGGAGAAGATCCACAAGGTCATGGACTTGGCCCTGTCGGTGGGCGCGCCCATGATCGGCCTCAACGACGGCGCCGGTGCCCGCATCCAGGAAGGGGTGGTGTCGCTCGACTCCTACGGCGGCATCTTCCACCGCAACGTCAAGTCCTCCGGCGTTATCCCCCAGATCAGCGTGATCCTGGGGCCGTGCGCCGGCGGGGCGGTGTACAGCCCGGCCATGACCGATTTCGTGTTCATGGTGGCCGAGAAGTCGCACATGTTCATCACCGGCCCCGATGTGGTGAAGACGGTCACCGGCGAAGAGGTCACCCTGGAAGATTTGGGCGGCGCCCGCTCGCATTCCACCAAGTCGGGGGTGGCCACTTTCGTGGGCCAGACCGAAGAAGAGGTGCTGGACGAGGTTCGCTTCTTGGTGGGCCATCTGCCGGCCAACAACCTGGAGGAACCCCCCCAAATCGATGCCGAAGACGACCCCGAGCGACTGACCCCCGAGCTGCGCGACATCATGCCCGACAGCCCCAACCTGCCCTACGACATGCGCACGGTGATCCAGGCGGTGGTGGACGACGGGGAGTTCATGGAGTACCACGCCCATTGGGCCCAGTCCATCGTGTGCGGTTTCGCCCGGCTGAACGGCTACACCGTCGGCGTGGTGGGCAACCAGCCGATGGTGCTGGCCGGCGTGCTGGACATCGAGTCGTCGTCCAAGGCGGCCCGCTTCGTGCGGACCTGCGATGCCTTCAACATTCCGCTGCTGACCCTGGTGGATGTGCCTGGCTTTCTGCCCGGTGTGGACCAGGAGCACGGCGGCATCATCCGCCATGGGGCCAAGCTCTTGTACGCCTACTGCGAGGCCACCGTGCCCCGCATCCAGGTCATCACCCGGAAGGCCTACGGAGGCGCTTATGTGGTGATGGACTCCAAGTCGGTGGGCTCCGACCTGTCGTTCGCCTGGCCCGGCGCCGAACTGGCCGTCATGGGCCCGCAGGGGGCGGTGGAGATCATCTACCGCCGGGAGCTCCAGTCGGCCGCCGACCCCGTGGCCCGGCGGGCCGAGTTGGTGGACGACTACACCGAGCGCTACGCCAACCCCTACATCGCCGCCGAACGGGGCTATATCGACGACGTGATCGACCCCGCCGACACCCGCCGCCTGGTGATCGCCGGCTTCGAGATGCTCCGCTCCAAGCGAGAGGAATTGCTCCCCCGCAAACACGGGGTCATCCCCCTCTAGGCATGAGCCTCATCCAGATCACCCCCCAGCCCACCGATACCGAAGTGGCGGCCATTCTGGCCGCCTACGAAGCCCTCTGGCCCCGTCCCGCTGCCGATGGGCCTCCAACCTCCGCTGCCCCCCGCTGGCGGTTCAGCGGCCGCTGGTGGACGGCACCCGCCGTCACCCGCCGCCGACGGCAAACCCTGAGACGATGACCGCCGACCCCGCCCGCCACCGCACACCCGACGAGCTGGAAGCCGCTCTCGACCACATCCGCCAAGCCCCCGCCGACCACGGCACCCTGGAGTTGATCGTGCGCCGCCCGGCGGTGGACGAGCGGGAGGTGCTGGACAACGGGGTCCTCAGCCGAGACGAGGGATTGGTGGGCGATACCTGGAACCGTCGGGGCTCCACCAAGACCCCCGATGGCGGCCCTCTGCTCGATGCCCAGCTCAACATCATGAATGCTCGAGCCACCGCCGCCATCGCCGGTCCCGTCGAGCGCTGGTCCCTGGCCGGCGATCAGCTTTATATCGATCTCGACATCAGCATCGACACCCTGCCCCCCGGCACCCGTCTGGCCGTCGGCGAGGCCGTCATCGAGGTCACCGCCGAGCCCCACACCGGGTGCGGCAAGTTTTCCGCTCGTTTCGGCCTCGACGCCCTTCGCTTCGTCAACTCACCCACCGGGCGAGCCCTCAACCTCCGCGGTATCAACGCCCGAGTCATCACCCCCGGCCCCATCCACCAAGGCGACCAAGTAACCCGTCTTCCCTAGCGCGGCCACGACGGAAAAGGCTGCTTCACGGCCGCCTTCAACTGCCCCAGATACTCGCTCCGGGGGATCTCCACCGCTCCCAAGCTCTGCATGTGCTCCGTCGCCCACTGCACATCCAGCAGACGAGTGACTTGCCCGTGAGCCAATCGACCCACCAGCGCCACCAACGCCACTTTGGACGCGTCGCGATCAACATGGAACATCGACTCGCCCGCGAACAAGCCACCTATCGATACCCCGTAGAGCCCGCCCACCAGCTCGCCGTCCTCCGACCACGCCTCCACGCTGTGGGCCCACCCCAGACGATGCAGCCGCACATAGGCATCCCGGATCGCCGGTGAGATCCAGCCGTGGGGGCGCTCAAGAGTCCGGCAGGCATCGATCACGTCGGCAAAGGCCACGTCGGCGGTGATCCGATAGCGACGCAGCGACCGACGCAGCGACCGGGTCACCCGCAATTCGTCGAGGGGGATCACCCCCCGAGGATCGGGGGACCACCACCCCAGCTTGTCGGTGCGTCCCAGCGGCATCGGAAACAGGCCGGCCTGATAGGCAGCCAAGAGCGTGCCGGGGGCCAGATCGGCCCCCACCGCCACCAAGCCGTGCTCGTCGGCCGTCTCCGCGGCGGGAAATGCCCACTGGCTGGGTTCAGGCTCCAGCCTCATCCCCATACTCTGCCCCACCCCGAAGTCCGAGGCCGGGGCTCTTACCCAGATTCTTCGATGGTCACCGACGTGACGATCACCTGGGGATCGGGTGCTCCCCCCAGCCGGTTGCCGGGCTGGTCGACGTGGCTGGCCAAGATGGCCTCGGCCACCGCCAGGCTCGCGTCGTCCATCTGACCGAACACCACGTAGGTGCCCTGGTTGTTGAGCAAAGCGGTGTTCTCGTTGACCGCGAAGAAGAACTGGGCGCTGGCGCTGTTCGGCGCGGCAGTGCGGGCCATCACAATCTGGCCCGGCTCGTAGGTGAACCCGGAGCCCTCGTCAACGATGGTGTAGCCCGGTCCAGGATCAGAGGGAGAGTTGGTGTGGGGTGCCCCGCCCTGGATGATGCCGATGCCCGGGTCGGTGCGGAACAGCAGCGTGTTGTCGTAGTAGTGGTACCGGGCCAACACCGCGAAGTTGTTGGCCGTAATCGGGGTGTTGGCCATGTCGAGGGCGATCCGCATTTCCCCCGCGGTGGTGTCGAACACCGCGGTGTATTGCTTGGATGCGTCCAAACACATGGGTTGGGGACCGTCGAAGTCCAGAACCTGGGGTCCCGAGCCGTCGGCCGGTGGACAGTCGCTCAAATCAATGCTCCCTTCAGGATTGAGGTCGGTGGTTTGAATGTCGATGGAGTTGACGATGACAGCTTCTGAGGGCCGACCGCCAAACGTGGTGGCCGGGTCGTCCACATGACTGTTCAGAATCGCCCGAATCAAGCTCAGGCTGTTGTCCTCAATCTGGCCCAGCACCGTAAGGCCGGAAACCGACGGGGACGGCTGCGCATCGTCTTCGGCCAGCAACAGGAACTGGCCGGTTGACCCGCCCTCGGCCGACCACAGAAGCTGGCCCGTCCGGTAGTCAATCGATTCGCCACCGTCGACGGTGAATCCCGGACCCGGATCGTCGGCCGCGTTGGTAAGGGGCGAGCCACCCTGGATGTACCCGCCGATGGGATCGGTGTAGAAGATGGCGGTGCCGTCGTAGTAGTCGTAACCGGCCAGCACTGCGAAAGCGTTCACTGCCTCGGGGGCCAGCTCTTGGTCCAGGGTCACTCGAATCTGGCCCTGAGTGGTATCGAACACCGCGGCGTAGCGACGCTGGGGGTCGAGGCATTGGCCGGGCGCCGATTCAAACTGGGTGACGCGGAACGCCGGTCCAGCCGGGTCGGGACAGGGGGTGGCTTGCCCGGTCAGCTCACCTCCGGGTCCGGGCGGAGCGGGAAGCTCAGGAAACTCCACCGTTTCGGTGACCACTGGGGTGGCCTCCTCGTCGTCGCCTCGTACCCAGAGCCAGAGAATCAACACGGCCACCACGATCACGGCGGCGATCAGCGCGACCCGCACGCCTCGAGAGCGGATTCGACCCCGGGTTGCGGTCACCTTGGCCCGCTGCTGGGCAACCTCCCGACGCTCCCGCTGCCGCTGCCGCTTGTTGGTGGCCATCGCCTGAAACTTAGTAGCCCCAAAAACTCGCAATACAACCACCGGCGCAGTGAGCAAGGGCCGATAGCGTTTTATCTCGTGGCCTTAGTGGTGCAGAAGTTTGGCGGCACGTCGGTGGCCAACGCCGACCGCATCCGCGAGGTTGCCGATCATGTGCGGCGATGCCGGAATCGGGGCGATCAAGTGGTCCTGGTGATCAGTGCCATGGGCAAG
The DNA here is from genome assembly GCA_963667085.2 of Acidimicrobiales bacterium. Lineage (GTDB taxonomy): Bacteria > Actinomycetota > Acidimicrobiia > Acidimicrobiales > Bin134 > Poriferisocius. The sequence goes on from CAXXNQ010000001.1 coordinate 17,347, forward strand.
GAAACCGACGAACTGCTCGCATTGGCTTCGGCGGTGTCCGACACTCACCCGGGCCGGGAGATGGACATGCTCATCACCGCCGGCGAGCGCAAGGCTTGCGCCCTGGTGTGCATGGCCCTCCATGATCTCGGAGTGCCCGCCGATTCCTTTACCGGCAGTCAGGCCGGGTTCGTGACCGACACCAACCACGGCAATGCCAAAATCCTAGAGATCACCCCTGGGCGAGTTGAGGCTGCCTTGGATGCCAACCGGGTGCCGGTGGTGGCCGGGTCGCAGGGGGTCAGCACCGAGAACGATGTGACATTCCTGGGCCGGGGCGGTTCCGACACCACCGCAGTGGCGCTGGCCCACACGCTGGGCGCCGATGCCTGCGAGCTGTACACCGACGTGCCCGGGGTGTTCACCACTGATCCTCGTGTCTGCCCCAAAGCCCGCAAGCTGAGCAGCATCTCCTTCGACGAGCTGCTGGAAATGACCGCGGTGGGCTGCCCCAAACCGGCGATGCGCTCTGTCGAGGTAGCCCAGAATTACGGGGTCAAGCTGCATATTCGATCCGCATTCACCTGGGAGCAGGGAACCTGGGTGGTAAAAGAGGAGCCCACCATGGAGCAACCCATCATCCGCTCGGTCACCCCCGACACCTCCCAGGCCAAAATCACCGTCACCGGGGTGGCCGACCGCCCCGGCGTGGCCGCGTCTTTGTTCCGGAAGCTGGCCGACGCGGGGGTGAACGTGGACATGATCGTGCAGAACGCCTCCGAGCACGGCGAGACCGACATCTCCTTCACTGTCCCCGACGGTGATGCCGACACCGCCGCCAGCATCACCGAGACAGTGGCTGCTGAGATCGGTGCCGCCGCCGTGGCCGCCGACCGCGACATCGCCCGGATCAGCCTCGTGGGGGCCGGGATGAAATCCCATCCCGGCGTGGCCGCCACCATGTTCGAGACCCTGTCGGAGAACCAGATCAACATCGAGATGATCTCCACGTCGCCCATTCGCATCAGCTGCGTGATACGCCAAGAACATGCCGACGCAGCCACCCAAGCGCTGCACGCTGCATTCGACCTGGCTCAATAACAACAGCAGTTTCAGAAGTCTTCGACAGTAGAATTCTCGCCGTGAGAGTCGCAGTTGTAGGTGCCACTGGCCAGGTCGGCGGAGTGATGCGCCGCCTGCTGGCTGAACGTGATTTTCCGGTTGATGAGCTGCGGGTGCTGGCGTCGGCTCGCTCCGCCGGTCGCACGATGTCATGGCAAAATCAGGACCTCCTGGTGGAAGACGCTGCTAACGCCGATTACCGCGGCGTGGACATCGCTCTGTTCTCTGCGGGGGGTGGCACATCCCGAGAACTGGCCCCCCGAGTAGCAAACGCTGGCGCCACGGTGATCGACAACTCCTCCGCGTGGCGGATGGACCCCGACGTGCCCCTCGTGGTGCCCGAGGTCAACGCCCACGCCCTAGCCGACATTCCCAGGGGAATCGTGGCCAACCCCAACTGCACCACCATGGTGGCCATGCCGGTGCTCAAGCCGCTGGCCGTTGAAGCCGGATTGCGCCGACTGGTGATCTCCTCGTACCAGGCCGTGTCGGGGGGCGGATTGGCCGGGGTAGCCGAACTGGACGAGCAAGTACGCAAGGTGGCCGACGATGCCATCGGCCTCACCCACGATGGCCAAGCCGTCTCGTTGCCCGCCCCCGCGGTTTTCGCCGCCCCCATCGCCTTCAACGTGGTCCCCGAGTGCGGATCGTGGATTGACGATGGTTCCGGGGAAACCTCCGAGGAGCGCAAGTTGACCGATGAGAGCCGCAAGATTCTGGAGCTGCCCGATTTGGCGGTGAGCGCCACCTGCGTGCGCGTGCCGGTGTTCACCGGCCACTGCCTGGCCATCAACGCCGAGTTCGACCGCCCTCTCAGCCCGGAGCGGGCCGCCGAACTGCTATCGGACTCCCCCGGCGTCATGCTCGGCGACGTGCCCACACCCTTGGCCGCCGCCGGCATCGACCCCACCCTGGTAGGCCGCATCCGCGTCGACTCCACCGTTCCCCACGGCCTGTCTCTCTTCGTCGCCGGCGACAACCTCCGCAAAGGCGCCGCCCTCAACGCCATCCAAATCGCCGAAGCGCTCCTTACCTAGCGCGGCGGGTTGTCTCGATAGCGCAGGGCCGCTTCTTCCAAGCTCAACCCCAGCTGATTGGCCAACGACGCCAACCAAGCCAGCACATCCCCCAGCTCATGTAGTCGATCCGCATCATCCCCCTTCCGCACCGCCTGGGCCAGCTCTCCCAGTTCTTCGCATAACCACGCCACCGTGGCCGCGATGCCCCGTTCCCGGTCCTGTGGACCGTACAGGTCGTCCATGAGCTGTTGGAACGCCGCGATCTCCATGACAATCAGAGGCGATAGCCCCCGTCCACGCTGATCACTTGTCCGGTGATGCCCCCGCCCGCTTCTGAGGCCAACAACACGGCCATCGGAGCCAGCTCCTCGGGCTCCAAGATCCGACGCTGGGCGCTGTCGGCATGGGCGTCGGCCTCGGCCTGGGCCGCGGTCACCCCCTTGGCCGCGGCCAGCTTTTCGAAGTCCACCAACGCGGTATTGGTCCATCCCGGACAGAGGCAGTTCACCGTGATTCCATACGGTGCCGCGGCCATTGCCAACTGCTTGGTCAGGCCGACCAGGCCGTGCTTGGCCGCGGTGTAGGCCACGCTGGCCGCCGCCCTCTTGGACGCACCCGAGCCGATGTTGATGATGCGGCCATGCCCTTGCTCTCGCATCGGGATAAGCGCCTCCTGGCTGGTCCAAAAGGCCGAAATCAGGTTCAACGTCAAGGTGCCCATAAACGCCCCCGAATCACCCGAGAACGGATCGTGGTTTCCGGCCGAAGAGCCGCCCACGTTGTTCACCAGCACGTCGACCCGCCCGAACTCGTCTACTGCCGCCCTCACCGGCGAGCGGGCTTGGTCCTCGTCGGCAGCGTCCGCGGTCACCGCCAGCCCCTCGCCACCGGCGTGGTTGACTTCGGCCACCACCCGGTCAAGCTGCTCTTGGGTACGGGACGAAACCACCACCGCGGCCCCCTCCTTGGCCATCCCCAAGGCAATGGCCCGACCAATGCCCCGGCCACCGCCGGTGACCACCGCCACTCTGCCGTCAAGCACCGACAATTCCTGCCCCCTTAGCCGAATGAGATCGTACGGTGAGCCAGTTTCCACTCGCCGTCCGTACGCACCAAACGATCCCGGTAGGTTCCAAACAACGCAATCGACGGCTCGGTGGCGGTGTTCACCCAAAACTGCCAATAGGCATCAGATGCGGCCTCGTCTCCGTCCACCACCACTGCCTGAGTAGTGATCACATGGCGAGTATTGCTGCCGGGTCCGACCGTCCCCCGCGGCTCGGCGCTCTATAGCTCCCGCCAGGAGATTCTCTCGCCCCTGCAACTCTCCACCCGGCATGTCCCACCGAGCGTTGTCCGTGAACAAGTCCACGTACTCCTCCAAGTCCCCCTCATCCGCCAACATCGCCAATCGAGCCACCACATTCCTGATCGCCAATTCATCACTCATGCCGAGAGACTAACTTCGACATATGCACGATCTCGTCATCCGCGCCGGAACAGTCGTCGACGGTACCGGCCAGCCAGGTTTCACCGCCGACATAGCCGTCGACAACGCCACCATCACCGAAATCGGCAAGATCACCGCCTCAGGTCGCCAAGAACTCGATGCTGACGGTCTCCTCGTCACCCCCGGCTTCGTCGACATTCACACCCACTATGACGGCCAAGTTTCCTGGGACCCCGACATCACGCCGTCGGTATGGCAC